>NZ_OZ257132.1:1330000-4796348 GCF_965279025.1 Ancylobacter sp. | reverse complement strand
TCTCGACGCCTATGGCGATCTGGGCGTGGACGTTCGTGGGGCGGGGGTGGGCGCCCGGTTCATCGGCCTTGCGCGAGGAGCAATGCCCGCGACTCCGCCCGGCTTCCACACCGTCGTGGCGGCGGAGGACTCGGTGGCGCTGGTATTGGCGCTGCTGGCGCCGGAGAGCGCCGCGCCCTGAGGCGGGCGATGTCATCACAGCTGCGCCATACGGGCGAGGGGCACCTGTCCCACCGGCCGGCCGCCTGCTAGCCTGAGATCGTGCCTTGCGCGCGCACTGTGGCGGACGGGCAGGGCTTCAAGGTTGTCGATGCGGATGCTGGGACTTTTCCGCCTGATGCTGGCGCTGCTTGCTTTGGGCGTGGCGCTCGCGGGCCCCGCTGCGGCGACGCAGGCCATGGCGGGCCGCGCCATGCCCTGCCACGAGGCGGCGCTTGCCGACGTTCCGCCCGCGCCGCTCGCCAGTTTTGCCGTCGCCCTTGCGGTCTCGGACGCGGGAACGCTGCCGCAGCCGATGGTCGGGCATCTGTGCTGTGTGCTGGGACATCTCGTCGTGGTGCCGCTCGCCGCGCCGACGCTGCAGCCGCCCGAGGCGCATAGGGCGGTCCGCGCCATTCCCACGGGGAGGGCGCTCCTTGGCGTCGCGCCGCCGACGCCGGTGCCCCCGCCGCGTTTCCTCTGAGCGTCCGTCGCGCGGCCGGTCTGGCCGCACCTCGTCACCAAAGGAAACCCATCATGAAGAATGTCATTTGCGCGGCAATCCTCGCCGCCGGTCTCGCCTCGTCCCCGGTTCTGGTGTCGGCCCAGGAAGCCATGCCGATGGACCACAGCGCCCATATGGGTGCCACCGCGACGCCTTCGACGGAAGCGTTCGAGAAAGCCAATGCCCGCATGCATGAAGGGATGGCGATCCCCTTCACCGGCAATGCCGACATCGATTTCGCCCGGGGCATGATTCCCCATCATGAGGGGGCGATCGCCATGGCGCGGATCGAGCTCGAACACGGCAAGAACCCGGAGCTCCGGGCGCTGGCGGAGGAGATCATCAAGGCGCAGGAGGGCGAGATCGCCTTCCTCAAGGCCTGGCTGGCGAAGAACGCGAAATAGGCAAGAAACGGCATCATGGCTGGGCCACGCCCGGCCATGATGCTTCGCGCGGCACTTCCAGGCGTACATCGGCCAGATGCGCACCCGCCAAACAAAAACCCCGCCTTGCGGCGGGGCTTCAGTTTGGGAGGGTTCAGCAATCGCGAACGATCAGGCCGACATGCGGTCGCTCTCATTGCCGCTGTCGCGCAGCACATAGCCGCGGCCCCACACCGTCTCGATGAAATTATGGCCCTGCGACGCGTTCGCCAGCTTCTTGCGCAGCTTGCAGATGAACACGTCGATGATCTTCAGCTCCGGCTCGTCCATGCCGCCATAGAGATGGTTGAGGAACATTTCCTTGGTCAGCGTGGTGCCCTTGCGCAGGGAAAGGAGCTCCAGCATCTGGTACTCCTTGCCGGTCAGATGTACCCGGTTGCTGGCGACTTCCACGGTCTTGGTGTCGAGGTTCACCACCAGATCGCCTGTCGTGATGACCGACTGCGCATGACCCTTGGAGCGGCGCACGATGGCGTGGATGCGGGCGACCAGCTCGTCCTTGTGGAACGGCTTGGTGAGGTAGTCGTCGGCGCCGAAGCCGAGCCCCTTCACCTTGTCCTCGATGCCGGCGAGGCCGGACAGGATGAGGATCGGCGTCTTCACCTTGGCGACGCGCAGGCCCTTGAGGACGTCATAGCCCGACATGTCGGGCAGATTGAGGTCCAGCAGGATGATGTCGTAATCGTAGAGTTTGCCGAGATCGACACCCTCTTCACCGAGATCGGTCGTGTAGACGTTGAAGTTCTCGGACTTGAGCATCAGTTCGATGCTCTGCGCGGTCGCGCGGTCGTCCTCGATGAGCAAGACGCGCATGCCAATCCCCTTCCCTCGCCATGGCCCCGGGGGGTTCAGCGCTCAACCGGACTCTTCCAAGCCGAGCGTGACCCCACCCCGCGCCCGGCTCGACACACACCGATTCGTTACTTCCTGAGACAAGGGGTAACAAACTCCGATTCCCGAGCACAAGCGGCGACACGAATTATCTTCGAGTCTTCCCGCAAGAGTTTGTTCGAAAATCGGAATTTCTCATTCCGATCTCTGAAGTCGAATCTTAACAAGCGTGCCTAAGTGAGTCACCCGACTCCGCTTTCGCGGCTCCTGACAACCCCACCGGACGAGCTGGATCATTAACGAGCCCGGTAAACAAATCGTTTCGATTCGGAGCGGCGGAGACGCTTTCCCCCTGTGGGGTCATCTATTCCGACGAAAGAGTAAGGAAGCGGCAATATCTCTTGGCGAAGATGGGCCTCGCCGTCGCGTAAAGGCGGTGCGTAACCACCGCCGTTTCGCCGTCCGATGGGGGCGGGCGGGACGACGGAGCGGAGTAAGCCTTCCATGAAGTCGCTCGACACCCTTATCCGCCTCAAACGCTTCCAGGCGGAGGAAAAACGCCGCCATCTGGTCCAGATCGAGACCATGATCGCGGAGTTCGACCGTATGTCGCGCGACCTCGAACGCGAGATCGAGGCCGAGGAGCAGCGCTCCGGCATCACCGACACCCAGCATTTCGCCTATTCGACCTATGCCCGCGCCGCGGCGACCCGCCGCGACAACATGCGCCGGTCGGCCGACGAGCTGAAGGGCCAGCTCAGCGAGGCGCGGCTCGCCCATGACGAGGCGATCAGCGAGCTGAAGAAGGTCGAGGCGCTCGGCGAGCGCGAGCGTATCGAAGCGCCGGTCGATATCACCCCGCGCAACATCGCCGGGCGCGCGAGGGCCGTGCTCGGCGCCTGAGCGCGCTCAGCCGGGCTCCATAACAGGCACATGCGGCGCCGCCTCGCGCGCCAGCAGCCCTGCGAGGCGGGGATCGTCGACGATCTCCACCGCGCTCGCATAGGGGCGGAAGCCGGCCTTGATGTAGAAGGTCAGCGCGCCCTGCTTGTCATGGGTGCAGGTGTGGACATGCACCCGCCGGGGCCGGCGTTGCCAGGCGCGCGCCAGCGCCCGGTTCATCATGAAGCGCCCGGCGCCGCTGCCGACCATTTCGGGCACCAGCCCGACAAAAGCCAGCTCGATCTCCCCCGGTTCGCGGCCATCAAGTTCGATATAGCCGGCCTCCACGCCGTCCTTGCGCAGCACCAGTACCTCCACGTCGGGGTGCTGGATGATGGCGGCCAGTTCGGTGTCGCTCATGCGCAGCCGCGAGAACCACAGCCAGTCCTCGCCAACGCGGCGGAACAGGGCCCGGTACCAGGCGATATCAGGCGCGGTCACCCGCTCCAGCGTCAGCCCCTGCGTCGCCCGCTCCGGCAAAGGCGGGGGTGGGGTGGTCATTTCCAGCATCGTTACGACCCCCGCGATCTTGCCGGCGGGCAGGGGCGTATACCCATCGAGATTGAGCAGGAGAGGCGCGGCGGCGTCGATCATAGCAGGTATCCGTTCACGGCAGGTTGGCCCGTTGTAGCGCCATTCCCGAAGCCTCGCCTACGGTGTCCGGCGCGGGCGGCCACACCCGCCGGTTTTTGCAGCGGTGGCGGGGTTCACAGCCGGCGATTTTCAGATATCTTGCGGACAATTACATTTAGTACATCTAATGAGAGTGAATTTATGACGGTTGCCGTCACGATCGATCAGGTGGGAAAGAGCTTCGGCAACGGCGCGCCGGCGCTTTCCAACGTGTCGCTCGATGTGAAGCCGAGCGAGCTGGTGGCGCTGCTGGGGCCGTCGGGATCCGGCAAGACCACTCTGCTGCGCATCGTCGCCGGTCTGGAGCAGCCGAGCCATGGGCGCGTGCTGTTCGACGGGCATGACGCGCTCTCGGTGCCGGTGCGCCGGCGCGGCATCGGCTTCGTTTTCCAGAACTACGCGCTGTTCCGCCACATGACGGTGGCCGAGAATGTCGCCTTCGGCCTGCGCTCGCGCCCGCGCGCCGAACGCCCTTCCGAGGCGGACATTCGCTCGCGCGTGGCTGATCTGCTCGCGCTTGTGCAGCTGGAGAGTTTCGGCGGGCGTTTCCCCGCGCAGCTTTCCGGCGGCCAGCGCCAGCGCGTGGCGCTGGCCCGCGCGCTCGCCATCGAGCCCAAGGTGCTGCTGCTGGACGAGCCCTTCGGCGCGCTGGACGCGCTGGTGCGCAAGGAACTGCGCCGCTGGCTGCGCGAACTCCATGACCGCACCGGCCACACCACCTTGTTCGTCACCCACGACCAGGAGGAGGCGCTGGAACTCGCCGACCGCGTGGTGGTGATGGGCAAGGGCAAGATCGAGCAGGTCGGCACGCCGGACGATGTCTATGACCGGCCGGAGACGGCGGCGGTGTTCGGCTTCATGGGCGAATCGAGCCGGATCGAGGTCGAGGTGAAGGGCGGCGTTGCGCTTGCCGGCAGCACCGCCATCGCGGCGGCGACGCAATCCGTGCCGGATGGTCCGGGCCTGCTCTATGTGCGCCCGCACGACGTGACGCTTGGCCTGCCGGGCACCGAGGGGCTGAAGGGGCAGGTGCGCGCCTTCCGCCGCCACGGCGCCATCCGCCGGGTGGAGATCGCGGTGGGCAGCGCAGTGCTGGAAGCCGATATCGCCCCGACCGTGCGGGTGCCGATCGGCGAGAAGGTGGCGGTCCGGCTCGACCGCGCCCGCCTGTTCGCCTCCGATGGCCCCGGCGTCGACACCAAGGCGCCGCCGGCGCAGCAGCCGGGCGACTACGCGATCTGAGGGGGGCGACGATCAGCGCCGCTCTAGCTTCCACGCATCCTCGACCACCGGCCCGACGCCGCGAATGCCGCCCATGAGCGGGTGCTTCTCCAGCAGCGAGGGGTGATAGGCGGCGCCATAGAGCTTGCGCACCTCGTGCCCCGGCACCGCGAAGGGCGGACCCACCAGCAGGGTCTGGTCATAGTCGAAGGCGATCAGCAATTGCGGCGCGCCATGCGTCATGTGCACGAGATGGGCGGCATAGCGGGCGCGCATCGCCTCGGGCAGGGCGACGAGCGCGGCGCGGTCATAGATCGCGGCGACGGGGCCCAGCGTTTCGCGGTTCAGGTCGAAAATGTCGCCGACATAGACCACCAGCCCCTCGGCGGCGAAGCGCTCCAGCGGGCCGGCCTCGGTGACCGCGGGCGCGACGCCCAGCTCGGCGAAGAGCTGCTCGATGGCGAGGCGGCTGAGCTCGGCGCCGACGACCTCGTATCCCCGCGCCAGAAGCCAGTGAATATCCCGGCTCTTGCCGCATAGCGGCACGAACACCCGCGCGCCCTTCGCCAGGCCCAGCGCGGAGAAATGCTGGACTAGCAGGCGGTTGGCCTCGCCCTCGTGAAAGGCGGTCTCGTTGGCCTGCCACTTCCTAAGCCAGAAATCGGGATCCATGGCCTTCGTCCTCCTGTTCGCGCGGCTGCATCCTAGCCGCCGGTGGCGAACATTCCAGAACTCTCAGTCCGGCGTCCGGCGGATGAAAGCGCCAAAGGCGCGCGGGCCGTCCGCCACGGCGATCGTCTCCACCACCTTCAGCGTGGCAGTGTCGATGATCTCCACCGTGTTCGCTTCCCAGCAGGCGACGTAGACAAAGGCGCCGTCGCGGCTTGAGGCGATGCCCTCGGGGTAGTCGCCCACCGGGATGACGCTGAGCTTCTCAAGCGTCCGCGTGTCGAACACCGTCACGGTGGAATCATACTGGTCGGTGACGAAGGCGCGGCCTTTCGCCAGCGCCACCGCATAGGGCCGCTGCCCCACCTCCACGGTCGCGACCACCTTGCGGGTGGCAAGATCGAGGATGCTCACATCATTTGAGGCGACATTGGCGGTGTAGGCCCGCGCGCCGGCCGCATCGATGGTGACGCCGAAAGGGCGGGCGCCGACCTTGACGATGGCGAGGCGGGTGAGGGTGTTGGTGTCGATGAGGCTCACCGCGTCGGAATCGCGGTCGGCAGAGAGCAGCAGCGCGCCATCCGGCGTCACCGCGAGGCCGGAGGGCGAATCGCCCACCTTCACCTCGCCTGTGAGCGCACCGCTGGCGGCGTCCACCGCGAGGATGCGGTGCTGGTACCAGTCGGCGACATAGGCCGGGCTGCCGGAGGGGTGCACGGCGACGCCGAGCGGCCCGCCGCCGACCTCGACCCGGTGCGTCACCGCGCGGGTCGCGGCGTCGATGATGGTGAGCGCCTTGCCGTCCGGCGAGGTGACGAAGGCGCGGGCGCCATCCGGGCTCACCGCAATGCCGGCCGGCTTGCCGGGGATGGGGAGGGTGGCGACGACGGTGCGGCTGGCGAGATCGACGATCGACAGCAGCTGCGCCGGCTGCGAGGTGATGAAGGCTTCATCCGCATGGGCGGGCGGGGCGAGGAGAAGGGCGAGGAGGGCGCACCAAGCGAGCATCCTTCGAGGCCCGGCTTTGCCGAGCACCTCAGGATGACGACGCTTAGTGAGAGCCTTGCCATCTTGAGGCGCGCGCCTCGAAGGATGCGGAGAGTCCGCGGGTCGAAAGGGCGGCGCGACGTGGAGCGGCCGCCGCGACACGGCAGGCGGCCGTTCCATCGCTCTCAGGATGCCGATGCCACGTCGTGCGCCGTCATCCTGAGGTGACGGCCAGAGGCGGGCCTCCAAGGATGGCGAGATTGAAGCGACCTCGCCGCCGACCATGGGCGGCGTACCCCTCAGCTGCCGCCCTCGATCTTCTTCTTCAATTCGCCGAGGCCCGCCTTGTAGAGGCCGGTGACGGCGTTGACGGCGGCCTCGTCGTTCAGCTCGGCCGGCGGGTCGTTATTGGGGTAGCCGCGATAGAACGCGCCACGCCACTCGACCTCGGACTTCTTGCCGCCATCGGCCGGGGTCACTACCAGCCAGGACGAATAATTGGTGACCGGCAGCACCTTCACGTCGACCTTTTCGATCCGGTACATGAGGGTCATCTTTTCCGGCTCGAACTTGGTCAGCTCCTCTTCGACGGTGGCGTCGTTCTTGAGGGTAAGAGTGCGCTTGGCGCCCACGGTGTTGCCGCCCGTGCCCTCGGTCTTGGCGACCACGGGAATCCAGCTGCCGTCCTGGAAGGTGGACACCACGGCCCAGACCTTTTCCGGCGGGGCGTTGATCTCGATCTTCTCCGAAACCTTCTGGCGGGTCGGGCCATGCGCCGACGCGACACCGAGCGTGGCGAGCATGGAGGTGGCGGCAAGCGCCGCCGTAAGCATTTCAAACTTCATCGTTTCCATCCCGGAACCTGGGCCATTCCGGACTTTAGCGTCCGTTGCGCCGCAGTTTAGGGAGGGAATCGGCGTTCGTGAACTCTTTTACGTGTGGAAAATTTCCCGGGTCGAATTCTTCGCGCTTCTTAAGAGAATTCTTTGAGAATCTTAAGAAACGCCGCGCCAAACGCCTCCAACTTGGCGGCGCCGACGCCCTTGACGCCGGCGAGCTCGGTGCGGCTGCGCGGATGCTCCACCGCCATCTCCTCCAGCGTCTTGTCGGCGAAGACCACATAGGCCGGCACGTTGCGCTCCTTGGCGAGATCGCGGCGCAGCGCCTTGAGCTTGCCGAGCAGCGCCGCCTCGGCGGGGGCCAGTTCCGCCCCGCTGTCGGAGCGGGCGAAGCGCTCGCGCGTGCGCTTGGCCGGGGCGCGCAGGGTAAAGGCGCGAGTGCCGCCGAGCACTGCGAGGCCGGTCTCGGTCAGGGTGAGCGCACCGAACCGGGTGGGATCGGCATGCAGCGCCCCGGTGGCGACCAGCTGGCGCAGCAGCGCCCGCCATTCGGTGGCCGGCTTGTCGCCCCCCGCGCCGAAATCAGCCAGCTTGTCGTGGCCGCGCCCGCAGATCTGGTCGGTGCGCTGGCCGGTGACGACGCTGGCGAGATAGGCCGCGCCGTAGCGCTCGCCGGTGGCGCGCACCAGCCGCAGCACAAGCTGCGCGTCGCGGCTGGCGTCGATCACCTGCGGCGGGTTGCGGCAGACATCGCAGGCGCCGCAGGCCTTGGCCCGCTCGCCGAAATAGCCGAGCAGCACGGCGCGCCGGCAGGTGACCGCCTCGCAGAAGCCGACCATGGCGTCGAGCCGGCGGGCCTCCACCATCTTGCGCTCGGGCGGCGAGGGCTCCTCGTCGAGGAAGCGGCGGCGGGTGGCGATGTCACTGGGGGAATAGAGCAGCAGCGCTTCCGCCGGCTGGCCGTCGCGGCCGGCGCGGCCGATCTCCTGATAGTAGGATTCCAGCGTGCCCGGCGCGTCGGCGTGCAGCACATAGCGCACATCCGATTTGTCGATGCCCATGCCGAAGGCGACGGTGGCGACCATCACCACCCCGTCCTCGGCCAGAAAGGTTTCCTGATTGCCGGCGCGTGCCTCGGGGCTCATGCCGGCGTGGTAGGGCAGGGCGCGGATGCCGGCGGCGGAGAGCCGCTCGGCGGTCTCGTCCACCTTCTTGCGCGAGATGCGGTAGATGATGCCGGCCATGTCGGGGCGGGCGCGCACATAGCTTTCGATCTGCCGCGCCGGGTCCTTCTTGTCCTCCACGGCGATGAAGATGTTCGGCCGGTCGAAGCCGGAAACGAAGACCCGTGCCTGCCCGCCGAACAGCCGCTCGACAATGTCGTCGCGCGTCGCCCGGTCGGCGGTGGCGGTCATCGCCACCAGCGGCAGGCCGGGGAAAAGCTCGCGCAGCCGGCCGAGGCCGAGATATTCGTTGCGGAAGGAATGGCCCCATTGCGAGATGCAGTGCGCCTCGTCCACCGCCACGAGGCCGAGGGGGAAGCGCGACAGCGCCGCCAGCATGCGCTCGGTCAGCAGCCGCTCGGGGGCGAGATAGAGCAGGCGCACCTCGCCCGCCGCCACCCGCCGCCAGATCGCGACATTGTCCTCGCGGGATTTTCCCGAGTGGATCGCCTCTGCTGCAACACCCTGCAGCTTGAGCGCGTTCACCTGGTCGTCCATCAGCGCGATGAGCGGCGAGACGACGATGGAAAGCCCGCCCTTCACCAGCGCGGGCAGCTGGTAGCACAGCGACTTGCCGGCGCCGGTGGGCATCACTGCCAGCGTCGGCACGCCGGCGAGGATCGAATCGACGACTTCCTGCTGGCCGGGACGGAAGCGGTCGAAGCCGAACACCTCGGCCAGCCGCGACCGCTTCGCCTCCTCAACCTGAGGCGGCAGGATGCCGTGCGATGAGGTGACGGGAATGTTCATTCCGCGTGTATTCGTCCGGTTCTGCGGGCGCAAGCGCGCCGCGGGTCTTGATGGCGGTCGCGCGGGCGGAAATGGTGGGGCCGCGCGGCCGGCGGATTCGTATGTCGCGGAAGCGGCGACGCGAGAATCACTTCCCGAGAGTATCACTTCCGATGAGCCTCGAACTTACTCTTGCTTTAACCCTGGCGGCGCTGCTGTTCGAGGCCGCATTCGGCTATCCCTCGCTTTTGCTGGCGCGGATCGGCCATCCGGTGATGTGGATCGGCCGGCTGATCGCCTTGCTGGACCGCCATTTGAACCGCGACGCTGCCGCACCGGGCGAGCGGCGGCTCGCCGGCGTGGGGGCACTGATCCTCATCGTGCTGGCCAGCGGCATGGCCGGGCTGGTGGTGCAGGTGCTGCTGATGCGGCTGCCCTTCGTCGGCTTGCTACTTGCGGGCCTGGCCGGCTCGGCTTTGTTCGCCCAGCGCAGCCTGCACCATTTCGTGGCGCAGGTTGCGGACGGGCTGGACGAGAGCCTTGAGGCCGGGCGGCGCGCGGTTTCACACATTGTGGGGCGCGACCCGGAGAAGCTGGACGAGGCCGGCGTGGCGCGGGCGGCGATCGAAAGCCTCGCCGAGAATTATTCCGATGGCGTGGTGGCGCCCGCCTTGTGGATGGCCATAGGCGGGCTGCCGGGCGCGGCGATCTACAAGGGCGTGAACACAGCCGACAGCATGATCGGCCATCGCGATGCGCGGCACACGCATTTCGGTTGGGCCTCGGCGCGCTTCGACGACCTGATCAACCTGCCGGCCTCGCGGCTGGCGGGGGCGCTGATCGTGGTGGCGGCGGTGTTCGTGCGCGGGGCTTCGCCCTGGCGGGCGATCACCGCGATGCGGCGCGACGCGGCGCGGCACCGCTCGCCCAATGCCGGCTGGCCGGAAGCGGCGATGGCCGGGGCGCTCGGCATCGCCATTGCCGGGCCGCGCCATTATGGCGGCAAGCTCTCCGTTGACGGACTGATGGGCGAGGGGGGGCGCTATGAGTGCACCGCCAATGACATCCGCCGCGCGCTGGCACTCTACCGTGCGGCGGATGGCGTGATGGTGGCGCTGGTGGCAGCGCTGGCGCTGGTGGCGTGGGGGTGAAGGCGCGCGATGTCAACGGCGTCATCCCGGACGGCCGCAGGCCGATCCGGGATCGCGTGACGCAAGGCGGGGACCGATCCCGGCTCTTCGCTGCGCTACGGCCGGGATGACGGCTGGATCCGCCCCGCTAGTTCCAGCAGCCGGTCGAGGTCGATGTGTTTTTCCAGATGCGCGGCGAGGGCGTCGAGCGTTGCCTCGATGCCGGCCTCATAGTCGAGCGTGCTGGGCGGTGCGCCGAGGGCGGCGAGCCAGCGACTGCGCTGGCGGTCGTCGGCGAACAGGCCGTGCGCATAGGTGCCGGCGACGCGCCCGTCTTCCGAGACCGCGCCTTCCTGCCCCGCGCCGTCGATCTCGGCGAAGGGCCGGGCGCGGCCGGGGCCTTCCGTCACGCCCATGTGCATTTCATAGCCGGATAACGGCACGCCGCCGGCGGTGCCGGTGACCGCGACCAGCCGCTTCTCGCCGGACAGCACGGTGTCGACGTCGAGCAGGCCGAGCCCGGGCACGGTGCCGGGCGGGCCTTCCACGCCCTCGGGGTCCGTCAGCGTGCGGCCGAGCATCTGGTAGCCGCCGCACAGGCCGAGCACCCGGCCGCCGCGCCTGACATGGGCAAGAAGGTCGATGTCCCAGCCCTCGCGGCGGAAGTCTTCGAGGTCGGCCATGGTGGATTTGGAGCCGGGCAGCAGCACCAGCGCCGCATCGACCGGCAGCGGCGTGCCGGGGCGCACGCGCACGACCTCCACGCCGGGCTCGGCCTCCAGCGGGTCGAGATCGTCGAAATTGGCGATGCGCGGTAGCAGCGGCACGGCGATGCGGATCCTCGCGCCCGGCTTTGGCAGGGAGACCGCATCGAGCGCCAGCGCGTCTTCCGCCGGCAGGCGGCGGGCCTCCTTGAAAAAGGGGACAAGGCCGAGCGCCTGCCAGCCGGTGCGGGTGGAAATCTCTTCCATGCCGGCGGCGAACAAGGTGGGGTCGCCGCGAAAGCGGTTGACGAGGAAGCCGACGATCATCGCCGCATCCTCCTCCGGCAGCACGGCCCTGGTGCCGACAAGGCTGGCGATGACGCCGCCGCGGTCGATGTCGCCGATCAGCACCACCGGCACGTTCGCGGCGCGGGCAAAGCCCATATTGGCGATGTCGTTGGCGCGCAGATTGATCTCGGAGGCGGAGCCGGCGCCTTCCACCAGAACGAGGTCGGCCTCGCTGCGCAGCCGCTCATAGCTTTCCAGCACGGCGGCCATGAGGGCGGGCTTGAGCTTCTGGTAGTCCGCCGCCCTCGCGGTGCCCTGCGCGCGGCCCTGCACGATGACCTGCGAACCGATGTCGCTTTGCGGTTTGAGCAGCACCGGGTTCATGTGGACGGAAGGGGCGACACGGGCGGCGCGGGCCTGCAGCGCCTGCGCACGGCCGATCTCGCCGCCATCTGCCGTGACGGCGGCGTTGTTCGACATGTTTTGGGGCTTGAAAGGGCGCACGCGGAGCCCGCGCAAAGTGAAGGCGCGGGCGAGGCCGGCGACAATCAGCGACTTGCCGACATCCGAGCCGGTGCCCTGAAACATGAGGGCGAGGGGGGCTTTCATCAGCCCTCTCCCCGCCAGCCCATCGCGGCCGTCATGGCCGGGCTTGATCTGGCCATCCACGTCTTTGACCTGAGCGACGACGGCTGGCAACTCGTGAATCCCCGGGTCAAGCCCGGGGATGACGGTGAGAAAGTGCCCGACGAAGAGGCAGCGCGGGGGCGCGCCGCCTCAGCTAATGTCAGCCGTGGCGGCCTTCCAGATAGTCGACGCGGCGCTCCAGATTGGCTTCGCGCACCATGCCGGGGATGAGGAACAGATCGATGATCTGCCCGATGCCGAGCAGGCCGACAGTCAGCAGCCAGAGCGCGCCCGTCCAGTAGCGGCCGGTATAGAAGCGCTGGATGCCGCACACGCCGATCAGGCCAAAGCACCAGAACAGATAGGCGATAGGGGTGGAACGCATCGAAGCGTTTCTCCATGAAAAAATCACGCCGCAACACTCGGCGTCGTTCTTCACATAAGAATGTCGCAACGGAATTGCCAGATCGCCCGCCGCAATTTCTTGCAGCTTCTTGCGGCGTGGGCATCAGAACTCGATGCCCTTCTGCGCCTTTACCCCGGCTTTGAAGTGGTGCTTCACGAGGCCCATCTCGGTGACGAGGTCGGCAGCCTCGATCAGTTCCGGCTTGGCGTTGCGGCCGGTGACGACGATGTGGAGGTCCGGCCGGCGGGCATTCAGCGCCGCTACCACCTCAGCCAGCGGCAGATAGTCGTAGCGCAGCGCGATGTTCAGCTCGTCCAGGATAAGCAGGCCGATGGCGGGGTCGTCCATCATGGTGCGCGCCTTCTCCCAGGCCCGGCCGGCGCTGGCCATGTCGCGGGCGAGGTCCTGCGTCTCCCAGGTGAAGCCCTCGCCCATGGCATGCCATTCGACGCGCGCGCCAAAGGTTTCGAGCGCGTCGCGCTCGGCCGAGTGCCAGGCGCCCTTGATGAACTGCACCACGCCCACCTTGCCGCCATGGCCGAGCACCCGGAGCGCGAGGCCGAAGGCGGCGGTGGACTTGCCCTTGCCGGCGCCGGTGTGGACGATGAGGAGGCCCTTTTCGACGGTCTTTTCCGCGACTTCGGCGTCCTGCACCGCCTTGCGCTTTTCCATCTTGGCGCGGTGGCGGGCGGCGTCTTCGGGAGAAATCTCGCTCATCCTTTAACCTTCATCGGCAGGCCGGCGACCATGAACAGGACCGTGTCGGCACGCGCGGCAACCTGCTGGTTGAGCCGGCCGTGCGCGTCGCGGAAGCGGCGGGCCAGCGCGTTGTCCGGCACGATGCCGAGCCCGACCTCGTTGGAAACCGCGACCACCGGCCCGTCATGGCCGGCCAGCGCCTCGACGATATCGACGCACTCGCCTGACAGGTCGGCCTCGGCCAGCAGGCGGTTGGAAAGCCAGAGCGTGAGGCAATCGACCAGCACCGGGCGCCTCGCCGGCAGCGCCTTCAGCGCGCCGGCGAGGTCGTTCGGGGCGTCTTGGGTGTGCCATCCCTCGTGGCGCCGCGCCCGGTGCAGGGCGATGCGCTCGGCCATTTCGTCGTCCCAGGCATCGGCCGTGGCGATGTAGCTCCAGGGCGGGGCCAACCGTGTCAGGATGTCCTCGGCATGCGCGCTCTTGCCCGAGCGGGCGCCGCCGAGGACGAGGGTGAGGCTCACGCCGCGCTGCCGGCCAGGCGCGGGCGCAGCCAGCCGGCAAGCCCGCCCAGCAGCACCCAGAACACGAAGCTGACGGTGATGCTGGCCACCACGAAGCTGTGGTGGAGCGCCTCCGGGATCGGGCTCTCATGGCTGTCGGGCTGCGGCGCGCCGATGACATGCGGGGCGACGATGAGCGCCACGCCCAGCACCGCCAGCAGCGGCGAGCGGCCGAAGACCAGCAAGGCGAGCCCGCCGGCTGTCGCGGCGGCCGTGCCGATCCACCAGAGCTGGCGGGCGGCAAGATCGGCGGCCGGCATGGCCGGCAGTTCCGGCGGCAGGCCGAGGCCGGGGGCCAGCGAGAAGACGGCGAAGCCGGCAAGTCCCCAGAGCAGGCCCTGGTGCCAGCCGCTGAGCCCGCCCGTCACCTCGCTTGCCGCCACCAGCAGCAGCGCGAAGCCGAAGCCGGTGAGTACGGTGAAGATGACGGTCAGGCCGTTGCGCTCCAGCCCGTCCGCCGGGCTCCATTCGTCCTCGTCATGGGCGGCCGTGCCGGGCGCGTGCTCATGCGCCGCCGCCGCCGCGAGGGCGGGCGCATCCTCGGCCCCGCCCTCGAAGGTTTCGGCCTGCAGGATCAGCGGGACGGTGGTGAAGAGATGGAGGGCGGAAACCGCCAGACCGGTGCCGATGCCGGCGAGCGCGGCGACGAACAGAATCGTCCTGAAAAGCGACATGATGCGTTCTCCGGCCGGATCAATGGCAGGGGAAGGCGTTGGCGTGACGCACGTCATGCGTCGCATTGTGCATGGCGGTGATATGGGAGAAGCCCACGCCGCCGAGCACGAACACGCCGAGCAGGGCGGCGAATGTGATCTGGACGGCACGGGAGGCGAGCGAATCGCCCGATGCGGCGGTGACGCCGTGATGGTTTTGCATAGCAGTCTCCATGGCCCTCCACCCGAGGGCCCTTGCGGTTGCGTCGCCGGCCGGTCTCCTGGCTCGCGGGTCGCGGCCCTTTCCCGCCTTCCCGGCGTTGCCGCCAGTGGCCGATGGGAGGGGCTCGCCGCTCACAGTTGCGGGGGCAGCCGCGGACTCGGCGTCCACCTCCGAGAAGGTTTCCGCCCCACCACGTTCCCGTCTTGCGTCCCGTGCGTCTCACGGGAACCGACGACGCCCGACTATAGCCGCCAATCGCGCGGTAGCAACGCTGGCGAGCCAGAGATTTGACATTCCTCCGGCGCGCTCCTTTAGTGGCCGCGACCGACGGTTTCCTCCCGCCAAGGGAGGGACGAAGAGGGAATGCGGTGCGGGGCACTCCGGGGCCCCAATTCCGCGGCTGCCCCCGCAACTGTAAGCGGCGAGCCTCAGCCGAAAGCCACTGGAGCCTGCTCCGGGAAGGCGGCGACGAGGCAGCGACCCGCGAGCCAGGAGACCTGCCGACGGTTCGGTCGTGCGTGCCGGCGGGGTGCCCGGCAGACAGGCGGAGCCTCGCTCAAGCGCGCGGCCGCGCGCGGAAACCCTTTCCGCGACCGATGCATCCCGCGATTCCTGGTCTTTCGTGGAGATGCCGCATGTCCGCCGCCGATTCCCGCCCCGCCCCACTCGAGCGCGTGCCGCTTTCGCGCGTGCCCTGCACGATCGTCACCGGCTTTCTCGGCTCGGGAAAGACCACGCTGATCCGCCATGTGCTGGAGAATGCCAAGGGCCGACGGCTGGCGGTCATCGTCAACGAGTTCGGCGATGTCGGCATAGACGGCGAGATCCTCAAGGGCTGCGGCGTGGAGGCCTGCCCGGAGGAGAACATCGTCGAACTCGCCAATGGCTGCATCTGCTGCACCGTGGCGGATGATTTCGTGCCGGCGCTCGACGCCATTCTCGCGCTTGAGCCGAAGGTCGACCACATCCTGATCGAGACCTCCGGCCTCGCTTTGCCCAAGCCGCTGGTGCAGGCCTTCCACTGGCCGGCGATCAAGAGCCGGGTGACGGTGGACGGCGTGGTTGCGGTGGTGGATGGCGAGGCGCTGGCCTCGGGCCGCGTGGCGCATGACCACGACGCACTGGCGGCACAGCGCGCGGCCGATGACAGCCTCGACCATGACGACCCGATCGAGGAAGTGTTCGACGACCAGATCGCCTGCGCCGACCTCGTCCTCCTCACCAAGGCGGACCTTATCGACGATGCCGGGCAGGCGAGGGCGCGCGCGGCGCTGGACGCCGAACTGCCGAAGGGCGTGCGCGTGGTGGCCGTCACCGAGGGGCGGATCGACCCGGCGCTGCTGATGGGACTTGGCATCGGCACCGAGAACGACATCGAGAACCGCAAGACGCATCACGACGACGAACTCGACCACGACCATGACGATTTCGACAGCTTCGTCGTCACGGTGCCGGAGATCGCCGACCCCGCAGACTTCGCCGCCCGCATCACCCGCGCGGCGGAAGAGGCGGATGTGCTGCGGATCAAGGGATTCGTTCCGGTCGCCGGCAAGCCGATGCGGCTGCTGGTGCAGGCGGTCGGCCCGCGTGTGGCGCACCATTTCGACCGGCCGTGGGGGGAGGGAGCGCGCACCGGCCGGCTCGTCGCCATCGGCCTCAAGGGGCTCGACCGGGCGAAGGTGGAGGCGATCCTCGCCGGAGAGAGCGTGGCGGCGTGAAGCGGCTCCTGCACCGGAACAGGCGTCATGACCGGGCGTGTCCCGGCCATCCACGTCTTGCTTCCCTGAAGGCGGGCATCCCCGGGCCAAGCCCGGGGATGACGGCGTTCTGACGGGAGAGCCTCAACCCCATGCACATCCTCACCACCACCTCCTCCAGCCTCGACGACCTCGTCGAGCCGGTCGACCTTGGCCAGACGCCGGGCGAGGTGGTGGTGGTGTCCTTTGCCGACAGCGACCTCGGCGCGCTGGCGCGGGCTCAGGACGCGATGGCACAGGAGGCGCGGCCGGGGCTGCCGAGCCTGCGCCTCGCCAATCTGCGCGACCTGCGGCACCCAATGTCGGTCGATTTGTGGATCGACAAGGTGGCGGCGCATGCGCGCATCGTGGTGGTGCGCCTGCTCGGCGGGCTCGACTGGTGGCGCTATGGCGTCGACCGGCTGAGCGCCGAAGCGCGGGCGCGCGGCTTCGCGCTGGCGGTGCTGCCGGGCGAGGACCGCGACGACCCGCGCCTTGCCGAGGCCTCCACCCTGCCGGAGGACGAACTGGCCGCGCTGCTTGGCTATTTCCGCGCCGGCGGGCCCGCGAATATGCGCGCGCTGCTGCGGGTGCTTGCCGGCCATGCCGGACAGGTGCTGTACGCCGTGCCGCCGCAGCCCCTGCCGCTGGCAGGGTTTCACGACGGGGCGGGGTTGGGGCCGGTGGATGGCCCCGCCATTCCGGTCATCTTCTACCGCTCCATGGCGCTGGCCGGCGACACTGCGCCGGTGGAGGCGCTGTGCGCGGCGCTCATCGCGCGGGGCCTCGCGCCACGCCCGATCTTCGTTGCCAGCCTCAAGGAGCCGTCTTCCATCGCCTTCCTGAAGGCAGCGCTGGCGGAGATGGCGCCGGCTCTGATCGTCACCCTCACGGCGTTCGCCGCCGCCGATCCCGGCGAAGAAACCGTACTCGATGCGCCGGGCGTGCCGGTGCTGCAGGCCATCGTCGCCACGACGAAGCGTGCGGCGTGGGCGGAGGGCGCGCGTGGGCTGACCAGCGCCGACCTTGCCATGCATGTGGTGCTGCCGGAGCTCGACGGGCGGGTGCTGGCCGGGGCGATCTCCTTCAAGGGGCCGCAGGAGACCCCCGCCGTACCGGGCTTCGCGGCGCTGGTGAACCTTCCGGAGCCCGACCGGGTGGCGCAGGTGGCCGCGCGCGTCGCTAGCCTGGTGCGCCTTGCCGCGACCCCGCGCAGCGAACGCCGCATCACCGTGCTGATGCCCGATTATGCCGGCATTCCCGGCCGCACCGGCTGGGCAGTGGGGCTCGACGTGCCGGCCAGCGTGCGGGCGCTTATGGCCGACCTGGACGCGGCGGGCTATCACGTCGAGGGCGCCCCGGCGGATGAGAAGGCGCTGGTGGATGCGGTGGCCGTAACGGGTCGTCATGGCCGGGCTCGGCCCGGCCATCCACGCCTGGGGGCGGACGCGCATCGCAGCGAGGAAGACGTGGATACCCGACCCAGGGCCGGGCATGCCGGCGCGGATTCGGCCTTGTCCCTCGCCGCCTATCGCGCGCATCTCGCCACGCTCCCGGCGCAAGCGGTCGCTGCCGTCGAGACCGCCTGGGGCCCGCCGGAAGACGACCCGGATATGCGCGAGGGCGCCTTCCGGTTCCGCGCCGCCCGCTTCGGCAATATCACCGTGGCACTGGCGCCGGATCGCGGCAGCTTTGCCGAGCGGCGCGCGCAGTATCACGACCCGGCGCTGCCGCCGCGACACGCGCTTATGGCCTTCGGGCTATGGTTGCAAAATACCGCTGACGCAGTGGTGCATATGGGCGCGCATGGCTCGCTGGAATGGCTGCCGGGCAAGCATGTGGCGCTCACCGCCGGCTGCTTCCCCGAGCTGCTGCTCGGCAGTCTGCCTGTCGCCTATCCCTTCATCGTCTCCAATCCCGGCGAGGCGGCGCAGGCGAAGCGGCGCATCGCGGCGGTGACGCTTGGCCATCTGCCGCCCCCCACCGTCGAGGCCGGGCTGGCCGATGACGCGGCGGCGCTGGAGCGGCTGGTGGACGAATATGCGCAGGCCGACGGCCTCGACGGCCGTCGCCGCGAGCGCCTCGCCCGGCTGATTGTCGAGGAGGCGACCCGCACCGGATTTGCCCGCGACGCCGGCCTTGACTCAGGAACGGATGCCGACGAGGCGCTGAAGCGGATCGACGCCTTTCTCTGCGACATCAAGGAAATGCGCCTAAAGGACGGCTTCCACGTCTACGGACGCGGGCGCTGCGGCGAAGCCGAGCGCGACGGGCTGCTGGCGGCGCTAGACGGGCGGCGGGTGGCCGCCGGGCCGGCCGGGTCGCCGGGGCGCGGGCGCACGGATGTGATGCCGACCGGGCGGAACCTGTTCACCAGCGACCCTCGCGCGCTGCCGACCGCCACCGCCATGGATCTCGGCCGGCTCGCCGCCGACGAGATTGTGCGCGCCTATGCGCAGGCGCATGGCGACTGGCCGCGCTCCCTTGTGCTCGATCTCTGGGGCAGCGCCACGCTGCGCACCGGCGGCGAGGAAATCGCGCAGGGGCTGGCGCTGATCGGGGCTCGGCCGGTGTGGGACCCGGGGACCGGCCGCGTCATCGGCATCGAGGTTTTGCCGCCGGCCGCCCTCGGGCGCCCGCGTGTCGACGTGACCTTCCGGATTTCCGGCCTGTTCCGCGACCTGTTTCCAGCGCAGATCGCGCTGCTCGATGCCGCCGTTCGGGCGGTGGCGCGGCGCGAGGAAAGCGACGACGAGAATCCGCTGCGCGCGGCCGGCGAAGGGGCGCCGCGCATCTTCGGCACCGCGCCCGGGGCCTATGGCGCCGGGCTGGAGGCGCGGGCGGGCGGGATCGACCGCGAGGGGCTGGGTGCCGCCTATCTCGCCAGCGCCTCGCATGCCTATGGCGGTGCCAAAGGGCTGGCCCACGCGGCGGACAGCTTCGCGGCGCGGGTGGCGGCGGCGGACCTGCTGGTGCATGGCGCGGACGACCCCGGCCGCGACCTGCTTGAAGGCGATGCCGACCTCGCCTTCATCGGCGGTTTCGCGGCAGCGGCGGAACGGCTCGGCCGCATGCCCGACCTCGTGGTGCTCGACACCTCCGACCCCGCCCGGCCGATGGCGCGCCCGTTGCAGGCGGCGCTCGCCCGCATCGTGCGGGGGCGGGTGAACCCGCGCTACATGGACGGCCTCACGCGCCACGGGCCGCGCGGGGCGGCGGAGATCGCCGAGACGGTGGACCGGCTGATCGGCTTTGCCGAGGCGACCCGCGCTGTCCCCGGCCATCTCATCGACGCGCTGCACGCAGCCTATGTCGGCGACGGCAACATGCGGAATTTCCTCCTGCAGGCGTCGCCCGAGGCGGCGCGCTTCGTCGCGGCACGGTTCGAGGGGGCGCGGGAAAAGGGCCTGTGGCACCCGCGTCGCAATGATGTGGGCGCCGATCTCTCGCTTCTCGCCGGGGAGGCGGCGGAATGAGCGCAGCCGACACCCTGCGGCGCGGCGCCTGCCCGAGCCTGCCCGAGCCGATGCGGACCGGCGACGGGCTGCTGGCGCGGCTGCAGCCGCTGGAGCCGCTGACGCTTGACCAGCTTGAAGGGCTGGCGCGGCTCGCTGGCGCTCTCGGTAATGGAATCATCGAGGTGACGGCGCGCGGCAAGCTGCAATTGCGCGGGCTGACCTCAGTCACGGCCCAGGGCCTGCCGGAGGCGGTCAACCGGCTCGGCATCGCGGTGCCGCAGGGTTTTCCGGTGGAGGTGAGCGCGCTGGCGGGGCTGGACCCGACAGAGCGCTTCGACCCGCGCCCGCTGGCGGAGGCGATGGCCCAACGCGCCGCCCGCCTCGTCGCGCATCTGGCGCCCAAGGCCTCCGTGGTGGTGGATGGCGGCGGGCGATTGCGGCTCGGTGGGCTGAAGGCCGATATCGCGGTAAGCGCCGGGGCCGGTGGGCTCTCCATCGCACTGGCCGGTGTGCCGTGCGGCGAGGTTGCCCCGGAACGCGCGGCGGCGGTGGTGGTGGCGCTGCTGGAGACGCTTGCGGCGCGGGGGAACGCTGCCCGCATGGCGGACTATGTGGCGGAGCAGGGCATCGAGGCGCTGCGCGCCGGGTTCGACCTTGCGCCGCCTTCCGCTCCGACCGGCACGGGTGCCGATCCGGTGGGCCTGCACCCGCTGCGTGACGGCTCGTTTGCGCTCGGCGTGGGCCTCGCCTTCGGGCAAATCGAGGCGGCGACGCTGGAAGGGCTGGTGCACGCCGCCCGCCGGAACGGCGCGCGCCATGCCGAGCCCGCCGCCGGGCGGACACTGCTGCTGGCGGGGCTCACGCGTGAGGCGGCGTCGCGCCTGCGGGAAGTGGCGGCCGCGCGTGGCCTCCTCATCGATGCGAACGATCCGCGCCGGCGCGTCTATGCCTGCGCCGGGCGTCCCGCCTGCGCCTCGGCGCGGATCGAGACTCACGCGCTAGCGGCGGAACTGGCGCCGCTGCTGGAGGGGGGCGATCTCCACGTTTCCGGCTGCGCAAAGGGCTGCGCACACCCCTCAAGGGCGGCGCTGACCATCGTGGGGCTGGACGAGGGGGCGGGTCTCGTGGTCGAAGGCACGCCGCGCGATGTGCCGCGGGCGGTGCTGCCTGTCGGCGCGGTGGCGCGGGCGGTGCGCGCGCGTTTGCAGAAGGATTTGGCCTGAGTGTCCACCCCGTTCGATTATGAGCGCGACGGCAATGCGATCTATGAGCGCTCCTTCGCCATCATCCGCGAGGAGGCCGATCTCGGCCGCTTCACGCCGGAGGAGGCGGATGTCGCGGTGCGGATGATCCATGCCTGCGGACTGGTGGAAGCGGGCTTCGCCATCGATTTCGCCCCCGGTCTGGTGCGCGCCGCACGGGCCGCCTTGCAGGCCGGCGCGCCAATATTGTGCGACGCGCAGATGGTGGCGCATGGCGTCACCCGCGCCCGCCTGCCGGCGCAGAACGAGGTGATCTGCACGCTGCGCGATCCCGCTGTGCCGGATCTCGCCCAGCGGCTGAGCACCACCCGCTCGGCCGCCGCGCTGGAACTGTGGCGCGACCGGATGGAGGGGGCGGTGATCGCCATCGGCAACGCGCCTACCGCGCTGTTCCGCCTCATGGAAATGCTCGATGCCGGCGCGCCGAAGCCGGCCGCGATTCTCGGCATCCCGGTCGGCTTCGTCGGCGCGGCGGAATCGAAGGACGCGTTGGCAGTCGGCGACCACGGCGTGCCCTGGCTGGTGGTGCGTGGGCGTCTCGGCGGCAGCGCCATGGCGGCCGCCGCCGTGAACGCGCTGGCGAGGCCGGGCCTATGAGCGCTCCGCAGGGACGGCTGATCGGGGTCGGCGTCGGGCCGGGCGACCCGGAGCTCATGACGCTGAAGGCGGTGCGGGCGCTTTCCGAGGCGGACGTGGTCGCCTATTTCGCCAAGCTCGGCAATGGCAGCCATGCGCGCGCCATCGCCCATCGCCATTTCCGCGCCGGGGCGCTGGAACTGCCGCTCGGCTATCCCGTGACCACCGAGATGCCGAAGGACGAGGTGCCCTACCGCACCGCTATTTCAGACTTCTATGAGGCGGCGGCGCAGGCGGTGGCCGCGCATCTCGACGCCGGGCGCACGGTCGCCGTGCTCTCCGAGGGCGACCCGCTGTTCTACGGCTCCTACATGCATCTGCATGTGCGGCTGGCCCACCGTTTTCCGACCGAGGTGATCGCCGGCGTTACCGGCATGTCCGGCTGCTGGTCGCAGGCCGGCACCCCCATCGCGCAGGGCGACGACGTGCTGTGCGTGCTGCCGGGCACCCTGGCGGAGGACGAACTGGCGCGGCGCCTCACCGGGGCGGATGCGGCGGTGATCATGAAAGTGGGCCGCAACCTGCCGAAGATTCGCCGGGCGCTGGCCGTTGCCGGCCGGCTGGAACGGGCGCTCTATGTCGAGCGCGGCACGATGGCGGGCAGCCTGTGCGAGCCGCTGGCGCGCCGGGCGGACACGCCGGCCCCCTATTTCGCCATCGTGCTGGTGCCGGGCTGGGAGACGCGGACATGACCAAGGGCAGGCTTTTCGTCGTCGGCCTCGGGCCCGGCGAGGCGCGCTTCCTCACCCCGGAGGCGAGCGGCGCATTGGCCGAGGCCGAGGCGCTTTATGGCTATGTGCCCTATCTGGAGCGCATTCCGGCACGCGCCGGGCAGGCCCGCCACCCCTCGGACAATCGCGAGGAACTGGTGCGCGCCGGGGCGGCGCTCGCCCATGCGGCCGCCGGCGCGCAGGTGGCCATGGTGTCGGGCGGCGATCCCGGCGTGTTCGCCATGGCGGCGGCGGTGATCGAGGCGGTCGAGGCCGGCCCGGCGGAATGGCGGGCGCTCGACCTGGTCATCGTGCCCGGCATCACCGCCATGCTGGCGGTGGCGGCGAAATGCGGCGCGCCGCTGGGCCATGATTTCTGCGCCATCTCGCTCTCCGACAATCTGAAGCCCTGGGAGGTGATAGAGAAGCGGCTGCGGCTGGCGGCGCAGGCGGGCTTCGCCATGGCCTTCTACAACCCGGTGTCCAAGGCGCGCCCGCACCAGCTCGACACGGCCTTCGAGATTTTGCGCGCGGAGCTGCCGGCCGGCGTGCCGGTCATCTTCGGGCGCGCGGTGGGGCGGCCGGACGAGCGCATGCGCGTGGTGCCGCTGGCCAATGCACGCGGCCACATGGCGGATATGGCGACCTGCATCATCGTCGGCTCGCCCGAAACGCGGCTGGTGGAGCGGCCCGGCCTGCCGGCGTTGGTCTACACCCCGCGCCGCGCCGGGGAGGACTGATGAGCGAGCCGCTCCACCCAGTCCAGCACCTGCGCCACGCTTTCCACCGTCTCGACCTCCGGGCGGGGCGGGCGGGAGACCATCACCACCTCGATGCCGAGTGCGCGGGCGGCGGCGATCTTGCCATGGGTCGCCGCGCCGCCGCTGTTCTTGGAGAGGACCGCGTCGATGCGATGAACGTCGAGCAGCGCCCGCTCGTCCTCCTCCGCGAAAGGTCCGCGCGCCTCGATATAGCGCGCGTCCGGGACATCGAGCGGCGGGTCGACGGGGTCGATGCTGCGCACGAGGTAATGGTGCTGCGGGGCAGCTTCCAGCGCCCGTACCTCGTTGCGGCCGAGCGCGGCCAGCACGCGGCGGGGGGCTGGGCCGAGCTTTGCCACCGCCTCGGGAATGTCGGCGGCCGGCGTCCAGAGATCACCAGCCTGCGGCTGCCATGCCGGCCGGACCAAGGCGAGCAGCGGCACGCCGGCACGGCAGGCGGCGTCGGCGGCGTTGCGCGAGATCATGGCGGCGAAGGGGTGGGTGGCGTCGACCAGCGCGTCGATGCGCGCCGCCCTCAGATGCGCCGCCAGCCCTTCGACGCCGCCGAAGCCGCCGGTGCGGGTGGGCGCGGCCTGCGCCAGCGGGTTGCGCGTGCGCCCGGCAAGCGACAGGCTGACCGCGACGCCCCCGCGCGCCGCGAGCGCCGCCGCGAGTTCGCGGGCCTCAAGGGTGCCGCCGAGGATGAGCAGGCGCGGGGCGCCGGCCTTCCAGCCGTTTTCGGACGCGTTCATGGCCGGCAGTGAAACCATCGCGCCGCGCCCGTCAACTGCCGAGGCTTCGCAGGGTGGGCGCTGGCTGACCCTTGTCGGCATCGGCGAGGACGGGCTCGACGGGCTGCCGCCTGCCGCGCGGGCGGCGGTGGAAGAGGCCGAAATCGTGTTCGGCGGCGCGCGGCATCTGGCGCTGGCCGGCGCGGCGGTGACGGGCGAGGCGCAGGCCTGGCCGAGCCCGTTCGCGCGCGGCATTGACGAGGTGCTGGCCGCACGGGGGAGGCGCGTCTGCGTGCTCGCCTCGGGCGACCCGTTCCTGCATGGCGTCGGCGCCACGCTGGCGCGGCATGTGCCGGCGGACGAGATGCGGGTGTTTCCCGCGCCTTCCGCCTTCAGCCTTGCCGTCGCTCGTCTCAGCTGGCCGCTGGCGGAGGTGGCCTGCCTCACCGTGCATGGCCGCGCGCTCGATCTGGTGCGGGCGCATCTGCACCCCGGCCGCCGGCTGCTGGTGCTGACCTCGGACGGCGCCGGACCGGGCGAGATCGCCGCGCTGCTGGCCGGGAACGGCTTCGGCGGCTCCGCGCTCACCGTACTGGAAGCGCTGGGCGGGCCACGCGAACGGGTGCGCACCGCGCGGGCACATGGATTCGTGCTGGGCGAGATCGACCCCCTGAACCTTGTCGCCATCGAGGTGGCGGCGGGGCCGGGCGCGCGGATCATCGCTCGCGCGCCGGGCCTGCCGGACGACCTGTTCGAGCATGACGGGCAGCTGACCAAGCGCGAGATCCGCGCGGTGACGCTCTCCGCGCTCGGCCCGCGCCGGGGGGAATTGCTGTGGGACATCGGCGCGGGTGCCGGTTCAATCGGCATCGAGTGGATGCTGGCGGATCCCTCGCTTACCGCCATCGGCATCGAGGAGCGGCCCGAGCGGGCGGCGCGGGCGCGGCGCAATGCCGGTGCGCTCGGCGTGCCGGGGCTGGAGATCGTCGAGGGGCGCGCGCCGGAGGCGCTGGCCGGCCTGCCGGCACCGGACGCGATCTTCCTCGGCGGCGGTGCCGGCGAGCCCGGCATGCTGGAGGCGGCCATCGCCGCGTTGAAGCCGGGCGGGCGGCTGGTGGCGAATGCGGTGACGCTGGAGACCGAGGCGCTGCTGCTCTCGCGTCACGCCGCCATGGGCGGCGATCTCGTGCGCCTTTCCGTCACCCGGGCGGTGCCGGTGGGCGGGCTCACCGGCTGGCGGCCGGCCATGCCGGTGACGCAGTGGAGCTGGGTCAAGCCGGGAGGCGCGACATGATCGTTGCCGGTGTCGGCAGCCGTCGCGGCGTGAGCGCAGAGGAAGTCTGCGCCGCCATGCGCGGGGCCATGGAGCGCCACGGTGTGAAGCTGTGCGACATCTCGCTGATGGCGACGCCGGCGGCTAAGGGCGGCGAGGCCGGCATCATCAAGGCGGCGCTCGATCTTGGCCTGTTGCTGGTGATGGTGCCGCAAAAGCAGCTGGAGGCGGCGGGTACGCGGGCGATCACCCATTCCGAGCGGGTGGTGGCGCTGATGGGGGTGCCGTCCGTGGCGGAGGCTTCGGCGCTGGCGGTGGCCGGCCGGCGCTCGGCGCTGATCGGGCCGCGCTTCGTGCTGGGGCCGGTGACCTGCGCCTTCGCGCGGGAAGCCGAGAAGGGAACGGAAGCGACGTGACCGTGCATTTCATCGGCGCCGGGCCCGGCGCGGCGGACCTGATGACGTTGCGCGGGCGCGACCTGATCGCCCGCTGCCCGGTCTGCCTCTATGCCGGCTCCATCGTGCCGCCGGAGATGCTCCGTTGGTGCCCGCCGGGCGCGCGCCTCATTGATACGGCGCCGCTTTCGCTCGACGAGATCGAGGCGGAGTTCGTGGCGGCGCAGGCGGCGGGGCAGAACGTGGCGCGTCTGCAATCGGGCGATCTCTCGATCTATTCGGCGGTGGCCGAGCAGATCCGGCGGCTGGAGAAGCACGGCATCGCCTACACGCTCACCCCCGGCGTACCGGCCTTCGCCGCCGCCAGCGCGGTGCTGGGGCGGGAACTGACCGTGCCGGGGCTGGCGCAGAGCCTCGTCATCACCCGCGTTTCCGGCCGCGCCTCGGCCATGCCGGCGGGCGAGACGCTGGCGGCCTTCGGCGCGACCGGGGCGACGCTCGCCATCCACCTCGCCATTCACGCGCTGGGGCAGGTGGTGGCGGAACTGGCGCCGCTGCAGGGCGAAGACTGCCCGGTGGCGGTGGTGGTGGAGGCCAGCCGGCCGAATGAGCGGGTCATCCGGGGCACGCTGGGCGACATCGTGGCCAAGGTCGCCGCCGCGCCGGTGGAGCGCATGGCGCTGATCCTGGTCGGACGGGCGCTGGCGCCGGAGGGCTTTCGCGAGAGCGCGCTCTATGACGCCACTTATCAGCGGCGCTTCAGGGGGCGGGAATGAGGATGCACCAGGTGAGCCTCCTTCGAGGCTCGGGCATAGCCCGACCACCTCAGGATGACGTAGCTCTATCAGATCGTCGTCATCCTAAGGTGCGAGCGCAGCGAGCCTCTAAGGATGCCAAAGCCGAGCCTCGCCTATGACCGCCCGCGGTTTCATCATCGCCGCGCCGCGTTCGGGGTCGGGCAAGACCACGGTGACGCTCGGTGTCGCGGCGGCGCTGCGGGCGCGCGGGGTGCGGGTGCGGGCGGTGAAATCCGGGCCGGACTATATCGACCCCGCCTTCCACGCCGCCGCCACCGGCCGCCCGGGGCTGAACCTCGACAGCTTCGCAATGCCGCCCGCCCTGATCGATGCGCTGGCGGCGGAAGCCGCGGCGGAGGCCGACCTCGTGCTTATTGAGGCGTCGATGGGCCTATTCGACGGCATTGAGGGAGAGCCCGGGCGCAGCGGCGCGGCGGCCGACCTCGCCGCCCGGCTCGGCCTGCCGGTGGTGCTGGTGCTCGACATTTCCGGCCAGTCTCAATCCGCCGCCGCCGTGGTGCGGGGATTCGCCTCGCATGACCCGCGCGTGCGGATCACCGGGGTGATCCTCAACCAGGTCGCCAGCGAGCGGCATAGGGCGCAGGCGAGCGCGGCCATCGCCCAGGTGGGGATCCAGATATTGGGCAGCCTGCCGCGCGATGGGGCGGTGCGCCTGCCGGAGCGGCATCTCGGCCTCGTGCAGGCCGGCGAGCATCCCGCGCTGGCGGCGCAGCTCGCGGCGCTGGCCGAGCGGGCGGAAAAGCACATCGACCTCGCCGCCCTGGTGGCGCTGGGGGCGCCGATGCCCTCATCCGGCCCGGCACCGGTGGCGCTGGCCCCGCCCGGCCAGCGGATCGCGCTGGCGCAGGATGTCGCCTTTTCCTTCGCCTATGAGCATCTTGTCGCCGGCTGGCGGCGGGCGGGGGCGGAAATCCTGCCCTTCTCGCCGCTGGCCGACGAGGCGCCCGATGACGCAGCGGATGCCTGCTGGCTGCCGGGCGGCTACCCGGAACTGCATGGCGGCACGCTCGCCGGCGCCGCGCGCTTTCTCGACGGCGTGCGGCGATTTGCCCGCACCCGGCCGGTGCACGGCGAATGCGGGGGCTTCATGGTGCTGGGGCAGTCCATCGAGGATGCGCAGGGCACGGCCTATCCCATGCTCGGCCTGCTCTCCCACGCGACCAGCTTCGCCAAGCGGCGGCTCAATCTCGGCTATCGCCGGGCGGTGACGCTGCACGCTTCCCCGCTGGGGCCGGTGGGGACAAGGCTGCGCGGCCACGAGTTCCATTATGCAAGCGTCACACACGCCGGCGACGATGCGCCGCTGGTCGAGCTGAGCGATGGTCAGGGTAAGGGGATGGGGCCCTCGGGAAGCCGCCGGGAGCGCGTCTCTGGAACCTTCTTCCACATCATCGCCACGGACGACCAACCCAGCGGAGCAGACCTATGACCGCCTCTCGCCGCCTTCTCGTCTTCCTGGCCGGGCTCATGGGCGCGGCCGGCGTGGCCGCAGCAGCGGCGGGAGCGCATGTGAACGGCGACCCGAACCTCACCACGGCGGCGACCTTCCTGATGCTCGGCGCGGCGGCGGTGATCGGCGGTTGCGCGCTGGCGGCGCTGCGCGGGCCGGGCTGGTCCTTCGCCGGCATCGGCGCCGGGATCATCGCCTTGGGCACCCTGCTGTTCAGCGGTGCGCTAGCGACGCGGGCGCTCTGGGACATCGTTCTTTTTCCTATGGCCGCGCCGGCCGGCGGGACTATGCTCATCCTTGGATGGCTGGTGCTCGCCCTGGCCGCCTTTGAACGGGAAATCCGCGCCGGCTGAACTTGGCCAAAAGGTTGCATCCGGCAAAGGTGAAACGAACAGGCGGCGCCTGCGCGCTCCACACGGTGGAAGCGGGCGCCACGGGAGCAAAGCTGCACATGTCAGTCGAGGTCGTAGAAAAGATGCTGGACACGCCGGAGATGCCCGCCCGCCCGACCTCTGCCGCGCAGGGCGACGAGGTCGCCAAGTTTCGCGCGGCCGTGATCTCCAAGCTCACCTATGCGGTGGGCAAGAATCCGGCAGCCGCGAGCGATCGCGACTGGTTCCTCGCCACCGCCTTCGCCACCCGCGACCGCATCGTCGATCGCTGGATCACCTCCACGCGCCAGACCTATTCGGAAGGCCGCAAGCGGGTTTACTATCTCTCACTGGAATTCCTCATCGGCCGGCTGCTGTTCGACGCGCTGACCAATATCGAGATGCTGGAGACGGCACGCTCGGCGCTGGGCGATCTCGGCGTGGATCTTGACCGGCTGCGGCAGGTGGAGCCGGACGCGGCGCTGGGCAATGGCGGCCTCGGCCGTCTCGCCGCCTGTTTCATGGACAGCATGGCGACGCTCTCCATCGCTGCCTATGGCTACGGCATCCGCTACGAGAACGGCCTGTTCCGCCAGATGATCAAGAATGGCTGGCAGCAGGAGTTCCCCGAAGACTGGCTGTCCTTCGGCAATCCCTGGGAGTTCGAGCGCCCCGAGGTCTATTACGACATCGGCTTCGGCGGCTCGGTCGAGGCGATCGCCGTGGGCGGCGACCGCCGCAAGCAGGTCTGGCACCCCGCCGAGACGGTGGAGGCGGTGGCCTATGACACCCCCATCGTCGGCTGGCGCGGGCGCCATGTGAACACGCTGCGGCTGTGGTCGGCCCGCGCGGCCGACCCGATCCGCCTCGACGCCTTCAACCAGGGCGACCATGTCGGCGCGCTGGTGAACCAGGTGAAGGCCGAAGCGATCTCCAAGGTGCTCTACCCCTCCGACGCCACTCCGGCGGGGCAGGAGCTGCGGCTGCGGCAGGAATATTTCTTCACCGCCGCCTCGCTGTTCGACCTTATCCGCCGCCACGTCGACAGCTTCGGCGATGTGCGCTCGCTGCCCGACAAGGTGGCGATCCAGCTCAACGACACCCACCCCGCCATCGCCGTCGCCGAATTGATGCGGGTGCTGGTGGACGAGAACGACATCGAGTGGGACGAGGCGTTCGACATCACCGTGCGCACCATCTCCTACACCAACCACACGCTGCTGCCGGAGGCGCTGGAGACCTGGCCGGTGCCGCTGATGGAGCGGGTGCTGCCGCGCCACATGCAGATCATCTACCAGCTCAACGCCAAGCATCTGGAGCGGGTGCGCACCGAATTTCCCGGCGACGACGCGCTGCTCGGCTCGGTCTCGCTGATCCAGGAGGATCACGGCCGGCGGGTGCGCATGGGCAACCTCGCTTTCCTCGGCTCGCACTCCATCAACGGCGTCGCGGCGCTGCACAGCGACCTGATGACGACGACGGTGTTCAAGGATTTCTACCGCCTCTTCCCGGAGCGGATGAACAACAAGACCAACGGCATCACCTTCCGCCGCTGGCTGTATCAGGCCAATCCCGGCCTCACCAACCTGCTGGTCGACGTGTGCGGCCCGGCCGTGCTGGACGATGCCTCGCAGCTCACCAAGCTCGAGGCCCTGGCCGGCGATTCCGCCCTGCAGGACCGCTTCATGGCGGTGCGCCGGCAGAACAAGGTGGCGCTGGCCCGCCTCATCCGCGACCGGCTCGACATCAAGGTCAATCCCGGCGCGCTGTTCGACGTGCAGATCAAGCGCATCCACGAGTACAAGCGCCAGCTGCTCAACGTGCTGGAGACCATCGCGCTTTATGACGCGATGCGCGCCAACCCGGCCAAGAACTGGGCGCCGCGGGTGAAGATCTTTTCCGGCAAGGCGGCGGCGAGCTACCAGATGGCCAAGCTCATCATAAAGCTGGCCAACGACGTGGCCCGCGTGGTGAACGACGACCCGACCGTGCGCGACCTGCTGAAGGTGGTGTTCCTGCCCAACTACAATGTCAGCCTAGCCGAGGTGGTGATCCCGGCGGCGGACCTGTCGGAGCAGATCTCCACCGCCGGCATGGAGGCGTCCGGCACCGGCAACATGAAGATGGCGCTCAACGGCGCGCTCACCATCGGCACGCTCGACGGCGCCAATGTCGAGATCAAGGAGCATGTCGGCGACGACAATATCTTCATCTTCGGCCTGACCGCCGCCGAGGTCGAGCAGCGCCGGGCCGCCGGCGTCGACGAGGCCGGCGCGATCCGCAACTCGCATCATCTGGGCGAGGTGCTGGACGCGGTCGGCTCCGGGGTGTTCTCGCCCGACGAGCCGGACCGCTTCAAGCCGCTGGTCGATGCGCTGCGCTACCACGACTACTTCCTGGTGACGACCGACTTCGACGCCTATTGGGACGCCCAGCGCCAGGTGGATGCGCGCTGGAACGACCGCGCGGCGTGGTGGAAGTCGAGCATTATCAACACCGCCAATATGGGCTGGTTCTCGTCCGACCGGACCATTTCGGAATACGCCAAGGACATCTGGAACGTTCCGGTGCGCACGGGCCGCTGACGCCGTCCTGCCGTCGACCCCGTGCCGGCACGCGCCGGCGCGGGGCCGGCGGCTCGCCGTTAACCTGATGTTGCGTCAGGCGGATAGGACGTGTGGACTTTGTGCTGGCGGTAGAGGAACCTTCACTGCGCGCGGGGCTTGTTCCCGGTGTTTCGGCTCAGGAAGGGTTACGCAGTGATGCATGTGTGGCAGGCACCCGGACGGGAGGTCGACGCTCTCGTCGCAGGCCGCCATCCCGACCCGTTTTCCCTGCTCGGTCCGCACGAATCGGAGGACGGGCTCGTCCTTCGCGCCTTCGTGCCTCATGCGGAGACACTGGAGGCGATCGAGCCCGACGGCACGGCGATCGCCATGCTGGCCCGCCGCGACGACGCCGGCTTCTTCGAGGGATTGGTGCCCGGCCGTCCGGCTTGGGCGCGCTACCGCCTGCGCGCCCGCAATACGGCCAGCGAGTGGGAGGTCGACGACCCTTATTCCTTCCGCCCCGTGCTGGGCCCGCTCGACGATTATCTCCTCGTCGAGGGCACCCACCGCACGCTCTATGAGCGGCTCGGCGCGCATCCCGATTGCCATGAGGGAATCGACGGCGTGCGTTTCGCCGTCTGGGCGCCGAATGCTTCGCGCGTTTCCGTGGTCGGCGATTTCAACCAGTGGGATGGCCGCCGCCACCAGATGCGCAAGCGCGTCGATAGCGGGCTGTGGGAGATCTTCGCCCCCGGCGTCGGCGAGGGGACCATCTACAAATATGAAATCGTCGCGGCCGACGGGCGCCTGCTGCCGCTGAAGGCGGACCCGTTCGGCTTTGCCGGCGAGTTCCGCCCGGCAACCGGCTCGGTGGTGGCGCGAACGGACAATTTCGAGTGGCACGATGAAGCCCACATCGCCGCGCGGGCGCAAGGCGAGGCGCGGCGCAAGCCGATGACCACCTATGAGGTGCATCTCGGCTCCTGGCGTCGCGGCGAGGACAACCGCTTCCTCACCTATGACGAACTGGCCGACCAGCTGCTGCCCTATCTCGAATGGATGGGCTTCACCCATGTCGAGCTGCTGCCGATTTCCGAGCACCCGCTGGACGCCTCCTGGGGCTACCAGCCGATCGGGCTTTTCGCCCCGACCAGCCGCTTCGGCGACCCGGCCGGCTTTGCCCGCTTTGTCGACCGGGCGCATCAGGCCGGGCTGTCAGTGATCCTCGACTGGGTGCCGGCGCACTTCCCCACAGATATTCACGGGCTGGCGCATTTCGACGGCGGCCCGCTCTATGAGCACCCCGACCCGCAGCGCGGCTTCCACCCGGACTGGAATACGGCGATCTACGACTTCGGCCGGCGTGAAGTCGCCAATATGCTGATCGCCAACGCGCTGTACTGGCTCGACCGCTTCCATGTCGACGGGCTGCGCGTCGATGCGGTGGCCTCGATGCTCTATCTCGATTATTCGCGCAAGCATGGGGAATGGTCGCCGAACCCAGACGGGTCGAACGACAACAAGGACGCAGTGTCGTTCCTGCGCCGCGCCAATGAGATCATCTATGCCGAGCATCCCGGCACAGTGGTCATCGCCGAGGAATCCACCTCCTGGGCCGGCGTCTCGCAGCCGGTCTTCGCCGGCGGGCTGGGCTTCGGCTTCAAGTGGAACATGGGGTGGATGCACGACACGCTCGACTATCTGTCGACCGAGCCGATCTACCGACCCTGGCACCACAACAAGGTGACGTTCGGCTTCACCTATCTCTACTCGGAGAATTTCGTGCTGCCGATCTCGCATGACGAGGTCGTGCACGGGAAGGGCACCGTGCTCACCCGCATGCCGGGCGACGACTGGCAGCGCTTCGCCAATATGCGCGCGGGCTACGGCATGATGTGGGCCTATCCCGGCAAGAAGCTGCTGTTCATGGGCCAGGAATTCGCCCAGCGCGGCGAATGGAGTGAGGAGCGCTCGCTCGACTGGCACCTGGTCGGCATGGGGCCGTATCATCGCGGGATGCAGCTGCTGGTGCGCGACCTGAACAACATGTACCGCGATACGCCCGCCCTGCATGCGCGCGACTGCGAGCCGGAGGGCTTCAGCTGGATCGTGGTCGACGACGCGAGCCAGTCGGTGTTCGCCTGGGCCCGCTATGGCGACGCCGACGACGCGCCCGTGGTGATGGTGGCGAACCTCACCCCCGTGCCGCGCGCGCACTATCGCCTCGGCCTGCCGCGCTCCGGTCGCTGGCGCGAAATACTGAACACCGATGCCGACCTCTATGGAGGTTCAGGCATCGGCAATCTCGGCTCGGTGACGGCGGGCGACGAACCCGCGCACGGGCTGCCGGCCAGCGCCGAGGTCACTCTCCCCCCGCTCGCCACGCTTTATCTGAAATGGGAACCGGAACGTCGCCTTGAGACGGGCGGCGAACCGCAACTGATCCAATCCTGAGGGAGATGACGCCACATGGCACGGCCGACGATGCAGAATGCTCCACTGGCCCGCTCCGCGATGGCCTATGTTCTCGCTGGCGGCCGCGGCAGCCGCCTGATGGAGTTGACCGATCGCCGCGCGAAACCGGCCGTCTATTTCGGCGGCAAGTCGCGGATCATCGATTTCACCCTGTCCAATGCCATCAATTCCGGCATTCGCCGCATCGGCGTCGCGACACAGTATCAGGCGCACAGCCTGATCCGGCACATGCAGCGCGGCTGGAACTTCCTGCGCCACGAGCGTAATGAGAGCTTTGACGTGCTTCCCGCCAGCCAGCGCGTCTCCGAGACTATGTGGTATCTAGGGACAGCAGATGCGGTGTATCAGAACCTCGACATTATCGAGGCCTATGACACCCGCCACATCATCATCCTGGCGGGTGATCACGTCTACAAGCAGGACTACGAGATCATGCTCCAGCAGCATGTCGACACGGGTGCCGACGTGACTGTGGGTTGCCTCGAAGTGGCGCGGGAGGAGGCGAGCGCCTTCGGCGTTATGCATGTCGACGAGAAGGACCGCATCATCTCCTTCCTCGAAAAGCCCAAGGACCCGCCGGCCATGCCGGGCCGGCCGGACAAGGCGCTGGCCTCGATGGGCATTTATGTCTTCGAGACCAAGTTCCTCATCGACCAGCTGCGCCGGGATGCCGCGGACCCCTTGTCGACGCATGATTTCGGCAAGGACATCATCCCCTATATCGTCAAGCACGGCACCGCCTCGGCGCACCATTTCTCGCGCTCCTGCGTGCGCTCCGACCAGGAGACGGCGCCCTATTGGCGGGATGTGGGAACGGTGGACGCCTATTGGGAAGCCAATATCGACCTCACCGGCGTGGTGCCCGAGCTTGACCTCTATGACCGCGACTGGCCGATCTGGACCTATGCCGAGATCACCCCGCCCGCCAAGTTCGTGCATGATGACGAGGGCCGCCGCGGGCTGGCGACGTCCTCGCTGGTGTCCGGCGGATGCATCATCTCCGGCTCGTCGCTGCGTCGGGCGCTGCTGTTCACCGGTGTGCGGATCAATTCCTACGGGGCGATCGAGAATGGCGTGATCCTGCCCTATGTGGAGATCGGCCGTTCGGCGCGGCTGAAGAATGTGGTGATCGATTCCCATGTCCGCATTCCCGACGGGCTGGTGGTCGGCGAGGATCCGGAGCTGGACGCCAAGCGCTTCCGACGGACGGAAAAAGGCATCTGCCTGATCACCCAGACCATGATCGACAAGCTGGCGCTCTAAGCGCCGGCCGAGCCTTCCATCGCAGCAACGTCGAGACTCGGAAGTGGGCGTGTCATCCTTCAAGGTTCTTTCCGTCGTCTCGGAGGTCTTCCCGCTGGTGAAGACGGGCGGCCTCGCCGATGTCGCGGGCGCGCTGCCGGCGGCGCTGGCGCGCCACGGCGTGGAGGTGCGCACCCTCGTCCCCGGCTATCCCGCAGTCATGGCGGCGTTGCGGGAGCCCGAGCCGGCGCACCGTTTCGACGATCTGTTCGGCGGGCCGGCCACGCTGGTCTCCGGCAAGGCCGGCGGGCTCGAACTTTTCGTCATCGACGCGCCCCATCTCTATGACCGCCCCGGCGGGCCCTATATGGGTCCGAACGGGGTGGACTGGGACGACAATGCCCGGCGCTTCGCGGCGTTGGGCGCGGTGGCCTCGGGGGTGGGGCTTGGCCTGTTGCCGGGCTTCGTGCCGGATATCGTCCACGCCCATGACTGGCAGGCGGGCCTTGCGCCGGCCTATCTGCACTATGCGGGAACGCGGCGCCCCGGCACGGTGATGACCATTCACAACATCGCCTTCCAGGGGCAGTTTCCCGCCCATGAATTCGGCATGCTGGGCCTGCCGGCCTATGCCTTCGGGCTGGATGGCGTCGAATATTACGGCATGGTCGGCTATCTCAAGGCCGGCCTCCAGCTCGCTGACCGCATCACCACGGTCTCGCCCGGCTATGCCGGCGAAATCCTCCAGCCCGAGGCCGGCATGGGGCTCGACGGGCTGCTGAACGCCCGCAGCAACGTTCTGTCCGGCATATTGAACGGCCTGGACGAGGCCGGCTGGAATCCGGCGGCGGACGCGCTGATCGCCAAGCCGTTCGACGTCAAGACGCTGAAGGCGCGTTCGGCCAATACGGTGGCGCTAAAGCAGGCCTTCGGGCTTGACCCGAACCCCGGCGCGCTGCTGTTCGGCGTGGTCAGCCGCCTGTCCTGGCAGAAGGGGCTGGATTTGCTCGCCGACAGCCTCGACACGCTGCTGGGCCTAGGCGCGCAGCTGGTGCTGCTCGGGGCGGGGGATGCCGATCTCGCCGGGCGATTCGCGCTGGCGGCCCATTTGCATCCGGGCCGCATCGGCGTGCAGCTCGGCTATGACGAGGGCGTGGCGCACCGCATCCAGGCGGGATCGGACGTGCTGATCGTACCCTCGCGTTTCGAGCCCTGCGGCCTCACCCAACTTTCGGCGCTGCGCTATGGCGCGTTGCCGCTGGTGGCGCGGGTCGGCGGCCTCGCCGACACGGTGATCGACGTCAACGAGATGGCGCGCGCCGCCGGGGTGGGCACCGGCATCCAGTTCTCCCCGGTCACCGCGCCGGCTCTCCAGCTCGCCCTCAAGCGCGTCGCCGGCCTGTGGCAGGACAAGCCGCTGTGGCAGAAGCTGCAGCGCAACGCCATGTCCACCAACGTTTCCTGGGAACGGGCGGCGCGGCAATATGACGTGCTGTTCCGTGCGCTGGCAGCGGAGCGTGCGGGGTGAGCGACCACACCGTTTCGTCCGGAAGTCCCGAGCCGCTCGGCGTCAGCGCCGACCCGCGCGGGGTGAATGTGGCGGTGTTCTCCGCCCATGCCACCCGTATCGAGTTCTGCCTGTTCGATACCGACGGTGTGGTGGAGGTCGCCCGCATCGCCCTGCCGGAGCGCACCGGCGATGTGTTCCACGGCCATATTGCCGACGTGCCGGCGGGGGCGCGCTATGGCCTGCGCGCGGCGGGGCCATGGGCGCCGCAGGAAGGGCACCGATTCAACCCCGCCAAGCTGCTGGTCGACCCGTATGCCAGCCGGCTCGACCGGCCGTTCCGGCTCGACGCGGCGATGTTCGACACCCGCGCCAGCGGCGCCGAGCGCGACGAGACCGACAGCGCTTTTGCCACGCCGAAGGCGCTCATCCAGCCGGGAGAAGGCGCTGCGCCGGTGGCGCGCCTGCCTTTCCGCTGGGACCGGCAGGTGCTCTATGAGCTGCATGTGCGCGGTTTCACCATGCGCCACGACGCCATTCCGCCCGAGCTGCGCGGCACCTTCGCCGGGCTGGCGCAGCCGGCGGCGCTGGACCATCTCGTCCGGCTCGCGGTCACCACGGTCGAGCTGATGCCGTCCATGGCGTGGATCGACGAGCGGCATCTGCCGCCGCTCGGGCTGACCAATTACTGGGGTTACAACCCCGTGGTGTTCGGCGCCCCGGATCCGCGCCTCGCACCCGGCGGCTTCGAGGAGATCGCCGCCACCATCGCCGCCCTGCACGAGGCGGGAATCGGCGTCGTGCTCGACGTGGTGCTGAACCATTCCGGCGAGAGCGACGCGCTGGGGCCGACGCTGAGCCTGCGCGGGCTCGACAATGCGACCTATTACCGCCACGCCGCCAACGATCCCTCGCGGCTGATCAACGATGCTGGCACCGGCAACACGCTGGCGCTGGAGCGGGCGCCCGTGCTGCGGCTGGGCATGGACGCGCTGCGGCGCTGGGCCTCTTGCGGGCTTGACGGCTTCCGCTTCGACCTTGCCGCCACGCTGGGGCGCCGGCCGGAGGGCTTCGACCCGGACGCGCCGTTCCTCGCGGCAATGCAGCAGGACCCGGCGCTGCGGGACCTCGCGCTGATCGCCGAGCCCTGGGACATCGGCCCCGGCGGCTATCAGGTCGGCCAGTTTCCGCCCGGCTGGGGCGAGTGGAACGACCGCTTCCGGGACACGGCGCGGCACTTCTGGCGCGGCGATGCCGGGGTGGCGGGGGAACTGGCGACGCGGCTTGCCGGCTCGTCCGACATCTTCGCCGGGCGCCGCCGGCCGCTGTCGCGCGGCATCAATTTCGTCACCGCGCATGACGGCTTCACGCTGGCCGATCTCGTCGCCTTCGCCGCCAAGCGCAATGAGAGCAATGGCGAGAACAACCGCGACGGCACCGACAATAATGTGAGCTGGAACCACGGCGTCGAGGGCTGGACCGACGATCCCGCCATCAACGCCGCCCGGCGCAGCGATGCGCGCGCGCTGCTGGCGACGCTGCTGGTGGCGCGCGGCACGCCGATGCTGACCATGGGCGACGAGTGCGGGCGCTCGCAGGCCGGCAACAACAACGCCTATGCGCAGGACAATGAGCTGACCTGGCTCGACTGGTCGAAGACTGATGCCGAGCTGGCCGATTTCACCGCGCGGCTGGTGGAACTGCGGCTCGCCCATCGCGCCTTGCGCGGCGAGGCGCCGCTGACCGGACGGCCGATCGACGGCAGCGGCATTCCCGATGTCGACTGGCGTGATCCCGCCGGTGGCGCGGTGCGCTGGAACGACGGGGCCACCCGCGCGCTGGTGGCGGTGTTCTACGCGCCCGCGAGGGGCGGGGAGAGCGCCGACCGCGTGGCGGTTGCGCTCAACGCCTCGGATGCGGCGCAGGCGCTGGTTCTGCCCGAGCCGCGCGACGGCCATGCGTGGCGGGTGGCGGCGGACACCGCGCTCCCGGAGATTGTCGCCGGCGAGGCAACAGAAGTGGCGCCGCGCGCGGTGCTAATTTTGGTGGAAGAGGCTTCGATAACCGCGCTGCGCCGGCCCGCTGCGCCGGAATTGCTGGAGACGCTCTCCGCCGCCGCCGGCATTGACGGCCAGTGGTTCGACGCCACCGGCAAGGCGCAGAAGGTGAGCGACGACACCAAGCGTACGCTGCTCGCCGCGCTGGACCTGCCGGCCGGCACCCATGGCGAAGTGCGCGACAGCCTCGCCCGTCTCTCCGCCCAGCATTTCGACCGCGACATTCCCTTCGCCGCCGTGCTGCGACAGGGCGTGGCGCCGCTGCTGACCCTGGCCGGAGCGGTGGCGGATTCGCCGCGCCGGCTGGACGTGCATCTGCGGCTTGAGGACGGGCAGGAGATCGATCTCGCCGTGCGGCCCGAGGACGGTTCGCGGGCCCAGGTGGAACGGCCGGACGGCCGCCGGTCGCAGCTTCGCGACATTGCGCTACCGGAGCTGCCGCTGGGGCGGCATGTGCTGCGCCTCGGCGACACCGAATGCCGCCTCACCGTGGCGCCGGCGGCAAGCTATCTGCCGGCGGATATCGAGGCGGGGGGGCGGCTGTTCGGCATCGGCACGCATCTCTACACGCTGCGCCGGAGCACGGCGGACCAGGGCATTGGCGATTTCTCCGCGCTCGGCGAACTCGGGGCGCGCGCGGCGCAGGCCGGGGGGAGGGTGCTGGGCCTCAACCCGCTGCACGCGCTGTTTCCCGATGACCGCGGGCGTACCAGCCCCTATTCGCCCTCCGACCGGCGCTTTGTCGATCCGATCTATATCGACGTCGCGGCGCTGGGCGCCGATCTCGCCGGATTCAGCGCGGTCTCGGGCGCGGCGGCGGTGGACTATCCCGCCGTATGGGAGGCGAAAGCGGCGGCGCTGCGTGCCGCCTTCGCGGCGTTCGAGCGGGCGCCGGACAGCGATTTCGAGCTGTTCATCGCCGAGGGTGGCGAAACCTTGCGGCGTTTCGCGCAGTTCCAGGCCATTGCTGCTGCCTATCCACGCACCAATTGGCGCGACTGGCCGGAGGGGCTGAGCGAGGCCGGCAGCGCCGCGGTGGAGGCCTTCGGCCAGGCGTGTGAGGGCGAACTGCGCTTCGCGCTCTGGCAGCAATGGGTCGCCGACCGGCAGTTTGCCGGCGCGGCGGAAAAGGCGCGGCAGGCGGGGCTCTCGCTCGGCCTCTACCGCGACCTTGCGGTGGGCACGACGCCGGACGGGGCAGAGGCCTGGGCCGAGGCTGCCATGCTGATGGCCGGCGTTACCATCGGCGCGCCCCCCGATCCGCTGGGGCCGGAGGGCCAGAACTGGCATTTGCCGCCCTTCGATCCGCTCGCGCTGCGGCGCGACGGCTATCGCAGCTATGCCGGGCTGGTGCGGGCCAATATGCGCCATGCCGGCGCGCTGCGGATCGACCATGTCATGGGGCTGCGCCGGCTGTTCCTGATTCCGCAGGGCGCCAGCGGCGCGGACGGCGCCTATCTGGCCATGCCGTTCGACGCACTTGCCGCGCAGGTGGCGCTGGAGAGCACCCGCGCGTCGTGCCTCGTGGTCGGCGAAGACCTTGGCACCGTGCCCTTCGGCATGCGCGACCAGCTCAACGATGAGCGGATGCTGTCTTATCGCGTGCTGTGGTTCGAGCAGAAGGCTGGCGCCTTCATTGCACCCGCGGATTATCCGGCACTGGCGGCTGCCTGCGTCTCGACGCACGACCTGCCGACCCTGGCGGGCTGGTGGACGGCCACCGATCTTCAGGAGCGTTACGCGCTGGGGCTGCTGGACGCCGACGGCTATGCCGCGTCGCTTGCCGAGCGCGCCGCCGAGCGGGAGCGGCTGGGTGAGACACTGTTGCAGGAAGGTCTGATCGCTGCACTGCCTGCGGCGGACGCGCCGCTGGATGACAAGGCGCTGGCGGCGGTGCATGGCTTTGTCGCCCGCACGCGTGCCGCGCTGGCACTGGCGCAGCTCGATGATCTCGCCGGCGAAACCGTCGCGGTGAACCTTCCCGGCACCGACCGTGAGCGGCCGAACTGGCGGCGCCGGCTGTCGCACCCCATCGACGAAGTGATGGACAGCCTGCGCGCCAGAGCCGCGCTCGCCGCAATGTCGGGCGAGCGCGGCACGTAGCCGTGCGTGCTTACGGCGTCGCGGGCGCGGGGGTGGCGGGCGCCGGCGTGGTCGGAGCGGGTTCGGCGGGCGGCGTGCTGGGCTGCACCGCAGGGTCGTTCGGCGGGGGCATCGTGACCTCCGGCGCGGGCGGCGGGGGCGTGATCGGGTCGGCCGCCGGGGGAACCGTCGGGCTCGCCGCTGGCGGCGTGGGGCTTTCGGTCGGCTGGGGCGTCGTTCGTCCGGAATACTGGACGGCGGCGTAGGCGGCGATCACGAGAACGATCGCGGCCAGGATCAGCATCATATTGCGGCTCATTTAAACGCGTCTCCGGCTTGGTGCCCTTAGGCAGGTCCGTGGCGGAAATTCGCGCGAGGGCCGGTCCGGTACGCCGGACGCAGTAAAACGGCCCGCCACGCGGATTTACCATTGTCGCAACGTCACTATTGGACGAAAGTTCCGGTGCCACTCTGCCGCAGGGCAGCAGGGGTCAATCCGAACCGCGTCAACGCGGCCGCAAACCCGTCGCCAAGACGGCCAGAAGGGAGGGAAGACCATGCCGCACACTGACTTCGACGTCGTCACTCTTTCGCCTTCCACTGTGCGTGTGATGCACCGTGTCGCTCACCACATCTATGAATTCGCACTGGTGGATGACGGCTATGGCCGGCGCGTCGTCAGTCGCGGGCCGCAGATCACCTTCGGGCGCGGCGAAATCTCCGCTCTTGAACTGTTGAGCGCCGCTGAACAGGTGGCCGCCGCCACCGCGCGCCACACCGGCATGATTGACTGACGCGCGTGGCGGCCTGTCCGCCACGGTTTAACCCTGATGCGCTTCGGACCCGCTGCGCGCGGGTGTTGCCCGGTCGCGCGTCTGTGCGGGCCATAGGCACGGGCACTGGTGTCCTTTGTCCAATCATGTATATGAGGGAATACATGTATATGAGTGGATATATCTATCCGGAGCCCAGCCATGCCGTCTCGCCGCCAGTTTGCCCGCCATCTCACAGCGGCGCTCGCCCTTGCCGGGCTCTTCGCGGGCATTGTGCCGAGCCCGCTTCGGGCTGAGCAAGCGCCCACGGTGTTTGCCGCCGCCAGCCTGACCAACGCCTTCCAGGACATCGGCAAGTTGTACAGGGAGAAGACCGGCAAGGACGTCGTGTTCTCGTTCGCCGCCTCCTCGGCGCTCGCCAAGCAGCTGGAGGCCGGCGCGCCGGCGGCGATCTTCGCCTCCGCCGATACCAAATGGATGGACTATGCCGACGGCAAGGATCTGACGCTGAAGGCCACCCGCGTCACCCCCATCGGCAACAGCCTCGTGCTCATCATGCCGGCGGACACGGCGAAGGACGTGACCCTCGACGCCTCCTTCGACTGGCTCGGCTTCCTCGGTGCCGATGGCCGGATCGTCACCGGTCTCACCGACAGCGTGCCGGCTGGCATCTATGCCAAGACGGCGCTCACCAGCCTGGGCGCCTGGGACAAGGTGAGGGCGCGCATTGTCGGCACTGAGAGCGTGCGGGCCGCGCTGGCGCTGGTGGAGCGCGGCGAGGCGGCGGCGGGCATCGTCTATTCCACCGATGCGGCCATCGCCAGCAACGTGAAGGTTGTCGCCACCTTCCCGGCGGACAGTCACCCGCCGGTGGAATATCCGCTCGAGATCGTGAAGGGGCAGGACAACCCGGCCACGCTGGCGTTTTTCGAGTTCCTCACCGGGCCGGCCGCCAAGGCGGTTTATGCAAAGTACGGGTTTGTGGTGAAGTGAGCGTCTACCGCGGTAGCAGCCGCCGGCAAGCCGGCTGCGTGCTTCGAGGCCGGCTTGCCGGCCGGCACCTCGGCATGATGCCGGGTGTCGTAAAGTGAGAGCCACGTCATCCTGAGGTTGCTCGCTTAGCGAGCGTCCAAGGATGTTCGATCAGGTGCCGGACAAATGCTTACCCCCGAGGAATGGACCGCCGTCGCCCTGAGCCTGAAGGTGGCGTTCTGGGCGACCTTCTGGAGCCTGCCGGTGGCCGTTCTGACCGCCTTCGTGCTGGCGCGGGCGCGGTTTCCCGGCAAGAGCGTGCTCGACGGTCTCGTCTACCTGCCGCTTGTCCTGCCCAAGGTGGTGGTCGGCTATCTGCTGCTGCTCACCCTGGGCGGGCGCGGCTTCATCGGCCAGTATCTAGATGCCTGGTTCGGCATCAAGCTGATCTTCACCACGGCAGGGGCGACGGTGGCGGCGGCGGTGGTGAGCTTCCCGCTCACCGTCAACGCCATCCGCCTGGCGCTGGAGGCGGTTGATCGCGGGCTGGAGACGGCGGCACGCACGCTCGGCGCCACCAGGCTCGATGTGTTCTTCTCGGTAACGCTGCCGCTGATGCTGCCCGGCATCCTTTCCGGCGCGCTGCTGGCCATTGCCTCGGCGCTGGGCGAGTTCGGCGCCACCATCACCTTCGTCTCCAATGTCGAAGGCGAAACCCGCACCATCCCGCTTGCCATCTACAGTGCCACCCATATGCCGGATGGCGACGCCATGGCGCTGCGGCTGACGCTGGTCTCCGTCGTGCTGGCGCTCGGTTCGCTGATGCTCGCCGGCCTTGTCGACCGGCGCATTCGCCTGATGATCGGGCGGGTGTGAGTATGATCGAGGTCGACCTCCAGCTCGCCCGGCCCGGCGGGTTCGCGCTGGACTGCGGCTTTGCCGTGCCCGCCACCGGCGTCACCGCGCTGTTCGGCCGCTCGGGGGCGGGCAAGACCACCGTCATTCAGGCGGTGGCCGGCGTGGTGCGGCCCGATGCCGGGCGCATCGCGATCGCCGACGAGGTGTTCTTCGACTCCGCCCGGGGCATCGACCTGCCAATCGAGGCGCGTCGCGTGGGCTATGTGTTTCAGGATGCCCGCCTGTTCCCGCATCTCTCGGTCGAGCGCAATCTGCGCTATGGCGAGCGCCGCAGCCGAGCGGTCGAGCGGCCGATCCGCTTCGACGCGGTGGTGGACCTGCTGGGAATCCACGCTCTGCTGGGCCGCCGGCCGCACACGCTGTCGGGCGGCGAGCGCCAGCGCGTCGCCATCGGCCGGGCGCTGCTCGCCCAGCCGCGGCTGCTGCTGATGGACGAGCCGCTGGCGGCGCTGGATGGCGCGCGCAAGGCGGAAATCCTGCCCTATCTGGAGCGGCTGCGCGACGAGACGGGCCTGCCCATCCTCTATGTCAGCCATTCGCTCGACGAGGTGCTGCGGCTTGCGGACACGCTGGTGGTTCTGCACGAAGGCCGGCAGGTCGCGGCGGGGCCGGTGGCGCAGGTGATGTCGCTGCCGGACATGCTGCAGGTGGTCGGGCGCTTCGACCTCGGCACGCTGCTGGACTGCGTGGTGTCCCGGCACGACGCCGGTTTCGCGCTCTCCAGCCTTGCCTTCGCCGGCGGCGAACTGCGCGTGCCGCAGGTGGCGCGGCCGGTCGGGGCGAAGGTGCGGGCAAGGGTGCGCGCGCGCGACGTCGCCATCGCGCTGGCGCGGCCGGACGATGTGTCGGTCTCCAACCTCCTGCCCGCCGTCATCGAAGACATCCGCCTTCAGGACGGGCCCTATGCCGACATCGGGCTTCGGGTGGGCGAGGGGCGCCTCGCCGCCATGGTGACCCGCGAGAGCGTGGCGCGGCTCGAACTGAGGCCGGGGCGTGCGGTGTGGGCGATGGTCAAGTCCGTGGCGGTGGACGGAAGCAGCCCGGATTTCCTCGCGCCCGGCGAGATCACGGCGCCTGAATGATCGGCGGCACGCCGGGACCGACCGCCTGCTCGTCGCGCACGAAGCCGATGGCCGCCAGGACCACCAGGGCAAGCACCAGCGCGATCAGCACAAGCCGCACCGGAGTCGAGCGCCGGCCGATGACGCCGATGGCGATCAGCAGGAGAAGAATGAGAATGACGAGAATGATGGTCTGCATGCTAGCCCCGGATGCGGAAAAGCCCTCCTACCGATAATCCCGCCGGGGCCCGACGGTTCCGCGCTACCCCTCCGACGGTGGGTCGGCCGGCACGTTCGCTGGCTCTTCCAGTGGCGCCAGGGCGGCGCGGATTTCCTGCGTCGCGCTGAGGGTGACCTCGGCGCTCGTCCGCTCAATGTCGCGATAGAGCGCGATCAGCCGCGCGCCGAACGGGGTGAGGTCGGTGCCGTGGCCGCGCCGGCCGGGGTGGGTTTGCACCACCGGCTGTCGGAAGGTGCGACCGATCTCGTCGACCAGCAGCCAGGCGCGGCGGTAGCTCATATTCATCGCGCGGGCGGCTGCCAGAATGGAGCGCTCGGTGCGGATGGTCTCCAGCAGATCGATCATGCCCGGGCCGAGATGGCGGCCGTCGCCGAAATAGACGCGGATGAACAGCCCGTCGCGCGGGTTGCGGGCAGCCGGCTCGTCCGCATCCTCGATCTTCTTGCGTACCATGCGCGCCTCTTGCCCCACCTGCTAAGCTAAGGGAAGAGGCGCGCGGCTGGAACCCGTCGGGCAGCCCGTAGCCTCAGGCTGTGCGCAGCTTCGGCCGGCGGCGGCCAATGGCGAGGTCGAGCAGTACCATCACCACCAGCGACGCCCCCACCAGTGGGAAGATGACGCCAACCACCGCCATGATGGCGATCAGCCCCCACATGACCCCCGCGCTGGTGGGCGCGGGCGGGATGCCGAGCGAGCCGGCCGGGCGGCGCTTCCACCACATCACCCCGGCCGACACCGCCATGAGGATGATGGCGAGGCAGACGGCCAGCAGGAAGAGCTGGTTGGCCAGGCCGAACTCCTGTCCCATGTGAAAATTGATGCCCCATTCCATCGCCTTGGCCGCCGGGCCGTAATCGGCATAGGAGAGGTCGATCAGCGGCGCGCCGGTGTACTGGTCGAGATGCACCACCCGCTGCTTGGCGAGTTCGTCGGGGTAGACGCTGGCGGAATAGACGCCGGTGGCCCCGCCTGGCAGGCTGAGCGTATAGCCGGGCGCTACGCCGAGTTTCTCGACGATGGCCGCCGCCTGGTCCACCGTGATGGGTGCGCTCGCGACCGGCGTCGATTCCGGCATCTTTGCCTGTTCCAGCGACCAGGTGGTGGGGCCGTTGGCGTGGGCGAGATGCTCGTCCGACATCGGCACGTTCACATAGAGGCCGGAGGGGTAGCCGTAATTGGAGCTGTTCGCCCACTCATTGACCTTCTCGCCCCACACCAGCGACCATGGCATGCCCGACAGCGACATGAAGGCGATGACGATGCCGGCAAAGGCGCCGGTCACGGCGTGCACATCGCGCCAGAAGATTCGCTTGCGCGGTGTGCCCCGCACGCTCACCACGCCGCCCGCCTGCTTGCGCGGCCACCAGAGATAGAAGCCGGTGGCGACCAGCAGGATCGACCAGCCGCCGACGATCTCGATGATGCCATTGGCGACGGTGCCGAATTCGGCAAGGCTGTGCAGCCGGCGCATCAGCCACATGATGGTGCCGCGATCGGGTAATTCGCCGAGCACGCGGGAATCATAGGGGTCGACATAGATCGAGCGGCGCTCGCCATCGGCGGTCTTGATCACCACTTCGGCCGAGGCGGTGGGCTCCACCGGCGCGATGAATTTCAGCGCCGTGCCCGGCCGCGAAGCGAGCGCGGCATCGATCCAGGCGCTGGGCGCATTGAGCGGGGTGGCGCGGGCTTCCACCACCTTGAGCTGGTGGTGCCAGAGATTGTCGATGCCTTCGCGGAAGAGATAGAGCCCGCCGGTGACCGACAGCAGGATCAGGAACGGCAGCACCAGCAGGCCGGCATAGAAATGCCAGCGCCACACGGCGCGGTAGAGATTGGCGGCGCGCTCTTCGGAAGGGCGCTCCCGGTCGGGAGACAAAGTTGTGGCGTTCATCGGAAAGGTCCGGAAAAGGAGGGCGACAGCACGCGCCGAGACGGGTCGTCACGCGGGACGGCCGGCCTCAAGACGCGCAGCGGGGGCGATGAGTTGGCGGAGATCCGTCCGCCGCGATCAGTTGGCGGGGGTGCCGTGGTCGTGGCTGTGGGCGTCAGGCCCAGCATTAGCGGCGCCCTTCGGGCCGCCCATGCCCTCGATCTTGAAGCTGACATCCACCGTGCCGGCCTTGGCGAAGGTGAGCGTGCCCTTGAAGCTCTCGCCTTCCTTCAGCGGCTGCTTGAGGTCCATCAGCATCAGGTGGAATCCACCCGGCGCCAGCTTGACCGTGCTGTCGGCAGGAATTTCCACCCCGTCCGGGAGCATGCGCATGGTCATGACCCCATCCTTCACGGACATTTCGTGGATCTCGACGCGGCCCGCGACCTCGGCGGTGACGGCGACGAGGCGGTCCGATTCCTTGCCCTCGTTCTCGATGGCGAGATAGCCGCCGCCGACCTTGGCGCCAGCCGGCGTCATGCGCGCCCAGGGGTGCGCGATTTCGAGCTGGCCGATCTTGTACTCATGGGCGAAGGCCGGCTGGATGGCGAAGAGGCCGAGAGCGGCGGCGACGATGACGAAGCCGACGCGGTCCTCGGTGCGGCGCAGCGCGCGGCGCAGGATGGAGCGGATCATGTGAGTTTCTCCCGGGGTGCCGGCAGGACGCTGGAGCAGCGTGGCCGGCGTTTCGACTGACGATTGCGGAAAGGCGCAGGCGTCAGGCGAGGGGAGGGGCGCGAGCGTGGCGGGTGGAGCGCTCGGCCGCGGGGGCGAGGCGGGAGGCGTGCGGCGGCGTCTCGCGGCTTTGAAGCCGGGAGACGGGCAGAGCCGTCGCTGCCGCCACCGGCGGGGGCAGAGCGGCGCCGGGCGCGGTCTGGCAGCCGGTGGTGCAGCAATCGGGGGTATGGCGGGCCGGATCGCCGGGGGCGGCGGGGTCGGCATGCGAGCCGAGGCAGAGGGTTTGGCCGAAGGCATCCACGGCGACGGCGCCGGCCGCGTGGGCGCCGCTGGCAATACCGCCCAGCAGTGCCTGCAGCACCAGCACATAGGCGACCGCGAGCACCAGCGCCAACCGGCGCAGCGTAGCGCCGGCCGGGCGAGCTTCCTCGGTCATCAAGGCGGTGGCGGACACAGCAGCTCCCTTAATCGCGCTATAACACAGGCGCGGAGAGCCGGGAACAGCGGCACGCCGCCGCTGCCCCGCGTGGCTGGTCGGCCGGGTGATCAGTCCGTGGCGGCGCCGGGGCCGGCGAGCGCGCCGGGCGGGCTCTTGCCCAGGATGATCATGCCCAGCACCTCGTCCTTGGTGACGTCGGAGGTGCGGGCAGTGCCCACCAGCTTGCCGTTCTTCATGACGCTGACCCGGTCGGCGAGGTCGAACACGTCGTGAATGTCGTGGCTGATGAGGAAGATGGCGATGCCCTCGGCCTTCAGCTGCTTGATCAGCTCGGCCACCTGCGCCGTTTCCTGCGGGCCGAGCGCGGCGGTGGGCTCGTCCATGATCAGGATCTTGGCGTTGAAATGGATGGCGCGGGCGATGGCGACCGACTGGCGCTGGCCGCCGGAAAGGCCGCGCACCGGCTCCTTGAACTTGCGGAAGTTCGGGTTGAGCCGGCCCATCACCTCGCGCGTCGCCGCCTCCATGGCGACGTCGTCGAGCGTGCCCCACGGGGTCATCAACTCGCGGCCGAGGAAGAGGTTGGCGGCGGCGTCCACATTGTCGGCCAGCGCCAGCGTCTGGTAGATCGTCTCGATTCCGTAGCGCTTGGCATCGCGCGGGTTGGCGATGTCGGCCTTGTCGCCGTTGATGCGGATCTCGCCGGCATCCGGCTTGTAGGCACCGGCGAGGATCTTGATCAGCGTCGACTTGCCGGCACCGTTATGGCCGAGCAGGGCGACGACCTCGCCGGGATAAAGGTCGACCGAGACGTCGTCGACGGCGCGGATGCCGCCGAAGGAAATGCAGATGTCGCGCATCTGCACGGCCGGCGTGCCGTCGATGTGCGAGGCGCCCGGGGCGGCGACGGGGGACGTGATGGCGTTCATGTCGCGCTCCTCACTTGATCCGCTTGCGGTAGACCGTGTCGATCCACACGGCGAAGACCAGAACGATGCCGACCACGATGTTCTGGTACGGCGTGTCGACGCGCATCAGCACCATGCCCGACTGCAGGCTCTGCATCACCAATGCGCCGACCATGGCGCCGGCAATGGTGCCCGCGCCGCCCGACAGCGAGGTGCCGCCGATAACCGCCGCGGCGATGACATAGAGCTCGTCCAGCGTGCCCTGCGCATTGGTCGCCGAGTTGAGGCGGGCGGTGGAAATGGCGGCGCCGATGGCGGCGAGCGCGCCCATCAGCGCGAACACCGCCAGCGTCACCCGCTTGGTGTTGATGCCGGCGAGATCGGCAGCTTCCGGATTGCCGCCGATGGCGAAGACATAGCGGCCGAAGCGGGTGCGGGTGGTGACAAAGGTCATCACGATGCCGACCGCCAGCGCCAAAAGCACCGGGATCGCGTAGCCGAAGCTGATCGCGATGCCTTCCGGCGGCACGGTGATGCCGGCGGCCTCGGCGTAGCGGCGGGCGAGCACGGGGGGCAAGGTGTAGGCATTGACCACCAGCGTGGCGCCGACGACGGCGAGGCACCCGGCGACCACCAGAACGAACTCGGCCCAGATCGGCTTCAGCGGAAAGTGGAAGCGCTGGCGCTGCCGGCGGGCCTGCACGGCGGCGAAGGCAATGGCGAGGCAGGCGATGGCGGCGATCACCCAGCTCCACGTCGCGCCGATCGAGCCATTGGCGCCGCCGCCGAGCAGCTTGAAATTATCGTCGACGAGCGGGATCGTCTTGCCTTCGGCCACCGCCCAGGCGGCGCCGCGCCACACCAGCAGGCCGCCCAGCGTGACGATGAAGGCCGGCACGCCGAGATAGGCGATGACGAAGCCATGCAGCGCGCCGATGGCGGCCCCGATGGCGATGCCGGCGGCGAGGGTGAGGACGATCACCGCCGGGTGGTTGAAGCCGAAGGTCGGCAGCAGATAGGTGACCTGGAACACCGCCATGATCATGCCGGTGACGCCGAGGATCGAGCCGACCGACAGGTCGATGTGGCGCATCACGATCACCAGCACCATGCCGGTGGACATGACGGCAATGGACGAGCTCTGGACCGACAGGTTCCAGAGGTTGCGCGGCGTCAGGAAGGTGCCGTCGGCGAGGAAGTCGAACACCACCCAGATGACCGCGAGGGCGCCGAGCATGCCGAGGAAGCGGACGTCGATTTCCAAGGCGCCCACGAAGGAGGTGGGCGCGGCGGCGGGGGCGGAAGATGGCGTGCCTTGCGGCCGCGCCGCAGGGATCGGCGTGCGGGTGGTCGTGGTGTCGGTCATGAGCGTCCTCTCCCCGCCGCGCGCGTTGGTGCGCGCGGTGTCGCGTGGGCTGGCGGCGGGGTTTGTCCCGCCGCGCAGTGGCTACCGGATCAATCGCACGCCTTGACCGCGCCGGGCTTCACGCCCTGGCAGACGGTGGCCTTCGGCACCCAGCCGGCTTCGATGATCACGTTCAGATTGTCCTTGGTGATCGGCACCGGGGTGAGGAAGGTCGAGTTCATCGGCACCTTCTTCGGGCCATCGGTGAAGGTCGTGGTGCCCTTCACCGCCTTGGGATCCGTGCCCTTGGCGAGATCGAGGGCGATTTCCGCCGCGCGCTTGCCGAGTTCGCGCGAATCCTTCCACACCGACACGGTTTGGGTGCCGAGCGCGATGCGGTTCAGCGCCGCGAAGTCGGCATCCTGGCCGGACACCGGCACCGAGCCGGCGAGACCCTGGGCGGACAGCGCGGCGATGGCGCCGCCGGCCGTGCCGTCATTGGAGGCGACGACGGCGTCGACCTTGTTGTTGTTGGCGGTCAGGAACTGCTCGGCATTGCGCTGGGCATTGGCCGGCAGCCAGCTGTCGGAATAGGCCTCGCCGACATTCTTGATGTCGCCCTTGTCGATGGCGGCCTTCAGGGTCTCCATCTGGCCGGAGAACAGGAAGTCCGCGTTCGGGTCGGCGGCCGAGCCCTTGATGAAGATGTAATTGCCCTTCGGCTTGATCTTCATCACTTCGGCGGCCTGGATGCGGCCGACTTCTTTGTTGTCGAAGGTGATGTAGTAGGCATAGGGATTCTCGATCAGCCGGTCATAACCGACCACCGGGATGCCTTCGCTCTGCGCCTTGGCGATCGCCGGGGCGATGGCGTCGGAATCCTGCGCCAGGATGATGAGCGAGGTGGCGCCCTGTGCGATCAGCGCCTCGACGTCGGAAAGCTGCTTGGAGGCCGAGGACTGGGCGTCGGCCGAGATGTACTTGGCGCCTGCGGCGGCGAGGGCCTTCTTGATCGCGGCTTCGTCGGTCTTCCAGCGCTCTTCCTGGAAGTTCGACCAGCTCACGCCGACCACGGGCTGCTGGGCGCGGGCGACGCCCATCGCCATGACGGTGGTGAGCGCTACGGCGGAAATCGTCAGTTTCAGATTCATGCTTTCCTCCCAAAGGGGTGCAAAAGACAGTTGCCATCCGGCTGAGCGCGCCGGACGGGGAGCGCATGCCGAGGTCGTTATCCTGACGTTCGGACCTCAGCGAGGGCCGATCGCCGTCAAGGGGTTGGCCAGCCAAATGCCGGCATTGATGTGTTCCGTCGTCCGAGGTGGACGTTGACTGTCAGGGTAGCAAATCGCGAGGCCAGGCGCTCCTCGATATTTGGTCTAGGGGACGCTTCGCGGTCTGAGTTGCGTACCTCAGATTTTGAGGGCAACATGACGTCATGTCCAGAGGTGTTTCGCGCATAACCCTGCAAGACGTCGCCCGCGAGGCCGGCGTTTCGCTGGCGACAGCCGACCGCGTGCTCAACGGCCGCGCCGGCGTGCGCGGCATCACGGCCGAGCGGGTGAAGCTGGCGGTGGCGCGCCTGGGCTACCGCCCCAATCTGGCGGCGGCGCGGCTAGCGCGCGGAGAAACCTACCGTTTCTGCTTCGTGCTGCCGGCCGGCCCCAACGTGTTCATGCGCATGCTCGGCGAGCAGGTGACCAACACGGCCAGCTGGCTCGCCGCCAACAACGCCGATATCGACACGCTGCGTGTCGACGTGTTCGCCCCCGAGACCCTGGCGACCGCGCTTGAGGGGTTGATCGGTCATTATGATGGGGTCGCGGTCGTCGCCCTCGATCATCCGCGCGTGCGGGCGGCGATAGACGACCTCGTCGCCTCGGGCGTGACGGTGGTGACGCTGGTGTCGGATGTGCCGTCCTCGCACCGGCTGCATTACGTCGGCATCGACAACATCGCCGCCGGCCGCACCGCCGCCACCCTGCTCGGCCGCTTCGCCGGCGGGCGCCGCGGCTCCATCGGCCTCATCGTCGGCACGCCGGCGCTGCGCGACCATGCGGAGCGGCAATTCGGCTTCACCCAGGTGCTGGCCGGCGAATACGCGGCGCTGAAGGTGCTGCCGGCGCGCGAGAGCCTCGACGAGGACGAGCGCAACGAGGCCATCGTCACGCGGATGCTGCGCGACGTGCCGGACCTCATCGGGCTCTACAATGTCGGCGCCGGCAATCGCGGCATCGCGGCAGCGATCTCGGCGGCCAACCGCGCCGGCGACCTCATCTTCATCGGCCACGACCTCACCGACGACACGCGGCGCTTCCTGCTGCGCGGGGTGATGGATGCGGTGATCAACCAGGATGCCGGGCACCAGTCGCGCTCGGCCGCCCGGGTCCTGCTGGCCCATTGTGCCGGCGAGCCTCTTCTGAACGAGCAGGAACGTATCCGCATCGACATCTTCGTGCGGGACAACCTGCCGTGACTCTTCCTCTCCGTTTTGCCGAAAGGGTGTGAGGCATGTATCTCGGCCTCGATATTGGAACGTCCGCCATCAAGGCGGTGCTGGTCGACGACGCGCAGAGCGTCATCGCGACGGCGGAGACGCCGCTGGCGATCTCCCGTCCGCAGCCCGGCTTCAGCGAACAGAGCCCCGAGGATTGGTGGCAGGCGACGCTCGCCAGCATCGACAAGCTGAAGACCGAGCAGCCGCAGGCGCTGTCCGCCGTGCGCGGCATCGGCCTTTCCGGCCAGATGCACGGGGCGGTGCTGCTCGATGCCTTTGGCAAGGTGCTGCGCCCCGCCATATTGTGGAATGACGGGCGCTCCGCCGCCGAATGCCGCGAACTGGAAGAGCGTTTTCCGGCGCTGCACCAGGTGGCCGGCAATCTCGCCTTTCCCGGCTTCACCGCCCCCAAGCTGATGTGGGTGCGCAAGCACGAGCCGGACCTGTTCGCCCGCATGGCCAAGGTGCTGCTGCCCAAGGCCTATGTCGGCTTCCGCCTCACCGGCGAGATGGTCGACGAAATGTCGGACGCCTCCGGCACGCTATGGCTTGATGTCGGCCGGCGCGACTGGTCGGACGAGGCGCTGGCGGCCACCGACATGTCGCGTGAAAACATGCCGCGCCTGGTCGAGGGCAGCGCGGCGGCCGGGCGCATCAAGCCCGAGCTGGCGGCGCGCTGGGGCATGGAGAATCCCCCGGTTCTCGCCGGCGGCGCGGGCGACAATGCCGCTGGCGCCATAGGCCTCGGGGCGATCGGCGCCAATGACGCCTTCGTCTCGCTCGGCACCTCGGGCGTGCTGTGGGCGACGACCGACCGCTACGCGCCGAACCCGGAATCCAGCGTCCACGCCTTCTGCCACGCCGTTCCCGCCACCTGGCACCAGATGGGGGTGATCCTGTCCGCCGCCTCGGCGCTGGGCTGGTGGGCGAATGTGACGAAGGAGGCGCCGGGCGAGCTGCTGGCACCGCTGGGGGATGCGCCCAAGGCGCCCTCGCGCGCCACCTTCCTGCCTTATCTCTCCGGCGAGCGCACGCCGCATAACGACACCGCGATCCGCGCCTCGTTCGTCGGCATGGACCACGACACCGGCCGGGAGGAGCTGACTCAGGCGGTGATCGAGGGCGTTTCCTTTGCCTTCAAGGACTGCCTCGATGCGCTTTCCGCCGCCGGCACCCGGCTGACCCAGGCGGACGTCATCGGCGGCGGCTCGCGCTCGCGCTTCTGGACGGCGGTGCTGGCCAGCGTGCTGGGCATCCCGCTCAACCGCGTCGAGGACGGCGAGAGGGGCGGGGCGTTCGGCGCCGCGCGGCTCGCCCGCATGGCGGCGACCGGGGAAAGCCCGGCCGACATCTGCCTGCCGCCGCGCCGCATCGAAACCATCGAACCCGATCCGGCCCTGCAACGGGCCTATGCCGAACGACACGCGCTCTACCGGGCGCTGTACCCCGCGCTCAAGGGAGTGAACTCATGACGACCCGCTTCTTCTCCTTCACCGCGCCGCTGAAATATGTCGGCCCGGAAAGCCGCGATCCCTTCGCCTACCACTGGTACGACAAGGACCGGGTGGTGCTGGGCAAGCGCATGGAAGACCATTTGCGCTTCGCCGTCGCCTATTGGCACAGCTTCACCTGGCCGGGCGGCGACCCCTTCGGCGGCGAGACCTTCCTGCGCTCGTGGATGCACGGCGCGGATGAGATGGCGCTGGCCCGCGCCAAGGCGGACGTGGCGTTCGAGCTGTTCGACATTCTCGATGTGCCGTTCTTCGCCTTCCATGACCGCGACATCGCTCCCGAGGGCAAGACGCTGGCGGAATCGAACGCCAATGTGCGGGCGATCGCCGACATCTTCGCCAGGAAGATGGAGACCTCGAAGACCAAGCTGCTCTGGGCCACCGCCAACCTGTTCTCCAACCGCCGCTTCATGTCCGGCGCGGCAACCAATCCCGACCCGGACGTGTTCGCCTATTCCGCCGCGCAGGTGAAGAACGTGCTGGAAGTGACGCACGAGCTGGGCGGCCAGAACTACGTGCTGTGGGGCGGCCGCGAGGGCTATGAGACGCTGCTCAACACCGATCTGAAGCGCGAACTCGACCAGATGGGCCGCTTCCTCAACCTGGTGGTCGAGCACAAGCACAAGATCGGCTTCAAGGGCACGATCCTCATCGAGCCGAAGCCGCAGGAGCCGACCAAGCACCAGTATGATTTCGACGTCTCCACCGTGTACGGCCTGTTGTGCCGGGCCGGGCTGGAGAAGGAAGTGAAGGTCAATATCGAGGCGAACCACGCCACGCTGGCCGGCCACAGCTTTGAGCACGAGATCGCCATGGCGTCGGCGCTCGGCATCTTCGGCTCCATCGACATGAACAAGGGCGACGCCCAGTCCGGCTGGGACACCGACCAGTTCCCGACCAATGTCGAGGACACGGCGCTGGCCATGTACGAGATCCTGCGGGCGGGCGGCTACACCACCGGCGGCACCAATTTCGACGCCAAGGTGCGGCGCCAGTCGATCGAGGCGGACGACCTCGTGATTGCCCATGCGAGCGCGATGGATGTGTGCGCGCGCGCCCTGCTGATCGCCGCCGACATGATCGAGGACGGCGCGCTGCAGAAGGCGGTCGACGAGCGTTATGCCGGCTGGGACGCGCCCGCCAACAAGGCGATGCTCGCGGCCGACAGCTCGCTGGACGCCATCGCCGCCCGCGCCGCGAAGGAAGGGCTGGACCCGCAGCCGCGTTCCGGGCGGCAGGAGCGGCTGGAGGCTCTGGTCAGCACCTATCTGCGCTAGCGCCAAAAAATCCTCTGCGCCGGCCGGAGCCTCCTAGGTCCGCCGGCGCAGATTTCATCACACTGTGATTGACTTGACGTCATTTCCCTCGTTCGATCCATGCTAGGGAGCGACCCGTGACTCGGCGGCCCGCCTTGGCGCGCCACGCCTTCAGAGGGGAAGTGACGATATGCGTGTTCGTATGATGGGAGCCGGCCTGATGGCAGCGGCGCTGGCCGCGACCTTCGCGCTCCCCCTTGCCACCGCCGAGGCCCAGATGCGGCCGGCCGCCGGCATGGGCAACCAGATCGTCGACGTGCCGGAAAAGCCCGGCTACGTGCCTTCGGCCGACGAAGAGCAGCTCGACCCGGCTTTCCGCCGGCAGCCGGTGTATTTCCGCACCAACGAGCCGCCGGGCACCATCATCGTCCACACCAATGAGCGGTTCCTGTATCTGGTGCTCGGCGACAACCGGGCGCTGCGCTATGGCATCGGCGTCGGCCGCGACGGCTTCCAGTGGGCCGGGATGCAGAAGGTCAGCCGCAAGTCGGAATGGCCGGACTGGACCCCGCCGCCGGAAATGATCCAGCGCCAGCCCTATCTGCCGCGCTTCATGGCCGGCGGGCCGGGCAACCCGATGGGCGCTGCCGCGCTGTATCTCGGCTCCACCGTCTACCGCATCCATGGTACCAACATGCCGAACACCATCGGCATGGCGATCTCGTCAGGCTGCTTCCGCCTCGTCAATTCCGACGTGCAGGATCTCTATAATCGTGTCCCGGTGGGGACGAAGGTGGTCATCCGTCAGGCGCCGGAACTCTAGCGCACGCACCGATCGGATCGGCTCGATCTGGTCGGTTTGCGCGTTGAGCGCCACGGGCTTTCGATCGGATCTGGGGGATACATGAACAAAATCGCAACCGCGCTGGCCGCCGCCGGCGTTCTTCTCACGGCGGGCGTCGCCCAGGCAAACACGCTTTCGGACGTGAAGGCGCGCGGCACGCTGAAGTGCGGCGTCAGCCAGGGCCTCGCCGGCTTCTCGGCCAAGGACGACAAGGGGCAGTGGGCCGGCTTCGACGTCGATCTCTGCAAGGCGGTGGCGGCGGCGATCTTCGACGATGCGTCGAAGGTCGAGTATGTGCCGCTTTCGGCCGATGCGCGTTTCCCGGCGCTGCAGAAGGGCGACGTCGACCTGCTCTCGCGCAATTCAACCTGGACCATGCAGCGCGAGGCCGATCTCGGCCTGCTGTTCGCGGCGGTCTCCTATTATGACGGCCAGGGCTTCATGGTGCCGGCGGCCAAGAGCGTGATGGGCGCGCTCGAACTCGGCGGCTCCAAGGTCTGCACCCAGAGCGGCACCACCAGCGTGCTGAACGCCACGGATTACTTCCGGCAGAACAAGATGGAGCTGGAGCTGATCCAGCTGCCGACCGTCGACGAGGTCGTGAAGGCCTATGCCGACGGCAAGTGCGACGTGCTCACCACCGACGTGTCGCAGCTCTATGCCCTGCGCCTCAAGCTCTCCAAGCCGGCCGACCATGTCGTGCTGCCCGACGTGATCTCCAAGGAGCCGCTCGGCCCAGTGGTGCGGCAGGGCGACGACAACTGGCTCAACGTGGTGAAGTGGAGCTATTACGCGCTGGTGAACGCCGAGGAGCTCGGCATCGGCACGGCGACGCTCGATCAGGCGATGCAGTCCGACAAGCCGGACGTGAAGCGCTTCGTCGGCTCCGACGGCGCCTATGGCGAGAAGCTCGGCCTGACCAAGGACTGGGCGACCCGCATCGTGAAGAGCGTCGGCAATTACGGCGAGGTGTTCGAGCGCAATGTCGGGGCGCAGTCGCCGCTGGGCATTCCGCGCGGCATCAACCAGCTGTGGAGCGCCGGCGGCATCCAGTACGCGCCGCCGATCCGCTGAGGCGCGTAGACCACCGATGATCGTCATGGCCCGGCTTGACCCGGCCATCCACATTTGGTGCTCACAAGTCGTGTATCCCCGGGCCGAGCCCGGGGATGACGACGAGTTCTTCGCTACTCCCCCCGCCACGCTGCCGGGCGTTTGGCGAGGAACGACTCCACCCCCTCGCGGAAATCGGCGCTGCCATAGATCTCGCGCACGAGGTCGGTATCCGGCGCGTGCGGGTCGGTGGCGAGGCGGGCCAGCATCTGCTTGGTGACGCGCAAAGTGAGCGGCGCATTGCCGGCGAGGCGGGCGCATAAACCCTCCAGCGCCGCGTCGATCGCTTCCGGCGTATGGACCGTGACATAGCCGGTCGGCATCTCCTCGGCCGTCGGCATTTCCGCCGCCAGCAGCATGCGCCGGACCATGCTGACCCCCAGCGTGGTGACGAGGCGCTGTACGTTCGCGGCAGACAGGCAATTTCCCAGCGTGCGGGCGATCGGCACGCCGAAGCGCGCGCCTGATGTGGCGAGGCGGAAATCGCAGGCATTGGCGATGGCCATGCCGCCGCCCGCCGCCCAGCCCTCCACCACGGCGACCGTGGGCACGGGCACCTGTTCCAGCAGGCTCACATAGTGATCGACCTTCGCCTCATAGGCGATGCCGTCCTCGCCTGAAGCAAAGGCGCGGAACTGCTCGATATCGGTGCCGGCAACGAACGCCTTCCCGCCGGCGCCGCGCAGCACCGCGACGCGAATGGAGGGATCGTCCGCGATCTGTGCGCAGGCCTGCGCCATTTCCTCATACATGCGCCAGGTCATGGCGTTGCGGGCGGAGGGGCGGTCGAAGACGAGGCGCGCTACGGCGCCGTCGCGCGTGAAATGGACAGTACCCTGGTCCGGAGCCGGCGCGGCGGACTCAGCGTGCGGGGCGGCGTTCATGGCGCGAAGGCTCCACGCGCTGCGAGGCTCTCAACGGCGGCGGCGTCCAGGCCGATCTCGCCCAGCACCTCATCCGTGTGCTGGCCGAGCAGCGGGGGATGGCGGGTGACCCGCTGCGGCGTGCCGGTGAGCTTCACCGCGAAGCCGATATTGGAGACCGTGCCCTCATTGGGGTGGTCGATGTCCATGCGCATCTGCCGGTGCCGGCCGTGCGCGCTCTCGAACGCCTCGGGGTAGCTGTACATGGTGCCTGCGGGGATGCCGACGGCGAGCAGGCTTTCCACCCATTCATCCGAGGTGCGGGTAATGAAGCTCTTCTCCAACTCCTCAATCAGCACCTCGCGGTGGGCGAGGCGGTCGGGGTTGGTCCTGAAGCGCGGGTCGTCCACCAGCTCGGCGCGGCCGAGCGTTTCGCAGAGCTGCAGCCAGAGCTTCTGGTTGGTGGCGCCCATGACGAAATAGCCGTCCTTCGACTTCACCGCCTGATAGGGCGCGCTCATGCGGTTGGCGGTGCCGAGCGGAATGGGCTCGGTGCCGCGCCCCCAATATTCCGAGATGTCCCACACCGAGAAGGCCAGCGCCGCCTCGAACAGCGAGGCGTCGATATACTGGCCCTCGCCAGTGTTCTTAGCGCCGATATAGGCGCCGAGCACGGCATAGGTGGCGAACAGGCCGCAGCCGATATCGGCCACCGGCACGCCCGCTTTCACCGGCGGGCCGCCCGGATGGCCGGTGACGCTCATCACGCCGGACATGGCCTGCGCCATCAGATCAAAGCCGGGGCGCCCGGCCCAGGGGCCGGTCTGCCCGAAGCCGGAAATCGACGCGTAGACGAGGCGCGCATTGTATCTCTGCACCGTCTCATAATCGCATTTCAGCTTCTTCATCACGCCCGGCCGGTAGTTCTCGACCAGAATGTCGGCGGTCTTCACCAGCTCGTAGAAAGCCTCGCGCCCGGCCTCGCTTTTCAGATTGAGGACCACCGACCGCTTGTTGCGGTTCATGTTGAGGAAGCCCATGCTGTCGGGCCCCTTCATCTTGAAGCCCATGGCGCCGCGCGTCTGGTCGCCGGTGCCGGGCGGCTCGATCTTGATGACGTCGGCGCCGAGATCGCCCAGCAGCATGCAGCTATAGGGGCCGGCCATCACCTGGCTGACATCCAGCACCCGCACGCCGGCCAGAGGAAGCGGGCGAGCGGCTCCGGCCGCGCGCTGCGGCGCGAGGGCGTTGCCGGCCTGATCCATGACTTCGCTCATCGGTCTTCCTCTCTGCGGCGGCTTTGGGTGAATGCACAATCGATAACTACGGATTGCCCCGATGCTTCCTGCCCGGGGCCAGCCGGGTTCAGGCCGGCTGGATGGCGGGCAAAGGCGGGGAAGCCGCCTCGGCGGCGGCGTTCGCCATGCTGCGCGCGATGAACGCCCGAGCGATGCCGGCGGTGGTGCCCATGACATGGCGCTCCATGAGATCGGCGAGGCGCGGGGCGTCTCTCGCCTCCAGCGCCTCGATCATCGCCTTGTGCTCGTCCACTGCCGTCTCCCAATGTTCGCGGTTCTTGCGCACGACGAAGCGGCAGGCATGGATGCGGGTGAGAATTTGCTGGTAGTAGGCGGAGAGCGTCGCATTGCCGGCGATCTCGAAGAAGGCTTCGTGGATCAGCCGGTTGTGGCGCAAATATTCCGCCTCCTCGTCGCGCTCGAAATGCACCATCATCTGCTCGTGCAGCGCGCGCATGCGGGCGATGTCGTCGTCGGAGGCGCGAGCACAGGCGAGCCGTCCGGCGAGCCGCTCCAGCGAGGCCATGATCGGAAACAGCTCCTCGATCTGCTCCTCGGTGATGCGGGCGACGATGGCGCCTCGGTGCGGCAGAATCTGCAGCACGCCCTCGGCCGCCAGCACCTTCAGCGCCTCGCGGATCGGCGTGCGGGAGACGCCGAAGCGCTCGCAGAGCTGCTCTTCCGGCACCTTCTCCCCCGGTCGTAACTCGCCCTGCAGGATCATCTCGCGCAGCGGCGCCACAAGCGATTCATGCAGGGAATGGCGGATGATGGGGGACGACGGCATGGCGTTCCTCGCCGGCTTGGCGCGCCGGGGCCGTTGGGGGGAACACACCGTGAGAGGGCGCCCCGCGACATGGACCGGCGCACCCTAGATCAAGACAGTGATCGCATCAATAATTATGGATGCACTTTACCCAACCGGTCCTCGGCGGGCTGGCCGGCGTCACCCGGGGAGGGCAGCGGATGCATCCGCGCGGCAGTTGAGCCGCCGAAGCCCGGCCAAGCCCAGTGTCGTGAAAAAGCTCAGGCAACCTTGCGCGGTGCGGGGCCGCCCGTGCCTTCGTCGGCGCTGCGGCTGTCGAAGGCGGATTGGGCAGCGGCGATGTGCGCAAGGTTTAGCTCCGCCCATTTGCCCAGCGCCATTACCGGTTCGCGCAGCGAATGGCCGAGCGGGGTCAGCTCATAGTCGACACGCGGCGGAATGGTGGGGAAAACCGTGCGCGACACCAGGCCATCGCGCTCCAGCCCGCGCAGGGTGAGGGTGAGCATGCGTTGGGAGATGCCATCGATCATGCGCTTCATCTCGTTGAAGCGGCGGGGCCCGCCGGACAGCAGCATGACGATCAGCACGCTCCATTTGTCGCCGATGCGGGCGAGCACGCGGCCGACCCCGAGGCAGCCTGCGGTATGGAAATGCGGGTGTTCCTCGGTCACGTGCCTGTGCCTCAGTATGAAGAATGTGCGTTCTTGCGGGACATGGGGGTGGGTACGTAATTAGTCCAGGTCACAAATCGTAACCGGATTATCACGGGTCCAACCATGTCCAGCAAGACGCTTCTGCATCTCGATTCCTCCATTCTCGGCGATCATTCGGTAAGCCGGCAGGTCAGTGCGGCCATCGTGGCGCGGCTGACCCAGGCTGACCCGGCGCTGCGGGTGGTCTATCGCGACCTTGCCGCCGATCCGCTGCCCCACGCGACGCCGGCCAGCATGCCGGCCGAGCACCCGCTTTCCGGCGGCAAGGGCGAGGCGCAGAGCCAGCAGGCGCTCGACGACTTCCTCGCCGCCGACATCGTGGTGATCGGCGCGCCCATGTATAATTTCTCGGTGCCCACCCAGTTGCGCGCATGGATCGACCGCGTTCTCGTGCCGGGCAAGACCTTCGCCTATGGCGAAGGCGGCAAGGTGATCGGGCTGGCGGCCGGCAAGCGGGTGATCGTGGCGCTGGCGCGCGGAGGAATCTATGCCGACCCGGCTTTCGCCGCCGTGGCCGAGCACGCGGAAACTTATCTGCGCTGGGTCTTCGGCTTTGTCGGTGTCCAGCCGGAATTCATCATCGCCGAAGGCATCGCGGCGGGCCAGCGCGAGCCGGCGCTGGAAGGCGCGCTGAAGAGCGCGGGCGAACTGAAGGCGGCGTAAGGGGCGGGAGAGCGAGGCCAAGGGGGCCGCGCTTCACGCATCATCCCGGCGGACGGCGAAGCCGCAGAGCCGGGATCGCGCACTCACATGAACACGATCCCGGACTGGTTTGGCCGTCCGGGATGCCGTGGCACTGCGAGGCGCGGCGGCGGGCCTATTCGGCGGCGCGGCCGAGATCGTCGAGCGATTCATGCACCATCGCCGCCTTGTGGCGCAGGTGCAGCTTGAGGATGTTGCCGAGCCGCACGCCGTCGCGGGCTCGCAGCGCCGCCATCATCTCCTCATGGTCCTCCACTGCCTCGCGCCAGCGGTCGCTGGACTTCTGCGCGACGAAGCGCACGGCGTGGATGCGGACCATCAGCGTCTGGTAGAGCTGGGTGAGGGCGTTGTTGCCGGCGATGTCGAAGAACGCCTCGTGGATGCGCCGGTTGAGCCTGAGATAGGCGGCCGGGTCGCTGGCCCGGTAATGCACCAGCATTTCGTCATGCATGGATTGCACGTGGGCGACGTCGGCATCGGTGGCACGGCCACAGGCGGCCTCGCCGGCCAGCGCTTCCATGGCGCCCATGATGGGGAAGAGTTCGTCCACCTCGCCGGGCGAGACCCGGGCGACGCTGGCGCCGCGATTGGGCGAGAGGATCACCAGCCCCTCATTGGCGAGCACCTTCAGCGCCTCGCGCAGCGGGGTGCGCGACACGCCGAAGCGCTGGCAAAGCGCCTGTTCGGAAATCTTGTCGCCGGCCTTCAGGTCGCCGCGCATCAGCATGTCGCGCAGCTGGGCCGCCAGCTCGTCATGCAGGCTGCGCCGGGGAATGATGGCCGTGTCCGACATCGCCATAAGGCGAAACTCCGAATCGTCGCGCGGGGCGGCGCGGCAGGTGATGGCTCCCGATACCCTTAAATCGCTCCGGCCGGCCGTTTTCGCAAGCCGGCCGGAGATTTTGGCTCACGCGGCGGCTTGAAGCGTGCCGCGGGCGCAATCGGCGAGGTAGTCCATCGCCACCTGCGCGCCGCCCTTCTTGTGCGGGACGCCGGCCACCGACAGGCCCATCTCGACGCCCGAAAGCGCGCCGAGAAGGGTGAGGTCATTGGTGTCGCCGAGATGGCCGATGCGGAACACCCGGCCCGAGAGCTTGGTGAGGCCGGTGCCGAGCGACATGTCGAAATGGTTCAGCGTCTTCTCGCGAAAGGCGTCCGCGTCATGGCCTTCCGGCATCACGACGGCGGTAAGCGAGGACGAATAGTATTTCGGATCGCGGCACAGCACTTCCAGCCCCCAGGCGCGCACGGCGCGGCGGGTCGCCTCGGCATGGCGGTCATGGCGCGCGAAGACGTTGTCCAGCCCTTCCTCGTGCAGCATGTCGATGGCTTCGGCGAGGCCATAGAGCAGGTTGGTGCCGGGCGTGTAGGGAAAGAAGCCCTTCTCGTTATGGGGGATCATTTCCTCCCACGACCAGAACAGCTTGGGGGTGGTGGAGGCCTTGGCCGCCGCGAGCGCCTTGTCGGAAATGGCGTTGAAGGACAGGCCGGGCGGCAGCATCAGGCCCTTCTGCGAGCCGGAGACGGTGACGTCGACGCCCCATTCGTCATGGCGGAAGTCGATCGAGGCCAGCGACGAGATGGTGTCGACAAGCAGCAGCGCCGGATGGCCGGCCGCATCGATCGCCTTGCGGACCTCGGGGATCAGCGAGATGCAGCCGGTTGAGGTCTCGTTATGAACGACGCAGACCGCCTTGATCTCGTGGTTCTTGTCCTCGCGCAGGCGAGCCTCGATGGCGTCGGCATCAGCACCGATGCGCCAGTCGGATTCGATGAAAATCGGGTGCAGGCCGAGCTTGATGGCCATGTTCTTCCACAGCGTAGCGAAATGGCCGGTCTCGAACATCAGCACCTTGTTGCCCGGGGAGAGCACGTTGGCGAGCGCGGCTTCCCACGCACCGGTGCCGGAGGCGGGGTAGATGATAACCGGGTTAGAGGTCTTGAAGACGCCCTTCATGCCTTCCAGAACGCGCTTGCCGAGCTTCTGGAACTCGGGGCCGCGGTGGTCGATGGTCGGCATGTCCATCGCGCGCAGGATGCGGTCGGGCACCGGGGTCGGCCCCGGAATCTGCAGGAAATGACGACCCGCGACCCGGGCGGCATTGGTAGACATGTCTCTTCACTCCCTTAGGTCGGCGCCATGACGCGCCTTCGCCTGGACGCAAGGCCGGCCACACGCACCGGCGCCTTCCATCTTGCATAAATGAATTATGAATGCAAAATGCGTTTAAGTCCATGGGGAGCGCGGATCGATCCCCCGGCGGCGACGAGGGAGTGAAGGCATCATGGCGGCACGGCTGACGCCCGGTCTGGAGCGGCGTCTAAAGGCGGAAGTTTCGGGAGATGTGTGGTTCGACCGCTTCAATCGCGGGCGCTACGCCACTGACGCCTCGTTTTACCAGATCATGCCGCTGGGCGTCGTGGTGCCGCGCACGACGGAGGAGGCGGAGCGCGCCATCGCGCTGGCGCGTGCCGAGGGCATCCCAGTCACGCCGCGCGGGGGCGGCACCTCGCAATGCGGGCAGACGATCAACGAATCGCTGGTCATTGACGGGTCGAAGCACCTCAATCGCATACTCGAACTCGATGTCGCGAACCGGCGTTGCGTGGTCGAGCCGGGCATTGTTCTGGACGATCTCAACCGGGCGCTGAAGACGCACGGGCTGTGGTTTCCCGTGGACGTCTCCACCGCCAGCCGCGCCACCATCGGCGGCATGGCCGGCAATAATAGCTGCGGCGGGCGCTCGCTGCGCTACGGCACCATGCGCGACAATGTGCTTTCCATCGACGCCATGCTTGCCGATGGCGCCAAGGCGCATTTCGGGCCGGTGGACCACAACCTTTCCAGCCTGCCTGAGGGGTCGCCGCTGGGCCCGCTCGCCCGCGACCTGCTGGACCTCGGCGCCCGCGAGGCGACCGAGGTGGCGGCGCGCTTCCCCGCCGTACAGCGCCGCGTCGGCGGTTATAATCTCGACGCGCTGTTGCCGAATGCGCGCGGCACCAACCTCGCCCATATCCTCGTCGGCTCCGAGGGCACGCTGGCCTATTCGACGCGGGTCGAGCTCAAGCTGTGGCCGCTGATCGGCAAGAAGGTTATCGGCGCCTGCCATTTCGGCAGCTTCTACGAGGCGATGAACGCCGCCCAGCATCTGGTGAAGCTCAAGCCCATCGCGGTCGAGCTGGTCGATGCGACCCTGCTGGCGCTCGCCGGCGAGATTCCGATGTTCCAGGCGACGCTGAAGCAGTTCGTGCGCGGCACGCCGGACGCGATCCTCCTCGTGGAGTTCGCCGAGGACGAGGCGGAGAACGAGCACCGGCTGAAGCTGCTGGAAGACACGATGGGCGATCTCGGTTTCGGCTGGGACCGCGACGGCGCCCGCTGGGGCGGCGTGGTGAGCGTGCGCGAGGCGGGGCTTCAGACGGCCATCGCCGACGTGCGCACCTCCGGCCTCAACATCATGATGTCGATGAAGCAGGCGGGCAAACCCGTCTCCTTCGTCGAGGACTGCGCCGTGCCGCTGGCGCACCTGGCCGACTATACGGCGCGGCTGACCGAGGTGTTCGAGCGCAACGGCACGCGGGGTACCTGGTACGCCCACGCCTCCGAGGGGTGCTTGCATGTGCGTCCGGTGCTGAATTTGCGGCTGGAGAAGGACGTGAAGGCGATGCGCGCCATCGCCGAGGAAGCCTTCGCCATGGTGCGGGACTATAAGGGCTCGCATTCCGGCGAGCATGGCGATGGCATCGTGCGCTCGGAATTTCACGAACCGATGTTCGGCTCCCGTATCGTCCACGCCTTCGAGGAGGTGAAGGACCGCTTCGACCCCGGCGGGCTCTACAATCCCGGCAAGATCGTCCGCGCGCCGAAATTCGACGACCGCACGCTCTTCCGCTACGCGCCGGACTATAAGGTGGCGCCGATCGCAGCGGCGCTCGACTGGTCCGGCTATTCCGGCGAGGGCGGCGGCCTGCAGGGCGCCATCGAGATGTGCAACAATAACGGCGCCTGCCGCAAGGCGGTGGGCGGCGTGATGTGCCCGAGCTACCGCGTCACCCGCGATGAGAAGGATGTGACGCGCGGGCGCGCCAACACGCTGCGCCTCGCGCTTTCCGGCCGGCTGGGCCCCGACGCGCTTGCCTCCGACGAGATGATGGAGACGCTGAAGCTCTGCGTCTCCTGCAAGGGCTGTCGGCGCGAATGCCCCACCGGCGTCGACATGGCCAAGATGAAGATCGAGGCGCTGGCGGCGCGGGCCAAGGCCAAGGGCATCACCCTGCATCAGCGCCTCGTCGCCTATTTGCCCCGCTATGCCGGCTTCGCCGCGAAGGTGCCGTGGCTGCTGAACCTGCGCGACACGCTGCCGGGGGCGGCGCGGCTGTCGGAACGCCTCGCCCAGTTCAGCGCCCGCCGCTCGCTGCCGCGCTGGCGGGCGGACGCCTTCCGCGAGGACGCCGTCGCCTTCGGTCCCGAGGAGGGGCGCGAGGTGGTGCTGTTCGCCGACACGTTCAACCGCTGGTTCGAGAAGGAGAACGTCGTCGCCGCGCTCGAGGTGCTGACCGCTGCGGGCTACCGGGTGCACATGCCGCGCCCGGTCGATGGCAACAAGCGCGCCCTGTGCTGCGGGCGCACCTTCCTCTCCGCCGGGCTGGTGGATGAGGCCAAGGCCGAGGCGCAGCGGGTGGTGGAGACCTACGCCCCCTTCGTCGCGCGCGGCGTGCCGGTGGTAGGGCTGGAGCCGAGCTGCCTGCTGGCCTTCCGCGACGAACTGCCCGCCATGCTGCCGGGGGAGGGGACGCAGACGCTTTCCGCCCATGCGCTGCTGATCGAGGAGTTCATCGCCCGCGAGATCGACGCCGGGCGGTTTGACCTGCCGCTGGCGCCGGTGGCCGAGAAGGCCCTGCTGCACGGGCACTGCCACCAGAAATCCTTCGGCGCGATGGGTGCGGTGGAGAAGGCGCTGCGCCTGGTGCCGGGGCTGCGGGTCGAGACGGTGGAATCGAGCTGCTGCGGCATGGCCGGCGCCTTTGGCTACCACACGGAGACCATCGATACCTCGCTCGCCATGGCCGAATTGTCGCTGCTGCCGGCGGTGCGCAAGGCGGAAGCCGGAACGCTCGTAGTGGCCGACGGCACCTCGTGCCGCCACCAGATCCATGACGGCGCCGACCGCGACGCGGTGCACGTGATCCAGGTTCTCGCGCAAAGCCTCGCGGCAGCGCGGGCCGATGCCCCGGCGCGGCGCCTGGTGGCGGCAGAATAGGGAGGCCGAAAAGTTCGCTTGCCTAACGTTCCGTCATTTGCATTATGAATGCATAACTCAAAAAATAATTGGAAGCGCTTCGGACGTCCGAGCCAATCGGGCGCCATCACAAGAGAGGAAACGTCGCCATGCTGGAGAGCTCTGTCTCTAAACGTGCGGCCGTGCTCACGGCCTGCTTGTCCGGGCTTGCCCTGATCGGCCCCCTGGCTTCGTCGGCCCTTGCCGCCTGGCAGCCGACCAAGCCCATCGAGATCATCGTCCCCGCCGGCGCCGGCGGCGCCTCCGACCAGATGGCGCGCATGATGCAGGCGGCCATTCAGAACAATAAGCTCTCCCCCACCCCCATCATCGTGACGCTGAAGGGCGGCGCCAATGGTGGCGAGGGCCTGATGGACATGCAGGCCAGCGCCGGCGACCCCTACAAGATGGTCATTTCCAACTCGGCCATCTACACACTGCCGCTGGCCAACAAGCTGCCCTTCGACTGGCGCAAGCTCACGCCCATCAGCATCCTCGCCTTCGACAATTTCGTGCTGTGGGTGCCCTCCGAGGCGCCCTATGGCAGCGCGCAGGACCTGGTCGCGGCGATGAAGAAGGAGCAGCCCGGCGCGCTCAAGATGGGCGGCACCGGCTCGAAGCGCGAGGATCATATCCTCACGGCGGCGGTGGAGCGTATCTCCGGCGTCAAGTTCAGCTACATCCCCTACAAGTCGGGCGGCGAGGCGGCGACGCAGCTTGTCGGCAACCACATCCAGGTCAACGTCAACAACCCGTCCGAGAACGTCGCCGTGTGGCGCGCCGGGCAGGTGAAGGCGCTGTGCGTGTTCGACAACGAGCCCATGAACTACGAAGCCAAAGTCACGACCGACAAGTCGTGGAAGGACATCCCGACCTGCAAGTCGCAGGGCATCGATTTCCAGTGGATCATGCTGCGCGGCGTCTTCCTGCCGGCCAATGTGGGCCCCGACCAGGTGGCCTTCTACCAGGAGATGCTCGGCAAGCTCGTCGAGACCAAGGAATTCAAGGAATACCTTGAGAAGCAGGCGCTGAAGCCCAGCGACCTGAAGGGCGCCGACATGGTCAAGTTCCTCGAGACGGACGAGGCCCTCTACAAGGACCTCATGACCCAGTCCGGCTTCGTCGCCAACTAAGGCGAAACCTGCGTGCCGGCTTTTGCGAGAGCGCCGGCACGCGCGCGCCCGGTCGATGACGCACGGGCCGGCTCGCCAATTCTTCTGGAGATTACCGATGTCCAATGACCCGAACGCGGAAGTCGATTCCGCATTGGTATCGACGCGCAGCGTCGAAGTCGTGGTTATGGCGCTGCTGCTCTGCGTGGCGATTTTCCTGGGCTGGGACAATTGGCGCATCGGCGCGGGCTGGGCCCCCGATGGACCGCAGGCGGGCTATTTCCCCTTCTACCTCTCCGTGCTGCTGGGCGGCGCGAGCCTGTTCGGGATTTTTTCGGCGCTGCGCAGTGCCGAACTGCGCGACGAGATCTTTGTCGGTCGATCGGCCTTCGGGCGCGTGCTGCGTGTCTTCATCCCGACGGTTCTTTTCGTCCTTCTCGTCCAGTTGCTGGGACTTTACTTCTCAAGCTTCATCTTCATTTCGGCGTTCATGGTGTTTATCGGGAAACTTTCCATCTGGAAGTCGATGCTCACCGGGCTGATCTTCTCCGCGCTCATGTTCTACATCTTCGATGTTCAGTTCAACGTTTTGATGCCCAAGGGTCCGCTCGAAGCGGCATTCGGTTTCTGAGGAGGCCCTGATGGAAGCACTCGAGTCACTGTTCCACGGCTTCGGCGTATTGCTGACCTTCCACAACATGGCGCTGATGCTGATCGGCATCTGCCTCGGCATCCTGGTCGGCGTGCTGCCGGGCCTTGGCGGACCGAACGGCGTCGCCATCCTGCTGCCGCTCACCTTCACCATGGACCCCACCTCGGCCATCGTGCTGCTGTCGTGCATCTATTGGGGCGCGCTGTTCGGCGGGGCGATCACCTCGATCCTGTTCAACATTCCCGGCGAGGCCTGGTCGGTGGCGACCACCTTCGACGGCTACCCCATGGCGCAGAAAGGGCAAGCCGCCGAGGCATTGACCGCCGCCTTCTCGGCGTCGTTCGTCGGCTCCATCGTCGCGGTGATGCTCATCACCTTCCTGGCGCCATGGATCGCGAACTTCGCCATCCGCTTCGGGCCGCCCGAATTCTTCGCGGTGTATTTTCTCACCTTCTGTTCGTTCGTCGGCCTCGGCAAGGAAGCTCGCCACAAGATCATCATCTCGCTCACCGCCGGCTTCCTGCTGGCAGCGGTGGGAATGGACACGGTATCCGGCGAACTGCGCATGACGTTCGGCTCCATCGAGATGCTGCGCGGCTTCGACTTCCTGGTGGCGGTGATCGGACTGTTCGGCATCTCCGAAATCATGCTGGCGATGGAGGAGCATCTCGCCTTCAAGGGGCAGGAGGCCAAGATCCGCCTCAAGGTGGTGTGGCAGACCTGGCTAACCCTGCCGCGCTATTGGGTGACGCTGCTGCGCTCGTCGGCCATCGGCTGCTGGCTGGGCGTGACACCGGGCGGGGCGATTGCCGCCTCCTTCATGGGCTATAATCTGGCCAAGCGCTTTTCACGGGACGGCGCGAGCTTCGGCAAGGGCAAGATCGAGGGCGTGCTTGCGCCCGAGACCGCCGCGCACGCCGCCGGCACCGCTGCGCTGCTGCCCATGCTGGCGCTCGGCATTCCCGGCTCCGGCACCGCTGCGGTGCTGCTGGGTGGCCTGATGGTGTGGGGCCTGCAGCCGGGCCCGCTGCTGTTCGTCGAGCAGAAGGACTTCGTGTGGGGCCTCATCGCCTCGATGTATCTCGGCAATATCGCCGGGTTGATCATCGTGCTGGCCACGGTGCCGCTGTTCGCCGCGGTGCTGCGCATCCCGTTCGCGACCATCGCGCCGATGATCATCGTCTCCTGCGCGATCGGCGCCTTCGCGGTGCAGAACGCCATGTTCGACATCTGGCTGATGCTCGGCTTCGGCATTGTCGGCTATGTGTTCAAGAAGACCGGCATCCCGCTGGCACCGATGACCCTTGCGCTTGTGCTGGGTGACAAGGCGGAGGACGCCTTCCGACAGTCCATGATCGGGCTCGACGGCGGGATCGGCATCTTCTGGTCCAACAAGCTGGTCGGCACCATCACCACCCTGGCCTTGATCATGCTGTTCTGGCCGCTTATCGGGAAGCTGATCGACGTGATCCGCGGCCCGGGGCGTTCAGCGCCGGGCGCGGCCAGCAACGAAGGCACCCGCCCATGACACTCAGCCTCGACGCCGCCCAGACCATCCTTTCCACCGCGCTCGGCCATTGCCGGGCCGGCAACTTCAAGCCGATGGCGATCGTTGTGCTCGACGCGCGCGGCGCGGTGAAGGTGTCGGCGGCGGAGGACGGCACCAGCCTCAAGCGCTTCGAGGTCGCCCATGGCAAGGCCTATGGCGCTCTCTCGCTGGGCATGGGCTCGCGCTCGATCTTCAAGCGGGCGAAGGAGCAGGCCTTCTTCGTCGCCTCGGTCACCGCGGTGGTCGGCGGCGCGCTCGTGCCTGTGCCGGGCGGGGTTCTGATCCGCGACGCCGCCGGCGAGGTGATCGGCGCCGTCGGCATCTCCGGCGACACGTCGGAAAATGACGAGGCCGCAGCGGGTGCGGGCATTGCGGCAGTTGGATTCACCGCCGATCCCGGCGCCGACTGACGACGGCGTGCTGCAATTTAATACCGGCCAACAGGGGGCGCGCGGGAACACCGCGCGCCTTTTGGCGTTATGGCATCCGAGGGCCTTGCTGCGGCCATTCTGAACGTTCGTTCAGAAATCTGCCCTGTCTGGGAGAGATTTCGTTCAGCGAGTATTCATCGGCAGATCGTTATCACTTGGATCACGGTCGATATAACGGAGTAGTTCTACGATGAAAAAGTTCTCCATTGCCATTGCGACGGCTGCGATGGTCATCACTTCCACCATGGCCCCGGTCATGGCTATGCCGATGATGCCGCAGACTATTGCCAAGCCGGCCTCGGATGTCGAGAATGTCCAGTATCGCCCGGGCAACCGGCAAGGTTATCGTCAGGGCTATCGCCAGGGGCAGCGGCAGGGCTATCGCCAGGGCGCGCGCCGTGGATATTGGCGCAATGGCGGCAACCATTACTACAATGGCTACCGCGGCTATAATTATTACCGCCCGGGCTACCGCCAGTATAATGGCTGGTACTTCCCGGCCGGTGCCTTCGCGGCCGGCGCTATTCTCGGCGGCGTGATCGGTGCGGCGGCGGCCAGCCAGCCCACGCAGTCCTATGGCGGCGGTGGTGGCCATGTTCAGTGGTGCGCGAGCCAGTATCGCTCGTATCGGGCCTCGGACAACACCTTCCAGCCCTATAACGGTCCGCGCCAGCAGTGCGTCTCGCCCTGATCGTTGCCTCCTGATCGGTGGTGCTCCCAACGACATGAAAGCCCGGCTGCGGCCGGGCTTTTTTATGCGTTTTTGGCGAGGTTGCGGGTCGACGGCACCTGTCCACTACTATGAGAGACCGTCGTTCCTTACGCGGGAACTCAGGGATGGCGTTGGCCTACAGGGCGGGTATTGACGGGTTGAGGGCCGTCGCGGTGCTCGCCGTCCTGTTCCTCCATGCCGGCCTTCCAGCATTCTGGGGTGGCGACGCGAGCCGGATCGGTCTAGCTGCCGTCGGCGGCGCTATGCCGTATAGTCTTTCAGGCGCCGCGAGTGTTTTCAGGAGATGGGTTTGGTCAGGCGCGCGTGGTCGTGGCCTTCGGCGTGGCGCCCTTTAATAGCGTTTCCGCTGCTTCTGGCGGCCTATTCGCTGGCTCTGCTGGCAACCGAATACGCATTGATAGGGCGGTTCAGCGTCGGCGCGACGACCCTCCGGCATCTCGCTCGGCATTTCGTCCTGATCTCGGGCACCAACGCGGCGATCATCCTGGTATTTGCCGTGGTGGCGCTGATCGAGCGCCGGTGGACCGGGCGCGTCCGCTTGGCGGCGTGCTTGGCCGCCTTACTTTTCGGCGCCCAGCTGGCCATCTTCCTTCTGCTCTATGTCGGCGGCTTTTACGCGTCGCGCTTCGTCGGCCGGTTGATCACCTATGATCTCGTGGTCCTTGCCATCGACGAAGGCTTTGTGCGCGCCGCGCATTGGGGCGGTCTGGCGGGGCAGATCGGCCTCGTGCTGCTGGCCGCGGTCGTTCTGGCCGGCACCTTCACTATCGGAGCGGTGCTGGCCGGCAGCCTGGCGGCCTTGTTCCGGGCGCTGCCCTCGCGCCGCATGGTACTTCTTGCCGGCTTGCCCCTGCTCGCCTATGCGTCGAGCCTCCTGTATGTGGCGCGCGTGGTGGCGCTTCCCCAGCCCTATTACTCGGACCCGCTAGCCGCGGCACTGATCGCGACGCTGGTGAACACCTCGGGCTCCGACGAGGCGAACCGGGCCGACCGCGCCGCCTATGCCGCCCTTCCCGCCAAAGGTGACGGGCGCAATATCATCATCATCATCGCGGACTCGCTGCGGGCCGACCATCTGCCGCTCTATGGCTATCCGCGCCTGACTACGCCCTTCCTCGCGCGGCTGGAAGCGCAGGGGCATCTGCACAAGGTCAGGTCGGCGACATCGACCTGCTCCGACTCGATCTGCGGCATACTCGCCACGCTCGGCTCGCAGCTGCCGGCTCACGCCGCGCCGAACTACAATTTCCTGCTGACCGACGCGCTGCGAGACCGTGGCTACCGCACGCATTTCCTGCTGTCCGGCCCGCATCAGCGCTACCTGCCGCTGCCGAGCCTTTATGGCCCGCCGGGCGCCTATGACACTTTCATCGACGGCGACCGTTCCGGTCGTGGAGCCGATGACCGGCTGGTGATCGATGCGCTGGCGGCGCTACCGCGCTCGCAGGGCGAACCCAACTTCTTCTTCATCTTCTTGATGTCGTCGCATGTCGCGGGCGCGTCGGTCGGGGGCGACGGTCCCTTCCAGCCGGCACTCGACCAATTCACGGCGGAGCGCCTCGTCGAAAACGAAAACCGCCATGTCCTCTCGCCGGAGGTCCAGCTGCAGAACATAAATCGCTACGACAACGGCCTCGTACAGGCCGACGCGTTCATCGAGAAGACCTTCTCCCTGCTGCAAGAGAAGGGATACCTTAAAAAGGCGACCGTCTTCATCCTGGGCGATCACAGCGACGCACTGGGCGAGCGCGGATTGTATTTGCACAATAGCTATCTGTACCGGGAATTCACCAACATACCTCTCCTGATCTACGACACGGACGAGGCAGCTTATCACGGCCTCGATTTCGCGGATCAGACGGACATCGCGCCAACCGCGCTGGAACGCGCCGGCCTGCCGACGCCGCGGAACTGGCGCGGCCAGTCGCTGGTGTCGCATCCGGGCCGCCAGGTGTCCTTCACGCAGAACAGCGCGCTCATCTATCAGCCCTGCCGCGGCGTGTATCTTCGGCGCCAGGGAACGCTGAACTATCTCGTGCAATGCCAGACCCCCGACGGCGGGGTGAGGGAGGAGATGTTCGATCTTACCCGCGACGAACTTGGACGCCAGCCTATCGACCCGCAGCTGAACCCCGCACGGACGCACGACATGCGCCGCCTGCTGAGCGAGGAGTTTCCCGACAGAAAGAACCATTACTGAGCGCCACGCGAAGAGGCGGCTGTGCGCGACCGGCCGAGCGCACTCGGCCCAGCTGGAACCGCGCCCGGATTACCGCGTCCGCCGGCGACAAGGCCTGTCATGAGCGAGATCGCGGTGTTGTGGTAGCGGGAGAGGGACTTGAACCCCCGACCCCAGGATTATGATTCCCGTGCTCTAACCAGCTGAGCTACCCCGCCACAACAGAACGGCTCACCAATGCAGTGACGACCGATCCGCGAAGTGGCGCGATATAAGGAAGCGGCCCGGACGGTGTCAAGGCGGGAAAGCCGTCTTCGCCGCGATGCCCTCACCAATATGCCGCGGCCGGCCCGCCCGCGCGGACCTCGTCGATGCGCCGGCGTGTTGCCGGAGACGTCTCCGCCGGCAGCTGGTCGGCGGCGAAGAAGCCGATTTCGGCGATCTCGCGATTCGGCACCCGGGCGAAGCCGTGCTCGAAGGCTTCGACGATGTAGACGACGACATGGTCCCGCCCACCCAGATGGCGGTTCAGCAGGATGCCGTGCAGGCGCGGCGGCGCGGTGGGCGTGATGGCGGCTTCCTCGTACAGCTCGCGAATGATGGCGGCGCCTGCGGTTTCGCCGGGATCGACGGCGCCGCCGGGCAGGTGCCAGCCGGGCACATAGGTGTGGCGCAGGAGCAGGATGGCGCCCTCCGCGTCGGTCACGACGGCGCGCACGCCGAGGGTGACGCCGCGTGTCAGACGGCCCCATACATGCAGCGCGCGCACCAGCAGCCGCCGCGAGGCGGGCATGGAAGTGGGCGGACTGGCGAAAGCGTGACCGCCGGCGCTTTCCTTTCCCTGCTCAGGGCTGCTAAGGAATCCCCCGTGTTTGTCCTTGCCCATGTCACAGATGCCCATCTAGGGCCGCTGCCCCGCGCTCGCTTTGCCGAGCTGGCCGGCAAGCGAGCGCTCGGCGTGCTCAACTGGCGGCGCGGCCGACGGCGCCGCTTCTCCATCGCCACGATCGACCTGCTGGTCGACGACATCAAGGCGATGGCGCCGGATCATATCGCGGTGACCGGCGATCTGGTGAATGTCGGCCTCGCCGCCGAGTTTGCCACCGGGCTGAATTTCCTGAAATCGCTGGGCGCCGGCCCGGACGTGACCGTGGTGCCGGGCAATCACGATGCCTATGTGCGCTCCACCGCCCATCATTCGCTGCTCAACTGGGGCGACTATATGCGCGGCGACGGGGTGGATGGCGACGTCACCGACGAGAGCGCCTTTCCCTTCGTGCGGCGGCGCGGCGAGGTGGCGCTGGTCGGCGTCTCCACCGCCATTCCCACCCGGCCCTTTATGGCGACCGGCAAGGTGGGGCGCGAGCAGCGCGAGCGGCTCGGCCATGTGCTGGACGAACTCGGCGCCGAGGGGCTGTTTCGGGTGGTGATGATCCATCACCCGCCCTGCGGCCTGCGTGCCGGCCACAAGCGGCTGATCGACGAGGAAGCGGTGCGCGATGTGCTGGCCCGCCACGGCGCGGAGCTGGTGATTTGCGGCCACGACCATGTGCCGATGGTGGAGATGATCCCAGGCCCCAATTCAGGGCTTATCCCGGTCGTGGAGGCACCGTCTCTCGCCGCAGGACCGGAAGACCGCCATTGGCCGGGCGGCTATCACCTCTACCGCATCGAGCGTGTGGCGGATGAGGGCTTCCCCTGGCGCTGCACCATGGAGGCACGCGGCTTCCAGCGCGGCGACCCCACCGTCGCCTCGCGCAGCACGCGGGTGCTCACCGCCGCGATTAGCGGACGGTAAATTCCGGATAAAGCGCTGCCAGCGCCACCATGGCGAGCGCGCCGAGAATGAGCCCGAGCAGGAAGGGCAGGGCGCTGCCGCGTCGGGATTCGGCCGTTGCGGGCGCCGTCGGAGCGGGATGATGCGGTGCCGGCTGCGGGGAGGCCGCTTCCATTTCCGGCGGTACGCCCGCGCCCACCATCGCCTGCTCGCGGGCAATGAGTCGGCGGGCGATATAGCGCGTCACCGCATCGACAATGTCGTTGGGGTTGGTGCTCTCGGCCAGCACGTGGCGACCCGAGCGGGTGTCCTGCAGGAAGCGATAGGTGCGTCGGTCGCGGGCCAACGTCACATGGGCGACCATGTCGATGAACAGCCGGGGGATCTCGCCGGGCATGAGGCCACGGTCGAACAGGTCCACATGCTCCAGCGGCACCTGCGCGAACACCGGGTCGAGCAGTTCGTTCAGCATCGACAGGCGGGCCAGGGTGGCGTCGCGCAGTTCGACGATGACGCCGGAGCGCTCGGCCGCCTCCATGCGCGCGGCGCGGATCGCTTCGCGCAGCGACAGGCCGGGCGTCTCGCCGCGCAGGCGCTCGTCGTCCATCGAAGTTGGTCCTCGTTTGCCGCCCGTTCCGCTCGCCGCATCATGGGGATGCGGGGTTAATGGGTCGTTCGTGGCGCCCGATGCTGGACGATCGCTCACAAGCGATTATGAAGCGTGGCGGGAGCGCCGACCAGCGGCGTCGATCCGCTTTCGCGGCGGGGCGCCTTTCTCCGCCGGGACAACGGGGACGGGATGTCGAGAGAATATACGATACCGGCCGGCGTGGTGGCGGCCGAGGATTACGTGGCGCGGGCGCGGGAGCGGCTGAGCGAGGCCGCCTTCGCCTATTATGCCGGCGGGGCGGGCGACGAGACGACGCTGCGCTGGAATCGCGACGCGTTCGAGCGGCTGCGGCTTGCCCCGCGCGTGCTCGGCACCTTCGAGGGCGGTGGCACGGGGCTGACCCTGTTCGGCCAGTCCTTCGTTCACCCGATTCTGGTCGCGCCCACCGCCCATCACGGGCTCGCCGTGCCGGAGGCGGAGATCGCCACCGTGGTCGGGGCGGGCGGGGCGAAGGCGGGCATGGTGGCGAGCACCGAATCCGACGTCACGCTGGAGGAGATCGCCGGGGCGGCGCGCACGCCGTTGTGGTTCCAGCTCTACATCCAGCACGATCGCGGCTTCACCGCCGATTTGGTGCGGCGGGCGGAGCAGGCGGGCTATGGCGCGCTGGTAGTGACGGTGGACGCGCCGGTCCACAGCCTGCGCAACCGCGAGCAGCGGGCGGGCTATCGCGGGCCGAAACTCTCCGAGCACGCCAATCTGCGCGGCCTCTACACGCGCCATATTGCCGAAGCAGCGCTCGGGGAAAGCCTGATGTTCCGCGGCTTTCTGGATGTCGCGGCGCGCTGGGACGACATTGCGTGGCTGCGCGCGCGCACCCGGCTGCCGATCCTGCTCAAGGGCATCCTTACGCCCGAGGATGCCGAGATCGCGCTGTCGCACGGCGTCGACGGCATCATCGTCTCCAACCATGGCGGCCGGGTGCTGGACACGGTGCCGGCCAGTCTCGACGCGCTGCCGGCGGTGGTGCGGCAGGTGGCGGGGCGGGTGCCGGTGCTGATGGATGGCGGGATAAGGCGCGGCACCGACGTGCTGAAGGCGCTGGCCCTTGGCGCCAGCGCGGTGCTGGTGGGGCGCCCGTGCCTTTATGCGCTGGCGGTCGCCGGGCCTGCCGGCGTCGCCCATGTGCTGCATCTTCTGCGCTGCGAGTTCGAGGTGGCCATGGTGCTCACCGGCTGCCGCACGCTGGCCGATATCGGCCCGCAGGTCATCTGGCGCGACGAGGTCTAGTAGAGCGTGGCGCGGTAGCGCTCCAGCATCTCGGCCTGGGTCTCGGCGCTCGCCATGCCGAGCTGGTCGCGCAGGATCTCGCCCATGCTGGGCAGCCGGTCGCGCGGCAGGAAGCTCTCCGCATCCCAGGCGCGCGAGCGCATCAGCGCCTTGGCGCAGTGCATGTAAACCTCGTCCACGGTGATGCGCAGCACCGTCGCCGGCAGCTTGCCGCTGACCTCGAAGCGGGCGAGGAGGTCGGCATCGTCGCGGATTTCGGCACGCCCATTGACCCGCAGCGTCTCGTCGACGCCGGGAATGAGGAAGAGCAGGCCGATGGCGGGGTTCTCGATCACATTGGTCAGCGTGTCGAGCCGATTATTGCCCGGCCGGTCGGGCAGCAGCAGCGTCTTCGGGTCTTCCACCGTCACGAAGCCGGGGGCGTCGCCGCGCGGCGTGACATCGGCGCGCCCGCCGGCGCCCATGGAGGACAGCATGACCAGCGGCGAGAAGCCGATGAAGGCGCCCGCATGCCGGTCGATGGCCGGCAGCACCTTGCGGCGGCTGCGCTCGCGCGTCTCTCCATAGAGCGCGCGCAGACCTTCCAGTCGGGTGATGGCGGCCATGATCTGTCCTTTCAGTTCTTCACGACGAGCTGCACGCGGTCGGCGCAGAAGCGCGCGCGGGAATATTGGATCGGCCGGCGCTGCGGGTCGCCGTTGATGGCGTCCACTACCATGACGGTGCGGCCGGAGGGGAGGGCGAGCAGGCGGCAATCCTCGCTGTCGGCGGGGCGCGCGGTGATGCGCGTTTCCAGCCGGCGATAATCGCCGAGGCCCAGCGTTTCCAGCGCCCGCGTCACCGAGCCGGTGGCGGCGACCAGCAAATCGAGGTCGCGGCAGCGGCCGGCCTCGTACCAGTGCGAGGCGACGGTGATCGGCACGCCGTCGGCCTCGCGGATCATGTCGATCCGCAGCACCGCCGCGCCGGGCGGCAGGCCCAGCGCCTGCGCGATCTCGGCCGAGGCCGGCTCGGTGCAGGAGCCGATCAGCCGGCCGCTGGGCGCGCGGCCCTCGCGCGAGACGATTTCGGAGAAGCGGGTGCGCGGCCCGATGGGGTAGCGGATCGGCGGCTCCTTCACGAAGGTGCCGCGCCCTGGCGTCGCCTCGATCAGCCGGCGCTCGGTGAGGTGCGCCAGCGCCCGCCGCAGCGTGTGGCGGTTGACGCCGAAGCGTTCCGCCAGCTCGTTTTCCGTCGGCAGGCGGGTGCCCGGCGCGAGCCGGCCCTCGGTGATGTCGCCTTCGATTCGCTCGGCGATCTGCTTCCACAGTGAGATGCCGGTGCCGCGCGCCACATCTTCCGCCGGGGAGAGGGTGGGCGTCGCGGCGCCGGCCGGCCCTGTCATGGCGCTGTCGTTGGTCGGGTTCATATTTTCACCGCGGTGCAGAAAGACTGCGCTTGCCTATTTGTATAGATGAATATACAAATCCGCCGAAATGTAAACGGCCTTTACGGCACGTCAGCGCGGATCCCCACATGCAGTCTTCCACGGCAGAAACCAACGACGCCAATGCCTGGCGCGCCGCGCGGCAGGGCCTGATGGCGGTGATGGCGCGGGCGGAATCGGCGGAGCTCGACGCGGCGGTCGCCCGTTTCGCCCCGCTTCCCGCCGCTTCCAACCTCAAGCCGCCGGAAGTCGGGCTGGTGATGCTGCGCGGGCGCACCGGGGGCGACGGGGCGCCGTTCAATCTTGGCGAGGCGACAGTGGCGCGGGCCGCCGTGCGGCTGGAAGGCGGGGCCGCCGGTTTCGCCTATCGCCTCGGCCGCGACCTCAAGGCGGCCCGCGCGGCGGCGATTCTCGATGCGCTATGGCAGGACGAGGCCCGGCGCGCGGCGGTTGAAGAAGCGCTGTCGCCGGTGCGGGCGCGGCTTTCCGACGAGGCGGCGACGGTGCGGACGGAAACCGCCGCCACCAAGGTCGATTTCTTCACCCTCGTGCGCGGGGAGGACTGACATGCCGGCCACTCTTCTTGCCAAGGGCTTCGACGATCCCGTCTTCGACTCGCAGGCGAGCTTTCATGCGGCAATGTGGGCGCTTTCGCGCCCCGGCCGGGTGGAACCGATCCACGTCGACCTCACGCCGCCCGCACCGCTTTCCCCGGTCGCGGCGGCGCTGGTGCTGGCCTTGTGCGATTACGAGACGCCGCTCTGGCTGGACGCCACGCTGGCGCGGGCGCCTGACGTGGCGGATTTCCTGCGCTTCCACACCGGCGCGACGCTTGTCGAGGAGGCGCGCGACGCACGCTTCGCGCTGGTCGCCGAACCCCTTGAAATGTCATCATTTTTCGCCTTCGCGCAGGGCTCGCCGGAATTTCCCGACACCTCTGCCACGCTGATCCTGCAGGTACAGGCCTTCACCGGCGGGCTGGTGCTGGAAGGGCCGGGGATCAAGGGCCGCATGACCTTCGGCGCGGCGCCGCTGCCGGCCGATTTCATCGCCCGCATGGCGGAGAACCACGCGGTGTTTCCGCTCGGCGTCGATGTGTTGCTGGCCGGGCCGGGCGGCGTCGCCGGCCTGCCGCGTTCCGTCACCGTGAAGGAGGGTTGAGCGATGTATGTGGCGGCCAAGGGCGGTGAAAAGGCCATCCGCAACGCCCACGCGCTTCTCGCTAAGCGCCGGCGCGGAAACAGGAATCTGCCCTCGATCAGCCTCGGCCAGATCGCCCAGCAATTGACGCTGGCGGTGGACCGGGTGATGGCGGAGGGGTCGCTTTACGATGTCGAGCTGGCGGCGCTGGCGGTGAAGCAGGCGCGCGGCGACCTGATCGAGGCGATCTTCCTCATCCGTGCCTTCCGCACCACCCTGCCGCGCTTCGGCTACGCGCAAGCCCTTGATACGGCTGAGATGCTGGTGCGTCGGCGGGTGTCCGCCACCTATAAGGACCTGCCGGGCGGCCAGCTTCTGGGGCCGACCTTCGACTATACCCACCGGCTTCTGGATACCTCTCTCGGCGTGGCCGATGAGTGCAGTGAGGTGGACGATGAGGCCAGTCACGCCAAACAGGCCGATGACGCCGCCGCGCCCGTTTCCATGCCGCGCGTCACCGACCTGCTGGGCCGGGAGGGGCTGATCGAGGGCGCGCCGGCAGACGACGGCAGCGAGCCCTTCGACATCACCCGCGCCCCGGTGTCCTTCCCGGTCGACCGCTCGACCCGGCTGCAGACGCTGGCGCGTGGCGACGAGGGCTATTTGCTGGCGCTCGGCTATTCCACCCAGCGCGGCTATGGCCGCTCGCACCCCTTTGTCGGCGAAATCCGCTTCGGCGATGTCGAGGTGATCTTCGATGCGCCGGAACTCGGCTTCGAGCTCTCCCTCGGCACGGTGCAGGTGACGGAATGCCAGAGCGTCAACCAGTTCAAGGGCTCGGCGACCACCGCGCCCCAGTTCACGCGCGGCTATGGGCTGGTGTTCGGGCAATGCGAGCGCAAGGCGCTGTCGATGGCGCTGGTAGAGCGGGCGCTGCGCTGGGAGGAACTGGGCGAGGAGCGCGGCGCCCCGGCGCAGGATGAGGAATTCGTGCTCTCCCATTGCGACAACGTGCAGGCGACCGGCTTCGTCGAGCACCTGAAGCTGCCGCACTACGTGGATTTCCAGGCCGAGCTCGACCTCGTGCGGCGCATGCGTGCCGAACACCTGGCGGACATGAAGGAGGCAGCGGAATGAACGCCCGCAGCGTCGGCGGCATGCCCGAGATCACCTACAACTTCGCCTATCTCGACGAGCAGACAAAGCGGATGATCCGCCGGGCGATCCTCAAGGCGATCGCGGTGCCCGGCTATCAGGTGCCCTTCGCCGCGCGCGAAATGCCGATGCCCTATGGCTGGGGCACCGGCGGCGTGCAGGTGACGGCGGCCGTGCTGGGCCCGCAGGACGTGCTCAAGGTCATCGACCAGGGCGCCGACGACACCACCAATGCGGTGGCCATTCGCGGCTTCTTCGAGAAGACGGCCGGGGTCGCCACCACCACCTCGGCCACCGAGGCGACGGTGATCCAGACCCGCCACCGCATTCCCGAGACGCCGCTGGCCGAGCACCAGATCCTCGTCTACCAGGTGCCGATTCCCGAGCCGCTGCGCTTTCTGGAGCCGCGCGAGACCGAGACGCGGCAGCTGCACGCGCTGGCGGAATACGGCCTCATGCATGTGAAGCTCTATGAGGACATCGCCCGCCACGGCCACATCGCCACCACCTATGCCTACCCGGTGGAGGTGGCGGGGCGCTATGTGATGGACCCTTCGCCGATCCCGAAATTCGACAACCCCAAGCTCGACGACTGCCCGGCCTTGCAGCTGTTCGGTGCCGGGCGCGAGAAGCGCATCTACGCCATCCCGCCCTACACGAAGGTGCGCTCGCTCGATTTCGAGGACCACCCCTTCACGGTGCAGCGCTTCGCCCAGCCCTGCGCGCTGTGCGCGGCGAGCGGGGTCTATCTCGACGAGGTGATCCTCGACGACCGAGGCGGGCGGATGTTCGTGTGCTCGGACACCGATTACTGCAACGGGAGGCAGGAAGCCGGGCACCGTGGCGCGATGGCGGGGGAGGCGGGCGGCGGTTTCCCCTCGTCCCGACCCTCTTCGGGCGTGCCCACCACGCTGCCATCCCCGCCGGAGCCGCGCAGCGGCAACGAGCCGGGATCGCCTGCCGACGTTGCACCTTCATCGGCGGGCGCGACACAGAACGCCGTCATGCCCGGACATGGTCCGGGCATCCACGACTTTCCCTCTCCGGCCAAAGACGTGGATGGCCGGGCCAAGCCCGGCCATGACGGTGTGGCTTTGGGGGCCGGCGCCGCAGGAGACCTGCCATGACCGACACCCCCTTGTTGATCGCCGAAGGGCTTTCCAAGAATTACGGCCCCCGCATCGGCTGCCGCGACGTGTCGCTGGAGGTCTATCCCGGCGAGGTGCTCGCGGTGGTCGGGGAATCCGGCTCGGGCAAATCGACCCTGCTCGGCCTGCTCTCCACCGAACTGGAGCCGAGCGCCGGCCGCGTCTGCTATCGCCTGCGCGACGGGCGGCTGGCCGACCTCGCCATCCTCGGCGCGGCGGAGAAGCGGCTGCTGATGCGCACCGACTGGGGCTTCGTGCGGCAGAACCCGGCGGACGGGCTGCGCATGGCGGTCTCGGCCGGCGGCAATGTCGGCGAGCGGCTGATGGCGGTGGGCTGGCGCCACTATGGCAATATCCGCGAGGAAGCGCTCGACTGGCTGGCCAAGGTCGAGATTGCCGGCGACCGCATCGACGACGACCCGCGCGCCTTTTCCGGCGGCATGCGCCAGCGCCTGCAGATCGCCCGCAACCTCGTCACCCGGCCGCGCCTCGTCTTCATGGACGAGCCGACCGGGGGGCTCGACGTCTCGGTGCAGGCGCGCCTGCTCGACCTCATTCGCCAATTGGTGGCGGAGCTGGGGCTGGCGGTGATCATCGTGACCCACGACCTCGCGGTGGCGCGGCTGCTCTCGCACCGCATGGTGGTGATGCGGCACGGGCGGGTGATCGAGACCGGCATCACCGACCAGGTGCTGGACGACCCGCGCGAGCCCTACACGCAGCTGCTCGTCTCCTCGGTCCTGGCGGCGTGAGCATGACCGGGATCGCTTCCCTTCCCGTTTCCCGGCCAAGCGAAGCGCCGGCGCAGCCGGAGCGCAGCGCGAGCTGGGACCCAGCTTCCCGTGCTGTTGCACGGGGCTGCGTTACGCATTGGCCTGCTAGGCAGGGGTTTTTCGCTGGGTCCCGGCGCGGCGCTCCGGCTGCGCCGTCGCTGGGCCGGGACACGGTCGCGCACGAAACCCTCTTGTCGCTTCCGATTTGCTGGAAGAGCTACCCATGAACACCCCCATCCTCGATGTCTCCGGCGTCGCCAAGACTTTCGTCCTGCATTTGCGCGAAGGGGCGCGGCTGCCGGTGGTGAACGGCGCCGGCTTCCAGCTTTTCGCCGGCGAGTGCGTCGCGCTGGGCGGGCCCTCGGGCGCGGGCAAGAGCTCGCTGCTGAAGATGGTCTATGGCAATTACCGGGTCGATTCCGGCGCCATACGGGTGCGCGACGGCGAGGAGACGGTGGATGTCGCCAGCACCTCGCCGCGCCGGCTGATCAAGCTGCGCGATACCACCATGGGCTATGTCAGCCAGTTCCTGCGGGTGATCCCGCGCGTCGGGGCGCGCGACGTGGTGGCCGAGCCGCTGGTGCATGACGGCGTGCCGGCCGACGAGGCCACCGCGCGCGCCGGGGCGCTGCTCGCCCGGCTGAACCTGCCGGAGCGGCTGTGGAGCCTGCCGCCCGCCACCTTCTCGGGCGGCGAGCAGCAGCGTGTGAACATCGCCCGCGGGCTGATCGCCCACCGGCCGCTGCTGCTGATGGACGAGCCGACCGCCTCGCTCGACGCCGCCAACCGCAACGTGGTGGTGGAACTGATCGCGGAGAAGAAGCGGGCCGGCGTCGCCATTCTCGGCATCTTCCACGACGCCGAGGTGCGCGAGGCCGCCTGCGACCGGGTGATCGACGTGACGGATTTCGCCAGGGTCGCCGCCTGACGGGGGCGGTCTTTCATCCGCCGTCATCCCCGGGCGTGACCGGGGGGGCCATGCCTTGGGCGGGTGCAGGCAAGACGTGGAGCACCGGGACAAGCCCGGTCCTGACCGAACTGAAACGGTGCATCGGCGCCGCAGGGGTATGAAATGAACGAAACCGTCTACGCCAATGCGCGGCTGGTGCTGGAGGAGGTGGTGATCGAAGGCCACCTCGTCGTGCGCGATGGGGTGATCACCGAGATCGGCGCCGGCGCGGCGCCGCGCGGGGCGGTGGATATGGCCGGCGATTATGTGCTGCCGGGCTTTGTCGAGCTGCACACCGACCATGTCGAGAGCCATCTCTACCCGCGCCCGCGCGTCATTTGGAACGCCTTTGCCGCCGTGACCGCCTATGACGCGCAGATCGCCGCCTCGGGCATCACCACCGTGTTCGATTCGCTGCGCGTCTGGCCCGACAAGCGCGCCGTCGGCATGGATGGCGACGCGCCGCTGCTCGCATCGACGCTGCGCGAGGCCGGCGCGGCCGGCGTGCTGCGGGCCGAGCATTTCGTGCATCTGCGCTGCGAGGTGACCGCCGACGGCGTGGTAGAGGAGGCCGCCGCCCTGATGGAGAGCGCCGGGGTGCGGCTGATCTCGCTGATGGACCACACGCCGGGGCAGCGCCAGTTCCTCACCGAGGCGCAGTTCCGCAGCTACTACAAGAAGAAGAGCGGCATGAGCGATGCCGAGATGGACATTATCGTCGCTGAGCGGCTGGAGGCGCACGCGCACCATTCACGCCCCAACCGGGCGCGGCTGGTGGAAATGGCGCGCGCGCAGGGCATCGTGCTGGCAAGCCATGACGACGCCACCGACGCGCATGTGGAGGAGGCCATCGCCGACGGGGTGGCGATCGCCGAATTTCCAACCACCGACAGCGCGGCGGCGGGCTCGCACGCGGCCGGCATCCGCGTGCTGATGGGCGCGCCGAACATCGTGCGCGGCGGCTCGCACACCGGCAATGTCGCCGCCGAAAGCCTGGCGCGGCGCGGCGTGCTGGAGATCCTGTCGTCCGACTATGTGCCCGGCAGCCTGCTGCTGGCGGCCTTCGAGTTGCCGAAGCTGGTGCCGGCCATCACCCTGCCGCAGGCGGTGGCGATGGTGAGCGCCAACCCGGCGGCAGCGGCGGGGCTCACCGATCGCGGACGTCTGGCGCCGGGGCTGCGGGCCGATTTCATCCGGGTGTCGGATGCCGGGGCGGCGCCGGTGGCGCGGTCGGTGTGGCGGCAGGGGGAGCGGATTTCGTGAGCGAGGAAGCGATTGCGGCGGGGGTGAGCGACACGGCGGTGCAGGAGAAGCTCGGCCCTGGCCTGCTGGTGCTGGTGGTCGGCCCCTCCGGCGCCGGCAAGGACACGCTGCTCGCCTATGCCCGCGAGAGGCTGGCGGGGCGCGAGGACATCCGCTTCGCGCGCCGGCGCATCACGCGGCCGAGCGATGCGACCGAGGACCATGTGAGCCTGGACGCCGACGCTTTCACGCAGGGCGTGGCGCAGGGTCGTTTTCCGCTGCACTGGCAGGCCAACGGGCTCTGCTACGCGCTGGGCGAGGAGGTGGCGCAGGACATCACCACCGGCCGCATCGTTGTCGCCAATGGCTCGCGCGCGGCGGTGAGCGAGGCGCGGGCGCGCTTTGCTCGGGTGAAGCTGGTGCATGTCACCGCGCCGACCGAGGTGCTGGCGACCCGCATCGCCGCGCGCGGCCGCGAGAGCGCCGGGGAGGTGCTGGCGCGCCTCGCCCGCGAGCCGGCGCTGGACGGCCTGCCTGACCTGCGCATCCTCAATGTCGACGGCGTCGACGCCGCCGGCGAGCGGCTGGCGGCCTTTCTGCGCGGGCTGTGAGCGGAAGGCGACGCGCCACCGGCATGTCCCGGTGTTTGCCGGTTGACAGATACGACCGCATCCGCAGAACTATGCTGCACTGCGGGATCATGCATCAAAGAGCGCCATGGCCGACAACGTCTTCTTCAATGTCCAGGTGTTGCGGGCCGTGGCTGCGGCTATCGTGGCCTATTATCACCTTCAGGCCATGCTGGCTGGGGTGCATGATATTGTCGATGTGCACTTTGCAGCGATCGGCGTCGATATTTTCTTTGTGATATCCGGTTTTGTCATGTTCATCTCGAATGAGAAGATGGACAAGAGTCCCGTCCTGTTCATGATTTTGCGGATCCTACGCATTGTCCCTCTGTATTGGATTGCAACTTTTGTTCTTGTTGCGTTTTATTTTGTTGGGTTTCGTCCCAACGGTCTTATGATTTTCGATTTTGGTATGTTGATAAAGTCGCTATTTTTTATACAGTCGGAATTTGAGAATGGTCGCCACGACCTGATCCTGTCGCTCGGCTGGACGTTGATCTACGAACTGTTCTTCTATTTTGTTTTCTCCCTCACATTTTTCCTGAGGTCGCCGCTGAAGTCGTTCGTCGCGGTGTCGGTGATTTTCGCGGCCTGCCTGATGGCGGGTGTTCTGTTCCCGAATCTTCCCCGGGGCGTGGCCTATTTTACCAATCCGATCATCGTCGAGTTCCTGTTCGGTGCCGCGCTGGCGCTCGTCGTGATGGCGTGGCGGGACCGGGGGGTGGTGCTGGGAGGCCGCGCCGCCCGCGCGTCGGCCGGGGCTATCCTTCTCGCGCTCGGTTTGGTTCTCGTCATCGAATGGGTGTTCGACGCGGTGCCCACCACCAGCCGGGCGATCGTCTGGGGCGTGCCGGCCCTGATGATCGTGGCCGGGCTGGTCTGCCTGGAATATGCCCGCTACGCGCTGAGGGGACGGGGCGCGCTGCTGCTGGGCGCGGCGAGTTACGCGCTGTATCTCTTTCACCCGGTCATCATGCAGGGTGTCGTCAAGCTGTTCGTGTGGTTCACCCCCGTTTCCGGGAGCGCGGGCGCGCTGCTGGTGGCGGTGGCCGCGCTTGCCGCCGCCGGCCTGGGCGCCGTCATCATTCACCTGACGGTGGAAACGCCGATCCTCGAGGCGGGGCGCCGGCTCACCAGAAGAATGGGCACCTTCCTCGCGCGCCCGCGCTACGGCGTGTGACCGCGGGAGGGGGGCGCTACGCGCAGCCGCTAGATTTTCGGCGGAAGAACGGTCGGCAACGGATTTGAGCGTGGCGCCTTTCGCTCGCGGCGCCTGAACTTGCTCTGATACTCGCGTCTTTGCTTTGTGATTTCGTACAAGACGATGCCTGAACTCGTTCCCAGGTTGAGACTTTCGATCATGCCGAACATCGGAACCGACACGCACATCTCGCTCCGTTCGACCGCAATATCGCTAATGCCCGTCGCTTCACTGCCGAACCAGACTGCGAGCTTGGTGTGGGCCGTGTAGTCGCCCTCATGAAGGAAGATGCTGGTCTTTCCCTTGACATGGGGCGACGTGACGATTGACGTAAAGCCCTTCTTGGCAAGATGGTCGAAGCATTCTTCCGTCGAATCGAAACGTTTCACGAACGTCCATTTGACGGCGGAAACGGATGTCTTGGAAATCGATCCCCGTTCGCGCAAATCCTGCCAGTCGTCAGAGAGAGATCGGCGCGGATCGACCACGTATACCTTCTCGACGCCCAAGGCATTCACGTTACGGATCACCGTGCCGATGTTCTTCACATCAGTTGGATTTTCCAGTACCGCGATCAAATTCTTGCAGCGGAACGGCCTGATCTCATTGGCGCGGGTGCGGACCGATTTCCTCGATGCGGCTTTCTCTTCCATTGTGACCCTGAAGGCTTGGTGACCAGTTTCCATGCCGCGATCCGATGCCACCGGAGACGCGAGCCGATAGGAGAGGGCCATCATTCCACCTGGGGGACGTCGCCGCAAACGCGAGGGACGTCGTGGCTTCGTTTGGCTGGCCCGCCAATCCGGGCTTGCCGCAAGAACAGCATCGGCGGCGGCGCGGGGGAGCCCCGTGCCGTCGCCCCGCTACTGCCGGTACTGCTGGATGCGCGTGGTGCGCAGGCCGGCGAGGCCGTGGCGTTCGATGGACGCCTGCCAGGAAAGAAATTCCTCTGTCGTCAACGTATAGCGGCTGCAGGCTTCCTCAAGGCTGAGGAGCCCGCCACGAACGGCGGCGACCACTTCCGCCTTGCGGCGGATGACCCAGCGCCGGGTGTTCGGCGGGGGCAGATCGGCAATGGTCAGCGGACTTCCGTCCGGCCCGATTACATACTTCACCCTCGGGCGATAGGGTTCTGTCATGTTTCACTCACTCAATACACACGACCAATGCCAGAAGCATAGCGCCAGAGATTTAAATATTCTCCTAAGCGAATCACGTATCGGTGAGAGCTAAGTGCTTGCTGCTTCGTTAATATTTGCGAAGGAGTTTGTTTACTTTTAGTGCCCCAAGGGCAATGGCGCCGGCATCTGTGCGGGAGCATAAGGTTACCGTCCGGCGCAAGGGTGGCGCGGCAGGGTTCATGAAACCGGCATCGTGGCCTATATAGGGGAGCGCCCCGCGCATTATTTTTGTGTTCCTCGGTCCCGCCAGTCCGCCCATGATCTGCCTCGACGACACTCCCCGAGCCCCCAGCCAGACGCGCGTCGTGGTCGCGATGTCGGGCGGCGTGGATTCTTCGGTCGTCGCCGCGCTCTATGCGCAGGCCGGCTATGACGTGCTCGGCGTGACGCTGCAGCTCTACGACCATGGCGAGGCGATGCACCACCGCCCCGGCGCCTGCTGCGCCGGGCAGGACATCTATGACGCCCGCATCGTGGCCGAGAAGCTCGGCATTCCCCATTACGTGCTCGACTATGAGAGCCGCTTCCGCCACGCGGTGATCGAGCGCTTCGCCGATGCCTATGCCGCCGGCGAGACGCCGATTCCCTGCGTCGACTGCAACCGCACGGTAAAGTTCCGCGACCTGCTGGAGACCGCGCGCGACCTCGGCGCCGATATCCTCGCCACCGGCCATTATGTCGCCAGCCGTACGATGGAAGGCGGGCGGCGCGGGCTGTTCCGCCCGCTCGACGAGAGCCGCGACCAGAGCTATTTCCTCTACGCCACCACCCAGGAGCAGATCGACATGCTCCGCTTTCCGCTTGGCGACAGCACCAAGCCGGAGGTGCGGGCGCTGGCCGAGGGCTTCGGGCTGAAGGTGGCGGACAAGCCGGACAGCCAGGACATCTGCTTCGTCCCCAACGGGCATTACACCGCCATCGTCGAGAAGCTGCGCCCAGAAGCCGCCGAGCCGGGCGAGATCGTGCATCTCGATGGGCGGGTGCTGGGCCGCCACGCCGGGGTGATGCGCTACACCATCGGCCAGCGCAAGGGGCTGGGCATCGCCGCCTCCGAGCCGCTCTACGTCGTCGGCATCGATGCCGGCCAGCGTCGAGTGGTGGTAGGCCCGCGCGCGGCGCTCGGCGTTTCCGCCATCCGCATCGACGAGGTGAACTGGCTGGGCGAGGAAACGCTGCAGGCCGCCGCCGCCCGCGAGCGCGAACTGCATGTGAAGGTGCGCTCGGCCCGCGCGCCGGTGCCTGGCCATCTTGCCCCTGCGGAAGGCGGCGGGGTGGAGGTGCGGCTGCACGGTATCGAGGAGGGCGTGGCGCCGGGGCAGGCCTGCGTGTTCTACGCCGATGGCGAGGCCGGCACGCGCATGCTCGGCGGCGGGGTGATCCGCCGGCCGGCGGCGCCGTTCACCACGCTGACACGTGATGTGGAGATGATGGCACGTTCGGCGTGAGTCGGCGTTACGTTGGGGAACGGGCGCGCCTGCCCGGCATTGCGCAAGGGAAGCTGCATGAAGACCGATCTCGATCACGCCACGGTTCAAGAGGCTTACGCCGGCTGGGCCCCGATCTACGATATCGTCTTCGGCGCGGTGTTCGAGCCCGGCCGCAAGGCGGCGCTCCAGGCGGCGGAGCGGATCGGCGGGCGTATCCTCGATTTCGGCGTCGGCACCGGCTTCGCGCTGCCCGCATACAAGCGCACCAATCGCGTGGTCGGGGTCGATATTTCCGAGCCCATGCTGCGCAAGGCACATGAGAAGGTGGCAAAGGAGAGCCTGACCCATGTGGAGGGGCTCTGCCTGATGGACGGCGCCCATATGGGCTTCGCCGACAATTCCTTCGACGTGGTGATGGCGCAGTTCGTCATCACCGTGGTGCCGCATCCGGAAGAGACGCTGGATGAGATGGCCCGCGTGCTGAAGCCGGGCGGCGAGATCATCCTCGTCAACCATCTCGGCGCCGAGGACGGCCCGCGTGCGGTGTTCGAGCGCTGGTTCGCCCGCCGCGCCCGCAAGCTGGGCTGGCGCCCGGAATTCCAGTTCGCCCGGCTGCACAATTGGGCGGTGCGCAACGGCTCGGTGGACCTGCCGGTGAAGCGCGACGTGGCGCTAGGCATGTACACGCTGGTGCGCTTCCGCAAGCCGGCCGAAGCGGAGAGGGCGGCGGACGTGAGCGTCGCGCTGGCGGGGTGAGGGCGGTATTGCCTTCGGGCGGCGGATCGCGGAGGCTCGCGCCCGGTTCCTCCTCCCGCAGCATCGGCAGATCATGGCGTCCGTGTTTCGCGTCCTCGCGCTCGCCTTCCTGGCGTTCGCCCCATCCGCCGTCGGCCTCGCGCAGGAGCAGGGCGCCATCCCGGTGCCGGGCGGCATAAGCTACGAATTCCTCGAAACATGGGATGTCGACCGGCTCAACACGGTGCTGCAGTCGCAGATTCCGGCCTTTGCCGGCATTCCCGTGACCTACACGCCGGCCCGCAACGGCGTGAAGCTCTACCGCGTCACCTATCCCAGCATGATTCCCGAGCGCGGCAACCGGCCGACGGTCGCCACCGGGCTGCTGGCGGTGCCGGACCTGCCGGGCACCGGCTTCCCGATGGTCTCCTACCAGCACGGGACGGTGTACGGAAAACAGGAGGTGCCGTCCTTCATCGCCCAGTCGCCGGAGACGGCGCTGATGGTGGCGCAGTTCGCCGGGCAGGGCTACGTCGTCATCGGCGCGGATTATTTCGGCCTCGGCCTGTCCACCGAGCCGGAAGGCTACATGGTGAAGGCGAGCCACCAGCAGGCGACGGCCGACATGCTGAGCGCCAGCCGCCAGGTGCTGGCGGCGATGAACCTTGCCGCCCCGAAGCTGTTTCTCGCCGGCTGGTCGCAGGGCGGCTTCGTCACCATGGCGCTGCTGGAGAAGCTGGAGACCGACGGCATCGCGGTGAGCGCCACCGCCACCGCCAGCGCGCCGGTCGACATCTTCGTGGCGCTGAGCGGCTTTCTCGACTTCCCCCGCGCCAACGACGCCCCGTGGGTGACGACGCTGTTCATCCTGTCGTCGTTCTCGTTCGAGACTTATTACGGCGTGCCGGGGCTGGCGCGTTCCCTCATCGCCGACGACTATTACGAGGTGGCGCGCAAGGCCTATGCGCGCGAGCCGTTCGACGCCACGGAGATCCCGACCGATCTGCGCAAGCTGATCCGCCCGGCCTATTTCGACGCGCCGTTCTTCGCCGCCTCCGCCTATGGAAGGCTGGTGCTGGCGACTAACGCCTATCGCTGGATCATCCGCACGCCGGTGCGCAACTATTACGGCGAGAGCGACGAGGTCATCACCTCCGGCCTCGGCCAGCTCGCGGCCACCTACCAGCACGCCATCGGCGCCGGAAACCCGGCGGTGGAGGCGATCTCCACCGGCCCCACCACCCACCGAGGCACCTTCGCCACCGCCGTGCCGCAGTGGAAGGCGTGGTTCGACGGGAAGTGAGGGGGCGCCTCATCCCCACCACACCTCCGGCCCCACCGGGACGATGCCTGTGGGGTTGATGGTCTTGTGGCTCTCGTAATAGTGCCGCTTGATGTGGGTGAGGTTCACCGTCTCCTTTACCCCCGGCAAGGCGTGGAACGCCTTCACGAAGCGCGACAGGTTCGGGTAGTCGAAAATCCGGCTGATGTTGCATTTGAAGTGGCCGACATAGACCGGGTCGAAGCGGATCAGCGTGGTGAACAGGCGGATATCGGCCTCGGTCAGCGTCTCGCCCATCAGCCAGTCGCGGCCCTGCAGAAGGGCCTCCAGCGTGTCGAGCTCGGTGAACAGCGCGGTCACCGCCTCTTCATAGACGTCCTGCGCGGTGGCGAAGCCAGCCTTGTAGACGCCGTTGTTCACCGCGTCATAGACCCGCGCATTCAGCGCGTCGATCTCGCCACGCAGGGCAGCGGGGTAATAGTCGTGCCGGTCCTTCGTGAAGGCGTCGAAGGCGGAATTGAGCATGCGGATGATCTCCGCCGACTCGTTGCTGACGATGGTGCCGCCCGTGCGGTCCCACAGCACCGGCACGGTGACGCGGCCGGAAAAGGCGGGATCGGCGGCGAGATAGACTTCGTAGAGCCGCTGCTTGCCGAGCACGCCATCGGTGGTGGCGCCCTCGCTGCGGCGTTCGGCGTGGTCGGCGAAGACCCAGCCTTCCTCGCCCATGAACGGGTCCACCACCGAGACGGAGATGACGTCCTCCAGCCCCTTCAGCGCGCGCATGATGAGGGTGCGGTGCGCCCAGGGGCAGGCGAGCGAGACATAAAGGTGGTAGCGCCCCGCTTCCGCCGGGAAGCCGCCCTCGCCGGAAGGGCCGGGGGCGCCGTCAGCGGTGATCCAGTTGCGGAAGCGGGTCACGGTGCGCTCGAAGCGCCCGCCCGTGCTCTTGGTGTCGTACCATTTGTCCACCCACTTGCCTTCGACCAGCAGTCCCATGTGCCTCTCCTGTTTCGGGCTAGACACTAGGGCGCCGCCGCCGGGAAGCCAGCCTTTCCGCTTGCAGGAAGGACGGGGCGCTCTTGCGAAGATGCCGTCGAAGCCGAAGCCGAAGCCCAGTCCTCAGCGCTCAGCCCTCAGCCCTCAGCGCTCAGCGCTCAGCGCTCAGTCCTCAGCCGGGCCGAGCCGCTTCCAGTACAGCAGGGTGGCGGTGAGCCCGCCATGCGGCTTCAATGCGTAATCGGGAAGGGCGCCCGCGCGCTGGAAGCCCTGCTTCTCGTAGAGCCCGGCGGCGCCTTCCTGTTCCGCCGTGTCGAGCACCAGCAGCGTGCGGCCCTCTGCCCGCGCCAGCCGCTCGGCCTCGATCAGCAGTGCGCGGGCCAGGCCACGGCCGCGAAAGGCGGGGAGGGTCATCATCTTGGCGATCTCGGCCCGATGCGGCTGGTTTTCCGGCAAGGCGAGCAGCAGCGTCACCGTGCTGGCGAGTACGCCTTCGACATAGGCGCCGAGCACGATCCGCTCGCCCCTGGCAGCGGCCTCCAGCGTGGCGCGGGCGAAGGCGCGGGCCTTGTCGGGTGCCACGGGGTGCATGAAGCCGACGGAGCCGCCGCTGCCGACCGTCTCCACCAGCAGGCTGGCGAGGGCGTCGATGGTGGCGGGGTCGGCGGCGAGGGGGCGGATGTCGGAGGCCTGCATGGTGGCGGCGAGCCTAGTCGACGCGGCCACCGGCCGGCAAGGCGCACGCTGTCGGGCAAGGCAATGCTCGACCTCGCGCGCCGCCCGTGCTATCGGGCCCCTCCTGTCGAGGATAGCCCGATGTTCCGGATGCCGGCCCAGCGACGACGAGACGAGCGAGCCCGCCGCGCTTTTGCGCGCGCGTGCCTTTCCGTCCCTGTCTGCCGGCGGCCGTGAAGCACGGTCGCCAGGCGCGGCACGATTGCCGATCCTGAGCGCCGAGAATCCCGATGACCGAGCTTTCCATCTCCCTGCTGCCTGAAAATCCTGCCGACGACGCCGCCATCGAGCGGCTGGTGGCGCGCACCTTCGGCCCCGGCCGCTATGCCCGCACGGCGTATCGGCTGCGCGAGAACAACCCGCACCGGCGCGACCTGTCCTTCACCGCCTATATCGGCACCATGCTGGTCGGCTCGGTGCGGCTGACGCCGATCACCATCGGCGCGCTGCCCGCCCTGCTGCTCGGCCCGCTCACCGTCGAGCCGCCCTTCCGCTCGCACGGCATCGGCCGGCGGCTGGTGGAGCGGGCGCTGGAGGCGGCGAAGGCGACGCTCGCTGGGGAAGGCGCGGCGCGGCTGGTGCTGCTGGTGGGCGACGAGCCCTATTACGGGCGCATGGGCTTCCGGCGGGTGCCGCCGGCGCAGATCACCCTGCCGGGCCCGGTGGACCCGGCGCGGGTGCTCGTCTGCCCGCTCGACGCCACGCCGCTGGACGAGGTGCGCGGGCCCGTGCGCAAGCACCCCGCCGCCGGCCTGCCGCTGCAGGAAAGCGCGTAGCGCAGGGCGGCCGGTCGTCAGCCGCCGGGCCGGCCAGTGCTTCGGCCGATGCCTCTCGGCACGTGCCTCAGAGCGCTTCCAGCAGCGCCCGGTGGAACTCCTCCGGCGCCTCGACCTGGGGCGAGTGGCCCAGCCCGTCGAACGCGATGAGCCGGGCGCCGGGAATGGCCTTGGCGGCCTGCTTGCCGAGCTCCGCATAATTGCCGAGCGACTGCGCGACCTCCTTCGAGGCGCGGTTGGCGCCGGGGGCGGTCTTGTCGTTGGTGCCGACGAACAGCAGGGTCGGCACCGCGATGTTGCCCAACTCGTGGACCACCGGCTGGGTGAAGATCATGTCCGAGGTCTGCGCCTGGTTCCAGGCGACGATTTCCTTACCCGGACCACCGGCAAGGCCGGCGGACATGGCGACCCAGCGGTCATATTCCGGCTTCCACTGGCCGTTGTAATAGAACGTCAGCTGGTAGTTCTTGATGCTGTCGAAGCTGGTCTTCAGCTCGCCCTGGTAGAGCGTGTCGATGGTGGCGTAGGGCACGCCCTTGGCCTGCCAGTCCTCCAGCCCGATGGGGTTGACCAGCACCAGCGTCTCCGTCGCCTGCGGGAAGGAGAGCGCATAGCGCGCCGCCAGCATGCCGCCCATGGAATGGCCCATGATCATCGCCTTCTCGATGCCGAGCGCGGCGAGCAGCTTGTGGGTGTTGTCGGCCAGCTGGTTCAGGCTGAACTGATAGCCCTCCGGCTTGGTCGAGGCGCAGAAGCCGATCTGGTCCGGCGCCACCACCCGGTAGCCGGAACCGGCCAGCGCCTTGATGGTCGCTTCCCAGGTCGCGCCGCAGAAATTCTTGCCGTGCAGCAGCACCACGGTGCGCCCGTTCGGCTCGCCTGTCGGCGCCACGTCCATATAGGCCATGCTGAGCGGCTTGCCCTGCGAGGTGAAATCGAACCGCTTCTGCTCATGGGGATAGGCGAAGCCCTCCAGCTGCGGCCCATAGGTGGGACGGGTGTCGGCAAGGGCGAGGGTGCTCAGGCCGACGAGGGCGGCGGACAGGCAGAAGCGGACGGCATTCACCAGTGTGGGCTCCATGTCTCGGGGGCGCGCCGCGCGAGGGCGCGACGCATGCCTCTGAGACTAGGGCGCCGGGGCGGGTGCGGCGGTCACAAGGCCGGGAGAGGGACGATTTGTCCTCCCCGCCGGGTCGCTCACCGCCCCTCGCGCGCCCAGGCCGCCGCTACGCCGGCGAGCAGGATGAGCAGGCCCGACAGGCCGGCGAACAGCGGAAACAGGCCGAGGCCGCGCACGACGGACACGTCGCGCAAGGCGAGGCCCATCCAGTCCTCGCCGGCGAAGCGATCGCCCGAGCGCACCGCGACGACGCGCGGCACGCCGCCGGCAAGGTCCGCCATGCGCCAGACGCCGCCGCCGGTGGCCTCGATGGTGGGGCGCAGCGTCTGCGTCGTGGAGGTCACCTCGGCGAATTCGCGCGGGTTGAGCGGGCCGATATTGACGAGAGCCGTGTGCGTGCCGTCGCTCGCCCGCCACAGGCCGAGCATGTCGGCCGGGAAGGTGGCGCGGAACAGCCCGGGTGCGACGGAGGCGAGGGTGAGGTTGCGGTTTGTGCCGGTGGGGGTGGTGATCGTCACCGGCGGGGCGGTGTCGCCCATGGTCTGGCGTTCCACGACGATGTCGCCGCCATGGGCGACCATCTTGAGGCGTTCCTCCTCGAGGTCCGGCTCCTTCATCAGCCAGTGCGACAGCCGGCGCAGCAGGTCGATATGCGGCCCGCCGCCGTCATAGCCGCGCGCCCACAGCCAGAAATGATCGGACAGCAGCAGCGCCACGCGCCCCTCGCCGACGCGGTCGAGCAGCACGACGGGCTTGCCGTTCGGCCCGTCCATCACGCTGGTGCCGCGCGCGCCGTCGGTGTCCACCAGGCGGAAAAAGCGCGACCAGGCCGGCGGCTGGCTCTCCGAGCCGGGCAGCGCGCGGGTGACAGGGTGGCGCTGCCCGGCCTGCGTCAGCTGCGGGCGGTAGGCCATCTCGGTCATCTGCCCGGTCGGGCCGGCGGGCAGGATGGAATCGAGCGGGGTGTAATAGACCGATCCCTCGGAGATATAGTCGGTGCCGGCGGCGACCAGCAGCGCGCCGCCTTCCTCCACATAGCGCACGATATTGTCGAAATAGATCATCGGCAGCACGCCCTGCTGGGCGTAGCGGTCGAAGATGATCAGGTCGAAATCCTTGATCTTCTGCTGGAACAGCTCGCGCGTGGGGAAGGCGATGAGCGACAGCTCGTTGATCGGCGTGCCGTCCTGTTTCTCCGGCGGGCGCAGGATGGTGAAGTGGACCAGATCGACATTGGCGTCGGATTTCAACAGGTTGCGCCAGGTGCGCTCGCCCACATGCGGCTCGCCGGACACCAGCAGCACGCGCAGCTTGTCGCGCACCCCGTCAATGGAAACCGCCGCGCGGTTGTTCACGGCGGTCAGCTCGCCCTCCAACCCGGCAGCCTCGATCTCGACGATGTTGGCGCCGGCATGGGCGATCTCGACATCCACCTCGGCCGGCTGGCCGGCGGTAACGATGGGGCGCGCCACCACCTCGCCGTCCCGGCGCACGGTCACGGCAACGCGCGCGCCGGCGGGGGCGCCCTCGTCCTCGACGCGGTAGCCGATGGTCTGGTTCTGCCCGACAATGCCGAAGCGCGGGGTGGAGGTGAGCGCCACGCGGCGGTCGCGCTCGCCTTCCTGCCCGGAAATGATGGCATGCACCGGCGCGCGGAAGCCGAGCGCGGCGATGGTGGCGGGGATGTCATGCACCCGCCCGTCGGTGAGGAAAATGGCACCGGCCACGCGTTCGGGGGGCACATCGGCGAGGCCGGCGGAAAGCGCGGTGAACAGGCGGGTGCCGTCCACCTCGCCGGCACCGCCGCCGGCATCGATGAAGCGTATCTCGGCGCCCTGCTCCTTCAGCCGGGCCAGGCGGGTTTCCAGCTCGGCACGCGCCGCCTGCGTCATCTGCGTGCGGTCGCCGAAATCCTGGCTGGCGCTCTGGTCGACGACGACGGCAACGACGGTGGAGAGCGGCTCGCGTTCCTCCCGCGTCAGCGAGGGGTTGGCGAGCGCCAGCACGGCGAGCGCAATCGCCAGCGCCCGCAGCAGCGAGCCGCGGGTGCGCGAGACGATGACCAGCAGCGCCACGGCGCCGGCCAGCACGGCGGCGGCGATCAGCCAGGGCAGCGGGATCAGCGGATCGAAGGCGAGGCCGAAATTCATGAGGGTTTAGCCCTTGTGCCCGTCATGGCCGGGCTTGGCCCGGCCATCCACGTCTTGTCCCGGCCGGCTCGACCAAAGGCGTGGATGCCCGGCCCAGAGCCAGGCATGACGGCCTTCCTAAGCATGACGGCGTCCTGGAAAACGGAAGCCTGCCTCACTGTCCCAGCCTTTCGAGCAGTGCCGGCACGTGGACCTGGTCGGCCTTGTAGTTGCCGGTCAGCACATACATGACGAGGTTGGCCCCGGCGCGGTAGGCGAGTTCGCGCTGGCGCGGGCCGCCATCGGAAACCGGCAGCATCGGCTGGCCGAGATCGTCCACCGCCCAGGCGCCGGCGAGGTCGTTGGAGGTGATGACCACGGGCGAGACGCCGTCACCGGCGCGGGCCGGGCGTTCGTCGGCCTCGTCGGCGGCCGGCAGCGCTTCCACCCAGGTGGTGCCGCCGGTGAAGCGGCCGGGGAAGTCGCGCAGCAGGTAGAACGCCTTGGTGAGCACGTGGTCGCGCGGCACCGGCTCCAGCTCGGGTATATCGAGGCCCGACAGGATGGCGCGCAGCGTCTCATTGGCCGGCGAGCCGGCGCCGGTTGAGCCGGGCAGGGTGGTTTCGGCGTCGCGCGTGTCGAAGATGACGGTGCCGCCCTGCTTCATGAAGCCGTCGATGCGGGCCAGCGTCTCCGGGCTCGGGCGGTCGGTGCCGGGGACGATCGGCCAGTAGAGCAGCGGGAAGAAGGAGAGTTCGTCGCGCGCGACGTCCACGCCCATCGGCTCGCCCGCCTCCAGCGCCGTGCGCTGGCCGAGGAATTCGGTGAGGCCCTTCAAGCCGGCGCGGCTGATGGCGTCGGTGTCGGCATCGCCGGTGACGACATAGGCGAGGCGGGTCGAACTGGTCGCCTGGGTGGCGAAGTCGATCTCGCCCTGCGTCATCGGCTTTTCCGGCGCGGGGGCCGTGGCGGTGGGCGGGGCAGGCGCTGACTGGGCAGGAGTTGACTGGGCTTGCGCGGACTGGGCAGGCGCGGACTGGGCTTGCGCGCTGCCGGGTTGCGCGACGGCGAGGCAGAGCATCAGGAGCAGGGCGGCCGCGCCGCCGGCGGCGCGCCGCGCGGTGAGGCGGGAAAAGCCGCCGGCGAGCAGGAACACGATCATCGCATCGACCAGCAGCAAAGCGAGCAGCGCCACCAGCAGGGGCGCGCGCAGATCGCGCGGCGTGCTGTCGCGATACGGCTCCAGCCGGCCGAGGCCGGTGAGGTCGAGCGCCACCAGCCGGTCGCGCGGCAGCAGCGCGTTCACCGCCACCAGCCCGTCCGGCGGGCCGTAGAAGCCCGGCGGGTGATCGGCGCTGGCGCGGTCGCGATAGCCGACCGGGATGGCCTTGGCGGTCGGCATGGTCGGGCGGAAGGCGCCGAAGCCGTCGAGCAGGCGGGTGGGGGCAAGGGTCTCGCCGTTCAGCACCGGCGCCCCGGTGCTGTCGGCCGATGCCTCGCTGGCGGTGGAACCGCCAAGCGACACCACGCGGCGCAGCATCTCGACGAAGGCGCCGGACAGCGGCAGGTTCGACCACGAGGTGTCGGCGGTGACATGGAACAGCACCAGCGTGCCGGCGCCGCGCCGCTCGCCGGTGACCAGCGGCGTGCCGTCCGACAGCGTCGCCCAGGTGCGGGCGGCGAGCAGGCCGTCCGGCTCGGCCAGCACCTGGCGCTGCACCGTGATGTCGTTCGGCACCGGCACGTCGCGGAAGGGCCCTTCGGCGGAGAAGCCGCCGAGCGACTGCGGCTGCTCCCAGGACAGTGAGCCGCCGAGCACGCGCCCGCCGCGCCGCAGCGTCACCGGCACGAGGTTGTCGGTGCCATTGGCAAGGCGCGGGCCGGCGAAGCGGACGAGCACGCCGCCGCCCTCGACCCAGCGGGCCAGGCGGGACTGCGTCTCCGGCGGCAGGGTGCCGACATCGGAGAGGATGATGACCGGCAGCTTGGCGTCGATGAAGCGGTCCACCGCCTCGGGGGTCGAGGCGCCCTCGGCGGAGCGGATGTCGGCGAAGGGGGCGAGCGCCCGCGTCAGGTAATAGGAGGGCGCGAGCAGCGGCTGGCGCTGGTCGGCGGCGACGCCGGAGACGACGCCCACCGCGCGGCGGCGCCAGCGCTTGTCGAGCAGTTGCACCGCGCCGGCCGAGGCCTCGTCGCGAATGTCGAGGCGGGCGACCTCGTTGCGGATCTCCACCGGCAGGTCGAAGCGCGCCTCGGTCTCGGTAGCGCCGGGCTCGAAGGCGAAGGGCGTCTCGCCGAGGGCCAGCCCGCGCATGTCGAAGGCCCGCACCGTGCCCGCGCGGGGCGAGGTCTGGCGGTCGGCGCGCAGCACCTTCACGGTGAGCGCATCGACGGCGTTGTCGGCGGAGGCCAGTGCCAGCGGCTCGGACACGCCTTCGGCCAGCGTGGTGAGCGGCCGGTCGCCCACCGTGGCGAGAAGGTCCGCCGGGGCGGTCGTGGCGCCGTCGAGGGCGACGCCGTCGGAGAGATAGATCACGCTCGCCTGCGGGGCGGCGGCGAGCGCCTTGGCGAGGCTGGCGAGCGCGCCGGCGCGCTCCGGCACGAACGGCACGGGGGCGAGGGTGCGCAGGCGCTCGCGCGCCTCGTTCGGGGCCATCACGCGCGGCTCCAGCGGCGGCTCGCCGGTGGGGATGAGAATGACGCCGCGCCCGTCGAGATCGGCATCCGCCACCACGCCTTCGGCGCTGGCGCGGCGGGCGGCCCAGCCGGCGGCGGCCGGCCAGCCGGAATCGATCAGCAGCACCACCGGGCCGGAAGAGGCGGGGCCGGCGACGGGCGGATTCCAGATTGGCCCCGCTGCGGCGAAGATGATGATGGCGGCGAGCAGCAGGCGCAGCACGGTGAGCCACCAGGGCGTGCGGGCCGGGGTCTCTTCCTTCGGCGGAATGTCGAGCAGAAGCCGCATCGGCGCGAAGGCGATGCGGCGCGGGCGCGGCGGCACCAGGCGCAGCAGGAACCACAGCAGCGGCAGGGCGGCGAGCGCGGTCAGCAGCAGCGGCGTGGCGAAGGCGAGGGGCAGCCCGAACAGACCGGTCATGCGGCGTGCCCCGTCTGGTCGGAGGAAAGGGCATCGGCCGCGCCCTCGCGCGGCGGCACGGCGCCGTGGCCGCCGCTCATGCGGGCATGCAGCGCCAGCAGAACTTCGCTGGCCGGCCGGTCGGTGCGGTGGACGAGGAAGCTCCAGCTGCGCCGCTCCGCCTCGCGGCGGATGGCCTCGCGATGGGCGGAGACGCGGGCGACATATTCGCCCCGCACCGTCTCGGCCCGGCCGATGGTGAGGGTGGCGCCGCTCTCGGGCTCGCGGAACTCGACGCGGCCGGAATAGGGGAAGGTCTCTTCCGCCGGATCGCAGACCTGCACGACGTGGCCGTGCGCGCCGGAGGCGGCGACCCCGGCGAGGCTGGCGACGACCTCGCGCGTCGGGCTCCACAGATCGCCAAGCAGCACCACTTCCGCCAGCGGCGAGGGGGAAAAGGCCGGCGGCAGGCTCTGCGGCAGGCTGGCGGCGTGGACCAGCGATTCCGCCATCTTCTCGACGATGCGGCGCGAGGCAGATGGGGTCATCACCCCGGGAATGCCGACCCGCTCGCCGCCGCGCACCAGCAGTTCCGCCAGGGCGAAGGCGAGAATGAGGGCGCGGTCGCGCTTGGTCTCCCACACCAAAGGCGAGGCGAAGACCATGGAAGCGGACAGGTCCGGCCAGATCCACACCGTGTGGGCGGCTTCCCATTCCCGCTCGCGCACATACAGATGGTCGTCGCGGGCCGAGCGGCGCCAGTCGACGCGGTTCGAGGGCTCGCCATCGTTGAAGCGGCGGTACTGCCAGAAATTCTCGCCGGTGCCGGCGCGGCGGCGCCCATGCAGGCCGTGATAGACGCTTGCCGCGATGCGGCGCGCCTCCAGCACCAGCCGGGGCATGGCCGCCACGAGACCGGCGGCGTCCTGCGCGGCGCTTCGTACGGCGGTATCGGCGTCGAATTCCACCCGATCAGGCCCTCATCACTCGTTCACGCGGCAGGTGCCGCAGGCAATGCAATCCATCCGCCATGCACCGAAACTCAACAGCCTCAGCCGATACGCTTGGCCAGCTTGGCGATGACGCCCGGCACGGTCTCGCCATCGGCGCGGGCGGCGAAGGTGAGCGCCATGCGGTGCTTGAGGATCGGCTCGGCCAGCGCCACCACATCGTCGATCGAGGGGGCGTAGCGCCCGTCGAGCAGCGCGCGGGCACGCACCGCCAGCATCAGCGATTGCGAGGCGCGAGGGCCGGGGCCCCAGGAGATGAACTTGGAGAGGTCGCCGGCCTCGGACCCCGGACGCGCCGAGCGGACGAGGGTGAGGATGGCCTCGACCACCGACTCGCCCACGGGAAGGCGGCGCACCAGGCGCTGCGCGGCGGCGAGCTCTTCCGCATTCATTACCGCGCGCGGCTTGGTCTCTTCCGCGCTGGTGGTGTCGAACAGGATCTTCCGCTCCGAATCGCGGTCGGGATAATCGACGTCGATTTCCATGAGGAAGCGGTCGAGCTGCGCCTCGGGCAGGGGATAGGTGCCCTCCTGCTCCAGCGGGTTCTGCGTCGCCAGCACGTGGAAGGGCTTGGGCAGGTCATGGCGCACGCCGGCCACGGTCACATGGCCTTCCTGCATCGATTGCAGCAGCGCCGACTGGGTGCGCGGCGAGGCGCGGTTGATCTCGTCCGCCATCAGCAACTGGGCGAAGACCGGGCCGGGGATGAAGCGGAAGGAGCGCCGTCCGCCGGCGCTTTCCTCCAGCACCTCGGCGCCGAGAATGTCGGAGGGCATGAGGTCGGGCGTGAACTGCACGCGCCGGGCGTCGAGGCCGAGCACGGTGCCGAGCGTCTCCACCAGCTTGGTCTTGGCGAGGCCCGGCACGCCCACCAGCAGGCCGTGGCCGCCGGACAGCAGGGTAATGAGCGTGCGCTCGACCACGGCCTCCTGGCCGAAGATGACCGCGCCGATGCCGGCGCGCGCGGCCCGCACATTGGCGGCCGTGGATTCCGCCGAGCGGATGATCATGTCGTCGAGGGATTCGAAATTCTCGCCGGTGGCGGACGTCATGCCGTTCTCCTGCAATCCCAAATCCCGGAGCGGGCGAACCCACGGCGAGACCATCCATGCCCAGCCCTGCCAGCTATTGTGCATTGCAACACGAGCTTTGCAATGCACCTGTCCGGAACCGTCAGTGCCGGATCCGTGTGGCGGCCAGGGCTTTCGAAGCGCCAACCTTACGCTATCCTGCAACCGCGTCGACTATCGGGCGGGGGATCACGACTGCGCGATTGCGCTTGTGTGACAAGGATATGCCCATGAATTCAGCATCTTCCGGCCGGTTTGACGAATTGATGCGGTCGGTGGGTAACGGGGAGGTGCGCGCCCTGCCGCCCGTGGAGCGCTGGAATCCGCCCGATTGTGGCGAAATCGACATCGTGATCGACCGCCACGGCGTGTGGCACCATGAGGGCCGGCCGATCCCGCGCCCGGGGCTGGTGCGCCTCTTCGCCTCGGTGCTGAGGCGCGAGGGCGAGCGCCATGTGCTGGTGACGCCGGCCGAGAAGCTAGGCATCACGGTGGAGGACGCGCCGTTCCTCGCCGTCGACATGGCGGTTGAGCCGGCGGTGGAGCCGGGCGAGGGGGAGCCCCGCCTGGTGTTCCGCACCAATCTCGACGACCTCGTCGCCTGCGACGGCGAGCATCCGCTGCGCATCGAGACGCGGGCGGATGGCGAGCCGAGACCCTATCTATATGTGCGTCGCGGCCTTTGGGCGCGGCTGACGCGCGCCGTCTTCCTCGATCTCGCCGAACGGGCGGAGGCACGCGTGGTAGAAGGGCGGCCCGTGTTCGGCGTCGCCTCCGGCGGGGCGTTCTTCGCCCTCGCGCCGGCCGAGAGCGTGAAAGAGGATTGATGAACGGTGTGTCCGTGAACCTGTTGCCCGAGTTGCCAGCCGCCGCCGCCGAGGCGCCGTTCGACCTCGATGATTTTCTCGCCCGTGCCCGCACGCGCCTGCTTGCGGTGCCGGACCTGCATGGCGACCCGGTGCGCGGCGACCATGAGCTGACGCCGGAATTCCGCGCCCTTGTCGACGCGCTGCCGGCGCGTGGGGCGGCGGTGCTGGTGCCGATCGTCGCCCGCGAACGGCCGACCGTGCTGCTGACGCTGCGTTCCGCGCACCTCTCCAGCCATGCGGCGCAGATAGCCTTTCCCGGCGGCAAGATCGACCCGCAGGATGACGGCCCGCTCGGCGCGGCGCTGCGCGAGGCGCAGGAGGAGGTGGGGCTGGCGCCGCGCCTGGTGACGCCGCTCGGCTATCTCGACGCCTATCTCTCTCGCACCGGCTACCGCATCGTTCCCGTGGTCGGGCTGGTGCAGCCGGATTTCGGCCTGACGCTCAATCCCGGCGAGGTGGACGAGGCGTTCGAGGTGCCGCTGGATTTCCTGATGCGCCCCGGCAACCACCAGCGCGAGAGCCGCGAATGGCTCGGCATGATGCGCACCTTTCACGCCATGACCTATGAGAAGCGACGCATCTGGGGCATCACCGCCGGCATATTGCGCAGCCTCTATGAGAGGATCTACGCCTGATGGCCCGCATGATCGCCCAGTTCGCCCTGTTCCTGCTGCCCTTCGTCGCCTTCGCGCTTTACCTGCGCTACGGCCGGAAGGTGGATTCGTGGCTCTCCGGATGGACGCTGCGGGCGTTGATCGGCTGCTCGATCGTTGCCGTGCTGCTGGTGGCGCTCAGCCTCCTCTTTCTCGAATCCTCGACCCGTGGGCCGACCACCGGCCGCTATGTGCCGCCGACCTGGGAAAACGGCGTGCTGGTGCCGGGGCACCTGGAATGAATCCGCTGCTCGACGGCCGGCCGGGTCTGGCCCGGGTGCTCGACGCGCTTGACGGTGACGGGGAGGAGGCGCGCATCGTCGGCGGCGCGGTGCGCGACTGGCTGACCGGACGCGGCAAGCGCTCCGATATCGACATCGCCACCACCGCCTTGCCCGAGGAGGTGACCCGCCGCGCCAAGGCCGCCGGGCTGAAGCCGGTGCCCACCGGCATCGAGCATGGCACGGTAACGGTGGTCGCGCAGGGCGAGCCCTATGAGGTGACGACGCTGCGCGAGGATGTGGAGACCGACGGGCGCCGCGCCCGCGTCGTCTTCGGCCGCGACTGGGCGCATGACGCGCAGCGGCGCGACTTCACCATGAACGCGCTCTATCTCACCCGATCCGGCGAACTGGTGGACCTCGTCGGCGGCGAGGCCGATGCCAGGGCGGGCCGCGTGCGCTTCATCGGCGATGCCGACACCCGCATCCGCGAGGATTATCTGCGCATATTGCGTCTCTTCCGCTTCCACGCCGTGGTCGGGCAGGGGCCGCTCGACGCCGCCGCGCTGGCGGCCGCGATCCGCAACCGCGAGGGGCTGGCACAGCTCTCGCGCGAGCGGGTGCGGGCGGAACTGATGAAGCTGCTGGTCGCGCCGCGCGCCGCTGAAACGCTGGCGCAGATGGCGGAAGCCGGCCTGCTGGCGCCGGTGCTCGGGCGGGAGGGCGACGTCGCCACCCTGGCCCGGCTGGCCGACATCGAGGCGGCGCTCGGCCTGGCGCCGGACGCGGTGCGCCGGCTCGGCGCGCTCGCCGTGCGGGAGGAGGCCGACGGGGAGGCGCTGCGCGAGGGGCTGCGGCTCTCCAATGCCGAGGCGTTGCGGCTCCTCGCGCTCGCCGGCCCCGCACCGACGCCCGGCATGTGCGAGAAGGGCCAGAGGGCGTTTCTCTACCGCATGGGGCGCGAGGCGTTTCAGGACCGCGCACTCATCGCTTTCGCCCGCTCCGGCGCACCGCCTGACACGGAAGGCTGGCGCGCGCTGGCGGCGCTGGCGGCAGACGCGCCGATTCCGCATTTTCCGCTGAAGGCAGCGGATTTCATCGCCCGCGGCCTCGCCCCCGGCCCGGCGCTCGGTGCCGCGCTGAAGCGTGCCGAGGAGGCGTGGATCGAGGCGGGCTTCCCGATGGGGGGCGACGCGCTGGAGGCGGTCATCGCGGCGGCGGCGGAGTAGGCCGGGCGCCCGGCCTCACGTCAGCCGGCGGGCTTTCCACTCGTCGGAAGCCGCCGAGGCCAGCAGCGTTTCCACCGCCAGCTGGGCCACGGCCAGCGTCGCCCGCGACGAGGGACGGTTGAGCGGCGTGGCAAGATAAACCGTGCGCCGGAAGCCGGGCTCCACCACGCGGAAGGTGTGCAGCGTGGCATCGCCGGCCGAGCTGGCCATGGCGCCGGGATGGCGGGCCGCCAGCGAGCAGATGGTGGCGCCGTGGCCGCGCCGGATGAGGGTGAAGATCTGCGAGGAGGCGTCCACCTCCATCGTCACGTTCAGCGGCACGGAATGCCGACGCGCGGTCGCCTCCACCAGCAGGCGCAGGCCATGTTCCGGCCCCGGCATGACGAGGCGCAGATGCCGGACGTCGCGCATGCGGATCTCGCCCCTGTCCGTCAGATAGGGCGCGACCGACGGCAGATCATAGGTGCCGACATAGAGGTCTTCCTCGGCGATCGCCTGCAAGGAGACGCTGCGATCGTTGGCCGCGCCGCCGCCGAACACGATGGCCGCGTCCAGCGTGCCCTCGCGCAGCCAGTTGGAGATGTAGCCCGACATGCTCTCGACCACCCGCAGGCGGACCTGCGGCAGGCGTTCGAGGCAGGATTCGATCAGCCGCACGGTGAGCAGGCCGACCAGCGATCCGGGCACGCCGAAGCGCACCGTGCCGATGGGCGGCTTGTCGCGGCTCAGCATGCTGGCCTTGGCATCCTCGGCCTGCTTGAGGATGGCATAGGCGTGGGTCTGGAACTCGCGGCCCTGCTCGGTAAGGATCAGCCCGCGCGCCCAGCGCTCGAACAGCACGGTGGCGAGTTCGTCCTCAAGGTCCTTCAGCCGCGCGCTCAGCGACGGCGAGCTCATGTGCAGCACCTTGCCGGCCGCCGCAAGCGAGCCGGTTTCGGCGATGGTCACGAAGACCCGGAGATCGCGAAGGTCCATGGCACCGTCAGGCTTGCAGGGCGACCTCCGCCCTGTTCGCCCTCATGTGCGCCACCGCGTCGCGGCGGGCAAGGATGGCGCGTGCGCGGTCGGCGACCGGCAGGTCGAGCATGGCGCCGCGATAGGTCACCGCGCCGAGCCCCTTGGCGAGCGCTGCGTCGAATGCCTCCAGCGCGCCCGTGGCCCATTCCACTTCCGCCGCCGAGGGGGCGAACACCTCGTTCATGATCGGCACCTGGCTGGGGTGGATGCAGAAGCCGCCGGTGAAGCCCATCTCCCGCGCCTGGGTGATGGTGCGCCGGAATTTTTCGGTGTCGGCATAGTCCGCCACCGTGCCGACGAAGCCGATGGGGTGGATGCCGGCCGCGCGCGCGGCGACCACCGCCTGCGCGTTGTGGATGTAGAGCGTGTCATAGGTGGGCGCGGCGCCGAGCGACAGAGCGAGGTCCTCGGCGCCGACGATCAGCCCGGCGACGCGGGGATGGGCGGCAGCGATGGCGGCCATGTTGATGAGCCCTTCCGCCGTCTCGATCATCACCACCAAACGCGTATGGCCCACAGCCAGTCCCCGCTCGCGCTCCAGCTCGTCGAGGATCTCGGCGAGGGCGCGCACATGCGAGGCATCCGGCACCTTGGGCAGGGTCAGGCAGCACACATCCGGCCCGACCGAGGCCTCGATATCGGCCAGCGCCTGCCGCCACGGCCGGTTGATGCGCACGACGACGTCCAGCCCCTGGGCGGCGAGGCGGGCGGCGGCGGCCGGCACGGCACGGCGGGCCTCCTCCTTCTGGCTCGGGGGAATCGCGTCTTCGAGGTCGAGCTGGATGGCGTCGGCGCCGCGCTCGGCAGCGCGGGCGAGGAAGCGCTCATTCAGCACCGGAATGAACAGCATGGAGCGCCAGGCGGGGGCGGGGGTGTTCATGAGGAGACCTCGACAGCCTTGGGGCGCGCACCGAAACCTAGCTCGCGCCGGATTTCGTCCGTGTGCTCGCCAATATCGGGTGCCGGGCGGCGGAAGGCGCCCGGCGTGGCGGAAAAGCGGGGGATGATGTTGTGCATCGGCACCGAGCCGAGATCGCGGTCCTCGACCTCGACGATGGCCTCGCGGCCCAGCACATAGGGGTGCTCCAGCAGGTCGGCGACCGAGCAGACCGGCCCCACCGTGACGCCGGCGGCCTCGAACAGAGCAAGGTTGTCCGCCTGCGTGCGCGTGACGATGAAGGCGGCGATGATGGCGTCGAGCGCGTCGCGATTGGCAACGCGGGCGGCGTTGTCGACGAAGCGCGGGTCGGTCTTCAGCTCCGGCCGGCCGATGGTCTCGAAGATGCGCTCGGCCATGGACTGCATCGAGCCGGACATGGCGACATAGGCGCCGTCGGCGCATTCATAGACGTTGCGCGGCGCGGTGTGGGAGGACTGGTTGCCGGCGCGCGGCGTCGGCGCCCCGGTCAGCCGGATCTGCGCCGCCTCGGCGCCGATCATGGCGTGGATCGGCTCGAACAGCGACAGGTCGATCACCTGCCCCTTGCCGCCGCCCTGCTCGACCGAGCGCAGCGCGGCGAGGATGGCGGCGGAGCCGTAGAGACCGGCGATCATGTCGGCCAGCGCCAGCGGCGGCAAAGTGGGCGGCTTGTCGGCATGGCCGTTCATGAAGGCCCAGCCCGACATCGCTTCCACCAGCGTGCCGAAGCCCGGCCGCAGGCGCCACGGCCCGGTCTGCCCCCAGCCGGAAACGCGCAGGATGACGAGGCCCGGATTGCGCGCATGCAGCGCCTCGGGGCCCATGCCCCAGCGCTCCAGCGTGCCGGGCACGAAATTCTCCACCAGCACCTGCGCGCTGTCGATCAGGCGCAGCAGCACCTCGCGGCTTTCGGGCTCGTGGATGTCCAGAGCCATGCTGCGCTTGTTGCGGGCATAGACCTTCCAGAACACCTCGACGCCGTCGACGCGCCAGTTGCGCAAATCGTCGCCCTTGCCGGGCCGCTCGATCTTGATGACGTCCGCGCCATAGTCGGCGAGGACGTGGGTGGTCATGTTGCCGGCGACCAGCCGCGACATGTCGACGATGCGCACGCCGTGGAGCGGGCCGCGCTGGTCGGGGGTGAAGTGATGCGTCTCGCCCATCGCCCGCTCCCTCATTCCATCACGATGAGCGGCTTGATCTCTTCAAGCCGGTGCATGCGGTCGAGCGCGATGTTCACGTCGTCCAGCGTGTAGCGGCCGGTGATCATCTTGCCGAAGGGGATGTGGTCGATATGCGCCGAGGCGAATTGCAGGGCCTTCCAGTAGGACTTCACGTCGCCCGAGAAGGAGCCGAGCACCCGGATGTTCTTCTTGACGATGGTGGAAGGGCTGAAAGTGGTGGTGCCGGTGCCGAGCTGGCCGACGGTGAGGTAGCGCCCGCCCTTGCGGACGATGTCCAGCCCCTGGCCGAAAGCGTCGGGAAAGCCGGTAAACTCCATCACGATGTCCGGCCCGCGCCCGTCGGTGATCTCGCGCAGCCCCGCCACCCGCTCCTCATGGGTGGTGCCCTCGATGGTGAAGGTGTGGGTGGCGCCGAAGTCCCTTGCGAGGGCGAGGCGGGCTTCCGGCGCGCCGATGACGCTGACGCTGCGCGCCCCCATCACCCGGGCGACGGCCGCCGCCAATATGCCGAGCGGTCCGGCGCCCTGGATCGCGACATGCTCGGACGGGTCGATGGGGCCGAGATTGTCGAAGGCGTTCATCACCGAGCGGAAGGCGCAGCTGCACAGGCTGGCGACGCCGTCGTCGAGATTGTCCGGCACCTTCACCCGGCCCGACTGCGGCAGGACATAGCCATATTCGGAGAAGCCGCCGAGCAGATAGGGCGGCTTCTCGATGTTCTCGTACATATAGGCGCGGCGATTCTCGCACAGGGTCGGCTGGCGGGCGACGGTGCAGAAGAAGCAGGTGCCGCAGGCGGTGTGGGTCCACAGGATGCGGTCGCCGATCGCGAGCTTCTGCCCGACGCTGTCGCGCTCGGCGCCGTCGCCGATGGCGACCACGCGCCCCACCATCTCATGGCCGAGGATGATCGGCAGGTTGACGGCGAGCGAGAGATTGCCGCGCGAGAGATGCACATCGGTGCCGCAGATCGAGCAGGCGGTGGTGCGCACGATCAGCGCGCCCGGTTCCGGAGCCGGAGGGACGGGAACGCATTCGATCTTCACCGGCTCGCCGAAGCGGCGGACCACTGCGGCGCGGGAGAATCCGGGCAGCGTGGCGATGTCGCGGGTGTCACCAGACAGGGGCATGAGTCACACAAGGCTAGAGGTAGCGGAACCACAGCGTGGCGAACGGGACGAAGGTGATGATCGCCTGGCCCAGCAGGGCCGCGCCGAAGAACCACCCGAGATAGGGCATCATGTCGGCCAGCCGGGCATTGGCGGCGCGGGCGGCGACATAGAGGTTGGCGGCCATCGGCGGGGTGAGCAGGCCTATTTCCAGATTGGTGGCGAGTACGATGCCGAAATGTACGGGATCGATGCCGAAGCGCTCCGCCGCCGGGGCCAGCAGGGGGCCCATGAGCAGGATGGAGGCGTTGGTCTCCATGAAGGTGCCGACCAGCAGCAGCACCACATTGACCATCAGCAGGAAGGCGATCGGGCTCTCGATATAGGTCGCGACCCAAATGGCGATGTCCTGCGGCACCTGGTTCAGCACCATGGCGCGGTTGAAGATGCCGGTCATGGCGATGATGACGAGGATGCCCGAGCCGGTGATCGCCGCCGCGCGGAAGGAGCGGGTGAAGCCCTCGCGGCTGATCAGGCGGCGCCCCACCGACACGCCGATGGCGTAGAGGCAGCCGACGGCCGCCGCCTCGGTCGGGGTCATGATGCCCCCATAGATGCCGCCGAGGATGACCACCGGCAGCAGCAGCGCCGAGGTCGCGTCGAACACGACGCGCGCCGTCGATTTGCGGGGATGGAGCACGCCGTCGCCCTCGGGACGGCCCTCGACGCCGTTGCGCAGAACCTTGCGGGACAGCCGGTTGTGCACCACGAGGAACAGCGCGCCCATCAGCACCGCCGGAACCATGGTGGCGATGAAGAGCTGGGAGATCGACACGCCCACCGTCGCGCCGTAGAGGATGAGCGGGATGGAAGGCGGCACCAGCACGCCGAGCAGCCCGGCGGAGGCGGTAAGCGAGGCGACATAGCCCTTGGGATAGCCGCGCTTGATCATCTCCGGCGAGACGATGCCGCCCACCGCCGCGACGGTGGCGACCGAGGAGCCGGTAATGGCGCCCATCATCGCCGAGGCCGCGACCGTGATGTAGCCGAAGGCGGCGCGAACACGGCGGAAGACGAGATCGGCCAGGGCGATCAGCTCGGCCGCCATGCCGCTGCGGTTCATCAGCTCGCCGGTCAGCATGAACAGCGGGATCGCCACCAGCGGGTAGCTCGATATCTCCTCATAGGGAATGTTGCTGAGCCCGGCGATGGACAGCCCATAGGCGCCCATCTGCAGGAAGATGACGAGCCCGAAGGTGACGGCGAGCGGGGCGCCGAGCACCAGGAACAGGGCCATGAGGCCGAAGGTCAGTGCCACGGGTTGAACCCTCCCGGCTCGCGTCCCACCAGCGCGCGCCAGACGTCGAGCACGGCGTGGAAGGTCATCAGGGCGGCGCCGGCGAGCATGAAGCCGGCGGGAATGGCGATGGGGGTGCCTAGATCGATCAGCGTTTCGCCGGAGGTCCGGGCATAATCGAACAGGTCCCAGGCCAGGGCGATGAAGAACAGGCCGAACACCAGGCACAGAACGGCGGCGACCGCGTCGAGGCACCGGTGCAGGGGCCCGGGCGGCAGCATCTCTACGATGTCGGCGGTCAGGTGCTTGTGCAGATGGCTGCACAGCGCCGCGCCGATGAAGGTGAGCGGCGACATCGCCACCATCGCCCACTCGCCGGTGTCGTCGATCGGCAGGTCGAAGGTGCGGATCACCACCGACGCCGCCACCGCCAGGATGGCGACCACCATCGCCGTAATGACGACGGCGTTCTCCATCCGGGCGAGCCCCACCTCGACGCGCATCAGCGCGTCGAGGATCGGGTGGCGCGGCAGCGGGGCGTCGGCGGACGCCGGCTCGGGGCCGCGCATGGCGGCCGTCCCGTCGCGGGCCATGGCCTCACTCGCCCCTGGCCGCGGCGATTTCCTTCTTCAGCTCGGCGATGCGCTCCGCGCCGTAGATCGGCGTCAGCTTCTCCCAGCCGATCTGCCCGACCTTGGCGAATTCCGCCATCGCTTCCGGCGTCGGGGTGATGACGGTGACGCCGCCGGCCTTGATCTTGTCGAGGAAGGCGCTGGTGGCGGCGCGGTTGCGGGCGATGCCCTCGCGCGCGGCTTCCTGCGCGGCCTGCGCCACGATCTTGCGCTGGGCCTCGTCCAGCCCGTCCCAGAAGCGCTTGCTCACCGTGATCGCGCCCATGGCGTACACATGGTTGGTCAGCGTCATGTACTTCTGGGCTTCGAACAGCCGGGAATTATAGGTGATGCTGGCGCCGTTATCCTGGCCGTCCACGGTGCCCTGCTGGAGCGCCACGAACAGGTTCGGCATCGGCATGGTCACGGTCTGGGCGCCCGCCGCCTCGAAGAAGGAGCGGATGGAGGCCGAGCCCGGCACGCGCAGCTTCATGCCCTTGAGGTCTGCAGCATTGTTCACCGGGCGGCTGGAGTTGGTCACCGCGCGGAAATCCAGCTCGAAATAGGCGAGCGCGACCATGTTGTGCTTGGCCAGCGCGCCGTTGAGCGTGCGCTGCAGGATGCCTTCCGGGTTGTAGAAGATCTTGTCGACCTGCGCGTAGTCGGTGGCGATGTAGGGCAGGTAATGGATGTCGAGCAGCGGATCGAGGCCGGTCAGCGAGCCGATGTTCAGGAAGGCGAACTCGACCGCGCCACGGCTGAGATCGCGCCCGAGCGCCTCGTCGCCGCCGAGCTGGCTGTTGGGGAAGACGGTGATGTCGATCTTGCCGTCGGTGCGCTCCTTGACCAGCCGGGCGAAGGTCTGGCTCGCCTCGTCCGCCGCATTGCCCTGGGCGAAGACGTGGCCGAGGCGGGCCTTGTCGGCGGACGCGGCCTGCGGCAATGCCGCGAGCGTCACGGCTGCCAAGGCAGCCACGATGAGGTTCTTCATGGTTTTCTCCCTAGAGATGAATTTGTTTTTGTTGTTGTCGGTGCCGACTTTGCGTCAGCTTGAGTGGTCTATGACCACCGGCGTCTCGTCAGCGTGCATGGCCCCGCGACGCGGGTCGTCAGCTTGAGTGGTCGATGACCACCGTCTTGGCGACGGTGTATTCCTTCAGCGCCTCGAAGCCCTTCTCGCGGCCGTGCCCGCTCTTGCGGAAGCCGCCGAAGGGCAGCTCCACGCCGCCGCCGGCGCCATAGCCGTTGATGTAGATCTGGCCGGCGCGGATGCCCTTGGCCATGCGCATCTGGCGCCCGCCATCGCGGGTCCACACGCCGGCGATCAGCCCGTAATCGGTGCCGTTGGCGATGCGCAGCACGTCGTCCTCGTCGTCGAAGGGCAGCGCGGCGAGTACCGGGCCGAACACTTCCTCGCGCGCCAGCTCATGTTCGCGCGGCACCAGCCCGAACAGGGTCGGGGGCACGAAATAGCCGCCCTTCGACGCCTCGGGATGGATCTTGCCCTGCGCCACTACCTCGACCTTGTCGGTCGCGGCGCGGTCGAGGAAGGCCATGACGCGATCGCGCTGCACCTGGTTGATGACCGGGCCGCATTCGAAATCCTGCTCGGGAAAGCCCACGCGGACGGCGGCCATGCGCTGCGCCAGCTTCTGCATGAAGGGCTCGTAGATCGAGCGCTCGATCAGCACCCGCGAGCCGGCCGAGCAGGTCTGGCCGGCATTCTGCACGATGGCGCCGATGATGACCTCGCAGGCCTTTTCCTGGTCGGCATCGGCGAAGACGATCTGCGGGGACTTGCCGCCTAGCTCCAGCACGCAGGGCACATGGTTCTTCGCGGCCGCCATCTGCACCAGCGTGCCGACTTCCGGCGAGCCGGTGAAGGACAGGAAGTCGATGCCCGGATGGCTCGACAGCGCCGCCCCGGCCTCCTCGCCGAGACCGGTGACCACATTGATGACGCCGGCGGGAAAGCCTACCTCCTCGGCCAGCTCGGTGAAGCGCAGGCAGGAGAGCGAGGCTTCTTCCGCCGGCTTGAGGATCGAGGTGTTGCCCGCCGCCAGCGCCGCGCCGAGGGTGCGGCCGAACATCGAGGCGGGGTAGTTCCACGGAATGATGTGGCCGGTGACCCCGCGCGGCTCGCGCAGCACCATGACCTGATAACCCGGCAGGAAGGGGATGGTGTCGCCGTGGATCTTGTCGGCGGCGCCGCCATAATATTCGAAATAGCGGGCGGTCACGCGGATGTCGTTGCGCGCCAGCTTCATCGGCTTGCCGGTGTCGGCGGCCTCGAGCTGGGCGAGTTCCTCCAGGCGATCCAGAATCAGCAGGCCGAGCTTGCTGAGCAGCCGCCCGCGCTCCATCGCCGCCATCGAACTCCACACCGTCTCGAAGGCGTGGCGGGCGGCCGTCACGGCGCGATCAATGTCGGCGGCGCCGCCGGCGGCGATCCGGCCGATGGTTTCGCCCGTGCTCGGGTTGACGACCGGCAGGAATTTTCCCGACGCGGACTCCACCCACCGACCATCGATGAAGAGCTGGTCCCGACCCATGCGTAGTCTCCCAAATCTTGTTTTTTAGGTTGGCGCGATGCTTCACCCTCGCCGCACGTTAGACAACGGCGAAAACTCGTAAGGCGCGTTAGGCTGTGCCTAACGCAGGCTCGGAGGGCTGACCCACGCGAAAAAAACCCGCCCTCCGGAACGGAAGGCGGGTTCTGAGGCGGCATAGCTTGAGCGGCAAGGACTGAGCGGCACAGCTTGAGCGGCAAGGACTGAGCGGCACAGCTTGAGCGACAAGGCTCGAACAGCAAGGCTCAAGCGCGAGGATCGCCGTCGCCGTACCCCGGGCGCCATGCGGGCGTCCGGGGTCGGCCAAAGTCACGCGGCGCGGGTGGTCGCGGCGGGCATGGTCTCGGAGTGGCGGATCTCGGTGCCCAGCACCTTCAGGCATTCGCGCATGAAGGCGGCGAGCGCCGTCCAGCCCTTGGCCGAGACCATGTTGCCGTCGACCAGCGCCTCGGTGGGCGAGAGGTCGACATAGATGCCGCCGGCGAGGCGCACTTCCGGCTCGCAGGCGCCGAGGGCGCCCACGCGCTTGCCGGTCAGCACCCCGTCCACCGCCATGAGGATCTGCGCGCCGTGGCAGATGGTGAAGATCGGCTTGCCGGTCTCGTGGAAGTGCCGGACCATCGCCTGGATGCGCTTGTCGGTGCGGATATATTCCGGCCCGCGCCCGCCGGCGCAGTACACCGCGTCATATTCGTCGAGCTTCACCTCGGAGAAGGTCTTGTTGATGTCGGCGAGGTGGCCGTAGCGCTCGATATAGGTCTGGTGGCCCTCGAAATCGTGCAGCGAGGTCTGGATCTTCTCGCCGGCCTTCTTGTCGGGGCAGACGACGTGAACGGTGTGGCCGACGGCTTCCATTCCCTGCTGGAACACGAAGATCTCGTATTCCTCGGTGAATTCGCCCGTCAGCATCAGGATTTTCTTGCCCGGCATGGTGAGTATCTCCGCTGGTGATGGGTGGCCGGACGCGCGGGTGCGGGCCCGGCCGAAGGTGTGGCGATCAGAACGGCGAGTCGGGGAAGTAATATTCCTCGGCATTGTCCTTGGTGATCAGCGGCGCATCGAGCTTGAGCGAGCCGCGCACCGGCGCGTGGCCGGCGAAATGCGCCGCCGTGAGATAGATCGCGGTCTTGATCATGGACGGCGGGTAGGGGGTCTCGACCGGCGTGACGGCGTCGCCGGCCTTCACCTTCTCGATGATTTCCTTCATGCCGTTGCCGCCGAGCGCGAACTTGATCTCCTTGCGGCCGGACTGCTTGATCGCTTCCAGAACGCCGAGCAGCATGTCGTCGTCATTCGCCCACACCGCGTCGATCTGCGGGTATTTTGCGAGGTAGTCCTGCATCAGCTTGAAGGCTTCGTCGCTGTTCCAGTTGGCGTACTGGATGTCGAGGATCTTGAGGTCGGAGCCCTTGATCCCGTCCTGGAAGCCCTTGATGCGCTCGTCGTCGATCACCGTCGGGATGCCGCGCAGCACCACGAGGTTACCCTTGCCGCCGAGCTTCTCGACGAGGAACTTGGCGGTGTTGAAGCCGACCGCGATGTTGTCGCCGGCGACATAGAGGTCCTGGATGCTGGGGTCGTTCAGCCCGCGATCCACCACGGTGATGAACGTGCCCTTCTCCTTGATCGTCTTGACCGGCGTCGTCAGTTCCTCGGAACTGTGCGGCAGGATCACCAGCGCGTCCATCTTGCGGGTCGCCGACATGTCCTCGATGGCGCTGACCTGGGCGCTGGCCGAGGGCGAGGTCTTCACGATCACCTCGATATTGGGGAAGGCCTTGTTGATCTCCTTGGCGGCGGCATTGGCGTGATAGACCACGCCGGCGGTCCAGCCATGGTCGGCGGCGGGAATGGAGACGGCGATCGTCTTCTTGTCGGCCGCCGAGGCGCTGCCGGCGGCGAGAAGCGATGCCGTCACGCCAGCGGCAATCAGAGCATTCCTGAACATGTATTCCTCCACTAGGTGCGGCAGTCTTGATTGAGGCACGGCGTGTCGCGACTGCCTCGCGCGCGCCGGTTCTTCTTCCGGCTACCTCTTCGACATCCTCTGGATCAGCATGGCGATGATGATGATGACGCCCTGCACCGCAGCGACGAGGTATTCGGAGACGAAGTCGGAAAGGACCATGAGGTTGGCGATGAATTCGAGGATCACCGCGCCCGCCACCGTGCCCCAGACCCGGCCGCGCCCGCCGCGCAGGGCGGTGCCGCCGATCACCACGGCGGTGATCACCTGCAGCTCCCACAGCAGCCCGGTGGTCGGCGTCGCCGCGCCCAGCCGGGGCACGTAGCAGATGGCGGCGATGGCGACGCAGGCGCCCTGGATGACGTAGGCAAGGGTGCGCACGCGGGTGACCGAGATGCCGGAATAGCGCGCGACATCCTCATTGGCGCCCACCGCCACGCAGCGCCGTCCGAAGCGCGTGCGGTAGAGGACATAGGCGGCGACCAGCGCCACCGCGAGCGAGACCAGGATCGGGATCGGCACGCCCAGCACGTCGCCGAAATAGACCGGGCGATAGGCGTCGCGCAGGCTGCGGTCGATCGCCACCGTGCCGCCATCGGTCATGTAGGTGATCAGCGCGCGGAAGATGCCCATGGTGCCGAGCGTGGCGATGAAGGGCTCGATGCGCCCGAGCGTGACGATGGTGCCGTTCAGCAACCCGCAGGCGATGCCGGTGACCAGCGCCACCGCCATGCCGAGCGGGATCGCGGCCGTGCCGACGCTCGGCGCCACCCAGTTCATGAACAGGATCATCACGCCGGTGATGAAGGCCGCCATCGAGCCCACCGACAGGTCGAGCCCGCCCGATGAGATGACGAAGGTCGCGCCGATCGCGATGATGGCGATGAAGGCGCTGCGGGTGACGACATTGGCGATGTTGTTGGCCGACAGGAAATCCGGATTGATCAGGAAGCCGATCGCCACCAGGGCGATGAGCGCCAGGAAGGGGCCGGCATCGCCCCAGCCGATGGACCAGCCCTGCGAAGCGCGCGGCGGCGCGGCGGCGACGTCAGCCATGTGCGGTTTCCTCCAAGGTTTTTTCACTCGCCACGCTGCTGGTGGCGTAAAGTGCGACATTGCTCTCCGACATGGCGTCGCCGGTGAGCTCTCCATTGATCCGGCCCGCGCGCATCACCAGGATGCGGTCGCACAGCCCGATCAGTTCCTGCATTTCCGAGGAGATGACGATGCAGGACCGCCCCTCCCGGACCAGCGACTGGATGAAGGCGTAGATCTGGCTCTTATTGGCGATGTCGATGCCGCGCGTCGGCTCGTCGATGACGATCACCGAGGGGTCGTTCAGCATCACCTTGGCGAGCAGCAGCTTCTGCTGGTTGCCGCCGGAGAGCTGGCCAGCCTTGGCATCGGCGCTGCGCAGGCGGATGTCGTAGCTGCGCACCGCCTGGTCGAGCGTGCGGGCTTCCCCGGCAAGGTCGAGCCCGGCGAAGGGATGCACCCGGTCCAGCGCCGCCAGGGTGAGGTTGGGCGCCAGGCGCTCGCCGAGCAGCAGCCCCTTGCCCTTGCGGTCCTCGGTGAGATAGCCGAGCCCCGCCGTGGCCGCCTGTGCCGGCGAGCCGAAATGCACCGGGCGGCCGTGCAGCCGCACCGCGCCGAAGCTCGCCGCCCGCAGGCCGATCAGCCCCTCGAACAATTCGGTGCGCCCGGCGCCGATCATGCCGGCAAGGCCGAGTATCTCGCCCTTGCGCAAGGTGAGGGACACGTCCCGCACGAAGCCGGGCACATGGGCGTGCTCGATCTCCAGCGCCGGTTCGGACAGCTGCCGCTCCAGGCGCGGCGGGTAGAGGCTGGCGAACTCCCGGCCGACCATCAGGCTGGCCATGCGGTGCGGGTTTAGTCCCTCGGCGTCATAGGTGCCGACCATGCGCCCGTCGCGCAGCACGGTGACCCGGTCGGCCAGCCGCTCCACCTCGTCGAGCCGGTGGCTGATATAGAGAATGGCAACGCCGCGCTGCTTCAGCTCGAGGATGATGTCGAGCAGCGGGTCGACTTCCTCGTGCGTCAGCACGGCGGTCGGTTCGTCGAAGATCACCACGCGGTGGCTGCCGAGCAGCGCCTTGGCGATCTGCACCAATTGCCGGTTGGCAATGGACAGGTCGCTTACCCGGGCGCGCGGCGAAACGTTGCAGCCGATGGCGGCAAGCTGGGCTGCCGCCTGCTCGCGCATGGCGCGCTCGTCGATCCGGCCGAAGCGGGCGATCTCGCGGCCGATGAAGATGTTCTCGGTGACGGTCAGCGCTTCGGCGAGCAGGATTTCCTGGTGCACCAGCGCGATGCCGGCCGCCTGCGCGTCGGCCGGCCTGTCGAAGACGACGCGTTGGCCATCCATCAGCAAGCCGCCCTCGCTCGGCTTCAGATAGCCGGAGAGCAGGCGCATCAGCGTCGATTTTCCCGCCCCATTCTCGCCGATGATGGCGTGGATCTCGCCCGCGCGGATGTCGAGCGAGGCGTCGGACAGCACGGTGACGCCGCCGAATTCCTTGGCGAGGCGCTCGGCGCGCAGCACTGGCGCCACGGCGCCGCCGGTGCGGGAGGCGAGGGCGGCGGTCATGCGTAGAACGCCGGAAGCAGGCGCGCATAGGAGCGCTCGAGATGCACCCGCATCGCCACCCGCGCCGCCTCCACGTCGCGGGCAGCGAACGCCGTCAGCATGGCCTCGTGCTCGTCCAGTGCCTCCTCGGTCACGAGGGCGTGGAACATCAGGCGGAAGATGTGAAAATGGGTGTGCTGGTGGGTCAGGGTCTCGCGAACCAGACCGTTGCCCCCGACCTGCAGGATCATGTCGTGGAAGATGGCGTCCTGCCGGGCGAATTGCGGATAGCGCGCGCGCTCATCCGCCCCGCCGCCGCGCAGATTGACGCCGGCGGCGCCGGTCAGCGCCTTGAGCGCCTCGTCGGTCATTGATGCCGCGGCGCGACCTGCCATCTCCGGCTCCAGCAGCAGGCGCAGATCGTAGAGTTCCTCGAAGCGGGCGCGGGTGATCTGCGGCGCGGCGCTGTAGCCCACCAGATGCGTCTTGACCACGAGGCCCTCGCCCTCAAGCCGACCCAGCGCCTCGCGGATCGGGGTCTGCGACACCGCCAGCTCGCGCACCAGATTATCGACGGTGATGCGGGCGCCGGGCGGAATCTTGAGGGCCATCAGCCGCGCGAAGATCGCGTCATAGACTTCCTCGGCAAGACTGGCGGCGCGATGCACCGCCGGCGCCAACTCGCCATCCTCAGGCAGGTAACGGGAAGTAGCGTGAGGTCTCGTACTGCGCATTTCGTTGCCCCTTGACAGCGATCAACAGCTAGCACGATCCTCTGCACCACTCAATACGATATCCTATACGATTTTATATAGTCGAAAGCGTCATACGTAATACATTATACCAGAAACGAGGGAGGATCATCTTGAGCCAGTTTGCAACGGTTCGGGTGCCGCAGGACACTTTCCTCGGCGGAAGCGAGCGATGTGCGACGGCGCGAGGCACGTGCGGGGGCGGGCGCCGGGTCAGGATCATCCGCGCCCGGTCGGGCCGGCGGAAATGACCGGGCTTCTCGCCGCCGGTCGCGACGGGCTCGACAGTGCCGGCCGCGAGACCTTGCCCGAAGGCGAGACCTTGCCGGAAGGCGGGGCGCTGCCGTAAGGCCCACCGTCCGAGCCTTGCGTCCCAGCCTTGCGTCCGGGCCTTGCGCCCGAGCCTTGCGTCCTTTGCCTCCCGCCGAAACAGACCGGCGCACCCGATCTCGCGGCTCTGCCCGAAAGTGAAGATACGCCATCATGGTCGATCCCTTCCGAACCCGCGACGTCGTCCCGGATTTCGACCGCTACGTGTCTGACTATGCAGCGCGCAGCGCGGTGACGCGGTCCCGGCTGCCGATGCGGGCCGACATCGCCTATGGCCCATCCGCCGGGGAGAGGCTCGACCTGTTCTTCCCGCCGCCGGATAGGGCAACGGGCGCCGTCCACATGTTCATCCATGGCGGCTACTGGCGGATGTTCGCCAAGGAGGATTTCTCCTTCGTCGCCGAGACGGTGACGCGGGCCGGGGCCATCGCCGCGATTGTCGATTATGCGCTGATGCCGGTGGTACGGCTGGAGACGGTCGTGGCTCAGGTGCGCCGCGCCCGCGACTGGCTGGTGGCGACTATCGGCGCGCATGGCGGCGACCCGGCGCGGCTGACCATCAGCGGCCATTCCGCCGGCGCGCAACTGGGGGCGCTGCTGTTCAATGCCAGCCAGCCGGCGGGACGTGTTTCAGGGGCGCTGCTGATCAGCGGCATCTACGATCTCGCGCCGCTGCAGGACTCGTTCCTGAAACCGCTCATCGGCCTCACCGACACCGAGGTGCGCGATTTCAGCCCGGTCGGGCTCGGCTACTCGGCGGGGCCGGACGTGCACCTACTGGTGGGGGAGGCCGAGACGGCGCCGTTCCACACGCAGGCGACCGCGTTCGCCGCCCATCTCGCGGGCGGCGGCCTGCGGGTGCGGCAGGGCGTCGTGCCCGGGGCCGACCATATGAGCCTCGTCGGCGACCTCGGGACACCCGGCACACACGCCGCCGGACAACTCGCGGCCTGCGTCACCGCGCGCCGGGGCGGCGGGCGGGCGGCCGGATGATGCAGCCGTGGCCGGCCCGCTGCGTGCGCGTCCTCGTGCGGAGCGGGCGGGCCGGAGACCCGCGCCTCAGCGGGCAAAGCCGAGGCGGGCTTCCAACTGCTTGAGGCTGGTTTCGCAGCGTTCGGCGATCTCGTCGACATCGGCTTCCTCGACGATCAGCGGCGGCGAGAAGCCCAGCACGTCGCCCATGCAGCGCGCCACCATGCCGTTTTCCCAGGCGATGGCGTCGAACTGCATGCCGGCCTGCAGATGCGGGTCGAGCGGCGCGCGGCTCGCCTTATCGGCCACGAGTTCGATGCCGAGCATCAGGCCCGCGCCACGCACCTCGCCGACGATGGGAGAGGCCGCGCCGATGCGCTCGAAATGGCCGCGCAAGCGCGCGCCCATCTTCCGCACATGCTCGATGAGGTTCATTTCCTCGTAGATACTGATGGCTTCCAGCGCCACCGCGACGCCCACCGGATGCCCGGAATTGGTGAAGCCGTGGCCGAAATTGCCGCCGGCCTTGTTGAACTCCTTCACCGCCTCATAGATCGCCGGCGCCACCACGACGGCGGAGATCGGGAAATAGGAGGAGGACAGGCCCTTGGCGAGCGACATCATGTCTGGGCTGGCGCCGACCGTTTCCTTGCCGAACCAGTTGCCGGTGCGGCCGAAGCCGCAGACGATCTCGTCGTCCAGGAACAGGATGTCGTACTTCTTCAGCACCTGCTGGACGCGGGCGAAATAGTCCCTGGGCGGCACGATGATGCCGCCGCCGGCATTGATCGGCTCGGCGATGAAGGCGGCGATCGAATCCGGCCCCTCGCGCAGGATCAGCTTCTCCAGCTCGTCGACCAGCCGGGTGACGAAGGCAGCCTCGTCCTCGCCTTCCAGCATGCCGCGATAGGGGTAGGGGCACAGCGTGTGCAGGAAGCCGGGCAGCGGCAGGCCGAACTCGCGGTGCATGAAGCCCAGCCCGCACATCGAGGCGGCGGCGATGGTGGAGCCGTGGAAGGCGCGGTCGCGGGCGATCACCTTGCGCTTGGTCGGCTTGCCGCGCACCGTGTGATAGACCCAGGCGAGCTTGACCATGGTCTCGTTCGCCTCCGAGCCGGAGGTGGCGAAATAGGCCTTGCCGTCCTTGATGCCGGTGAGGCCGACGAGCTTCTCGGCGAGCGTGGCGGCTCCTTCCATCGTCCGGTTGAAGAAGGTGTGGTAGAAGCCGAGCTGGGCATATTGCCTGGTTGCCGCCGCGGCCAGCCGCTCATTGCTGAAGCCGAGCGAGGCGCACCACAGGCCCGCCATCGCGTCGATATAGACCTTGCCGGCATTGTCGTGGATGCGCACGCCCTCGCCGCGCGTGATGACCGTCGGGCCGCGCTCCTCAATGAGCTGCGGGTTGGTCTGCGAATGGAGGTGGAAGGCGATGTCCCGTGCCTCCACGGAATTCGGCAGAACGGGCTTGTTCATAGGTCACCTTTCAGGTTGCGTCTTGGCATTGGGCTGCGCCGGTGCATGGGCCGGAAGGCGCAGGCCGGTCTCCGCGTCAAAGACCAGCAGATCGTTCGGCGAGATGTTGGCGTAGACGCGTTCGCCGGGTTGCAGGCGGCCGAAGCCGGGCAGGGTGGCCGTGAGGGAACCGCCATCGCAGTCCAGCACCACATGGGTCGCGGCGCCCACGGGCTGGACGAGGCGGACGGTGGCGGGAAGGCCCTCGGCTGCGAGGCGCACATGCTCGGGCCGGATGGCGATCTCCACCTTTCGGCCGGGCTGGAACGCCTCGCCCGCCGGCAGGGCGACCGCGAACTGGGCGCCGAGCCGCACCGCCGGCGCGCCGTCCCGTGCCTCGATGACGCCCGGCATCAGCTCGACCTGCGGATTGCCGATGAAGGAGGCGACATAGCGCGTGGCCGGCCGGGCGTAGATTTCCTCCGGCGTGCCGAACTGCTCCACCCGCCCGCGGTTCATCACCGCAATACGGTCGGAGATCGACATCGCCTCTTCCTGGTCGTGGGTGACGAACAGCGAGGTGACGCCGAGCCGCTGATGCAGCTGCTTGACCTCGGCGCGCATCTTCATGCGCAGGGCGGCATCGAGGTTGGAGAACGGCTCGTCGAACAGGAAGATGCGGGGCTCGCGCACCAGCGCCCGGCCGATGGCGACGCGCTGCTGCTGGCCGCCGGAAAGCTGCGCCGGCAGCCGCGCCAGCACATGCGAGATTTCCAGCGCTGCGGCGACCGCCCCGACGCGTCGCTTTATTTCCTCGCGCGGGGTGCCGCGCATGCGCAGGGTGAAGCCGATATTGTCGGCCACGCTCATATGCGGATAGAGCGCGTAGTTCTGGAACACCATGGCGACGTCGCGCTCGACCGGCGACAGCGTGTTGACGCGCCGCCCGCCGATGAGGATGTCGCCGCTGCTGCAATCCTCCAACCCCGCGACCATGTTGAGGGTTGTGGTCTTGCCGCAGCCGGAGGGGCCGAGCAGCGTGACGAACTCGCCCTGGGCGATGCTCAGCTCGACATCCCGGCACACCTGCACGGCGCCGAATGATTTGGAGACGTGGCGCAGCTCGATTGCCGGCGTGGAACTCTGCGGCACCGGTGTCATCCTTTCATCATCCCGTCGGCGAAGCCGCGGACGATCTGGTCGCGGAAGATGATCGCCAGCGCGATGACCGGGGCGACGCTGATGATCGCCGCCGCCATCATCTGGCCGAACACGGTCTGGTACTGGCCGGCGAAGGAGGCGATCACCAGCGGCACGGTCTGCGCCGACTGGCGGGTGAGGATCAGCGCGAAGAAGAACTCGTTCCACGCCTCGACGAAGGCGAAGACGGCGGCGGCCCCCAGCGGCGGCACCGAGATCGGCAGCACGATGTGCCAGAAGGTGCGCATCACGCCCGCCCCGTCGATGGCCGCCGCGCGCTCCAGCCCGACCGGTATGCCGAGGAAGAAGCCGCGCAGGATCCAGATCACGATCGGCAGGTTGAACGAGAGATAGACGACGCCGAGCGAGAACAGGTTGTCGATCAGGCCGAGGCGGCTGATGACGAGAAACAGCGGAATGGCGATGGCGATGCTCGGCAGCATCTGGGTGGCGAGGATCAGGAAGGCGATGGCGTCCGAGCGCGGCACCGCGAGCCGCGCCAGCGCATAGGCGGCCGGCGCCCCGAGCGCCAGCGCCACGGCGGTGGAGAACAGCGCCACGATCAGCGAATTCAGGATGCCGCGCCACAGCGCCGCCGCCGAGGCCAGCACGGTCCAGAAATTGGCGAGCGTGAAATGCTGGAATGCGAGGCTCGGCGGCTGGGCGATCAGCGCCTTCTGCTCCAGCAGGCTCGACAGGATGAGCCAGACGATCGGCGCGGCGGACCAGGTGACGAACAGCACCAGCCCGGCGACGGTGGCGAGCTTCATGCCGGGCCCGCCCTGGCGGTAGCGCGTATAGCTCATCGCGCCTCTCCCGGGCCGGCCGGCCGCATCAGCCTGATGTAGAGGATCGCCAGCAGCAGGGTGGCGATGAAGATGAGGTTGGCGATGGCGGCGCCGTAGCCGATATCGAGAAAATTGAAGGTGACGCGATAGGCGAGGAAGTTCAGCAGCACGGTGGCATCGGCCGGCCCGCCGCGCGTCAGCACGAAGACCAGATCGAAGATGCGCAGCGACCAGATGGTCTGCAGCACCACGGCGATGGCGATGGCGCTCCGCATGGAGGGAAGCGTGATGTGGAGGAACGCCTGGAACCGGCTGGCCCCGTCCATATAAGCGGCGCGGTAGAGGATGGACGGCACGCGCTGCAGCCCGGCGAGGAACAGCAGCGCGATGAACGGCACCGATTTCCAGACATCCACCAGCAGCAGGAAGTTCAGCGCGAATATCGGCGTGCCCAGCCAGACCTGGTAGCTGTCGATGATGCCCAGCGATTTCAGCAGGCCGTTCAGCACGCCGTAATTGGCGTTGAGGATCCACTTCCACAGCACTGCATTGGCCACCGGCGCGATCGCCCATGGCACCACCAGCAGGATGCGGAAGAGCCCCCAGCGGCCGAGGGGATGGTTGAGCAGCACGGCGATACCGAGCCCCAGCAGCACCACCAGCACCACTTCCGCCACCGAGAAATACAGCGTGTTGATCGCCGCCCGGCGGAAGGTTTCATCCGCCACAAGCCGCTCGAAATTGCCCAGCCCGATGAAGCTGCGCTGCAGGGTGCCGGCGCTGAGCTGCACCTTCTGCAGCGCCAGGATCATCGATTCGATGATCGGGTAGCCGAGGATCGCCGCCAGCACCACCAGCGCCGGGGCCACGAGGAGCAGGCCGACGGATCGCCGGCGCTGCTCGAAGGTCGCTGGGGAAGCCATGGCGGGGATCGCTAGCCGCGGCGCTTCACGATGGATGTGACGAGGTCCTGCGCATCGGCGATGGCCTGGGCCGCCGTCTTCTGCCCCTGAAGCGCCTTCTGCACCTCGGTGCCGACCGCCTGCGTCACCTGGTTGAAGTCCGGCGTGACGAAGCTGTTAAAGGGATGCTTCGCCTGCTCCAACACCACGGCGGCGTTGGGCAGCTTGGCCTGCACCTCGGGGTCGGCCAGCACCGAGAGGCGGATCGGCAGCCAGCCGGTATCCAGCGCCTGACGCTTCTGCACATCGGCGTCGAGATAGAACTCGACCAGCTTGCTGGCCAGCGCCGGGTTCTTGGTGGTCTTGCTGATGGTCCAGGCGTCGGTGCCGTCGATCGAGGCGCTGCCGGCCGGGCCGGCCGGGAGGATGGCGCTGGCGAGCTTGCCGACGATCTGCGACTGGGCGGGGTCCTGCCCGGCGTTCCACATGAAGGGCCAGTTCATCATCATGGAGGCGCGGCCGGAGAGCAGCACGTTGGTGGAGTCGTTGATGCTGGCATAGGAGATCGAGCCGGGGTCGGTGCCGGCCGCCATGAGGTCCATCATCATCTGCAGCGCGTCGACGCCGGCATCGCTCTTGAAGACCGGCAGGCCGTCCTCGCCATACATCTTGCCGCCGGCCTGCTGGAGGAAGGCCATCCAGTAGCTTGCGGTGCCGCCGATGCCGGCGGGGTCGCCATAATTGGCGACGTAGCCGTAGCGGCCATCGCGGGTCAGTTCCTTGGTGGCACGCTTGAACTCGTCCCAGTTCTTCGGCGCCTCGGTGAAGCCGATGCTGGCGAGGTGCTCCTTATTGTAGAACAGGGTGAGCAGCGACAGCGTGAAGACGGCGCCGTAGCGCTTGCCGTCCCAGGTCACGGTCTCGAAGCTGGACTTCGGCAGGTCGTCGACCAGCGCCTTGGGCAGGTTGTCGGCGAACGGCGTGAGGAAGGAGGCGAACTCCGGGACCCAGCCGCACATATACATGACATCCCACGGCGCCGAGCCGGAGGCGAAGGCGGTGGCCATGCGGTCATGCAGTTGCGGCCAGGCGAGCAGGTCGTAGGAAACGCTCGCGCCATTGGCCTTTCGCCACGCCTCGAACGCGGCTTCGGCGAATTTGGCGGCGCCCGGCGGAGCCGGGTCGGGCGGCAGCGGCCCGAAGACGCTCAAGGCTTCCTCGGCGGACGCGCCCTGCGGAAAACCGCCGGAAAAGGCGGCGACCGCACCGGCCGAGACCGCCGCTTTCAGTACGCTTCTGCGTGACAGATGGTTCGACATCGGTGGACCCCTTCTGGCTTTTGATCTACGCCTTGCGCCCAGATTGCGGGGTGCCCCAACCCCTGTCAATAATTAATCCGTCAGTATGACTTATTAATTCCAGCGTGAGGTTTCGGGGGATGTTGCGGGCGACGAACGCGGTCAAGGCGAAGCTCATCAACCTGTGGGTCGTGTTCGAAGCCATCCGCATAAACGGCCCGGTGCCGCGCACCGGCATCGCGGACAATACCGGGCTCTCCAAGCAGGCGACGTCCGATCTCGTCGACGAATTGCTGGAACTCGGCTTCGTGCGCGAGGAGAAATCCGAAGAGCGGCGCGTCGGCAAGCCGCCCAAGCCGATCGTGGTCAATCCGGATGGCGGCTTCACCATCGGCTTCCACGTCGATTATGGGCGCGCCACCGCCGTGGTGATGAATCTCGGCGGCGACGTGCTGCTGCGCGAGGTGCGCCCGCTGAACAGCGTCGACGCCACCGTCGTGGCGCAGGACCTTGCCGGAAGCGTCGAGGGCCTGCTGGCGCGGGCGAAGATCGACACGGAGCGCTTCCTCGGCATCGGGCTCGCCACGCCCGGCCCCTTCCGTGTCCCCCGCATGAATCCGCCGCGCCTGCCGGGCTGGGACGGTCTGGTGCTGACACAGGAGCTCCGCCGGGCGACCGGCCTTTCGGTGGCGCTCGCCAATGACGGCCAGTGCGCGGTGACGGCGGAATGGCGCTTCGGCGCTTCGGCGCGGCCGCTGAATAATTTCGTCTATCTCTATGTCGGCACCGGCCTCGGCACCGGCATCATGATCGACGGCACCACCTTCGGCGGCGCCCATGGCAATGCCGGCGAACTGGGCCACACCATCGCCGTGCCCGGCGGGCATCCCTGCATTTGCGGCAAGAAGGGGTGCCTGGAAACCTATGTCTCGGTGGATTCGCTGACCCGCTTCCTCGCCGAGCGCGGCGTGGCGATCGCCGATCCCCGCGAGCTGGACGAGCGGTTCTCCGCCGGGCATCCGCTGGTCGCGGCGTGGATCGAGGAGGCGGTCGAGCCGTTGCGCAGCGGCATCAACACGCTGGAAAACCTGTTCGATCCCGAAACCATCATGTTCGGCGGCAATGCGCCGGAATGGCTGATCGAGGCGCTGATCGAGCAGGTGGAGCCGCTGCACATCTCCATCTCGCTCACGCAGCGGGATCTGCCGCGCCTGCTGAAGGCCGATCTCGGCGCCGACGCCGTGGCGCGCGGGGCGGCGACCCTGCCGGTGCTGGCCATGCTCAATCCGCACTACCGCCAATTGAGCGGAAATGCCGAGCTGCCGGCGGCAGGCGATGTTGGCGGGAAATGAGGCGGCGCTACGCCAGGCGCGCCGGCACGCTCAGGGCCACTTCACCACCGGGGGCATGGAGGAGAGGATGGAATCCACATTGCCCCCCGTCTTCAGGCCGAACAGCGTGCCCCGGTCATAGAGCAGGTTGAACTCGACATAGCGGCCGCGGCGGATGAGCTGTTCCTCGCGCGACGCCTCGTCCCACGGCGTGGCCATGTTGGCGCGTACGAGGCGCGGGTAGACGTCGAGGAAGGCGAGGCCGACCGCCTTGGTGAAATGGAAGTCGGCGTTCCAGTCGCCCGAATCCAGCCAGTCATAGAAGATGCCGCCGACGCCGCGCATCTCCTTGCGGTGCGGCAGGTAGAAATAGTCGTCGCACCATTGCTTGTAGCGGGGATAGTCAATGTGCGGGCGCCCCTCGCAGGCGCCGCGCAGGGCGGCATGAAAGGCGATGGTGTCGGGGTCTTCCTGCCTGCGCCGCGAATCCAGCACCGGGGTCAGGTCCGCCCCGCCGCCGAACCACGCCTTGGTGGTGACGACGAAGCGGGTGTTCATGTGCACCGCCGGCACGTGCGGGTTCGCCATATGGGCGATCAGCGAGATGCCGGTGGCGTGGAAGCGCGGGTCTTCCTCGGCGCCGGGAATCTGCTTGCGGAATTCCGGGGCGAATTCGCCATGCACGGTGGAGCAATGGACGCCCACCTTCTCGAACAGCCTGCCGCGCAGGATCGACATGACGCCGCCGCCACCCGGCGCGCCGGAATGGTCGGTGCGCTCCCAGGGCGTGCGCTCGAAGCGGCCGGGCGTGCCGGGATAGAGTGCGTCCGGGGCCTCGTCTTCCAGCGTCTCGAACGCGTCGCAGATGCGGTTGCGCAGTTCCTCGAACCAGCCCCGGGCGGCTGTCTTGCGGCCCTCGATATCGGCGGTGCTCTCGGTGGTCATGCGGCTTCTCCTGCGGACGGACGCAGGCCGCTTCTAGCCGCTTGGCGGCGGCGCCGGAAGGGCGGGGCTACACCATCGTGCCGGACAGCGCGCCGATCGCCGCCGTTGCCGCCATGGCCAGCGCACCCCAGAAGGTAACGCGCAGCGCCGCCCGGGCCGGGTCCGCGCCGCCGGCCTTCGCGCCGGCAACGCCGAGAATGGCGAGGAAGACCAGCGCCGCCGCCGAGACGGTGATCGACAGCCCCGCTGCCGGAGCCAGCAGAGCGGTGGCCAGCGGCAACGCCCCGCCGGCGGCAAAGCTGGCGGCGGAAGCCAGGGCCGCCTGCACCGGCCGGGCGGCGGTGATCTCGTTCATGCCCAGTTCGTCGCGGGCATGCGCCTCCAGCGCGTCCTTCGCCGTGAGCTGCCGGGCGACCTCGCTGGCCAGCGCGGGGTCGAGGCCGCGCGCCACATAAATCTGCTTCAACTCCTCCTGCTCGCCGGCGGGGTCGGCCGCCAGCTCGGCGGTCTCGCGGGCGAGGTCGGCCCGCTCGGTGTCGGATTGCGAGGAAACCGAGACATATTCGCCCGCCGCCATCGACATGGCGCCCGCCACCAGTCCGGCGATGCCGGCCAGCAGCACCGCCTCGCGCCCCGCGCTCGCCGCCGCAACGCCGACGATCAGGCTGGCGGTGGAGAGGATGCCGTCATTGGCGCCGAGCACGGCGGCCCGCAGCCAGCCGGCGCGGTCGACATAGTGGTTCTCGTCATGGCGCGAACGCATGGTCTGTCTCTCCTGAACGGCGCGGCAAACTGGGCCGCGACCGCTACACGCGTATGATACCGCCGTCGGGGCGCTGACAGGCAGCGTGTTTCCGCGCGGCCGGGTGACACAAAGGTGCCGCATCGGCGGCGCAGAAGGCGGCCATGTTTACGCGCATCTTTGCCCTGTTCGAAAAGCTGGTCGATCCCTTCCACCCGGCGCCGGTTGCGCGGCCGCCGGAGGGCCTTCTCGCGTTCTACTGGCACTTCGTGCGGCAGACCGGCTGGGTCTATGTCGCGGCGCTCACCGCCGCCTTCCTGGTCGCGATCATCGAGGTCTCGCTGTTCCGCTATATCGGCCAGATCGTCGATCTCGTGCAGGCCTCCAGCCCGCAGACGATCTTTTCCGACCATGGCGGGCTGCTGCTGTGGATGGCGTTCGTCGTGGTGGTGGCGCGGCCCTTGGCCAATCTGCTGCACGACGTGCTGGTGCGCCAGTCGATCACCGCCAAGGTCGGGCCGATGATCCGCTGGCAGTCCTATCGCTGGGTGATCCGCCAGAGCGTCGGCTTCTTCAACAACGACTTCGCCGGGCGCATCGCCACCCGCGTGCTGCAGGCCGGCCCCGCCGTGCGCGGCTCGGTGGTCGAGGTGATCGACGCGCTCTGGTATGCCGGCATCTATGCGGTGAGCGCGGTGCTGCTCTTCGCCGAGGCCGACTGGCGCCTCGCCATGCCGATGGTTGGATGGATCGTCTTCTACGTGCTGGCGCTGGCGGTGTTCGTGCCGAAGATCCGCCACCTGTCGAAGCGCACCGCCGAGAGCAATTCGGCGCTCACCGGGCGGGTGGTGGACAGCTACACCAACATCCTCACCGTCAAGCTGTTCGCCCATTCCGACCGCGAGGACAGCTATGTCCGCGCGGCGCTGGCCCGCAATATCGACGACAACAGCCGCCAGCAGCGCCATATCACCCGCATGGCCTTCACGGTGAGCGTGCTGAACAGCCTGATGCTCGGCGGTGTCGGCGGGCTCGGCCTGTGGCTGTGGTCGGTCGGGGCGATCAATCTCGGCGCCATCGCGCTTTCCACCGGCCTCGCCATCCGCATCACCAACATGTCCGGCTGGATCATGTGGGTGGTGACGGGCGTGTTCGAGAATGTCGGCACGGTGCAGGAGGCGATCACCACGCTGTCGCGCCCGCGCGACGTGGCGGACGCACCCCGTGCCCCGGCGCTGGACGTGCGCGCCGGTGAGATCCGCTTCGAGGATGTCTCGTTCCACTATGGTAAGGGCTCGGGCGTCATCGACGACCTCGCGCTCACCATCCGCCCCGGCGAGCGTGTCGGGCTGGTCGGCCCCTCGGGCGCCGGCAAATCCACGCTGATGAGCCTCCTGCTCCGCTTCTACGATCCCGAAGCGGGCAGGGTGCTGATCGACGGGCAGGATGTCCGGCGCGTGACGCAGGATTCGCTGCATGCGCAGATCGGCGTGGTGACGCAGGACACCTCGCTGATGCACCGCTCGGTGCGCGACAACATCGCCTATGGCCGGCCAGACGCGGGCGAGGACGCCATCCGCACGGCGGCGCGGCGCGCCCATACGGACGGCTTCATCGACACGCTGTCCGACCCGCAGGGGCGGGTGGGGCTCGACGCCCATGTCGGCGAGCGCGGTGTGAAGCTCTCCGGCGGCCAGCGCCAGCGCATCGCCATTGCCCGCGTGCTGCTGAAGGACGCGCCGATCCTCATCCTCGACGAGGCGACCTCGGCGCTCGATTCGGAGGTCGAGGCGGCGATCCAGGCCAATCTCGACGAGCTGATGACCGGCAAGACGGTGATCGCCATCGCCCATCGCCTCTCCACCATCGCCCGCATGGACCGGCTGGTGGTGATGGAGCACGGGCGCATCGTCGAGAGCGGCACCCATGCGGAACTGGTGGCCAAGGGCGGCCTCTACGCCCGCCTCTGGCATCGCCAGTCCGGCGGCTTCCTCGACACGGACGAGATGGACGCGGCGGCGGAGTAGGGACGGGCCGTGCCCGGTTTTCCGCCTTCATCCGCGGGCGAGTGAACCGGGCATTCTAGCTGCCGCTCTCGTCCGCCCAGGAAATGGACAGGATTTCGAGACGGCGCGGCCCCAGCTCGACAATGTCGCCGACGGCTTTGCCCAGCAGGGCGAGGGCAACGGGAGAGCCGTGCGAAATGCTGGCCTGTGATGGGTTGGCCTCGTCCTCGCCGACGATGCGGTAGGTCTGCACGCGGCCATCATCCCGCTCGAAGCTGATGGTGTGGCCGAACGCCACGACGTCGTTTGACGAGGGCGGCGGAGAGACCCGCGCCGTCTCGACGCGCCGGGAATAATAGTGGATGTCGCGGAATGGAATCGCCGACTGCCGTCGCCGCTCATTGACGTCGTCCAGAGCATTCGCGACCGCCAGCGCCTGCTGAGCACCTGCCAGTGCCTCCTGCAGCATCTGCAGGCCTGCCTTGGTGACGAGATTCGGTCGATCGGAGATCGGCCGCGCCGGCAGAATGGTTTCCGATGCGGCCTCGGCACTTTCTTCCTTTGCAAATGCCACGCTCAATTTACCGGGCTCCTGTCAGGCCGTTCCAGATCTCTATGCCCACAGCTAACACCGCGAGGTGTGCGCGGGCTACGGCCCGCCCGCCGCTGAGGGGGGCGTTCGCCGGGGGAGAATGGCGATGAGGGAAGGGTGAGGTCTCCCCGGCGGAATGAGGCTCAGGCGGCCTCGCGCGGGGCGATGTTTGCAAGCTCCGGCCTTGCCGCCAACGTCTTTGCCAGATCGAAGGCCGTCTGCAGGTTCATCCAGAATTCCGGGCCGGTGCCGAAATAACGGCCGAGCCGCAAGGCCGTGTCGGCCGTCACTGGCACCTCCTCGCGCGCGAGGCGCTCGACGCGCGTGCGCGGCACATGCAGCGCCTTCGCGAGACCGTAGGGCTTGAGCTGCAGCGGCACGAGAAACTCCTCGCGCAGTATTTCCCCGGGATGGATGGGCGGAGTGGGGCCGATCATCGCGCGCTCCTCAGTGATAGTCGGTGATCTCGACATCGGCCGCATTGCCCTCCCGCCATAGGAAGCAGATGCGGAACTGGTCATTGATACGAATCGAGTGCTGCCCCGAGCGATCGCCCTTCAGCGCTTCGAGCCGGTTCGCCGGCGGCATGCGCAGCGCCGCCAGCGTCACGGCGGCGTTGAGCATGGCCAGCCTGCGCTGCGCCACCCGTACAAGATAGGCCGGAAAGCCCTTGCCGATGCGGCCGCTCCACACCGCCTCCGTCCTCTTGTCCTTGAAGCTGACGATCATCGTGCGGGCGGCGATGTGAATCTATGCTGGCAGCGTATCTCAACATGATACGCTTCGCAATCGACCCTTTAGATCTGCCATCCCCCCGTCTGCCGCAGCGCCTCGCCCAGAATCATTGCGCCGGCCAGCGCCACGTTGAGCGAGCGGGCGCCTTCGACGAGGGGAATGGCGATTCGCGCCTGCGCCGCCGCGTGGACGGTGTCCGGCACCCCGGCGCTCTCGCGGCCGAGCAACAGCACGTCGTCGGGCGCGAAGGCGAAGGCGGTGTAGGCGACCGCGCCGCGCGTGCTGCACAGGATCAATCGCCGTCCCTCGCCAAAGCGCCACGCCTCGAAGGCTTCGAAGCTGGCGTGGCGGAGAATCGTCGCCCGGTCGAGATAGTCCATTCCCGCCCGCCGGAAGCCGGCATCGCCCACCGGAAACCCGGCGGGTTCGATGATGTGCAGCGGCAGGCCGAGGCAGGCGCTCATCCGCGCCAGCGTGCCGGCGTTCTGCGCGATGTCCGGCTGATAAAGGGCGAGCGCCAGCGTCATGTCGGACCTGCTTTCGGTGGTTCCCCGCTCCTCTGCCTAGCCGAGGGCGCGGCGCGCGGCGACCCCACGGCTTCCGCAAGGGGTGGAAAGGCGGGGGGCAGGACGGGTTGCCGCACTGCGTTCATCTGGACAAGGGACGGTTCGGATGCAATTAGAGGCACTCGAAGGTAGGGTCGACCGCGTGCCACGCGGACGCCTGCCCGTTTCGCGCGAGCGCTCGGCAACGAGCCGGAACGGGAGGGGCGGGGGCAGCGGTCACGGGTTCGAGGGGAAAGGAAACCATCGTGGCAGCAACCGAGACGGCGGGGACAACGCGCCGCGACTTCCTTTACATCGCGACAGGCGCCATGGGCGCGGTCGGTGCCGCCGCACTCGTGTGGCCCTTCGTCTCGCAGCTGCAGCCCGATGCGTCGGTCCTCGCGCTTTCCACCACGGAGGTGGACCTGTCGCAGGTCGCCGAGGGCCAGATGGTCACGGTGAAGTGGCGCGGCAAGCCGGTCTTCGTGTGGAACCGCACGCCCGAGGATATCTCCAAGGCGAAGGCGACCGAGCTCTCGGCGCTGCTCGACCCGATCGCCCGCAATGCCAATCTCGCCCCGGACGCCCCGGCGACCGACGAGAACCGGGCCGGCGAGGGGCATGAGAAGTGGCTGGTGGTCATCGGCATCTGCACCCATCTCGGCTGCGTGCCGATCGGCCACGCCGGCGAGTATGATGGCTGGTTCTGCCCCTGCCACGGCTCGGAATATGATTCGGCCGGCCGGGTCCGTCGCGGGCCGGCGCCGACCAATCTCGACATTCCGCCCTATCAGTTCGTGTCCGACACGAAGATCTCCATCGGCTGAGCCGGCGTTCAGGGATATTCACAGATGAGCGGACACTCCACGTTCGAGCCGAAGCACCCGGCGCTCAAGTGGTTCGAGAGCCGGCTTCCGCTGGTCGGCCTGATCCATTCCTCCTTCGTCGCCTATCCGACGCCGCGCAACCTGAACTACTGGTGGACCTTCGGCGGCATCCTGTCGCTCATGCTGGCCTGCCAGATCGTGTCGGGCGTGGTGCTGGTGATGCACTACACGCCGCATGTGACGCTGGCGTTCGATTCCGTCGAGCACATCATGCGCGATGTCAGCTATGGCTGGCTGATCCGCTACATCCACTCGAACGGCGCCTCGATGTTCTTCATCGCGGTGTACATCCACATGTTCCGCGGCCTCTATTACGGGTCCTACAAGGCCCCGCGCGAGGTGCTGTGGATCCTCGGCTGCATCATCTACCTGCTGATGATGGCCACTGCCTTCATGGGCTACGTGCTGCCGTGGGGCCAGATGAGCTTCTGGGGCGCCACCGTCATCACCAACCTGTTCTCGGCCTTCCCGGTGGTCGGCCCGACCATCGTCGAATGGCTGTGGGGTGGCTTCTCGGTCGACAACGCGACGCTGAACCGCTTCTTCTCGCTGCACTACCTGCTGCCGTTCATGATCGCCGGCGTCGTCGTCCTGCATGTCTGGGCGCTGCACGTGGTGGGCCAGAACAACCCGACCGGCGTCGAGCCGAAGAGCCCGAAGGACACCGTGCCCTTCACCCCCTACGCGACCATCAAGGACGCGTTCGGCATGGTGTGCTTCCTGATCTTCTTCGCCTGGTTCCTGTTCTACATCCCGAACTATCTGGGCCACGCCGACAACTACATCCCGGCCAACCCGCTGGTGACGCCGGCCCACATCGTGCCCGAATGGTACTACCTGCCGTTCTACGCGATGCTGCGCGCGGTGCCGGACAAGCTCGGCGGCGTGCTGACCATGTTCGGCGCGATCATCGTGCTGTTCTTCGTGCCGTGGCTCGACACGTCGAAGGTGCGCTCGGGCGTCTACCGCCCGCTGTTCAAGCAGTTCTTCTGGATCTGGGTGGCGGTGTGCATCGGTCTCGGCTGGCTCGGCGCCAAGCCGGCGGAAGGCGGCTATGTCATCGCCGGCCGCATCCTGACGATCTACTACTTCGCCCACTTCCTGATCATCCTTCCGCTGCTCGGCCTTTTCGAGAAGCCGAAGGCGGTTCCGGCCTCCATCACCGAGGCCGTGCTGGGCAAGAACAAGGGCGCGGCACCGGCCTCGGCAGGCGTCTCGGCGCCACAGACCAAGGGTTGAGCGGAACATCATGAGCAACACCATGTCCTTCCGTTCAACGTCCTTCCGTTCCAGCCTTCTCCGCCCGCTCGCTATCGCCGCGCTGGCGTTCGGCCTGGCCGCGCCGGCGCTCGCCGCCGAGGGCACGCCCCACCCGCACCGCGAGGAGTGGAGCTTCGCCGGCCCGTTCGGCAAGTTCGACCGGGCCCAGCTGCAGCGCGGCTTCCAGGTGTTCAAGGAAGTCTGCGCCTCCTGCCACTCCGCCCACCTCTTCGCCTTCCGCAACCTCGCCCAGCCGGGCGGGCCGCAGTTCAGCGAAGCGCAGGCCAAGGCCGTGGCCGAGGGCTACCAGATCCAGGACGGGCCGAACGATGCGGGCGACATGTTCGACCGCCCCGGCCGGCTTTCCGACCGCTGGCCCTCGCCCTTCCCCAATGAGCAGGCGGCGCGCGCCTCCAATGGCGGCGCCTATCCGCCGGACTTCTCCACACTGGCCAAGGCGCGCACCTATGAGGTCGGCTTTCCCGGCTTCCTGATCGACATCTTCACCCAGTATCAGGAGCAGGGGCCGGACTACATCCACGCCCTGCTGGTCGGCTACAAGGAGCCGCCGGAGGGTTTCACCCTGCCGGAAGGCGCGCATTACAACGAGTATTTCCCCGGCCACGCCATCAAGATGCCGCAGCCGATCTCGGACGGGCAGGTAACCTATACGGACGGCACGCCCGAGACGCTCGACCAGTATTCGCGCGACGTGACGGCGTTCATGATGTGGGTGGCCGAGCCGCACCTCGAAGCGCGCAAGCGCATCGGTTTCCAGGTGATGATCTTCCTCATCATCTTCGCCGGCCTGCTCTACTTCACCAAGAAGAAGGTGTGGAAGAGCGTCGGCCACTGAGGCACGCCTTCCTGCTGCATCCCGACGCGAAAAGGGCCCCTGACGGGGCCCTTTTTCATGGCGCGCGCCGGTCGTTCGGCGAGAGGAAGCCGCACGTGCCGGGCGTCGGCCGGGCTCAGCTGAACTGGCTGCGCCATTCGCTGGGCGAGGCGCCGAACCGGCTGCGGAACAGCTTTCCGAACGAGGACGAGTCCTTGAAGCCGCAATCATAGGCGATGACGGAGATGCTCCGCCCGGCCGCGGTCTCGATCAGCTTGCGCGACATGGCGAGCCGGACCTCGCGGACGGTGTCCATGATCGTCACGTCGTTCTGCGCGAAGGCCCGGTAGAGCGTCGCGCGCGAGCAGCCCAGTGCGCGGGCGATGGTTTCCGGCGAAAGGTCGACCATGTTGTAGTTCGACTGGATATAGCGCTTCGCGGCGAGGAAGAACGCGTTCTCGTCGACCTCGCCGCGCCCGTTCAGATCGCGCCCGATATGCTGGAGCAGAAGCATCGCCAGCGTGTGCAGCGCGTCGAGCGCGGCCGCCATCTCCCGGGGCTCGAGATGCTCGGCATGGCGGTCCAGCGCCACCATCTGCTCGCGGACCATGAGGCCGAGGGGAATCGTGTCGAGCAGCAGGAACAGGCCGGGGATGTCGCCGCCCAGCGCTTCGAGCGCCCGGGTGCGCGGCAGCAGGAGGTAGATTTCGCGGCCGGCGCCCCAGTGATAGCGCATGGGGTGAGTCGCATCATAGGCCGCCAGCCGGCCCTGCGGGGCGAGGCACTGCGCGCCGTCGGGGCTTTCCAGCCCCAGCCCGCCGGTCGGCATCATCGAGATCACCACCGCCTCGCCGGCGCCGCTGAGGCTGGCCGCGCGCGAGAACACGGTGCGGTGCTCCGATCCCTCCTGGCTGGCGAACACCCCCATCTCGCCGCGCACCGAGCGCTTGATGGCGAACAGGTCGGGATCGCCGGCCCGGCGTGCTTCGAGTTCGACCACGCTGTAGGCGACTTCGCGCCAGGCGTCGTAGCGCTCGCCGATGGCGAAGTCGGCGGTCGACAGGCGCTTCAGGCGGTACAGGCCGTCCTGGGCCTCCCGCGGCCCCGCCACCCTGCAATCCTTGCCCCTGCGGTCGCTCATCGAAAGTGGTCCTCTCACGACCCTCAAAGCCTGTCGGCCGCCAGAATGGCGGTAATCCCGGCTGCCGTCCACTGGCCGCGCGCGCCCGGCCGGGCGGGCGGCGCCAAGGCTGATACGCAACGCCCTGATTTGGAACGCCTGAACGATTGCCCGTGTGCCCGCCGTCGATAATCTGGCGAGGGTTGCCGGCCCTGACGTCGCGGGCGGCAACGATGCCTCATCCAAGGAGGCGCGCAGGTCGCACGCACGGCAGGTCGCAGGCACGTATGAAACAAGAGCTTTCGAACCGGCTGGCCATTGATGGCGGCGTTCCCGTGCGGACACGCGCTCTGCCCTACGAATTCCCCGGCGCGAACTGGATCGGCGACGAGGAGCGCGAGCTCGTGGACCGTGTCGTCACGGCGCGGAGCCCGTTCCGCTTCTACGGCGAAGACTCGCAGCACATGGTCGAGACGCTGGAGCGCGAATGGTGCGCCGTGTTCGGGCATCGGCATGCCGTCGCTGTCGCGTCGGCCACCTCCGGCCTGTCCATCGCCATGTCGGCGCTGGGCATAGGGCCGGGCGACGAGGTGCTGCTTCCCGGCTATCTCTGGGTGAGCTGCGTCGCGGCGGTGGTGCGCTCGGGCGCGATTCCCCGTCTTGTCGACGTCGACGACACGTTCTGCCTCGATCCCGCCAGCATCGAGCGGGCGATCGGCCCGCGCAGCCGCGCCGTGCTGGCGGTCCACATGAACGGAGCGCCGGGGCGTATCCGCGAGATCGCCGCCATCTGCGCGCGGCACGGCATTCCGTTGATCGAGGATTGCGCCCAGGCGGCAGGTGCCTCCTCGGGCGGCACGGCGGTCGGGCGGTTCGGCGCCATCGGCGTGTTCAGCTTCCAGCTCAACAAGAACATGACCTCCGGCGAGGGTGGGATGGTGGTCTGCGAAGACCCCGCTCTGCATCGCCGGATCGTTGCGCTGCACGATCTGGGCTATGCGCGCAATGAGAGCGGCAGGCTCGATACGGGCGACGAGACGTGCCAGCTCTGGGGCTATGGCGTGCGCATGTCGGAACTGGCCGGCGCCCTCGCCCTGGCGCAGCTGCGCAAGCTCCCGCGCATCGCCACCGCCATGCGGACCGCCAAATGGCGGATCCGCGAGGCGGTCTCCACCATTCCGGGCCTCGGCCTGCGCAGCATTCCCTGTCCGGAGGGCGACACCGGGCCGTTCCTCATCACCCTGCTGCGGGATGAGGACACGGCGCGCCGCTTTGCGGCGGCGGTCCATGCCGAGGGCATCGCCGGCCCCGACGGCCGGGCGCTTTGCGTGTCGATGCGCGACTGGGGCCTGCACTGGTACTCGAACATTCCCAGCCTCGTCCGCCGCACCTCCAACAGCCGCGACGGCTTCCCCTGGAGCCACCCGGCCAACGCCTTCGCCGCCGACTACGCTTATGGGGCAGGGGCGCTGCCTTTCTGCGACGACCTGCATGCGCGTGGCGTGGTGCTCTCGATCGGGTCGACGCTCGCCGAGCCGGATGTCGACGACATCATCGTGGCGCTGCGCAAGGTCGCGCATCTGGTGCTGTCGTGAGCGATGCGCCGGAGCGACAGGCGGATGCGCTGCTGCGCGCCATGATCGCGTCGAGCGCCTATCGCGATTACCTCCTGCCCATTGAAGACGAGGTGGTCCGCGTCGCCTTCCTCAACCGTCAGGTCCGCGAAGCCCTGCTGGCCCTGAGCGCCGCCGGCGGACGCACTTCCCGCTTCTCCTTCGGGAAGCGCGGTCCGGACGAGGCGCTGCTTCTCTCGTTCCTCGAATATGTCGCCTTCGCTTCGCCGGGTTTCCTCGCCTCGGTCGGGGAATGGCCATTGGGGCGCGCCCATGGCTGACGGCGAGACATGGGATGTGTGCGTGGTGGGCACCGGCGCGGCCGGCGGCATCCTCGCCTATCGTCTGGCGATGGCGGGGCTGAAGGTCATCTCGCTGGAGCAGGGCCCGCGGCTTCCGGCCGATTATTTCCGCAGCGTCGATCCCTATGGCAGCCGCAGGGATTTCGGCATCCGCGCCCATACGAGCTGGCCGTCCGATCCGCATGAGGCCTTCTTCGGCAATGCGCTGTTCGCGTCGGCCGGGCAGGCGTCGGCGCGGCGCCAGCCGGGTGGCTTCCTGCCCTATCAGGTCTTCGCGGTGGGCGGCCTGCAAAATCTCTGGAACGGCGTGAGCGTGCGCTTCTCGGCCGACGATGTGCACGGCTGGCCGCTGCATTATGACGATCTGGCCCGGCACTATGCCGAGGTCGAGCGCCTCGTCACGGTGTGCGGCACGCCCGAGAACCTGCCGGATCTGCCCGATGGCGTGTTCATTTCCCCCAAGCCCTTCCGGCCCGTGGACGAATTGCTGGCGAAGGCGGTGGCCAGCCTCGGCGAGCCGACGTCGCACGTCACCGCCAACCGCAAGGCAATCAACACCCTGCCGGGAACGGCGTCCTCCTGCCAGTCGACGGGCGGGTGCGCCTTCGGCTGCCCGACGGATGCCGTCTACAAGTTCCCCTCCCGGCTGCTGCCGCGGATTGCCGGCCTTCCTAATTATGCGCTTCGGCCCAATGCCAAGGTGACGCGGCTGATCGCGTCGTCGGATGGCGCGCGGGTGGATGGCGTCGAATTCCTCGATACGGCAAGCGGCGAGCGGCACCGGCTGCGGGCCGGGGTCGTGGTGCTGGCGGCGGGCGCGCTGGAATCACCGCGCATCCTGTTCAATTCCGCAACCGAGGCGGCGCCGGCGGGGCTGGCGAACGCTCATGACCAGGTCGGGCGCCGGCTGCAGGACAACCCCAAGACCGTGCTGTCCACCTCGCTCTGGAAGCTCTGGGGCCGGCGGCGTGATTACGACATCGGCTATGGCGACCCGGTGCTGATCGTGGGGCGCGGGCAGACCTCCGAGGGGGAGGCCTTCCCCTTCCTCTGCCACAACAGCCATTCGGTGCCGGATATTCCGCACTACCTTGCCGGCCTCAAGGCGTTCCCGCCCTTCGTCAAGCGCCGGCTGGCGCGGATGATGTTCCACAGCTACCTCACCATCGGCATGTTCTGCAGCGGCGAGCCGAACCCCGCGAACCGCGTCCGGCCCTGTGGCGAGGCCGACGCGTTCGGCGTGCCGCAGGTGGTGGTGGACTACACCACCTCGCCGCGCGCGCAGGCACGGATGGACGCCATGGAGCGCTGGGGCCGGCGCGTGCTGGGCCGCGCCTCGGGCACGCTCATCCATGGCGGCAGCTCGGACAATGGCACGGGCATTCATTATGCGGGGACGACCGGCATGTCGGCAGACCCGCGCCAAGGGGTCGTCGATGCGGACCTTCGCTGCCACGGCGTCGAGAATCTCTATGTCTGCGATGGCGGTGTCATCCCTCGGCTTCCCGAGAAGCACCTGACGCTGACGATCATGACCCTCGCGCACCGGCTTGGCGGCCATCTGGCCGCCCGTGCCGCCGCGGGGGAACTAACCACCGCAAACGCCTGAGACGACAGCGCGTTGCGGGGGCTCCCGCAAGGCGGGTTCGGCAACACGCAGAGGCCGGCTGGACCGGGAACAGGAGAGACCGATGTTCGCCTTGCATATCGCGTTGCAGGGATGCCTGCGCGGTTCCGACGTCCAGTACGGCATCAATGCCGACACCGGCGGCCACATCCGCTATCTGCTGGGCATGGTCGAGGCGTCCGAGCGCATCGGCAAGTTCGACCGTATCGCCATCGCGACCCGGGCCTTCGACAGCAAGCACGGCCCCGAATATGCGGCGCCCCGCGAGCGTGTGTCGGCAAAGACGGAAATCATCCGCTTTGCCACGCCCAATCCGGACTACCTGACCAAGGAAGAACTCTGGAGCGAGGTGCCGGCCTATGCCGACTCGCTGATCGAGTGGATCCGCGAGCAGCCTGCCCCGCCGGACATCATCCACGCCCATTATGCCGATGCGGGCGTGGTGGCCGCCATCGTTCGCGAGAAGCTCGGCATTCCCTACACCTTCGTCGCCCACTCGCTGGGGCGCATCAAGATGGACGCCTTTCGCGACAGCGCCGGGCTGGAAAACCCGGATTCGATGGAGTCGCTGCTGCGGCGCATCGAGATCGAGGAGCGGGCGATGGGGAATGCCTGCCTCATCATCGCCAGCTCCCGCGACGAGGCCGAGTTCCAGTATTCCCAATACAAGAACTACGATCCCGGGCGCATCCGCATCGTGCCGCCCGGCGCGGAACTGGCGGCCTTCCGGGGCGCGCCGCCGCGCCTTCAGGTGGACCGGCTGATCAACCGCTTCTTGACGCATCCCGAGAAACCGGCGCTGATCGCCATCGCGCGGCCGGTGGCGAAGAAGAACCTCGCCATGCTGGTCAAGGCGTATGGCGAGAGCCCCGTTCTGCAAGAGATGGCGAACCTCGTCCTGATCGCGGGAAACCGGTCCGACATTTCCGAGCTGGAGCCGGAAATCTCCAACAGCCTCAGCGAGATCCTGCACCTGATCGACCGCTACGACCTCTACGGCAAGATCGCCTACCCCAAGGTGCACCTGCCGTCCGACGTGCCGGCCATCTATGCCTATGCGCAGTACAGGCGCGGCATCTTCATCAATCCGGCGCTGAACGAGCCGTTCGGCCTGACCTTGCTGGAGGCGGCGGCGGTCGGCATTCCCATCATCGCGACGGATAGCGGCGGGCCGAACGACATCGTCGAAATCTGCAAGAATGGCGAGCTGGTCGATCCGAATTCCCCGGACGAGATCGCCGAGGCGGCCATTCGGATTCTGGCGGACCCCGCGCTGTGGGATGCCTATGCCGCCGCCGGGGCGCGGGCGGTGCGGCGGTTCGAATGGCGCTCGCACGCCAAGCGCTATCAGCGCCTCGCCGAGGCGGTGGTGGGCAGCAGCGGCATGGCGGTGCGGCAGCCGCGCGAGCTTCTGGTGAGCGACATCGACAACACGCTGCTCGGCTCGCGCGACGCACTGGCGGAGTTCAGCGAATGGCTGGCGGGCGAGCCCGACATGCTCTTCGCCATCGCCAGCGGCCGCAGCTTCCACAGCGCCATGTCGGTGCTGGAGCAGGAAGACGCGCCGCTGCCGGACATCATGATCACCAGCGTCGGCTCCGAAATCTATTACCGGGCGGAAAACGGGCCGGAATACCAGGCCGACCGGGAATGGGCGGAGTGGATAGACGAGGGGTGGGATCGCGCCGGCATTCTCGCGGCCCTGCAGGACCTGCCGAAGATAAGGCCGCAATCGCCGCTGGAGCAGCGCCGCTTCAAGCTGAGCTATCTCAGCCCGGGCAACCCGCAGGCCGCCGCCGAGATCGCCGAGCGCCTGATGGCGGCGGGGCTGCAGGGCACGGTGATGGGCAGCCATGGCCGCTATATCGATATCCTGCCGCCAAGGGCCTCGAAGGGAACGGCCGTCGAATTCGTGCGCAAGCGCCTCGGGCTGGCGGCGCGGCAGGTCTATGTCGCCGGCGATTCGGGCAATGATGTCGAGATGCTGCGCCTGCTGCCCAACGCCATCGTGGTCGGCAATTTCTGCGATCGCCTGCGCGGCATGCCCGAGCTGGATCACTGCCATTTCGCCCCCCGGCGCTATGCGCGCGGCATTCTCGACGGGGTGGCGTATTTCCGTGGCGTGAATGGCGAGGAGGCGCTGTCGGTGGCCTGACGGCGGGGCTGCCACGGGGTCCAACCGCACGTTTCACCAGGGCGAGGTGTCAATGCTCTATCTGTCGGTCGCCATCGCCTCGCTCGGCGCGCTGCTGTTCGGCTACGAGACCGGGGTCGCCGGCGGCGCCCTGCAGCAGGCGGTCAGCGAATGGGGCCTCGACCGCTCCGCTCTGCTGCTGGTGAGCAGCGGCACGCTTGCCGGCGCGCTTTTCGGCGCCCTCGTCAGCGGCTGGCTGTCCGACCGCATCGGCCGGCGCGACGTCATCATGGCGACCGCCGCGCTGTTCACGCTCGGGGCGTTCGCCGGTGCGGTGGCGCCGTCGATCCAGCTGCTCTTCGTCGCCCGCGTCATCGTCGGAGTGGCGGTGGGCGCGATGTCGGCGGTGGCGCCCACTTACATCGCCGAGATCGCGCCCGCCCGCTCGCGCGGCGCGCTGGTGACGGCGTTTCAGCTGGCGATCACGCTGGGCGTGCTGCTCGCCTATCTCGCCGACGAGATGTTCTACGATGTCCCGGATGGCTGGCGCACCATGCTGGGCCTTGGCGCGGTTCCCAGCCTCCTGCTGGCGGGGACGGCGCTGCTGCTGCGGGAATCGCCGCTCTGGCTGGCGCTTCAGGATGCCCACGAGCACCCCCGCTCCGGCCGCGAGGAGTCGCGCGATGCGAACCCGTTCGCGGCGCGGGGCCGGCAGGCGCTGTTGCTCTGCTTCGCGCTGTTCTTCTTCCAGCAGTTCGTCGGCATCAACACCCTGCTGTACTTCGCCCCGTCGATCATGGAGGGCGTCGACTTCAGCCTGGGCGGTGGGTTGCTGGCGGGCGATGCGCTGCCGCTGGCCGTCATCAACGTGCTGGCCACGGTCGGCGCCATCTTCCTGATCGACCGCGTCGGGCGCCGGCCGCTGCTGCTGGCCAGCTTCATCGGCTCGGCCGCCGGCCTCGCCCTTGCCGCGTCGGGGCTGGCGCTGGGCATTGCCGAGCCGGGCCCCGGCCACGCCATGGCGGCCGCCGGCATTTTCCTGTTCGTCGGGGCCTTCGCCATCGGGCTGGGGCCGATCCCGTGGCTTACGGCCGCGGAGATATGCCCCATCCGCCTGCGCGGCATGGCGATCGGCCTGGTGGCGGCCTCGCACTGGCTCTTCGACGGCATGGCCTCGCCCATCAGCCTGTTGCGCGCCGACGAGCCGACGCGGGCCGGCATCATCGCCGCCTATGCCGCCATCGCGATCTCGGGGTTCTTCCTGTTCCGGCGCATCTTCCCGGAATGCAACGGCCTCAGCCTTGCCGAGATCGACGCGCGGGCGGTGGCCGCCGCCGCCGTGCTGCGGGCGAGGGGCAGCCTGTTCGTGCATTATGCGGTGACGGCGCTGGTCACTACCGGCGGGCTGCTCAACGGCTTCAACTTCGCCATCACCGCCGCCGCCATCGTCCTGCTGGCGAGGGAGTGGGGGCTGGGCCCGTTCGAGCAGGGCGCGGTGGTCAGCACGCTGGTGCTGGGCCTCACCGTCGGCTCGTTCCTGGCCGGCGGATTGGCCGACAGGTTCGGGCGGCGCTACCTGCTGATGTCGACGGCGGCGCTGTTCGTCGCCGGCGCGTTCCTGTCGGCGCTCGCCCCCTCGCTGGTGTGGCTGCTGATGGCGCGGGCGGCGGTGGGCCTGGCGATCGGCATCGCCTCGCCGACGACCGGCATCTACGTCGCCGAGATTTCCCCGAGCGCCATTCGCGGCCGGCTGCTGTCGTTCGAGGCGGCGACCTATGGCGTCGGCGCGATCCTCGCCTATTGCGTCGGCATATGGTTCGAGGCGTCGCCCGAGGGGTGGCGCTACATGTTCGCCTTCATCGCCGTGCCGAGCACGATCTACGGGCTGCTGCTGCTGCCCCTGCCGGAATCGCCGCGCTGGCTGGCGATGCAGGGACGCCATGCTGCCGCCCGCCGGGTGCTTCGCCAGTTTGACGAGCGCGACATCGACCACGCCCTCGCCGAAATGGCCTCGGCGCCGCAGGAGGAAGGCGGCGGCTCCTGGCGGCAGCTGGCGTCGCGCGTCAACCGGCCGATCGTGCTGCTGGGCGTCACGCTGATGTTCCTGATCGTGTTCTGCGGCTGGGACATGGTGCTTTTCTACGCGCCGACCCTGCTGAACGAGATCGGCTTCGAGGACACCACCGTCAATTTCGTCACCACGCTGGGCCTCAGCGTGGTGTTCCTGGTGGCAACGCTAATCTCGCTCGGCATCGTGGACAGCGTCGGCCGCAAGCCGCTGGTGGTGGGCGGGCTGGCGACCATGGCCGGCTGCCTGGCGCTGCTGGCGCTCCTGCACGGCAGCTCTACAGAGCCGGGAGGCGCCGCCGCCTGGGGCATGGTTGCGGTGCTGGCGGTGTTCGTCGCCGTCTTCGCGCTGACGCTCGGGCAGGTGGGCGAGATCGTGGTGGCGGAAATCTTCCCGCAGGCCATACGCGGCCCCGGCACCAGCCTGTCGCATGGCATGCGGAGCCTGTTCGCCTTCGTCTTCACCCTGACCTTTCCGTTCGTGATCGACACGGCCGGCCTCGGGCTCACCTTTCTGAGCTATGCGGTGATCAACATTCTGGGTGCGGCCTACCTGTTCCGCTACATGCCGGAAACCCGCAATATGAGCCTCGAAGACATCGCCCGCTACTGGCGCGAGAGATGACAGGCCGCGCCGGACTCACGATTCCAGCCGCTCGACGAAGACGCAGTTGGTGAATTCGAGGGCGAGAGCGCCGGCCGGGTCGGCGGCGGTCTCCCGGGTGAAGACGAGGCCCCATTCCGGGCGGGTGGCGCTCGGCTTCTTCGCCGTCACCTCGCTGAGAAAGGTCAGCGTGTCGCCCGGCCGCACCGGGCGCAGCCAGCGCAGATCCTTGAAGCCGGGGGAGGGGCCGAGGCGCGGCACCTTGCGTTCCAGCCGGCGCAGTTCCTCGTGCTGGCGGGCACAGGCCTGCGCCCGCAGCTTGGCGGCGATCGCCACGCCGTGCCAGCCCGAGGCGACCAGCCCGCCGAAATGGGTGCGTGCTCCCGCCGCCGGATCGAGGTGAAAGGCCTGTGGGTCCCAGGACCGCGCGAAGGCGACCATCTCGCCTTCCGTGAAGGTGTGGGAGCCGAGCCGCGTGCGCGTGCCGATCTCGATGTCTTCGAAGAACAGCATGGGTCCTCTCAGGCGGGCCGGAAGCCGGGATTGCGGCGGCCGAACAGGATGGTGCCGACAAGGTCCGCCGTCACCTCGCCGGCGGCGTCGAGAAGTTCGAAGCGGAACTTGACCAGCCCCATCTCCGGGCGGCTCTTCGAGGAACGGGTCTCCAGCACGCGGCGGCGCAGGCTCAGCACCGTGCCGGGGTGGACGGGCTTGAGGAAGCGCACCTCGTCGAGGCCGGGAGACCCCAGGCAATCGCTGTTGTTGAGGAAGCCATCGGCGGCGAGGCGCATGAAGATACAGCACAAATGCCAGCCGGAGGCGGAAAGACCGCCCAGCCGCGTCGCCTCGGCGGCGGCATCGTCGAGATGGATCGGCAGGGGATCATACGCGCGGGCGAAGCCGACGATCTCCTCGCGCCCCACCACATAGCGCCCGCAGGTCGCCACATGGCCCTCGTGAAAATCCTCCCAGAACAGCATCGGCGCGCGCCATCCCCCCGCGCGGCGCGCCGCGAACCGCAGCGGCGCCGTCTTTCCCGAACGCGATCACACGGGACGATGGTCGCGAGGTCAAGAGCCGGCGTCGTCAGGGGTGGGCGGCACGGTCATGGGGGCGACAGCGGGGCGGCCGCGACGCCGAGTTCCATATGCACGATCTCGATGGGATCGCCGCCGATCCCGTGGGAGAAGTAACCCTTCCCGACGGTGCGGAACCCATGGCGCCGATAGAAGCCTTCGGCATTCACGGTGGCCTCGACCTTGATCGGGCCGGCGTGCCCCGACCGGGCCCTGCCGATACCGATGTCCAGAAGCCGTGCCCCCAGGCCCGCGCCCGCTGCCTCCGGCAGGAGGAACAGGCGCGTCACCTCGCCGGGCTCGGCGTCGACGAAGCCGACGACGACACCCTCGCGTTCGGCGACGACCACTCCGCCCCGGGCGATGAGCTCCTCGTAATAGGCGGGAGTGCGGGCCCCCATCCAGCCGTCGATCTGTGCCGGCGAATAGGCGCCTTTGGCGAGGCCCGCGACCGAGCGCCGCGTGATCTCGAACAGGCGGGCGCCGTCGCCGGCGCGGGCCGGCCTCAGCTCGAAGAGCTTCTCGTTGTCCATGTCGCGGCCAGACGGAATCGAAGGTGGGCAGGAAGAGGACATGGTACAGGCACCTGCCCGGGGCGGGAAGCCGAGGGGCAGCCTCGCTCCCCGCGCGCGGACCCATGAGAGGCGCGCGCGGAGCCCTTCAGGCGGGCGAGCCGGCCGTCGGCAAGCGGCACCCCGCAGCCGGTTGTTGCAGCTTGGCGAAGCAGCAGCCCCTGCAGCGTCTTCTGCAGTTGGCCGCCCTGGTTCAGTTGGCGAAGCGGAAATGCAGCACGTCGCCATCGGCGACGACATATTCCTTGCCTTCCAGCCGCAGACGCCCGGCGTCGCGCGCGCCGGCTTCGCCATTGCCCTTGACGTAGTCATCATAGGCGATGGTCTCGGAGCGGATGAAGCCCTTCTCGAAATCCGAGTGGATCACCCCCGCCGCGCCCGGTGCCTTGGTGCCCGCGGTGATGGTCCAGGCGCGGGCTTCCTTGGGGCCGACGGTGAAATAGGTGACCAGCTTCAACAGCTCGTAGCCGGTGCGGATGATGCGGTTGAGGCCGGGTTCCTCAAGGTCGATGGCCTCGAGATAGTCCTTCTGCTCGTCCGCCGGCAGTACGGCGATCTCGCTCTCGATCTTGGCCGAGACGACGACCGCCTTGGCGCCTTCCTCGGCCGCGCGGGCGAAGACTTCGGCGGAGAGTGCGTTGCCGTTCTTGGCCGAGGCTTCCTCGACATTGCAGACATAGAGCACCGGCTTGGAGGAGAGCAGGCCGAGCATGCGGAAGGCCTTTTCCTCGTCCGCCTTCACCTCGACGAGCCGCGCCGGCTTGCCCTCGCGCAGAAGGACAAGGGCGCGATTCATCAGGTCGAGCAACTCCTTGGCTTCCTTGTCGCCGCCCTTGGCCTTCTTTTCCAGGGCGCCGGCGCGCTTCTCAAGGCTGTCGAGGTCGGCCAGCATCAGCTCGGTCTCGATGGTCTCGATGTCGGAGACCGGCGCCAGCTTGCCCTCGACATGTGTGACGTCGGAATCCTCGAAGCAGCGCACCACATGGGCGATGGCGTCGCATTCGCGGATATTGGCGAGGAACTGGTTGCCGAGGCCCTCGCCCTTGGAGGCGCCGCGCACCAGCCCGGCGATGTCGACGAAGGTGAGGCGGGTGGGAATGATCTGCTGCGAGCCGGCGATCTTGGCCAGCGTCTCCAGCCGCGGATCAGGCACCGCCACGTCGCCCACATTGGGCTCGATGGTGCAGAACGGGTAATTGGCCGCCTGCGCCGCCGCTGTCTGCGTCAGCGCATTGAAGAGGGTCGACTTGCCGACGTTGGGCAGGCCGACAATGCCGCATTTGAAGCCCATGGTGCGATGCTCGGTCGAGAGGAACGGTTGCCGCCGTGGTTAGGCAAGATGGCGGGCGAGTGCAAGTGAGGGGCTGCAGCCGGGAAGTTCAGCCGGGTTTCTTGCCGGTGACCTTCTCCGGCACGTTGAAGCCGCGCGCCTCAAGGAAGAGATGCAGCCGGTTCTGGAATTCGTCGAGCCGGTAGGTGGCGAGAAGGCCGGCAAGCTCGGCGCAGCCCTCGCAGACCGCGTCAACCCAGTCGCGCTCGGCTTTGGGGAAGTCGCTCAGCACGTAATTGTGCACCAGCGCCTTGTCGCCGGGATGGCCGATGCCGAGGCGCACGCGGGCATAATCATTGCCGCAATGGGCGGTGATGGAACGCAGGCCATTATGCCCGGCATTGCCGCCGCCGACCTTGTAACGGACCTTGGCGGCCGGGAGGTCAAGCTCGTCATGGAAGGCGAAGACGTCGCGCAGCTCGATTTTATAGAACCGCTGCGCCTCCGCCACCGCCCGGCCGGATTCGTTCATGAACGTCTCCGGCAGCAGGGCGATCACCTTCTGGCCTTCGATCTCGCCCTCGCAGGCGGCGCCCTGAAAGCGCCGGCGCCATGGCGAGAAGCGGTGACGGCGGGCGATGGCGTCTACCGCCATGAAGCCGATATTGTGCCGGTTGCCGGCATATTTCGACCCGGGATTGCCGAGCCCGGTGAACAGCAGCACCGCGCGTCTCCTGCTGGCTCATGAGGACAGCGAAACGACAAGAGCCGGAAGCGGGCTTCCGGCTCTCCTCTCAGGATGGGCCAGGCGGGCATCCGAGGCGTGCCCCGGATGCGCCGTCTTCGGCTCAGCTCTTGGCAGCGTCGGCAGCGGCAGCCGCAGCTTCGTCTTCCTCGGCTTCCTTGAGGCCCGACGGCGCCGCAATGGTGGCCAGCGTGTCGTCGCCATGGCCGGCCCAGGTCACGCCGTTCGGCAGCTTGACCGCCGCAAGGTGAATGGAGTCGCCGAAGGCGTAGTCGGCCACGTCGATCTCGATCGAGGTCGGGATGGCATCGGCCGGAACGTTCAGCGCAACCGTGTGGCTGACGATGTTGAGCGAGCCGCCTTCCTTGATCGCCGGCGCGGTGTCGACGTTGAGGAAGTGCACCGGCACGTCGACCGTGAGGGTGGCGCCAACGGCCACGCGCAGGAAGTCGATGTGCAGCGGGAAGTCCTTCACCACGTCGAGCTGGTAGTCGCGCGGGATGACCCGGTGCTTCTGGCCATCGACATCGACGCTGAACAGCGTGGTGAGGAAGTGGCCGGCATAGATGATCTTGTTGATCTCGATGTGGTCGAGCGTGATGCCGACGGGGGCCTTGCCGTCGCCATAGATGACGGCGGGTACGCGACCGGCGCGGCGTTCTGCACGAGCGGCCCCCTTGCCGACCTTCGTGCGCGCCTGCGCCTTCAGTTCCTTGATGGCGGTCATGGTTGTCCTCAATGGTTGCAAAAGGAGAAGGCCGCTTGCGCGGCCCGTTCCTTCAGGCTTGGTACGGTCAGGGTCCCGGCGCGCCTCCAGGGGTGCGGAAAGGCCGGAACCGGCGCGGCTCATAGCAGCAAAAGCCTTGCCGGGCAATGTTCGACGCGCGCTGGCGCTCAGAACTTGCCGAGCACGCCCGCCTTGACGATGCCGCTGGCGTCCGAATCCGGGCTGGTCGAACGCTGGACGGAGATGAAGCGCTCATAGGAGCCTGCCGGTGCGCGCAGCTCGACGCCGGTCGTCACAGACTGGCTCTTATTGACCTCGACGCTGGCGCCCAGCTTCTCTTGCCCGAGGCCGAGGGGAGCAAGAGGTACGGAATAGGTGCTGCCGACCGCGACGTCGTCATAGACCGAGGCCGAGGCACGGTTGGCGCCGGCCGAGGCACCGAGCGTACCGGCGCTGTAGACGGTGAGGTTCTGCTGTTCCAGCCCGACCCGGCCCTTGATCTCGCCGGAGCCGCTGGTGGTGGTCGTCGCCAGCGCCCCGGAAGCCGGCGCCGTCGCGCTGGCATTCGAGGAGACCGAGACGCTGGCCGCACCCTGGCGGACCTCCATCGTGGTCGGAAGCGAGGCACGCGCCCTCGCCACGGGCGCCTTGCGCTCCGGGATGAGCTGATAGGGCTTCGGCGCTTCCGGCTCGGGCTCCGCCGGCACGTCGCCAAGGCCGAGCTCGATGCTCTCCCAGAGCGAGGGCATGGTCGCCGTCTCTTTTTCAGGGTCGAACGGCTCGACCGGCTCCACCGCCGCCACCGGTGGTTCCTCGGAAAGCGCCTCCCCGGCGGCCCGCTGGGCGGCCTCGTAGGGCGAGGCCTCATCCGTCGGAGCGTCTTCAGGTGAGGTGTCGTCGTAAGGCGAGATGAGAATGACCCCGTGCCACGGATCCGGAAGGCCCGGCTTGGTCACCGTGCCGATGACCTGCGCGCCGGCGATCTGCGGCAGGGCGAGGCCCGCGATCAGCGCCGCAAGGGCGAGAGGCGCGGTCAAGGCGGTGAAGAGACGCGTTCCCCTGGCGCAGTTCGCGTCGGGGCGCGAGAGAGGAGAGCGCGTCGAAAGAAGGCGCAGCATCGTTACGTCCAGATCATTGAGCGAGCGGACAAGCTGCAGCCGAACTGTGGAACGAAAATGGCGCGTTGCACAATTTCCGTGAAAAGAGTGCCTTAACAAGTATTTAGGGTATTGATGCGCAGCCAGCCGGCGTGCCTGCTCAGTCGAACAGGCTGGAGACGCTCTCCTCATGCGCCGTGCGGCCGATAGCCTCGGCGAGCAGGCTGGCGATCGAGACGACGCGGATGTTGCGCGCCACCCGCACCGCTTCGGTCGGCTGGATCGAATCGGTGATCACCAGTTCCTTTAGGTTCGACGCGGTGACGCGCGACACGGCACCGCCCGAGAGAACGCCATGGGTGATGTAGGCGTAGACCTCGGTGGCGCCGCGCGCCAGCAGCGCATCAGCGGCATTTACCAGCGTGCCGCCGGAATCGATGATGTCGTCGACGAGGATGCAGCGCTTGCCCTCGACATCACCGATGACGTTCATCACCTCGCTCTCGCCGGGGCGCTCGCGGCGCTTGTCGACGATGGCGAGCTGGGCGTCGATGCGCTTGGCCAGCGCGCGGGCGCGAACCACGCCGCCGACATCCGGGGAGACGACGGTGATGTCGGACAGGTCGAAGCGGGACTTGATGTCCGCCACCATCACCGGCGCCGAGAACAGGTTGTCGGTCGGGATGTCGAAGAAGCCCTGGATCTGCCCGGCATGCAGGTCGACCGTGAGCACGCGGTCGGCGCCGGCATGGGTGATGAGGTTCGCCACCAGCTTGGCGGAAATCGGCGTGCGACCGGAAGAGCGGCGGTCCTGGCGGGCATAGCCGAAATAGGGGAGCACGGCGGTGATGCGGCGGGCGGAGGAACGGCGCAGCGCATCGGTGATGATGAGCAGTTCCATCAGGTGGTCATTGGTCGGGAAGGAGGTGGACTGGAGGACGAACACGTCCTTGCCGCGCACATTCTCCTGGATCTCGACGAAGATCTCCATGTCCGCGAAGCGGCGGACGACGGCCTTGGTCATGGACGTGCGCAGATACGCTCCGATCGCCTCCGCCAGCGGACGATTTGCGTTGCCGGCGACGAGTTTGATCGAACCGTTATTTTCAGACATTCCGGCGCGCTCCCAGCCGTAACTCTTCCGTTCCGACCGTCTTACAGCCGTCGCGCTGACCTGATAGGCGGGCTGGACCGGCCTGTAAAGGTTCCAAAGGCATGCTTTGCCCGCTTGTCCCTAAGCGTGGCTGCATGGCTGGCATGACGCCGTCAGGGATGCGAGGCGAAGGTAAGTGCGCGGGTGGAAGCATCCGTCGCGGGAGCTTCCGCAACGGTATCCGCCGGTATGTCGTCCGGCGCTGCATCGGCTACAGCCGGGCCGTCGCCCGGCACCACCGGCGGCGCATCCGCCGGGTCGAGCTCGGGAGCGGCGGACGGGGTCGCGCGGGAGGAGGGGGCGCCCCCGGCAAGGCGGGACGAAATCTCGTCGAGGCTCTGCGCGGCGATCCGCTGCACCGTCTCGTCGTCCATCCGGCTCCAGACGTCCTTGCCGGGGCCGAGCTTCTCGCGGCCGGCGACGCGCAGCACGCGGTCGCTATCGGCGTCGAACACGTCCCACACCCAGTCGACCTCGCCCTTGCCATTGGCGACACTGGCGGCGAGGTAGCCGCGCACGCGATAGGCGGCCGTGGAGCCGCGCGACACGATCGGCATCTGCCGGGCCTTCGCCTCGGTGGAGAGGCCCGCCACCAGACGGTCGAAGACCGGTTCCGGTGGACCGTCGATGGATTCGAAGGCGATGGTCTTGGTGCCCGAGGAGATCGATGTCGCCGCGACAGGCTTGTTGCCGCCATTTGTCTGGCAGGCGCCGAGGGCAAGGGCGGCAAGCAGGACCGCCGTCGTCGGCAGGCTTCGTCTCGTAAGGCGTCGGCCCAACTGGCGGCGAAGGCGATCGAGCATGAACCAATCCCTGAGAGCCGGTCGCGCCGCGTATCCCTGCCGAAGCAGGTTCGCGGCTGTCACCAGCGGACGGGAAATGGTTAAAACTAATTAACGATCAGGTCCAGAGGCGCCGGCGTTAAGCCCTCGTTACCGTTAACGCCAACGAGATAGGTGCGCCCCAGGCACATGGCCGTGCCGGTGTCGCTGTCCATCAGGATCATGTGCGCGAACAGCACCATGCCGGCCTCCAGCACCCACGGATTGCCCGCATAGAACATCGGCGGGTCCATCCAGGAGGGGGTGAACTTGGCGCCGAGCGAATAGCCGCAGGCGGCCAGCCGGTGCTTCTCCAGCCCGTGCCCGTCCATCACATGGGCATGGGCGGCGAAGACGTCGCCGGCGGTCTTGCCCGGCTCCATGGCGTGGACGCAGGCTTCCAGCGCCTGCTTTGCCGCCGCGAACAATTCCAGATGCCGGTCGCGCGGCGGGCCGATGACCACCGTCTCCATCATCGCCGCGTGGTAGTGGCGATAGGCGCCCGCCCATTCGAGGGTGAGCTGGTCCTCTTCGCCGAGCACCCGGCGCCCGCTCTTGTAGCGGCAGAGCAGCGCGTCGGCGCCCGAGCCGATGATGAACTCGTTGGCGGGATAATCGCCGCCGCCCTGGAAGATGGCGCCCTGCATGGCGGCGAGCACGTCGCCCTCGTCGACGCCGGCTGCGACGGTGGCAAGCGCCGCCTCGCGCGCGGCCAGTGCCAGCTTGCCGGCCTGCCGGACATAAAGGATCTCGGCCGGCGACTTCACCGCCCGCAGACCGTCCACCATCCGCGAGGCGTCGATGAGCGTGGCGAACCCCTCGAAGGCCGCGTCGAGCTTCTTGCCGGCGGCGGCAGTGAGCCCGTAGCTCTCATATTCGACGCCGATGCGCGCGCCGGCCCCGCCCAGTTCCGCCACCATTGCGCGCAGTTGCTGCTGCGGGGTAGCGTCGGCGCGGTCGGTCCAGACGCGAATATCCTCGATCAGCGAGGTGTGCTGCGCCTGCCGCAGGTCCGCCGAGCGGGTGAGCAGCGCCATCCGTCCATCGGCGCCAAGCCAGAGCGACTGGAAGAAGCAGAAGCCGAACGTGTCGTAGCCGGTGAGCCAGAACATCGATTCCTGCTGAAACATCAGCAGCCCGTCGAGGCGCTGCTCGGCCATGAGGGTGAGCAGGCGCTGGCGGCGGCGCTCGAATTCCGGCTGGGTGAAATGCAGGGTCATGAGGTGGCCTCGCGTTTGGTGATCGGTGCGCGGCGGGATGCCGCCCTTCGACAGCCGTCATCCTGAGGTGCGAGCGAAGCGAGCCTCGAAGGATGCTGGGCTGGATGTCCCCGGAGAACATCCTTCGAGGCCCGGCCGGTGGCCGGGCACCTCAGGATGACGTCGCCCGGGGGGCGACTTCACCCCACGGTGCGGGATTGGGCGCCCTCAGACCAGGGTGATGGCGGCGATCAGGCGACCGTAATCCGGTTCGCCGCGATGGGTCGAGCGGCGATAGGAGAAGAACCGGGCCTCGTTGGCATAGGTGTCGAGGCCGAGGTCGTCGATGGTGCCGACGCCAAGGGCCGCGAGCCGTGCAGCGACGTAGCCGGGCAGGTCGAACATCGCATGGTCAGCGCGCGCGGAGGGGATAAGGAAACGGTCATTGCCGGCAGCGAGGCCGGTGAGGGTATCGATGAAGTCCGGACCGACCTCATAGCTCTCCTGCCGGATCAGCGGGCCGATGGCGGCGACGATGCGCTCACGCCGGGCGCCGAGCTCTTCCATGCGGGCGAGGGTAGCGTCGAGCACGCCGCCGACCGCGCCCTTCCAGCCCGCATGGGCGGCGCCGACGACGCGGGCTTGCGGGTCGGCGAACAGTACCGGCCCGCAATCGGCGATGGTGACGGCGGCGGCAATGCCTGATGTGGCGGTGGCCACCGCATCGGCTTTCGGGCGCTCGCCCCACACACGGTCGACAACGACGCAATCGGGCGAATGCACCTGCCACGCGGTAAGGAGATGGCCGGGGGGCACGCCGAGCGCGGCTTCCATGCGCCGGCGATTTTCAACGACGTGGTCCGGGTTGTCGCGCGAGCCGGTGCCGCCATTGAGGCCGGCATAGATGCCTTCCGAGACGCCGCCCTCGCGGGTGAAGAAGGCGTGGCGGATGCCGGGCAGGGCTTTCAGGGCAGGGGATTCGACCTTCATGCGGGGTCTTCCTCATATATCTCGCCCGGGGCGAATCCGGCCACCATGTCGAGCGCAGGATGCACCAGGGCGAGCGCCTTGAAGAGGCTGCCCATCTGGCCTTCGTCCGAGCCGGCGAGACGCAGCCGCGCGGCCTCGATCATCTCGCGGTCGGCCTCGCCGGCGCCGCGCTTCAACCGGAAGGCGCGATCATCGAGGCCGAGGCGCTCCAGCAGCGCGCCCTGCGGGAGCGGGCCGAAGGCGCGGGCGCCGGCGGCGGTGGCGGCGCGGGCGAGGGCGGTGAAGTCGACATGGGCGGTGAGATCTGCCTCGCCCGGATGGGCCAGCACATCGTCAAAGGCGTGCCGATGCAGCGCCTGCAGCGTGTCGCCAAAGCCACCGGAGGGGTCGCGTCGGCCGGCGTGGCCGTAGTCGACCACCAGCGCGGCGCCGCCCGTGGCGGCCAGCCGGGCGCCCAGCTTTTCGGCGATGGACAGACCGAGCGGGCAGATTTCCAGCACCGCCCCCAGCGGGGCGGCGGCGAGGCGGGCCTCGGCGCGGGAATCGAGGCGGGCGCCGGGGCGCAGGCCGAAAGCGAGGTTGCCTTCGGCATCGAGGCCCACCATGCGCTCGGCGACCCCCTGCGGGGTGCGGACGAACTGGCGGATCGGCAGCGCGTCGATGAACTCGTTGGCGAGCAGGATGAGCGGCCCTGCGGGCAGTTCATCCAAGGCGCCGACCCATTCGACCGGGTGCGTGCCGACCGTCTGCGCCTGAATTCGCCTCAGGCGCGGCGAGGCCTCCACCAGCACCACCCGTGCGGCCTCGTGAAAGCCGGGCACCCGGGCCGTGGCGCGCAGCATGTCGGCCATCATCGTGCCGCGCCCCGGCCCGAGCTCGGCAAAGACGAAGGGCGCGGGGGAGCCAAGGCGCAGCCAAGTCTCCGCCGCCCACAGGCCAAGAAGCTCGCCGAACATCTGGCTGATTTCCGGCGCGGTGATGAAGTCGCCGGAGGTGCCGAAGGGCTCGCGCGTGGTGTAGTAGCCAAGCGTCGGGTGGAACAGGCACTGCTCCATATAGTCCGCCACGGTGATCGGCCCGGTCAGGGCGATCTGGCGGGCGAGGGTCTGCGCCAGCGCCGTCATGCCGCGTCTGCCGCCAGAGCCGGGCGGCGGCGGGCGCGCCAGACCAGCCAGCTTCCCAGCGCCAGCATGGGCAGCGAGAGCAGCATGCCCATGGTCAGCCAGCCGCCGAGGAGATAGCCGATCTGCGGGTCGGGCTCGCGGAAGAACTCGACGAAAATGCGGGCGCAGCCATAGAGAAAGACGAACATCCCTGCCACCGTGCCCGGCCGCGCCAGCGCCCCGGCGCGGATGGCGACCTGCAGGACGAGGAAGATCGCCAGCCCTTCCAGCCCCGCCTCGTAGAGCTGGCTGGGATGGCGCGGCTCCGGCCCGCCATGGGGAAAGACGAACGCCCAGGCGACATCGGTGGGGCGGCCCCACAGCTCGCCATTGACGAAATTGGCCAGCCGCCCGAGGAACAGGCCGACCGGCACCACGCTGGCGGCGATGTCGAGCATCGAGACGAAGGGCAGGCTTCGCCGACGGCAGAACAGGTACATGGCGAGGATGGAGCCGAGGAAGCCGCCATGGAAGGCCATGCCGCCATGCCACACGCTGAGAGCTTCCCACGGGTTGGCGGCGTAAAAAGGCAGGTTGTAGAACAGCACATAGCCGATGCGCCCGCCGAGAATGACGCCGACCGCAATCCACACCACCGCGTCGTCGAATTCCTCCGGCTTGATCGGCGACTGCCCGCCCCACAGCGCCGGCCGTGCGCAGAGTCGCTTGGCCATCCACCAGCCGAACAGCAGGCCGCCAATATAGGCGAGGGCGTACCAGCGTATGGCGAACGGCCCCAGCTCGATGAGCACGGGGTCGATGCTCGGGAAGGGCAGGGCGAAGAAAGGCGGGGCGAGGATGGGCATCGGCGTCTCGGGAAGGGCACGCGGGGAGGCGGTGGCGCGCGCGGCATGCGGCACCTCCGCTTTGCCCCGCTTGCGTGACGGGATCAAGGCGTCAGCGAAGGCTCCCCTTGCGATCACCCCGCCAGCGCCCCATTGTTTCTGCAAAGGCACGGCATCGTACCGGCCTCAGGCGGGAGATGACCATGACCCAGACCACCGGCCGGATCTTCGACGATTTCGCCAAGCTGATGAACAACGCGGCCGGCGTCGCCACCGGCGTGCGCCGTGAGGCGGAAGGCGTGATGCGCGCCCAGGCCGAGCGCATCCTGCGGGAGCTCGATGTCGTCACCCGCGAGGAATTCGAGACGGTGAAGGAACTCGCCGCCGCCGCCCGCGAGGAGAATGAGCGTCTCGCCGCCCGTATCGCCGCGCTTGAGGCACGGGAAGCGAAGCTGGACGCGACGATCGACCCGCCCGATTCGCTCGGTTGACGATTTCGCGCGCAACCCTTGTGGATGCCTTGCTGCGGCGCTTGCTGCACGAGGGCGAATCCCGCGACAAGTTAAGCAGCCAATTTTCGCCATGGCCCGTTTTTTAACGGACCATGGTACAACGGTCGTAGCGAGGTACGGATTCAGCGCGATATAGTTGGTGAGACGGCGATTCGTTCGATTTTTGAATGGTTTGCTGCCAGCCGTCGCGTTGCGTGCGTTCGACCCCCTCCGCGTCCACCCTCGCGAGGTCGAGCATGACCTATACTAGTGACTTCGAGACCGACACCAGCCTCAATCCCCTCGACCTCGTCGAGCGCATGGCCGCGCTCAACGAGTGGGCGTTCGAGCGCTCGGCCGAGGACGAGATCACCATCTCTCTCGAAGGGCGGTGGACGGATTGTCACGTCTCGTTCCAGTGGATGGACGAGGTCGAGGCGCTGCATATCGCCTGCGCGTTTGACCTCAAAGTGCCCGAGAAGCGCAAGACCGAAGTTCTGCGCCTGCTGTCGCTGATCAACGAACAGATGTGGGTCGGTCATTTCGATCTCTGGTCGAAGGAAGGCGTGATCATGTTCCGCCATGCCTTGCTGCTGGCGGGCGCGGAAGCGACGGACCGCCAGTGCGAGGTGCTGATGGAATGCGCCATCGAGGCGGTGGAGCGCTATTTCCCCGCCTTCCAGTTCGTCGTCTGGGCCGGCAAGACGGCGCGCGAGGCCATGGACGCCACCTTGTTCGAAACCATTGGCGAAGCCTGAGCGGCGCCGCACTTCCCATTGCCAAAGCCCCGCGGGAACGGCACTAAATTCCGGTGACCGCGCGCGGTGTTGCGCTGCAGGTGGGAGTTCGATCATGGCCACACTTTCCGACATTCCCGGCCGCGTGCTGCTCGTTGGCGCCGGCAAGATGGGCGGCGCCATGCTGGAGGGCTGGCTCGGGCTGGGGCTCGACCCGGCCATGGCGGCGGTGCTCGATCCGGGTCCCCCGCCGGAAATCGCCGCCATGATCGAGGCGCGGGGCGTGGCGCTGAACCCGCTCAATGGCGGGCCGCCGGCGGTGATGGTACTGGCGGTGAAGCCGCAGGTCGCGCCGGATGTGCTGGCTCGTGTCGCGCCTCTGGCCGGACCGCACACGCTGATCGTCTCGGTGATGGCTGGACGCACGCTGGCCTTCCTCGAATCGTTTTTCCCCGCGTCGACGGCGGTGGTGCGCTCCATTCCCAACACGCCGGCGGCGATCGGCCGGGGCGTGACGGTCGCGGTGCCGAATGCTGCCGTCACGCCGGAACAGATGGCCATCGCCGACGCGCTTCTGCGCGCCACGGGCGGGGCCGAGTGGGTGGAGGACGAGACGCTGATCGACGTTGCCACCGCCGTGTCCGGTTCCGGCCCGGCCTATGTGTTCCTGCTTGCCGAGGCGCTGGCGGCGGCGGGCGCGCAGGCGGGCCTGCCGGCCGACATGGCCGACCGGCTGGCGCGGGCAACGGTGGCGGGCGCGGGCGAGCTGATGCTGCGCACCGGCATCGACCCGGCGCAGCTGCGCCGCAACGTGACCTCGCCGAACGGCACCACGGCAGCGGCACTCGCCGTGCTGATGGATGACCAAAAGGGGTTTGGCCCGCTGCTCGCCGAGGCGGTGGCGGCGGCGGCGCGGCGCTCGCGCGAACTCGCCGGCTGAGCGGTGGTGCCGCATTCGTGCGGCCGCGCGGCGCGGCATTGAGCAGCGGGGGTCTTCTCCTGCGCACGGGCGCGCCTTAGATTGAGGGAATACACGTTCAGGACAGGAGGTCTTCATGGCACGCTCTCCGGGAACGAAGGCTGCCGCCGATAAACCGGCTGACACCCGTATTCTCGCCCTCGACAGCTTCACCACGCTGCTGGCGCGCAAGCCCTTCGACCGCATCAGCCTGGGCGAGGTGGCCGATGAGGCCAAGATCCCGCTTGCCGAATTGCGAGCGTCCTTTGGCTCCACCTTCGATATGCTCGTCGCGTTCCTGCGCGAGATCGACCGCAAGGTGCTGGCTGGCACCGGCGAGGACATGGACGATGAGCCGGCCCGCGACCGGCTGTTCGACGTGCTGATGCGCCGGCTCGATGCGCTGGCGCCGCACAAGGCGGCGATACGCTCGCTGGCGGAATCGGCGCGGCGCAATCCCTTTTTCGCGCTGGCGCTTAACAAGCTCTCGGTGCGCTCGCAGCAATGGATGCTGGCGGCGGCGAAGATCGACACCGCCGGCCTGAAGGGCGCGGTGCGGGCGCAGGGCCTGGCCCTGGTGTTCGCGCGGACGCTGCAGAGCTTCCTCACCGACGAGGATCCAGCGCTGGCCCGCACCATGGCGTCGCTGGATCGCGAATTGTCGCGCGGAGAGCGGGCGCTGGGGCTTCTCGAGGGTGCGGTGTGCTTCGCCACGCGCGGCGGTCGCCATTCCTCGACCGACGCGGGGTCCCCAATGCCCTCGTCACCGCCGGAAGCGCCGGCGGCGGCTTGACAGCCTTGAGCGTGCAGCTTCAGTAGCCCGCCGTGACACGCCAGTTATGAGGAGGCCATCGTGAGTCTTGCGCCCATCGAACAGATCACGATCACCGATTTCCTCAAGGTCGACATCCGCGTCGGCACCATCATCCAGGCCGAGCCTTTTCCCGAGGCGCGCAAGCCGGCGATCAAGCTGGTGATCGATTTCGGGCCGCATGTCGGCTGCAAGAAGTCGTCCGCCCAGATCACCGAGCACTACGCCGCCGAAGACCTGATCGGGCGGCAGGTCGCGGCGGTGGTGAACTTCCCGCCGCGCCAGATCGGGCCGATCATGTCCGAGGTGCTGACCCTCGGCTTTCCCGATGCCAACGGCGCGGTGGTCCTCTTCCGCCCGGACAGCGAGGTTCCCAATGGCGCCCGGCTGTTCTGAGCCGGGCTGCTAGACCGGGATGCGGATGGCGGCGCGCAGGCCGCCGAGCGGACTCTCGCCGAGAATGACGTCGCCGCCATGGATGCGGGCGGCGTCGCGGGCGATGGTGAGGCCGAGGCCGGAGCCGCCGGAATCCTGGTTGCGCGCTTCGTCGAGGCGGAAGAACGGCCGGAACACATCCTCGCGCAGCGCCGGGGCGATGCCGGGACCGTCATCGTCCACTGCAATGGTCAGCCAGCGCTCGTCGCGGGTGCCTGATATCTCGATGCGCGTGCCATGTCGCCCGGCATTGCCAACGAGGTTGGCGAGGCAGCGGCGGAAGGCGTCCAGCCGCACCATCACCATGGGGTCGCCGGCATAGCTGGCGGTCACCTTGTCGCCGTGCCGCTCGGCGTTGAAGCGCACTTCCTCGATCAGCCGCGCCATGTCCACCAGCACCGGCGGCTCGCCGACATCCTCGCGGGCAAAGGCGAGATAGGCCTCCAGCATGCTCTGCAACTCGTCGACATCCTTGCGCAGCGCCTCGGTGTCGGCGCTGTCGCCGAGCAGCGCCAGCTCCAGCTTGAAGCGGGTGAGGATGGTGCGCATGTCGTGGCTGACGCCGGCCAGCATGGTGGTGCGCTGCTCGATCTGCCGCTCGATGCGCCGCTTCATCTCCAGGAAGGCCAGCGCCGCGCCGCGCACCTCGCGCGCCCCGCGCGGGCGGAAGCCGGCGACATCGCGCCCCTTGCCGAAGGCGATGGCGGCATCGGCCAGCGCTTCGATCGGCTTGATCTGGTTGCGCAGGAACAGGATGGCGACGGCCATCAGCACCAGAGCGGTACCGACCATCCAGAGCAGGAAGATGTGCGAGTTGGAGAGATAGGCCTGGCTGCGCCGAGCAAAGACACGGATGACCATGCCGTCCATCTGCACCCGCACCTCGATGAGGTTCGAATTGCCGACCGTGTCGGTCCAGAAGGGCCGGTGCAGCCGCTTGGCCAGTTCGCCGGTGAAAGCGGAATCGAGGGTGGAGAAGAACGGCTTCGGGCCGGGCGGGGGCAGGCGCTCGCCGGGCAGGAAATCCACCGTCAGACCCATGGTGATCTGCGCGATGCGCTTGATCCGCTCCTGGTCCTCGTCAGTGGGGAAGGCGATGGCGAGCTGGGTGACGGCGGTGATGTCCTGCGACACGGCGGCGGAAAGCCGGCGGGTGACGGTGTTGTAGTGCCGTTCCATGAAGACGAAGGCGAGCACCGATTGCAGGATCACCACCGGCGTGACGATGATGATCAGCGAACGGGCGAACAGCCCCTTGGGCATGATCCGGTTGAACCACGCGCCGAAACGGGCATTGTTCTCGCGCATGCGCCTTTGGGTCAGCCGCAAGCGGGCGCGGGCGGCGCCGACGACGCTGGTGTCGAGTACGCTCAAGGGGCGACGACCAGTCGGTAGCCCATGCCGCGCACCGTTTGAACATAGGCGGGATTGGTCGGGTCACGCTCGATCTTGCGGCGCAGCCGGTTGACCTGGACATCCACCGCGCGGTCGCCGGCGGCGACGCCGGGCGCGACGAGGTCCTGTCGCGGCACGGTCTGGCCGGGAAATTCGCCGAGCACGCGCAGCATGTCGCGCTCGCGGTCGGTGAGGCGCACCGGCTCGCCCTCGCGGGTCAGTTCGCCGCGCGCGAGGTGGAAGGTGAAGGGGCCGAAGCGCACCGCCTCGATCGCCTGAGTCGGCGGCGTTGCCGAGCGCTTGATGATGTTGCCGATGCGCAGGAGCAGTTCGCGCGGCTCGAACGGCTTGGCGAGGTAGTCGTCGGCGCCGATTTCCAGCCCCTCGATGCGGTCGCCCGGGTCGGAACGGGCGGTGAGCATGAGGATGGGAACGGCGGAAGTTTCGCGGACCCCGCGCGCCAGGTCGAAGCCGGTCTCGCCCGGCATCATCACGTCGAGAATGAGCAGGTCGAAGGTGAGGCCTGCCAGCCGAGCGCGGGCGTCGGCCCCCGATTCGGCGGTGGTCACGCGGTAGCCGTGTTCGGTGAGGAAGCGTGACAGCAGATCGCGGATCCGCCGGTCGTCGTCGACGATAAGGAGGTGGAAGGCGTCGTCGGCGGGCATGGTGCGGGTTCCCCTTGCATCCGCGACCGGGCTCCGGCTGGCATCGAGCATGGTGATCCTCTCGTCAGCCGGCCGACCGGCCACGGACGGCGCTACGCGCCTCCAACGCCTGATCGGCGCGGGCGATCAGCTTTTCGGTCGGGCTGCGATCTTCGGGGTCGATCATGGCGACAAGAAAGCGGCGTACCAGATCGCGCGAATCCGGGCCGCTCTCCTCCAGCGCCCGGCGCAGGCGCCGGGACTGGATGGCAACGAATTCCTGGGTCAGCGCCTCGCCCTTCGGGGTGAGGTAGAGCAGGCGCTGGCGGCGGTCGGACGCGCCGGCGCGGCTGTCGATAAAGCCCTGGTCCACCAGTTCGCGCAGCACCCGCCCGAGGCTCTGCTTGGTGATGCGGAGGATATCCAGCAGGTCGGTGACACGCATGCCGGGATGGCGATTGACGAAATGCAGCACGCGGTGATGGGCGCGGCCAAAACCGAAGCCGTGCAGGATCTCGTCCGGGTCGCTGACGAAGTTCCGGTAGGCAAAGAACAAAAGCTCGATCAGGTCGAGCATCGGCTCGCCCTCCGCAGGCGCGGTCAGGCGCATGGAAGCGGCCGGTTCGCTCTTGCCGGGGCGAGAATGCAGCGAGACATTTATGTCAGCCATGTTGACTTTTTTCGTTATGATCGTTACCCAGATGTCCCGTTCAACGAAAGGATCGTTCGGCTGGCCGGCCGATCCGCTTCGGAACAGGATAGCATCGACCCTCTCGTCAAGAGTGGCGAACGATAACGGGACTTCGGCCGCGAGGCAAAGCGTTGCTCTCTCGCGTGAAAGCCGAAGCCACATGCCGAAGGAACAGAAGGGCTCCGGCGCCACCCATGGCGCGTCGGCGCCCCGGTTGGGAGACTTACCATGGCGAGCGAACCTTTCGACAAACGCAGTGGCTGGATCTGGTATGACGGCGCCTTCGTGCCGTGGCAGGACGCGCAGGTTCACGTACTGACCCACGGCCTGCATTATGGCAGCTGCGTCTTCGAGGGCGAGCGCGCCTATGGCGGCGAGATCTTCAAGCTCGACGAGCACACCGCGCGGCTGAAGCACAGCGCCGAACTGCTCGACTTCGAGATTCCCTATGGCACGGACGAGATCAACGACGCGTGCCGCGAACTGCTGGCGCGCCAGAAGCTGGTCGATGCCTACCTGCGCCCCGTCGCCTGGCGCGGCTCGGACATGATGGGCGTCTCGGCCCAGCACAACCAGATCCACCTCGCCATCGCGGCGTGGGAATGGCCGAGCTATTTCGATCCCGCGCAGCGGCTCAAGGGCATCCGCATCGGCATGGCGAAGTATCGCCGTCCCGATCCGCTGACGGCGCCCTCGACCTCCAAGGCCGCCGGCCTTTATATGATCTGCACCATCTCCAAGCACGCCGCCGAGCGCGAGGGCTATGCCGACGCGCTGATGCTCGACTGGCGCGGCCGCGTGGCCGAGTGCACCGGCGCCAATGTGTTCTTTGCCAAGGACGGGGTGATCCACACGCCGGAGGCCGACGCCTTCCTGAACGGCATCACCCGCCAGACGGTGATCGCGCTCGCCAAGCGGCGCGGCATCGAGGTGGTGGAGCGGGCGATTATGCCGGAGGAACTGCCGAGCTTCGACGAGTGCTTCATCACCGGCACCGCCGCCGAGGTGACGCCGGTCTCCGAAATCGCCGGCCAGCACTTCCAGCCGGGCCCGGTCACCACGACGCTGTTCGAGGACTACATGTCCGAGGTGCAGCCGACGAAGGCCGAGGCGGCCTGAACCAATTTTGCCGGTCAGAGCACGGCAGATGAACATGATGCCCGGCCTCGTGCCGGGCATCGACGTTTTGGGCGTGTGGTCATCGTCGGTTTGACGCCTGCGGCGGATTCGGGCGCTGGGTCGCGGCGCTCCGCCTTCGACGCCGCCGGGCCGTGCCGGCTCGGCTCGGCTAGGCCCAGCGGCCGGCGGCCTCGTCGTCGCTGTCCTTGGCGGCGACCCAGCCCTTGCCGTCGTCGCGCTCTTCCATCTTCCAGAAGGGGGCGCTGGTCTTCAGCCAGTCCATCAGGAATTCGGCCGCTTCGAAGGCGGCGCCGCGATGGGCGGAGGCGGTAACGACGAGCACGATGTTGTCGCCCGGCACCATGCGGCCATAGCGGTGGATGACCGTCGCTCCCGCCAGCGGCCAGCGCGCCCGGGCCTGCTCGACCAGCCGGCCGATCTCCTCTTCCGCCATGCCGGGATAATGTTCCAGCGTCAGCGCGATGAGGGGGGCGCCGCCCGGCGCATCCTGCGCGCGGCACAGGCCGGCGAAGGTGACAACCGCGCCGATATCGGTGCGCCCGCGCGCCAGAGCCGCAGCCTCGGTGGCGGCGTCGAAATCCTGCGCCTGTATGCGGACGGTGAACATACTCACCTCGCCGGTTCAGCCGCCCGTCATGGGCGGGAAGAAGGCCACCTCGCGCGCGGCGTTCAGCGGCGTGTCGGGCTTGGCGTGCCGCCGATCCAGCGCGGCGCGCACGATGCGCGGGTTCTCGAAGGCATGGGCATAGCCTTCCCCACGAGTGCCGAGAAAGGCGGCAAGCTCGGCGACGGTGCTCACGCCTTCGGGGAGGGCGATGTCTTCCGCCTCAATACCGATGCGCTCGCGCACCCACGCGAAATAAAGGATCTTCACCGGTCGTCCTCGACGAGATGGTGGGCGCCGGCACGGAAATAATCCCAGCCCGTATAGATGGTCAGCAGCGCGGCGATCCACAGCAGCCCGATGCCGAACAGCGTAATGCCGGGCACCAGCACATCCGCGGCCGGGCCGGCGAGCAGCACCGCTACGGCGATGAGCTGCGCGGCGGTCTTCCATTTGGCGAGGCGGGTGACCGGTACGCTGACGCGCAGCTCGGCCAGGAATTCGCGCAGGCCGGGCACGAGGATTTCACGGCAGAGAATGACCACGGCGGCCCAGAGCGACCAGCCGCGAATGGTGCCATCCGAGGCCAGCATCAGCAGCGAGGTGGAGACCAGCAGCTTGTCGGCGATCGGGTCCAGCATGCGGCCAATGGCCGATTGCTGCTGCCAGGCGCGGGCGAGATAGCCGTCGAAGAAATCGGTGATGGCGGCGATGACGTAGATGGCGAGCGCCACCCAGCGCAGCCAGACGCCGCCTTCCAGTATGTCTGACCAGAATAGGCAGGCGGCCACCAGCGGCACTGCCACGCAGCGGCCATAGGTGAGAAGGTTGGGCAATGAAAAAGCGTGACCGCGAGTCACCTTGGCCGGCTCCCGTATCGTTGGCGGCTGTGATGCGACATCGACCATTCTGTGCCGGCTCCCCTCACAGGCAGGTAAACACGCCGACCCCGAACGTCAATCGCGTCCCGTCGCCTCCGCGCGATCCTGTGTCACTTTCACCATGAAGCCGGGCTGTGGCCATCGCATGACGCGGCCCCGATGCAGGCCGCATCATGTCGCTTTCACGTGGAAGAAATCATAGACCGCCCGCGCCGTCGCCGCATTCACCCCCGGCACGCCCTCAAGGTCGGCGAGGGACGCGCGCTCGATCGCCTTCAGCGTTCCGAAATGGTGGAGAAGCGCGCGTTTGCGCGTGGGGCCGACGCCGGGAATCTCCTGCAGGCCGCTCTGGGTGATGTCCTTCTTGCGCCGCGCACGGTGCGAGCCGATGGCGAAGCGATGCGCCTCGTCGCGCAGGCGCTGCACGAAATACAGCACCGGGTCGCGCGGCTCCAGCCGGAAGGGCTCGCGTCTGTCGGCGTAAAAGGTCTCGCGGCCGGCATCGCGGTCCGGGCCCTTGGCGACGCCGACCATTGGCACATCGGTAATGCCGAGCGAGGCGAGCGTCTCCCGCGCCGCCTTGAGCTGGCCGGGGCCGCCATCGATGAGCAGCAGGTCCGGCCAGATGGACGCGGCGGCCGTGCTCTCCTCCTGCGCGCCTTCAGCCTCGCCGCCCGGGGCGGGAGTCGCGCCGAGGGGGAGGGTGTCCGCACTCTCCGGCGGGGTCTCCCCCTCGGGCAAAGACGAAGCAGGCGCGCGTGGTGCTTCCTTCAGCAGACGCGAGAAGCGCCGGGTCAGCACTTCGCGCATCATGCCGTAATCGTCGCCGGGGGTGAGTTCTGTCGAGCGGATGTTGAACTTGCGGTACTGGCTCTTGGAGAAGCCCTCCGGCCCGGCGACGATCATGCCGCCGACGGCGTTCGAGCCCATGATGTGGCTGTTGTCATAAACCTCGATGCGCCGGGGCGGTGTCTTGAGGTCGAAGGCGCGGGCGAGTTCGGCGAGCAGCCGCGCCTGGCTGGCGCTTTCCGCCAGCTTGCGCCCCAGCGCCTCACGCGCGTTCTGCAGCGCGTGCTCGACCAGATCGCGCTTTTCCCCGCGCCTGGGAGCAGCGACCTCGACCTTGTGGCCGGCACGGGTGGAGAGCGCTTCCTCCAGCAATTCGCGCTCGGCAATGTCGTGGCTGATGAGTACGAGGCGCGGGCAGGGCTTGTCCTCGTAGAACTGGGCGAGGAAGGATTCCAGCACCTCGCCGATCTCCAGCGTCCGGTCGGCGCGCGGGTAGAGCGCGTGGTTGCCCCAGTTCTGCCCGGTGCGGAAGAAGAACACCTGCACGCAGGTCGCCCCGCCTTCCTGGTGGATGGCGAAGACGTCCGCCTCTTCCACCGAGCGGGGGTTGATGCCCTGCGTGCCCTGCACGGCGGAAAGCGCGGCGAGACGGTCGCGCAGGGCGGCGGCGCGTTCGAACTCCAGTTCGTGCGAGGCGGTTTCCATCTCGCGGGCGAGCTGTTCCTTCACCGCCTTGCTGCGGCCGGAGAGAAACTCGCGCGCCTCGCGGACATATTCGGCGTAGTCGGTGTGGTTTACCTCGCCGGTGCAGGGACCGGCGCAGCGCTTGATCTGGAACAGCAGGCACGGGCGCGTGCGCGCCTCGTAGAAGCTGTCCGAGCAGGAGCGCACCAGGAACGCCTTCTGCAGCGCGTTGATGGTGCGGTTGACCGCCCAGACCGAGGCGAAGGGGCCGTAATAGTCGCCCGGCCGGTTGCGCGCGCCGCGATGCTTGCTGATCTGCGGCGAGACGTGGTCGCGGGTGATGAGGATGTAGGGGAACGACTTGTCGTCGCGCAGCAGCACGTTGAAGCGCGGGCGCAGCTGCTTGATGAGGTTGGCCTCGAGCAGCAGCGCCTCGGTCTCCGTGCCGGTGGAGACGAACTCCATCTCGGCGGTGGCCGCTACCATGCGCATGATGCGGGCGGTCAGGCCGGTCGGGCGGGTATAGGCGACGATGCGCCGCTTGATGCTCTTGGCCTTGCCGACATACAGAACGGCGCCGTCCGGCCCGATCATGCGGTAGACGCCCGGCCCGTTCGGGGCATGCTTGATGGCGCGCGCAATGGCGGCGCGGCCCATGGCGACGGAACCCGGCGCGGGCTCTGCTTCCTCGGGCAGATCGGCAATGAGGGCCTCTTCCTGGTCGATCTCGGCGATGTCAGCATCGTCGGCGTCGAGGTCGGGCGCGTCGCGGGTCGGTCGGGCAATCATGAGACCCTAGATACGTATTTGCGAGCACCGCGAACAGGGGCTGCGCGTGTGTTCCCGCCACGGCACAGGGCACGAAAATGCATCGCGCGGCAGCCAGCCATGCGCCGGCACCCGATGCCGGCGCTCACAAAAGCGTCTAAGGGAGCGCATCATGTCTCCCTCCGGCGATGCCGTCTCCCATCCGCCCGTGCCCCTGGCCGGCTACGCCTTCGGCGCCGCCGGGGCAACGCTGTTCGCCTCCAAGGGCATCATCATCAAGCTCGCCTATGCCGAGGGAATCGACCCCGAGACGCTGCTGGCGTTGCGCATGGCGTTCTCGCTGCCCTTTTACCTCGTCATCGGCGCGCTGGCGCTGCTGCGCCTGTGGGGGAGGGGCGAGCCGCTGCCCGGTGCCAAGCTGGTGGTGCAATCCATGCTGGTCGGCGCGCTGGGCTACTGGCTCGCCAGCTATCTCGATTTCGCCGGCCTGCAGTATATTTCGGCCTCGTTCAGCCGGCTGATCCTGTTCACCTACCCGGTCTATGTGGCGCTGTTCGGGGCCCTGCTGTTTTCCCAGCCGGTGCGGCCGAAGGCGATGCTTGCCTTCGCCGTGTGCTATGGCGGGCTGGCGCTGATTTTCCTGCAGAATGTCAACGCTCTCGGGCAGGGCGTGGTGACCGGCGCGGTGCTGGTGACGCTGGCGGCGATCAGCTTCGCGCTCTATCTGCTCTGCGCCCGCTCGCTGCTGCAGCGCGTGGGGTCTGCCTTGTTCACCTGCATCGCCATGATCTCCGCCTCGATCATGGCGCTGGGCCAGTTCGCGATCATGCGGCCGGTCGATGCGCTGCTGGTGTCGCCCTATGGGCTGATGCTGGCGGTGCTGGTGGCGATAGGGGCCACCGTGCTCCCGACCTTCCTGATGAACGCCGCGCTAAAGCGGATTTCGGCGCAGGCCAATTCGATGATCAGCACGGTGAGCCCGGTGGCCACCATGGTGCTGGCCGTGCTGTTCCTCGGTGAGACGGCGAGCCCCGCCGAAATCGCCGGGGCGGTGCTGGTCATGGCCAGCATCGGTTGGTTCACCTTGAGCGACGCCCGCAAGCGCTGAGCGATCAATCGTCCTCGACATCCGGCGTGCGCCAGGCGAGGTGCTGGCCGCCATCGACCGCGATCATCTGGCCGGTGACGCTGGAGGCGCGCGCGAGATATAGGACCGCCTCGGCGATCTCCTCCGGGCTTGGGCCTCGGCCGAGCAGGACCGAGGCGGACTGGCGGGCGAAGGCCTCGTCGCCCTGCCGGTCATTGGCGAGGGTGGGGCCCGGGCCGACGCCATTGACCCGCACGCGCGGGGCGAGAGCCTGCGCCAGCATCTTCGTCGCCGCCCACAGGGCATCCTTGGTCACGCTGTACGAGACATAGGCCGGCGTCGGCTTCAGCACTCGCTGATCGATCAGGTTGACGATGGCGCCCTGCCTTCCCTCCGGAAGCTGGACGGCGAAGGCGCGCGCGAGAAAGACAGGCGCGCGCAGATTGATGGCCATGTGCCGATCCCACAGCGCGACATCCAGGGTCTCGACCGTGTCGGGGTGAAACTCCGAGGCGTTGTTGACCAGCAAAGCGAGCGGCCCGAGGGCGGCGACGGCGGCCGGGACAAGACCCTGCACCGCGTCGGCGTCGGCGAGTTCGGCGGCGAGGATGGCGGTGCGGGCGCCGGCGGCCTCGAACGCGGCCCGCGCCTCCTCGGCCACCGGCCCGGCGCGGCGCACATGCAAAGCGATGTCATAGCCCTCGGCGGCAAGCCGAACGCCGATGACGCGGCCGATTCGCACCGCGCCGCCGGTGATGAGGGCGATGGGCCGGGTGGCGGCTTGCGAATCGGGGGCGGGCAGGGGGCGCGAAATAGGGGCGATCATCTCAACTCATGGGCGGGTGTGGTCGCGGGATGGGCAGCGGCCGTCGGTCGATGGCTCAGGATACGCCGGTAACCGGCACGTGGATGACGCCGCCGCCGCCGGATGGCCGGTATTTTAAGGAGGGCGCCACGGGCCCGCTTTAACCGCCGCTTTACCAAGCTGGCCAATTTCGTCGTTGTCCATCAGCACGTTTCGGATTCTAGCGGTAAATCGGCGTTCGGCCGTTCGGTACTCAAGTATATAATCCAATTATACATTCATTAACCATAATATATTCTTTCAGATCGGGGCATAATTTCGGCCATAACTTTATGAAAACGTCGGACTTATCTCAGGGCGCGCGGTGTTTCGTGCCAATAGCGGCCTGAACGAGATTTGGGAGACGATCATGAAGAACAGCATCCTTGCGGGTCTCGGGCTTGTCGCCCTGATGGCCGCTCCGGCCACCGCAGCGGACATGTCTTATCCGGCACCGGCTGCTGCCGCCTATGCGCCGGTGCAGGCATTCACCTGGACCGGCTTCTATATTGGCGCGAATGCCGGCTATGGCTGGGGAACGGCGGATTATTCGCCGGATGTCGACGGGTTCCTCGGCGGCCTGCAGGCCGGCTATAACTGGCAGGGCGCCGGCCCTCTGGTGCTCGGCGTCGAGACCGACATCCAGTATGCGGATGTGTCGAGTTCGGTCTTCACGCTGGACTATTTCGGTACGGTGCGCGCCCGGCTCGGCTACGCCTTCGACCAGGTCATGGTCTATGGCACCGGCGGTTTCGCCTATGGCGGCGGCACCTATGAGCGGTTCGGCCTCTCCAATGACCGCAATCATTTCGGCTGGACCATCGGCGGCGGCGCCGAATACGCGATCGACCGCAATTGGAGCGTCAAGGGCGAATACATGTATGTCGACCTCGGCGAGGAGACCTATTCGACCATCTCCGGCCCGCGCGACGTGAGCACCACCGCCAATATTCTCCGTGCCGGCGTGAATTATCGCTTCTGAGCCGCGCGATTCCCTGCCTCGGACGACCTTATCGTTGGCCGCATCCCTCTGTCCGGGGGGGGGGGCGGCCTTCGCATTTTGTGACATCCAGGACACAGCGTCCAAGGATGTTTGTTCGATCATGGCGAAAATGTTGCGGGCCACACGGTTTTGTGAGCAGCCATTTTCGCCCGCTAATCCAGCCCTCATGCGGCTTTGCCGGCGATCCACATGGCTGTGGCGCTTCCGGCGGGCGGCAAATGCGGCGGCTCTGCCGCAATCCAGCCCTCGACATGCCTAGCTGGGCTCCTACCTCACTCCTCGAAACGCATGCGTTCCCCTGGTTCTCAGGTTCTTTCGGAGAGTACCCCTATGAAGAAGATCATCTGCTCGGGCGTTGCCGCGGTCGCCCTTCTCGCCGCCGCCCCGGCTTTCGCCGCCGACATCGCGCAGCCTTACCCCACCAAGGCCGCCCCGATGATTGTCGAGCCGGTGTTCACCTGGACGGGCTTCTATCTCGGCGCCAATGCCGGCTATGCCTGGGGCTCGGGTGAAAGCGGCGCCGAAATCATCGGCCTCGACCCCTCGGGCTTCCTCGGCGGCGGTCAGGTCGGCGTGAACTACCAGTTCGACAACAACGTCGTGATCGGTGCTGAAGCCGACTTCCAGGGCTCGGACATCAAGGATTCCTACGCCGGTTATGAGTCCAAGATGGACTATTTCGGCACGGTCCGCGCTCGCCTCGGCTACGCCTTCGGCAATGTGCTGCCGTATGTGACCGGTGGTCTCGCCTGGGGCCACACCGAGCTCAAGGACAACTATCTCGGCCTGTCCTCGGACAAGACCGCGGTTGGCTGGACGGTCGGCGGCGGCGTGGAATACGCCTTCACCAACAACTGGACCGTCAAGGCCGAATACCTCTACATGGATCTCGGCGAAGACTACTACGACAGCATCGGCTACAAGAGCGGCCTGACCGCCAGCGTCGTGCGCGCCGGCGTCAACTACAAGTTCTGATCCCGGTCTAACGCCTCGATCACGAGAAGGCCCCGGATGCGATCCGGGGCCTTTTTCGTTGCGTGCATCAGGTGGCGGCGGCCCGCCGCGCGGTCAGGCGTGCGGGGTGGTTGCCTCGAAAGCAGGCACGCGCTCGGCAAACGCGTCCAGCCAGTCGATCAGCGCGGGGTGGCCGGCGCGCCAGGTGCCGCCGAAGCGCAGGTCGAGATAGCCCAGCGCGCAGGCGACGGCGATTTCGCCGACATGCGCGGCGCCGCTGACCGGCAGGCGCACCGGCGGTGCGGCTTCAAGGGCAGCGAGCCCGCGCGCCACCTTGCCGGCCTGATGGTCCAGCCACCGGGTACTGTGGGTCTCGGGATCCCGGAAGCGGCTCTCATAGACCTGCAGCAGCGCGGCATCCGAGATGCCATCGCCCAGCGCGAGCATGGTCAGCGCCGTGATCCGCGCCTCGCCGCTGTTGGGAATGAGCACGCCGCCGCCTGCCTGCGCGTCGAGAAACTCCACGATCACGCGGGAATCATAGATCGCCGGGCCCTCGTCCCGCAGCAGGACGGGGATTTTGCCGAGCGGATTCTGCTGCCGCAGCGAATCGGCGGGATCGGAGGTGTCGGCGGCGGCGACGTCCAGGTGGATGTCACACAGAATGGCGCCGATCTTGACCTTGCGGCCGAAAGGGGAGAGCGGGGAAGAGCGGAGTTTCATCGGGCCCGATGCACGTTGGGGCCAACCGCCCCTGGTGCCGGATGCCCGGTGACGCCTGCGCCCGGCCGCGGCGGAACGCCTCGGCTTCCTTCGGCAGGCTTATCAGTCGGCCGGCTGGAGGTCGATGGCCTTGGGGCCTTTGCCCCGCTTGTCCGGCTCGACTTCAAAGCTCACCCGCTGGCCCTCGCCGAGCGTGCCGAGGCCTGAGCGCGTGACCGCCGAGACATGCACGAACACGTCGCGCCCGCCATCGTCCGGCCGGATGAAGCCGTAGCCTTTTTCGGTGTTGAAGAATTTGACGGTGCCCGTCGTCGCCATACGCCTGCTCCTTACCTTCGGACGGCCGCGCTTCATCCGCCGGTTCCTTCCGCAGGCAGGAGTGAAGCAAGACCGATGCCGGATGATGACGGCAGGCGAGCGATCAGCGTTCCGGCGTCAGCCAGCCGACGCGCACGCGGCCTGAACCATCGGTGGAGAGCACGGGGGCGAGCGCGCCCAGCACCGTGCGCAGCTCCTCGGCGAGGGTGAAGGGCGGGTTGACGATGATGAGCCCGCATCCGGTCATGGTGTCGGCCTGTCGAACGGCTCGCAGGTCGAGCTGGATGTTGAGCGTCTTGGGAATGCCGGCACGCTCGACCTCGCGACGGAAGCTGTCGACCGCCCGCACATCCTTGATCGGATACCACAGCAGATAGATCCCGCCCGACCAGCGCCGGTGGGCCTCCGCCAGCCCCTGGGCGAGACGGTGGAACTCGCCGGGCTCCTCGAAAGGCGGATCGACCAGCACGACGCCGCGCCGCTCCTTCGGCGGAACATAGGCGGATAGTGCCTGCCAGCCATCGGTCGCCAGCACCTTGGCGCGGGCATCACGGCCGATCGCTTCCTCCAGGACCGCGCGCACGTCGGGCTGGGTTTCGCAGAACAGCAGGCGGTCCTGCGGGCGTGCGAGCGCCTGGGCGATCAGCGGCGAGCCGGGATAGCGGCGAAGACCGGTCGCGAGCGCGGTGTCGTCCGGCGCCGCTTCGTTCACGGCCCGCACGGCGTCGAGCCAGGGCGCGAGCAGTTCGGCCACACCGGGCGTAAAGCGGGCACTCAGCACGGCGCCTATGCCGCCCTGCCACTCGCCGGTGCGGCGCGCCTCGTCACCGTCAAGGTCGTAGAGGCCGGCGCCAGCGTGGGTGTCAATGACACGATAGGCAGCATCTTTGCGCCCGAGATAGGCAAGGATGCGCGCCAGCACGACATGCTTGACGACATCGGCGAAATTGCCGGCATGAAAGGCGTGGCGGTAGTTCATGGCGTCCTCTACCGCGCCCCTGCAGAGTTGCGCAGGGGCGGCATGACCACGCGGCTCGCTCGGCAGGCGCGACGGTCCACTTCCTCGCACGCCGTGAATCCGAGCGTGCGGTTCATGCATATACGCACTTCGGTGAGGCGCCGCCCGTCGCAGGCGACGGCGATCATATCGGTTGCGAGGCCGGGATTGGCGGTGCGGAAGGCAGCCTCGACCTCGCCGGGCGAAACCATGCGGTAATCATCGAGGTGACGGAACGCCTCGGGGATGGTGACCCGCTCATAGGCCCGGCGCACGCTGGCGAAATAGGCGCTGGCATCTTCACCCGAGCAGGTGCCGTGCTTGCGCCACTGATGCAGCACCAGCCGGCGGCTTGGCATGATGTCCAGCATGGAGCGCAGCACAGGCTCGGGCAGGAAGGGGGCGGGCTTGACGCAGTGCTCGGGCCAGCCGCGCGCATATTGCGGCCACAGCCCGTGCACGACGAAGGCGAAGGGGCGGGCACGCTCGCATTGCGCGGGCTCGGCGCGTTCGCCCATCGCCTCGCAATAGGAGGGCGACCAGGACAGGGTCAGCACATAGTGGTCGAACCGCCCCGGCTCACCCGTCTGCTGGGCGCTGGCGAGCGTCGGCAGCAGCAGCGCGGCGCAGAGCAGCAGCGCGGCGAGGACCGGCCCCGCCGACGGCGCCAGCCTCACGGGCGGGCCATGCGGCAGTTCGGTGCGTAGGTCCAGGAACGGTCAAAGCCCTCGACGCACCAGTCCACGCCCCAGGAGAAGCCGAGAAAGCCGCCATCCTCGATGATCGAATACCAGACCGTGTGATAGCGCGGGGCGCCATATGCCTTGCCGACGACCTTGCCCACCGGCTTGCCGGCGGCTTTGCCCTCATAAGGGCTGCTGCCATAGGCGCCGCTGCCATACGCGCCCTCGGTGCCGAAGCTGGGCGTGCCCTCGGTGCCGGAGATGAAGACCTCCGCGCGGCAATAGCGGCGCGGCATGTATTCCTCGCCCCACGGCCGGAACGCGATCTCGCGGACATGGTCGACGCTCTCGATGGTGAGCTTCGAATTCCAGAAGCGCGATTCGGTGGTGGAAAAGTCGCGCTGGATTTTCGCAAGCGCGGCCGGGGTGTCGCAGGCGGGCAGGTTGCCGCTGTAATTGGGCCCGGACATCCAGAAGTTCTTCTCGAAGAAGTTGGCAGCTTCGGCGCCGCCGATGGAGGCGACCAGCATGCCGGCGACGGCAAAGCCGGAGGCGGCCCGCGTCATTGCCCGCTTCATCCGCCCCATGGCACCCTTCGGCTCGGCCCGCATCGCGCATCTCCCAGATATTGTGCGGCGAAGATGCGTCGCGCCCGCGACGCGGTCAATGACGGCAGGGCCACACTCCGCCGGATTTCAGCACCACTGTCAGATGAGGCGGATCACATAGTGCTTGCGCGTCGTCTCCACGACTTCCCACACGCCCTTGAAGCCGGGGCGCAGCACGAAGGTGTCGCCCGCCTTAACCGTTACCGGCGCCTCGCCGTCCTCGTGCAGGATCGAGACGCCATGGAGGATGGAGCAGAACTCCCATTCCTCATAGTCCACCCGCCAGGCGCCCGGCGAGGATTCCCATATGCCGGCGAACAGGGCGCCGTCCGGCAGGGCTTCGAAATTCCAGGTGAGGTGGCGGGGGGAGCCGGAAACGATGCGCTCGGCGAGCGGTTCGGTTTCCTCCGGCGCGCCGAGCGTGGCCGGGTCGAAGGAAAGCAGGAAGGACATGGGCTCGATCCGGGACGGGAGGGCGGGGCACGCTGTTCGGGGCGTATCATCCGGCGGATCGGCGGTCCAAGGCAATCCCCGGGTGTGTGGCAGTGTCGATGGCCAAAACCGCGCTATGGCCCGCATACGTCCCCATTTCGACGCCCGGGTCTTCCCGGACGTCGAAATGGCGCTTTGGCGCTGTCGAGAACGCGTGTCACGGCTGCTTGTGGTGGTCAGGTCCGGCCACGGGGCGTGAACCGAAAACCACCTCGGCTTCAGCTGAAGAAGTCCTTGATGGTGGACCAGATGCTCTTGCCCGGTGCGTCGGCCGTGGCTGTGCCGCTGCCCGTCATCCCCGCCTCGGTCGGAGCGCCGGTGGGATTGATCTGCGACTTGGTCACCATATCCGCCGTAAGCCCGGTGAAGATGCCGAGCTTGGCCAGTGTGGCCGGACCGGCGAAGCCGTCGGCTTCCAGCCCGTTCTTCGCCTGATACTCCTTCACCGCCTTTTGGGTGCCGGGACCGAACTTGCCGTCGGCGGCGGTGCCGAGCGCAGTCTGCAGCTTCTTCACGCTTTCGCCCGACGTGCCGACCTTGAGCAGGATCAACTCATAAAGACCGAGTGCGGCAAAGGTATCGGGGCCGGCGACACCGTCGACCGCGAGCCCTTTTTCCTTCTGATAGGCTTTCAGTGCCTCATCGGTCTTCGGTCCGAACTGGCCGTCCACCGGAACACCGAGCTTGGCCTGCAGAATCCTGACCGGCTCGCCGGCCAGTCCCTTTTTCAATATCGACATGGGGGTGCCCTCTCATTGGCAGCACACCGGAGCCGCCTCCATAAAGCCGGGCGATCCGGGCGCTGAGGACACAACGCCGTGAGGGCCAGAAAGTGCCGGGGTACTTTCGGCACGCATTCGGCGGATGGGGGCGCGAGCGCCCGGAAACAAGAGCGGCGCGGTCATCCTAATGGATGCGCCGCGCCGTCTCAAGCTGCTTCGATACCCCCCAGCATCGAAGCAAAGGTCTATTCCGCGGGTGCCGGCTGCGCCTCGTCCGTCCGCTCCAGGGCGGGAGATGTCTCCAGTGCCGCGTATTTGGCGCAAAGGAAGAGGAAGCCAGCAACCAGCAGGTAAGCAAATGCCACCGTCGGTGTCACGGCAAATCCGACGGTTTCCCCATGCATGAAGCCGAAAAAGGTGAGGACGGCGCCGGCCGCGGCAAAGGCGGCGGCGTTGACGAACTGCCGCTCGACAACGAACACCCCGATGGCACCGAGTACGAGGCCGACCAGGATCGCGCCACCGCCCATCACTTCAAGGCCGTGATAGAGCACCCCGACCGTGCCAAGCTTGTCCAGTCCCAGTGCCGCGGCGGAGGTGCCGGCGATGCCGAGCGAATTGTCGATGAGCAGCTTGGCCCAGGCGGCAAGGTGGGGGGTGAGCGCCAGCACGACGGCGGGCGCATGCTTGGACGGCGTGGTCTGGAACGCCTGCGCGCCGATGAGCATGCCGATATAGAGCAGGATCGGCGAGATCGCGACGACGGGGATCAGCGCCAGAAGCAGCGCGATGATCCCGAACCAGGAGACGATGATGACCATCAGGCCGGTGGCGGCGGAATAGCCGATGCGCCCGCCCATCGATTTCCAGCCGGGATGGCCGATATAGACCGCGTTGATGAACGGGTTGCCCATCAGACAGCCGATGAGGCTGACGACGCCGTCGGCGGTGAGCACGCGGGTGGTGGGGTAATGGTCGCCGGCCGCCTCGGCGCTCTCCACATTGTCCATCGCCTCGACGAGATCGTAAATGCCGAAGGGGATGGCGGTGACGAGGATGACGCCGAGGTAATTGAAGCCGTGGAAGACGTGGTCGAAGGCCGGCAGCGGCACCGAGAAGCCGAAATTGGCGAAGGCGGCGCCGACATTGTCCACGCTCATTCCGCCATAGTTCAGCCCGAACAGGTTGGAGCCCCAGGCGATGATCATGCCCACCGCGATGGCAACGAGGCCGGCGGGAATGCCGCGCGGGTACTTCACTCCGCCGAACCAGCTCACCATGATGATGGCGAAGCAGGTCAGCCCGATGACCGGGGTCGCGAAGATCTCGAAGGCCGGGCGCATGGCGATGAAGGCGATGGAGACGCCCGCCAGCGTGCCAAGCAGCGCCGCGCGGGGCGTGATCCGCCTGATATAGGGCGCGACGAAGCCGCCGATCATCAGGATGAAGCTCTGGAAGAACACCCAGACGAGGCCGGCCTCCCAGCCCTGGATCGGGTCGCCGGTGGCGGCGCCGATCGGCAGCATGATGACGAAGGTGACGACGAACATGTGCGGCACGGAGATGCCGGAGGGCAGTGCGCAGACATCGTCCCGGCCGGTCTTCTTGGCCAGCTGGTAGCCCAGCCAGGCGTAGTAGACGGTGGACAGGAACATCATCAGCCCCACCGCCGGCAGGATGCGGCCGAAGACGATCTCCGGCGGCATCTTCAGCACGAATTGCAGCAGGCCGGTCAGCACCAGCATGTTGACGAGGATGTTGGTGCCGAAGCCGAACAGGGCGTTCCAGTCGCCGCGCGTCCACAAGGTCGGGCGCATGCCGATGCGCGCAGGCGAGATCGGGGTCATTTCAGTCGCGGACATGCTCGGTATCCCTCGAAGAGCGAATGACGGGTGAAGGCGGGTCACTGCGGCGCGACGGCGCCGGATGCGGCAGGCGGGGTCAGGCGGCGCTGGACTGCACCGCGCCGGTTGCGGGAGCGGTCTTGTTGCCGAGCGCGGCCAGCAGCGCGGCGGAATCCGACACCCAGCCGAAAATGCCGCCCTGCGCCTTGATCATCTCCAGGCCGATACGGTGGAATTCCGGGAAGTAGGAGGCGCAGCAATCCGCCAGCGCCACGCACCGATAGCCGCGATCATTGCCTTCGCGGATGGTGGTGTGGACGCAAACCTCGGTGGTGACGCCGGCCACCAGCAGCGTGTCGATGCCGCGGTTCTTCAGCATGAGCTCAAGGTCGGTCTGGTAGAAGGCGCCCTTGCCGGGCTTGTCGAGCACCGGCTCTCCGGGCGCCGGGGCAAGTTCGGCAATGATGTCGTGCCCCGGCTCGCCGCGAATGAGGATGCGGCCCATCGGGCCTGCGCAGCCGATGCGGGCGGTCGGCGCGCCGCGCTCGACCTTGGCCGGCGGCGCATCCATCATGTCCGGGCGGTGACCTTCGCGGGTGTGGATGACCAGGACGCCGGCAGCGCGGGCAGCCGCAAGCGCCGCCTTGCAGGGGCCGACTGCGGCCTGAAGCAGAGAGACGTCATTGCCGAGGGTTTCACCAAAGCCGCCGGGCTCCAGAAAATCCCGCTGCATGTCGATGATGACCAGCGCTGTGCGCGCCGGTTGAAAGGCGAGGGGAGCAGGCTCGGCGGCGAGCAGGGCGTCGGTCATGGGCCATCCACCATGTGGGCGGGTCCAATCCAGACCCGATGTGATGCATGCAATGGTGTATGCATCACCTGTGCCAGTGATCAATTTTTACTCATGAAGAGCATAATAATTTGAAATATATGACGATATTTCCGGGGTGTGGATCGCGTTCGTATCGTCTCGATTGCCCAGCCGTTCAGCAAATGCCGCACCCGCAGGCGCGGCGTGAGCGGCATGCCCGCCGCGCGGCTGAAGCGCGTTAGACGGCCTTTGCGCGGACCGAATCTGACCCCATATTGCCGCCATGGCCAAAGCAGCACGTCCCGGCGGGTTCTCCGAGCGCTCCCAGCGCGCCTTCGAGCCCGCGCAATCCGCAACGCTCGATCCCGCTCTCGCCGAGAAGCTCGGCGTGGCGCCGACCTCGGGTGCCTCCGCCACGGTCGCTGCCCTGTCGGCGCTCATTGAGGGCGGCCGCCCGGAGGTGGATGGCCAGCTCTGGGTGCCGCATCGCCCGTCCCGGCCGGAGAAGTCCGAGGGCGGCGTGCGGTTCGTGCTGCAGTCCGAATACACGCCCAACGGCGACCAGCCGGAGGCGATCAAGGAACTTGTCGCGGCGGCCAATGAGGGCGAGCGCGACCAGGTGCTGCTGGGCGTCACCGGCTCGGGCAAGACCTTCACCATGGCCAACGTCATCGAGCGGGTGCAGCGGCCGGCGCTGGTGCTGGCGCCGAACAAGACGCTGGCCGCGCAGCTCTATGGCGAGTTCAAGAGCTTCTTCCCCGACAATGCGGTGGAGTATTTCGTCTCCTACTACGACTACTACCAGCCCGAGGCCTATGTGCCGCGGACCGACACCTTCATCGAGAAGGAATCGTCGATCAACGAGCAGATCGACCGGATGCGCCACTCGGCAACGCGCTCGCTGCTGGAGCGCGACGACGTCATCATCGTCGCGTCGGTCTCCTGCATCTACGGTATTGGCTCGGTCGAGACCTATGCCTCGATGACCTTCAAGATCGAGGTCGGCGAGCGCATCGACCAGCGTCAGATGCTCGCCGACCTCGTGGCGCTGCAGTACAAGCGAACCCAGGGCGATTTCGGCCGCGGTACCTTCCGTGTGCGCGGCGACGTCATCGAGATTTTCCCGGCGCATTACGAGGACCGGGCCTGGCGCGTCTCGCTATTCGGCGACGAGGTGGAGAGCATCCAGGAATTCGACCCGTTGACGGGCCAGAAGTCGCAGGAGCTGAAATTCGTCAAGCTCTACGCCAATTCGCATTATGTGACGCCGCGCCCGACGCTCATCCAGGCGATCCACGGCATCAAGGCCGAGCTGAAGCACCGGCTCGACGAGCTGAACGCCATGGGCCGGCTGCTGGAAGCGCAGCGGCTGGAGCAGCGCTGCACCTTCGACATCGAGATGATGGAAGCGACGGGCAGCTGCGCCGGCATCGAAAACTATTCGCGCTGGCTTACCGGCCGCCTTCCCGGCGAGCCGCCGCCCACCTTGTTTGAATACGTGCCCGACAATGCCTTGATCTTCTGCGACGAGAGTCACGTCACCATCCCGCAGATCGGCGCGATGTATCGCGGCGACTTTCGCCGCAAGGCAACGCTGGCGGAATATGGCTTCCGCCTGCCGAGCTGCATGGACAACCGGCCGCTGCGCTTCGAGGAATGGGAGGCGATGCGCCCGCAGACGGTGCATGTCTCCGCCACCCCCGGCAAATGGGAGATGGAGCGCACGGGCGGCGTGTTTGTCGAGCAGGTGATTCGCCCGACCGGGCTGGTCGACCCAGAGGTCGAGGTCCGTCCGGCGCGCACGCAGGTCGACGACCTGCTCGGCGAGGTGCGGGCCACGGCGGCGAAGGGCTACCGCACGCTGGTGACGGTGCTTACCAAGCGCATGGCCGAGGACCTGACGGAATATCTGCACGAGAACGGCATTCGCGTGCGCTACATGCACTCGGACATAGACACGATCGAGCGCATCGAAATCCTGCGCGACCTACGCCTTGGTGCCTTCGACGTGCTGATCGGCATCAACCTGCTGCGCGAAGGGCTCGATATTCCCGAATGCGGGCTGGTGGCCATTCTCGATGCCGACAAGGAGGGCTTCCTGCGCTCCGAGACCTCGCTGATCCAGACCATCGGCCGCGCGGCGCGCAATGTCGACGGGCGGGTGGTGCTCTATGCCGACAGCATCACCGGCTCGATGGAGCGGGCGATGGCGGAGACCGAGCGGCGCCGTGTCAAGCAGGTGGCGTGGAATGTCGAGCATGGTATCACGCCGGAAAGCGTGAAGAAGGCGATCGGCGACATTCTCAACAGCGTCTATGAGCGCGACCATGTGACGGTGGATTCCGGCCTTGCCGAGGGCGCGAGTACCTATGGCAACAACCTTGCCACCGTCATTGCCGATCTCGAAAAGCGCATGCGCAAGGCTGCGGCCGATCTCGATTTCGAGCAGGCGGCGCGGCTGCGCGACGAGGTGAAGCGGCTGCAGGCCACCGAACTCGTTCTCTCGGACGACCCGCTGGCCCGCCAGGACAGCATTGACGACCGCACCGGCGGCTATCGCGGCGAGCGCAAATATGGCCGCTCCGCCAACATGCCGGAGAAAAAGGCGAAAGGTGGGGGCCGGGCCGGCACCGGGCGCTCCTCGCCGGGCCATGTGTCGTCCGGCGCGGATGCGCGGGCGGACGAGGCGCAGGCAGGCTACGAGCCGGGCGAGCCGCCCATGTTCGCGCCGCGCGCCGCCTCGCGCATCGTCAAGCCCTCGCTCGACGACATGGGCCCGGGCACCGACCGCGCCGAGCCTTTGCGCGTGGAAGACTGGGTGCGCCCGGAACGGCCGGACCCGATGACCAAGGGCTATCGCAAGGGCGGACGGCGGGCGCCGAAACGGTAAGAGGTGCCTCAGTGCCTCTTGACAGCTTGAGGTTGTGAGTCTCCCATTCGTCCACAGGTACTATAGGTGGGATTTGGGCCGGGGAGACCTCATGAACTTCGCGCAAGCCGTTTCCAGCGTTATGCGACAATACTTCACCTTTTCCGGCCGCGCGCGCCGTTCGGAATTCTGGTGGTTTGAGCTGTTCCTCATTATCACCCCCTGGATCATCACATTTGTCACGTCGTTGCTGTTTGGCAACTTCTTTCTCGTGCAGGTGGCCGAAATAGGCGGAGAGCCCGCGATACTCGACCTGTGCGACCTGTTGTTCGGGGTGGCAACGTTCATCCCGTCTTTAGCCGTTGCAGTCCGCCGTCTGCATGACACCGATCGGACCGGCTGGTGGCTGTTGATCACCTTTACCGTTATCGGCATTCCGGTGCTTATCATCTGGTTTGTATTGAAAGGTACCACCGGCCCGAACCGCTTCGGGCCTGACCCGCTGCAAGCCTGAACTGTAGCGACGAGGGGGAGCTCCCGTCGGCCCTATGGTGTTCCGCCGCGTTCGGGCCAACAATACCCCGCATGGCCCATAGGGCACGGGGGATCACATGACGTTCACGCAGGCCGTTTCCAGCGTTCTTGGCAAATACGCCACCTTTTCCGGGCGCGCGCCGCGCTCGGAATATTGGTGGTTCGTCGTGTTCTCGATCTTGGCGAGCATCGCTGCCGGCGTCATCGACACGGCTCTGTTCGGCGCGTTCTCGCTGCTCACTTTCGGCGAAATCGACGCCTTCACGCCCATCAGCACACTGGTCGGCCTGGGGCTGCTGATCCCCTCTATCGCCGTCGGGGTGCGTCGCTTCCACGACATGGATTACGCCGGCTGGTGGCTGCTGCTGATCATCTCCGGCATCGGCGCCATCGTCGTTTTCTTCTGGTTCATGGCAAAGGGCACGCCGGGCCCGAACCGCTTCGGGCCGGACCCGCTGGCGCCGTGACGTCAACAAAAAGGGCGGCCCGCAGGCCGCCCTCGATTGTCCGATGTCGTGAAAAGCTGATCAGCCCTGCTGGATGGCGCTGAGCTTCCATTCGCCGCGCGGCGGGCGGGCGAAGGTCCAGAACTCCACCGCCTGCTCGATGCGGTCGGGGTCGCCCTGCACGACACGGCCGGTGGCCTTGTCGAGGGTGACGTCCTTCAGCTCGTAGCGCATGGCGACGGTGGCGTATTCGGTGTCGCCTTCCGACCAGGCTTCCGACAGGTCGCCCTGCAGCAGCTTCACGTCGGTGACGCGGTTCTCCAGGCCTTCGCGCGCCATCTCGTCGAGTTCCTCGCCCATATAGCCGGCCATCTCCGGCGTGAGCAGCGCGGCGAGAGCTGGCTTGTCAGCGCGGCTATAGGCGGCCTGCACCTCGGTGAGCGTGCGCTCGAAAGTATCGAAGTCCGAGCCCTCCAGCTTGATCGGCTTGCCACGCGGGGCGGTGCCGAAGCCGGCGCGGGGCGCGGCGGTGCCGGTCGAGCCGCCACCCTGCGGGGCCGAGCCCGCACCGTTCATCGCGTCGCGGTTCAGTGCATTGGGATTCATGACATTGGGATTCGTCGCGTCGGGGCGGGCGCCGCCGGCATAGGAGGGCTGATTGCGCGAGCGCATCCAGCCCATGACCAGCCGCACGACGATGAAGATCAGGCCGATCTGGAGCAGCAGGCCGAGAATGCCGGACAGGCTGCCGAGGCCGGAGAAGAAGCCCGAACCCATGAGCAGGCCGAAGATGCCGGCGCCGAGCAGGCCGCCCATCAGCCCACCCATGAAGCCGCCGCGCATGAAACCGCCGGGCTGCCCGCCGGGCGCGCGGGGGGATTGTGCCGTTTGGGCGGGAGCGGCGGAGCGCTGCAGGGGCTGGGCGGTGGGAGCGGTCGGCGTGGGGGCAGGCGTCGACCAGCTTCGCGTGCCACGGCTGCCGAAGCTGCCACTGCGGCCGGCGCGGGCTTCCGCGAAATCGCTGGCCACCAGGACGCCGGCGGCGACAAAGAGCGCGCCGATCACCAGGCGCAGGGCGGCGGGACTCAGACGCAGTAATCGCAAGGGCTTGGCCTCTCTGGATCGGTTCGGGCGGCAGATGCCGTAACGTCATCCATATGGGAAGATATGGGGCGGAATCTACCCCCCTTGCGCGCACGAAGCCCGACGAGGAACCTGCCAACCGGGGCCGAGCCGGCGGGAAACGGCGCTTTCAGCGCCGCACACAATCCTGTGAAGAGGCCATCTGCAGCCGGCGCAGGATCACTGCGGCAGCTGCTGCATCCCCAAGCTGCACAACGCCTGCCGGCGCGGCTGCAGAAGGCCTGCCAACTGCGGCGTCGGGCGGCACGCAGGCGGCGTCAGAAGCCGAGCTGCGATTCGATGGCGGCGATGGAGCCGACCGGCGCGTTCATCGGCTTCTTCTCGCGCGCGTCGGCGGGACGCAGCGGCGAGATGGCGCCGGTGTAGGGGGTCTTGGACGTGGGGGAGGCAAGCGGGGCCTGAACCTCGGTGCGGTTCATGACGGGGGGCATTTCAAAGTCCTTCCTGATACGCATACGCTGGTTTTACAACTGGCCTCGCGGCCATCCTTGTTCGATGCAACGGCCTCGCGGCCGCTTTTCTCAAAGAGCATCGCCCGAGGACGGCGCCCTGCATGCTCATTTTATAGGGCTTCAACCCTGAAGCATTCCTGAGCACGGTGTTCATGCTGGCGGGGGATTCGTTCACAATCGCGGCGGCTCTGCGGCATTTGATGAGAAACTCACCGTCTGTTGCGCGGTAGACGCACCTTTCTGCAGCGATCTGCCGCTGGGGGTAGCCCGGTGCCGGGCGCCTTGCGCCGGCGTTCCTCATTACCTCTGCTTGCCGGGGATAAGCTCGCCCGCATGGGTGTCATCGTCGGCATGCTAATTGCTAAGTTGGTCTACGCCTTAAGGAGTATCGCCATGTCCGTTGCCCTCACCATCGCTCTTTCCGATGCCGAACCCGAAGCCGATGGCGAACTCGACCTGTCGCTGCGCGACGACATCCGCATGCTTGGCCGCGTGCTGGGCGACACGCTGCGCGACCAGGAAGGCGAGGCGATCTATGAGCTGGTGGAGCACATCCGCCGTGTCTCCACCCGCTTCCACCGCGAGGAGGACGAGGGCGCGCGGCATGAGCTGGAAGCTATTCTGAGCGATCTCGGACCGGATCAGACCATCTCCATCGTCCGCGCCTTCTCCTATTTCTCGCACCTTGCCAACATTGCCGAGGACCAGAACGTCATCCGCCGCATGCGCGTGGCGGCGGCGAACGGAACCTCCGCCGGGCCGGCGACGGTGGCGCGGGCGCTGGAGCGGGCGCGGGAGGCGGGCATCTCCACGGCGGACCTGCGCGCCTTTTTCGAGACCGCGCTGGCGAGCCCGGTGCTGACCGCGCATCCCACCGAGGTGCGCCGCCGCTCCACCCTGACCCATGAAATGAAGGTTGCCGAGCTTCTCGCCGACCGTGCCCGGCGCGATCCCACGCCCGAGGAACAGGAGATGGCGGCCGCCGAGCTGCGCCGGCGGGTGCTGGCCCTGTGGCAGACCAACCTGCTGCGCCGGACCAAGCTGACGGTGCTGGACGAGGTGGCGAACGGCCTCGCTTATTACGACTACACCTTCCTGCGCCAGCTCCCCACGCTCTACGCGGCGCTGGAAGACCGGCTCGCGGCGATGGAGGGGCTGAACGGGGCGGCACCGGAAATCGCCTCCTTCCTGCGGATGGGCAGCTGGATCGGCGGCGACCGCGACGGCAACCCGTTCGTGACCGCCGAGGTGACGCGCGAGACCATGCGCATGCAGAGCGCGCAGGCCGTGCGCTTCTATCTCGAAGAACTCGACAGCCTCGGCGGCGAACTGTCGATCAGCACCATCCGGGTGAGCGTGTCGAGCGACCTGCTGGCGCTGGTGGATGCCTCGCCCGACCTCTCGCCGCACCGGCGCAACGAGCCCTACCGGCTGGCCGTCACCGCCATCGCCTCGCGCCTGCGCGCCACCGCGTTCCGGCTGGAGATCGCCGATCTGCTGGGCATCACCGTGGTGCCGCAGGCACTTCCCTATGCCTCCGCCGCCGAATTGCGTGCCGATCTCGACATCATCGATGCCTCGCTCAAGGCGCATAAGTCCGGCGTCATCGCCGGCGGCAAGCTGCGGGCGCTGCGCCGCGCGGTGGACAGCTTCGGTTTCCATTTGGCGGTGCTGGATTCGCGCCAGAATTCCGATGTGCATGAGCGCTGCGTGGCCGAGCTGTTCGAGGTCGCCGCGCCCGGCACCAACTACGCCGCGCTGCCCGAGGGCACCCGCGTCGCCCTGCTGCTGCGCGAGCTGACCACCGCCCGGCCGCTCACCTCGCCCTTCGCCCCCTATTGCGACGAGACGGTGGGCGAACTTGCCATGCTGCGCACCTGCGCGCGCATCCACCAGATTTTCGGCCCCGAGGCGATCCAGACCTGCATCATCTCCAAGGCCGAGAGCGTCTCGGACATGCTGGAACTGGCGCTGCTGCTGAAGGAGGTGGGCCTCGTCGACCCCGCCGGGGCGGCGGCGGTGAACATCGTGCCGCTGTTCGAGACCATTGAGGACCTGCGCAACGCCGCCAAGGTGATGGAGCAGATGTTCCGCCTGCCGGAATACCGCAAGCTGGTCGATAGCCGCGGCAGCGTGCAGGAAGTGATGCTCGGCTATTCCGACAGCAACAAGGATGGCGGCTTCGTCACCTCGGGCTGGGAGCTCTACAAGGCCGAGATCGAGCTGATCGAGGTGTTCAAGCGCCACGGCGTGCGGCTGCGGCTGTTCCATGGCCGTGGCGGCTCGGTCGGCCGTGGCGGTGGGCCGAGCTATGACGCCATCCTCGCCCAGCCGGGCGGGGCGGTGCAGGGGCAGATCCGCATCACCGAGCAGGGCGAGATCATCTCCTCCAAATATTCCAACCCGGCAGTCGGGCGCGGCAATCTCGAGATTCTGGCGGCGGCGACGCTGGAGGCGACGCTGCTTTCCGGCGACGCCATGGCGCCGCGCGCGGAATATCTCACCGTCATGGAGGCGCTGTCCGCCTCCGCCTTCGCCGCCTATCGGGCGCTGGTGTACCAGACCCCGCGCTTCGAGGATTATTTCTGGGAATCCACCGTCATCAACGAAATCGCGACGCTGAACATCGGCTCGCGCCCGGCCTCGCGCAAGAAGACGCGGCGGATCGAGGATCTGCGGGCCATTCCCTGGGTGTTCTCCTGGGCGCAGTGCCGGCTGATGCTGCCGGGCTGGTACGGCTTCGGCACCGCAATCGGCGACTGGCTGAAGGCCAACCCCGACGGCCTGAAGCTGCTGCAGGAAATGTACCGCGAATGGCCGTTCTTCCGCACCCAGCTTTCCAACATGGACATGGTGCTCTCCAAGAGCTCCATCGCCATCGCCTCGCGCTATGCCGCGCTGGTGGAGGATGTGGACCTGCGCGAGAGCATTTTCGGGCGTATCCGCGCCGAGCATCAGGCGTCGATCGACGCGCTGCTGTCGATCTCGCAGCAGCCGGCGCTGCTGGGCTCCAACCCGCTGCTGGAGCGCTCGATTCGCGCGCGCTTTCCCTATATCGACCCGCTCAACCATGTGCAGGTGGGCCTGCTGCGCAAGTACCGCGCCAGCGACACCGACGAGAAGGTGCTGCAGGGCATCCAACTGACCATCAACGGCATCTCGGCCGGGCTGCGCAATTCGGGGTGAGGGGGCGGGACGGCCGGCCCAAGGCCCGAAAGGGCGACGCGGGCGGCTATCGCAGGAGACACGATCCATGTACACGCCGCCCGCCTTCCGCGAAGACGACCCCGCCCTCCTGCGCCGGATCATGCGCGAGGCGCGCCTGGCGACGCTTGTCACCGCGACGGCGGATGGGCTGATGGCAACGCCCTTGCCGCTGTTCCTCGATGATAGCGAAGGCGGGCATGGCGTGCTCTATGGCCATGTGGCGAAGGCCAACCCACAGTGGAAGACGCCGCCGCTGGGGGAAGCGCTGGTGCTGTTTTCCGGCCTCGACGCCTATGTCACGCCGAGCTGGTACGCGGCCAAGCAGGAGCACGGCAAGGTGGTGCCGACCTGGAACTATGAGGCGGTGCACGCGTATGGGCCGGCCGAGTTCTTCGAGGACCCGGCCCGCCTGCTGGAGGCGGTGACGCGGCTCACCGCGCTGTACGAGCAGCCGCGCGCCGAGCCCTGGGCGGTGAGCGACGCGCCGGAAGCCTTCGTGGCCGCCCAGCTCCGGGGCATCGTCGGCGTGCGGCTGCCGATTTCCCGCATCGAGGGCAAACGCAAGATGAGCCAGAACCGTTCGGAGGCCGACCGCCAGGGCGTGTCGGCCGGGCTGGCGCAGAGCGAGCGCGCGAGCGACCGTCAGGTGGCCGCGATGATCCCGACCGTGCGGGACGGAGCCTGACGGCGTCGGCGCGTCAGACGCCTGCCAGCGGCGGCACGGCTTCCGGCGGCAGGTTGGGCGGCACGCGGGCAAGGCGGAAGGCGGCCTTGATCAGCGCGGCATTGTCCTGCGCCTCGCTGCCGTCGGGCAGGTGCTTGCCGTCCTCCAGCCCGATGCGCCCGTCGAGCCCGCGCATCAGCGCGTCCTGGTAGAGCGGCCAGACGGAGGCGTCGAAGCCGTGCTGGAGCACCGGCACGTCGAGGCTCGCCCGGGCCAGCACCTTGCGGATGGCGGCGGCAACAGCAAGGCCTTCCTCGACATCCTGCTCGTTGATCTCGATGAGGATGCGCAGGCTCTTCTTCGCCTCCGGCAGGGCGACGAAGCGCTCGGCATCGGCCACCGACCACAGCCCGGCCTCGACGCCGATGCCGCGCGACAAGGCGGCCGAGATAAGCTCCGGCGCGTCATCCTCGATCAGGTTGATCGAGACATAGTCGGGTAGCACCTGCCACGCCTTCATCGCCTTGAGACGCCCGGCAATGCCGGCATGCGTCGACAGGCCGATGGGGATGCCCGGCGCCTTGGCGCGGATCGCCTCCAGCGTGGCGGCGACATCCGCCGGGTCGAGCGTCTCGGCCCCGGAGGCGTCGCGCGGGTGCAGGTGAAGCTCGTTGGCCCCGGCAGCCACCACCGCGACCGCATCCGCCGCGAGGCGGGCGGGGGTGAGAGGGGTGTAGGCATGGAAGGCGCTGTCGCGCGATCCGTTGAGGCAGGCTTGCAGCATCGCGGTCTCCCTGATCTTCCTGGCCTTCAACCCGCCAGAAAGCCTTTTCGTTTCAGGCGTTGCACAGAACGTTCGAGGGCCTGGAGAAATTCCGAGCGGTCGCGGGGCGAGAAGGGGCGGGGGCCGCGGGTGATCTCCCCGGCTTCGCGCAGGTCCGCCATGAGGTTGCGGGTCGCCAGCTGCATGCCGATGGAGGCGGCGGTGAAGGGCTTTCCGGTGGGGCCGATGGCCTCCGCGCCCTTGGCCACCACCCGAGCGGCGAGCGGTACGTCGGCGGTGATGACCAGGTCGCCTTCCTCCACCCGCTCGGCGATCCAGTCATCGGCGACATCGGGGCCGGCGGAAACGACGATGCGCTCGACCTCGGCGTCGCGCGGCACCGCGATCCAGGAATTGGCGACGAGGAACACCTTGATGCCGTGGCGGGCGGCGACGCGATAGGTCTCGTCCTTCACCGGGCAGGCATCCGCGTCGATATAGATGAGGATCGGCTTCGACACAGTAGTCCTGACGGTCGGAGGCTGGCAGAAAGAAAGAAGGGCTGCCCGCGAGAGCAGCCCTTCCCATGTCAGACCGCGGTTCGGTCCGGTAACTGCCTAGAAGGGCAGTGCGACGTATCGCATCACGCGGAACGAACCTCATAAGAGGCAAGCGTCCAGGTCACGGATACCGACGACCGCGGATCAAGACGATCAGACACTGGATCACCTCCTTTCAGTTGTTGAAGACATCTGGAGCTTAGACCGATTCGCGCAAAGGTCACGCGCTTGTTGCAGTGCGAAGGCCGAATCCGCTGTTCACATCGCGTTACGGCGCGCAATCTTCGGTGCGTGCCGGGGAGACGAAACCGCATGAGGCGATTGAGCTGGTTGTTGGCGCTGCTGCTGGCGGCAGCGCCGGTGCAGGCGCAGCAGACGTCCGACACGCGGGCGCCGGAAGCGGCGAGCCCGCTCGCGGCCGGGCAGAAGACCGCCACCGGCACCCGCTGGATGGTGACGGCGGCCAACCCTTTGGCGGCGCAGGCCGGCGCGGCGATGCTGCGGGCGGGCGGCAGCGCCGTCGACGCGATGGTCGCCACCCAGCTCGTGCTGGGGCTGGTGGAGCCGCAATCCTCCGGTCTCGGCGGCGGCGCGTTCCTGGTCTACTGGGACGCGGCCGCCGGCCGGCTCACCACCTTCGACGGCCGCGAGACGGCACCGCGCGCGGCGACGCCGACCCTGTTCCAGAACGCGCAGGGCCAGCCGCTCGGCTTCCTGGAGGCGGTGATCGGCGGGCTCTCGGTGGGTACGCCGGGCACGCCGGCGCTGCTGGAGACCGTGCACAGGCGACATGGCCGGCTGGACTGGCGCGGGCTTTTCGCCCCGGCGCTGGAACTGGCGGAGAAGGGTTTCCCGGTCTCCCCGCGGCTTGCCGGGCTGATTGCGGGGGATGTGGCCACGCTCGCGCGCGATCCGGCGGCGCAGGCCTATTTCCTCGATGCTGACGGGGCGCCTCTGGCGGCCGGCACGGTGCTGAAGAATCCGGCCTATGCCGGCACGCTGCGGGCGCTGCGGGAGGAGGGAACCCGAGCCTTCTACGAGGGCGCGCTGGCGCAGGGAATCATCGAGGCGGTGCGCGGCTCGGCCAATCCCGGCCTGCTGGCGCTGGAAGATCTGCGCGCCTACCAGGTGAAGGAGCGCGCGCCGGTGTGCGGCGCCTATCGGGGCCTCGATGTCTGCGGCATGGGACCACCGAGCTCCGGCGCGCTGACGCTCGGCCAGATTCTCGGCCTGCTGGAGCCTTATGATCTGCGGGCGCTCGGCCCGTCCTCGCCGGAGGCCTGGCGGCTGATCGCGGACGCCTCGCGCCTCGCCTTCGCCGATCGCGAGCGCTACATGGCGGATTCGGATTACGTGCCCATGCCGACGGCGGGGCTGCTGGCGCGTGACTATCTCGGCCAGCGGTCCAAGCTGCTCGCCGGCGACGATGCGCTGCCCGAGGTCGCGCCCGGCACTCCCGCCTGGGACCATGCCATGGCTGCGCCGGCGCGTGCGGATGGCGCGGCGCCGGAGCTTCCCTCGACCAGCCAGATCACCATCGTCGATGCGGCGGGCAACATCGTCTCCATGACCTCGACCATCGAGGCCGGGTTCGGATCGCGGCTGATGGTGGGCGGCTTCCTGCTCAACAATGAACTGACGGATTTTTCCTTCCGCTCGCAGAAGGACGGCGTGCCGGTCGCCAACCGGGTGGAGCCGGGCAAGCGCCCGCGCTCCTCCATGGCGCCGACCATCGTGCTGAAGCAGGGGCGGCCGGTGCTGGCGCTTGGTTCGCCCGGCGGCAGCCAGATCATCGGCTATGTCGCCAAGACGCTGATCGCCCATGTCGATTGGGGCATGAGCCTGGGCGAGGCCATTGCGGCGCCCAATGTGCTGGCGCGCTTCGATGCGGTGGAAATCGAGGCGGGAACGCCGGCGCAGGCGCTGGAGCCCGGCCTGCGCGCGCTCGGCTTCGAGGTGAAGACGATGCCGATGACCTCGGGCGTGCAGGCGGTGGCGATCACGCCCGGAGGCCTGATCGGCACGGCCGACCCGCGCCGCGAGGGCGTGGCGATCGGGGAGTAAGGGGCGCTCAGCCTATGCCGTCATGCTGAGGTGCCGCCCACAGGGCGGCCTCGAAGCACGCAGAAGCGGAGGCGAGGCGGCATCCTTCGAGGCTCGCCTGCGGCTCGCACCTCAGGATGATGCTGCTCGGAAAACGTTCCGTCATGCTGAGGTGCCGCCCGTCCGGCCTCGCAGCACGCAGGCGAGTGGACCCGGCATCAGAAAGTTATACCCCGGCCAGAAGACGTCTCCTGCCGGATCATCGTCATCCCCGGGCTTGGCCCAGGGATCCACGACTGGCGGCGCGCGGGAAGGGCGTGGATGGCCGGGCCAGGCCCGGCCATGACGGCGGGGCGGGGGGAACTGCCGCGTGGGTGAGAGAACGAGAGGGCGTCATCCCGGCCGAGCGCAGCGAGAGCCGGGATCGCTCTCCAATGTCTGCACGATCCCGGCTCGGCCTATGGCCGTCCGGGATGACGCGCCTACCGTGACGGGACGGCGCGGCGCCTCAATGGCTGATCATCCACGGGCGGGCGGAGGGGAAGCTCTTGGCGCCTGAGGCGGCGGTGGCGGTCTTCGACTTCTTGCTGCGGCTCTTCATGCCGCCGGAGCAGCAGGAGCAGCTCGACGGGTGCTTCTTCGCCGCATATTCGCCCGTCGTCATCGGCGCGTTAGCGGCGCGCTCATTGGTGGCGTGGGCGGTGAAGCTGTCCCGCGACATGCCGCTGAAATGCGGCGCGGTCAGCATCACGCGCGGTGCCATGGCGCTGCAGTCCGGGCAGGGCTGGGGGGCCTGATACTCGCTCATCGGCCGCATGGCAGTGAAATCGCCGCAGCTCTCGCATTCATATTCGTAGACGGGCATCGGCGTGTCCTTCACTCGGCAGGGTGTTCGGGCAAGCCGTCACGGCGGCTTTATGTTGCCCCTTGGGCGTTTCCTCGAAGGCAAGGGCGATGCCACGGACATCGCCCACGTTCGGAAGAGAGAGCGGGGCGACGCCTTTGGCATCGCCCGTTTCTGGAAAGGGAGCGGGGCGACGCGTGGGCGCCGCCCCGCAGCACCGGACATAAGCGGGGGTCAAAGGTCCGGTGAAAGCGGCATGTCGATCGAGCCGTCGAGGAACTTGGTGGGGCCGGCGGCGGTGGGGTTGATGTCGAAGTCGAAGATCTCGGTCGGCAGCCACAGGGTGGCGCAGGCGTTGGGGATGTCGACGACGCCCGAAATGTGGCCCTGCACCGGCGCGGTTCCGAGGATCGAATAGGCCTGCGCGCCGGAATAGCCGAATTTCTTCAGGTACTCGATGGCGTTGAGGCAGGCCTGACGATAGGCGATGTGGACGTCGAGATAATGCTGCCCGCCATACTCGTCGACCGAGATACCTTCGAAGATCAGGTAGTCCTTGTAGTTCGGCGTCACCGGCGAGGGCTTGAAGATCGGGTTCTTGATGCCGTACTTCGCCATGCCGCCCTTCAGCACCTCCACCTTGAGGTGCACCCAGCCGGCCATCTCGATGGCGCCGCAGAAGGTGATCTCGCCGTCGCCCTGGCTGAAGTGCAGGTCGCCCATGGAGAGGCCGCCGCCTTCGACATAGACCGGGAAGTAGATCTTGGAGCCTCGCGACAGATCCTTGATGTCGCAATTGCCGCCATGCTCGCGCGGCGGAACGGTGCGCGCGCCGGTGGCCGCGGCCGCTGCCTTCGCATCGCCGGTGAGGCGGCCCATATGGGCGGTGGCGGCGAAGGGCGGGACGGCGAGAGCGGGCACGCGGGTCGGATTGGTGTCGATCAGCGCCTGCTCGCGGGTGTTCCAGGTCTCCAGCAGCTTCGGGTCCGGCAGGCAGCCGATGAGGCCGGGATGGATGAGCCCGGCGAAGTTCACGCCCGGGACGTGGCGCGAGGAGGTGTACATGCCCTTGAAGTCCCAGATGGACTTCTGGGCCAGCGGGAAGTGGTCGGTGAGGAAGCCGCCGCCATTCTTCTTGGAGAAGAAGCCGTTGAAGCCCCACTGGCTGTCCGGCATGGCGCCGATGTCGAGCAGATCGACCACCAGCAGGTCGCCGGGCTCGGCGCCCTTGACGCCGATGGGGCCGGACAGGAAGTGCACGATCGACAGGTCGATGTCGCGCACGTCGTCGGCGGAATCGTTGTTCTTGATGAAGCCGCCGGTCCAGTCATAGGTCTCGACGATGAAGTCGTCGCCCGGCTTGACCCAGGCCACCATCGGAATGTCCGGGTGCCAGCGATTGTGGACCATGTCGTTGTCATAGGCCGACTGGTTCAGGTCAACTTTGATCAGTGTCTCGGTCATTCTTCTCACTCCCCGTGGGCAAGCTGGAATCTTGGGCAGGCTGGGCGAAGAGGTCTGGCGGGGGCTCAGACCGACAGGAATCGGGCAACCTTGGTCTCGTCGATGTCGGCGCGCAGGTCCTCGTGGACGATCTCGCCGTTTTCGATGACCAGCACCCGGTCGGCGATCTCGAGGGCGAAGGACAGCACCTGCTCGGACACCACGATGGACAGGCCGCGCTCGTCGCGGATGCGCTTCAGCGTGCGGGCCATTTCGCGGATGATCGAGGGCTGGATGCCCTCGGTCGGCTCGTCGAGCAGCAGCACCTTCGGCGCCGTGGCCAGCGCGCGGGCAATGGCGAGCTGCTGCTGCTGGCCGCCGGAAAGATTGCCGCCGCGCCGGCCCTTCATCTCCATCAGCACCGGGAACAGCTCGTAGATGTCGGGCGGCACTTTGCTCTCGCCGCGCGGGATGAGGCCGGTCTCGATGTTCTCCTGCACCGTCATGGTGGAGAAGATCATGCGGCCCTGCGGCACATAGGCGACGCCGTTGGCGACGCGCTCATAGCTCTTGAAGCCGGTGATGTCGGTGGTGCCGACGCTCACCTTGCCGCTCTTGGTCGGCACGATGCCCATCAGCGACTTCATGAGCGTGGTCTTGCCCATGCCGTTGCGGCCCATGATCGCGATGATCTCGTTGGGCGCGACCTTGAAGTCGAGGCCGTGCAGCACCTCGCTCTCGCCGTAGGAGACGTGCAGGTTGGATACGTTCAGCATGACCCGCCCCTCAATGGCCGAGATAGACTTCGATGACCTTGGGGTCCGCCTGGACCTTGGCCATCGAGCCTTCGGAGAGAATCTTGCCCTGGTGCAGCACCGTCACCTTGTGGGCGATGTCCTCGACGAACTTCATGTCGTGCTCGATCACGATCACCGAACGGTTCTTGATGATGGTGTTGAGCAGCTCGGCGGTCTTCTTGCGCTCGGAGACGCTCATGCCGGCCACCGGCTCGTCGAGCATGAGCAGCTCCGGGTCCTGGATCAGCAGCATGCCGATCTCCAGCCACTGCTTCTGGCCGTGCGAGAGATATTCGGCGCGCTGGTCGAGCTGGTCGGCGAGGAAGATGGTCTCGGCGATTTCCTGCACCCGCTCCTTCACCGCCCGGTCGCGCCGGAAGGTGAGGGCGCCGGGCACCGAGCGGCCCTTGGGGTAGGAGATTTCCAGGTTCTCGAAGACGGTGAGGTCCTCGTAGATCGACGGGTTCTGGAACTTGCGCCCCACCCCGGCGCGCACGATCTCGTGCTCCTTCATCTTGGTCAGCTCGCGGTCCTTGAACCGGATCGAGCCAGTGGTCGCCTTGGTGCGGCCGCAGATGAGATCGAGCACCGTGGTCTTGCCGGCCCCGTTGGGGCCGATGATGACGCGGATCTCGTTCTCGTCGACATAGAAGGACAGGTCGTTGACCGCCTTGAAGCCGTCGAAGGAAACCGTGAGGCCTTCCACCGCAAGGACGAAGTCCTTGTTCATGGTGTCGGCGATGACAGCGCTGTTCATGGCTCGCGCTCCTATTCGGCGGCGGCGGGGGCGGCCGCCGAGGGGGATGGCGGGGCGGGCGGCGTCGCGGCGGGAGGGCTGGCCCGGCGCTTGGCCGCGCCGCCGAACAGCGGGCCGAGATGCGGGGCGATGTAGGTCTGCCAGAGGCCGGCAATGCCGTTCGGGAAGATCAGCACCACGGCGATGAACAGCCCGCCGAGGCCGAACAGCCAGAGTTCGGGGAAGCTCTCCGAGAAGGAGGTCTTGGCCCAGTTCACCAGCAGCGTGCCGTAGATGGCGCCGAGGATGGACAGGCGCCCGCCGACCGCCGCGTAGATCACCATCTCGATCGAGGGCACGATGCCGACGAAGGAGGGCGACATGAAGCCCACCTGCAGGGTGAACATCGCCCCGCCAATGGCCGAGAGCGAGGCGGCGAGGCAGAACACGAACACCTTGAAGTTCGCGACGTCATAACCCGAGAACCGCACCCGGTCCTCCTTGTCGCGCATGGCGACCAGGATGCGGCCGAGCTTCGAGGACTTCACGAAATAGGCGATCAGGATGCAGGCGATGAGCAGGGCGACGCAGACGAAATAGAGGATCGTCTTGGCGCTGTCGGTGCGGATGTCCCAGCCGTTCAGCGTGCGCAGATCGGTGATGCCGTTGATGCCGCCGGTGTAGCCCTGCTGGCCGATGATCAGGATGGTCATGATCGCCGCCAGCGCCTGGGTGATGATGGCGAAGTACACGCCGCCCACCCGCCGCTTGAACATGGCGAAGCCGACGATGAAGGCGAAGAGGGCCGGCACCAGGATCACCGCGATGATGGTGAGGGTGAGGCTGTTGAAGGGCTGCCACATATAGGGCAGCTCGGTGATCTGGTTCCAGTCCATGAAGTCGGGAATGCCCGGCGTGGTCTGGATCTTGGTGGCCTCGACGCTGGAGGATTCCAGCTTGAGGAACATCGCCATGCAGTAGCCGCCGAGGCCGAAGAACACGCCCTGGCCGAGGGAGAGAATGCCGGCATAGCCCCAGCACAGCACCAGGCCGAGCGCGACGAAGGCATAGGTGAGGTACTTGCCGACGAACTGGAGGCGGAAATTGTCCAGCGTCAGCGGCAGGATCACGATGAGAAGGAAGGCGAGGACGGCGATCCCGATCATGTCCTGCGGGCGCAGGAAGAAGGTGCGGTCGGACTTGAGCATGTGCGCCTCCTCAGCGACGGACCTTGATGACGAACAGGCCCTGCGGCCGCAGCATCAGGATGATGACCACGCCGAGCAGCGTGAGGACCTTGGCCATCGAACCGGAGAGGAAGAACTCCATGGTCGACTGGGCCTGCGAGATGGTGAAGGCGGAGGCGATGGTGCCGAGCAGGCTCTGCGCGCCGCCGAAGACGACGACCAGAAAGGTGTCGACGATGTAGAGCTGGCCGGAGGTGGGGCCGGTCGAGCCGATCATGGTGAAGGCGGAACCGGCGATGCCGGCGATGCCGCAGCCCAGGCCGAAGGTGTAGCGGTCGACCTTTTCGGTGTTAATGCCGACGGCGCCGGCCATGACGCGGTTCTGCACCACGGCCCGCACCTGCTTGCCCCAGGCCGATTTGTACATCAGCAGGGCCACGGCGACGGTGATGACGATGGTGAGGGCCATCACGAACAGGCCGTTGATCTGAACCTCGATGGTGTCGGAGACGGCGATCGAGCCCATCATCCAGTTGGGCAGCTCGACGCCGACCTCGCGCGGGCCGAAGACGGAGCGGTAGAGCTGCTGGAGGATGAGGCTGAGGCCCCAGGTGGCGAGCAGCGTATCCAGCGGCCGCTTGTACAGGCGGCGTATCATCAGCCATTCGACCGCCATGCCGAGCGCGCCGGCGGCGAAGAAGGCAAGTATCATCGCCAGGAAGAAATAGGCGCCGAACAGGCCGGGCAGGTAGTTCAGGAAGAATTGCGAGGTGAAATAGGTGACATAGGCGCCGAGAATCATGAACTCGCCATGCGCCATGTTGATGACGCCCATCTGGCCGAAGATGATGGCAAGGCCGAGGGCCATGAGAACGAAAACCGAGAAAAGGATGAGGCCGGCGAAGCCCTGCATCACGAAAATCGAGCCAAGCTCGGCCAGCGAATAGTCAGAGAACATTCAGGAATCCCCCGGCGTGCGCGCGCGTGGCGCGGTCTTGCGTCAACGGCGTAGAGCCCCGGAGAGGGCGGACCCTCTCCGGGTGGGAACTTCAGCCGATCACTGGTAGCCCTTCGGGAACGGATCGGGCTCGATCAGGTCCGGGGTCTCGAACACGACCTTGAACTGGCCATCGGGCTGGGCGAGGCCGATGCGGGCCTTCGACCACAGGTGATGGTTGTTGTGGATCTTCACATAGCCTTCCGGCGCCTTGTTGAACTCGATGCCCGGCGAGGCCGCGGAGACCTTGTCGACATCGAAGCTGCCGGCCTTCTCGACGGTCATTTTCCACAGCCAGGGGCCGAGATAGGCGGCCTGGGTGACGTCGCCGATCACGGTCTTCTCGCCCCACATCTTCTTGAAGGCGGCGACGAATTCCTTGTTGTTCGGGTTGTCGAGCGACTGGAAGTACTTCATCGAGCTGTAGGCGCCGGCAATGTTTTCGCCGCCGATGCCGTCGATCTCGTCCTCGGTGACCGAGATGGTCAGCAGGGTCTGCTTGTTGAGGTCGATACCGGCCGCCTTAAGCTGCTTGTAGAAGGCGACGTTGGAGCCACCGACGACGGCGGCGTAGATCACGTCCGGCTTCTTCAGCTTGATCTTGTTGATGACCGAGTTGAACTGGGTGTGGCCCAGCGGGAAATATTCCTCGCCGACGACCGAGGAGTCCTTCAGGTGACCCTCGATGTGCTTGCGGGCGATCTTCATCGAGGTGCGCGGCCAGATATAGTCTGAGCCGATGAGGTAGAAGGTCTTGCTCTTCTTCTCCTTGGCAACCCAGTCGAGGCCGGCGAGGATCTGCTGGGTGGCCTCCTGGCCGGTGTAGATGACGTTCTTGGACTGCTCCAGCCCTTCATAGAAGGTGGGATAGTAGAGCATGCCGTTATACTGCTCGACGACCGGCAGCACCGCCTTGCGCGAGGCCGAGGTCCAGCAGCCCATGATGGCGGCGACCTTGTCGTTGACCAGCAGCTTCTTGGCCTTTTCGGCGAAGGTCGGCCAGTCGGACGCGCCGTCTTCCTGGATGAACTTGATCTTGCGGCCGAGCACGCCGCCCATGGCGTTGATCTGGTCGATGGCCAGCTTCTCGGCCTGCACCGAGCCGGTCTCGGAAATGGCCATGGTGCCGGTGACCGAGTGCAGGATGCCGACGGTGACTTCGGTGTCGGTAACGGCGAGGCCGGTGGTGTTCACTGCCGATGTGGCGGGCGCCTGTGCCATGGCGGGCGTGGAAAAGAGGCCGGTGGATGCAAGAAGAGGCACGGCCGGAAGCGCGGCAATGCCCATCAAGAGCTTGCGGCGTGTGCTGGAAAACTTGTTTGAACTATCGTTATTGGAAGACATACGATTCCCCTCCACGGGTTTGACGTGGCCTCAACAAGCATTCGACGTGCTTGCATTGGCCGGATCGTGGCGGGCGATGTCGCAATGCAGCAATACGTCGATTGACGTATAGGGGATCCGCGGCGGCTCCCGCACAGTGGGGCCAAGCATGGAGATATCTGCCCGGCCGCAAGGTATAGGCTCGCGGCCGTGTAGACGTTTTCGCGCGCGCGCGAAGAGAAAACGCTGATTTCCGGTTGAAGATCCGGTTTTCAGCCGGTTTATCAGGCCAGCGGCCGAGTTTTTAACACGCGCGGTCCCGCAAATGCGTCACGACGCCACGTCGTGACGTTCTGGCGTTGCAGTGGGGCGAGTGGAATGATTTGTGCTTGGGAGTTCCGGTGACGGTCATCTTGGCCGAATCCGATGCGGTGCAACGAAGCTGAACGGCCCTGGGGAGGGTAAGCGCGGAAGAATGTCGGGCGTCGGTACGGCGAGGCAGAATCCTATGGCGGCGGAGCAGAAGATCGTTCGCGTTCGGCGCCGCTATAATCAGTGGGTCGTCAACGAGACGCTGGAGGACTACGCACTCCGCTTCACGGCCAAGAGCGCGCGGCGCTGGTCGGCGCTGCGGGTGGCCAATACCGCGCTTGGCGCCGTGTCGTTCCTCGCGCTGGAGGCCATCGGCGGTGCGATCACGCTCGCCTATGGCTTCCCCAATGCGGTGGCGGCCATCCTGGTGGTGTGCGTCATCATCTTCGCCGCCGGCCTGCCGATCAGCTACTACGCCGCCAAGTTCGGCGTCGATATCGACCTGCTCACGCGGGGCGCCGGCTTCGGCTATATCGGCTCGACGCTCACCTCGCTGATCTACGCCTCCTTCACCTATCTGTTCTTCGCCATCGAGGCGGCGATCATGGCGCTGGCGCTGGAGATGTGCTTCGGCGTGCCGCTGATGGTGGGCTACTTCATCAGCGCGCTGGTGGTGATCCCGCTGGTGACGCACGGCATCACCTTCATCAGCCGGTTCCAGCTCTGGACCCAGCCGGTGTGGCTGGCGCTGAACATCATCCCCTTCATCTTCATCTTCGCGCTGAACGACGATCCGCTGGCCGGCTGGACCTCGTATACCGGCAGGCTCGGCGCACCGGACGGGTCGTTCGACCTCGTGCTGTTCGGCACCGCCACCACGGTGGTGTTCGCGCTGGTCGCGCAGATCGGCGAGCAGGTGGATTTTCTGCGCTTCCTGCCGCGCCGGGCGCCGGGCCGCACCGAGACGCGGCGCAACGCGCTGTGGTGGGTGGCGCTGCTCAGCGCCGGGCCGGGATGGATCATCCCCGGCGGCATCAAGATGCTGGCGGGCTCGTTCCTCGCCTATTTCGCGCTGACCCAGGGCATCCCGTTCCTGCATGCCGCCGAGCCGACCCAGATGTATCTGGTGGCGTTCAGGACGGTGTTCTCGCCGGAAATGGCGCTGGCCTTCACCGGGCTCTTTGTCATCCTGGCGCAGCTCAAGATCAATGTGACCAACGCCTATGCCGGCTCGATCGCCTGGTCCAACTTCTTCTCGCGGTTGACCCACAGCCATCCCGGCCGGGTGGTGTGGCTGGTGTTCAACGTCACCATCGCGCTGATGCTGATGGCGCTCGGCATCTACAAGGTGCTGGAGCAGATCCTCGGGCTGTATTCCATCGTCGCGGTGGCGTGGGTGGCGGCGCTGGTGGCCGACCTCGTGGTCAACAAGCCGATGGGCTGGAGCCCGCCGGGCATCGAGTTCAAGCGGGCGCATCTGTACGACATCAACCCCGTCGGCGTCGGCGCGCTGCTGGCCGGCACGGTGATCGGCGTCATTGCCTTTGCCGGCTTCTTCGGCCCGACGCTGAAGGTGTTTGCGCCCTTCCTGGCGCTCGGCGTCTCGTTCTTCTCGGCGGCCGGCATCGCCTACGCCACAGGCGGGCGCTACTACATCGCCCGGCGCACGGCCAAGAACTGGGATGCCCGCCACACGCTCAAATGCTGCATCTGTGAGCACAAGTTCGAGCCGGAGGACATGGCGCACTGCCCGGTCTATGCCGGGCCGATCTGCTCGCTGTGCTGCTCGCTCGATGCGCGCTGCAACGACCGCTGCAAGGAGGATGCGCGCTTTCCCGAGCAGATCCTCGGCGCGCTGCGGGCGACCCTGCCCGGCTGGATGGTGGCGCAGCTCAATTCCCGGCTCGGCCATTATATCGGGGTGATGTCGCTGCTGGCGATCGTCATCGGCGGCATATTGGGCGTCATCTATTTCCAGTCGACCTTCGCCCCGCCGGACCAGACCGAGACGGTCGGCAATGTGCTGTTCACGCTCTACTTCATCCTGCTAATCATCGCCGGCGTCGCCGCCTGGCTGTTCGTGCTGGCGCAGGAAAGCCGGCGCGTGGCGCAGGAGGAGAGCAACCGCCAGACCGCGCTGCTGATGCGCGAGATCGAGGCGCACAAGCGCACCGACGCCAAGCTGCAAAAGGCCAAGGAGGCGGCCGAGGCCGCCAATCTCGCCAAGAGCCGCTATGTCGTCGGCATCAGCCACGAGCTGCGCACGCCGCTAAACGCCATTCTCGGCTATGCCCAGCTGCTGGAGCGCGACACCGCCATTCCCCCGCACCGGCGCGATGCCATCCGCGTGGTGCGCCGTTCCGCCGAGCACCTGTCCGGGCTGATCGACGGGCTGCTCGACATCTCCAAGATCGAGGCCGGGCGGCTCTATCTCACCCGCGACGAGGTGCGCATCGCCGAGTTCCTCGACCAGTTGGTGGACATGTTCCGGCTGCAGGCCACCGCCAAGGGCATCGACTTCGTCTATGTGCGGCCCGAGCGGCTGCCGGGGACGGTGTTCACCGACGAGAAGCGGCTGCGGCAGATTCTCATCAACCTGCTGTCCAACGCCATCAAGTTCACCGACCGGGGGCGGGTGGCGCTGCGCATTTCCTATCGCAACCAGGTGGCGGAATTCGAGGTCGAGGACAGCGGCATCGGCATTCCCGCGCAGGACCATGTGCGCATCTTCGAGCCGTTCGAGCGCGGGGAGCGGGCGGGCACCTATTCCACCGCCGGCATCGGCCTCGGGCTGACCATCACCAAGCTGCTCACCGAGATCATGGGCGGGGAAATCTCGCTGAAATCGGCGCCGGGCGAGGGCAGCGTGTTCCGCGTGAAGATGATGCTGTCGGAGGTGACCAACCCCTCGCGCCTCGGGCCGATCCAGCACCGCCACATCGCCGGCTATACCGGCCCGCGCCGCACCATTCTGGTGGCCGACGACGATGTCGCCCATCGCGACCTGATGCACGAATTGCTGGTGCCGCTCGGCTTCACCGTGCTCGCCGCCACGGACGGCGTGCAGGCGCTGGACATGGTGCGCGAATGGGACCCGGACATGGTGCTGCTCGACATCTCCATGCCGGGGCTCAATGGCTGGGAAGTGGTGCGGCAACTGCGCGACGAGGGATTCGGGCGGCTGCGGATCATCATGATCTCGGCCAATGCCGGGGAAATCCTCGGCGACGGACTTGCCCAGCATGACGACCATCTGGTCAAGCCGGTGCATCTGCGCACGCTGCTGGAAAAGATGGCGGCGCTGCTCGATCTCGACTGGGTGGGCGACGGCGAACTCGCCGCCATCGCCGCCGGCGAGGCGAGCAAGCCGGGCGAATTGCGCGCGCCTGCGGGCGTGCATCTCGACGACCTGATGAAGCTGGGGGAGATCGGCTATGTGCGCGGCATCCAGGCCAAGCTCAAGGAAATCGAAGGCGTCTCGCCGGACAACAAGGCCTTCGTCGCCCATATGCGCGACCTGATGGAAACCTTCGACCTCAAGCAATACATGTCTGTCCTGGAGGCGTTGCGCCGCAATGATGCATAGCGTGGAGCGCCGAGACATCGTCCTCGTGGTGGACGATTCGCCGGAGACGCTCAGTCTCCTCACCGACGCGCTGGAGGCGGCGGGTGCCACGGTGCTGGTGGCGACCGAAGGGGCCAATGCGCTGGCGCTGGTCGAGCGCATCACCCCCGACGTGATCTTGATGGACGCGGTGATGCCGGGCATGGACGGATTCGAGACCTGCCGCCGGCTCAAGCGCAACAAATCGGTGGCGCATGTGCCCGTCATCTTCATGACGGGGCTTTCCGAGACCGAGCAGATCGTGAAGGGGCTGGAGGCGGGCGGGGTCGACTATGTGACCAAGCCGATCTCGCCGGACGAACTCATTGCCCGCATCCGGGTGCATCTGGCCAATGCGCGCCAGACCCACAGCGCCCGCGCTGCGCTGGATGCCGCCGGGCGCTACCTGCTCTCCGCCAACCGGGAGGGCCGGGTGCTGTGGTCGACACCGCAGGCCACCGCGCTGCTCACCGCCATCAGCATCTCGCCGGCCGGCGACAGTTTCACCCTGCCGGATACGGTGCGGCGCTGGCTGGAGGGCCGCGCGGCCGACGGAGCCCCGGTGGGGCCGGAAGCCATCGAGGTGGTGATGGAGGGATCGGCGCGCCGGCTGAAGCTGTCTTATGTCGGGCAGATCGGTCCGCAGGAATTGCTGCTGCGCATCGTCGAGGATTCCGGCGTTCCGCCCGAGCAGGTGCTGAAGGCCAAGTTGAACCTCACTCTGCGCGAATCGGAAGTGCTGCTCTGGCTGGCGCGCGGCAAGGCCAACCGCGATATCGGTGAAATTCTCGGCCTGTCGCCGCGCACGGTGAACAAGCATCTGGAACAGATCTACGCCAAGATCGGCGTGGAAAACCGCTCCGCCGCCACGGCGCTGGCGGTGACGGCGCTGACGCCGCGCTAGGCGACCGACTCATTAAACCGCATCCATATTCTGAGTGATGCGAGTTTTACGCCGGCGAGGAAATTGTCAGGTCGCTTGTCGTATCGGGTCGCAACGGCGCGGTAGTGCTTGATCTTGTTGAAGAAGCGCTCGACGAGGTTGCGATAGCGATACAAGAAGGGGCTGAAGGCTGGCACGTTCTTGCGGTTCGGCATGGGCTTGATGTTGGCCCATGCGCCTCGCTCGCGCAGGCTTTGCCGGAGTTCGTCGCTGTCATAGGCGCGGTCGGCCAGGAGGGTCTGGCCATCGACAAGCGCGCCGAGCATGTCGCGGGCGCTGCGTCCGTCATGAGCCTGGCCCTCGGTCAATTTCAGGGCGATCGGCAGGCCTTCGGCATCCACCAGAGCATGGATCTTCGTTGTCAGGCCGCCCCGCGAGCGACCCATGCAACCGGATCGGTCGTCTTTTTTTGGGCGTTGGCGGCGTGCTGGTGCACGCGGATGCTGGAGGAATCGATCATCTGGATGTCGCCATCGTAAGCCTTTGACACCGCTTCCAGAAGCCGATCCCAGACCCCCGCCTTGCGCCAGCGGTTGAAGCGGTTCACGCAGGTCGTGTGCGGGCCGTAGCGCTCGGGAATGTCGGCCCACGGCGCCCCGGTCCGAAGTCGCCAGAAAATCCCGTTCAGCACGCGCCGGTCGTCCACCCGAGGCACGCCCCTCGGCTTGTTCGGCAAAAGCGGCTGGATCACCGACCACTCGAAATCCGTTAGATCAAAGCGGGCCATCTCATCCTCCATCAGGAGAAATGAATCAGCCTCCGACCCAAAAGGGAATCCCGTTTATGGGTCTGTGACCTAGAGCACATCCGGTGAAAGTCGGTTCACCGGATGTGATCCAGGTTTCTGTTTTTACGCATTTTCTTCACGCGAACCGGAACCCACTTCGCTCGAAAATGCTCCAGGCGCGGGTTCGTGCGCGGCTCAGTCGGCCACGCCGTAAGCGAGCGGGGCGAGGCGGTCCAATTCGTCGTCGGCAAACAGCCGCGAGCGGGTGAGGAAGCGCTGGTCGCGCCCGTTTTCCAGGCTGAACATGCCGCCCCGGCCGGGCACCACGTCGATGATGAGCTGGGTGTGCTGCCAGTACTCGAACTGCGAGGGGCTCATAAAGAAGGGCGCGCCGCCGATCTCGCCCATCCGCACGTCGCGGTCACCCACGATGTAGTCGCCGACCGCGTAGCACATGGGGGAGGAGCCGTCGCAGCAGCCGCCGGACTGGTGGAACAGCAGCGCCCCGTGCTCGGCCTCGAGCGTGGCGATGAGTGCCAGCGCTGCGTCGGTGGCGAGGACGCGGGGGATGGCGGCGGCTGCCGGTTCGGCCAGGGTGGCTGTCTGCGTGTCCATGAGAACTCCCGTGAAAGCTCCCTCTCCCGACGGGGAGAGGGCTGGGGTGAGGGGTGTTCGCGCTGCCCCTCACCGACCCGCTTCGTGGGCCACCTCTCCCCAATGGGGAGAGGGAAGCTCAGGCGTGGTGCTCAGAAGAACCCGAGCTTCTTCGGGCTGTAGCTGACCAGCATGTTCTTGGTCTGCTGGTAGTGGTCGAGCATCATCTTGTGGTTCTCGCGACCGATGCCGGACTGCTTGTAGCCGCCGAAGGCCGCGTGGGCGGGATAGGCGTGGTAGCAATTGGTCCACACCCGGCCGGCCTGGATGGCGCGGCCGAAGCGGTAGGCGCGGTTGCCGTCGCGGGTCCACACGCCGGCGCCGAGGCCGTACAGCGTGTCGTTGGCGATGGAGAGCGCTTCCGCGTCGTCCTTGAAGGTGGTGACCGAAACGACCGGGCCGAAGATCTCCTCCTGGAAGATCCGCATCTTGTTGTGGCCCTTGAACACGGTCGGCTTGACGTAGTAGCCGCCGGAAAGATCGCCGCCGAGATCGTTGCGCTCGCCGCCGATGAGAACCTCGGCGCCTTCCTGCTTGCCGATGTCGATATAGGACAGGATCTTCTCGAGCTGCTCGGAGGAAGCCTGCGCGCCGATCATGGTTGCCGGGTCGAGCGGCGAGCCCTGTACGATGGCTTCCACCCGCTTCAGCGCCTTCTCCATGAAGCGGTCATAGATGTCTTCCTGGATCAGCGCGCGGCTGGGGCAGGTGCAGACCTCGCCCTGGTTGAGCGCGAACATGACGAAGCCCTCGACCGCCTTGTCGAAGAAGTCGTCATCCTGCGCCACCACGTCGCTGAAGAAGATGTTCGGCGACTTGCCGCCCAGCTCCAGCGTCACGGGGATGAGGTTCTGGCTGGCATACTGCATGATCAGCCGGCCGGTCGTCGTCTCGCCGGTGAAGGCGATCTTAGCGATGCGCGGCGAGGAGGCGAGCGGCTTGCCCGCTTCGAGGCCATAGCCGTTGACGATGTTCAGCACGCCAGGCGGCAGCAGGTCGGCAATCAGTTCGGCCAGCACGAGGATGGAGGCCGGGGTCTGCTCCGCCGGCTTCAGCACCACGCAATTGCCGGCGGCCAGCGCCGGGGCGAGCTTCCACACCGCCATCAGGATGGGGAAGTTCCACGGGATGATCTGCCCGACGACGCCGAGCGGCTCGTGGAAGTGATAGGCGATGGTGTCGTGGTCGATCTCGCTGATGCCGCCTTCCTGGGCGCGCACGGCGCCGGCGAAATAGCGGAAATGGTCGATGGCGAGGGGCATGTCGGCCGCAGTGGTCTCGCGGATCGGCTTGCCATTGTCCCACGTCTCGGCGAGGGCGAGGAGGTCGAGATTTTCCTCCATGCGGTCGGCGATCCGGTTGAGGATCAGCCCCCGCTCGGCGGCCGAGGTCTTGCCCCAGGCGTCCTTGGCGGCATGGGCGGCGTCGAGCGCCTTCTCGATGTCGTCCTTGTCGGAGCGGGCGATCTCGCAGATCTTGCCGCCGGTGACGGGCGAGGTGTTGTCGAAATAACGGCCGGCAACCGGCTCGACGAACTGGCCGCCGATGAAATTGCCGTAGCGGGCCTTGAACGGGGACTGCTTGGTGATGGCGAGTTCTGGCTTGTTCATTGGATCCTCCCAGACTGGGACACTCAAGATTGCACCCGCCGTGCCAGCGTCATGCCGCATCGCACAAAATCGTCGTTGCGCCACGGCAAAATATTGGAATCGCTTGGATTGGTGCTGTACTCGCGCCGGCGTGAAGATGTTACCCATGGACGCCCGCTGAAAACTTGCTAGAAACTGTCGGAAAGAACAACAAGACCTGCGACATGTGTGGGATTTTGCAACACTCCGGGAGGATCGCATGCGCCAAGAGGTCTCGCCGCGCGCCGTTCTGGCCGCGCGCAAGCAGTTCTTCCAGCAGGGTCTGGGCGACCGCCCGCTGGCGGCGCTGGTGTCCGAGCCGATCCTGCGCTCGTGGAAGCGCTGCGCCGAGCGCGGGCTCGACAGTGCCGCGCTGCCGCGCCTCGAACCGCTGACCGCCCATGAGCTCAGCGCCATCACCGAGCGGCACGAGCGCCTGCGGCGGCTCTGCCGCCCGGAGGTGGAGAGCCTTTATGCCGATGCCATGCAGACGGGCTGCGTCGTCATCCTCACCGATTCCGAGGGCATGATCCTCGACGCGCTCGGCAATGCCGATTTCGCCGCGCGGGCGGCACAGGTGGCGCTGCGCCCCGGCGTGCTGTGGGGCGAAAGCACCACCGGCACCAATGCCGTGGGCACGGCGCTGGTCGAGGGCCGGCCGATCGCCGTGCATGGCGGCGAGCATTATTACGACCCGCACGCCATACTGAGCTGCTCGGCGGCGCCGATCCTCGATCCCTATGGCCACACCGTGGGCGCGCTCGACCTGTCGGGCCCGGCGGCGGTGGACCATCGCCACGCGCTCGGGCTGGTGCGGCTGGCGGTGGAGCAGATCGAGCACCGCTTCTTCGACGAAGGCTTTTCCGGCCGACGCATCCTGCGCCTGCAGGCCGACAGGGCGCTGCTCGGCACCTCGCGCGAGGGCGTGCTGGTGTTCGAGGATGACCGGCTGGTGGCGGCGAACCGGGCCGGGCTCGGCCTTGTCGGTGCCGACTGGTCGGCGCTGGGCGAAAAGCGGGCCGGCGAGCTTCTTGAGCGGCTGCCGGGCGCGGATGGCGAGACCCATGCGCTGCGCGGTCAGGGCGGCGGGGCGTTGTATGGACGCTTCGAGGGGGTGGGCGCGCGGCCCCACAGCCTGCCCAGGCCGCGCCCGGCGCGGCGCGAGGAAGGGCCTCTGCTCGGCGCCGCCGAGAAGCTGGCGCTGGCGCGGGCGGTGCGCATGGTCGCCGCCGACGTGCCGGTGCTGATCCGTGGCGAGACCGGCACCGGCAAGGAACTGGCGGCGCGCGAGATCCACCGGGCCAGCGCGCGCGGCGGCGGGCCGTTCGTCGCGGTGAACTGCGCCGCCATCCCGGAGACGCTGATCGAATCCGAGCTGTTCGGCTATGAAGACGGCGCCTTCACCGGCGCGCGCCGGCAGGGGCGGCGCGGCCTGCTGCGCGAGGCCGATGGCGGGGTGCTGTTTCTCGACGAGATCGGCGACATGCCGCTGGCGCTGCAATCGCGGCTGCTGCGCGTGCTGCAGGAGCGCGAGGTCGCCCCGCTCGGCGGCGGGCGGCCGGTGAAGGTGGACTTCGCGCTGCTCTGCGCCACCCATCGCGATTTGCGGCTGCTGGTGGAGACCGGGAGCTTTCGGCAGGACCTGTATTTCCGCATCGCCCATTACACCGTCGAATTGCCGCCGCTGCGCCAGCTGGGAGACCGGGCGGAGATCGTGCGCGCGCTGTGGGGCCGGCTGGTTGAGGATGAGCGGCTGACGCTCTCGGAAGGCTGCGAGGCGCGGCTGGCCGCCTATGAATGGCCGGGCAATTTCCGCCAGCTCGCCGGCACGCTGCGGGTGCTCGCGGCGCTGGCGGAGCCGTTTCGGCCGGTGGGCGAGGACATGCTGCCGCCCGACATTCTGGCGGCGCCGCCGGCTCCGGCGGCGGACACGCTCGATGCGCTGACGACGGAGGCGATGCGCCGGACGCTGGAGGCCTGCGGCGGCAATGTCTCCCAGGCCGCCCGCCAGCTCGGCGTCAACCGCTCGACGCTCTATCGCCGGCTGTTCCACGCCTGAGCCGCAGCGGGGTATCGCGCAGGGAACTCGCGGCAGTCCGGTCCGTTACCTCCTGACACAGACATGGAGGCTTTCCGATGGTCCTTGATCCCCGCAAGCTCGACCAGAATACCGTGGTCGTCGATCCCGCCAATATCGACGCGGTGCTCGAAGACCGGACGACGGCGGTGTCGGACCCGTTGAAGCCGCCGCTCGGCGAGGTCGACAATGACAATCACCCGGTGGATGGCGAGCCGGCCGAGCGCGATGGCGCGCGTTTCGCGCCGGATACGCTCAAGACGGTCGACGGTTCGCTCGACGGCACGCCGAAGAAATCCGACGACCCGCGCCGCTGAGGCGAACGGAACCCGCGCTTACAGCTCCGTCGGCGCGGGGTCCTCCACGGGCGCCGCCTTGTTGCCCTCCACCCGGTCGCGGTAGATCGATGCGCTGGCAAGCAGCATCAGCGTGACCGGCGTGGTGATGGTGACGAAGAGGCCGATCAGCACTTCGTGCACAAGCGGCCGGCCCTGCAGGACGGAAAAGCAGATCATAGAGCCGATGAGCATCGAGCCGGTGCCGAGCGTCGCACCAAGCGAAGGGGCGTGCAGGCGGGCGTAGAAATCCGGCAGCCGCCACAGGCCGATGGAGCCGATGAGCGTGACCAGCGCGCCGAAGATGAGGAAAAACGAGACGAGGAGCGCCGCCCAGAGCGGCAGGTCGGGGGCGGCGGTCATTCGATCACCTCGCCGCGCATGAGGAATTTGGCGAGTGCCACGGTGCCTACGAAGCCGAGCAGGCCGATGACCAGCGCCGCCTCGAAATACAGCGTGGCGCCGCTGCGAATGCCAAGCGTGACCAGCAGCAGCATGGCATTCACATAGAAGGTGTCGAGGCCGATGATGCGGTCCTGGGCGCGGGGGCCGCGGATGAAGCGCAGCGCCGCGCAGCCCATGGCAAGGGTCAGCAGGACCTGCGCGAAGGTGATCGACCAGCCGAGGATGGCGACGCTCATTCGAAAATCTCCATCAGCAGGCTCTCATAGCGCCCCTTGATGGTGCGCACCCACTCCTTGTCGTCCACCAGATCCAGCACATGCAGCATCAATATGCCCTGCGCGGGGTCGAAGCGGACCCATTGCGTGCCCGGCGTGCAGGTGAGGATGATGGCGAGAATGGCCAGGCCGTAGGGATCGGTGAGTTCCAGCCGCATGCTCATGAAGCCGGCATGGGTGCGGCGGTCTTCGTTGCCGAGGATGATGCTGCCGACGGCGAGGTTCGAGCGGAACACGTCGACAAAGACGCGTCCCGCTAGGCGTGCCACCGCCAGCGGACGGTGCGGCCGCGTGTGCGGCGGTGCCAGCGCCACCATCACCCAGCAGCCGCCGAACGCCACCACCGCACCCAGCAGCAGCTGGCCGGCCGAGAGGCTCTGCGTTATGAGAAGCCACATTCCCAGCAGCGCCAGGAACAGCAGCGGGTAGGGCAATACGCGCCGGACGAGGTTCATGGCGTGGCTCCCGGGGGCACGTCACCAGCCGGGGCCGTGCCGCCTCCGGCAGGGCCATGGCCACTGGCGCGGGGATCGCTCGTCGTGTGGTCGGCCGGCTGGCTGCCGAGCACGTCGCGGGCATATTCGCTCGGCCAATAGAGGATCTGCGCGGTGGCCTCCATGTAGCGCATGGTGGGCCCGCCGGCGAAGGTCATCGCCGCGCAGAGGAACAGCAGCGCCCCCACAGGCACCGCCTCGATGGCGCGCACGCGCGGGATTTCGTTCTCGGCCGGCACCCACAGCGTGCGGATACCGTTGCGGGTCATGGCGATGAGGGTGGCGAGGCCCGTCAGGATCAGCAGCGCAACGAAGGCCCAATGGGCGGCGGGAATCTCGCCGGCCTCGTTGAGAAGCGCCGAGAGCATGGCGAATTTGGCGATGAAACCGGACAGCGGCGGCATGCCGGCAAGCAGCGCCGTGCAGGCGACGAAACCGCCGCCGAGGACGGCGATGGTGGCAGGAATGGCGACGCCGACCTCCTCGTCCTCGTCCTCGATGTCCTCTTCCGGATCGCCGAATATTTCCAGCGTCACCGCCAGCACGTCGGCGCCGGCGGCCTGTCCCCGCTCGATCAGCTCGACCAGCAGGAAATAGGCGCTGATCGCAAAGGTCGAGGTGACGAGGTAATAGAGCGCTCCCGAGATCACCGCGCTGTTGCCGGTGCCGATGGCGGCGAGCAGCGTGCCCGACGAGATGAGCACGGAATAGCCGCCGAGCCGCTGCATCGACTGCGAGGCCAGCACGCCGATGCCGCCGAACAGGATGGTGGCCATGCCGCCATAATACAGCCAGAGCGCGCCGAACTCCTCCGAGGCGCCCGCCTCGTCGCCGAAGCACAGCAGGAACAGGCGCAGGATCACATAGACGCCGACCTTGGTCATGATGGCGAACATGGCCGCGACGGGGGCGCAGGCGGCGGCATAGGTGGTCGGCAGCCAGAAGCTGAGCGGCCACATGCCCGCCTTCACCAGGAAGGCGATGCCGAGCACGGCCGCGCCCGCCTCCATCAAGATGCGCTCCTCCGGCCCCAGCGTGGGGACGATGCGGCTGAGATCGGCCATGTTGAGCGTGCCGGTGACGCCGTAGATCACCGCGACGCCGACGAGGAAGAGCGAGGAGGCGACGAGATTGATCGGGATGTAGTGCAGCCCGGCCCGCACCCGCGCCGTGCCCGAGCCGTGCAGCACCAGCCCGTAGGAGGCGGCGAGCAGGATCTCGAAGAAGACGAACAGGTTGAACAAATCGCCGGTGAGGAAGGCGCCGTTCAGCCCCATCAGCAGCAGCAGGAACAGCGTGTAGAAGCGCGGCCCCGCCTTGTGCCAGCGCGCCATGGCGAAGAGCAGCGTCGTGCAGCCCAGCACCGAGGTGAGCAGCAGCATGAGCGCGGCCAGACGGTCCACCACCAGCACGATGCCGAAGGGCGGCGGCCAGTTGCCGAGCGGGTAGACGATCATGGTCGACCAGCGGTCACCCGTCGGCATGCCCACCAGCACCACCAGCGTCACCGCGATCACTAGCAGCGCGAACACCGTGGCGAGGCTGAGCGACATCTTCAGCACCCGCCGCCGCTCGTCGAACAGCAGCATCAGCGCGCCGACGGCCAGCGGCAGGATGACCGGCAGGATGGCGAGGTGATCGAGGACGGGGGTCATCGCTCCGGCTCCCGCCCGTCGACATGGTCGGTGCCGGTGCGCCCGCGTGCGGCGAGAAGCACCACGAGGAACAGCGCCGTCATGGCGAAGCCGATGACGATGGCGGTGAGTACGAGCGCCTGCGGGATCGGATCGGCGATCGCCGCGGGATTGCCGACGCCGCCGCCGGTGAGGATGGGCGGCGCATCGACGCGCAGCCCGCCGCCGGCCATGGCGAAGATGAACAGGTTCACCGCATAGGAGATCAGCGAGAGGCCGATGATCACCTGATAGGTGCGCGGGCGCAGGATCAGCCACACGCCCGAGGCGGTGAAGATGCCGATGCCGATGGCGAGCACGATTTCCATCAGTCGCCCCCCTCGGCAGCCTGCGACGCGCGCGCGCTGCGCAGCGACTGGTGGGCGAGGGCGATGAGGATCAGCACCGTGGCGCCGACCACCAGCGCGAACACGCCCAGATCGAACAGCAGCGCCGTTGCCGCCGGCACCTTGCCGATCAGTGGCACGTCCACATACTGGAAATGCGAGGTCAGGAAGGGATAGCCGAACCACCACGAGCCGACGCCGGTGGCGCAGGAGGTGAGCAGGCCGATGCCCATCCAGCGCAGCGGCAGGACGCGCAGGTGATCCTCCACCCAGCGCGTGCCGCTTGCCATGTACTGCACCACGAAGGCGATGGAGAGGGTGATGCCGGCGGCAAAGCCCCCGCCGGGCAGGTCATGCCCGCGCATGAACAGATACACCGCCATCACCGCGATGACCGGGAACAGCCAGTGCATGATCAGGCGCGGAATGAGCATGTAGTCGGCGGCGGTATCGCCGGGCGAACGGTCCGGGGCGGCCTCGTCGAAGGCGTGCTGGATGCGCTGCTGCTCGGGCTGCCCGATGCTCTCCGGCGCCGGGCGGAACCGGCGCAGCAGGGCGAAGACGGTGAGGCCGGCGAGGCACAGCACGACGATTTCGCCCATCGTGTCGAAGCCACGGAAATCGACCAGGATGACGTTGACGATGTTGGTGCCGCCGCCCTCGGTATAGGCGCGCTCGACGAAGAAGCGGGACACGCTGCCGCTGAGCGGGCGTGTCATCAGGCAATAGGCCAGGAACGCCATGAGCCCGCCGAACGAGCAGGCGATGGCGAGGTCGACATAGCGGCGTGCCAGCACCTTCAGCGGCGGGCGCGAGGGATAGACTTCCTCGATCCGCTTGGGCAGCCAGCGCAGGCCGAGCAGCAGCAGCACCGTGGTCACGATCTCCACCAGCAGTTGGGTCACGGCAAGATCGGGTGCCGACAGCCAGACGAAGGTGATGCAGGTGACGAGGCCGGCACCGCCCACCAGGACGAGGGCGGCGAAGCGGTGATATTTGGCCTGATAGGCGGCGGAGAGGGCGCAGATTCCGCCGACGAACCAGAGCAGGGCGAAGGCGGGCGGCAGCGGCGTTCCCGGCAGGCTGCCGGTGCCGACCGCGCCATTGGCGAGGAAGGGCGCCACCGCTGCCGCTACCGCGATGGCAATGACCAGGCGCATCTGCGGCTGCAGGTGCCGGGTGCCCAGCGTGGCTTCGGCGGCCCGCGCCCATTGCCAGGAAAGGGTGGCGAGCACCTTCTCGAAGATGCGCTGACCCTTGAAGTCGCGCAGGATCGGCGGGCCTTCGATGCCGCTTTCAAGGTAGCGGCGCAGGCTGAAATAGAGCACCACGCCGCCGGCGAGGGCGATGAGGCTCATCATCAGCGGCAGGGTGAAGCCGTGCCAGAGCGCCAGGCTGTAATAGGGCGGGGTGGTGTCGAGCAGCCCGTTGACGGCGGTGGCCAGCACCGGGGCGATGGTGAGCCCCGGCACGATGCCGATGACCAGGCAGATCAGCACCAGCAGCTCGATGGGAAAGCGCATCCAGTGCGCTGGCTCGTGCGGCCGGTGCGGCAGGTTCACCGGCGGCGGGCCGAAGAACACGCCGAGGATGAAGCGCAGCGAATAGGTGACGCTGAACACGCCGGCGAGCGTCGCCCAATAGGGCAGGCTGTCGTCGAGCAGCGAGCCGGTATGGTCGGCCACCGCCTCGGCGAAGAACATCTCCTTGGAGATGAAGCCGTTGAGCAGCGGCACGCCGGCCATGGCGGCGGCGGCCACCATGGCGAGCGTCGCGGTGAAGGGCATGTAACGGTAGAGGCCGCTGAGCTTGCGCAGGTCGCGCGTGCCGGTCTCGTGGTCGATGATGCCCGCCGCCATGAACAGCGAGGCCTTGAAGATGGCGTGGTTCAGCGTGTGGAAGATCGCCGCCACCGCCGCCAGCGGGCTGCCGAGGCCGAGCAGCAGGGTGATCAGGCCGAGATGGCTGATGGTCGAATAGGCCAGCAGCCCCTTCAGATCCTGCTGGAAGATGGCGATGAAGGCGCCGAGCAGCAGCGTCACCAGCCCGGCCGGCACCACCATGTAGAACCAGGCATCGGTGCCCGACATCACCGGCCACAGCCGCATGAGCAGGAAGATGCCGGCCTTCACCATGGTGGCCGAGTGCAGATAGGCCGACACCGGCGTGGGCGCCGACATGGCGTGCGGCAGCCAGAAATGGAACGGGAACTGTGCGCTCTTGGTGAAGGCGCCGAGCAGAATCAGCACCAGCGCCGGAACGTACAGGTCGCTCGCCACGATCAGGTCGCGCGATTCCAGCACCTGGTCGATGTCGTAGCTGCCAACGATGCGGCCGACCAGCAGCACCCCGACCAGCAGGCACAGCCCGCCCGCGCCAGTGACGGTGAGCGCCATGCGCGCGCCGTCGCGGGCATTCGCGCTGTGGTGCCAGTAGCCGATGAGCAGGAAGGAGAACAGGCTGGTCATCTCCCAGAAGAAGACCAGCTGGATGAGGTTGCCCGACAGCACGATGCCGATCATCGAGCCCATGAAGGCGAGCAGGAACGAGAAGAAGCGCGGCACCGGGTCTTCCGGCGACATGTAGTAGCGGGCATAGAGCACGACCAGCGCCCCGATGCCGAAGATCATCATGGCGAACAGCCAGGCGAGGCCGTCGAGCCGCAGGGTGAAGTCGAGCCCCAGCATCGGCAGCCAGGACAGCCAGAACTGCACCGGCGCACCGTCCGCCACCGACGCGTAGAGCCAGATGGTGATGGCCCCGGCCGCTACGGCGATGCCCCCCGCCAGAACCGCCGCGGCGTTGCGCGCGTGGGTCGGCAGAAACCCCGCAGCGACGCTGCCCAGGAAAGGCAGGGCCAAGGTGGCGAGGAGGAGCGTGCCATTCGACATAGGTAGCGGGGGCCTTTCTGCGGGGCGGATTCCTTAGCGGCTTGCGCGATGTCGCCCATTATGGTTGATTTGGTGGTCCTTACGCAAGGCAGAAACGATGGAACTGGCGCCCGAACAATGCCGCGCGGCACGCGGGCTTCTCGACTGGACGCAGGAGCATCTGGCCGAGCGTGCCGGCGTTTCCCGCAGCACCGTGCGCGATTTCGAGCGGCACCGCCATGTCCTGCATCGCGGCACGGAAACCCTGCTGATCAACACGCTGCAGGAAGCCGGCATCATGCTGCTGCCGCCCGGCGAATTCGGGCCCGGCGTGCGGATACGTTCCGGCGTGGGGCAGGACCCGGGCGCTCATTGTCCCTCGTGACACCATCCGCGCCTCGCGCCCACCGCGAGGCGGCACGGATCATTTCCACATCGCCCGCATCCGCGCGCCGATATCGACAGCCGGGCGCGGTTCGCCGGTCCGGCCGCCGGCGTCGGCCTGCGCGGGTGGCCAGCTCGCCATCGCGAAGCGGCCGAGGATGGTGGGCGGGATGAAGCGGGTGCGGGCGGCATAGACGTGGCGATCGCCGCGCGCCGCCTGCCCATGGGTGAAGAAGCGCTGCGGCAGCATCAGGTGCAGCGTGTCCTTCGCCCGCGTCATGGCGACATAGAGCAGGCGCCGCTCCTCCTCGATCTCCTCGCGCGTGCCGGTGCCGAGATCGATGGGAATGCAGCCATCCACCGCGTTGAGCACGAACACCGATTTCCATTCCTGCCCCTTGGCGGAGTGGATGGTGGAGAGGATGAGATAATCCTCGTCGAGGTGCGGCGGGCCGGCCTCGGCGCTGGTGGCGTCCGGCGGGTCGAGCGTCAGCTCGGTGAGAAAGCGCGCGCGCGAGGGATAGCTCGCCGCGATCTGCGCGAGTTGCACGAGATCGGCCTGCCGGCTGCCGGCATCCTCGTGCAGGCGTTCCAGCAGCGGCTCGTACCAGGCTCTCACGAGGTCGAGTTCGCCGGGCCAGCCGGCGTCGTTCGCCTTCAGCGCGCGCGCCATGCCGAGGAAGGCGGGCCACTCCTTTTCCGCGCGGGGCGGGGCCGTGACGGCTTCCAATGCCGGCAGCAGCGCGCCGGCGGCGTCGACCGCATCGAGAATGCGGCCGGCGGTGGCCGGGCCGAGACCCGAGAGGAGGCGCAGCACGCGGAAGCCGGCGACGCGGTCGCGCGGGTTCTCGACGAAGCGCAGGACGCCGAGCACATCCTTCACATGGGCGGAATCGAGGAATTTCAGCCCGCCGAACTTCACGAAGGGAATGTTGCGGCGGGTGAGTTCCACCTCCAGCGGCCCGCTGTGATGGGCGGCGCGGAACAGCACCGCCTGTGCCTTCAGCGCGATGCCGTCCTCGCGATTTTCCAGCACGCGGGTGGCGATGAAGTTGGCCTGCTCGATCTCGTCGCGCACGCTGACCAGCACCGGCCGCTCGGCGCCGGCGCGTTCGGACCAAAGGTTCTTGGCGTAGCGCTCGCTGGCGAAATCGATCACTGCATTGGCGGCGGCGAGGATGGGCTGGGTGGAGCGGTAGTTCTGCTCCAGCATCACCGTGTCGGCGCGGGGCGTGAAATGTCCGGGGAAATCGAGGATGTTGCGCACCGTGGCGGCGCGGAAGGAATAGATCGACTGCGCGTCGTCGCCGACCACGGTGAGCCCGCGCCCGTCCGGCTTGAGGCCGAGGAGGATCGAGGACTGCAGCCTGTTGGTGTCCTGATATTCGTCGACCAGCACATGGTCGAAGCGGCCGGACACCTCGACGGCCAGCGCCGGCTCGCCCATCATCTGCGCCCAGTAGAGCAGCAGGTCGTCGTAATCGAGCACGCTCTGGCGCTGCTTGGCTTCGACATAGGCGGAGAAGATCGCCTTCAGCTCGGCATTCCACCCGGCACACCAGGGGAAGGCGCGGCCGATGACCTCTTCCAGCGGCTGCTGCGCGTTCACCGCCCGGGAATAGATGGCCATCAGCGTGCCCTTGGTGGGGAAGCGCTTCTCGGTCTTGGAGAAGCCCAGCTCATGGCGGACGAGGTTGATGAGGTCGGCGCTGTCCTCGCGGTCGTGAATGGTGAAGTTCGGGTCGAGACCGATCTCCGGCGCGTGGTCGCGCAATATCCTCGCGCCTACTCCGTGGAAGGTGCCGGCCCAGGTGAGGCCCTCGGTGAGGGCGCGCGCATCGGCACCCAGCACCCGCGCGGCGATGCGTTCCACCCGCCGCGCCATTTCCGCCGCCGCACGGCGCGAAAAGGTGAGCAGCAGGATGCGGCGTGGATCGGCACGGTTGACGATGAGATGGGCGACGCGGTGGGCCAGCGTGTCGGTCTTGCCCGAGCCGGCGCCGGCAATGACCAGAAGCGGCCCGCCAATGACGTCGCCGGCGCCTGAAATCCCGTGCTCGACCGCTCGCCGCTGCTGCGGGTTCAGCGTGTCGAGATAGGCGGCGGGCTGCATCGGCTGACGAATCTCTGGCGGGCGGAACACCCAACCAGAGAGCACGTTTCGCGTTTTGTTCGCAACCGCGGGCCGGACACGAAAAGACCGCCCCCGGGGAAGGGCGGCTTTCCGTTGAAGCGACGGTATTAAGGTGGCGCGATCAGCAGGGGGTCTGCTGGCTCGTGCAGTCCCGGTCCGACTTGGTGTCGCCCGGACGGTCGGCATTGGCCGGCTGATCGGGAGAGGTGCCGGTGATGCCGGTGCCGGTAGTGGTGTTGCGACCCTCGGGGGCGCCCATGCCGTTGCCGGCAGCCGGGTTCATCTCGCCGGCCGGAGCCGCGCGGGTGTCGGTGCCGCCGGAATTGCTGCCGATGCCGCTGCTGCCGCCGGCGCTGCCGGAATCGGTGGCGCCGGCGCCCGGCGAAGAGCCGCCCGAACCGGGGCCGGTCTGGGCGAGAGCGGGGCCGCTGAGGGCGAGCATGGCGGCGAGAATGGCGGCGGAAGTCGTCTTGGCGTTAAGCATTGGATCTCCTCCTGTGATGCGAGGATAATCCTCGCGATCACTTAGAGTTCCGCTGCGTGTCGTGCTGAATTTCCGAGTAATTTACTACCGTCAGGAAGCATTATCGTAGTCATTTTCGGCGAAATAGCTTCATTTTACCATTTTACACCGGCGGCGGCACCGATCAGGCGGGGCGCGGGCGCGTGTCCTCGCGCATGCGTGATCGGCGCGGGGGCGGGGCTTTACTCGCCGAACAGCTCGTCGGTCGCGGTGATGAGGCCGATCGTGGGATTGGCGGCGCAATATTCGCCGAGCTTGCCCGCGTTCTCGACGAACTTGTCGGTGTCGATCACCGGCGGGGCGTCGACATCCTTGTAATAGGCGTCGAGCCAGGCGAGCGTCAGCATGATCTCGGTCTTGTCGCTCTCGAGGAACTGCGCGCAGGTGGTGGTCGACAGGTCGATCTTGTCAGCCATGGCGGCGAGCGGCAAGCCGGTCAGGACGGGGAAGGCGAGGGCGAAGGCAAGTTTTTTCATGGGGTCAACCTGCGGAGGGAGCGTCCGGAACGGGACGGGCGGACCCTACCATGCAACCGCACACCCTGCCACGCCCCGCGCCCGCTATACCCCGCGCGCCCGGCCTCGCCATCGGCCGGCGCTCAACCGCGCTTGCGCACGAACTCGGTGCGCAGCACGAGGCCCTTGATCGCCTCGAAGCGGCAGTCGATCTCTTCCGGGTTGTCGGTGAGGCGTATGGTCTTGATGACCGTGCCCTGCTTCAGCGTCTGGCCGGCGCCCTTCACCTTGAGGTCCTTGATGAGGACCACGGAATCGCCGTCGGCGAGAACGGTGCCGGAGGCGTCGCGCACGTCCGGCCGGGCGGCCGCCGCCGCCTTCATCTCGGAGGCCGGGCGCCATTCGCCGGTGGCGTCGTCATAGACATAGGCATCGTCTTCGTCGGCCATGGGGGCCTCCAGGGTGGTCTTCAGGGTGAGGGAAGCGAAAAAGGCGGAGCCTGCGGCCCCGCCTTTCCTGTCATCTTGCCGGCCGGTGCCGGGTGTCGTGTCAATGGCCGCTCAGGGAATCTGCCGGACGGCGCCCTTGGCGGCGCTGGTGGCGAGCGCGGCATAGGCCTTGAGCGCGGTGGTGACGTTGCGCTTGCGCGGCTCGGCGGGAACCCAGCCCTTGGCCTGCTGCTCCTCGCGGCGTGCGGCGAGCTCGGCATCGTCCACCGCGAGATGGATGCGGCGGTTGGGGATGTCGATCTCGATCGTGTCGCCCTCGCGCACCAGCCCGATCGTGCCGCCCTCGGCCGCTTCCGGCGAGACATGGCCAATGGACAGGCCCGAGGAGCCGCCGGAGAAGCGGCCATCGGTGATGAGCGCGCATTCCTTGCCGAGGCCCTTCGACTTCAGATAGCTGGTCGGGTAGAGCATTTCCTGCATGCCCGGCCCGCCGCGCGGCCCCTCATAGCGGATGAGGACGATCTGGCCGGGCTTCACCCGGTTGCCGAGAATGCCGGAGACGGCGTCGTCCTGGCTCTCGAACACGCGGGCGGTGCCGGTGAACTTCAGGATGCTCTCGTCGACGCCGGCGGTCTTCACGATGCAGCCATCCTCGGCGAGGTTGCCATACAGCACCGCGAGGCCACCATCCCTTGAGAAGGCGTGCTCGACATTGCGGATGACGCCCTTTTCGCGGTCGAGATCGACGTCGTCATAGCGGGCGGACTGGCTGAACGCGGTCTGCGTCGGCACGCCGCCGGGGGCGGAGCGGAAGAATTCGTGCACCGCCTCGCTGCCGTTGCGCTTGACGTCCCAGTGCTCCAGCGCCGCGCCGAGCGAGGTGGCGTGGATGGAGCCGACGGATGTGTCGAGCAGGCCGGCGCGGTCGAGCTCGCCAAGGATGCCCATGATGCCGCCGGCATGGTGCACGTCCTCGACATGCACATCCGCCACGGCCGGCGCCACCTTGCACAGCACCGGCACGCGGCGCGAGAGCCGGTCGATGTCGGCCATGGTGAACGGCACTTCGCCTTCATGCGCGGCGGCGAGCAGATGCAGCACGGTGTTGGTGGAGCCGCCCATGGCGATGTCCAGCGTCATGGCGTTCTCGAAAGCGGCGAAGCTCGCCACCGAACGCGGCAGGATGCTGGCATCGTCCTGCTCGTAATAGCGGCGGGCGAGATCGACGATGGTGTGGCCGGCCTCGACGAAGAGACGCTTGCGGTCGGAATGGGTGGCGAGCGTGGTGCCGTTGCCCGGCAGAGCGAGGCCCAGCGCCTCGGTGAGGCAGTTCATCGAATTGGCGGTGAACATGCCCGAGCACGAGCCGCAGGTGGGGCAGGCCGAGCGCTCGATGACGGCAACGTCTTCTTCGGAGATGCGGTCGTCGGCGGCGGCAACCATGGCGTCGACGAGGTCGAGCGCCTTGGTCTTGCCGTTCAACACCACCTTGCCGGCTTCCATCGGGCCGCCGGAGACGAACACGGTCGGGATGTTGAGGCGCAGCGACGCCATCAGCATGCCGGGGGTGATCTTGTCGCAATTGGAGATGCAGACCATGGCGTCGGCGCAGTGCGCGTTGACCATGTACTCCACGCTGTCGGCGATCAGTTCGCGCGAGGGCAGCGAATAGAGCATGCCGTCATGGCCCATGGCGATGCCGTCATCGACCGCGATGGTGTTGAATTCCTTGGCGACGCCGCCCGCCGCCTCGATCTCCCGCGCCACGAGCTGGCCGAGATCCTTCAGGTGTACATGGCCGGGCACGAACTGGGTGAAGGAGTTGACCACGGCGATGATCGGCTTGCCGAAATCGCCGTCCTTCATGCCGGTGGCGCGCCAGAGGCCGCGCGCGCCGGCCATGTTGCGCCCATGAGTGGTGGTGCGGGAACGATAGGCGGGCATGGAATTCCTCCAAACTCTTCGCCGCGCTTATGCCCCCCGCCTGCGTATCGCGCAACCGTTTAGCGTCGAAGGATCGGCCTCGCCGCTCAGCGATAGCGGAACCGTCGCTCGCGGCAGAGCTGGCCGACCAGGCACTGGGCCTCGTCGCGCGTCGGGATCCAGGCCGGTTTGGAACGCTGCGACTGGCAGTAGCCGGCATCGGTGACGAAGCGGTCATAGAGGTTCGGCCCCGTGCCGATGACCACGGCGCCCTGTTGCCGAACGAGGGCTTGTGCCGAGGCGCAGCTCATTGCGAGCGAATCCGGCCGCGCCTGCGCCGCACCGGAAAGCGGCAGCGCCAGCAAAAGCAGCGCGAAGGGCAAAGAGCGCATCATGGCTTCGTCTCGTCGTTCCGGTAGTGCGCGGGCGGGCGCCCGGCAAGGATGAAGGGGGCCGCGCACGGCCCCCATCGGATCTTATCAGGCCACGTCCGGCAGTCGGTCGAGATGCTTGTCGAGCGTGACCGGGTAATCACGCACCCGCACGCCGGTGGCATTGTAGACCGCGTTCGCCACCGCTGCGCCGACGCCGCATATGCCGAGTTCGCCCACGCCCTTCGCCTTCATCGGCGAGGAAACCGGATCGGTCTCGTCCAGGAAGATCACGTCCTGGTGCGGGATGTCGGCATGCACCGGCACCTCATAGCCGGCGAGGTCGTGATTGACGAAGAAACCGCGCCGCGTGTCGACCGCCAGTTCCTCCATCAGCGCTGCGCCGGCGCCCATGGTCATGGCGCCGATAACCTGGCTGCGCGCCGATTTCGGGTTGAGGATGCGGCCCGCCGCGCAGACGGCAAGCATGCGGCGCAGGCGGATCTCGCCCGTCGCCGTGTCGACTGCGGCTTCCACGAAATGGGCGCCGAAGGTCGACTGCTGGTAGGTTTCATCGAGATTGCCATATTCGATGGCATCCTCGGCGGTGATGTCGCCGGCCGCCGCCGCCTCGCCGAGCGGCACCGCGCGGTTGCCCGCCCGCACCTGCCCATCGATGAATTCGGCCTCCTGCGAATTGAAACCAAGGCGGCGGGCGACTTCCTCGCGCAGCTTGACGCAGGCGGCATAGACGCCGGCGGTGGCATTGTTGGCGCCGAACTGCCCGCCGGAACCGGCGGAGACCGGATAATCGGAATCGCCCAGCCGCACGTCGATGCTCTCGATCGGCAGGCCCATCATCTCCGCCGCCGTCTGCGCGATGATGGTGTAGCTGCCGGTGCCGATGTCGGTCATGTCGGTTTCGACACGGAGGCGCCCGGCGGAATCGAGACGCACCCGCGCGCCGGACTTCATCAGCAGATTGTTGCGGAAGGCCGCCGCCATGCCCATGCCGATGAGCCATTGCCCCTCGCGGCGCTGGGCCGGCCGGGCGTGGCGGGCGCTCCAGCCGAAACGCTCGGCGCCGAGGCGCATGCACTCGGCCAGCGAGCGGGCGGAGTAGGGGCGCTCGGGATGCTCCGGGTCGACATTCGTGTCGTTGCGGACGCGGAACTCGATCGGGTCCATGTCGAGCTTTTCCGCCATCTCGTCCATGGCGATTTCCAGCGCCATCATGCCCGGTGCCTCGCCCGGCGCGCGCATGGCGTTGCCTTCGGGCAAATCCAGCACCGCGAGACGCATCGCCGTCATGCGGTTGGCACCGGCATAGAGCAGGCGGGTCTGGCCGACCGCCGTCTCCAGCCCGCCGCCTTCCAGATCGCCGGACCAGCTTTCATGGCCGATGGCGGTGATGGTGCCGTCCCGCTCGGCGCCGATGCGGATGCGCTGCAGGGTGGCGGGGCGGTGGGTGGTGTTGTTGGCGATGAGCGGACGCTGCAGCGCCACCTTCACCGGGCGCTTGGCCGCCCGCGCACCGAGCGCGGCAAGCACCACATCTGACCGCAGGAACAGCTTGCCGCCGAAGCCACCGCCGATGAAGGGCGAGACCACGCGGACCTTGTCCTTGCCGATGCCCAGTGTCTTGGCGAGATCCGCCTGCGCCCAGGCGATCATCTGGTTCGACGTCCACACCGTCAGCTGGTCGCCTTCCCAGCGGGCGAGCGTCGCGTGCGGCTCCATCATCGCATGCGAATGATCGGGCGTGGAGTAGGTCGCATCCAGCGTCACCGGCGCGGCGGCGAAAGCGCGGGGGAAGTCGCCGACATGGGTGTCGATGGGCCCCGTCAGGTCGTTCGGCTCGGGCGCGGTGGCCGCCCCCTTCGCCGCGTGAAGGTCGAAGCTGCCGGTCTCCGTGGCGTAGTCGATCCGCACCAGATGCGCCGCCGCGCGGGCCTGCTCGAAGCTCTCGGCCACGACGAGCGCCACGGCCTGATGATAATGTTCGATAACAGGTCCGCCCAGCAGGTGCGCGGTGTTGAAATTGCCCTTCTCCAGCTTTCCCGCGCTTTCGGCGGTGACGATGGCGATGACGCCCGGCGCGCGCTCGGCCGCCGACAGGTCCATGCCGGTGATCCGCCCTTTTGCAATGGAAGCGCCGACCACATGGCCATAGGCGGGATCGGCGACGATGTCGTGCCGCTCATAGGCATAGGGCGCGGTGCCCGTGGTCTTGCGCGGGCCGTCGATGCGGTCGAGCGGCTGGCCGACGACCTTCAGCTGATCGATGGGATTGGTGGTGGCGGGGGTGTCGAACTTCATGGGTCAGCCCCTTGCCTCAGCGAGAACCGCGTCGAGCGTGCGCTCGACCAGCGTGATCTTGAACGCATTTTCCCGCGTCGGGCGGGCGCCGGCGAGCAGGCGCTCGGTGACGGCACGGCCGCCGCGCGGCATGGCCGTCTCGGCCTCTTCCACCCGCCACGGCTTGTGCGCGACGCCGCCAAGCGCGACGCGCCCGGTGCCGTCCGGCTGGATGACTGCGCCGACCGAGATCAGCGCGAAGGCATAGGAGGCGCGATCACGCACCTTGCGGTACACGTGCCGCCCGCCGAGCGGCTTCGGCAGCACCACGGCGGTGATCAGTTCGCCCGGCTCCAGAGCCGTCTCGATATGGGGTGTGTCGCCGGGCAGACGGTGGAAATCGGCCATCGGGATGGCACGGGCGGCGCCGTCGGCCCGCACGGTCTCGACCGTCGCATCCAGCGCGCGCAGGGCAACCGCCATGTCGCTGGGATGGGTGGCGATGCAGGCCTCGCTGGTGCCGACGATGCCGAGCTGGCGGGTCACCCCGCCAATGGCCGCGCAGCCGCTGCCGGGATGGCGCTTATTGCAGGGCTGGTTGGTGTCGTAGAAATAGGGGCAGCGCGTGCGCTGGAGCAGGTTGCCCGCCGTGGTCGCCTTGTTGCGCAACTGGCCCGAAGCCCCCGCGAGCAGCGCACGGGCAAGTAGGCCGTAGTCGCGGCGCACCCTGGCGTCAGTGGCGAGATCGGTGTTGCTGACCAGCGCCCCGATGCGCAGCCCGCCCTCTTCAGTCGGCTCGATGGTGTCGAGCGCCAGGCCGTTGACATCGATGAGGTGGGTGGGCGTCTCGATCTGCAGCTTCATCAGGTCCAGCAGATTGGTGCCGCCGGCAATGAACCTAGTGCCGGTGCCACGGGCGGCCGCAGCGGCGGCCTCCGCCGGGGTTGCGGCGCGCTCATAGGTGAAGGGCTTCATGCGGGGCTCCCGGCGACATCGGTGATCGCTTCGACGATGTTGGAATAGGCGCCGCAGCGGCAGATATTGCCGCTCATGCGCTCGCGCAGTTCCTCCACGGAGAGCGTGGGCGCGGCAGTGAGATCGGCCGTGACATGGCTGGGAATGCCGGCCTTGATCTCGTCCAGCACCGCCACCGAGGAGCATATCTGCCCCGGCGTGCAATAGCCGCACTGGTAGCCGTCATGCCGAACGAAGGCAGCCTGCATCGGGTGCATGTTGTCGGGCGTGCCGAGGCCCTCGATGGTGGTGACGGCGTGGCCCTCGTGCATCACCGCGAGGGTGAGGCAGGAGTTGATGCGCACGCCATCCACCATCACCGTGCAGGCGCCGCACTGGCCGTGATCGCAGCCCTTCTTGGTGCCGGTGAGGTGGAGATGTTCGCGCAGCGCGTCGAGCAGGGTTGTGCGGGTGTCGAGCTCAAGCTCCCGAGCGGTCCCGTTTACGGTGAAATGGACCTTCATATGGCTGGGCTCCGCTGTGAGGAGGTCGGCCGCGCGTACCGGCTCCGAGGGGCTTTCGGCATGCGCCGACCGGGCGGTCGCGCCGGCGGCAACCGTGACCGCGCCGGCGGTGAGCAGGTCGCGCCGGGACAATCCGGCTTCGGGAGTTCGTTGCATGTCACATCCGATTTTCGACGGCGGGAGAACGCCTATCCTTCCCGCGAGGCCGGGCGCCGCCGCGGGGGTCGAAGGGGAAATCCCTCCCGCCGGGATGTGTTCCCTGGAACCGGTCCAGATTGTGTCGGCGTAGCCCAGCGCCTTGATTTAGGCGGGTATAACGCCCTTCACATCGTCGGGATGTGGGGAGGGGCGGGGCCGGCAGGGCTCCGTGGCCGGAACGAGCACGCCATCACGGCGTTGTCCCGGCACGCCATTCATGGCACCGGAGGAAATTACCTATGCGTACCACCTGCCTTGCGCTCGTCGCCGCGACCATCCTGTTTGCGGCCCCCGTCTGGGCGCAGTCCGCCATCACCGAGACGGCCAACGTCGCCGTGGCCAAGTCGGACGCGCTGGCCTCCAACCTCGTCGGCCTCGACATCGACAACGCCGCCAATGAGGATGTGGGCGAGATCGAGGATCTCGTGCTCGACAGCGGGATGCAGGTGAAGGGTCTGGTCCTGTCGGTCGGCGGCTTCCTCGGCGTCGGCAGCCGTTACGTCGTCGTGCCGCCGAGCGCGATCAAGGTGACGTTCGACAACGCCGCCAATGAATGGAAGGGCGGCACGACCCTTACCCGCGACCAGCTGAAGGGCATGCCCGAGTTCAAATATGAAGGCAAGTTCGACGACTGATCTTGCCGACTGATCTCCACCTGACACACGCTGGCGGCCCCGCTTCCTCGCAGGAGGACGGGGCCGTTCTGCGTCCGGCGCCGTGCCGTTCGCCACAGGCGGACACTATAAGGCACTGGAAGTGCGCGATGGCGTTTGTAGGAGTTGGTGGGCCCGGCAGGACTCGAACCTGCAACCAGACCGTTATGAGCGGTCGGCTCTAACCATTGAGCTACAGGCCCGTCCGACGGCGCGCCGGAGCGGCGGTGGGCGAGGGAAACTAGCAAAGGCCCGCGCCCGCGCCAACCGTGCCGAGGGCGCCGTCCACGCTGGTGTTGAATCCGTCGGGTAGAAGCGGCGGTAACGGCGGAGAAGCGCGGGCGCGTGCCGGGGCCGCCGCAATCCCGCCGCCTTCCCGCAGTGCTCTGGCGTGCCGCACCGTCATTCCGGCAGGTTCTCAGACGCGCCGGCACGTTCAAGGAAGTGAAAGACATGAAGCTCACCCGCGCCACCCTGCGTGCAGCTACCTTCGGCGCCGTCGCGCTGCTCGCCAGCCTGTCGCCGCTCGCCGCCCAGGACATCGCCAACACCCCCCGCCGGGCGACGCTCTCCGTGTCGGGCGAGGGCAAGGCCAGCGCGGTGCCTGATATGGCGACCCTCACCACCGGCGTGGTGAGCGAGGGCAAGACAGCGCGCGAAGCGCTCGACGCCAATTCCACCGCCGTGGCGGCGATGATCGCGGCGATCAAGACCGCAGGCGTGGAGCCGCGCGACATCTCCACCTCCGGCTTCTCGGTGCAGCCGCAATACACCCCGCAGAAGAAGGAGGGCGATGCCCTGCGCATTGCCGGCTATCAGGTGAACAATGCCGTCACCGTGAGGCTGCGCGATCTCGGCAAGCTCGGCGACTTGCTCGACCAGCTTGTCACCAATGGCGCCAACCAGATCGACGGCATCGCCTTCGACATCGCCGAGCCCGGCAAGCTGGAGGACATGGCGCGCGCCGAGGCGGTGAAGGACGCCCGCCACCAGGCCGGCATCATCGCCGAGGCGGCCGGCGTGCGGCTGGTGCGGGTCATCTCCATCGCCGGCGAGGGCGGCGTGCAGCCCATGCCGCGCATGATGATGGCGGCCCGCGCGCAGAAGATGGACTCGGTTCCGGTGGAAGCCGGCGAGACGCAGGTCCGCGCCGGGGTCACCGTGGTCTACGAGATCGAGCCGCTCTGAAGCTCACCTGTTGCGGCCGGGGCCTGCACGGTTCCGGCCGTCTTGGCGGCGCCGTCGGCGGCGGGCGGGATCAGCAGCTTGAGGGCGCGCGGCACGATCTTGTAGGTGAGCGGCATGTCTTCGCGGCCGAGCTCGCCATCCGTGGACACCCAGCTGCGGGCGCGGGCGGGGCGGGCGAGCACGATTTCGCGGCCGGTGAGGCTGATGATGCCGGGATTGTCGCGCCACGTGTCGGCCACCATGTCCGCACCGGCCTTGAGCAGAGCAAGGCCGCCGCGATCTTCCGCGACATTGAGTTCGAGCACCCCTTCGTCGAGCCGGGCGCGGCGCCAACCCGGCCCGGTGAAGCGGTTGACCGACAGCAGCGCAGCAAAGGCCTGGAAGCGGTGAGGCGTGCCGTCGACGGTGACCTCAAGGTCGAAGCGTCCGCTGCGGCGCACCGCGAAAATGGCGGCGATCGCCACGGCGAGAAAGCGCCAGAGCTTCCAGCGGCGGGCGGTTTCGCGGGCACGGGCCATCTGGCTGAAGAAGCCCATGCCGGAAATCGTGTGGAAGCGCCGTCCGTTCAGCGTGGCGAGGTCGATTTCGGCCACCGTCGCCTCCCGCAGGGCACGGATGGCGGCGTCGAGGTCGCGCGGCATGCCGATATCGGTGGCCAGCAAATTGAGCGTGCCGAGCGGCAGGATGCCGAGGGTCTTGTCCGAGCCCTCCAGACTCTGCACCGCGAGGCTCACGCTGCCGTCGCCGCCGCCGACGATCACCGTTTCATGCGCGCCGGTGCCGGACGCCTTGATGGCGCGCACGAGTTCCTTGCCGCGCAGGAGCTGGACGTCGACGGTGCGCCCGTCGCCATCCAGCCCGTCGGCCACCAGACGGCGGACCTCCTCGGCGTCGCGGTCGAGCACCGTGCCGGCATTGGCGTTCAGAAGGACGAGGAGATGGGCCATGGGATGTCCGGATTCGGGGAACCAGCGATACTCCCCTGCAATCGCGGCGTTGCGAAGACGTTCCTCAACGGAACCGACTTCTTGCACAGGGTGATGCAGCCGGCGCCTGAAGCGGTGCTCGGCGCGGGGACGGGCCGCACGGCCGGCGACGCAAGAGAAGGCCGCCCCGGAACGTTCCGGGACGGCCAGATGTAAGGCTTGCCTGTCAGATTCGGGCGTTAGCCGCCGACAAGGTCGCGGCAGAGGGCGACGATGCCTGAATCATAGGCGCGGGGCTCGGAGAGCACGCCGGTGCAGCGCAGCTTCTTGGCCGCCATATCGGAGTTCCGGGTGCCCGCGCCCGGCGCCGTGCCGGGGTTGCCGGCCGAGGGGCCCCCAGGGGTGCCCGGGCCGCCGGGACCGCCGGGACCGCCAGGCCCGCCGGGGCCACCAGGACCGCCAGGCCCGCCCGGGCCACCAGGACCACGCACGCCACCACCGATACCGATGCCGATACCCACGGCGGCGGTGCTCGGGCCGCCGACATCGACGCTGGCATTGGCGCGCACGCCGCGCGGCCCGCCCAGCGTGGTCCGGCTGTCGACATCCGCCACCTGCCGGCCACCGATGGTGGCACTGGTGCGATTGACGAGGCCGCGCTGGCCGAAGGCGCTCACCCGGGCGTCAGCGGCAACCGGACGGGCGCGCGAGGTTCCCACGGCCACATCGGCATTGACGCCGCGCCGGCCGAGGGCGCCGACGCTGACGTCGGCAATATTGCCGCTGTTGTTGCGGCTGAAAGCGGCAGGACGCTGGCCGCGCTTGAGCAGTTCGATCCGCAACGCGAGCAGCCGGGCCGAGAGAGGGGACCGGGCAGAGTTGGCGGAGGTGGGGCCGGCGCCGTTCGGGGTTCCCGCAGCCTGGCTTCCGATGCCGGAGACACCGCTGCTCACGCCCGAGACGGCATTGCCGACGCCGCTGCCAACGCCCGACACCGCGCCGCCGACCGCACCACCGACACCGGAGACCGCACCGCCGGCGGCGCTGCCGATGCCCGAGGCTGCGCCGCCCAGCGAACGGCCAGCGCCGGAAAGGGCACCGCCCGCCGCCCGGCTAGCGCCGGACACCGCGCCGCCTGCCGCCCGCGAGGCGCCGGAAACGGCACCACCCGCGGCGCGGCCGACGCCGCCCAGACCGCCGCCCAATCCACCCTTGCTCTTGGCTTCCGCCAGGGCCGGGGCCAAGGCGAGTGCAACTGCCAGCACGCCTGTGCTGGCCATGGCAAGATGTCTTCCGCTTTTCTCGAAATGCCACATAGCAACGCTCCCTGTTTCAACAGTGGCGTCGTGGCGTTTTGCCCGGCGCCCAACAAAACAAGCAGCGACCTGCCCCATGGTTTCATGCGCAACGCGCGGTAGAGCGTCGAATTTATAAATAATACTCGTTTTGCAGGGGTGGCAGGTAATGAATTGCTCCCAGAGGTTGTATGGTAGAGACGTAGGGCGCAGCGATCACCGATTTGTGATCGAACGACGGGCGCGATGCGCTGCCGTCAGGGCGTGCCGCGCCGCTCGAAGCAGCGCCGTCGGGCGTTTTCGGGAGGCAGGGCTGCTGCTCGCCGCAACCGCAGAGGCGCCCTTTGCGGCAAGCCGGCGGGCCTCGTTTTCCGCTTCGCGGGCACGCCGGAAGAATTGTGCCGCCGCTGCGGCGTCGGGGATGGCGCCGAGCCCCTCGGCCAGGGCGCCGCCATAGGCCCGCAGATCTTCCGGCTCGCCGCTCTCGGCGGCGCGTTCCAGGGCCCGCAGGGCGATCTGGCGCAGGGTCGGCTCTGGCGAACCGCGCAACGCCATGCCGACATGGCGGCAGAAGGCCGGTACGCCCGCCTCGACCGCGCGGGTAAACCATGGGGCGGCGAGGTCGAGCCGGCCGGTGCGCTCCAGCAGCAGCCGCGCGAGGTCGAACTGGCCGCGATAGTCGCCGCCCTCGGCGCCCCGGAGATACCAGCGCGCCGCTGCCGCCGGGCGGGACGGGCGGTCCCAGCCATGTTCGAGATAGCGCCCGACCATGGTGGCGGACTTCGCCGCCGCCTCGCCCCCGCCGCGCCGTGCCGCGCGCACATACCAGTGCAGCGCCTCGGTGCGGGAGAGCGGCACGCCGCGCCCCTCCAGCAGCAGGGTGGCGAGGTTGAACTGGCCCCAGCCATGCCCGGCCTCGGCGGCCTGCCGGTAATGGCCTGCCGCGCGGGCGGGATCGGCGGCAACGCCCCAGCCGAGCTCAAAGGCGCGCCCCACCATGTTCCGCCCTTCGGCGCTGCCGGCGGCGGCCGCGACATCGAACCAGCGCCGTCCGGCTTCCGGGTCGCGTGCCACGCCGTGCCCGTCGACCAGCATCTGGCCCCAGGCGATCTGGGCGCTGACGATGCCGTTCAGCGCCGCCGCTTCCACCCAGCGTGCCGCCGCCTGCGGATTCTTACTGATGCGTGCGTGCAACAGTTCGGGGCCGATTTGTGTCAGCTCTGTGAACGAAATCCAGCCGTCGCGCATCCCGATTCCGCCGCTTGTCGCCTGTTTGGACCGCCCTCTGCCTCTCGGCCGTCCGCGCAATGTCCTTGGTCTACATAATCTAGAAGGCCATGCGCGCAAACATTGGTCGCGCTGATTCAGATTAAACTAATTCAAAACTGCAGTTTTGAAACAATCTACGCTGTCTATGTTGGAACACATAAAAAACATAACGTTTGAAGCGGTTTAGATTCGTAGATATGAGCAAAATTACGAAACATTAAGGGCTGGTATCCGATGAAGACCTTGAGAACGCTTCGCGACACCTCACATAATACCGCACTGACGGCGGGTCTTGCCGTCACGATGTCGGCGCTGCCGCTGTTCGCGGCCCATGCGCAGCAGGCGGCACCGGCCGCTGAAGAAGAGCTGCCGACGGTGACGGTCGAGAGCGAGGGTTCGCCGGATAACACGCTGGAGGACACGACCGGCATCTCGCGTCTGCCGGGCCGCATTCAGGACATGCCGCAGACGGTGCAGGTCATCAACCAGCAGACCATGCAGCAGCAGGGCGTCACCACGCTGGAACAGGCGCTGCGCAACGTGCCGGGCGTCACCGTCGGTATCGGCGAGGGCGGCGGCGGCATGAACGGTGACCAGTTCCGCATCCGTGGCTTCCAGTCCAAGGGCGACGTCTACATCAACGGCCTGCGCGATTTCGGCGTCTATGTGCGCGACAGCTTCGCCTATGAGAGCGTGGAAGTGTTGAAGGGCCCGTCGTCGGAGAGCTTCGGCGCCGGCACCACGGGCGGCGTGATCAACTCGACGCTGAAGCAGGCCCATATCGGCGACAAATATGATTTCGAGGGCCAGTTCGGCACCGGGCCGCTCTATCGCGGCGTGTTCGACATCAACAAGCAGCTCGACGAGACGACCGCCTTCCGCGTGGTCGGCATGGTCAACGAGCAAGAGGTTGCGGACCGCGACCACGTCGAATCGAACCGCTACGGCTTCATGGCCGACCTCGGCTTCGGCCTCGGCACCGACCAGACCCTGCACCTGAACTATCTCTACCAGAACGGTTCGCGCACCCCCGATTACGGCGTGCCGATCGTGACGCCGCGCTTCGGCGACGCCGTGCGCTTCGGCTCGCTCGGCAAGCCGGTGACCGAATACGGGGTGCCGCGCTCCACCTTCTACGGCAAGGTGACCGACCACGACGACACCGAAGCCAACATGTTCACCGCCAACCTCAAGCGCGAGGTGAACGACTGGCTGACCATCACCAACGACTCGCGCATCGGCTATTACACGCGCAACTTCTCGACCAGCGTCGCCGGCTGCGCCAACGCCCCGAACAACGTGCCCAACCCGACGCCGACGCAGTATGAAGCCACCTGCACCGGGCAGTTCTTCGCCGGCAACGACCCGGCGATCGCGTTCGGCGGCGGCAATCCGGGCTTCGACCAGACCAGCTGGTCCGGCCAGAACGTCACCACCGCCATCGCCAAGTTCGACACCGGCTTCCTGCGCCATGAAGTGGTGGCCGGCCTCGACATCTACACGGTCGACGACGAGCGCACGCTGATTTCGGTGCAGGGCTCGAAGGGCACGTCGACGATCTGGAACCCGATCTACGCCAACACGACGGACTACTATCTCTACCCCAACCCGCTGGGCAATAACGGCACCCGCAAGTCCAGCGCGACCGATTTCGGCGCCTTCGTGAGCGACCGTATCTGGCTGACCGATCAGCTCTCGGTGCTCGGCGGCATCCGCTATGACAGTTATTCGGCCGATTACAGCGTCTGGTGTGTCGATCCCAACGGCACAAGCACGACCTGCAAAGACAGCGACGGCAAATGGGTGAATGCCGACAGCACCACCCAGTTCTCCAGCCCGAAGGCGAGCATCATCTGGGAGCCGACCTCCAACCAGACCTACTATGCCTCCTGGGCGCGCTCCTACTCGCCGCAGGGCATGTTCCCGACCAACGACATCACCGTCGTCAACCCGACGCAGAACAATCTCGAGCCGGAAGAGAACGAGACCTACGAGATCGGCTTCAAGATCTCGACGCCGGACGGGCGGCTCGGCTTCACCGGCTCGCTGTTCCGGGTCGACAAGAGCAATGCCTTCTATGTCGATCCCTTCACCTTCGACACGGTGGAGACCGGCGAAAACCAGCGGGTGCAGGGCGTCGAACTCGGCGTGACCGGCAACATCACCGCGGCCTGGGTGATCCAGGCGGGTTACGCCTATTACGACAGCGAGATCATGACCTCGACCACCGACGACTATATCGGCAACGCGGTGCCCTTCGTCTCGGAAAACAACTTCACCCTGTGGACCACCTACGAGCTGACCAAGGGCGTGCTGCAGATCCCCGGCAAGCTGCTCGTCGGCGCCGGCGTGACCTATGCCAGCGAGTATTTCACCAACAGCGCCAACACCGCGATCATCCCCGAGACTTTCTCGCTGGATGCGCTGGTCTCTTATGAATACGCCAATTACCGCGTCGCGCTGAACGCCTACAACCTCACCGACGAGCTGAACTACTCGGCCGGCTGGGGCAATCGCGCGGTGCCGTCCTCGGGCCGCACCTTCACGCTGACTGTCGGGGCGACCTTCTGATCGCCGCGTCTACGACCTGACCGTCGCATCTCGGGGGAAGGCCGGTTTCCGGCTTTCCCCCTCTTTTCGTTGAACGGACCGACCGATGCTGATCCAGATCCCCGACATCCTCACCCCGGATGAAGTGGCCCATTGCCGGCGCGTGCTGGAATCCTCGCCCTGGGTCGACGGACGCGTCACCGCCGGCGCGCAGGCGGCGATGAGCAAGCTCAACCTGCAGATTCCGGTGGAGTCGAAGGAGGCGTCCGAGCTCGGCGACATCGTGCTGCGGGCGCTGGGGCGCAACCCGATCTTCAATTCGGCGGTGATGCCGCTGCGGGTGCTGCCGCCGATGTTCAACCGCTACGATGTCGGCATGAAGTTCGGCGCCCATGTCGATGGCTCGATCCGCGCCATTCCCGGCACCGGCATGCGGATGCGGGCGGATGTGTCGACCACCATCTTCCTGACCGAGCCGGAGGAATATGACGGCGGCGAACTCGTCATCGAGGACACCTATGGCGCGCATGAGGTGAAGCTGCCGGCCGGCCATGCGGTGGTCTACCCCGCCTCCAGCCTGCACAGCGTCAACGAGATCACTCGCGGCAGCCGCTGGGGCTCGTTCTTCTGGTCGCAATCGATGATCAAGGACCAGGAGCGCCGCACCATGCTCTACGACCTCGACCGGGCCATCATGGGCACCCGGGCAAGGCTGCCGGACGACGACCCGTCGGTGCTGTCGCTGGCCAATGTCTATCACAACCTGCTGCGCCTCTGGGCCGAGCTGTGACGCCCCCCGCCCGGCGGATGCGGATTGACAGGAATCGGGCGGCATGGGAACGCCGACGCCTGATGTCGGCCCCGGGCCGGGCGAGGCGGATTTCATGGTCGGCACCTCACTTTCCACCGAACTCATCGGCGGCGTCGCGGCCCTGCTGACGACGCTGTGCTGGCTGCCGCAGGCGCTGAAGATCCTGCGCACGCGCGAGACGCGCGACCTGTCGCTCTTCGCCTATCTGGCGTTCGCGGCGGGAGTGGCGCTATGGCTAGTGTACGGCGTGTTGATCGGCTCGATTCCGGTCATCATGGCCAACGCCGTGACCCTCGTCCTGCTCGTCGGCATCGTGTCGCTCAAGCTGCGCTACGGCTGAGCCGGGGAGGGTCTTCTCGAACCCCATCGAGGGAACCGCGCATGTTCGGCTTCATCCCCCCGGCAGTGACGCCGATTATCCTCCTCGTCGCCTCCAACATCTTCATGACATTCGCCTGGTACGGGCATCTCAAGCACAAATCGACCCCGCTCATGATCGCCATTCTGGTGAGCTGGGGCATCGCCTTCTTCGAGTACTGCCTCGCCGTGCCGGCCAACCGCTACGGCTCCGAGGTCTATTCGACGGTCGAGCTGAAGACCATGCAGGAGGTCATCACCCTCGTGGTGTTCGCCGGCTTCTCGGTGCTGTGGCTGAAGGAGCCGTTCCACTGGAACCACCTGATCGGCTTCGCCTTCATCGCCCTGGGCGCGTTCTTCATCTTCCAGAAGTGGTCATGACCTTCAATCAGCCGGCGCGACGCGCAGCAGGCGGCCATTGGAAGGGTCGTCGGTGAGCAGCCACAGCGCGCCGTCCGGTCCCTGACGCACGTCGCGGATGCGCGCATTGAGGTCGGCGAGCAGGACTTCCTCCTCGGCGACCTGATCGCGCACGCCGTCGAGCCGCAGCCGCACCAGACGCGTGCCGGCGAGGCCGCCGGTGAACAGGTCGCCCTTCCACTGCGGCATCAGCGTGCCGGTGTAGAAAGCGAGGCCCGAGGGGGCGAAGGACGGGTCCCAGTACTTGACCGGCTGCTCCATGCCGGCCTTTTCCGTGCCCTCGCCAAGGGCGGCGCCGGAATAGTCTCGGCCATAGGAGATGACCGGCCAGCCATAATTCTTGCCGGCCTCGGGACGGTTCAACTCGTCGCCGCCGCGCGCACCGTGCTCGATGGTCCACAGGTGCCCGGTGGCGGGGTCGAGCGCGGCGCCCTGCACATTGCGGTGGCCATAGCTCCAGATCTCCGGCCGGGCGCCGTTGCGTTCGCGAAACGGGTTGTCGCCCGGCACCGCGCCGTCCGCCGCGATGTGAACCACCTTGCCGATATGGTTGCCGAGGTTCTGCGCCTGGTCGCGCAGCGAATAGCGGTCGCCCAGCGTGACGAAGAGCGTGCCGTCGCGGGCGAAGACGAGGCGGGAGCCATAATGGTTGCTGCCGCCCGTCGCCGGCGACTGGCGGAAGATCACCTGCACGTCGTCGAGCCGGGCACTGCCGTCCTGCTCGACGAGGCGGCCGCGTGCGACAGAGGTGCCGGACGCGCCTTCGCGCGGCTCGGCATAGGCGAGATAGACCAACCGGCTGCTGTCGAAATCCGGCGCCAGCGCCACGTCGAGCAGGCCGCCCTGTCCACGCGCGAAGACCGGCGGCACGCCCGCCACCGGGGCGGAGACGGTGCCGCTCATGCTGACGATCCGCAACTGGCCGGGGCGCTCGGTCACCAGCATCCGGCCATCGGGCAGGAAAGTGAGGCCCCACGGGCTGCGCAGCCCGCCGGCGACGGTCTCGACACTGAGGGGGCCGATGGAGGAGGGGGTCGTCACCGGCTCCTGCGCGCCGGCCGGCGCGCCGCAGAGAAGCAGTGCCGCGAGGAGGAACAGGCGGCCCGGGCGTCCGGTCCTGCGGGAGAGCGCGGTAAGGGTCGGCGCGCGGGTCAGCAGGCTCAAGGCGGGGCTCCGGGTTCGATTGCGAACCGTATGGTTAGAGCACCCACCGGGTCGCGCCAACCGTCCCCACGCGCACGCTGCCGTGAGGGAAGGGGCGGCGCGTCGCCCGGCAAGCCTCAACCTTCGCGGCGGCCGGTGCCCTGCCAGTCAGCGGCGGTCTGCAGCGTGCTGCGCAGCATGAAGGTGGTGAGGCCGCACAGGCCGACAAAGCCCGCCAGCAGCGCCGCGCCCACCGCGAGGCGGCCATCCGAGGCGGTGCCGTGCACGAGTTCAAACGCGGAGGCGCGCTGAAGGCCGAACATGCACAGCACCGCGACGATGGCGCAGGTCAGCGACAGCACGACGCCGGCTTCCATCGCGGCGCGGCGCAGCCGCCGGCCGGCCGTATGGCGGGTAGCCACAGCCTCGCCGGCGCGCGGCGTGGTGGCAACGGGCGTCTGGTTCGGCATGGTCTGGTCTGGCATGGCGAAACCCCTTCGATCCGTCCGGGTTGGTGCCCCTTGGGTGACGGTAAGGTGAGGGGGGAAGGCGGCTCTGCGGGGACGCCACTTTGCGCAAGCCGGTGCCATTTCGGGGCCATTTCGCGGCAGGAGGTTAAGCTATGTTAACCTGTTGCGCGGCCTGCTCCGGCCGCCAGTCCAAACTTACATGCGCGGGCTGCGCCGCCACCCGCTCCAGCCAGCCGCGCACGGCGGGAAAACCGCCGAGATCGAAGTCGCCCTCATGCGCGAGATGAATGTGCGCGTAGAGGGCGATGTCGGCCACGGTCAGGGTGCCATCGATGAAGAAGGGGCGGCGCGCGAGATGGCGTTCCATCACGCCGAGCGCGGCATAGCCTTCCTCCATCCAGCGGTCGATGTCGTGGGTGCGCAGATCGCGCCCGCCGCGCACCAGCTTGAGCCAGAACCGCGCTGCGCCGATGGAGGAATCGACGCTGTGCTGCTCGAAGAACATCCAGCGCAGCGTCTCCGCCCGCCCCAGCGGATCATTCGGCAGCAGCGGCGTGCCGTCGGCGAGGAAGAACAGGATGGCGTTGGATTCGGGGAGATAGCGCCCGCCGGGGAGTTCCAGCAGCGGCACCCGGCCTTCCGGGTTCTTCATCAGGAAATCGGGCGTGCGGTTCTCCCCGCGCAGCAGGTCGACATCCACGAGTTCGAAGGGCAGGGCGAGGCGGGCGAGAGCCATGCGCACCTTGTACGAGTTGCCCGAGCTCTGCATGGCGTAAATCTTGAGCATGCAGAAAACTCCGGCAGAACGGACATGAACGCCACCGCGTCAGGAAAACGCAGTATCGGTGCCGCCCGCAGGTAGGGAATCGCTTGCCGGGGCGCAAGGGCTCGACTAGTTGTCGCGCGCAAAACACCTCAAGGGAGACCGGCCATGAGCCTGATATCCGCCGCCCTGAAGCGCATCAATCCCTCCCAGACCATCGCCATTTCCAACAAGGCGCGGGAGCTGAAAGCGGCCGGGCGTGACGTGATCGCGCTCGCGGCCGGCGAGCCGGATTTCGAGACGCCGGACAACATCAAGGAAGCCGCCATCAAGGCGATCCGCGATGGCCAGACCCGCTATACCGCCGTGGACGGCATTCCCGAGCTGAAGGCGGCCATCGTCGCCAAGTTCAAGCGCGAGAACGGCCTCGACTACAAGCCGAGCCAGATCACCGTCGGCACCGGCGGCAAGCAGGTGCTGTTCAACGCGCTGGTGGCGACGCTCGATGCCGGCGACGAGGTGATCATCCCGGCGCCGTACTGGGTCAGCTATCCCGACATCGTGCAGTTCTGCGGCGGCACCCCGGTGCCGGTGGAGACCCGGCTCGAGGACAATTTCAAGCTGAAGCCCGAAATGCTCGAGGCGGCGATCACTCCGAAGACCAAGTGGCTGATCTTCAACTCGCCGTCCAACCCGACCGGCTCGGCCTATTCCCGCACCGAGATGAAGGCGCTCACCGACGTGCTGGTGAAGCATCCGCATGTGTGGGTGCTCACCGACGACATGTATGAGCACCTCGTCTATGACGACTTCGAGTTCGTCACCCCGGCGCAGGTGGAGCCGGCGCTCTATGACCGCACCCTGACCATGAACGGCGTCTCCAAGGCCTATTGCATGACCGGCTGGCGCATCGGCTACGCCGCCGGCCCGGAGCCGCTCATCAAGGCGATCGGCACGCTGCAGTCGCAGTCGACCTCGAACCCCAACTCGATCGCCCAGTGGGCAGCGGTCGAGGCGCTGAACGGGCCGCAGGACTTCATCGCCGCCAACAACAAGGTGTTCAAGGAACGCCGCGACCTCGTCGTGTCGATGCTGAACCAGGCCTCCGGCCTCACCTGCCCGAAGCCGGAAGGCGCGTTCTACGTCTACCCGTCCTGCGCCGGGCTCATCGGCAAAAAGACGCCGGCGGGCAAGGTCATCGACAATGACGAAGCCTTCGCCTCCGAACTGCTGGAGGCCGAGGGCGTGGCGGTGGTGCATGGCTCGGCCTTCGGCCTGGGCCCGGCCTTCCGCATTTCCTACGCCACCTCCACCAAGGATCTGGAAGAGGCGTGCCTGCGAATCCAGCGCTTCTGCGGTTCGCTCCGCTGAGGTAGAAGAGTATTGACCGGCCGGGCGGCGCGCCCCGGCCGGCGAGCGCCATAGGGCGGGGGCGCCGGTTCCCGAGAGCCGGTCGCGCGTCATCTTCAGGAGATTTGAATGTTCCGTTCCGTTCTGTCGCGTGGGCTGCTCGGCGCCGCGCTCGTTGCTGGCGCCGCCACACTTGCCGCCGCGCCGGCCTCTGCCCAGGGCAAGCGCGTCGAGGTCGGCTCGCTCGCCTGCGCGGGCTCCAAGTCGGTGAGCTTCATCATCGGCTCCAAGCGCACGCTCGATTGCACCTTCACCACCGCGCGCGGCAAGAAGTTCGCCTATGAGGGCTCGATCCGCCGCTGGGGCCTCGACCTTGGCGTGACCGGCCGCAACATCCTGCTGTGGACCGTGCTTGCGCCCTCGCGCGGCGTGCGCTCGACCGATCTCGACGGCACCTATGTCGGCGTGTCCGGCAGCGTGGCGCTCGGCGTCGGCGTGGCCGGCAATGTGCTGGTCGGCGGCTCCAACAAGACCATCGCCCTGCAGCCGGTCAGCGTCGAAGGCCAGACGGGCGTCAACGTCGCGCTCGGCGTCGGCGACCTGCGCCTCGTTTCCAAGTGAGGTAAACGCGGCGGTGCCGGTGGCGCCGCCCAGCGTTTCAACGTTCCAGAAGCCCGGCGGCACCCCCGCCGGGCTTTTTGCTGATTTGCACGAGAAGTTGAAACGTCGCCTGAAATAAACCGGCAGGTTCGAGCGTACTCTCCTTACAATCCAAGAGGAGCCCGCCATGCCGATACGCCGTCACCGGTCCTGGAAACTGCCGGAGAGCGCGGTCACGCCCGAAGCGACCTATCTGTCCCGCCGCCACCTGCTTGGCGCGGGTGTGGGCCTGCTGGGCGTCGCCGGCCTGTCTGCTGCGCTCGCCCCCTTCGCCGATGCGGCGCCGGCGGTGGGCGACCCGGCCAATGATCCGACGCGCGACCTCTACCCGGCGAAGAAGAATGCGGCCTTCACCGCCGGCGACCGGCCGATCACCCCGGAGGATGTTTCCGGCAACTACAATAATTTCTACGAGTTCGGCTCCGAGCGCTCGGCCTACCAGATCGCCGACGTGGCCGCCCGCATGCCGCGCCGGCCGTGGACGGTGAAGATCGACGGGCTGGTCGAGCAGCCGCGCGAGGTCGGCATCGACGATCTCATCCGCGCCATGTCGCTGGAGGAACGCATCTACCGCCACCGCTGCGTCGAGGCGTGGTCGATGACCGTGCCGTGGACCGGCTTCGCGGTAAAGGACCTCGTCGCCTACGCCAAGCCGCTGTCGGGCGCCAAATATGTGCGCTTCGAGACCTTCATGAACCCGGAGGTGGCGCTGGGCCAGCGGCGGTTCATCTATCCCTGGCCGTATTTCGACAGCCTCACCATGGCCGAGGCGAACAACGACCTCGCCTTCCTCGTCACCGGCGTCTACGGCAAGCCGGCGCCCAACCAGTTCGGCGCGCCGCTGCGGCTCGCCGTGCCGTGGAAATACGGCTTCAAGTCGGTGAAGTCGATCGTGCGCATTTCCTTTGTCGCAGACCGGCCGGTGGGGCTGTGGGAGCAGGTGCAGGGGCGCGAATACGGCTTCTGGGCCAATGTGAACCCGGAGGTGCCGCATGCCCGCTGGAGCCAGGCCACCGAGCGCGACATCGGCACCGGCGAGCGGCGGCCGACGCTGCTCTATAACGGCTATGGCGAGCAGGTCGCCGGCCTCTACAAGGGCCTGAGCGGCGAAAAGCTGTTCATGTGAATGCCGCGCCCACCGGGATGAGAGGCAACGGTCGGTGCCGGCGGGCCCCGGCCGTTTTTGCTGTCATCGCGACGCGGCGGCGACAAGAAAAAAGCCGGGCACCAAAAGGGCCCGGCTCAAGTTTTCGCTGCCGAAGCAGCGAACCTTCCAGAGGGGAACAGCCGAAACGCGAACGTCTCGGTGTCTTCCTCACATATGGTCAAAGACCGGGCACTCTGCAATAAATTATGCCTGCATGGCAGGCATGCGTTATTGCATTGCGGTATAAGCCCGCCTTCCACTGCCCGCGAATTGAGCGTCGGCCGGCGCGCGTGGGATCGCCGGACTTGCCACAAATGGCGGATCTGCGTGTAATCCAGCGTGAAGGCCGCCGGATGAGCGGTCATGCCGTGGAGGATCGCCATGCCTGCCTTCGGCCGTGCTGCCCCGCTCGCTGCCGTGCTGCTGTCTGTGTTCGTCGCCCTGCCGCCCGGGGAGGCCCGCGCTGCGCCCCCGCACATGGTGGCCGTCGCCGATATCGGCTTCACCGATTCGTCCGGCGAGCCGCAGGACCAGCGCGCCGCGCATGAGGCGCGGCGGCTGGCGCTGACCGAAGCCGTGCGGGCGGATATCGGCAGCGCGGGAACGCTCCAAAGCCTCGACCTGCCCTGCGAGGGTGCGTGCCGGCTGGACGCGGAGGGCGTGGAAGCGCTGCGGCGGCGGGCCGGGCAGGCCGGCGCCGGCTTCCTGCTGGTCGGCAGCGTCCACAAGATGAGCACGCTGGTGCTGTCGCTGCGGGTGGCCGTTCTCGATGCCGCGACGGGCAAGCTGGTGTTCGAGCGGCTGCTCAGTTTTCGTGGCGACAATGACGCGGGCTGGCGCCACGCCGGCGACTATGTCGCCCGGGAAGTCACCAGCCAGTTGCCGGGGCGCTGAGGGCCCTCAGAAGCTCCAGCGCTGTGCCTTGGCGACAAGGAAGTCGCGGAACACCTGGATGCGCGCAACCGAGCGCATTTCCTGCGGGTAGACGAAATAGGCTTCCAGTGTCGGCGTGGTGCGCTCGGGGAAGAGCTGCACCAGCGTGGCGGAATCCTCCAGCAGGTAATCCGGCACGATGCCGATGCCGACGCCGCGCTCCACGGCGCGCTTCAGCCCCAGCACGTTGTTGACCGAGAGCGCTGGCACGCGGCCTTCCTGGTCGTCTTCCAGCCCCGCCCGCTCCAGCCAGTTCAGCCCCTGGAAATAGGAGGGGATCGGCCCGCCGAGCAGGATGATGCGGTGCTTGTCCTTGTCGAGCTCGTCCAGCGAGCGCGGATGGCCGTTGCGCTTGAGATATTCGGCCGAGGCGAAGGCGTGGAAATGCACGGTGAACAGCTTGCGCTGGATCAGGTCCGGCTGCACCGGCTGGCGCAGGCGGATGGCGACGTCGGCCTCGCGCATGGCAAGGTCGAGCTCGTCGTCGGTCAGGATCAGCGTGATGCGGATATCGGGATAGAGTTCGAGGAACTCGCCGATCCGCGCCGTCAGCCAATGAGTGCCGAGCCCCATGGTGGTGGTGACGCGCAGCTCGCCATTCGGCTTCTCGCGCGAATCCGTCAGCTTGGCCCGCGCCGCCTCCAGCTTCATGAAGACTTCGTGGGCGGTGCGGTAGAGCAGGTCGCCCTGCTCGGTCAGGATCAGCCCGCGCGCATGGCGGTGGAAGAGCGGGATGTTCAACTCCTGCTCCAGCGCCGACACCTGCCGGCTGACCGCCGATTGCGACAGGCCGAGCGCTTCGCCCGCATGGGTGAAGGAACCGGCCTCCGCGGCGACGTGGAACACTTTGAGCTTGTCCCAGTCCATGTCGCGCGCGCGATTGGCCTTGTTGTCCATCCGGCGGGGGCCCTCGTTCATTCGGCGGCTTGGGCGAGAGGTTCGCGCGAGGCGAGGAAACGCTCGACTTCCAGCGCCGCCATGCAGCCCATGCCGGCGGCCGTCACCGCCTGGCGGAAGATGTCGTCGGCGACATCGCCGGCGGCGAACACGCCTGCCACCGAGGTCTCGGTGGAATGGGGCGCCGTCCACACATAGCCGCTGGGCTTGAGCTTGAGCTGGCCCTGGACCAGGTCGGTCGCCGGGGCGTGGCCGATGGCGATGAACACGCCATCCGCCGCACGCTCGGAAAGCGCGCCGGTGACGACATCCTTCAGCACCACGCCGGTCACCTTGGGTGGCTCGTGCTGGCCCTTCACCTCATGCAGTGCGGCATTCCACACCACCTCGACCTTGGGGTGGGCGAACAGGCGCTCCTGCAGGATTTTCTCGGCGCGGAAGCTGTCGCGGCGGTGAACCACGGTCACCTTCGAGGCAAAGTTGGTGAGGAACAGCGCCTCCTCGACGGCCGTGTTGCCGCCGCCGATGACCATGACTTCCTTGCCGCGATAGAAGAAGCCGTCGCAGGTGGCGCAGGCGGAAACGCCGTGGCCGCGATATTCCTGCTCGGAATCGAGATCGAGCCAGCGGGCCTGCGCGCCGGTGGCGAGGATGATCGTCTCGGCGATCCACACCGTGCCGGAATCAGTCTCGGCGCGGAACGGCCGGCGCGACAGGTCGAGCGTCGTCACCAGATCGTTGACGATGCGGGTGCCCATCTTCTCGGCCTGGGCCTGCATCTGCTCCATCAGCCACGGGCCCTGGATCGGGTCGGCGAAGCCGGGATAGTTCTCGACATCGGTGGTGATGGTGAGCTGCCCGCCGGGCTGGATGCCCTGGATCAGTACCGGCTCCAGCATGGCGCGCGCGGCGTAGACGGCGGCCGTATACCCCGCCGGGCCCGAGCCGATGATCAGGACCTTGACGTGGTTGACCGGGCTGGTCGAGGGGGCCGACATGGGAAGCTCACTGTGTTGCGGCGACACGTCGCCGGATCGGTATATCGGGCCGGATGGCGAATCCATGAGCGCCGTGCAAGGGCAGCAACGCCAGCCATGCGAAAATGTAGGGGCTGACCTGGGCAACCGCAAGGCAGGCGCCTGCTATCCATTAGTTTTCCAGAAGGAAGATTGCGCGGGACCCGCGCGCAAGATAATTGCTCTCGCCGGCTGCCGCACTATTGTCGCGGCCGAAGGCGGGCTTCCCGGCCGCCGGACACGGAGACACCCCCTTGGTTCGCCGCATCGACGCCATTGACTGGAACATCCTGCGCGAGCTTCAGGGCGATGGCCGCATCACCAATGTGGAGCTGTCGCAGCGCGTCGGAATTTCCGCACCGCCCTGCCTGCGCCGCGTGCGCTCGCTGGAGGAGGAGGGCATCATCAAGGGCTACCGGGCGCTTCTCGACGAGAAGAAGCTCGGGTTCGACCTGATGGCCTTCGCCATGGTGCATCTCGTCAGCCAGGCGGAAGGCGACCTCTCCGCCTTCGCCGCGCAGGTGGAACGCTGGCCGCTGGTGCGCGCCTGCTGGATGCTGTCGGGCGAGACCGATTTCATCCTGCTCTGCGTCGCGCCCGACCTTCGCACCTTCCAGAATTTCGTGCTGGAGCTGACCGGCGCGCCGAATGTGCGCAATGTGAAGACCGCGCTGACTCTCAAGCAGACCAAGGACAACGCCGTGGTGCCGATGGAAGGGGAATCGGCGTGATCGTCGCCACCGCCACCGACACCGCCTATGTCGAGTTGACCGGCGTGATGCTGGCCTCGCTGGCCGACAAGGCGGCGGGTGATATCGGGTCGGTCTGCGTGTTTTGCGACCGGGTGTCGGAGGACGACAAGCAGCTTCTGGCCGCCAGCTACGGCCGGCCCGGCATCGCCTTCGTCGACATCACCGACGACATGGTTCGCCACTTCGCGTCGGGACCGGTAAACAACCATCTCTCGCGCACCGCCTATGCCCGCATCCTCATGCCGCTCAGCCTGCCGGAGGCGACCGGGCGGCTGCTGTACATTGATTGCGACACGCTGGTGGCCAGTTCCCTCGCCCCGCTTGCCACCCTGCCCATGGAAGGGTTCGCCCTGGCCGCGGTGGACGATGTCGCCCGGCTCGTGCCGCAACGCCACATCACGCGCAACCGCGACATCGGCCTGCCGGACGAGATGCGCTATTTCAACAGCGGCGTGCTGCTGATCGATCTCGACGCCTGGCGGGCGCAGCGCGTGACCGAGCGCACGCTCGACTTCATCGCCTCGCGGCCCAGTTTGCCGATGATGGACCAGGACGCGCTCAACGGCGCGTTGCGGGGGGCGTGGCTGCCGCTCGACGAGAGCTGGAACATGCATCACCGGCTGGAGAAGGGCGTGTACAAGGCCGACCCCGCGATCTGGCAGGGCGCGCGCATCATCCATTTCATCGGCCAGGTGAAGCCCAACTACACCGACTGCAACCACCCCGCGCGCGATCTCTTCCTCGCCTATCGCGCCCGCACCCCCTTCGCCACCGTGCCGCTGAAGAGCAAGTTCGGCCGCAAGGTGGAGAAGCGCGCGCGCCGGCTGCGGCGGTTTTTCGGCAAGCTCAAGCGGCGCGTTTTCGGAGCCTAGAGATGGCACACAGCCTGGTCGACGAATATGCGAAGCTGCATGCGCGCCACCGCTACGGCGCCACGGCGCGGCACGCGCTGGCCGACATGCTGCCGCACATCCTGGCGCTGAAGCCGGCGTCGCTGATCGATTTTGGCTGCGGCCAGAGCAATCTCGCCTACCTCATCGCCGCCAAGGCCGGCATCCCGGAAATCCACCGCTACGACCCGGCGATTCCCGAGATCGCCACCCTGCCGAACAAGCGGGTGCAACTGGCGGTGAATGTCGACGTGATGGAGCACATTCCCGACGAGGAGATCGACGCGGTGGCGGCCTCCATCGCGGCGGCGGCCGAGCATGTGCTGTTCGTCATCGATATCGGCCCGGCCAAGCTGCTGCTCTCGGACGGGCGCAACGCCCATGTGTCGCAGCATGACGCGCAGTGGTGGCTGGCGCGGCTGAAGCCGCATTTCCCCGCGCTGCGCCAGATGCCGATCCACCGCCGCGCCCGCGTCGCCTTCAAGACCTGGGAAGGCGAGGTGGGGGGGCTCACCGGCCTTGCCGTGCGGGCGCGCGAGCGGGTGATCTACCGCACGCAGAAGCTCACGCGCTCGGCGCACCGCAAGCTCTTCGGAGCGCGCCGGTGAAGCTGCTGGTCCTGCGCGACAAGAAGCCGGGGCATTTCAACCAGGCCGAGGGCGTCGCGCTGGCGATCGGGCGGCTGACCCCCACTGAGGTGGCGCGGCTCGACATTCGCCCGACCTGGTTCGCCCATGACGACGTGCGCAAGATCGTGATGCGCCGCTATGGCCGCGACGCCGGCAAATGGCTGCGCTCCATGTATCGCATCGACGCGCAAGGCCTTGAAAAGCCTGACGTCATCGTCGGATCGGGCCGGCCGACCATCGCGGCCGGCATCCTCATCAGCCGGGCTTTCGGCGGCGTGCCCTTTGTCTATTCCGGCGGCATTGGCGGCTATGACACGCGCGAGGTGAGCCTGATGATCGTCGCCTCGCCGCGCGCGGCGGGCCATCCGCGCTCGGCCTGGGCGCCGATTCCGTCCATCGTCGATCCCGCCGATTACCCCGCCCCGCGACGCCTTTCCTCGCTTTCAGACCTGAACGGGGCGGAGATCGCGCTGCTGGTCGGCGGCACCGCCTATCGCAAGGAATGGCCGCAAAATGAATGGGATGCGCTGATCGCGCTGGTCCGCGCGGTGGCATTGGAGCACGGCGTGCGCTGGCGGGTGACGACCTCGCGCCGCACGCCGGACGAAGTCGGCGCGCGTTTCGCGCAACTGGCCGCCGAGGGCGTGCTGGGCGAGTTCATCGACTACCGCAGTGCCGGGCCTGGCTCCGTGCGGGCACTGTTCGGGGCGGATGCCGTCGTCGTCACCGAGGATTCCATGAGCATGCTGGTCGAGGGGCTGACGGCGAAACGGCCGGTCGTCGGCCTTCGCTCGGCCAAGGTGCATGACGGCTATGCCAGCGAGGCTATTTCCGCCTGGGCGGCGAAAAGCTGGGCGGCGCCGTCCCTGAACCCGAGCCTCGCCATCCTGCCGCTGGGCACGGTAAGCGCGGACCAGTTCGCCAGCGCATTGATAAAGCTGGAGCCGCCGACGCTGGATGTACGCGGGAAACTCGCCCGGATCATCGCCCCGGTGCTGGGTCTCGAGGCGCCGTAGGGCTGGCTGGGGCAGGCCGGAAACCGTCATCCCGCCCGCAGCGACGCAAAGAGCCGGGATCGCTCGCCATCTTCCGCCGATCCAGGATCGGCCTACCGCCGACCGGGATGACGGCGAGAGACGAGGGCAGGCGTCATCCCACCGCCGCCCAGAGCGTCTCGTAAACGGCGTTGATCTGCTGCGCCTCGACCTCGATCGTATGGGTCTCGACGACGTGGCGGCGGGAGGCGGCCGCGACTGCCGCCGCTGCTGCATCGTCAAGCTGCAAAAACGCCTCCACGGCTGCTGCCATGGCGTCGACATCGCCGGGCGGGACAATGGCGCCGGTGCGACCCTCGACCACCAGTTCGTCGAAGGCTCCGACCCGGGTGGCGATCACCGGCACGGCGCAGGCCATCGCCTCCAGCGGGGTGACGCCGAACCCCTCCCAGCGCTGCGGCGCGACATAGAGGTCGAGCGCGCGATACCAGCGAGCAATGTCGGAGGTGGCGACCTCACCGGGGAAGAGAATGCGCTCCGCCAGCCCGGCCTTCTCCACCTTGGCGCGCTGCTCGGCGAAGAAGGCGGTGTGCGCGCCGGTGGCCCGGCCCAGCACCACGCCGCCCCAGCCGGGATGGTCGGGCAGGACGCGGATCAGCGCGTCGACGAACACGTCCGTGCCCTTCTGGGCGCGGATGCGGCCGAAGCAGCCAATCATCCTGAGATCGCCCGGCGTGCCGACCGCGCGCCGCGCCCCGGGCTTGTCGGGCGCGGGGGCAAAGCTGTCCACGTCGATGCCGTGATGGATGACGGTGGAGGGGCGCTGGAGGTAGCCGGCCGTCTTCTCCGAGGTCGCGATCACCGCGTCCATGCGGGAAATGAGGAAGCGGCTCCAGCGCTTGTGCCAGCGCTGCGAGGCCGAGGTGAAGACCAGGGCGAGCTTCATCCGCAGCACGTCGCGCAGCACGAGGCCGGCCAGCATCTCGACATTGCGGCGGGCGTGCCAGATGCGGAAGGGGCGGCGGGCCGGACGGCGCCAGAAATGCCGCAGGGCGGCCACGCCGATGCGCGGCACGCTGGCCGCCAGCCCCGGCCCGAAGGCGGCGATGCCGAGGCTGCGCGCCTGATAGGGCAGGACGCGCTCCAGCGTGGAGGTGACACCGGAGAGGCGGCGCTTGAAATTCGGCGCCACGACTTCGAGCCGTGCCGGTTCGATCGCCGCCTTCTCCGTCATTTGGGGATGTGCCCGGCTGTTCAGGCGAAGCGGACGTCGGCGATCTCGTAGGAGCGGGCGCCCTTGGGCGTCACCACTTCCACCGACGTGCCGAGCTTCTTGCCAATCAGCGCGCGGGCCATGGGCGAGGAGATGGAGATGCGTCCCGCCTTGGCGTCGGCTTCCATGTCGCCGACAATCTGCCAGACGCGCTCTTCCTCGGTGTCCTCGTCGATCAGCTTCACCGTCGCGCCGAACATCACGGTGTCGCCGGTGAGCTTGGCGACGTCGATGATCTCGGCACGGGACAGCTTGTCCTCGAGCTCGGCGATGCGGCCCTCGTTCAGCGCCTGCTGTTCCTTGGCGGCGTGATACTCGGCGTTCTCCGACAGGTCGCCATGGGCGCGCGCCTCCGAGATGGCCTCGATGATGCGCGGACGCTCGGACTGCTGGCGGTGCTTGAGTTCGATCTCCAGAGCGGCATGGCCGCCGGCGGTCATCGGAATCTTTTCCATTGGTCTGTTCTCGACCTCCCAAAAGCAAACGAAGCCCCCGCGGGCGGCTCAATCGGGCTCATGAGCACGATCGAACCGCCCGCGCGGGCTTAGACGTTGTCCGGACACCCAACGCCGCAAAGCGGGTCGGGTTCAGCCGGTCTAGAAATAGTCCTGCAGGGCGCGCACTTCCAGATCGCCGCCAATATAGGCCTTGATCCCGCGCGCCGCCGCAATCGCTCCTGACAGCGTGGTGTAGTACGGCACTTTATGCAAGAGGGCGGCGCGGCGCAGCGAACGCGAGTCCGCGAGCGCCTGCGCGCCCTCGGTGGTGTTGAACACGAGCTGGACCTCGCCGTTCTTGATCGCGTCGACGATGTGCGGGCGGCCTTCCAGTACCTTGTTTATCTTGGCGCTGGGCACGCCATTCTCGACGAGGTAGCGCTGGGTGCCCGAGGTGGCGATCACCTTGAAGCCGAGCGAGACAAGAAGCCGCGCCGCGTCAAGAATGCGCGCCTTGTCGCCATCGCGCACCGAGATGAACACGGTGCCCGAGGTCGGCACCTTGGTGCCGCCGCCGAGCTGGCTCTTGGCGAAGGCGACGGCGAAGGACTTGTCGAGCCCCATCACCTCGCCGGTTGAGCGCATTTCCGGGCCAAGCACCGTGTCGACGCCGGGGAAGCGGGCGAAGGGGAACACCGCCTCCTTCACCGCGACATGGTCGCCGGCGAAGGGCTTCAGGTTGAAGGAGGCCAGCGCCTCGCCCGCCATGACGCGGGCGGCGATCTTGGCGAAGGGCTGGCCCACCACCTTGGCGACGAAGGGCACGGTGCGGGAGGCGCGCGGGTTGACCTCCAGCACGAAGATCTTGCCGTCCTTGATGGCGTACTGGACGTTCATCAGGCCGCCGACGCCGAGCGCCAGCGCCATCTTGCGGGTCTGCGCCTCCAGTTCGGCGATCATCTCCGGCGACAGCGAGTAGGGCGGCAGGGAGCAGGCCGAATCGCCGGAATGGATGCCGGCTTCCTCGATGTGCTCCATGATGCCGCAGATGAAAGTGTCCTTGCCGTCGGCGAGGCAATCGACATCCACCTCGATGGCGTCCGAGAGATAGCGGTCGAACAGCAGCGGGTTCTTGCCCAGCAGCGTGTTGATCTGGCCGGTCTTGTCGTTGGGATAGCGGGTCTTGATGTCGTTGGGCACCAGCCCCGGCAGCGTTTCCAGCAGGTAGTCGCCGAGCTGGCTCTCCTCATGGATGATCTGCATCGCCCGCCCGCCCAGCACATAGGAGGGGCGCACGACAAGCGGGTAGCCGAGCTCGGCGGTGACCAGCCGGGCCTGCTCCACCGAATAGGCGATGCCGTTGGCCGGCTGGCGCAGCTTCAGCTTGTCCAGCAGGGTCTTGAAGCGGTCGCGGTCCTCGGCGAGGTCGATGGCCTCCGGCGAGGTGCCGAGGATGGGGATCTCCGCCTCTTCAAGCGCGCGGGCCAGCTTCAGCGGGGTCTGGCCGCCGAACTGGACGATGACGCCGTGCAGCGTGCCGTTGGAGCGCTCGCGCTCCAGCACCTCGATCACGTCCTCGGCGGTCAGCGGCTCGAAATACAGCCGGTCGGAGGTGTCGTAATCGGTCGACACCGTCTCCGGGTTGCAGTTGACCATGATGGTCTCGTAGCCGACGTCCTTCAGCGCGAAGGCGGCATGGCAGCAGCAATAGTCGAACTCGATACCCTGGCCGATGCGGTTGGGGCCGCCGCCGAGGATGACCACCTTCTTCGCGTCGGTGGGGCGCGATTCGTCGGCCGGGACGCCGGCGAAGGGCATCTCGTAGGACGAGTACATATACGCCGTGGGGGCGGCGAATTCGGCGGCGCAGGTGTCGATGCGCTTATAGACCGGGCGCACGTCCAGCGCCCGGCGGCGGGCCGAGACGTCGGCCTCGGCGAGGCGGGCGAGGCCGGCGAGGCGGGAATCCGAGAAGCCCATGGCCTTGAGCCGGCGGAAGGCGCCGGCGGTCTTCGGCAGGCCGTGCGCACGCACCTTGGCTTCGGTATCGACGATCTCGCGGATCTGTTCGAGGAACCACGGGTCGATCTTGCAGCCGGCGTGGATGGCCTCGTCGTCGAGGCCGAGGCGCATGGCCTGCGCCACCTTCAAGAGGCGGTCCGGCGTGGGGGTGCCCAGCGCCGCGCGCACGGCGTTCTTATCGTCGCCGAGGCCCAGACCCTCGATCTCGATCTCGTCGAGGCCGGTGAGGCCGGTCTCCAGCGAGCGCAGCGCCTTCTGCAGCGATTCCTGGAAGGTGCGGCCGATGGCCATCGCCTCGCCGACCGACTTCATCGAGGTGGTCAGGGTCGGCTCGGCGCCGGGGAACTTCTCGAAGGCGAAGCGCGGAATCTTGGTGACGACATAGTCGATGGTCGGCTCGAACGAGGCCGGGGTGGCGCCGCCGGTGATGTCGTTGGCGATCTCGTCCAGCGTGTAGCCCACCGCGAGGCGCGCGGCGACCTTGGCGATGGGGAAGCCCGTCGCCTTGGAGGCCAGCGCCGAGGAGCGCGAGACGCGCGGATTCATCTCGATGACGATCATCCGGCCGGTTTCCGGGTCGATCGCGAACTGCACGTTGGAGCCGCCGGTCTCGACGCCGATCTCGCGCAGCACCGCCAGCGAGGCGTCGCGCATGATCTGGTATTCCTTGTCCGTCAGCGTCAGCGCCGGCGCGACGGTGATGGAATCGCCGGTATGGACGCCCATCGGGTCGATGTTCTCGATGGAGCAGACGATGATGCAGTTGTCCGCCTTGTCGCGGACGACCTCCATCTCGTACTCCTTCCAGCCCAGCACGCTCTCTTCCACCAGCACTTCATTGGTGGGGGAGGCGTCGATGCCGCGCTCGATGATCTCGATATATTCCGACTTGTTGTAAGCGATTCCGCCGCCGAGCCCGCCCATGGTGAAGGACGGGCGGATGATGACCGGAAGGCCGATCTCTTCCAGCGCTTCCAGCGCCTGCGGCAGCGTCTTGATCTGGCGCGAGCGCGGCGTGTCGAGGCCGATCTTGGTCATCGCGTCGCGGAACAGCTCGCGGTCCTCGGCCTTGTCGATGGCCTCGGCGGTGGCGCCGATCATCTCGACATCATACTCGTCCAGCACGCCCATCTTGCGCAGCGACAGCGCGCAGTTGAGGGCCGTCTGGCCGCCCATGGTGGGCAGAAGCGCGAAGCCGCCGGGGATCGCGTGGCGCTCCTTGGCGATGATCTTGGCGACGATCTCCGAGGTGATCGGCTCGATATAGGTGGCGTCCGCCAGATCCGGGTCGGTCATGATCGTCGCCGGATTGGAGTTGACCAGGACCACGCGGTAGCCCTCGGCCTTCAGCGTCTTGCACGCCTGGGTGCCGGAATAGTCGAACTCGCAGGCCTGCCCGATGACGATGGGGCCGGCGCCGATGATGAGGATGGTGGAAATATCTGTGCGTTTCGGCATCGGATCCCGTGCGGCTCGCGCATTTGTCCGGGCGCACGAAAAAGGACGCGCTGTGCGACGCGTCCTTGGGTGGACCCGGATTGAACTTTCTGGGCGAGGTCAGGCCCCGCAATTGGGGGCTTCCCTTAAACCAGATTCCGTCGCGGGGGAAGGGCAGGGCCGGCGTTAAGCTCTGCGTGGCACGCGCAGCGCGTCCCCATTCCACAGGTGATGGCCTGTCCCCGCGCCGTCACGCGGCCTCGGCCAGCGTTTTCGCCAGGGTGAGATCCGCCACCAGGGCGGCATAAGCCTCGCGCCGGGCGGTCTCGTCGGGAAGGCGCAGCAGATAGGAGGGATGATAGGTGACGAGCCCGTCGCGCGCGCCAAGCGGGCGGGGGCCGCGCGCGCGGGTTACCGCCAGCGTCTCGCCGGAAAGTGCCAGCGCCGCCGTGCCGCCGAGCGCGACGACGAGCCGGGGCTTCACGAAATCCAGCTCCGCGTCCAGCCACCAGCGATAATGCTTCACCTCGCCGCCGGTCGGCTTCTGGTGCAGCCGGCGCTTGCCGCGCTGCACGAACTTGAAATGCTTGACCGCATTGGTGAGATAGGTCGCCTCGCGCACCAGCCCGGCCTCCGCCATCGCCTTCATCAGCAACTGCCCGGCCGGCCCGACGAAGGGACGGCCCTCGACATCCTCCTGGTCGCCCGGCTGCTCGCCCACCAGAGCGAGGACGGCACCCGGCGGGCCTTCTCCCAGCACGGCGCGGGTGCCGCCGGAAACGAAGGCGGGGGTGGCGGAAATCAACGCGTTGAGCTCGGCAAGGCTGGCGGGAGCCTGATGCGCCATCGCCGCCACCGCGCGGACGGGATCGCGCTTGCGCGGCGCGCTCGCCTCGCGGGCGATCATGTCGGCGACGCGGGCCGGCGCGCCTTCCAGAAGCCCCGGGATCAACCGCGCCTCCGGCAGGTTCGGCCAGTATTTCTTCGGCATCTCCGCGCGCATCATCGTCGGGTTGGCGCGGGCCGGGTTGAAGACGCTGGCGTAATAGGCGAGCCAGCCTTCCTCGAAGCCGTCGCCTTCCGGCAGGTGGGGACGGCCCGCCGGCGGGCCGAAGGCGAGGTGCTCACCATTCCACCCCACCGTGCCGGCCGGGGTGAGGATCGCCCAGTCCATGGCGGGAAAGCGCTTGCGAAAGAACGGCGCCACCGCCTCGACGATGAAGTGGTCGGGCTCGAACCAGGCGACAAAACGCTCCCGGCCGTTCTCCATGCCCAGCGCCTTGAAGCGCACGAAGGCGTGCATCTTGTGGATGTCGCGTCGCACTGCCTTCGCCATCAGGCCGAGCCGATGCACCAGCGGGTCGGCCGGGTTGTCGGCCAGCTGCCGCTCGCCATGCAGCACCCGCCAGATCAGCGTATAAAGCCGCGCGAAACGCTCGGGCTCGCGATGGCACAGCACGAGATCGACCAGACCGGCGACGGCGCGCGGCAGCGACAGGGCAGGGGCGTCCGTCGGCGTCCCGGCGGCAGCGGCGGGGATGCCGAACAGGTCCGCGCGCTCCGTCTCGGCCGATGTCCGGCCGCCCGGCGCCGCCATCGCCCAGGCGACCCCGGCGGGCGGCACCTGCGCCGCCACCAGCGCACGCACGGCGGCACGGAAACCCGCGAGGTCGGCGCCGAAGCGCAGAGTGACCGCGCGGATGTCGCCGGTTGCTGCCGGCGCCACCGGCGCGCTCACGCGAACAGCTCCAGCTGCCGGGCGGGCGGGGCGAGGCGCTCGCGCAGGTCGGCACGGTCGGTGAGCTTGAGCGGGTGATGGTCGGCGGTGATGAGAAAGGGGCGCGCCCGCTTCACCCCCGTGCTGAGCCGGGCGATGTCGTCTAGCGTCAGCCGGGTCTGGCGGCGCGCGCGGAGCAGCCGATCCACCGCCCTTGTGCCGAGGCCCGGCACCCGCAGCAAAAGCTCGCGGTCGGCGATGTTCACGTCGACCGGGAAACGCTCGCGGTGCTTGAGCGCCCAGGCGAGCTTGGGGTCGATGTCGAGATCGAGCATGCCGTCGGCGCCACCGGCGGCGATCTCCGCGACCGAGAAGCCGTAGAAGCGCAGCAGCCAGTCGGCCTGGTAGAGCCGGTTCTCGCGGCGCAGCGGCGCCGGCTTCACCGGCAGCATGCGGCTCGCCTCGGGGATCGGGCTGAAGGCGGAATAATAGACGCGCTTGAGACCATAGCCGCCATACAGCGTGGCGCTGGCGTCCAGCACCGCCGCGTCGGTGGTGGCGTCGGCGCCGACGATCATCTGCGTGCTCTGGCCGGCCGGGGCGAAGCGACGCTTTTCCTCGCGCGCCTCGGTGATGCGCTCCTTCAACTGGCCCATCGTCGCCTTGATGCCCGGCGCGTCCTTCTCCGGCGCCAGCTCCTTCAGGCTGATGTCGGAGGCGAGCTCGACATTCACCGAGAGCCGGTCGGCCCACAGGCCTGCCTGCTCGACCAGCCAGGGGCTGGCCTCGGGAATGGCCTTGAGGTGGATGTAGCCGGCGAAGCCATGGTCATGCCGCAGCCGCCGGGCCACCAGCATCATCTGCTCCATCGTGTAGTCGGGCGAGCGGATGATGCCGGAAGAGAGGAACAGCCCCTCAATGTAATTGCGCTTGTAGAAGCCGAGGGTGATGGCCACCACCTCGTCCACCGAGAAGCGCGCCCTCTGCACGTTCGAGGAGCGGCGGTTGATGCAATAGGCGCAGTCGAACAGGCAGTAATTGGTCAGCAGGATTTTCAGCAGCGACACGCAGCGCCCGTCCGGCGTGTAGGAATGGCAGATGCCCATTCCGGTGGTCGACCCGATGCCGTCCTTCTTCGCCGCGCGCCCGCCGGCACCGGATGAGGCGCAGGAGGCGTCGTATTTGGCCGCATCGGCCAATATGCCGAGCTTGGTCTTGAGTGCATCATCCACGTCGGCGATCCTCCGACGTTCACTTTATGTTCCTGCCATGGGCGGATCAACCCGGCGGCGATACCGCCCCGGGGAGGCCCCGAGGCGGCGATGTCGGGCGATCAGGCCGCCTTGTTCCTGGCGATCATCGCGACGAATCGGTCGAACAGATAATGGCTGTCCTGCGGGCCGGGGCTGGCTTCCGGGTGATACTGCACCGAGAACACCGGCCTGTCGGTCAGCGCGATGCCGGCATTGGAGCCGTCGAACAGCGAGACATGGGTTTCCTGCGCGGTGGCCGGCAGGCTGTCGCGATCCACGGCGAAGCCGTGATTCATCGAGGTGATCTCGACCTTGCCGGTGGTCTGGTCCTTCACCGGGTGGTTGGCGCCATGGTGGCCCTGGTGCATCTTCACCGTGCGGCCGCCGACCGCGAGGCCGATCATCTGGTGGCCGAGGCAGATGCCGAAGGTCGGCACGCCGCGGTCGATGATCTCGCGAATCACCGGCACGGCATATTCGCCCGTGGCCGCCGGGTCGCCCGGGCCGTTGGACAGGAACACGCCATCCGGCTGCAGCGCCATGATCTCTTCCGCCGAGGTGGTGGCGGGCACCACCGTCACCTGGCAGCCGGCGCGGGCCAGCAGGCGCAGGATGTTGCGCTTGATGCCGTAGTCGATGGCGACGACATGGTGGGCGGGGGCGTTCTGCCGGCCAAATCCGTCCGGCCAGCTCCAGGTGGTCTCATCCCAGGAAAAGCGCTGGGCGGTGGTCACCATCGGCACGAGGTCCATGCCCTCAAGCCCGGGCCACTGCGCCGCTTCCGCCTTCAGCGCCGGCAGGTCGAATTGGCCGTTTGCCGCATGGGCGATGACCGCGTTCGGCATGCCGCCGTCGCGGATCAGCGCGGTGAGGGCGCGGGTGTCGATGCCGGAGATGGCGATGATGCCGCGCGCCTTCAGCCACGCGTCGAAATGGCGGGTGGCGCGGTAGTTCGACGGGTCGGTGATGGCCGAGTGCAGCACGACGCCGCGCACGCCGGAGGCGCCGGCCATCGAGATGGTCTCGACGTCTTCCTCATTGGTGCCGACATTGCCGATATGGGGGAAGGTGAAGGTGATGATCTGCCCGGCATAGGACGGATCGGTCAGCACTTCCTGATAGCCGGTCATGGCGGTGTTGAAGCATACTTCACCCACCGCCTGCCCGGTGGCGCCGAGGCCGAAACCTTCCAGAACCGTGCCATCGGCCAGGACGAGGACGGCGGTCGCGAGCGGCTCGGCCCACACGTCATCGCCGGTGTGCTGTTCAGCGCTACCGTTCATTGATCTTGTTCCCTGTCATCGTGTGCCCTAATTAGTCCGTTGCCGCGCCGGATGCCAGCCTTCCCGCTGCGTATCTGGCCCACGAATTGCGGATGGCTGCGCCGAGACCCGGCGCGGCGCACGCGCGAGACGCGGCGACCGCCGGAATGGGCCGCGATCCCATGGGGCGAACATCCATTGGCGCGAGTGGCGTGCGGTCCGGCAGACAGGCCGGGCGCGCCGTCTCGCGGATTGCAGGAAGGCTTAATCAAAGTGTTGCGCGACGAGATCAACCAATCGCTGAAACAGGCCATGAAGGCGCAGGACAAGCTGCGTCTCGGCACGCTGCGCCTCGTCAATGCCGCGATCAAGGACCGCGACATCGAGGCGCGCGGCCATGGCAAGGACCCGCTCTCCGACGACGAACTGCTCGGCCTGCTCGCCAAGATGATCAAGCAGCGCGAGGAATCGGCGAAGGTCTATGAGGAGGCCGGCCGCGCCGAGCTGGCCACGCAGGAGCGCGAGGAAATCCTCGTCATCCAGTCCTTCCTGCCCACGCAGATGACCGAGGCAGAAGCGCAGGCGGCGGTCGCCGCTGTCATCGCCGATATCGGCGCGCATGGCCTCAAGGACATGGGCCGCACCATGGCGGCGCTGAAGGAGCGCCACACGGGCGTGATGGATTTCGGCAAGGCCAGCGGCACGGTGAAGGCGCTGCTTACCGCGTGAGCGGCGGCGCCGCACGCACATCCCGGTTTTCTGATCCGCGTATCCAGCCATGCCACCAGATTCCCAACACGTCCCGCGCCGGGCCACGCTCACCTGGGCGGGGTGCCGGCGCGGGGCGCGGGCGATTCTTGCCGTGCTGCCGCCGGTGTTCGTGTTCGGCATCGCCTTCGGCATAGCGGCGCGCGGGGCCGGGCTCGAGGGGTGGGTCGCGGCACTGATGAGCATGGTGGTGTTCGCGGGTGCCGCGCAGTTCGCCGTGCTGGACCTGTGGACGAGCCCCGTGCCGTGGCTGCCGCTGCTGGTGGCGACCTTCGCCATCAATGCGCGACACATCCTGCTCGGCGCCTCGCTGCGGGCGCTGTGCCGGGGACTTCCGGCGTGGAAGGTCTATGGCGCCATGACGCTGCTCAGCGATCTCAACTGGGCGGCGCTGATCGCCGCCGAGCGCAAGGGCGAGCGGGATCTCGGCTATCTCGTCGGCGGCGGCGCCCTCATGTGGGTGACCTGGGTGTCGGCCACGGCGATCGGCGCGGTGGCCGGCGGGCTGACGCTGGACGACGTGAAGACCTACGCGCTCGACCTCGTGCTGGTGACCTTCTTCGCAACCACGCTGGTGGCGATTCGGCGCGGACGGATCGATGATCTGCCGTGGCTGGTGGCCGGGCTGGCGGCGATGGGCGCGGTGTGGTTCCTGCCGCCGAACTGGCACGTGATGGTCGGCGGGCTCGCCGGCGGCGTCGCCGGCCTCATTCGCGACGAGATGAAGCGCAGATGAGCACCGCCAACGCCCTGCTGGTCGTCTTCGCCATGACCCTCGTCACCTATGCGACGCGGGCGGGCGGGATCTTCCTCGTCGGCTTTGTGCCGATGTCGGCGCGGGTGGAGGCGTTCCTGCGCTATCTCGCCGGCTCGGTGCTGGTGGCGCTGGTGGTGCCGGCGACGGTACGCGGCGGGCCGGAAGGGTATCTGGCGGTCGCTGTCGCGATCGTCGGCACGCTCGTGCTGCGCAAGGCGCTGCCGGCGATCGCGCTCGGCATCCTCGCGGCGGCGCTGTGGCGTGCCTATATGGGCGTGAGCTGACAGCGGGGACAACGGGGAAAGCTGCCGGCCCTTCGGCGCCATCTGTGGCCCGCGTGCCCGCGCTACGCTGCCGCCCTGCTATGATGCGAGACCGGCCCTCCACCTTCGAGTCCACTGCCCCATGCGCTACCCGCCCTCGTTCCTCGACGAGATACGCACCCGCCTCCCGGTGTCGGAGGTGGTGGGCAAGCGCGTGCAGCTGAAGAAGCAGGGGCGCGAATGGCGCGGGCTGTCGCCGTTCAATCCCGAGAAGACCCCGTCCTTCTATGTCAACGACCAGAAGGGCTTCTACCACTGCTTCTCCTCCGGCAAGCATGGCGACCAGTTCGACTTCCTGATGGAGGTCGAGGGCCTGCCTTTCCCGGAAGCGGTGGAGCGGCTCGCCTCCATGGCCGGCGTCCCCATGCCGGTGCAGTCGCGCGAGGAGGAGAAGCGCGAGAGCCGGCGCAAGACGCTGCACGAGGTGATGGAACTCGCGGCGCAGTATTTCGAGGCCATGCTGCAGGGACGGAGCGGTGCGAAAGGGCGCGGCTATCTCGCCGATCGCGGGCTTGGCCCCTCGGTGCAGGGGCGCTTCCGCCTCGGCTATGCGCTGCCCGAGCGATTCGCGCTGAAGGAAGCGCTGGGTTCGCGCGGCGTGCCGGTCGAGGACATGGTCGAGGCCGGTCTGCTGATTTCCGCCGAAGACATCGCCATCCCCTATGACCGCTTCCGCGACCGGGTGATCTTTCCGATCACCGATCTGCGCGGGCGGGTGGTGGCCTTTGGCGGGCGCGCGCTGGAAAAGGACGTGCCGGCGAAATACCTCAACTCCCCGGAGACGCCGCTCTTCCACAAGGGCTCGCTGCTCTACAACGCCTTCAACGCCCGCACTGCTGCCCATAATGGCGCGACGGTCATCGCGGCGGAGGGCTATGTCGACGTCATCGCCCTGGTCGAGGCGGGCTTTGCCGGGGCTGTCGCTCCGCTCGGCACGGCCCTGACCGAGGATCAACTGGCGCTGCTGTGGAAGATGGCGCCCGAGCCGGTGCTGCTGTTCGACGGCGACAAGGCCGGCCGCCGCGCCGCTTGGCGGGCCATGGACCTCGCTCTGCCGCATCTCAAGCCCGGGGTCAGCCTCTCCTTCGGCATGTTGCCCGAGGGGCAGGACCCGGACGACCTGGTGCGCGGCGGCGGGCGCGAGGCGGTGGACGCCATTCTTGCGCAGGCCCGGCCGCTGGCGGATGTGCTGTGGGCGCGCGAGCTGGAGAGCGCGAGCGTCGACACGCCCGAGCGCCGCGCGGCGCTGGAGGCGCGCATCGGCGAGATCGTCAAGGTCATCGGCGACGAGACGGTGCGCAAGCATTACCGCGCCGAGCTGATGGACCGCTTCCGCCGGCTCTTCGCGCCGCAATCCGTGCAGGCGGACGGTGGTCGCCGCGCCGGCGGGGACTATCAGGGGCGCTTTGCCGGCAAGGGCGGCCGCCGCCCCGGCGCGCCGCGCGCGCTGACCGGGCGGACGGGGGTAGGCGAGACCATGCGCCGCTCGGCGCTGGTGCGCGGGGCGGCGGCGGAAATGCCGCGCAACGAGGCGCTGCTGCTGTTCGCGCTGATCAACCACCCGTGGCTGATCGACCAGTGCGCGGAGGAACTCTCCGGCCTCTCTCTGGCCAACCGGGAGATCGCCGAATTGCGGCGCGCGCTGCTCGACGCCCATATGGACGGCGACACCGAGGATTCCGAGCGCCTGGGCGCGCGGCTGGAGGCGCAGGGACTGGCGCCGCTGGTCGCACGGCTGGCGCGAATGGCGGTGGCGCGGCACGACTGGCCGGCCTTTTCCGATGCCGGGCGGGTCGATGTCGAACTGTGGTGGAACCAGAGGCTGGTCTTGCACCGGCGGGGCCACGCCCTATCTAAGGAGCTGAAAGAAGCCGAGAAACGCCTTGCGGAAGAGCCCACCGATATCAACTGGGCGCGTTTTCTCGACGTACAAAGTCAGCTCGCGGCACTTGACGGAACCGAGGCTTTGGTAGAGGGGTTCGGCGCCGCATCGGGTCGACCGGCGCGGACGATGTAGGATCCCTCCGGGCTGCTCGCCTGCGCGTCTCCAGCCGCGTGGTGCGTGTAGCCCTGTTTGCGTCTCTCGCCAGCCAGTGCGCGGGGCGCCGAGTTGAACGATCGAAGGGCGGCGCCGCAAGGGCCGCCGTCGCACGCCGGGGCGCAGGCCGCCGGCGCTTGAGGAGCACAAACGCATGGCGAAGCAGGCAGCGGAAGCTACGGAAGCCCCCGAGAAGGACGGCGACACCCCGGACAGCCCGTTGCTGGACCTTTCGGATGCTGGCGTCCGGAAGATGATCAAGCTCGCCAAGAAGCGCGGCTATGTGACGTATGACGAGCTGAACGAGGTTCTCCCCTCCGAACAGAACACCTCCGACCAGATCGAGGACATCTACGCGATGCTCAACGAGATGGGCATCAATGTCGTCGAGGCGGAGGAAGCCGAGGCCGAGGCGGAAGGCGAGGAAGCCCCCGCCGAAGCGGCCGAGGAAGAGGAAGAGGGTAGTGGCGGCGAGCTGGCCGAGACCGGCTCGCGTACCGTCATCCGCTCCGAGACCAAGTCCGAGCCGGGCGAGCGCACCGACGATCCCGTGCGCATGTATCTGCGCGAAATGGGCTCGGTCGAGCTGCTTTCCCGCGAGGGCGAAATCGCCATCGCCAAGCGCATCGAGGCCGGCCGCGAGGCGATGATCGCCGGGCTGTGCGAGAGCCCGCTGACCTTCCAGGCCATCATCATCTGGCGCGATGAACTGGTGGAGGGCAAGGTACTCCTCCGCGACATCATCGACCTTGAAGCGACCTATGCCGGCCCCGAGGCCAAGAATGCCCCCATCGTCGAGGGCGGCACGCTGGCGCCCGAGGCCGAGGAGGAGCGCGAGCCCACCATCGGCGAGACTATCGCCGGCGATGACGACGACGACATGGAGAACTCCCTGTCGCTGGCGGCGATGGAAGCCGAGATCAAGCCGAAGGTGCTGGAAACCTTCGACCGTATCGCCGACGCCTACAAGAAGCTGCGCCGCCTGCAGGACCAGAACGTCGAGTCCAAGCTCAAGAACGAGAGCCTTTCGCCGTCCCAGGACCGCAAGTACAAGACCCTGAAGGACGCGCTGATCATCGACGTGAAGTCGCTGTCGCTGAACCAGGCGCGCATCGACAACCTCGTCGAGCAGCTCTACGACATCAACAAGCGCCTCGTCTCGCTGGAAGGCCGGCTGATGCGCCTGGCCGAGAGCTTCGGCGTCTCGCGCGAGGACTTCCTGCGCCAGTACCAGGGTTCCGAGCTCGACCCGAAATGGGTCGCCCGGGTGAAGAACCTGACCTCGCGCGGCTGGAAGGGCTTTGTCGGGCAGGAGCTCGACGGCATCAAGGATCTGCGCTCGGAAATCCACGCCCTCGCCACCGAGACCGGGCTGGAAATCCTGGAATTCCGCAAGATCGTCCAGATGGTGCAGAAGGGCGAGAAGGAAGCCCGGCAAGCCAAGAAGGAAATGGTGGAGGCCAACCTGCGCCTCGTCATCTCCATCGCCAAGAAATACACCAACCGCGGCCTGCAGTTCCTCGACCTGATCCAGGAAGGCAATATCGGCCTGATGAAGGCGGTCGACAAGTTCGAGTACCGGCGGGGTTACAAGTTTTCGACGTACGCTACATGGTGGATCCGGCAGGCGATCACCCGTTCGATCGCCGACCAGGCCCGCACCATCCGCATCCCGGTTCACATGATCGAGACGATCAACAAGATCGTGCGCACCTCGCGCCAGATGCTGCACGAAATCGGCCGCGAGCCGACCCCGGAAGAGCTGGCCGAGAAGCTCGGCATGCCGCTGGAGAAGGTGCGCAAGGTCCTCAAGATCGCCAAGGAGCCGATCTCGCTGGAGACGCCGATCGGCGACGAGGAAGACAGCCATCTCGGCGACTTCATCGAGGACAAGAATGCCATCCTGCCGATCGACGCGGCGATCCAGAGCAATCTGCGCGAAACCACCACCCGCGTTCTGGCCTCGCTTACGCCGCGTGAGGAGCGGGTGCTGCGCATGCGCTTCGGCATCGGCATGAACACCGACCACACGCTGGAAGAGGTCGGCCAGCAGTTCTCGGTGACGCGCGAGCGTATCCGCCAGATCGAGGCGAAGGCGCTGCGCAAGCTCAAGCACCCGAGCCGCTCGCGCAAGCTGCGCAGCTTCCTCGACAATTGAGGCGCCGGCGGTCATGGCGCGCAAGGTTGCCGCGCGCAAGGACATGACCGGCCGCACATCCCCGACGACAGGCCCGGCGCGGCAATCCCCGCCGGGCCGTTCCGGACGTGCGCGCGCGTTCTTCGAGCGCCTCGGCCAGCCCCTGGCCACGCGGCGCGTCTTCATCACCCGCATGGCGTTGTCGGTCTGCGTGTGGCTGGCCATCATGCTGTTCGGGCTGGCCATCGGCATTCTCGGCTATATGGGCTTCGAGGGCATGAGCCTCATCGATGCCTATGTGAACGCTGCGATGATCCTGTCGGGCATGGGGCCGGTAAGCGAGTTGCACAGCGCCGCCGGCAAGGCCTTTGCCGGCACCTATGCCATCTTCTGCGGCCTCATCATCGTGCTGGCGACCGGCGTCGTGCTGGCGCCGATCATCCACCACGTGCTGCATGTGTTCCACGTGATGGATGATGGCGGCAAAAGCTAGAACTCGCCCGGCCGCAGACGGCGCCGACCAGGTTTTCGCTTGATCGGAGAAGGGCCTAGCGTCCGGGCGGCTCCACCAGCAGCGCGACGATGCGCCGGACCACCGGCAGCACCAGCAGCAGCGTGGGAAAGGCGACCAGCCACGACAGGCCCCAGGCGACCGGCCAGGTGGCGAGGAAGTCGGGGCCGGCCCCGAGGCTGCGCAACGTTGCAATCGCCGAGACCACGAAGGTCATCAGCACCGACAGCACGAGCGGCAGCAGAATGGCGGCGTAACGCGCCGGCAGCTTGCGGGAAGGGAAGGCAGGAGTTGGCATGGGCCATCCTCGTTCGGATGGTCCCGGCAGGCCCGGACCGCCATGCGCATCCGGCCGGCCGGAACCGGGTTGGATGCGTTGCCTGACGTCGGACGCTTACGGCCGGCGCGAACGCCAGCGGCTCCGCTTATAGCCGACCGGCCGCCGACGCGCCAGAGGCGCCGATGAACGTTGCCGCCGGGGACACAAGCCTGCCGCCATGCCGGCGCGGCCGCCGCGCAGTGATGACAACCTTGACATTATACCTCCGCCTAATTCAATCTTAGATTGTGCAGGGGGAGGCGTCCATGAACCCGTTTGTCGTGCTTGCCGGCTCGATACTTCCCGAGATTCTCAAGCTGGCCCTGGGGCCGAAATCGGCGTCGGTCATCGATGCCGTCACCAAGGCGATCGAGAAAGCCACCGGCACGAAGGACGCCCAGAAGGCCGAGGACAAGATCGCCGCCGATCCCAAGCTCGCCAATGAACTGAAGCTGGAACTGGCCCGCATCGCCGCCGAGGGCGAGGCCGCGCAGCGGCAGGCCGATCTGGAGGAACTGCGCCTTCTCATCGAGCGCGAAAGCCGCGCCGCAGCGAACAACCTGGCGCATCGCGAGCGCGACGACCAGGACCGTCACGACGCCCGCGGCACGTTCCTGGCACTGGCCAGCGCGCGCAACCCGCTCGCCTGGGCGCCGATCGTCATCTCGATCATCATCGTGGTGGGCTTTTTCTGGATCCTCTGGGTGCTGCTCCAGCCCGTCACGCCCGAGAACAAGTCGCCCTTCACCGACAATGCGCCGCTGCTCCAGCTCATCAACATCGTGATCGGCGGGCTGGTCTCGGCCTTCGCCACCGTGGTGAGCTACCACCTCGGCTCGTCCGCCTCCTCGCGCGCCAAGGACACCGCGTCCTTCCAGCTTCAGGAGCGTTTTGCCGACCAGACCAGCACCGTGATCCGCGCCCAGACGCGTCAGGCGGAGGAGATCGCCGGGCGCAAGGCCGGCCCGACCCCTGCGAGCGAGGCGGAGCGGACTGACGCGGCCGCCGCGCGGTTCCAAGCCTGCCTTGAAATCGTGTTCGGCGGCGAGGGCGGCTTTTCAAACGACAAGTTCGATCCCGGCGGGGCGACCAAGTTCGGCATCACCATCCGCACCCTCTCGGCCTATCGCGGCGACGAGGCCTCCGTCGATGATGTCGCCAAGCTCACGAAGGACGAGGCCAAGGACATTTACCGCTCGCTGTACTGGAACGTGATGAAATGCGAGCAGCTTCCGCCGGGGGTCGATCTCGTGGTGTTCGACCACGGCGTCAATGCCGGCCCGGCCCGCGCGGTGAAGATGCTGCAGTCCATCGTCGGCACCGCCCCCGATGGCTCCATCGGCCCGGTGACGCTGGAGGCGACGCGCCGGCGCGAGGCGGCGGAGATCGTCCGGCGCTTCTCGCAGGCGCGGCGCGATTTCTACGAAGGGCTGGACAAGGCGCGCTTCGAGAAGGGCTGGATCAACCGCGCCAACAAGGTCGAGCAACTCGCGCTCGGCATGGCCGGCACGCAACGGCTGGCGGCCTGACGCCCGCCGCGTCGCCGGTCATTCGCCCGGAATCGGATGATGGCTGCGGCGCACCGACCGGGTGGAGGCTTCCACCCAGGCGAGGGTGACGGCGAAGCCGCCGAAGGCGATCACGATTCCGGCGACAAAGATGATGGTCGCGAGCGGCACAGTTTCGATTGGCATGGCATCCTCCGTTGTTATCCCGGAGGCTAGCGTCGCGAGGGGGCGGCGCCTTGCGCTATATCAATCGGGTGCCGTCCTCTCGGCGCGGCGCGCCTGTTCTCAGGGCGTTACCGCATGGTCGACCAGAACCGCGAAGCCGATCAGCAGCAGGAAGCCGATGAAGAACAGCCCGAACAGCAGCAGCGAGATCTTGCGGGCCAGCGCCGACACGCCGGTGAAGCCGATGGCGCCGGCGATGATGGAGATCACGAGGAAGATGACGGCGTATTTGATCATGCGGCGCTGCCCCTATGCGCGGCTTTAACGGGCGATGTGGCCCTAGGTTCCAGGGTACTTACGCGCCGTCGGAACGTCCGTCCTGCGCGGTGGGGAAGCTGTCGCGGGGTTTTGCATCGTCCAGCTTTTCATCAGCCGGCCTTTCATCAGCAGGCTTGGCATCACCCGACTGCAGCGCGGGCGATGCTGGCGAGGAAGCGGCGGGCCGCGCCGGGGCTGCCGGGGCGGCGGGCGTGGAGGCGCGGCGCCAGCGGCGCAGCCGCGAGAGCGTCGGCTCGGGCCGGGCCTTGTCCCGGCGCTCCTTCTCCGGGCGCGGCACGGTGCCGGTCGCGGCCGAGGCGATCGGCTCGCTCTTGATGTCGATCTGCCGGCGCCTCTCGCGCACGAAGATGCGCCACAGCACGAACACCAGCAGCAGCAGGTAGGCGCCCGCCGTAAAGAAGAACAGCGCGCCCGGCCCGTAGTGCTGCATGCCCAGCGAGGCGAGCGCCGGGCCGATCACCGACCCGATGCCGTAGAGCAGCAGCAGCCCTGCCGCCGTCTCCACCGCCTCCGAAGGGGCGGTGCGGTCATAGGCGTGGGCGGCGGCCAGCGAATACGCCGGCAGCGACAGGGCGCCGTAGAACATGCCGATCACGGCAAGACCGAGCAGGCCGAAGGGCAGGGCGCCCAGCGCCAGCCCCGCCAGCATGGCACCCACCAGTAGCGCGGCGAGAATGCGCCGCCGGTCCATGCGGTCGGAGAAATAGCCGATCGGCCATTGCGCCAGCGCGCCGGCCACCACTACCGCACTCATGAAGGTCGCCGCGCCGTCGGCGGTCATGCCGCGGCCAATGCCGAAGATCGGCCCCAGCGACCAGAGCGAGCCGTTGGTGAGGCCGATGACGAAGCAGCCCACCATCGCCACCGGCGCTGCCTTGAAAAGCCTTGGCAGGCGGATGCGCGCCGTTTCGATGGGCGCCGGCTGGCTGCTGGAGGCAATGGCCACGGGCAGCGTGGCGAGCGAGAACAGGATGGCGGCGATGGCGAACAGGTCGAAGCTGCGCACCGGGTACAGCGTGATCATCATCTGGCCGGCGGTGAGCGCGGCATAGTCGACGATGACATAGGCGCTCATGACGAAGCCGCGCGTCTGGTTGGTGGCGCGATCGTTCAGCCAGCTCTCGATCACCAGATAGAGCCCGGCGAAGCAGAAGCCGGTGATGGCGCGCAGCACGAACCAGAACAGCGGATCGACGAACAGCGGGTGCGCCATCATCATCGCCACAACCCCGGAGGTGAGGGCGGCGAAGGCGCGGATGTGGCCGGTGCGGCGCACCAGATGCGGCACGGCAAGGCAGCCGACCACGAAACCGAGATAATAGCTCGACCCCAATATGCCGAGATTGATGGCGCTGAAACCCTCGAAGGCACCGCGCAGAGGCAGCAGGGTATTCTGCAGGCCGCTTCCGGTTACCAGAAAGAACACGCCGAGCAGGAGCGCGGCGACAGGGCCGAGAGTCTGGGCCATGATGGAAACCGGACGATGAGGGTGACGGGCGCGCGGAATCGTTATTCCGCAAGGTCCGGTTAGACCTGATCTTTGGCGATGTCGAGACGGGGATTGGTATGGGCGACGGGCCGGTGAAGCTGAAATCGGATTTTCTGGACGTGGAGATTTCCGCGCAGGGGGCGGAGATGGTCGCCCTGCGGGATCGCGAGGGGCGGGACCTTCTGTGGAACGGCGACCCGGCCTTCTGGACCGGCCGCGCGCCGCTGCTGTTCCCCATCGTCGGCCGGCTGCCGAACGACCAGCTTCTGCATGAAGGCGCGGTCTACCCCATGGCGCAGCACGGCTTTGCCCGCCGCCGCGCCTTCACCATCGAGGAGGCGACGGAGCGCGAGGCGCGATTGGCGCTGCATGCGGACGATGAGACGCTGAAGCAGTACCCGTTCCAGTTCTCGCTCACCGTCACCTACACGCTGGTGGAGGCGACCCTCACGGTCGCGGTCGAGGTCGCCAACACCGGGGATGTGGAACTGCCAGCGAGCGTCGGCTTCCACCCGGCCGTCCGCTGGCCGCTGCCGTATGGCGGCACCCGGGCCGACCACCGGCTGGTGTTCGAGAAGGCCGAGGTGGAGGCGATCCATCGGCCGATCGGCGGGCTGCTCTCGCGCGAGACCGAGGCCAATCCGGCGATCGACGCGATCCTGGAGCCGAGCGACGCGCTGTTCGAGCGCGACGCGCTGATCTTCCTCGGCCTGCGCTCGCACCATGTGCGCTTCGGCGTGCCCGGAGAGCCAGGGCTGGAGATCGCCTTCCCCGACATGCCGGATCTCGGGCTGTGGTCGAAGCCCGGCGCGCCGTTCCTGTGCATCGAGCCGTGGGCCGGTTACGCCTCGCCCGAAGGCGGCCCGTCCGAATTCACGGAGAAGCCCGGCCTGTCGCTGATCGCCCCCGGCGCCGCCAAGCGCTTCGCCATGGCGATCCGCTGGCTGCCCGATGTCGGACGGCTGATCGGGCCGCACGAGGCGGCCGTTTAACACCGGGGAGGCCTGCCGGCCGCAGCTGAAGCCGGTCGGGCGGCGGTTCCACCGGCGTCATCCCGGACGGACCGCAGGCCCCATTGGGATCGACACGGATAACGTAGGCGATCCCGGCTCTCCGCCTACGGCGGTGGCCGGGATGACGATGGCCAACGGATGTGGAAGGGCGCCTAGGCGACCGACTCATTAAACCGCATCCATATTCTGAGTGATGCGAGTTTTACGCCGGCGAGGAAATTGTCAGGTCGCTTGTCGTATCGGGTCGCAACGGCGCGGTAGTGCTTGATCTTGTTGAAGAAGCGCTCGACGAGGTTGCGATAGCGATACAAGAAGGGGCTGAAGGCTGGCACGTTCTTGCGGTTCGGCATGGGCTTGATGTTGGCCCATGCGCCTCGCTCGCGCAGGCTTTGCCGGAGTTCGTCGCTGTCATAGGCGCGGTCGGCCAGGAGGGTCTGGCCATCGACAAGCGCGCCGAGCATGTCGCGGGCGCTGCGTCCGTCATGAGCCTGGCCCTCGGTCAATTTCAGGGCGATCGGCAGGCCTTCGGCATCCACCAGAGCATGGATCTTCGTTGTCAGGCCGCCCCGCGAGCGACCATGCAACCGGATCGGTCGTCTTTTTTTGGGCGTTGGCGGCGTGCTGGTGCACGCGGATGCTGGAGGAATCGATCATCTGGATGTCGCCATCGTAAGCCTTTGACACCGCTTCCAGAAGCCGATCCCAGACCCCCGCCTTGCGCCAGCGGTTGAAGCGGTTCACGCAGGTCGTGTGCGGGCCGTAGCGCTCGGGAATGTCGGCCCACGGCGCCCCGGTCCGAAGTCGCCAGAAAATCCCGTTCAGCACGCGCCGGTCGTCCACCCGAGGCACGCCCCTCGGCTTGTTCGGCAAAAGCGGCTGGATCACCGACCACTCGAAATCCGTTAGATCAAAGCGGGCCATCTCATCCTCCATCAGGAGAAATGAATCAGCCTCCGACCCAAAAGGGAATCCCGTTTATGGGTCTGTGACCTAGAGCGGCCTTGCGCCGGCGCGCGGCTCCGGGGGCGGGCCGAAATGCTCCGTGACGTGGGTCAGTTCGTCGATGAAGCGCTGGCACCAATGGTGGATGGTGTTGTTTTCCACCTTGTCCATATTGGCGCGCCAGCGCTCCCGCCGCTCATTGATGGGCATGGTCAGCGCGCGGTTCATCGCGTCCGCCATGCCCTCGATGTCGTAAGGGTTGACCAGCAGCGAGCCTTTGAGCTCATCCGCCGCCCCGGCAAAGCGGGAGAGCACGAGCACGCCGGGATCCTCCGGGTTCTGCGCCGCAACATATTCCTTGGCGACGAGGTTCATGCCGTCGCGCAGCGGAGTCACCACGCCGATGCGCGAGCGCCGGTAGATGGCGGCCAGCGTGGCGCGCTGGAAGGGGCGGTTGAGATAGCGCAGCGGCACCCAGTCGAACTCGGCGAACTCGCCATTGATCGCGCCGGCAAGCTCCTCCAGCTCGCGGCGCAGCGCCTGATATTCGGCCACCTCGCTGCGCGAGAGCGGCGCCACCTGCATCATCGTCACCTTGGAGCGGTGCTCGGGGTAGCCGCGCAGCAACTCACCGAAGGCGGCGAACTTGCCGGGCAGGCCCTTGGAATAGTCCAGCCGGTCGACGCCCACTGCAAGGGTGCGGCCGGCAAGGCTCTCGTTGAGCCGCCGCTCCTCCTCGCTGCCGACCGATTTTTTCGCATCCTTGACGAAAGCCTCGGCATCGATGCCGATCGGGTAGGCGGCGACGCGGAAGCGCCGGTCCTTCAGGCCCACCGTGCCGCCCGGCGCGATCCAGCCGCGCACCTCGGACGAGATATAGGTCAGCAGCGCCCGCACGTCGTTCTCGGTCTGCAGGCCGACGAGGTCGTAATGCGACAGGTCCTGCACGAGGGCGGCGTGCGAGGGCAGGCTGAGATAGACCTCCGGCGTCGGCCACGGAATGTGATGGAAATAGCCGATCCGCCCCTCGAAGCCGAGCTTGCGCAGTTCGGCGGCGAGCGGGATGAAGTGGTAGTCGTGCACCCAGATGATGTCGTCGGGCTTGAGAAGCGGCAGCAGCGCCCGGGCAAAATGCTCGTTCACCCGCCGATAGCCCTCCCAGTCCGCCTTGCGGAAGGTGAGCAGGCCGAGCCGGTAATGGCACAGCGGCCACAGCGTGCCATTGGCGTAGCCGGCATAATGGGCGCGTTGGTCCTCGGGATCGAGGTCGAGCAGCGCGTAGGTGACGCGCCCGGAGCGGAAGATCTTCGGCTCGTCGGGCGGGTCGACCTGCGTCTCGCCGCTCCAGCCGAACCACAGCCCGCCCCGCTGGCCGAGGGCCTCGCGCAGTGCGACCGCCAATCCGCCCGCCTTCGCCGCGCGCTCCTTGGGAGACGCGACCCGGTTCGAGACGATTACGAGCCGCGCCAAAAGGCTTCCTCCCATGTCTTCGACAGCCGCATGGCGGTGTCGATCAGGCCCACCATGGAATAGGTCTGCGGGATGTTGCCCCACAGCTCCAGCGTCTGGTTGTCGATGTCCTCCGACAGCAGCCCCGCCGGGTTGCGCCGCGCCAGCAGGCTGGTGAACATCTCGCGCGCCTCGTCGCGGCGGCCGATCAGGTCGAGCGCGCCGGCGTACCAGAACGAGCAGATGGTGAAGGATGTCTCGGGCAGGCCGAAATCATCTTCGCCGGCATAGCGCATGAGGTAGCCATTGCGCTTGAGCTCGCGGCCGATGGTCTCGACGGTGGCGACGTAGCGCGGGTCGTCGGGCCGCACGAAGCCGAGTTCGGCGAGCAGCAGCAGGCTGGCGTCGAGCTGGCCGTCTTCCTGCGCGTCGACGAAGCTGCCGCGCGTCTCGTCCCAGGCGAAGGCCATGATGCGGGTGCGGATCTCATTGGCGTGCTCCGACCAGAACTGCGCGCGATCGGGCAGTTCCAGCACCCGGGCGATGCGCCCCAGCCGGTCGCAGGCCGCCCAGCTCATCACCGCCGAGAAGGTGTGGACGCGGCGCCTGCCGCGCAGCTCCCACAGGCCGGCATCCGGCTCGAAGGCGAATTCCACGGCGCGGGCGCCGACCTTTTCCAGCAGCTCGAACAGCGCCTTGTCGCCGCGATTGGGCAGGCGCTCGTCGAAGAACATCTGCGCCGCCGCCAGCACGACATGGCCGTAGCCATCGTTCTGAACCTGTTCGCCGGCCTGGTTGCCCACCCGCACCGGGCCCATGCCCTGGAAGCCGGGAAGGGCGGAGGCGAAGCGCTCCTCCAGCGGCGTGCCCGGCACGATGGAATAGACCGGGGCCAGCCGTCCTGACGGCTCGGAGGCGATCACCGTGGTGAGGTAGCGGATATAGTCTTCCATCGTGCGGGTGGCGCCGAGAAGGTTCAGCGCCCGCACGGTGAAGTAGGAATCGCGCAGCCAGCAGTGGCGGTAGTCCCAGTTGCGGATGGAGTGCGGCGCCTCGGGAATCGAGGTGGTCAGCGCGGCGACGATGCCGCCGGTTTCCTCGAAGGCGCAGAGCTTGAGGGAGATGGCCGCACGGATGACGGCGTCCTGCCATTCATACGGAATGGAGAGGTAGCGCACCCACTCGTGCCAGTACTCGCGCGTCTTTTCCTCGAAGCCGCGGGTGGTGTCGGCGATGCTGGCGGGGAAGGGCTCGTCCGGCCCCAGCACCAGCGTCGCCGGCCGGCTGAGCACGAAGGGGCGCTCCTCCATCACATAGACGATGGGCAGGTCGGTGGTGGCGCGCAGGGTGACGTGGTCGCCGGAAAAGCGCAGATGGTTGGAGCCGCGCACCGGCGTCGGGCGCTCCTCGCCCCAGTTGAAATGCGGGCGCAGGCGCAGCGTGACGCGGCACATGCCGTTGATCGGCTCGATGCGGCGCACCAGCGTCGCCGGGCGATAGATGCGGTCATAGAGCTTGAAGCGCGGGGCGAAGTCGGTGATCCGCAGCTTGGCACCCTGATCGTTCTCCAGGATGGTCTCGATGATCGCCGTGTTGGTCTGGTAGCGCCGCGTCGCCTTGACCTGCCCCTCCAGCACGACGTCGCAGAAGCCGGCCTCCGGCTCCGTGCCGCCGAGCAGCGAGGAGAAGATCGGGTCGCCGTCGATGCGCGGCCAGCAACACCAAGCGATGCGGCCATTGGGGTCGATCAACGCCGCGATGGTGCCGTTGCCGATAGCGGCCAGATCGAGATTGGTGCTCACGAATTCACGCGCTCCAGTGCGGTGGGAAGGTCGGTCAGCCAGCGCCGGACATCGCCAGGCGAGGCCAGCTTGAAGTCGGCCTGCTCGGTCGGCCGGGCGCCGACCGCGAGGGCAAGGCCGCCGGCGGCGCGGACGGCGCGGAAGCCGTCCTCATCGGTCACGTCGTCGCCCACGAAGAGCGGGCGGCGGCCGACGAACAGCGCCGAGTTCATCAGCTCCGCCACTGCCGTGCCCTTGTTGCGGCCGGCCTGGCGCACCTCGATGACGTATTTGCCCTTGAGGAATTCGACGCCGCCATCGATGCCGGTGCCGAGCGCGATCACCTCGTCCATGATCGCCTCGCCAAAGTGCGGGACGGCGCGGAAATGCACCGCCAGCGACAGCGGCTTGTGTTCGATATAGACGCCCGGCCAGGTCGCGAGCACGGCGCCCAGCGCCTGCTCCAGCGGCTTGCGCCATTTCGGCAGCGGGATCGGCACGGAAGGGGCGTCGGGCGCAAGGCGCACCTCGGCGCCATGCTGGCCGGAGGCGGCGAGCCGGGTGGGTGCGAAACGGCGGTCCATCCATTCGATGGTACGGCCCGAGACCAGCGCCACCGCGCCGTCGAGCGCGACCTGGAGGCGCGCGAGAAGGTCGGGCAGGTCGTCGGGAATGCTCACGCCCTCGGGATGGTCGGCATGCTCGATGAGCGTGCCGTCAATGTCGAGGAAAAGGGCCCAGTCGGGTTGGGGCAGCAGCTGTGTGACGTCGTCGGATGCGGTTCGTGCTATCGCCATGCTGTCGGTATACCCGCCCGGTTCGGGGTCAGTGAGGTAGCGAGATAGTCCGTGCGCGCGGCCTCTCGCCGGCCTGCTGACAACGTCCAAGGTGCGGAGGCGTTCCGATACCCGCGCGTAAAATGCCGTCGCCCGGCAGATTGGGCCCTCCGGGCCGGGTCGGAGCGGTGGTCAGCGGAGCGAAAAGCCGTGCTGGGGTGCCGCCGGGATTCGCCTCCGGCCTTGCCGCTCACGGGGGAGCGGTTTACATAGCGCCCGACCCCACACCCGTTCACGCCGTGGAAACGCGGCCCGGTCTCGGTCCGGCCCGAACGCGCAGGATTTGGCACATGGCTTCGTATCAGTATGTCTACCACATGCATGGCATGTCCAAGGCCTATCCGGGCGGCAAGAAGGTGCTCGACAATGTGCACCTCTCCTTCTACCCGACGGCCAAGATCGGCATTCTCGGCGCCAACGGCTCGGGCAAGTCGACGCTGCTGAAGATCATGGCCGGCCTCGACAAGGATTTCTCCGGCGAGGCCTGGGTCGCGGAAGGCGCGCGCGTCGGCTACCTGCCGCAGGAGCCGCTGCTCGATCCCGCCTTGTCGGTGCGCGAGAACGTCATGCTCGGCGTGGCCAAGCAGAAGGCGATCCTCGACCGCTACAACGAACTCGCCATGAACTATTCCGACGAGACCGCGGACGAGATGACCGCGCTGCAGGACGAGATCGAAGGCCAGGGCCTGTGGGACCTCGACAGCAAGGTCGACCAGGCGATGGACGCGCTCGGCTGCCCGGAGGAGGGCTCGGACGTCGCCAAGCTCTCCGGCGGCGAGCGGCGCCGCGTGGCGCTGTGCCAGCTGCTGCTCTCGCAGCCGGAACTGCTGCTGCTGGACGAGCCGACCAACCATCTCGACGCCGAGACCACCAACTGGCTGGAAGGCCATCTGCGCGCCTATCCGGGCGCGATCCTGATCGTCACCCATGACCGCTACTTCCTCGACAACGTGACCGGCTGGATCCTCGAGCTCGATCGCGGCCGCGGCATTCCCTATGAGGGCAACTATTCCTCGTGGCTGTCGCAGAAGGCCAAGCGCATGGCGCAGGAAAATCGCGAGGACGAGGCCCGCCAGCGCGCGATCGCCTCCGAGGCGGAGTGGATGGGGGCCTCCCCGAAGGCCCGCCAGGCCAAGAACAAGGCGCGTATCCAGCGCTATGACGACCTGGTGAAGAAGGCGTCCGAGAAGGGCCCGACCACCGCGCAGATCGTCATCCCGGTGTCCGAGCGGCTCGGCAACAACGTCATCGAGTTCAATGGCCTCACCAAATCCTTCGGCGACAAGCTGCTGATCGACGACCTCTCCTTCAAGCTGCCGCCGGGCGGCATTGTCGGCGTCATCGGCCCGAACGGCGCCGGCAAGACCACGCTGTTCCGCATGATCAACGAGCTGGAAAAGCCCGATTCCGGCTCGATCACCATCGGCGAGAGCGTGCAGCTCGGCTATGTCGACCAGAACCGCGACGCGTTGAACGACAAGAAGACCGTGTGGGAGGAAATCTCCGGCGGCAACGAGATCCTCTATCTCGGCAAGCGCGAGATCAACTCGCGCGCCTATTGCGGCGCCTTCAACTTCAAGGGCGGCGACCAGCAGAAGAAGGTCGGCATGCTCTCGGGCGGCGAGCGCAACCGCGTGCATCTCGCCCGTATTCTCCAGCAGGGCGCCAACGTCCTGCTGCTGGACGAGCCGACCAACGATCTCGACGTCGAGACGCTGCGCGCGCTGGAAGAGGCGCTGGAGGACTTCGCCGGCTGCGCGGTCATCATCTCGCATGACCGCTTCTTCCTCGACCGTATCGCCACCCACATGCTGGCCTTTGAGGGCGATGGCCATGTCGAGTGGTTCGAGGGCAACTTCCACGATTACGAGGAAGACAAGAAGCGCCGCCTCGGCGTGGACGAGATCGTCCCGCACCGCATGAAGCACAAGAAGCTGACGCGCTGAGCGGCTGCGCCATCCTGGCCGGCGGCAGCGGGGGCCGGGATCGCGCGCCGTATGATGCGGCATACGATGCCGGACAGGGCCGGACGGCCCTTCCGGGGTGATGCCGGGCGGATGAGGTGGGACGGTCCGCCTGCCATGACGGCCGGCGGCAGAAGGGTGAGGGCGATGGCTGAAGACTGGAACCCCGCCCTCTATCTCTCCTTCGAGGACGAGCGCACCCGGCCGCCGCGCGACCTGCTGGCGCGGGTGCCGCTCAGCCAGCCGCGCCGTATCGTCGATCTCGGCTGCGGGCCGGGCAATTCCACCGAACTGCTGGCGCAGCGCTGGCCGCAGGCCGAGGTGACGGGTATCGACACCTCGCCGGCGATGATCGAGCAGGCGCGCCTGCGCGTGCCGGGCGCGCGTTTCGACATCGGCGACATCTCGACCTGGGAGCTTCCCGAGGCAACCGATCTCCTCTTCGCCAATGCGGTGATGCAGTGGGTGCCGGACCATCTCGACGTGCTGGCGCGGCTGGTGGAGGGGCTGCCCGAGGGCGGCGTGCTCGCGGTGCAGATGCCGGACAATGTGGGCGAGCCCTCGCACCTGCTGATGGAAGAGACGGCCGCCGCCGGCCCGTGGGCCGGGCGCGTAGCGGGGGCGGGGCGCGAGGCGCTGCTCGGCGTCGGCGCCTATTACGACCGGCTGGCGCCGCTGGCCCGCCATGTCGACGTGTGGCACACGCTCTACAACCATCCGCTGGAAGGGCCATCGGCCATCGCCGACTGGTTCCGCTCCACCGGCCTGCGGCGCTTTCTCGCCCCGCTGGACGAGGCTGAGCGCGCGGCGTTCCTTGAGGACTATACGGCGCGGCTCGCGCAGGCCTATCCGGCCCGCGTCGACGGCCGGGTGCTGCTGCGCTTTCCCCGGCTGTTCATCGTCGCGGTGCGGTGAGGCTCACGCCCCGTCGAGCGCCTGCCGGAGCCGGGCAAGGTCGATCTTGACCATGTCCATCATCGCCTTCATCACCCGCGCGCCAGCTGCGGGGTCGGCATGCGCCTGTTCCACCAGCGCGCTGCTGTTCACCTGCCAGGAAAGGCCGAAGCGGTCCTTCAGCCAGCCGCAGGCCTGGTACTGGCCGCCGGCGCCGAGCCTTTCCCAGTAGTAGTCGATCTCCTCCTGCGTGGCGCAGTCGATCATGAACGACGTCGCCTCGCTCAGCGTGTAGGTGCTGCCGCCATTGATGGCGCCGAACCGCACGCCGTCGAGTTCGAACAGGACCACCAGCACGCTGCCCGTCGGGCCCGGTGTCTCCTCGCTGTTGGTGCCGACAGTCACGATGCGCGAATTCGGGAATACCGAGACGTAGAAATCGGCTGCCTCCTTCGCCGTGCCGTCGAACCAGAGATAGGGGGTGATGCTCTGCCTCAGTCCCATGTCGGGCCTCCTGCTGCCGCCGGCCTGCGCGCCGGCAATCCAAGGACGTGCGGGGCGCCGCCAATCCGACAGGCACCGTTCCGGAGCGGCGTGATTTTCCCATCGCGCTCTGCCGCGCTACATAGGGCGTATGCGCTCCATGATCCGCCTTGCCATCCTCGCTTTTTCCCTTCTCGCCCCGCTCCCCGCCTTCGCCGATGCCGGCTTTGAGCGCTGGCTCGCCGCGCAATGGCCGGCGGCGCAGGCGATGGGCATCTCCCGCGCCACCTTCGAGCGCGAGACCGCCGGGCTGGAACCGGACTTCTCGCTGCCCGACCTCGCGCTTCCGGGCAAGCCGAAGGCGCCGGACCGGCAGGCGGAATTCGTGCAGACCCCGGCCGCCTATCTCTCCGACAAGGCGATCGGCAATCTCGCCATTCAGGGGCGCAAGCTCGCCCGGCAATATGACGCCGACCTCAAGGCGATCGAGCGGCGCTTCGGCGTGCCGGGGCCTGTTCTGCTGGCGATCTGGGCCCGCGAGACCTCCTATGGCGGCGCCAAGCTCAGCCATGACGCGCTGCGCGTGCTGGCGACGCAGGCCTATGTCGGTCGCCGCAAGGAGGAGTTCCGCGCCGAGTTTCTGGCCGCGCTGAAGATCCTCGACGAGGGGCACGTCACCCGCGCCGGGATGAAGAGCTCCTGGGCCGGGGCGATGGGGCTGACCCAGTTCCTGCCCACCGGCTACCTCGCCTATGGCGTCGACCTCGATGGCGACGGCACCGCCAACATCTGGAGTTCGGTGCCGGAGGCGCTGGCCACCACCGCCAGCCTGCTGAAGGAGAAGGGCTGGCAGAGCGGCAAAAGCTGGGCCTATGAGATCACGGTGCCGGCCGGCTTGGACTGCACGCTGGCGGAGCCCGAGACGACGCTCACCATCGGCGAATGGCTGAAGCGCGGGGTGAAGATCGCAGATGGGCGCCGCGTGTCGCCGGCGGCGCTGAAGGATGCGGCCTCGATCATCATGCCGGCCGGGCCCTATGGGCCGGCGTTCCTGACGCCGGCCAATTATTTCGTGCTGAAGAGCTACAATTTCGCCGACCTCTACGTGCTCTATGTCGGCCATCTCGCCGACCGCATCGAGGACGATCGGCCCTTCGCCCGCGACTGGTCAAACATCGCGCTGGTGAAGACGCGTGACCTCGAATTCATGCAGAAGGTTCTGAGGAGCAAAGGTTTCTACGCCGACAAGGTCGACGGCAAGGCCGGCATGAAGACCCGCGCCGCGCTCGGCGCCTACCAGAAGGCCAACGGCCTGCCGCTGGACTGCTGGCCGGACGCCGCCGTGCTGGAGCACATGAAGCGCGGCGGGTGAGGGCGCCTGATCAGCGCGGCATGCGGTTGATGACGCGCAGGTCGGTGGTTACCGAGAGATCGGCTGCGGAGAGCCAGAACACCTCGCCCTCGCTGTCCTCGGTGTCGAGCCACAGGAAGGGCAGGTTGGGATATTCCGCCTCCAGTATCTCCTTGCCGGTGCCGATCTCGCAGATCATGCCGCCGCCGGACGACAGATGTGCCGGGGCGGCGGCGAGGATGCGGCGCACGATGTCGAGACCGTCCGGCCCGCCGTCGAAGGCGAGGCTCGGCTCATGGCGGTATTCGGCAGGCAGGGCCGCCATGGTCGGCGCGTCGACATAAGGCGGGTTGGTGATGATCAGGTCATAGACCTCGCCCTTGAGCGGGCCGAACAGGTCGCCCTGCACCAGCCGCACGCGATCACCCAGATCGTGCTCGGCGACGTTCTCGGTTGCCAGGGAGAGCGCGTCGGGGCAGAGGTCCACGGCGTCGACCTGTGCGTTCTCGAAGGTCATGGCGGCGAGGATGGCGAGGCAGCCCGAGCCGGTGCACAAATCGAGCACGCGCCCCACGGTTTCCGGCTGCGGCACCAGCGAGAAGTCGCCACCGACGAACAGGTCGCCCGCCATCAACTCGCCGATGAAGGAGCGTGGCACGATGGCGCGCGCATCGGAACGGAACGGCACGCCGCCAATGTAGGTCTTGCCCAGCAGATAGGCGGCCGGCTGGCGGGTGGTGCAGCGCTGCTCGATGAGGTCGGCGAGGCGCGTGCGCTCCTCGCGAGTCAGCCGGGCATCAAGCCAGGGCGAGAGGTCGTCCACCGGCAGGTGCAGCGCCTCCAGCACCATGAAGGCGGCTTCATCCAGCGCTTCCGTGGTGCCGTGGCCGAAGGCCAGCCGCGCCTCGGTGAAGCGGCTCACCGCGTGGCGCACGAAATCCCTGACCGTTACCAGATCGTCCGCTGCCGTCATCATGGCTCTCCCGTTTTGCCCACCGTCAGCATGAAGGGGCGGCGAATGCAAGCCGGACCCCGTCCCGTCCCGCCGCGCCTGTCGCCAAAGCCGGGCTTGTCAGGCGGCCGTGGCCGGACGATAGGATGGGGAGCATCTTTTGCACGGGGTAGCTTCATGGCCGACGCGCCGGACGACGAAATCACGCTTGTCATCGACCGCTCGGTTGCCGTCGTGCTGTTCGAGTTCCTGTCGCGCACGGTGGACGATGCCGATGGCGAGGCGATGGCCGACTTCATCGAGGACGAGGCGGAGGTTCCCGCCCTGTGGGCGCTGCTCGCCGGCCTGGAAAGCGTCCTTACCGAGCCGATGGCCGAGGATTACGAGCGCCGCGTGCTCAAGGCCCGCGACGCCGTGATGAAGCGCTTCGGCGGGGCGTTCTCGGGCAAGGGCGGCGACTGAGACCCGGACGAAACGCCGTCAGGGGGTGACGCTGGCCGACACCGCCGTGGCGGCGGGCCGAACCGCGGCACTGGCCGGCGCCAGGCCCGGCTTCGCGGCGGTCGCGGCCGGGCTCACATCGGCGGAACGCTGCAGCGATTCGACATTGGCGACCACCGCCCGCCCGAGATCGCGGGCGAAGCAGTTATAGCCCCAGTCGTTCATGTGGAACTTGTCCTTCCAGAGGAAGGAATCGAAGCCCATGGCGGAGGTCTCGTGCCAGTCGCGCATCAGCGCGAAGCGGTGATAGACGGCGACGCCTTCCTCGGCGCCGATGCTGGCAATGAGGTTCACCATCGGCCCGCTATCGGCGTCGGCCAGTACGCGCGGGGCGTATTGCGGATCGACCAGCACCAGATCCGCATTGATCGCCTTCACCCGCGCGATCGCCTCGTGCAGCAGGCCGGCGGCGGCGGCGAGGCCGTTGTCGCGGAACAGGGCGTTGACGCCCGACTGCCAAATCACCAGCGTCGGCTTGAGCGCGGCGACATCGGTGTCGAAGCGCGCCAGCATCTCCGGCGCGTCCTGGCCGTTCACGCCGCGATTGACCACGGTGATGTCGGCAGCGGGAAAACGCTCGCGCAGCATGGCCTCCAGGCGGCTGGGATAGGCGGCGCCCGGCACGCTGGCGCCGGCCCCGGCGGTGGAGGACGAGCCGATGGCGACGATCACCACGGGCTCCCCGGCACGCAGCTTCGCGGCGGTGCGGGCGAGCGGCGCGTTGAGCTTGGCCAGCGTCTTCGAGGCCGGGCAGCCGGCCGGGATCACCGTCTGGCCAAGCACCGGCGGCGCGGCGGCGGCGAGGAGCACGGCGGACAGGGCGAGGGGGGCGAGAAGGCGCAGGTGCATCTAGCGGGAACCGAGTGTTCGCAGTTCGACGCCGTCGACGATCATGCCGACCAGAAGGCGGCCGATGCAGCTATGCACATCGTCGAACAGCGAGGGGGAGGGGCGGGCGGTGTCGAAGTCGAAGATGCCTTCGTCTTCCCAGAACCGCATGACGCTGTAGCGGTCGAAGAACGGCACCCCGCCGAGGCGAGCCGCCCAGCGCAGCGACGTGTTGTAGGCGGCGGCGTCAAACGCGAAGGCAGTGCGCGGGCTGTATTGCGGGCTCACCAACAGGACATCGGCGCCGGCCCGGTGGGCGTAGCCGATGCCGGTGTCGACGGCGTCCGAGAATGCCGAGGTGTCGGCGCCGAGGATGGCGTCATAGGTGCCGGTCTGCCAGATCATCAGCGCCGGACGTGTTTCGTCCAGCATGGCGGGCAACTGCTCGAGAATGCTCTCGGCGGTGGCGCGGGGCTCGTGGCGGGTGGTCACCACGATGCCGCCATCGGGGTAGCGGGCGCGCAGCGTTTCCTCGATATAGCTCGGGAAATTGCGCGGGCCGGCAGGCTTGCCGTCGGCCTTGCCGTCGCCGGCTTTTTCGCCGGCCGCGAGACGCTTGGTCGAGGCGGAACTGTTCACGACGAGAATGGTCGTCGGCTCCTTCTTGTCCAGCGAACGCGCCAGGCGCGGCAGGGCGAAGCCGGCCTTGGTGAGGGCGGAGGGCGCCGCGCACACCTTCGCCGCCTCGGCGCCGGCACTGTGTGCGCCGCCCAAGGAGAGAAGACCTGCGAAAAGAATACCCAAGACCCAGCGTTTCACGTCGAACCGCGTTGACCAGCCATCTTGCGCGCCGTTCTGTCGCGCTCGGCGCGAGCATACCACGACAGCAATGCCGAGAGACCTACCATTAAGGCGATGCCGGTCACGCTCATGCTCAACTGCATGAACAGCGTGCCGGAGACCTCGTTCAGCACGAAATGTGCGGCGAAAGAAAGGAAGACGCCGAAGCAAAACACTTCCAGCGAGTGCTGGCCGCACAAAATCATCGGCTTCAGCAATCGCCAGCGCAGGAACGGCGCGTCCACCGGTATCGATCGTACCACCACCACGCCGAGCGCCAGGAAATGGATGAAGCGCAGCACCGAGAGGTCGGTCTTGCTGATCGGGTAGATGATGTTGCCGACCGCCTCCGGCACCAGCCCTTCCATCGGCGGCCAGTACCAGCTCGTCACCACGGCGAGCGACACGAGGAGATAGATCACGGACAGCGCCAGGATGAACCGCGAATGCACCAGCCCGGCCAGCCGGTCGCTGCCGCCAAGGCCGCACCAGCCGCCGAACACGAACATGAACTGCCAGGCGAAGGGGTTGAAGAACCACATCCTGTCATCGGGATAGCCCGGCAGGTTGAAGCCCCACACCTGCACGGCGAGCCAGAGCAGGAAGGAGGCGGCGAGCGTCGCGTCCGCCTTCCGCTTCAGCGCCCACAATATCGGTGGGAAGGTCGCCAGCAGCACGATGTAGAGCGGCAGCACGTCCATGTTGGCGGGGCGGAACTTCAGCAGCAGCGCCTGAACCAGCGCCACGTCGGGCTCGGCGAGAAACTGCAGCGCGCCCATCTCCTCCGCATAGAGCGGGTTGGAGAAGCTGCCGACGACATAGGAGATTTCGGCGAGATAGATGACGAACAGGAAGATGAAGGCGACATAGAGCTGCCAGGCCCGGCGCAGGATGCGGGCCGAGGTCACCATCACGCCGCTGGAATCGAGCTGGCGCCCATAGACCATGGCGGCGGTGTAGCCGGAGATGAAGACGAAGATCTCGGTGGCGTCCGAGAAGCCGAAATTGCGGTTGGTGATCCAGTTCGCGACATTGTTGGGCACGTGGTTCAGGAAGATGAACCACAGCGCCAGCCCGCGAAACAGGTCGAGCCGCAGGTCGCGCCCCGAGGCGGCTTGCGGGGCCGGCCTTTCGACCGGCTCCGCGGGAGTTTCCGCCGTTGCGGCGAGGGGCGCTGCCACCGGCCGGCGCTATTTCTTCAGGCCGAAGCCGAGGAACAGCACGGCGATGCCATTGAAGATCAGGTCGATGCCGAGCAGCAGGCCGAGCACCCACAGGCCGCTGACCGGCCAACCGGCGATGATCTCGATGCCGAGCAGGATGGCGATGGCGGCCGAGAAGGCGATCCAGCCCCAGCCTTCGGCCGGGCGCAGCTTCAGCGCCGCCATCAGGCGGAACGCGCCGCCGACGATGAGCGAGACGCCGAGGAACAGCGTCAGGAATTCGGCGGCGACCATCGGCACGAAGATGCAGACCAAGCCGGCGGCAAGGAAGAGCAGGCCGTCGAGCATCCAGAAGGCGAAGGCGCCCCATGTCTTGACCTGGAAGGCGTGGATGACCTGCGCGCCGCCGGAGACCGCCATCATGACGCCGATATAGAGCACCGACACCACCGTGCTCAGCACGAGGTTGCCCAGCGCGATCGCCCCGGCGATGACCATGAGCAGGCCGAGAGCGACAAACCAGCCCCATTTGGCGCGCAGTTCGGTAAGATGCCCGGCAACCATGCCGCCCGGCGTCGGCGTCATCGAATCCGTTTGCAAAGACATGTGGTCGATCCTCATCCTTGCTCGCCACGCCGGCTGCGCGGTAACGACGTCCCGCCTCCGGAGTTCCAGCGACTCGTCCCGAGACGAGCGTCCCATCGTACAGACAGGGTCGCCGGACCTGTAGTCATGGAATAGACGGATGTCCAACCGATATGGAGGTGGCCGATGACCGCCGGTGAGGTTCCTCCCGCACGCGATCTGTTCGGCGAGCCGGTGCCGGTGCCGGCGCGGCGCTTCACTGCCAAGCTGGCGCATACGCTCATCGCCGATGGCGAGGGATTCGTCACCCGCGAGGTGGTTGAACTCGCGGTCACGCTGGAGGGGCTGCCGGGCGACCGCCATGCGGGTTTCGCCCGCGCGGCGGATTCACGCGTGCCGTGGTATCCGCGCGGCACGCCGATACGCAATGCGCGGCAGGTCTCGCTCGTCGCGCCGGACGAGCTTGCCGAAATCGCGCGGCGGCTGGGGCTGGCGCAGATACGGCCGGAGTGGATCGGCGCCAATCTCGTGATCGAGGGCGTGGCGCGCCTGACGGGCCTGCCGCCGGGCACGAGGCTGCATTTTCCGGACGGCGCGGCGCTTGTCGTGGAGGGTCCGAACGCGCCCTGCCGCCATGCCGGCGCGTCGGTCGCGGCACAGACCGGGCAGGCGAGCGCCGAACTCGGCTTTGCCAAGGTGGCGAAAGGCTTGCGCGGACTGGTCGCCTGGGTCGAACGGGCCGGCACGCTCACCGCCGGCTCCAAGCTGGAGGTGCGGGTGCCGGAACAGACGATCTGGACCCCCTGAAACAAAACCGGCCGGAGCGCAGAGCGATCCGGCCGGCTGGAACAGGTATGAGGGGGAAGGCGTGCCTCCCCGCAGGCTCAGCGGACGGCGAAGCCCGTATCGGCTACCGGCATGGCCGCGGTCGGCGACACCGAGCCGGAGGCGTCCGCGGCGACCGGCGCGTTGCCGGGGAGAACCACGACCTTGGTCCCGACCTTGACGCGCTCGTACAGGTTCTCGACATCCTCGTTCAGCATGCGGATGCAGCCCGACGACATGAACTGGCCGATGGTGGAGGGCTGGTTGGTGCCGTGAATGCGGTAGATGGTGCCACCCAGATACATGGTGCGGGCGCCGAGCGGGTTGCCCGGGCCACCGGCCATGAAGCGCGGCAGATAGGGCTGGCGCTCGATCATTTCCGCCGGCGGGCGCCAATCGGCCCATTCCGCTTTGCGGCTGATCTTTTCCGTGCCGGCCCAGGTGAATCCTTCGCGGCCGACGCCGATGCCGTAGCGCTCAGCCTTGCCGCCGGGCAGCACGTAATAGAGGTAGGTGTTGGGCGTGTCGATGACGAGCGTGCCCGGGGATTCCTTGGTCACGTAGTCGACGATCTGGCGCTTCAGATTGGCCGGCAGTTCCTTGGCCGGGCCGGTCTCCGGCTGGTCCTCGGGCGGCAGCATGGCGACGCTGGTGCCGTTGGCACCATTGGTGTTGGCGCCGTTGTTCACGGCGGCTGGCGGCTGGCCATAGGCGGGCTGCGCATAGGTCTGCTGCGGCGCCGCAGCGTTGTTACCATAGGGCGAGGCCATGCCGGCCGGCTGCTGGCCGGAAAAGGCGCCCGGCGGGTAGCCGGTGGGCTGGCGCGAGGGGTCGGAATAGGGGGCGTTGGCCACAGGTGCCTGCTGCGCCGCATAGGGATCATTCACGCCCGGAGGGGGCGCGCCATAGGCGGCCTGCGGCTGCTGGTAGACCTGTGCGGGAGCCGCGCCGGCCGGTGCGCCATAGGGATCATAGGCGGCGGGGACCTGGACATTTTCAACCGCACGACTGCCGGTTGCGGCCTCATAGGCCGAACCTTCTTGAGCCGCAGGGTCCTGCTGCTCGGCCGGATAGTACTGGGCTCCGGCGGTGCCGACCGATGCCAGTACCGTGAAGGCGACAGCGGGAACGAAACCGAGGCGAACGACCATCATCAAGCCTTATTCGAATCTGTTGGCGCGGAAATGCGCGAATATTTTCTGCCGTGGGGAATGACGCAGGATCAAGGCAGGTTCAAGACCATAACCCGTCACGAAATAGAGCGTTCCCGCAGGGCATGCGCGCAACGCGGCGCCGATGTTTTCATGTCACAGTTCACCCTGCGGCAGCGGTTCATCGCCACGCGCCCGATCCCGGTGCCAGCCGACCACCGCATCGGCGTGGCAGTCGGTGGACGCGAAATAGGGCTTGATGTCGAGCAGCGGCGTGCCGTCGAGGCAGTCGGCGCCGATAACCGACAGCCGCCCGTCCTCGATGCCCAGCAGCCGCACCGCGCTCATGGCGATGGGGTTGGGCCGGGCCGGGCTGCGCAGGGCGAAGGTGCCGCGCCCGCTGCCATAGCGCCGGGGGACCTGCACGACGAGGTTCCGCGGTGCCCGGTCCATGAAATAGAGCAGCCAGAGATGGGTGGTACCTTCCAGCCCCTGCAGCGCCGGCCGGAAGGGCAGGTCGATCTCCACCGTGCAGACCTCCTTCGCCTCATGGGCGTTCTTCGGGCAGTCGGCCCGGCGGGTCCACGGCGTGCGGATGCGGCCGATGAAATAGAGCCCGGCGTCCGGTGTCTCGGGCAGGTCCACGGTGATCTCGCCGGGCCGCACGCCGAAATCGCCATGGCCGGCTTCCCGACTGCCGTCGTCATCCGGTGCGTCCTCGCGGCCGCTCACCGGCGACCTCCATCAACGGTGGTGTGGAGAGGGCTGAACGCAGCCTCTTGCGTCTTGTCGAAATAAGACATAAACATATCTTTATATCTTTCTTGGAGGCCTCGTTGTCCGGTTCCCCGCTCGGTTTCGCGTTGCTGCTCGAAGGCCTCAAGGCGGCCGGCGAGGACACGCGGCTGCGCCTGCTGGCGCTGATCGGCGAGGGCGAGCTGACCGTTTCCGAGCTTACCGAGATTCTGGGCCAGTCGCAGCCGCGAATCTCGCGTCATCTCAAGCTGCTGGCCGAGGCGGGGCTGGTGGAACGGTTCCGCGAGGCGAGCTGGGTGTTCTACCGCCGCGCCGTCGACGCGCCCGGCGCCGCGCTGACCGACGCGCTGCTGGAGCTGGTCGCGCCGGAGGACGACACGCTCCTGCGCGACCGCGAGCGGCTGGAAGCGGTGCGCGCCGCCCGCGCCGCCCACGCACAGGCCTATTTCCGCACCCACGCTCATGAATGGGACGCGCTGCGCCGCCTGCACGCGCCCGAGGAGCAGGTGGAGGCGGCGATCCGGCAGGCGCTGTCCGGGGCGCGTGTCGGCAGCCTGCTGGATCTCGGCACCGGCACCGGCCGCATATTGGAGCTGTTCGCCGACGAGATGGAGCGCGGCGTCGGCATCGACCTCTCGGCCGAGATGCTGGCGGTCGCCCGTGCCAATCTCGACCGCGCCGGCGTGCGCAACGCCACGGTGCGGCAGGGCGACATCTATAATCTCGCGCTGCCGCGCGATGCCTTCGATGTCGTCATCGTCCACCAGGTGCTGCACTTCCTCGAAGACGCGCCGCGTGCCCTGAAGGAGGCGGCGCGTGTGCTGCGCCCCGGCGGGCGGCTGCTGGTGGTGGATTTCGATCCGCACGACCTCGAATTCCTGCGCGAGCAGCACGCCCATCGCCGGCTCGGCTTCGCGCCCGAAATCATGGAGAGCTGGCTCGCCCAGGCCGGCCTCGTGCCGCAGTCCCACCGCCTGCTCGCCCCCAAGGACCATGGAAGGTCCGGGGAGGGACGGCTCACCGTTTCGCTCTGGCTCGCCAGCGACCCGCGTGTCGTGATGGCCGATGCCCCACAAAAGCAGGAGGTCGCCTGATGTCGTCGGATGTCGAGCGCCGCAGCCGCCGCGCCGGCGGGCGGCCCATTTCGGTCTCGTTCGAGTTCTTCCCGCCGAAGACGCCGGAGATGGAAGCCACGCTGTGGAACTCCATCACCCGCCTCGCGCCGCTGGCGCCGAAATTCGTCTCGGTGACCTATGGCGCCGGCGGCTCCACCCGCGAGCGCACCCACGCGACGGTGGAGCGCATCGTGAAGGAAACGCGGCTCGCGCCCGCCGCGCATCTCACCTGCGTCTCCGCTACCCGGGACGAGGTGGACGAGGTGGTGCGCGGCTATTGGGACGCCGGGGTCCGCCACATCGTGGCGCTGCGCGGCGATCCGCCGGGCGGTGTCGGCCAGGCGTATGAGCCGCATGCCGACGGCTACCGCACGACGGCCGACCTCGTTGCCGGCATTCGCCGCATCGCCAATTTCGAGGTGTCGGTCTCGGCCTATCCCGAGAAGCACCCGGAGAGCCCGAGCTTCGACACCGATCTCGATATCCTCGCCGCCAAGGTCGATGCCGGGGCGACGCGCGCCATCACCCAGTGCTTCTTCGACAACGACCTGTATTTCGCGTTTCTCGACAAGGCGCGGGCGCGCGGCATCGATGTGCCCATCGTGCCGGGCATCCTGCCGGTGTCCAACTTCAAGCAGGCGAAGAACTTCTCGACCAAGACCGGCACCTACATGCCGGACTGGCTGGCCGCGCGCTTCGAGGGATTGGACAATGACCCCGAGACCCGCAAGCTGATCGCCGCCGCCGTGGCCGCCGAGCAGGTGTTCGACCTCGTGGATCGCGGGGTCACCGAGTTCCACTTCTACACGCTCAACCGCGCCGACCTCGTCTATGCGGTGTGCCACCTGCTGGGCATCCGCCCGCCGCTGGAGGCAGGGCAGGGCGAAGGCAAGGGACAGGCGGCGGCATGAGAATTTCGCGGTGGGATGCCATATAGTAGGGGCGTTCCACGGAGACGGTCGATGAGCGAGCCGGAGGACGAGATCGTCGCCGAATTGACGGAAATCCTGCACGACATTCAGGCTGGCTTCATGGCGCTTGAACGCAGATTTGACGCCTCAGAGGCTCGCCTTGATGGGCTCGCTCAGAAACTTGACGCAGCGATCGCTGACGCCAAGAAGCGTCAAGATACGTTTCGAAAGGCCCGCGCAATTGATGCCACTTAACCTCTCCCCGTGGGGGAGAGGTCGGCGCGGAGCGCCGGGTGAGGGGATATGACGGTCGAATCGAGCGAGCGCGGCGGCTGAGACCGATCAGACGGACGCCGAAGCTTTCCTCTGGTCGCGGTTGCGCGACCGCCGCCTCGACGGATGGAAGTTTCGCCGGCAGGCGCCGGTCGATAGATACATCGTCGATTTCCTCTGCGTCGATGCAAGGCTGGTCGTTGAGCTCGACGGCGGGCAGCACGCCGTCGAGCGAGACATGCAAAGGACGCGGACGATCGAAGCTTGTGGCTATCTGGTCATCCGTTTCTGGAATAACGACGTGCTGATGAACATGGACGGGGTTCTTGTGCGCATTCTCGAAGCCTTGCGTGCAGCGGCCCCTCACCCCAACCCTCTCCCCGACGGGGAGAGGGAGCAAGAGCGACGGTGACTCTCATGACCCTGGCCGCCTCCGACACCCTTTCCGCCCTGCATCAGGCCGCGCGCGAGCGCATCCTTGTGCTCGACGGGGCCATGGGCACGATGATCCAGCAGCTGAAGCTGGACGAGGCCGGCTATCGCGGCACGCGGTTCACCGACTGGCCGCAGGACGTGAAGGGCAATAACGACCTGCTCAACATCACCGCGCCGGACGCCGTGCGCGACATCCACCTCGCCTATTTCCTGGCGGGGGCGGACATCGTCGAGACCAACACCTTTTCCGGCACCACCATCGCCATGGCCGATTACGGCATGGAGAGCCTGGTCCGCGAGATCAATTTCGAGGGCGCCCGCCTCGCCAAGGAAGCTGCGAAGCTCGCCGAGGCCAAGGACGGCCGCCGCCGCTTCGTCGCGGGCGCCATCGGGCCAACCAACCGCACCGCGTCGATCTCGCCCGATGTGAACGACCCCGGCTTCCGCGCCACCTCCTTCGACGAGCTGGCCACCGCCTATGGCGCGCAGGCGGCGGCGCTGCTGGATGGCGGTGCCGACCTGCTGCTGATCGAGACCATCTTCGACACGCTGAACGCCAAGGCGGCGGTGTTCGCCATCGAGCGGCTGTTCGAAGAGCGCGGCATCCGCGTGCCGGTGATGATCTCCGGCACCATCACCGACCTTTCCGGCCGCACCTTGTCGGGCCAGACCCCGGCGGCGTTCTGGAATTCGCTGCGCCACGCCCAGCCCTTCTCCATCGGGCTGAACTGCGCGCTGGGTGCCAAGGAGATGCGCGCCCATATCGACGAGCTTTCGCGCCTCGCCGACACGCTGGTCTGCGCCTATCCCAATGCCGGCCTGCCCAACGAGTTCGGCCTGTATGACGAGAGCCCGGAGGCGATGGCGCGCCTCGTCGGGGAATTCGCCGCCTCGGGCCTGGTGAACGTCGTCGGCGGCTGCTGCGGCACGACGCCGGACCATATCCGCGCCATTGCCGAGGCGGTGGCGCCGCACGCGCCGCGCGTCATTCCCGAGATCGAGCCGCGCCTGCGGCTGTCGGGGCTGGAGCCGTTCGAGCTCACCCCCATCATCCCCTTCGTCAATGTGGGCGAGCGCACCAACGTCACCGGCTCGGCGCGCTTCCGCAAGCTCATCACCAATGGCGACTACACCGCCGCGCTGGCGGTGGCACGCGACCAGGTGGAGAACGGCGCGCAGATCATCGACATCAACATGGATGAGGGCCTGCTCGATTCCGAGAAGGCGATGGTGACCTTCCTCAACCTGCTCGCCGCTGAGCCGGACATCGCCCGCGTGCCCGTCATGGTCGACAGCTCCAAGTGGAGCGTCATCGAGGCCGGGCTGAAGTGCATCCAGGGCAAGGGCATCGTCAACTCCATCTCTATGAAGGAAGGCGAGGAGGCGTTCCGCCACCATGCCCGGCTGGTGCGTGCCTATGGCGCCGCCGTGGTGGTGATGGCCTTCGACGAGCAGGGCCAGGCCGACACCTATGAGCGCAAGGTGGAAATCTGTGCGCGGGCCTACCGCATCCTCGTGGACGAGGTCGGCTTCCCGCCCGAGGACATCATCTTCGACCCCAATGTCTTCGCAGTGGCGACGGGCATCGAGGAGCATGCCGGCTATGGCGTTGCCTTCATCGAGGCGACCCGTGCCATCCGCCAGCAGCTGCCGCACGCCCATATCTCCGGCGGCGTGTCGAACCTGTCCTTCTCGTTCCGCGGCAACGAACAGGTGCGCGAGGCGATGCACGCGGTGTTCCTGTATCACGCCATCTCGGCGGGCATGGACATGGGCATCGTCAATGCCGGCCAGCTCGCGCCCTATAGCGAGATCGAGCCGGAACTGCGGGAGGCCTGCGAGGACGTGGTGCTCAACCGCCGCGACGATGCCACCGAGCGCCTGCTGGCGCTGGCGGAGCGTTTCCGAGGGGGCGGTCGCGAGAAGAAGGAGGCTGACCTTACTTGGCGCACCTGGCCGGTGGAGAAGCGCATCGCCCACGCGCTGGTCAACGGCATCACCGATTTTGTCGAGGTCGACACCGAGGAAGCGCGCCAGTCGGTCGCCCGGCCGCTCCACGTCATCGAGGGGCCGCTGATGGCCGGCATGAACGTGGTCGGCGACCTGTTCGGCGCCGGCAAGATGTTCCTGCCGCAGGTGGTGAAGTCCGCCCGGGTGATGAAGCAGGCGGTGGCCTATCTCATGCCCTTCATGGAACAGGAGAAGCTGGACAACGGGTCTACAGAGGATTCCTCGGCCGGTAAGGTGCTGATGGCAACCGTGAAGGGCGATGTGCACGACATCGGCAAGAACATCGTCGGCGTCGTGCTCCAGTGCAACAATTACGAGGTGATCGACCTCGGCGTGATGGTGCCGACGGCGAAGATCCTGGAGGCGGCGCGCACGCACAAGGTGGATGTGATCGGCCTGTCCGGCCTCATCACCCCCTCGCTCGACGAGATGGTGCATGTCGCCGCCGAGATGGAGCGCGAAGGCTTCACCGTGCCGCTGCTGATCGGCGGGGCGACGACCTCGCGCGTCCACACGGCGGTGAAGATCGCCCCGCAATATGTGCGGGGGCAGGCCGTCTATGTCACCGATGCCAGCCGGGCGGTGGGCGTGGTCTCCAACCTGCTGAACGACAATACGCGGGCGGACTATGTCGCCAGCCTGCGCGCCGAATACGCCAAGGTCGCCGACGCTCACGCCAAGTCCGACCGCAACAAGGTGCGGGTGAAGCTCGAGGATGCCCGCGCCAACAGGCTGGCGCTGGACTTCGACGCCTATGCGGCGCCGGTGCCGACCTTTCTCGGCACGCGGGTGTTCGACGATTACGATCTCGGCGAGCTGGTGCCCTATATCGACTGGACGCCGTTCTTCCAGTCCTGGGAACTGATCGGCCAGTACCCGCGCATTCTCGACGACGAGAAGGTCGGGGTGGCGGCGCGCGCCCTCTATGACGATGCCCGCAAGATGCTGGACCGCATTGTCGCCGAGAAATGGCTCACAGCCCGCGCGGTGGTCGGTTTCTGGCCGGCCGGCGCGGTGGGCGACGACATCGTGCTGTTCGAGGATGACAGCCGGGCGCGGGAACTCGCCACGCTCCACACGCTGCGCCAGCAAATGGCCAAGCGCGAAGGGCGCACCAACCTCGCTCTAGCCGACTTCATCGCCCCGACCTCCACCGGCGTGCCCGATTATATCGGCGGATTCTGCGTGACGACGGGGTTCGGCGAGCCCGAGCGCTCGGACGCCTTCAAGGCGGGGAATGACGACTATTCCTCGATTCTTCTCAAGGCCTTGGCGGATCGTCTTGCAGAAGCGTTTGCGGAACGCATGCATGAGCGGGTGCGCAAGGAATTCTGGGCTTATGCGCCGGATGAAGAACTTAAGAATGAGAATCTGATTCAAGAGGCCTATCGCGGCATTCGCCCGGCGCCGGGCTATCCGGCGCAGCCGGACCACACGGAAAAAGCGATTCTTTTCAAGCTGCTCGACGCCACTTCTAAGATCGGAGTCGAGTTGACCGAGAGCTTCGCCATGTGGCCGGGAGCGGCGGTGTCGGGGCTGTACTTCGCCCATCCCGAGGCGTCCTATTTCGGCGTTGGCCGCATTGAGCGCGACCAGGTCGAGGATTATGCCGCCCGCAAGGGAATGAGCGTCGAGGAGGCCGAGCGCTGGCTGGCGCCGGTGCTCAATTACAACCCGGTGAGCGCCGCTTCCCTCGCGGCCGAGTAACGAAGATGAGCGCGATCGACGACGATACGCGCCGGGTGCTGTTCTGGGCGCTGGTGGCGTTCGTGGTGTGGGCCGCGGCGGCCTATGTGATGCTGCCGCGCCTGTGGACGCATCACGAGCACCAGCCCGGCATCAAGCGCATGCCGATGGTGACCCAGACCAAGCAGGGCATTCCCGGCGACCCGATCAATGTCGGGCTGGTCGGCAGCCAGGACGACATCATCCACGCCATGAACGCGGCGGGCTGGATGCCGGCCAACCCGGTGACGCTGAAGTCCAGCATCGCCATTGTCGGCTCGGTGCTGCTGCGCCGGCCGGACCCGCAGGCGCCGGTGAGCCCGCTCTTTTATGACGGCCGGGTGGAGGATCTCGCCTTCGAGAAGGAGGTCGGGCGCAGTGCCGACAAGCGCGACCATGTGCGTTTGTGGAGGGTGCTCGACAATGGCAAGGATGGCGGGCCGGTCTGGCTCGGCTCGGCAACCTATGACCGAGGCGTCGGGCTCAGCCACTATACCGGCGCCGTCACCCATCACATCGACGCCAATGTCGACAAGGTGCGCGACCTGCTGATCGGCGATCTCAAGACCGCCGGCATGGTGCAGATGGTCTATCAGGTGACCGGCCTCGGCCCGACCCTGTTCGGCCGCAATGGCGGCGGCGACCGCTACTACACCGATGGCGAGATCGGCTTCGCCAAACTCACGACCAATGGCGCGAAGAACCCCAACCCCCCGACCATCGTCGCCTCGCCGCCAGCGGTGGGGGTGAAGGATGCGGTGTGGAGCGCGGCGGCGTCGCTGCTTGGGGTGAACTGAAGGGCCGGCGGCGCAAGGCCGCCCGCCCGGAGCTTACTGGCTGTCCGGCTGCCAGAGGCTGACGGCACCGGCGTCCACCGCGCGCGGCAGCAGCTTCTCGGCAAAGAACGCGTCGGCGATCTTCTGCTGCTCGGAAAGACCGCCCCGCGTCACGGCGCCGACCTTGTAGCTGCGCCGTCCATTGGCCACCTCGATGGCCGCCGCATCGATGTTCCACAAAGTGGCAAGCGCAGCGGCGGCTTCCTTCGGGTTGGCCTTCACCCAGTCGCCCTTGGCCTTGAGCTGGTCGAACAGGATGGCGACCACCTTGCCGCCTGTGCCGACGAACTCTTCCGAGGCGAGGTAATAGCGCTTGTAGCTGGTCAGACCGTCGCTGCCGTCGATGAGGATGCGGGCCTTGGACTGCGCCTGCGTCGTCGCGAGGAAGGGGTCCCACGCCACCCACGCGTCGACATTGCCGCCGACGAAGGCCGCACGGCCATCGGCCGGGGTTAGATAGGCGGGATCGATGTCCTTGAAGGCGAGGCCGGCCTTGGCGAGGGCGGCGAGGAGCAGATAGTGGCTGCCCGCCCCTTTGGTGACGGCGACCTTCTTGCCCTTCAGCTCCGCCACGGTGGCGACCGGCGAGCCGTCCGGCACGAGGATCGCCTGCGCGGACGGGGAGGGCGCTTCCTCGGCGTAGAACACCAGCTTGGCACCCGCCGCCTGGGCGAACACAGGCACGGTATCGGCGACGTCGGCGGTAACGTCGATCTTGCCGAGGTTCAGCGCCTCCAAGAGCGGCAGGCCGCTGGTGAATTCGTGCCAGCTTACCTTGATGCCGAGCGGCGCCAGCGCCTTCTCGAGCTCGCCATCCACCTTGAGCAGTGCCGTGAGGGTGGATGAGCGCTGATAGCCGATCCGGACGGTATCGGGAGACTGGGCGCGCAGGGGGAGGCTGCCCAGCAGCGCGGCGGCAGCGGCCGCGCCGCCGGCGGCGCGGATGAGGGTTCGACGTGAGACGGTGGCCATTGCGATTTCTCCATTAGTATATCGATTTAATATAATAATAGAGCGCGCGTCTAGCCGTGGCGGCTGGCGGAGCGGTTGTCACACGCAAAAAACCCCGGGCGTTGCCGCCCGGGGTTTCTCTTAAACTGTGCCGAAGCGAGGCGGCGATCAGAACTTGTAGTTCACGCCGGCCTTGATGGTCTGCAGGGTAACGTCGACCTTGGTGTTCGAAGCGCCATCCCAGTTGATGTCGCCGAGATCGGCATAGAGGTACTCGGCCTTGACGGTCCAGTTGTCGGTGACGGCGTATTCGACGCCGCCGCCCAGCGTCCAGCCCCACAGCGTGTCGCTGCGGGAGGCGGTGCCGGACAGGCCGGGAGAATAGGCGCCGTCGACATAAGAGGCCCAGCTCTCGTCAACCTTCACATTGCCCCAGGCGAGACCGCCGGTGACGTAGGGAAGGAAGCGGTCCATCGCGTAGCCGAGGCGAGCGCGGACCGTGCCGAACGATTCGATCTTGGTGGTGATGCTGCCGATATCCTGCAGCGTCGGGTCGCCGAAGTCGAAGGCCGAGTAGCTCAGCTTGTCTTCCAGCGCGCCAAAGTTGAAGTCGGCTTCGGCGCCGAGAACGACATTGTTGCTGAACTGGTAGTTGTAGCCGATCTGCGCGCCGCCGAACCAGCCGGTGGGATCCGAACCGCCGGTGGCGGCCGCCGAGTCCCAGCCGCCATAGTAATAGGCGAGGTAGTTGCCCCAGGGGGCCGAACCCTCACCCCAGCCATAGCCGACATTGCCGCCGATATAGACGCCGGTCCAGGTGAAGACCGGAACATAGGCGATGGGTGCCGCCTTGACCGGGTAGGCCATGTCAGCCGCGAAGGCGGGAACGGCAAGAGCCGCGCCGGCAAGGCTGCCGAGGAGAAGAGACTTGATACGCATGATACGCCCCCGAAGGAAAATGGAAGGAGGCCAACCTAGCGCCGCGTATTTAACAAACCCTCATCCGGCGTGCTTAACAAATCGCTTCTGGGGCGCAACGGGCAGAAAATTTTCGTAAGCGGGGAGACGCTTGGCGCGATCCGGGCGCGTCAGGCGGCGGTGATGGCCCGCTCCAGATACCGCCCGACCTGCATCAGTTCCCGGTCGCGGCCGAAGCGGCCGATCAGTTGGACGCCGATCGGCAGGCCGGTGGCGCCGGTGAGGCCGGTGATGTTGAGGCACGGGCCGCCGGTGAGCGTCCACAGGCGGTTGAAGGCCGGCGAGCCGGTGGTGGCAAAGCCTTCCGGCGCCTCGCCGGCGACCGAGAAGCTCAGCAGCACGTCATGGTCGGCGAACAGGTCGGAGAGCGCATGGCGGGCGCGCCGGGCGGTGCGGCGCGCCGCGTCATACTGCTCGGGCGTGATGGAAGACGCGGTGTCGAGATAGGTCGCCAGCGTCGGCGAGAGCGCCTCGCGGTGGCGGTCCCATTCATCGGCGAAGGCGAGGCTGGCCTCGAAGCCCTGCACCGCGCCGGTGGCCTCGTCGGCGGCCTCGACGGCGTCGGGCAGATCGAGCGCCGTGACCCGCGCGCCGGCCTTGTCGGCGGCCCGGGCGGCGGCATCGAGCGCGGCATGGGCATCGGCGGCGGCGAGATGAGCGCGGGCCGTCTTCACCACGGCGATGCGCGGGGTGGGCATGTCGTCATCGAAGGAGAAGTCGCGGCCGGTCAGCGCTCCCGTCGCGAAGGCGACGTCGGCGACATGGGCGCCGAACAGGCCGATCGTGTCGAGCGACCAGGCGAAGGGCTTCAGCCCGAGCACCGGCAGCAGCTTGAAGGACGGCTTGTAGCCGGTGACGCCGCAGAAGGAGGCGGGCCGGATGACCGACCCGCCGGTCTGGGTGCCGAGCGTGATCGGCAGCATGCCGGCGGCCACCGCCGCGGCGGAACCGGCGGAGGACCCGCCTGGCGAATGGGTGAGCCGGCGCGGGTTGCGCGTCACGCTCGGCTGCATGAAGGCGAATTCCGTCGTCACCAGCTTGCCGGCGATGAGCCCGCCCGCCCGCGCCGCCATGCGCACGATGGCCGCATCCGTGGTCGGGCGGTAGCCGGCGAAGAGCTTGGAACCGCGCTCGGTCGGGAAGTCGACCGTGTCGAGAATATCCTTCACGCCCACCGGCAGGCCGGCGAGCGGCGTCGCCGCGAGTCCCGGCGCGGCGGCGGCCGCCAGCAGCGCGTCGAGATCGAGGCTGGCGAAGGCCCGCACCTCGTCCTCCTGCGCGCGGATCGCCTCGGCGCAGCGTTCGGCGACATCGACCGGGGTGAGGCGTCCGGCATGGACAGCCTGGGCGAGGGCAGCGGCGGAAAGCATCTCTGTCATGGGTCAATGCCTCTCGCACGCGGCACGTCGCCCGGCAAGGGGATGGCCGCCCGGCGCGACCGGCTTTTTCAACGATGACGGAGGGACGGGAGGGCAGGGCGGCGGGTTCGGTGCGTGCGGACGCGACAGGGACGTGGGGATCGAAAAACTTGGCATGCAGTATGCAATAAACTCGGCCTGTCGCTCTTTTGAGGGGTTTGCATCATGCCGATCGTTCTCAACTGCTCCGCCGACCTCGCCCGCAAGCTGATGACATCGCCGCGTCCCAGCTACTGGGGCAGTCTCCACGCCATCCTGATCAAGGCCCATGACCCCGCCGCCGGCGTCTATCACTGGCCGCGCGTGGCCGAGACCGACGAGATGACCGGGATGGGCGCTCCCGGTCCGCGCCACAGGACGGACGGCCCGAGCCTGGGGGGCGCGAAATGAGCCATCTCGTTCTCACCATCTGTCTCCTCGCCAATCCCGGAGCCTGTCGCGAGGAGCGCGTGGCGACGCAGGCCCGCGCCGCGCTCCCCCTCGAATGCACCGCTGCCATGGCCGAATGGGCAACCCAGCATCCTGCCTGGCGGGTGATGAAGTGGCGCTGCGGGCTGATCGAGCACGATATCTGAGACGCGGCCCCGGCGCCGCCGCCGAGTGCTCGCGGGGCGAAGGTTCGCCGGTGCGCCGCAGGGCTGCGCGCCTGGCGTGCCGCGCAGGTGGCATTCGGGTGACGCTGCATCGATTCCGCTCATGTGTGCCGCACGGAATTTCGTTTGAACGCTTGCGTTTAGGGCGGTAAGCGCGGATCGTCTGCAAACGGTCGGGGCGCATGCACGCATGAATATTCTGTCGATCCAGTCCTGGGTGGCCTATGGGCATGTCGGCAATGCCTCGGCCATGTTCCCGATGCAGCGCCTCGGCCACGAGGTGTGGGGCCTGCACACGGTGCAGTTCTCCAACCACACCGGCTACGGCGCCTGGCGCGGCGAGGTGTTCGGCGCCGAGCTGATCCGCGAACTGGTCGGGGGCCTGGAAGACCGCAACGTGCTGCCGCGCTGCGACGGCGTGCTGTCCGGCTATATGGGCGCGGCCGAGATTGGTGACGCCATCCTCGACACGGTCGGCCGGGTGAAGGCCGCCAATGCCGAGGCGCATTATTGCTGCGACCCGGTGATCGGCGATGTCGGGCGCGGCGTCTTCGTGCGGCCGGGCATTCCCGAATTCATGCGCGAGCGGGCGGTGCCGGCGGCAGACCTCATCACGCCGAACCAGTTCGAGCTGGATTATCTCTCCGGGCGCACCTCCTCGACGCTGAGCGGGGCGATCGCCGCCTGCGATGCGGTGCACGCCACCGGGCCGCGCGTCATCATGGTCACCAGCCTGCACACGGAAGACACGCCGGACGATTCCATCGACCTGATGGCGTCCGGCCCGGACGGGCGCTTCCGGCTGCGCACGCCCAAGCTCGACATCTCCGTGAACGGGGCGGGCGACGCCATCGCGGCGCTGTTCTTCGTTCACTGGAAGGCGACGCATTCGACCGCCGAGGCGCTCGCGAAGGCCGCATCCTCGGCCTATGGCCTGCTCGCCCGCACGGCGGCGGCGGGCTCGCGCGAGATTCTCACCGTTGCCGCCCAGGATGAGTTCGTCACCCCGTCCCGCCTCTTCACGCCGGAGAAGATCTGACCGCCATGGCCCGCCGCTTCGTTGTGCTCGACGTCTTCACCGACCGGACCCTGTCCGGCAACCCGCTGGCTGTCGTGCTCGATACGGAAGGGCTCGACGGCAACCACATGCAGGCCATCACCCGCGAGTTCAACCTGTCGGAGACGGTGTTCATCCTGCCGCCGCAGGAAGACGAGAATCGGGCGCGGCTGCGCATCTTCACCAACAGCCATGAACTGCCCTTCGCCGGGCATCCGACGGTGGGGGCGGCGGTGCTGCTCGCCCTGCGCGACGGGGTGACGACCTCCACCGATTTCGTGCTGGAGGAGAATGTCGGCCCGGTCGCCTGCCATGTGAACGTGCGGGGCGAGCATTCCGGCAGCGCCACCTTCACCGTTCCGCGCATTCCCGAGATCGTCGACGCTGCGCCGATGAGCCGGGAAGCCTGCGCGCAGGCGCTGGGCCTCGACACGTCCGATATCGGCTTCGACGCCTATGGCCCGGTGATCGCCTCGGCCGGCGTGCCCTTCGTCTGCGTGCCGCTGGCCTCGCGCTCGGCGCTGGCGCGCATCAGCCCCAGCGCGGCTCGGCTGATCTCCACCTTCGGCGGCGGCGCCGATTCGGTCTATGTCTTCTGCCGCGACGAGGACGGCGAGGGCGATTTCCGCGCCCGCATGTTCGCCGCCAATATGGGCATCGACGAAGACCCGGCGACCGGCTCGGCCGCCGCGTCGCTGGCGGCGGTGCTCATGGCCGGCGAGCGGCCGGGCGATGGCTTCCACGCCTTCGACATCCTGCAGGGCGTCGAGATGGGGCGGCCGAGCCTGGTGCGGCTGGGCCTCAAGGTGGAGGGCGGCGAGCTGATCGCCGTCACCATCGGCGGCGGCGCGGTCATCGTCTCGGAAGGCGTGCTCCATGTCTGAGCGCCCGGCGGGCCGGTGATGTCCGCGCCGGCAGACCCGCTGCGGCTTGTCGCTCTCGACCATGTGGACGCGCGGCTGGCGCCGGCGCCCCGCGCGTTCTCCGCCGAGGAGCGCGTGGCGATCGATGCGCATTTCGCCGCGCGCCTCGCGGCCAATCCGGCACTGTGGAACGGCCGCGTGCTGCTTCTGGCGGAGCATCGCTTCGAGGGGCGCACGCTCACCGCGCGCTATGGCGAGAGCGATTATGCCTCGCTGCTGTGGCTGCTGGCGCAGGAGGGGGCCCACCCCCGGATCCGCGCCTCCTTCGCCATGGGCGCGTTGCGCGGGGCGGATGGCGGCTTCGTGCTGATCCGCATGGCGGCATGGACCGCCAATGCCGGGCGCATCTATTTCGCCGCCGGCACGCCCGACCTCTCCGATGTCGCCGCCGATGGGCGGGTCGATCTCGAAGGCAGCGTGCTGCGCGAAATCGGCGAGGAAACCGGAATTGCCGCCGGTGAACTCACCCTCGCGCCGGGCTGGACCGCCATCCACGATACGCGGCGGGTCGCGCTGATGCGCGAGGTGCGCATCGGCGAAGAGGCCGGGGCGGTCGCCGCGCGGCTGCGCCGGTTCGCTGCCGGGGAGGTGCGGCCGGAGTTCGACGAGGTGCTGGTGGTGCGCGGCCCGCAGGACATCCGCGCGGAGATGCCGCCGCTCGTTCGCCTCTATCTCGCCAAGGCGTGGGAAGAGGGTTGGGGACAGGCTACACTGGGGCCGTGACTTTTCGGACCGGACAGTTCGAAAATGGCATGACGCTCGCATGAGCCGGGCGGGTCGCGGCGCCGCGATGGGGCGGACGACGGGTCCTTTTTCGAGGAGTTCAGAAAATGCTGCGCAAGTCGTCTGGGAGCCTGCCGCTTTTTTCGTCAGGCGTGCTTGATCGGCGGCAGTTGCTTGCCCTCGGCGCGGGCGCTCTCGCCCTGACCGTGGCGGGTCGCGATGCCTTTGCGGCGGGCAAGGCCAAGCCGATCAAGGTGGCCGCCATCTACACCGTTCCGGTGGAGCAGCAATGGGTGTCGCGCATCCACAAGGCGCTGAAGGCCGCCGAGGCGCGCGGCGACATCACCTACAAATTCTCCGAGAACGTCGCCAACACCGATTATGAGCGCGTGATGCGCCAATATTCGGAGGAGGGGGCAGACCTCGTCGTCGGCGAGGTGTTCGCCGTGGAGCGCCCCGCCCGCAAGGTCGCCGCCGACTACCCGAAAACGGCCTATCTCATGGGCTCGTCCTTCGGCCCCACCAAGCCGAACTTCTCGGTGTTCGACAATTTCATCCATGAGCCCTCGTTCCTCACCGGCATGGTGGCGGGCAAGGCCACCAAGTCGAACGTCATCGGCCTTGTCGGCGGCTATGCCATTCCCGAGGTCAACCGGCTGATGCAGGCCTTCATGGAAGGCGCGCTGTCGGTGAACCCGAACGTCAAGTTCATCGTCACCTTCATCAACTCCTGGTACGACCCGCCCAAGGCCAAGGAAGCCGCCTTCGCCCAGATCGACAAGGGCGCGGACGTGCTCTACGCCGAGCGCTTCGGCGTCTCGGACGCCGCCAAGGAGCGCGGCGTGAAGGCGATCGGCAACGTGATCGACACCTCCGGCCAGTACCCCGGCACGATCATCGCCTCCGCCCTGTGGCAGATGGAGCCGACCATCGACAAGGCGATCAAGGAAGTCATGGACGGCACCTTCACCGCCGCCGATTACGGCCCCTACAGCTACATGGCCGAAGGCGGCGCCGGCCTCGCCCCGCTCGACCCCAAGCTGGTGCCGCCCGAGGTGATCGAGATGGTGCTGGCGAAGGAGAAGGAGATCAAGGACGGCCTGTTCCGGGTCAACGTGAACGACGCCGAGCCCAAATCGACGCTGTGAGGCCTCGCCCGACGGTTGTCATCCCCGGGCTTGACCCGGGGATCCATAGCCTTCGTCGCGCCGTCACGTCGTGGATGGCCGGGCCAAGTCCGGCCGTGACGCCCCATCCGCGTTGATCCGGATCGCCGTGCAGGGGCATCCGGGATGACGTCTCTCCCGCGATCACGCCTTCATGGACAGGCACCCATGCACCCCGACCCCCGCCCGCTCGTCCTTTCGCTCGCCGGCATCACCAAGCGGTTCGGGCCGCTGACGGCGAACGACGCCATCGATCTCGACGTTCGGGCCGGCGAGATCGTGGCGCTGCTGGGCGAGAACGGTGCCGGCAAGACGACGCTGATGAGCATCCTGTTCGGCCATTACGTCGCCGACGAGGGCAGCGTCTTCATCGCCGATGCGCAGGGGCAGCTCAGCCCGCTTCCGGGCGGTTCGGCCGAGGCGGCGCTGGCGGCCGGCATCGGCATGGTGCACCAGCATTTCGCCCTTGCCGAGAACCTCACCGGCTTCGAGAACATCGTGCTCGGCACGCAGTCGCTGTGGGGCCTCAAGCTGAAGCAGCGCGCGGCGCGAGCCAAGATCGAGCGGCTCATTGCCGAGAGCGGCCTCGGCGTCGATCTCGACGTGCCGGTGGCGCGGCTTTCGGTGGGCGAGCAGCAGCGCATCGAAATCCTGAAAGCTCTCTACCGCGACGTGCGGGTGCTCATCCTCGACGAGCCCACCGCCGTGCTCACCCCGCAGGAGGCGGACGGCCTCGCCGCCACGGTGCGCGCGCTGGCGGCCAAGGGGCTGGCGGTGATCTTCATCAGCCACAAGCTGCACGAGGTGCTGGCGCTGTGCGAGCGGGTCGTGGTGCTGCGCGGCGGCGCCAAGGTCGCCGACCGGCCCACCGCAGGCGCCGACCGCGCCATGCTCGCCGAGTTGATGGTGGGCCGGGCCATTCCCGCCCGCGATCGCCCGTCCGCCACGCCCGGCGCGCCGGTGCTGAGCCTGAAGGGGGTGAGCGTCGGCATGCCCGGCCAGCGCGACCGGCTGGAGGGTGCCGACCTCGAGGTGCGCGCCGGCGAGATCGTCGGCATCGCCGGGGTTTCCGGCAATGGGCAGGGAGCGCTTGCCGCGCTGGTGGCCGGCCTCGCCAGTGCCCGCGCCGGCGAGGCGCTGCTGGAGGGCGTGCGCCTGGCCGGCGCCAACCCGGCGGCGCGCGTCGCCGCCCATGTCGGCCGCATCCCGGAGGACCGCCACCGCGACGGCACCATCGGCGCGCTGAGCGTGGCGGAGAATTTCGTGCTGGAGACCATTTCCGAGCCGGCCAACCAGCGCGGCGGCATGATCCGCCGGGCCGCCATCCGCGCCCGCGCGGCGGCAGCGATCAAGGCCTATGACGTGCGCTGCCCCGGCCCGGACGCGGCCATCCGCGCGCTGTCGGGCGGCAATATGCAGAAGGTGGTGCTGGCCCGGGTGCTGGAGCGCGAGCCAAGGCTGGTGCTGGCGCACCAGCCGACGCGCGGGCTCGACATCGGCGCCACCACCGATGTGCACCGGCGGCTGATCGCCGCGCGCGGCCGCGGGGCGGCGGTGCTGCTGATCTCCGAGGACCTCGACGAGCTGTTCGCCCTCTCCGACCGCATCGCCGTGGTGCATGCCGGGCATTTGTCGCCGGCGATGCAGGCCGAGGGCCTCGATGTGCGCACCGTCGGCCTGATGATGGCCGGCCATGGCGCGGGGGAGGCGGCGTGATGGCATGCTTTCCCCCGTCATGGCCGGGCGTGGCCCGGTCATCCACGTCTTCCCGGCAACAGGCATGGATCCCCGGGCCAGGCCCGGGGATGACGACCGATCTAACCGGCGCCGTGACCGGAGACCGCGCATGATCCGCTTCGTGCCCCGCGAGCGCACGCCAGTCTGGCTCACGCTCGCCGTGTCGATCGGCGCCGGGCTGGTGGCGCTGGCGCTCACCGCCATTCCGCTGGCGCTGGCCGGTGCGCCTGTCTTCACCGCCCTTGCGCTGATGGCGCAGGGGGCGGCCGGCAACGGTTTCGCGCTGGCCGAGACGCTGACGCGGGCGACGCCGCTGATCTTCACCGGCCTCGCCGCCGCCGTCGCCTTCCGTGCCAAGCTCTGGAACATCGGCGCCGAGGGGCAGCTCTATGCCGGTGCGCTCGCCGCCGTGGCGCTGGGCGCGGGAATGATCGAGGCGCCGTCCTATGTGCTGGTGCCGCTGGTTCTGGTGGGCGCGGCAGCGGCAGGGGCGGCGCTGTTGCTGGTGCCGGTGCTGTTCAAGACCCGCTTCGGCGCCGACGAGGTGGTGGTCACGCTGCTGCTGAACTTCATCGTCCTGCTCTTCGTGCAGATGATGCTGGAAGGGCCGATGAAGGACGAGATGGCGCTGGGCTGGCCGCAATCGGCGCCGATGCTGGACGAGGCGACGCTGCCCAAGCTGGTGGCGGGGTGGCGGCTGCACGGGGGGCTGGTGCTCGCCATTCTCGCCGCCGTGGTGCTGCACGTCTTCATCACCCGCACCGTCTGGGGCTTCCGCATCCGCGCCGTCGGCGAGAATGCCCGCGCCGCCCGCTATGCCGGGCTGCCGGTGGGCAAGGCGATGGCGCTGGTCGGCATCCTTTCCGGCGGGCTCGCCGGGCTCGCCGGAGCGAGCGAGGTGGCGGGGCTGAAGGGCTATCTCACCGCCGATCTCTCGCCCGGCTTCGGCTATGCCGGCATCGTGGTGGCGACGCTGGCGAACCTCTCGCCGCTCGGCGTTATCCCCGCCGCGATTTTCGTCGCGGGCGTGTTTGTCGGGGCGGATTCGATGAGCCGGGCCATCGGCGTCTCGAACTATCTCGCCGACCTCGTCGTCGCGTTCGCTCTGCTCAGCGTGCTGGTCGGCGGCCTGCTGACACGCTTCCGCATCGTCTTCGTGCGCCGGGGGACCGCCTGATGTGGGAGGCGCTCGACATCCTCACCCAGGCGAACTTCTGGGCGGCAACCATCCGCATCGCCACGCCGCTGATCTTCGGCGTGCTCGGCGCGCTCCTGTGCGAGCGGGCCGGGGTGCTCAATCTCGGCATCGAGGGCATTTTCGTCGCCGGCGCCATGTCCGGCTGGCTGGCGGTCTATCTCGGCCTGCCGCTGTGGGGCGGGGTGCTGGTGGCGGCAATGGTGGGAGCGCTGTTCGGCCTCATTCACGGCGTGCTCACCGTGCCGCTCGGCCTGTCGCAGCATGTCACCGGCATCGGGGTGACGCTGCTGGCGACCTCGGTGGCCTATTTCGGCTACCGCGTGGCCTTCCCCAACGTGGCGACGCCGCCGCGCATCGAGGCGTTCCCGCCGCTCGACGTGCCGCTGCTGGGAGACCTGCCCTTCATCGGGCCGATCCTCGCCCAGCAGACCGGCTTCACCGTGCTGGCCTTCGCCTGTGTCGGGGTTCTCGCCTTCGTGCTGGGGCGCACGCCGCTGGGCCTCGCGCTACGGGCGGTGGGCGATAACCCGGAGGCGGTGGAGGCGCAGGGGCTCTCCGTGGTGGCGCTGCGCATCGGCGCGGTCATGGCCGGCTCGGCGCTGATGGCGCTGGGCGGGGCGTTCCTCACCCTCTCGGCGTTCAACGCCTTCTATTTCGGCATGATCAACGGGCGCGGCTGGGTGTGTATCGCGCTCACCGTCTTCGCCTCGTGGCGGCCGGGCAAGGCGCTGCTCGGGGCGCTGCTGTTCGGCGCGCTCGACGCCTACCAGCTGCGCATCCAGACCATTGCCGGCGGTGTGGTGCCGAGCCAGATTTTCCTGATGCTGCCCTATATCTTCTCCATTGCCGCGCTTGTGCTGGTCGCCCGCCGCGCGGACTATCCCCGCGCTTTGATGAAGCCTTACTTCAAGGGCCAACGGTAAGTCTGGATCCGCGATGAGTGTCGAACTTCTGGTGAAGAATGCGCGCCTGCCCGACGGGCGCACGGGAATGGACATTGCCTGCGAGGGCGGACGCATCCTCGCCGTCGAGCCGGGCATCGAGCTGGAGGCCGGGCGCGTCATCGAGGCGGATGGCAAGCTGGTGGCGCCACCCTTCGTCGACGCGCATTTCCACATGGACGCGACGCTCTCGCTCGGCCTGCCGCGCCTGAACGAATCCGGCACGCTGCTGGAAGGCATCGCGCTGTGGGGCGAGCTGAAGCCGACGCTGACGCATGAGGCGGTGATCGAGCGCGCGCTGCGCTATTGCGACCTCGCGGTGAGCCAGGGCCTGCTCGCCATCCGCAGCCATGTCGACATTTGCGACGACCGCCTGCTGGCGGCAGAGGCGCTGCTCGATGTGCGCGAGAAGGTGAAGGACTATATCGACCTCCAGCTCGTCGCTTTCCCGCAGGATGGCTTTTACCGCTCGCCCCATGCGGCGGCGAACCTGACGCGCGCGCTCGACATGGGCCTCGACGTGGTCGGCGGCATCCCGCATTTCGAGCGGACCATGGCGGACGGCGCCGCCTCGCTGAAAGCCCTGTGCGAGATCGCGGCGGCACGCGGCCTGCGCGTCGACATCCATTGCGACGAGAGCGACGATCCGCTTTCGCGCCATATCGAGGCGCTGGCCTATGAGACGCAGCGGCTCGGCCTGCAGGGGCGGGTGACCGGCTCGCACCTCACCTCCATGCACTCCATGGACAGCTACTACGTCTCCAAGCTCATCCCGCTGATCGCGGAAGCCGGCGTGCACGCCATCGCCAACCCGCTGATCAACATCACCCTGCAGGGCCGGCACGACAGCTACCCCAAGCGGCGCGGCATGACGCGGGTGCCGGAACTGCGGGCGGCGGGCGTCAATGTCGCCTTCGGCCATGACTGCGTGATGGACCCCTGGTACTCGCTCGGCTCCGGCGACATGCTGGAGGTGGCGCATATGGCGCTGCATGTCGGCCAGATGACCTCGCGCGAGGCCATGGGCTGGTGCTTCGAGGCGGTGACCGCCAATCCCGCCAAGATCATGGGGCTGGAAGGCTATGGCGTGGCGCCCGGCTGCAACGCCGATTTCGTGGTGCTGCAGGCGGCGGACCCGATCGAGGCGATCCGGCTGAAGGCCGCAAGGCTCTTTGTGGTGCGGCGCGGACGGGTTGTCGCCGAGGGCGCGCCGCGCGTCTCGGTGCTGGATTTGCCCGGCCGGCCGGGGCTGGTCGACCCGTCGGCCTACGCGCCGGGGGCTGGTAGCTGACAGACATCCATGCCCGCGTCATGGCCGGGCTTGACCCGGCCATCCACGTCTTGGGGAAGGCGGACGCCAAGGCGTTGATGCTAAGGCGTGGATCCCCGGGTCAAGCCCGGGGATGACGTCGTGCGGGTTGCGGCGCCGCTTCAGTACTGGCTGCCCGGCAGCACGATGACCGTGGGTTTCGTCGGCAGGGTCTCGCGCGAGAGGACAAGTTCGGGGCTCTCGCGCCGCTCGATCACATAGTCCTGGCCGGCGAAGCGGGTGAGGAAGTTCTCCAGCGTGCTCTCGTTGAAATAGTGCATCGGGATGATGACGGGGGCCTCCAGGGCTTTCAGCACCTCGATCATGCCGTCCATGTCCAGCGTATAGCTGCCATCCACCGGCGCCAGCACCACGTCGAGCCGCCCCAGCGCGCCGATATCGTCATGGGTCAGCGTGTGGTGCAGGTGGCCGAGATGGCCGATGCAGAGGTCGGCGGCGCGAAAGACGAAGATCGAATTGCCGTTGCGGATCGTGTCGCCGCGCCAGTCGCGGATATTTGTCTGCAGATTGCCGACCCACAGATCGTCGATGTCGAGGTTGTAGTGAACCGGGTCGCGGTCCTCGCGCCAGCCCTTCAGCACATGCTCGATGCCCGGATCGGGGTTGAGCGAATAATGCGTCGAATGCGCCCGGTTCATGGTGGCGACGCGCGGCACCACAGAGGGGCGGACATAGTCATTATAGTCGGTCGCCACGGTGACGCCGCCGGCGGTCTCGATCAGGAAGGTCGAGTGGCCGATATAGGTAAGCCCCACCTGGCGCGGCGCCACATAGGCGGCGGGCAGGGCGCGGGACCCCAGATGCTTGAGGAACGGGTTCTCCGCCACCAGCTTCGGGCAGCGCTCCGCCTGGGCGGCGGCGGGCGTGGCGCCCGAGACCAGCATGAGGCCGAGGAGGAGGGCGGACCAGAATCGGGGCAACCAGGGTTGGGCGATGCGCGGCAGGGGGCACTGCATGGGCGAGGCTCCGGGCTGGCGTTCCCGGCATCATCCGCGCTCCCTTGCGTCAGCGCGAGTAACAGTTTCGTGGCGGGGGCGGCGTTTCCGCGCCGGCCGTCACCCCTGCGCCTGGCCCGTCATCCCGGACGGCCCCCGGCCGATCCGGGATCGCGTACCGGTGTCGAGCGGGCCGGCGATCGATCCCGGCTCTCCGCTAAGCTCCGGCCGGGATGACGACAGGGGGGCGGCCCGGACGGTCTTGCCCCGCAGTCCCCCACTCAGCGCAGGAACGGGTTGGTGCGCTTCTCCAGCGCGATATTGGTGGCGTTGCCATGGCCCGGCAGCACGGTGAAGGCGTCGCCGAGCGGGAGAATCTTCTCCTTGATGCCCTTGATGAGCAGCGGCCCGTCGCCATAGGGAAAATCGGTGCGCCCGACCGAGCGCTGGAACAGCGTGTCGCCAACGATGGCGAGCCGGTTGTCGCGGTTTACCAGCACGATATGGCCCGGGGTGTGGCCGGGCACGTGCAGCACGTCGAAGGAGAGGCCGCCAATATCGACCGTGTCGCCCTCGTCCAGCCAGCGGCCCGGGGTGACCGCGCGGCCCGGAATGCCGGTGCGCTCGCCGTCGGCGGGCAGGTTGTCGAGCAGGAACTTGTCGCCGAGATGCGGGCCTTCCACCGGAATCTTCAGCGTTTCCGCCAGTTCCGCCGCGCCCGCCGCATGGTCGACATGGCCGTGGGTGAGCACGATCTTCTCGGCCGTGACCTCCAGTTCCTCCAGCGCCGCAAGGATGCGGGGCAGGTCGCCGCCCGGGTCGATCACCGCGCCCCGCTTGGTGGTTTCGTCCCAGACGATCGAGCAGTTCTGCTGGAACGGGGTGACGGGAACGAGGGCGACCTTGAGTTCGGGCATGGGGGCTCCTTGGAAACAAGCCGCCGGAATGTGGTCGAACACATGCCAGTGCGCAAGGCGCCGCCTTGTGGCGTAACGGCGCCAATGCTATCCCGCCCGGCATGAGCACCGAGCCGATCGACAACATCCGCAACTTCTCCATCGTCGCCCATATCGACCATGGGAAGTCGACCCTCGCCGACCGCCTGATCCAGATCACCGGCGGGCTGTCGGAGCGCGAGATGTCCGAGCAGGTGCTCGACAGCATGGATATCGAGCGCGAGCGCGGCATCACCATCAAGGCGCAGACCGTGCGGCTGTCCTACACGGCCAAGGACGGCAAGGACTATGTCCTCAACCTCATCGACACGCCCGGCCATGTCGACTTCGCCTATGAGGTGAACCGCTCCCTCGCCGCCGTCGAGGGCTCGCTGCTGGTGGTCGACGCCAGCCAGGGCGTCGAGGCTCAGACGCTGGCCAATGTCTACCAGGCCATCGACAATAATCACGAGATCGTCCCGGTCCTCAACAAGGTCGACCTGCCGGCCGCCGAGCCGGAAAAGGTGAAGGCGCAGATCGAGGACGTGATCGGGCTCGATGCCTCGCAGGCCATCCTCATCTCGGCCAAGACCGGCATCGGCATCCCGGATGTGCTGGAAGCCATCGTCACCCGCCTGCCGCCGCCCAGGGGAGACCGCACCGCGCCGCTGAAGGCGCTGCTGGTCGACAGCTGGTACGACGTCTATCTCGGCGTCGTCGTGCTGGTGCGCATCGTCGACGGCACGATGAAGAAGGGCATGCGCATCAAGATGATGCAGACCGGCGCCGTCTATGAGGTGGACCGGGTCGGCGTGTTCACGCCCAAGCTCACCGTGATGGCGGAACTCGGCACCGGCGAGATCGGCTTCCTCACCGGCTCGATCAAGGAAGTCGCCGATACCCGCGTCGGCGACACCATTACCGACGAGAAGCGTCCCACGTCCGAAGCGCTGCCCGGCTTCAAGCCGGCGCAGCCGGTGGTGTTCTGCGGCCTGTTCCCGGTCGACGCGGCCGATTTCGAGGACCTGCGGGCCGCCATGGGCAAGCTGCGCCTCAACGATGCCAGCTTCTCCTTCGAGATGGAGACGAGCGCCGCGCTCGGCTTCGGCTTCCGCTGCGGGTTCCTCGGCCTGCTGCATCTGGAAATCATCCAGGAGCGGCTGGAGCGCGAGTTCAACCTCGACCTCATCGCCACCGCTCCCTCGGTCATCTACGAGATCGAGATGAACGATGGCAGCGTGATCGACATGCATAACCCGGCCGACATGCCGGACGTCATCAAGATCAAGGAAATCCGCGAGCCGTGGATCCGCGCCACCATCCTGACGCCGGACGAGTATCTCGGCTCGGTGATCAAGCTGTGCCAGGACCGGCGCGGCAGCCAGATCGAGCTGACCTATGTCGGCGCGCGCGCCATGCTCACCTATGACCTGCCGCTCAACGAGGTGGTGTTCGATTTCTACGACCGGCTGAAGTCGATCTCGAAGGGCTACGCCTCCTTCGACTACCAGATCACCGACTACCGGCCGGGCGACCTCGTGAAGATGTCGATCCTGGTCAATGCCGAGCCGGTGGACGCGCTGTCCATGCTGGTGCACCGCACCCGCGCCGAATATCGCGGCCGGGCGATGTGCGAGAAGCTGAAGGACCTCATTCCGCAGCATCTGTTCCAGATCCCGATCCAGGCCTCGATAGGCGCCAAGATCATTGCCCGCGAAACCATCAAGGCCCTGCGCAAGGACGTGACCGCCAAATGCTATGGCGGCGACATCTCCCGCAAGCGCAAGCTGCTGGACAAGCAGAAAGAGGGCAAGAAGAAGATGCGCCAGTTCGGCCGCGTCGAAATCCCCCAGGAAGCCTTCATCGCTGCCCTGAAAGTCGACGACTGAGGCGCCGGCTACCCAAGCCGGGCGTTTCGTGGTGACATCTGCCTCCCTGCGTCACTGAATGGGAGGTTGGGCCATGTATAAATTCGAAGTCTACAAGGACAAGGCGGGCGAGTTCCGCTTCCGCTTCCGGGCCTCTAACGGCGAGGCGATGGTCTCGTCGGAAGGCTACAAGGCCAAAGCGTCGGCGCTTGGCGCGATCGAATCCATCAAGAAGAACGCCCCTGGCGCGGACATCGTCGACACGACGAAAGATGCCGAAACCTGAACGGGCCGCTTTGCCCGCCGCACACATGAGAACGGCCGGGCTCACGCCCGGCCGTTGCGTTTCATGCCCGCCGCGTCAGATCACGTAAGGGGGCACGTGATAATAGTCGTTCACCTTGCGGTCCCAGTCGCGGTCCTTCCACGCCCGGTCATCCGAACTTGCGTGGTGGGGCGCGCCCTGGAGCTGCTCCTCGGTGATGTCGACGACATAGCCGTCGAGCGTCTCGTCGTACTTCAGGAGCGACCAGGGGAGGGGGTAATAGTCCTCGCCGAAGCCGAGGAAGCCGCCGAAGCTCATTACCGCATAGGCGGTCTGTCCGGTGAGCTTGTCGATCATCACCCGTTCGATGCCACCGATACGCTCGCCATCCGGGCGATAGACCGCCGTGCCTTCAACCTTGTCGCTTCCGATCAGCGTGCGGGTTTCGCGCGCGTCGACATTCTGTTGCGTCGTCTGCATTCTGGCCTCCCGTTTCTGACAACTTCACACAGGCAACGTGCTGAGCCGGCGGGGGTTCCCGAAACGTCACCTGCGCGTGCCGGCCGCCGATCGATCCGGCCGCAAGGCGGCGGCTGGCGAGGGCTGCCGCGTCCCGATATCGTCGCGCCGGGCGGCCAGAGGAGAATCACCACATGCCGGACAGGGCGAGCGGATTTCGTGCGGATCGGCGTACGCTGCTGCGCGCGGGCGGAACCGCACTGGCGCTGGCGGCCGGCGGGTTGCTGCCGGCGCGGGCGCAGCCGGTGCCCGTGGATGCGGAGGCGCTGAAGCCGGGCCAGTATGTCTGGTATCCCGACCGCGCGCCGGAAGGCTTCGTCGCCGTCATCGTCTCGCTGCCCGACCAGCGCTGCTATGTCTACCGCAACGGGGTGCGCATCGGTGCCTCGACGGTCTCCACAGGCAAGGCCGGGCACCAGACGCCGACCGGCGTGTTCGTTATCCTGCAGAAGGATGTCGACCACCATTCCTCGCTCTATAACGACGCCTCCATGCCCTATACGGAGATGCTCACCTGGTCGGGCGTGGCGCTGCATGCGGGCGGCCTGCCGGGCTACCCTTCCTCGCATGGCTGCGTTCACCTTCCGCTGGAATTTTCCAAGCTGCTGTTTGCCGTCACCCATTACGGCACGCCCGTCATCATCGCCGACGCGCATTCCCAGCCGGTGGACGTGCTGCATCCCGGCCTCGTGCTACCGGCGGACGCCACGGTGGCGATCGCCAAGGACGACCCGAAGAACGCCAATGGCACGCCCGACAAGGCGGCCGCGCCCGACCCGGCGGCGGATGCGGTGGCGATGATCGTCAGCCAGGCCGACATGGCGCTCACCGTCATCAAGGACGGTGCGGTGGCGTTCACCGCGCCGGTGACGATCCGCGACCCGCAGACGCCGATCGGCAATGTGGTCTATGTGCTGAAAAGCGTGGGCGGCGAGGTGTCGTGGACCGCGCTTTCCTTCGAGGGCTATGGCGCGACGGCCGGCAAGGCGGCCGGCGCCATTGACCGCGTTACGGTGGCGGCGAGCGCCAACCAGCAGCTCTCCAAGCTGCTGGTGCCGGGCTCGACACTGTTCGTCACCGAGCTTTCCGCCAAGCCGGACACGCGCTCGGAAAAGGACTTCGTCATCCTGTCGCAGGCGACGAGTTGAGGAGAGGGCGATGATGCGCCGGATGTGGAGCCTCGCCGGCCTTGCGGGATTGATGCTGATGGCGGCCGGTGCCGCCTCCGCCCAGACGGCGGCGGCCGACCGGCTGGGCAGCCTGCCGGCCAAGCAGGTGTTCGGCGAGCAGAAGCGGCCGGCGCCGCTGGAGGCCCGCTCGATCGGCTTCTATTCCAAGGGATGCCTCGCCGGGGCGCAGGCGCTGCCGGTGAACGGGGCGACGTGGCAGGCGATGCGCCTGTCGCGCAACCGCAATTGGGGCCATCCCGAGCTTATCGCCTTCCTCGAACGTTTTTCCGCCACTGTACCGCGCATTTCGCAATGGCCGGGCATACTGGTCGGCGATCTCTCGCAGCCGCGCGGCGGGCCGATGCTCACCGGCCACGCCTCGCACCAGATCGGCCTCGACGCCGACATCTGGCTGACCCCCATGCCGCGCCGCGAATTCTCCGCCGAGGAGCGCGAGAAGATTTCCGCGACCGTGATCGTGCGCAAGGACCGGCTCGACGTCGACGCCGCCGTGTGGACGCCGTCGCATATCGCGGTGATCAAGGCCGCCGCGCAGGACCCCGAGGTCGAGCGCGTGCTGGTCAACGCCGCCATCAAGAAGGCGCTGTGCCGCGACGCGAAGGGCGACCGCGCCTGGCTGCAGAAGGTACGGCCCTATTGGGGCCACGACTACCACATGCATGTCAGGCTCTCCTGTCCCGCCGGGGCGAGGGACTGCCGCCCGCAGGACCCGGTGACGCCGGGCGAGGGCTGCGGCAAGGAGCTGGACTGGTGGTTCTCGGAGGGCAACATCAACCCCAGGCCGCCCGCCGTGCCGCCCAAGCCCAAGCCGCCCATGCTGGTGAAGGACCTGCCCGAGGCCTGCCGCCAGGTGGTGCTGGCGCCGTGAGAGGGCGGGGCGCCGACGGCGCGTCGCTTGCCCCTGGGTCCCGGTGCGGCGCTCCGCCTTCGGCTGCGCTGGACCGGGACACGCTCAGCGACCCGTTCCCCGGAGGAGTCGCGCCTGCGCGGCGCCGATCCGGGGCCTAGAGTCGGGCGCACGCCTCGGCTAACCCCGCCCGTCCTCCAGAATCATCCCGGCCGCCTTCTCGGCGATCATGATGGTCGGCGAGTTGGTGTTGCCCGAGACGATGCTCGGCATGATCGAGGCGTCCGCCACGCGCAGGCCGCGAATGCCGAGCACCCGCAACCGCTGATCGACCACCGCCATCGGGTCCGAGGGCAGGCCCATCTTCGCCGTGCCGACCGGGTGGAAGATCGTCGTGCCGATATCGCCGGCGGCGCGGGCCAACGCCTCCTCGCTGTCGTCGACCCCCTTGCCGGGCAGGAACTCGTCCGGCGCGAAGGGCGCCAGCGCCGGCTGGCCGACGATGCGGCGGGCGACGCGGATGCTGTCGGCGGCGACGCGGCGGTCCTCGTCGGTGGCGATATAGTTAGGCTTGATGAGCGGCGCGGCGGCGCTGTCGGCACTCGCCAGCGCCACATGGCCACGGCTGGTCGGGCGCAGATTGCACACGCTCATCGTGAAGGCGGGGAAGGCGTGCAGCGGCTCGCCGAACTTGCCGAGCGAGAGCGGCTGGACGTGGAATTCGAGGTCGGCCCGCTCGATCTCCGCGCGCGAGCGGGTGAAGATGCCGACCTGCGAGGGCGCCATGGTTAGCGGCCCACGCTGGAACAGCGCGAAGTCGAGTCCCATCTTCGCCCGGCCGAACAGCGAATGGTACTGCTCGTTCAGCGTCGGCACGCCGGCGACCTTGTAGATCATCCGCAATTGCAGATGGTCCTGCAGATTGGCGCCGACGCCGGGGCGGTCCAGCGTCACCTTGAGGCCGTGCCGCGCCAGTTCCTCGCCCGGGCCGATGCCCGAGAGCTTCAGCAGGTGCGGCGAGCCGATGGCGCCGGCGGCGAGGATGACCTCAGCCCGTGCCCGGGCGGTGCGCGTCACGCCATTCTGCCGGTAGACGACGCCGGTGGCGCGGCCATCCTCGATCAGCACGCGCTGGGTATGGCAGGAGGTCTCGAGCCGGAGGTTTTGCCGCGACAGCACCGGCTTGAGGAAGCCCCGCGCGGCGCTCCAGCGAAAGCCGCGCTTCTGGTTCACCTGGAAATAGGACGAGCCCTCATTGTCGCCGGTGTTGAAATCGGGAATTGGCGGGATGCCGGCCTGCCTTGCGGCCTCGCGCACGGTGTCCAGCAGCTTCCAGGTGAGGCGCGGCGCCTCGACCCGCCATTCACCGCCGCCCCCGTGGAATTCGCCGCTGCCGAGATAATGGTCCTCATGGCGCTTGAACACCGGCAGCACGTCGTCCCAGCCCCAGCCTTCAAGCCCGAGCTGGCGCCAATGGTCGTAATCGGCGGCCTGTCCGCGCATGTAGATCATGGCGTTGATGGCGGAGGAGCCGCCAATGGTCTTGCCGCGCGGATAGTTCAGCGCCCGCCCGTTGAGCCCCGCTTCCGCCTGCGTCTTGAAGCACCAGTCGGCGCGGGGATTGCCGATGGCGAAGAGGTAGCCGACCGGGATGTGGAACCAGATCCAGTTGTCGCGCCCGCCGGCCTCCAGCACCAGAACCCGGTTCTTCGGGTCGGCCGACAGCCGGTTCGCCAGCACGCAGCCGGCCGACCCGGCGCCGACCACGATGTAGTCATAGGTCTCGGCGGAATCGGTCGGGGCTTCGGTCACGTCAGGCACCTGCGGGTCGTCACGGGAGTGCGATAAAGCCGCCGGCCTTCCCGCGCGGCAAGCCGAAATCCCGCGCAAGGGCTGTTCGCTTATGGGCGGTAGTGCGCCCCTCCCGCGCCGGCACGACGCCCCCTTAACGCAGCTACTGCCGCAGCTTGCTGGCGAACACGCCGATGGTCTTGGCGTAGACCTCGGCCTTGTTCCAGCCCAGCAGCGCCTGGTAGTTCGGCTCGCCCGGTCCCCAGCCGGCGCCGGCGCGCCAGCCATAGCCGCGCAGATAATTGGCGGTGGAAGCCAGCACGTCCGGTGCGCTGCGCACGAGGTCGGCGCGGCCGTCGCCATCGAAATCGACGGCGAACTTCACATAGGACGAGGCCATGAACTGGGTCTGGCCGATCTCGCCCGCCCAGGCGCCACGCATTTCGGCAAGGGTGAGGTCGCCATGCTGGTAGATGCGCAGCGCGTCGAGCAGCTGCGCGGTAAAGAAGCCGGTGCGCCGGCAATCATAGGACAGCGTCGCGAGCGAGCGCATGATCGGCATCTTGCCCTGGTTGGCGCCGTAATCGGTCTCCAGCCCCCAGATCGCGACCAGCACCTCGCCCGGCACGCCGTAGCGCTGCTCGATGCGGGCCAGCGTCGAGGCATATTGCTTGAGCTTCTGCTTTCCCTGGGCGATGCGCCCGCCGCTGATGCGGTTGGCCGCGAACTGCTCGAAGCTCATCTTGAAGTGCTTCTGGTTGCGGTCGAGCCGGATCACCGTCGTGTCATAGGTCACGCCGTCCAGCGCCCGCAGAGCCGAGGGCGAAATGCCCTGCGCCTGCGCCTCGCGCTTGAAGGACGGCAGCCAGGCGGCAAAGCCCGAGGCATCGTTGCCGCAGGTCGCGGCGAGCGCGGGCGTCAGCGTCAATGGAAGCAGGCAGGCGACGGCGATGCCGCTGCGCCGGATAAGCCCGCGAATGTGCCTGAATGTGCCTGCGATCATCTTCGCCCCCTGCGCTGTCGTTAGGACTAGCATGACGGAGGCAGATGAACGGGCGGTTTCACCTTCGCGTCAACGGCCGAGTTTCAGATGCCGATCCGCCCGAAGCCCGGCAGCTTGATGCCCGGCCGGCGCAGATCGAGACCGGCGACGGCGCCGAGCAGGTTGAACTCGATTCCCTCCACCCAGGCGATGGTGAGGCCGGCATAGCCGTCCAGCGAGAGCCGCAGCCCGGTGCGCGAGGGGGCATAGCCGAACCAGCCGCCATCCACCGGGTAATCCTTGCCGATAGCGGTGGGCGGCAGGGTGACGCTCATCTCGGGAACCTGGCCGATGACATGGGCGACGAAGCTGTTCGAGTTCGGCCCCGGCCACACATGATAGTCGCCGGCCTCGCCATAGGGATAGGAAGCGATGGCGGCGCGCAGCTTCGGGATCAGCCGCTCGGCCTCGGCCCCGGTCGCCTCGAAAACGATCTCCGGGTCGTTGCCGTACCAGCGCCCGTCCGGCGCATAACTGTTGTGGCGGATGGGGCGGCCCCAGCCGACCTTGTCATAGCGCTCATAAGCGCCGGCGCCCGGCGGCTTGAACACGATCCAGCTATGCACGGCGAAAATGCCGCGCCAGCGCCCGACACGGGCGGCGTAGATCCGCACCATCGCCGCGGGATGGCTGGCCGCCGCCGGCAGCGTGCCGGTGCTCGACCAGTCGGCGGTGTTCCAGCTACGGCTCCAGTCGGACGTGCGCCACTGCACGAGCGCATGGGCGCCGAGCGGCAGGGCAAAGAGCAGCAGGAATGCGAGGAGCATCAGGCGGAGGGAATAGTGCATGTGAGCGCCAACATGCCTATGCGCGCCTTGCATTTAAAGGGCCGGGCCCGGCTGCGCGCGAAAACGTGTCCGCCGGCGGCGCCCGGTGGTCACCGGTGCGTGAGCGGCGTCGGGCCGGTTCCGCCGCGCGGCGTCTTGCGTGTATCGTCGCCCCGGCGTCAGATGACGCGGCGAACGGCCGGAGCGAGCGGAGGGGCGGAATGGACGGCGGCACGAGCTTCTTCGGCGACCTGCTCGGCTCCATTGCCGAGCGCGGCCGCGCGCTGCTCGATATCGGGCGGGAGCGGCGCCCCGCCGGCGAGGCACGGGCGGCGAGTGTGACGCAGCTCTGCGAGCGCCTGCTTTCCGGGCAGGGCGAGGCCTCGGGCGTCGCGCTGGCGCAGGACATCCTTGCCGCCTATGCCGGGCTGCGCAGTGGCGAGCGCATCGCCTTTTTCGAGACGCTGGCAACCTCCTTCGGGCCGGATGCCGGGCGGCTGGAAAGGGCGCTGGCTGCCCATGAAGCCGCCCCGAGCGGACGCAGCGTCGCGGAGATCCATGCCGCCAGCGAGCCGCGCCGGCAGGAGCTGATCCGCCGCTTCAACCTCGCGCCCGGCGCCACCGCGCAACTGGTGGCGATGCGGGCGGACCTGCTCAAATTCCTGCCGCGCCGCCGCGATCTCGCCGATGTCGATCGCGACTTCACCCATCTCTTTGCTTCCTGGTTCAATCGGGGGTTCCTCGTGCTGCGCCGGATCGACTGGTCGACCCCCGCCAACGTGCTGGAAAAGATCATCCGCTACGAGGCGGTGCATGAAATCCGCGACTGGAACGACCTGCGCGCGCGGGTCGATAGCCCGGACCGGCGCTGCTACGCCTTCTTCCACCCGGCGCTGGTGGATGAGCCGCTGATCTTCGTGGAGGTGGCACTCACCCGCGAGGCGCCGGCGGCCATCGCCCCTATCCTCGATACCGCGCGCACCCCCCTGGCGCCGGAGGCGGCGCGCACCGCCGTGTTCTATTCCATCTCCAACTGCCAGACCGGGCTCGGCGGGGTCAGCTTCGGCAATTTCCTGATCAAGCAGGTGGTGGCGGAAATCTCGCGTGAATTCCCCAATCTGCGGGAGTTCGTGACGCTCTCGCCGGTGCCGGGGTTCCGCGCCTGGCTGGAGGGGGAGCGGGCCGACCCGGCCTCCGCCGCCCTGACGCAAGCCGACCGCGCGGCGCTGGCGGCGCTGTCCGGCGACGGCGCCCCGGACGAGGCGACGCAGGCCTCGCTCCGGCCTGTCATCGCGGCGCTGGCCGCGCATTATTTCCTGATCGCACGCACAAAGAAGGGCAAGCCGATCGACCCCGTGGCGCGCTTCCACCTCGGCAATGGCGCGAGGTTGGAGCGAATCAACCCGTTCGGCGATCTCTCGGCGCGCGGCATGGCGCAGGCATGCGGGCTGATGGTGAACTACCGCTACATGATCGACGAGATCGAGAAGAACCACGAGGCGTTCTTCGATCGCGGCACCATCGTGGCGAGCTCGCAGGTGCGCAAGCTCGCGCGGGTCGACGAGCATGCCAAGCTGCCGGCGCTGCAGGAGGCGGCGGGGTAGGGCGGCCCCGCCGGGCGGGCGCCCGTGCTTGACAGTGCAGGCGGGCTTATGCCCGATGCCCGGCAGTGTCTCGCGGGCAGGCGGAGCGTTCCATGCGGTTTCTACCCCATCTTCTCAAGCGGTTCATCCATAAGGGCCGGTTGACCGTTATCGAGCCGAACGGCACGCGCACCGTGTTCGGCACCGGCCAGGATGGGCCCGACGTCGTCATCCGCCTCCACGACGACAAGCTCGACCGCGAGCTGTTCTTCAACCCGGAGCTGGTCTCGGCCGAGGCCTATATGGATGGCCGCCTGACCTTCGAGGACGGCTCGACCGTCTATGATTTCCTCTCGCTCTTCTCGGTGAACCGGGGCGGCCTCGCCTCCCACCCGGTGCAGCAGGCGCTGCGCCGCAGCTGGCGGGCGCTGAAGCGCTGGCACCAGTCCAACCCGCTCGGCAAGGCGGCGTCCAACGCGCAGAGCCATTACGACCATCCGCCCGACTTCTACCGGCTCTGGCTGGATTCGCGGATGATCTATTCCTGCGCCTATTTCCCCACGCCCGACGCCTCGCTGGAAGAGGCGCAGGAAGCCAAGCTGCGCCACATCGCCGCCAAGCTGAAGCTGGAGCCCGGCATGCGGGTGGCGGAGATCGGTTCTGGATGGGGGGCGCTCGCCATCTATCTCGCCAAGCTCGGCGTGCACGTCACCGCCATCAACGTCGCCACCGAGCAGCTGGCGGAATCGAAGAAGCGCGCCGAGGCGGCGGGCGTGGCGGATCGCATCACCTTCTTCGAGCGCGACTATCGCGAGCTCACCGGCAGCTATGACCGCATCGTCTCGGTGGGCATGATGGAGCATGTCGGCGTCAATCATTTTGACGATTATTTCAACACCATCAAGCGGTTGCTGGCGCCGGGCGGCTTCGCCATGATCCACGCCATCGGCCGCATGTCGCCGCCCGGCACCACGGCGCCGTTCATCCGCAAATACATCTTCCCCGGCGGCTATGTGCCGGCGATGTCGGAGGTGTTCACCTCGCTGGAGCGCGTCGGGCTGTGGACGGCCGACTGCGAGATCCTGCGACTGCACTATTACTGGACCATCCGCCATTGGCGGCTGAACTTCGAGGCCAAGCGGCCCGAGGTGGTGGCGATGATGGGCGAGCGCTTCGCCCGCATGTGGGAGTTCTACCTTGTCGCCGTCGAGCTCGGATTTCTCAACGGCTCGAACATGGTTTTCCAGCTGCTGCTGTCCAACCAGCGCGACGACGTGCCGGTGATTCGCGATTTCATCGTCGACGAGGAAAGGGCGCTGGCGGCGCGCGGGTGAGAGGCGGAACCTTCCCAAGGCTCGGGCGTTCGGTTTTTCAACGAGTTTTTGCACCTGGTCCAGAAGTTCTCCGCATGCGCGACTGCAGACCGTCGGGTTCCGCCCGGCTCGTAGCCCTGTCCCAGCCTTACGGCCCGTGCTGTAACCCGCCGGCAATTGGCGGGGGCGCCCATGTCGCCGGCTGAACGCGTCGACCTCAGCAATTGCGATCGCGAACCGATCCATGTGCCGGGCAGCGTGCAGTGCCATGGCTGCCTGATTGCCTGCGATCCGCAGGGCGAGGTGGTGCAGCGCCATTCCAGCAATGCCGCTTCCATGCTGGAAGTGTCCGGCTCGTTGATCGGCCGGGACCTCGCCGCGATTCTCGGCGCTGAGGCCGCCCTGCGTATCCGCGAGTCGCTCGCGCGCGGCTCCGAGCCGTCGTCGCCAGCGCTGCTGTTCGGCATCGAGCTGGCGTCCGGCAAGCGTTTCGACGTGTCTGTGCATGTCTTCAAGGGCGTCGGCATAGTGGAGTTCGAGATCGCCTCGGCCGAGGACGGGCCGGCGCTGGATCTGGCGCGGTCCATGTTCGCGCGGGTGCGCGGCGAGCGGGATCTCGACAAGCTCCTGCATCATTCCGCGCGGCTGATGCGCAATCTGCTCGGCTATGACCGGGTGATGATCTACCAGTTCGCGCAGGACGGCGCCGGGCAGGTGGTCAGCGAGGACAAGCGGGAGGATCTGGAGAGCTTCCTGCACCAGTGGTTTCCCGCCAGCGACATTCCCCATCAGGCGCGCGAGCTCTATGTGCGCAACATCGTCCGGGTGATCGGCGACGTGGATGGCGAGCGCTGCCCGCTGGTGCCGGAGGAGAGCCCGCTCGGCGACCCGCTGGACCTGTCCTATGCGCATCTGCGCTCGGTATCGCCGATCCATCTGGAGTACCTCCGCAACATGGGGGTCGCGGCGTCCATGTCGATCTCGGTGATTGCCGACGGCCAGCTCTGGGGTCTGGTTGCCTGCCATCATTACGCGCCGCGCGTCCTGCCCATGGCCGAGCGCGTGGCGGCGGAGATGTTCGGCGCGTTTTTCGCGCTGCATCTGCAGGCGCTGAAGCAGAAGCGCTCGCTGGAACTGGCGACCAATGCCCGCCGGGCGCTCGACCGGGTGCTTCGGCTCGCTTCGCAGGATGAGGAGGTCGGCGACCTGCTGCGCGGCAATCTTGCCGAATTCGCCAAGCTGATGCCCTGCGACGGCATCGGCTTGTGGCTCGCGGGACAATGGAGCTTTGAAGGCTCGGTGCCGCCGGCGGCGGAGATTCCCGGGCTCGCCAATTTCGTCGGCGAACGGGCCAGCGGCAAGGTATGGGCGACCGGCGAACTCTCCGAAGAGTGGCCGCGCGCCGCCGACTTCAGCGCGGCCGCCTCGGGCGTGCTGGCACTGCCGCTGTCGCAGCTGCCGCGCGACTATCTGTTCTTCTTCCGCAAGGAGATCGTTCACACGCTCGACTGGGCGGGTCGGCCGGAGAAGGTCTACGAGACCGGCCCGCTCGGTGACCGCCTGACGCCGCGCAAGAGCTTCGCGATCTGGAAGGAGACGGTGCGCGGCAAGGCCAGCCCGTGGACCGACGCCGACCGGGAGATCGCCGAGGCGGCCCGCTCCACGCTGGTCGAGATCGTGCTGCGCCACAACGAGCTGATGGCGGACGAGCGCGACAAGGCCGATACGCGCCAGCGCCTTCTCAATGAGGAGCTCAATCACCGGGTCAAGAACATCCTCGCGGTGATCAAGTCGCTGGTGGAGCACTCGCTGCAGGACGGGCGCAGCACGCAGGACTATGTGGACAGCCTGCGCGGCCGCGTGCAGGCGCTGGCCATCGCCCATGACCAGGTGGTGCGCGGCGCGGGGGGCGGCTCGCTCAGTGACCTGCTGCGCGCCGAACTCTCGCCCTATGGCGGCGATGCCAAGCGCCTGACATTGACCGGGCCGATGGTCTCGCTCGATGCCCGCGCCTTCTCGGTGATGGCGCTGGTGCTGCACGAACTCTCCACCAACGCGGCCAAATACGGCGCGCTCTCGCGTCCGGACGGGAGGCTCGAGGTGAAATGGTCCGTGCTTCCGGGCGGCGACTGCGAGGTGGTGTGGCGCGAGCTTGGCGGACCGGAGGTCATTTCCACCGGCCGGCGCGGCTTCGGCATGGCGCTCATCGAGCGCAGCGTGCCCTATGACCTCGGCGGCAGCAGCCGGATGGAATTCGCCGCCGGCGGACTGTTGGCGCATTTCCGCCTGCCTGCGCGCCATGTCTCGACCTCCGCCGCGGACGAAGCGCAGGGGGCGGACGTCGATTTCCTCGGCGGCAACGATTCGACGCCGCCCTCGCTCGCCGAATTCGGCGTGCTGCTGGTCGAGGACCAGATGCTCATCGCGATGGATGTCGAGATGATGCTTAACGATGCGGGCATCGAGAATGTGGTGACGGCGCCTTCCGTGGCCGAGGCGATGCGCCGGCTGCAGGAATTCACGCCGGACCTCGCAGTGCTCGACGTCAATCTGGGCGCGGGCACCTCGGCGCCGGTGGCCGAGGAACTTCAACGGCTCGGCGTGCCATTCATCTTCGCGACCGGCTATGGCGACCGCTCGATGATCCCCAAGGGCTGCGAGGGCGTGCCGGTTCTGCCCAAGCCCTATGAGAGCGAACCGCTGCTCAAGGCGCTGCGCGAGCTTCTGGAAGCGCGGGCAGGGGGCACGCGCTAGACTGCCGGCGCTCCCTGCGCGGGCTGCGTGCCGTAATAGGACAGGAACACCCGCACGGCGCGATCGACGGTCTCCTCGATCTGCGCTGCGGTCGGCTGGCCGCCGACACCAAACAGCAGGCCCTTGACGCTGTTGCTCTGGCAAAGGTTCAGGAATTCAAAGGCGGCGGCGAGATCGTCATCGATGCGGAGCCGGCCAAGTTCCGCCTGCTGGCGCAGCAGGTCGGCCAGACGCTGGCCACCGTGACAGGGGCCGGCGTCGAAGAAGGCGCGACCGACGCGCGGAAACTTCTCGGCGATGGCGATGACCATGCGGACCAGCCGAATATGGTCGGGCTGGACCATCATCGTCATGAAGGAGATGCCGATGCGATGGAGCAGGCTCGCCACATCCTCGATCGACGGATCGACGACGAAGAGGTGCTCGGCCGAGCGGGCGCGATCATTGAGCACCAGCGCCTCGAACAGTTCGTCCTTGCTGGAGAAGTAGACATAGATCGTCGCCTTGGAGACGCCGGCGGCCTTGGCCACCTCGTCCATGCTGGCGCCGTCGAAGCCCTTTTCGAAAAAGACCTTCCGCGCGCCATCGATGATGTCGCGGCGCTTGGACGATTCCGGCTCGGTGCGCGGCGTCGTGGCGGGATTCTCTGTGTCGATCATGGTCATGGCTACCCTCGGCTTCCTGATAGGGCGCGCGGGACGGGCTTGTCAAAGCCCTTGACTAAACTGTTTAGTTTGATATGTAAAGCACAAGGTGAACTGAACGGTTTAGTTGTGGGTCGGAGGCCGTCATGGCTCAAGCAGATAGTAAGGCGTTGCCGAGCGCCGGGGCCGAGCGCCCGACGGGCAACGAGCCTATTCCCCTGAAGGCGCGCAAGCCCGCGCAGGAGCCGGCGCCCGCTGCTGAGGTGGGGGTGGCACAGAAGCCGCCGCGCTCGCGCAAGAAGCTGGTCTTCGCCGCGATCCTCGTCGCCGCGCTGGCGGGTGGCGCCTATTACGGGCTCGGCTGGTGGCAGGTGGGGCGGTTCCTCGTCTCCACGGACGACGCCTATGTGGGCGCCGACACCTCCATACTCGCCGCCCGGGTGGGCGGGCATATCATCGCCCTCGATGCCGACACCAACCAGAGTGTGAAGGCCGGTGACGTCATCGCCCGCATCGACGATGGCGACTATCGGCTCGCCGTGCAGGCCGCCGAGGACAAGATCGCCACCCAGCAGGCCACCATCGAGCGCTATGGCGAGCAGATGGCTGCCGGGCGGGCGGAGGTCGACCAGGCGAAGGCGCAGCTCGTCTCCGGCGAGGCGGAGCTCAACCGGGCCGAACTGGAGCTCTCCCGCCAGACTGAACTCATGAAAGACCAGTTCTCCAGCCGTGCCACGATGGAGAACGCCCGCGCCGACCGCGACAAGGCGAAGGCGGCGGTGGATGCCGCCAAGGCCTCCGTGACCTCGGCCGAGGCGAGCATCACCGTCCTCGGCGCGCAGCGGACCGAGGCGACGCGCACCCTCGACGAGCTGAAGACGGCGCGCGACCAGGCGCAGCGCGATCTCGATTTCACCCTCGTGCGGGCGCCCTTTGACGGCGTCATCGGCAATCGCGCGGTGCAGGTGGGGCAGCTGGTGCAGTCGGGCACGCGGATCGCCGCCCTGGTCCCGATCTCACAGGTCTATATCGACGCGAACTTCAAGGAGACCCAGCTCGGCGAGCTTCATACCGGCCAGAAGGTCGATGTCGAGGTCGACGCCTTTCCCGACGAGACCTTCCATGGCCGGGTGGTGAGCGTCGCGCCGGCGTCCGGTTCGGTGTTCAGCATGCTGCCGCCGGAGAACGCCACCGGCAATTTCACCAAGATCGTGCAGCGCGTGCCGGTGCGTATCGAGCTCGACGAAGCCGCCCGCGACAAGGCGGAGCTGCGCCCGGGCATGTCGGTGGTCGCCACCGTCGACACGCGCAGCTGAGCCCCGGGAGGCATCCATGGCGGACATAACGGCCCCATCGGGCGCCGCACCGCGCGCGGCGTCTTCCGAGGGAAGGCGGATGTTCGCCTTCCTGTGCATGGTCTTCGGCATGTTCATGGCGATCCTGGACATCCAGATCGTCTCGGCCTCGCTCTCGGAGATCCAGGCGGGCCTTGCCGCCTCGTCGGACGAGATTTCCTGGGTGCAGACCAGCTATCTCATCGCCGAAGTGGTGATGATCCCGCTCTCCGGCTTCCTGTCGCGGGCGCTGTCGACGCGCTGGCTGTTCGCCGCCTCGGCGGTGGGCTTCACCGTGATGAGCTTCATGTGCGCGACGGCGACCTCGATCAACCAGATGATCGTTTATCGCGCGCTGCAGGGCTTTCTCGGCGGCGGCATGATCCCCACCGTGTTCGCGGCGGCCTATTCGGTGTTCCCGCGCGAGAAGCAGGGCGTCGTGGCGCCGCTGATCGGCCTGGTGGCGACGCTGGCGCCGACCATCGGCCCGACCATCGGCGGCTACCTCACCGACCTGTTCTCCTGGCACTGGCTGTTTCTCGTCAACATCATCCCCGGCATCTTCGTCGTCGTCACCACGGTGACGCTGGTGGATTTCGACGAGCCCGACCTCGCGCTGCTCGACCGCTTCGACTGGTGGGGCCTGCTGTTCATGGCCGGCTTCCTCGGCAGCCTCGAATTCGTGCTGGAGGAGGGGCCGACCAATGACTGGTTCGAGGATCGGTGGATCGTCCTCTTCGCCCTGCTGTGCGGCGTGTCGGCGGTGGCGTTCTTCGCCCGCGTGTTCATGGCCCGCGAGCCGGTGGTGGACCTGCGCGCCTTCGCCAACCGCAACTTCGCCGTCGGCTCCGCCTTCAGCTTCGTGGTCGGCATCGGCCTCTACGGGCTGACCTATCTCTACCCGCTCTATCTGGCGCGGGTGCGGGGCTATTCGGCGCTGATGATCGGCGAGACCATGTTCGTCTCCGGCCTCGCCATGTTCCTCTGCGCGCCCATTGCCGGACGGCTGATGGGCAAGGTCGACCCGCGCCTGATGATCGCCTTCGGCTTCGGCGCCTTCGCCGTCGGCACCTGGCAGGTCACCGGGCTGACCAAGGACTGGGATTTCTGGGAGCTGCTGGTGCCGCAGATTCTGCGCGGCGTCGGCATCATGATGGCGATGATCCCGATCAACAACATCTCGCTCGGCACCCTGCCGCCGGACCAGCTGAAGAACGCCTCGGGCCTGTTCAACCTGATGCGCAATCTCGGCGGCGCGGTGGGGCTCGCTTTGATCAACACCGTGCTCAACAACCGCTGGGACCTGCATCTCGCGCGGCTGCACGAGAATGTGCAATGGGCCAACGAGGCGGCGGTCGAGCGGCTCGACGCGATGACGCGGGCGCTGTCCGGCCTGGGTTCGGATGCCGGCACGGCGGCGCTCAAGCGGCTGGCGGCGCAGGTGCGCATCCAGGCGGAGGTGATGGCGTTCTCCGACGTCTTCCTCGTGCTCACCGTGCTGTTCGTGGCGCTGTTCTTCGCCGCCCCGCTGCTGCGCCGCCCGACGCACAAGGTGGAAGGCGGGCACTGAATTTCTCTCTCCCGCCACATCCGGGCCGGGTCGGTAAAACCGCCATGGCCGGGCGTGGCCGGGAGGAACGTCATGGCCGGGCATGTCCCGGCCATCCACGCCTTCGGGGAGGTTGCCCCCCCGACCCGAAAGCGTGGATGCCCGGGCCCAGGCCCGGGCATGACGGCCCTCCGGGCTCCGCGCGAGCCCGTTCGCGGGTGCCCTCACGCGTGCGGGTTTAGCCCCGCCCTTGCCGTTTTACCGGCTCTCGGCTATGACCGTCCTCCAGAGCAACCTCGCGAGAGCCGAGCCGTGACGAATTCGTCCGCCCGCCGTTCTTCCGCGACCCCGACCGCCCAGCGGTTTCCGGGGACGGCTCTCATTGCGTCCGGGCTCCTTCTTCTTAGCCGCCCCTGAGGGCCGGCCGGGCTTCGCGCCTGGGCGCTCAGGGGATGACGCCTCCCACATCCGCCCAACCGCCCCATATACGCCGGACGATGCCGCGAGGGACCAAGGTCCCCATGGCTCCCGGCGCCGGAAGTAAGAAGGAAGCCGCCCATGTCGAACGCTCAAGATCCCGCCCAGGGTCGCACCCAGGATCACGCCTCCGCTGATCGCGTCGTCATCTTCGACACCACCCTGCGCGACGGCGAGCAGTGCCCCGGCGCCTCGATGACGCTGGAAGAGAAGCTGCAGGTTGCCGATCTGCTCGACACGATGGGTGTCGACGTCATCGAGGCCGGCTTTCCCATCGCTTCTAACGGCGATTTCGAGAGCGTCGCCGAGATTGCCCGCCGCACCCGCAACGCCGTCGTCGCCGGCCTCGCCCGCGCCATTCCGGTCGATATCGCCCGCGCCGGCGAGGCGGTGAAATCTGCCCGCCGTCCGCGCATCCACACCTTCGTCTCGACCTCGCCGATCCATCTGGAACACCAGATGCGCAAGACGCAGGACCAGGTGATCGACATCATCGCCGGCACGGTGGCGCAGGCGCGCAACCTGGTCGACAATGTCGAATGGTCGGCGATGGACGCCACCCGCACGCCGATCGACTATCTCCAGCGCTGCGTGGAAACGGCGGTGAAGGCCGGCGCCACCACAATCAACCTGCCCGACACGGTGGGCTATGCCACCCCGTCCGAATATGAGGCGATGTTCCGCCAGGTGCGCGCCTATATCCTCGACCGGGTGCCCAACGGCGAGCAGATCGTGTTCTCGGCCCATTGCCACGACGATCTGGGCCTCGCGGTCGCCAATTCGCTGGCGGCGCTGGCCGGCGGCGCGCGGCAGATCGAATGCACCATCAACGGACTCGGCGAGCGCGCGGGTAACGCTGCACTGGAAGAGGTGGTGATGGCGATCAAGACACGCGGCGACGTGCTGCCCTTCGCCACCGGCATCGAGGCGACCATGCTGACCCGCGCCTCCAAGCTGGTCTCGGCGGTCACCTCCTTCCCGGTGCAGTACAACAAGGCCATCGTCGGCCGGAACGCCTTCGCCCATGAGAGCGGCATCCACCAGGACGGCATGCTGAAGAACAACACCACCTACGAGATCATGACCCCCGACAGCGTCGGCGTGTCGAAGACCTCGCTGGTGATGGGCAAGCATTCCGGCCGCGCCGCCTTCCGCGACAAGCTGAAGGCGCTGGGCTACGAGCTGGGCGAGAACGCGCTGAACGATGCGTTCAGCCGCTTCAAGGAACTCGCCGACCGCAAGAAGGTGGTCTATGACGAGGACATCGAGGCGCTGGTCGATCACGAGATCGCCGCCGCGCATGACCGCATGAAGCTGGTCTCGCTCAGCGTCATCGCGGGCAGCCATGGCCCGCAGCGCGCCACCATGAAGATGGCGGTCGACGGCGTCGTCGCCACCGAGGAGTGCGAGGGCAACGGGCCGGTGGATGCGGTGTTCAACTGCATCCAGGCCATCGTCCCCCATGCCGCCAAGCTGGCGCTCTACCAGGTACACGCCGTGACCGAGGGCACCGATGCGCAGGCCGAGGTGTCGGTGCGGCTGGAGGATGGCGACAAGGCGGTGACCGGGCGCGGTTCCGACCCCGACACGCTGGTCGCCTCGGCGCAGGCCTACATCATCGCGCTCAACAAGCTGGCGACCAAGCGCGGCAGCATGAATGCGCAGGCGCAGCCGGCGGCGGAGTGATGGGCGCCGGAAGGCGCTGACCGCATCGCTCGGCCGATCATAAACATCCGCCGCGTCGGTTCCCGGCGCGGCGGCGTCGCTTTCCGCTGAAGCCTGCGTCACGTGGCGGCGGCCATAATGCTGCCGGGACCGTCGCGGATGGCTATGGGGCCACCGGAGGCTTCCCATGCCGGCCTGTCCTGTATGACGCTCGTCCCGTCCACGCCGTACGCCGAAGGCGGGATGAGGCAGCACCGGCCGCCTTGCCGGCGGTCGGGGGCTTATGCGGCGCGGCTGGCCGGGTCGGCGCTGCTGCATCTCGGTGTATTGGCGGCGATCTTTCTGGCGTCTGCCCGGAGCTTTCCGGAACCGGCCGAGGTGCCGGCGCTGGAAACGGAGATCATCAGCTCCCGTGACTTCGCCGCCCTGCGCGCGGCGCCTCCACCGCAGCCGCCGTCACCGTCGGTGGAGGCATTGCGGCCCGCCGGCACCGCAGCTGCGCCGTCTCTCTCACGCGTAATTCCGGCAAAGCCGGCCGGCTTGCCGGAGATGGTGCGCCCGTCGCGGATGCTCTCCGAGCAGGCGCTCGGCAATCCCCGCAGCCGGGGCCTGCGCCGCGAACTTGGCCGCCTTGGCGAGGAGGATCGCCTCGCCCAGCTCTGCAATCTGGAGGCGATGGAGCAGATCCACGCCTGGCATCAGGAGTTCCAGCCCGACCGACTGGTCGATTACGCCTCCGGCGATGCGGCTCTGGAAGGGTCGGTTTTCATCGCGAAGGGCGGCGCATTTCGCAGCCAGCGCACATGGTACGACGTGTCGTACCGATGCGAACTCGATGAAGCGTTGCGCAAGGTGGTCGGTTTCGCCTTCCGTGTTGGCGCGGCGATCCCGCGCGACGATTGGGCGTCCTACAATCTTCCGACCCTGCATTGATGCCGCGGGGCGCGTAGCGCCTCAAAATCCGGTCGCCACCAAAAAAAGAAAGCCCCGGCCAATGGCCGGGGCTTTTGTCGTCGTGTCACTCGGCGCCGGGCGGAAGCGGGGGCTGGCCAGGGGCGCCGCCCTGAGGACGGGGAGGCCGCTGCTGCGGATTGCCCTGCTGGGGAGGACGCTGCTGGCGCGGTTCGGCCGCAGGCTTCTGCTGGCGCTGCTGCTGAACCTGCTCTTGGCGCTGTTCTTGGCGCTGCTGCTGGCGGGCGCGCTGCTGCTCCTGCTGGGCGCCCTGCTTCTGCTGGCGCTCCTGCTGCCGGGCACGCTGCTGCTGCTCCTGAGCGTCCCGCTTCTGCTGGTTCTGCTGCTGGCGTTCCTGCTGTTTGGCGCGCTGCTGCTCCTGCTGCGCACCCTGCTTTTCAAGATTCTGCTGGCGCTGAACCTCGCGCTGCTTCTGAACCTCTTCCTGCTTCTGCTGGTTCTGCTGCTGGCGGGCGCGCTGCTGTTCCTTCTGCGCTTCCTGCTTCTGCTGATTCTGCTGAAGCTTGAGGTCGCGCTGCTGGGCACGCTCCTGCTGCCGCTGCTCCTGCTGCGCCCGCTCGCGCTCCTTCGCGCTGGGGCGGGCGGCGTCGGGAGCGCCCGGCCCGGCGGGACCATCACCCGCCTGACCCTGCGCCGGGCCCGGCCGCGCCGGCGTGTTGGCCGGTGCATCCGGGCGCTGGCCGGGCGTGCCGGGGCGCTGATCGGTCATGCCGGGACGGCCATCCGGGCCTGCGGGCCGCTGGTCGGGCATTCCCGGCCGTCCGTTCGGTGCGCCGGGGCGCGGATCGGGTCCGCCGGGACGTCCCGCGCCGGTACCACCCGGCGGCAGGCCGGCGGGACGTGCCTTGATCGCCCGTTCGGCGCGGGCGCGCTGCTCGACCTGCATGCGTTCGAAGGTCGCCCGGCGCTTTTCCAGTGCCTCGCGCTGGGCGCGCTGCATGGCGTCGGCACGGGCATCGGCCTGGCGGCGCTCGTCGCGCAAGCCATCCGCGCGCTCGCGCTGGAGGTCGCGGACCTCGCGGCGGTAGCGGTCGGGATCGTTGAAGCGCTGGTCGCGAAGTTCGCGGCGGCGATCGGGCTGGAGCAGGTTCAGGAGGGCGACGGAGGGGGCGAAGACGCCCGGCACGTCGCGATCCTCGCGCACATATTGGCGGATCAGCGCGCGCCGGTCCGGCTCGACCTCGCGCACATAGCGCGGCGGCGGGCCGCGGCGGTCGCCGAAGTCGAGGCGCGGGGCGAAGATGCCGAGGCTGTTGCTGCGGCCGTCGTAGAAGACGTCGTCGCGGCGGTCGACATAGTACACCTCGCGGCTCACCAGCCGCTCGCGGATCGGCGCGTCATAGACGCTGTAGCCGAAGCCGCGATTCACATAGAATCCGTCGTCCCAGCTCGGCTCGTAATAGTCCGGCGCGGCCTGCAGGAAGATGTTGATCTGCGGGATCGGCGCCACGTGGACGGCGAGGTTCTCCTCGGCGATGTAGCGGTCCTCGACGAACACCCAGCTCTCCGCCACCGGCGGGGCATAATGGGCGGGGCGGCCGACGGCATAGCCGGGGCGGTCCGGCGCGACCGGCGCCCAGCCGGTCTTCCCGCCGCCGCGCCGCCAGGTCACCCAGGCCGGCGCCCAGGTGTCGCCCGGAACCCAGAACCAGCCATAGGCGGGATCATAGCCCCAGCGCCCGTAATGATAGGTCGCCCAGCCGAATGGCTCATAGGATTCCCAATACCAGCCATAGGCATCGGTCCAGACCCAGCGCCCTTCCTGATAAGGCCGCCAGCCCGCGCCGACATCGGACGGGATGAACACATACTGATAGTCGGGGTGCTGCACCCAGGTGCCGTACTGGCCGAGCTGGTCGTAGAACAGGTTGACGTCCATCGTGGCGCCGCCGCCCTGCGGCCCGGCCTGGGCGAGCTGGAAGGGCGCGTTCTGGGCATAGGCGGGGATCGTCGCGACGCCGGCAAGAAGGCTCGCTCCGAGTCCGGCAACGAGGATGGGGCGTTTCAAGCGAAGCATGGGGCACCTCTGGCGGCTTTGCAGTGCTCTATAACGCCGTCGATGCGCGATGGTTCAACTATTCGTGGGTCGACCCGGCGCTTTTTTCGGCGGGAACTCGGGGGCCCGTCAATCGCGTCAAAAATATGATGGCAACAGGGCCGGGCTTACTTTCCCGAAGTCATGTCGAACGCAAGTCAAGCGTTGGAATTACCTGTCTAATTTGGCGTGGCGCAGCAGGTTGTCCTGCAACATGTTGACGAGTGCGGCGCCGTCGCCCAGCAACGCGCCGTCCAGCGAGCGCACCGGCCGCACGAAACGCACCGAATTGGTGAGGAACACCGCATCCGCCCCGGCCAGCGCCTGCGGTGCCAGCGGGCGCTCCTCGACGCTGAGGCCGAGGGCCGGCGCCGCCTCGATCACCAGCGCCCGCATGATGCCGGGCAGGCAGCCCTCCTTGAGCGAGGGGGTGATGAGCCGCCCGCCGATGAGCGCGAACAGATTGGCGATGGTGGTGCAGGCGATCCGGCCCTGCGTGTTCAGGATGAGCGCGTCATCCACCCCCGCCAGCGCCGCCTCGCGCGCGGCGAGAATGTGGTCGAGATAGCCGAGCGTCTTCAGGTTGGCGGTGGGCGAGAATTCATTGCGCCGGCCATTGGCCGTGACCAGCCGCGCCGGCTGGCCGAGCAGGGCAGGGCTCCAGGGCGTGGCGGAGACGACAAGCGTCGGCGCCCCTGCGCTGGCCGGCCACAGGCCGCGCGCCGCCGTGCCGCGGGTCAGCGTGGTGCGCAGGATCGTCGGCGCGGGCGTGAGCGCGGCGTCCAGCGCCGCCTCGATGGCGGCGGCCTCGATCGCGATGCCGATCCGCTGGGCGGCAGCGACCAGCCGGGCGACATGGCGGGCGCGGGCGAAGACCTCGCCGCCCAGCGCCAGCGCGGTGTCGAAAACGCCGTCGCCAAGGGTGAATCCCCGGTCATCGATGCTGATCGTTGGGCTCACGCAGCGCTCTCCCGTCGGCGTGCGAGCTTCAGGAAGTTCGCCATCAGGTCATAGCCATGGCCCGTCAGCACGGATTCGGGATGGAACTGCACGCCATAGGTCGGGTGGTCGCGATGGGCGAGGCCCATGATCTCGCCATCGCCGCTCCAGGCCGTGGCGTGGAGCGGGGCGCCCTCGTCGAGTTCCACGGCCAGCGAATGGTAACGCCCGGCGGGAAAGGGCGAGGGCAGGCCGGCGAACACGTCCGAGCCCGTATGGCGCACCTGCGAGGCTCGCCCGTGCATCGGCTCCTTTGCCCGCACCACGCGCCCGCCAAAGGCCTGTCCGATGCACTGGTGGCCGAGGCATATGCCGAGAATGGGCAGACGTCCCGAGAGGGCGCGCACCGCCTCCAGCGAAATGCCGGCCTCATTGGGCGAGCAGGGGCCGGGCGAGATCACCAGCGCCTCGGGCGCCAGCCGTGTGATGGCGTCGATATCGAGCGCGTCGTTGCGGGCGACCTCGACCTCCTCGCCGAGTTCGACGAGATAGCGCGCTACGTTGAAGACGAAGCTGTCGTAATTGTCGATCAGCAGGATCACGGCAGCGCCTCCGGCGTGAAGGCGCGAAAGAGCCGCTCGGCCTTGGTCAGGCTTTCGGCATGCTCGGCGGCCGGGTCGGAGAGGGTGGTGATGCCGCCGCCGACACCGAAGCTGGCCCGTCCGTCTTCCACCGTCACGGTGCGGATGGCGATGTTGAAATCCATCGTTCCGTCGAAGCCGATATAGCCGATGGAGCCGCAATAGACGCCGCGCGGGCGGCCCTCCAGCTCGCGGATGATCTCCATGGCGCGGATCTTCGGCGCCCCGGTGATCGAGCCACCGGGGAAAGACGCGGCCATGAGGTCGAGCCCGTCGCGGCCCTCGGCGAGCGTCCCCGTCACCACCGAGACGAGGTGGTGGACATTGGCATAGGTCTCCAGCCCGCACAGGCGCGGCACCTTCACCGTGCCGGGGCGGCACACCCGCGAGAGATCGTTGCGCAGCAGGTCGACGATCATCACGTTCTCGGCGCGGTCCTTCTCGCTGGCGGTGAGTTCGCGGCCGCGGAAGGCGTCCAGCGTCGGTTCCACCGAGCGCGGCACGGTGCCCTTGATCGGGCGGGTTTCGACCTCGCCGCCGTCGAGCTTCACGAAGCGCTCCGGCGAGGAAGAGGCGATGGTGCGGTCCTCGTTGACGATCAGCGCGGCGAAGGTCGCCGGGTTGGCGCGGCGGAGCTGGTGGTAGAGGGCCAGCGGGTCGATTTTTCCGACTTCGGCCTCGAAACGCTGGGTGAAATTGGCCTGGAAGATGTCGCCGGCGCGGATGTAGTCGATCACGCGCGCCACGGCGCTGCGGTAGTCTTCGGCGTCGAAATTGGAGCGCCATCCCTCCACCGCCGCCGGCGGGCCGAGCGAGGCGGCGGGGACGGCGAGGCGCTCGCTCGCTTGCGCCAGACGCTCGCGGGCCCGGCGGGCGCGGCGGGTGGGGTCGCGCTCGGGCCAGCCGGTGGAGATGAGGAAAGCGCGCTCGGCGACGACATCGAAGGCGGCGACGACGTCGTAGAAACCGAGATCCACCTCCGGCCCCTCGCCGGGCTCCGGCTGAAGGGTCGGGAAACGATCAAACAGGCGGCCCGCCTCATAGGCGAAATAGCCCGCTGCCCCGGCCTGGAAGGCGGCCTCGCCCGGCAGGCGCGGCTGGGCATAGGCGGCAAGGCGCCCGCGCAGCGCCTCCAGCGGGGCGCCGTCCTCGCGCTCGCCGTTCCAGCGGGCGACGCCGGCCTCGACGCGGAAGCGGCCGAAGGGCTCGGCCATGGCGTAGGACCAGCGCCCGAGGAGCGGGTGGCGCATCGCGCTGTCGAGGAAGGTGAGGCCGGCAATGGACCCGTCGTCGCGGCGGCCGAGGCGGCGCGCGGCCTGCCACGGGTCTTGCCAGGCAATTTCGACGACGAGGGGGGGCGGCTGTTGAATCATGCACGGAATATGGAACGTCGCGGCGCGGCTTCCTAGAGCGGTAACCATGCGAGCATGTGCCGTAGCGAAAATCGGCCATTTGCCGTGCCTCATAGCCCAAAGACAGACTTGACGCTGCGGGGCGCGGGTGATGGCCTTACGTCCCAAGAAAATCGGGCGTCCGGTACTGGGCGCCCCTGACGACAGATCTGAACAAAGTCTCGGGAGGGACGCATGACAAAATTGATGGGGGTCGCTGCCGGTCTGGCGGCGCTGACGCTCGCGGCTTTGCCCTTCACGGCGGCGGAGGCCCAGGATTTCCCGAACCGGCCGGTGACCATGGTCGTGCCGTTCGCGGCCGGCGGCCCGACGGACACGGTGGCGCGGCTGATCGCCGAATCGATGTCGCGCTCGCTGGGCCAGCAGGTCGTGGTCGAGAATGTCGGCGGTGCCGGCGGCACGCGCGGCGCCGGGCAGGTGGCGAAGGCCACGCCGGATGGCTACACGGTGCTGCTGCACCATATCGGCCAGGCGACCTCCGCCACCCTGTATCGCAAGCTGCCCTACAATGTGCTGACCGACTTTGAAGAGGTGGGCCTCGTGACCGACGTGCCGATGACGATGATCGGCAAGTCGACGCTCGAGCCTAAGGACGCGGCCGAGCTCATCGCCTACGTCAAGGCGAACAAGGACGCGGTGATCTATGGCAATGCCGGCGTCGGCTCGGCCTCGCATCTGTGCGGCATGCTGTTCATGTCGGCGCTCGGCACCCAGGTGACCACCGTTCCGTATCAGGGCACCGGCCCGGCGATGAACGACCTCGTCGGCGGCCAGATCGACCTCATGTGCGACCAGACCACCAACACCACCGGGCAGATCAAGGCCGGCAAGGTGAAGGCCTATGGCGTCACCACCAAGCAGAAGGTGAAGTCACTGCCCGACGTTCCCACGCTCGATTCCGCCGGGCTGCCCGGCTTCGAGATCGCGGTGTGGCACGGCATGTACGCGCCAAAGGGCACGCCGAAGGCCGAGATTGACAAGCTCAACGCCGCCCTCGTCACCGCGCTGCAGGACCCGAAGGTGATTTCCCGCTTCGCCGACCTCGGCACCGAGCCGGTGGCGCTGGAGCGTGCCACGCCGGACGTGCACCAGAAATTCCTCGAGGCGGAAGTCGCCAAGTGGAAGCCGGTGATCGAGCAGGCCGGCGTCTTCGCCGACTGACGCGACCTTTTCCCGCCGGCCTGCCGCCGTGGTGCGGCGGGCCGGCGACCAATTTACCCGCCGGCGGGAAGATCCCATGACGCGCTACGTCAAAAGTCCGAAGGAGGTCGCGAGCGGCCTCCTGCTCGTTTTCCTTGCGGCGTTCTTCGCATGGCAGGCCATGGGGCTGCCCATGGGGCGCGCCATCCGCATGGGGCCGGGCTATTTCCCGATGATCCTCGCCGGTCTCCTCGGTCTCCTCGGTCTCATCGTCCTTCTCACTGGACTCACCCTCCACAAGGTCGAGGAGGAAGACGAGACGCAAAAGATCGGCTTCGCGCAGTGGCCGTGGGTGCCGCTGGGGCTGGTCACGCTGGCGGTGGTGGTGTTCGGCCTCGGCATACGCCCGCTGGGGCTGGGCCCGTCCATGGGGCTGGCGGTGTTCCTTTCCACGCTGGCGAGCCGGCGTTTCAAGCTGACGACGGCGCTGCTCTCCTCCTTCATCATGGTCGCGTTCTCCTGGGCCGTATTCATCAAGGGCCTCGGCCTGCCGCTGCCCATGCTGGGCCCGTGGCTCGGCGGTTATTGAGCGGGAGCGGGCCACATGGAAATCTTTGACAATCTCGCCCTCGGCTTCTCCGTCGCCGTCACTTTCCAGAACATCTTCTACTGCTTCATCGGCGTGCTGCTGGGCACGCTGATCGGTGTGCTGCCTGGGCTTGGCCCCGTGCCGACCATCGCCATGCTGCTGCCGATCACCTTCGGCCTGCCGCCGGTTTCCGCGCTCATCATGCTGTCGGGCATCTATTACGGCGCGCAATATGGTGGCTCGACCACCGCCATCCTGATCAACCTGCCGGGCGAGAGTTCCTCGGTCGTCACCGCCATCGACGGCTACCAGATGGCGCGCAAGGGACGGGCCGGCGCGGCGCTCGCCACCGCAGCGCTCGGCTCGTTCTTCGCTGGCTCGGTGGCGACTTTCCTGCTCGCCGTCTTCGCCCCGCCGCTGGCGGACCTGGCACTGAAATTCGGCCCGCCGGAATATTTCGCCCTGATGGTGCTGGGCCTCGTCGCGTCGGTGGCGCTGGCCTCCGGCTCGGTGGTCAAGGCGCTGGCGATGGTGGTGCTGGGCATCCTGCTCGGCCTCTCCGGCCAGGACGTCTACACCGGCACCCCCCGCTTCACCTTCGACATGCTGGAACTGGCCGACGGCATCGAGTTCGTGGCGCTGGCCATGGGCGTGTTCGGCATCGGCGAGATCGTCCGCAACCTTGAAGACGAGCACACCCGCACGGTCACGGTGCAGAAGGTGAAGGGCCTGCTGCTCTCGAAGAACGACATCAAGCGCATCATCGGCCCCATCCTGCGCGGCACCTTCCTCGGCTCGTTCCTCGGCATCCTGCCGGGCGGCGGCGCGATTCTCTCCTCCTTCGCCGCCTATTCGATTGAGAAGAAGATCTCACGCCACCCGGAAGAGTTCGGCAAGGGCGCCATCGAGGGCGTGGCGGGGCCGGAGAGCGCCAATAATGCCGGCGCGCAGACCTCGTTCATCCCGATGCTGACCCTGGGCATCCCGTCCAACCCGGTCATGGCGCTGATGATCGGCGCGCTGATCATTCAGGGCATCGTACCCGGGCCGAATGTGGTGAACGAACAGCCGAACCTGTTCTGGGGCATCATCGCCTCGATGTGGATCGGCAACCTGATGCTGGTGGTGCTGAACCTGCCGCTGATCGGCATCTGGGTGCGGCTGCTCACCGTGCCCTACCACATCCTTTTCCCGCTCATCGTCGGCTTCTGCTGCATCGGCGTCTACAGCGTGAACAACAACGCCATCGACGTGTTCACCATGGCGCTGTTCGGAGTGGTCGGCTACGTGCTGGTGAAGCTGGACTGCGAGCCGGCGCCGCTGCTGCTGGGCTTCATCATCGGGCCGATGCTGGAGGAATATCTGCGCCGCGCCATGCTGATCTCGCGCGGCGACCCCACCGTGTTCTTCACCCGGCCGATCTCCGCCACCATGCTGGGGCTGGCGGCGCTGGCGCTGCTGGTCGTGCTGCTGCCCTCGGTGCGCAAGAAGCGCGAAGAGGCGTTCCAGGAGTAAAATGCCGCCCGTACAGCGATGGGCTGGGGAAAGATCAGGTAGCAGGGCTGACACTATGGACAGGCCCATAGGCCTCTGCTACACGACCCCCGTCCGCAAGGCCTTGGCCTTCGGCGGGGGCGCATAGCTCAGTTGGTAGAGCAGCTGACTCTTAATCAGCGGGTCCTAGGTTCGAGCCCTAGTGCGCCCACCAAACTCCAGAAGTTCGGAGTTTGGTGGAAAGGGGAGCAGGGTTGTCCTTGCCCTTTCCGGCGGTGAATCGCCGATAGCCGTTTTTCCGCGTCACGGTCGGCCAGGCTTCTGGCCATTCGCTATCTCAATACACCACGATACCGCGTCGGGGTTCGCTTGCCATGGCTTGGCCTGCCGTGGCGGAAGAATCCCGCTCCACACCGGAAAAATATGTGAACCGACCTCGACCGCAGCAGGCGATATGTGATCGAATGTTGTTCAAGTGTCGACATGACGCTTTCCGAGGTTCAAATTGCTCAATAACGTATCAAAACACCTCAATTGGGTGGTGCCTGTGGCGTGGACACGCCCAAGCGCCTCGGTTTTCATCTGCGGTTGCGGCCACAGCGGAACCACGCTGATGGCCAATATGTTTGCCGCGCATCCCGAGGTGTTTATTCCTCTGCGTGAGACCGACGCGTTCCGCTGGGAAAGAGAAGCGAGGCGTCGGCGCCGTGAGCTTCTCGCGGAGTTCCGCCTTTCCGGGAAAGAGTTTCTCGCCGAGAAGACCCCACGCCACATTGCCAATCTCGACCGCATCCGCGCGATGATGCGCGCGCCCAGATTCGTTCTGATGGTGCGCTGTGGCCGGGACGTCGCCGCGTCCTTCATCAAGAGGTTCGGCAGCTCCGACGAGGGGATAAGCCGGTGGATCGAGGCCGGCGAGATCATTCTCTCGCAAGCCGACCGTCCCGACGTCATTGTCCTGCGCTACGAGGACCTGATCGCGGCGCCGCAGCAGAAGCTTGAGGAAGTATGTGCTTTTGCCGGGCTTCCCTTCGACGAGGCGATGCTGCGCTACCATGAATCGCCGCGCGGCTGGTTCGGCAAGACCGCCTTGGAGAAAGGCAGTGGCGAACAGGGCGCCGAGCATGCGGCGCTCCGCAGCTGGCAGGTCAACCAGCCGATTTTCGATGGCCGCCGCAAGTGGGTCGGAAAGCTCTCCGACAAGGAGCTGGAAGTGTTCAGCACCGGGCGCGCCCGGGAGCTGATGGAAGCGTTCGGCTACGGCCCGGAGGATTAGGCCCGTGGCGCGCCTTCCCGGTGCTCTGTAAGTGATGCGACACCGGGTGCCCCGAACTGGTAAGCTGCGGCACCGGACAATCTCGGGAGGGCGACATCATCGACAACACATCTGTGCTCTGCGCCCATTGCCAGCGTTGCGGGCGCCGTTCGGCGCTGGGGCGTGCCGATGCGTCGGCCCTGGCTGCGCCGGCCAATGGAGAGGCCCCGCCGCGCCTGCGATGCGACATGTGCGGGGGGCGGCAGGTAAAGCTGTTCAACGCCAGCGGTCCGGTTGAGATGCTGGCGTTCCTCAACGGACGGATGTGAACCGTCCGCGCGATACCCGCCACGCCGCGTCCGTATAGGCGAACGAAACCGCAACTCGCGCGTTATGCCTCGCAACAGGCACAGCTGGCGAGGCATCGTGATGGAAAATTCGAACAATCAATACGGGTCCACTGGACAGTCCGGCGTCAGCGGTTCCGCTGGCCAGGGGTCCGGCGACCACGCCTCTTCGCGGCCGCTCGGCGGCGGCGCTGCGCCGGGCACGCCGGGGGCGTCGACGTTCTCCGGCAACCGCGACCGCGGCGGATCCCGCCTGTCTGCCGAGCCTTCGGCTAGCGTGCAGCCGGAACAGCTTTATTCGTTCCGCGCGCTGGTCGCCGTCGGACTGCTCGGCTTCACGGTCGGTCGTCTCTTCTCCCGGTGAGCCCTATCGCCTTCGGCGTCATGCCAGCGGTGGACGCGCTGCCCACCGTACTTCTTTGGACCTTGTCATGCAGACCCTGACCGTACGACACGTCACGCACTATCATTACGCCAACTCCGTCATCTTCCATTCGCACCGGTTGATGCTGCGCCCGCGCGACAGCCACGATTTGCGGCTGGTGGGCGCGGAGATAACCTTGTCGCCGCATGGCACCATGCGCTGGATCCACGACGTGTTCGGCAATTCCGTCGCGATCGTCGATTTTCTGGAGCCGTCGAACGAGCTGAAGATCGAGAGCGTGCTCAAGCTGGAGCGCTACGGTCTCGGCGGACTCGTGTTCGATATCGACGACGGGGCGAAGACCTATCCATTCGTCTATTCGCCGGATGACCGCATCGACCTCGGTCGCATGCTGGACCCGCACTATCCCGACCCGAACGGCGAACTCGCGAACTGGGCGAAGGGCTTCATCGCCGCGCGCTCGACCGACACGATGGCGCTGCTGACCGACATCAACAACAGCATCCATCAGAACTTCAGCTATAATCTGCGGATCGAGGAGGGCACGCAACCGCCCCTCGAAACGCTCCGGCTCGGCACAGGCTCCTGCCGCGACTTCGCGCTGCTGCTGATAGAGACCGCCCGCGCGCTCGGCTTCGGGGCACGCTTCGTGACGGGCTATCTCTACGATCCGGCGCTGGACGGGGATGATTCCGCGGTGGTCGGCGCTGGCGCCACCCATGCGTGGGCGGACATCTATTTGCCGGGGGCGGGATGGGTGGAATTCGATCCCACAAATGGTACCATCGCGGCCGACAACCTCATCCGCGTGGCGGTGACGCGGGACCCCAGCCAGGCGGTGCCGGTGGCGGGCGGCTTCACCGGCCTGACCGGCGATTATCTCGGCATGAACGTGGAGGTTGCGGTGCGCTCCGTGCGTCCGGAGGAGCCCCTGGCCGCGTGAGCCTGTTCGGCAAGGAATAGGAAAGGCCCGCCGATCGGCGGGCCTTTTTGTTTCAACGTGCGCGCGATGGCTCAGGCGCTGGCCGCTTCCAGGGTCGGATAGTCGGTGTAGCCCTTCGCGCCGCCGCCATAGAGATGGTCGCGGTCGACCTCGTTGAAGGCGGCGCCCAGCCGCAGGCGCTCCACCGCATCGGGCGAGGAGACGAACGGCTTGCCGAACGCCACGAGGTCCGCCTTGCCGCTCGCCACCGCCTCCTCGGCCAGCTGCTTGTCGTAGCCGTTATTCACCATCCAGGTGCCGGTGAACCGGGCGCGCAGGGCGTCGAAGTCGAAGTCCGGCACGATGTCGCGTGGCCCGCCCGTGGCGCCTTCGATCATGTGGACATAGACCGGGTGCAGGCTCTCGACCACGTCGAGAACGTGGTTGAACAGCGCCTGCGGGTCGCTGTCCGTCATGCCGTTGGCCGGTGTGACCGGCGAGAGGCGCAGCCCGGTGCGCGCGGCGCCGATCTCACCGATCACCGCCTCCAGAACCTCCTTGAGGAAGCGGGTGCGGTTCTCGATCGAGCCGCCATAGGCGTCCGTGCGCTTGTTGGCGCCGTCGCGAAGGAACTGGTCGACGAGGTAGCCATTGGCGCCGTGAATCTCGACGCCGTCGAAGCCGGCACGGATGGCATTGGCCGATGCCGTGCGGAAATCGTCGACGATGCCGGGAATCTCCTCCAGCGTCAGGGCGCGGGGCTCGTCGACCTCGGCAAAGCCGTTGTTCACATAGGTCTTGGTCTCGGCGCGCACTGCGGAGGGGGCGAGGGGCGCGCCGCCGCCCGGCTGCAGCGACCGGTGTGAAACGCGGCCGACGTGCCAGAGCTGGACGAAGATGTGGCCGCCGCCGGCATGGACGGCATCGGTGATCTTCTTCCAGCCCTCGATCTGCGCCTCGGTAAACAGGCCGGGCGTGTCCTGATAGCCCTGGGCGGTGGCGGAGATCTGCGTCGCCTCGGTAATGATGAGGCCGGCGGTCGCGCGCTGGCGATAATATTCGACCGCGATCGGGGAGGGTACGAGGCCCTCGCCGGCGCGGTTGCGCGTCAGCGGCGCCATGACGACGCGGTTGGCGAGGATGACGTCGCCGAGGCGATAGGTGTCGAAAAGGGACTTCGTGGCAGCCACGGTGTGCTCCTGTCCAAGGGGATCCCGTATGCGAGTACGGGCGTTGGTGCGCACTTAAGCATTGGGGCGTTAGATCCAAGAGCGGGAACGCACGATGTTCGCCGCGCCGACGCCCGCGCTCCTTCCCGGCCTGCAATTTCGAGCGGCATGCTCTAGAAGGGATGGCCGGGCAAACGGGGCCTTCCGCATGATCGACATCGCGTCTCGCGTCTATAACCACACCTGGAAGATCGATCCGATCGTCCGCTCCGTGCTCGACACGGATTTCTACAAGCTGCTGATGGCGCAGACGATCTACCGGCGGCATTTCCACACGCGGGTCACGTTCGGCATCATCAACCGCACCAAGACGGTCCGGATCGCCGATTTCGTCGACGAGACCGAACTGCGCGAACAACTCGACCATGTGCGGACCCTGTCGCTGACGCGCGGGGAATCCACCTGGCTGCGGGGCAACATGTTCTACGGCAAGCGGCAGATGTTCTCGCCGGACTTCATCGCCTGGCTGGAGACGTTCCGCTTTCCCGCCTATCACCTGGAAAAGCGCGACGGACAGTTCGAGCTGACCTTCGAAGGCCCGTGGATCGAGACCACCATGTGGGAAATCCCGGCGCTGGCCATCATCAACGAGTTGCGCTCGCGCGCGGTGCTGCGCAGCATGGGGCGCTTCGAGCTGCAGGTGCTCTATGCCCGCGCCATGACGCGGGTGTGGGAGAAAGTGGAGCGGATCCAGGCGCTGGGGGGCGCCGGCGTCGCGGATTTCGGCACCCGCCGCCGGCACGGCTTCCTGTGGCAGGACTGGTGCGTACAGGCGATGCTGGAGGGGTTGGGCGAGCGCTTTCTCGGCACGTCGAACTGCCTGATCGCGCTTCGCCGCGAAGTGGAGGCCACCGGCACCAACGCGCATGAACTTCCCATGGTCTACGCCGCGCTGGCCGAGACGGACGCCGAACTCGCGCAGGCCCCCTACAAGGTACTGGCCGACTGGCAGCAGGACTATGAGGGCAACCTGCTGGTCATCCTGCCCGATACGTTCGGCACCAGCCATTTCCTGGAAGGCGCCCCGGATTGGGTGGCGGAGTGGACCGGAATCCGAATCGACAGCAAGGACCCGATCGAGGGCGGCGAAGAGGCGCTGCGCTGGTGGCGCGCGCGCGGACAGGACCCGGCGCAGAAGCTGGCCATCTTCTCCGACGCGCTGGATATAGGCGACATCGAGCGGATCTACCGGCATTTCCGCGGCCGCATGCGCATGGGTTTCGGCTGGGGAACGTTGCTGACCAACGATTTCCGCGGCTTTGCCCCCGACGGCCGACTCGATCCCATTTCCATCGTCTGCAAGGTTATCTCGGCCGACGGGCGCCCGACGGTGAAGCTCTCAGACAATCCTACCAAGGCGATGGGGCCGCCGGACGAGATCGCGCGCTACCAGCGAATCTTCGGTGCGATCAATGAGCCTTCGCGCGCGGTGCTGGTGTAGGGCTGCGACAAATTTCCCACAACTTGTTGCGGTCATTGGCATAATTTGACGCCTCGCTCCCGGCGGAGGCCAAGAGTTGCCGCAATCTTTGTTCATAAGGAAATTTCCGGCATGTGACATTCTTGCATCAAGATGCCAAATGCCGGTAAGTTGTCACCCGTCGCATTCGAAGACGGCTTACGGAACTCGGTCGGGGGCCCTCGGGCGCCGGCCCGAACGGACTGGAAGAACGCATGCGAAGTGGTCAGCGCCGCGCTAACGACCTGGCTATCCACGTCCGGGAATGCTGTCGGCACCTGCGCCGCAGCGCTGCTATCTGCGTTCTGGCCGACCCCTCCGCGTCCCCCCGCCTTTTTCCCGTAGCGTAGAGTTCCCGCGCCATGCCGACCTCATCGCACGAGCCGCGCGGAACCGGGCTCTCCTCTTCGCTCGTCACCGATTTTCGGACGATCCTCAGTTCCCTTGAGCAGGAAAAGTCCGGCCGCCCGGACGCTGCGGAGGGTGAGGCACCGCCCTCTGCCACCCCCATTGCCGCAGCCGCCTCGATCGCGGCCCTTTCTTCCTCCGCCGCCTGGGCCGCACGTCCGGCCGGGGCTCCCTCGCCGCGCACCCTCGGGGACGTGCGCAGCCGGATCGCGGCGCTGGGGGATGTGAGCGACCTCCTGAAAAGCCGCGCCGCCGCGCCCACAGAGACCAAGCCGGCGGCCGTACCGCAAGCCGATACGTGCCAGGGAGCCCGCCGGCGCAGCTTCGGTAGCTCGGCGCGTCAGCCGGGCGAGGCCGAGGCACGGCGCAAGCGCAACGCCTCCAAGGACATCATCACCTGGCAGCGGCTCGGCGCGCTTGCTGTGTTCATGGTTGTGGTGGGCGGCGGCGCGGTCTTCCTGCAATCGCTCGCCGCGCGGGAGGAGGCAAAGGTAGCGCCCGAGGTCATCGGCAACGCAGCCGTGGCAAGCGTCGCTCCCTCGGCCCCCATGCCGGAAGCGCGCAGCGTCGCCGTGGCTGAGACGGACACTGCCGCGTCAGCTGTCGCATCCTCTGGGCCGACACCGGCGGCCTCGTCCGTGCTCGCCAACAGTCCGTCGTCGAACAGCCTGCCGCCGGCCCTGCGCAACACCTCCACGCCGTCCGACATGGCCGGTGAATCGCTTGCCGCCCCGGTCGCCGTAACGGCCTTCGCCGCGCCGGAGCCTGCGGGCGCCCTGGCGGACATGACCGAAGAGGGGGGCGACATCGACGAGCCGGGTGCCGTTTCGGCGGAAATTCCGCGGGCGGCGCCGGCGCCCACACAGGCGTCGCTGCCGAAGGCGGCTCCGCTGCCGCCCGCGCGGGCGCCGGAGCGCCTTGCCGAGCGCACACCGACCGCCGTGGCACCTGCCGAACCTGAGGAGGCGGCGGGCGAGGGCGCCGACGAGGCCGGCCTGCCTGCCGGCTACGGGGGCGAGCCCGTGGGCACGGCAGTGACACGCCGCGCCGTCACCATGCGCGCCGCACCTCGGAAGGGCGCTGCCGCCATCGGCAATCTGCCGGGTGGGCAAAAGGTGCAGTTCGTGACCTGCCAGCAATGGTGCGAAATCATCGTCGAGGGCAAGCGCGCCTTCGTCTACAAGAGCTTCGTCGACACCACCGGCGTGGCGAACGCGCAGGCCGCCACGGCCGGCGAAGAGGCGTCCGAGGCCGCCACTCCCCAGTGATCTTGTCGGTAACAGGCTGAAGCAAATAGTGAAGCCTTTGACCCTGCTTTGGGATTCGGCCTCTCTCGCCACACCCCGAGGCGCGTGTTAGACCGCCGACGACATATTCATACGGAAGGAAGATCGCGAATGGTGAAGGACCCGGGCGGGGCTTCGATGCCCGTTCGCGTCGGCGTCGTCGGCGTCGGCATCATGGGTTACAACCATGCCCGCGTGCTGATCGACCTTCCCGGCGCCGAGATGGTGGGCATTGCCGACCCGGATGCGGGCCAGCGCGAGAAGGTGGCGGCGCTGCTCGGCTGCCGCGCTTTTGCCAGCCTTGAGGAACTCGTGGCCGAGGGCGCCGACGCGCTAGTCATCGCCGCCCCCACACATCTGCACCACGACATCGCGCTCGCCGCCATCAATGCTGGCATGCATGTGCTGGTGGAGAAGCCCATCGCGCCGACCGTCGCCGAGGCCGAAGCGATCGTCGCCGCCGCCAAGGCCCGGGATGTGGCGCTGGTGGTCGGCCACGTCGAGCGTTTCAATCCGGCCGTCGAGGCGGTGAAGAACGCCATTCGCGATGAGGAAATCCTCTCCATCGGCATTACCCGCGTCGGGCCGTTTCCGCCGCGCATGTCGAATGTCGGCGTGGTCATCGATCTCGCTGTGCACGACATCGACCTGATTTGCCACTTTACCGGCTCGCATATCGTCGACGTGCAGCCGCAGGTGAAGGCGGCGGTGGCCGAGCGCGAGGACATCGCTCTGCTGCAGTTCCGCACCGCCAACGGCGTGCTGGCGCACATAAACACCAACTGGCTGACGCCTTTCAAGGCGCGCACCGTGCATGTGGCCACCCGCAAGAAGTATGTGATCGGCGACCTGCTCACCCGCCAGGTCACCGAGTATTTCGACTACAAGCCGGACGGCAGCTACTCCATGCGGCACCTGCCAGTGGCGTATGCCGAGCCCTTGCGGCTTGAATTGCAGCGGTTCCTCGAAGCGGTGCGCGGCGAGCGCGCGCCTGCGGTGACGGGGGAGGATGGCGTGGCCGCCATCGCCACCGCCATGCGCTGCCTCGAACCCCTTGAGCCGCCTGCCGACCCGGTGCTGCTGCGTGCGCGCGCGGCCGGCTGAGAGGAAGACCGATGAATTCGCATGTGAAGACCGATCTGGCGCCAATTCCTTTCGTCGACATCGCGGCGCAGCGGGCACGGCTCGGCTCCCGCGTGGATGACGCCGTGGCGCGGGTGCTGACCCATTGCAGGTTCATCAACGGGCCGGAAGTCACCGAGCTTGAACAGCAGCTCGCTGCCTTCGCCGGTGCCAAACATGCGGTGGCCTGCTCCAGCGGCACCGACGCGCTGGCCATGATCCTGATGGCGTGGGGTGTGAAGCCGGGCGATGCGGTGTTCTGCCCGGCCTTCACCTTCTGCGCCACGGCCGAAGTGGTGCCGTGGGTCGGGGCGACGCCGGTCTTCGTCGATATCCTCGAAGACACGTTCAACATGGACCCGGCGAGCCTTGAAGCCGCGATTCTCGTCGCGAAGCAGAAGGGGCTGACGCCGAAGGTCGTGGTGCCGGTCGACCTGTTCGGCCAACCCGCCGACATGGATGCCATCGAGGCCGTCGCCAAGGCGCATGGACTGAAGGTTCTGTGCGACACGGCGCAGGGCTTCGGCGCCACCTGGAACGGCCGCCGCACGGGCTCCTTCGGCGATGCCACGGCCACCAGCTTCTTCCCCGCCAAGCCGCTTGGCTGCTATGGCGACGGCGGTGCGGTGTTCACCGACGACGACGACCTCGTGCCGGTGCTGAGGAGCGTGCGCGAGCACGGGCAGGGCGTCGACAAATACGAGAACGTCCGTCTCGGCATGACCGGCCGGCTCGACACGATCCAGGCGGCGATCCTGCTGGAGAAGCTCGCCATTTTCGAGGATGAGATCGCGGCGCGCCAGCGCGTGGCGGCGCGCTACAACGCGGCGCTCGCGGATGTGTGCGTGGTGCCGGCGGTGGACCCGCGCGCCACCTCGATCTGGGCGCAGTACACGATCCGGCTGCCGCACGGCGTGCGCGACGGGCTCGCGGCGGCACTGCAGAAGGAAGGCGTGCCGACCGCCGTCTATTATCGTCTCCCGATGCACCGCCAGCCGGCCTATGCCCAGTACCCTGCGGCGGGCAACGGCCTGCCTGTGTGCGAAAAGCTCGCCGGCGAGGTGATCAGCCTGCCGATGCACCCCTATCTCGACGAAGCCGCGCAAGACCGCGTCATCACGGCGGTGCGCCGCGCGCTCCTCGCCTGACGCCGAGGGGCGACGACTGGCAAGGTGAGGGCGGGAAGGCTAGCTTTCCGTCCTCGCCCGATTCCGGCTTCCGGCAGCCCCGTTCCATCGGCATCCCATGATCCGCAGCATCTTCACCGTCGGCGGCTGGACGCTTCTCTCGCGGCTGACGGGGTTCGTGCGCGACATCATGATGGCAGCGGTGCTCGGCGCCGGCCCGCTGGCGGATGCCTTCTACATCGCCTTCCGGCTGCCGAACCATTTCCGCTCCATCTTCGCCGAGGGGGCGTTCAACACCGCCTTCATCCCCGCTTATGCCCGGGTGAAGACGGTGGAGGGCGAAGCGAAGGCGCGCCGATTCGCCGACGGCATACTGACGGGCGTCGTTCTGGTGCAACTGGCGCTCCTTGCCGTCGCGCTGCTGGCGACGGACTGGGTGGTGGCGCTGCTGGCGCCTGGCCTTTCCGACGATCCCGCTCGCTTCGCGCTGACGGTCGACTTCACCCGCATTACCTTTCCCTATCTCGGGCTGATTGCGGTGGTGACGCTGGTCGGCGGGGTGCTGAATGCCAATGACCGGTTCTGGGCCGCTGCAGCCGCCTCGATCCTGCTCAACGTCGCGATGGTCGGCACGCTGAGCGTGGCCGGGTGGTTTCCCACCGCCGGTCACGCGGCGGCCTGGGGCGTGCTGATCTCCGGCTTCCTGCAACTCGGTCTGCTGGTGTTCGACGGCGAGCGCCACGGCCTCGGCCTTCGTTTCGGCCGGCCGCGGCTCGATGCCGACATGCGCGCCTTCCTGATCGCGCTGGGGCCGGCGATCATCGGCTCGGCCGGCGTGCAACTCGCCTTGTTCGCCGACACCATCATCGCCTCATTCCTGCCGGAGGGGGCCGTTGCCGCGCTGTTCTATGCCGACCGCATCAACCAACTGCCGATCGGCGTGGTCGGCATTGCGGCGGGCATCGTGCTGCTGCCGGAAATGTCCCGGCGGATTGCCGCCGACGACCTCGCCGGCGCGCGCTTCGCCCAGTCGCGCGCCATCGAGCTGACGCTGCTGCTGGTGCTGCCATTCCTAGCTGCAGCTCTGACCATTCCCGAAATCATCATGCGCGGGCTGTTCATGCGCGGGGCATTCACCGCCGAGGCGGCGGCCGAGGCCGGGGCGACGCTCGCCGCCTATGGCGTCGGTCTTGCGCCCTTCGTGGTGGTCCGCGCCTTCATGTCGCCCTTCTATGCACGGGGTGACACACGGACCCCGGTTCTGGCGACGCTCGGCGCGGCGGTGGTCAATATCGGACTGAAGATCCTGCTGATGGGCAGCCTGGCGCAGGTCGGGCTGGCCTTTGCCACCTCCGTCGGCGGCTGGATTACCGTGCTGGCGCTGGCGGTTCTCGCCCGCTGGCGGGGGTATGAATGCGGCGACGCGCAATTGCTGCGCAGTCTTCCGCGCCTCGTGCTGATCGGCGTGGCGCTGGCTGCGACGCTCTTCGGCACGGCGTATGTCGCCGGCCCCTGGCTGGCGGGTCTGGACCATGGCCGCGATGAAGCCCGCCTGGCCCTGTGCGTTGCCGCGGGCGGCGTGGTTTATGTTCTATTGGTGCTCGCCTTGTTCGGCCGCCGCTACCTGATCGGCCTTCTGCGGGGACGCCCGACGGCGGGGCATGCCTGACGATTTATTGCTTACGCAGTGCAGCATAATTGTGGTAGTTCGCAGCGGCATCATGGGGTTCCGGGCGGGGTTGGCCCATGACATGCCAGCTCGGGATTTTGTCCCGAAATGCCCGAAGAGCGTTCTCGGAGACGGATATGATGACCGCGCTGCCGCGTCTTTCCCTGGCTGCCCTCACCCTCGCAGGCCTCGCTCTGGCGGGGTGCTCCGAGCAGAATCAGGGCCAGCAGGCGGCACCGCCGCCCCCGACCGTCACGGTCGCCAAGCCGACCACGCGCACCATCACCGACTATGACGAATATGTCGGCCGCTTCGCCGCCATCGATCTGGTCAACGTCTATGCGCGCGTCTCCGGCTATCTCGAAAAGGTCGCCTTCACCGATGGTCAGCTGGTGAAGCAGGGCGACCTGCTCTTCACCATCGACAAGCGGCCCTTCCAGGTGGCGCTCGACCAGGCGAAGGCGAACCTCCAGCGCTCGCAGGCGCAGCTGGATTTCGCGCAGTCCGACCTGCAGCGCGCCCAGACGCTGATCGACGACAAGACCTCGAATGCCATTTCCAAGCAGGCCTACGACCAGCGCCAGCAGAGCGAGCGCACGGCCCGCGCCGACGTGGCGGCCGCCACGGCCGCGATGCAGGCGGCGCAGCTCGATGTCGACTTCACCGATCTCAGCTCGCCAGTGACCGGCCGGATCGGCGACCGCAAGGTGTCCGTCGGCAACCTCGTTACCGGCGGCTCCGGCGGCACCAATACCAACACGCTGCTCGCCACCATCGTCTCGATGGACCCGATCTATTTCGAGTTCACCTATGACGAGGCCTCCTATCTGCGCTACCAGCGCATGTCGAAGCAGCTCGGCGATGCGGGGCAGTCGATCCCGGTCAAACTGGCGCTGATCGACGAGAAGGACTTCACCCACCAGGGTACGCTCGACTTCGTCGACAACCAGATCAGCGAAGAGACCGGCACGATCCGTGGCCGCGCCACCTTCGCTAACCCGGATGTCACCTTCACCCCGGGCATGTTCGGCCGCATCGAGGTGCCGTCTTCGGCACCGCACGAGACGCTGCTGGTGCCGGACGTCGCCATCGGCACCGAGCAGACGCGCAAATTCGTCTATGTGATGCAGCCCGGCGACGAGCCGCAGGCGCCGCAGATGAAATACGTCACGCTGGGCCGCGCCTATGAGGGCCACCGCGTCATCAATAGCGGGCTCGGCAAGGACGACCTCGTCGTGGTCAACGGGCTGATGCGCATCCGTCCCGGCGCCAAGGTGGTCGGCAAGATGGAGGCTGCGCCCGCAGCCGCGGCGGCTAGCCCGGCCACGCCGGCGGCATCGCCCGCCACGCCGGCTGCCGCCACGCCATCGGCTGCCCCGGCGGCGACGCCGGCTGCCGGCGCGGGAACGGGCGGCGACGCCAAGTCCCCCACCGCCCCGCCCGCGAACTGAGCGCGGAGGCGGTCCCATGCGTTTCTCTCACTTCTTCATCGATCGCCCGATCTTCGCCTCGGTGGTCTCCATCGTCGTGATGATCCTGGGCGTCGTCGCCTATGTCTCGCTTCCCGTGGCGCAATATCCCGACATCGCGCCGCCGGTCGTCAACGTGACCGGCCAATACCCCGGCGCCAGCGCCGAGACCGTGGCCGACACGGTGGTCGCGCCTATCGAGCAGCAGATCAACGGTGTCGAGGGGATGCTCTACATCTCCTCCAACTCGACGGCGGATGGCCGTTTTTCCATCGCGGTGACGTTCGACATCGGCACGGATCTCGATATCGCGCAGGTGCAGGTGCAGAACCGCGTGGCGACCGCCACCCCGCGCCTGCCGCAGGACGTGCAGCAGATCGGCGTGACGGTGGCCAAGTCTTCGCCGGACATCCTGATGGTGGTGAGCCTGTACTCGCCCGACGATTCGCGCGACTCGCTGTTCATCTCCAACTACGCCAACCTGCAGATCAAGGATCAGCTCCAGCGCGTGACGGGCGTCGGCTCGATCACCGTGTTCGGCTCGCGCGACTATGCGATGCAGGTTTGGCTCGACCCGCTGAAGCTGCAGGCGCTCAACCTGACCGCCGGCGACGTGACGGCGGCGCTGCAGGCGCAGAATCTGCAAGTTGCCTCCGGCGTGCTGAACGCCCCGCCGGTGCCCAACCAGATGGGCTTCCAGGTGGCGGTGCGCACGCTCGGGCGCCTGTCGACGCCGGAGGAGTTCGGCAACATCGTCGTGCGCGAGACCGGCAAGGCCGTGGTGCGGCTGCGCGACGTGGCGCGGATCGGCATCGAGGCGCAGGACAATTCCTCGATCTCGTACTTCGATTCAAAGCCTTCCGTCGCGCTCGGCATTTTCCAGCTGCCGGGCTCCAACGCACTGGCGACGGGCAAGGCGATCGAGGCCGCCATCGCCGAGATCGCCAAGGGCTTCCCGCCCGGCGTGGCCTATTCCACCGCCTACAACCCGACGCAGTTCATCGCCGAATCCGTTAGCGCGGTCGAACACACCATCATGGAAGCCATCGTCCTGGTGGTGATTGTGGTGGTGCTGTTCCTGCAGAGCTGGCGGGCGGCGATCATTCCGATCCTCGCCATTCCGGTCTCGCTGATCGGTACCTTCTTCATCATGAGCCTGTTCGGCTTCTCGCTGAACAATTTGTCGCTGTTCGGCCTCGTGCTGGCGATCGGCATCGTGGTGGACGACGCGATCGTGGTGGTGGAAAGCGTCGAGCACAACATCTCCACCGGCCTCAGCCCGCGCGACGCCGCCTACAAGACCATGGACGAGGTGGGCGGCGCGCTGGTGGCGATCTCGCTGGTGCTGGCCTCGGTGTTCATCCCCTCGGCCTTCATCACCGGTATCTCCGGTGAATTCTACCGCCAGTTCGCGCTCACCATCGCCGGCTCGACGCTGATCTCGTTGATGGTGTCGCTGACGCTGTCGCCGGCCATGTGCGCGCTGCTGTTGAAGGCACACAAGGGAAGCGACCACAAGCCGGCCTGGTACATGCGGCCGCTTACCGGCTTCTTCCACTATTTCAACAAGGGCTTCGACGGCGTCTCGCGCGGTTATGGCTGGCTCACCGGCAAGCTCGTGCGCTTCGCCGTGGTGGTGCTGCTGGTCTACGTGGCCATCCTCGCCGGCGGCTTCCAGCTCTTCCGCTCGACACCGCAAGGGTTCATCCCCGCGCAGGACCGCGGCTATCTCATCGTGGCCGCCCAGCTTCCGGGCGGCGCGGCGCTCTCGCGTACCAATGAGGTGATGACCGAGGCTGCCAAGGAAGTGCTGGCGACGCCCGGTGTCGCGCACGTCGTGAACATTGTCGGCTTCTCCGGCGCCACCTTCACCAACGCCCCCAATGCCGGCGCCATGTTCGTCATCCTCGGCCCGGCGGCCGAGCGTGCGCAGCATGCCGGGCAATCCGCCGCCGCCATCCAGGGCACGCTGTTCGGCAAGCTCGCCTCGGTGGAGGAAGCGCAGATGATCGTCGTCATGCCGCCGCCCGTGTCGGGCATCGGCAATGCCGGCGGCTACCGCATGATGATCGAGGATCGCGGCGGGCGTGGCTATGAGGCGCTGCAGGGCGCGGTCTATGCCATGATGGGCGCGGCCAACCAGACGCCCGGGCTGAAGCAGGTCTATTCGCTGTTCGAGACCTCGACGCCGCAGCTCTTCCTCGACATCGACCGCACCAAGGCGCAGTTGCTGGGCGTCAACATCGCCGACGTGTTCTCGACGCTGCAGACCTATATCGGCTCGTCCTATGTGAACGACTTCAACCTGTTCGGCCGTACCTACCGGGTGCAGGCGCAGGCGGATGCCCCCTTCCGCCTGACGCCCGACGACCTTCTGCGGCTCAGGGTCAAGAATGCCTCGGGGCAGCTGGTGCCGCTCGGCTCCTTCACCACCGTGCGGGACATTTCCGGCCCCTATCGCGTGCCGCGCTACAACCTGTACCCGGCGGCGGAACTCGACGGCGACGTCATGCCGGGAACCTCGCAGGGACAGGCGATCCAGAAGATGCAGGCCATCGCGGCGCAGACGCTGCCGGAAGGCTTCGCCTTCGAGTGGACGACGCTCGCCTACCAGCAGGTGAGGGCGGGCAACACCGCCATCTTCGCCTTCGGGCTCGGCGTGGTGTTCGTGTTCCTGGTGCTGGCGGCGCAGTATGAGAGCCTGACATTGCCACTGGCGGTCATTCTCATCGTGCCCATGTGCCTGATCGCCGCGGTGGTGGGCATCCTAATACGAGGGCAGGACAACAACATCCTCAGTCAGGTCGGCTTCATCGTGCTCATAGGCTTGGCGGCGAAGAACGCGATCCTGATCGTGGAATTTGCCAAGCAGCTGGAGGATCGTGGCGAGGACCGCTTCGCGGCGGCGACGCATGCCGCCCAGCTGCGCCTGCGGCCGATCATCATGACTTCGCTGGCCTTCATCTTCGGCGTGGTGCCGCTGGTCATCGCCACCGGCGCCGGCGCCGAGCTGCGGCAGGCGCTGGGCACGGCGGTGTTCTCGGGGATGATCGGCGTGACCATCTTCGGGCTGCTGTTCACCCCGACCTTCTACGTGGTCGCCCGCTGGCTCGCCGGCTTCGGCGAACGCCGCCGCGCCCGCAAGCAGGAAGCCGCCGCCGCTCCGCACTGACCGGCCGCGCCGCCGCCTTCGGACAGGTCCAGGGATAGAAATCAACCCCGCCGCTCTCCCGAGCGGCGGGGTTTTTCGTTGCGTGGCTGGCGGCAGACGCGGGGAGTGGCACAGTCACGCGGGATGTGGGCGCTGCCGGCGCGGGGTCTTCGACCTTTGCCCGGAAGCAGATGCGCGCTGTCGCGGCGAGGGGCGGTCAGGCGTAGCGGTCGCTGGTGGAGGTGCCCGTCACCTCTGGCGAGGCGTCACCCTGGCTGGCCGCTGGATCCCACCTATCAGGTCTGGATCCCACCTATCAGGTAATGCTCGCGCCGTATTTCCACGCCGCGTCTCACCCCGATGTCCCGACAGCATGTCGAAGGGGCTGTCCTCGAAGCGAGCCGCCATGTCCGGTGACGGACTGGTGCCCTGTCGGCGCTGCGCCGTGCACCGAGCGCGGTCACGGCCCGACAGATGATTCCCACGCAGGCACCGGCCCAAACAAAAACCCCCGCGCGAAGGCGGGGGTTCTCTTAGGCGTTGGATCGGCCGGCGCCCTAGGCGCCGGTGGTTCAGTCGAAGCGGCCGGCGGCGTGGGCCAGCAGCGTGTAGACCTTGCCCGTATCGGAGGTGAGATAGGTCTTCGTCAGCTCCTGCCCGCGCTCGTCGCGCGAGACCTGCTCCAGCAGCCGCTCGAACTCGCCGATATAGCGGTCGACCGTGTCGCGGAACTCGACCTCGCGGCGGTACTTGCGACGGATTTCCTCGAAGGTCTGCTGGCCCTGCATGGTGTAGAGCCGGCGGGTGAAGACGTTCCGCTCGCCCTTCTTGTAGCGCTCCCACAAATCGACTGCGGCTTCGTGGTCTATCATCCGAGCGATGTCCACCGAGAGCGAGTCGAGCGACTCGATGGTGTGATGGACGGGCCTCTCCGGCTGCCCCTGGCGCGGGTCGAAATTGCGCGGGGGGAGCGGGGGAGCGCTGCGCGGCGCGGGGCCGACAGGGGCCGGGCCTTCGCCATCCGAGGCGCGTGCCAGGAGTTCGGACAGCCAGCCGCCCTTGTCCGGGCCGCTACGCTCCAGCGGCTGCGGGCCGATATTGGCTCGGCGTGGCGGCGTGGTCCCGCCGAGGCCGTTGACGCGAGGCGGCTCGAAATAAGACGGCGTCTCGGGACGGGCGGGCTCGGTGCGCGGCGCCGGCGGCTGAGCGCGGGAGATCGGCGCGCGGGAAGGCGCGGCGATCGGCGTGGCGGGAGCCGATGCGGATGGCGCGAGCGGGCCGGGAAGGCGCGTGCGCGGCCCGGCATCGACATCGAGCGTGCGGCCATGCCGCGAGACGATCTCGTTGAGTTCCGCCAGTGCCTTGATCTGCTCGGCAACGGTGCGACGCATCGCCGAAGCGTTGGCTTCCGTCTCTTCCGGCAGTTCGAGGATGCCGCGCTTGAGTTCCTCGCGGGTGGTCTCAAGCAGGCGCTGAATGTCGAGCACCGAAGCGCGCAGGGCCTGGGCGGCGCCCGAGAAGCCCTGGTTGGCCTGGCGCATCAGCGTGTCGACCTCGCGGACCGTCTGCTCATAGGTCTCGTGCAGCGAGGCAACCGTGCGCTCACGCTCGGCCTCGGTGGCCTCGCGTGCCTCCTGCTGCTGCCGCACCAGCGTATCGGTCGAAGCGCTGGCGGCAGAGAGGATGGACTTGGAGATGGCGGTCACGCGCTCCTCAGCGCGGCCGAAGGTGGTCTCCAGCGTGCTGGTGTAGGTCGAGAGACGCCCGTCGAGCTCGGCGGTACGCTCGGAGAGCTGCTCGGCAAGCGAGAGAAGTGCCTCGTGCCGGCCGCCAAGCGTATCGTCGAGATTCTCATGCGCGCTGCCCAGCGCGTTGGCCACGCTTGTGATGAGGCTGGCCTGCTCGCCGAAGGAGTGGCTGAGCCGGGCGACGTCCTTGAGCACGTCGGTGGAGACAGTGCGCAGGTCGCGGATCTGCTCGTCCATGCGGGAGGAGGCGAGGGTGCTCGCTTCCTCGACATTGGTGACCGTGGCGCGGAAATCCTCGAGGCGGCCGGTGATGGTCTTCTCGATGTCCGCGAGGCTGCCGACCGAGTTGGCGAGCACGTCCTGCAACTGGACATTGACGTCGCCGAGCCGCTCCAGCAGGCCGGTGACATCGCCCTGAAGCGCCTCGTTGGTCGCCGAGATCTCGGCGACGGCCGAGCGGCCGCTGGCGGCGATCGCCGCGATCAGGCCGCTGCCGCGACCTTCGAGAGACGCCGCGAATTCCTCGGCAAGCCGGGCGAATTCCTCGGAGGCGACGCTGGTCGCCTGGCGGGCGCTGTCGACGAACTGCGAACCGTGTCCGCCGAACTCCTCGATGAGGCGGGAGAATTCGTTTGAGGCGCCGCCGCTGGCTTCACGCACGCTTTCGACGAGCTGGGCACCGCGGCCGTCGAATTCGTCGACGAGGCGGGAGAACTCGCCGGAAGCGATCTCGGTGGCCTGACGGGCGCTCTCGACCAATTGCGCGCCGCGGCCGTCGAATTCGCTGAGAAGCGAATCGCCGGCGCGGGCGATTTCCTGGGTGACCTGGCCGCCGATCTGCTGCAGCGAGTTCGAGACCTCGCCGGTGATCTGCTGGAGCGAGTTGTTGACGTCGCTGCCGACCGACTGCAGCGAGGTGGTGACCTCGCCGCCGGCGGCCTGGAGCGAGGCGGCCACTTCGCCGGTGATCTGCTGCAGCGAGGAGACGACATCGCCGCTGATCTGCATCAGCTGATCGGCGCGGCCGGACGTCGCCGTCTCGAAGGCGGAGATGATGGCGTCGGAGCGCGTCTCAAGCGTGGTCAGCAATTCGTCGCTGGCGCGCATGATGTCCGACACCGCGCCGCTGCGGGTGGTGTCGAGCGCCGCGACGAGGCTCTCGCGATGGTCGTCGATGGCCGTCAGCAGCTCGGTGCTGGCGCGGGCGATCTCGCTGGTGATCGAGATGCTGCGATCTTCCAGCGCCGTAAGCAGGCCGTTGCCGCGCTCCTCGACGATGCGGGCGATCTCGTCCGTACGGGAATCGAACAGCGTGGTCACCTCGCCGGCGCGGTCGACCAGCGTGCGGCCGACATTGTCGACCAGGGAGGTGAGGCTGTTCTCGATTTCGCTGGCCTGGCTGCGGAGCTGGCCGGCGACCGCCCCGATGCGCTGCCCGAGCAGATCGGCCATGGCGGCGCCGCGAACCTCGACCGAGGTGGCGACATTGTCGATGCGGCTGACCACCGTCTCCTCGAAACGGCCGACACGGTCATCGAGCGAGGTGGCGATGTCCTGGGCGCGGGCGGCCAGGGTGCGGTCAGCCTGATCAATGTGCTGGGAGAGCTGGTCGGTGATGGCGCTGGCGCGCTCGTCGAAGAAGCCGCTGAGCATATCAAGCGAGCCGCTCATCGCCTCATTGGCCTGGCGGGTGCCCTCGGAGAGCGTCTGCGCGAATTCCACCGTGCGGCTGCTGAGGGTCTGGTTGAGGCCTTCCACGCCACGGTCGAGCACGCTTTCGATGTTGGCGATGCGCATGTCGAGCGCCGCCGCGACCTGTTCGGCCTTGCTGGAGACCTGGTTGTCGAAGCCGGACAGGTTGACGTCGATGGCGCGGGTCACGGCTTCGACGCGGTCCGAAATACGCTGGACCATGTCGCCGCCATGGGTGTGCAGCACGGTGTCGAAGTCGCGCAGGCCGTCGACGATCTGGCGGCCGAGGGTCGAGGTGTCGGAGGAAATGCGCTCGGCGATCTCGCCGCCGCGCACGCTCACCAGATCCTCGATGTTGCGGAACTGCTGCTCCAGATGGTCGCGCATGTTGTCGCTGCGCGTGGTGAGGTCAGAGGCGAGATAGTCGGCGGCCTCGCGGAACTGGTCGGTCACGCGGGCACCGTTGTCGGCGAGGGTCTGCGCCGCCTCGGCGCCGACATGGGCCAGCTGCTGGGTCAGCGCCTGGCCGCGATAGTCGATGTCCTGCGAGACGCGGCTCGCGGCCTCGGCAAGAGCGTCGTGGATGCCGGTGCCGGCCTGCGAGAGCTGATGCACCACACGCTGCCCGGTCTCGCCCAGCAGCCGCTCCAGCTCGGCGCCACGCACGGCGACGGCGTCATAGATGCGGTTGCCGGTATCGGCGATCCGGTCGGCGAGGTCGTCGCCGCGCACGGTGATGGTGTCGGCGACGCGGTTGCCGGTCTCCTCCAGCTTGCGGACGACTTCGCCGCCGCGCACCGAGAGGTCGAGCACCAGCGCGTCGCCGGTGCTCTTAAGAGTGTGGTTGACCTCGTTGGCGCGGATGGCGATCTCATCAGCGAGGCGGGTGCCGGTGCTGACCAGCGCGTCGGTGATCTCGTCGGAGCGGCTGGAGAGCGTGCTGGTGAGCTTGAGGGTGGTGGCGGCCAGCTTGTCGCCCATTTCCTCCGTGCGCAGGTTCACCACGTGCGAAAGCTCGGACGCGGTGCGCAGCAGACGGTCGCCGATCTCGTCGGTGCGGTTGGCCAGCGTGTCGGTGAGGTTTTCGGTAACGCCGGAGAGCTGGCGGCTGATCTCGTCGGTGCGGTTGGCCAGCGTGTCGGTGAGGTTCTCGGTGACGCCGGAAAGCTGGCGGCTGATCGCCTCGGTACGCGCGGCGAGCGTCTCGGTGAGATTCTCGGCGACGCCGGTGAGGCGGAGGCCGATTTCGTCGGAGCGGGCGGTGAGGGTTTTCGACAGGCTGTCGGTGGCACCGGAAAGCTGGCGGCTCATGTCGTCGGTGCGGGTCGCCAGCGTATCGGTGAGGTGGGTAGTGACGCCGGCGAGGCGGGTGCTGATCTCGTCGCTTTGCGCCGCGAGCGTGGAGATGAGGTGCTCGCTGGCGTCCGACAGGTTGGTGTTGACCTCCGAGCCGGTCGCCTGCAGGCGGTCGATGAGGTCGCCGCCCTTGTCGGACAGCGCCTCGATGATGGTGTCGCCGACCCGGCCGAGGGCCAGGGTGATGTGCTCGCCACGGTCGGACAGCGTGTTGGCCACCCGGTCGGCGGCCAGCATCACCGTGTCGTTGATGCGCTCGCTGACGGTGCCGACTTCCTCGACGAAGGCGTAGTGCGACGAGGCGATGGTTTCGCGGATGTGCTCGGTCTGCGTCAGGATGGCGTCGCGTTCGAGCTGCAGGCGCTCGACCAGCTGGTGCATGCGGCGGTTATTGTCGTCATAGGCCTGGGCCAGGGCGGCGACTTCGCCGCGCACGAAGGCTTCCGCCTCGCTGGCGCGGGTGACGGACTGCTCCAGCCCGGCATATTGGGCGAGCGTCTCTTCCGAGACACCGGCCGGCATCGCGATGGGCGGCAGGCTGATGGCGGTCGCGGCGGGAGCGATCGCGGGGGCCGGAGTCCGGGCGGGCTCGGCCAGGCGGATGGCGACCTGGGCCATGGAATAGGCGACGATCCGCATCTCCTGCATGCGCCGCACCATGGCGGCGAGCACGAAGAAGAAGATCGGCGGAACGATGGTCGCCGCCACGCCGGCCAGGAAGCCGGGGGCGTTCACCATCGAGGTCAGCGTGCCGGAAATCCCGCCGAACTGCGTGTAGAGCAGGGCGCCGCCGGCCCCGAGCCACGCAAGCGAGGCGACAGCGGCCAGAATATAGGGCGCGGAGGAGGGGCGGCGCTGCAGCGAGGACAGAAGCTGGCCGATGCTCTCGCGGTCGTCATTGGCGGCGCGACGTCCCTGCGAGGTGGAGCGTGCGGCGTCGGCAGGCTCGCTCTCGGTACGGGCTTCGCCGCGCGGCAGGGCCGCCGCCGCACCGGCAAGCGCGGCGCCGGCGGCAACGGCCGGAGCGACCGATGCCAGCTGAGGCGCCTCGCCATTGGCGTCGAAATCGAAATTGGGCTCGTTGGCGCGATCGAAATCGCCGGTATCGGCGAGATCCTCGTGGGAAAACGCAAATTCGTCCTCGCCGAGCGACGAGGCTTCGAACTCCTGCGGCGCCGGGGTGTCGCCGAACAGGTCGATATCGTCGAGGAAGCTGGACGAACTGGCTTCGTCCTCCGATCCGCCGCGCGTCTCGATGCGTGGGCCTTCCGGCTCGCGGGCAGGGGGAAGCTCGAAGTCGTCATGCGCCTGCGACGGGTGGGACCCGTCATCGGACGCAAGGTCGAGACTCAGCGCCTCTTCAATGGCCGACAAGGCGGCCTCTGCGGGGTCCTGCTGAATCTTCTTCGTATTCGTCGACATCGGCGCCTGCCTCCGGTCCGTACGCTACTCCGACCGGCTTGCGCCGTCGGGCCGGGGTTCTGCGGAGTTGTGGTATTCCCGTCATCTGCAGAAGTTCCGCACTTGACGAGAGGAATTCCAGTCCCCCGCACCTTTATCTTACGCTCTTGACCATCAGAAATGGAACGGGGGTTAACAAGGCGATTTCAGTTATCGTTAACGGCCTGTTCACCACGTTCCGAAACCTCTGATTCACGCTCGCCGAAAAAAGCCCCTTCGGCAAGGCGGGCAAACGAATCGCACGGACTCCGTCCAATCTCAACGAGGGCGCGTGACCGACTGGCATTCGCCGGCTCCGACAGCTATCTAGGGCGGGCTTTCCTGTAGTCATTCGAAAATCGCTGAAGCGCTGCCCCATGCCCAAAATCACCTTCATCGACACCGCCGGCACAGAGCGCACCGTGGAAGCCGCGATCGGCGCCACCGTGATGGAGGCGGCGATCCGCAACGGCGTCCCGGGAATCGACGCTGAATGCGGCGGCGCCTGTGCCTGTGCGACGTGTCACGTCTATGTGGACGAAGCGTGGCAGGCGGCCACGGGCGAGCCGGGGCCGATGGAGGAGGACATGCTCGACTTCGCCTCCGACGTGCGGCCTACCTCGCGGCTTTCCTGCCAGATCAAGGTCACGGACGCGCTGGACGGGTTGGTGGTACGCACGCCTGAAAATCAGGGCTGAGGCTCTGCCGGCGGCGCCTTAAGGCTGTCCCGGGCGCTCTCCTTCGCCTCGTCGCGGCTGATAAGGCCTGCGGCGACATCCTTGAGCGCCGGCGCCGGCAGGGCGGCGAAGGGCAGCGGGCGCGTCACCTCGATCGCCGCGATGCCGAGCCGGGCGGTGAGCAGGCCGTTGACCACGCCTTCCCCCAGTCTGGCGGACAGCTTCGCCGCGATGCCGTGGCCGACCACCTGCTGGATCAGCGAATCACCCGCCGCCATGCCGCCGGTGACGGCAAGATGCGCAACGACCTGCCGGAACAGCCGCAGCATGCCGAGCGCGCCGGGCCGGCCGCCATAGAGCAGCGCGAGCTGGCGCACCAGACCCACCGCCGTCAGCAGCACGAAAATGAGGTCCACCGCCGCGCGCGGCGAGACGGCGGTGACGACCGAGACGCGCTTGGCAGCATTCGAGACCAGACGGGTGGCTTCGGCATCGAGCGGGGCCATCAGCTGGCGCTCCGTCAGCCGGATGAGGTCGGCACCGTCGATGATCGCCCCGAGATGGCCGGAGAGTTCGGTGCGGGCGCGGAACAGGCGTGGCGAGGCGGCGGCGAGGACCAGCAGCTCCGACGTCACCGATTCGGCGAGGCGCCGGTCGTCCTTCGCCAGCGCTTCCGCAGCCTGCTCCCGCAGATGGTTCAGAGTGCGCAGCCGCATCAGCCCGAACGCCTCGCGCCCGATGATGGCGAAGGTAGCGAGCAGCAGCGCCGCCGCGAAGCCGAGCCCGACATAGCCGAGCCAGTCGGCGCGGGCGAACAGGTCCTCGATCAGCTTGGTCACCGCGAGGCCGATGCCGAGGCTGACGAGGCCGCCGAGCCCGGTCCAGAACAGCTTGCCCCAGCGCGACGTCTTCGCCGGCGGCAGGGGGAGCGGGGCGACCTCCTGCACGATTTCCACCGGTCCGGGGGTCACGACGACGGCGCCGCGCGGGGCGGCGCGGCCCTCTTCGCCGAGGACGACGCCGGGGTCGTCCAGCCGGAAAGCCTGCGGGCGGCGCGGGATTCGGTCGCTCATGGTGCGTTCAGCCGGTTCTATTTCAATCTGTCGCCGAGGAGGAATTCCAGCGCGCGATCGAGCCGTATGTGCGGCAGCGGGAGTGCGAGCCCCTCCGCATTGCGCTCCACCGGCGGCGGCCGGAAGCGCAGGAAGCGGAAATCGCCGCCCGCCGCGTCGGACAGGCCGTTGAAGCCGAGGGCGGGGTCGAACAGGGCCGACGGGCTTTCCGGCAGATCGCCGGGAAAGACCGCCGCCTCCGCCAGCCCGTCAAAGTCATCGGCACCGTGCTGGCCGGCCTCCGGCACGCCGACAATCGCCGGCAGATGCGCGCGCCCGCGCTTCACCATCGCCTCGCGGGTCGCCCGCACCGCGGCGATCGCCACCACGTCGATGTCGGCACCCGCGCCCTCTGCCCGCGCCAGCGCACGCTCGACCAGGCGGCGCAGGATCGCCTCCAGCGGATCATGGCTCGTGTGGTGGAGGTGGTCGGCCTTGGTCGCGGCGAACAGTACCTTGCCGATGCGGTGGCGGAACAGCGAGGACAGCCACGAATTCCGGCCGATGCGGAAGGCGGTGAGAATGCCGTCCAGCGCCGATTCGAGATCGGCGAGCGCCGCCGGGCCGGCATTGAGGGCGGACAGCACGTCGATCAGCACGATCTGCCGGTCGAGCCGGGCGAAGTGGTCGCGGAAGAACGGGCGGACGATTCGCTCCTTATACGCCTCGAAGCGGCGCTCCATCATGGCGTGGAGCGAGCCGGCGCCGGCCTCGGCGCCTTCCGCGAGGTCGAGCGGCGCGAAGGTGAGGGCGGGCGAGCCTTCGAGATCGCCGGGCATGAGGAAGCGGCCGGGCGGCAGCAGGCTCATCGACACCGTTTCGGCGCGGCAGGCGGCGAGATAATCGGTGAACAGCGCGGCAAGCCTGCGCGCGTCGCTCTCCTCGGCGGCGGCGCCAGGGTCCACCGCCTCCAGAGCGGCAAGGAAGGGGGCGGCGAGGGGCCGCCGGGCCGGGGCGCGGGCGAGCGCCAGGCTGTTGGCGGAGAATTGGGCGAAGGACTGGTCGAGCAGCGGCAGGTCGAGCAGCCACTCGCCGGGATAGTCGACAATGTCGAGCGTGAGGGTGCGCCGGCCGCCGCGCGCCGGGGCGTAGTCGATGGCGAGCCGCAATTCGCTGATGCGCCGGGTCGATTCGGGCCAGCGACGCTCATCCACCAGGGTCGCCAGATGCCCCTCATAGTCGAAGCGCGGCACGCCATCGTCGGGCTGCGGCTCCAGCCGGGCGGTGGCGATGCGCCCTTCATGCATGGCGCGGAACACCGGCAACCGTCCGCCGCGCACCAGAGAGTGGATGAGCGCGGTGGTGAAAACCGTCTTGCCCGCACGGGAAAGGCCGGTGATGCCGAGGCGGAGGGTCGGGCTCGTCAGGTCTTCGGCGCGGTCGATGAGGGTCTGCGCGGTGAGGCGCGCCTCGTCGAGCAGCCATTCGAAGCGGGAGGGCACGGCTACTCCTTGTCCTTCTGCACGCCGGTCTCTTTCTGGACGCCCAGCGCACGCGGGGTGACGAAGCGCTCCAGCGTGCCGATGCCGGGCGCAAGGTCTTCCCAGCGCGCCACCGGTACGTCGATCACCGCCAGCGCGCCGGTCGGGAATTTCGGCAGCACCTTGGCGCGCGGTGCGCGTTTCAGCAGCAGGGTGGTGAAATCCTCCATGCCGGGATTGTGCCCGACCAGCATGAGGGGAGACGCGTGGTCCTGGGCCTGCACCAGCCGCGTCAGGCCGGCGGCGGGCGCCTCGTAGATGCCGCGCTCATAGGCGGGGAGCGGGTGAGGCGGCCAGGCCCTGGTGACGATCTCCCATGTCTCGATGGTGCGCCGGGCCGGCGAGACCAGAGCCCGCACGGGCAGAAGCGCCTCCTGCGCCATATAGGTGCCGATGGCGGCGGCGGCGCGCTCGCCGCGTCCGGCGAGCGGCCGGTCGATATCGGCGACGCCGTCCGGCCAGGCGGACTTGGCGTGACGAAGCAGGATGAGGCGCAGCATGACGTCCGTCTTAACCAAAAGGGAAGGGGCGCAGCGTCCATATAGGCATGCCCGCGCCCGGTGCGAGCACCCCGGCTGACAAAGGGGCAAATGATTGACGCGCGTTAAGTGACTTTTCGGCAACCACAACCGTGCCAAGCTGCTGTAATGAAGGCAGGGTACGTTTCACAGGATGTTTGCAATGCGGTCAGTCGGCTTCGCTAGTGTAGTGGTTGTCGCGGGGACGATCGGTCTCTCGGCCTCGATGGCCCAGGCCGCCGACATGGCCTATAAGGGTGATCCCACCTACGCCAAGGCGGAAGCCACGGATCGCCAGTGGACGCTGACCCTCGGCGGCTATGTGATGGCGGAGCCCGTCTGGGCGGGTTCGGACGATTACCAGTTCGGCTTCAAGCCGATCATCAGCATCACCCGCGCCGACCAGCTCAGCCGCTTCACCAGCTTCAACGACAACCCCAACCTCGCGCTGTTCGACAATGGCGTGTTCGAGGTCGGTATCGTCGGCAAGCTGGACTGGAAGCGCGATGCCTCCAGTTCCAACGCTCTGCGCGGCATGTCGAACATCGACTATGCCTTCGAGGTCGGCGGCTACGCCCAGTGGTTCCCGGCCGAGTGGCTGCGCCTGCGCGGCGAACTGCGCTACGGCTTCGGCGGCTTTGATGGCGTCGTGGCGGACCTCGCGGTCGACGCGATCCATTTCAGCCCGGAACTGTGGGGCGTCACGCTGTCGGCCGGTCCGCGCATGACGCTGGCGAGCTCGGGCTATATCGACACCTATTATGGCATCTCGCCGGCCGAGGCCGCCTTCGCCCAGGCCCTCGGCAACCCGCTGACGCCCTACCAGGCCGGCGGCGGCATCTATTCGGTCGGCTTCGGCGGCCAAGTGGTCAAGCGGTTCACCGAAAACATCACCGGCTCGGTGTTCGCCGAATACAAATATCTGATGGACGACGCCGCGGACAGCCCGCTCGTTGTGCAGAACGGCGACCGCAACCAGTTCCAGGCCGGCGTCTCGCTCTCCTACACCTTCTTCCTCGGTTTCGAATAGTTTCGCGGGTTCGCGCGCCGGCACTGCAGCCGGCGCCGTCGCGGCTTTTCCATCGCTCCCACGCAAATTTTCACGATGCCTTGTTTCGGCGCGCAAGCTGCTGAAAAATCCGGCATTTCGTGTCGTTCCCATGACGCTGTGAGGTGTTGTGCGGGCGCGAACGTGGCGATATAAGCTGCGCCCGATAGGGGTGCCCCCGGAAAACGAGGACGAAGGCCGATGTCGGTTGAGATCGACCAAGAGTACCGTCCCCGCGAGGACGAGCCTTTCATGAACGAGCGGCAGCGGGAGTATTTCCGCCTGAAGCTGCTGCAGTGGAAGGACGACATCCTGCGCGAGGCGAAAGAGACGCTGCAGCACCTTCAGGACGAAAACCAGAATCACCCTGACATCGCCGACCGGGCGTCTTCGGAGACGGATCGCGCGATCGAACTCAGGGCGCGCGACCGCCAGCGCAAGCTGATCGCCAAGATCGACGCCGCGCTCGACCGAATCGACGATGGTTCCTACGGCTATTGCGAAGAGACGGGCGAGCCCATCTCGCTCAAGCGCCTGGAAGCCCGGCCGATCGCCACGCTGTCGATCGAGGCGCAGGAGCGCCATGAGCGCCGCGAGCGCGTGTATCGCGACGACTAGGACGCTGTATCGCGGCTGATTTCCGGCGCAGAGGCAGGAACATACAAAAGGGCGGCCCGGATGACGGGCCGCCCTTTTCGTTATTGGTCGATCGGGCCGTCGTCAGGGACGGCGCGAACGGCCCAGCAGGCTGGCCATCTCTTCCTCGAAGGGGTCACCCGGCTCCGCGCTGGCCGATGGGCGCTCCTCGGTGATGTCGATCTCCGGCGCGCGGGCTTCGGGGGCGCGAATGCTCGGCGCGAACAGGTCGATGGCGCGAATTTCCGGCGCCGGGGTCTCGGCGATGCGGGTTTCAGTCGGGCGTGGCTCCGGCCGGATGTCCAGCACCGGCAGGTCTGCCGCCCGCATGTCCGGACGATCGGTCTCCCGGATGGGCGCGCGCGAGGCCGGCGCGACGGCGGCGGGCCCGGCAGCGGGAAGGATGGATGCCGGCGCCGATACGACCGGAGCGGCAACGGGTGGGACGGGCATGATGGGCGCAGCGGGCGCGACCCGGGGCTCGTCGGCCGCCCAGCCTTCCCCGCCACGGAGCGGGGTCGCAGCTGGCCGCTCAACCGGCCGCTCGAAGCTCTGGGGGGCGGCCGGCACCGGGCGGCGTGCCGGGTCGCTTTCGGGCGTCGTCGGGCGGCGCAGGGTTTCTTCCAGCTGGTCCGCCATGTCGGCGAAGAGCGGGTCGACCTTCACGCTCACCCGCGCGCCGGTGTCCGGCGTCATGGGAGCCTCGATTACCGGCTCGGCCCTATGCGCCACCGCGGGTGGGGTGGGCGCGGGCCGCACCGGCGACTCGGGCTCGGCCGGGCGGGCCTCGGCCGAACGACGGGTCGGGAAGGGGCCGGCCGCCCCGGGCGCAATCGGCATCGGCTCCACGGTGAGATCGCGCGCGGGGCCACGGGAGTAGGTGGTCGGCCGGGGATCGACTGGCACGCGCGCTTCCGACGGCAGAGGGATGGGACGCGCCGGCCGGGGCGGGACGGCGGGAGCGGGCGGAACGAGGTCGCGGGCGCTGCGCATCGGCTCCCGGGGAGGCTCGGCCGCGCGGAAGCTGTCCGGGGCGGGCGCGGGCGCCGCCGGGCGGGGCGCTTCGGGCACGCGGGGCGGTTCCACCGCGTGGGCCATGGCGGGCGAATGCTGGGCATCGCGGGCGCGCACGTCGCCGATGCCGCTTTCCACCAGAAAATCGCTGCCGCCGCCGAGAACGACGAGATGCTGGACATCGTCGCGCTGGATCAGCACGAGGCGGCGGTGCTCGTCGATCTGCACCTGGTCGACGACCGCCAGCCGGTGCCCGGCAACAAGCCCGTGGCTGCGATGGCGCCGCGCCCGGCGGCCGAGCCAGACGACGATGCCCGCCAGCACGATGAGACCAAGAAACACCAGGATCGGCACGGCCAACGATCCGAAATCGGACAGGACATCCATCATGAGCCATCTCTCCCGAAACGCCGGCCGGTTTACGCGAGGCCGATTACAGTGTGCCTTTGTGTCGTGTAAGGGCGCGGCGGGCAAGTCCTGCCCCGATTTGGCGCCGGTGACGGTATGGGGTGCCGGCATGCCCAGCTGGCACCGGGACCCCTGGCGTGGATGCCGGCGGCGGATAAGCCGAATCGGGCCTTGCCCCGGGGGGGCGGGTCGGGCACCAAGAAGGACAGGTTGAATCGCCTCGCTGAGCTGCGTCGGCGGCGGTAGCGGAAGGCTTCTGGCTTGAACATGGCGGACGGCGGACGCGACGATCCCACCATCGACCGGACCGAGATGGGCGGAAGCATCCGGCTGGTGCTGCTGGTCGCGCTGGCGCTCGTGGGCGCGGTCGTCTCGCTGCTGCTGCTGGGGCGTGATCGGGCCGACCCTTGGATCATCGGCCTGCTGACCGTTCTGGCCGTCATCGGGGTCTTCGCGCTGTTTGCCTATGCGGCCGGCCTGCTGCGCTTCGGCGCGCCCGACCAGCGCGACGAACTCGCCCGCCGGATCGTCGACAGCGCTCCGGAGGGGGTAAGCATCGTCGACACGCTGGGGCGGGTGCTCTACGCCAATCCCCGCTATTGCGACATAACCGGCGCCGCGACGCCGCAGGAGGCGCGGCCGGTGGAGCGCCTGTTCACCAGCGATCCCGACGCCTCGGAGGCGGTGTACCGCCTGGCGCAAGGGGTGCGCGAGGGGCGGGCCGCCATCGAGGAGGTGCGCCTCGCGGGCCCCGGCCAGCCGGTGCGCTGGCTCCGCCTCGGCGCCCGGCCGGCGATTCTGTCCAGCAAGGGCGTGCGCACCACCGTGTGGACGGTGAGTGACCTGACGCGCGAACGCGAGCGTCAGGAAAGCGCCTTTCTGGAACTGCAGCACGCCATCGACTATCTCGACCACGCGCCCGCCGGGTTCTTCTCGGCCGCCGGCGGCGCCATCCACTACATCAACGCCACGCTGGTCGACTGGCTGGGCTACGATCTCGCGGAATTCGGCCCGGGCGGCCTGACGGTGGGCGACATCGTGCCGGGCGCGGCGGCGGCGCTGCTCACCGGCATGGCGCCGCTGCCCGGCGGCGTGCGCACCGAGGTGCTCGACCTCGACCTGAAGCGCAAGAACGGCCAGAAGCTGCCGGTGCGCATCTGGCACCGCGTCGCCTTCGCCTCGGACGGTACGCCGGGCGCCTCCCGCACGCTCGTCGTCAACCGCTCGCGCGAGGACAATGCCGCCGACCCGGCCCGCGCGGCCGAGGTGCGGTTTGCCCGCTTCTTCCACAATTCACCAATCGCTATCGCCGAGGCCGACGCGGAAGGCCGGGTGGTGCGCGCCAATGCGATGTTCGCCCGGCTGTTCGGCGGCCATGAGAACGAGCGGCGGCGCCTTGTCGACATCGTGCCGGAGGCCGCCCGCAACCCGCTGCAGCTGGCGCTGGCGGCGGCGGTGCACGGGCAGGCGCCTGCGGCGCCGGTGGACATCGTGCTGGAACGCGAGGGCGGGCGCTCGGCGCGGTTCTATTTCGCCTCGGTCGAGGACGGCGTTGCCGCGCGCGAAGCGGCGATCGTCTATGTCATCGAGACCACCGAGCAGCGGGCGCTGGAAGCGCAGTTCGCGCAGTCGCAGAAGATGCAGGCGGTGGGCCAGCTCGCCGGCGGCGTGGCGCATGATTTCAACAATGTGCTGACCGCCATCATCGGCTATTCCGACCTATTGCTGGCCAATGCCCGCCCGACCGATCCGTCCTTCCAGGACGTGATGCAGATCAAGCAGAACGCCAACCGCGCGGCGGGGCTGGTGCGCCAGCTTCTCGCCTTCTCGCGCCGCCAGACGCTGCGCCCGCAGGTGCTGCGGCTGGGCGACGTGATGAGCGACCTCACCATGCTGCTGCGCCGGCTGCTGGGCGAGACCGTCAAGCTCGAGGTCAAGGAAGAGCGCGACCTGTGGCCGGTGAAGGCGGACCTCAACCAGTTCGAGCAGGTGATCGTCAATCTCGCCGTGAACGCACGCGACGCCATGCCGGCGGGCGGCACGCTCTCCATCCGCACCGCCAATGTGAACGCGGCGCAGAGCGCGGCCTATGCCGAGGCCGGGCTGCCGGAGGCGGACCACGTGCTGGTGGAGGTGGCCGATACCGGCACCGGCATTCCGCCCGATATCCTCGACAAGATCTTCGAGCCGTTCTTCTCTACCAAGGAGGTGGGCAAGGGCACCGGGCTGGGGCTTTCCACCGTCTACGGCATCGTCAAGCAGACCGGCGGCACGCTGCAGGTGGACAGCGAGATGGGGCAGGGCTCGGTGTTCCGGGTGTTCCTGCCGCGCCATGTGCCTGATGCGGCGGAGCTGGCGCCGCGCGCGCCGGAGCCGGAGGTGCCGGCCAAGGCCACCGATCTCACCGGCCGCGGCACGCTGCTGCTGGTCGAGGACGAGGAGGCGGTACGCGCCTTCGCCGCACGCGCGCTGATCTCGCGCGGTTACCAGGTGCTGGAGGCCGGCTCCGGTGTCGAGGCGCTGGAGGTCATGGCCGAGCACCCCGGCGAGGTCGACCTGATCCTCTCCGACGTGGTGATGCCGGAAATGGACGGCCCGACCCTGTTGAAGGAGTTGCGCCCGACCCATCCCGACATCAAGGTGATATTCATGTCGGGTTATGCCGAGGAGGCCTTCGCCAAGAACCTGCCGGAGGGCGCGGATTTCGGCTTCCTGCCGAAGCCTTTCACGCTCAAGCAGCTGATCGAGGCGGTGAAGGCGAGCATGGGCCGGAGCGAACAGGACCGCAGCCCGCGCGGCGGTGGCGAGCCTGGCCGCAGTGAGTAATGTCCCGCACGGGGACCGTCTGGAGGACAAGATGACCGCAGCGACCGAGGACGTCTTCAAGGCTCTTGCCGCCGACCACGCGTCGCGCGCCGACGAGAAGGTGGCGAGCCTGTTCGCCGCCGACAGCGCGCGCTTCGGCCATTTCTCCGCCTCCTTCGAGGACATGCTGCTCGACTTTTCCAAATGCTCGCTCACCGCGAACACGCTCGCTTTGCTGCTGGACCTCACCCGCGCGGCGGGCGTCGAGGCCAAGCGCGCGGCGATGTTCGAGGGCCAGCACATCAACCTCACCGAGGACCGCGCCGTGCTGCACACGGCACTGCGCGACCCCGGCGACACCCCGCTGACCGTCGACGGACAGGATGTGCGGGCGGATGTCGCCACCGTGCTTGCCGCCATGGCGACCTTCGCCGAGGGCATCCGCTCCGGCGCGCTGAAGGGCTGGACCGGCAAGCCGATCACCGATGTGGTGAATATCGGCATCGGCGGTTCGGATCTCGGTCCTGTCATGGCGACCATCGCCCTCACGCCCTATCACGACGGCCCGCGCGCCCATTACGTCTCCAATGTCGACGGCGCGCATCTCTACGACACGGTGAAGGACCTCGATCCGGCCTCCACCTTGTTCATCGTGGCGTCCAAGACCTTCACCACCCAGGAGACGATGTCGAACGCCGCCAGCGCGCGGCACTGGATCGTCGAGGCGCTGGGCGAGGCGGCGGTGGCGAACCACTTCGCCGCGGTTTCCACCGCGCTGGACAAGGTCGCCGCTTTCGGCATCGCGCCGGACCGGGTGTTCGGCTTCTGGGACTGGGTCGGCGGGCGCTATTCCGTGTGGTCGGCCATCGGCCTGCCGGTCATGATCGCGGTGGGCGAGGCGCATTTCCGCCGCTTCCTCGCCGGCGGCCACGCGATGGACGCGCATTTCCGCACCGCGCCGCTGGAAAAGAGCCTGCCGGTGCTGCTCGCTCTCGTCGGCATCTGGCATCGCGACGTGTGCGGCTACGCCACCCGTGCGGTCATTCCCTATGACCAGCATCTGGCGCGGCTGCCGGCCTATCTCCAGCAGCTCGACATGGAGAGCAACGGCAAGCACGTGACGCTCGACGGCAAGACGGTGGCGCATGACACCGGGCCGGTGGTGTGGGGTGAGCCCGGCACCAACGGGCAGCACGCCTTTTTCCAGCTCATCCACCAAGGCACCAGCCCGATCCCGGTCGAGTTCCTCATCGCCGCCCGGGGCCATGCGGAAGAGAAGGAGCCCGGCCTGAAGCGCCAGCACGCCATGCTGATCGCCAATTGCCTCGCCCAGTCCGAGGCGCTGATGCGCGGGCGCACGCTGGAGGAGGCCAAGGCGCAGTTGCTGGCCGCCGGCCGCGACGAGGTTACCGCCGACAGGATCGCCCCGCACCGCGTCTTCACCGGCAGCCGGCCCTCGGTGACCATCGCCTATGAGACGCTCGACCCCTATACGCTCGGGCGCATCATCGCGCTGTACGAGCACCGGGTGTTCGTCGAAGGGGCGATCTGGAACATCAACAGCTTCGACCAGTGGGGCGTGGAGCTCGGCAAGGAGCTGGCCAACACGCTGCTTCCGGCGGTGGAAAGCGGTGTCGCCCCGGAATCGCTCTCGACCTCGGCGGCCGGGCTCCTACATCATCTCGTGAAGAAATAGTCCCACGCCGTCATCGCCGGCCGCAGCGCCGCCTCGAGCGGGGCCTGCGCCCGCCCGTGGCGATCCACGAAGTTCGAGGGGAAACATGATCCGCGTCGTCGCCACCACGCCGTTCGAGGGCCAGAAGCCGGGAACGTCCGGCCTGCGCAAGAAGGTCACGGTCTTCCAGCAGCCGCATTACGTCGCGAATTTCGTCCAGGCCCTGTTCGACAGCCTGGAGGCCTTCGAGGGCGAAACCCTCGTGATCGGCGGCGATGGGCGCTTCTACAATCGCGAGGCGATCCAGACGGTGCTCAAGATGGCTGCCGCCGCCGGCTTCGGCCGGGTGCTGGTCGGCAAGGGCGGCATCCTCTCGACGCCGGCCGCCTCCTGCGTCATCCGCAAGCATGAGGCGTTCGGCGGCATCATTCTCTCCGCAAGCCACAATCCCGGTGGCGCGGACGGCGATTTCGGTATCAAGTACAATATCGGCAATGGTGGGCCGGCGCCCGAGCATGTGACCGACGCGATCTTCGAGCGGACCAGGACGATCCGCGAATACCGCATCATGGATGCCGACGACATCGATCTCGACGCGCTCGGCATCAGTCGGATCGGCGACATGGTGGTCGATGTCATCGACCCGGTGGAAGACTATGCCGAGCTGATGGGCGCGCTGTTCGACTTCGACGCGATCCGCGATCTGTTCGCCTCCGGCTTCACCATGCGCTTCGACGCGATGAGCGCGGTGACCGGCCCCTATGCCGCGGCGATTCTGGAGGAGACGCTGGGCGCGGCGCCCGGCACGGTGATGAATGGCGCGCCGCTGCCGGATTTCGGCGGCCACCATCCCGATCCGAACCTCGTCCACGCCAAGGAACTGAACGACCTGTTGATGTCGGAGGATGGCCCCGACATCGGCGCCGCCTCCGATGGCGACGGCGACCGCAACATGATCATCGGCCGCGGGCGCTTCGTCACGCCGTCGGATTCGCTGGCGATCATCGCCGCCAACGCCAAGCTGGCGCCGGGCTACAAGGCGGGGATCACCGGCATCGCCCGCTCCATGCCGACCAGCGGCGCGGCCGACCGGGTGGCGGAGAAGCTCGGCGTTCCGTGCTTCGAGACCCCGACGGGATGGAAGTTCTTCGGCAATCTGCTCGATGCCGGGCTCGCCACGGTGTGCGGCGAGGAGAGCTTCGGCACCGGCTCGAATCATGTGCGCGAGAAGGACGGGCTCTGGGCCGTGCTGATGTGGCTCAACATCGTCGCCGTTCGCCGCCAGAGCGTGGCGGAGATCGTCGCCGAGCACTGGAAGACCTACGGGCGCAACTACTACACCCGGCACGATTATGAAGAGGTCGACAGCGCCGCCGCCGATGCGCTGGTCGCGGAGCTGCGCGCGCGGCTCGCCGACCTGCCGGGCGCCGTCCTCAGCGGGCTGACCGTGGAGAAGGCGGACGACTTCGCCTATCACGACCCGGTCGACGGCTCCGTGACGTCGAAGCAGGGAATCCGCGTGTTCTTCACCGATGGCTCCCGCATCGTCTATCGCCTGTCCGGCACCGGCACGGCGGGAGCGACCCTGCGCATTTATCTCGAACGCTATGAGCCCGATCCTGCCCGCCACGACCTCGATACGCAGGAGGCGCTGGCGGACCTCATCGCGATCGCCCGCACCCTTCCCGATATCGAGGGCCGCACCGGCCGGGCCGAGCCGACCGTCATTACCTGAGCGTCGGGCGCGCCTTGCCGGCGCCGGGCCCCGGATCGGGGCCTGGCAACCGGCCGCGCACCGTGGCCTTTAGCGCAACGAGCCGGTCCCACCGGCGCCTTCAGCGCAACGAGCCGGTCCAGAGCAGCTCGAGGCGCAGCAGCACGCCATGGGCGATGCAGAGCTCATGCGCCTCGGCGTCGTCATTGCCGCTCTGCCGGCTGTCATGCATCGATCGGATGCCTTCGCACAGGGCGTGCGCCTTTTCGGTGAGGCGCAGGCGTGCGGAACGGCGGTCGCGCTGCGAAGCCGTGCGATGCACATAGCCGGCGTCGACCAATTGCTTGAGATTGTAGGAGGCGTTGGAACCGAGATAGTGGCCGCGTTCAAGGAGATCCCGAACCGATAGCTCGTCATTGCCAATGGTGAACAGCACCATCACCTGGGACGGGCTGATGTCGTCGGTGCCCAGACGGGCCAGTTCGACCCGCAGCAGGTCCAGGAACCGACGCTGCGTCCGCTCGATGAGCCGCGCGATCTCCAGATGGGTGATCGGCGTCTCGATCCCCGACGAATCGGTGAAGGTCGACACGTAGGAGGCCCGTTCCCCCTCGGGGAGCCCATCCAGCGGAATACCGTTGGCGGTGTGGTTTGCCATTGACCCCATTCCTGCCCTTTCCATCCCAATAACGACACCCACAGCCAATCCGACGGCGCCCGATTCTGCTGTGGCATGTCCTCGCCAGAACGGGTTGTGACGCTATGGCAGGAGAATATTGAGAAAATTAGGCAATGGCCAATGGATTTATGAGAAACGTACGTCCCTCCACGTAAAAGGCATGGCCAAGTGCTTCTTAGTTAAGAAGAAGCATGCCGGCCATGCCGGGATATTTAAAGGGCGTGCCGCCGGACGAGGTCAGCGCGGATCTTCGAGGTGGGATTCGAGAAACCACAACGCCTTATCGAGAGAACGCGAGGCGGCGGTGAAGATATCCGCCGTGGTCGGATCGCCGGCGTCGTCGGATTCGTTGATCGCCTTGCGCACGCTGTTGGCGACCACGCCGAATCGTTCGACCAGCGCCTTGAGGTGGTCCGGAATCGCGTAGATGTCGGTGGGATAGGGCGCCAGCGTGGTGCCCTCGGCTACGGTCTGGGTGGTGCCCAGGGCGGTGCCGCCCAGCTGCACGACGCGCTCGGCCATGGTGTCGGTGTGGCCGTCCATCTCGGCGCGGAAGCCGTCGAGCATCTCATGCACCGCGATGAACTGCGGTCCCTTCAGGTTCCAGTGCGCCTGCTTGATCGCCAGCGACAGATCGAGGCCCGAGGCGAGATTGGCGTTGAGCAGCTCGATGGCGACCTTCTTGGCGTTGGAGGGCACGTCATTGGCAGTCTTGTGGGCGGGCATGGCAGGTCCTCTTCCTGTGACGGCCCAGCATTAGGCCTTCCGGGCGGCCGCGGGGAGCGGATTCGCGCCGACGCCGAAAAGATTGGCCGCACATGACGGTATTCAAGAGCTGCGGTTGTGGAGAATGCGGCCGATGAAATTGAGCAGCACCTGGGCGGCGAGGATGGACGTGACGCCCGAAGGATCATACTCCCGCGCCACTTCCACGAGATCGATACCCACCACCGTGCCGCGTTTGGTCAGGCCGTCGAGCAGTTCCAGCACCTCGTAATACGTGAAGCCGCCATGGCTGGGCGTGCCGGTGCCCGGGGCGATGGAGGGGTCGAACCCGTCAATGTCGATGGTGACGTAGTAGCGCTTGCCCTCCGGGATGCGTGCCAGCACCGCCTCAGTGCCGAGCTTGCGGATCTGGCGCACCGACAGGATGTCCGATCCCATGGCGCGGGCGGCTTCATAGCCCTCGCGCGCGGTGGAGGAGACGTTGCGGATGCCGAGCTGGGTGAGGCCGGCGACATAGGGCTTCTCCGCCGCACGGCGCAGCGGGTTGCCATGGCCGCGCCGTACGCCGTGGCGCTCGTCGACGAAATCGAGATGGGCATCGAACTGCACGATATGGATCGGCTCCTGCTCGGAGAACGCCTCGATGCAGGGGATGTTGATGGAATGGTCGCCGCCGAGCACGACGGGGAGCGCGCCGGCCGCGAGGATCTTGCGGACAGCGAATTCGATGTTGGCGTGGCTGCCGTTGGTGTCGGTGTGGATCATGTCGGCATCGCCGATATCGACGATGCGCGTCTTGCCGGCCGCCAGATAGGTGACGTCGTCCTCATGGTCATAGGCGCCGGCATGGCCGAAGGAGAACAGCGTCGAGGCCTCGCGTATGGCGCGCGGGCCGGAGCGGGCGCCCGAGCGCCACTGCGTCCCGAGATCGAACGGCGCGCCGACGATGGCGACATCGGCGTCGATCCTGTCCCAGTCGAGCTGGAGCGGGTATTTGCCGAAGGTGCAGATGCCGACGAAGGGAAGATCGAGCCTGCCGCCCTCATAACCATGCGCCATCAGCGTGCCCCCTTCTTTTCCACGGCGCCTGCGAGAATGCAGAGCAGTTCGAACATGATTGTCGCGCCGGTCAGTGCGGTGAGGCCGGACGGGTCGAAGGGCGGGGCGACCTCGACGAGGTCGGCGCCGATGATGTCGAGCCCGTCGAGCAGGCGCACCATTGCTTGAGCCTCGCGGGTGGAAAAGCCGCCGATTTCCGGCGTTCCGGTGCCCGGCGCCTGCGAGGGGTCGATGCCGTCAATGTCGAAGGTCACATAGGTCGGCGCCTCGCCGACAATGGCGCGCGCTTCCGCCATCACGTCGGCGACGCCACGCGCCATGAACTCCTCGATGAAGATGATGCGCACGCCCATGTCGCGGGCATAGTCGTAATTGCCGGCATCGGAGATGGCGCCGCGCAGGCCGATCTGCACGAAGCGCTTCGGGTCGACCAGCCCTTCCTCGATGGCGCGGCGGAAGGGCGTGCCATGGGTGTATTTCGAGCCGTTGAAGAAGGTGTCGTAGGTGTCGGAATGGGCGTCGAACTGGATCAGCCCGACCGGGCCGCCCTTCGCCAGACCGCGCAGGATCGGCAGGCTGATGAGATGGTCGCCGCCGGCGGTGAGCGGCAGGGCGCCGGCCGCGCGGACGCCTTCATAGTGCGCGGCGATGATGTCGAGCGAGCGCATCAGGTCGAACGGGTCGATGATGACATCGCCGCAATCGGCGACGCGAGCGCGGTCATAGGGCGACAGACCGGTGACGTGATGCACGCGCCGCATCAGGCTGGACTGGTTGCGCAGTTCGCGCGGGCCGTGGCGGGTGCCGGCACGGTTGGTGGTGCCGAGATCGAACGGCACGCCGATGATGGCGATGTCGACGTCGGCCGGCGTGGCCACCGGCAGCCGCATGAAGGTGGGCAGCCCGGCAAAGCGCGGGACGGTGCCGGAATCGAGCGGTTCGAAGGGGGCGGTCATATAAACCTCATTGGGATGCTGCCCGGTTTTCCCTGTTTCCCGGACAAGCCGCGCCGATCCGGGACCCAGCGCAAGACGTCGCCATAGGCGGCAAAGGCAGAAGCAAAGCAGCGCTTCGCGCATTTTCCCCGGGTCCCGGCTCGGCGCTCCGCCTGCGGCGTCGCTGGGCCGGGAAACAGGGTCCTCACAACCCGAATTCCTTGCGGATGGCGGCGGAGATGTGGGTGACGTAATCGGCCATCAGCACCTCGCCCTTCTCCACCGTCGAGCCGGTGGCCACCGCCAGCACGCCCGAAGGCGGCAGGCCGAAATCGTCCGGCACCGGGAAACGGTCATAGGGCGGGAAGGTCGCCGGGCCGTCGCTCGGCACCTTGTCCATCTCCACGAGGTCCGGCCGCAGCACCAGCATCAGCGAGGTTTCCAGCAGGCTGGCATGTTCCAGCTCGATGCCGGGGAAGCCGTCCGGGAAGATGCTGTCGAGCGTCGGGCGCTGGGCGAAGTCCCAATATTCCAGGCGCATGACGGTGAAGTCGGTGATGCCGTCGCGCGCGATCTCGCGGCGGGCGAGGTCGAGGCCCTCCACCGACGGCCAGCAGTTCTCGTAATGGCCGTTCACCAGCACGAGGCGGCGCACGCCCTGCCGGGCGAGGTTGCGGATGATGTCGCGCAGCACCAGCGCGAACGTGTGGGCGTCGACGCTCAGCGTGCCGGGAAACTGCTCGCCGCCGCCCGAGCGCGGCATGGACTTGCAGCCATAGGCCACGGTGGGGGCGACGATGCCGCCGACCTCGCGGGCGATGCGCTCGCACACGCCGGTGGGCAGCACCACGTCGACATTGAGCGGCAGATGCGGCCCGTGCTGCTCGGTGGAGCCGAGCGGCAGCAGGACCGGCGCGCCGGCGGCGATCTTCGCCGCGAATTCCGGCCAGCTGAGTTCGTCGAGACGTACGCTGTCGACCATCCGGTCCCCCTGAGTGTGCTGATGCTGATCCGTTCAGTGCATCGCCGCGCCGCCATCGACGCTGATGCACTGGCCGGTGATGAAACTCGTCGAGCGGCTCGCCAGGAACAGCACGGCCTGCGCCACTTCCTCCGGGCGTCCGACGCGGCCGAAGGGGTTGCCCGTCTCCAGCCGCTTCAGTTCGTCGCTGAGCGTGTCGAAGCCGAGCAGCGGCGTATCCACCGGCCCCGGCGCTATGGCATTGACCAGGATGTCCGGCCCCAGCTCGCGCGCCCAGGAGCGGGTGAGGCTGAGGATGGCGCCCTTGGTGCCGGCATAGCCGGAGAAGCCGGCGCGGCCGAGATAGGCAAGCTCCGAGGCGATGTTGATGATGCGCCCGCGCACCGGTCCCTCGCCGCTGAAGCGCTTGAGCGCCTCGCGCGCCATGAGGATGGGCCCGCGCACATTCACCGCCGCCATGCGCTCATAGGTGGCGACATCGAAGCTCGCCAGCGGCGTCTCCTCGCAGATGCCGGCGCAGTTGATGATGACGTCGAGCCCGCGCAGTTCCGCCTCTGCCGCCTCCATGCCGCCGATGACCGAGGTCTCATCAGACACGTTGACGAGGATGGTGGGCCAGCGCGTCTCATCCGGCGGCGGGTGCAGGTCGAAGCCGATGACCTTGGCACCGGCGGCGCTCAGGGCATCGGCGCTCGCCCGCCCTATGCCGCTCGCCGCGCCGGTGACAATGACGCGCACATCCTTGTGGGGGGCTACCATGGCAGTTCTCCGCGATCGACTCCGAGGCTCTGGCCGGTGATGTTGGCGGCAAGATCGGAGGCGAGGAAGAGATAAGTGCCCGCAACGTCCTCCGGGTCCATGAAGCCGGGCAGGATCTGCGCCGCCACGATCTCTTCCAGCAGCACTTCCGGCGCGATGCCGGTGCGCTCCGCCATGGCGTGGAGCGAGCGCAGCGAGGCTTCCGTGCGCACCCAGCCGGGGCAGACGGCGTTCACGGTGATGCCGCGCGGGCCAAGTTCCTTGGCCCAGGTCTTGGTGAGCCCGATCACCGCATGCTTGGAGGCGACATAGGCGCCGAACAGCGATTCGGCGCTGCGCGACCAGATGGAGGCGGTGTTGATGACGCGCCCGCCATGGCGCAGGCGCGGCAGCAGGGCGCGGGTGACCAGGAACGTGCCGACCACGTTGATCTCGACCACGCGGCGGAAGATCGCCTCGTTTTCGGCGCCGGCATCGTCGAGCGGGGTGACGCGCTCCAGCCCGGCATTGTTCACCAGCACGTCGAGATGGGGGATGGCGCTCGCCACGGCGGCCATCTCGGCGGCCGAGGTGATGTCGGCGCGGTGGCCGCGCGCGCCGAGCCGCCCGGCGGCCTCATGGATCGCCTCGTCATCCGCCAGCATGTGCAGTTCCGCCCCGGCGGCGGCGAAGGCCCGGGCGATGCCGAGGCCGATGCCACGGCTGGCGCCGGTGACCAGCACGGTGCGGCCGGAGATGCCGTCGAGCGTCATGGGCGGGGCAGGGCGGAGAGGAGGCGAGGGCGGGACACGGGTATCTCCATGCGGGAGAGCCATCGTCCGCCATCTTCACTTCAGGAAGAAGTGGATTTAGTGGAAGGATGTATCGACAAATGCCGATGTGAACCGGAGCGCTGCATGCGCCGCCTCGACAATATCGACCTGCGGCTGCTGCGGGTGTTCCTCGTGCTGGCGCAGGAGGGCGGGTTTCAGGACGCGCAGATCGCGCTCAACCTGTCGCAGTCGACGCTCTCCACCCATCTGGCGGCGCTGGAGCGCAAGCTCGGCGGGCAGCTGTGCGAGCGCGGCCGGGCGGGCTTCCGGCTGACTCCCTTCGGCGAGGCGACGCTCGCCGCCGCCAAGCGGCTGTTCGAGGATATCGACGCCTTCCATGGCCGCATCGGCCGCGACCAGCAGCGCCTTGTCGGGCGGCTGCGGGTCGGCATCGTCGACGGCGTCGTCACCAACCCGCAGCTGGGCCTGCAGACCGCGCTGTCGCGCTACATGGCCTATGCCGCCGAGGTGTTCGTCGATCTGGAGCTGGGCACGCCGCTGGTGCTGGAGCGGGCGCTGATGGACGGCGCGCGCGATCTCGTCGTCGGGCCGTTCTCGCAGAAGGTGCCGGGCATCACCTATGTGCCGCTGAACCGGGAAGCGCAGGCGCTCTATTGCGGGCGCGGGCATGCGCTGTTCGACGTTGCCGGGGTGGAGATCACCCATGCGCGGATCGAGGAAGCGTTGTTCTCGGTGCGGCGTTATCGCCACCTCGACGACCTCTACCGGGTCAACCATCCCCGCGCGAGCGGCGCCATCGTGCAGATGGAGGCGCAGGTGATGATGATCCTTTCCGGGCGCTTCATCGGCTATCTCCCCCGCCATATCGGCGAGGATTGGGTCGGGCGCGGCCAGATGCGGGTGCTGAAGCCGGAGGCCTATGGCTTCGAGACCACCCATTTCGCCGCCACCCGCCGGCTGAAGGGAGAGCAGCCGCTGGTCGATGCCTTCGTGCGCGAGCTGAAGGCGCAGGCGCAGGTCCACTCCGGTGCCGCCGAGCCCGGCTAGATGCCGCCGCGCACCCGATCGCTGAGGTTGCGGCGGTCGCGGACGATCGCCGCCAGCGCCTCTTCCTCCTGCGGGCCGCGCGGCAGTAGCGACAGTTGGTCGAGCTGGTTGAGGGCGACGAGGCGCAGCAAGTCATCACGCACCGCGCCGGTGCCATCGCGCGGCAGCATGCGGACCGCCTGCAAATGCTCCGGCGGCAGGACGTCCGGCAGATGGGCGGCGAGATGGGCGCGCATGGCGTCCTCGCTCACCCCCTCCCGGGCCTCGACGAAGGCATAGAGGCCGAAGCTGTGGCCGGCGGTGGGGAAGTCGCAAATGTGCACCGCGCGCACACCAGCCACTTCGGAAAGGGTGCTGGCGATGCGGGGGCCCTGCTCCATGGCGCGCGGCCCGCGTCCTTCGGTGTCGTGGTAGTTCAGCAGGCGGCGGGTGACGAAATTATAGACCCTCTTGCCGGTCTTCATCCACACGCGGGTGAACAGGCTCTTGCGGGCGAGTATCTTCTTTTCCCGCGCGGTCAGCGCCTCCGGGCAGTAGCTGCGCTTCTGCTTGAGGAAGTGGCGGATATCCTCATAGGCGGCGACGCGGAACGCCTTGCTGCGCCGGGTGAACACCATGGCGAGTTGGAAATCCATCAGCACCGCGCGGCCATCGGCGGCGTAGAGCCAGTTCTGCGGCTTGGCGAGGTCGTTATGGGCGATGTTGCGCCGGTGCACCTCGCGCAGGCCCTTGCGGGCCGAGGCGAAATAGGCGAGGTCGCCGCGCGGCTTGGCGATCTGCAGCGGGATGCCGTCGACGAAGCCACGCACCAGATGGCCTTCCTCCAGCGCATAGACCGGCACGGTGTGGCCGCTGCCCTCGGCGCGGACCAGCGCGCGCGCCTCGCGCCGGGCGAAGTGGCGGGCGAGCGGTTTCACCCACCACTTCACCCCGGCATAGTTGCGTCGTACCGCCGGGAAGCGGTTGCCGGCGGCATCGCGCCAGAAGCCGCGCTCGATGGTGGAGAAGGTGTCGCGCTTGAGCACCGTGTCGAGCTCGAAGACGCCGCCTCTGGCGGGAAGATCGAGCCTCACGCCGCCGCCTCGTCGGTTTCGTCGGCATGGGTCTTCGCCCAGGCGTCCATGTCGGCGAGGGCACGGGCGGCGAGGACCTGCTTCTTGGCGACGGTCTTCTGCGTGCCGCGCAGGCGGTTGCCGTCGGCGTCGCGCGTCGGGGCGGCGTCGAGCGGCGGGAACAGGCCGAAATTGATGTTCATCGGCTGGAAGGAGCGCGGGCCGGGCTCGACGCTCTCGATGTGGCCGCCGGTGATGTGGTTGAGCAGCGCGCCATGCGCGGTGGTCGGCGGCGGCAGAACCGGCTCCAGCCCGCGCCGTTCGGCGGCGACGAATAGCCCGGCCAGCAGCCCCATGGCGGAACTTTCCACATAGCCCTCGCAGCCGGTGATCTGCCCGGCAAAGCGCAGGCGGGGCTCCGCCTTCAGCCGCAAACTGGGGTCGAGCACGCGGGGCGAATTGAGATAGGTGTTGCGGTGGAGGCCGCCGAGCCGGGCGAACTCGGCGTTTTGCAGCCCGGGAATCATGCGGAACAGGCGCACCTGCTCGGCATGGCGCGCCTTGGTCTGGAAACCGACCATGTTGTAGAGCGTGCCCAGCGCATTGTCCTGCCGCAGCTGGACGACGGCATAGGCCTTCACCGTCGGGTTGTGCGCGTTGGTGAGCCCCATCGGCTTCATCGGCCCGTGGCGCAGCGTCTCGGGACCGCGCACGGCCATCACCTCGATGGGCAGGCAGCCGTCGAAATAGGGCGTATTCTCGAATTCGCGGAACGGCACGGTGTCGGACGCGACGAGGGCGGCGACGAAGGCCTCGTATTGCTCCTTGTCCATCGGGCAGTTGATGTAGTCGGCGCCGGTGCCACCGGGGCCGACCTTGTCGTAGCGCGACTGGAACCAGCACACGTTCATGTCGATGGAATCGAAATGCACGATGGGCGCGATGGCGTCGAAGAAGGCCAGCGCCTGCTCGTCGGCGCGCGCGCGGATCGCCTCGGCGAGGGAGGGCGAGGTGAGGGGGCCGGTAGCGACAATCACCGAATCCCAGTCTTCCGGCGGCAGGCCCTCGACCTCGCCGCGCGCCACCGTGATGCCGGGATGGCCGGCGATGGCGGCGGTGACGGCCTGTGCAAAGCCCTCGCGGTCCACCGCCAGCGCGCCGCCGGCCGGAATCTGATGGCTGTCGGCGCAGGCCATGATGAGCGAGCCGAGCCGGCGCATCTCGGCGTGCAGCACGCCGACGGCATTGTTCTGCGAATCGTCGGAGCGGAAGGAGTTGGAGCAGACGAGCTCGGCCAGGCTGTCGGTCTTGTGGGCGTCGGTGCCGCGTGTCGGGCGCATCTCGTGCAACACGACCGGCACGCCGCGACGGGCAAGCTGCCAGGAGGCTTCGCAGCCGGCGAGGCCGCCGCCGATGATGTGGACGGGGCGCGTATCGGTGATGCTCATATCCTGCCGCTGCTCGTCAAACCCGTGCGCGGCTTAGCACGGAACCGGGCCAAAAAAGAACGGCCCCGGAGATATCCGGAGCCGTTCTTGTAAAGCTATGCGTTGGACGCAGGGTCCGGTCGCGCGTCAGGCCGCAGCAGCGGCCCGCCGAGCGACGTTGGTGATCTCGCCGCGCGACACGTTGATGTCGGCGAGAGTCCGGTCGTCGAGCTGCGAAAGCTCAACCAGAGTGCGGCGATACGCCTGCCAGCGGCGGATCTGCTTGGCAACGAGGCCCCAAAGCAGCATGTCAGTCTCCATCGGTTGCGGTTAACCGGATCGCGGCCTCCAGGCATCCCCGGGAGCTGCACGTCCGTTAATCATTCCGATGCCTATATATTCGACACCCTGCACATTTGGTAGGAATTATACCGCATCCCAGACCTGCGGGCCGCGCATGACAGGCTCATAATTCATTCACGATCTGTAAGCATGACCGGAATGTGGGCAGAATCAGGCGCCTTTGAGCGCCTGATCGAGGTCGGCGATAATGTCGGCCGCGTCCTCTATGCCGACCGACAGCCGCACCACGTCCGGTCCTGCGCCGGCCAGGGTCTTCTGGTCGTCGGCGAGCTGGCGGTGGGTGGTGGAGGCGGGGTGGATGATGAGCGAGCGGGTGTCGCCGATATTAGCGAGATGCGAGAACAGCTTGACCCCCGACACCAATGCCACGCCCGCCTCGAAACCGCCCTTCAGCCCGAAGGTGAACACCGCGCCGGCGCCCTTTGGGGAGTATTGCTGGGCGAGGTTGTAATAGCGGTCGCCCGGCAGGCCGGGATAGCTGACCCAGGACACTTTGGGGTGGTCGGCGAGGAAGGTGGCCACAGCCAGCGCGTTGTCGCAGTGCCGCTGGATGCGCAGCGGCAGCGTCTCGATACCGGTGAGGAGAAGAAAGGCGTTGAAGGGCGACAGCGCCGGGCCGAGATCGCGCAGGCCGAGCACGCGGGCGGCGATGGCGAAGGCGAAATTGCCGAAGGCCTCGCCGATGACGATGCCCTCATATTCCGGGCGCGGCTGCGACAGGAAGGGATAGCGCCCCTCGCGCAGCCAATCAAACGAGCCGCCATCGACAATCACCCCGCCGATGGAATTGCCATGGCCGCCGAGGAACTTGGTGGCCGAATGGATGATGATGTCGGCGCCGTGCTCGAAGGGGCGGATGAGGTAGGGGGTGGCGAGCGTGTTGTCGACGATCAACGGCACGCCGGCGCGCTTGGCGATCTTCGAAATGGCGGCGATGTCGGTGACGATTCCGCCGGGATTGGCGATCGACTCGACGAAAATGGCCTTGGTACGGGGCGAGATGGCGCGCTCGAAGGAGGCGACGTCGTCCGAATCCGCCCAGACGACGTTCCAGCCGAAGCTCTTGAAGGCGTGGTTGAACTGGTTGATCGACCCGCCATAGAGCTTGCGGGCGGCGATGAACTCGTCGCCGGGGGTGAGCAGCGTCTGGAACGTCAGCAACTGCGCGGCGTGGCCGGAGGCGACGGCGAGGGCGGCGGTGCCGCCTTCCAGCGCGGCCACGCGCTCTTCCAGCACGGCGTTGGTCGGGTTGCCGATGCGGGTATAGATATTGCCGAACGCCTTGAGCCCGAACAGCGAGGCCGCGTGGTCGACATCGTCGAACACGAAGGACGTGGTCTGGTAAATCGGCGTGGCGCGGGCCTTCGTGGTCGGGTCCGGCTGCGCGCCGGCATGGACGGCGAGGGTGGCAAAGCCCGGGGAGGGCGGGGGGGCGTCGGTCATGGGCGTTCTCCTGTCGACGCGCTGAGGGTCCGTGCGGTGGGCGGGCACTGCGGGCGTCTTGGTGGGCAGTTTCGCGCCTCGGCTAAAAAACGCAACCGGATTGGCAAAAGAAATAATCAGCAGTTAATTTCTGTTGAACTGTAGCGGGTTGCTGTCAGCGCCCTGTCAGCTTGCGCGTCTAGCTTCATCCTGCCGAGGATTTTCTGGCGGGGGCGGGTGTGGACGAAAACGGGGCGCGGCACCAACCGCAGCGAGGCTGGGCGGCATGGGTGCGCTGGAGCCTGGGTGCCTGCGGCGCGCTGCTGCTTCTCGCGGGTAGCTATGCCGGCTGGGCCTATGCGACCGGCAATGTGCACACGGTCGTGGAGGGCGAACTCTACCGCTCCGCCACCCTGTCGCCGGGGCGGCTGAAGGACGTGATCGACAGCCGGGGCATCCGCACCATCATAAATTTGCGGGGACGTGCGGAGAACAGCGGCTGGTATCGCGACGAAGTGCGGATCGCCGGCGAGGCGAAGGTGCAGCTGATCGATCTGCGCTGGTCGGCCCGGCGCGAACTGACCGACGAGGAAGTCGCGACCTTTTTCAAGGCGCTGGAGAACGCGCCGCGCCCGATCCTCATCCACTGCCTCTCCGGCGCCGACCGGACGGGCCTTGCCGCCGCGCTGTATCTCGCGGGCATCAAGAAGGCGAGCGAGATGAGCGCCGAGCTGCAGCTCTCGCCGCTGTTCGGCCATATCGGCCTGCCCTTCGCGCCGTTCTACGCGATGGATGAAACCTTCGAGCGGCTGGAGCCCTGGCTCGGCTACACCGGAAGCTGAAGGCGAGGCGCCTTCGTCTTCCGGTGGATCGTGAACCGTTCCCTCATCGGGCACGCAAATCCCGTTCGCGAATTCACGCAGGATCGTCGCTTTTCGCGAGTGCGCCGCAACACGCTTGCGAAACGTTCGGCGCAACGGCGAAAGCGCCATGGCCCTGGCCGGCACCGTCGCCGATTGGGTGAGCCATCCGAGGATGTTCCCGCGAACATTCTCCCGCTCACCCAAGAGACGTTAGATGAGCCTTTGCACCACCCTCCGCCTTGGACTGCCCGTCGCCCTTTCGCTTCTGCCGGCCTGCGCCTTCGGCGCCGACCAGACCCAGCCCGCCGATGACAGCCAGAGGGCGCCCGCCGCCACGCCCGGCTCCGACAGCCTGTTCTTCGTGGCGCAGAAGCTGGCGGAGTGGAACGTCGTGCTGGGAGGCGGGGTGCTGGTCGCGCCGAAATATGAGGGATCGGACGAGGTCGATTTCCAGCCCGTTCCCTTCATCACCGCCAGCCTGGGCGAGCATGTGACGATCGACCCACGCGGGGTGTCGGTGAACATCCACAGCCTGGGCGATCTCACCCTCAGCGGCCAGTTCGGCTACGACACCGGCCGCAAGCAGAGTGATTCCGATCATCTCAGGGGCCTGGGCGACATCGACATGGGCGGCGTGGTCGGCGCCACGCTGACCTATGAGCGGGGCGGGGCTGAAATCTACGGCTCGCTCGAGCGGATCATCGGCGGCAGCGACGGCACGCAGGCAACGCTCGGATTCAAGCTCGCCCACAATGTGGACCAGTTCCGCTTTTCGCTTGGCGTGTCGACGACCTGGGCGGATGAGGACTACATGCAGGCCTATTTCGGCGTGACGGCGGTGCAGTCCGCCCTGTCGGGGCTGCGGCGCTACGACATCGGCGCCGGCTTCAAGCGCGTCGACCTCGAACTGGCGGCCACCTATGCGTTCACCGAGCACTGGCTGGTGCGCGGCGAACTCGGCCTTGGCTACCTGCTGGGCGATGTCGCCGACAGCCCGGTGGTGCAGGAGGCGTTCCAGCCCTCGGTGATGCTGCTGGTCGGCTACAGGTTCTGACGCGGCTCAGCGTACAGGCGCGAGGCGCAGGCGCGGGATCTCGATTGCCGGGCAGCGATCCATGACGACCGCGATGCCGCCCGCCTCGGCACGCGCCGCCGCCGCATCGTCGCGCACGCCGAGCTGGCCCCAGATGAGCTTGGGCCGGGGCGACAGGGCGAGCGATTCGCCCACGACGGATTCGAGATGCTCCGGGGCCCGGAACACGTCGACCATGTCGATCGGCTCCGGCACGTCGGCGAGGTGGGCGTAGGTCGGCAGGCCGGCAATGTCGCGCCCGGCATGGCCGGGATTGATGGCGAACACCTTGTAGCCGCGCTGGGCGAGGAAACGGGCGACGCCGTGGCTGGGGCGATCGGGCTTCGGGCTGGCGCCGACGACGGCGATGGTGCGGATGCCGCCGAGCCAGTCGGCCAGGAAGGCGTCGTCATAGCTGTCGTGATTCATGGAGATTCCTGGGGGCCTGCGGGCGGGCCCGACGCGTGGAAGGATTCGGCAAAGGGTACGGGTTGCAGATATGGGGCTCTGCGCGGCGTGGCGCGAGGTTTTTCGTGCACGGCCGCCGGCGTTGCGCGTCCAGGGACTTTCGCAGCGACGCGAAACGCCGATTTCAAGGGCTTAGAACGAGGTAATAAAATACCTAAATTCTAAACCCCTGATACACATGGGTAATTTCAGCTCTCGTCACATTGACGTTGTGCGAGGGCTCGTCTAGAAACCCGCCACGAGAGAGGCGCGGGCACTCCGCACCCTTGCATATGGATTTTCCCATGAAGACCTTTTCGGCAAAACCCGCCGATATTCAGAAGAAGTGGGTCGTGATCGACGCTTCCGGCCTCGTGGTCGGTCGTCTCGCGACCATCATCGCTACCCGCCTGAAGGGCAAGCACAAGCCGATCTATACCCCGCATGTCGATTGCGGCGACAACATCGTCGTCATCAATGCCGACAAGGTGGTGCTGACCGGCCGCAAGCGCGACGACAAGGTGTACTACCACCACACGGGCTTCCCCGGCGGCATCAAGGAGCGGACGGCCAAGTTCATCCTCGAAGGCCGTTTCCCCGAACGCATCGTCGAGAAGGCTGTTGAGCGCATGCTGGCGCGCGGTCCGCTGGGCCGCAAGTTGATGGGCAATCTGCGCGTCTACAAGGGCGGCACCCATCCGCATGAAGCCCAGCAGCCGGAGACGCTCGATGTCGCCGCGCTCAACCGCAAGAATGTGGGGAACTGATCATGGCTGAGCTCATCCAGTCGCTCGACGGGCTCGAAGCCCTCAAGTCCCAGGCCCCCGAGGCCCCCGTGCGCGTCCAGAAGCTGGACCGCCAGGGCCGTGCCTATGCCACCGGCAAGCGCAAGAACGCGGTCGCCCGCGTCTGGGTTCGCCCCGGCACCGGCAAGATCCTGATCAACGAGCGCGACATCGAAGTCTACTTCGCCCGTCCGGTGCTCCGCCTGATCATCCAGCAGCCTTTCACCACGGCGGCCCGTACCGGCCAGTATGACGTGGTGTGCACGGTTTCCGGCGGCGGCCTTTCCGGCCAGGCCGGCGCGCTGCGCCACGGCATTTCCCGCGCGCTCACCTATTACGAGCCCGAGCTGCGTGGCCCGCTGAAGAAGGGCGGCTTCCTGACCCGCGACTCGCGCGTCGTCGAGCGCAAGAAGTACGGCAAGGCGAAGGCCCGCCGCAGCTTCCAGTTCTCGAAGCGCTGATCGGCGCCTTGGTCTACAGACGAAAGGGCGGGTCTTGGACCCGCCCTTTTTGTTTGCCGGCATGGCCACCGTGACATGCCGGCACGGGCACAAAAAAGGGGCGCCGTGGGGCGCCCCTTTTCGTTGGCAGACCGGCGTGCCGGTCAGACCGAGTAGTACATCTCGAACTCGACCGGGTGCGGGGTCATTTCGAACCGCATCACTTCGGCCATCTTCAGCTCGATATAGGCGTTGATGAAGTCGTCCTCGAACACGCCGCCCTTCTTGAGGAACTCACGATCCTTGTCGAGCGAGGACAGCGCCTCGCGCAGCGAGCCGCAGACGGTCGGGATCTTCTTCAGTTCCTTCGGCGGCAGATCGTAGAGGTCCTTGTCCATGGCCGGACCCGGATCGATCTTGTTCAGGATGCCATCGAGGCCTGCCATCAGCAGTGCGGCGAAGGCGAGATAGGGGTTCGCGCCGGGGTCCGGGAAGCGGGTCTCGACGCGCTTGGCCTTGGGCGAGGTGGTGTAGGGGATGCGGCAGGACGCCGAGCGGTTGCGCGCGGAATAGGCGAGCAGAACGGGGGCCTCATAGCCGGGGACCAGACGCTTGTAGGAGTTGGTCAGCGGGTTGGTGAAGGCGTTCAGCGCCTTGGCGTGCTTGATGATGCCGCCAATGTACCAGAGGCATTCCTGGCTGAGGTCGGCATATTTGTTGCCGGCGAACAGCGGCTTGCCGCCCTTCCAGATCGACTGGTGCACATGCATTCCCGAGCCGTTGTCGCCGAAGATCGGCTTCGGCATGAAGGTGGCCGTCTTGCCGTAGACATTGGCGACTTGGTGGATGCAGTACTTGTAGATCTGCAGCTGGTCGGCCATCGTCACCAGCGTGTCGAACTTCAGGCCGAGTTCGTGCTGGGCAGACGCCACTTCGTGATGGTGCTTCTCGACCTTGGCGCCCATGCGGGCCATGGCCGCGAGCATCTCGCCGCGCAGGTCCTGGCAGCTGTCCACCGGGGGAACCGGGAAGTAGCCGCCCTTGGTGCGCACGCGGTGGCCGAGATTGCCGCCTTCATAATCGGTGTCGCCATTGGTCGGCAGCTCGACCGAATCCAGCTTGAAGCCGGTATTGTAGGGGTCGGCCTTGAAGCGCACGTCGTCGAAGATGAAGAATTCGGCCTCGGGGCCGATATAGATGGTGTCGCCGATGCCGGTGGACTTGAGATAGGCCTCGGCCTTCTTCGCCATGCCGCGCGGGTCGCGGCCATAGGGCTCGCCCGTCGTCGGCTCGAGCACGTCGCACACCACGACCATGGTGGTTTCGGCGAAGAACGGGTCGATGGAAACGGAATCGAGATCGGGCTGCAAATGCATGTCCGACTCGTTGATGGCCTTCCAGCCCGCAATGGACGAACCGTCGAACGCCTGACCTTCGGCGAAGAAATCTTCGTCGACCATCGAGATGTCGAAGGTTACATGCTGCCACTTGCCGCGCGGATCGGTGAAGCGCAGGTCGACGTATTTGACGTCGTTGTCCTTTATTAGCTTCAGTACATCCTTGGCCGTCGTCATATTCTTCGTACCTCTTCTGATACTGCCGTCTTTTGCGGGGCAGATGAGTCCCAAGCGGATGGTCAACGACGATACGCGCCGCACCCGTCAGGGTACGGCGCGCTCGATAGGCGCGACCATACTACGCTGGCTCTCAGATGGCGTCGACGCCCGACTCGCCGGTACGGATGCGAATGGCCTCTTCGATGTTGGACACGAAGATCTTGCCGTCGCCGATCCGGCCCGTCTGGGCGGCGCGGCGGATCGCGTCGATCGCGGTTTCCACCGTCTCGTCGGCGACCACGATCTCGATCTTCACCTTGGGAAGGAAATCGACGACGTATTCCGCGCCGCGATAGAGTTCGGTGTGACCCTTCTGCCGGCCGAAGCCCTTGGCTTCCGTGACGGTGATGCCCTGCAATCCGACTTCCTGCAGCGCCTCCTTCACCTCGTCCAGCTTGAAGGGCTTAATGATGGCCTCAATCTTCTTCATATGACCTCGTCTCCCTGACCCGTCGATCCGCGACGCCCGGCCGAGTCGGGTCGCGAAGAAGCAGAACCCATGCCAAGCAATTCAGCGTCGCCCAAATCCGTTAATATCGCATCATCGCACGAGGCCACCGGCCGGGCCAAACGCGCTTTGGTGTCAGTAATGTCGAATTTATGTGCAGATTGATGAGAAAATAAGCGGTCAACGCGGCGCTGCACTGTCAGTCGCTGCGCGGAAGTTGGGCAGATGCCGCCGTTTTCTGCGACACCGGTGAATGTGCGCCCGACATGCCGATTTCGAGGCCAACCCCGCCGACCTTTGCTACCCTTGCCATCCGGCCCGCCGGGGCCTCGCAGGAACCGTCTCATGGAGCTTCTCACCCCTGCCGAGATGACGCGCGCCGACGCCCTCACCATTGCCGCCGGCGTGCCGGGGGCGGTGCTCATGGAAAGGGCGGGAGAAGCGGTCGCGCGGGCGGCGGCGCGGGTGACGATCGCCGGCGGACGCCTGCTGGTGCTGTGCGGGCCGGGCAATAATGGCGGCGATGGCTTCGTCGCGGCGCGGCTGTTGGCCGCCGCCGGCTACCGCGTGCGGCTGGCGCGGCTCGGCGGGCGGGACGCCCTGCGCGGCGACGCCGCGCTCATGGCCGGCCGGTGGTCCGGGGCGGTTGAGGGGATCGATGCGTCTCTGGAGGGGGTCGATCTCATCATCGATGCCCTGTTCGGTGCCGGACTGGCGCGTGATCTCGATGGCGCGGCACAGGCGTTGGTAGAGCGGGTCAACGCCGCTCGCCTGCCGGTGCTGGCCGTCGACCTGCCCTCCGGCATCGACGGCGCCACCGGCGCGGTGCGCGGGGCCGCGATCACGGCGCGCTGGAGCGTTACCTTCTTCCGGCCCAAGCCCGGCCATGTGCTGCTGCCCGGCCGGCTTCACGCCGGCGAGGTGAGCGTGGCCGATATCGGCATTCGCGCCGAGGTGCTCGCCGAAATCCGCCCGCAAACCTGCGAGAACGTGCCGGCGTTGTGGGCCGGGCTTTTTCCGGTGCCGGCGGTGGACGGGCATAAATATACGCGCGGCCATCTCGTCGCTGTCTCCGGCCCGGCGCAGGCGACCGGCGCCACCCGTCTGGCGGCCCGCGCCGCCCTGCGCGCCGGGGCAGGGCTGGTGACGGTGGCGTGCCCGGCGCAGGCCTTGCCGATCCACGCCGCGAATCTCTCGGCCGTCATGGTGCGCCCGGTGGAGGATGCGGCCGGGCTCGCGCATCTGCTGGACGACCGCCGATTGGCGACGCTGGTGCTCGGGCCGGGGCTCGGCGTGGGGCAGGGGGCCCGCGACCGGCTGGAGGTGTGCCGCGACCGCCGGCTGGTGCTCGACGCTGATCTCCTCACCTCGTTCAAGGCCGATGCCGGGACGCTGGCACGGCTTATCGCCGCGTCGCCCGCCGCCGTCGCGACGCCGCATGACGGGGAGTTCGCGCGGCTGTTCGAGGGGGATGCCGAGGTCCTGGAGGCGCCCTCGCGGCTGGAGCGTGCGCGGGCAGGGGCTGTGCGGCTGGGCGCGACGTTGCTGCTCAAGGGCCCCGACACGGTGGTGGCCAGCCCGGACGGCCGCGCCGCCATCGCCGCCAACGCGCCGCCCTGGCTGGCGACGGCGGGGGCCGGTGATGTGCTGGCAGGCATCATCGGTGGCCTGCTGGCCCAGGGCATGCCGCCCTTCGAGGCTGCGGCGGCTGCCGTCTGGCTGCATGGCGAGGCGGCGCGGCAGGCCGGGCCGGGGCTGGTGGCGGACGACCTTATCGACGCGCTGCGGCCGGTCTATCGGCAGCTGTTCGACCGGCTGGCCGCAAGGTAAAGAGCGGAACGGGGCCGATGGTGCGATCAGTGTCTATTTACACGGCATGAAAAGCGAAGATGATCATCGTATCGATGAATACTCATCGTCGCGGGGAAACTATTTATTGCGAGGATCAGGGGGGCTTGCGAAGAAAACATTTCTTCTCTCTCTCTCCGAGTTCGTGACGGACGGCGATGTCGCCGCCACCTATGGTCTTGTTCTGGGCGAGAGAATCTTCATTGCGCGCGTCTAGGGCAGCGTCTGCGGAGCTGTCCGCACGCCCTTTCGCGCTTGATTTGGAGGGGCATGCCGATTTCCGCCGGGCCGACGCCCGGGCGCATTTTGCGCTGGCGCAGCGTCATGGCCGTGTTATAAGCCCGCACCCGGCTGGCGGCACCTTCTCGGGTGCGCGCCCGTGTGCCCTTGCGCGTCCTTCGGGACGATGCGGCGGGTGGCAGGCGTAACCGCGGGCGTGGCGGAACTGGTAGACGCGCTGGATTTAGGTTCCAGTGGCGAGAGTCGTGGGGGTTCGAGTCCCTCCGCCCGCACCAGCGCCTGCCTTGTCCGGTGCCGCCTTCCGACCCATTTGCACCGAGCGAGGCTCACGGCGTTTACGCGGCGTGCTCGCACACAGACATTCGAGAGCTCGCGCAAGCGGCAAACAAGACGAAGGCCGATTGAAAATGCAGGTCACCGAACTCCTCGCCGAAGGTCTCAAGCGCGAATATCGCGTGGTGCTGCCGGCCGCCGAACTTGACGCCAAGGCCAATGCGCGCCTCAGCGAGCTCAAGGACAAGGTCCGTCTCAACGGCTTCCGTCCCGGCAAGGTGCCGGTCGCCCATCTCAAGCGCATGTACGGCAAGTCCGTGCTGGCCGAGGTGATCGACCAGGCCGTGAACGAGGCCAACACCAAGATCATCGAGGATAACGGCTTCAAGCTCGCCATGCAGCCGAAGGTCGACCTGCCGCAGGACGAGGCGGCGGTCAACGAGGTGATCGAGGGCAAGGCCGACCTGTCCTTCACCGTGAACCTCGAAGTGCTGCCGGCGATCGAACTCGGCGATTTCAAGAGCATCGCGCTCGACAAGCCGGTGCTGGCGGTGGGCGACGAAGAGGTCGAGGAGACCGTCAAGCGGATCGCCGACGCCAACCGTCCCTATGCCGCCAAGCCGGACGGCACTGCCGAGAACGGCGACCGCGTCACCATCTCCTTCGTCGGCTCGATCGACGGCGAGAAGTTCGAGGGCGGCGCGGGCGAGGACGTTCCGCTGGTGCTCGGCTCCAACAGCTTCATCCCCGGCTTCGAGGAACAGCTTGTCGGCATCAAGGAAGACGAGAGCCGCACGGTCACCGTCACCTTCCCGGAGGCCTACCAGGCCGCCCATCTCGCCGGCAAGGAAGCCTCGTTCGAGGTGACGGCGAAGATGATCGAATCGCCCACCGAGATGGAAATCGGCGACGACTTCGCCAAGACGCTCGGCATGGACAGCCTCGAGGCGCTCAAGGAGCAGGTGAAGACCCGCATCGCCCAGGAGCACAACGCGCAGAGCCGCAACAAGGCAAAGCGCCGGCTGCTCGACGCGCTCGACAAGCTGCACCAGTTCGACGTGCCCCCGACCCTCGCCCAGCAGGAATTCGACGGCATCTGGGGCTCGGTGACGTCCGAGATGGACGCCCAGAAGAAGACCTTCGCCGACGAGGACACCACGGAAGAGGCGGCCCGCGCCGATTACCAGAAGATCGCCGAGCGTCGCGTGCGCCTCGGGCTGGTGCTTGCGGAAATCGGTGAGAAGAACAACATTCAGGTCACCGACGACGAAGTGACCCGCGCCGTCGTCGAGCGTGCCCGCCAGTTCCCCGGGCAGGAGCAGCAGGTTTGGGAGTTCTATAGCAAGAACGCCCAGGCGCTCGCGAGCCTTCGCGCGCCGATCTTCGAGGAGAAGGTCGTCGACTTCCTGCTCGAACTCGCCAAGGTCAATGAAGTCCCCGTCACCCGCGAGGAACTCTACGCCGAGGACGAGGACGACAAGGCGGCCTGAGGCCGACGGCGATCGCGGAGTCGTGCTTCACGCGCGGCTCCGCCGCCCGCGGCTTAATGGCCGGCGGGCTGGTAGGGACGCGCTTTCCCTTTATTGTGGGGTAGTTGGATTCGCGGGCGGCGCGGGCGCGCCGGACCGCCGAGGATCGAAATATGCGTGACCCGATTGATACTTACATGAATTACCTGGTCCCGATGGTGGTCGAACAGACCAACCGGGGCGAGCGGTCCTACGACATTTATTCCCGCCTCCTGAAGGAGCGCATCATCTTCCTGACCGGTGGTGTCGAGGACGGCATGGCGACCCTCATGGTCGCGCAGCTGCTGTTCCTGGAAGCCGAGAACCCGAAAAAAGAGATCTCGATGTACATCAACTCCCCCGGGGGAGTGGTGACGTCGGGCCTCGCCATCTACGACACGATGCAGTTCATCAAGCCGGCCGTGTCGACGCTGTGCATCGGCCAGGCCGCCTCGATGGGCTCGCTGCTGCTGACCGCCGGCGAGAAGGGCATGCGCTTTGCCCTGCCCAACGCCCGAATCATGGTGCACCAGCCCTCCGGCGGTTTCCAGGGCCAGGTGACCGACATCATGCTGCACGCCAAGGAAATCATGAGCCTCAAGCAGAGGCTCAACGAAATCTACGTGAAGCACACCGGTCAGGACCTCAAGGCGGTGGAGGATGCGCTGGAGCGCGACAACTTCATGACCTCCGAGGTGGCCAAGTCCTTCGGGCTTATCGACAATGTGATCGACAAGCGTCCCGACGAGGCGCCGGCGAAGCCCTGACGGGCGTTTGCGCCGTGTTTCCGAAGCCACGCCGGCTTCCTATATTAGATGCGGGTCCGCGCCGATATGAAGCGCGGACTTGCATGCATCGCGGTATCGCGCTTGCATGACATCAGCATGAAGTGTCGCCGGGAGGTGTGACGGGGTACGAAGGGGCAGGCGCCCCATCCGCGAAGTCGGGGATGGTTCGAATGCCTTCTTGATCGTGTCGCTGCTAGCGTGCTTGGCTGTGACATCGAACAGGGACCCTTAAGTCGCTTCCTTTAGACGGCCTTTTCGAGCCGTCGCGTTTCTCCCCCCTTGGAGGCCCGCGGCGGCCGCGGGACTGGGGCGGCTCCGGGCAATGCCTGGACCGCCGAGCGGACGGAGAGACGCATGAGCAAGGTTGGCGGCGGCGACAGCAAGAATACTCTTTACTGCTCGTTCTGCGGCAAGAGCCAGCACGAGGTCCGCAAGCTGATTGCGGGACCTACCGTGTTCATCTGCGATGAATGCGTCGAGCTGTGCATGGACATCATCCGAGAGGAGAACAAATCCTCGCTGGTGAAGTCACGCGACGGCATCCCGACCCCGAAGGAAATCTGCAAGGTCCTGGACGATTATGTCATCGGCCAGTTCCATGCCAAGCGCGTCCTCTCGGTGGCGGTGCATAACCACTACAAGCGCCTGAACCACGCAACGAAGCATGCCGGCGACGTCGAGCTGGCCAAGTCCAACATCATGCTGATCGGGCCGACGGGCTCGGGCAAGACGCTGCTCGCGCAGACGCTCGCCCGCATCCTCGACGTGCCCTTCACCATGGCGGACGCGACCACGCTGACCGAAGCGGGCTATGTCGGCGAGGATGTCGAGAACATCATCCTCAAGCTGCTGCAGTCGGCCGACTACAATGTCGAGCGGGCGCAGCGCGGCATCGTCTACATCGACGAGATCGACAAGATCAGCCGCAAGTCCGACAACCCCTCCATCACCCGCGACGTGTCGGGCGAGGGCGTGCAGCAGGCGCTGCTTAAGATCATGGAAGGCACGGTCGCTTCCGTGCCGCCGCAGGGCGGGCGCAAGCATCCCCAGCAGGAATTCCTGCAGGTGGACACGACCAACATCCTGTTCATCTGCGGCGGCGCCTTCGCCGGGCTGGACAAGATCATCTCCTCGCGCGGCAAGGGCACCTCGATCGGCTTCGGCGCCGTCGTCTCCGCCCCTGAGGACCGCAAGCCGGGCGAGGTGTTCCGCGAGGTCGAGCCGGAAGATCTGCTGAAATACGGGCTGATCCCGGAATTCATCGGCCGTCTGCCGGTCATCGCCACGCTGGGCGATCTCGATGAGGTGGCGTTGAAGCAGATCCTCTCCGAACCGAAGAACGCGCTGGTCAAGCAGTACCAGCGCCTGTTCGAGATGGAGAATGTCGAGCTGTCGATCCACGAGGAAGCGCTGGGCGCCATCGCCCGCAAGGCCATCGAGCGCAAGACCGGCGCCCGCGGCCTGCGCTCGATCATGGAAGGCATCCTGCTCGACACGATGTTCGATCTGCCCGGCCTCGAAGGGGTCGAGGAGGTCGTCATCAGCAAGGAGGTCGTCGAGCAGAATGCACGCCCGCTCTACATCTATGCGGACCGTGCCGCCGGCGATGCGGGTGCGAGTGCCTGAGGAACCGGTGGTGGGCAGGGCCGGGCAGCCATGCCCGGCCAGCGGCACGGCCCGCTCCCTTGACGGGGAGCGGGGGCGTCGCCATCTCAGCCTCAACCACCGGTCCTCGACCACATCGACGTGCTCCGCGCGTTCCACGCGATCCCCGCACAGAGATAAACGTTCGCGTTCCGGCCGCATTGCGGCACGGTACCGCCCGACGATGCCCTTCGTCGGGACAAGGCGCCTGCCCTTCACAGAAAGGAAAGAGCCATGACGAGCCCCAAGCCTCGCACCGCGCTCACCCCGGGCGTCCCGCAGACCTTCCCGGTTCTGCCGCTGCGCGACATCGTCGTCTTCCCGCACATGATCGTGCCGCTGTTCGTCGGCCGCGAGAAGTCGATCCGCGCCCTCGAAGAGGTGATGCGCAACGACACCTTCATCCTGCTGGCGACCCAGGAGAACGCCTCCGACGACGATCCGGAGACCAGCGCCATCTACAAGATCGGCACGCTGGCCTCGGTGCTGCAGCTGCTGAAGCTGCCGGACGGCACGGTGAAGGTGCTGGTGGAGGGGATTTCGCGCGCCAAGGTCAACCACTACACCGACCGCACCGATCTCTATGAGGCCGAAGCGTCGGCGCTGGAGGAAGACCTCGGTGCCAAGGTGGAGGCCGAGGCGCTCGGCCGTTCCGTGCTGGCCGAGTTCGACAGCTATGTGAAGCTGAACAAGAAGGTGTCCCCGGAAGTCGTCGGCGTCGTCACCCAGATCGAGGATCACTCGAAGCTGGCCGATACCGTCGCGTCGCATCTCGCGGTGAAGATCCCCGAGAAGCAGGCGGTTCTGGAGATCCTCAAGGTCACCACGCGCCTTGAGAAGGTGCTGTCGCTGATGGAAAGCGAAATCTCGGTCCTTCAGGTCGAGAAGCGCATCCGCACGCGCGTCAAGCGCCAGATGGAGAAGACGCAACGCGAGTACTATCTCAACGAGCAGATGAAGGCGATCCAGAAGGAGCTGGGCGACGGCGAGGACGGGCGTGACGAGCTGGCCGAGCTGGAAGAGCGCATCAAGACCGTCAAGCTCAGCAAGGAAGCCCGCGAAAAGGCGACGCACGAGCTGAAGAAGCTGCGGCAGATGTCGCCGATGTCGGCCGAGGCGACGGTGGTGCGCAACTATCTCGACTGGCTGCTGTCGATCCCATGGGGCAACCGCACCAAGGTGAAGAAGGATCTGCCCTTCGCCCAGAACGTGCTCGACACCGATCATTTCGGCCTCGACAAGGTCAAGGACCGCATCGTCGAGTATCTGGCCGTGCAGAGCCGGCAGAACAAGCTGACGGGTCCGATCCTGTGCCTCGTCGGTCCGCCGGGCGTCGGCAAGACCTCGCTCGCCAAGTCCATCGCCAAGGCGACGGGGCGCGAATATGTGCGCGTCGCGTTGGGCGGCGTGCGTGACGAGGCGGAGATCCGCGGCCACCGCCGGACCTATATCGGCTCCATGCCGGGCAAGATCATCCAGTCCATGCGCAAGGCCAAGAAGGCCAACCCGCTGTTCCTGCTGGACGAGATCGACAAGATGGGCGCGGATTTCCGCGGCGACCCGTCCTCGGCGCTGCTCGAGGTTCTCGACCCCGAGCAGAACCACACCTTCGCCGATCACTATCTGGAGGTCGACTATGACCTCTCGAGTGTGATGTTCGTGACGACGGCGAACACGCTGAACATCCCGCCGGCCCTTCTGGACCGGATGGAGGTGATCCGCATCGCCGGCTACACCGAAGACGAGAAGGTCGAGATCGCCCGCCGCCACCTCATTCCCCAGGCGCTGACCAAGCATGGCCTGCAGCCTAAGGAATGGTCGATCGACGATGAGGCTCTGCTGACGCTGGTGCGCCGCTACACGCGGGAAGCCGGCGTGCGTAACCTGGAGCGTGAGATTTCCAACCTCGCCCGCAAGGCGGTGAAGGATCTGATGCTGACCAAGAAGAAGACGGTCAAGGTCACGCTCAAGCAGCTGGAGGACTATCTCGGCGCGCCGAAATACCGTTATGGCGAGGCCGAGAGCGAGGACCAGGTCGGCGTCGTGACAGGCCTTGCCTGGACCGAGGTCGGCGGCGAGATCCTGACGATCGAAGGCGTCATGATGCCCGGCAAGGGCAAGATGACGGTCACCGGCAACCTGCGCGACGTGATGAAGGAATCGATCTCGGCGGCGGCGTCCTATGTCCGCTCGCGCGCGCTCGATTTCGGCATCGAGCCGCCGCTGTTCGACCGCCGCGACATCCACGTCCATGTTCCCGAGGGGGCGACCCCCAAGGACGGACCGTCCGCCGGCGTCGCCATGGCCACGGTGCTGACCTCGGTGCTGACCGGCATCCCGATCCGTCGTGATGTCGCCATGACCGGCGAGATCACGCTGCGCGGCCGGGTGCTGCCGATCGGCGGCCTAAAGGAGAAGCTGCTGGCGGCCCTGCGGGCCGGCATCAAGAAGGTTCTGATCCCCGAGGAGAACGCCAAGGATCTGGCGGAAATCCCCGACAATGTGAAGAACGCGCTGGAAATCGTGCCGGTGTCGCGGATGGACGAAGTGCTGCAGCACGCCCTCATCCGCCAGCCGGAGGCGATCGTCTGGGAAGAGAAGGTGCTGGCGCCGACCACCGAAGTCGAACCGGTGATCGCGCGCGACGAAGTGGGCGGCCTCGCCGCGCACTGAGCGACCTTCGTCGATACGGATCGAAACGGCGGCACCCCCCGGGTGCCGCCGTTTTCATGTCTGGCCCCGCGCATGCCGCTCATGGGGCGCGCGCGGGCGGGTGAAAAGACCGCAACCGCCCAAATTCAAGGCTGGTAATCTTGCCTCGTTTTGAGGTATTTTGTTACCTGCAATCTTGTCGAAATCGTGTATTTGTGCGGGGTTTGGGGTGCTAGCGCTTGCAATCGCCGCATTTTGGGGAAAGTGTGCCCGCCCGTCGTCGGTGCATGCGACCGACGATTCTTGTGCAATCAAGGGAAGGACCGGTCAAATGACCACGAAGAACGAACTCGTCGCCGCCGTGGCCGAGCAGGCCAAGCTGACGAAGGCCGCTGCTGCGGCCGCGGTCGACGCGACCTTCGACGCCATTGCCGCTTCGCTGAAGGCCGGCGAGGAAGTGAAGCTGATCGGCTTCGGCAGCTTCTCCGTCGTGACCCGCGCCGCGCGCGAAGGCCGCAACCCGCGCACCGGCAATCCGGTCAAGATCGAGGCCTCCAAGGCCCCGAAGTTCACGCCCGGCAAGGGCCTGAAGGAAACCGTCAACGGTTGATCCTTCGTGCTGTGTCGCCGCGCCCTCGTGCCCAAGGGTACGGGATGTGGCGCGGCGCCAGCAGTGCGGGTTCGCCGGTCATCGCGACCGGCGAACCGCTGCAGTCCCGGGGGCAGGGCGCCCGGGACTTTCGGATGCCGTGCCGCGCTGCCGCCTTCGGCAGATACGCGTTCCGGTCTTGTCGGGTGCTGCGGCACCCGCACCGCCCAGCCGGCAGAACCGAAACCTCGGGACGACGCGGCGGTGGGCAAGAAACGCAGTCGCCGGACCTTGCCGCTGCGTGCCGTCAATGCTTAAAAGCGGCCGGCGTGGATGCCGGGCGGGCGGTTAGCTCAGTTGGTAGAGCATCTCGTTTACACCGAGAGGGTCGGCGGTTCGAGCCCGTCACCGCCCACCAGCGGCAGCCCACTGGATTACGCACCCGCCGTCGCGCCGCAGCCAACGGCCGGCAAAGGCTGGGGTCGGGCATGTGGCGAGGGCATCTGCCTGTGAAACTCATCCTTTTCGATTGTGACGGCACGCTGGTGGACAGCCAGCACGTCATCGTCGCCGCCATGGGCCGCGCCTTTGCCCGCGCGGCTCTTCCCATGCCGCCGCGCGAGGCGGTGTTGGGCATCGTCGGCCTGTCGCTGGTCGAGGCGATGCAGCAGCTCGGCGAGGGCGCGCCGGGCTTTCCGGCGGAGCGGCTGGCCGATCTCTATCGCGAGGCGTTCCGCGAGCTGCGCACCGAGCCGGACTTCCATGAGCCGATGTATCCCGGCATGCGTCCGCTGATCGACACGCTTTCTGCGCGCGACGACGTGCTGCTCGGCATCGCCACCGGCAAGTCGCAGCGCGGCGTGGCGGCGGTGCTCGGCCATCACGGGCTGCAAGGGCGCTTCGCCACCATCCAGACGGCGGACGACGCGCCCTCCAAGCCGCACCCGGCGATGGTGCTGCAGGCCATGGCGGCGACCGGCGCCGAACCGATGGACACGGTCCTCATCGGCGACACCAGCTTCGACATGGTGATGGCCCGCGCCGCCGGCGCCCGCGCCATTGGCGTGACCTGGGGCTACCATGCGCGGGACCTGCTGCAGCAGTCCGGCGCCGAACGATTGGTATCGGATGCGGACGATTTGCTGCGGGCGATCGACGCGATGTGGGAGCAGGTATCGTGAGTGACCCGACACCCGAGACCCCGCCCGCGCCGCCCCTGCGGCCCGGCTTCACCGAGCGCAAGCCGCTGCCCAAGCGCTTCTACAAGGAGGCCGCCGCCGCGCCGGGCGAGGGCGGCCTGTTCCGCATCGAGTTGGACGGACGCCCGGTGCGCACGCCCGGGCGCAACCTCGTCGCCGTGGCGAGCGCCACGCTGGCCGAGGCGCTGGCGCAGGAGTGGCGCGCACAGGCCGACTTCATCGATCCCATGGCGATGCCGATGACCCGCCTCGCCAATTCCGCCATCGACGGCGTGGCGCCGGCCATGGCCGAGGTCGGCGACGAGATCGTGCGCTACGCCGGCAGCGATCTGCTCTGCTACCGGGTCGATACGCCCGCCCAACTCGTGGCCCTGCATGCGGAACTCTGGGACCCGTTGCTGGAATGGGCGCGCGGGCGCTTCGGTGCCACCTTCATGCTGAGCGAAGGCGTGGTGCATGTGGCACAGCCGCCCCGCACGCTGGAACTCATCGCCGCTGCCTTGCCGGACGATCCGCTGCGCATGGCGGCGCTGAACCTCATGACCACGCTCAGCGGTTCCGCCCTTCTCGCGCTCGCCGTGGCGCATGGCCGCCTGTCGCCGGAAGAGGCGTGGCGCGCGGCGCATGCGGACGAGGAGGTGCAGGAGCACCTCTGGGGCATCGACGGCGAAGCGCTGGAGCGCCGGGTGACGCGCTACCGCGACTTCGAGGCCGCCGCGCGTTTCTTCACCCTGCTGGCGGACTGACCCGCCGCGTCACGCCGCCGGGCGCAGCAGGTTCAGCGTGGCGAGGGCGATCATCCGCTCCTCATCGGTCGGAATGACCAGAACGTGCGGGCCGGGGCCGTCGGCGTCGATCCAGGTCTCGCTGGCGTCATTGGCGGCCGCGTCGAGCGTCACTCCCAACAAACCGAGGCGCGCGCAGATGCGGGCGCGGATTTCCGGCGCATGCTCGCCTATGCCGGCGGTGAAGACGAGCGCGTCGAGCCCGCCCAGCGTCACCGCCAGCCGGGCGACTTCCTGCGCGACATGCAGGGCGAAATAGTCCACCGCCAGCGCGGCCGCGGGTTGGTCGCTCGCCAGCAATTCGCGCATGTCGCTGCTGAGGCCGGAAAGCCCCTTGAGCCCGCTGTCATGGTAGAGCATCCGGCCGACCTCGGCCGCGCTCATGCCCTTCTGCTCGATGAGATGCAGCACCACGCCGGGGTCGAGCGCGCCGCAGCGCGTGCCCATGGGCAGCCCGTCCAGCGCGGTGAAGCTCATGGTCGAATCCAGGCTGCGCCCGTCCAGCAGGCCGCAGGCCGAGGCCCCCGAGCCGAGATGGCAGATGACCACGCGCCCGCGCGCCAGTTTCGGCGCCAATTCGCGTAGCGCGCCCGAGACATATTCATAGGACAGGCCGTGAAAGCCGTAGCGGCGCACGCCGTCATCATAGAGGGCATTCGGCAGGGCGAAGCGGTCGGCCACCTCCGGGTGGCCGCGATGGAAGGCAGTGTCGAAGCAGGCGACCTGCGGCAGGTCCGGCCGGCGTTCGCGTATCACGCGGATCGGGTCGAGATTGGTGAGCTGGTGCAGGGGCGCCAGCGGAATGAAGCTCTCCAGCGTGCGCAGCACCTCGTCGGTGACCCGCTCGGGGTGGTCGTAATGCGGTCCTCCATGCACGACCCGGTGGCCGACGCCGATCAGCTCGACATCGGCCATATGCGGGGCCACCCATTCGCTGATCGCATGCTGGGCCTGCGAGGGCCTGGCGATCTCGTCCGGCGGGAAGCTGCGGTCGACAAGCACCGCGCCGGCCTCGTCCGTGGCGTGGAGGCGCGGGCGCGTGCCGATGCCGTCCACCGCGCCGCCGAGCAGCAGGGCGACGTCCCGCCCGGCCAGCCGGTACAGCTTGAACTTGATGCTGGACGAGCCGGCATTGATGACGAAGATCGCCTCGGTCATTCGATCAGCCTCCCAATCCCGGCTGGCGCAGGCGCGCCTGCGCGTAGAGCACCGCCACCGCACAGGAGGCGAGGCGGGTTTTCAGCGTGTCGGCGCGGCTGGTCAGGATGACCGGCACGCGCGCCCCCAGCACGATGCCGGCCGCATCGGCACCGGCCATGAAGGTGAGGTTCTTGGCCAGCATGTTGCCGGCCTCAAGGTCCGGCGCCACCAGGATCTGCGCCCGGCCGGCGACGGGCGAGACGATGCCCTTGATGCGCGCGGCTTCCGGCGAAATGGCGTTGTCCAGCGCCAGCGGCCCGTCGAGGTCACCGCCGGTGATCTGGCCGCGATCGGCCATCTTGCACAGGGCGGCAGCCTCGATGGTGCTGGGAATCGAGGTGGTGACCGTCTCGACCGCCGAGAGGATGGCAACGCGCGGCCGCCCCAGCCCGAGGCCGACATGCAGGTCGATGGCGTTCTGGACGATATCGCGCTTGGCATCGAGGTCGGGAAAGATGTTCACGGCGGCGTCGGTGATGAAGAGCGGCTCGGCATAGCGCGGCACGTCCATGATGAAGACATGGCTGACGCGCCGCCCGGTGCGCAGGCCGGTGTCGCGGGCGGTGATGGCAGCGAGCACTTCGTCGCTGTGCAGGCTGCCCTTCATCAGCAGGGCGGCACGGCCCTCCCGCACGAGTTCCACCGCCCGTGCGGCCGAGGCGACGCTGTGCGGCGTGTCGACGATCTCGATGCCCGAGAGGTCCAGCCCCTCGGCCTGCGCTACGGCGAGGATGCGGGGACGGGGCCCGACCAGCAGCGGAACGATGAACCCCGCCTTCGCCGCGTCGAGCGCGCCGGCAAGCGAGGCGGCGTCGCAGGGGTGGGCCACGGCGGTTGCCATGGGCGCGAGCCCGCTGGCAAGGAGCATCAGATGCTCGTAATTGCCGTGGCCACGAAGTGGGCTGGGCTGGGTAGCCGTGTCCATCTGCTCGACACTCCCTTCGCCGCAGCCTCGGCGGTCTGTCGCGACGTGTCACCGTCGCTGTGACGGCACAACGATGCAACCCGAACAATGGGGCCACCGCCACTGGCGGTGGCCGGAAAGCGTCGCCGCGTTCGGCGTCGACCCCTAGCCCGGACGGTGGGCGACGAGGTCGATTTCCACCAATGCCTCGCGGGCGAGCCCGGTGACACCGACACAGGTGCGGGCCGGGCGCTTCTCGGCGGGGAAATAGGAGGCATAGACCGCGTTCATCGCGGGGTAGTCGCCCTTGAAGTCGGTGAGGTACACCCGCGCCTGCACCACATGCGACAGATCAAGGCCGATGCCGCGCAGCACCAGCACGAGATTGTCCATGACGCGGCGCGTCTGCGCCTCCACGCCCTCGGGAAGCGGGCGCGAATCATCGTCCGGCCAGGTCGGCATCTGGCCGGTGATGAACACCCAGCCATCCGCCTCCACCGCATGGCTGAACGGGGCAACCGGCGTCGGGGCGCCGGTGATCATGTGGAACTGTGCCATGGGTCTGGTCTCCTCGGCTGGGCAAAGCGTGCGGGGACATTCGACCGGCGGCGGGCGAGGCGTCAACACGGTTCGCCGCCGCACCTCGCCTTCGGTGCCCCCGGGCTGGAATTCGGCAGCGGACAGGCCGACAATGTCGCAACCTCCACGGCCGTGCTTCCGCACGGCCCAACCGCGCACGGCCGGCCGAACGTCGAGTGACCAGCATGAATCATAGCCCCTCCGCCCCCCGCCTCCTGCGCGAGCCTTTCGGCCGGCTGGCCGACGGAACGACGATCGAACGGTTCCGGCTGCTGGGCGGGGGAGGCTTCGAGGTGGCGGTGCTCACCCTCGGCGCGACGGTGCAGACGCTGCGCGTGCCGGACCGCCACGGGCATGCCGCCGACATCGTGCTGGGCCACGACACGCCGGCCCCCTATGTGAGCGAGCCGCGCTTCTTCGGCGCGACGGTCGGGCGCTACGCCAACCGCATCGCGGGCGGGGAGTTCGTGCTCGACGGCGTCACGTATCGCGTGCCTGCCAATGATGGCGACCACGCCTTGCATGGCGGGCCGGAGGGCTTCGACCGGCGGGTGTGGAGCGTAGTGGAGGCGACGGACGGCGTGGCGCCCTCGCTGCAGCTCGCCCTCGTCAGCCCGGACGGCGACCAGGGCTTCCCTGGTACGCTTTCCGCGCGCGTGACCTACACCGTGAGCGGAGAGAGCGAGCTCGCCATCGCCTTCGAGGCCACGACCGACCGGGCGACGCTCGTCAACCTGACGCATCACGGCTATTTCAACCTCGGCGGGGTTGAGCAGGGCGGCGACGTGCTGGACCATCTGCTGACCATCCACGCCGACGACTATCTGCCGGTGAACGCGCAGGCGATTCCGCTTGGCGGGCCCGCGAGCGTCGATGGCACGCCGTTCGATTTCTGCACGCCCCGCGCCATCGGCGCCCGCATCCGGCAGGCGCATGAGCAGCTTCGGCGCGGGCGCGGCTACGACCATAATTACTGTCTCGACGGCGGCCGCACCGCGCGTCCACGCCTTGCCGCGCGCGTCGAGCACCCGCGCTCCGGCCGGGTGATGGAGCTGCTCACCGACCAGCCGGGGCTGCAATTCTATTCCGGTAATTTTCTCGACGGCACGGCGGTCGGCAAACATGGCCGGCTCTACCGGCAGTCCGACGCGTTCTGCCTCGAACCGCAGACTTGGCCGGACGCGCCGCACCGGCCGGATTATCCCTCCGCCCGGCTCGATCCCGGGGAGACCTACCGGCACGTCTCGGTCTACCGCTTCTCCGCTCGCTAGCTCGGCTCAGCCGAGATAGCGCCGGGCGAGATGGGCCTTGAACACGCCGGCGTCGAGCGGGCGGCCGGTGGCGCGGGTCAGCAGCTCGTCCGTGTCGAGCAGCGCGCCCTGCCCATGCACATGCAGCCGCAGCCAGCCGACCAGCGGCGCGAAATCCCCGCGCGCGATGCCGGGCAGGGTGTCCGGTTCGGCCCGGCAGGCGGCGTCGAAGAGCTGGGCGGCGGCGATGGCGCCGAGCGTGTAGGTGGGGAAATAACCCCAGCCGCCGCTCGGCCAGTGAATGTCCTGCAGGCAGCCCAGCCGGTCATTGGGCGGCATGGTGCCGAGAAGCTCCTTCATGCCGGCATTCCACGCGGCGGGGAGTTCGCCCAGCGGCATCGTGTCGGCGATGAGCGCCTTTTCCAGCCGGTAGCGCAGGATGACGTGGGCGGGATAGGTCACCTCGTCGGCATCGACGCGGATGAAGCCGCGCTCGACGCGGGTGTAGCGGCGCCACAGCGCCTGCGCCTCCCAGTCCGGGCCGTCGGCGCCGAAGGTCTCGCGCATCAGCGGCGCCGCATAGCTGAGGAATTCGCGCGAGCGGCAGGCCTGCATCTCCATCAGCAGCGATTGGCTTTCGTGCAGCACCATGCCGCGCGCCTGCCCCACCGGCTGGTTCATATAGGCGGCGGGGCGTCCCTGTTCGTAGAGGGCGTGGCCGGTCTCGTGGATCACCCCCATCAGCGCCTTGCCGAAATCCGCCTCGTCATAGCGGGTGGTGATGCGCACGTCGTTGTCGGCCCCGCCGCAGAAAGGGTGGGTGGAGACATCGAGCCGCCCGCGCGAAAAATCATAGCCGAGCGCGCCCATGATGGTCTGGCCGAGCCGGCGCTGGGCCTCGATAGGGAAAGGTCCTTGCAGCGACTCGGGGGCGGGGCGGCGGGCTTGCGCGGCCAGCGCCTCTTCGGTGAAGCCGGGCAGGAAGGCGGCGAGGTCGTCGAACAGCGCGTCGATCCGCGCCGAGCGGCCGCCGGGCTCATAGTCGTTCAGCAGCGCGTCATAGGGCGAGAGGCCGAGCCGCTCGCCCTTGGCGGTGCCGGCCTCGCGCTGCAGATGCAGCACCTCGGCAAGATAAGGCTGCAGGCCGCGAAAATCTGAATCTTCCCGCGCCTGCCGCCATGCCATCTCGCAGGCGGAGACGGCCTTGCTGGAGGCTTCGACCAGATCGGCGGGCAGGGCGGTCTGGGCGGTCCAGACCCTTCTGATCTCTCGCAGATTCGCCCGCTCCCACATGCCGAGGGTGGCATCGGCGTCGGAGGAATCCAGCCAGTCGCCGATGCGCGCATCGGCTGCCATCTCATGCTGCAGCACCCGCAGCAGCGCGAGGCTCTCGGCACGACTGGCGGCGGCGCCCTTGGGCATCATCGTGTCGCTGTCCCATTGCAGGATGCCGATGGCGTTGGACATCGCGGCGATGCGGCCGAAATGGGCGGCGAGGGAGGCATAGGCGGACATGGGAAGTCTCCGGCGGGTGACGGCGGTGCCGCTCTCCAGCCTCTTCTAGCTGAGGTGCCAATCGGGCGGAACAGCGCTGGCGCCGGCCACGGCGCCCGCAAGCCCCACCGCGCCCACGATGATCGCCATCTGCTCGAAGGAGCCGGCGAGCGGGTTGGTTCGGCGCCAGACCATGCCGATGGTTCGCGAGGGGCGCGGCGCCGCCAGCCGCGCCACCGAGACGGCGGCGGAGCGGGTCTCGATGGCCACCGCCATCTGCGGGATGAGCGTGACGCCGATGCCGGCGCCGACCATCTGCACCAGCGTGGTCAGCGAACTGCCCTCCATCATGTCGCGCGACAGGGGCAGCGAGAGATTGCAGAAGGAGAGGGCCTGTTCGCGAAAGCAGTGGCCTTCCTGCAGCAGAAGCAGCCGCATGGTGCGCAGTGTCTCCGAATTGGGCACCGGCAGCGCCGCCTCGTGCAGCGGACGCACCAGGACGAACTCCTCCTCGAACAGGGCATGCTCGGTCAGCGAGGGTTCCGACACCGGCAGGGCGACAATGGCGGTGTCGAGCCGACCCTCGACCAGGTCGTCCACCAGCCGTTGCGTCACCGCCTCGCGTGGGCGCAGGTCGAGATCCGGAAAGCGCTCGACCAGACGCTGCATCACCGCGGGCAGCAGATAGGGCGCGACGGTGGGGATGACGCCGATGCGCAGCCGGCCGGCGAGGGGGCTGTGCGATGCCCGGGCGAGGTCTTCCAGTTCATCGACCGCCTGCAGGATGCCGCGCGCCCTTGCGGCGAATTCCTCGCCGAGCCGGGTGAGCCGGATCTGCCGCGTGCCGCGCTCCACCAGTGGGGCGCCAAGCGTTTCCTCCAGCTCCTTGATCTGGAGCGAGAGGGCAGGCTGGGAGATCGAACAGGCCTCGGCGGCCCGGCCGAAATGTCCGTGATGCGCGAGCGCCTCGAAATAGCGCAGATGCCGCATGGAGATGCTTATCATTAGAATTTCATATCGGACCAATTAGAAAATGCAAATTTTCATTATGCCTAGCGTACGATAAGACCTCTTCCAATTCCAAACGCCTCTCGTGCCGGCCAGTGCCCGGGGGGAGCGCCGGCGAATCTTCACTGCCGGCATGCCATCACGATTGGAGACTGCAATGGACGACATCACGAACAGGCCGGCCGGCAAATGCCCGGTCATGCATGGCGCCATCACGGAAGTCGGGACGTCGAACATGGATTGGTGGCCGAAGGCCCTCAATCTCGACATTCTCAGCCAGCACGATACCAAGACCAACCCGCTCGGCGAGGATTTCAGCTATCGCGAGCAGGTGAAGACGCTGGATTTCGAGGCGCTCAAGGCCGACATGCGGGCCCTGATGACCGAGAGCCAGGAGTGGTGGCCGGCGGACTGGGGTCACTATGGCGGGCTGATGATCCGCCTGTCCTGGCACGCGGCCGGCTCCTACCGCTTGGCTGACGGGCGCGGCGGCGGCGGCACCGGCGACCAGCGCTTCGCCCCGCTCAATTCCTGGCCGGACAATGTGAGCCTCGACAAGGCCCGCCGCCTGTTGTGGCCGATCAAGAAGAAGTACGGCAACAAGGTCAGCTGGGCCGATCTCATCGTGCTCGCCGGCACCATCGCCTATGAGACGATGGGCCTGAAGACCTTCGGCTTCGGCTTCGGCCGCGCGGATGTGTGGCACCCGTCAAAGGACACCTATTGGGGTTCCGAGCGCGAGTGGCTGGCGCCGAGCGACAACCGCTACACCGACGTCAACGTGCCCTCGACGATGGAAAACCCGCTCGCCGCCGTGCAGATGGGCCTCATCTATGTCAACCCGGAAGGCGTGAACGGCCACCCGGACCCGCTGAAGACAGCCGCGCAGGTGCGCGAGACCTTCGCCCGCATGGCGATGAACGATGAAGAGACGGCGGCGCTGACCGCCGGCGGCCACACGGTGGGCAAGACCCACGGCAATGGCGACGCCAAGGCGCTGGGCCCCAACCCCGAAGCCGCCGCGCTGGAAGACCAGGGCATGGGCTGGTCCAACCCGAACCAGAATGGCCTCGCCAGCCGAGCCGTCACCTCCGGGCTCGAGGGCGCCTGGACCACCCATCCGACGCAGTTCGACATGGGCTTCTTCGACATGCTGTTCGGCCATGAATGGGAACTGCGCAAGAGCCCGGCCGGCGCCTTCCAGTGGGAGCCGATCGACATCAAGGAAGAGGACAAGCCGCTCGACGCCAGCGACCCCTCTGTCCGCCACAACCCGATGATGACCGACGCCGACATGGCGATGAAGGTGGACCCGATCTACAACGCGATCTGCCAGAAGTTCATGGCCGATCCCGAGTACTTCAAGGACACCTTCGCCCGCGCCTGGTTCAAGCTGACCCACCGCGACATGGGCCCGAAGGTTCGCTACATCGGCCCGGACGTGCCGGCCGAGGACCTGATCTGGCAGGACCCGGTGCCCGCCGGCGCCACCGATTACGACGTGACGGCGGTGAAGGCCAAGCTCATCAACAGCGGCCTCACCATCAGCGAGCTGGTCAGCACCGCCTGGGACAGCGCCCGCACCTATCGCGGCTCCGACATGCGCGGCGGCGCCAATGGCGCGCGCATTCGCCTTGCCCCGCAGAAGGACTGGGAAGGCAATGAGCCGGCCCGTCTCGCCAAGGTGCTGGGCGTGCTGGAGGGCATCGCCGCCCAGACTGGCGCCAGCCTCGCCGATGTCATCGTGCTTGGTGGCAATGTCGGCATCGAACTGGCGGCCAAGGCGGCCGGCCATGATGTGACCGTGCCGTTTGCGCCGGGCCGGGGCGATGCCACCGACGCGCAGACCGACGCGGATTCGTTCGGCGTGCTGGAGCCGCTGCATGACGGCTACCGCAACTGGGTGAAGAAGGACTATGTCGTCACCCCCGAGGAGATGCTGCTCGATCGCACCCAGCTCATGGGCCTCACCGCGCCGGAGATGACCGTGCTGGTCGGCGGCCTGCGCGTGTTGGGCACCAATCATGGTGGCAGCAAGCATGGCGTGTTCACCGCCCGCGAAGGCGCGCTGACCAATGACTTCTTCGTCAACCTGACCGACATGGCCAATAGCTGGAAGTCGGTGGGTGAGGGGGTCTACGAGCTGCGCGACCGCAAGACCGGCGTGGCGAAGTGGACCGCCACCCGCGCCGACCTCGTCTTCGGCTCCAACTCGGTGCTGCGCGCCTATGCCGAGGTCTATGCCCAGGACGACGCGCAGGAGAAGTTCCTCCGCGATTTCGTCGCCGCCTGGACCAAGGTGATGAACGCCGACCGCTTCGACCTCGTCGACTGAGGCCGATATCCACATCCAAGCGCCCCGCTGCCGAAAGGTGGCGGGGCGTTTTCGTATTTGCGGCACCGTGACAAGCCCGTTGCCTAATCCGTCGCGGGCTCTAAACCCTTGGGAGGGGACGGCCGCGCCTGGCGTCCGCGTCCCCATCAGGGGGCACGCGCATGACGGATCCTGTGCTTGTTGTCGGGGCCGGCCCGGTCGGGCTGACGGCGGCTCTCGAACTTTCCCGCTACGGGGTGCCGGTGCGGGTGGTCGACGCGATGACCGAGCGGGCGACCACGTCGCGCGCGGTGGCAATCTGGCCGCGCACGCTGGAACTGCTGGAGCGCGCCGGCGGCGGGCTTTCCGCCGAACTCGTCTCCCGCGGCAATAAGGTGACGTTCGGCAATATCCTCGCCGGCCGCTCGCCGCTGGCGCGGGTTGCGCTGAGCGATGTCGAAACGCCTTATCCCTTCGTGCTCATGCTGCCGCAAAGCGAGACCGAAACGGTCCTTCTGGAGCACCTGGACGCACGTGGCGTCCGCCCGGAACTGGGCGTGGCGCTGGATGATTTCGTGGAGGACGGCGAGGACGTCGCCGTCACGCTGCGCCATGCCGACGGCCGCGAGGAGACGGCGCGCTATGGCGCACTGGTGGCCTGCGACGGCGCCCACAGCCCGGTGCGCCACCGGCTCGGCCTTTCCTTCGAAGGCGACACGCTGGCCAGCGACTGGGCGCAGGGTGACTTTCACCTCTCCGGCATGCCGTTTCCGGTGAACGAGTTCGCCACCTGCCTGCACGAGGACGGCCCGGCCGTGCTGTTTCCGCTCGCCCCGGGGCGCTACCGCGTCATCGTCGGCCTTGGGCCCTCCACCGCCGAGGCGCCCTCTGTGCCCACCATGGCGGAGTTCCAGGCGCTGCTGGACCGGCGCGGCCCCGGCGGCATCGTGCTGCAGGACACGATCTGGACCACCTCGTTCCGCATCAATGAACGGCAGGTGGAGCGCTACCGGGTGGGGCGCGTCTTCCTCGCCGGCGATGCCGCCCATGTCCACAGCCCGGCGGGCGGGCAGGGCATGAACACCGGCATGCAGGACGCGATCAACCTCGCCTGGAAGCTCACTCTGGTGCTGCGCGGTCTGGCGACCTCGCCGTTTCTGCTCGACAGCTACGACCGGGAGCGCCGGGCCGTGGGGGCGGAGGTGATCGCCACCTCCGGGCGACTGACCCGCATGGCCACGTTGAAAAACCCGGTCGCCCGGCACATCCGCAACGCCGTGATGCATTTCGTGCTCGGGCTCGCGCCGGTGCAGCATGCGCTGGAAGGAGCGCTGACCGAGACGGCGATCCATTATGCCGACAGCCCGCTCAACGGCGTCTCCTGGGAGGCCGGTCCACGGGCCGGCGCGCGCATGCTGCCGGTTGAGGGCGAGCCCGCCTATGGCGCGGGCGACACGCCGCGCTTCACGCTGCGCGCGGGTGCCACGGCCGGCCCGCCGCCGGCGGACCTGCCGGGCAGGCTGGTCGATGCGGTGGTGCGGCCCAACAAGGTGGCGGGCGGCATCGAGCTGATCCGGCCGGACGGCTATCTCGCCATGGCGGTGGCCGGGGGAGAGTGGGAGCGCATCGCCGACTATCTCAGGCGCCTTGTAGCCGCGTGATCACGGGGGATCCGATGAGCGTGTCTTTCCTGCATTCGCGTGGCGATGAGCCGCCAATCGGCATTCCCGCCATCGGCCTCGAGCTCATGGTCCGCCTGCCGCCGTCCGCGAGTGGCGGGGCGTTCTGCTTCATCGAGACGATCAACGCCCCCGGCGCCGGCCCGCCGCGCCACCGCCACCGCGAGGCGGAGATTTTTCGCGTGATCGAGGGGCGCTACCTCTACGAAGTGGACGGGCGACGCTTCTACGCGCAGGCCGGCGACGTGGTGAGCATTCCCGGCGGCGCGGCGCATGGCTTCGTCAACGTCACCGACGCGCCGGCGCGCCAGTACATCCTCATGTCCCCGGCGCTGGACGCGGTGGCCTTCTTCACCGAGCTCGCTGGCGTGATGCAGGGCGGCCTTCCCGACACGGCCGCGCTGAATGCCTTCGGACAAAAGTGGCAGGTTGAGTTCCTCGGGCCGCCATTGCGCGCCACGGAGGGTCCGACCCTGCAGGAGCCGCCCGAGAACGCAGCGAAACCCACGTAATTCGGGGTTGAAGCGATGAGAACATATTGCGAACATCGAACAAACGGGGTACAAGTGCGGCAACCTTAGCCACATCCCCCTTTTCCCTTGCGTACAGCCCGGAGCCCGGCAATGACTCAGTCGACACTGCGACTCGTTGAAGGATCTTCCATGGACAAGTCCAAGGCGCTTGACGCCGCCCTTACCCAGATCGAGCGCCATTTCGGCAAGGGCTCGATCATGCGCCTGGGTAAGAACGACAAGATCATGGAGATCGAGACGGTCTCCACGGGCTCGCTCGGGCTCGATATCGCGCTCGGCATCGGCGGCCTGCCGCGCGGCCGCGTGGTGGAAATCTTCGGGCCGGAATCCTCGGGCAAGACCACCCTGGCCCTGCACACCATCGCCGAGGCGCAGAAGAAGGGCGGCGTGTGCGCCTTCATCGACGCCGAGCACGCGCTGGACCCGATCTATGCCCGCAAGCTGGGCGTCGACCTCGACAATCTCCTCATCTCTCAGCCGGATGCCGGCGAGCAGGCGCTGGAGATTGCCGACACGCTGGTGCGTTCCGGCGCGGTGGACGTGCTGGTGGTGGATTCGGTGGCGGCCCTCACGCCGCGCGCCGAACTCGATGGCGAGATGGGCGACAACCAGCCCGGCATGCAGGCGCGCCTGATGAGCCAGGCGCTGCGCAAGCTCACCGCCTCGATCAACCGCTCGCACACCATGGTGATCTTCATCAACCAGATCCGCATGAAGATCGGCGTGATGTATGGCAGCCCCGAAACCACGACGGGCGGCAACGCGCTGAAGTTCTATGCGTCGGTCCGGCTCGACATCCGCCGCATCGGCGCCATCAAGGAGCGCGAAGAGGTCGTGGGCAACCAGACCCGCGTGAAGGTGGTGAAGAACAAGCTGGCACCGCCCTTCAAGCAGGTCGAGTTCGACATCATGTATGGCGAGGGCGTCTCCAAGATAGGCGAGCTCATCGACCTCGGCGTGAAGGCCGGCGTGGTGGAGAAGTCGGGCGCCTGGTTCTCCTATGACAGCCAGCGGCTCGGGCAGGGACGCGAGAACGCCAAGTCGTTCCTGCGCCAGCATCCGGAGATCGCCGGCCGCATCGAGGCGACGATCCGCCAGAATGCCGGTCTCATCGCCGAGCAGATCCTCGCCGGCGGCGATGGCGGCGAAGACGGCGACGGCGAGGAGTGAGCGCCGGTCGTTCTTCGTTCTTCGTTCTAGGTCCGCCGGTCCCCGCAAGGACCGGCGTTCGCCGAGCCGTCTTCGCTCGGGTGGAGGCGCTGGCGCGCTGTGCCGGGCGGCGCGGCGAAGACTCTGCCCTGCGGGGCGTGTGTCGGTGAAGACGGCATCCGGGTGCTTTCTGGACAAGGTGTTGACGCGTCGTTAGAACCGTTGCGCCCGCGCCGGATGGTGCGGGCCGGCGCTCCTGTGGCGCCGGCATCTTCATCGGCGGATCCGGGTTCATGAGCGGCGTTAACGAGATACGTGCGACTTTCCTCGACTATTTTGCCCGCAACGGGCATCAGGTGGTCGAATCCTCCCCGCTCGTCCCGCGCAATGACCCGACATTGATGTTTACCAATGCCGGGATGGTGCAGTTCAAGAACGTCTTCACCGGAATCGAGAAGCGGCCCTATTCGCGGGCGGCCACCTCGCAGAAGTGCGTGCGCGCCGGCGGGAAGCACAATGATCTCGACAATGTCGGCTACACGGCGCGGCATCACACCTTCTTCGAGATGCTCGGCAATTTCTCCTTCGGCGACTATTTCAAGGAGAACGCCATCGAGTTCGCGTGGAATCTGATTACCCGCGAGTTCGAGTTGCCGGTCGACAAGCTGCTGGTCACTGTCTACCACGAGGATGACGAGGCCTTCGGGCTGTGGAAGCGCATCGCCGGGCTGCATGATTCCCGGATCATCCGCATCGCGACCTCCGACAATTTCTGGCAGATGGGCGATACCGGCCCCTGCGGCCCCTGCTCGGAAATCTTCTTCGACCACGGTCCGCACATCGCCGGCGGCCCCCCCGGTTCCGCCGACGAGGATGGCGACCGCTTCATCGAGATCTGGAATCTCGTCTTCATGCAGTTCGAGCAGCTGCCAGGCGGCGAGCGCGTTCACCTGCCGCGCCCGTCCATCGACACCGGCATGGGCCTCGAGCGCATTTCCGCCGTGCTCCAGGGCACGCACGACAATTACGAAATTGACCTCATGCGGGCGCTGACCGGCGCCGTCGAGGAACTCACCGACGTCCCGGCCAACGGTCCGCAGAAGGCGAGCCATCGGGTCATTGCCGACCATTTGCGCGCCGCCACCTTCCTTGTGGCGGACGGCGTGCTGCCGTCGAATGAGGGGCGGGGCTATGTGCTGCGCCGCATCATGCGCCGCGCGATGCGCCATGCTCAGCTGCTCGGTGCCCGCGACCCGCTGATGCACCGCCTCGTGCCGATCCTGGTGCGGGAGATGGGCCGCGCCTATCCCGAGATCGTGCGCGCCGAGGCGCTGGTGTCGGAGACGCTGCGGCTGGAAGAGAGCCGGTTCCGCAAGACGCTGGAGCGGGGGCTATCCATCCTCGAGACCGAGAGCGAGGGCCTCGGCGCGGGCTCCAAATTCTCCGGCGAGACCGCCTTCAAGCTCTACGACACCTATGGCTTTCCGCTCGACCTCACCGAGGACGCGCTGCGGGCGCGCGGCGTCGGCGTCGATGTCGATGCGTTCAACACGGCAATGGAGCGCCAGCGCGCAGACGCCCGCGCCTCCTGGTCGGGCTCCGGCGAGGCCGCGACGGATGCGGTGTGGTTTTCGGTGCGCGAAGAGGCCGGGGCGAGCGAGTTCCTCGGCTACGGGACGCAGAGCGCCGAAGGCACAGTGACCGCGCTGGTGGCCGATGGCCGGCGGATTTCCGCATTGCCCGCCGGCGCCACCGGTCTGGTGGTGCTCAACCAGACGCCGTTCTATGGCGAATCCGGCGGCCAGGTCGGCGATACCGGCGTGCTGACGGGGGAGGACGGCCTGCGCGCCCGTGTCATCGGCACGCAGAAGAAGCTCGGCGATCTGCTTGTGCATGAAGTGGAGGTCGAGAGCGGCACGCTTTCCGTCGGCACGGCGCTTGCGCTGACCGTGGATGCCGACCGGCGCCAGGCGATCGGCGCCAATCATTCGGCCACGCACCTTTTGCACGAGGCGCTGCGCCGCGTGCTCGGCGACCATGTCGCGCAGAAGGGCTCGCTGGTCGCGCCCGACCGCCTGCGCTTCGACTTCTCCCACCCCAAGCCGGTGTCCGAGGCGGAACTGCGTGAGGTGGAGGACCTTGCCAACCGCATCGTGCTGCGCAACGAGCCGGTCGTCACCCGGCTGATGGCGGTGGACGACGCGATTGCTTCGGGCGCGCGCGCCCTGTTCGGCGAGAAATACGGCGAGGAGGTTCGCGTCGTCACCATGGGCACCGACCCCGGCAATTGCGCGCCCTATTCGGTCGAGCTGTGCGGCGGCACGCATGTGGAGCGCACGGGCGACATCGGGCTGATCAGCCTGGTCGGCGAGAGCGCGGTCGGCGCGGGTGTGCGTCGACTCGAGGCGATGACGGGCGATGTGGCCCGCCACGCGCTGACCGCGGATCGCCACGCCTTGCAGGCGGCGGCCGGTCTGCTCAAGGCACCGGTTGGCGAGGTGGAGACGCGCATCGCCCAGCTTGTCGAGGAGCGGCGCAAGCTGGAGCGCGAACTCGGCGACGCCAGGCGCAAGCTGGCGATTGGCGGCGGTGCCGGGGTCGAGGAGCCCACCCGTACGGTCGGTGACGTGAAGCTGCTGGCACGCGAAGTGGCGGGCATCGACCTCAAGGACCTCAAGAGCCTGGTCGACGAGGGCAAGAAGCGCATCGTCTCGGGCGTGGTCGCCATTGTCGGCGTCACCGAGGAAGGGCGCGCGGGGCTCGTCGTCGGGGTGACCGAGGATCTCACCGGGCGCTTCGACGCGGTGGCGCTGGTGCGGCGTGGGGCGGAGGCGCTCGGCGGCAAGGGCGGCGGCGGCCGGCCGGACATGGCGCAGGCCGGCGGCCCGGACGGGTCGCGGGCGGGCGAGGCGCTGGCGGCCATTGAGAGCGCGCTGGCCGGCTGAACGTCCCGAGGGACGAGGGAGTGGCCGCGCATGGCAGCGCACAAGCGCGAGATCAGCTGGCTGGCGGCGTCCGCATGGCGTCGCCGGCGTCGGCGCTGCTATGAGATATTAGAGCGTGACGCGGCGCATGATCGGATCTCCGAACGGGTCGATCTCGCCCTGATCGTTCTGATCGTGCTCAATGTGATCGCCGCCGTACTGGAGACGGTGCCCAGCCTCTATCTGCGCGACTACGTCGCCTTCCTTGCCTTCGAGAGGCTGTCGCTCGTCGTCTTCGCCGTGGAATACGCGCTGCGTGTCTGGGTCGCGCGGGAAAATCCGCGCTATCGCGGCCTGTCGCCTTTAAGGGCGCGGCTGCGCTATGCCCGCACGCCGGTGGCGATCATCGACCTCATCGCCTGGCTGCCCTTCGTGATATCGGCGCTGTTCGGCGTCAATCTGGTAACGCTGGCGATCCTGCGGCTGCTGCGTTTCATCAAGCTGGTGCGGTACTCGCCGGGGATGCAGTCGCTGATCGAAGTGCTGCACCGCGAGCAGCAGTCGCTCATGGCCTGCTTCTGGCTGCTGGCCGCCGCGGTTTTGATTGCCGCCTCGGCGATGTATGTCGCGGAAGGGCACATCCAGCCCGAGCATCTCGGCTCGATACCCGCCGCCATGTGGTGGGCCATGGCGACGATCACCACGGTCGGCTACGGCGACGTCTATCCCCTGACGGTGGCCGGGCGGGTGATCGCCAGCCTGACCATGATCACCGGCATCGTGATGATCGCGCTGCCGGTGGGCATCATCGCCACCTCCTTTGTCGACGTGATCAAGCGGCGTGATTTCGTCATCACCTGGGGCATGGTGGCGCGCGTGCCGCTTTTTGCGGACCTTGACGCGACCGGTATCGGCGAGATCCACAAGATGCTGTCGGCCCATACGGCGCAGGCCGGCGACGTGATCACCCGTCGCGGCGACGTGGCGCGTTCGATGTATTTCATCGCCTCGGGCGAGGTCGAGCTCGAATTCGCCGACGGCCTGCATATGCTGGGCGAGGGGCAGTTCTTCGGCGAAATGGCGCTGCTGCAGTCGGCCCGCCGGGCGGCGACGGCGCGGGCGCGCACGCGCTGCATGCTGCTGATGCTGGCGGCCGACGACCTGGCGGACGTGATCCGGCGCCACCCGTCGATAGGCGAGCGCGTGCGCGCCATGGCGCCTGACGAGGAGGGGCCGCAGGCCATGCGGCGCAGCGGTGACATTGCCGGGGACGAGCTGCGTAGCAAGCCGGACGACGCCGCGTCGTAGCTACGGCAGCCGTGCAGGGCAGGCGGAAAGGCGTGGGGCGTAGAGCCGCCGGGCAGGAAGGCTTGCCTCCGGCGCGCGAATTGGATCGAGAAGAAGCCGGCGTTCGGGGCGCGCGGACGCGCCCCGAAGCATTTTTGGCGTTAAGAGGCCGGACCGATCAGGCCAGCGCTTTGCTGAGGTTCTCCGACACCTTGTCGAGGAAGCCGGTTGTGGAGAGCCACTTCTGGTCGGCGCCGACGAGCAGGGCGAGGTCCTTGGTCATGTAGCCGCTCTCGACGGTGTCGACGCACACCTTTTCCAGCGTGGCGCAGAAGGCGGCGAGCTCGGCATTGTCGTCCAGCTTGGCGCGATGGGCGAGGCCGCGAGTCCAGGCGAAGATCGAGGCGATGGAGTTGGTCGAGGTCTCCTTGCCCTTCTGGTGCTCGCGATAATGGCGCGTCACCGTACCATGGGCGGCTTCGGCCTCCACGGTCTTGCCGTCCGGCGTCATCAGCACCGAGGTCATCAGGCCGAGCGAGCCGAAGCCCTGCGCCACGATGTCGGACTGCACGTCGCCATCATAGTTCTTGCAGGCCCAGACATAGCCGCCGGACCATTTCAGCGCCGAGGCCACCATGTCGTCGATCAGCCGGTGCTCGTACCAGATTTTGTTCTTCTCAAATTCGGCCTTGAACTCGGCTTCGTAGATCTCCTGGAAGATCTGGCGGAAGCGGCCATCGTACTGCTTGAGGATGGTGTCCTTGGTGGAGAGGTAGACCGGGTATTTGCGCATCAGGCCGTAATTCAGCGAGGCGCGGGCGAACTCGGCGATCGACTCGTCGATATTGTACATCGACAGCGCCACGCCGGCGCCGGGGTATTTGTAGACTTCGTGCTCGATCACCTGGCCGTCGTCGCCGACGAACTTGATGGTGAGCGTGCCCTTGCCGGGGACCAGGAAATCGGTGGCGCGGTACTGGTCGCCAAAGGCGTGGCGGCCGACGATGATCGGCTGGGTCCAGCCCGGCACGAGGCGCGGCACGTTCTTGCAGATGATCGGCTCGCGGAAGATGACGCCGCCGAGGATGTTGCGGATCGTGCCGTTGGGCGAGCGCCACATCTTCTTGAGGTTGTATTCGGTCATGCGGCCGGCATCGGGGGTGATGGTGGCGCATTTCACGCCGACGCCCACGCGCTTGATGGCCTCGGCGGCGTCGATGGTGACCTGGTCGGCGGTCGCGTCACGGTTCTCGACGCCGAGGTCGTAATACTCGAGCGGCACGTCGAGATAGGGATGGATCAGCTTGTCCTTGATGTACTGCCAGATGATCCGGGTCATCTCGTCGCCGTCGAGCTCGACGACCGGGTTCGCAACCTTGATCTTCGCCATGAAATGTCACCTCGCACGGAAATCGTTTTCGGAGGGGTCGCAGCGCATGTCCGCGCGGGCAGACGCCGGATGCGCGGGTGATACCGCGCTGTGCCGCACAGGGAAAGCAGATAGCAGGCCAATTTTCGGCGAAAGCGGGCGCGCGAGCCAATTCTCCACCAATCCGGCGTTGGCATTTGGTATGCCGTGGGGCGGATACGCCGAGGCGGAGTCACGCCGCCGCTTCGCAAGTCCCGTCTGCCCTTGTATAGAAGCGCCATCCCCGAGAAGCGATTGAACGAGGAAGCGCGATGTCCGGTGCCGGCACCGACAGCACAAAACCCTGGCCGACCGGTGGACCGGTGGTGATTCTGGTCGAGCCGCAGCTCGGCGAGAACATCGGCTCGGCGGTGCGCGCCATGGGCAATTTCGGCCTGTCGCGCCTGCGCATCGTCAATCCGCGCGAGGGCTGGCCGAACCCGAAGGCGGTGACCTTCGCCTCCGGTGCCGACATCATTCTCGACAATGCCGAGATCTTTCCCGATCTGCGGGCGGCGCTGGCCGACCTCAATTTCGTTGCCGCCGCCACCGCGCGCGAACGCGGCATGCAGAAATCGGTGATGGGCGCGGACGCCGTCGCCGTCGAGGCAGTCGCGCGCATCGGGGCGGGCGAGAATGTGGGCCTGGTGTTCGGGCGCGAGCGCACGGGGCTCTACACGGAAGAAGTGTCGCTCGCCGATGTCATCCTCACCTTGCCGGTGAACCCTGGCTTTGCCTCGCTCAATCTCGGCATGGCGGTGGCGGTCGTCGCCTATGAATGGTTCAAGCTCGCCTCGGGCGGCGCGCTGCCCTTCCAGCAGCCGGACCGCTACCCCATCGCCGACAAGGCGGACCTCCTGGCTTTTTTCGACCATGTCGAGCACGAGCTCGAAGACGCGCTGTTCTTCCGCTCGCCGCAGAAGAAGCCGGTCACCATCCGCAACATCCGCAACATCTTCCACCGCGTCGGCCTCACCCGACAGGACATCGCCACCCTGCACGGCATGGTGACGGCGCTGGTCGAGGGCCGTCGCCTGCGCGAGGCACGAACCGCCGCCCGGCTGGAAGGCCGCAACGACCCGGAAACCGGCGAGACGGGCGATTAATTCGACTGCAACGAAGCGTTCACCAAGATGCGCCACAATGATGCCGGGGATGGAGGACATCAGATGCGTATCGAGGCTTCTCCCGTAACCGCTGCCGGCCTGCGCGGCGTGTCGCCACCTGCTTCGTCCACCGGGGCTGTCGCCGTGTCGTCTCTGCCGCCTGCCACCGCCCTGCGTGCGCCGACCATATTGGTGTTCGATTCCGGCCTCGGCGGGCTCTCCGTGTTCCGGGAACTGGCGCGCGCCCGGCCGGATGCACGCTTCATCTACGCCGCCGACGACGCCGCCTTTCCCTATGGCGCGCTCAGCGAGGAGGCTCTCGTCGCCCGGGTGATGGCGGTGATGGAGCACCTGATCGCCCGCACCGCGCCGGATGCCGTGGTCATTTCCTGCAACACCGCCTCGACGCTGGTGCTGCCGCCGCTGCGGGCGCGCTTTCCGATTCCCTTTGTCGGTACGGTGCCGGCCATCAAGCCGGCCTGCGAGAGTTCGCTGACGCGGCAGGTGAGCGTGCTGGCCACCCCCGGCACGGTGAAGCGCGACTACACGCAGAAGCTGATCCAGGATTTCGCCGGCGACTGCCGTGTTACGCTGGTCGGCTCCACCCGCCTCGCACCGCTGGCCGAGGCGGCGATGCGGGGCGAGGAGGTCAGCGATGCGGACATCGCCGCCGAAATCGCGCCGGCTTTCGTCCGCGAGGGCCGGGCGCGCACCGACACGGTGGTGCTCGCCTGCACGCATTACCCACTGCTTCTGGACCGCCTGCAGAAGGTGGCACCGTGGCCGGTGCGCTGGCTCGACCCGGCCCCGGCGATCGCCCGGCGGCTTTCCTCGCTCATCGGCCCCGTCGCCTTTGCGGCGAGCCCGGCGCCGATGCGGCTGTTCTCCACCGGACGGCCGCTCGATCCCGCCTTGATCGAGCGAATCGGCGGGCGTCGCACCCGCGCCAGCGAGATCGTGGCGATGGACGCGCCCGCGCCCGCGTGATCCACTCCCGTTGAGGGGACGCCTTGCCCGTGCCGTGAATCCCTGCCCAACATGCCGCTACGGCAGGAGAATCGACGTGTCCCGCGACCTTTCCGACGGCATCCCCCGCACGGTGCCCGCAACCCGCAGAACCTTTCTGCTCGGGGCCGGGGCGAGCCTTGGCGCGCTCGCTCTCGGCGCAGGCGAGGGCTCGGCCCAGCAGGCCAAGCAGCGATTCGAGGCGTGGATCGTCGAATTTCGCGGGCGCGCGCGTGCCAAGGGAATTTCCGATGTCGTCTATGACCGGGTGACCGGCGGGCTGCGGCCCGACACCTCGGTTTATGTGAAGGACAGCGCACAGCCGGAATTTCGCGAGCAACTCTGGCAATATCTCAACCGCCGCATTTCCGACTGGCGGCTCATGACTGGCCGGGCGGCGGTGAAGCAGAACGCCGCGCTGATGAAGCGCCTGCAGAAGGATTTCGGCGTCGAGCCGGACGTGCTGCTCGGCCTGTGGGGCATGGAGAGCGCCTTCGGCGAACTGGTGACCGATCCCGACCACATGAAGCCGGTCTTCCCCTCGCTCGCCGCGCTGGCCTGGGGCGAGCCGCGCCGGCGGACCTATTGGGAGACCGAGTTCCTCAACGCACTGGCTGTGGTGCAGCGCGGTTGGGGTGAGCCGGACGAGATGCTCGGCTCCTGGGCCGGCGCGATGGGGCATACGCAGTGGATGCCGGAGGTCTGGCTCAATCTCGGCGTCGATTATGACGGCGATGGCTCGCCCTCGCCCTACAGCGTGGCGGACGCACTGGCGGGCTCGTCGCTCTACCTCATCAAGCGCGGCAAATATCAGCGCGGCGTGCCCTGGGGCTTCGAGGTGCGGATGGACGGCGTCCCGGACAAAGCTGCCGACGCCTCGGCATGGCGCACTGTAGAGGAATGGGGCAGGCTCGGCGTAAAGCCGGCCGGGGGAGGGCGCTTCGCCTTTCCCAAGGCGCGCACCCGGCTATGGGCTCCGGTGGGGCCGGAAGGGCCTTGCTTCCTGCTGACGCAGAACTTCTATGCCGTGCGCAGCTACAACCCCTCGATGAACTACGCGCTGGCCGTCTGCCATCTCGGCGACCGGGTACTGGGCGGCGATCCCTTCATCACGCCGTTTCCCGGCGGCGAGCGCCCGCTCACCCTGGCGGAGATCCAGGACGTGCAGCGCCGGCTGACCAAGGCGGGATTCGACACGGGCGGCGTGGACGGCCGGGTCGGCAACATGACGATGCGCGCGGTGGCCGATTTCCAGCGCCGGATGGGCGTCGAGCCGGACGGCTATGCCGGCCTCGACGTGCTGGCGGCACTGCGGGGGGGACGGTGAAAGCTGTAACGCCATCGGGCGCCGCGCCCTAGAAACCCTCCCAGCGCTGCCTGGCCAGAGAGACCTGCTTTGCCGGTCTCGTCGGCCGGCGAACAGCCCTCGAAATAAAGAGGTCAAGGCTGCTTGGTCAGTGTCCCGCAGGAAGTGAGGTGTTGCTCGCCTACTTCCGTATAGCAAAAATTGATTGTTTGTGCGTCCACGATTTCGAACAAGTGGGTGCCGTTCTTGCCGGCGCCGACCCCAAAGCTGCCCGACCTCGGAAAAGCGCCAACGAACGTCTCGGACTTTTCCCCTTCTACCGTCTGGTAGATAGCCTTCGCGCGGAAGGTCATGCCGTTTTGTTCGGATATGACATAGGTGATAGTGTCGGAGCGGTTGCCTTGGGTGGAGTGTATCCGGTCACGCGGGCCCTTCCACGTGCCGTTCAGCGATGTTGCGTCTTGGGCGGCGGCCGGAAGGGTCATTACACACCCCATGACTGTTAGTGCGACGGCAATAGAACTGCGCATTTTATCTCCTCAGAGCGTTGGCTCGATGTCTGTCGTCGCCACAACATAACGTTGGGTGAGGGCCGATCGTGCCCATATTTCAGCTGCCCGACCAACAACAAAAGTTGGCCCCATACTGCGCCACCGCTCGGCCTCAGGCTTACCGAAATGGCTGGCGCTGAGGGATGCGTATTAACGGCATGAGCGCCATGGTGGTGACATGCTGACGTTCGCGCGGGCTTTACGCGAAAAGGAGCACCTCATCGCCGGACAGGCGGAAGTGGTCGTGCTCAAGCGGACAAGCTGGCCGCCGCCCTTGACCTTCGGGCCTTTTGTGCCTATGCACGCGACCAAGCGCGGGGCTGGAAACGGTCCCGCGTCGTGTTTCACGCACCCGTGGGTCGGTCCGGCGCGTTCGGACGATCCTGTCGGCTCTCGAAATGGGGGTAGAGGAGGGGGCGCGATCCAACCCGCAACGATATGCGAGAGGACCTGCGCATGAGCAAGCGCGTTTCGGCCAAGCACAAGCTTGACCGCCGTATGGGCGAAAACATCTGGGGCCGCCCGAAGAGCCCCATCAACAAGCGTGAATACGGCCCCGGCCAGCATGGCCAGCGCCGCAAGGGCAAGCTCTCCGACTTCGGCGTGCAGCTGCGCGCCAAGCAGAAGCTCAAGGGCTACTACGCCTCGATCGGCGAGAAGCAGTTCTATTCGGTGTATGTTGAGGCCTCGCGCCTCAAGGGCGACACCGGCGCCAACCTGATCGGCCTGCTCGAGCGCCGTCTCGACGCGGTGATCTACCGCGCCAAGTTCGTCCCCACCGTGTTCGCCGCCCGCCAGTTCGTGAGCCACGGCCACATCAAGGTGAACGGCCGCCGCGTCAACATCCCGTCCTACCAGGTGAAGGTCGGCGATGTGATCGAGGTCAAGGAAGCCTCCCGCCAGCTCGTTCTGGTGCTGGAAGCCGTCGCCTCCGGCGAGCGCGACACTCCGGACTATCTCGAAGTCGACCACTCCAAGATGACGGCCAAGTTCGTCCGCATCCCGGAGCTTAACGAGGTGCCCTATCCGGTGGTGATGGAGCCCAACCTCGTCGTCGAGTTCTATTCGCGCTGATCCTTCTCGGGATCGCACGAAACGAAAAGCCGCCCGGGAGGGCGGCTTTTTTGTTGGGTTGAGGGAGGGGGCCGGTGCTCAAGGCTGCGCGCGGCGCAGCAGCAGGGCAAGATGCAGAAGATGGGCGCCGACAAAGGACAGCGCCGCGACCATGAGCGCCCATGAGGCATCGGCGCTGCCGCGCAGCAGTACCGCCAGCCCGACAAGGCTCACCGCCGCGAGCAGGGGCGTAATGGCCAGCGCCAAAGGGCGCGGCGCCGACCAGTTGACCGTGCCCGACAGCGACCATTGCATTGGCAATCGCGCGTGATCGCGCAATCGGCCATTGGCGAACAGGGACATGCCGGCGAGAACGGTGAGGCATGTCAGGACAATCAGTATGTCGATGCTCAAGGTGTCGAACGTCTCCAGGGTGTTCCGACGCAGGTTAGCGGGCCGCCTCGCGCCACGGCAATAAAAAGCCGCCCCGAAGGGCGGCTTGGGAAGCGCGGGCTGACCCTCAGGCTCAGGCGGTTGCCTTGCCCATGACGACGACGCCCTTTTCTTCCAACAGCGTCTGCAACTCGCCGGACTGGTACATCTCGCGGACGATGTCGCAGCCGCCGATGAACTCTCCCTTGACGAAGATCTGCGGGATGGTCGGCCAGTTGGTGTATTCCTTTATGCCGGTGCGCATCTCGTCGGAATCGAGCACGTTGATGCCCTTGTAGTCGACACCCAGCAGCGTGAAGACCTGCGCCACCTGGCCGGAGAAGCCGCACATCGGGAATTGCGGCGTGCCCTTCATGAACACGACGACGTCGTTGCTCTTGACCTGGCTGTCGATGAAATCATGAACGCTCATGGCAGTGCCTTTCGCCCTTGCGGGCCTCGCGAGAGGGGTCGTGGCAGCGCAGGGCCCAGGGCCGGCCGCCTTCAGTCGGGTACATTGGTCTGAAGCGCCAGGGCGTGCAATATGCCACCCATCTGGCCCTTCAGCGTCGCATAGACCATCTGATGCTGCTGCACCCGGCTCTTGCCGCGGAAGCTCTCGGCAATGACGGTCGCGGCATAGTGATTGCCGTCGCCGGCGAGATCGCGGATCTCGACCGATGCGTCCGGCAGTCCTTCCTTAATCAGCCTCTCGATCTCGGCTGCTTCCATCGCCATCAGACAGGCTCCCTCACATCAGTCCTGCGCCCATGTAGATGGGCAGCCAGGCCTCGTGCCGCTCGCGCAGCGCGTCGATTACAATTGGGCGCTCGCCCGGAATATTCAATCGGTCGCCACCCGTGGCGCCGAGCTTGGCGATGCTCACGCCGGCGAGTTCCGCCCGGCGCAGCACCAGCGCCTTGGTGCTGCTCTCCACCGTGACGATGTAGCGGGCCTGGTCTTCGCCGAACCAGAAGGCGAAGGGGTTCATGTCAGGCGGCGGGGCGGCGAGGCTGGCGCCGATGCCGGACGCCATCGCCATTTCGGCGAGAGCCACGAGAAGGCCGCCATCCGACACGTCGTGCACGGCGGTAACGAGGCCGTCGGTGATCAGGGTGCGCACAAGATCGCCGGTCTTGCGCTCCAGAGCGAGGTCGACCGGAGGGGGCGCGCCCTCTTCGCGATCGAGGATTTCCGACAGGAAGGCCGACTGGCCAAGCCATCCGGTGGTCACCCCGAGCACGAGGATCGTCTCGCCGCCAGCCTTGAAGTCGAGCGTGGCCATTTTCTCGATGTCGTCGAGCACGCCGACGCCGCCAATGGTCGGGGTCGGCAGGATGCCGCGCCCGTTGGTCTCGTTGTAGAGGCTGACATTGCCGGAGACGACGGGGAAATCCAGCTCCTTAGCGGCCGCGCCGATGCCGCGCAGGCAGCCCACGAGCTGGCCCATGATCTCGGGCTTCTCGGGATTGCCGAAATTGAGGTTGTCGGTCAGCGCCAGCGGACGGGCGCCGACGGCGGTGATGTTGCGCCAGGCTTCGGCCACCGCCTGCTTGCCGCCCTCGAACGGGTCCGCCTCGCAATAGCGCGGCGTGACATCGCAGGTCAGGGCGAGACCCTTCGGGCCGTTCTCGACCCGCACCACCGCCGCGTCGCCGCCGGGGCGCTGCACGGTGTTGTTGAGGATGAGGTGGTCGTACTGTTCCCACACCCAGCGCTTCGAGGTGAAATCGGGCGAGCCGATCAGCCTTTCGAGAGCGCCGGGAAGCGTGGAGGCGATGTCCAGAGTGGCGGGATCGATGGGCGCCTGCTTGGGCGTCTCGTTCCAGGGCCGATCATAGAGCGGGGCCTCGTCGCCCAGTTCCTTGATCGGCAGGTCGGCCTTGATCTCGCCCTTGTGCTTGACGACGAAGCGCAGCGTGTCGGTGGTGTGGCCGACAATGGCGAAGTCGAGCCCCCATTTGCGGAAAATCGCCTCGGCCTGCTCTTCCTTGCCGGGCGCGAGCACCATGAGCATGCGCTCCTGGCTCTCGGACAGCATCATCTCATAGGCGCTCATGCCTTCTTCGCGGCAGGGCACATTGTCGAGATCGAGCTCGATGCCGAGGCCGCCCTTGGCGCCCATCTCGACCGCCGAGGAGGTGAGGCCGGCGGCCCCCATGTCCTGGATCGCGACGACGCAGCCGGCTTCCATGATTTCGAGGCAGGCTTCCAGCAGCAGCTTCTCGGCGAAGGGGTCGCCGACCTGCACGGTCGGGCGCTTCTCCTCCGCGTCCTCGCCGAACGAGGCCGAGGCCATGGTGGCGCCGTGGATGCCATCGCGACCGGTCTTCGAGCCGAGATAGACCACCGGCAGGCCGATGCCGGTCGCCTTGGCGTAGAAGATCTTGTCGGCGTCGGCGAGGCCGACCGCCATGGCATTGACCAGGCAATTGCCGTCATAGCGGGTGTGGAAGCCCACCTGGCCGCCCACCGTGGGCACGCCGAAGGAATTGCCATAGGAGCCGATGCCGCCGACGACGCCGGCCACGAGGTGCCGGGTGCGGGGGTGCTTGGGGTCGCCGAAGCGCAGCGCGTTGAGCGAGGCGATGGGCCGCGCGCCCATGGTGAACACGTCGCGCAGAATGCCGCCGACGCCGGTCGCCGCGCCCTGGTGGGGTTCGATATAGGAGGGGTGGTTGTGGCTTTCCATCTTGAAGACGGCCGCCTTGCCGTCGCCAATATCGATGACGCCGGCATTCTCGCCCGGGCCCTGAATGACCCACGGCGCCTTGGTCGGCAGGCCGCGCAGGTGCAGTCGCGAGGATTTGTACGAGCAGTGCTCGTTCCACATCGCCGAGAAGATGCCCAGTTCGGTGAAGCTGGGCTCGCGGCCGATCAGCTTCAACAGGCGCTCATACTCGTCCGGCTTGAGGCCGTGGCTGGCGACGAGTTCGGGAGTGATCTTGGGTTCGGAGGAGGTCATGCGAAGGCCGTCATTCCGTTGCGCGGGCGGGCAGGGCGAGCGAGGGCGGGTGTCACGCCTTCTCCAGCGCGCCGACGATGCTCTCGAACAAAGCGCGTCCGTCGGTCGGGCCGACCAGCGGGTCGATGTGGTTCTCGGGGTGGGGCATGAGGCCGAGGACGTTCAGCTTTTCCGAGACGATGCCGGCGATCGAATTGGCGGCGCCGTTCAGCACCTGCGCGTCGTCGCGGCGCCCGTCCGGCATCACGTAGCGGAACAGCACGCGGCCTTCATCCTCCAGCCGCTTCAGCGTCGCGGCATCGGCGGTGTAGTTGCCCTCGCCATGCGCCACGGGAAAGCGCACGATGGCGCCGCGCCCGTAGCGGCGGGTGAAGGGGGTGTCGGTGCGCTCGACCTTCAGCAGGGCTTCGCGGCAGATGAAACGCAGGCGCGCATTGCGCACCAGCACGCCAGGCAGCAGGCCGCTCTCGCAGAGGATCTGGAAGCCGTTGCAGATGCCGAGCACCAGCCCGCCGCGCGCGGCATGGGCGCGCACCGCGTCCATGATCGGCGCGCGGGCGGCGATGGCGCCGCAGCGCAGATAGTCGCCATAGGAGAAGCCGCCCGGCAGCACGACGAGGTCGGTGCCGGCGGGGAGCGCGGTGTCGGCGTGCCAGACCATGGCCGGCTTGACGCCCGAGACCATTTCGAGCGCGCGCGCGGCGTCGCCCTCGCGATTGGAGCCGGGAAAGACGAGGACGGCGGATTTCATCGTCTCAGCCCACGAACTCGATGCGGTAGGATTCGATCACCGTATTGGCGAGCAGCTTCTCGCAGGCGTCCTTGAGCGTCGCCTCGGCCTTGGCCGGATCGCTGGTCTCCATCTCGACGTCGAAGACCTTGCCCTGGCGGACGCTGGAGACGCCGGGCACGCCGAGCGAGCGCAGGGCACCCTCGATGGCCTTGCCCTGCGGATCGAGCACGGCGGATTTCAGGGTGACGAGGACGCGCGCCTTCATGGAATCACTCTCGGGGACGTTCGTGCGACGGAAGCTGCGGAAAAAACAGAAACGGGGGCTTTGAGGCCCCCGCCTACCATTTGGCCGCGAACGGCTCAATGCTCGAATGCGGAATGGCTGACCCGAGGGCAGCGCATTGCGCATCCGGCGTCGTCACTCTTCGGGTTCGGACTTCACCAGAACCGGCCCGCCGGTCTGGACGCGCTCGTTCTCGGACATGATGCCGAGACGGCGCGCGACTTCCGAATAGGCTTCGACCAGGCCGCCCATGTCACGACGGAAGCGGTCCTTGTCGAGCTTGTCGTTCGACTTGATGTCCCACAGCCGGCAGGAATCCGGGCTGATTTCGTCGGCGACGACGATGCGCATCATGTCGTTTTCCCACAGCCGACCGCATTCCATCTTGAAGTCCACAAGACGGATGCCGACGCCGAGGAAGAGGCCGGACAGGAAGTCGTTGACGCGGATCGCCAGGGCGATGATGTCGTCGATTTCCTGGGTGGTGGCCCAGCCGAACGCCGTGATGTGCTCTTCCGAGACCAGAGGGTCGTTGAGCGCGTCGTTCTTGTAATAGAACTCGATGATCGAGCGCGGAAGCTGCGTGCCCTCTTCGATGCCGAGGCGTGTCGACAGCGAGCCGGCGGCGACGTTGCGCACGACGACTTCGAGCGGGATGATCTCGACCTCGCGGATGAGCTGCTCGCGCATGTTCAGCCGCTTGATGAAATGCGTGGGGACACCGATCTCGTTCAGCTTCTGGAAAACGAATTCCGAGATTCGGTTGTTCAGCACGCCTTTGCCGTCAATGACGTCGTGCTTCTTGTTGTTGAAGGCAGTGGCGTCATCCTTGAAGTGCTGGATGAGGGTTCCGGGCTCAGGGCCTTCATAGAGGACCTTCGCCTTACCTTCATAAATGCGGCGGCGGCGGCTCATGGGTGGGTACCGTCGGTTGAGGAAGTCCATTAGGATGCCGGGGCTCCGGTTCCGGGTTCACGGCTGGGGCGCTGCACGTCAGCTCGAACGTTCCGCGCTCTAACGATTCGTCTCGCATGGCGCTTGCACCCACGCGCCGACACTATCGCATTGGGGGGGCGGATACAAACGTCGCCGCGCAGCATCGCGTCGCATGGCCCCCGGGCGTTCATGGCATCCATCGGCAGCCGCGCCGACGAGCGTCACATTGACGTAGGGGCCGCCTGCCGAGCGTCGAGGCGTTGATTTGGGGGCGGCGGCGCGATAATCAAGCCGGCGCTTTTCTCGAGACACGGGGCGACCACATGAGCACCTTCGACGAACGCAAAGATGCGTTCGAGTCCAAGTACGCCCACGACCAGAACCTGCGTTTCAAGGCGATGGCCCGCCGCAACAAGGCGCTCGGCCTCTGGGCGGCCGAGAAGCTCGGCCTGGCTGGCGAAGAGGCAAACGCCTATGCCGGCTCCGTCGTCGCGGCGGATCTGGAAGAGGCCGGCGATGAAGACGTCTACCGCAAGCTGAAGACGGATTTCGACGCCAAGGGCATCGACGTCTCCGAGCACCGCATTCGCCGCACCATGGACGAGCTCCTGGCCGCTGCCATCGAGACGCTGAAGACCGAGGGCTGATGCCCTCGCGCCGCCCTTCCCAAGGGGCGGCGCCCGGCCGGCGCGGCGACAGTCGGCCGCCGGACATCCCTAGCCTCCTTCAGGCCCGTCAATGGCCTTGCGGAGCGCTTTCTCTCGGACGCGGAACCCCGCCGGCTGTCGCTATTTCATGTGCGCCGGAGCACGTTGTCGATTCTCGCACGCTACGTGATGCAACCAATTTCGCCCGATTCGATTGGTAGCGAGGATAAACAGACGTTCGGGTACGCCGGGAAAATGGCACCCAAGGCGCTCCCGCAGGGAGGTTCAAATGAAAATGATGAAAACGCTGGCACTGGCGGCCAGTCTTCTCGTCGGCGGCGTCGCTGCCGCCTCGGCGGCCGTGGTGACGCGCGACCTCAACGTGCGCGCCGGGCCGGGCACGAATTTCCGCATCATCGGCGCGCTGCCGGGCGGTTCGCGGGTGGATGTCGGCGGCTGCCAGGGCAATTGGTGCCAGGTCGCCGGCGGCTGGGTGAGCGCCAGCTATCTCGCCGGCGGTAACCAGACCGTGATGGTTAATCCCAATTATGTCGCGGACGATGTCGCGCTCGGCGTCGGCGCCTTCGCGCTTGGCGCGGTGGCGGGTTCTGCGTGGGGCCCGGGTTGGGGCGGTGGCTATTACGGTCCCGGCTGGGGCTGGGGTCCGCGTCCCATCTGGTGGGGCCGACCCGGCTGGGGTCCCGGCCGTCCCGGTTGGGGCCCTGGCCGTCCCGGTTGGGGTCCTGGTCGTCCCGGATGGGGCGGGCCCGGTCGTCCCGGTTGGGGCGGGCCCGGTCGTCCCGGTTGGGGCGGGCCCGGTCGTCCCGGATGGGGTGGCCCCGGTCGCCCCGGCTGGGGTGGCGGTCGTCCCGGTATGGGCCCGCGTCCGATGTATGTGCGCGGCGGCTTTGGCGGCGGCGGACGGGGCTTTGGCGGATTCGGCGGCGGTGGCCGAGGCGGCTGGCGCTAGCGCTTAGGGTTGAAGGCCGGAGCCCCGCTCCGGCCTTTTTCTTTCGGGGCGGTCAGCTACGTCCGAAAACCCGCGTGAAGATCGTATCAACATGCTTGAGGTGGTAGCCGAGATCGAACTTCTCGGCGATTTCCTCTTCCGACAGATACTGCCGCACATCCGGGTCGGCCGTCAGCAGCGTCTGGAAATCCCCCTCGCCGCGCCAGACCGGCATGGCGTTGCGCTGCACGAGGCGATAGGCGTCCTCGCGGCTGGCGCCCTTCTGGGTCAGCGCCAGCAGCACGCGCTGCGAATGCACCAGCCCACCGAGGCGGTCGAGGTTCTTCTGCATGGTCTCGGGATAAACCAGCAGCTTCTCCACCACGCCCGCCAGCCGGTTCAGCGCGAAATCGAGCGTCACCGTCGCGTCCGGCCCGATCATGCGTTCTACCGAGGAGTGCGAGATGTCGCGTTCGTGCCAGAGCGCGACATTCTCCAGCGCCGGCGTGACCATGCCGCGCACGAGGCGGGCGAGGCCGGTGATGTTTTCCGTCAGCACCGGGTTGCGCTTGTGCGGCATGGCCGAGGAACCCTTCTGCCCTTCGGAGAAGAACTCTTCCGCTTCCAGCACCTCGGTACGCTGCAAATGCCGGATCTCGATCGCCACCCGCTCCATGGAGGAGGCGACGACGCCGAGCGCGGCGAAATAGGCGGCATGCCGGTCGCGCGGGATGACCTGCGTGGAGACCGGCTCGACCTTCAACCCCAGCTTCGCCGCGACATATTCCTCCACGCGCGGGTCGATCTGCGCGAAGGTGCCCACAGCCCCGGAGATGGCGCAGGTGGCCACTTCCTCGCGCGCCGCGACCAGCCGGGCGCGGTTGCGCTGGAACTCGGCATGCGCCTGCGCCAGCTTGAGCCCGAAGGTGGTCGGCTCAGCATGGATGCCGTGCGAGCGGCCAATGGTGGGGGTGAGCTTGTGCTCGAAGGCCCGGGCTTCCAGCGCGGCGAGAAGCCGGTCGACATCGGAAATCAGGATGTCGGCGGCACGCACCAGTTGCACCGACAGGCAGGTGTCCAGCACGTCCGACGAGGTCATGCCCTGATGGACGAAGCGCGCCTCCGGTCCGACGATCTCCGCGAGATGGGTGAGGAAGGCGATGACGTCGTGCTTGGTGACGGCCTCGATCTCGTCGATCCGCGCGACATCGAAGGTGGCGTCCTTGGCCATCTCCCAGATTTTCGCGGCGGCCTCCTTTGGCACCACGCCGAGCTCGGCCAGCGCGTCGGTCGCGTGCGCCTCGATCTCGAACCAGATGCGGAAGCGGGTCTGCGGCTCCCAGATGGCAGCCATTTCGGGGCGGGAATAGCGCGGGATCATCAGCGGCACCTTTGTGCAGGATCGTTTGCCCAGCGCTCTATCAGGCATGCGACAACGTCGCAAACCGAGCCGCGCAATTCCGCTGGACGTCGATACAATTTAAGGTAGTGTATATACGTTAAGGTTGTATTTCGTGGGGGCGAATATGGCTGAGGACGACGACAAAAAAGTGCCGACCGCGCCGGGAGCCGGCATTCCAGAGACCGAGGCGGCGACGGTGACCGATCAGGGCACGTCAGCGAGCGCGTCATCGGGGCCGAGGGAGGCGTCGCCGACCAATGCGGAAATCCTGTCGCGGATTGCGCGCGACGCGGAAGAGGGCGCCGGGGGCCGTTCGGCCGACCGTATGGCCGACAGGCTGATCGACGATCTGTCGAGCGATCCGCAACTGGGAAACAAGCTGGAGCGCTCGCCCGAACTGGTCCGCGAATTCGCCGATGTCGCCAAGCTCACCGCCGATGCGGCGATCCTTCGCCAGTACGACCTTGAGATCATCAAGAGCAACGGAAAGCTCTATTTGATGGTGGTCGGCTGCGTCGGCGCTTCGCTGGTGTTGGTCGTGCTGGCCATTGCGATTCTCGCGCTCTACCAGCTCACCCTGATGGGCACGCCGGTCCGGGGCACCATCACCATTGCGGTGCCGGACGGGCTGATCGCGCTCGGTTCGGCGGCGATCGGGGCGCTGGCGGGGCTGCTGACGCCGCTCACCGGGCGGCGCCGATGCTCACACCAGCTCGCCGCGCTCGCGCAGGGCGGCGTCGCGGATGGCGTCGATGTTGCCGGCATAGGCCTCCGCCCCGCCCTTGAACACTGCCGAGCCGGCCACCAGCGCATTGGCGCCGGCCTTTATGCAGGCGGCCGCCGTGTCCTTGGTGACTCCGCCATCGATCTCGATATGGATCGGCCGGTCGCCGATCAGGGCGACGAGCTGGCGCACCTTCTCCATCACCGAGGGAATGAAGGCCTGGCCGCCGAAGCCGGGGTTGACCGTCATGACGATGATCACGTCGATCAGGTCGAGCACATTCTCCACCGCGCTGGCCGGCGTGCCGGGATTGATGGCGACGCCCGCCTTCTTGCCCAGCGCGCGGATCGCCTGCAGCGAGCGGTGCAGATGCGGGCCGGCCTCGGCATGGACGGTGATGTGGTCGGCGCCGGCCTTGGCGAAGGCTTCGAGATAAGGATCGGCCGGGGCGATCATCAGGTGCACATCGAACGGCTTGGCGGAAAACGGGCGAACCGCCTTCACCACGTCCGGGCCGAAGGAGATGTTGGGCACGAAATGCCCGTCCATCACGTCGATATGGATCCAGTCCGCGCCGGCGGCGTCGACCGCGCGTACTTCCTCGCCGAAGCGTGCGAAGTCGCAGGCGAGGATGGAGGGGGAAATGATCAGCGGGCGGGTGGTCATGGCGCGGGGCTCCGGCTGTTTGCCGGGGCGTAGCATCAAGGCGCCGGGGCGGCAATGCCGTCCCGGCGTTCTCTCCGTTCAGAGCCCGCAACTGGCGGAGAGCGAGCCCGCCGGCACCGTCGCGCCGCCGATGGCAAACACCTGCCCGGCGGTCTGGATCAGCTCGGTGCCGGACCACGCGCCGGCATCGGCGCTGCACGGGGCGGGCACGTTCGTTGTTGCGATGTTGCCGGAGATGTCCTGGATCGGGCCGGAGACATAGACGGCGGAGCTGCCGCTGCCGCTCACCGCCACATCGGTGAAGCTGACGCCCGTGACCGGGCCGCCGGCGAAGCCATAGGCATCGCCATAGAAATACACGCCATAGCTGCCGGGGTTGACGATCGTCACGTTGGTGAAGCTGATGTCGCTCGACGGGTTGAGGAAGATGCCGGCGCGGTAGGTGTCCTCGATGAAGGCGTTGGAGACCGCGATGTCGGTGGTCTCGCCCGGCAGGTTGAACGACGAGGCGAACATCAGCCCGTTGATGCCGCCCTTCAAGGTGAGGTCATCGAGCACCGCGTGCGCGGTCTTCTGCAGCACGATCAGGTCCATCGAGCGTTCCATGGCGGAATTGTCGATATTGATGGAGCGCAGCGCGGCGCCATCGACGCCGACCAGCAGGATGCCTTCGCGGCGGCTGTTGACGATGGAGAGGTTGTCGACGACGAGGTTGCCGCTCTGGCCGGTGACGACGTTCTCCCAGTCGATCTCCTCATACTGGCTGCCGACGAACAGGCCATAGGTGACGTTTTCCATCGCCACGTTGCGAATGGTCAGATCCTCCACCGCCAGCGCGGCGATGCCGGCATTGTGGACGACATTGGGGTTGAAGATCGACCATTCGCATTCCGTGTTGTTCTCGCAGGTGGCGAGGTCGTGGATGCGGGTCGAGCGGATGGTGGCGCCGGTTACATTCGCCAGCGAGATGCCGTGCTCGTCGGTCTCGGAGATGTCGAGATCGCGCATCACGATGCCGTTCACGCCCTCGGCAACGATGCCGGAACGTCCACCACGTATGGACAGGGCCGCCACGGCGCTGCGATCGCCCTCGAGCGAGACGACGTCGTCCAGCGCATCAGTGCCGGAGAGCGTCGCCGCCGGTCGGGCATTGCGGAACACGGCGGTGCCGCCGCTTGTCGCGCCGCGCACGGTGAGGGCGCCGCCGCCGCCGAGCAGGAACTGGCCGGTGCGCAGCGAGACCGCCGAATCGACCTCGATAGTGCCGCCGGCGAGCACGAGCGCGCCATTGCCGGCCGTCGCCAGCTTGGCATTGATGGTGCCGGCGTCGTCGCCGGCGCCGATGCCGACCACCCTGCCGGCGACCTGGCCGGTTTCCGTATAGACCGCCGCTTCCGCCTTGCCGGTGGCGCCGACATTGGTGCGGATCGCATCGGCACGCTCGACACGGCGATAGAGCGGGTCATAGGGCGCCTGTGTCGAGGTGTCGCCGAGCGGCACGCGGAGGCGGGCGAGGAAGACGCCCTGCGTGTCGCGCTGCTCGTCATGGGTCAGCCCGGCGATGAGGGTCAGCCGCGAGCCATTGCCGAAGGCGGGAAGCCCGGCGCGCGACAGCTCCACCCGCGCAGCGACGCCCGGCACGTCCTCGACATCCTCGCCCGTGTACCAGTAGCCGCCGGCGAACAGCTTGATCTGGGTGAGGTCATCCGGGGTGAGGAAGGGCAGGCGGTAGCCGATTTCGGCGTCGAAGCCGTCCATGACGGTTTCCTCGCCGGCCCGGAAGATCAGGCGGCCGGTCTCGATGAGCGCGGCATTGGCGCTCGCCAGCGCGGCCTCGATGTCGCCGACGGGGAGATAGGCATTGGCGCGCAGCTCCCAATCCTGGCTCAGGGCTTCCACCCCCAGGCCGAGCTGGGTGAAGCCGTTGTCGTACTGGCTGTTGAGATAGTCGAAATAGCCGTTGATGCCGTAGACCCAGCCATTCTCGTGCCGGAACCGGTAGCCGAAGCCCAGGCTGCCCTGCTCGATTTCCTGCTCGCTGCCGAAACTGGCGCGGGTGTCGAGGAACAGCAGGCTGTCAGTGTCACCCAGCAAGGGGAGGAACAGGTCGAAACTGCCGAACGCCTCGTCCCCGACGCTGCCCAGCGTGGCTTCCACCGAGGCCGGGGAAACGCCGCGCGGGCCGGCCATCGCCGGCAGGCTGACCGTCGCCGCGAGCATGATGGGAAATACGGCGCGTCTCATGTGCACTCTCCTGGGAAATGTGTCGGAGGGTTTCCGAACCTCGACCCAAGGCCGTGCGATAGCATCGTTCCGCTCGGGAAAGAACGAAGAACGACTCTAACCTATTGTCATAAAAAGTAATTTCGAATTGGTCGCACTCTAAGCAGCGGCCCGGCACAGCGGGCGCGCCGCCTTGCTTGCGGGCGTGCGCCCGGCAGCGGACCTAGCGGAAGAGGCATGTTGCCGCGGAAGCGGAAAAGGCGTCCCATTACCTCAGCGAATCCGCTGCGCGCGAGGCGAGGCCGGAGCCGTCATTTCGAGGAGGGGACCAGATGATCAAAAAGAGCATGCTTGCCGCACTGGCGGTGCTGTCGACCGCCGGGTGGATCGGCACGGTGCAGGACGCGAGCGCCTGGCGCGCCGCCGGTTGCGGCGGGCGCGGCTGTGCCGCCGCCTGGGGGCCGGGACCGGGGCATTATTACGGGCCCGGCCGTTATTACGGCCCGGTGCCGCGCGGTGGCGGCGTGGTGGTGGTGAATCCGCGCCCCTATTGGCCGCCCGGCGGCGCGGTGGCCGCGGGCGCGGCGGTCGGCTTCCTGACCGGGGTCGCGGCCGCCAACATTGCCGGCCCGCCGCCGCAGCCGAATTATTGCTGGTTCTACACCAACCCGCAGCGCACGCAGGGCTTCTGGGAGCCGTGCCCCTGAACATAAGAAAGAGCGGCCGGAACGTCCGGCCGCTCAAGGGGAGGCATTCAGGGAAGGGCGGGCCGGAAGCCCGCTCGCCCGTCCGACGTCCGTCCCTCATGTCGGCGCGGCCCGACGGCCGCACCGACGAAGGCGAACTCACTTGCTCCAGGCGTCGACCTTGGCCTTGTTGGCGGCGACCCAGGCCTTGGCGGTGGCGGCGGGATCGGCGCCGGGCTTGTTGTTCTCGACCATCACCTTCTGCTCGTCGTCGAGCGAAAGGCTGAAATTGTCGAGGATCTTGTAAGCCTCGGGCGCTTCCGTCTTCAGCTTGGTGGAGACGATGGTGTTGACCGTCTCCTCGCCGCCGAACACGTTCTTCGGGTCTGCGAGGTATTTCAGGTCCCACTCGGCGAACATCCAGTGCGGCGTCCAGGTGGTGATGACGATCGGCTCCTTCTTGGCGTAGGCGTCCTTGAGCGCCGCCACCATCGTGGCATCCGAGCCCTCGACCAGCTTCACCGGCAGGTCGTATTCCTTGACGGCCTTTTCCGATGCCTTCATCAGGCCGGCGCCGGGATCGATGCCGATCACCTTGCCGCCGAACTTGGCCGGGTCTTTCTTGATGTCCTCGATGGAGGTGATGTCGACATAGGTCGGCACGGCCCAGCCGATCTTGGCGCCGGAGAGGTTGGGGCCGAGATTGACCACCTTGTCCTTCAGCTTGGCGTTATAGGCCTCGTGCGTGGCCGGCAGCCAGCCGGCGACCATCGCATCGGCCTCGCCGGTTGCCACGGCCTGCCACATGGCGGCGCCGGAGAGCGGGATGATCTTGACCTTGTAGCCCGCATATTCCAGCGCCGTCTTGACGATGTTGGTGGCGACGACGGTGTCGGACCATTCCACATAGGCGAGGGTGAGGTCCTTCTTTTCCGCCTGCGCGGCGCCGACGGCGAGGCCGAGCGCGGTGGCGGCGAGGGCCGCGGTCTTGAGGGCGTTTCCGAGGATCGACATTGGGCGAGGCTCCACACTGAGAACGGTCTGTTGGGATCGGAAGTCGTTGCGCTGCTTCCGTTGAAAGGGTTCAGCCCTGCTGGCGGTCGCGCCGCATGTGCCGGGCGATGTGCTGGGTGATGCGGTCGAGGATGACGGCCAGCACCACGATGGCGATGCCGGCCTGGAAGCCCTGGCCCGCCTCCAGCCGCTGGATCGCCCGCCACACCTCGCCGCCAAGCCCGCCGGCGCCGATCATGGCGGCGATGACGACCATGGAGAGCGCCAGCATGATGGTCTGGTTGACGCCGGCCATGATGGTGGGAATAGCGAGCGGCAGCTGGATCTTGAACAGCTTCTGCCAGCGGCTGGAGCCGAAGGCGTCTGCCGCCTCCACCAGTTCCGGCGGGGTCTGCAGGATGCCGAGCGCAGTGAGCCGGATGGTGGGCGGCATGGCGAAGACGATGGTGGCGAAGCAGGCGGAGACCGCCCCCAGCCCGAAGAACGGGATGGCGGGGATCAGATAGACGAAGCTCGGCATGGTCTGCATCATGTCGAGCGCCGGCCCGACAATGCGCCAGAACCGCTTGCTGAGCGCCGCCGATACGCCGATCGGAATGCCGATGGCGAGCGCGAACAGCGTCGACACCAGCACCAGCACCAGCGACTGCAACGTCGCCCGCCACAATTCGAGGTTCCACAGGAACGCGAAGCCGATCACCGTGCCGAGGGCGATGCGCCACGTCGTCAGCCGCCACACCAGCAGCCCGCAGGCGATGATCACCAGCCAGGGCGGCAGGCCGACGAGGAAGTCGGTGGTCGTCTCGATGGCGGTGCCGATCACCGCGCTCATGGCGCGGGTGACGCCGGAGAAATGCTCCGTCGCCCAGTCGAGCGCGATGTCGCACCATTCGGCAAGGGGAATGCGCGGGATCTCGAAGGCCATTATTCGCTCCCGTCAGTGCGCTGTCTCGAACCGCCGCCGCGCCAGGGCGGCGATGAGGTCGGCATTGGCGATAACGCCGAACAATTCGCCATCCGGGCCGGTCACGGCGATTTCGCCACGGCCGGAAGCGAGCCGGGCGACGGCCTCGTTGAGCGTGGCGGTGCGGGCGACGCAGGCGTCGCGGTCGCTGAGCAGCAGGCGGAGCTCGGTGGTGCCGGCGCGGCTGAGCGTGTCGGCATCCACCGTTCCCTGGAAGCGGCCCTGCTCGCAGACCACCGTGACAACGGGCTCGCCGGACTGGGTGAGGATGGCCAGCGCCTCGTCCGCGGTGCTCTGCCAGGGGCGGACCGCCACTGGCGGGCGCATGGCGTCGCCGGCGGTGACGACGCCGAGCACGTCAATATGCTCGACGAAGCGGCGCACATACTCGTCCGCCGGGTTGGCGAGGAAGTCGGCGGCGGTGCCCTGCTGCACCACGCGCCCGTCCTTCATCAGCACGATCCGCCCGCCGAGCGCGATGGCCTCGTCAAGGTCGTGGCTGACGAAGACGATGGTCTTCTTCAGCCGCTTCTGCAGCGCCACGAGTTCCTGCTGCATGTCGCGGCGGATCAGCGGGTCGAGCGCGCTGAAGGCCTCGTCCATCAACAGCACGTCTGGGTCGAGCGCCAAGGCGCGGGCGAGGCCGGCGCGCTGCTGCATGCCGCCGGAAAGCTGCGAGGGAAAGTGCTGGTCCCAGCCCTTCAGCCCCACGGTCTCGATCGCCGCCATCGCCTTGTCGCGACGGGCGGCGGCGGGCACGCCCTGCACTTCGAGACCATATTCGACATTGCGCAGGATGGAGCGGTGGGGGAACAGCGCGAATTGCTGGAACACCATGCCGAAGCGGGTGCGGCGCAGTTCCATCAGGTCGCGCTCGCCCAGCGCGGTGACGTCGGTGTCGTCGATGTGCACGGTGCCGGCCGTGGGCTCGATCAGCCGGTTGATGCAGCGCAGGCAGGTGGATTTGCCGGAGCCGGAAAGCCCCATGACGACGAGAATCTCGCCCTCGTCGACATCGAAGGTGACGTCCTGCAGGCCGATCACGGCGCCGGTGGCCTGCTGCACCTCGGCACGGGTGCTTCCCGACCGCAGCAGCGGCAGCGCGGTTCCCGCCTCGTCGCCGAAAATCTTGGTGAGGCCCCGGACCCGGATGCGTGGCTGCTTGTCGCTCATGCGCTCCCCTCATTAGTGAGGGTAGTGTCAGACGCATGGCAGCCATGCCGATTGGACATATGCGACAAGCGGGGCTGCAAAGCCGACAGACGGGTTGCCTTATTGCCGACGGCGCAACAAGGACCGTCTAGCGCCCGAAACGGTCCTTCCACGCGGGCAGGGCGCCCGGTTGCGGCAGCGTCGTCGCCTCGAAAACCGCGCGGGCGCAGGCCCTCGCCAGCGTGCGCACCACCGCGTCGCCGATGAGCGCGAGGTCGAAGATCGGGTCTTCTAGCGGGCGCTTGCCGGTGGCGGCGGCGAAGATGGTGTCGCCGTCCAGCGGGGTATGCACCGGCCAGATCGCATGGGCGTAGCCGTCATGTGCCATCACCGCCAGCCGCTTGCACTGCGCCTTGGTCAGCACGGCATCGGTGGCCACCACGGCGATGGTGGTGTTGGCGCCGGGCGGCAGCCCCTTCAGCGCCGGGCGCGCGGGCAAAGGCGGCAAAGGGTGCGGCAGGCCGAGCCCGCCGAATTCGCCCTCCTGCTCGAAGGGCGCCGCCCAGAAATGCGGGCCGCCGGGGAAGTTGGTGGCGCCGCAGGCGTTCACTGCCACGAGGGCCCCAACCGTGTGGCCGGTGGCCGCGACCATCGAGGCGGAGCCGAGGCCGCCCTTGACGTCCACCGTTGTCGCCCCGGTTCCGGCCCCCACCGTCCCCAGGGGAAAATCGAGCCCCGCCGCGTTGGCGGCGGCATAGCCGAGATCGCGATAGGGCGGAAAGCGGCCCCAGTTCTTGTCGCCGCCATTGATGAGATCGAACAGCACGGCGCCGGGAACGATCGGCACGCGCGCATCGCCGACGGGAAAGCCGATGCCCCTTTCGGCCAGCGCCGCCGCCACGCCGCCGGCGGCATCGAGGCCGAAGGCGGAGCCGCCGGAAAGGGTGAGGGCGTGGATGGCGCCGACCGTCTCGTCGGGAGCCAACAGGTCGGTCTCGCGGGTGCCGGGTCCGCCGCCGCGCACGTCGACGGAGGCGACGGTCGGCTCGTCGAACAGCACGACGGTGACGCCGGAGGCGAGGGCGAGGTCTGTGGCGTTGCCGACGCGAAGACCGGCGACATCGGTGATCAGGCTCCGCATATGATCCTCCTTCACAGCGCGTCAGGTCTCGGCGCATCACATCACGGGTAGAGGCCAAGCCGCCGCATTGCGCAAGCCGGTATGTCGGTGCATTGGGAGGCTTCGGATAAGGCTAGGGTTGCTCATTTCATGGCCGACGTCACTCTTCCGGCCGCGTTCCTGGCCGGCATCGCCAGCTTCGCTTCGCCCTGCGTTCTGCCGCTGGTGCCGCCCTATCTCTGCTATCTCGCCGGCACCAGCCTCGACCAGATCACCCACAAGGCCCCGACCGACGCGGCGGCGCGGCGCACGCTCGGCGCGGCGGCGCTGTTCGTGGCCGGCTTTTCGACGGTGTTCGTGGCGCTGGGGGCCGGGGCTTCGGTGGCGGGCGCCTATCTGCGCCTCTATTCGCAGGAACTCGCCATGGTGGCAGGCGTCGCCATCCTGCTGATGGGCCTGCATTTTCTCGGCATCCTGCGCTTCAGCTGGCTGACCCGCACCAAGCGCGTGCATGTCGACGCGCCCACCACCTTCTTCGGCGCCTATGTGATGGGACTCGCCTTCGCCTTCGGCTGGACGCCCTGCATCGGGCCGGTGCTGGCGGCGATTCTGGCGGTGGCGGCGAGCGAGCAGACGCTGACCCATGGCGCTGGCCTGCTGGCGGTGTATTCGGCCGGGCTCGGCGTGCCTTTCCTCGCAGTGGCGGCCATGGCGCGGCCGGCGCTCGGGCTGCTCGGCCGCGCGCGGCGCTATCTGCCGATCATCGAGAAGGTGATGGGCGCGCTGCTGGTGCTCACCGGCATCGGCTTCCTCTCCGGCTGGATGGCGCAGATGAGCTACTGGCTGCTGGAAACCTTTCCGGCGCTGTCCGCCTTCGGCTGAACCGTTGGCGGCTTCGTGCCCCGCAGAAGCAAAACCCGCCGGATCGCTCCGGCGGGTTTCGTTTGTCGATGGTGGTGACCGGGCCGCGCCGGGTAGGCGCGGCGGTGCGGCTCACATCTGCGAGTAGCCGCCGTCCTTCCAGACGTACAGCACGTAGTCGAGGGTGGTGCGGTCGCCCTTCTTGTCGAAGATCAGGTCGCCCAGCACGGTCTTGAAGGTCTTGCCCGAGTGGATGTACTCGGCCAGCTTGGCGTTATCGAGCGACTTGGTCGCCTCGGCAGCCTGCTGGAACACCTGGCCAGCGGCGTAGGTGTAGAGCACGTAGCCTTCCGGATCGATGCCCTTCTTCTTGAACTCGGCGACAACCTCGGTGGCCGAGGGGCTGTTGCGCGGATCGGGACCGAAGGTCATCAGGGTGCCGGCGGCGCCCGGACCGGCGATGGTCCAGAACTCCTTGTCGGTGATGCCGTCGCCCGAGAACAGCACGGTCTGCATGCCTTGGTCGCGCATCTGGCGCACCAGCAGGCCGGCTTCGGTGTGCAGGCCGCCGTAATAGAGCACGTCGACGTTGGCCGCCTTCAGCTTCGAAACGAGCGCGGAATAATCCTTCTCGCCCGGGTTGATGCCTTCATAGACGACTTCCTTGATGCCGGCGGCATTCATGGACTTCTGCGTCTCGTCCGCCAGACCCTTACCGTAGGGGGTCTTGTCGTGGACGATGCCGATCTTCTTGCCCTTCAGGTTCTTGGCAATGTAGTCGCCGGCGACGGCGCCCTGCTGGTCGTCACGGCCGCAGACGCGGAACACGGTGGTCAGGCCGCGCTCGGTGAAGACCGGGTTGGTCGAGGCCGGGGTGAGCTGCAGGATGCCGGCTTCGGCATACTGCTCGGAGGCCGGGATCGAGACGCCCGAGTTGAAGTGACCGAGGACGACCTTGACGCCGTCCGAGATGAACTTGTTGGCCACCGAGACGCCCTGCTCGGGCTTGGAGGCGTCGTCGCCGATGATCAGCTCGACCTTCTCGCCGAGGATGCCGCCCTTGGCGTTGACGTCGGCGGCCCACTGTTCGGCACCGTTCTTCAGCTGCGCACCGAAGGTGGCGTTCGCGCCGGTCATCGGACCGCCCACGCCGACCTTGATCTGCGCCGACGCCGGAGCGGCCAGCGCCGCCATGGCGCCGAGCGCGATGCCGGCAATCAGAAGCTTCTTCATGAACGTCTCTCCTGGTTCTGGAAGGTGGAAAGCGCGGCCTCTATGGCTCGGCGGCTGTCGCCCCGGGCCGATATCATGCCTTTTTCGGTGCTCTTGTCGACGAGCATGCGAAACATGGTGAAGGTGCCTGTCAGGGCTCGCCGGAACGGTTGCCGGCATCGCCTTCGAGCCAGCCGAAAAACCCGGACTGGCGATAGATCCAACCATAGCGGGTGGCCATCTGCTTGGCACGCTCGGCGCGGAAGCCGAGCGTTGCAACGGCGACCAGGAAGGCCGTATCGGTGAGGAAGTACTGCAGCGAGAGCAGCGTGCCCTCGAACAGGGCGAAATGGAAGAAGCGCACCACGCAACCCAGCAGCAGCGCATAGAGCACCGCCTGCCGGTAGGGCCGCCAGGTGGTGGCGATGGAGCGCCCGGTGAGCCAGGCCGCGCCGCCGCCGAGAAACAGCGTGACGAGCAGGAAATCGGCGCGCGACACTTCGACCACCAGGATCGGCATGATGATGGCCGAGGCGATAACGAGCGCCACGATCAGCGCGGGCAGTACGACGGCCAGGCTGGCCGAGCTGCCCTTGGAGACGAGCGTTCCGGAAACGGGAGCCATCAGTGCGCCCCTCCTTCGAGATAGGCGGCCCGCACTTCCGGACGCTCCAGCAGCTCGCGTCCGGCGCCCGAAAGGGTGATGCTGCCGTTGACGAGGACATAGCCGCGATGCGCCAGCCGGAGCGCGTGGAAGGCGTTCTGCTCGACCAGGAAGACGGTGAGCCCCTCGGTGCGGTTGAGCTCGCGGATGGCGTCGAAGATCTGCCGCACGACCAGCGGCGCGAGGCCGAGCGAGGGCTCGTCCAGCATCAGCAGGCGCGGCCGGCTCATCAGCGCCCGGCCGATGGCGAGCATCTGCTGCTCGCCGCCCGACAGCGTGCCACCGCGCTGGTTGATGCGCTCCTTCAGGCGCGGGAACAGCACGAAGACCTTTTCGAGGTCGGCGTCGAAATGGGCGAAGCCGTCGACGGCCGCGCCCATCTGCAGGTTTTCGAACACGGTCATGCGCGGAAAGATGCGCCGCCCTTCGGGAGACTGGGCGATCTTGAGATGCGCGATTTCGTGGGTCGGCACCTTGGTGATGTCGCGGCCCTCGAAGGTGATGGTGCCCTCGCGCGGCCGCGGCTGGCCGAAAATGGTCATCATCAGCGTCGACTTGCCGGCGCCGTTGGAGCCGATCAGCGTGACGATCTCGCCCTTGTAGACGTCCACGTCGACGCCGCGCAGGGCCATGATGTTGCCGTAGAAGGTCTTGACGCCGCGCACCGCGAGCATCGGCTCATCCGTGCGGCCGGGCGTGGCGAGCGTCGGCGTGGCGGCGGTGAGAGTATCGCTCACGAGAGGGCCCCCGTCGCGGAATGTTCGATGTGGAGTTCGGCCTCGACCTCTTCCACCGCATCCTCGTCGACACCGAGATAGGCGGCGATGACGCGCGGGTCGTTCTTCACCGCTTCCGGCGAGCCGTCGGAAATCTTGGTGCCGTAATCCAGCACGACCACGTGGTCGGAGATTTCCATCACCACGCTCATATCGTGCTCGATCAGCAGGATCGAGGTGCCGTGTTCGGCGCGGATGGCGCGCAGCAGCGTGTTGAGTTCGAGGCTCTCGCGCGGGTTGAGGCCGGCTGCAGGCTCGTCGAGGCAGAGCAGGATCGGCTCCGAGCACATGGCGCGGGCGATCTCCAGGCGCCGTTGCGCGCCATAGGGCAGGTCACCGGCCGGGTCGTCGGCGCGGTCGGTGAGGCCGACCTTTTCGAGCCAGTACGTCGCCTTCTCGGTGGCGGCACGCTGCGCGCGGGCCCAGCCGGGCAGCCCGAACAGCCCCTTGAGCGAATAGCCCGAGGCGGCCATCAGCGCGTTGTGCTGGGCAACCATGAGGTTCTCCAGCACCGTCATGCCGGTGAACAGCCGGATGTTTTGGAAGGTCCGCGCCACTTTGGCGACGCCGGAGACCTGATAGTCGGGCATCCGTTCCAGCAGGAACACGCCAGCGTCGCGACCGACCAGCGAACGCTCGCCGATCCGCGTCACCTCGGTGACCTCGTCCGGCGTCGGCGCCCGGCCATGGGCCAGCACGAGGCGCCCCTCGCTCGGCTTGTAGAAGCCGGTGATGCAGTTGAACACCGTGGTCTTGCCGGCGCCGTTGGGGCCGATGAGGGCGGTGATGTCGCCGCGCCCGACCTTGAAGCTGAGGTCGTTCACCGCGATCAGGCCGCCGAAGCGCATGAACAGGTGTTCGACCGAGAGGATGGTGTCGGCTTCCCAGCGCGGGAGGCCGTTTGCGGGAGAGGTCGACATCAGCCGTGGCCCTCCTTCACGAGATCGCCGGAAACCGCCTTGCGCTCCTTCAGGAAGATGGTCGGGTCGCGGGTGGAGACCAGGCCGCGCGGCTTCCACACCATGATGGCGACCATCGCAAAGCCGAAGATCAGCATGCGGTAGAGGCTGGGGTCGAAATCATTGCCGAAGACCTGCTTCAGGAAGCCGAGATTGCGCAGCATCTCCATGCCGCCCATCATCACCGCCGCCGCCACCGCGACGCCGATCTGCGAGCCCATGCCGCCGAGCACGACGATGGCGAGGATCATCGCCGAGACGTCGAAGGTGAAGCTCTCCGGGCTGACGAAGCCGGCGCGCACGGCGAAGAAGCAGCCGGCGAAGCCGCCGAACATGGCGCCGGTGGCGAAGGCGGAGAGCTTTGTCGTCGTGGTGTTGATGCCGAGCGAGCGGCAGGCGATCTCGTCCTCGCGCAGGGCTTCCCAGGCGCGGCCCACCGGCAGCCGGCGCAGGCGCACGGTGACGAAGGCCGTAACCAGCGCCAGCGCCAGGATGACGAAATACAGGAAGACGATGCGGTGCATCGGGTTGAACGGCAGCCCGAACAACGCCGCAAAACCATCCGGCCCGGCATTGAAGGGGATGCCGAAGAAGGTGGCGCGCGGGATGGAGGCGATGCCCGCCCCGCCATTGGTGAAGTCCACCCAGTTGATGAGCACCAGGCGGATGATCTCCCCGAAGGCCAGCGTCACGATGGCGAGATAGTCGCCACGCAGCCGCAGCACCGGGAAGCCGAGGATCATGCCCCAGACGCCGGCGAAGATGCCGGCCATGGGCAGGCAGATCCAGAACGCCCAGTTGGCCCAGAAGGTGGCGCCGAACAGCCCGGCGAAGAAGTCGTTGATCGGTGCCGAAGTGGCCAGCAGCGCATAGGTGTAGGCACCCACCGCATAGAAGGCGACGTAGCCGAGATCCAGCAGGCCGGCGAGGCCGACCACGATGTTGAGGCCCCAGCCCAGCATCACATAGGTGAGGATGAGGATGCCGAGGTCGATCAGATAGCGGCTCTCGTTCAGCCCGCCCATGGTGAAGGTGGCGAGGAACGGGAAGAGCACCGCGAAGGCCAGCAGCGCCGGCTTGACGCCGGGGCCCATCACCGTGCCGGCGCGGTCGAACAGCGTCGGCCCGCTATGGGAAGACGGCTTGCGGTTCGGCGACCAGATGGTGAGGTTGAGCAGCAGCCGGCCGACGAAGATGATGCTGACCATGATGGCCAGCAGCGAGGGCCTGTAGGCCAGCCCCAGCGCGCCATCGATGATGACGGTCTGGAACCCGATCAGCGGGCCGAACAGGCCGAGGGCGATCAGCCCGGTGATCAGCGCATCCTTGAAGGCGTGGCCCAGGATGGACGGGGAGGCGGCCGTGGCCGCAGGCGGGGCGGTGTCGGCGGTCTGGACAGCCATGATGCGCGACCTCAGACCTTCTCGACCTCGGGCCGCCCCAGCAGGCCCTGCGGCATGAAGATCAGCGTGATGGCGAGAATGGAGAACGCCGCCACATCCTTGTACTCGATGGAGAAATAGGCGGACCAGAACGTCTCGATCAGGCCGATCAGCAGCCCGCCGAGCACGGCGCCGGGCAGCGAGCCGATGCCGCCGAGCACCGCGGCGGTGAAGGCCTTCACGCCCGGCACGAAGCCATCCGCGAAGTTCGCGACGCCGTAATACATGAGGTACAGCGTGCCGGCGACGGCGGCGAGGGCCGCGCCGATGACGAAGGTCAGCGAGATGGTGTGGTCGACATTGATGCCGAGCAGCGCCGCCATCTTGCGGTCCTGCTCGCAGGCGCGCTGGGCGCGGCCGAGCGAGGTCTTCTGCACGAGATACCAGAAGCCTCCCAGCAGGGCGGCGGTGATCACCATGATGATGACCTGCTTCCAGGCGAGCGTGACCTGATAGGAGCCGTTATCCATCAGCACGATCACGTCGGTGATCATCGGCGGGATCGGCTTGTTGCGCGGGCCCTGCGTCACCTGAACGAAATTGGCGAGGAAGATCGACATGCCGATGGCCGAGATCATCGGCGCCAGCCGGAACGAGCCGCGCAACGGCCGGTAGGCGACACGCTCGATGGCCCAGTTGAGCAGCGAGGTGAAGACCATCGCCACCACCAGCACGATGGCCAGCGCCAGGAAGATGGAGGTGATGCCCAGGACCGTGGTGACCAGAAGGAAGCAGATCAGCGCGATGAAGGCGGAGACCATGAACACGTCGCCATGGGCGAAGTTCACCATGCCGATGATGCCGAACACCATCGTATAGCCGATCGCGATCAGCCCGTAGATGGAGCCGAGAGTCAGCCCGTTGATGAGCTGCTGAACAAAGATTTCCATGATTTTCGCCGGCTCCCCTCAGCCGCATTCGCGCAAGGCACGACCGTCGGGCTTTTGCACAGTTTATGACCGTGCCCGTACGATGTGCGCCTCTGACTCTTAGCCCGCGCCGAGCTCCGATACAATTCGATCGAAAGGCGAAATGCAATCGATCGGAATGCGTGATAGTTAAGTATTATAATACCTAAATGACGAAAGTCTTTGCAACTCAAGCGGTTATTGTGGCGAAGGCTGGTCGGGCATGTGTCCGAAAGTATTAATCCCGTCGCCGCAATGTCATGTGTACAGCGCGTTGCCACAGCGATTTTCAAATTGGCGCCGACAGGGTTATGCACAGCTCTGCCATGTGGTGTGGACCGTTCGCGCCGCGGGCGGCCCCGGGAGGCGAGACGGCGTGGACGATCATAAGGCGCATGGCGCGGAGCACGGGGTCGAGGCCGGCCTCTATCGGGAGGCAATGAGCCGGCTCGTCGCCGCCGTGCACGTGATCACCACACGCGGTCCGGATGGGCGCGCCGGCTTCACCGCCACCGCGGTGGCCTCGGTTTCCGACAGCCCGCCGACCCTGCTGGTCTGCCTCAACCGCCGCATCCGTTCCGCCGCTGCCTTCCGGCAGTCCGGACGGTTCGCGGTGAACATGCTTGGGGCCGAGCAGCAGGCGGTGGCCGAGAGTTTCGGCGGACGCGGCGGGCTGGAGGGCGAGCACCGATTCGGCGTCGGCCACTGGCATGACGGCGCGCTGGACGTTCCCTGCCTCACCGGGGCCATCGCGGTCTTCCAGTGCCGCATGGTGGAGGTGCGCACCATCGCCACCCATGACGTGCTGGTCGGCCGGGTCGAGGCGGTGACGCTGGGCCCGGACAAGGCGAGGCTCGCTTATCTCGGGCGGGGTTTCCTGTCGGTCTGAGGTCGCTCAGGCAAACTGCCCGGCGACCCAGCCGGACGACCATGCCCATTGGAAATTATAGCCGCCGAGCCAGCCGGTGACGTCCACCACCTCGCCGATGAAATAGAGGCCCGGTACCTCGCGCGCCTGCAGGGTCCGCGAATCGAGGCCGGCGGTGTCGACGCCGCCCAGCGTCACCTCGGCGGTGCGGTAGCCCTCAGAGCCGGTCGGCTTGAGTTGCCAGCCATTCACCGCCTCGTCGAGGCGCCGCAACGCCTTGTCGGAGAGGTCGGCGAGATTGACGGCACCCGCCTCGCGCTCGGCAATGAGCTGGGCGAGGCGCTTGGGCAGAATGCTCGCCAGTGCGGTGGCAGGCGACTGCCTTCCATGCGTGGCACGGGCCTCGCGCAGCCGCGCGAAGACATCCGTGCCGGGTGCCAGCGCAAGGGTGATCGCGTCGCCCTCGCGCCAATAGGACGAAATCTGCAGGATCGCCGGCCCGGAGACGCCGCGATGGGTGAACAGCAGCCCTTCCTCGAACCGGGTTTTGCCATGGGTCACCCGTCCCTCCACCGCGATGCCGGCGAGCGGCGCGAGGCGCTCCAGCAGTGCGGGATCGAGCGTGAGCGGCACAAGGCCGGGGCGGGTGGGCTGGAGCGCAAGGCCGAAGCGCTCGGCGATCTCGTAGCCGAAGCCCGTGGCGCCCATCTTCGGGATCGACTTGCCCCCCGAGGCGACGACCAGCGACGCGCAGGCAAACGTGCCGTTTGCGGTCGTCACGCTGAAGCCCTCCGGGATGCGGTTGACCGCCGTGATGGCGGTGGAGAGGCGCAACTCGCCGCCCGCCTCCCGGAGATCGTCGGTCAGCATGTCGACGACCTGCCGGGCCGAGCCGTCGCAGAACAGCTGGCCCAGCGTCTTCTCGTGCCAGGCGATGCCGCGCCGGTCGATACGGGCGATGAAATCCCGCGCCGAGAAGCGCTTCAATGCCGAGATGGCGAAGCCGGGATTGGCCGAGAGATAGTGGCGCGGGCCGGCGTCGCGATTGGTGAAGTTGCAGCGGCCGCCGCCGGAAATGCGGATCTTCTCGCCCGGCGCACGGGCATGGTCGAGCACCACGACGCGGCGGCCGCGACGGCCGGCCTCGATGGCACACATCAGCCCGGCGGCGCCGGCGCCGATCACCACCACGTCGACGGGCGCGGGGTGGCTCACACGCCTTCTCCATAATCATGCACGTCGCCGCAATAATCGGTGACGCGCCAGCCCTCGGGCGCGGCTTCGAGATAGCCCGGCCCGATCGGCACCTTGCCGTGGCCGCCGGGGATGTCGAGCACATAGGTCGGCAAGGCAAGGCCGGAGACCCGCCCACGCAGCGCCGCCATCAATTCCTGCCCACGCTGTATGGTCAGGCGGAAATGCGCGGTGCCGGGAGCAAGGTCGGGATGGTGCAGATAATAGGGCTTCACCCGGCACTCGACGAGCGCGCGGAACAGGGCGGCCAGCGTCTCTGCCGAGTCATTGACGCCGGCGAGCAGCACGCTCTGGCCGACCAGCGCGATGCCGGCATCCGCCAGCTGGGCAAGGGCGGCGCGCGCCTCGGTCCCGAGTTCGCGGGCATGGTTGGCGTGGATGGCGACATAGGTGGTCACGCCGGGCGCCCGCAGCGCCACCACCAGCGCGCCCGTCACGCGCTCCGGCGCGGCAATGGGCACGCGGGTGTGGAAGCGCACGACCTTCACATGCGGGATGGCGGCGAGGCGAGCCATCAGCTCCGCCAGCCGGCGCGGCGACGCCACCAGCGGGTCGCCGCCCGTCAGCACCACTTCCCAGATCTCCGGGCGCGCGGCGATATAGGCGAGGGCGCCGTCCAGCGCTTCCTCGGTGAGGCTCGTTTCCGCCCCGGGCCCGACCATTTCGCGGCGGAAGCAGAAGCGGCAATAGACGGCGCAGACCCCGACCAGCTTCAAGAGCACCCGGTCGGGGTAGCGGTGGACGATACCCGGCACCGGGCTGTGCGCGGCGTCGCCGATGGGATCTTCGCTCTCCTGCGGGTGCGCCTCCAGCTCGCGCGCATCGGGGAGGAACTGGCGGGCGATGGGGTCGGCGGGGTCGGCAGGATCGATCAGGCCGGCGAGCGCCGGTGTCACCGCGACGGCGTAGCGGGCGGCGACCGCCTCCAGCGCCGGGTCGGCCGCGACCAGACCGGCGTCGGCAAGTTCGCCGACGCGCCGAAGGGTCCGCTCGGGCAGGGCGGGGAAGGGATGCAAGGGAAAGAGCGAGGGGCGGGCGGAACTCATGCGCGGTCTTGTGATCGTTTCCGCGCGCTCCGGCAAGGCGGAGGCGCTTCGCCGCGTTATAGTGGACGCAATGGTTGAACGCGAAGGAGGAGCCGATGCTCACGCGCGAGGAAGATGTGCTGCAGGCTGCCGCTGGCTGGCGGCGGGCCGGCCGGGGCGTTGCTGTGGCGACGGTGATCGAGACCTGGGGCTCGGCGCCGCGCCCGGTGGGAAGCCATCTGGCGATCGACGAGGACGGCAATTTTCTCGGCTCGGTCTCCGGCGGCTGCGTTGAAGGAGCGGTGGTGGCCGAGGCGGCGGAGGTGATCGCCGATGGCCGCGCGCGGCTGCTGGAATTCGGCGTGGCCGACGAAACCGCGTGGCAGGTCGGGCTGTCCTGCGGCGGGCGCATCGCCGTCTTTGTCGAGAAGGTCGCCTGATGGACCTGTCGTTGCTCGAAGCGCTCAATGCGGAGCGCACGGCCCGCCGTGCCGCCGTGCTGGTCACCGATCTCGACGGTGGTGCCCAGCGGCTGGTGCGTGCCGCCGACGCGGGGGCTGATCCGCTGGCGGAGCCTCTCGCGGAGGCGCTGCGCAGCGGACGCAGCGGGCGGGTGGAGGCCGAGGGGCGGCAGCTGTTCCTGACCGTGCAACTGCCGTCCCCGCGGCTGGTCATCACCGGGGCGGTGCATATTTCCCAGTCGCTGGCGCCCATGGCGGCGGCCATCGGCTTCGAGGTGACGATTCTCGATCCCCGCACGGCCTTCGCCACGCCGGAGCGCTTCCCCGGCTTCGACGTGCGGGCGGAGTGGCCGCAGGATGCGCTTGCCAGCCTGACGCTGGATCCCTTCACCGCCGTCGCGGTACTGGCGCATGACCCGAAGATCGACGACCCCGCGCTGACGGCAGCGCTGGAGGCCGGCTGCTTCTATGTGGGCGCGCTCGGCTCGCGCAAATCCCATGCGGGCCGGGTGGAGCGGCTGGCGGCGAAGGGCGTGCCGCGCGGGTCGCTGGCGCGTATCCGTGCGCCGATCGGGCTGGATATCGGTGCCGCCAACCCGGCGGAGATCGCCGTCTCCATCCTGGCCCAACTCGTCGGCGAGCTGCGCCGCCGCCCGGCGCGTCCGGCCGCTGCGCTGGTGCTGGCGGCCGGGCAGGGCACGCGCATGCCGCATGCGCACAAGCTGACCGTGCCCGTCGGCGGCGTGCCGCTGGTGCGCCGCGTGGTGGAGACGGCGCTCGCGGCGCGGGCTCGCCCCGTTATCGTGGTGATCGGGCATGAAGGGGAGGCGGTGCGCGCGGCGCTTGCGGGGCTCGACGTGACCTTCGCGACCAATCAGGACTTCGCGCAGGGCCTTTCAACCTCGCTGAGGACGGGTGTCGCCGCCCTGCCGAAGGAGGTGGAGCGGGTGGTCGTGCTGCTCGGCGACATGCCGATGGTCGAGCCCGCCCTGATCGACCGCGTGGCCGATGCGCTCGATCCCGCGCGCAGCCGGCTGGCGGCGGTGCCGGTGGCGGGCGGGCGGCACGGCAACCCGGTGGCGCTGGCGCGTCCGCTGTTTCCGGCGCTGATGACGCTCCATGGCGATGTCGGCGCGCGGCAGATCCTGGCGCAGAACCCCGACTTCGTGGTCGAGGTGCCGGTGGAGGGTGAGGGCGCCTTCCTCGACATCGACACGCGCGAGGAGCTGGAAGCGCTGGAAATCCACGCGATCGCGGCCGGGACGGATGTCGATGCGGGCGCGGCGCTGGAGGCGATGAAGGCGGAAGACGCCTGAGGGGCGGACCGCCGCAGGCGCGGGGTCAGAACGGCATGAAAAGCGAGAGCGTGCCATAGGGGCTGTCGTCGCTGTCGCTGCTCCAGCGCCAGCCGGCGGCGGCCCGCAGCTCCCAGCTTTGCAGCGGGGAAGCGACGAACAGCCCGACCCGGGCGCTCTCATCCAGCCAGTCGGTTGTCGCGCCCGTCTCCATGCCGACATTCAACCAGTCAAAGGCCTGCCATGCGGCGGTGGCGCGGGCATTGAATGTGCCGTCCGCCGTGGAGGCACTGAGGGCGGCGGTCAGCGTCCAGCGCTCGTCGAGGCGGTAGAACCATTCGGCGACAAATTTGGCGCCCCACTGCGTGCCCTGGTCGCGATTGCCGGGGTCGGGCTGGTCGAGCGCGTTGTCGACCACGTTGACGCCGCCATAAAGGGCCAGCGCGTGTGCGCCGCGCAGGAACTGCCAGCCGAGGAGAACCTCGCCGTCCGTCTTGTTGACGGTGTTCCAGCCGCCTGCCACCGCCTGCGTGCGGTATTCGTAGCGCCCGCCGCCGGTCTGGGTGCGCACGCGCAAGCCTTCCCGGTCCATCGGCGCGAAGGGCGCCCATGCCATGCCGCCCCAGCCATAGCCATTGTCGCGGGCGATATCGACGCCGGTATAGAAATAGAGGCGACGGCGCAGCGATGCTTCCGCCGCCTCCTCGGCCGCCGCGCCGGGAGCCAGGCACGTGGCGGACAACGCCGCGACGAGAGGCGCGAGAGCTCGCGCCGGCGAAGAGAACATCGCCGCGCTCACAGTTGTAGAGGGTCAGGCAGTACCCCTCATCCGAGCACTGCATCGAGACACCATCAATCAACCGTGGAATGTGCGTGTGCGTGGAGACACGCACCGGTATGGCGCATTTTGTCGCAGGGGGTCAGATGGGCGATGCCATCAGGTGCTCGACGTCGACCCCCACCCGCTCGCAGATGAGGTCTGCCACGATCTGACGGTGGCAATGCTCGGGATGGCGCTCGAAGCACAGCACGCACACGCGCCGCCCGGCCGCCACCAGCGCCGCGAGTTCGTCGAGTTGCTCGATCGCCGCCGGGGTGGCGAGATGGGCGTCGTAAATGCGCCGCAGCTCGTCATAATGCCCGCTGCGCGCCGCCTGCCGCCCTTCCGCCGGGGTGCCGAGGCCGCGCAGGTGCAGGTAGCCCATGCCGCGCTCGCTCACGCCGGCGGCAAGGTGGCTTTTGGAGAAGCCGGCCCGGCGCGAGGCCGCGACGGCACGCACATCGACCAGCAGTTCGACACCGGCCCCGCTGAGCGTGTCGAGCACGGCGGCGGAGGACACTTGCTCATAGCCGATGGTGAAGAAGGGCGGAGGCGACATGCGGCGAGGATGGACATAATGAAAGGCCTTGTCGAGCGGGTCCGAATCTGTGGAGTTCTTCCGGCCCGGCGGCGCTGGCTCCTGCTGCGTGCTAAAGGCAGGGCCGTGCGGGGCGGCCGAGGCCTGCCCTTCCCGTTGGGCGTCCCGGCCGAGGGGCGCCGGACATCGCAGAGTGCGGCCCTTCACCATGTGGGGTGAAACGTTCCAGGGATGCGTCATCGCAGATGAAGATCGGTATCGAGCTCGGAAGCAGCAACGCCGGACAGCCGGTTCGGCTCGATCTGGAAGAGCTGCTGTCCACGCGCCTGCTGGTGCAGGGCAATTCCGGCTCCGGTAAATCGCACCTGCTGCGCCGGCTGCTGGAGCAGAGCGCCGGCCATGTGCAGCAGGCCATCATCGACCCGGAAGGCGACTTTGTCGGCCTCGCCGAGCGCTTCGGCCATGTGGTGATCGACGCCGAGCGGACCGCCGGCGAGATCCAGCGCATCGCCGCGCGCATCCGACGGCACCGCGCCTCTGTGGTGTTCAACCTCGAAGGACTGGACGCGGACGCGCAGATGCGCTCGGCCGCCGCCTTCCTCAACGGGCTGTTCGAGGCCGACCGGGAATACTGGTTCCCCATGCTCGTGGTGGTCGACGAGGCGCAGCTTTTCGCCCCCTCGGGCGGCGGCGAGATTTCCGACGAGGCACGGCGCATCTCGCTTTCGGCAATGACCAATCTGATGTGCCGAGGCCGCAAGCGTGGCCTCGCCGGCGTCATCGCCACCCAGCGCCTCGCCAAGCTCGCCAAGAACGTGGCGGCGGAAGCCTCCAATTTCCTGATGGGCCGCACCTTCCTCGACATCGACATGGCGCGGGCTGCCGACCTTCTGGGCATGGAGAAGCGCCAGGCGGAGAGCTTCCGCGACCTCAACACCGGCTCGTTCGTGGCGCTTGGCCCGGCTTTGTCGCGCCGGCCGCTGTCGGTGAAGATCGGCCATGTCGAGACCGCCAGCCGCAATGGCCGGCCCGCGCTGCTTCCGCCGCCGGAGCTCGCCGTGGCCGACATGCAGGACCTGATCTTTGACGATCTCGGCACCGAGCCGCTTCCCGCGCCGCCGTCCCGCGCCGCGCCGCCGGCCACCGAGGCGATACTGGAGACGCTGGAGGTTGCCCCCGCGCCGGAGCCGGTGCCGGTCGATCCCGAGGCGGCCGCCGCCTTCGCGGCCGAGCACGAGGCGTTGGTCGACGAGATCGTGCGCCAGTTCGTCTCCGATCCCGAGGCGCCGTTCCGCTCCGCCGCCGCGCTCTATCCGGATTTTCTCGTGCATTGCCGGGTGCGGCGGGTGGGCTCGAAGGTGCCGGACCTTGCGGCCTTCACGCGCCGGCTGGCCATTGCGCGCGCCGGGCTCGATTCCCGCACCGGCGACGAGGGCTGGGCCCGCGCCATCGACCAGGCGGCCGGGCTGCCGGAGGAGATGCAGGGCGTGTTCCTGCTGCTGGCGCGCGCGGGCATGGACGGGGCGCCGTCCCCGGCCGACGAGGCGCTGGCGCGGGCCTATGGCAGCCGCTCGCCCTCGCGCGGGCGCTGGCTGCTGACCTATATGGAAGAGCGCGGCCACCTGGTCTGCGAGGCGGATTTCCGTGGCCGGCGGGTGGTGCGCTTTCCCACGCTCGGCTGGAAGACCGCGCCGGGCGATCCGAAGGCGCCGACCGCCTGAGTGCCGATGTCGCGACATGAAAACGGGCCCGTCTGCGGGCCCGTTTCCGTTTGGCGCGGCGCGTCTCCGCCTCAGCCGCCGTAGAGATAGCTCGGCAGCCAGAGCGCGAAGCCCGGGAAGGTGTAGAGCAGTATCATCGCGAAGATGACGATCGCGATGAAAGGCATCACGCCGGAGAAGATCTCTTCGATGGTGACATGCTTGGGTGCCACGCCCTTGAGATAGAAGGGCGCCATGGCGACCGGCGGCGACAGGAACGAGGTCTGCAGGTTCAGCGCCACCAGCACCCCGAAGAAGATCGGGTCGATGCCGAAATGGTCGAGCAGGGGCAGGAAGATGGGCAGGAAGATCACGATGATCTCCGTCCACTCCAGCGGCCAGCCCAGCACGAAGATGATCACCTGGGTGAGGATCAGGAAGCCGATCGGCCCGATGTCCAGCCCCATGATGAACTCTTCGACCACCCGCTGGCCGCCGAGCAGGGCGAAGACGGCGGAAAACACCGCCGAGCCGACGAACAGCCAGCACACCATCGCCGAGGCGCGGGCGGTGAGGAACACTGAATCCTTGAGCTTCTCGATGCTGAAGGTGCGGTAGGCCAGCGCCAGCAGGATGGCGCCCGCCGCGCCGATGGCCGCCGCCTCGGAGGGCGTCGCAAGGCCGAGGATGATGCAGCCGAGCACGGATACGATGAGCAGCACCAGCGGGAAGAACGAGGTCGCCAGCGCCCAGATCACGGTGAGCACCGGAACGTTGCGCTCCTCCGGCGGCAGCTTCGGCGCCAGCGAGGGATTAATCATCGCGCGAATAATGACATAGGCCATGTACATGCCGGCCAGCGCGATACCGGGGAAGAACGCGGCGGCATAGAGCTTCACCACCGACACGCCAGCCGTTGCGCCATAGAGGATGAGCATGACGCTGGGCGGGATGAGGATGCCGAGACAGCCGCCGGCGCAGACCACGCCCGAGGCGATCTTGGTGTCGTAACCGGCCCGCAGCATGGCCGGGAAGGCCAGCAGGCCCATCAGCGTCACCACGGCGCCGACAATGCCGGTGGCGGTAGCGAACAGCGCGCAGGTGATGAGCGTGGCGACGGCGAGCGAGCCGGGAATCCAGCCGGCCGCCAGCTGGATGGAGCGAAACAGCCGGTCGAGGATGTTCGCCCGCTCGATCACATAGCCCATGAACAGGAACAGCGGGATCGAGATCAGCACGTCGTTCGCCATCACCGAATAGGTGCGCTGCACGAAGAGCTGGAAGATGCCGTCGCCGATCGAGAGGTAGCCGAAGGCCACGCCGAGCGCCATCAGGGTGAAGGCGATGGGAAAGCCGAGCATCAGCAGGAACAGGAAGACGACCAGCATCAGGATGCCGAGCGCGGGATCGGAAAGAAACATCACAGGGTCCCCCGCGTGGTGGATTCGCGCTCGACGGCGTTGAGCCTCGCCTCGTCCTCGGCGGCCTTGGCGGCCGCTTCATCCAGGATGATCTTCTCCATCTCCTCCACGTCGTGCAGTCGCTGCGGCCAGTCTCCCTCGCGGATGCAGATCCAGCAGCGCACGACCTCGACGATGCCCTGCAGCAGCATCATCACGCCGGTGATGGGAATGAGCGCCTTGAACGGCCAGATCACCGGTCCGTCCGGGCTGAAGGAGGAGTGCTCGTTCAGCAGGTAGGACAGGTGGAAATAGCCCCAGCCTGAATAGATCAGCGCCAGGATGCCGGGGAAATAGAACAGGAAGTAAAGCACCAGGTCGCTCTTGGCCTGGGTGCGCGGGTGCCATTTCCGGTACAGGAAGTCCGCGCGCACATGGCCGTTGCGCGAGAGCGTGTAGGCGCCGGCCATCATGAACAGGGCGCCATACAGCATCAGGCTGACGTCGTAGGCCCAGGTGGTGGGATCGCGCAGAACGTAGCGGCAGAACACCTCGTAGCAGATGGCCACCATCAGGATGACGATGCACCAGGCGAATATCTTGCCGATGATGCCGTTCAGTCGGTCAACGCCGAGAAGGATGGATTGCATGGGGTAGGGGCCTCTTGTGGCACGTCATCGGGTGGTCTTGGGTTCCGGCGCGGTCGCGCGGCCGAACATCGGCGACATCCCGCAAGACCGCAGGCTGCGGCACGGTTCGGACAACGCCAGCGACCGCCGAAACCAAAAACCCCTCTCCGTTGCCGGAGAGGGGTGCACGCGACGGCAGATCAGGCCGACTTGAAGAAGTGGTCGTAGGCGAACTTGGAGTCCGGCTCGTATTCGAGGCGGAAGCCGACGATGCGCTTGGCCCATTCCTTCTGGCTGTCCACGACCTTCTTGAAGACCGGGTCCGCCGAGAGGTTGGCGATGACGGTGTCCCAGGCCTTGAGCTGGGCTTCCAGCACCGGCTGCGGCGTGCGCAGCACCTTCACGCCGCGGGCCTTGATGGCCGCGAGATCCTTGGAATAGCGGTCCTGCGCCTTCCACATCATGGTGGAGGAGGTGGCGTCGGAAGCGCCCTTGAGGATTTCCTGCACGTCCGGCGGCAGGCTGTCGAACTTGGTCTTATTGAACAGGATCTCGAAGCATTCGAGCGCCTGGTGGTAGCTGCCGAGCATGTAGACCTTGGCGACGTCCGGGAAGCCGAGGATGAGATCGGAGGACGGGTTGTTGAACTCGGCGCCGTCGAGCAGGCCGCGGTCGATGGCCGGCACGATTTCGCCGCCCGGCACGATCGTTACCGCCGCGCCGAACTCCTTGAAGAGGTCGGCGCCGAGCCCGACGGTGCGGTACTTCATGCCCTTCATGTCGTCGGCGCTGGTGATTTCCTTCTTGAACCAGCCCAGCGGCTGGCCCGGCATCGGCCCGGTCAGCATGCCGACGACGTTCAGCTTCAGCGTGTTCTGCACCAGGTCGTTATAGAGCTCCTGTCCGCCGCCATAGCGCACCCAGCCCAGCAGTTCGTCCGCGTCCCAGCCGAAGGCGGGGGCGGTGCCGAAGAGCGAGAAGGCCTTGCTCTTGCCGTACCAATAGGCCGCGACACCGTGACCACCGTCGAGAATGCCGGAGGATACCGCGTCAAGCATCTGGAACGCAGGAACCACCGAGCCCGCCGGCAGGATTTCCAGCTCCACGCGCCCGCCCGTCATGGCATTGACGCGCTTCACATAGTCCCCGGCGAACTCGTGGAAGATGTCCTTGTTCGGCCAGGTCGACTGGAATTTCAGCTTGATCGGCGCCTGCGCATGCACGGCGGGTGCCGCGATGGTGGCACCGGCGGCGGCTGCAGCGGCCGTGGCGATGAAGCGGCGGCGGTTGGTACGGACGTCCGGACGCGCGTCCGTGCTCTTCCCTGACGTTTCGGTCATGGGCGGTTCCTCCTATGGCGTTTCCTCGCGGGTCGTGCCCGCCGGGCGGCGATTGATCGCCTTGTCCCGATGACGCAAGGAGACGATGCCGGAGAAGCGAGTGCAAGCCCTAATTGAGGATTTTTACTGTAATCACCTCGTCCGAAAGTCGAATGCTTGCATGACGGCGCCCGCTTGCAGGAGAGGTCTGCCGTTTCTCTGCGGCAAGACGGCTACGTTCCTCAGCGACAGGGCGAAACGTCGGGCCGGGACGAGAGCGCAGTTCAGCCCGGCCTGCCGATCCGTCATGCCTCTGTCATCGGCAGGGACTTGAACCGCATCAGCGCGGGCGTGGCCCGCTTCCTGATCGGAGTTCCCCGCCATGCGCCCGATGCTGCTCGCCAGTGCTTCCGCCGCCGTGCTCGCCCTCGTCGCCCTGTCGTCGCCTTCGCTGGCGGCCGACGCGGTGTTCAATCGCATCGGCACCTTCAATGTTGTCGACAATCTGCCGGCTGGCGCCGACGCGTCGAAATCGACGGCTGCGGAGATCATCACCTTCACCGAGGACGGCAACACGCTGATCTATAGCGACAGCCCCGGCCAGCGCATCGGCTTCATCGACATCACCGACCCCGCCGCGCCGAAAGCTGCTGGCGTCGTCGCCCTCGACGGCGAGCCGACGACGACGGTGGTGATCGGCGGCAAGGCCTATGTCGGGGTGAACACCTCCGAATCGAAGGCCAGGCCCTCGGGTCATCTCGCGGTGGTCGATCTCGCCACCCGCAAGGTCGAGGACAGGATCGATCTCGGCGGCCAGCCGGATTCGATCACCAAGAGCCCGGACGGCAGCTACCTCGCCATCGCCATCGAGAATGAGCGCGACGAGGAACTGAACGACGGGGCTCTGCCGCAGATGCCGGCCGGCAATCTCACCACCTTCGAGGTAAAGGACGGCCGCGTGGTCGATGCCTCGAAGAGGGTGGTCGACCTCACCGGCCTCGCCGCCATCGCGCCGGAGGACCCGGAGCCGGAATATGTCGACATCAACACCCGCAACGAGGTGGTCGTCACCCTGCAGGAGAACAACCACATCGTGGTGGTGGACCTGCCCACCGGCAAGGTGACGGCGCACTTCTCCGCCGGCACGGTCGATCTCGACAAGATCGACACCAAGAAAGACGGCGTCATCGACCTCTCCGGTTCCATGAAGGCGGTGCCGCGCGAGCCGGACACCGTGCAGTGGATCGACGAGGATCGCTTCGTCATCGCCAATGAGGGCGACTGGAAGGGCGGCACGCGCGGCTTCTCCATCTTCGACAAGACCGGAAAGCTGCTGTTCGAGAGCGGCACGGCGCCGGAGCACCTGGCGGTGCGCCTCGGCCATTACCCCGAGAAGCGCAACAAGAAGGGCATCGAGATGGAGGGCGCGGAAGTCGCAAGCTTCGGCGACGAGCGCCTGATCTTCGTCGCCTCGGAACGCGGCTCGGTGGTCTTCGTCTATCGCGACAAGGGGGCCGCCGTGGCGCCGGAATTCCTGCAGGTGCTACCGGGCGGCATCGGGCCGGAAGGTCTGATCGCCCTGCCCAAGCGCGACCTGTTCGTTACCGCCGCCGAGACCGACCTGCGCGAGGATGGCGGGATCGGCTCGGTCGTCACGCTCTATCAGCGCCAGCCCGGCGCGACGCCGGCCTATCCGACGATCCTGTCCGTGGACGGCCCGGACGGCCTGCCGATCGCGTGGGGCGCGCTTTCCGGCTTCGCCGCCGACGCCAAGCAGCCCGGCACGCTCTACGCCGTGACCGACAGCGCCTATGCGCAGGCGCGAATCCTCACCATCGACGCAAGCACGCTGCCCGCCCGCATCACTGCCGCGACGGTCCTGACAAAGGACGGCACGCCGGCCAAGGGGCTGGATCTCGAGGGCATCGCGGTGCGGGCCGAGGGTGGCTTCTGGGCGGTATCCGAAGGCAATCCCGAGAAGAAGGAAAAGGCCACGCAGAACCTGCTGCTGCGTGTCGGCGCGGATGGCGCCATCGCCGAGGAAATCGCGCTTCCCGAGGCGGTGGCCGCGCAGGCCGGCCGCTTCGGCTTCGAGGGCGTCGCCGTGGTCGGTTCGGGTGCGGACGAGACGGTGTGGATCGCCGTCCAGCGCGCGTGGAAGGATGACCCGAAGGGCTTCGCCAAGCTGATCGCCTACAAGCCCGCCGCCAAGAGCTGGGCCTATGTGCGCTATCCCCTGCAAGAGACCGCCAAGGGCTGGGTCGGCCTGTCCGAGCTGACGCGCTACAAGGACGGGCTGATGGTTGTCGAGCGCGACAACCTCGTCGGTTCGGACGCCGCCATCAAGAAGCTGGTCTATGTCTCGCTCAAGGGCGTGACGCCGGTGCCGCTCGGCAGCGAGGCGGAGCCGGCTGTTGTGACCAAGAGCGAAGTAAAGGACCTGCTGCCGCTGCTGAAGGCGCCGCACGGCTATGTGCTCGACAAGGTCGAGAGCTTCGCCATCGACGCGGCCGGCAACGGCTTCATCGTCACCGACAATGACGGCGTGGACGGCTCCTCCGGCGAAACGCAGTTCATCCCGCTCGGCAAGATGAACTGAGGGAAGGCGGCTGGCGCATCGGCCTCTGACACTTCATCCCCGGGCGCGACCCGGGGATCAGCCTGCCGGCTGAAGCCGGGGTGGCCGGGTCACGCCCGGTCCTGGGGACGGAGCGCGTGTGCTGCGGCGCGATGAGCCAGGGCTCGCAAGGTGCTGCGTGCTTCGAGGCTCGCTGCGCAGCGCACCTCAGCATGACGACGCCTTATGCTGGGAAAGAGCACCGTCATGCTGAGGGGCGAGCGCAGCGAGCCTCGAAGGATGGTCGGCCGTGCCCGCTTCCCCCGCCGTCTCAGTCCAGCACGGCGGCCTTGAGCAGGCACACCATGGTGGCGTGGGCGGGCTCGAGGCCGGTGTTGCGGATGACGTGGCGGCGGTCGCAGCGGTAGCGGAGCGTCTCGCCGGCGCGGGCGGTCTCGATCACGTCGCCGCACTCCACCTGCAACTCGCCGGACAGCACGGAGAGGCACTCCACCGAACCACGCTGGTGGCCGTCGGAGATCAGCTCGCCGCCCGGCCCGGCGACGAAGTCGAACCATTGCAGCCATTCCACCGTCTTGATCCAGCCGGTGATGGTGAGCCGGCACTTGCCGTCCTCGGAGACGAGGATGGGCGTGTCGGCGCGGGTGAGGTGCTCGACGAACGGCTCGTCATCGGTCGCCGCCATGAAGCGGTCGATCGACATGTCGAGCGCCTGCGACAGCCGCCAGACGGTGGCGAGCGTCGGGTTGGTCTCGTTACGCTCGATCTGGCTGATGATCGACTTGGCGACGCCGGATTGCTCGGAGAGCTCGGAAAGCGACAGGTTATAGGCCTTGCGCAGGCGCTGGATGGTGCGGCCCAATTGCCCGGTGATCGCCTGCGCGCCGGCATCCATGTCGCCCCGATCCAGACTGCGCGTTCGGCCCGACATGCCATCTCCTGTTCGGCTTCAAGGGAGTTGTATCTAGGTCGGCCCGACAAGCGCACGCAAGCGCCGGGCGGCCGGTGGTGCCGGCGGCGGCGAAAAAGGCCGGGTATGTGCCGGTGAATTTGCATGCGCGTCCCCCGCCGCCGCATTAAGCTGGGCGCATGATGCAGAGCAACGCCCTTCCCACCTTCGATGACGTCGTCTCCGCCGCGGAACGCCTTTCGGGCGTGGCGGTGCGCACGCCGCTGATCGCCTGCGCCCGCCTTGACGAGATCACCGGCGGTCGCGTTTTCCTGAAGCCGGAACCGCTCCAGCGCACCGGCTCGTTCAAGTTTCGCGGCGCCTATAACCGCATCTCGCGAATCCCCGAGAACGAGCGGGAAGGCGGCGTGGTCGCTTGCTCCTCCGGCAACCACGCGCAAGGCGTGGCGGCGGCGGCGACGCTGATGGGCATGGCTTCGGTGATTGTCATGCCGAACGACGCCCCGGCCATGAAGCGGGCACGCACCATCGCCTTCGGCGGCGAGGTGGTGGGGTATGATCGCGAGACCGATGACCGCGACGCTATCGCCGGCGAGATCGCGCGGGCGCGCGGGGCCATCTTCGTGCCGCCCTATGACGATTTTCACATCATCGCCGGGCAGGGCACGGTGGGTCTGGAAATCGCCGAAGACATGCTCGCGCGCGGCTTCGCCCCGGATGTGGTGGTGGCGAATGCGTCCGGCGGCGGCCTGGTATCGGGTATCTCGCTGGCGGTGAAACACCATTTCCCGGAAGCGCGGGTGATGACGGCGGAGCCCGCCGGCTTCGACGATCACGCCCGCTCCTTCCGCTCCGGCGGGCGCGAGCGCAACAACCGCGTCACCGGCTCGATCTGCGACGCATTGCTGGCGGCGACTCCGGGGCGCATGACCTTCGAGATTTCCTCACGCCTTGTCGGTGAGGGCGTTTCCGCCACCGATGAGGAAGTGGCACGGGCGGTGGCTTTTGCCTTCGAGGAGCTGAAGATCGTCGTCGAGCCAGGCGGGGCGGTGTCGCTCGCGGCGGTGCTGGCCGGAAAGCTCGACCTCAAGGGCAAGGTCGCCGTTCTTGTGCTGTCCGGCGGCAATGTCGACGCGTCGACCTTCGCGCGGTGCCTCGCGGCGGCCTGATGTCAGCCGGCCTTCGCGGGTACGGCACGGGCGTGGGCGAGTTCGATGTTGTGCAGGAACTGCTCGGTGCAGGCGCGCCAGGAATAGCGCAAAGCGTAAGCCCGAGCGGTCTCCCGGTCGATGGCGAGCGCCGCCAGCGCCGCTTGACGCAGGTCCTCATTCAGCACGCCCACGCGGACATCCGCCTCGCCGATCACGTCCTTCGGCCCGGTGACGGGGAAGGCGGCGACGGGTAGCCCGCTCGCCAGCGCTTCCAGCAGCACGATGCCGAAGGTGTCGGTGAGGCTGGGAAACACGAAGACGTCCGCCGCCGCATAGATGCGCGCCAGCGCGTCGCCTTCCCTCAGCCCAAGGAAATGCACCTCGGGGTGGCGTGCCTGGAGCTCGGCGCGGGCCGGGCCTTCGCCGACCACGACCTTCGAGCCGGGCAGATCGAGGTCGAGGAAGGCGGAGATGTTCTTCTCCACCGCCACGCGGCCGACCGAAAGGAAGATTGGGCGGGGCAGGGTGGCGACAAGCGCGTCCATCTCCGCCTCGGGGCGCGGATGGAACAGCTCGGAATCCACTCCCCGCGACCAGCGCATGATGTTGCGGAAGCCGCGCCCGTGCAGTTCCGCCTCCAGTGTCGGGGTGGAAACCATGATGCCGGCGCCGGCATTGTGGAAGCGCCGCAGCCAGGCATAGGAGAGCACTTCCGGCACCGGGGCGCGGGCGGCGAGATATTCGGGAAAGCGCGTGTGGTAGCTGGTGGTGAAGCTCTGCCCGCGCGCGAGGCAGGCGCGGCGCGTCATGATGCCGATCGGGCCTTCGGTGGCGATGTGCACATAGCCGGCGCCGACCTCGTCCATCGCGCGGCGCACCCGCCCGGGTGTGGCGAGCGCCAGCCTTATTTCCGGGTAGGTCGGCATCGGCACGGTGCGGAAATCGGCGGGGGTGAGGAAGTCGATCCGCGCGCCGAGCGTGGCGGCTTCACGTGCGGTGTTCTGCAATGAGCGCACGACGCCGTTGACCTGCGGCAGCCAGGCATCCGTCGCGATGAGAATGTGCATCAGGCGGCGACTTTCGGCGGCTCTAGCAGCAGCGGCGCGCCCACCCGCGCCCGGGTCTGGCGCGCCCAGTCGATCAGCTCCAGGCGCCCGTCAGCATGTTCGACGATCGCCGTGCAGCTTTCCACCCAGTCGCCGCAATTAATGTACTGGACGCCGAAGCTGTCGTGAATGACGGCGTGGTGGATATGGCCGCAGACCACCCCGTCCACCTTGTGGCGGCGCGCCTCGGTGGCGACCGCCTCCTCGAAGCGGCCGATGAAGTTGACCGCGTTCTTGACCTTCAGCTTGGCCCATTGGCTCAGAGACCAATAGGGAAAGCCGAGCTTGCGACGGGCCCAGTTGAGATAGGTATTGAGGCCGAGCGCTGCGGTGTAGGCGCCGTCGCCGAGGAAGGCGAGCCAGCGGGCGTGGCGCACGACGACGTCGAACACGTCGCCATGGATGACGAGGTAGCGCTTGCCGTCGGCGGCTTCGTGGATCGCCGTCTCGACCACCTCGATGCCGCCGAAATGATTGCCGTAATAGTCGCGGAGGAATTCATCGTGGTTCCCCGGCAGATAGACCATGCGGCTGCCCTTGCGGCCCTTGCGCAGCAGCTTCTGCACCACGTCATTATGCGACTGCGGCCAGTACCAGCCCGAACGCAGCCGCCAGCCATCGACGATGTCGCCGACGAGATAGATGGTGTCCGCGTCGTGGTAGCGCAGGAAATCCAGCAGAAGATCGGCCTGACAGCCCTTGGTGCCGAGATGGACGTCGGAGAGGAACAGGCTGCGGTAGCGGCGCGCCTCGGGTGCGTCGTTCATCTCGACAGCTTCCTCGATCATGCCCGAAAACGAGCTGCGCAATGTCTCCATGAGGGCCCATAAGCCCGAGTCGCATCACGTTTTTATGACGCGTGCTGCGCTGCACATCGCGAGGCCCCGCTCAGAGGAAGAGCATCACCACGCTCGCCGCGACCAGCGCCGCCATCGCATAATTGACGATGCGCTGCTGGCGCGGCGTCGACAGGAGCCGGGCAAGCAGGGCGCCGAAGCCGGCCCACAGGCACAGGCTGGGAAAGCTGACGGCGCCGGAGACCAGCGCGATCATCGCCACCTCGCCGAACAGATTGTCGCCGCCCACCGTGGTGAAGGCTGGGACGATGGAAAGCGCGATGGTCCACGCCTTCGGGTTCACCCACTGGAACAGCGCCGATTGCAGCAGCGTCATCGGCCGCTCGACGGCGGTGCCGCTCCCCGTAGTGCCGGCATGGGCGATCTTCCAGGCGAGGTAGAGCAGATAGAGCGACCCGACGATCTTCAGCGTCTGGTGCATGTAGGGGATGGCAAGGAACAGCGTGCCGAGCCCCATGCCGATGGCGACGATCATCAGCGCAAAGCCGAAGGTCACGCCCCAGATCTGCGGCAGGGTGCGGCGGAAGCCGAAGGCGGCGCCCGAGCCCGCCGAGATCATGTTGTTCGGCCCCGGCGTCAGCGCACCGGCCAGCGCGAACAGGAACATCGGCAGGAACTGGGACGACAGCGGCACCGTCAACTCCTCGCAGCGCCGCACGCCTTCGGCGGCGGGCGAGAGCTAGGCCTGCGCCCGCCCACGTGCAACCCGCAAGTGCTGCTGACCGCGCAAGGCGGAAGCCGCCGGCCCTTTCGGGGTCGAGGGCTTGGAGATCTGCGGCGCTCAATGGGCGACGAAGAGCGGCACCGGCGGATCGACCATCAGCGAGGCGGTGACGCCGCCGAGGATCATCTCGGCGAGGCGGGAGCGGCTGTAGATGCCCATCACCAGTAGATCCGCGCCGTAGGTCCGCGCCTCGCGGGCGATCACCGCTCCGGCCGAACCTTCGGACACGTGGTGGTGCGTGGCATTCACGCCATGAGTGCCGAGATAGGCGGTGAGCCTGGCGCCGGAGGCAGCGACGTCCTGCTTGCTCTCCTCCACCGTCAGCACTTCCACCTGGTGCGCAAGGGCGAGGATGGGCAGCGCGAAGCGCACCGCGTGGCCGGCCTCGCGCGAGGGCTTCCATGCCACCAGCACGCGGCCGATGCGGTTCGGCACCGGCTTGCCCGTTGGCACCACCACCACCGGGCCATTGCAGGCGAGCGCCAGATGTTCCGGCAGGGTGGCGGCGAGCTGGTCGTCGACCGTGCCATAGGGCGTCTCGCTGACGACGGTGAGATCGGCGAAAGTGACCTCGTCGCGCAGCGCGGCGGCGACCTCGCCTTCCACAGTCTGCCAGTTGCCGGGGACGCCGGCCGCCGCGACGGCGGCCTCGAACTGGCCCTGGAGAAGGGCTTCCTTCTCCCGTGCCTCGTGCACCAGCTCGTTCACATAGATCGACAGAGCGCGGCCGACGCGCGGCACACCGGCGGGATACAGCGTGTAGACCGCCCGTAGCTGGGCGCCGGCCTGGCGCGCAAAGGCCACCGCGAAGGCGAGACGGTCGCCGAAACCCGAATCGGGAGCGGCGTGAAGCAGAACGGTACGGATCGACATGGCGCTTTCTCCTGGCGGCTGTTGTCCTGACGTAAGGTTATTGAGGGCAGCTGAGAATGCGGGAAAACACGGTCCATCGCAGCAAAAACACCGATTGAGCTGACCTTAGGTACGCTCCCGTCATCACGAGCGCGCGACCTCGGCCTGCGGACCATTGCCATCGCAGGGGCGCTCAATAGGCTCGCAGTGCGTGCCGGACCCGGCGCGTAGATGAGGGAGCATCTCATGGTTCGCCGACTGACGGTTGCGCTTGCAGCCGGCATGATAACTACCATTTCCGCGACGGCGGTTGTGGCCCAGGCCGATGTCATCAAGGAGCGCCAGACGCTTCTGAAGCAGTTCGGCGATGTGACCAAGCCGGTCGGGGGCATGCTGCGCGGCAATACCGCGTTCGACCTTGCCACCGTGCAGGCGGCGCTCGACGCCTATGCCAAGAACGCCAAGGTGCTGCCGACCCTGTTCCCGGAAGGCTCCGGCACGGGCGACACCGAGGCGCTGCCGGCGATCTGGCAGGACAAGGCGAAGTTCGACGGCCTGTTCGGCAAGCTCGGCACCGACGCGGCGGCAGCGCGGGTGGCGATCACCGACGAGGCGAGCTTCAAGGCCAATTTCCCCGGCGTGATCCGCACCTGCGGCACCTGCCACGACAGCTTCCGCCAGAAAAAGTGACGAGCCTTCTCACCCCGTCTCCCGCGCCGGCGCACATGCTGGCGTGGGACCTGCCGACGCGGCTGGCCAAATGGGGCCTCGCCGCGCTGGTGGGGCTTGCCTTCGTCAGCCGCTATTACGGCGATGTGGGCCTGGTCTGGCACCAGTGGAACGGCCTCGCCATTCTGGTGGTGATCGTCTTCCGGCTGCTGTGGGGCGTGGTGGGCGGTTCGACGGCGCGCTTCGCCGGCTTCCTACGCGGCCCGGCGGCGGGGGTGCGCTATGCCGCGAGCCTGCTCAAGGGCCGCCCGCAGCATTTTCTCGGCCATAATCCGCTGGGCGGCTGGGTCATCGTCGCGCTGCTGGCGATGGTGGCGGCGCAGGGGCTGACAGGGCTCTTCACCAGCGACGACATCGTCGTCTACGGCCCGATGACCAATGTGGTCAGCGACGAGACGATCCGCAGCGCTTCCGGCTGGCACCAACGCATCTACCCGTTCCTGCTGGGGCTGATCGCCCTGCACGTCACGATCAACATCGCCTACTCGCTGTTCGGCCGCGACAATTTGATCCGCGCCATGATCACCGGCACCAAGCCGGCGGCGGCCTATGCCGACCGCGCCCCGGCAACGCCGGGTGCCATCGGCCTGGCGGCGGTCTGCCTCGTGCTGGCGGCGCTAGTGGTGTTCGGTGGCATCGCGCTGGCGGGCGGCAATCCCTTCCCGTGAAATAACGTCCCGGATTTCCTTGCGGGCGCTCTCGAACCATGCTCCATGCCGGCCCCATGAACGCGCTCAAGGGCATCGCGCTGCAGATCGGCGCGACGTTCCTTTTCACCATCATGTCCGCCCTCGTCCGTATCGTCTCGGATCATGTTCCGACCGGCGAAGTGGTGTTCTCGCGCTCGTTCTTCGCGCTGTTTCCGCTGCTCGCCCTGCTGGCGTGGCGCGGCGAGATCAGTGCGGCGGTGCGCACCGCCCATCCGCTCGGGCATATCGCGCGGGGCACCATCGGCGTCTGCGCCATGGGGCTCAGCTTTGGGGCGCTGGCGCGCATCCCGTTGGCGGACGCCACAGCCATCGGCTTCGCCGCGCCGCTGCTCACCGTGGCGCTGGCGGCGCTGGTGCTGCGCGAGCGGGTGCAGATCTATCGCTGGGCGGCCGTGGTGGTGGGGCTTGGCGGCGTGGTGGTGATGCTGTGGCCGCACATGCACGGCTCCTTCGATACGCCCCGGCACCTCTACGGCGCGCTGTTCGCCTTGCTGGCCGCAGCCTTCACCGCCGGCGCGATGGTGCAGGTGCGCCGTCTCACCCAGACCGAGACCACCGCCGCCATCGTGTTCTACTTCCAGGCGCTGGCGGCCATTGCCGGCCTTGCCACCGCCGGCTGGGGCTGGGTGCTGCCGAGCGGGCGCGAGGCGCTGCTGCTGGTGACGATCGGTATGATCGGTGGTGTCGGGCAGATCCTGCTCACTGAGAGCTACCGCTATGCGCCGGCCTCGGTGGTGGCGCCCTTCGCTTATTCGGCAATGCTGTGGTCGCTGCTGCTCGGCTTCATCCTGTTCGCCGAGGTGCCGCCGCTGCTGGTGCTGCTCGGCGGCGCCATCGTGATCGGCGCGGGGCTTTCCGTCATCTGGCGCGAGCGCCGGCTGGGCATCGACCGGACACAGGAGGAGGCGGCCTCGACGCCGCCCGCCGCACCGGCGCCCTGACGTCTCAGAATGCCTTGAAGGTGATGAGGGTGCGGGTGTCCTGGATGCCCGGGAAGAGCTGCACCTTCTCGTTCACGAAATGGCCGATGTCGGTGCCCTCGGGCACGTAGAACTTGACCAGCAGGTCGAACTCGCCGGCGGTCGAATAGATTTCCGACGCGATCTCGGCGTCGGCTATGGCGTTCGCCACCTCATAGGCGCGGCCGAGCTGACATTTGATCTGCATGAAGAAGGGGACCATGGCGGCATTCCGGCTTGTGGCGAGAGCTTGGGACAGAGGCGGGATATGGAACGAAGCGGCTTGCGCGCGCAACCCCCGGCCGCCGGGCGACGCGCGTCTTGCACCCGCCTTCCGCTTCGCCTATCTCGCAGGGACGATCACGTTGGGGTGCCCCAGGCGACAAGCCGACGGGCTGAGAGGCAGGGCGAACCGCACGGTTGCCGCCAACCCACGAACCTGATCCGGGTCATGCCGGCGGAGGGAACGGATCGCGCGCATTCGGGCGAGCTTTCGTCCGAGGGGCGACGCTTCCGGCTCTCGACGGCGAGGGAGGCGTAGCATGGCAGGCTCCACACCGATTGCGGTGACGATGGCGGGTTCGGATTCCGGCGGCGGTGCCGGTATCCAGGCCGATCTCAAAACCTTCTCGGCGCTCGGCGTCTACGGGGCCAGCGTCATCACCGCGCTGACCGCACAGAACACGCGGGGCGTCACCGGCATTCACGACGTGCCGCCCGCCTTCATCGCCGCGCAGATCGACGCCGTGCTGTCCGATCTCGCCGTGGATGCGGTGAAGATCGGCATGCTGTCGCGTCCCGAGGCGATCCAGGAAGTCGCCGCCGGCCTTCAGCGCCACGGCGTGTCGGCGGTGGTGCTCGATCCTGTGATGATCGCCGCCTCAGGCGACAGGCTGCTGGTGCCGGAGGCGATCGAAACGCTGCGCCGCGACCTGCTGCCGCGCGCGCTGCTCATTACGCCCAACCTGCCCGAAGCCGCCGCGCTGCTCGACGAGGCGCCCGCCGCTGACCTCGCCACGGTGCGCGCGCAGGCGGAGCGGCTGCTGGCGATGGGGCCGCGCGCCGTCCTCATCAAGGGTGGGCATGGCGAGGGCCCGGACAGCGTCGACGTGCTGCTCGACGCGGACGGATTCCTGGAGCTTTCCGCGCCGCGCATCGTCACCCGGAACACCCACGGCACCGGCTGCACGCTCTCCTCCGCCATTGCCGCCGGGCTGGCCAAGGGGTTGTCCCTGCGCGCGTCGGTGGCGGCGGCCAAGGACTATCTCACCAAGGCGCTGGCGCGTTCCGAAGAACTTGCCATCGGCCAGGGCCACGGCCCGGTGCACCACTTCCACGCCTGGTGGTGACAGCGGGCCGGGCGCGGCGGGCTCGCTTCGTCCGCCGCGGCCTGCTATCGAGGCGGCATCCCTCGCGAGCCGTCTCGTGCCCCTCATCGCCCCGCGCCACGCCATCGCCGCCGTCTATGCCGGGTTGTTCTTCGGCATCGGCGTGTTCATGCCGTTCTTCCCGGTCTGGCTGGAAGGGCGTGGCTTCGACGCGGCGATGATCGCGCTGGCGCTCGCCGTGCCGCAGACGGTGCGCCTCGTCACCATGCCGCTGGGCGGCCTGCTCGCCGACCGCAGCGGGCGCCCGCGTGCGACGCTGATCGTCTACGCCGCCGCGACGGCGCTGTGTTTTGCCGGCATCGCGATGGCGCCCAACGCCACCTTCATCCTGATCGGGCTGGGGCTCGCCGCGATTTTCTGGCAGCCCAGCCTGCCGGTGCTCGACGCCTATGCCGTGGCGCGCCGCAGCGAGGGTCTGATCGATTATGGCCGCGTGCGGCTATGGGGATCGATGGCCTTCATCGGCGGCAATCTGGTAGCGGGGGCCCTGCTGGGCGGGGTGTTCTTCGCCAAGGTGCCGGCCGATACGGTGATCTGGCTGATTGCCGGGGCGAGCGTGGCGGCGGCTCTGGCGGCGGCGACGCTGCGCGACGTCCGGCCGGCGCCGCACGCCACCGTGGAGCGCCGTCGTTTCGTGCTCGCGGGCGTCGCGCCGGTGCTGCTGGTCGGCATGGCGGCGGCGGCGCTGGTGCAGGGGTCGCACGCGGTGCTCTACGCCTTCGGCTCTATCATGTGGCACGGCAGAGGCCTGCCCGACATGGTGATCGGCCTGCTGTGGGCGCTCGGCGTGCTGGCCGAGGTGGTGCTGTTCCGCTACGCCACGCGGGTGACGGCATGGGCGGGGCCGGAGCGGCTGCTGCTGATCGGCGGGCTGGCCGGGGTGCTGCGCTTCGGCGTGATGGCGCTCGACCCGACGCTGCTGCTTCTGCTGCTGCTACAGCCGCTGCATGCGCTCACCTTCGGCTGCACCTATCTCGGCACGGTGGAACTTGTCGCCCGGCACGCACCGCCGGGGCGCGGGGCCAGCGTGCAGGCGCTGGCGGCATGGGCGACGGCCATCGCCATGGCCGTGGCGACGCTCGCGGCGGGGCCGCTCTGGCAGGCGTTCGGTCCGGGGGCCTTCGTCGCTTCGGCCGGGCTGGCGGCGCTCGGCACGCTGCTCGCGCTCGCCGCCGGGCAGGTCGGTCACCCCCAGAGATCGGGCTCGGGCGGGTAGACCACGCTTCCCTCATAGCGCAGGGCCGGCGTGCGGTCGGCGGCCAGCAGCAGCGGCCCGTCCAGATCGACGAAGCGCGCCAGCGGCGCGAGCAGCAGCGCCGGCGCCATGGCGAGCGAGGTGCCGACCATGCAGCCGACCATGATGTCGAGCCCGGCCGCCCGCGCCGCGCGCGTCAGCTCGATCGCCTCGGTAAGCCCGCCGGTCTTGTCGAGCTTGATGTTGATGGCGTCATAGCGCCCGGCCAGCGCGTCGAGGCTGTCGAGCCCGTGTGCGCTCTCATCGGCGCAGACCAGCACCGGGCGTGCGATGCGGGCCAGCAGCGCGTCGTCTGCCGCCGGCAGGGGCTGCTCGACCAGTTCGACGCCGGCGGCGGCGCAGGCGTCGAGATGGGCCTCCAGAATGTCCGGCGACCAGCCCTCATTGGCATCGACGATGAGCCGCGCCTGCGGCACCGCGGCGCGAATGGCCTTCAGCCGCGCCAGATCGCCCTCGGCGCCGAGCTTGAGCTTGAGCAACTCATGGCCCGACAGGCGCGCCGCCTCCGCCATCGCCTTCGGCGTGTCCAGGCTGAGCGTATAGGCGGTGACGACCGGCAGCGGCGCCGGCAGGCCGGCCATCTCATAGACGCGCATGCGGGCGCGCCGGGCCTCGAGGTCCCACATGGCGCAGTCGAGGGCGTTGCGCGCCGCCCCCGGCCGCATCAGCGCCATGAGATCCGTGCGCCGCACGCCCTCCGCGACCAGCTTTTCCAGGGCGGTGAGCTGCTCGACCACGCCGGCGACGGTCTCGCCATAGCGGCCATAGGGCACGCATTCGCCGCGCCCTACGTGGTCCCCGTCGCGCAATTCCACGGTGACCACGGCGGCCTCGGTCTTCGAACCACGGGCAATGGTGAAGCTGCCACGGATCGGAAAGCGTTCGGGGGTGACGGTCAGAAGGGTCATCGGGCAGAGGCCGGGGCGGCGGGAATCGTCGCGCAGGCGAAAGCATAATCCCGATCGCTCCCGGAGGGGCGTCGCTCCGAAAGCACAGTCGCCGCGATTACGTCGTCCGCGGGCGGCCAGGGGCGGGAATCGGAGAGGCGCTCCCTCGACGGCCAACGGACCCGACGCTAAGTAACACATTGCGAATTTGGTAGCGGTGTCGCGGCCGGAGGGCGGTCGTGCCCGCAGGAGAGGTCATCTTGGGAGCTGCTGAAGCGCCGCTTCTGGCCACTGCCCGCAATGGCCGCGAACTCGTGTTCGTGGGCAATGGCCGCTGGGTGGCCGGGCAGGGCCGCGCGCTTGAAGGTAGCGTGGATGCTGCGCTTGCCGAACTGGGCGCCGGCGCCGGCGAGACCGCGCGGATCGACCTTTCCGGCGTGCGCAGCTTCGACACGCTCGGCGCCGTGGTGCTCGACCGGCTGCTGCAGGCGCTCGACAAGGCCGGCATCCGCTTCCAGATCGTCGGGCTCGAGCGCCGCTTCCGCCCCCTGCTGGACGATATCGTCAAGGGCAGCCACGAGAATCCGCCGCGCCTGCGCCATGTGAACCCCGTCATCGGCGGCGTCCAGCTGGTCGGCAAGACGACGGTGTCGATGGCGGAGGACGGGCTGGCGCTGCTGTCCTTCATCGGCGCGCTGGTGCTGGCGTTCCTGCGCGTGCTGGTGCGTCCCCACACGTTCCGCTTCACCTCGATGGTCTATCATCTGGAGCGGGCGGGCCTGCGGGCGGTGCCGATCGTCGCGCTGATCACCTTCCTGATCGGCTGCATCATCGCGCAGCAGGGCATCTTCCATTTCCGCAAGTTCGGCGCGACGACCTATGTCGTCGACATGGTCGGCATCCTGACCCTGCGCGAACTCGGCGTGCTCATCGTCTCGATCATGGTGGCGGGCCGCTCGGGCAGCGCCTTCACGGCGGAACTCGGCTCCATGCGCATGCGCGAGGAAGTCGACGCGCTGCGGGTGATGGGCTTTGATCCGAACGAGGTGCTGGTGCTGCCGCGCCTGGTGGCGCTGATCATCGCCGTACCGCTGCTCACCTTCATTGGCAATATGTGCGCGCTGTTCGGCGGCGGGCTGGTGGCGTGGCTCTATGGCGACATCTCGCCGACCATCTTCATTGCCCGGCTGCAGGAGGCGATCGCCCTCAACACCTTCGAGGTCGGCATGATCAAGGCGCCATTCATGGCGGCGATCATCGGCCTCATCGCCTGCATGGAAGGCATGCGGGTCGGCGGCAGTGCCGAGTCGCTCGGCGCCCACACCACCGCGTCGGTGGTGAAGGCGATCTTCCTGGTGATCGTGGTGGACGGGCTGTTCGCCATGTTCTTCGCCGCGATCAATATGTGAGGCGCCGGTGCATATGGAGACCGACGCCCCCCACACCAACAAGCCGGCCGTGCCCGACGTGGCGCCCGGCGAGCCGATCATCCAGGTGCGTGACCTTGTCGTGACGTTCGGCGAGCGCACCATCCTCAACGGCCTCTCGCTCGACGTCGCGCGCGGCGAAATCCTCGGCTTTGTCGGCGCCTCGGGCGGCGGCAAGTCGGTGCTGACCCGCACCATTCTCGGCCTCGTGCCCAAGCGCGCCGGCACGGTGGAAGTGTTCGGCCAGAATCTCGACGGGCTCACCTATGCCGGGCGTCGGGAACTAGAGCAGCGCTGGGGCGTACTGTTTCAGCAGGGCGCGCTGTTCTCCTCGCTCAGCGTGCGGCAGAACATCCAGTTCCCGATGCGCGAATATCTCGATTTGTCGCAGGGGCTGATGGACGAATTGACCATCGCCAAGCTGGAGATGGTCGGCCTGTCGCCGGATGTGTCGGAGAAAGCACCTTCGGAGCTCTCCGGCGGCATGATCAAGCGCGTGGCGCTGGCCCGCGCGCTGGCGCTCGACCCGGAAATCCTGTTCCTCGACGAGCCGACCTCGGGCCTCGACCCGATCGGCGCCGGCGAATTCGACGAATTGATCGCCACTCTCCAGCAGACTTTGGGGCTGACGGTATTCATGGTAACCCACGATCTGGACAGCCTTCACACGGTGTGCGATCGCATCGCGGCTCTCGCCGATGGCAAGGTTATTGCCGTCGGGCCGATCGAAACCATGCTGGCGTCGAAACATCCTTGGGTTTCGGCCTATTTCCACGGGAAGCGGGCGCGCGCCGCCGGCTTCGGGGCTGAAGGGGCGCGCTGAGGAGATCATGGAGACACGCGCCAACTATACGATCATCGGGCTTTTCACCCTCGCTATCGTCGCGGCGGGCTTCGCCTTTGTGTGGTGGTTCACCGGCTCGGCCAATCGCGGGCCGCGCACCGCCTATGACGTCGTGTTCAGCGGCGTGGTCAGCGGGCTGCAGACGGGCTCCGCAGTCACCTTCAACGGCATTCCGGTCGGCGAGGTGACGGCGCTGCGTATCGACGCGCAGGACCCGCGCAAGGTGATCGCGCGTATCGCGGTGCAGCCGAACACCCCGGTCAAGTCGGACACGAGGGCCACGCTCGACTCGCAGCTTCTCACCGGCCTCGCCTCGGTTGGGCTTGTCGGTGGCTCGGAGCAGGCGGCGCCGCTGCCCGCACCGCCCGAGGGGGAACTGCCGACCATCAATGCCGATACCTCGGCCGTGCAGGACCTGATGCGCACCGCCCGCGACGTGCTGGGACGCGTCAACGACATCGCCATCCGCGTCGACGACCTCATCAAGGCGAACGATGCCAAGGTGTCCTCGGTGATCGACAATGTCGACAAGTTCACGGCGGCACTGGGCGATAATGCCGGCAACATCGACAGCTTCCTGAAGGAAATGGGCAGCGCCGCGCAGCGCATCTCCTCGCTCGCCGACAATCTGGACCGTGTGGTCACCGCCATCGACCCCGCCAAGGTCGGCAGCACGATCAACGACATCAGCGCCTTCACCGCCCAACTCGGGACCATGGCGACCAAGGTCGACGGCATCCTCGACAACGTCAACGCGATGACCACGAGCGAGGAAGGCAAGGGGATGTTCAACGAGATTTCGAGCGCGGCGGCCGAAGTGCGCAAGCTCGCCGCCAATCTCGACACCCGCACGGCGGAACTCTCGGCCAATCTCAACAAATTCACCGGGCCCGGCCTGCGCCAGTACGAGGCGCTGGCGGTGGATGGCCGGCGCACGCTCGCCGAAATCGAGCGCGTTTTCCGAAATCTGGAGCGCAATCCGCGTCAGTTCATCTTTGGCGGGTCCAATGTTCCCAGCTACAATGGCCGCTAGGCGATGGGGCGCCATCTGATGTGTTTTCGGGAAACCGACGGGGGCAGGGGCGTTCGCGTGACCTTTGACGAGACATGCCACAGGCTTGCGGGGGCTGAGCCTGCCGGGCGTTCATTTGCCGGGTATGGCCGGGCGACCCGTCGCGTCGCCGGCGCGGCGAGCGTGGTTGCGCTTGCCCTGATGCTCGGCGGCTGCGGCACGCTGCTGTCGGGCGGCGACAAGGCCGTGCCGACCTTCGACCTTAGCGCGCCCTCGGACTTCACGGCGCCGCGCCGCGGCACCGGCCTCATCGTCGTCGGCCCGCCCACCGCGCTGGCGGTGCTCGACACCGAGCGGATTGTCGTCGAACCACAGCCCGGGCAGATAACCTATCTCGACAAAGCGCAGTGGAGCGACCGCCTGCCGGCGCTGTTCCAGGCGCGGCTGATCGAATCCTTCGAGAACGGCAATCGCGCGCGCTCGGTGGGCCGGGCCGGCGAGGGGCTCAGCGCCGACTACACGCTGCTGTCGGACCTGCGCGCCTTCGGCCTGCGCACCTATCAGGCCGGTCCCGAGGCTGTGGTCGAGGTGTCGGTCAAGATCGTCGGCGCGAGCTCGGGGCGTATCGTGGCGGCGCAGGTGTTCACCGCCCGCGCCCCGGCCGCTTCCACCAGCGGCCCGGACGCCACGCAGGCGCTCGACCGGGCGTCGGACGAGGTTTTCCTGCAGATCGTGCGCTGGGCGTCGAGCCGGTTCTGAGGCCTGGCGGCGCTTCGGCGCGACGAGGAACCCCGCCCATTTCGGACACGGCAGCTCAAGAAAAAAGGCCCGGCTTGCGCCGGGCCTTTTCATTAGGTCGTTCAGGTGGAGATCAGAACTTGTAGCTGACCGCGGCGCGGACGATGTTGCTGGTCAGGTCGGCCTTCGAGCTGATGAAGCTGCCCGGCGTGCCGGAGAGATAGGTCGTGACATCGGTGCTGCCGAGGTCGACGTAGAGATATTCGCCGCGCAGGATCCAGTTGTCGGTGAGGGCGTATTCGAGACCGCCGCCGACCGTCCAGCCGGTGCTGACATTGTCGAAGGAGCCGTTGGCCGCCGTCGAGAAGTCCGGGGCGCCGCCGCCGGTGAGGCCCATGACGGTGGTGGAGTTGTTGACCTTGCCGTAGGCGAAACCGCCGGTGCCGTACACGAGCAGGCGATCGAAGGCGTAGCCGAGGCGGGCGCGGACCGTGCCGAACCATTCGAGCTCGGCCTTGGTCTGGTAGTACGGGCCGCCCGGGGTGGCGTAGAAGGCCAGGCCCTGTTCCGCGCCGGTCCACTGGAAGTCGGCCTCGACGCCCACGACGACGTTGTTCTCGAACTGATAGTTGTAGCCGATCTGGCCACCGGCCACCCAGCCATCAAGCTCGCCGAACTTCACGTCATTGCCGGAGTAGAGGCCGCCGGGGGTGAAGACGCCGCCCGTGCTGTCGAAGAACAGCACGTCGGTGGCCTTCGAGTCGCCCCAGCTGTAGCCGGCATTGCCGCCGAGATAGAAGCCGGTCCAGGAGAAGGCCGGAACGAACACCTGCGTCGCCTGCGCCTTGACGGGGTAGGGCATATCGGCCGCGAGGCTGGCGGAGCCGCTGATGATAAGGGCGGCCGCACCAAGAAGCAGCGAGCGGTTCATGGGGTTTCTCCAACTGAATTCACTGGCTGTATAATGACATTGTCGCGAAAGGGTTCGGGTGTGGCGGGCTACCCTTATGAATGTTCAGGGTTGTGTAGCCGAAATGCAACAATTAACGGATCATAATACCTTTTCTAGCGTTTTCGCCGCATTGCACGAGGAGCCAGGCGTTCGGCACCCGCGTCAGAACATGGAAACCGTCGGGTGGATGATGGGTCATGGCCTGGCCGCTCTTCTTCCGCCGAGGCTCGGCCGGGTGATGGCGGCGGGTCGTAGCGGCCGGGAGACTGCGGCTTCGCATCCATAAAAAAGGCGCGGCTCGCGCCGCGCCTTCGATGGTGGTTCCAGAACGGCTGAACGCAGAGATGGACGTCCTCAGAAGTCCATGTCGCCACCGAAACCGGGCCTGCCCGGTTTCGGCACCCAGCGAGAAGCAGGGGCGAATGGACGTCCTCAGAAGTCCATGCCGCCACCGAAACCGGGACTGCCCGGTTTCGGTACTGAGCAGCCGCAGGGGAGAATGGACGTCCTCAGAAGTCCATGCCGCCCATGCCGCCCATGCCGCCGCCCGGCATGGCGGGAGCGGAGCCGCCCTTCTTCGGGATGTCGGCGATCATCGCTTCGGTGGTGATCAGCAGCGAGGCCACGGAGGCCGCGTTCTGGATCGCCGAGCGCAGCACCTTGGCCGGGTCGATGACGCCCGCCTTGTACATGTCGACATACTCGCCAGTCTGGGCGTTGAAGCCGTAGGCGTAGGTATCCTTCTCGAGGATACGGCCGACGATCAGCGAGCCGTCTTCGCCGGCATTGTTGGCGATCTGGCGCGCCGGGTACTGCACGGCCTTGCGGACGATGTCGACGCCGGTCTTCTGGTCGGGATTGGCGGTCACGACGGCGTCCAGCGCCTTGATGGCGCGCAGGAGGGCAACGCCGCCGCCCGGCAGGATGCCTTCTTCGACAGCCGCGCGGGTCGCGTGCAGCGCGTCGTCGACGCGGTCCTTCTTTTCCTTCACTTCGACTTCGGTCGCGCCGCCGACGCGGATGACCGCGACGCCGCCGGCGAGCTTGGCCAGACGCTCCTGCAGCTTCTCGCGGTCGTAGTCCGAGGTGGTCTCCTCGATCTGCGCCTTGATCTGCGACACGCGGTCCTCGATGTCCTTCTTGGCGCCGGCGCCGTCGACGATCGTGGTGTTCTCCTTCTCGAGCACGACCTTCTTGGCGCGGCCGAGCATGGCGAGCGTCACGGTGTCGAGCTTGATGCCGAGATCGTCGGAGATGGCGGTGCCGCCGGTCAGGATGGCGATGTCCTGCAGCATCGCCTTGCGGCGGTCACCGAAGCCCGGCGCCTTGACGGCCGCGACCTTGAGGCCGCCGCGCAGCTTGTTGACGACGAGGGTGGCCAGGGCCTCGCCCTCAATGTCCTCGGCGATGATGAGCAGCGGCTTGGAGGTCTGCACCACCGCTTCCAGCACCGGCAGCAGTTCCTGCAGGCCGGAGAGCTTCTTCTCGTGGATGAGGATGTAGGGGTCCTCGAACTCGACGCGCATCTTCTCGGCATTGGTGATGAAGTAGGGCGAGAGATAGCCGCGGTCGAACTGCATGCCCTCGACCACGTCGAGCTCGGTCTCGGCGGTCTTGGCTTCCTCGACGGTGATGACACCCTCGTTGCCGACCTTCTGCATCGCTTCGGCGAGATACTTTCCGATATCGGAATCGCCGTTGGCGGAGATGGTGCCGACCTGGGCGATCTCGGCGTTCGAGGTCACCTTGCGGGCGTTCTTCTTGAGATCGGCCACGATGGCTTCGACCGCGAGGTCGATGCCGCGCTTCAGGTCCATCGGGTTCATGCCGGCGGCGACCGACTTGGCGCCTTCCTTCACGATGGCCTGGGCGAGCACGGTGGCGGTGGTGGTGCCGTCGCCGGCGAGGTCATTGGACTTCGAGGCCACTTCGCGCACCATCTGGGCGCCCATGTTCTCGAACTTGTCCTCGAGCTCGATTTCCTTGGCGACGGTGACGCCGTCCTTGGTGATGCGCGGGGCGCCGAAGCTCTTCTCGATGACGACGTTGCGGCCCTTGGGGCCGAGCGTGACCTTCACGGCGTTGGCGAGAATGTCGACGCCGCGCAGCATCTTCTCGCGCGCGTCGCCAGCGAACTTAACTTCTTTGGCTGACATGATCTATTTCTCCGGTGATGCGTTGCGAGCAGCGTGAGGCTGCCTCAGGCGGCCTTCTTGGCCGCGGAGGCGCCGTCCAGCACGCCGAGAATGTCGGACTCTTTCATGATGAGGTAATCGACGCCGTCGATCTTGACCTCGGTGCCCGACCATTTGCCGAACAGCACCCGTTCGCCCGCCTTCACGTCGAGCGGGACGAGCTTGCCGGCCTCGTCGCGGGCACCGGGGCCAACGGCGACGACTTCGCCCTGCGAGGGCTTTTCCTTGGCGCTGTCGGGAATGATGATGCCGCCCGCGGTCTTCTCTTCCGCATCGATACGCTTGACCACGACCCGGTCATGCAGGGGACGGAACTTCATCGGCTCTCTCCAATCGTGAACGATCGTCTGATCCTGCAACCGCGCCCCGCCATGCCTTCGGCCTCGGCGGAATTCGCGTTGCCGGACCGACATCTAGGCGCCGGGACAAGGGCGCGCAAGGCGTGGGTGGCAAAAAATTGGCAGTCGCGCCGCGAGAGTGCCAGAGGTTTCCGCCCGCTTCTGTCAGCACTCGCCTCGACATGCTGCTAGTGCGTTGAAATTGAACATCAATTGGAAAATTTAGCCTTGTCGCCGCGCTTAGCCGGCATCACACTCTGATTCAGTCCCGATGAGGAGGTGCCGAATGGGCGAGCAGGGGTCATCGAAGCGTGGCGTGGCAGGGCGCGCCACGGTGCCGCAGGTGTCGGAGGATTTTCGCAGGCAGCTTGAGGGCTATGGGCTCACCACCGCCCATATCCTTTACCGGATGCCCGACCACCCGGGCATTCTCCAGACCTATCTCTGGCAATATTACGATCTTTGCCCGCATTTCCCGGAGCTGAACCGCTTTCTCGCCTTCTGGAAGCGCGAGCTGGAGGGGCCTCTACACTCGGTGACGGTGGCACATGCGCGGTTGATCGGCCCGGCCGAGCTGCGCAGTGTCGAGGGCGTGTTCCATCTGAACTGAGCCTTGCGAGGTTGCCCGTCTTTTGAGGCGGCCGCCCTCTTCTTGCCGCGTGCGACGTGCTATGAGGGTCCGCGCAGCAGGGGGCCGACCCGGCGCCCGCAGGAATTCAGGCAACTGGTCAGCTCCTTGGATCATCGTTCTCCGCGCACGTCCGAATTGCTTTCGGCGATCGTCACCGCCCATTCGGCGGAACGCATCGGCGTGGGCGAAATCGTGCACGCGCTGCGCAATCGCGCCTTCGGCCTTTCGATCCTGTTGCTCGGCCTGCCGAACTGCCTGCCCATGCCGCCGGGACTGCCGGTCATATGCGGCGTGCTGCTCTGTCTTGTCGGCGGGCAGATGGTGATGGCGCGCGACGAGTTGTGGCTGCCGCGCTGGCTTGCCAACCGCACGATCTCGCGCGGGCTGCTGGAAAAAATCGTCAATGGCTCGCTGAAGCTGATCCGCCGCTTCGAGGGCTATTCGCGCCCGCGCCTTCCCTACTTCTCCTCCCCCTCGGCGCGCTTCGTGCTCGGCGGATTGGTGGTGGTGCTCGGGTTGCTGCTGCTGCTGCCGATTCCGATCTTCGGCAATCTGCCGCCCGGCATCGCCGTGGTCATCCTCGGTCTCGGACTGGTCGAGCGGGACGGCGTGTTCATCCTCGCCGGCGTCGTTGCCACGCTGATCAGCTTCGGCGTCATGGGCCTGCTGAGCTGGATGCTGTACCAGGGCGCGCTGGCGGTTATGTGAGCCGCCGCAAATCCCGCTGCGCCGAACCCCGAAGATCGGTTGCATTCTACCGGGCGCAACCTAAAGTTACCTCCTCGACCCGTTCACGTCGTTTGGGGGAAGCGGCATGGCACCGGAGGCAGTGACGGCGGCGACGGCCCAAGAAGTCCCGGCGCGGCTGCGTCGGCGTCTTGTCCTCTGCCTTGACGGGACATGGAACTCGGCCGACGGCGAGCAGATCACCAACATCGTCCGGTTGCGCGACATCGTGCAGCCCGGTGAGGTGCCGTTCGATGGCGGCGGGGTGATCGAGCAGCACATCTATTACGACGAGGGCGTGGGGACGGGCGGCCTCCTCCAGAAGCTGGTGGACGGCGCGACAGGGCGCGGCCTGAGCCGGAATGTGCGGCAGGCCTATCGTTATCTCTCCGCGAACTATCAGGATGGCGACCAGATCGTCATTTTCGGCTTTTCGCGCGGCGCCTTCACCGCGCGCAGTCTCGCCGGCTATATCGGCGCCAGCGGTCTGCTCCGACCCGAGCACTGCGACCAGACGAATGAGCGGCGGGCGTGGGACCATTACCGCACGCCGCCGAAGGAGCGGTTTCCGCAGGAGCAGCGGTTGCTGGCCGGGCTGTGTTTTCCCCCGGTGCGGATCGCGGTGCTCGGGGTTTTCGACACCGTCGGGGCGCTTGGCATTCCGGGCGTTTTTCGCGGCATGTCGGCACGCCGCTTCCGCTTCCATGACGCGACGCTCGGCCAGAATGTGGAGATCGCCCTGCACGCGCTCGCCGCCGACGAAAAGCGGCACAGCTTCGGCCCGGCGCTGTGGCAATTGCCGCAGCACAAGGCCTATGGCGTGGTCGAGCAGGTCTGGTTTCCCGGCGTGCATTCCGACATTGGTGGGGGCTGCGCGGAGGACGGCATAGGCCGGCTGGTGCTCGACTGGATGCTGAAGCGCATCCAGACGCTCGGCGAGGAAAAGCAGATCAAGGTCGTCCTGCGGCGCGATGCCGAGCACATCCGCACCTCTACGGCGTGCGACCAGCGCGCGCCGATCCATGAGTCGCGCACGCCTCTGTTCTTCCGCGACAAACTGCAGCCGAGCCTGCGTGTCATCGCCCAGCAGCGGCCGGCCACGACGCGCTGGGAGCGCATGAACAGCCTGCCCCGGCACGCGCGCCCGATCGGGGAGTATCTGCACATCACCGTGCTGATGCGGCTGTTCGACAAGGCGGGGCGCCCGATAGCCGCCAATGCCTACGCGCCGCTGGAAGCGCTGACGCGCGGCGACAGCGCGCCGATCGGCTTCGTCGACCTCAGCGGGCAGCCATTCGCGTGGGGCCGCAATACCGACACGTCGAGAGGAGACCGGGTGAGCTTCTACGGCCACCTGCCGGCCCAGATGCATCCGGCGCTCGATGCGTTCCTGGCCAAGCGCTGGGCCAGCGGCATGGTGGAGCCCGATCCGCAATCGCCCTTCTAGCAGCGGATCGGACAGGGCGCACGCCGTTAAGCCCGGCGCGCCTCACCCCCGCCCGACGAAGGGCGCGCTGCTGGCCATGATGGTCATGGTGAGAATGTTGGCGTCGAGCGGCAGGCCGGCCATGTGGGCGACGGCGCGGCCGGCATGGGCGGCGTCGAAGGTCGGCTCGACCATCATCTGGCCGCTGGGCTGGAGCACGCCGGTCTTCATCTTCGTCGTCATGTCGGTCTCGGCATTGCCGATGTCGATCTGGCCGCAGGCGATGTTGTGGGCCCGCCCTTCCAGCGCAACCTGCTTGGTGAGGCCGGTGACCGCGTGCTTCGTGGCCGTGTAGGACCCGGTGAACGGGCGCGGCGCGTGGGCCGAGATGGAGCCATTGTTGATGATGCGCCCGCCCTTGGGGTCCTGCGCCTTCATCAGCCGCATGGCGTGCTGGATGCACAGGAACACGCCGGTGAGGTTCACATTCACCACCTGCTGCCAATCCGCGAGGGGAATGTCCTCGATCGGCGTGGCGGGCGACCAGCCGCCGGCATTGTTGAAAAGCACGTCGAGCCGACCGAAACGCTGCTCCACCGCAGCGAAGAGGGCCGCGACCGAGGACGGGTCCGACACGTCGGCCGTCACGACATGCCCCTTGCCCTGCAGGGCGGCGGCAACGGCCTCCAGCGGCTCGGCCCGGCGGCCGGTGAGCACCACGGTGAACCCCGCCTCGCCGAGCGCGAGCGCGGCGGCCTTGCCGATGCCGGTGCCGGCGCCCGTGACGAGGGCGATGCGGTTGGCGTTCATGTGGTTCTCCCTGCGGCGCCCGAGCGGGCCGCTATTGGCCCGGCATGATGGTGGATGTCGTGGCCGATAATGAAGGCTAGCGTGCCACGGTTTTCACTAATGAAAGGAACCCGGCAGCATTTCCCGCGTTGTCAAGGCGAACCCCACGTCTTTGAAACCGGAGGTCATCCTCATGCCCATTCTTTTGTGGCTTATCGGTATCCCGATTCCGATCATTCTTCTGATCTGGCTTCTCACTTGAGGTGTGAAGACCTGTCCTCGGCTCATAGGGCCGGGTATATAAAACGGGTTGCTCGTGCACTGTCGCGAGCGGCCCGTTTTACTTTGGTCGGTTCGCCTCAGCGCCCATAGGGCGGGCGAGGAATCGAGGTGTGTGCCGCGCGAAGCGCCGCCGACCAGCGCTCGCGCAGATCGTGGAAATAGGGCTCGCCCGGTTCGATGCGGAAGTTCAGCTCGGCCGGGCTGGCGTCGCGGCGCGCGACCAGGATGTCGATCGGCATGCCGACGCCGAGATTCGAGCGCATGGTCGAATCCATCGAGATCAGCCCGGATTTCAGCGCGTCATAGAGATCGGTCTCGAAGGTGATGGAGCGGTCCAGCACCGGCTTGCCATATTTGTGCTCGCCGATCTGCAGGAAGGGCGTGTCGCTGGTGCATTCGATGAAATTGCCGGCGGCATAGATCATGAAGAGCCGCATGCGGCCGCCATTCACCTGCCCGCCGAACAGGAACGAGACGTCGAAGCGCAGATCGGCGTCCTTCAACGCGGCGCCGTAGAGATCGTAAACGTGCCGCACCGCCCGCCCGACAAGCTGGGTGGCGCGAAACATGCTGGTGCAGGTGGACAGGGTTTCCTTCTGTCCGGTCTCGGGGTTTTCCAGCCCCTCCTGCAGCGTGCTGATCACCGCCTGCGAAATGGACAGGTTGCCGGCTGTCGACAGCGAGAGAACGTGACGGCCGGGCTCCTCGAATACATGCAGCTTGCGGAAGGTCGAGACGTTGTCGAGCCCGGCATTCGTCCTCGTATCGGCGATCATGACGAGACCGTCACGCACCAGAATACCGCAACAATAGGTCATGAAAGACGCTTCCCCTGTGCCTGCCGGGCCAGAAGGCCGGCAGTCGTTCCCGCGCCCTTATACCGGGGCGCTTTCCTGTCGGGCAACCTTTAGCCCCGAAGCTCAGCCCTGAACCTGCCGGCTCGACTGGTCGACTTCGAGGGCCACGGTGAGATTCTCGTCGCCGCCGCCATAGCGATTGCCACGCACCGGCGCGGCGCCGAGATAGTCCAGCCCCACCGCCAGCCGCACATAGGCCTCGGTCGGGCACTGGCAGTTGGCGGCGTCGAAGCCGATCCAGCCCAGCCCTTCGACATAGGCCTCGGACCAGGCGTGCCCGGCCTGATGTCCGGCGCGCTGCTCCGCCACGGCACCGTCGCCGACGAGATAGCCGGAGACATAGCGCGCCGGCACGCCCAGATGCCGGGCGCAGGTGGTGAAGATATGCGCGAAGTCCTGGCAGACCCCGCGCTTCAGCTTGAACGCCTCGGTGGCGGTGGTGGAGACATGGGTGGGGTCGGCATCGAACTCCATCGCCTCGGTTAGGGCGTCCATCAGCGCGTGCAGGCGCGCGATGCGGTCGCCCTCGCCGCCGCCGACGGCCTCCGCGAAGGCGACGAGCTCGTTGTCCGGCATTGTGAGGTCGGTGTTGCGCAGGAAGAGCGAGGGAGGAAAGCGCTCGCTGATGCCGCGAATGACGCCGGCGGTGTCCTGCGTCTCGACCTCGCCCTCCACCAGAACCCGCAATTCACGTATCGGCCCCTCCACCGCGAAAGTGTGGGTGAGGTTGCCGAAGGCGTCCTGATGGGCGCGCAGCTGGCACCCCTCCGAGACGTCGATGCGCCAGGAGACGACATACTGGCCGTCATGGTTGCGCGGCGTCAGGCGCAGGGTCTGGATCGCGCCATTGGCCGGCGGATCATAGCTGTAGATGGTCGCGTGGTTGACATGGATACGCATGACGCAGGCCAGTTCAGAGCAGGTACTGCTCGTTGACGGTGGAGCCGAGCCGGTTGTTCTCGGTCACGAAGGTATCGATGTATTCGTGCAGTCCGGTCTGGAAAATATCCTCCATGCGGCTGTTGCCGAGCCGGGTGAGGGTGGAGCGCGCCAGACGCTGCGAGCCACCCTGCCGGCCGTAATAGGCGGCGATATCGTCGAGATAGCGCGTGATGTTCTGGTAGCAACTGGTCAGCGAGCGCGGCATTTGCGCATTCAGGATCAGCAGGTCGGCCACCAGCCACGGCTTCACGCTTTCGCGATAAACCCAGTGGAACGAGGTCAGCGCCGATACCGAGCGCAGGATGGAGGCCCACTGGAAGTAGTCGAGCGGGCCGCCGATATGCTCGGAATCCGGCAGCAGCACATGGTATTTCACGTCGAGAATGCGGGCGGTGTTGTCCGCCCGCTCGACATACATGCCCACCCGCGAGAACCAGAAAGCGTCGTTGCGCAACATGGTGCGGTAAGCGGCGCCGTCGAAGCGCAGCGAGGTTTCCTTGACGAAGGACATGAAGCGCGCCAGCTCCTCGCGCGTCATGTTCTTGGTGGAATAGCGCTTCAGCTCCAGCCAGGAGGAGTTGATGGTCTCCCACATCTCCATGGTCAGCGCGGTGCGCACCGAGCGGGCATTGGTGCGCGCGATCTCGAAGCAGTTGCGGATGGAGGAGGGGTTCTCCGGCGCAAAGGCCAGGAAGTTGATGACGTTCTGCTCGGTGACCTCGTCGCCGTGCACCGCCTTGTACTGCTCGGCGCAGCCGGCGGTGAGCAGCGCCGAGCGCCACTCATTCGTCGAGCCGCCATAGGCGGCGGGAAGCTGGGCAAGGCGCTGGGTCACGTCGAGGATGCGGGCAAGGCAATCGGCGCGCTCCATGTAGCGGGCCAGCCAATAGAGATTGTCGGCAGTACGAGAAAGCATGGGACCCGCGTTCTATTTGGCGTTGCGCCAGGCGAGCGTGGCGACGCCCGCCGCGATCAGCAGCGAACCGCCGACCCGGTTGATGATAGCGACGATGCGCGTGCTCTGAACCGCGCTGCGCAGGCGGCCGGCGAGCAGCGCGTAGCCGAAGGCATTGGCGGCGGCGAGAGTGAGGAACGTCGCCTCGAAGATCGCGAGCTGGGTGAGGAAGTCCCGTGCCGGATCGAGGAACTGCGGGAGGAAGGCCACGAAGAAGGTGATGCTCTTGGGGTTCAGCGCCGTCACCACCCAGGCATGCGCCATCATCGACCAGGCAGAGCCGGCCGGGCGCGCCTCGCCGAAGCTGGCCTTGCCGCCGGCGCGCCAGAGCTTGATGCCAAGCCAGATGAGATAGGCCGCGCCCACCCATTTCAGCGCGGTGAACAGCGTTGCCGAGGTGGCGAGCAGGGCGCCGAGGCCGAGCATCGAGAAGGTCATGGCGGTGAAATCACCCAGCGCCACGCCGAGGGCAACCGGGAAGGCCACCTTGCGCCCCTGGCCGAGCGCATAGGAGACGACGAGCAGTATGGTCGGTCCCGGTATGACCAGCAGGACCGCCGAGGCGGCGACGAAGGCCAGCCATGTTTCTATCGGCATCGATGCTCCCCCTCATGCATTCCAGAGAGCACCGTCATTCTGAGGTGCGAGCGACGCGAGCCTCGAAGGATGCTCATCTGGGACGGTCGCCCTTCGAGGCCCGGCTGCGCCGGGCACCGAAGGATGACGTGGTTCCACTCATTCTCAAAGCGCCGCGCTCAGCTTTCCTCCAGCACCCAGGTGTCCTTGGTTCCGCCGCCCTGGCTGGAGTTGACCACCAGCGAGCCAGCCTCGAGCGCGACGCGGGTCAGCCCGCCCGGGACGATGCGCACCTTGTCGGAGCCGGTGAGCACGAAGGGGCGCAGGTCGACATGGCGCGGGGCGATGCCTTCCTCGACGAAGGTCGGGCAGGTCGACAGGGCCAGCGTCGGCTGGGCGATGAAATTGTTCGGGTCCTGCTTCAGCTTGGCGCGGAACAGCTCGATCTGCGCCTTGTCGGCGCGCGGACCGATCAGCATGCCGTAGCCACCCGAGCCATGCACCTCCTTCACCACCAGCTCATTCAGATGGTCGAGCACGTATTTCAGATGGTCGGGCTCCCGGCAGCGCCAGGTCGGCACGTTCTTCAGCAGCGGCTCTTCGCCGAGATAGAAGCGGATGATGTCCGGCATGTAGCTGTAGACCGCCTTGTCGTCGGCGACGCCGGTGCCGACCGCGTTGGTCAGCGTGACGTTGCCGGCATTATATGCGCTCATCAGCCCCGGCACGCCGAGCGCGCTGTCGGGCCGGAAGGTGAGGGGGTCGATGAAATCGTCGTCGAGCCGCCGGTAGATGACGTCGACGCGGCGCGGGCCCTCGGTGGTACGCATGTAGACGACGTCGTTGCGCACGAACAGGTCGCGGCCCTCCACCAGTTCCACGCCCAGCTTGTCGGCGAGGAAGGAGTGCTCGTAATAGGCCGAATTATAGATGCCGGGCGTCAGCACCACCACAGCCGGGTCGCTGTTGGAGCTGCTTGGCGCGAGCGACTTCAGCGTCGCCAGCAATTCGTCGGTGTAGTTCTCCACCGGGGCGACGCGGTTGTCCGCGAACAGCTCCGGGAAGAGCCGCATCATGATCTCGCGGTTCTCCAGCATGTAGGAGACGCCGGAGGGCGTGCGGGCATTGTCCTCCAGCACGTAGAAGGTCTCGGAATCCACGCGCACCACGTCGATGCCGGCGATGTGCACATAAAGGTCGTGCGGCACCTTCTGGCCGTTCATTTCCGGGCGGAAGGCGGGATTCTGGTACACGAGGTCCTCGGGCACCACGCCGGCCTTGAGGATCTCGCGCCGGGAGTAGATGTCCTTGAGATAGAGGTTCAGCGCCTTGGTGCGCTGCTCCAGCCCAAGCGACAGCCGGCGCCATTCCGTGCCGGTAAGGATGCGCGGAATGATGTCGAAGGGGATCAGGCGCTCCTGGGCATCGCTGTCGCCATAGACGGCGAAGGTGATGCCGATGCGCCGGAAAATGAACTCGGCTTCCCTGCGGCGATAGTCCAGCACGTCTGGCGGAACGTTGCTCAACCAGCGTGAGAGAGCGGCGTAGGCGGTACGGATGGAACCGTCCGCATTGGTCATTTCGTCGAAGGCGACGCTCATTGGTGTAAATCTACTCCCCAACTCCTCCAAGTTAGCTACAAAGCTCGTGCCAGCGGAAGGGGAGGAACACTTCCCATGGCGATAATTGCGAGTTTGCGCACCGTTTGCCCATTTGACAGGCAGCGTGACCTCGCTTGCGGCGGATCGTGCGGTAAATTGCGGCGGATGGCGGCGTGGCCATCCCGGTGCGGGAGGAGAATCGAATGTCGGGTACGGCAGCGCCGGTGACGGCAGCAGTGTTGGTTATCGGCGACGAGATACTTTCCGGGCGCACCAAGGACCGCAACATCGGCTATATCGCCGAATATCTCACCGCCATCGGCGTCGATGTCCGCGAAGTGCGGGTGGTTCCCGACATCGAGGAGGAGATCGTCGCCGCGATCAACGCGCTGCGTGAACGCTACACCTACCTCTTCACCACCGGCGGCATCGGGCCGACCCATGACGACATTACCGCCGATTCCGTAGCGAAGGCGTTCGGGGTGAGCATCGACATCGATCCCCGCGCCCGCGCCATGCTGCTGGAATACATCAAGCCGGAAGACCTCAACGAAGCGCGCCTGCGCATGGCCCGCATTCCGGCCGGGGCCGAGCTGGTGCCAAACCCGGTGTCCAAGGCGCCCGGCTTCTGGATCGGCAACGTCATCGTCATGGCCGGCGTGCCGACCATCATGCAGGCGATGCTCGACCAGGTGGCGCCGAAGCTGCGCACCGGCGTGCGCATGCTGTCCGAGACGGTGCGCGCCGATGCCCGCGAGGGCGATGTCGGCGGCCCGCTCGGCGCCATCGCCAAGGCGAATCCCGAGGTGAGCATCGGCAGCTATCCCTTCATGGCCGACGATGGACGGCCGAACACCAATCTCGTGCTGCGCGGGCGCGACCCCGACAAGCTGGCGGCGGCGGTGGCGCAGGTGCGCGAGATGGTCGAGGGGCTGCGCAAGCCGGCCTGAGCACCGGGCGGATTGAACCCGCTGGTCCGTTTTTCCGTGCGAAGGCGGGAATTATGCCCGTCTCCCTCTGGAGAAGGCGCGGCGCTGCCGCTAATGATCTCGGCTGACGCCACTGCCAGCCGACCGGGATCTGCCTTGATGTCCGACGACCGCCAGAAGAAGGCCTTTCCGGTCTCCTGGGATCAGTTCCACCGCGATGCGCGCGCCCTCGCCTGGCGGCTGGTGAGCGCCGGCCCCTTCGCGGGCATCGTCTGCATCACGCGCGGCGGGCTGGTGCCGGCCGCCATCGTGGCGCGCGAACTCGGCGTCCGGATGATCGAGACGGTGTGCATCGCCAGCTATCACGACTACACGCGGCAGGGCGAGATGCAGGTGCTCAAGCCCATCGCCGACGTGGTGACGGCGGCGGCGGGCGAGGGCGGGCAAGGCCTGCTGGTGGTCGACGATCTGGTCGACACCGGCAAGACGGCCCGCCAGGTGCGCGACATGCTTCCCAAGGCCCATTTCGCCACGGTCTATGCCAAGCCGCTCGGGCGGCCGCTCATCGACACCTTCATCACCGAGGTGAGCCAGGATACGTGGATCTATTTCCCGTGGGACATGGGGCTGAGCTTCCAGCCGCCGATCCGCGACGGGGCAGCGTGAGGACGAGACATGGCCGGCAGTCACAATGAGACGGAAGACGAATCCGACGACGCCTACGACGCCGCTTTCGACCAGCACCGCGCGGCGCTCTACGACATGCTCATGGAATATGCCGACGAGAACGAGCTGAGCGACAGCTTCATGGCGGTGCTCGCCTCCGATATCGGCCTGTCGCTGCGCATGGTGGCCTATGCGGCCGAGACGGAGAAGCCGTCGGTCGGCGGCCTGCGGCTCGACCTCGACCGCTACGCCCGCGAACTCGGCGACAGCGTGCGTGACGCCAAGAAATACGCCGCCGAATTCATCGCCGAGGCCAAGGCCGCGCAGGAAGAGGACGAGGCGGAAGGCGACGAGGACGAGGACGGCAACGAGGGCGACGGCGACACGACGAAAAATCAGCCGTCATGAGCCAGGGAGGCCGGGAGGTAACTCGCCTTTCGGCTTCCCCTGCGCTATGCCGGGCTGCGGCAAATCGCGCCGCTTTGGGAACCTCTCCGATGACCCCCGCGATCATTTCCGGCATTCTGCTTTCGCCGATCACGGCCTTCGTCGCCCGCCTGCTTCTCGTCTTCATGTTTCTCGGCAGCGCCATCAGCAAGATCACCGATTTCGCCGGCGCGCAGGCCGAGATGGCCCATTTCGGCCTCAACCCGCCCTGGCTGTTCGCGGCGGCGACCATCGCCACCCAATTGATCGGCGCGGTGCTGATTCTGCTGAACCGGGGAACCTGGCTGGGCGCCGGTGCGCTCGGCATCTTCACGCTGCTCACCATCCCGATCGCGCACCATTTCTGGACCATGGAAGGCCAGATGGCGCAGATCGAATTCTATTTCGCGGTCGAGCATCTCTCGGTGCTCGGCGGCATGTTGCTGGTCGCCATCCTGGCCGAGCGCGCGCGCACGGCCTGACCGGCGAAACGTGTAACGGGAGCCTTCATGAGTACCGCGGTGCGCACCATCGATCCCAACAGCGACGCGGCGATCGCCGCCTCGGTGACGCCGCGCCCCATCGAGGACATCGGCGACCGGCTGGGCGTGCCGGCCGCCGCTCTCTACCGCTACGGACACGACAAGGCGAAGATCGCGCTCGATTTCGCCCGCAAGGCCGAGGCGAAGGCGGACGGCAAGCTGATCCTCGTCACCGCCATCAACCCGACCCCGGCGGGCGAGGGCAAGACCACGACCACCATCGGCCTCGGCGATGCGCTGGCCCGCGCCGGCACGCGCGTCGCCATCGCGCTGCGCGAGCCGAGCCTCGGCCCGGTGTTCGGCTCCAAGGGCGGAGCGACCGGCGGCGGCCATGCGCAGATCGTGCCCATGCAGGACATCAACCTGCATTTCACCGGCGATTTCCACGCCATCAGCGCCGCGCATAATTTGCTCGCCGCCGCCATCGACAACCACATCTACTGGGGCAACGCGCTCGACATCGACACCCGCCGCATCAACTGGCGCCGTGTCGTCGATCTCAACGACCGCGCGCTGCGCAGCGTCGTGGTCGGGCTTGGCGGCCCGGGCAACGGGTTTTCCCGCGAGGACGGCTTCGACATCACCGTGGCGAGCGAGGTGATGGCGATCTTCTGCCTCGCGCGCTCGCTGGAGGACCTCGAAGAGCGGCTCGGCCGCATGGTGGTGGCGCAGAACCGCGCCCGCCAGCCGATCACCGCCGGCCAGATCAAGGTCACGGGGGCGATGACGGCGCTGCTGCGCGACGCCTTCCAGCCCAATCTCGTGCAGACCCTGGAGGCGACGCCCGCCGTGGTGCATGGCGGTCCCTTCGCCAACATCGCCCATGGCTGCAATTCGGTGATCGCGACGCGCACCGCGCTCGGCCTCGCCGACTATGTGGTGACCGAAGCCGGCTTCGGGGCTGATCTCGGGGCGGAGAAGTTCCTCGATATCAAGTGCCGGCAGGCCGGGCTGACGCCGTCCGTCGTGGTCATCGTGGCGACCGTGCGGGCGCTGAAGATGCATGGCGGCGTGGCGCAGAAGGACCTTGGGCCGGAGAATGTCGCGGCCGTTTCCGCCGGCACCTCCAACCTCGTGCGGCACATCGAGAACATGAAGGCGTTCGGCCTTCCCGCCGTGGTGGCGATCAACCGTTTCACCAGCGACACGCCGGCCGAGATCGAGGCCATCAAGGCCGCTTGCGCCGCCGTCGGCGCCCGCGTGCATCTGTGCTCGCACTGGGCGGACGGTTCGGCCGGCGCGGTGGCACTCGCCGAGGACGTCATCGCGCTGGCCGCCGGTCCCTCGGCCTTCCATCCCCTGTATGAGAGCGCGCTGCCGCTGGTGGCGAAGATCGAGGCCATCGCCACCCGCATCTACCGTGCCGGCGCGGTGTCGATCGAGCCCGGCGCCCTGCGCAAGCTGGCCGAATTCGAAGCGCAGGGCTATGGCGACCTGCCGATCTGCATGGCCAAGACCCAGTACAGCTTCTCCGCCGACCCCACCCGGCGCGGCGCGCCGGAGGGCTTCACCCTGCCGGTGCGCGACGTGCGGCTCTCGGCCGGCGCCGGCTTCGTGGTCGCGTTGTGCGGCGACGTGATGACCATGCCGGGCCTGCCCTCTCGCCCGGCGGCGGAAGACATCTTCGTCGACGAGACCGGCTTCATCGGCGGGGTGTTCTGACCACAGCGGAACGCCACCGCTGAACGGCCTCGCGGGCGTGGCGAAACTGGTAGACGCAACGGACTTAAAATCCGTTTCTCTCTGAGAGTGCCGGTTCGAGCCCGGCCGCCCGCACCAGTTCATGACACGACCCGGGCGAACGCGGACGCGGCCCGGCGTAGTGAGCCGGCGTCGCATCCGCCTTCCTGTTGCCGCACGAGGACAGCCGAGCCCGGAGGCTCGGCTGTGCCGGGTGTCGGCCTTAGAGCTTGACCGCGCCCTCGCGGGCCCAGAGGCGCAGCTTGCGACAGCTGGCGATGAAGGTGTCGATCGACGCCGCATCCTCCAGCGCGATCAGCCCCTCGTCGGCATCGGTTTCCACGCCGGCCTTGGCCAGCAGCGGCGCCGCGCCGGGGGTGAAGGCGATGAACTTGCAGTGCGCGAAGGCGTCCGCCACGAAATCGCGCGCCGCAGCCTCGCCGGTCAGCCGCTGCGCGCCTTCTTCCGTCAGCAGCAGCGCCACCGCATCGAACAGCACTGAAGGCCCGCCATCGATCATGTGATGCGCCGGCATCTTGGTGCCGTCGGCGGTCTCGAACCCGCCGACCTTCGGCGCGATCAGCTCCACCGTCGCCCCCTCGGCCACCAGCGCGGCCTGCAGCGCCTTCAGCATCTTGCCGTCGCAGCCATTGCTGACCAGCACGCCCACCTTGCGGCCGGCAAAGCTCGCCGGGCCGTTCTGGATGATGCTGAGCGCCGGCGAGGCGGGCAGGTCGTCGCGCGGCGTGATCGCTGCGTCCGCGGGTTTCGGCAGTTTGTCGATGCCGAGCTTGTCGGCGACGGTGGCGCCCAGCGCTTCGTCGATGTTGAGCAGGTGCGCCACCATCCGCTCGCGGATCACCACGTCTTCCACCTTGCTGAGCTCGAAGGTCAGCGCCATGGCGATGTGCTTCTGCTCCGGCCCGGTCTGGCTGTTGAAGAACTGCCGCGCCTGGCTGTAATGGTCGGCAAAGCTCTCCGGCCGCAGGCGGACCTTCGGCGCGTCGATCTCTTCGGCAAAGGATCGGAAGCCGCGCACCGGGTCGGGGCGAGGGCCTTCGCCGCGCGAATTGGGCTGGTAGTTGGTGCGCCCCACCGGGTTGCGCATCGCCATGTGCCCGTCCTGCTGGAAATGCGCGAAGGGGCATTTCGGCGCGTTGATCGGGATATGGGTGAAGTTCGGGCTGCCGAGGCGCTTCAGCTGGGTGTCGAGATAGGAAAAGTTGCGGCCCTGCAGCAGCGGGTCGTTGGAGAAGTCGATGCCGGGCGGCACGTTCTGCGTCATGAACGCCACCTGCTCGGTCTCGGCGAAAAAATTATCCGGCATGCGGTCCAGCACCAGGCGGCCGATGGGCACCGGCTTGATGATCTCCTCGGGGATCAGCTTGGTCGGGTCGAGCACGTCGAAATCGAAGCTGTCGGCAAACTCCTGGTCGAACAGCTGCACGCACAGTTCCCATTCCGGGAAATTGCCGGACTGGACAGCCTCCCACAGGTCGCGGCGATGGAAGTCGGGGTCGGCGCCGTTGATCTTCACCGCCTCGTTCCAGACGACGGATTGCAGCCCCAGCTTGGGCTTCCAGATGAACTTGACGAAGGTGGACTCGTCCTTGTCGTTCAGCAGGCGGAACGTGTGGACGCCGAAGCCTTCCATGAAGCGGAAGGAGCGCGGGATCGCCCGGTCGGACATGACCCACATGATCATGTGCATGGATTCCGGCGTTAGCGAGATGAAGTCCCAGAAATTGTCATGCGCCGACTGCGCCTGCGGGAAGGCGCGGTCGGGCTCGGGCTTCACCGCGTGGATGATGTCGGGAAACTTGATGGCGTCCTGGATGAAGAACACCGGGATGTTGTTGCCGACCAGGTCCCAATTGCCTTCCTTGGTGTAGATCTTCACCGCGAAGCCGCGCACGTCGCGGGCGAGGTCGAAGGAGCCCTTCGAGCCGGCCACCGTCGAGAAGCGCACGAAGGCCGGCGTCTTCTCGCCGGGGCGCTGGAACAGGTCGGCGCGGGTGTACTTCGCCAGCGATTCATAGGTTTCGAAATAGCCATGCGCGCCATAGCCGCGCGCATGCACCACGCGCTCGGGAATGCGCTCATGGTCGAAATGGAACATCTTCTCGCGGAAGTGGAAGTCCTCGATCAATGCGGGACCGCGCGCGCCCACCTTCAGGGTGTTCTGGTCGTCGGCCACCGGGCCGCCCTGCGCCGTGGTCAGCACGGGAGTGTCGCCCTGCGCGAACTGGTGCAGTTCGCCGCCATTGCCGCGAAGGAGGGTCTGGTCGTGGATCCGTGCCGTGGGGCCCGTCGAGTCCTTGGTCTTCCGTGCCATCGCCTGCGCTCCCTTGAAGTGTGCGGGGGCGTCCGGCCCACCTCGCATCGCCTCACTAACCGTGGGAACGGCCTTTCGTTGCGAGACAGGGCGCAATCAGCAGATGCAGGCACGCAAAGAGGCGCGACCTACCTCCGGCCTGCACAATCAGGGCGTCGGGATACCGTAGGGTGGAAGCGTCGCTGCGCCGGGCAGGCGGCGCCGGGGCCGCTGCCACGCGCGCCGTCGTGCTACGCTCGGCGCGGGCGGCCCGCCCGCGCGACCAACTCACATGCGTTTCTTCTCCGAGAGCGGCGCTGCGAGACCGGCCGCGCTCACCGCCGCGCTGCCGGACGTCGCCATCGGGGAAACGGTCCGGTCTGCGTTGTCTGCGGCGGCGGCTGGCTGCGCGGGGCTGGCCTTCCGGATTTTGAGATCGCCGCACCAGCCTTTGCCAGTCAGAACGGCCTCGATCCACTTGCCGTCATTGGCCACGCGAAGAACACTTATCTTGCCGTTCTTGAACAAAGGGCGAAACAATAGTGCGTCCTCGCTGGTCGCGTCTTTGGCGTCCCGGGGAACCTTGAAGCCGAGGAAAACGGCCTTGATGCCGTCGGAAGGCGGGTCCAACTGGTCCGTGGCCGGGGCATAGCAGCCAAAACGGGTTATCCCCTTTTCTATAAGAAGCCGGGCGACCTGCTCCGGAGTCGCCGGGGCTGCTGTATCGCCGACAATATTGGCCGCGGTACGGTCGACAATGGTGACCTGCGGCCCCAGGCTTCTGTCGAGAAGCGCTGCCGCCTGAGGCTGCGGCAGATCGTTGCGTGCAATCTTGCCAAGGCCGACCACGAGGTTGTCGAGGCGCGGGAGCATCTTGGCGTAACTGGGCTGAATTCCCGGCGCGTCCGGGTCCGCATCGGGGTTGGCGTCGTAAACATCCTGCTCGCTGAAGCGCTGAATATCGGGAACGCCCGCCCAGAAGGAATCCTTCAACCGGCCCGCCGCCAGCGCGGGGGCCTTGGGAATACATTGCAGCAGTTCTTCCCGCGTGAGGCCCGCCCTGAGGCCGAGCTGGAGCATCGCATAGCCGAGATCGGTGTTGGATACGAAGCCGAGATCGGCAAAGGCCTTCACCGCAGCCAGGCATTCCGTTTCGAGATTTGCCTTGCTCAAGGTCCGGGAGGGCTGCGCGATCTGCTCCCTGAAGGCACGCGTGAAGGAGGTCTGCGGGTCCAGCACTAGGTCACAGACCCATAAACGGGATTCCCTTTTGGGTCGGAGGCTGATTCATTTCTCCTGATGGAGGATGAGATGGCCCGCTTTGATCTAACGGATTTCGAGTGGTCGGTGATCCAGCCGCTTTTGCCGAACAAGCCGAGGGGCGTGCCTCGGGTGGACGACCGGCGCGTGCTGAACGGGATTTTCTGGCGACTTCGGACCGGGGCGCCGTGGGCCGACATTCCCGAGCGCTACGGCCCGCACACGACCTGCGTGAACCGCTTCAACCGCTGGCGCAAGGCGGGGGTCTGGGATCGGCTTCTGGAAGCGGTGTCAAAGGCTTACGATGGCGACATCCAGATGATCGATTCCTCCAGCATCCGCGTGCACCAGCACGCCGCCAACGCCCAAAAAAAGACGACCGATCCGGTTGCATGGGTCGCTCGCGGGGCGGCCTGACAACGAAGATCCATGCTCTGGTGGATGCCGAAGGCCTGCCGATCGCCCTGAAATTGACCGAGGGCCAGGCTCATGACGGACGCAGCGCCCGCGACATGCTCGGCGCGCTTGTCGATGGCCAGACCCTCCTGGCCGACCGCGCCTATGACAGCGACGAACTCCGGCAAAGCCTGCGCGAGCGAGGCGCATGGGCCAACATCAAGCCCATGCCGAACCGCAAGAACGTGCCAGCCTTCAGCCCCTTCTTGTATCGCTATCGCAACCTCGTCGAGCGCTTCTTCAACAAGATCAAGCACTACCGCGCCGTTGCGACCCGATACGACAAGCGACCTGACAATTTCCTCGCCGGCGTAAAACTCGCATCACTCAGAATATGGATGCGGTTTAATGAGTCGGTCGCCTAGTGAGGGAAGAGGGCGAATGGTGATGGTGACGCGGCTATAGGGCGTCCTCACCTCCTGTATGCCGACGGACAGCGACAGGGGCTCGGCAATATTTTCGCCATTGTTGAATTTCGACAGGAACGTCTCGAAGGGCTTCGTAACGGCCGTCGCATTGGTGACAAAGGGTGCGACTGTTGTGGAGAGAGCGCCCGCACCGAACAGTGTCAGCAGCGGCTGGGTGAGACCCAGGGCTCCTTCAAAGACGGTCATCATCTGAGAGGGTTTGTAGCTGGTCGAAAAACTGATGGCGGCGTTGGCATAGAGTGGCTTGCCACCCGCGACGAAGAAGTCTCTCCTGCACGACCGGTTGAAAAACTTGTCCGTCCTGCTTGCCGAGAAAACATTGACGATGGCGAGGGCGTCTGTGGGAAGGCTCGCTGCATTCGGTGCCGCGTTTGGCGGCGTTGCCGTCAAGATAATGAGATGACTTAACGACTTATCTGTCTGCCACAATAGAAATCTATTCTGTAGAATATCCAACGTTCCGATGGGAGTGCACTGTATAGTGACGGCATAAAGCTGGACGTCCGTGAGACTTGATGGTTTGGCCTCACGAAGCTCCATTTTAGCATCACTGATACTTGCTGCATCACAAAGGTTTATGCTCGCAAATAAAAGGAAAAAAGCTGAGACGACATGCCGGAACATCGATTGCCTCCCCCCGGATACAAACGCATTGAACAAGCGAAAAATAGCATTTGGGGAAGTGTGGATTGTCTACTGGGGAATGGCAATCATAATTCTGGCGAAGGCGCCGGAAGGCTTCATCGCCCAGTTCAGATTTTCCATCGACTTGCGCGGCGCAAGTGACGGCCGTGATGAACGGCTCGGCTCATGCGAGCCCACAATGGGCGAGGCTCCGCCATCGGCGCGCCAGCCCGGTGTCCGCCTACTGCCGCCGTTCAATCCTTCGGGCAGGCGGCGCCGGTGTCGACCCAGGCCTGGGCCAGCGCCTTGGCTTCCTGCTGCGTGCCGGGAACCGGCGTGCGTCCCACACCCGGCGCCCATCCCCAGCCGACGAGGCCGTCATCGCCGATGTGATGGACGAGATCGGCCAGCGTGCGGCCGCCATTGGTCTTCGGGTCCTTCAGCTGCGCGCAGAGCTGGGCGACCGTCCGGCCCTCGAACGCCATTTCGCGCGGGGCGAGGAACCACGGATCATGGCCGGGTATGCGGGCGAGGTCGTTATTGGTCGCCTGATGGCACACGGTGCAGCGCAGGGCGGCGAGCCCCATGCCATCCTCGCCGCGAAACACCGGCGGCTGGTGCAGGCGCGCGGCATCGCCCTGATGCGGCCGATCGCCGGCGGGATGGCAATTGACGCAGCGCGGGCTGGTGAGAACCCGGCCGAGCTCGGTGAACAGCGCCGCCGAGCGGGTGGCCTGGTCGGCGATGCCGGCGAAGCTGGAAGGCGCCGCCAACCCCTCCGGCGTCGCGCCGATGACCGGCGCTGGCGCGAGGAGCGCGATGAAGACACCGGCGGCGAGGCTCGCCGCACCGACGGACGCCAGCAAGGCCGGAACGCGCAGAAGGGAAATCATCGTCACCAGCCCCCAGGGAATTACGTGCGTGCAGCGCTTCAAAGCAGGTAGCGGGCGGGTTCCGCGAGCACGACGTCCCGCACCGCCTGATGGTAGCGCACATAGCCCGAGCACCGGCACAGATGGCCGTCGAGCGCCTCGATGATCGCCTGTTCGAGCCCGGCGCGCGGCACGGGCGCGGCTTCGAGCCGTTCGAGGAACACCTGCGCCTCGTTGAGGAAGCCGGCGGTGCAATAGCCGCACTGGAAGGCGTAATGCGCGATGAACGCCTTCTGCAGCGCGCTGAGCTGTCCCGCCTTGGCGTGCCCCTCCACGGTGCGGATCTGCTTGCCGTTGAAGCTCACCGCCGTGGTGATGCAGGTGGGGCTGGTGGAACTGCCGCCGCCATCGGGCTCGTCGACGATGACGACGCAGCTCAGGCACTGCGAGACGCCGCAGCCGAACTTGGTGCCGGTCATGCCCAGCACCTCGCGCAGGAAATCGTTCATCGACAGATCGTCGCGCACCTCGATCGGCCCGTGCGGCACGTCGTTGATGACGAGCGAGATGGCGGTCATCGGATCACCTTGCGCAGCATGTCGGATGTCACCGGCAGCGACTGGAAGCGGTGGCCGGTGGCGTCGTAAAGGGCGTTGAGCAGCGCGGGCACGACAGGGATCATGACCACCTCAGCCATCCCCTTGGGCGGCTCGCGCGGCGAGACCGGCGGCAGCACCTCGATCTCGAGCGTGTGCAGCGGCAGGTCGGAGGCGCGGGCGACCATGTATTCCCCGAGATTCCACTTGCCGTTGCCCGGGCCGTCCTCGAAGGGCGGCAGGTCTTCCAGCAGCGCGTAGCCGACACCCATGGCGAAGCCGCCCTGCGCCTGCCCCTCCACGAGCTCCGGCACCAAAACCTCGCCGCATTCGAACACGCTATAGGCCTGCGCGATCCGTATCGCGCCGCCGGGCACCGTGACCTCGACCCGCACCGCCGTGCCGCAGGCAGAGGCGAAGGCGGTGCCGATCCGGTTGTAGTCGGTCGGCGGAAAGAACACGAAGGTCCGGTCGATGCGCTCGAAGGCGCCGTCGCCGCGGCGGACCGCCAGCGCGTCGATATCGCCCGTCCAGTTCAGTCCGCCGAGCGGGAACGCCGCCTGCGACCACGCCCAGCGGGAGAAGGCGTGCGCCATTGCCCCGGTGACGTATTTGCGCGCATGCGCCTGTGCGGCGATGGTCGGCTGCGCCAGCGGCGGCAGGCCGGACATGAACAGGAACCCGTCCTGCCAGAACGCCTCTTCCCACAGGAACTCGCGCGGGTCGCCGGCGGCGATGCCCCACAGGTCGAGTGCGGCGGGCCAGAGGCCGAAGCGGAAGAGGATTCGCGCCGCCTGTGCCGGCGCCTGCGTGCCGACATGGGCGCCGATCGAGGCGCTGGTCGCCGAGCTGATGGCCGGAACCCAGCGCGGGTTCTTGGCCGCCGCATCCTGCTCCGCCTGCGTCATCGAATAGGGGTCACCGGATGTGACGAGGCCCAGTTCGTCGAACATGTCGATCCGGGCGACGGTCACGGCATCGGCGGTCTTGCCGAGAATGGCGGCAACGCGCCGGGCCGCCGACGTGCCGATGCCGTTCCCCATCTCCACGGCATCGATGTGCAGGGCGACGCTTCCGTCGGCGCCGACCTCGACCCGCCCGAGCGAACAGTCCGCGCCCGTACCGTAATCCTTGGTGCAGCAGGCCATGCCGGTGCCGACCCGCACGCCGGCGGGCGCCGCCGCCTTGTGAGCCGCCCGGTCGTGCCAGATCGGATGGGCCTCCAGCTTGTCGAGAATCTCCGGCGTGCGCACCGAGACCGTCCAGGGATTTCCGGTCATGGTGCGCCCGCCGGCGGTGAGAAGGTTGCGCCGGCGCAGGTCGATAGGGTCGATCTTCAGCGCGGTGGCCGCCTCGTCGACCAGCGTCTCGATGGCCGTCATGGTCTGCAGCGTGCCATAGCCGCGCATCGAGCCCGCCGTGACGCCGCGCGTGTGCTCGGCAACCGTGGTCACGTCGACTTTCGGCACGCGGTAGATGCCGGTCGCGGCGGTGGCGCCGACCACGGCGACGCTCGGCGAGTAATTGGCGAGGCCGCCGCCGTCGAGGACGTGGTCGGCGGCAAAGGCCACGATGCGGCCGGTGGCGCGCTCGAAACCGATCTGCGAGCGCATCTGGAAGGCGTGCCGCTTGATGCCGCCCTGGAACTGCTGGAAGCGGTCATGCGCCAGCCGGATCGGCTTGCCGGGAAGGAACAGCGCGGCGAGAGCGACATAGAGCGGGAAGGGCGTGTGGTCGCGCCCGCCGAAGCCGCCGCCGAGAGAGGCGAAGTCCAGCTGCAGCCGCTGCGGCCGAACGGCGGCGGATGCCTCCGCCAGCAGGTGCTCAAGCGCTTCCGCCGCCTCGAAGGGCGACTGCACGCCAAGCACGAGAGAGAGCACGCGGCTGCCATCCTCGTACCAGCCGAGGCCGCCTTCCGGCTCGAGGAACAGCGGATCGACCGACTGGGTGCGGAAATCGCGATCGAGAACGAGAAGGTCGGGCGAGCCCGCCGCCAGCAGCGCGCGGATCGCCTCGCCATGGGTCGCGCCCTCGGCATAGTGGCCGCCCTCCGCCGTCGGCAGCGGCTTCCAGATTGGCCGGCCACCGCCCTCGGTGAAGCCGGGGCTGATCCAGCCTTGCTGGAGCGGGGAATAGACATCGGGCGCGGAAGGCGTCGGGCCGGCCACGCGCGTGAAGCGCATCGCGGCATAGTTCGGCCGGGTCAGGGGCCCGGTCTCGGCGCCGAAACGCAGGAGCCGAGCGTCGGTGCGGAAGGCGATGCGCGCCCGGTCGAAGGCGTCGAAGCTCTCGAACAGCAGCAGCGCAACGGGTTGGCCGAGATAGAGCGGCGTCTCGCCCACCGGGCAGAACAGGTCTCCGGTATAGAAGGGAGGAACGCGCAACGCCGCTGTCGCAACATCGGCCTCGGTCACCACCTTGGTCGGCCGCGCCTCCGGTGCGAGCCTGTCGAGGTCGAGCCCCTCGAACAGGTGCGTGGCGTCCGGCGAGCGGACGAGCAGGGCGTGGGCGGTTTGGTGGGGCCAGCCTTCCATGTCGGCGGCACGGAAATCGGACGCGTAGAGCTTGGCGCCGGTGACCTTGGCGACGCCGTCAATCCGGCTGCGACCGATCAGCGGCGCGTCGGCGCGGCCCGGCAGGGTCTGCGTCGCCTCGAAGGACAGAGCCTGTGCGGGGGAAAGACGGGCCAGACCCAGGGTGATGCCGCTGGCGCCGACCCAACTCATGAATTCCCGACGTGTCGGCTGAAGTGATCGCCGCATGGCCCCCGCCACATGCACTGTTTCGCGCGCCACGCTAGAACACTTCCGGACAAAGAGCCACAACGGCGCGGCGACATCATCCCGTGGCCGACGTGGCGGCATCCGCGCCGGCAGCGAGCAAAATCAACGGCCTACGGGACGCTGCCCGTGCGGCGGTGCCCTCCGCGCCGTGGAGGGGCCGGGAGCGCCTTGCGTTTCTTCTAAAATTGTAACGAATCTGGCTGCTTGGCGTCCGGGCGGCATGCTAGCGTCCCGCTGCGGAATAGTTTCGCGTGGGGTGGCTTAAAGTGGGCCTGATCGTTCGTCTCGCCGGTGTGGCGATGGTTTCCGCCGTCCTGTGGCTCCCGACGCTGGGGACCGCGAATGCGCAATCCGGGCCCTACCAGCCGCCGGAATACCGCGAGCCGGTGGTGCTTTCAGCGGTCGACGGCGTGCTGGAAGTCACGCTCACCGCGCATCAGGGCGAGGCCTCGCTGGACACCTCGGCGCTGCCGGTCAAGAACACGCTGCTCTATGGCTATGAGCTGACGCGCGGCAAGGCCTCGAATGGCGTGAGCGCCTCGCTCAACAATTACCCGGCGCCGACTCTGCAGGTGTTTCCCGGCGAAAAGCTCATCGTCCATTACGAAAACGGCATGGCCGGGCTCACCATCCGCGACTTCTACGACCCGCGCTACACTGCGGTGGGCGACGAGGTGCCGATCTATCCGCCGCAGCTTTCGGTCTCGCCGCTGAACCTGCACACGCACGGCCTGCATGTCAGCCCGAAGGGCAATTCCGACAACGTGCTGGTCCATATGCCGCCGGGCACGACGAACACCTATATCTATGACGTCCCCACCAACATGCCGCAGGGCATTTACTGGTACCACCCGCATCTGCACACGCTGACCTCGGCCCATGTCTATCTCGGCCTTGCCGGCATGCTGGCGATCGGGCGGACCGATGGCAACCTGCCGGTGGTGACGCAGAAGTCGATCCCCATCCGCAACATGGCGCTGCAGTATAATTTCGTCAGCGACCGCACGGGGCCGAACCCGGGCTTCAGCAACGCCAACTGGCCGCAATTCGTCAGCACGCTCAAGCCGCCGGCGCCCGGCGAACTGGCGGCCGGCACCTACCGCCCCATTCTGGCGCCGGTGGATTTCGCCCAGTCGGCCAAGGGGTCGCGCTTCGCCACCGTCTGGTATTCCGGCCCGCTGTCGATCCACAACATGCGCGGGCGCTTCCAGTTCATCCCCAACAACCTGCAGACCTTCACCGCCGCCAGCGGGCCCGAAGGCAACATGCCGGCGAACCCCGCGCTTCCCGACCATCTGCGCGACGTGCAGTTCACGGTGAATGGCCAGTTCCAGCCGGTGATCCGCAGCAAGCCGGGCCAGACCGAGATCTGGGTGCTCGCGAATATCAGCGACATGGCCTATATGAGCGTGCGTCTCACCGAGACCGCGACTGGCCGCCATCCCAAGATCGCCATTGTCGGCCAGGACGGCAATCCGAGCACGCTGGTGCGCACGCCCGTCGGCGAGAACGGCACCCGCCTCGAGATTCCCCCGGCTTCGCGCTTCGCCATTGCGGTGACCATGCCGGAGAGCGGCGAACTGGTGCTCGACATGCCCGAGCGCGGCGGCGGCGCCCGCACCGAGAACGCGCCCGGCATCCTCTACACCAGCAACGGCACCGAGAACCCGCCCGCCGTGCTCGGCACGCTCAGCATCGTGCCCTCGGCCATCAGCTATTATGACGGGTTCTTCATGTTCCCGACGCAGATGCTGGTGCGCGCGGTGGTGGATGGCGCGAAGGGCGAGAGCACGCCCTTTGTCGAGGGCCAGCCGCTCGGCGCGTTCACCTCGTTCGAGGACCTGTCGAAGGTGACGCCGGACCTCACTCGCAACATCCTCATCAATGGCGGCTTTCTCAACGACACCGCCAGCAAGAGCGACCCCAAGACCTTCATCTACGCCTTCGACAGCGGGGCGTTCCCCAATGTCCCGCTCATGCAGCCCCGCCTCGATTCCGTGGAGGAGTGGGTCTTCCGCAACGAGAATAATGACGAGCACCCCATCCATGTGCACGTCAACGACTTCCAGATCGTCGCGGTCACCGATCCCACCATCGGCCTGTCGCTGGGCGCCACCCAGCAGGGCGTGGACAACGCCAATGTGCCGGCTCCCAATCTCGGCCCCGAGGAATCGGTGATCGAGCCCGGCAAGCTGTCGATCCGCACCCGCTTCGAGGATTATGCCGGCCTGTTCGTCATGCACTGCCACCGGCTGAACCATGAGGACAATGGCCTGATGGCGCTGGTCAACGTCATCCCGGCGATCTCCTCCTATGCGGTGGCGGTGCCCGGCGCGCCCGGCCGTGCCGCCACGGTGCGGGTGATGGACGGCGACAAGCTGCTGGCGACCGTGACCCCGTTCCCCGGCTTCGAGGGCACGCCCAGCGTCGCCATCGGCGACGTCAACGATGACGGCGTCTACGATCTCGTCGTCGGCGCCGGCCCGGGCCATGGGCCGGAAGTGGCGGTGTTCTCGGGTTCCGGCAAGGGCGGTGTCGCGCCGTTCACCACCGAGCTGGCGCGCTTCGACGCGTTTGACAGCGCGCTGACCAACGGGGTGAGCGTCGCGGCGGCGCTGATCGAAGGCGTGTCGAGCGGCGACAACATCATCGTCGGCTCCGGCCCCGGCGTTTCCAGCGAGATCCGGGTGTTCAGCGCGGCGCTGCCGGCGCCCGGCAAGGCGCCGGCGCTGTTCGCCTCGTTCAACCCGTTCTATGGCGAGCGCAACGGCGTCGTGCTTGCCACCGGCTTCGTCGATTTCACCACCGGCCGGCAAAGCATCGTCACCGCCCCCGGGCCCGGCTCGCTCTCGATGGTGAAGGTGTTCGTCTTCCCGCTGCTCAAGGCGATGGACGGCGAGATCGGCAGCCATGAGCACCGCAGCACGGGGCCGCTGCGCCCGGTGCTGTCGGCCTCCTTCACGCCCTTCGGGCCGGACCACCGGGGCGGCGTGTCGCTCGCCACCGGCTGGCTCGCCGGCGTGTTGGGCGGGGCGGAGCGCATCGTGGTCGGCCAGAATGACGGGGCGGAGGTGACGGTGTATTCCGCCGGCTCGGCGCTCGATGGCTGGCCGCCCATGTATCTGCACAGCGCCGCCGCTCACCAGAAGGCGGAGTTTGCCGAGATGGCGCGCTTCACGCCCTTCGGGCCGGACGCCCATGGCGTCAGCGTCGCCACCACCAGCACCACCTCGGGCGCCGATCTTCTGGTCGGTGCGGCGGCGGGGCAGGGCCGCACCACAGTCCGCCGTTTCTCCATGGAGCGGGCCGACAAGGCCGACAAGACGCTGACCCCGTCCACGCTCGGCGACCTCGCGGTGGAGAGCGCCGGCACGGTGGTTCTCGGCGGCGACTGACGCGCCGCGCGTATCCTCGCTGCCGGCGGCGCCGCCGGCGCGAGGGCGCTTAGAGATCGCCGAGGATGGTGTGGGCGAGGCGGGCCACGGTGGCCACATGGGCGCGGCTCGCCGCATAGGCCGCCTCCGCGTCGCGGCGGCGGATGGCGTCGTGCAGCAGGCGCATCTCGCCGATCGCCTGCTCGTGTCGCCCGGGCGCGGCAATGGTCATGCCGCGCAGATGGTTGATGCGGGCGTTGAGGGTGCGCACCACCTCCCACGCCACCTGCTTGCCGGCAGCGCGGAACAGGATCTCGTAGAATTCGGTCGTCGCTTTCAGCACGCCGCGCGGGCTTCCAGCGGTGAACGCCGCGTCGATCGTGTCGATGGCGGTGGCGAGTTCGGCAATGGCGGTGGCGTCCGCCGTGAGCGCGCAGGCCCGCGCCGCCTCGCTCTCCAGCAATCCGCGAATCTCATAGATCTGGGCCGCCTGCGTCGGGTCGGGCCGCGCGACCGCCGGGCCCTGATTGGGAATCGTCTCCACCAGCCCCTCGGCCTCGAGATGCCGCAGCACCTCGCGCACCACGGAACGGCTGACCCCAAGGCGCTCGCATAAGGTGCGCTCCACCAGCCGCTCGCCGGGCTTGAAGCGGAAATCGAGAATGGCGTCGCGCATCTTCTCCAGCGTCAGGCCGCGCAGCGTCACCGCTTGGCGCTCCACCTTCATGCCGTCCGCACCGGGCATTTCGGCGCCTTCCAGCGCATCCATCCGCATCGTCATCCCCGCCTTCGCGCCCGTCGGCGCCGCTCCTGTCCCTTGTCGCCCGGCCGGGTGGCGAACGCAATTGACTCGATCGTCTTATGGTATACCATCTTACGAGTTGCTTCAAATACCGGCGGATGAGGGACATGGCGCTCGAGCTCAGGAAGATCGTCACCTACACCGAGACCACGCTCATCGAAGGGGGGCGCGCCGCTCCCACGCCGCTGCAGTTTTTCGCGGCCGCTGCCGTGCTGCGCAATCCGTGGGCCGGGCGCGGTTTCGTCGAGGATCTGCGACCCGAAATCCACGCTGTCGCGCCGGTGCTGGGCGAGAGGCTCACCGCCGAGATCCTGCGCATGGCCGGCTCGGGCGAGGCGGTGGAAGGCTATGGCAAGGCGGCGGTCGTCGGCACGTCCGGGGAGGTCGAGCATGCCTCGGCGCTGATCCACACCCTGCGCTTCGGCAATCATTTCCGCAGCGCGGTGGGCGCCAAGAGCTATCTGTCGTTCACCAATACGCGCGGCGGGCCGAACACGCCGGTGGTCATTCCGCTGATGCACAAGCTCGACGAGGGCATGCGCTCGCACTACCTCACCATCCAGTTCTCCATTCTCGACGCGCCGGCACCGGATGAGATCGTGGTGGCGCTCGGCGCCTCCATTGGCGGGCGTCCCCATCACCGCATCGGCGATCGCTACCAGGACCTCAAGGAACTCGGCGACACCCAGCAGACGGGCTCCAGCCATGGCTGAGGGCGTGGCGATCCATGCCGGCCGTGACGGCCGCCCCGTGCGCACCCGCTATGTCAGGGCCGGCTTGGCCGGGGCGATGCCGGTGGTGCTGGTGCATGGTGTCGGCATGGCGCTGGAGGCGTGGGAGCCGCAGATCGCCGTGCTCTCCCGGCACCATGACGTCATCGCGCTCGACATGCCCGGCCATGGCGGCTCCAGCCTGCCGCCGGCCGATGCCCGCCTGTCGGACTACAGCGACGCGGTGATTGCCGTGCTCGATCACCTGGACATCAAGGCCGCCGTGGTGGTCGGCCATTCCATGGGCGCGCTCGTGGCGCTCGACACCGCGCTGGCCCATCCCTCGCGCGTGCGCGGCGTGGCCGCGCTCAATGCCGTGTTCTGCCGCACGCCCGAGCAGCGGGCGGCCGTGCTCGCGCGCGCCACCGCGCTGGCCGGGGAGGGGAGCGCGGCCTCGCGGGAGGAATCGTGGGTGGCGGCGGTGCGTCGCTGGTTCGGCGCCGACATTCCGCCGTCGCTGCAGACGGCGGCGGAGCGGGTTTCTGGCCTGCTCGCGGCCTGCGATCCGGTCGGCTATGCGCGCACCTATGCGCTGTTCGCCAGCTCAGACGAGGTGCATCGTGAGAGGCTGACGACGCTCGCTGTCCCGGCGCTGTTCATGACCGCCGATGGCGATCCCAATTCCACCCCCGCCATGTCGCAGGCGATGGCACGGCTGGCCCCGCGCGGCAGCGTCGAGATCCTACCCGGCGAGCGGCACATGATGAACCTCACCGCGCCGGACGCGGTGAATGGCCGCCTGCTCGGCTTCCTCGACGGCCTCGCCACCCCGGCTGTCGATCCGAAAGCGTTCCGGCAGGCGCTGGGCGCCTTCCTCACCGGCGTGACGGTGGTCGCCACCCGCACCCCGGACGGCGAACTGCGCGGCTTCACCGCCAATTCCTTTTCCTCCGTCTCGCTCGATCCGCCGCTCATTCTCGTCTGCATCGCCAAGACGGCGTCGAGCTACCCGGTGTTCAGCGCCGCCGGCCATTTCGCGGTCTCGATCCTCGCGGCGCACCAGAAGGACGTCTCGGCGCTGTTCGCCTCGAAAGCGGCGGATAAGTTCGCCGCCAGCCAATGGCATCCCGGCCCCGCCGGCAGCCCGGTCATCGACGGCGCCAGCGCCTGGTTCGACTGCACCCGCCAGGACGTGGTGGAGGCGGGCGACCATGTCATCCTCATCGGCCGCGTGGCTGGTTTCGGCACCTCGCCGGCGGCCCCGCTCGGCTATTGCCGCGGCGCCTATGTCGATGTCGGCCTCGGCCAGGAAGCGCTGGCGCGGCGGGACGAGCCGGCGCGCGTCGGGGCGATACTGGAGCGGGACGGGGCGGTGCTGCTGGTCGAAGACGGTCGGGGTGGGCTGGAGCTTCCCGCCGGCACCTGCCTGGAGCCGCCGGCCAACCCCCGCAGCCTGCGCGGTGCGCTGGCCCGGCTCGGTATCGAGGGCGAGCTCGGCTTCCTGTTCGCGGTGTTCGAGACGCCGGGCGCGGGCGAGGCCAGCGTTTCCATCTATTATCGCGGCGGCTTTGCGGGCGAGCCGCGCCCGGGCAGCGGTGCGCGCCTCGTGCCGCTGGCGGAGATCGCCGACGCGCCGGTGCCGGACGCGGCGGTCCGCGCCATGCTGGCCCGCTATGTCCGGGAACGCAGCGAAGATACGTTCGGCATCTATGTCGGCGACGCCACGCGCGGCACGGTCCATCCGCTCGCCACGCCCGCCGCCACGGCCGGCGCCTGAAGAACCAGCGGGGATCACGGATCATGAAGTTCTCCCTCTTCGTCCACATGGAACGCGCCGATCCCGCCATTCCCCATCGCCGGCTGTTCGACGAGGTGGAGGAACTGGCGCTGACCGCCGAGGCCGCCGGCTTCGAGACGGTGTGGATCGGCGAGCACCATGCGATGGAGTTCACCATCGCGCCCAACCCGTTCATCCAGCTTGCGCATCTTGCCGCGCGCACCTCCACCATCCGGCTCGGCACGGGCAATGTCATCGCGCCGTTCTGGCACCCGATCCGCCTCGCGGGGGAGGCGGCGATGATGGATGTCGCGTGCAAGGGCCGGCTCGACCTCGGCATCGCGCGCGGCGCCTACATGTTCGAATATGAGCGCCTGCTGCCGGGCCTCGACGCCATGGGCGCCGGGCTGCGCATGCGCGAGCTGGTGCCGGCGGTGCAGAAGCTGTGGCAGGGCGACTACGCCCATGAGGGCGAGTTCTTCTCCTTCCCCGCCACCACCGCCTCGCCCAAGCCCGTGCAGGCCGGCGGCCCGCCGGTGTGGATCGCGGCGCGCGACCCCAATAGCCACGCCTTCGCGGTGGCCAATGGCTGCAATGTGCAGGTGACCCCGCTCGCTGCTGGCGATGGCGAGGTCGCCAGCCTGATGGAGCGTTTCAACGGCGCCGTGGCGGCACACCCGCAGCTGCCGCGCCCGCAGATCATGCTGCTGCAGCACTGCTTCGTGGCGGATTCCGATGCCGAGGTGGACCGGCTGGCCGACGACCTCTCCGCCTTTTACGGGCTGTTCGGCGCGTGGTTCGCCAATAAGCGGCCGATCCGGCAGGGCATCATGGCGCCGCTGACGGAGGAAGAGCGGGCGGGCCAGCCGCACTATGCCCCGGAGGTGGTGCGCCGCAATCTCGTCATCGGCCGGCCGGACGAGGTGATTGCCCGCCTGAAGGGCTATGAGGCGATGGGCTACGACCAGTTCTCCATCTGGATCGACAGCGGCATCAGCCATGCCCGCAAGACCCGGTCGCTCGATCTGTTCATCCGCGAAGTGATGCCGGCCTTCGCGCCCGCACCGCCCGTCGCGGCGATGGCGCGAGGAGCCCGCTCATGACCGCGCCCGCGCTTCGCGACGATTTCCGGCTCTATATTGACGGCGCCTTCGTCGAGGGCCGTTCGCGCTTCGACAGCCTCGACCCCGCGACCGGCGCCGCATGGGCCTCGATGCCCGCCGCCGGCGCCGCCGATGTCGACCGCGCCGTGCGCGCCGCCCACCGCGCCTTCGACGATCCGGCATGGGCCGACCTCACCGCCACCCAGCGCGGCCGGCTGCTGACCCGGCTCGGCGATCTCGTCGCCGCCCATGCGCCGGAACTGGCGGAGCTGGAGACGCGCGACACCGGCAAGATCATCCGCGAGACGCGGGCACAGATCGGCTATGTCGCGGAATATTATCGTTATTTCGGCGGCCTCGCCGACAAGTTCGAGGGCGCGCACCTGCCCGTCGACAAGCTGGACATGGAAGCCTATGTCCGCCGCGAGCCCATCGGCGTCGTGGCGGCGGTGGTGCCGTGGAACTCGCAGCTCTTTCTCTCGGCGGTGAAGCTCGGCCCGGCATTGGCGGCCGGCTGCACCGTGGTGCTGAAAGCCTCCGAGGACGGCCCGGCGCCGCTGCTGGCCTTTGCCCGGCTGGTCCACGAGGCCGGCTTTCCCCCCGGCGTCGTCAACATCCTCACCGGCTTCGGCGAGGAATGCGGCCGCACCCTCACCGCCCATCCGCTGGTGGCGCGCGTTGCCTTCACCGGCGGGCCGGCCACGGCGCGCCATGTGGTGCGCAACACGGCGGAAAACCTCGCCTTCACCACGCTGGAACTCGGCGGCAAGTCGCCGGTCATCGTTTTCGCCGATGCCGATCTGGAGAGCGCCGCCAATGCGGTGGTGGCGGGCATCTTCGCCGCCTCCGGCCAGAGCTGCGTCGCCGGCTCGCGGCTCTTTGTCGAGGAGAGCGTGCGCGAAAAGCTGCTGGCCATTCTGGTGGCGAAGGCCGAGCGCATCCGCATCGGCGACCCGAACGACCCGGCGACCGAGATGGGCCCGCTCGCCACCCCGCGCCAGCTCGCCCATATCGAGGCGACGGTGGCGGCAAGCCTGGAGGCCGGGGCCGTGCTGGTCACCGGCGGCGGGTGGCCGGCAGGGTTCGAGGCCGGGCTCTATTACGCGCCGACCATCCTTTCCTGTGCCGGCAACGAGGTGCCGTGCGCGGCGCAGGAATTGTTCGGCCCGGTGCTGTCGGTCATCGCCTTCGAGGGCGAGGCCGATGCCATCGCCAAGGCCAATGACAGCCCGTTCGGCCTGGCGGCCGGCGTCTTCACCTCCAGCCTCACCCGCGCCCACCGGCTTATCCGCAAGCTGCGCGCCGGCATCGTCTGGGTGAACACCTACCGCGCGGTCTCGCCCGTCGTGCCGTTCGGCGGCTACGGCCAGTCCGGCCTCGGCCGCGAAGGCGGCGCCGAATCCATACGCGACTACACCCGCACAAAATCGGTCTGGATCCGCACCAGCGACGAGCCGATCGCCGATCCCTTCGTGATGCGCTGAAGAGGCCCGCCATGCTCTACGAGATGCGCACCTACCGGCTGAAGACCGGCACCGTTCCCGCCTATGTGAAGCTCGTGGCGGAGGAGGGCATTGCGTTGCAGAAGGCGCATCTCGGCCAGCTGGTGGGCTATTTCACCAGCGATATCGGCCCGCTCAACGAGATCGTCCACATCTGGGCCTATGCCAGCCTGGACGACCGCGCCGCCCGCCGCGCCCGGCTGAACGCCGACCCGGCCTGGCTGAGCTTCCTTCCCAAGATCCAGGCGCTGATCGAGGTCATGGAGAACAAGATTCTCCTGCCGACCTCGTTCTCGCCGCTGGACTGAGACCCGAGCGCGACAAGCGCCGCCATCTGCCGGCGAAACGCCGGCGCGACAGAGATCCACAGGGGAATTCGACATGTCTCGCAGCAACAGGATGCGCCTCGCAACAGCGCTGACCTTCGGTGCCCTCCTCGCCGGCACCGGGCTCGGCGTCGCCATCGCCCAGTCGAACACGCTGGTGTTCACCAGCTGGGGCGGCACCACCCAGGACGCTCAGAAGAAGGATTGGGCCGAGCCCTTCACCAAGAAGAGCGGCATCGCCGTCAAGCAGGATGGCCCGACCGATTATGGCAAGCTGAAAGCCATGGTGGAGAGCGGCAACGTCGCCTGGGACGTCGTCGACGTCGAGGCGGATTTCGCCGCCGCCGCCGCCAAGGAAGGCCTGCTGGAGCCGATCGATTTCGGTGTCGTCAACCGCGCCGACCTCGACCCGCGCTTCGTGAGCGACCATGCGGTCGGCAGCTTCTATTATTCCTTCGTGCTCGGCTTCAACCCGGCCAGCTTCGGGGAGAAGGCGCCGAAGAGCTGGGCGGATGTGTTCGACACCAAGGCTTTTCCCGGCAAGCGCACCTTCTACAAATGGTCGGCGCCGGGCGTGCTGGAAATCGCCCTGCTGGCCGACGGCGTGCCGGCCGACAAGCTCTACCCGCTCGACCTCGACCGCGCCTTCAAGAAGCTCGACACCATCAAGGCGGACATCGTCTGGTGGGGCACCGGCGCGCAGTCGCAGCAGCTTCTCGCCTCGGGCGAGGCGCCGGTCGGCCAGTTCTGGAACGGCCGGCTGTTCGCGCTGGAACAGAGCGGTGAGAAGGTCGGCATCTCGTGGGAGCAGAACCTGACCGCCGCCGACATGCTCGTCGTGCCAAAGGGCGCGAAGAACAAGGCGGCGGCGATGAAGTTCCTCGCGCAGGCGACCAGCCCGGAAGGCCAGGCGAGCTTCGCCACCGATAGCGGCTATGCGCCGGTCAACGTCAAATCGGCGGCGCTGATGCCCAAGGACGTGGCGGCCAACCTGCCCGACCAGCACACCGGCTCGCAGATCAATCTCGACATGGCCTATTGGGCCGCGCATCGCGACGAGATCGGCAAGCGCTGGTACGCCTGGCAGGCGCAATAGGGCGTTGCTCTCCGCGCCTCCGCCCGGACGAGGCGCCGCGAGGAAGACAGCATCGCAGGCCGGTGACGCCATCGGCCTGCGCGTTTTCATCGTCCAGCGGATCGGCCCGCGCGGCCGGCCAAGGCGAGCCCTTCGATGACCCTTTCGCATGCCGCGCATGCTCCGCCACTGGCGCGCCCCCGCCGGCTTCCGGCCGGCCTCGCCGCCATTGCGCCCGCCTTGGCGCTGGTGGGGCTGGTCTTCGTGCTGCCGGTGCTCGCCCTGCTGCTGCGCAGCGTGCTGGACCCGCAGCCGGGATTGCAGAACTACGCCGCCTTCTTCGCCTCCACCACCTATCTGAAGGTGCTGGGCAACACCTTCCTGGTCGCCGGCACGGTGACATTGTTCACGGTGCCGCTCGGCTTCCCGGTCGCCTGGTTCCTCGCCATCGCGCCGGGTTTCTGGTCGAAGCTGCTGTTCGCAGTGGTGATCCTGTCCATGTGGACCAATTTGCTGGCGCGCACCTATGCGTGGATGGTGCTGCTGCAGCGCACCGGCCTCATCAACCGCACGCTGATGAATCTCGGCGTCATTTCCGAGCCGCTGCCGCTGATCAACAATCTCGCCGGCGTCACCATCGGCATGACCTACATCATGCTGCCCTTCATGATCCTGCCGCTGCACGCCACCATCCGCTCGCTCGACCCGGCGGTGTTCCAGGCGGCGTCGCTGTGCGGCGCCACGCGCTGGCAGGCCTTCACCCGCGTGATGCTGCCGCTGACGGCCACCGGCATCGCCGCCGGGGCGCTGATGGTGTTCGTGATGTCGCTCGGCTATTTCATCACCCCGGCGCTGCTTGGCGGCACCTCCAACATGATGCTCGCCGAACTCATCGCCCAGTTGGTGCAGTCGCTGCTCGACTGGGGGCTCGCCGGCGCGGCGGCGCTGGTGCTGCTCACCGTCACGCTGGCGATCTATGCGGTGCAGCTGCGCTTCTTCGGCTTCGGCCAGGCGAGGAGTTGAAGCGATGCTGCTCGACTTCTCGCGCCTCGGGCCCTGGCGGCTGGTGCTGACCCTGATCAGCGTGCTGGTCGGCGCCTATCTGCTGCTGCCGATCCTGCTGATCATCGGCCTGTCCTTCGGCTCCTCGCGCTGGCTGCAATTCCCGCCGCCGGGCTGGACGCTGCGCTGGTACGGCGAACTGTTCGCCGATCCGGAATGGATCGCCTCCTTCCTCACCAGCTTCCAGATCGCCGCCGTGGTCACGGTGCTGTCGGTGGTTATCGGGCTGATGGCCTCCTTCGGCCTGACGCGCGGCGAGTTTCGCGGGCGCGAGGTGCTGCGCGCGCTGTTCCTCACGCCGATGATCCTGCCGGTGGTGGTGCTGGCGGTGGCGCTCTATGCGTTCTTCCTGCGCCTGCACCTCAACGGCACCTTCATCGGCTTCGTGCTGGCGCATCTGGTGGTCGCGCTGCCCTTCTCGATCATCGCGCTCTCCAATGCGCTGGAGCGCTTCGACCGCGACATCGAGACGGCGGCCATCGTCTGCGGCGCCAGCCCGCTGGAGGCGAAGCTGCGCGTCACCCTGCCGGGCATCCGCCTCGGCCTGGTTAGCGCGGCGCTGTTTTCGTTCCTGGCCTCCTGGGACGAGGTGGTCATCGCCATCTTCATGGCCAGCCCGGATTTGCAGACTCTGCCGGTGCGCATTTTCAGCACGCTGCGGCAGGACCTCTCACCGGTGATCGCGGCGGTTTCCACCCTCCTCATCGCCCTCACGGCCGGTCTCATGGGCCTTATCGCACTGTTGAAGAAGGACGACGCCCGGACATGACCGCCTTCCTCGAAATCAACAGTCTTTCCAAGCATTTCGGCAAGGTCGCCGCCGTCGACGACGTGTCGCTCGACATTGCGCGCGGCGAGTTCATGACGTTTCTGGGGCCCTCCGGCTCCGGCAAGAGCACCACGCTCTACATGATCGCCGGCTTCTTCGACCCGAGCGCCGGCGACATCCGGCTGGAGGGGCGGAGCATTCTCCGCGATGCCGCCAACAAGCGGAACATCGGCATGGTGTTCCAGCGCTATACGCTGTTCCCCCACCTCACCGTGGCGGAGAACGTCGCCTTTCCCCTGCGCGTGCGGCGACGGCCGGCGGCGGAGATAGCGCGCAAGGTGGAGGAGATGCTGGCGCTGGTGCGGCTCGACAGCTTCGCCGCCCGCCTGCCGGCGCAGCTTTCCGGCGGCCAGCAGCAGCGCGTCGCGCTGGCGCGGGCGCTGGCCTATGACCCGCCGCTGCTGCTGATGGACGAGCCGCTCTCCGCCCTCGACAAGAAGCTGCGCGAGGAGATCCAGGTCGAGATCCGCCGCATCCACCGCGAGACCGGCGTCACCATTCTCTATGTGACGCACGACCAGGAGGAGGCGCTCAGCCTCTCCGACCGGGTGGCGCTGTTCAATCACGGCCGCATCGAGCAGGTCGGCAAGGGGCGGGAGCTCTACGAGGCGCCCTGCACGCAGTTTGTGGCCGGCTTCATCGGCCATTCCAACTTCCTGGACTGCACCGTCGCCGCGCAGAGCGACGACCGGGCCGACATCGTGCTGCCCGACGGCAGCCGGCTGACAGCCCTGCCGATCGACCGGGGAGCGCGGCCCGGCGCCGCGGCGCGGCTGATGATCCGCCCCGACCGCCTGCGCCTCTCCCAGCCTTCTGCGGACGCGCCGCCCGGCATCGACGCGGTGCTCTCCGATGCCACCTTCATCGGCGAGACCTTCCATTTCGCGGTCACCACGGCATGGGGCGGCGCGCTCAATGTGCGCATGCCCTCGCACATGCTGCCGCCCGCCGGCCACCAGCCGGGGCAGCCCGTGCGGCTCAGCTGGGCGCCGGGGGATGCGCGGCTGTTCGCGGCGTGAGCGCCGTCAGGCGATGCTTTCGCCGCCGTCGACCACCAGCGCCTGTCCGGTCATGAAGGACGAGCGGTCGGAGACGAGGAACAGGATCGCCTGCGCAATCTCCTCCGCGCTCGCCCAGCGCCCCATCGGAATCTTGTCGCGCACATAGGCCTCGATGGCGTCGCGCCCGCCCATCTGGGCGATGAAGGGCGCGTTGAAGGGCGTGTCGACCCAACCCGGGCAGAGCGCGTTCACCCGCACATTGTGCCGCGCATAGTCGATCGCCATCTGCCGGGTCATCGCGACGACGGCGTGCTTGGAGGTGGTGTAGGCGATCATCTCGCGGTCATAGAACATGCCGGAATTGGAGGCGGTGATCAGGATGACGCCGCCGCCCTGTGCGATCATCGCCGGCATGGCGAGGCGCGCCGCGAGAAAAGGCGCCCGCACATTGATCCGCCACGACTGGTCCATGCCCTCGGGCGTCACCTCGGTCAGCGGGCCGCCCACCTGGATGCCGGCATGGCTGTGCAGGATGTCGAGGCGGCCATGGCGGGCCAGCGCGCCGGCCACCAGCGCCTCGACCTGCGCGTCGACATCGACATCGGTCGTCACCGCCTCCCCCCGCCCCCCCGTCGCGTGGATCGCCGCGACCGTCGCCTCGCCGGCGCCGCCGTCGCGGTCGGCCACGACGACGAACGCCCCTTCGCCGGCCATGGCGAGCGCGCCGGCACGGCCGATGCCCGACCCGGCGCCGGTGACGATGGCGACCTTGTCCTTCAAAATCATGATGAACCTATGCGGAGGCTGGGCGGCGCCGGCGGAGCAGGAGCTGGGCCAGGATGACGAGGAGGATGGAGCCGGCGAGCACCAGCGCCCCGATGGCGTTGATCTCCGGCGTGACGCCGCGCCGGATCGACGCGAAGACATAGATCGGCAGGGTGGTCTGCGATCCCGCGACGAAGAAGGCGACGATGAAATCGTCGAAGGAGAAGGTGAAGGCCAGCAGGAACCCGGCAAGGATGGCGGGCGTGATCTGCGGCAGCACGATGGAGCGGAAGGTGGTGAACGGGCTCGCATAGAGATCGCTCGACGCTTCGACCATGTCGCGCCCCAGCGCCCCGAGCCGGGCGCGCACGATCATGGTGACCAGCGCGGTGGAGAACAGCCCATGCGCGGCGATGATCGAGCCATAGCCGAGCGAGAGGCGCGGGGGGGCATCGCTCGGCCACAGCGCCGCGATCATCGGGTTGACGATGCCGAAGAGCTGCACCAGTGCCACCAGCGTCGCAATGCCGATCACCACGCCGGGAACGACGATGGCGGCGCCGAACAAAGCGTCGAACACGGCGCGTGTGCGCGGCCCGACACGGCCGAGCCCGATGGCGGCCGCCGTGCCGCACAGTGCCGCCAGCGCCGCGCTCACCGTCGCCACGATGAAGCTGTTGGTCAGCGCTTCCATCAAAAACGTGTTGGAGAGCGCCCGCCCGTACCATTGGACGGAGAAGCCGGTGAAGTCGCTCGCGTGCCGTCCCGCATTGAAGGAGAACAGCACCACCAGCGCGATCGGCAAATAGAGGAAGCCGTAAACGGCGACGACGAAGGCGCGCATCATAGCAGGTCGACCTGTCGGGCGCCGGAAAGGCGGGCGGTGAGGCGGTTGGCGGCCAGCAGCAGCAAAACGGCGATCGCCACCAGCGCCACCGCGATGGCCGAGCCGAAGGGCCAATTCCGCGATTGCAGGAACAGGTCGACCAGCGCATTGCCGATGAAGAACACCTTGCCGCCGCCCAGCAAGGTGGGGATGAGGTATTCGCCCAGAAGCAGGATCATCACCAGCGAGAAGCCTGTCATCATGCCGGGCAGCGAGAGCCGCAGCGTGACGCTGAAGAAGGTGGAGAACGGCGTGGCGCCGAGGTCCGCCGAGGCTTCCAGCAGCCGGCGGTCGAGCCGCTCCAGGCTGATATAGATCGGCAGGATCATCAGCGGCAGGTAGCCATAGATGATGCCCAGCAGCACCGCGCCCGGCGTGTTGATGAACCGCATATCCGGCAGGCCGATGAGCTCCAGAAAGGCCGGAATGCCCCGCGCGCCGAGAATGTACATCCAGGCATAGGTGCGGATCAGCAGGCTGGTCCAGAACGGAATGACGATCAGCGCCACCAGCAGCAGCCGGCGCTGCGGCAGCACCCTGATCGCCAGATAATAAGCCACTGGATAGGCGATGAGCAGGCAGGCCAGCGCCCCCGCCGGGGCCAGCACCAGCGTGTTCCAGAACGCCGTCGCCCGCGCCGGCAGATTGGCATATTGGGCGAGGGTGAAGGCGGGCTGGTAACCGCCCGCCGGCGCCCGCTCGCCGAGGCTGAACACCACGATAGCCACGAAGGGCAGCACGAGGAACAGGAACAGCCATACCGCTGCCGGGGCGAGCAGCAGGGCCGTGACCAGTCGCTTGCGTGCGGCGGCGCTCGACATTCGACGTCCATTTCACGAGGTGGCTCGGGAGCGCGTCAGCCGCGCTCCCGAAAGAGGGGCAACCGGAGCGCGTCAGCCGCGCTCCCGAAAAGCTGCGTTGGGTCAGGCCGACTTGAAGCGGGCCATCAGTTCGGCGCGGGCCGGGTCAGTCAGCGTCGCCGCCGCGCCGAATTCCAGCGGGGCGAGCAGGTCGGCGGCCGGGTAGAGGATCGGGTTGTCCAGCAGGTCCTTGGGCAGCAGCGCGTTGACGCGGGAATCGGTCGAGGGCGCGCCATTGGCGATGTGCTCCTTCACCGCCACCTTCGGGTCCATGAGATAGTTGACCAGCGCATAGCCGGCGGCCTTGTTCGGCGCGTCCTTCGGAACGGCGTAGAAATCCGTCCAGATCTCGCCGCCTTCCTTGCCGAGCACATAGTCGATCTCGGGAATGTCGCGGTGCAGCTGCGCCCCGTCATTGGTCCAGCACATGGTCAGCCAGGCGTCGCCATTACGCATGGCGGGCTGGTAGTCGCTCGAGATGGCGAAGAGATGCGGCTTGACCTTCAGCAGCAGTTCCTCGGCCTTGGCGAGTTCGTCCGGCTTCAGCGAGTTGAAGGAATAGCCGAAATATTTCAGTGCGTTGCCGATGGTGGTCAGCTGATAGTCATGCACCATCGAGCGCCCGCTGCCGGTGGTCATGGACGTATCGAAGAAGTCCTTCCAGCTGGTCATCGGCTGCGTCAGCTTCTTGGTGTTCACCGCGAAACCGGTGGTGCCCCAGTTCTTCGGCACGGCGCACAGCACGCCGTTCACTTCGCCCTCGGCGGTGAAGCGCTTGTTCTGCGCGGCGGCGTCGTAATTGGGTAGCTTCGACAGGTCGAGCGCATCGATCAGGTCGAGCTCCCGATAGGTCGAGATGGTGTAATTGGTCGGCACGAACAGCGACCAGCCGGAGGCGCCGGCCTGCAGCTTGGCCAGCATTTCCTCATTCGAGCCGAACACGTTCACCTCGACGGCGACGCCGGTCTTGGTGGTGAAATCGATGAAGGTCTGCGGGTCGTGGTAGTTCGGCCAGGTAGCGATCGACATGCGGTCGCCGAGCTCGCCCGCCGCATAGGCCGGCATCGGCCGCAGCCCGAACTCGCCGGCAAGCACGGCGGTGGCGGCGCCGAGGCCGGTCACGCCGAGAAAGTGCCGGCGGCTGATGGAGCCGCGGCGGAAGCGCAGCAGCTGATCGATGAATTCCCGTGCCGATATCGGCAGGCCGTCACGATACGACTTCGACATTGCTGGATTCCCTCTGTCTGGTCTTGTTGTCCGATGCCGGAAACGCCAGCGGCGCGCCCGGATTGAAGCTGATGGCGACGCGGTCGCCCGGTTTCAGGAGGTCGCTGTGCGCCGCGTCATGCTCGGCGGTGGCGAGCAGGGTGCCGAGAAGCGGCACCTCGATGGCGTATTCGGCGGTGGAGCCGAGAAAGATGCGGTTGCGGATGACGCCGCTGAGCCCCGTTCCGCCCTCAGCCGCGCCGAGGCGCAGCGCCTCCGGGCGCAGGCTGACCGAGACCGCGCTCCCCGGCGCGGCGTCGCCCACCAGCCGCGCGCCGACCTCCATGCCATTGGCGAGGCGGACCCGGCCCGCGCCTGCATCGCCGGCCAGCACGGTGCCGTCGAGGAAATTGGTCTTGCCGACAAAGGCGGCGACGAAGCGGTCGGCCGGGCGGTCATAAATCTCGTGGGGCGCGCCGAGCTGCACGATGCGCCCGCCATTCATCACGCACACCACGTCGCTCATCGACAGCGCCTCCTCCTGGTCGTGGGTGACCAGCACGAAGGTGATGCCGAGCTCGCGCTGCAGGTTCTGCAGCTCGATCTGCATGTCGGTGCGCAGCTTCTTGTCGAGCGCGGCGAGCGGCTCGTCGAGCAGCAGCACCGACGGCCGGTTCACCAGCGCCCGCGCCAGCGCCACGCGCTGCTGCTGGCCGCCGGAAAGCTCGTGCACCTTGCGGCTGCCGAAGCCGGCGAGCTGCACCATGGCCAGCGCGTCGGCGGTGCGGCGGGCGATCTCCGAGGAGGTCAGCCGCGGGCGGATCTGGCGCAGGCCATAGGCGACATTGGCGCTGACGTCGAAATGCGGGAACAGCGCGTAATGCTGGAACACCATGTTGACCGGGCGCCGGTAGGGCGGGACGTCCGACATGTCGGCGCCGGCGATCAGCACCTGACCGGTGGTCGGCTGCTCGAAGCCGCCGATCATGCGCAGGCAGGTGGTCTTGCCGCAGCCGGAGGGGCCGAGCAGCGCGACGAAGGCGCCCTTGGGCACGGTGAAATCGGTGGGATGGACCGCCGTGACCTCGCCATACCGCTTGCTCACGCCGCGGAACTCGATGTCGAGGGTCTGCTGGCCTGCCACCGGGCGATCTCCGCAGCTTTCCGGCCGTTCCATGCGAACAGCCAGGGTCGTCGATGGACGAAAAGGCTAATAGCGGCGCGTCACAGGGTATATACCTTCCAAGTGGTAGAAAGAGCCTATTTATGCGTCAAGAGGGGTATAGATGCTGGGCATTGGCCGGAACGGCATTCAAAAGGCCTCGCCAGCGGCGGAGCGGCTGGCCGAGGCCATCGCTTCCGCGCATGAGCGCAGCGCCAACGTCATCGTCGAGCCGGGGGACGATCCCTTCGGCCACGCCCTCATCGCCTGGCTGCGGGCGCATGTGCCGTTCGACCATTGCGTCGCCTTCGGTTATCGCGGCACCGCCCGGCCACCGCTGCTGTTCGAGACCTTCAACGCCGAGGAAAGCCATGTTTATGTGACCCTGTACCAGGTGGGTCCGTATCTGCTCGATCCCTTCTACCACGCCGCCATCGAGCGGATCGACGGTTTCCGGCGCATGCGCGAGCTGGCGCCGGACCGCTTCTATGCGAGCGAATATTACCGCTCCTATTACAGCCAGACCGTGCTGGCCGAGGAGGTCGGCTTCTTCGTGCCGCTGGCCAATGGCGCGAGCGTGGTGGTCTCGCTGATGCGGCGGGCAGCCTCGGGGGCGTTCGGCGCGGCGCAGGTGCGCCTGCTGCGCGAGCTGGCGCCCATCGTCGTCGCGCTGTGCCGTCTGCGCTGGGGTGAGCAGGTGATCGGCGAAGAGGGGCGTGGACGGCGGGCGCGCGGCGCGGAAGGGCAGGCGGGGCGAGATGTCGACCGCGGCAAGATCTGGCAGGATCTGTCGTTGACCGCTCGCGAAGGCGAGGTGGTCGACCTCATTCTGCAGGGCCATTCGGCCGATTCGATCGCCCGCCTGCTGTCCATCTCGGCCGGCACCGCGAAGGTTCACCGCCGCAATATCTACCGCAAGCTCAACATCAATTCGCAGGCCGGCCTGTTCGCGCATTTCGTGGCGATCATGAAACGCAAGCCGTGACCGCAGGGCGTTCAGCCCGGCGCGGCGGAGGCGCTCTCCCGCATCATCAGCACCGCGCCGATGAAGAAGCCCAGGCCGCCGAGGCACAGCAGAATATTGGCGAGGTCCGGTATCCACCACGCCTCGCCGTCGCGCGGCACATAGGCAAGGGTCGAGGCCGCCATGAAGGCGCCGCAGCCCAGAAGATTCACGAAGGCGATCCGCCAGTCGAGCTGCCGTGGCCGCCAGCTCCAGTAGCCATGCCCGGTCTCGGCAAAGGCGAGATAGCCGGACACGAGGAACAGCACCGAGCCGATCATTCCCGGCAGCCAGACGGCGACATCCTGCGCATACCAGCCGCCGCCGGCCGTCAGCGGGTCGAACGTGTTGAAATTGAACGCCACCGTGCCGATGAACTGGGTGAAGGTGCTCAGCCATCCGGCGCTGTGGGGATGCCAGCCGATCAGGGAAATATGGCGCGGGGCGGCGGCATCGGCCGGGTTGAGCGTGAACGCGCCGGCATTGGCGGCCTGAAAATGCTGGAGATAGCCGGCCCCGGTGAACGGGATCGAGCCCATGAAGAATATGAGGTTGATCGGTGTCGCCGCGAGTCCGGCGGAAGCCGGCAGCAGGCTGAGCAGGCTCCCCAGCATGAACAGCAGCGAGCCGAGCGCGAACAGCCCGCCCGTCCACCAATTATAGGCGTGCGTCTGCCAGAACGGGACCGGCGCGTTCTCCAGCGCCCGGGCGGCGCGTTCCAGTCCCTTGCGGTGCTGGCGCGCCCGCCAGACGATGCGCCGCCCCTCAAGGGCATAGCTGCGCCGGGTAATGAAGGGCCCCGGCCCGGCAATGTGCATGCGCAGGCCGGGCAATTGCAGGACAGGCGCTCTCATGGGCGGCTCACGCCGCCTTTGCGCCCTTCAGCGCAGCGGTGGCATCCAGCGCCTCGCCGTCGAGCAGGTGGACCGGCAGAACCCTAGGCTCGCGCACATCCGCCAGGGCGGCGAGGTCGAAGCGGGTGAAGTTCAGGCTCCTGTAGTCACGGACGAAGAACTGCTTGCGGTCGAGATCCGACAGGCTGGTCCAGCAGGTATATTCCGTCGCGTAGGGCTCGGATGCCGGCTGGTCGAGCCCCGCAACTTCCATATGGGCGCCGCCCTGGCCGGGATAATCGATGCTCGCCCCGCGCGGACGGTCGAAATTGTTGAGGATGTGCGCCAGCGTCCGCACCGCGAGGTCCGGCGTCGCCGCCTTCTCGGTGAACTGCGTGTAATAGGCGGCCCGCACGAAGCGACCGACCGACGTGTTGGAGGCCGGCAGCCCGGCTGTCGCGATGCCGGAATCCGGCTGCACCGCGCTGTAGCCGCCGAACCGCGCCGCCGACTGGTCGACATTGCTGAGGAAGGTGTAGTTGTTGAGGTTGGTCAGGTGCCAGCCGAAATCCGGGCCATTGGTCATCACGCCGACCGGGTTGTCATAGACCTTCATCTCGCCTTGGTCGAACTCGATCACCAATGCGGCCCCGGTGGCATCGTGGACCACATAATGGAACGGCGATTCCACGCCGCCGAGCATGGCGAGCGGCACCAGCACGATGGGCTGGTCGCCCAGCGCGGCCTTCACTTCCGCAACCGTGGCGAACTGGCCCAGGCACCAGGTGCCGAGATCGGAGGCGGAAAGCACCGCCTGCGTCATCGCCACCGAGCGATGCTTTCCGGCGGCCGTGGGGTAGGAGAGCAGGCTGAAGGTCAAGCCCCTGTCGTTCAGTCCTTCCAGCACCTTCAGGTCGTCGATGCCGATGGGGGCGTCTGGCGTCGGAATCCGATAGGGCATGGTCACGGTCAGCATCGCATGGCGCGCGACATAGTCGGCGGCCGGATGTCCCTCGACCACCGAATGGCTGGGGAAGCCGACGGGGAAGTAGACGATCTGGTAAGGCAGATCGAGGGTGAGTTCGAGCGTGCGGCCGAAATACACCTTCCCCTGCGCGTCGCGATAACTCAGCGATGTGCACATCTCGTCCTGCTCCTTCGGTTCGGCTAGGCGGCAGCGTCACCTTCCTGCCTCGGTGCCCGCTCGCGCGTGCTCAGCCTCTGTGGCCAGAGGTTGGTGACATGATTCAGGAGGAGGGAAAAGGGTCACCCCGGAGGATCACCTCCCGGAGCGGGCCCGCCGCGATACCACCGGGAATTTGCTCTCGTGCCACGGCCTTGCTACCCGTTTACCGAGGGGAATCGCGACTCGCGCACGGCCCTGCGGAGACAGCCATTGACCGACGGCTTTCCTGACGCGGCCTGCCTGATCCGCGCATCGGAGCATCCCGCCGCGCGGCGGCTGCGCGCCGCTTGGGTGGTTGGGGCGGCGTTGCCGCTCGCCGGCTGTGTTTCCGCCGACGCGCCGGCCATCCCGTTGTTCGGCGCCTATTTCCCCTCCTGGCTGCTGGCGGCGCTGATCGGCATCTTCGGAGCGATCCTCGTGCGGCTCGTGTTCATCCGGGCGGGCATAGACGACGCATTGCCGATCCGGCTTCCGGTTTATGTCTGCATCGCCGCCGCCATCGGCTTTGCGGTCTCCCTCCTCGGCTTCGGGAGGTAGGGCTTGGACACGGAGCATCGCCCCGCCCCGCGCCGCGACCTCGGCGTCGTCGTCAGCCTTGTCGCGGTGCTGGCGGCCGGTTTCCTGGGCTGGACATATCTGCGCAACGCCGAGCTCAATCCGCTGTCCCAGGATGCCGAACTCACCGCCGACGTGACGGCGATATCCGCCTCCGTTCCCGGCCGTATCGTCGCCATCGGCGTCAGGGAAAACGATACCGTGCGCAAGGGCGCGTTGCTGTTCGCGCTCGATCCGACGACGTACCGGTTGCAGGTCGAGCAGACCCGGGCGGACCTCGCGCTCGCCGAGGCAGCGCTGGCCGACAAGCAGCGCACCGTGACCGCCGAGCGGGCCAATGCCGTGGTGGCGCAGGACCAGGTAACGCGGGCGCGGCAGAATCTCGAGCTCGCGACGCAGACCCTTCGCCGGCTCGAAGCTCTGCGGCCCAAGGGCTATGTCAGCGCCCAGCAGGTGGACGACGCCGCCACTGCCAAGCGCGACGCCGACATCAGTCTCAAGCAGGCGCTGCAGCAGGAAGGCGCGGCTGTCGCTCTGGTCGGCGACACGGCGGCGTCGGTGGCGATGGTCGAGGCGCGCCGCGCCGCCTTGGCGATTGCCGAGCGGGCGCTGAGCGACACGCAGGTGGCGGCGCCCTTCGACGGCAAGGTGGTGGGGCTGGAGACGGCGGTCGGCGAATATGTGCTGCCGGGCCAGTCGGTCTTCGTCCTCATCGACACCAGCGCCTGGTACGCCTCCGCCGCTTTCATCGAGACCGAGCTCGCCGGCATTCGCGTGGGCAATTGTGCCACCGTCTACACCCTCGCCAATCGCGCGGTGAAGATGCGTGGCCGGGTGGAGGGCATCGGCTGGGGCGTGCAGTCGACCGAGCAGATCAGCCTGCCGCGCAAGATGCCACTCGTGCCCAAGAGCCTCGACTGGGTGCGGGTGGCGCAGCGCTTCCCCGTCCGCATCCGCCTCGTCGATCCCCCCGCCGACCTGATGCGCATCGGCGCCTCCGCCACCGCGACCGTGCACCATGACACGGACTGCTGAATCGCCCTGGGCGGATATCCTCCGGCAGGGCTGGGCCGATCTCCAGCCTTTCCCGGGGCGCTTCGCCATGACCTGGCGGATCGCGCTCCTGTGCGCCATCGTCTGCGGCACGGCGATGCTCTACAAGGTGCCGGAATCGGCGATCAGCTGCTACCTCATCATCTTCCTGATGCGGCCCAACGGGGCGGAGAATGTCGGGCAGGCGCTCGGTCTCATCGTCCTCGTCAGCCTCATCGTCCTCCTCATCGCACCGATCATCCAGCTCACGGCCGACCAGCCGCTCCTGCGCATAGCGGTGATTGCGGCGACGTCCTTCGCGTTCCTGTTCCTCAGCTCGGCGTCACAACTCGGCGAGATCGGCGCCATCATCGCCCTCGTCATCGCGTTCGTGCTGACGCTGGTGGACCAGGTGCCGGCCGGCGAAATCGTCACGCGGGGCCTGCTTTACGCCTGGCAGATGGCCGTGGTGCCGATGGTGCTTCTGGCGATTTTCTCAATGATACTGGGCACTTCGCCACATCGGCTGCTGCGCGGGACCGTGGTCCGCCGGCTTGAGGCCGCCGCGTCGGCATTGGCTGGCGCCTCTCGCACACCGCTGCGCGAAGAGCTGGAAGCGGGCTTCGAGGCAAGCGACAAGCAGGCCATGCTGGCGCGCCTGTTCCACACCGCGCCGACCGCAGAACTGAACTGGCTTTCCGGTGCGACGGCGACGGCCTATCGTCTGCTTCTGGCGTCGGCGGCGCCACCGGCCAATTTCGGTTCCGACGCCCGCAACGCCCTCGCCGACCAGTGCCGCTCGGCCGCCTCCCTCATCGCCGATGGCCGTCGCCCGGAGCCTCTGCCCGGTGCGGCGGAGACGGCAACGGGCGCGCCCGGTGTCGCCCGGGACGCCCTGGCCGGGCTGGCGCAACCGAATGGCGGCAGCGCCGCCATGGCCGTCAAGCCGTCCTTTCTGGCGCGGGACGCCTTCACCAACCCCGACCACCAGCGCTATGCGCTGAAGACAACGGCAGCGGCCATCGCCTGCTACCTCATCTATTCGCTGATCGACTGGCAGGGCATCCACACCGCCATGGTCACCTGCTATGTCGCGGCGCTCGGCACCACCGGCGAGACGGTGCACAAGCTTGCGCTGCGCATCACCGGCTGCCTGATTGGGGCGGTGCTCGGGCTCGGCGCGATCCTGTTCGTCATTCCGCATCTGCAATCCGTCGGCGGACTGATGGCGCTAGTCTTTGCCGGCGTGCTGGTTGCGGCGTGGGTCTCGTCGGGCAATGAGCGAATCTCGTATGGCGGCGTGCAGATCGGCCTGGCCTTCCTGCTGACCATTCTCGACGGCTTCGCGCCGAGCACCGACATGGACGCCGCCCGCGACCGCATTGTCGGTATCCTGCTCGGCAACCTCGTCGTCTATCTCGTCTTCACGCTGATCTGGCCGAAAAGCGCCGTGGCCGATGTGCGCGAAAGGCTGGCGCGGGCGCTGGAGGCACTCTCGCGCCTCGCGGCGCTGACGCCGGAAGTCCGTACCCAGGCACTGACCGACGCCGGTATCGTCGAGACGGAACTCGCCAAGGCGCGGGCGGCGCTCGCCCTGCTGCCCTTCGAGCCCGCGCATCAGCGCCCGCCGGAAGCGATGATTCGCCGCCTGCGTCGGCTTGCGGAGGAGGCCCGTTCGGTGCTGCCGGTGCTGATGTTCGCCGGCGATGTCCCGGCCGACACGTCGCGCCGTTTCGCGCAGGCAGCGGAGCAGATGGCACTTGAGGGGGAAGGGGACGCCGGCGCAGCCGAGCTGCCGCCCGACACAGCACCTGACGCTCTCGCTTTGCGGGCCGAACGCATCGCGGCCTTGGCGGCGGGGTAGGGGCATGGCCGCGCATCGCCCGCTTTTCCGCTCCGGCAACAGCCCGCTCTGGCTGGTGCTCGTGGCTCTCCTGCTGCCAGGCTGCGCGACCGGCGCGTTGAAGACAGCGCCGCCCAGCCACGACCAGCCATGGACGCCGGACACTCCGCCGACGGCGGCTGACGGGAGCGACCCGGCTTCTTCCGCCAAGAGCTTCAGCGTGCCGGCCGAGCCGGAAGTGGCGCAGATGCAGCCGACGCCCGGCATCGACCCGCGCCGACCTTACGGCCTGCCGGAACTCATCGACATCGCCCAGACGCAAAACCCGCTGACCCGCGTCGCGTGGCAGCAGGCGCGGCAGGCGGCGCTGGCGACCGGGATGGTGGAGGCGACCTATCTGCCCTTCATCTCCGCCAATGTGATCGGTGGCTGGCAGGATGTCTCGGCCTCGCTGCCGGTGGCAATCGGCAGCACGAACCAGGTGTCGAGCCGGGTCGAGGGCGTGTCGCCGCAGGTGGCGCTGCAGTGGCTGCTGTTCGATTTCGGCCAGCGCGACGCGCTGCACAAGACGGCGCGCCACAACGCCACCGCCGCCAACATCCTGTTCAACGGCGCGCACCAGAAGATCATCCACGACGTGACGCGCAGCTACTTCCTCTACAGCGCCGCGCGCGGTCGGGTGCACATCGCCGAGCAGAACGCCGTCAACGCCCGCAAGATTTCTGCGGCGGCGCAGGCGCGAAATGACGGGGGACGCGGCACGACGGTCGAGGTGGCGCAGGGGCGGCAGTTGGTGGCGCAGGCGCAGTTCGGCCTCGTGCAGGCGCAAGGTGCCGAGCGCGACGCCTACCAGATGCTGCTCGCCGCCATGGGCGTGTCGCCGATGACGCGGGTGAACATCCGCGAGGCGGGTCGGCGCGCCCTGCCGGCGAGCGTCGGTGCGCCGACGGAGGAGATGATCAAGGCCGCGCTCGCCCGCCGCCCGGACGTGCTCGCCTCATTCTCCGCGATGAAGGCGAGCCGCTCGGCCATCGGCGCGGCGCAGGCCGAATTCATGCCGAAAGTGTTCCTCGGCGCGGTGGCGGCCGGCGGCGATGCCAGCTTCAGCGCGACAGGGCTGCCGACCATCGGCCAGCAGGCGTCCACCACCGGCGTGCTGCTCGGCGTGACCATGCCGATTTATGATGGCGGCCTGCGCGCGGCGCAGCTCAAGAACGCGGAATCGCTGGCGGCCGCGAGCGAGGCCACCTTCGAGCAGACGCGCGATGCGGCGGCGCGGGAGATCGTCATCAGCGCGGACACGCTGCGCTCGGCGCTGGCGTCCTATCGCGCGGCGACCGCTCTCGTCAGTGCCGCCTCGGTAACCTATGACGCGGCGCTGGACGCCTATACGAGCGGCGTCGGCGACATCACCGCCGCGACCGCTGCCGACAGCGGCCTGCTCACCGCCCGGCAGGCGCAATCGGATGCCCATGCGGCCTCGCTGGTGGCGGCCGCCAACCTCGCCTTCGTGCTCGGCGCCATGACGTCAAGCGACGTTCCGGCCGGGCTGACCGGCAGGTGAGGGGATGCCCGCACCCCACATGCCCGAACGGCAGGTTGGTTGATTTCGGGGCATTGATGCCGCTTAATTCCCGGTAATGGGTAGCTATCGCCACCATCCTCCCGCACCTTGGGCAGGCTCGACGCCAGGCCACACCTCAAGGCCCGGCCCTCGCTGACAGACCCAGAGGGTCCGAGCCGCTCGCTCCCTGGTTCGTGCCGCCTCATCCTGAAAGGACGCTTGTCTTGACGTCGGAAACTTCCAGCACCGACCTGCGCAATGACCTCCTCGACGACATCTATTCGTCGGCCGATCTGCTCGGAATGCTGCCCACCTCGCAATTCCCGGCGGTGCAGAGAGAGCCGCGCCACGTATTCGCGGCGGTGCGTGACGAGCTGATGCTGGACGGCAATTCGCGCCAGAACCTCGCCACCTTCTGCCAGACCTGGGTGGACGACGAGATACGCGACCTGATGGACCTGTCGATCGACAAGAACATGATCGACAAGGACGAATATCCGCAAACCGCCGAGATCGAGGCGCGCTGCGTGCGCATGATGGCCGACCTGTGGAACGCGCCGGACCCGACCACGACGATCGGCTGCTCGACGGTCGGCTCGTCGGAGGCGGCCATGCTGGGAGGTCTCGCGCTCAAATGGCAGTGGCGCAAGAGGCGCGCCAAGGAGGGCAAGCCGGCCGACCGGCCGAACATGATCTGCGGCCCGGTGCAGATCTGCTGGCACAAATTCGCCCGCTATTTCGACGTCGAGCTGCGCGAAATTCCGCTCGAGGGCGACCGGCTGATCATGACACCGGAAGAGGTGCTGGCGCGTGTCGACGAAAATACGATCGGCGTCGTACCCACCCTCGGCGTTACCTTCACCTGCCAGTACGAGCCGGTGAAGGCGGTGAGCGACGCGCTCGACAGTCTGCAGGCCGAGACCGGGCTGGACATCCCCATCCATGTCGACGGGGCCTCGGGCGGGTTTCTCGCGCCGTTCTGCGCGCCGGACATCGAATGGGATTTCCGCCTGCCGCGCGTGAAGTCGATCAACGCTTCCGGCCACAAATTCGGCCTCGCGCCGCTGGGCGTGGGCTGGGTGATCTGGCGCGAGGCGAGCGACCTGCCGCCGGAACTGGTCTTCGACGTGAACTATCTCGGCGGCGACATGCCGACCTTTGCGCTCAACTTCTCCCGCCCCGGCGGGCAAGTCGTTGCGCAATACTATAATTTCGTCCGGCTCGGGCGGGAGGGGTACACCAAGATCCAGAACGCCTGCTACGACACGGCGGAATATCTCGCGCGCGAGATCGCCGCCCTCGGTCCGTTCGAGATGCTCTATGATGGAAACCGGGGCCAGGGCATTCCGGCACTGTGCTGGAAGCTGAAGGACGAGAAGGGTTTCGGCGGCTACACGCTCTACGATCTCGCCGACCGCCTGCGCTCGCGCGGCTGGCAGGTGCCGGCCTATTCCATGCCGGCGAACCGGCAGGATCTCGTCATCCAGCGCATTCTTGTCCGGCACGGCGTGAGCCGCGACCTCGCGAGCCTGCTGCTCGACGATCTCCGGCGGGCGCTCGACTTTTTCGCCAAGCACCCCGTTACCCACCCGCTCACCGACGATGAGGCGGCAGGGTTCAACCATAATTGAGCGCGAAGCGGCGGGACGCTGCGGTGCGTCCGGCCGCTTCCAGTGGCCTCAGCCGAGCGTCATCAGGCTGGCATTTCCGCCGGCGGCGGCGGTGTTGGTGCTGGTGGAACGCTCCAGCATCAGCAAATCCAGCGGGTAGGCCTCGCCGCGCGCAATGTCGTCGGGCGCGAGCCCGTGCACCAGCACGATGGGCCCTTCGCGACCGGCGATGGCCTCGTTGAGCAGGCGCAGCGCATCGCTGTCGCCCTCGAACAACACGGCATCGAAGCTCGCGCCGGCGTGGCTGTCGGTCAGGCCGACCCACTCCTTCAAGGCGTCGGGAAGCGGGGGCAGGAGCGATCCTTCCAGCAGCACGCGGTTGCCCGTGGCGAGCACCGAGGCAATCTGCACGGCAAGGCCCTTCGGCGTCGCGGCGAGGCAGAGAACTGTGCCGCGCGGCGAGAGCGCATAGAGATTGCGCTCGCCAACGGGGCCGGGCAGCTCCACCTTGTGGCCGAAGGGCGAGGCGTCGAGCGCCGCAGCGCACAGCGTGCGGGTGCCGGTGTCGGATTGGAAATCGACCCAGAGCCGAGCCGGGGCAGGCGCCTCCCGCGGAGCAAGAAGAGCGGGAGGGCGGCGTGCCAGCAGGCGGCCGAGATAAAGCGGACCGCCGGCTTTCGGGCCAGTGCCGGAAAGGCCATGCCCGCCAAAGGGCTGCACCCCGACCACGGCGCCAATGATGTTGCGGTTCACATAGACATTGCCGACCTCGATGCGCGCGCCGACGCGGGCGATGGTCTCGTCGATGCGGGTGTGCAGCCCGAAGGTGAGGCCGTAGCCGGTGGCGTTGATCGCCTCGATGAGGCGATCGAGTTCGTCGCGGCGGTAGCGCACCACGTGGAGGACCGGGCCGAACACCTCGCGCGCGAGATCGGCGACATCGCCGATCTCGACCAGGGTCGGCGGCACGAAGGTGCCGTGGCGCGCGTCCTCGTTCAGCGCCAATTGCGAGACGCGGCAGCCGGCCTGGCGCAGCCGCTCCACATGCACCTCGATGCCGGCCTTCGCCTCGGCCGAGATGACCGGCCCGATATCGGTCGACAGACGTACCGGATTGCCAACCACGAGTTCGTTGAGTGCGCCGTTCAGCATGTCGAGGATGCGGTCCGCCACGTCCTCCTGCAGGCAGAGGATGCGCAGCGCCGAGCAGCGCTGGCCGGCAGAATCGAAGGCAGAGGCCAGCACGTCGGCCACCACCTGTTCGGCCAGAGCCGACGAATCGACGATCATCGCGTTCTGGCCGCCGGTTTCGGCGATCAGCGGGATGACGCTGCCATCTGGATTGAGCCGGGTGGCGAGCTGGCGCTGGATCAGCCGCGCCACCTCGGTGGAGCCGGTGAACATGACGCCGCGCGTGCGGCTGTCGCCCACCAGCGCCGCCCCGACCTCGCCGGCACCCGGCAGGAGCTGGACCGCGCCCGCCGGGACGCCGGCTTCGCGCAGGATCTCCACAGCGGTGAAGGCGATGAGCGGCGTTTCCTCGGCGGGCTTGGCAAGCACGACATTTCCCGCCGCCAATGCGGCAGCGACCTGCCCGGCGAAGATGGCGAGCGGAAAATTCCACGGGCTGATGCAGACCACGGGGCCGAGAGGACGGTGCGTGTCGCCGGAGAAACCGTTCCGCACTTGGGCGCCATAATAGCGCAGGAAGTCCACCGCCTCGCGCACCTCGCCGATGGCGTTCGCGTAGGATTTGCCGGCCTCGCGCACGATGGTGCCGATCAGCGCCGGCATCCGCGCTTCCATCAGCTCGGCGGCGCGGAACAGGCAGGCGGCGCGCTCCGTGGGCGGGGTGGATTGCCAGATCGGCGCGGCGGCGTGGGCGAATTCCATGGCGCGAGCGACGATCTCCGGCGTCGCCTCCTCGACCATGCCGACATGGTCGCGGCGGTCGGCCGGGTTGAGCACCGCACGCGCGGCGCCCTTGTCCACCAAGGGTTCTGCGAGCAAAGACTTCGCCGCCAGCGGGGCGGCGCTGCCGGCGAGCAGGGCGGCGGCCAGTGACGCCAGGCGCTGCTCGTTGGAGAGATCGAGACCGGCTGAATTGCGTCGCTCGTCACCGAACAGATCGGCCGGGGCGGCGATGCCGGGATGCGGCGCGCCGAGCGGCTCGATCCGCTGCGCCGCCTCGACGGGACTTTCGGTCAGCTCGTCCACCGGCACGGCAGGATCGGCGATGCGGTTGACGAAGGAGGTGTTGGCGCCATTCTCCAAAAGGCGCCGCACGAGATAGGCGAGCAGCGTCTCATGCGTGCCCACCGGCGCATAAATACGGCACGGCCGGCCGAATTTCTCGCGCCCGACGACCTCCTCATAAAGCGGCTCGCCCATGCCGTGCAGGCACTGGAACTCGTACTGCCCGGCATAAAAATTGGCGCCCCCCATTTCCATGACGGTGGCAAGGGTCTGGGCGTTGTGGGTGGCGAATTGCGGAAACACCGCATCTGGTGAGGCCAGCAGCTTGCGGGCGCAGGCGAGGAAGGCGACGTCGGTGTGGACCTTGCGTGTATAGACCGGGAAGCCTTCCAGCCCGTCGACCTGCGCGCGCTTGATCTCGCTGTCCCAATAGGCCCCCTTCACCAGACGCACCATCAGCCGGTGGCCGGAGCGGCGGGCGAGGTCGATCAGAAAATCGACCACATAGGGGCAGCGCTTCTGGTAGGCCTGAATGACGAAACCGATGCCGTTCCAGCCGTTTAGCGCCTCATCGAAACAAAGTGATTCAAGCAGGTCGAGCGAAATTTCGAGGCGGTCGGCCTCCTCCGCATCAATGTTGAGGCCGATGTCATAGTGCCGCGCCAGTTTCGCCAGGGCTGTCACGCGCGGCAGCAACTCGTTGATGACACGGGTATATTGCGCGCGGCTGTAGCGCGGGTGCAGCGCCGAGAGCTTGATCGAGATGCCCGGCCCTTCATAGATGCCGCGCCCGGCCGACGCCTTGCCGATGGCGTGGATGGCCTGCTCGTAATCGGCGAAATAGCGCTGCGCGTCGGCCTCGGTAGTGGCGGCTTCGCCAAGCATATCAAAGGAATAGCGAAAGCCCTTCGCCTCCATGCGGCGGGAATTGGCCAGCGCCTCGGAGATGGTCTGGCCGGTGACGAACTGTTCGCCCATCATCCGCATGGCGACATCGACGCCGCGCCGGATCAGCGGTTCGCCGCCGCGACCGATGAGTCTGGTGAGAGCGCCAGTGAGACCAGCCTCACTGGACGTGGAGGTCAATTTGCCGGTGAGCACGAGGCCCCAGGTGGCGGCATTGACGAACAGCGAGGGGCTGTGGCCGACATGGGCGTGCCAGTCGCCATGGCCGATCTTGTCGCGGATCAGCGCGTCGCGGGTGGCGCGGTCGGGAATGCGCAGGAGGGCCTCGGCGAGGCACATCAGCGCGACGCCCTCCTGGCTGGAGAGCGAATATTCGTGGATGAGGCCTTCCACCGGCCCCTTCTGCCCCTTCTCGCGCAGCGCCTCCACCAGGGAACGGGCGCGGGCTCTGGCGGCTTCCGCCTTTGCCGCCGGCAATGTGGCCGGGCCGATGAGGACGGGGACGGCATCGGTTTCCGGCAAGCGGTAGCTTGAGGTGATGCGGGCGCGCAGCACGCTCTGGGGCTGGATGCCGCGGGCGAAGGGCAGGAACGGGCTATCCGACGGAAGGGTGCCAGCGCCGGCTGCAGGAACTGCTGCCATGTCAAGCTGCAGAATGGCGCCGAGACCGCGCTCGGTGCGCTCGATGGCAGCCGTCAGGGCGCTTTTGACGAGGGCGTGCGGGGTGCAACCCTCGCGCTCGGCGGCGGCCTTCAGCCGGGCACGCAGCTCTTCGTCGATCTTCACGCCAATGGTCGTCTGAGACATGAAGAGAACCCCTATATTGCGACCTGATCCAGATGAGGTGTAACCCGACGGCTAAAAAGGTGCAACCTCTTCGTCGGTCAACCTAGCGAGGGTCGCAACCGTATCGACCGGAGCCTCCCCACGGCGGCAGTTCGGTATCATTCAGGATACTCCTTGGCAGTCGCCGGGGGGATACCTACCTGACCTCTATGACCCGTCTTGCAAACACCCCTCTCTCCGTCCTCGATCTCTCCTTCGTCGGCTCCGGCAGCAGCGGCCCGGAGGCCCTGCGCGGCACCCTCGAACTGGCACGCCATGTCGACGGGCTCGGCTTCACGCGCTTCTGGGTGGCCGAGCATCATAATCTGGCGTCCGTCGCCTCCGGCGCGCCGGACATCATGGCGGGGCAGATTCTGGCGGTGACCGAGCGCATCCGCGTCGGCTCCGGCGGGGTCATGCTGCCCAACCACGCGCCGCTGATGGTGGCCGAGCGTTTCAAGGTGCTGGAGGCGCTCTATCCCGACCGGGTCGATCTCGGCCTCGGCCGGGCCCCCGGCACTGACCAACTCACCTCGCATGCGCTGCGGCGGCGGCAGGATGTCGATCCCGGCGACGACTTCCTCGACCGTTTGAAGGAATTGATGCTGTGGGACACGGGCGCGTGGCCGGCGGACCACCCCTATCGCAACATCCAGGTGATGCCGGTCGACGTGAAGCTGCCGCCGATCTGGCTGCTCGGCTCGTCCGGCTACAGCGCCCGGCTGTCGGCACAGATGGGGGTGGGCTATGCCTATGCCCATCATTTCGCCCAGCACGACGTGCTTGACGCCATGCTGAGCTACCGTTCCGGCTTCCAGCCCTCGGACCGGCTGGCGGCGCCGCACGCCGTCCTCGCTTTGGCCGTGGTGTGCGCGCCGACCGATGAGGAAGCGGAATATCTGGCCGGCAGCGTCGACCTCGCGCATCTCAGGCGCGCCCGTGGCCATTACGGCCCGATCCCGACGCCGGACGAGGCGGCCGCCTATCCCTACACCGAGGCCGACCGCGTCTTCATCCGCCGCAACCGCGACAAGGTGCTGGTGGGCGGGCCGGACACGGTGGCGCAGGGGCTGGAGCGCCATCTCGACGCCACGCTGGCCGACGAGCTGATGATCACCACTGCCATTCCCGACCTTGCCGCGAAGAAGCGCTCCTACACGCTGATCAAGGCGCTGCAGGCGGTGTCCGTGGCGGCGTAGGTTCCCCGCACTTACCGCAAGACGTGACGGCCGGGCAGGGCCCGGCCGTCACGTCTTGTTGGCGCCGAGGGAAGGCGTGGATGCCCGGCCCAAGGCCGGGCATGACGTTGGCCAGGGGGGCGGCACTGACGGGCTTGGGCGCGTGTCCCGAACCGGCGGAGCCGAAGGCAGAGCGCCGTGCCGGGACCCCGCGATCGACTCGCCGCAGGCGGTGTCCTTGGCGGCTTGATGTTGCGTCCCTGAAAAAGCGTCATCCCGGACGGCCGCAGGCCGATCCGGGATCGTGTGCCGATATTGGGTGACGATCCCGGCTCTCCGCTGCGCTTCGGCCGGGATGACGTCTGTTGAGGCTATCGCGCCGGCTTTGCCGGGCGGGTGACCAGCCAGATGCCGAGGGCGATCGGCACGATGCCGAGGATGTCGAGCGGCGGCACGACCTCCCCAAGCAGCAGCCAGCCGAAGAACAGGCCGAGCGGCGGCATGAGGAAGTGCAGGCTGGAGGCGGCCGTCGCCGAGGCGCGGGTGAGCAGATAGAACCACAGCCCATAGCCGCCTATGGACACGCCGACGACGAGGAAGGCGAGGCCGCCGAAAAGCTGGGCGGTGAGGCGGATATCGCCGGTGCTCTCGGTGGCGAGGGCGATGGGGATGAGCGCGAGCCCTCCCGCCAGGCACTGCACGGCATTGCCGCTCCACACCCCGCCGCGCGGCGCGAAATATTTGAACGCCAGCGTGCCGGCAGCCAGCGCGGTGACGCCGCCGCCGATGAGCAGCGTGCCGGCCAGCGTCTCATGCGCGCCGGCAAGGCGCGAGCGCAGCACGATGACGACCCCCAGCAGGCCGAGCGCGATGCCCGCCCATTTCCGCAGGCTCATCCGCTCGCCGAGCAGCGGCCCGGCGCCCAATGCCACCAGCAGCGGCAGGCAACTGGTGAGCACCGCCGTATAGGCGGAAGAGGTGAAGGTGAGCGCGGTCCAGTTGAGCCCGAGATAGACCGCGTTGTTGAGGATGCCGATGCCGATCAGCACGAGGATGTCGCGGCGGCGGATGGGCGGCAGATCGCGCCGGCGGGCGCCGCTGTCCCAAAGCGGGGCGAGGGCCAGCATGATCGAGCCTGCCAGCAGCAGGCGGACCGATAGCAGGATCAGCGGCGGGCAATCGGCCAGCGCCATCTTCGAGGCGGCAAAGGCCGAGGACCACAGCACGCAGAACAGCCCCACCAGCAGCGGCAGCGGCAGGAAGGTGCGCGGGGCGGCGGCGGGCGCCGACGTCGCCAGATGCGTTTTCGATGCGGGGGGCATCGCTCGTCTCCGTTCTCGGTTGCGCGCACCCTAGGGGAGGCGGGTTCGATCGAAAAACGAGATGTTTTCATGGCCTCCATGAGGAAACCCGATGGCCGGCAGCGCTGTCACGCCCGCCAGTCATAGATCCAGCGATAGCGCTCCAGCACCGCGCTTTCGGGCTGGGCGCGCATGACGAGGTCGCGGGCGAGGCGGGTCGGGCCGCCGAGATGGTAGATTCTGTCCATGCCGCGCGCGGCGCGCTGCACGCGGGTGGTGCGGGGCAGGCGCGCGGCCTCGTAGCGGCGCAGCGCGGCCGGAATGTCGCCGGCGCCGGCCAGTTCGCCGGCCAGCACCGCCGCATCCTCGATCGCCTGCGCCGCGCCCTGGGCGAGGAAGGGCGGCATGGCGTGGGCGGCATCGCCCAGCAGCGTCACCGGGCCGTCGCCCCAGCGGGGCAGCGGGTCGAGATCGAACAGCGCCCAGCGCAGCCAGCGCTCCGGCGCTTCGAGCAGAAGGCGGGCATCGGCGCACCAGCCGCGATAATGCGCCAGCAACTCCTCGCGCGTGCCGGCCTCGCTCCAGCCATGTGCCTGCCGCGCGTCCGGCGTGACGGCGACGAGGTTGATCGCCCGGCCAGCCTTGACGGGATAGGTGACGAGATGCGCGCCGGGGCCGAGCCAGAGCCGCGTCACCGGGTCGGCGAGGCGGGCGGGCAGGGCGTGCGCCGGCACGGTGGCGCGCCAGGCGGCGCGGTGGCGGAAGGAGGGTGTCGCCTGCGGGTGCAGGGCGCCGCGCACCACGGAGCGCAGCCCATCGGCGCCGACCAGCGCGTCGGCGTGGAGCGTGTCGCCGCCGCCGTCGTGGCGGACGGTCAGGGCGACGCCGCCATCCACCGCCGCGAAGCTCTCCAGCGCGTGGCCGAGCCTCAAAGTGATGGCGGGCACTTCCCGCACGGCGTCGAGCAGGGCGGCTTGCAGGTCGGCGCGGTGGATGACGAGGAACGGGCCGCCGAAACGGGCCTCGGCGGCCGCGCCCATGGCGCCGCCGCTCAGCCTGGTGCCGCGCCGCCCGTCGAGCACCGCGAAGGCATCGGGAAACACCGCCTTCGCAGCGACGCGCTCATAGACGCCCAGCGTTTTGAGGACGCGCGTGGCATTGGCGGCGAGCTGCACGCCGGCGCCCGCCTCTTCCAGCACCGGGGCGCGCTCCAGCAGCGTCACCGCGAAGCCCGCCTTAGCCAGCGCCAGGGCGGCGGTGAGCCCGCCTATGCCGGCGCCGGCAAGGGCGATGTGGCGCGCGGACATGCCGGCCGCTCAGGCGGCGGCCGGGATCTCGAGCAGGGCGCCCGGCGGGTTCGATTCGGTGCCGTGCAGGTGTGAATCGAGCTTGTAGAGGGTGGAGCAATAGGGGCAGACGATCTCGTCATCCGAGCCCATGTCGAGGAACACATGCGGGTGGTCATAAGGCGGCAGGGCGCCCACGCACATGAACTCGCGCGCCGCGATGAGGATTTTCGGTGCCCCGGCCGAATTGTGGAAATGGGGAACGACGTGGCCCGCCATGATGTCCGCCTGTCCGCGCTCGTGTTGAATTCGGCGCGAACATAGCCGCTGGCGCGCCCCGGTCCAAGGGGGCAACCCATGGCTTCGCCATAATGAAGGGGCATGAGGGGCAATCGCGTGCGCGCTCCCTATATCAATGCCATGTACCGCTTCTTCGCCGCCTTCGGCTTTCTCCTCGCCTTTGCGGGTGCCGCCCATTGGGTGGTGCCGGCGGGACGGCAGGCCTATGCGCTGGTGAGCGCGCAGGACGACGCGGCGCGCCTCGCCGACCTGCAGCTCGACGGGGTGCTGACGCCCGAGCGCACGGCGGCGGAGATCGACGCCGCGCTGGCGGAGAACGACGGCGAGCTGGCGGCGAGCTTCGTCGAGCTGGCCGATGCGCGCGGCGTCGCGGTCGCCGCCGAGCAGCGGGCCCGCGTCGCGCTGGCCAATGCGCCGGGCGCGAGCTTGGCGCGGGGCGCCGGCAGCTTCGGGCAGGGTTTTCTCACCGGCCAGGGCGAGGACCTTGCCGGCCTCGCCGGGGCCACGGCGGGCGATCTCACCGTGTGGGGCGATGTGCGCGACCTCGGCCGCGAGGCGGCGAACTGGGCGCGCGGCGAGCCGGTGGACCAGCTCATGGTGAACCTCGCCGGCATCGGCATCGTCGCCACCGGCGCCACCTATGCCGCCTTCGGGGCGCCGCTGACATTGCGGGCGGGCCTTTCGGTGCTGAAGGGCGCGCGGCGGGCCGGCGTGGTGGGCGGGCGCTTTGCCGGCAATATCGCGGCGGCGCTGCGTGGCGGCGCGCGGGCGCAGCTCACCTCGCTGGTGGGCGATCTCGGAACGGCCGGTAGCAAGGCGGGCACCCGCGCCACCTTCGCCGGGCTGCGCCATGTCGATGATGCGGCGGGGGCGGCGCGGCTGCGGGTGCTGGCGCAGGCCAAGGGCGGCAAGACACTGGCGGTGGTGAAGACGCTGGGCCGCGGCGCGCTGTTCCTCACCGAGGCGCTGGCCAAGCTCTCCTACTGGATCATCGCCGCAGTGCTGAACGTGTTCGGCCTCATCGCCTCGTTCAATGCCATGGTGGTGGCAATGCTGCGTCCGATGTGGAAGAAAAAGCGCCGCCGGCCGCGATTTCTGCCGGCGTGAGGGATGGGGGCTGGGATGCGCCGTTTTCTGCTGACGCTTCTCTCCCTTGCCGGGCTCACGCTCACCGCCCTGCCGGCCGGTGCGGCGGAAAATCGCTGCGGCTGGTATGTGAACCCGACGCCGGGCAACTGGTATCTCTCCGACCGCGACGGCGACTGGTGGATGCGCTCGCAGGGCGGCCTGGAGGCGGAAGGCTTCGACAACGCCCCCGATTTCGACGCCAAGCAATATGTGAAGCTGCAGCCGAACGGCTATGGCTATGGCTGCGCGTGTCTCAGCGTCGACACCGACACGGCCGAGAAGAACATCACCCGCATCTATTCCGGCAACATCCTGCCGCTCTCGCGCTGCCGCAATGACAAGGCGCTGAAGAAGCCGGGCTGAGACCCGGGCGCGGCTTGGCAGCGGCGGCGCGCGTGATTAGCGTGCCGGTCCCTTGAACGGAGCGCCTTATGCCGACATATCGCCATGACGGAATCGAGTTCGCCTATCTCGACGAGGGGGAGGGAGAGCCGATCGTGCTCGTTCACGGCTTCGGCTCGACCAAGGAGATCAACTGGGTCGGGCCCGGCTGGGTCTCGACGCTGACCGGCGCCGGGCGGCGGGTGATCGCGCTCGATAATCGTGGCCATGGCGCCTCCGCAAAGCTCTACCAGCCCGAACTCTACGATCCGTGGCTGATGGCCCGCGACGTGATCGGGCTCATCGACCATCTCGATCTCGGCCGTGTCGACCTGATGGGCTATTCCATGGGCGGGCGCATCAGCGCCTGCGTGGCGCTGACCGCGCCGGAGCGGCTGCGCACGCTTGTTCTCGGTGGCATCGGCATCCATCTGATCGCCGGCGCCGGCCTGCCGATCACCATCGCCGACGCCCTGCGCGCCCCCAGCCTCGACGAGGTGACCGACCCGATGGGGCGGATGTTCCGCGCCTTTGCCGACCAGACCAACAGCGACCGCGAGGCGCTGGCGGCCTGCATCATCGGCTCGCGCCGCACGCTGAGCCGCGAGGAGGTGGCGCGCATCGCCGTGCCGACGCTCATTGCCGTCGGCACGCGCGACGAGGTGGCAGGCGCGGCCGGCCCGCTGGCGGCGCTGATCCCCGGCGCGCGGGCGGTGGATATCCCCGACCGCGACCATATGCGGGCGGTGGGCGACAGGGTGTTCAAGGAGGCCGTGCTGGCCTTCCTCGCTGAACCGCGCTGAGGGGAGGGCGGTGCCGCAGTGAGGGGTGGGCGAGCTTGCATTTTGATTCAAGAGGGCCGGAAAGCTGAATCGTCGGAATCGCTTGGCGGGCGTTGTTGCCACAGTGATTCAGGCGCGCCTCATGTTTTGATTCACGGTGGCGGGCCCGGTTCGGCCGGGGCGTCGATCGTGCATTTGTGCAATGGCGACGGCGTAGGCCGGCGCGGGTGCCTGTGCTAGGCTCCCGGCAACTCGGGACATCTGGCCGGCGCCCAAGGGCGAACGGCGAGGATATAAAAATGGCTGTGAACTCTCTCAAGCGCGTCGAGGCGCCGCGTCTCCTCGACAAGGTCGATCCGGTCTGGGCGCGGGTGCGCGCCGAGGCGGAGGCGATCACCCAGCGCGAGCCGGCGCTCGCCAGCTTCGTGTTCTCCACCGTGCTCTACCACACCTCGCTGGAGCGGGCGGTGGCGCACCGCATCGCCCAGCGGCTCGACCATGGCGACGTGCCGGCGGACATCATCCGGCAGGCCTTCGAGGAGGCGGTGACGGATGATCCCGACATCGGGGTCGCCATCCGCGCCGATATCGTCGCTGTGCTCGACCGCGACCCGGCGACCGACCGGGCGATCCAGCCGCTGCTCTATTACAAGGGCTTCCATGCCATCCAGACGCACCGTCTGGCGCATTGGCTGTGGAAGAACGGCCGCACCGATTTCGCGCTCTACCTGCAGAGCCGCTCCTCGGCGGTGAACCAGGTCGACATCAACCCGGCCGCGCCGTTCGGGCGGGGCATCTTCTTCGACCATGCCACCGGCATCGTGGTGGGCGAGACGGCGGTCATCGAGGACAATGTCTCGGTGCTGCAGGGCGTGACGCTGGGCGGCACCGGCAAGGAGCATGGCGACCGCCACCCGAAGATCCGCCACGGCGTGCTGCTGGGCGCCGGCGCCAAGGTGCTGGGCAATATCGAAGTGGGCCATTGCGCGCGCGTCGCCGCCGGCTCGGTGGTGCTGAAGCCGGTGCCGGCCCGCACGACGGTGGCCGGGGTGCCGGCCAAGGTGGTGGGAGAGGCGGGCTGCGCCGAGCCCTCGCGCAGCATGGACCAGATGTTCGACCAGTTCTCCGACATGCCCTCCTTCCTCGGCGAGGCGATCTGAGCCCTGTTGTGTGAACAGCCGATTGTGCCGGCGCCGGTTGCGCCGGCCGGCGCGCCGTGGCAAGCCTGCCGCCCGATCAACCCTCTTGGGAGCACGGACTTGGAAAAGAAGGACCTCGAGCGCGTCCAGACCTACATGCGGCGCCTGTTCACCAACACGCAGCTGCGCGTCGTCGCGCGTCCGAAGAAGAAGGATTCGGCCGAGGTCTATCTCGGCGACGAATTCATCGGCGTCCTGTTCGAGGACAAGGAAGACGGCGAACTCTCCTACAACTTCCAGATGGCCATCCTCGACACCGATCTCGAGGACTGAGGGCGATGCCCGTCTACGCGCTTGACGGGGTGGCGCCGGACCTGCCGGCGCTGGGGCGCTGCTGGATCGCCCCCACCGCCGAGATTATCGGCAATGTGCTGGTGGGCGACGAGGCGAGCGTGTGGTTCGGCTCGGTCCTTCGCGGCGACAATGAGCGCATCACGCTCGGCGCCCGGGTGAATATCCAGGAACTGTGCGTGCTGCACACGGACCCCGGTTTCCCCATGACGATCGGTGACGACTGCACCATCGGCCACAAGGCGATGCTGCATGGCTGCACGATCGGCGCCAACAGCCTGATCGGCATGGGCGCGACCATCCTCAACGGTGCGAAGATCGGCCGCAACTGCCTTGTCGGCGCCGGCGCGCTGGTGACCGAGGGCAAGGAATATCCCGACAACTGCCTGATCGTCGGCGCGCCGGGCAAGGTGATCCGTACCCTCGACGAAGCGATGGAAAAGCGCATCCACGGCACCGCCGCGCACTATGTGCGCAACTGGCGGCGCTTCGCCGAGGGGCTCCGCCGGATCGACTGAGCGGGGCGCACGGGCTCATCCGCAGGAACTCTGAGTCTATCTGCAATCCGGTCTCCCGGATCGACGTCATCCTGAGGTGCCCGGCTGTCGGCCGCGCCTAGTTACGGCCGACCGACAGCGGGGCGAGCACGTCGCCGAGCGAGACCCAGGCGTCATTGTCGTCCTGCGCCTGGCGCTTGACGAAGCGATAGCCGGTCTCGTGCCAGAGCACGATGGCGGCTTCCTGGTTGTCGAGGACGAGGTCGCCGCGGTCGGTGACGACGGTGAGGACGGCATGGCCGTCGCCCTTGCGGTCGCGCACCACGGTGACGAGCAGCGTGTCCGCCGGCCAGCCGAGCCCGACAAGCGTGCGGCGCTTGAGCAGCACATAGTCCTCGCAATCGCCATAGCCGTCATCAGGATAGGTCCAGCGCTCGATCTCGCCATAATGGTCGAGGTCGGTCATCGGCTCGATGCGGGCGTTGATCCCGTCATTCACCTGCCGCAACTGGGCGAAATTGGCCTCGGTGAGCACAACCTTGCCGCCATTGCCGCCGCGCGTGCCGCACTCGGCCGGATTTTGCGCGCAGAACTGGAAATAGCCCATCGGCACGCTGGTCTGCGCGCCGGCGGCCATGTTGGCAGCAAAGTTCGACAGCATGGCCATCGTCCTTTCCGCCTGGGCGGGCGCGGCATGCGTCAGCACCGCCGCAGCGGCTGCCGCAAGAACCGCCTTTCCCGCCGCGAGAAGGGCCCATTCGAGCCTCTTTTTCATCGCGCACCTCATCCCTGTCACTGATGAGAGCTTAGCGGACAGGTTTTTATACGCGTCTAAGCGATGTCGAGGATTCGTAACAACGCTGGACAGGGAATGTTAATATGTCTTTTTATTGATGTTAACCAAGCCAATAGGCAAACTGTTCATCACGCTGTTTAAGCCGGCAGCAACAGGTTTCGGCTCCAGCCACGGAAGCGTTCACGCCGAGATGCCTTGCCGCCGCGCGCCGGGCGGCCTATGTGATCGAGGTGCTCGAACCGCCCCGCCTCGCCGCCCACAGACGCGAACCGATCCTCAACGTGCCGCCGGTGATTACCGCGCTCGCGGCGTTGATGCTGCTTATCCAGCTGGTGCGCGACTGGGTGGATGTGGAGACGGGCATCGAGATCCTCGCGCTCTTCGCCTTCATTCCCGCGCGCTTCGATCCTTCCGTGCTGGCCGAGGGTGTGCTGCCCGGCGGCTTGGCGGCGGATGCGTGGACCTTCGTCACCTATGCCTTCCTGCATGGCGGCTGGACCCATGTCGGCATCAACCTTCTGTGGATGCTGGCTTTTGGCACGCCTGTGGCGCGCCGCTTCGGGACGATGCGCTTCCTGCTGTTCTTTGCCGTGACGGCGGCGGCGGGGGCGGGGCTTCACCTCATTACCCATGAGGGCGAACTTGTGCCGATGATCGGCGCCTCGGCGGCGGTGTCGGGCTGCATGGCGGGTGCGCTGCGCTTCATGTTCGCCCATGAGGGACGCGGCGCCTGGCGGCCCGGCATGATGGAGAACGCCGTCCACTTCCCCGCGCCGCCGCTCCTGGTGGTGATGCGCGACCGGCGGGTGATCGGCTTCGTGGCGGTATGGTTCGTCATCAACCTGGCCATCGGCCTCGGCGCGCCGCTCGGCCTGGTCGACGGCAGCGTGGCCTGGCAGGCGCATGTCGGCGGCTTCCTCGTCGGCCTTCTGGCCTTCCCGCTGTTCGATCCGGTGCGCGGCCGCCCGGACGGCGATTACTACTCCACCCCCACCCGGCACTGAGCCGCCCGCCGCCTGCCCCTTGCCTGCCGCTGCGTTAAAGCGGATCATCCCCCGGATGGCTCGCCCGTTTCGACGGGAAGAAGCCGAATGAGCGGGCGACGGACACAGCGCGTTCCGGCCGTCCCTCAGTTCCGGGAAGGAGGCTTGCATGACGGTTCGAACGATTCTCGATGAAAAGGGCTTCGACGTTCAGACGATCGCCCCCGAGGCGACGCTGCGCGAGGCGACGGAGCTTCTGGCCGCCCGGCGCATCGGCGCGGTGGTGGTGACGGACGAAGAGCGCCGCGTGGTCGGCATACTTTCGGAGCGTGACGTCGTGCGCGTGGTCGGGCTAGACGGCCCGAGCCGGTTCGACGATTCGGTCGCCTCGGTGATGACTTCGCGGGTGGTGACCTGCGAGGGCCACGAGACCGTGCAGCAGATCATGGAGCACATGACGGCGGGGCGCTTCCGCCATCTGCCCGTCGTGCAGGGCGGCCGGCTGGTCGGCATCATCTCCATCGGCGACGTGGTGAAGCACCGCCTGGCGGAGATGGAGCGCGAGAGCCACGCCATGCGCGAATACATCATGACGGCGTGAGCCGGCGCGCCCGGCCATGACGGCGTGAAGGCGAAGGTCCGTCATCCCGGACGGCCGCAGGCCGATCCGGGATCGCGCGCAGGCTGGAGGCGAGACCGGCTCCACGGCGCCGCGTCCGGCCGGGAGGACGGCGGAAAGGTGACGCTGAAACGCCGGCGCTAGAATCGCGGGGTATCGGTCTTCTCTGCCGTGCCGTAGACGGCGGCGGGGTCGAAGAGCTTGCCGGCATCGTTGACCGCGAGCGTCGTCTCCGGCGACGGCGCGCTGCCGAGCGGCACGGAGCGGAAGAAACAAGAGCGGTGACCGGTGTGGCAGGCGGCGCCGGGGACGCCGGGGCCGAGGGCCGGCATGCGCACGCGCAGCACCACCGCGTCCTGGTCGCAGTCGACGCGCAGCTCGACCAGCGTCTGGAAGTGGCCGCTCTCCTCGCCCTTCTTCCACAGCTTGCCACGCGAGCGGCTGTAATAATGGGCGACGCCGGTCTCGATGGTCAGCGCGAGCGCCTGGGCGTCCATATGCGCGACCATGAGGACGGTGCCATCATCGGCATCGACGGTCACGGCGGTGACCAGCCCGTCGGCGTCGAATTTCGGGGAGAGGCGATCCCCCTCCTCAATCTCCGCCTTGGTGCCCCGGGGGGCGAACGCGATATCGGTCACGAGAGCCTGCCGAGGCGCGGGGCGCTCACGGACGCATGCCGCGCAGCAGGCTCATGAAGCGAACCTGCTCCTGCGGGTCGTCGCGAAACACGCCGGTGAACTGGGAGGTGACGGTGGAGGCACCATGCTTACGCACGCCGCGCATGGCCATGCACATATGCTCGGCCTCGATCATCACGGCGACGCCGCGCGGCTTCAGGATCTCGTCCATCGCGGTGATGATTTGCGAGGTGAGGTGCTCCTGCGTCTGCAGGCGCCGGGCGTAGATGTCGACGATGCGGGCGATCTTGGACAGGCCGACCACGCGCTCCACCGGGAAATAGGCGATATGCGCCTTTCCGACGAAGGGCACCATGTGGTGTTCGCAATGCGAGTGGAACTCGATGTCGCGCACCATCACCATGTCGTCGAAATTGCCGATCTCGCCGAAGGTGCGGTCGAGAATGGCCTCCGGCCCGGCGCGGTAGCCGCTGTACAGCTCCTCATAGGCGCGCGCGACACGCTTCGGCGTATCGAGCAGGCCTTCGCGCTCCGGGTCGTCGCCCGCCCACGCGATGAGCGTGCGGACGGCGGCTTCCGCCTCTTCCCGGGAGGGGCGGCGTGCGGCGGACGCCTCCATCTCACTCTGGGCGCTGCGCATCAGTGATTTAAGCACGGCATCCATGACGAACTCCGTTCGACGGCGCAGGATCAACGGCGCCGACGTGTCACCGTTCCCTCTCGTCATACGCGCTGCCACCCGCCACGGATCAGCACGCATTCCGACACTAACCGCTGCGCGTGCGCACCGGAAGGGAGGTTCCGGCTGGCTTCCGCTGGGCGGCCACCGCACCTATATAAGCCAGTGCGGGCGGGCTGCAATGCGGGCGATGGCGACCTTTGCGTGGATGAACGCCTCCGACGGACGGACAATCTGGCATGCTGAACGATGTCTATAACCGCCGCATCCTTGAACTTGCCGCCGATATACCGCGGCTCGGCCGCCTGGCCGCGCCCGATGCCTCGGCAACGGCGCATTCCAGGCTTTGCGGTTCTACCGTGACGATCGATCTGGCGCTGAGAGACGGCGTGGTAGCGGATTTTGCCCATGAGGTGCGTGCCTGCGCGCTCGGGCAGGCGTCGTCCTCGGTGATGGGCGCGCTTGTGGTCGGGTCGACGCCGGCCGAACTGCGCGCGGTGCGCGAGGCAATGCGCCGCATGCTGAAGGAGAACGGCCCGCCGCCCGAAGGCCGCTGGGCCGAACTCGCCGTGCTTGAGCCGGTGCGCGACTACAAGGCGCGCCACGCCTCGACCCTGCTGACCTTCGACGCCGTCGTCGATGCGCTCAGTCAGATCGAGGCGCGCAAGGCGCATGCGGCGGAGTAGGGGCTTTCGCCAGCCGTTATCGCGGCCGAAGCGAAGCGGAGAGCCGGGATCGCTCTCCGTCCGGTTCACGATCCCGGCTCGGCCTGCGGCCGTCCGGGATGACGGGGCGGTGAAAGGCTCAGCGCTCGGTGAAGAAGGTGAACAGCACTTCGTCCTTGGCGCCGGTCAGGCAGAGGAATCGGTTCGCCGTGTCGGAGCGGTCGCGTTGGATATAGGCCTCGCCCATGATGATGCCCTTCACCGCCGTGTCGCCGAGCTTGCTCTCGGCCTGCGCGATGGTGAGCCCGTCGACGTCGATATAAATGTCCTCGATGGAGGGCGACGCCTTCTTGAGCTTGGCCAGCGCATCGGCCTTGCAGGCGGCGACGCGCTGCATGTCCGGGTCGACCTCGGGCGAGGTAGCGGCGGAAGGCTCGGGCTGGGTGCCGCCCGCCGGGCCGGGCGGGACGTGGCCGGCGGCCGGCGGTTCCTGAGCCGGCGCCGCCTGGGCGGCCGGCTTCTTGGCGGGCGTTTCCTGAGAGAGCGCGGGGCTTGCCGCGAGAAGGCCACCGGCCAGTGCCGCCATCGTCCAGAACCTGATTGCCGTCATCGCGCTTTCCCCGGGTGGAGACCGGCATCCGTGCCGGCCCTCCATGGGGGCAACGCGGCCGAGTCCCACCGGTTCCCGGTTAGGGGCGGGCAATGAGCGGGACGCGGCACCGGACCAGCCTCGCCGCCCTGGTGGCACGGCTGCCCCGGCTGATGCTGCGGGTGCCTATCCTGTTCTATCGCTATACCTTCTCCGCCTTCATGGGCCGGCAGTGCCGCTATCTCCCCACCTGCTCGGAATTCGCCGAAGAGGCGATCGAGACGCACGGCGCCTGGGCCGGCGGCTGGATGGCGGCCGGGCGCGTTTGCCGCTGCCACCCCTGGGGCGGATCGGGATTAGAGCCGGTGCCGGCCGAATTGCCGCCAAAAGCCGCGTGGTATATGCCGTGGCGCTATGCGCGGGCCCCCAAGGCGGAGGGCGCGCGCGACACGTGACCACAATGAGCCTACCTGCGTGGTTCGCAGGAGTGGGCAGGAGAAAACGACATGTCCGAGATCAATCTCACCTTCCCCGATGGCGCCGTCCGAGCCTATACCTCCGGCACCACCGGCACCGAGGTCGCCGCCTCCATCGCCAAGTCGCTCGCCAAGAAGTCGCTGGCCATGAAGCTCGACGGCGTGCTGAGCGATCTTTCCGACCCCATCTCCGCCGATGCCAAGTTCGAGCTCGTCACCCGGGAAAGCCCGGAGGCGCTGGAACTGATCCGTCACGATGCCGCCCACGTGCTGGCGGAGGCCGTGCAGGCGCTGTGGCCGGGCACGCAGGTGACCATCGGCCCGGTGATCGAGAACGGCTTCTATTACGACTTCTTCCGCAACGAGCCCTTCACCCCCGACGATTTCGCCGCCATCGAGAAGAAGATGCGCGAGATCATCGCCCGCGACGCGCCCTTCACCAAGGAGGTGTGGGAGCGCGAGGAGACCAAGCGCGTCTTCCGGGAGAAGGGCGAGGCGTTCAAGGTCGAGCTGGTGGACGCCATTCCCGCCGACCAGTCGCTGAAGATCTACCGCCAGGGCACGTGGTTCGACCTGTGCCGCGGCCCGCACATGCCGAGCGTCGGCAAGGTGGGCGATGCCTTCAAGCTGATGAAGGTGGCCGGAGCCTATTGGCGCGGCGACAGCAACAACCCGATGCTGACCCGCATCTATGGCACGGCGTGGCGCACCCGCGAGGAGCTCGACGCCTATCTCTTCCAGCTTGAGGAGGCCGAGAAGCGCGACCATCGCCGGCTGGGCCGGGAGATGGACCTGTTCCACTTCCAGGAGGAGGGGCCGGGCGTCGTGTTCTGGCACCCCAAGGGCTGGAACCTGTTCCAGAACCTCGTCTCCTATATGCGCCGGCGGCTGGCGGCCGACTATGCCGAGGTGAACGCCCCGCAGGTGCTCGACAAGGGGCTGTGGGAAACCTCCGGCCATTGGGGCTGGTACAAGGAGAACATGTTCAAGGTGCAGCCGGCCGGCGACACCGAGGACAATGACCGCGTCTATGCCCTGAAGCCGATGAACTGCCCCGGCCATGTGCAGATCTTCAAGCACGGGCTGAAGAGCTATCGCGACCTGCCCATGCGCCTCGCCGAGTTCGGCAATGTGCATCGCTACGAGCCCTCGGGCGCGCTGCACGGCCTGATGCGGGTGCGCGGCTTTACCCAGGACGACGCCCACATCTTCTGCACCGAGGAGCAGATGGCGGCGGAGTGCCTGAAGATCAACGAGCTGATCCTCTCCACCTATGCCGATTTCGGCTTCGAGGAGATCGTGGTCAAGCTCTCCACCCGGCCGGATAAGCGCGTCGGCTCCGACGCCGTGTGGGACCACGCCGAGGAAGTGATGGGCCGGGTGCTGATCCAGATCGAGGCGGAATCCGGCGGCAAGATCAAGACCGGCATCCTGCCGGGCGAGGGCGCCTTCTACGGCCCGAAATTCGAGTACACGCTGCGCGACGCGATCGGCCGCGAATGGCAGTGCGGCACCACGCAGGTCGACTTCAACCTGCCGGAGCGCTTCGGCGCCTTCTATGTCGACGCCGACGGCACCAAGAAGACGCCGGTCATGATCCACCGCGCCATTTGCGGCTCGATGGAGCGCTTCACCGGCATATTGATCGAGCACCATGCCGGTCACTTCCCGCTCTGGCTGGCGCCGGTGCAGGCGGTGGTGGCGACCATCACCTCCGAGGGCGACGACTACGCGCAGGAGATCGTCGCGCTGGCGAAGAAGCGCGGCCTGCGGGTGGAACTCGATATCCGCAACGAGAAGATCAACTACAAGGTGCGCGAGCACTCGCTGGCCAAGGTGCCGGCGCTGATCGTCGTCGGGCGCAAGGAAGCGGCGGAGCGCACCGTCTCGATCCGCCGCCTCGGCTCGCCCAACCAGACCGCGCTGACGCTGGACGAGGCGCTGGCGTCGCTGGTGGCGGAAGCCAGCCCGCCGGACACGCTGCGCGATTGAGGCGCGTCAGGCAGGGGCGTCGGGAGCGGGGGATGACCGCTCCCGACGCCCCAGCGGAGGGAACATCATCCTGAGCTGCCCCGCGCAGTTGGGCCTTGACGGACGCCGACGGCCTCTGTCGGGCCTGCGTGCTTCGAGGCCGGCCTTAGGCCGGCGCCTCAGCATGACGGGGGCAGCGGGAAGGCCGCGGGCTTGGTCGGGCCATGCAGGCAAGGATGAGGCTAAGATGCATCCCGAGCCGGGCCCGGGAATGACGGCGCGAAGGGCGGATTGCCGCGCTCCCAGAGATACTCTGAAGCAACCTCATCCTGAGGTGCCCGGCGCAGCCGGGCCTCGAAGGACGCATAAGGTTGCCGCCGGGGCCTACGTGCTTTGAGGCCGCCGGTTTCTCGCCGCACCTCAGGCTGACGGGGCACGAACGGGCCCGGCGTCCCTCATTCCTCCGGCGTCTCGGCCGGCCGGACCGGGGGCGGGAGAGGCGGTGGCGGGTAGGGCGCGGTCTCGCGGCGCTGGCTGGGATTGGTGGTGGCGCCCGGCACGTTGAGCCGGCGCTGCTGGGGCGTCCAGTAGGACGGGCCCTGCATGAGGTTCTGGCTGTTGGGTCGAACCGAATTAGGTCGCTGCGGCATGTAGGGACTCGGCCTCGTTGTGACCTGGGCCAGGGCGACGCCGGCGGAGAGGACCGTTGCCGCCGCGAGAAGCACCGCTCGGAATGTCTGCATCACTGAACGTCGCGCCTCCCATGCCACCTATGTAGGGCGCCCGCGACGTCTCCGCCATGAGCGTTTCACCTTCATCGTCCAGCGGGTGGCCGATGCCACCCTACCCGAATAGGGGGCGCCGCAGGACATGGAAAAGGACGCAATGATTGACGCGGAAGGCCGCCCTGCACGGCGTTGCTAAGGGCGGTCAATGTGTGGATAGTCCGCGCGTGCCCGCGTCGGGCGAATATCGGCGAGCAATTCGGTGGAAGCGCGATCATGACGGACCAGAACGCGGCGATTCTGGTGGTCGACGATGTCGCCGAGAACCGCGACCTGCTGATGCGCCGGCTGAAGCGTCTGGGCTTCAGCCATATCGACGAGGCGGCCAACGGCATAGAGGCGCTCGCGGCCATCGACCAGAAACCCTACGACCTCGTGCTGCTCGACATCATGATGCCGGAGCTGGACGGATTCGGCGTGCTCGACCGGCTGCGCGCCGACGGGCGGATCAACGATCTGCCGGTCATCGTGGTCTCGGCACTCAACGAGATCGAGCCGGTGGTGCGCTGTATCGAGCTCGGCGCCGATGATTTCATCTTCAAGCCGTTCAACCCGACGCTGCTGCGCGCCCGCGTGCTCGCAACGCTGGAGAAGAAGGGCCTGCGCGATCGCACAAGGGACGAGCTGAAGCGCAAGCAGGCGGAGCTGGCGGAGGCGCGCACCCTGCAGCTCGCGCTGGTGCCGCCGCCCTTCGCCGGCGTGTTCGGTGGACGCGGCCTCACAATCGACGTGCTGCTGGAGCCGGCCAAGGAGGTCGGCGGCGACCTGGTGGACTATTTCCCCGTCGGCGACGCCAGGATGGTGGCGGTGATCGGCGACGTCTCCGACAAGGGGGCGGGCGCGGCGCTGATGATGGCGCGCACCCATTCCATGTTCCGCTCGCTCGGCACCCGGCCGGACGCGGCCGAGCTGTTCGGCGATCCGGCGCGGGCGGCGGGGCTGGTGAACGACGCGCTGGCGCGCGGCAACACCTCCTGCATGTTCGTGACGCTGCTGCTGGCGGTGCTCGACGTGCCCACCGGCACGCTCGCCTATGTCCGCGCCGGCCATGTGCCGCCCTATCTGCGCGCCGTCGACGGCACCGTGTCGCGGCTCACCGCCGCCGGCGGGCCGGCGCTGGGCGTGGTGGAGGATTTCGTCTATCGCGCCGCCTCGATCACCCTCGCCCCCGGCGAGCGGCTGCTGGTGGTGACCGACGGGCTGACCGAGGCGCATGATCAGGCCGGCGACCTCTATGGCGAGGAGAGGGTCGGCGACTTCCTCGCCGCGCTCGGCGAGGAAAAGGTGCCGCTGCCCCGCCTCGCGGCCGGGGTGCGGGCTTTCGAGGCCGGCCTGCCGGCCTTTGACGACATGGCGGCGCTGCTGCTGACGCTGGATCCGCCCGGCGCGGCCTGAGGGGACGAGGAAACGGATGACCGAGGACGAGTGGGTGAGCGAGGCGACATTGCTGCGCGCGACGCTGGAGAACATGTCGCAAGGCGTCGCCATGTACGACGCAAAGCATCGTCTCGTGACGTGGAACCAGCTGTTCCGCGATTATCTCGACATGCCGGAGGAGTTCCTCGGCACCGAGCACACGTTCTCCGACTACATCCGCTATCTCGGTGCGCGCGGCGAGTTCGGCGAGGTCGATGTCGAGACCGCGCTGGCCCAGCGCCTCGCCCAGCTGGAGACGCCGCACCGCTTCGAGCGCACCCGGCCCGACGGCACCATCCTCGAAGTGCGGCGCGATCCGGTGCCGGGCGGCGGCTTCATTGCCATCTACACCGACATCACCGAGCGCAAGCTGGCCGAGATGAAGCTGCGCGAGGACGAGGAGCAGCTCCGGGCGATCGATACCGCCTCGCCGATCGGCCTCGTCATCATGGATGTGGCAGGCCATGTATTGCGCCATTCCAATGGCTGCTTCGGGCGGCTGATCGGGCGGGATGCCGGCTCGCTGGTGGGCTGCGCGCTGCGCGACCTGTTCGCCGATCCGGCGCGCGGGCAGGAACTGGCGGACATCCTCGCCACGCCTTCTAGCGAGCGGCAGGAATTCAACCTGCCGCATGTCAACGGCTCGACCATCTGCACCATGGTCTCGCACGAGCGGATGGACTTTCGCGGCCAGCCGGCGGTGATCGCCACCTTTGTCGACATCAGCGACCGGGTGCGCATGGAGCAGCAGCTGCGCGAGGCCAAGGAGGCGGCGGAATCCGCCAGCCGGGTGAAATCGGCGTTCCTCGCCAATATGAGCCATGAGCTGCGCACGCCGCTCAACGCCATCATCGGCTACAGCGAGATCCTTTCCGAAGACGCCGCCGACGCCGGCGACACTGGGCTGGTGGGCGACCTCGACAAGATCCAGGCGGCGGGCAAGCACCTGCTGGGGCTGATCAACGACATCCTCGATTTGTCCAAGATCGAGGCCGGCCGCATGGACGTGTATCTGGAGCAGGTGTTCCTCAACCGTATGGTTGACGAGGTGAAGACCATTGTCGGCCCGATGATGCAGAAGAATGGCAACCAATTCGTCATCGACTGCCCCATCGAGATCGGCACGCTGCGCACCGACGTCACCAAGCTGAAGCAGAGCCTGATCAACCTGCTGAGCAACGCTGCAAAGTTCACCAAGGACGGCACGGTGACGCTGCGCATCGCCCGCGACGAGTTGCCCGATGGCAGCGAGGCGGTGCGCTTCGATGTCTGCGACAGCGGCATCGGCATGAGCGAGGAACAGATGGGCCGCCTGTTCCAGGCGTTCACCCAGGCGGATTCCTCGACCACGCGCAATTTCGGCGGCACCGGGCTCGGCCTCACCATCACCAAGCACTTCGCCGCGATGCTGGGCGGCACCATCGCGGTGGCCAGCGAGCCGGGCAAGGGCTCGACCTTCACCATCGAGCTGCCCGTCGAGGCGCGGGTGGCAAGCACGGATCCCGACGACATCGAGATCCTCGATCCCGGCGCGCCGGCCCAGCCGGGCGCCATCACCGTGCTGGTCGTGGACGACGACCCGGCGGTGCACGACGTGCTGTCGGCGACGCTCGGCAAGGAGGGCTACGTGCTGCGCCACGCCCGCGACGGCGTCGAGGCGCTCAACATCATGCGCAAGGAGCCGCCCGATATCGTCACGCTGGACGTGATGATGCCGAAGATCGACGGCTGGTCGGTGCTCGGCATCATGAAGTCTGAGCCGGCGCTGGCGCATATTCCCGTCATCATGCTCACCATCGTCGACGACCGGAATCTCGGCTTTTCGCTCGGCGCCTCGGAATACATGACCAAGCCGATCGACCGGCAGCGCCTGATCGCGCTGATCCATAAATTCGCGCCGGGCAATGAGGATGGAGTGGTGTTCGTCATCGACGACGACCCGGAGGTGCGCACCATCATGCGCGCCACCATCGAAGGCGCCGGCCTCTCGGTGGCCGAGGCGGAAAACGGCGAGGACGCGCTGGACTGGCTGGAGGCTCACCCCCTGCCGGCGCTCGTGCTGCTCGACCTGATGATGCCGAAGATGGACGGCTTCGCCTTTCTCACCAAGGTGCGGGCGCTGCCGAAATTTGCCGATCTGCCCATCGTCGTGCTCACCGCCAAGGAACTGACCGAGGAGGAGCGCGACTTCCTGGCGCGCAACACGCTGCTGATCCTGAGCAAGGGCGCGCAGCCGATCGGTTCGCTCGGGGCGGCACTCGCCCATGTCGCCAGCCACGGCCATTGAGAGGGCGCGATGACGAAGATTCTTCTCGTCGAGGACAATGAGATGAACCGCGACATGCTCTCGCGCCGCCTGTCGCGCAACGGCTTCGAGGTGGTGATCGCGGTGAACGGGCAGGAGGGCGTGGACCTCGCCCTCTCCGAGAAGCCGGCGCTGATCCTGATGGATATGAGCCTGCCCGTGCTGGACGGCTGGGAGGCCACGCGGCAGGTGAAAGCGCACCCCGAGACGGCCTCCATCCCGGTCATCGCGCTCACCGCCCATGCCATGGCGAGCGACCGCGAGCAGGCCATGGCGGCGGGATGCGACGATTTCGACACCAAGCCGGTCGAGCTGCCGCGTCTGCTCGGCAAGATCAAGGCGCGGCTCGGCCTGCCGGAATGAGGCGCTGCCGGCCGTCACCCCTTCGTCATGCGACGGTTCCATAACGGCGCGCGACCCGCATGGCGCGCCGCGGGCGGCCCGGCCCTTCGGCGGCTGCCGCGACCGCTCGTTTCATGATGTTCCGGACAAGAGAGTAATCGGCGTATGGCGACCATCGCGCTCATGTTCTGCGGGCTGGGGCTCTTTTTCATCGGCGTACGCGGGCTGTCCGCCAATCTCGTGCCGCTGGTCGGGCGGCGGGCGCGCGCCGCCTTCGCCCGGGCGCTGCGCGGCAATGTGAGCGCCGCCATCAGCGGCACGCTGGCCGGCATGATCACCCAGAGCTCGACGGCGGTGTCGTGGATCGTCGTGTCCTTCGTGCGCGGCGGCGTCCTCACCGACGGGCCGGCGCTGATGGCGCCGAACTGGTCGAATGTCGGCACCTCGCTGCTGCCGCTGATCGTCGCCATCGACACCTCGACCGTAGCCGGCCTCGTCATCGGCGTGGTCGGCTTCATGACGTATTTTCGCCTCGCCCGCGGCGACCGCATGCGCCACGTGCTGGAGGCGGCGCTCGGGGCGGGGCTGCTGCTGTTCGGCATGCATCTGGTCTCCGTGGCGGTGGAGCCGATGCGGGCCGCGCTGCTGGGCGATCCCTGGTGGGAGATGGCGGTCGACAATCCCTGGCTGCTGGCGCTGATCGGCGCCGGCTTCTCGGTGGCGGCACAGTCCTCCTCGGTCGCGGCGGCGCTGGCGGTGGCGGCGGTGGGCGGCGGGCTGCTGGATTTTGGCGCGGCGCTGCCTCTGGTCGCCGGTGCCAATGCGGCGGCGATGATCAACAACGCCGTGCTGATCCCTGGCGAAACGCGTCCGGGCCGGGTCGTCTTCGCCCTGCAGGTGGTGCAGAAGGGCGGCGGCTCGCTGCTGCTCATGGCGCTGGCCGTCTTCGCCGCCTGGCGGCCCGACCTGCTGGCGTGGCTGCTGGAACCGCAGAATCATGATGTCGGTGCCGAACTGGCGCTGATCTTCCTGGCGGCGCAGATCGGCGGCGCGCTCATCTCCGCCCTGCTGGAAGGGCCCACCCGGCGCATCGTCGCCCACCTGATGCCGATGAATGCGGCGGAGACCCTCTCCCAGCCCGCTTTCCTGATGCGCGAGGCCCTGAGCGACACCGAGGCGGCGCTGGACCTGTCGATGCGCGAGGTGGCGCGCCTCAGCGCCCGCCTGCCGCTGATGCTGGAACATGTGCGCGAGGAGGGTGACGCCAGCGCCCCCTCGGCGCTGGTTCTGCGCACCGCCGGCGCCACGCTGACGGAAACCGTGCGCGGATATCTCGCCTCGCTGCTCGACGCGCACCCGGCCCGCGACCAGGTGGCGATCGCGCTGTTGCTCGACGATGCGGCGAACAACACCGGCGCGCTACATGAGGCATTGGCCGATTACGCCCATGAAGCGGCGGCCGCCCGCACCGTTCCCACCGCCCAGCGGCTGAACGAGGCGCTGCACCTGCTGCTCGGCGCCGTCGCCGACCACGCGGAGAGCCTCGCGGCGGAGGAGCCGGAACTCGTTCTCGCTCTGCTCGGCCATCGCGACCGGCTGATGGAGGATCTGCGCCAGCGCCTGTCGTCGCAGAACGACCTGTCGCCGGCGGAACAGAACGCGCTGTTCCGCATGACGGTGCTGTTCGAGCGCATCGTCTGGCTGGCGCGCCGGCTGGTGAACGGCCTGACGCAGGCGCGCCGGGCGCAGAACGCCGGCTAGGTTCCGGAGGGGTTAGGGGCTTCCAGCGAGAAGGTCAGGCGCTTCACGTTTCGGCCCTCCTCGCGCACATAGGCGAAGCTGTCGCACAGGGTACGCACGAGATAGACGCCGAGCCCGCCGATGCGCCGCTCCTCCACGGAGCCGTCGAGGTCGGGCGCCGGGGCGGCCAGGGGGTCGAACGGATCGCCATCGTCGGCGAAGATCAGCTCAAGCCGTTTTCCCAACCGCCGCACCTGGACGGCGATCTCGCCGGCCCGCCCGTCGGGATAGCCGTAATCCACTGCGTTGTTGAAGAACTCGTCCACGGCAAGCTGGAGCCGGTAGGCCGGGGTCGGGGCGATCCCGGCTTCCTCGACGAACGCCTCGATCCGCGCGGAGAGGTCGTCCAGCCGCGCCAGATCATTGGGCAGGCGGAGGTCGAGCTCAATGTCGGTCATCCGCCCGCTCCGTCGAGGAGGTCGTAACGTCAGGCCATGGTGGCGAGGGCGGCCTGGCGGGTGGGGTGGATGGGGATGAGCGACGAGAAGCCGCTGACGTCGAACACTTCGTGCACCTGCGGAATGAGCCCGCACACCGCCAGCGTGCCGCCCGAGCTGCGGACCAGCTTGGTGGCCTTGAGCACCACGCGCAGCCCGGCGGAGCTGATATAGGTCAGTTCGGCGAAGTCGAGCAGGATGGAACCCTCGTTCGGTGCTCCGGCGAGGAACTCCTCCAGCTTCGGCGAGGAGCTGCTGTCGAGCCGCCCCTTGACGGCGGTGACGACGATCGTGCCCTCGACGATGCGGTCAATATGTATCAAGGCCTGGCTCCAGACATCGGTTTAGGTGCGGCATCGGGTGGCCGCGCTCCCGGGCGCCCGCCAGCCCACACGCGCAAAGGTGCAGCAGGATTATCGGCAAAGCCGGGGGCGTGCAAGCACGCGCAAGGCTTCGCCGCCCCGGCCGCGCGGGGCCGCATCAGTGCTCGAAGCGCAGGGTGAGCTTCTGCCGCGTGCCGTCCTGGCCGAGGACGAGCCGGTCGGCCCGCTTGCTCAGCATGTAGCCGACGAAGCGCGCCACCGCATGCTGGTCGCCCAGAAGGTCCTCCGGCGAGGGGCGCTGCGTGGGGATGGTGATCGGCTCGCCCTCGTAGATCAGGCTGACGTCGAAATTGTTCTCGTCGAAATGCGCCCGTATTTCGAGCTGCTGCTGCGCCACTTCCGTGTCGAGCAGCATTTCCACGCCCTCCGCGACCACCGGGATGGCGACGGCAACGACGTCGCGCCGCGCGCCCCACAGATCGCCCTGAAGTTCGAGGAACTCGGTCGACACCGCGAACGGGTTCTCCTCGTTGGTAACGATTCGCGAGGCTTCCTGGCGGATGCCGATGCGGAAAATGAGGTTCAGCACGATGGCGACCGCCGTCGAAACGGAGAGCGGTGATTCGAGGATCGGCTGCATCCAGTCCGGCGTCGTGTGGACCAGCTCCGGCAGGATCGCCACGGCGAGGCCGGTAAGGATCGCCAGGCCGACCGTGAAGATGCGCCGGTCGCTGAGGCGGCGGGAGAGGATGAGCTCCATGCCGGCGACGATGAGGAAGGCGGCGGCGTAGATGAGGATGGCGCCGATCACCGGTGAGGGGATGATGGTGAGCGCGCCGATAAGCCGGGGCGAGAAGGCGGCGAGCACCATGATGATGCCGGAGATGGCGCCGACGCGCCACGCCGTGTTGCCGGTGGCGAAGGCGACGCCGATGGCGGCCGAGGAGGAGGCGCTGGCGAAGCCGCCGGTGACGGCGGCGCCCATGTCGGCAAAGGTGTTGGCGCGAATCGCCCGCCCGGACTGTTCGAGGTCGGCGCGGCGCCAGTCGGCGTCGTCCATGCGCTGCATCGACACCACCGTGCTCAGCATGTCCACCGCCGAGACGACGCCGGTGATGATGGCGGCGGGGATCAGCGCCCAGGAAAAGAAGCTGAGCCCGGGAAAGCCGAGGCGCGGCAGGTCGACATAGGGCAGGATAGCGAAGCTCGCGGCCGGCTGCGGCGCCACCCCGACATAGGCGGCGAGGCACCAGCCGGCGCCGGCGCCGATGGCGACCGCGAACAGGCGCAGCATGCCGCGCGAGAAGATCGCCAGCGAAATGATGATGAGCAGCGTCAGCAGGCTGACCATCGGAAAGCGACCGTCGATTTCCGGGCCGATTTCCGCCGCCAGGCCGAAGGCTCGCCGCAGCGCCGGCTCTGCCAGCGCCACGCCCAGCATGGTGACGGCGACGCCGCAGATCTCGGGCGGAAACACCGCCCGCAGCACGCCGATGAAGCGGGCCAGGGTGAGCTGGGAGATGGCCGCAATCAGGCTCATGCCGGCATAGAGCGCCGGCCCGCCCGCCGCGAGCGACTGCACCGCCAGCGGCAGGTGCGCCATGTTGGGAATCTGCACCAGCAGCATGCCCGCGCCGGGCTTGGGCAGGCACTCCAGCAGCGTCGCGATGCCCATGAAGATGATGCAACTGGTGATGAAGATCTGCGTGTCGTCGAAGGACAGGCCCGCCTCGGTAGCGGCTACCAGCGGGTAGACGATGAACAGCAGGGCCAGCGTCGCGTGCTGGAGGCCGAGAATGATCGTCGTGACGAGGGGCGGCTTCTCATCTGCCGAGTACAGGATGTTCGACGGCTTGCGCGGCATGGGCGGGGCCTTGGAGAAGCGGCGGCGGCTGCGCCGTCGGGGAAGAGAACGACGCCGCCGCCCGGCGTGGTCGCCGAGGGAGAATCCGTCGCGCGACTATGGAATTTCGCTCAAGGCCGGGCAAGATCACCGAGAGTTTATCTTTTGGCCGCTCTCATCGTGGAGCGCGGCGCCACGCGCTCACGGTGTTTCCGGCAGCGCGAAGACGGTGAGCTGGCCGCCGAGCGCGGTGTAGCTTGAGAGCGCCGCATAGGCGTCGCCGGCGCCTGAGCCGGCATTGGGATCGGCAAGGCCGGCGGCAAGGCCGATGCCGGCCCAGCCGCCAACGCCGGACAGCACGGCGACATATTGCCGGCCGCGATGGGCGTAGGTCATCACATTGCCGACGATGCCGGAGGGCGTCTTGAAGCGGTACAGTTCCTTGGCCGTGCGGGCGTCCACCGCCTTCAGCCAGCCTTCCAGCGTGCCGTAGAACACGACGCCGCCCGCGGTGGCCAGTGCCCCGGACCAGACCGAAAAGGTCTCCGGCAGCGACCAGGCCGTGCGCCCCGCGAGATTATCCCAGGCGATGAAGCGCCCGGTGCGCCCGTCGCCGCCGGGAGCGGGGTACATGTTCAGCGTCGCGCCGACATAGGGCTGGCCGACCGCGTAGTCGACGTGGAACGGCTCATAATCCATGCACAACGTGCTCACCGGCACATAGAAGAGCTGCGTCTGGGGGGAGAACGCCGCCGGCTGCTGGTTCTTGGCGCCGATGGCAGCGGGGCAGATGCCGGCATAGGTGACGTCCTCGCCCTCGGCCTGCGTGCCATATTTCGGATCTCGCACCGGGCGGCCGAAGTCGGGGCTCGCCCTGTCCATGTCGATGCCGGTGGCCCAGTTCACGCCGGGCGCGAATTTTTCCGCCACCAGCAGGTCGCCCGTTGCACGGTCCAGCGTGTAGGCGAAGCCGTTGCGGTCGAAATGGGTGAGGAGAGGGCGGGTGCGGCCGTCGACGCGCTGGTCGGTGAGGATCATCTCGTTGACGCCGTCATAGTCCCATTCGTCATGCGGGGTCATCTGGTAGACCCAGCGGGCGAGGCCGGTGTCGACGTCGCGGGCGAAGATGGCGTTGGACCATTTATTGTCGCCCGGCCGCTGGGAGGGGTTCCAGGTGCCGGGGTTGGCGGTGCCGTAATAGACGAGGTTCAGCGCGGGGTCGTAGGCAAACCAGCCCCAGGGTGCGCCGCCGCCGACCTGCCACTGCGCGCCCTCCCAGCTTTTCAGCGAGGAATCGGCGCCGACGGGACGTCCCAGCTCGGTGGTCGTGGCCGGGTCGATACGCATGTCGGCGTCCGGACCGGTGGAATAGGCCCGCCAGGCCAGCGTGCCGTCCGCGATGCGGTAGGCGCTGATATGCCCGCGCACGCCGAATTCCGCCCCGGCGATGCCGACGAGCAGCTTGTCCTTCACCGGCATCACCGTGGCGGTGTTGGATTCGCCCTTGCGCGGATCGCCATTCGCCACTTTCCAGCGCACAGCTCCGGTCTTGGCGTCGAGGGCGACGACATTCGTGTCGGCCTGGGCGAGGAACACCAGGCCGTCGGCATAGGCGAGGCCGCGATTGACGAGGTCGCAGCACATGATGGCCGCCGTGTCGGCCGCCTGCCGGGGCTCGTATTTCCACAGGATGCGCCCGTCATGGTCGAGATCGAGCGCGTAGACGACATTGGGGAAGGGGGTGTGCACATACATCACCCCATCGATCACCAGCGGGCTGCCCTCATGGCCGCGCAGCACGCCGGTGGAGAAGGTCCACGCCACCTGCAGCTGGCCGACATTGCCGGTGTCGATCTGGTCGAGCCGGGAGTAGCGCGTATTGGCGTAGTCCAGCGTCTGGATGGCCTGCTGGGCGGGATCGGCGAGGCGGGCGGGCAGGTCGTCCTGGGCGCGGGCGGCCGGCGTGCCGCCGCTTAGGGTGGCGATAAGGGCGGCGACCAGCAGTGCGGCGGCCCGAAGCCGCGCCGGGAACGGGGAGGTGGCGGTCACATTCATCTCGCAGGCGAGGTTTCGGTCCGGTGTGAGGCGGCGCGGCATCCGCGACCGATACCACGCGGCCGCAGCGGAAGCGCAAGCGGTGCGGAGCAGCGGAGGCCGCCGGTGGCCTCGGGCCATCCTTTCCGGTAGCCGAGAATTGCTGGCAGATGTCCGATCTTTTCGTCTAAATCAAAATATTGCTCGGGAGCGATCCATGCGGCGCCGGCGGCGTTATGCAGTGGGGGCGTGCCTTGCCCGATAGTGGAGTTGACCATGCCCGTCACACGGTTCGCCATTTTTCTCGCACTGGGACTCGCCCTCGCGCCGGGCGCCGCCTTCGCGCAGTATTCGGGCAATCCCGCGCTTGCCAATCCCGGGGCGACGACCCCGATCCCCAAGCGCGCCGGCCCTCCGCCCGCGACCTACCAGCCCGCGCCGCAGCCGCCGCCGGTCACCCGGGAGAACAACCCGTTCCCCAGCTGCGTCACCGCCCCCTGCAACGCCCCGCCGGTTATCCAGACCCCGCGCTGAGGCGATGGGCGCAGCCAGGCCGCGGTGGACGTGATGGCAGCACTTCCCGAAACGCCGATCAAAGCGGTCATCTTCGACTTTGACGGCGTCATCCTCGATTCCGCCGGCGTGAAGACGCAGGCCTTCGCCCACTGCTATGCGGGTGAGGACGCCGGCAAGATTGCCGCCGTCGTCGATTACCAGCAGCGGCATGGCGGCATCGGGCGCCGCGACAAGTTCGCCATTTTCGAGCGCAGTCTTTTCGGCCGGCCGGCCGACGCGGCGTCGCTCGATAAGCTGTGCGGACGTTTCGCCGCCTTCATCGAGACTGCCATGCGGGAGGTGCCTTTCATCCCGGGCGCGCGGGAGGCCCTGCGGGCTCTGCACGGCGGGCATGCGCTGCATCTCGTATCCGGCATGCCGGAAGACGAACTGATCGCGGTGGTGGCGCAACGCGATCTCACACCGTTCTTCGCGTCGGTCGCCGGCGCGCCCAAGCACAAGCGGGAGGAATTCCGCCGCATCCTCGATGTCGAGGGCCTCGCGCCGGAAGAAGCGCTGGCGGTGGGCGATTCCACCACCGAGTTCGAGGCGGCGCGCGACCTCGGCATCCCCTTCATCGCCATCGTGGCGGAGGGCGCACCGGATTTCTTTCCGCCCGACGTGCCGCGGCTCGCCGATCTGTCGGGCTTTCCCGCTCTCCTCGCGCGATAAGCGCGGTCAGTTCATCCACAGGCCGCCGGTGACGTTGATCGCCTGCCCGGTCATGTAGGAGGACTCGTCGGAGGCGAGGAAGGCGACAACGCGGGCGATGTCGTCGGGCCCGCCGACGCGGCCGATCGGGATGAGGTGCTCGCGCTCCTTGGCGGTGGGCAGGCCCTGCTCGCGCGACATCCGGTCGGCGTCCTCACGCATCCTTGTGCCGACGATCGAGCCGGGGCAGACGGCGTTGACAGTAATGCCGAGCGGGGCAACTTCGGCGGCGAGCGACTGGGTGAACACGATCACCGCCGCCTTCGAGGCGGAGTAGGCGGCGTAGTTCGGTTTGCCGATCTTGCCGAACCACGAGGCGATGTTGACGATGCGCCCGGCGCCGCGCGCGATCATGTCCGGCAGCACCGCCTTGGCCACGTGAAACACGCTGTCGGTGTTGATGGCGAACACCCGCCGCCACGCCTCCACATCGATGTCCACCACCTTGCCGACCGCGGTGATGGCGGCATTGTTCACGGCGATGTCGATCGGCCCGAGCGTGGCCTTCACCTGCGCCACCGCTGCCGTCACCGAGGCGTGGTCGGCGACGTCGACGGCGAGGGCCAGCGCGCGGCGGCCGGACGCCTGCACCAGAGCGGCGGTCTCCTGCGCGCCGGCGAGATCGAGATCGAGAATGGCCACGTCGCAGCCCTCCTGCGCGAGGCGGGTGGCGATGCCGCGGCCGATGCCGACCGCCCCGCCGGTGACGAGGGCGACGCGCCCGTCGAGATTGTACATGTGCTTCCCGCCTCAGTGCGCGCCGTGGCTGTCGAGGCCCGGCAGATAGATGTCCTTGATGCGGGGATCGGCCGCCATCTTCGCGGCGGGTCCCGAGCATTGCAGCGCGCCGTGCTCCAGCGCGTAGACGAAATCGGCCACCTCGAAGGACAGGTCGATGTTCTGCTCGACGAGGATGATCGACACGCCGCTCTCGGCGAGCTTCAGCACGATTTCGAAGATCTGGTGGATGATGATCGGCGCGAGGCCGAGCGAGGGCTCGTCGAGCAGGAGAAGCTCGGGGCTTCCCATCAGCGCGCGACCGATGGCCACCATCTGCTGCTGGCCGCCCGAGAGCCGGCCTGCCGACTGGTGGCGCCGCTCGCCGAGGATGGGGAACAGCGCGTACACCTCGTCGCGCAGCTCGGCGAAGCTCTTGCCGCGGCCGGCAATGTAGCCGGTGATCAGGTTCTCCTCGACCGAGAGCTGGAACACCCGCCGCCCTTCCGGGCAATGGCCGATGCCGCGCCGGACCATCTGGTGCGGCTTCAGCCCGACGACGTCCTCGCCCTTGAAGCGGATGGTGCCGCGCGTGGCGCGGTTCAGCCCGCTGATGGTGCGCAGCAGCGTGGTCTTGCCGGCGCCATTGGGGCCGATCAGGCAGACGATCTCGCCGGGCAGGACCTCAAGGCTGATGCCATGTAAGACCTTCACCCTCCCGTATCCGGACTCGATTGCGTCGACCGCGAGCAGCGGCCTCGATGTCCTTGATGGCTCCTGGCTGGCCAAGATACGCCTCCTGCACTTCGATGTTGGCCCGGATTTCGGCGGCGGTGCCCTGCGCGAGCACGTGCCCGCGATTCATCACCACGATGGTGTCGGAGATGGACATGATGAGCTTCATGTCGTGCTCGATCAGCACCATGGCGAGGTCGGGCGCGCGCAGGTCGAGAATGTGCTGCTTGAGCTGCTCGGTCTCGCCATGGTTGAGCCCGGCGGCGGGCTCGTCGAGCAGCAGCACGCGCGGCCCGGCGACAACGGCGCGCGCCAGTTCGACCAGCTTCTGCTGGCCATAGGCAAGGCTTCCCGCCGGCCGCTCCGCATGGCCGGCGAGGCCGAGGCGCTCAAGCACCGCGTGGCAGCGGGCGCGCCGTTCCTCGGCCGCCGCCCGGGGCGTAAGGCCGAACGTATCGGCGACCAGCCGGCCGATGCGTGGCGGGACGAGCGCCACCTCAAGGTTCTTCAGCACGCTCATGGCGTCGAACAGGCGGATGTTCTGGTAGGTCCGCGCCAGCCCGGCATGGGCGATGCGGTGCTTGGGCAGCCGCTGCAGCTCCACGCCATCGACCATTATCCGGCCGGAACTGACGCCATAGGAGCCGGCCGCCATGTTGACGAGGGTGGACTTGCCGGCGCCGTTGGGCCCGATCACCGCAGTGATGATGCCGGGCTTCACCTCGAAGGAGACGTCGTCGATCGCCTTCAGCGCACCGAACTGCTTGGTGACGCGGTCGAAGGTCAGCATTTGCCGCCTCCCAGCCGTCGCATGAGCCAAGTCGGGCCGAACGAGCGGCTGATGATGCCGCGCGGACGGGCGAGGATGATGATGACCAGCGCCATCCCGTAGAGCAGCAGCCGATAGTCGGCATAGGCGCGCAGCAGCTCGGGAATGAGGATCAGCAGCGTTGCGCCGAGCAGCGCGCCGAACGGGTTGCCGAGGCCGCCGATGACGATCACCAGCACGATGATCAGCGACTCCCAGAAGGTGAAGCTCTCCGGGCTGACGAAACGCTGCATGGCGGCGAAAACCACGCCGCACCCGCCGCCGACGAAAGCGCTGAAGGCGAAGGCGACGAGCTTCACCCGCGTGGTGTCGATGCCGCAGCCGCGCGCCGCGTCCTGGTCCTCGCGCACCGCCGACAAGGCGGTGCCGAGCGCGCTCTCCTGGATACGCCAGACGAACAGGAAGACGACGACCAGCATGGCCACGAGCAGATAGAGGAAATCCTGCGGCGTACTCAGCGTCCAGCCGAACAGGTGCGCCTCGTCGATGCGGGCGATGCCCTGCGGACCGTTGGTCACGCCATCGAGATTGTTCATCAGCACGCGGATGATCTCGCCGAAGCCGAGCGTGACGATGGCGAGATAGTCGCCGCGCAGCCGCAGCACCGGGATGCCCAGCAGGATGCCGGCGATGCCCGCCAGGCTCGCGCCGATCAGCAGCACCAGCGCGAAGGGCAGGTGGATATCGAACTGGCCGGAGGCGAGCAGCGCCCAGGAATAGGCGCCGATGGCGTAGAAGGCGACATAGCCGAGGTCGAGCAGCCCGGCATAGCCGACGATGATGTTCAGCCCCAGGCCGAGAATGGCGTAGAGCAGGATCATGTCGAGGATGCGAAGCGGATAGGCCGGCAGGAACTGCCCGGCAATCAGCGCGAGCACCGGCACCAGTGCCATGGCCAGCGCTCCCGGCCAGACCCGCATCGCGCGGGCAGGGGCGGCGCGTTGCGCGCCGGCCGTCGCGCCCCCTGTCTTCGGTGCGTCAGAAGTCACTCTTGTACACCCTGGTTTCTTCGCTGACATGCTCGCCGAGCAGGCCGGCGGGGCGGAACAGCAGGATCAGGACGAGGACGGAGAAGGCGAAGATGTCGCGATATTCCGTGCCGATGACGCCGCCGGTGAGCACCGGCATCCAGGCCGTGCCGAAGGTTTCGATGGCGCCGAGCAGGAACCCGCCGAGCACCGCGCCGGGGATCGAACCGATGCCGCCGAGAATGGCGGCGGTGAACGCCTTCATGCCGATGACGAAGCCCATGGTGAAGGTCGCCACGCCGTAGAAGGATGAATAGAGGATGCCGGCGACAGCGCCGAGACCGGGCCCGATGAAGAAGATGAGCGAGATCGCCATGTTCGGGTTGATGCCGACGAGCGAGGCGGTCTCGGCATTCTCGGCCACGGCGCGGATGCGCACGCCCAGATTGGTGCGGTTCACGAACAGTTCGAGCGCGATCATCAGCACCACGGCGACGACGAAGATGGTGATCTGCTTGTAGCTGACGACGGCGCCGAAAACGTCGATGGCGCCCGACGGCAGGAAGGAGGGGTAGATCATCGGCCGGCGGCCGCCGATCAGCATCACGGCGTTCTGGATCACCACCGCCATGCCGAGCGCCGAGAGCATCGGCGCAAGGCGCGAGGTGCCGCGCAGCGGGCGGTAGGCGACAATCTCCACGCTCACGCCGGCGAGGCCGACGAGCACGAAGGTAATCAGGCCCACGAGCAACCCGCCCGTGGGATGGCCGGCAATGCCGAGCGCGCCGGCGAGGGCGAGGCCGATGAAGGCGCCGGCCGTGAACAGCTCGCTATGGGCGAAATTGATGAGCCGAAGCACGCCGTAGACCATCGTGTAGCCGAGCGCGATGAGCGCGTAGATCGACCCGACGGTGAGGGCGTTGATCGCCTGCTGGAGAATGAGGGCGCCCATGTGAGACTTTCATTCCGATGCTTGCGGTGGCGGGCGGAAAAGGGTCCGGCGCGACGCGAGGGGCGCGCCAGCGCCGGACCAGGAGGCTTCACGACGGGAGGGGGGCCGTCCGGTGAAGCAAAACGGCTTGACGGGCCGGCGCGTCCTTACTGGACGAGCGCGAACTTGCCGTCCTTGACCGCGTAGAGGAACAGGAAGGGCTTCTGCAACTCGCCTGCCGGGGTGAAGGCGACATGGCCGACGAGGCCGTCAAAGTCGCTCTTGGCGATCTCGGAGGCGATGCCGGCGCGGGTGAGCGGGGTCGGCGCCTTCTCCATCGCCTTGATGATGATGCTGGCTTCGACGAAGCCATAGGCCGAGTACGGGCCGGGATCTTCACCGAACGCCGCCTTGTAGTCGGTCGCGAACTTCTGCAGGGCCGGCGAGGAATCGTAGGGCGGGGCCTGGAAGGAGACGACCGAACCCTCCGACGCGGCGCCCGCACCGGCGATGAAGTCCGGGGTGAAGGCGCTGTCGGCGGCGAAGAAGGTCGCCTTGATGCCGAGCTCGCGGGCCTGCTTCACGAACAGGCCGACCGCCGGCATGACGCCGCCGAAATAGATCACGTCCGGATTTTCGGCGCGAATGGTGGAGAGCAGGGCGCTGAAATCGACGTCGGTCTGGGCGATGCCGGAGAAGGAGGTGATGGTGCCGCCGCCCTTGGTGAAGTTCTCGCGGAACACTTCGGCGACGCCCTGGCCGAAGGCCTGCTTGTCGTGCACGACGGCGGCCTTCTTGGCGCCGAGCTTGGCGAGCGCGTAATCGGCCGGGGCCGAGCCCTGCGAGAGATCGTTGGCGATGGGCCGGAACAGGTTCTTGTAGCCGGCCTTGGTGACCTTCGGGTTCGAGGCGTTGGTCACCTGCGGCATGCCGCAGCGGTTGTAGACGTCCGAGGAGGGGATGGTCACGCCGCTGTTGAAATTGGCGACGACGGCGAGCATGCCGGTCTCGTCGCAATGCTTCTGCGCGATCAGCGTGCCCTGCTTGGGGTCGCCGCCATCATCGTCGCGCACCAGAACCAGCTTCTGGCCGTGAACGCCGCCGGCCGCATTGGCCTGGCGCACGGCGAGTTCCATGCCGTTCTGCCAGGTGGTGCCGAACAGCGCCTCGGCATTGGTGGTGGGACCGGCCGTTCCGATGAGAATGTCGGCCCGCGCCGCACCCGTCAGCGCGGCCACGGCCACGGCAGCGTAGAGTATGCTCTTGATACGCATGTCAGTTCCCTTCTCTCTGGGGTCCGTTCCGGACCGTTTCGCAGGGTGCCAACACGCGCCGGCAGCCTGGTCGTCAAGCGATGTCGCGCGCCTTTCCGAGCCGACCCTCGGCCAGCGACGCGATGAGGTTGCGCGAGACGCGCTGGATGTGCGCCCGCAGCGTGTCTACGGCCCGGCGGATGTCGCCGAGCCGGGCGAAGGCGATAAGCGCGCGGTGGTCGGCAAGCTCGCGGTCCACGTCTTCCGCGACCGCGATCTGCAGGTTCACGTAGCGATTGGCGTTGTCATGCACCGTGCGCAGCAGCTTGAGCGCGATCAGATGACCGCTGGGGCGATAGAGCGTCTCGTGGAAACGCCAGTTCAGTTCGCCCCAGTTCTCCACGCTGCCGCTCGCCATCGCCTCGTCGGTGACGGCCTCGGCAAGGGCAAAATCCTCTTCCGTGAGGCGCGGGATGGCCACCTCGAACAGCCAGGTCTCCATGCGCGCACGGATCTCGAACAGTTCCTCGATCTCCTCCAGCGACAGCGAGGACACCACCGTGCCTTTGTGCAGCTCCGAGACGACGAGGCCCTCTGCCTCCAACTGGCGGATCGCCTCGCGCAACGGGACGCGGGATACCCCCAGCTCGGCGGCCAGCTTCTCCTGGCGCAGCGGCGCGCCCTCGGGCAACTGACCCATGATGATCTGGCGCCGCAATTCCGTGACGATTTGGTCCGTCAGCGACTGGCGACCGATTTTCACGACCATTCCATTAGCTCCATATTGAATACGATATTCAATTGATGAGGATCAACAAGAACATTTATTAGGCATGTGTGCGGTATATATGCCTATTTTTTCATCTTTAATTCTCCTTTCTGTGTGGCTAGGCTGAATATTGTATTCAATCCTCTCTCTGACGAGCGGAGCAGACTCATGTCGGAACAGGCGGGCCCATCGGCCCAGACGCACGCCGCCTCCCATCTCGGCGATGTGCTCGTGAAACAGCCCGGCGAGGAGGTCAGCTACTGGCAGCCGGTGCCGGCCAATGGCCATATCGACGTGATCTTCGCTCCGCATCTGGTGCCGATGGAGTTCCCCATCGGCTTCGGAACCCAGACCGTGCCGCCGGGTGGCTATGTGCGCGAGCATGCCCATGACCGGAACGAGGAAGTCATCTTCGTGATCCGTGGCAAGGGACGTGCCGTGGTCGACGGCGTCAGCCACGAGATGCAGCCCGGCTCCGCCTTCTTCATCGGCCGCAACCGCCGCCACATGTTCATCAACGAGGGCACCGAGGACATCCTCTGGACCTGGTTGATCGTGCCGAACGGGCTGGAGGATTTCTTCCGCCTGATCGGCCGTCCCCGCCATCCCGGCGAGCCCACGCCCGAGCCGTTCCCGCGGCCCGAGAACGTGCTGCAGATCGAACGCGACACCGTATTTGCGGCGCAGCCGGACGACCAGCGCCAGCCCTGAGCCGGCGCCCCGTGCGTTCGTGCCCTTCCCGACGATCGAGGAATCCATGCGTCTCAAAGACAAGGTCGCCATCATCACTGGCTCTGCCGCCGGCATCGGTGAATCGGCGGCCGAACTGTTCGTGCGGGAAGGTGCCCGCGTCCTTCTGGCGGACCGTAACGGCGAGGGGGCCGCGCAGGTCGCTGAACGCCTCGGCCCGAATGCCGCCGCCATAGCCGTCGACGTCAGCCGCAGCGACGACGTGAAGCGCATGGTGGAAACTGCGGTTGAGCGCTTCGGCCGGCTCGACATCCTCGCCAACAATGCTGGCTACGGCATCCCCGGCACGGTTGTAAATACCGAGGAGGAGGCGTGGGATGCGCTGATGGCGGTCAATCTCAAGGGCGTCTTCCTGTGCTGCAAGCACGCGATCCCGGTCATGGCGGCGCAGGGCGGCGGCACCATCGTCAATACGGCCTCCAACGTGGCGTCCGTCGGCATCTTCGACCGCGCCGCCTATGTCGCCTCCAAGGGTGGTGTCGCGGCGCTGACCAAGGCGATGGCGCTCGACCATGCCGAGCAGAACATCCGGGTGAACTGCGTCGCGCCGGGCGTCACCTGGTCGAGCTATTTCGACAGGATGGTCGCCGGCCATCCCGACCCCGAGACCTTCAAGGCCAAGCTCAAGGCGCGCTCGCCGATCAATCGCTGGGCGCAGCCGGTGGAGATTGCCAACGCCATCCTCTGGCTGGCCTCGGATGAAGCCTCCTTCGCCACCGGTGCCATGTTCACCGTCGATGGCGGCATGTCGGCCTGGTGAGGTGATGGGCGCCGCGCGGGACATCGCTCTCATCGGTTTCGGCGCCATCGGCCAGGCGCTGGCCGCCGATCTCGGCCGCGATCCCGCCTATCGCCTTGCCGTGCTGACGCACGATGCGGCGCAGCTTCCCTCGACGCTCCGCGCCTTGCCCGATGTGGAGGCGCTGATTGCCGCCCGGCCGGCGCTGGTCGTCGAGGCCGCCGGCCAGAGCGCCGTCGCCCATTACGGACCTTTGCTGCTGAACGCCGGCATCAGCCTCGTCATCGCCTCCACAGGGGCGCTGGCGGATGATGACCTGCTGCAGCGGCTCACCGGGGCCGCGCAGGCGAGCGGCGCCCGGCTCATCGTGCCGGCCGGCGCCATTGGCGGGCTCGACTATCTCGCCGCCGTCGCGGGAATGGAGGGCGCCACGGTGCGCTATATTTCCCGCAAGCCGCCCGCCGCGTGGAGCGCCGAGCTGGCGGCGCTCGGCCACGCGCCGGATCGCCTTGCCTCGGCGGTCGTCTTGTTCGAGGGCAGCGCGGCCGAGGCGGCCCGTCGCTACCCGCGCAACCTCAATGCCGGGCTCGCGGTGGCGCTGGCCGCCGGCCAGGCGCGGCTCAGCGTGCAGGTGATTGCCGACCCGGCGGTCGGCGGCAACACGCACGAGATCGAGGTCGAGAGCCCGGCGGGTACCGCTACGCTGCGCTTTGCCAATCTGCCTTCGCCCGACAACCCCAAGACGTCGGCGGTTACCGCGCTCAGCCTCGCCCAGGCGGTGCGGCGCCATTTCGCTTCCCTGGTCATCTGAGAGAGCCGCCCGACATGTCGCGCATCCTCGTCATCGGCGCCGGCATTGTCGGCCTCTCCTGTGCCCGGGCGCTGCGTGCGGAAGGGCACGAGGTAACGGTGCTGGACCGCGATCCGGCGGGCGACAAGTGCTCCTTCGGCAACGCTGCAGGAATCGGCGTCACCGAGATCATCCCCGCCTCCGTGCCCGGTCTTGCCTGGAAGGTGCCGGGCTGGCTGGCCGATCCGCTGGGCCCACTGTCGCTGCGCCTCGGCCATTTCCCCAAACTGGTGCCGTGGCTACTGCGCTTCCTGAAGGAGGGGCGCTGGGACCGGGTGGAGGCGATCGCCGCCTCGCTCGCCACGCTGTCGGCCCGCACCTATGACGATTTGCTGCCGCTGCTCGCCGAACTCGACCTGATGGGCGACCTGCACCGCGTCGGCGCGCTGTGGGTCTATGAGACGCGCTCCGGCTTCGAGGCGGACCGGCGCTTCCACGATGTGCGCCGCCGGCACGGCCTGGTCTGCGAGGAGATGGACGGCGCCGCCGCGCGGGCTCTGGAGCCGGCGCTGGCGAACACGATCCGCCACGCCATCATGACCCCGCAATGGTCGCACGTCTCCGATCCCAAGCGCATCGTCGATCGCCTGCGCAGCCATCTCGAGGCGCGCGGCGTGGCGATGGTGACGGGCGAGGTCGCGGGCATCGCCGGCAACGAGGTGGTGACACGGGACGGACGGCGCATCGTCTTCGAGCGGCTGGTGGTTGCCGCCGGCGCCTGGTCCGGCCAGCTCGGCCGGCAGATCGGCGACCGGGCGCTGATCGAGAGCGAGCGCGGCTACAACACCACGCTTCCGGCGCCGGGCGTTTCGCTCACGCGTGAGGTGATCTTTGCCGAGCGCGCCTTCGTCGCCACGCCCATCGAGGCGGGGTTGCGCATTGGCGGGGCGGCGGAATTCGCCGGGCTGGAGGCCGCCCCGAACTATGCCCGCTCCGACGCGCTCGCCCAATTGGGCCGCCGCTTTCTGCCGGGGCTGAACATTGAGGGCGGCACGCGCTGGATGGGCCATCGCCCGACCACGGCGGATTCACTCCCCGTCATCGGCCGCTCGCCCCGGCGCGGCGACGTGTTCTACGCCTTCGGCCACGGCCATACCGGGCTGACCTTCGGCCCGACCACGGGCCGCCTGATCGCCGAACTGGTCGCCGGCCGTCAGACCTCCGTCGACATCACCCCATTCGCCATCCAACGCTTCAACTAGTCAGGCGGAGCCCGTCATGAACCCGCACACCTTCCTCTGTGTCGACGCCCACACCTGCGGCAACCCGGTGCGCGTGGTCGCCGGCGGCGCGCCGCTGCTGCCCAATGTGTCGATGGCGGAGAAACGGCAGATCTTCCTGCGCGACCATGACTGGGTGCGCAAGGCGCTTATGTTCGAGCCGCGCGGCCACGACGTGATGTCCGGCTCGATCCTCTACCCGCCCTCGCGGGAGGATTGCGAGCTGGGCGTGCTGTTCATCGAGGTTTCCGGCTGCCTGCCCATGTGCGGCCATGGCACCATTGGCACCGTCACCGTGGCGCTCGAACAGGGCTTCGTGGTGCCGAAGGTGGAGGGCCGTCTGGCGCTGGAAGTGCCCGCCGGGCGGGTGGAGATCGAGTACACGCGCAATGGCCGCTTCGTCGACCAGGTGCGGCTGTTCAACATTGCCAGCTACCTGCATGCCGAGGGGGTGACGGTCGACGTCCCCGGCATCGGGGAACTCGTCGTCGATGTGTCCTATGGCGGCAATTACTACGCCATCGTCGAGCCGCAGAAGAACTGGGCCGGCCTCGACGGCATGAAGGCCGAGGACATTCTGAGGCTCAGCCCGGCGGTGCGCGCGGCGGTGCAGGCGGCGGTCGCCCCGGTGCATCCGGAGGACCCGCGCATCAACGGCGTCAGCCATGTGATGTGGGCGGATGGCCCGAAGCACCCGGAGGCCGATGGCCGCAACGCGGTGTTCTATGGCGACAAGGGTATCGACCGCTCGCCCTGCGGCACCGGCACCTCCTCCCGCATGGCCCAGCGCGTGGCGAAGGGGCTTTTGAAGGTCGGCGACACCTATGTGCATGAAAGCATCATCGGTACGCTGTTCCACGGCCGGGTGGAGAGCGCCGCCGAGGTGGCCGGCCGTCCGGCCATCCGCCCGAGCATCGGCGGCTGGGCCCGTGTCTATGGCCACAACACCATCACCGTCGACGAGCGCGACCCGCTCGCCCTCGGCTTCCAGCTGGCGTGAGGCGGCGATGATGCTCGAACATCGGAGGGGGCGATGATCCTCGAAGAGCGCGACTACCACATCGTGCCCGGCCGAATGGGCGATTTTCTCCATGCCTATGAGACGCTCGGCCTCGACATCCAGAAGCGCTTTCTCGGCACGTTCGTCGGCCACTTCGTCGCCGAGATCGGCGAGCTGAACCATGTCGTCGCGCTGTGGCGCTATGACAGCATGGCCGATCGCGAGGCCCGCCGGGCCGAGATGCTCGCTTATGCGCCGTGGCAGGATTATCTCGCCGCGATCAAGGGCATGATCCAGAGCCAGCAGACGCGCATACTCGCCCCCACCGCGCTCTCACCGATGCGCTGACGGAGCCTGCCGATGACCGCGCCGCTCCCTTCCCGCGACCAGCTGATTCCCCCGACGCTGCAGCCGGGCGGGGAACTCGTGGGCGCGGGGCGGGCGCTGGTGCGGGGCTGGACGGTCGGCCGCAACGCCTTCCTCGACGCTCAGGGTGTGGCGAGCGAGGCGGCGTACAAGCGGCGCGAGGCGCTCGCCGGGCGCGTCATGCAGCACGCGCATATCGGCTTCCGCAGCGTCGAGCGCACGGTCGCCGCCATCGCCGAGGTCCACGCCGCCTGTGCCCGCCACGGCGCCAGGGTGGATCGCTTCGGAATCACGCTCGATATGTCGATGGGCTACCCGCCGGACATGCGGAAGGGTAGCCGGCGCGGCACCGGCATCGTGCTGGAAGGGGCGGAGAGCTTCGCCCGTATCACCAATGCGGCGCCCGCCGCCGCGCATTTCGGCGACTTCATGCTGGGCCTGCCGGGGGCGCTGGAGAACACCAAGGGCGCGCTCGCGGCCGGCGCCACCGCCATCGGCAATCTCGGCCAGTATTTCACCTTCCGCCTGCCGGACTGGGACGACGATGTCGCCACCACCCATGCCACCGTGACCGCGCTCGGCCTCATCGCCGCGCAGCCGGTCGAGGTGCTGGTGCATTCCAATCTCGATGACGGCTTTGCCGGCCTGTTCGCCGACATGAGCTCGGCGCTCGGTATGGTGCTGGTGGAAAAGCACATCGTCGAGACGCTCATCGGCGCCCGGCTGTCGCACTGCTTCGGCCACCATTTCACCGCGCCGCTGGTGCGCATGGCGTTCCACGCCGCGTTGGCGCAGGTCACCGACACGCCGGGGACGATGATCTTCGGCAACACGGTGAGCTACAAATCCACCCCCGCCGGCAACTATGCCAGCCTGGCGAGCTACCTGCAGGCGGATATTTGGGCGCTGGGCCGCCGGCACACGGGTCATGCGGTCAATCCCGTGCCGGTGACCGAGAACGAGCGCATTCCCGATATCGACGAGATCATCGACGCCCAGCTCTTCGCCCACCGCCTCGCCGAACATGCCGCCGGCTCCTCCGGGCTGATCGACACCGCGCCCGTCGACGCGCTGGCCGAGCGGCTGGTTCAGGGCGGCCATCTGTTTGCGGCGCGTACGCTGGCCGGGCTGGAGCAAGAGGGCATCGACACCGCCGATCCCGCCCAGACGATGCTCGCTTTGCGCCGCATCGGCCCCAAGCGCCTGGAAGCAGCGTTCGGCGCCGGCGCGCCGGAGGCGAAAGCGTGGAGCGGGCGCCGCGCGGTGGCGCAGGCCGAATGGGTGGACGAACTGGAGCACGCCGCCCGCGACTGGGCCGCGCGCGTGCCCCTGGAAGCCGCCACACGCATCGCTGGCCGCAAGCTCGTCGCCTGCGTCGCCTCCAGCGATGTGCATGAGCACGGCAAGAACCTGATCGAGCGCACCCTCGGCCATCTCGGCGTGGCGACGGTCGACGGCGGCACCTCGGTCGATGCCGACGACCTCGTCGCCACCGCGCTCGCGGCCAAGGCCGACCTCATCGCCATCAGCACCTATAATGGCGTCGCGCTGCGTTATGCCCGCGAGGTGAAGGACGCTCTCGCCCGCGCCGGTGCCGACTTGCCGGTTTGCATTGGCGGCCGTCTCAACCAGGTGCCGGACGATTCCAATTCGGGTCTGCCCGTCGATGTGCGCGCGGATATTCGCGCGCTCGGCATCATGCCTTGCGACACCCCGGAAGACCTGACCCGCAAGCTCGCCGCGCTCGCCGCCGCTTCAACCCCACCCCAGGAAACGCCATGACTCTTTCCGCCGATACGGTCCGCTGGACAGGTGTATTTCCCGCCGTCACCACCAAGCTCAAGGAAGACGAAAGCCTGGATCTCCCCGCCACCCAGGCGAGCATCGACCGGCTGATCACGAACGGCGTCTCGGGCGTCATCGTGCTGCCGATGCTGGGCGAGAACGCTTCGCTGACCGCGGCCGAGCGCGAGAGCGTCATCCTCGCCGCAAAGGAGGTCGTGGCCGGGCGCGTGCCGTTGCTCTCGGGCCTCGCCCATGTCGGCATGACCGAGGCGCTGGCCTCCGCCCGCCATTATGAGAAGCTGGGCGCGCAGGGGCTGATGGCCTTTCCGTCGATCGCCTACAAGAGCGACCCGCGCGAGACGGCCGCCTGGTATCGCACGCTCGGCACCGGCTGCGGCCTTCCGATCATGATCTACAACAACCCGATCGCCTATGGCGTCGACGTCACCCCGGCCATCCTCAACGACCTTGCCGATGTGAAGAACATCGTCTGCGTGAAGGAGGAGACCGGCAACATCCGCCGCGTCACCGATCTCTACAATGAATGCGGCGACCGCTTCTCGGTGTTCTGCGGCGTCGATGACCTGCTCCTGGAAAGCGCGGCGCTGGGCGTCACCGGCTGGGTATCGGGCATGACCAATGCCTGGCCGGCGGAGTGCGTCGAGCTGTTCAACCTGTGCATGGCCGGCCGCTATGACGAGGCGCGCAGGCTCTACCGCATCCTCACCCCCGCCTTCCATCTCGATACCGACGTCAAGCTGGTGCAGTACATCAAGCTGGCGGAGAAGGTCGTCTATGGCGCGCCGGAGTGGGTGCGCGCGCCGCGCCTGCCGCTGATCGGCACAGAGCGCGAGCGGGTGCTCGGCGTACTCGAGGCGACGGTCAGCGTGCTCGCCGCCACCCCGCGTTCGGCAGCTTGAGGAGAGACCGATGCGCTTCAGCCGGATGATCACTGTTGTCGGGGCGCACGCTGCCGGCGAGCTCAACGAGGTCATCACCGGGGGCGTGCGCGACGTGCCCGGCAAGACCATGTTCGAGAAGATGCAATATGTGCAGACGCATCGCGACGAGCTGCGTCGTTTTCTGCTGAACGAGCCGCGCGGGCGGGTCTCGCAATGCGTCAATCTGGTGCTGCCGCCGACGACGCCGGAAGCCGACGCCGGCTTCGTCATCATCGAGTCCGACTACTACGTGCCGATGTCGGGCACCAACACGATCTGCACCGTCACCGTGCTGCTGGAGACGGGTATCATCCCGATGCAGGAGCCGGTGACCCATCTGGTGCTGGAAGCGCCCGCGGGACTGGTGAAAGTCTCGGCCGAGTGCCGGGACGGCAAGTGCGTGAACGTGACCTTCGACAATGTTCCCGGCTTCGCCTTCGCGCTGGACCGCGCGGTCGAGGTGCCGGGCCTCGGTCGCGTCACCGTGGATGTCGGCTATGGCGGGATGATCTACGCCATCGTCGATGCGGCATCGCTCGGCTTCCGGCTGGAGCTGAAGGAGGCCGCGCAGCTGGTGGAAGTGGGCGAGCGCATCAAGGCGGCGGCGGCCGAGCAAATCCCCTGCGTGCATCCGGAAAACCCGGAAATCCACACCATTAACCAGACCCTGTTCGCCGGGCCGCTGGAGCGCGACGAGCAGGGACTGGTCTCGACGAACACCGTCATCGTCTCGCCGGGTCGGCATGATCGCTCGCCCTGCGGCACGGGAACCTGCGCGCGCATGGCGGTACTGCACGCCAAGGGGCAGTTGCAGGTGGGCGAGCGTTTTCTGCATCGCTCGCTCATCGGCACCGAGTTCATCGGCCGGCTGCGCGGCACGGCCGAACTGGCCGGCCTGCCGGCCGTGCTGCCGACCATCACCGGGCCGGGCTGGATCACCGCCTTCCACCAATATGTGCTCGACCCCACCGACCCGTTCCCGGACGGCTTCCGGCTGGGCGACACCTGGCCGGGATATACGGGCGAACAGCCGATCTGAGGTTCCGCCATGCCCTTGACGATGATGTCCGATGGCTGCCGCGTGCATTACGACGTGCGGGGCGCCGCTGGCCCTGCCGTGGGGCTCATCCCCGGCCTCGGCGGTGACGGGCGCTTCTGGGAGCCGGTGGCGGAGCGCCTGGCGTCGCGCTTCCGGCTGCTGATCGTCGATCATCGCGGCGCCGGGCGCAGCGACCGGCCGGAGGGCCCCTACACGATCGCGCGCATCGCGGCCGACGTCCTGGAGATCATGGACGAGGCCGGGTGCGCCCGGGCCCATCTCGTTGGCCATTCCACCGGCGGCACGGTGGTGCAGACGATCGCCCTCGACAATCCCGACAGGGTGGACCGCCTGATCATCTCGGGCAGCTGGCCGGGCCCGGATGCGCGCTTCCGGGCTTTGTTCGAGGCGCGGCTAGCGCTTCTCGAAGCTGGCCGGCCGGACATCTACCAGGCCTTCACCCATGTGCTCGGCTATGATGCGGAGTGGATCGCCAGCCACGAGGCTGAGCTCGATGCGGCGGTCGGGCGGGCGGCCCAGTCTCTCGCCCCGCTCTCGGTGGCGATGGATCGCATCCGCATGCTGCTGGCCTTCGACCGGGCGGCGGAACTCGGCAGTATCCGGGCGCCCGCGCTGATCCTTGGCGCGCGCGACGACGAGATGATCCTCTTCGCCCAGTCAGAGCGAATCGCCCACGGCATTCCCGGCGCCACGCTAGCGGCGTTCGACGGAGGGCATTTCTACCCCCGCACGCGTGCCGACCTGTTCGCCCGGCATGTGGGGGATTTTCTCATGCCGCATAGCGCGCCTTCTGCCCCATGACGCATGTGACGACCGTCAGGGACAACCTGCCCTGACTGGTTATTGACGTAAAAGGCGCGAAGCCTACGGCTCCGCGCCTCATGGTGTTGATCAAGGCTGATGGCTGTGCCTGTGCTCGCGCTGCGAGCACATCGGCAGTGGGCGCAAGACCCTAGCGGCGGCTGGCGGCCAGATAGGCGATCATTCCCACGGTCAGCAGCCCCGCGAGTGCGATGCCGGGATGCCGCCGCACCTGCGTCGCGACCTCATCGGCGGCATACCGGGCGTGGCTGCCGGCCTCCTCAAGCAGATCGGCGCCACCGGCGGCAGCGTAGTCGAGCGCCGCGCCAGCGCGCGCCGCGCCGTGGCGGGCGTAATGGCGAGCATACCGGCCGACGCTGGCGCCGCCCTGGCTGGCCAGCGCGCTGGCGAGCTTGGCAACATCGCGACGGAGGACGTCGAGATCCTTGGAGAGGACGGCGAGATCGGGTGTGCTGGCCATGGTGTTACTCCTGCGTTTGGTAATGGGTAACGCCGTGCTGGCGACCGGGTTCCGTTTTCAGGCGTGCCGCAGGTGTGCGGCCGGCCGAGGCACGTCTTCGGCGTCGACCTCGATGTCGACGACCAATCGGCGGATGTCCGGGCAGCCGGCCATGACGCCCCAGCCATAAATAATGGCGGCGGCTTCATCATAGGTCGGGACGATGGGCTGCAGCTTCATCGCCAAACGACCGTGCTGCCGATCGAAGGCAATGCTGGACGAGTCGACGTCGAACTTATGCGCGAGCATGGGCTGACCTCCCGTTGCAACAATCGTTAACAATTGGTGAACGAGATTGTTCCGTGCGTAAGGCCACGCCCGCACGGGGGGTCGGGACGATCGGCAATGGCGCCGTGGACGAACCGCTTCGACAGGCCCCGTTTCCTGCGAGAAGCTGGCGAGGCCAAAGGCGATCCACCGGAGGGCCGGAGACCGGCGAGGGAAGCGCCTACCCGGATGCCCGTCCCCTCATTCGCAGCGGCGGGCCTTTTCCGGCTGGCGGCCTCCGAGCCAATGAGCCGGGGAGGGGTCGATTCAGCCGCGGCAGCCGCAAAATCACCGCCTCAAGCGCCAGGCTCGGATTGGGGAAAAGGGTGGGGTCGCTCCAGGTGGTTTTGCTGAAAACTGAGCAAAATGCACGTCTTGGAGGAAATAGATGGCTCCCTGAGCAGGACTCGAACCTGCGACCATTCGATTAACAGTCGAACGCTCTACCAACTGAGCTATCAGGGACCGGGGACGCCGTGGCGTCTCGGAGGCGGCGATATAGCAACGCGGGATCGGTTTGTGAACCCCTGATCCCGCACCCATGTGGATATCCTCAGGCGCTGAGCCTTTCCTGCTGCCCGGCGAACTGCAGCTGGTGGAAGGTGAAATAGCGCCCGCGCTGGGCTACCAGCTCCTCGTGGCGGCCGCTTTCGACCACTCGGCCCTTCTCGATCACGCAGATCCGGTCGGCGTTGATGACGGTCTGCAGGCGATGGGCGATGACCAGCGTGGTGCGGTTGGCCTGCAGTTCCTGCAGAGCCTTCTGCACTTCCGCCTCCGATTCGCTGTCGAGTGCCGCCGTGGCTTCGTCGAGCAGCAGAATCGGCGCGTCCTTCAGGAAGGCGCGGGCGATGGCGATACGCTGGCGCTGGCCGCCGGAGAGCTGCGTGCCCCGCTCGCCGACGCGGCTTCCATAGCCGCCCTCGAAGCCCATGATGAAGTCATGCGCGTGCGCCGCCCTGGCGGCGGCGATGATCTCGTCCTCGGTCGCCCCCGGACGGCCGGCGGCAATGTTCTCGCGCACCGTGCCGGTGAACAGGAACACGTCCTGGCTGACGAAGCCGATAGACTGGCGCAGCGACTTGCGCGTCACCGTGTCGATCCGCTGGCCATCAATGGTGATGATGCCGGAATCGGCGTCGTAGAAGCGCTCCAGCAGGTTCATCACCGTGCTCTTGCCGCCGCCCGAGGGGCCGACAAGCGCGGTGGTGCGGCCGGGCTCGGCGGTGAAGCTGAGGCCGCGCAGCACCGGCTCGCTCTCGCGATAGCTGAACACCACCTCGTCGAACACGATCCGGCCGCCGGAGACGGCGAGTTCCGGCGTGCCGGGCGCGTCCTGCTCGACGGCGGGCCGGTCAAGCAGGGCGAACAGCATGCGCGCGCCGAGCAGATGGGTGGTGAGGTCGATGTTCAGCCGGGCAAGGCGCTTGGCCGGCTCGTAGCAGAGCAGCAGCGCGGTGATGACCGAGAAGAACTCGCCCGGGGTGCGGCCGGCATGCAGCACGCCCCAGCCGGCATACATGACGACGAGGCCGATCGAGACGCCGCCCAGCGCTTCCATCAGCGGGCCGGACTGCGACTGCGCCCGCATCATGCGGTTGGAGGCCTTCTCCATACGGTCGATGCGCTCGTAGATCTTGGCGCGCTGGCTGTCTTCCAGGGTGAAGGACTTGATGGTGCGGATGCCCTGAAACGAGTCGATCGACTCGGTCATGATCTGGATCGAGGTGTGGAACTCGCGGCTGAAGATCTTCTGCACCTTGCGGATCAGTGCGCGCACCCCGACCACCGCGATCGGCATCACGATGAAGCCGATCAGCGCCATGAACGGGTCCTGGATGATCATCACCGCCGTGAGGCCGACGACCGAGAGCAGGTCGCGCCCGAGGCTGGTAATGATGAGGTTCAGCACGTTGCGCGCCGCCTGCGCGCCCGTGTTGAAGCGCATCATGATCTCGGCGGTGTGGCTGCCCGAGAAGAAGGTGACGTCCTGGGTCAGCAGGCGGTCCAGCACGCGCTTCTGGTTGTCGGCGACGATGCGGTTGCCGACCTTGGCGAGCGTCACCGCCTGGCCATAGGCGGCGAAGCCCTTGGTGACGGAGAGCGCCACCACGGCGCCCGACAAAATCCAGATCGCCGACGAACTCTGCTCGACGAAAATGCGGTTGATGACCGTGCCCATGAGATAGGCGAGGCCCGAAGTCGTCCCGGCCATGAAGGCCATGAAGACGAACGACAGTGCATACCCCTTCCAGTGGCGGCGCCCTTCCATCACGAACAGCCGTCGCACCGTGTCGCGGGTCTCGGGGCTGATCATGTTGCGGAACGCGTTGGCCATCTTGGGTGGCAACATCAGCGAATATCCTTTGCACAGGGGCCCGGCCGGGTCGGGCGTCGCTCCGTCGCCCGCTTCACCGGCGGGGGAGGGCGCGGGATCATCAACGACGATCACAGGTCGTTGTCAAACCAGTGACGGCGGGACTCCAGCGGGAAAATGCAGGCGTGACGACACCCGCCGCCCGCCCTTTTTGGAAGGCTGGCGGCGGGTGCGTGAACTGGAGGCCACGCCCGGAATCGAACCGGGGTGCACGGATTTGCAGTCCGCTGCGTAACCACTCCGCCACGTGGCCGACCGGGGCAGCCCGCAGGCGCCCGATGGGCCGGAGCGGCTCATAACAGAGGTGGCGGCGATGAGCAACGCGTCCGCAGGGTGAAGGTGGAGAGCACGGTGGATGACCGCACGCGTCCGGCGCCGGCGGCCCGTCCGCGTGGCCGGCCGCGGGGGTGGCGCGCGGCACGGGGGCGCGGCACCGGGCCGCAGGCCGTCGCCACAGGAGCCAGACGCGCCGCATGTGCGCGGCGCGCGGCCGACGGGGGCTGGAAATCTGCGTGGCAGCCCGTCGAGAACGCTTGCATTGCAGGCGCGCGTGCCGCAATTCTCTGCCGTTCTCTCGCGCTTTTCGTCTGCGCGACTTCCGCGCGCACCGCGCGCGGGCTTTGCCCGTCTGCTTTCGAGGTTGTCCCCGAATGATCGATTTCGCCGAACTGCGCCGCGCCATGGTGGATGCCCAGGTCCGGGCCAACGACGTCACCGACCTGCGCATCGTGGCCGCCATGCTGGAGACGCCGCGCGAGCGCTTCGTGCCCGCCAGCCTGCGCAACTTCGCCTATATCGACGACGACCTGCTGGTGAAGGAAGGGGCCCCCTCGCGCTACCTGATGGAGCCGATGGTGCTCGCCAAGCTGCTGCAGGCCGCCGAGATCGGGCCGGACGCGCTGGTGCTCGATATCGGGGCGGCCAGCGGCTACTCCACGGCGGTTCTGGCCAAGCTGGCGGGGCAGGTCGTGGCGCTGGAGGAAGATGCCGAGCTCGCCGCGCAGGGCTCGGCGCTGCTGGTCGACCTCGGCCTGCTCAACGCCGCCTATGTTCAGGGGCCGATGCCCGCCGGCTGGCCGGCCGAGGCCCCCTATGACGTGATCCTCGTCAACGGCTCGGTCGATTCGGTGCCCGAATCGCTTCTCGCCCAGCTCAAGCCGGGCGGGCGCCTTCTTGCCGTGGTCGGGCGCGGCCGGGCGGGGCGGGCCACGGTGTTCACCCATACCTCGGGCGGCATGGGTTCGCGGGTGGTGTTCGACGCCGCCGTGCCGACCCTGCCGGGCTTCGAGGCTCGTCCAGGCTTTGTTTTCTAAGGGTTTTGACGGGCCCCTGTGGCTGATCTGCCGCGTTGCGGTTAAAACGACCACAGGACCAAACCGACCAGTTCACAGCCCCTCTCCGAGCACCTATCTTGCGTTCGCGTCATAAGAGAATGAGAGAGTCGCCCGGGGGCAGGCGGCTTCCAATCAGGTTAGCGTTCGCAGAGGTTGGACATGTGGCTGTCGGCTACCGGGGGGAAGGTCGTCGCGTGGGCGACGGTCGCTTTTTTTGTTGGCATTACGGTGCCGGCGAAAGCACAGACCCTCGAACAGGCCCTTTCGGCGGCCTATCGCAATAACCCCACACTCAACTCGCAGCGCGCCGCGACGCGCGCTACGGATGAGTACGTGCCGATCGCGCTGTCCGGATATCGTCCCCAGATATTCGGCAGCGCCTATGTCGGTGCCCAGTGGGCCGAAACCCGGATCGATTCCGGCTATGCGGCGCTTCAGGGCACGGGTTCCATCAGTCAGACGAAGACTTACCCCTCGGGCTTCGGCGTCACGATCAGCCAGACGATCTATGACGGGCTGAAGACCGCAAACTCGGTCCGCAGCGCCGAATCGCAGGTGCGCGGCCAGCGCGAATTGCTGCGCAACACCGAGCAGCTCGTGCTGCTCGATGCGGCCACTGCCTACATGAACGTGCTGCAGAACGCCGCGCTGGTGGACCTGCAGAAGCAGAACCTCGAGGCGCTGCGGGAAGAGCTGCGCGCGGCGCGGGACCGCTTCTCCGTCGGCGAGATCACCCGCACCGACGTCGCGCAGGCCGAAGCCAGCGTCGCCAACGCGCAGAGCGAGCTGGCGCTCGCCGAATCGAACCTGAACACGGCCAATGCGGTGTTCTTCCAGGTGATCGGGCTGCGCCCGACCAAGCTGAGCCCCGGCCGGCCGATCGATCGGCTGCTGCCGAAGACCCAGCAGCTGGCGGTCGACTCCGGCCTTACGCGGCACCCGGCGGTAAAGTCGGCGGAATTCGCCGTGGATGCCGGCATGTCGAATGTGAAGGTTGCCGAGGCGGCGCTGTCGCCCACTCTGACGCTGAACGGTTCGGCCTCGTCGGACTACAACAGCACCACGAATGTCGAGCGGCAGACCGCCGCCGCGGCGACGCTGAACCTCACTGTGCCGATCTATCAGGGCGGCGCCGAATACGCGACGATCCGCCAGGCGAAGGAGACGTTCGGCCAGCTGCGGATCGAGGTCGATGTGAACCGCGAGCAGGTGCGCGCCAACGTCGTCCAGTACTGGGGCGCTCTCGAAGCGGCAAAGGCGGCGATCGAGTCGGCGCAGGCCTCCGTCGCGGCGAACGAGATCGCTCTGCGCGGCGTCCGCGAGGAATGGCGCGTCGGCCAGCGCACCACGCTGGACGTGCTGAACGCGCAGACGGCGCTGTTCAACGCCCGCGCCAGCCTCGTCATTGCCCAGCGCGACCGCGTCGTCGCCTCCTATGCGGTGCTGTCGGCCAGCGGCCAGCTCAGCGCGGCTACGCTCGCCCTCAAGGTGCCGGTGTACAACCCGCAGATCCACTACAACCAGGTGCGTGACGCGTGGATTGGCGTGCGCACGCCGGGCGGGCAGTAAGCCCGGCCGGCAATGCCCGGCGCCGCCGCATGGATCTGCTTGCGGTGGCGCCCAGTGCGGCGATAGTGAAGCGTGCCTGGCGGTCGCGGAGCCGTTAACCTTATCCTCCGATGCCTGTTCGTCGTTCTGGCTTACAGCTTGGCGTTCCGCCGGTGGCGGTTCACACTTTACGAAGTGTTAACGGGCGAGTCGCGCGCCTGCGGCCGCAGGGCCCGCGCGGCATGTCCTTGGGGAATCGGAAAGCGCGCATGCCGGTGAATGCGAGAGGCAGTGAGCCGTCGATGGAAGAGATCCTCGCCTCCATCCGGCGCATCATCTCCGACGAGGTGGCGAGCGAACCCTCGTCCTCCCCGCGCGCGGACACGCCGGCACGCTCTTCCCGCGATGGCGCAAGCCGCGATCCCGCGCCCGGTGCCGCGCCGCGCGCCGCTTCCCCAACCCCGCTGCGGCCGGCTGCGAATGCGCAGTCCTCGGGCGCCCTGGCCTATGCGCCAGCACCGTTCCGCGAGAGGTCGGAGGCGCCGGTCGACTACGCGCCGCGCGGCCGGGCGCCAGCGGCGGACCCCTTTGTGGCACGCCCGCTCAGCCTTTCGACATCATCCCCGGTGTATTCCGGCGGCTCCGCTGCCCGGGCCCTGGAGGCTCCGGCGCCGGCTCGTCCGGTGATCGAGACCCGCGCGCCGGAACCACGTCGCGCCGAGCCGCGGCTTTTCCCCGATTCCCGCCCGCTTCCCGAGCCGCGTCCGCTGCCGGATTTGCGCGCCCTGCCGGAAGCGCGTGCGCGGCTGGAGCCGCGTCCGGCCGCCGAGGCGCGACCTGCGGCCGCTCCCTTCACCGCCACGCCGTCCATGGTCCGGCCGCTGGCGGCTAGGCCCGCCCTCGCCAATTCGGCGGCGACCAATGCGGCCATGCCTCGGCCGCAGGCGCCCAAGCCTTCCGCGCCTCTGGACAGCGACCTGGACAAGCCGCTGGCAGCGGCGTTGCTGGACCTCGCGGCGGTCGAGCAGGCCGTTCAGGCCGAACTGGCGAATGTGACGATTTCAGTGTCGCCGCCCGTCGCCGAGGCGCCGTCCCGCGAGGCTGCGCCCGCTGCCGTGACGCCGGTCGCCCCGCCGGCCCCTGCCGCACCGACTGAGGCGCCTGCAACCGGCCCGGGCGTCGTTGACGCGGTCAAGGTCGAGGCCACCCTGCCAGTGCTGGCGGATACCGATCCGGTCAGGACAGAAGAACCGCAAGCCGCCGCTGCGCCGGTCGAGGTCTCCCCGGTGGCGGAGGCGGGCGAATTGCCCCGGCAGACGCTTGCCGCCCAGCCTGCCGCCGGTGCCATCCATCCGGCGGCTCCCATCGCCGGGCAAGGTGCGGCCCGCGCCAGCCACGGTTTTTCGGCCTCCACCGACGAGGCGTCGCTCGCCGTGCCGCAGACCGCCGCGGTGCGGGTGCGGCCCGATTTTCCCGCCGCCGATGCGCGGATGCCCGAACCCCGCTTTGCCGAGCCTCGGGTTGCCGAGACGCGCTCCAGCGAAGCCCGCATGGGGGAGCCGCGCCCGGCCGAGGCACGGCTTGCGGAAACACGCCTGTCCGAATCGCGCCTCGTCGTCGGCAGCCGGCTTGCCGCCGGCACGGAATCCGCAGAGCCGGAGCGTGAGCGGCTGGTGTCGCCGCCCGCCAGCAGCGCGGTGTCGGCCGCCTTCGGCTCGCTGCACCGAACGATGAGCGCCAGCCCGCGCACCATCGACGATCTCGTCACCGACGCGCTGCGGCCGATGCTGAAGGCGTGGCTCGACGAGAACCTGCCGGCCATGGTCGAGCGCCTGGTGCGGGCGGAAATCGAGCGCGTCGCCCGCCAGGGGCAGTAGGCCCGTCGCGGCGCGATCCGTTGCGCTTCGGGTCGTTGGCGCCCCGGCCTGCGCGCGGCGCTGGCCGGGGATGAGTTGACTCAGGCCGCCGGCTCCGCTTTCTCTCGCACCCATTCCATTCAGGTGCCGGAGCCAAAATGCTCGACAACAGGTTCGATCCCGCCGCCGTCGAAGACCGCATCTACCAGAGCTGGGTGGAGGCGGGCGCCTTCAAGGGCGGACGTCCCGAGCGGGCAGGGGCCGAGCCCTATTGCATCGTCATCCCGCCGCCCAACGTCACCGGCTCGCTCCATATGGGGCACGCGCTCAACAACACGCTGCAGGACATTCTCTGCCGCTTCGAGCGCATGCGCGGCAAGGATGTGCTCTGGCAGGTCGGCACCGACCATGCCGGCATCGCGACGCAGATGGTGGTGGAGCGCCAGCTCGCCGAGCGCCAGCTTCCCGGCCGCCGCGACATGGGCCGCGCCGCCTTCGTCGAGCGCATCTGGGAGTGGAAGGAGGAATCCGGCGGCACCATCATCAACCAGCTCAAGAAGCTGGGCGCTTCCTGCGACTGGTCGCGCGAGCGCTTCACCATGGACGAGGGCCTGTCCCGGGCCGTGCTCAAGGTGTTCGTCCGGCTCTACAAGGAAGGGCTGATCTACAAGGACAAGCGGCTGGTCAACTGGGACCCGAAGTTCCAGTCTGCCATTTCCGATCTCGAAGTGCTGCAGGTGGAGGTGAAGGGCCATCTCTGGCACCTGCGCTACCCGCTCGCCGACGGCGTGACTTATGAGCACCCGATCGCCTTCGACGAGAATGGCCTTCCTTTCGAGTTCGAGACCCGCGACTACATCGTCGTCGCCACCACCCGCCCGGAGACCATGCTGGGCGACACGGCGGTCGCGGTGCACCCGGAAGATCCGCGCTACCAGGGCCTCGTCGCGGCCAATGCGAAGGTGCGCCTGCCGCTGGTCGGCCGGCTGATCCCCATCGTCCCGGACGCGTATTCCGACCCGACCAAGGGCACCGGCGCGGTGAAGATTACCCCGGCGCACGACTTCAACGATTTCGAGGTCGGCCGCCGGCACAATGTGCCGATGATCAACGTGCTCGACGCCGAGGCGCGGATCACGCTGGCCGGCAATGAGGAATTCGTCGCCGGCACGCAGGCGGGCGCCGATCTCGACGCCGCTCTGGCGCTGGATGGCCTCTCGCGCGAGGCGGCGCGCAAGGCCATCGTGGCGCTGCTGGAGGAGCGCGGCGTGCTCGATAAGATCGAGCCGCACACCCACATGGTGCCGCATGGCGACCGCTCCAACGTGGTGATCGAGCCCTGGCTGACCGACCAGTGGTATGTCGACGCCCACACCCTCGCCCAGCCGGCACTCGCCGCCGTGCGCGAGGGGCGGACGAACTTCGTGCCGAAGAACTGGGAGAAGACCTATTTCGAGTGGCTGGAGAACATCCAGCCCTGGTGCGTCTCGCGCCAGCTCTGGTGGGGGCACCAGATCCCGGCCTGGTACGGGCCGGACGGCACGATCTTCGTCGAGGAGACGGAAGAGGCGGCGGTCGCGGCCGCGCTCGCCCATTGCGTGCAGAACGGCATCATCACCGACGCCGAGGCGCAGGAGCTTGCCGCCGATCCCGAGAAGCGCGCGGCGCTGATCACCCGCGACGAGGACGTTCTCGACACCTGGTTCTCCTCCGCCCTGTGGCCGTTCTCGACGCTGGGCTGGCCGGACGACACGGCCGAGGTGGCGCGCTTCTACCCGACCTCGGTGCTGATCACCGGCTTCGACATCATCTTCTTCTGGGTCGCCCGGATGATGATGATGGGGCTGCACTTCATGCCCGAGGTGCCGTTCAAGGACGTTTACATCCACGCCCTCGTTCGCGACGAGAAGGGCGCCAAGATGTCGAAGTCCAAGGGCAACGTCATCGACCCGCTCGACCTCGTGTCGAAGTATGGCGCCGACGCGCTGCGCTTCACCCTGGCGGCGATGGCGGCGCAGGGGCGCGATATCAAGCTGGCGACATCGCGCGTCGAGGGTTATCGCAACTTCTCCACCAAGCTGTGGAACGCCGCCCGCTTCGCCGAGATGAATGGCTGCGGGCGTGACCCCGCCTTCGTGCCGCGCAACGCCGAGTCCCGCCTCAACCGCTGGATCCTCTCCGAGACGCAGAAGGCCGGCGCTGAGATCACCCAGGCGCTGGAAGCCTACAAGTTCAACGAGGCGGCCGGCGCGGCCTATCGCTTCGTGTGGAACATCTTCTGCGACTGGTATCTCGAACTCGCCAAGCCGGTCTTCAACGGCAATGGCGGTTGGAAGGACGAGACGCGGGCGACCACCGCCTTCGTGCTCGACGAAATCCTGAAGATGCTGCACCCCTTCATGCCCTTCCTGACGGAAGAGCTATGGGCCCGCACCGCCGAGACCGGCGCGCCGCGCGAGACGTTGCTGGTGCTGGCGGAGTGGCCGGCTCTGGAAGGCCTGGAGGCGCCGGACGCCGAGGCGGAGATCGGCTGGCTGGTCGATCTCATCACCGAAATCCGTTCCGTCCGCGCCGAGATGAACGTGCCGGCAGGGGCACAGATCCCGCTCGTGCTGGTGGGCGTGGCGGAAGAGGTGCGCGAGCGCGTGGTGGTGTGGCTCGACACGCTGACACGCCTTGCCCGCCTCTCGGCCATCTCCTTCGAGGCGGAGGCCCCGGCGGGCTCGGTGCAGATCGTCGTGCGCGGCGAGACCGCGGCGCTGCCGCTGGCCGGCGTCATCGACATGGAGGCGGAAGGCGCGCGCCTCGCCAAGGAACTCGGCAAGGCCCGAGACGACATCGCCAAGGTCGACGCCAAGCTCGGCAATGCCGATTTCATCAAACGTGCACCTGAGGAAGTTATCGAGGAGCAGCGCGAGCGCCGCGAGGCGGCTTCCGAGCGTGCCGCCAAGATCGGCGAGGCGCTGGTGCGGCTGGGCCGGACGGGCTGACCGGCCGCGCCGTCGGCCGGCGGGCGACGGTGGCGCAGGGGATCGGCGGGGCAGGGGATCGGCATGCCATTCATTGAATCGTTCGAGGCGGCTGATTTCGTCTCGACGGTCATCAGCCTGCTGGTCGCCTTCGCCATGGGGACGCTGATCGGCGCCGAGCGGCAATACCGCCAGCGTACCGCCGGCCTGCGCACGAACGTGCTGGTGGCGATCGGCGCGTGCCAGTTCGTCGACATGGCGATGCACCTTTCCGGCCCTGACGGCGCGGTGCGGGTGGTCGCCTATGTGGTCTCGGGCATCGGCTTCCTCGGGGCCGGCGTCATCATGAAGGAGGGCACCAATATTCGCGGCCTCAACACGGCGGCGACGCTGTGGTGCTCGGCAGCGGTGGGGGCCTGCGCAGGGGCCGACCTCATCGCCCAGGCGGTGCTGCTCACCGGCTTCGTGCTGGCCGGCAACACCATGCTGCGCCCGCTGGTGGGCGCGCTGGAGCGGCTGCCGCGCGACGAGGAATCGACCGAGGCGACCTATGGCGTCAGCGTGCTGACCGGCGCCTCGGCGGCGGCGGAGCTGCGCAGCAAGATTTCCAGCGTGCTGGAGGCCGCTAAGTTCCCTATCGAGGAGGTCGAGATCAACGACCGGCCGGATGGAACGCAGGAGCTGCGCGCGACGCTGGTGAACACCTCGGTGCGGATAGCCGAGCTCAATGCCGCCGTGGCGCGGCTGCGCCACCTGCCGGGCGTGACCTCGGCGGACTGGACACGCTCGGCGGCGGATTGAGGCGCGGCTCAGCCTTCTTGGTGGGGTGCGGCGGGCGTCGCCGCGCGCGCGGTTTCCAGGACTTTGTCCAACCGGTCGAGCTCGGCGCGCAGGCGCTCGATGACGTCGGCGGCTTCCGACAGCTCGTCCTCGATCTTGTCGCGGCGGAACTGGTCAAGCCCGGCCGCCATTGCCCGCAGGCGCTCCACGATATTGCCGCTCGACACGTTGATCTCCCTCGTTTTGCGGCGTCGACGACGGTCCGCTTCCCACGCCTTTTTGAGCCTTGATGCCTATCGCGTTTTTGTGACTGGCCGGCAACAGTGTCACGCATTCGCAACCATATCCGGAGGCAGTCGCGCAGACGCCGCGATGCCGCCACAAACCGGCACGAAATCCGACGGATAGACGGGGGATAAAGGCGCTGGATGCGGCGCCGATAAGAGCCTCCGCACCGGGATGCGTGAATAAAATGGACGTCAGGACGATCATCGACAAGCGGAACCTGCCGAGCCGCCATGTGACGGAAGGCCCGTCGCGCGCGCCGCACCGTTCCTACCTCTATGCGATGGGCCTCACCCGCGAGCAGATCCACCAGCCGCTGGTGGGTGTCGCCTCGTGCTGGAACGAGGCCGCGCCCTGCAACATCTCGCTGATGCGCCAGGCGCAGGCGGTGAAGAAGGGCGTCTCGGCCGCCGCCGGCACGCCGCGCGAATTCTGCACCATCACGGTCACCGATGGCATCGCCATGGGCCATGACGGCATGAAGGCATCGCTGGCCTCGCGCGAGGTCATCGCCGATTCGGTCGAGCTCACCATTCGCGGCCATGCCTATGACGCGCTGGTCGGCCTTGCCGGCTGCGACAAGTCGCTGCCGGGCATGATGATGGCGATGCTGCGGCTCAACGTGCCGTCGATCTTCATCTATGGCGGCTCCATCCTGCCGGGCTCCTTCCGGGGCCAGCCGGTGACGGTGCAGGACATGTTCGAAGCGGTCGGCAAGCACTCGGTCGGCTTGATGTCGGATGACGACCTCGACGAACTTGAGCAGGTGGCATGCCCTTCCGCCGGTGCCTGCGGCGCGCAGTTCACCGCCAACACCATGGCCACCGTCTCCGAGGCGATCGGCCTCGCGCTGCCTTATTCGGCCGGCGCGCCGGCGCCCTACGAGATTCGCGACCGCTTCTGCATGGCGGCCGGCGAGCAGATCATGGACCTCGTCGCCCGCAACATCCGCCCGCGCGACATCGTCACCCTGAAGGCGCTGGAAAATGCCGCGACCGTGGTCGCCGCTTCCGGCGGTTCCACCAATGCGGCGCTGCACCTGCCGGCCATGGCGCATGAGGTCGGCATCAAGTTCGACCTGTTCGACGTCGCCGAGATCTTCAAGCGCACGCCCTATATCGCCGATCTCAAGCCCGGCGGGCGCTATGTCGCCAAGGACATGTTCGAGGCCGGCGGCATTCCGCTGCTGATGAAGACGCTGCTGGAGCACGGCTTCCTGCATGGCGACTGCCTCACCGTGACCGGCCGCACCATCGCGGAGAACCTCGCCTCGGTGAAGTGGAACCCGCACCAGGACGTGGTGCGCCCGGCCAATGACCCGATCACCGTCACGGGTGGCGTGGTCGGCCTGCAGGGCAATCTCGCGCCCGATGGCGCCATCGTGAAGGTGGCGGGCCTCAAGAACCAGAAGTTCACCGGCCCGGCGCGCTGCTTCGATGGCGAGGAAGCCTGCTTCGAAGCGGTGACCCACCGCGCCTATGAAGAGGGCGACGTGCTGGTCATCCGCTATGAGGGCCCCAAGGGTGGCCCCGGCATGCGGGAAATGCTGTCCACCACCGCCGCCCTTTATGGGCAGGGGGCGGGCGACAAGGTGGCGCTGATCACCGATGGGCGCTTTTCGGGCGCGACGCGCGGCTTCTGCATCGGCCATGTCGGGCCGGAGGCGGCGGTCGGCGGCCCGATCGGGCTTATCCGCGACGGCGACATCATCACCATCGACGCGATCGAGGGCACGCTTGACGTGGCGCTTTCGGACGAGGAACTCGCCGCCCGCCGGGCGGAGTGGAAGCCGCGTCCGTCGCCCGTCGGCTCGGGGGCCATCTGGAAGTTCGCGCAGGCCGTGGGTCCCGCCCGTGATGGCGCGGTCACCCATCCCGGCGGCGCGGCCGAGACGGCGTGCTATGCGGATGTTTAATCGTTCGGGCCTGAGCCCGCTCCTCCTGCTATGTGCCTTCGTGCTGGCGCCGTCGCTGGCCTCGGCCTTTGACGGCACGCCCGGTGCCGATGCGCCGCCCGGCGCCGCCGTCCCGGCCGGCAAGCCGCGCACCATCGAGGAATCCGTGCGCTTCGGCGCGCAGGCGCTTCGTTCCGGCCAGACCGAGCAGGGCATCGATTCGCTGCGCTACGCCGCCGACCAGGGCCATGCCGGGGCGCAGTGGAAGCTCGGCCGCATGTATGCGGAAGGCGAGGGGGTCGAGCGCAACGACATCAAGGCGTTCGAATATTTCAGCCAGATCGCCAACATGCACGCCGACGACAACCCGGCGACGCCGGAGGCCCGCTTCGCGGCGGACGCCTTCGTGGCGCTGGGGGCCTATTATCTGGTCGGCATTCCCAACAGCAAGATCCGCCGCGACGCTACGCGGGCGCGCGACATGTTCGCTTATGCCGCCTCGTATTTCGGCGATCCGGACGCGCAGTACCATCTGGCACGCCTCTATATCGACGGCGACGGTGTCGACCGCGATCCGCGCTTCGCGGCGCGCTGGCTCGGCCTTGCCGCCCATAAGGGCCAGTATCTGGCGCAGGCGGCACTGGGCGGCATGCTGTTCAAGGGCGATGACGGCATTCCGCGGCAGGGCGCGCGCGGGCTGATGTGGCTCACCCTTGCCCGCGACGGGGCGGCCGGCCCGCAGGACAAATGGGTGGTCGACCTCTATGAGGACGCCTTCGCCAATGCCAGCTCCGACGAGCGTGCGATGGCCCTAGTCTATCTCGAACAATACATGAAGGCGGCGCGCTGAGCGGGCGCTGCTGCCGCCCGGCCGATCGGCAAACATCATCCCGGACGGTCGCAGGCCGATCCGGGATCGCTCGGTGGTGGAGCCGATCCCGGCTCTCGTCCCTCGGCCGGGATGACGGAATTCTAAATCCGCCAGCTCTTAAAGCGCCAGCTCCGCCCACACCGGCACATGGTCCGACGGCTTTTCCCAGCCGCGCACATGCTTGTCGATGCCCACCGCCTTCAGCCGGTCGGTGGCCTGCGGCGAGAGCAGCAGATGATCGATGCGGATGCCGTTGTTCCGCTGCCAGGCGCCGGCCTGATAGTCCCAGAAGGTGTACAGCCCGGCCTCGCTGGTGGTGGCGCGCAGCGCGTCGGTCATGCCGAGAGTGAGCAGTTCGCGGAAGGCCGCCCGGGTCTGCGGCAGGAACAGCGCGTCCTCGGTCCACGCCTGCGGATGCGCGGCATCCTCCGGTTCGGGGATGACGTTGTAGTCCCCGCAGACGACGAGCGGCTCCTCATAGGCCAGCCGGTTCTGCATATGGGCCTTCAGCCGCTTCATCCAGCCGAGCTTGTAGGGATATTTTTCGGTGCCGACCGGGTTGCCGTTCGGCAGATAGATGCCGCACACGCGCAGCGCGCCTTCCGGCGTTGAGACGATTACCTCGATGAAGCGCGACTGCACGTCCGCCTCATCGCCCGGCAGGCCGAGCGTCACCTCGTCGAAGGGCAGGCGGGAGAGCACCGCCACGCCGTTGAACGCCTTCTGGCCGTGCACCGCGACATTGTAGCCGATCGCCTCGAACGCCTCGCGCGGAAAGGCCTCGTCGACGCATTTCAGCTCCTGCAGGCAGACGACATCCGGCTTCGTCTCCTGCAGCCAGGCGACAGCGTGCTCCTGACGCTGCTTGATCGAGTTGACGTTCCAGGTGGCGATGCGCATCGGGCTCTCACGGCAGGCGGATAATCGGGGCGATGAATCAGGCCGCCACTCTACAGCACCGGCAGCAGGCGGCGCACGATGAGGGCGGAGGACAGCGCCACCTCGTCGATGAACAGACGGAAGTCGAAATGCGACTCGCGGCCGGCGAGATCGGACAGGGTGCGCACCACCAGCCAGGGTACGTCATAGGCGCTGGCGGCCTGCGCCATGGCGGCCCCTTCCATCTCCACCGCCGCGCCCCCCAGTTCGCGAAACAGCCGCTCACGCAGCGTCTCCGAATTCACGAACTGGTCGCCGGTGAGGATGCGGCCATAATGCAGGCGGGGCGCGCGCTCGCCCCCGGCTGCGGAAAGCGGCGCCAGCGACAGATCCGCCAGCGCGGCACGCGCCCGCTCCAGCAGGTCGCCATCGGCGGCATGGCCGAGGCCCTCATGCGGGCTGAAGAAGGGCAGGTGCCCCGCCTGATAGACCATGAACTGATCGTCGGCCGAATAGTAGCCGGCGTCGTGCTGGACGACATGGTCGGCGATGACGACGTCGCCCACCGACAGTTCCGGGTCCAGCCCGCCGGCAATGCCGGAAAACAGCAGGACGCGGCAGCCGAACCGCTCCAGCAGCAGCGTCGCGGCGATGCTGGCATTGACCTTGCCCATGCCGGCGCGCGCCAGCACGACCCGGTGCCCGTCGAGGCGGCCGACATGGAAAACCATGCCGGCCCGCTCGGTGACCTCGGTGCCGGTGAGATTGTCGGCGAGGAAGGCGAATTCCTGCGGAATGGCGCAGAGCACGCCGACCGGCCGCATCAGAGGGCGAAGCTGGTGCCGCAGCCGCAGGACGCGGTGGCGTGCGGATTGGCGATGCGGAACGAGGCGCCGATCAGGTCGTCGACGAAGTCGATATGCGAGCCGGACATATATTCCAGCGATACCGGATCGATGACGACGCTTGCCCCGCCCTCGGCGATGACGATGTCGTCCGCCTCACGCTCGCGGGTGATGTCGAACTTGTACTGGAACCCGGAGCAGCCGCCGCCCTCCACGCTGACGCGCAGCATGGTCTGCGGCGGCTCCCCGCTGAGGATCTCCGCAATCCGCCGCACCGCGCTGGCAGTGACGCCGACGGAGGGGGTAGCGGCCGTGTCAGGCGAAAGACCTGCGCTCATGTCGCACACTTACCGTTGAATATGACCTGTACGGATAGTTAAGTGCTGCCGCCCCCGAGTCAAAGGGGCTTGACGAAAGACTGGCAGGAGGAACGCGCATGGCGGTCGCCGGGGCACAGCCGCTGGCGCGATGGGCGTCGAGGGCCGAAGAGAGCCGGGGAAGGGTGCATCCCGAGGCGGAAGGGGATGCGCGCAGCAGCTTTCGCCGCGACGCCGACCGCATCATCCATTCCAGCGCCTTCCGCCGCCTCGCCTACAAGACGCAGGTCTTCGCCTATCACGAGGGCGACCATTACCGCACGCGGCTGACCCATACGCTGGAAGTGGTGCAGGTGGCGCGCTCCGTCGCCCGGGCGCTGGGGCTGGACGAGGATCTGAGCGAGGCGCTGGCGCTGGCGCATGATCTCGGGCACCCGCCCTTCGCCCATGCCGGCGAACGGGTGCTCGATGCCTGCATGGCCGGCTATGGCGGGTTCGATCACAATGCGCAGTCGCTGCGCGTGGTGACGCGGCTGGAGAACCGCTATCCCGCCTTTGATGGGCTGAACCTCTCCTGGGAGGCGCATGAGGGTATCGTGAAGCATAATGGGCCGCCGAACGGCCCGCTGGCCCACGCTATCGCGGTGCATGCCGAGCGGCAGGATCTGTGGCTGTGGAGCTGGCCCTCCGCCGAGGCGCAGGTTGCCGCCATCGCCGACGACATCGCCTATGACGTGCATGACCTCGACGACGGCCTGCGTGCCGGCCTGTTCGACCTCAACGAACTGGCCGGCCTGCCGCTCGTCGACACCATTCTCGCCGATATCCGCGCGCAGTGGCCGGACCTCGACCGCGCCCGCGTCTTCCACGAACTGGGCCGCCGCATGATTACCGCGCTGATCGGCGATGTGGTGGAAGAGAGCCGCCGGCGCATCGCGCTGGCCGGGCCCGGGGATGCCGACGCGATCCGCCGGCTCGGCCACGCGGTGGTCGGCTTTTCCGCCGAGACGGCGGCGGCGGAAAAGGCGATCAAGGCCTTTCTGTTTCCGCGCATGTACCGCCATCCCCGGGTGATGGAGACCATGGAAGCGGCCGGGGCGGTGGTGCGCGACCTGTTCGAGCGCTACATGGCCGACACCCACGCGCTTCCCGAGGAATGGCGGGCCAGCGTGGAGGGACGGGCGGAAGCGGCGCGGGCGCGGCGCATCGCCGATTTCCTCGCCGGCCAGACAGATCGCTACGCCTTGGCCGAGCACGCCCGGCTCTTTGACAGGGCACCTGAACTGCGGTAGCGGCAGCGGCCCCTTCTGGGTCTGGCCGTGCCGGGAGCTGATCCTCATGAACCTCTTCGCCCTCTTTGCCGATCACCTCCGCGACGCCGTCGCCCAGCTCGTGGCCGACGGGGTCGTGCCCGCCGGCGTCGATACCGCGCGGGTGGTGGTGGAGCCGCCGCGCGATTCCAGCCATGGCGACCTCGCCACCAATGCGGCGATGGTGCTGGCGAAGGAAGCCGGGCTGAAGCCGCGCGACCTTGCCGAGAAGCTGGCGGCCAAGCTCGCCGCGATTCCGGGCGTGGCGAAGGTGGACGTCGCCGGCCCCGGCTTCATCAACCTGGCGCTGGACGGCTCCTACTGGCCGCGCGTCATCGCCGCCGTGCTGCAGGCAGGGCGCGACTTCGGACGTTCGGACAGCGGCGCGGGCCGGCCGATCAATGTCGAATACGTTTCCGCCAATCCTACGGGCCCCATGCATGTCGGCCATTGCCGTGGCGCGGTGTTCGGCGACGCGCTGGCCAGCCTGCTGGACTTCGCCGGCTGGAAGGTGACGCGCGAATACTACATCAACGACGCCGGGGCGCAGGTCGACGTGCTCGCCCGCTCCGCCTATCTGCGCTACCGCGAGGCGCTGGGCGAGGCCATCACCATCCCCGAGGGGCTCTATCCCGGCGACTATCTCGTCCCCGTCGGTAAGGCGCTGGTGACCAAGTACGGCCGCACGCTGCTCGACAAGACCGACGAAGAATGGCTGCCGGCGGTACGCGAGGTCTCCATCGACGCGATGATGGCGATGATCCGCACCGACCTTGCCGCGCTCAACATCCGTCACGACACCTTCTTCTCCGAGCGCACGCTGCACGCACGGACCGATGGCGCGCCGAGCATCATCGACCGGCTGATGGAGAGCCTGCGCGCCCGCGATCTCATCTATGAGGGCCGCCTGCCGCCGCCCAAGGGGCAGCCGGTGGAGGACTGGGAGGACCGCGAGCAGACGCTGTTCCGCGCCACCCAGTTCGGCGACGACGTGGACCGGCCGCTGATGAAGTCGGACGGCGCCTACACTTATTTCGCCGCCGACATCGCCTATCACAAGGACAAATTCGACCGCGGCTTCAAGCGGATGATCGACGTCTGGGGCGCCGACCATGGCGGCTATGTCAAGCGCATGCAGGCGGCGGTGAAGGCGGCGTCGGGCGGCGAGGCAAGCCTCGATGTCGAGCTGTGCCAGCTGGTGCGGCTGCTGCGCAATGGCGAGCCGGTGAAGATGTCGAAGCGCGCCGGCGATTTCGTCACGCTACGCGACGTGGTCGACGAGGTCGGCCGCGACGCGGTGCGGTTCATGATGATCAACCGCAAGAACGACGCGGTGCTCGATTTCGACCTCGCCAAGGTGATCGAGCAGTCGCGCGACAACCCGGTGTTCTATGTGCAGTACGCCCATGCCCGGGCGTGCTCTATCCTGCGTAACGCGCGGGAGGCCTTCCCGGGGCTGCCGCAGACGCAGGCCGATTTCGCTGATGGCGCGCTGACGCGGCTGGACGACGAAGGGGAAATCGGCCTCGCCCGGCTGATCGCCAACTATCCGCGCATGGTCGAGCAGGCGGCGTCGGCGCGCGAGCCCCACCGGGTGACGTTCTATCTCTACGATCTTGCCAGTGCGTTGCACGGACAGTGGAGTCGCGGGAAGGATTCGCCTCATTTACGCTTCATTATCGAAGATGATCGAGAATTGACTTATGCGCGGCTGGCTTTGGTGCACGCGGTCGCGTTGATCATCGCTTCAGGACTTTCCATTCTTGGAGTCGATGCTCCCGAAGAAATGCGGTGAGCGCGTCGCGACGGTTCCTTCGGCCCTGCGTTCCCGTGATGCCGCCCGTCGGGTGGCCCCTATTGTGATCGTGTCGAACGGATACTGAAGATGGGCAATGAGAACATGCGTGATCGGCCGGAAAACCCTGCCGAGGATCCGCTTGCCGAACTTGCTCGCCTGATGGCCATGGAAGACGATTTCGCCGAGCTGGCACGGCCCGCACCCGCGCCGCGCCCGGCAGCCCCGGCACCGCGCCCGGCCGCGCCGTCCCCGGTTGCTGCTCGCCGCCCGGTGGAAGAGGGGCGGCCGGCCCCCGGTTCCTTTGCCGCGCTGGCGCAGGAAGTCTATGGCGAGGGCGTTCCCCGCGCCGCGCCAATGGCGCGTTCCGGTGCCGAGGAAGCGGCGCGCGATGCCCATCGCGAGCCGGCCCGTGGAGAGCGCCCCGACCCGCGCGCGCCCTATGTGCCGCCGCGCCCGCAGGCCACCGAGCCCGCGCGCCGGGCACCGCTGACCCGTCCGGAGGCGCCGTCCTCCTCTCCCGTACCCGCCACGCCGGCCGCTTCCCGCGTGGAGCCGCCCCGTGCCGACGCCCTTCGCGCCGAACCGCCGCGGGCTCCCGCCGCGCGCCCTGCCGTACCGTCGCCAGAGGCGGCGCATCAGGAACTCGCCCGCCAGGACGCCCTTCGTCAGGATGCTCTCCGCCAGGACGCTGCCCGTCAGGAGGCCGCTCGGCAGGACGCTGCCCGTCAGGAGGCCGCTCGGCAGGAGGCGGCGCGTCAGGAAGCTGCCCGCCAGCACGCCGCCCGCCAGGAGGCGGGGCGTCGCGAGGCGCTGCGTCAGGAAGCGGTTCGCCAGGAGGCTGTTCGCCGCGAGGCTGCCGGCCGTGAGGCGGTGCGCCCCCCGGCTCCGCCGACCTCCCGTCCGGTGGAAGGGCGCTCCGATGCCGCCATACCAGCATGGATGACCCGTGCCGCCGTGGCCGCGCAAGCCTCCGGCACGGAGGCCCCTACCGCTCCGGCCCCCGCTCCCGTTCGGGCGCAGGCTCCGGCCCCCGCTGCGCCGCCGCTCCGGCAGCCCAGCCCGCCGGTCGCCCCGGCCTTCGATGTCGACGAGGATGCCTATGATTACGGGCGTTCGGCCGCCGATACTCAGGCCGATGCGCAGGCTTATGAGGAGTACGAGGTCGAGGAGGAAGCTCCCGCCCGCGGTCGCAAGCGCCTGCTGATGATCGGCGGCGCCCTGCTGATCTTCATCGGCGCCGCCGCTGCCGGCTATGTCGTCATGTCCAGGCCGTCGGGGTCGAGCCTGTCGGGCGAGCCACCCGTCATTCGGGCCGATCAGGGGCCGAACAAGGTCGTGCCCAGCCAGCCGACGCAGGAACAGGCCGCCGATGGCCAGAAGCTGATCTATGACCGCGTCGGCGGCAGCGCCACGACGGGCAATGAGCAGGTGGTTTCCAGCGAGGAGCAGCCGGTCGACGTCTCGCAGGCGGCCCAGCCGCAGCCGCGCGTCATCCAGACGACTCCTTCCGGCAGCACTACAGCCTCGGGAGCGCCGCAGGCGAATTCCGGCGAGCCCAAGCGCGTGCGCACCTTGACCGTGCGCGCCGACGGCACGGTGGTGGAGGACACGTCGCCTCCGGCCACGCCGCTGCCGCCCGGCGCGGCGAATGGCGCGGGCAATCCGGTCGCGTTGAATCTCGGCTCCGGGGGATCGGTTCCCACCGACCCGGCGCCCCTGTCCGCCACCCCGTCCATCGTCGACAACATGGCCAACGTCCCGGCCCCGGCGCCCGCACAGGCTCCGGCACAGACCCCGGCCCCCGCCCGCGTCGCGGCGGCACCCGCAACCCAGTCGAGCGGGGCTTCGGTGCCGGCGGGGGCCTATGTGGTGCAGATCGCGTCGGTTCGTTCGGAGGCGGAAGCACAGGCGACGTGGCGGGCCACCCAGTCCAAGTTCGCCTCCCTGCTCGGCAACCAGCCCTTCAGCGTGAAGCGGGCGGATCTCGGGGATCGCGGCGTCTATTACCGGGCACAGGTCGGGTCGTTCTCGTCGCGGGATGGCGCCGTCGGCCTGTGCGAGGCGATGCGTGCCCAGGGCGGAAGCTGCATGGTCGCCCGGAACTGACGTCGATCATGACCCTTGCCACGGCGCCGCGCGCCTTCATCACCGGCTGCGCCGGCCCAACGCTCGCGCCTGACGAGACGGCCTTTCTTGGCGAGGCTGCCCCGTGGGGGCTGATCCTGTTTCGCCGCAACGTGGAAAGCCCCGCCCAGGTGGCGGCGCTTATTGCCGCTTTCCGCGCCGCCGTCGGGCGCCCGGAAGCGCCGGTGCTGATCGACCAGGAGGGCGGGCGGGTGCAACGGCTCGGGCCGCCGCACTGGCCGGCCTATCCGCCGGCGGAGATCTTCGCCCGCCGCGCCGAGGCCGGCGACATGGATGGTGCGGCGCAGGCGGCACGCCTTGGCGCGCGGCTCATGGCCGCCGATCTCGCGGCGCTGGGCATCACCGTCGACTGCGTGCCCTGTGCCGATCTGCGCCTGCCGGAAGGCCACGGCATCATTGGCGACCGCGCCTATGGCTCCACCCCCGCACAGGTGGCGCACCTCGCCCGCGCGGCGGCGGAAGGGCTGATGGCCGGTGGCGTGCTGCCGGTGCTGAAGCATATACCCGGCCATGGCCGGGCCCGTGCCGACAGCCATGAAAGCCTGCCGGTTGTGGAAACGTCCCGCGCCGAACTGGAAGCGACTGATTTCGCGCCGTTCCGGCTTCTCGCGGACCTGCCGCTCGGCATGACGGCGCATGTCGTCTACGCCGCGATCGACCCCGACCGACCGGCGACCACGTCGCCGACGGTGATCGACGAGGTCATTCGCGGCCATATCGGCTTCGATGGCGCGCTGATGAGCGACGATCTTTCAATGGGCGCGCTGGCTGGTTCGCTGGCGAGCCGTACCGAGGCATCGTTCGCCGCCGGCTGCGATCTGGCACTGCACTGCAATGGGCGGCTGGATGAAATGGCCGAGGTGGCGTCTCGCTCGCCTGTGCTGCAGGGAGAGGCGGCACGGCGCTGCGCGGCAGCGCTCGCGCGTCTCGGGCCGGCGGAAGAAATCATCGCCAGCGAGGCGCAGGCGCGTTTTTCGGCTATGATCGCGGCGTCCTGAACATCGCCTGCGGTTCCCATGGTTCAACGCCAGTTCACGTTCGATGCCGATTCCGTCCGCGAGGCGGGCGAACCCGCGTTGGTGGTCGATGTCGATGGCTTCGAGGGGCCGCTCGACCTGCTGCTGGCGCTTGCGCGGACGCAGAAGGTGGACCTGCACCGCATTTCCATTCTCCAGCTCGCCGAGCAGTATCTTCTCTTCGTCGAGGAAGCGCGGCGGATCCGGCTGGAACTGGCGGCCGACTATCTGGTGATGGCGGCCTGGCTCGCCTATCTGAAATCACGCCTGCTGCTGCCCGATCCGCCGAAGGAGGAGGGGCCGAGCGCCTCCGACCTCGCCGCCGATCTCGCCGAACGCCTGCGCCGGCTGGAGCAGATCCGCGCTGCCGCCGCGCATCTGGCGACCCGCGACCGCATCGGCCATGAAGTGTTCGCGCGCGGCGCCCCCGAGCCGCTGCAGGCGGCGGGACCGATCGTGTATGAGGCGACGCTCTACGACCTGCTGGCTGCCTATGGTGCGCAACGCCAGAAGATGGCGCTTTCGCAGGTTCGTTTTCCCCCGCGCAACGTCATCTCGCTGGCGGAAGCGCGCGAGCGGCTGGAGCGGCTGATGGGCCGGCTGGCGCTGCACGGCGAATGGGCGCGTCTGGACGGCTTCCTGCTCAACTGGATCGCCGACCCGAAAATGCGGGCGACGGCGCTGGCCTCCGGCTTTTCGGCGACGCTTGAAATGGTGCGCGAGGGGCTGATCGACGTGCAGCAGGAGGAGAGCTTCGCGCCGATCTGGATCCGCAGCCGGCGCGATGCGCCGGAGGAGGGCGCATGAGCGCCGAAGCCGCCCGCAGCGCCCTGCCGGAGCCCTTCGTGGAGGACGCATCGGGCGTGCCTGCCCGCGACCCCGATCTGCGCCTGCTGGAGGCCTTGCTGTTTGCCGCCGGCGAGCCGCTCGACGAGGCGTCGATCTCTGCCCGGCTGCCGGAGGGCGCGGATGTGCGCGGCCTGCTCGTGGCCCTTTCCGCCGACTATGCCGATCGCGGCTTCAATCTCGTGCGGGTGGCGGGCAAGTGGATGCTGCGCACCGCGCCGGACCTCGGTTTCCTGCTGGCGCGCGACAAGCCGGAGCCCCGCCGGCTCTCCCGCGCGGCGCTGGAGACGCTGGCGATCATCGCCTATCACCAGCCGGTGACCCGTGCCGAGATCGAGGAAATCCGGGGCGTCTCGACCAATAAGGGCACGCTCGACGTGCTGCTGGCCGCCGGCTGGGTGCGCCTGCGCGGGCGGCGGCGCAGCCCGGGGCGGCCGGTGACCTATGGCACGACCGATACCTTCCTCGTCCATTACGGCCTCGACGCTATTCAGGACCTGCCGGGCCTCGACGAACTGCGCGGCACGGGGCTGATCGATTCCCGGGTCTCGGCCGGCCTGACCGTGCCGCTGCCGAGCGACGACCATGGGCTGAAGGACGACGAGGACCCGCTGGAGCCGGAGTTCGAACTGTCCTTCGCCCCGGAGACCGACGACGACGTGGATGAGGACGGCTGAGGCTCCATGCTGACAGAGACAGGAACCGCCATGGCGTCACCGCCTTCCCGCACGCCGGTCTCGCTCGCGAGCCGGCTGGTGATCGAGAATGTGCGGCACGGCTACGAGGACGTGGAGGCGGTGAGGGGCGTCAGCCTTACGGTCGAGCCGGGCGAGATCATCTGCCTGCTCGGGCAGTCGGGCTGCGGCAAAACCACGCTGCTGCGCCTGATCGCCGGGATCGAGCGGCCGTCGAGCGGGCGAATCCTGCTCGACCGGCAGGTCGTGGCCGGACCCGGAGCGTTCCTGCCGCCGGAAAAACGCGCCATCGGCCTCGTCTTCCAGGACTATGCGCTGTTCCCGCACCTCACCAATGTGGAAAACGTCGCCTTCGGGCTGCGCCGCCTCGGCCGCGAGGGGGCTCATGACGAGGCCATGCGCGCGCTCCAGCGCGTGCGCCTCGAGGCCTATGCGGAAAACTATCCACATGCTTTGTCGGGCGGCGAGCAGCAGCGCGTGGCGCTGGCCCGCGCGCTCGTGCCACGCCCCGGCATTCTCCTTATGGACGAGCCGTTCTCCGGGCTCGACAGTCGGCTGCGGGGAAGTGTGCGCAGCGAGACGCTGAAGGTGCTGCGCGATGCCCGCGCCACCTGCATCATCGTCACCCATGACCCGGAAGAGGCGATGCGGCTTGGCGACCGGATCGCCCTGATGCGCAAGGGCCAGCTTGTTCAGGTGGGCGCGCCGGAAGAGCTCTACCGGCGCCCCGCCGACATCGATGTGGCGCGTTTCTTCTGCGAAATCAACGAGGTGGAGGGTGTCGTCACGGGTGGGCGCATCGACACGCCGCTGGGCCGGTTCCAGGCGCCCGGGCTGGCCGAGGGTGCCAGGGGCATCGCGGCGATCCGCCCGCAGGGCATCGAGCTGAAGGCGCCGGGTTCGGGCGTGCCGGGGCGAATCGTCAACCACCGCTTCCTCGGCGAGCTCGATCTCTACGAGGTGGCGGTGGAGGGAGTGGACAAGCCCTTGGTGGCACGTCGCCGCACCACCGCCGGCCTATTGCGTGGGCATGACGTCGGAGTGAACATCGAACCGGCAGAGGTTCTTGTCTTCGCCACGGGGCGGCCCTAGTGTCCGGGTTGAATTGCGATGCGCGGCCGAAAGGGGCCGGCGGCGCTTCGGTCAAGGGAGTTAAGTCATGGGTTCGTTGAGCATTTGGCACTGGATCATTGTGCTGGTGGTCGTGCTCCTCCTCTTCGGTCGCGGGAAGCTGTCCGAGCTGATGGGCGATGCCGCCAAGGGCATCAAGGCCTTCAAGAAGGGCATGGCCGACGACGAGGATACGGCGGCTAAGCCGGGCGAGCCGGCGCGTTCGATCGATCACCAGGCGAAGGTGGAAGCCGAGCAGACCAAGGTCAGCTGATTCCGGCCTCACGGCTTTTCGATCGGGGAGGGTCGCGTCAAAGCGGCCCCGCGTAATGCATGTTTGATATCGGCTGGACGGAGCTTCTCGTCATCGGCGTCGTCGCCCTCGTGGTGATTGGCCCGAACGAGTTGCCGCGCGTGTTGCGTACGGTTGGCCAGAGTGTGCGCAAGCTGCGCCGCATGGCCGGCGAGTTTCAGGGGCAGTTCAACGAGGCGCTGCGTGAGGCGGAGCTTTCCGACCTCAAGGACAGCGTCAGCGGCCTCAAGAACGACCTGACGGGGATGGCGAGCGATGCCCGCAATTCCATCGCCAAGGCCATGCCGACCAACCCGCTGCAGGACATCGAGAGCGACCTGAAGGCCCCGACCGGCAGCGTCGAGGCGGGCGCGAGCCTCCCGGCGGCGAACCCGGCGGAGGCGCCGCTTCCTGCGCCCGGCGAGCTTCATGCACCCGGCGACCTGGAGCCGCACCCTTTCGAGACGGTGGAGCAGGAAGTGCGCGCCGCGACCGAAGGGCTCGACGCGGTGTCCGCCACCGCAGCGCTCGACGCGGTGTCCGCCACCGCAGCGCCCTCGGTCGAGCCGGCGCCTGTCGCGCCACGGCCGCAGACCGCAGCTGCGCCGGTCGAGACCAAGGCTGTCGAGACCAAGGCTGTCGAGACGAAGCCGGCAGGAATCACACCCGTGCCGCTCAAGTCGGATGCCGCCGCGACGCCGAAGCCCGGCGACGCCGCCGCGCAGGCGGCGCCGGCACCGTCGCAGCGCACCCGGCCGGCCGTGAAGCGTGCGCCGCGCAAGCCCGTCGCTCCGGAGACGCCTGTGGCCGAGCCGGAAATCGCCGAGGCTGTCGCATCTCTGGACGGCGCCCCGCCCGACCTTGCCCCGCCGGTCAAGCGGCCGGCGAAGCCGCGCGTGAAGGCCAAAGCTGTCTCCGGCAACGACCTGCCTGTCTCCGGCACTGACACGCCCGTGTCTGGCAATGAAGGGCCGGCCTCATGAGCCAGGACGAGATCGACGCCTCCAAGGCGCCGCTTATCGAGCATCTGATCGAGCTGCGCGCGCGGCTGATCAAGTCGCTGATCGCGTTCTTCATCGCCTTCTTCGCCTGCTTCATGCTGGGCAAGCTGATCTACAATATCCTGCTCTGGCCCTATGAATTCGCGGCCGGCGGCACCGAGCATGTGAAGCTCATCTACACCGCGCCGCAGGAATTCCTGTTCACCCAGATCAAGCTGGGCATGTTCGGGGCGGCGTTCATCTCGTTCCCCATCGTCGCCACACAGATCTACATGTTCGTGGCGCCGGGGCTTTATTCGCACGAGCGCAATGCCTTCCGCCCCTATCTCATCGCCACGCCGGTGTGCTTCCTCATCGGGGCGAGCTTCGTCTATTTCGTCGCCATGCCGCTGGCGATGACCTATTTCCTCTCCATGCAGCAGATGGCGGGGCCGGGCACGCCGGAAATCTCCATGTTGCCGCAGGTGAGCGAATATCTGTCGCTCATCATGACGCTGATCTTCGCCTTCGGCATCTGCTTCCAGCTTCCGGTGATCCTCACCTTGCTGGCGCAGATCGGCGTCGTCACCTCCGTCCAACTCAAGAAGGCGCGGCGCTACGCCATTGTCGGCGTGTTCATCGCCGCCGCGGTGCTGACGCCGCCGGATGTGGTGAGCCAGTTCGCGCTCGCCATCCCGACCCTGCTTCTCTACGAGGTCTCGGTCTATCTGGTGCGGCTCATCGAGAAGAAGAAGCGCACGGCGGAAGAGGCGGCCGACGCCGCCGTCTGAGGCGGAGGGCGGTCGGAGACAAGCCTGCATCCTTCGAGGCGCGCTGCGCTCGCACCTCAGGATGACGTCACTGTTTTTTCTTGGCTCGCTTCGTCATGCCGAGGCGCGCGCGGCGCTCCTGGAAGCACGCAGGCGCTCACCCCGCCCGCTTTCGCGCCGGCCGCACTTGTCCCCGCCTTCCCGATTGGCTACGTCCCTGCATCTCCGGTGCGAGGCCGGGGCCAACGGGCGCGTTTGAAGGCGAGACTGCCATGCACGACATCAAATGGATCCGCGAAGAGCCGAACGGTCTCGTCGAGGCGCTGGTGCGGCGCGGGACGGATGCGGGCGAGGCGCAGGCGCTGGTCGACAGCCTGATCGCGCTGGACGAGCGCCGCCGCGCCGGCATCGTCAAGCTGGAGGAGCTTCAGGCCCGCCGCAACGCCGCTTCCAAGGAAATCGGCGCCGCCAAGAAGGCCGGCGAGAATGAGCGCGCCGAGGCGCTGATGGCCGAGGTTGGGGCGCTGAAGACCGACATTCCGGTGCTGGAAGAACAGGTGAAGGCGGCCGAGAGCGAACTGCACAGCCGCCTCGCCGCCATCCCCAACGTGCCACTGCCCGAGGTGCCGGAAGGCGCGGACGAGCACGGCAATGTCGAGATCGCCCTCGTCGGCCAGAAAATCGGCTTTTCCTTCGTCGCCAAGCAGCATTTCGAGATCGGCGAAGGCCTCGGCCAGATGGATTTCGAGGCCGCCGCCAAGCTCTCCGGCGCGCGCTTCGTGGTGCTGAAGAACAAGCTCGCCCGGCTGGAGCGCGCCATCGGCCAGTTCTTCATCGACACCCACACCGAAGAACATGGCTACATGGAAGTCGCGCCGCCCATCCTGGTGAACGACGCGGCGATGTTCGGCACGGCGCAGCTGCCGAAGTTTGAGGACGATCAGTTTCGGGCTGGCGAGGATTTTTGGCTCATCCCCACCGCCGAAGTCCCGCTGACCAATCTCGTCGCGCAGTCCATCCTCTCCGAGGAAGAGCTGCCGCTGCGCTTCACCGCGCTCACGCCGTGCTTCCGCGCCGAGGCGGGGTCCGCGGGGCGGGATACGCGCGGGATGATCCGCCAGCACCAGTTCAATAAGGTGGAGATGGTTTCCATCACCACGCCGGAAAACTCCGCGGACGAGCATGAGCGCATGCTGTCCTGCGCGCAGGCGGTGCTGAAGAAACTGGACCTGCATTTCCGGGTGATGACGCTGTGCACCGGCGACATGGGCTTCGCCTCGGCCAAGACCTACGACATCGAGGTGTGGCTGCCGGGGCAGAACGCCTTCCGCGAGATTTCCTCCTGCTCCACCTGCACCGATTTCCAGGCGCGGCGGATGAATGCGCGCTACCGCCCGGCGGGCGCCAAGGCGCCGCGCTACCTGCACACGCTCAACGGCTCGGGCGTCGCGGTCGGCCGGGCGATGGTGGCGATCCTCGAGAACTACCAGAACGAGGACGGCTCGGTGACGGTGCCGGCCGTGCTGGTGCCCTATATGGGCGGGCTGACGCGGATCGAGAAGGACTGAGCCGCTGCGGGCCGTCATCCCGGAATCGCCGGCAGGCGATATCCGGGATCACGGGACGGCACAGGGCATGCGATCCCGGCTCCCCGCTGCGCGGCGTCCGGGATGACAGAACGGGAGAAACCATGCGCATCCTGGTGACCAATGACGACGGCATCCACGCCCCCGGGCTCGATGCCTGTGCCCGCATTGCCCGGGCGCTGTCGGATGATGTGTGGGTGGTGGCGCCGGAGACCGATCAGTCGGGCGTGTCGCATTCGCTCTCGCTGTCCGATCCGCTGCGGCTGCGGCAGGTGGAGGAGAAGCGCTTCGCCGTGAAGGGCACGCCGACCGATTGCGTGATCCTGGCGGTGCGGCACATCCTCGCCGACCACAAGCCCGATCTCGTGCTCTCCGGCGTCAATCGCGGCCAGAACGTCGCCGAGGATGTCGGCTATTCCGGCACGGTGGCCGGCGCCATGGAAGGCACGGTGCTGGGCATACCCTCCATTGCGCTGTCGCAGGCCTATGGCTTCGAGACCCGGAAGGCGCCGCCCTATGATGTCGCCGAGCACTGGGGCCCGCAGGTGGTGCGCACGCTGTTGGAGGAGGGGATCCCCTCCGGCATCGTCATCAATGTGAACTTTCCCAACCGCCCGGTGGACGAGGTGCGCGGCATCGCTGTGACCGCGCAGGGCCGGCGCGACCAGGACCTGCTGCGCATTGACGGGCGGGCTGATGGGCGGGGAAATCCCTATTACTGGATCGCCTTCGAAAAGCGTATCTTCGAGACGGTGAACGGCTCGGACCTGCACGCCCTCGACGAGGGCTGCATCTCGGTGACGCCGCTGCGGCTCGACATGACCGACGAGCCGATGATGACCCGGCTTGCCCAGGTCTTCACGAAGCCGGTTTTCGAGAAGCCGGTCGCCGCGTCGAAGCCGCGCTGACGCCATGGGCGCGTCGTTCCGGGCAGGGCAGGGAGGGCGCCCTTGAGCGGAGCCGGGAAGGACGAGGACCTGCAGCGCGCCGAGCTTCTGCTGGCGCTGCGCAAGCGCGGGCTGCGCGACCGGCAGGTGATGCGCGCCATGGAGCAGGTGCCGCGGGAGCGCTTTGTCGAGCCGGCGTTCCGTCCCATCGCCTGGCAGGACCTGGCGCTGCCGATCGACTGCGGCCAGACCATCAGCCAGCCCACCGTGGTGGCGTTGATGACCGAGGCGATGGAACTCGGCCCCTCGCACAGCGTGCTCGAGGTCGGCACAGGCTCGGGTTACCAGACGGCCATTCTCGCCAACATCGCCGGCCATGTGGTGAGCGTGGAGCGCTTCCGCACCCTGGCCGACGCGGCGGCCCGCCGGCTGGCGTCGCTGGGCGTCTCCAATGTCGAGGTGCTGGTTGCCGATGGCCGCGAGGGCGTGCCCCAGCGGGCGCCGTTCGACCGCATCATGCTCACCGCTGCGGCGGAAGAGGTGCCTCCGGCGCTGTTCGAGCAGCTCGCCATGGGCGGCATCCTCGTTGCCCCCGTCGGGCCGCCGGAGGGCACGCAGTTTCTCATGCGCTATCGGCGCGGTCTGCAGGGGCTGGAAACGCGCGAACTCGCCGTTGTGCGCTTCGTACCGATGCTGCCCGGTGTGGCGGCCGTGCTGTGAAACCGCCCGGAATCCGCCACCTTTTCTAATCGGTTCGAGCCGGCTTAAGCCGCTGTTTACCTGTACGCCGCATTAATTGCCTCGAGTCCAGCGTTCGGGTGTGGTGCGATGCGTAATTTACTGTTGGCGTCCGGTAGCGGTCCCCTCATGCGGATTTCCTTCGTTGCCCTGGTGGCGGGAGGGATGGCTGCGTGCAGTGCCGACTCTGCCCGTTTCAACAATCCAAACGGCAATCCTTTCGCGTCGTCGCCGTCGCCGACCTATACCGGCTCCGTCGCGGCGGCCCCGACCGGAGCGGTGCAGTCCGTGCCGATGGGCGGCCAGCCGGCTGCCGGCGGCTATGGGGCGCCCGGCGCTACGCCGGCCCCCTACGGCACGCCCACCCCCTACGGCACCCCCGTCGCCTCGTCTTCGCCCTATGGTGCGCCGGCCCAGGTCGCGGCGGCCCCGACCCATCTGTCGCCCGCCGTTCCCGCCCAGCCGGGCTATGGCGGCACGCAGCCGCTTTATGGCAGCCAGCCGCAGCCGCTGTCCTCGCCCACAGCCGCCGCACCGGTGCGCGCTCCGCAGGTCGCCGCTGCCGGCGGCTCCCATGTCGTGGCGCCGGGCGAGACGCTGAGCTCGATCGCCCGCAATAACGGCCTGACGCGCAGCGAGCTGGCGAACGCCAACGGGCTCGACTTCAACACTATGGTGCGCATCGGCCAGAAGCTGACCATTCCCGGCGCGACGGGCGGCGCGGTCGTCGCCGCTGCGCCCAAGCCGGTCATCGCGGCCCCGGCGCCCAAGCCGACGCCGGTGGTCGCCACCGCGCCCGCCACGCCGGCCGTTGCGCCGGTCGCGCAGGCGCCGGCCGGGCCCAAGCCGCAGACCATCGCGGCCGTCAAGCCTTCCGAGACGCCGGACGAGATTCGTACCGCCTCGGCCGGTCCGCAGTTCCGCTGGCCGGTACGCGGACGCGTCATCTCCGGCTTCGGGCCCAAGCCCGGCGGCCAGCAGAATGAGGGCATCAACATCTCGGTGCCGGAAGGCACCTCGGTGAAGGCAGCCGAGGACGGCGTCGTCGCCTATGCCGGCAGCGAGCTGAAGGGCTATGGCAATCTCGTCCTGATCAAGCACGCCGATGGCTGGGTGACGGCCTATGCCAACAACAGCGCGCTCGACGTGAAGAAGGGCGACTCGGTCAAGCGTGGCCAGGTGATCGCCAAGGCCGGCCAGACCGGCAACGTCACCTCGCCGCAGGTGCATTTCGAGATCCGCAAGGGATCCCAGCCGGTCGACCCCTCGCAATATCTCGCCGGTCTCTGACCCGCGAAGCGACTGCGACGACGGAGCCATCGCGCTCCGTCGTCCGACTTCCGGCGCGACGTTAGGACCTTGGCGCCGGTCAGCGCGGGGCGGCGGGTTGTTCGGACAAGGACACGCCAAGCCGCCCCGCGACATCCTGCACATATTGCCAGGCGGTCCGCCCCGAACGCGCCCCGCGCGTGGTCGACCATTCGAGGGCTTCCTGCCGCAGCGTCTGCGCATCGATGGGAATACCGAAATGGGCGACATAGCTGTCGACCATCGCCAGATAGTCGTCCTGGCTGCATTTGTGGAAGCCCAGCCACAGGCCGAAGCGGTCGGATAGCGAAACCTTCTCCTCCACCGCCTCACCGGGATTGATCGCCGTGGAGCGCTCGTTCTCCACCATCTCGCGCGCCAATATGTGGCGGCGGTTGGAGGTGGCGTAGAAGATCACATTCTCCGGCCGCCCCTCGATGCCGCCTTCCAACACCGCCTTCAGCGACTTGTAGGACGTATCGTCGGCGTCGAAGGACAGGTCGTCGCAGAAGATGACGAATCGGAAGGGCGCCGGGCGCACGAGGCTCATCAGCGCCGGCAGCGTCTCGATATCCTCCCGGTGAATTTCCACCAGCTTGAGCGGAAGCCGGCCTTGCGCTGCCATTTCGCCATTCACAGCGGCGTGCGCGGCCTTGACCAGCGAGCTCTTGCCCATGCCGCGCGCGCCCCACAGCAGCGCGTTGTTGGCCGGTAGCCCCCGGGCGAAGCGCAGCGTGTTGTCCATCAGCATGTCGCGCGTGCGCTCGATGCCCTTCAGCAGCTCCATCTCCACCCGGCTGACACGCGGGACGGATTCGAGCCGGCGCTCCTCGGCGTGCCAGACGAAGGCATCGGCCTGGGTGAAATCGGCCGTGGCCGCCTGCGCGGGCGAAAGGCGCTCAAGCGCGGCGGCGATGCGGGTAAGAACGGCGCCGATGTCGTCCGGTGTGTGGGTCATGGTGGGGCTCCTCCGGCACAGGGCATAGCCATTGTGGCGCAGCGCGACAAGCGGAACCGTAACGTTCGGTACTCCCTGGCGTGCATGTTACCCGGCGTTGCGCCGAGGGCGTTTGCATTCGGCCGGCGCGTCAGTATAGTCCGCGCCGCTTCGCCGGGCCTTTCGCCCGCCTCTTATCGACGGACAAGGAACCGACATGTTCATCACGCCTGCTTTTGCGCAGACCGGCGGCGCCGGCGGTACCGACATGCTGATGTCGCTGCTGCCCTTCGTGCTGATCTTCGTGATCATGTACTTCCTGATTCTGCGCCCGCAGCAGAAGAAGGTTAAGGCGCATCAGGAGATGGTGAAGAGCGTGCGCCGCGGCGATACCGTCGTGACCTCGGGCGGCCTCATCGGCAAGGTTTCCCGCGTCATCGACGACAGCGAGATCGAGCTTCAGCTCGCGGAAGGCGTCAAGATCCGCCAGCTGCGCGGCATGATCTCCGAGGTTCGCGCCAAGGGCGAGCCGGCCAAGGAAGAATCCGAGTCCTGACCGCTGACCTCTTGCGGCCGTAACCGCTAGGGCGGCCGGAAGGAACCCCATGCTTTACTTTTCGAAATGGAAGGCGTTTGCGATCCTGGCGGTCTCGGCCATCATCTGTCTGATGGCCGTGCCGAGCCTGTTGTCGCATTCCGCCTATGAGAGCCTGCCGAGCTTCCTCCAGCGCAAGATCGTGCTGGGCCTGGACCTTCAGGGCGGGTCCTACATCGTCCTGCAGGTCGACGCGCAATCGGTGCGCAAGGTCCGGCTGGAGCATCTGCGGGACGACGCGCGGCGCGTGCTGCGCGACGCCAAGATCGGCTATAGCGGCCTCGCCATTCAGGGCGACGCGGTGCAGGTGCGTGTCCGTGAAGGTCAGGATGCCGATGCTGCGCTGACCCAGCTGCGCACGCTTGCCCAGCCGCTCGGCGGCGCCATGTCGACCTCCGGCCAGCTCGACACCGACGTTTCCCGCGACGGCAATGTGATTTCGCTGTCGCCCACTTCGGCTGGCATCCAGTCCCGCACCATCCAGGCGGTGTCGCAGTCGATCGAGATCATCCGCAAGCGTATCGACCAGCTCGGCACCACCGAGCCCTCGATCCAGCGCCAAGGTGCCGACCGCATCCAGGTGCAGGTGCCGGGCCTGCAGGACCCCTCGCGCCTGAAGGCCCTGCTGGGCCAGACCGCGCAGCTCACCTTCCGCCTCGTCGACACCACGATGAGCCCGCAGCAGGCGCTGCAGGGACGTGCGCCGGCCGGCACCGATATTCTCTACTCGCAGGACAATCCTCCTGTTCCTTACGTGATCGAGCAGCGTGTGCTGGTCGCCGGCGAGGATTTGACCGACGCCCAGCCGAGCTTCGACCCGACCACCCGCGAGCCGGTCGTCACCTTCCGCTTCAACACCAATGGCGCCCGCCGCTTCGCCGAGGCAACGCAGGCCAATGTCGGGCGGCCCTTCTCCATCATCCTCGACAATCACGTCATCTCGGCGCCGGTGATCCGCGAGCCGATCCTTGGCGGATCCGGCCAGATCAGCGGCAATTTCACCGTTCAGCAGGCAAACGACCTCGCCATCCTGCTGCGCGCCGGCGCGCTGCCGGTGCCGCTGCAGGTGGTGGAAGAGCGTACCGTCGGCCCCGGCCTCGGTGCGGATTCGATCCGGGCCGGCCTCATCGCCTCGATCGTCGGCGCCTCCGCCGTCGCGCTGTTCATGATCGCCACCTACGGCCTGTTCGGCGTCATCGCCAACATTGCCGTGGCGATCAATGTGGGCATGATCTTCGGCGTGCTCGCCATGCTCGGCGCGACGCTGACATTGCCCGGCATTGCCGGCGTGGTGCTCACCGTCGGCATCGCGGTCGATTCGAACGTGCTGATCTATGAACGCATCCGCGAGGAGGCGAGGGCAGGGCGATCGGCGATCTCGGCCATCGATGCCGGCTTCACCCGCGCTTTGGCGACCATCCTCGATTCGAACATCACGACCTTCATCGCGGCGGCCGTGCTGTTCTACATCGGCTCGGGGCCGGTGCGCGGCTTTGCCATCACCTTCGGCATCGGCATCATCACCACCGTCTTCACCGCCTTCACGCTGACCCGCCTTATGGTGGCGCTCTGGGTGCGCTGGAAGCGTCCCCAGCGCGTACCGATCTGAGAAAGGCGAGCACTTCCATGCGTCTGCTCCGCATTGTTCCGGACGACACGAATTTCGACTTCATCCGCTTCCGCCGGATCAGCTTCCCGATCTCGGCCCTGCTGTCGATTCTGGCGCTGGTGGCCTTCGCCACCATGGGCCTGAATTTCGGCATCGACTTCAAGGGCGGCACGCTGCTTGAAGTGCGCTATGCCAACAGCACGCTGAATGTCGGCGATGTCCGCACCCGGCTCGAATCGCTGGAACTGGGCGAGGTCCAGATCCAGGAGATCGGCAATGATGGCGAGGTGCTGATCCGCGTCGCCCAGCAGCCCGGCGGCGAGCAGGCCCAGCAGGCCGTGGTCGGCAAGGTGCGTGCGGCGCTCGGCGATGGGGTGGAATATCGCCGCGTCGAGGTCGTCGGGCCGCGCGTATCGCAGGAATTGCTGAGCTACGGCATCGTCGGACTGATGATGGCGGTGCTGTGCATCCTGGTCTATCTGTGGTTCCGCTTCGAGTGGCAGTTCGCGCTTGGCGCCTCGATCGCCAATTTCCACGATATCGTGCTTACCATCGGGTTCATGGCGATCTTCCAGATCGACTTCGACCTGACGAGCGTGGCGGCGCTGCTGACCATCCTGGGCTACTCGCTCAACGATACCATCGTCATCTATGACCGCATCCGCGAGATGCTGCGTCGCTACAAGAAGATGCCGACGGACGAACTGCTGAACGCCTCCATCAACTCCACCCTGTCGCGCTCGGTCATCACCCATGTGACGGTGACGCTGGCGCTGCTGGCGCTGGTGCTGTTCGGTGGGCGGGCGATCCACAGCTTCTCGGTGACGATGATGTTCGGCGTGGTGCTGGTCGGCACCTACACCTCGATCTTCATTGCCTCGCCGCTGCTGATCTATCTCGGCGTGTCGACGCGCGCGATGGCGGAGAAGGCCGAGAAGGACGCCAAGAGCACGAACTCCAAGGCGGAACGGCTCGCGCCGTGAAGCGCGAGGGCCGCATCTGAGGGTGAGCTGAATGGCGACGCCCGACGCCCACCTGCCGTATCAGGTTCCCATCGACGGCTATGCCCGCGGCGCCTTCCATTTCGCGGGGATGGCCTCCGCGGGCTCGGTTCTGGCGCTGCCTTCCGGCATCCATGCCTGGGCGCCGACAACGCCGGCCGAGATCGACTCCGGCGCGCTGGAGCGCGTGCTGGCCGAGGCAGTCCGCATCGAACTCCTGCTGATCGGCACCGGCATGGATCCCTGGCCGCTGCCGGACGCGCTGCGCTGGCGGCTGCGCGATGCCGGCATTTCCGTCGACACGCTGCCTACCCGAGCCGCCGCGTCGACCTATAATGTACTTCTGGCGGAAGGCCGCGCGGTCGCCGCCGCGCTGCTCGCGCTGCCCTGAACGCGGACTTGCCGCCGCGAACCTCCCGGACACCCGACATGAGCCGGCCCAGCCTGACGACGGAAACGGAGTATTGCGCGGCGCTGGTGCGCGATCTCGACCGCGACCGCTATGTCGCCGACCTGTTCGCTCCGGCCGAGCGGCGCGGCGCGCTGTTCGCGCTGCACGCCTTTAATGTCGAGGTCTCGCGGGTCCGCGAGGCGATCACCAGCCCGATGGCCGGCGAGGTTCGCCTGCAATGGTGGCAGGAGGCGCTGGACGGCGGCGCGCGCGGCGATGTGCGCGCCAATCCCGTGGCGGCGGCGCTACTCGACACGATCGACGCCCACCGCCTGCCGCGTGCCAGCCTGACGGCGCTGCTCGATGCGCGAATCTTCGATCTCTATGACGACCCGATGCCGACGGTGAACGATCTCGAAGGCTATGCCGGCGAGACCTCCTCGGCGCTGATCCGCCTCGCGACGCTGGTGCTGTCGCCGCAGGCGGGTGCGGCGTCGGCCGAAGCGGCCGGCCACGCGGGCGTGGCGTATGCCGTCACCGGGCTGCTGCGCGCGTTCCCGGTGCATGCGCGGCGTGGCCAGTGCTATGTGCCGCTCGACCTGCTGAAGGCGCACGGGCTGACGCGGGAGGACGCGGTGTCGGGGCGGGCGAGCCCGGCGCTCCAGGCGGCGCTCGGTGATCTGCGCGCACTGGCACGCCGGCATTACGAGGCGGCGATGAAGGCGCTCGCCGGCGTGGAGGCGGGAGAGCTACCGGCCTTCCTGCCGCTGATGTTGGTGCCGGGCGACCTCACGCGCATGGAGCGCCCGCACGACCCGTTCGCGGCGGTCCCGGCGACGCCGGCGACGCCGGCCCTCAGCCGCCTGTGGCGGCTCTGGCGCGGTGCCGGCACGCTGCGGAGTGCCGCGCGGGCATCGTGAGGCACTGCCTCAGTTGGAACGGTCCTTGGCGACGCGATCAAACGCCTGAAGACGCGCCACCAGCGCTTCGAACTGGTTCAGCGGCACCATGTTGGGGCCGTCCGAAGGGGCGTTGTCGGGGTCGGGATGCGTCTCGATGAACACGCCGGCAATGCCGACGGCCACCGCTGCCCGCGCCAGCACCGGCACGAATTCGCGCTGTCCGCCCGAGGACGTGCCCTGTCCGCCCGGCTGCTGCACCGAATGGGTGGCGTCGAAGATAACCGGCGCGCCGGTGGCCTCGGCCATGATGGGGAGCGAGCGCATGTCGGTGACGAGGGTGTTGTAGCCGAAGGAGACGCCGCGCTCGGTCACCAGCACGTTGGCGTTGCCGCCTTCGATGAGCTTGGCGACGACGTTCTTCATGTCCCAAGGGGCCAGAAACTGTCCCTTCTTCACATTGACGATCCGCCCCGTCGCTGCGGCGGCCAGCAGCAGGTCGGTCTGGCGGCAGAGGAAAGCCGGGATCTGCAGGATGTCGACGACCTCGCCCACCGGGGCGCACTGGTCGTTCTCGTGCACGTCGGTCAGCACCGGCATGCCGTAGCGCTCGCGAATCTCGGCGAAGACGGGCAGGGCGGCGGCCATGCCGATGCCGCGCGCTCCCTTGCCCGAGGTGCGGTTCGCCTTGTCGAAGGAGGCCTTGAACACCACGCCGACGCCCCGGCGCACCGCAATTTCCTTGATCGCCGCCGCGCATTCGAGCGCATGCTCGCGGCTTTCCATCTGGCAGGGCCCGGCGATGAGCGCGAGCGGCAGGTCGTTGCCGAAGCGCACATCGCCGACGGTGACCACGGAATTGGCGCCGGAGACACTCATGGGGATCGTTCCTTGAATAAGCGCGGGTCAGACGACGCCGGCGCGCAGAATGTCGTGGATGTGGAGAATGCCGACCGGCGTTCCCTCGCTGACCACGAACAGCACGGTGATCTTGGTGCGGCTCATCTGGCCGAGCGCGGCGCTGGCAAGTTCGGCCGGCGCGACGACCAGCGGGGAGGCGGTCATCACCTCCTCCACCCGGCGCGGCAGCAGGTCGGCGCTCATATGGCGGCGCAAATCGCCATCGGTGACGATGCCGACCAGCCGGTCCTGCGCGTCCACCACGCCGCAGCAGCCGAAGCGCTTGCCGGTGATCTCGATCAAGGCTTCGCTCATCGGCGTGCCGAGCCGCACGATCGGCACGCTCTCGTCGCCATGCATGAGGTCGGCGACCTTCAGCAGCCGCGCGCCCAGCTTGCCGCCGGGGTGGAAGACACGGAAATCCGAGGCGGAGAAGCCGCGGCGCTCCAGCAGCGCGACGGCCACCGCATCGCCGATGGCCAGCTGCATGAGTGTCGAGGTGGTGGGCGCCAGCCCGTTTGGGCACGCTTCCTCGACGCGCGGCAGCACCAGCGCGACATCGGCGGCCCGCCCAAGCGTGCTCGTCGCATTGGAGGTGATGGCGATGAGCGGCACGGCGAACCGGCCGGCATAATGCACGATGTCGCCAAGCTCGGAGGTCTCACCGGACCAGGAAATGGCGAACAGCACGTCGTCGGGCGTCACCATGCCCAGATCGCCATGGCTCGCCTCGGCGGCGTGCAGAAACAGCGCCGGCGTGCCGGTGGAGGCAAAGGTGGCGGCGAGCTTGCGCCCGATATGGCCGCTCTTGCCCATGCCGGTGACGATGACACGCCCGCGCGCCGTCTCGATCAGCCGGATGGCGACTTCCACCGCATCGCCGAGCTCGGCTTCGATTGCGGCACTCAGCGCGGCAAGGCCCTTGGCCTCGATGGACAGCGTGCGCAGCACGCGCTCGCGCAACTTGTCGTCCCGGAGGGGGGGCGGCGCGACGGAGGTGTTCTGTGACTGGGCCGTGCCCAAGGTCATGCTCCCTTGCTCATGTTGCACCCGGGCGCCTGGCGTCCGGGCGCCCTTCCGCGCCACGCAGGGCGTCAATAAGCGCCTAACGCCCGCGATGCAATGGAGGAGCACGGAACCGCCGATACCTCCTGCACGTTGGGTGGCGCGGATGGCCGCGGCTAGAGGGCATTACAATGAATATGGGGCGCGACGCGGCCGGCGGAGTGGAGGCTTCCGCAGGAACGGCGGTTGGCGAGAAGCGCAATGAGTGGTTGTGGCGTCGCCTGTCGCAGGTGGCCATGGTCGCCATCGCCGTGGTGGTGGTGGGCGCGGCGCTGGTCGCCGCCCGGGCGGTGCTGATTCCCATCGTCGCCGCCGTCATCATCGGCAGTGTCATCGGTCCGGCCATCGAGGGCCTCTCCAAACGCGGCGTGCCCACCTGGCTGGGCTCGCTGATCATGGTCGTCGGTATTGCCGGCCTCATTTACGGCCTGGCGAGTGCGCTGGCCGCGCCGCTGGCCGACTGGACAGCGCGGGCGCCCGAGATCGGCGACACTCTGCGAGAGAGATTCGCCGCAATGAAGCCGGCCCTTCAGACTTTCGCCTCGGTCATCGAATCGGTGCAGTCGATCGGCCGCGTCGCCGAGCCGCCGATGGTGGTCGAGGTGGCCGATTCCCAGATGCTGGGCAGCGTGGTGGCCGTGGTCACGCCGGTCATCGGCGAGTTCATCCTGTTTCTCGGCTCGCTGCTGTTCTTCCTCGCGGGGCGGGTGCAGATCAAGCGGCGGGTGGTGCAGGTGATGACCCCGCGCAAGACCCGGCTCGCCGCCCTGCGCGTGTTCCGCGAGATCGAGGAGCGGCTGGGCGCCTATCTGGTCACCGCGACCTTCATCAATATCGGCCTCGGCATCGCCACGGGCCTGATGACTTGGGCGCTCGGCCTGCCCAACCCCCCGCTCTGGGGCGTACTGGCCTGCGTGCTGAACTACATTCCCTATGTCGGGCCGGCGGTGACGACGGTGATTCTGGCCATGGCCGGCATCGTCTCGTTCCCGAGCCTCGCGGCGGGCCTGCTGCCGGCGGCGGCGTTCATCGTGATCACCAGCATCGAGGGGCATTTCCTTACCCCGATGATCATCGGGCGGCGGGTGTCGTTGAATCCCTTCGCGGTTTTCCTGTCGATGGCGCTGTGGACCTGGCTGTGGGGACCGGCCGGCACATTCCTCTCCGTGCCGCTGCTCATTGCGGCGATGGCGCTCGCCGACAGCCTGCTGACCAAGAACCGTCCGCAACTGCCCGGGTGAGACTATTCACAGGCTAAAAAGGCGCCGCGCTTGACACCTGCGGAACCGTGCCTTAACACCCGCCCCACTCGCCGCGGGGCCTTGCTTCGGACCCGCCGCTTGGGGGTGTAGCTCAGTTGGTTAGAGCGCCGGCCTGTCACGCCGGAGGTCGCGGGTTCGAGCCCCGTCACTCCCGCCATCCCGCTGATCACAATCATTGATTTGATGTTCGGTGGCCCGCTTCGGCGGGTGGCGATGACCTTCGCCTGTCAGGCGGCTTCCACCTCGCTGCCGTTGCAGGTTTCAGCGCTCCACGGCTTTTGCGCCCGCGTGCAGCCTGCTAGAAATTCCCTACGGACTCGGTGTGGGAAAGGGCGCGTGATGAAAGCAGTTCCGTTTGCCGGTATTCTGGCGTCGTTCCTCCTGCTGGCGGCCGCTCCCGCTCTCGCTCAGGACGGAATGAGCCCGCCGCCTGGCGGCTCGTCGCTGCCGTCGCCCGACCCCTATGTCGACAGCCTCGGCCCGGACGCGCCGCAGTCGCAGACCGGCCAGCTGGTGCCGCTGCCGGGTCCGCCGCCGGAAGGCAAGGATGCGCAGATCAAGCTGCCCGACTGCGCGCCGCCCAATTGCGGCACGCCGCAGATCATGGAATAGCGCTGAACGTGCCAACCCTTGGGGGCTGGCGCCGGATCGAACGGGCAGGGGGATCGCTTGCCGCCGCCGCCGCGCTGCATCTGCCCCGTCGGTCACCGCTCCCGCGCCGCCGCACGTTTCCCTTCACGTGAGGGCCTGCGCTCCTGCCAATGCGTCGTCGGCCTGCCGGTCGCCCGCATCGCACCTAGCAGTGCGCGGCGTTTGCTAAACTGACATGCGTTTCTGTTGTTATCGGTATTTCACGCGCTTTATCAGGGTGATGGCGCTGGTGCTCGCAGCCCTCGTCCGCAAGGTGTGAATTCTGTATACCAGACCCGCGCGAATGGCGCCGGATGCCCTTGCCTCGGTCAGGGCGGTGCGATAAGCCTGCCGCGTGCTTTGAATATTTCGCAACTGCGACTGCACGCCCGATGACCTGTCCTGGCGAGGGAGGATCCCATCCATGAGCAGCCTGCTTCAGGATTATCTGCCCGTCGTTATCTTTATCGGCGTTTCGGCGGTCATCGGAATCGCCCTTCTGGTCGCGCCGTTTCTGGTCGCCTTCAGCCGGCCCGATCCGGAGAAGATGTCGGCCTATGAATGCGGCTTCAATGCGTTCGACGACGCACGCATGAAGTTCGATGTGCGGTTCTATCTGGTCGCCATCCTGTTCATCATCTTCGATCTTGAGGTCGCCTTCCTGTTTCCCTGGGCGATCACGTTCGGGGAACTGGGCAATTTCGGGTTCTGGTCGATGATGGTGTTCCTGGGCGTGTTGACCATCGGTTTCGTCTACGAGTGGAAGAAGGGAGCGCTCGAATGGGATTGAGCGCGAATAGCCCCCTCGTCGCCCCGGCGGCCAGGGGCATCATCGACCCCAATACCGGCCGCCCGATCGGCGCGACCGATCCGTTCTTCGTCGAAGTGAATGCCGAGCTCGCCGATAAGGGCTTCCTCGTCACCGCGACGGACGACCTGATCAACTGGGCGCGTACCGGCTCGCTGATGTGGATGACCTTCGGCCTCGCCTGTTGCGCGGTCGAGATGATGCAGACCTCGATGCCGCGCTACGATGTCGAGCGGTTCGGTTTTGCGCCCCGCGCGTCACCGCGCCAGTCTGACGTGATGATCGTGGCCGGCACGCTGACCAACAAGATGGCGCCGGCGCTGCGCAAGGTCTACGACCAGATGCCGGAGCCGCGCTACGTCATCTCCATGGGCTCCTGCGCCAATGGCGGCGGCTATTACCACTATTCCTATTCGGTCGTGCGCGGTTGCGACCGCATCGTGCCGGTGGACATCTACATTCCCGGCTGCCCGCCGACTGCCGAGGCTCTGCTCTACGGCGTCCTGCTGCTGCAGAAGAAGATCCGCCGTACCGGAACGATTGAGCGCTGAGGGTTGAGCGACATGGTGCGAAGCGACATGGACGAGACTCTGAAAGAGCTCGGCGCGCATGTGAAAGAGTCCCTTCCCGACGCCGTCGAGGAGGTGCTCCTTTCCTATGGCGAGCTGACGCTGGTCGCGTCGGCTGCCGAGGTCGTCAAGGTGCTCACCTTCCTGCGCGATGACCCGTCCTGCCGCTTCGTGAGCTTCATCGACATTTGTGGCGTAGATTGGCCCAAGCGCGAGAAGCGCTTCGACGTGGTCTACCACCTGCTGTCGCCGACGCTGAATGCGCGCGTCCGCCTGCGTGTCGAGACAGACGAGACCACGCCGGTGGCTTCCGCCACGGGGGTGTTCGCGGGTGCGCTGTGGTTCGAGCGCGAAGCGTTCGACATGTACGGCATCCTGTTCTCCGGTCACCCGGAGCTGCGCCGCATCCTCACCGATTACGGCTTCGACGGCTATCCGCTGCGCAAGGACTTCCCGACCACGGGCTTCGTGGAGGTGCGCTATGACGACGAGCGCAAGCGCGTGGTCTACGAGCCGGTGAAGCTCGCCCAGGAGTTCCGCAACTTCGACTTCATGTCGCCGTGGGAGGGGCCGGAATACGTGCTCCCGGGCGACGAGAAGGCAACCGCCCCGAAGGCGGGTTGAGGCACCAGCGATGAACGCACCCGGCAAGATCGACCCCGCCGTCCGCAACTTCCAGATCAATTTCGGCCCGCAGCATCCGGCGGCGCACGGCGTGCTGCGCCTTATCCTGGAGCTCGACGGCGAGATCGTGGAGCGCGTCGATCCGCATATCGGCCTGCTGCACCGCGGCACCGAGAAGCTGATCGAGGCCAAGACCTATCTACAGGCCGTGCCCTATTTCGACCGGCTCGACTATGTCGCGCCGATGAACCAGGAGCACGCCTTCTGCCTCGCCATCGAGCGTATTCTCGACATCGAGGTTCCCAAGCGCGGCCAGCTGATCCGCGTGCTGTATTCCGAAATCGGCCGCATCCTCTCCCACATGCTGAACGTGACCACGCAGGCGCTCGACGTCGGCGCGCTCACCCCGCCGCTGTGGGGCTTCGAGGAGCGCGAGAAGCTGATGGTGTTCTATGAGCGGGCTTCCGGTTCGCGCATGCATGCGGCCTATTTCCGGCCCGGCGGCGTGCATCAGGACCTGCCGCGCCAGCTGGTCGAGGACATCCTCGCCTGGACGCACACCTTCCCGGCCTTCATGGACGACCTCGACGGCCTGCTGACCGACAACCGCATCTTCAAGCAGCGCAATGTCGATATCGGCATCGTCACCATCGAGGATGCGTGGGCCTGGGGCTTCTCCGGCGTGATGGTGCGCGGCTCGGGCGCGGCGTGGGATCTGCGCAAGTCGCAGCCCTATGAGTGCTATGACGAGCTGCAGTTCGACATCCCGATCGGCAAGAACTGCGACAATTACGACCGCTACTGCATCCGCATGGAAGAGATGCGGCAGTCGGCCGACATCATGCGCCAGTGCTGCGAGCGCCTGCTGAAGGAGACCGGTCCGGTCTCGGCCGTGGACAACAAGATCGTGCCGCCAAAGCGTGGCGAGATGAAGCGCTCTATGGAAGCGCTCATCCACCACTTCAAGCTCTATACGGAAGGTTTCCACGTTCCCGCCGGCGAGGTTTACGCCGCCGTGGAAGCACCCAAGGGCGAGTTCGGCGTCTATCTTGTCGCCGACGGCACCAACAAGCCCTATCGCTGTAAGATCCGCGCGCCCGGTTTCGCGCATCTCCAGGCGATGGATTTCCTCTGCCGCGGCTACATGCTCGCGGACATTTCGGCGATCCTCGGGTCGCTGGATATCGTGTTTGGAGAAGTGGACCGCTGATCCCCAAGGGGACGCGGTTCGATCGGAAGGGTACGGCATGTCGGTCCGTAGGCTTGCGCCAAGAGAGATTCAGCCCGAGAGCTTCGCTTTCACGGCCGAGAATCTCGCCTGGGCCGAGAAGGCCATCGCGAAATTCCCCGCTGGCCGGCAGGCCAGCGCAGTGATTCCGCTGCTCATGCGCGCGCAGGAGCAGGCGGGCGGCTGGGTGTCCGAGCCGGCGATGCGCTATGTCGGCGACATGCTGGGCATGGCGCCCATCCGCGTCTACGAGGTCGCGACCTTCTACACCCAGTTCCAACTCCAGCCGGTCGGCAAGCGCGCCCATATCCAGGTATGCGGCACCACGCCCTGCATGCTGCGCGGGGCGGGCGACCTGATGAAGGTGTGCAAGAGCCGCATCCACGACGAGCAGTTCCACCTCTCGGCCAATGGCGACCTGTCCTGGGAAGAGGTCGAGTGCGCCGGCGCCTGCGTCAACGCGCCGATGATCCAGGTGTGGAAGGACGTCTACGAGGACCTGACGCCGGAGGATCTCGAGAAGATCCTCGACGCCTTCGAGCGCGGCGAGCATCCGACGCCCGGTCCGCAGAACGGCCGCCACACCTCCGCGCCGGTCACCGGGCTGCGGGTGCTCACCTCGCCGGAACTGTTCGACGGCTCGATGGTCGGGCAGGGTGCGGGCCTCGCGCTCGCCCGCGAAGCTGTCGCCGCCAAGGCCAATGGCGAAGCGGCGCCCGCCGCGCCGCCGCCGGCCGCTGCGGCTGCCGCACCGCCCGCGCCGCCGAAGAGCGATCCGGCCCCCGCCGCCGCGCCGGCCGCCAAGGCGGTCGAGGCCGCCGGCGAAGCCGACAAGGAGAAGCCCAAGAAGCCCGTCGCCCCGCCGCTCGCCGGCAAGGCCACGGACCCGAAGGCGGAATGAGGAGCGAACCATGCTTGCCGACAAGGATCGCATCTTCACCAATATCTACGGCCACCATGATTGGGGCCTGCAGGGCGCGCTCAAGCGCGGCTCGTGGGATGGCACGAAGCTGTTCCTCGACGCCGGTCGCGACTTCATCATCGAGCACATGAAGGCTTCGGGCCTGCGCGGGCGCGGCGGTGCCGGCTTCCCGACGGGCCTGAAATGGTCGTTCATGCCCAAGAACAATGACGGGCGCCCGCATTATCTCGTCGTTAATGCCGACGAATCCGAGCCGGGCACTTGCAAGGATCGCGAGATCCTGCGCCACGACCCGCATCATCTGGTCGAAGGCTGCCTGATTGCCGGCTTCGCCATGGGCGCCAACACCGCCTACATCTATGTGCGCGGCGAGTTCATTCAGGAGCGGGAAAACCTCCAGGCGGCGGTCGACCAGGCGTATGAGGCGCGCCTTATCGGCAAGAACAACGTGCATGGCTGGGACTTCGACATCTATGTCCACCATGGCGCCGGCGCCTATATCTGCGGCGAGGAAACCGCGCTGCTGGAAAGCCTCGAGGGCAAGAAGGGCCAGCCGCGCCTGAAGCCGCCTTTCCCGGCCAATGTCGGCCTCTATGGCTGCCCGACGACGGTGAACAACGTCGAATCCATTGCCGTGGCGCCGACCATCCTGCGCCGTGGCGCGTCGTGGTTCTCCTCCATCGGCCGGCCGAACAATGTGGGCACCAAGCTCTATGGCATCTCCGGCCATGTGAACACGCCCTGCGTCGTCGAAGAGGCGATGAGCATTCCGTTCAAGGAATTGATCGAGAAGCATGGCGGCGGCATTCGCGGCGGCTGGGACAACCTGCTGGCCATCATCCCCGGCGGCGCCTCGTGCCCGATCATCCCGGCCGACCAGTGCGGCGACCTCATCATGGATTTCGATGGCTGCCGCGCCGTGAAGTCCAGCTTCGGCACTGCCGGCGTGCTGGTGATGGACAAGTCCACCGACGTGGTGAGGGCCATCGCCCGCATCTCCTATTTCTTCCGGCATGAGAGCTGCGGCCAGTGCACGCCCTGCCGCGAAGGCACGGGCTGGATGTGGCGCGTGCTCGACCGCATGGTCGAGGGCCGGGCCCAGAAGCGCGAGATCGACCTGCTGCTGCAGGTCACGACGCAGGTCGAAGGCCACACCATCTGTGCGCTCGGCGACGCGGCGGCGTGGCCGGTGCAGGGCCTGATCCGGCATTTCCGTCCCGAGATCGAAAAGCGGATCGACCAGTATTCTGCGAACCCGCATTCCGACCCGGTGCCGGTGGCGGCGGAGTAAGAGAGCATCATGGCCAAGATCATCGTCGACGACATCGAGCTTGATGTTCCGCCGGAGTTCACGCTGCTCCAGGCCTGCGAGGCTGCGGGCGCGGAAATCCCGCGCTTCTGCTTCCATGAGCGGCTGTCCATCGCCGGCAATTGCCGCATGTGCCTCGTCGAGGTGAAGGGTGGTCCCCCCAAGCCGACGGCGAGCTGCGCGATGAATGTGCGCGACCTGCGCCCCGGCCCGAATGGCGAGCCGCCCGTCGTGCTCACCAAGAGCCCGATGGTGAAGAAGGCGCGCGAAGGGGTGATGGAGTTCCTGCTCATCAACCACCCGCTCGACTGCCCGATCTGCGACCAGGGCGGTGAGTGCGACCTGCAGGACCAGGCCATGGCCTATGGCGTGGACACGTCCCGCTATGCCGAGAACAAGCGCGCGGTCGAAGACAAATATATCGGCCCGCTGATCAAGACCTCCATGACCCGGTGCATCCAGTGCACCCGCTGCGTGCGCTTCACCACCGAGGTGGCGGGCGTGGCCGAGCTCGGCGCCATCGGGCGCGGCGAGGACATGGAGATCACCACCTATCTCGAGGCAGCGATGTCGTCGGAGCTGCAGGGCAATGTCGCCGACCTCTGCCCGGTCGGTGCGCTCACCCAGCGCCCCTATGCCTACCATGCCCGCCCCTGGGAGCTGGTGAAGACCGAGTCGGTGGACGTGATGGACGCGGTCGGCTCCAATATCCGCGTCGACACGCGCGGCCGCGAGGTCATGCGCGTCCTGCCGCGTCTCAATGAAGGCGTGAACGAGGAGTGGATCTCCGACAAGACGCGCTACATCTGGGATGGGCTGAAGACCCAGCGGCTCGATCGCCCCTATGTGCGCGTCGGCGGCAAGCTGACCGCCGCGAGCTGGCCGCAGGCCTTCGCCGCCATCGCCGAAAAGATGAAGGGCGTGCCGGGTAACCGCATCGGCGGCCTGGTGGGCGATCTCGCTTCGGTCGAGGAAGCCTTCGCGCTGAAGGCGCTGCTCTCCGCTCTCGGCTCGTCGAACATCGACTGCCGCCAGGACGGCGCCAAGATCGATCCCTCGCTCGGCCGGGCCGGCTACCTGTTCAACGCCACCATTGCCGGGATCGAGCAGGCGGATGCGCTGCTGATCATCGGCTCAAACCCGCGCCTCGAGGCGAGCGTGCTCAATGCCCGCATCCGCAAGCGCTGGCTGCAGGGGGGCTTCCCCATCGGCCTGATCGGCCAGCATGTGGACCTGACCTATCCCTATGAGTATCTCGGCGCCGGCTCCGATACGCTGGCGGATCTCGCCGGCGGCAACGCCTTTGCCGAGACGCTCAAGGCCGCCAAGCGTCCGCTGATCCTGATCGGGCAGGGCGCCCTGGCGCGGCCGGATGGCGCGGCGATCCTCGCGCTGGCCGCGCGACTGGCGGATTCGGTCGGCGCAGTGACGGAAGGTTGGAACGGCTTTTCGGTGCTGCACAATGCCGCCTCGCGCGTCGGTGCGCTTGACATCGGCGCGGTGCCGGGCGCCGGCGGCCTCGATGCCGTCGCGATGACCGATGCGGGCGGCGTCGACGTGCTGTTCTCGCTCGGCGCGGACGAGATCGACATCGCTCCGGGCGCCTTCACGGTGTATCTCGGCACCCATGGTGATCGCGGCGCCCATCGCGCCGACGTCATCCTGCCCGGTGCGGCCTATACCGAGAAGTCCGGCACCTATGTGAACACCGAAGGGCGCGCGCAGATCGCCAACCGCGCGGCATTCCCGCCCGGCGAGGCGCGCGAGGACTGGGCGATCCTGCGGGCTCTGTCCGATGTCGTCGGCCATCGCCTGCCGTTCGACACGCTGGCGCAGCTGCGTGCGGCGCTCTATGCCGCGCATCCCCACCTCGCCCGGATCGACCATGTGGCGCCGGCGGACCCGGCGGCCGTGGCCGCGCTGGCGTCGTGCGGCGGCTCGCCCGCCAGCGGGCCGTTCGTTCCGGCCGTCACCGATTTCTATCTCACCAATCCGATCGCCCGCGCATCTGCCGTGATGGCCGAATGCTCCGCGCTCGCATCCAGCCGCCTCGCGGCGGCGGCCGAGTGAGGGGAGGGAGCACATGACCGAAACGACCTGGTTCGACACGCTGATTCAGGTGCTCATTATCGTCGCCCAGAGCTTGGCGATGCTGGTTGGCCTGCTGATCATCGTTGCCTATGTGCTGCTGGCCGATCGCAAGATCTGGGCAGCGGTGCAGTTGCGTCGCGGCCCCAACGTGGTCGGGCCGTTCGGCCTGTTCCAGTCCTTCGCCGACCTGATCAAGTTCGTGCTGAAGGAGCCGGTGATTCCGGACGGCTCGAACAAGGGCGTGTTCCTGCTCGCGCCCTTCGTCACCTGCCTGCTGGCGCTCGCCGCCTGGGCCGTGGTGCCGATCGATGCCGGCTGGGTGGTGGCCGACATCAATGTCGGCGTGCTCTACATCTTCGCAATCTCCTCGCTCGGCGTGTACGGCACCATCATGGCCGGCTGGGCGTCGAACTCGAAGTACCCGTTCCTGTCGGCGCTGCGCGCAGCGGCGCAGATGGTGTCCTATGAAGTCTCGATCGGCTTCGTCATCGTCACGGTGCTGCTCTGCGCCGGATCGCTGAACCTCACCGCAATCGTCGAGGCGCAGAACACGCCGTGGGGCATCCTCGGCTGGTACTGGCTGCCGCTGTTCCCGATGTTCGTGATCTTTTTCATCTCGGCGCTGGCCGAGACGAACCGCCCGCCCTTCGATCTGGGCGAAGCGGAATCGGAGCTGGTGGCCGGCTTCATGGTGGAGTACGGCTCCACCCCGTACATGATGTTCATGCTCGGCGAGTACGTGGCCATCATGACCATGTGCGCGCTGACCACCATTCTGTTCATGGGCGGCTGGCTGCCTCCGGTGCCGGTGGCGCCCTTCACCTGGGTGCCGGGCATCATCTGGTTCCTGCTCAAGGTGCTGCTGGTGTTCTTCATGTTCGCCATGGTGAAGGCGATGGTCCCGCGCTACCGCTACGACCAGCTCATGCGTCTTGGCTGGAAGGTGTTCCTGCCGATCTCGCTGGCGATGGTGGTGATCGTGGCCTCGGTCCTGCATTTCAGCGGCCTGTCGGCTGCAGGGGGATGAGATGGACGAGGGCACGCTCAACGCCCTGATGGAGGCCTCCGCCCTCGGTTGGGCGGGCGCCGCCGCCGGCGCGGTCTTCGGCGCGCTCGAATGGTTCATTCTGCCGGGGATCGTCGAAACGTCGATCCGTGGTTCCAAGGAGGCCCGCAAGCTGAGCCCTGATCAGCTGGCGGGAGTGATTTCGTGGTGGAAGACCGTGATACGCGTCTTTGCCGTCTCGATGCCGCTGGTGGGCTTTGGCCTCGCTGCGGCAATGGCCGATTGAGGAGGGCGACATGAGATTGGATCTGGCCGCACGCCAGCTGCTGCTCACCGAGTTCGTCTCGGCGTTCTTCCTGGCTATGCGCTATTTCTTCAAGCCGAAGGCGACGCTGAACTACCCGTTCGAGAAGGGGCCGGTGAGCCCGCGCTTTCGCGGCGAGCACGCGCTGCGGCGCTACCCGAACGGCGAGGAACGCTGCATCGCCTGCAAGCTGTGCGAGGCGATCTGCCCGGCGCAGGCCATCACCATTGAGGCCGGCCCGCGCCGCAATGACGGCACCCGCCGCACGACGCGTTACGACATCGACATGGTGAAGTGCATCTATTGCGGCTTCTGCCAGGAAGCCTGCCCGGTCGACGCCATCGTCGAGGGACCGAACTTCGAGTTCGCCACCGAGACGCGGGAAGAGCTCTATTACGACAAGGCCAAGCTGCTCGCGAACGGCGACCGCTGGGAGCGCGAGATCGCGCGCAACATGGCGCTTGACGCGCCGTACCGTTGAGCGCGCAGAGGGCTGGGAACGTGAAGACTGAAACGATTTGGGCCGAAAAGGCCCATCGCGCCGCGACCGCCGGGATGACGGGCGCCGGAATGACTGGGGGGTGCCGGGCATGAGCCTCGCCGCGCTGTTCTTCTATCTCTTCGCCGGGGTCGCCGTGGCCTCGGCCTTCATGGTCATCGCGTCGCGGAACCCGGTGCATTCCGTGCTGTTCCTGATCCTGACCTTCGTCAACGCCTCCGGCCTGTTCATCCTGATCGGCGCCGAGTACATCGCGATGCTGCTCATCGTGGTCTATGTCGGCGCCGTGGCAGTGCTGTTCCTGTTCGTGGTGATGATGCTCGACGTCGACTTCGTCGAGCTGCGCCAGGGCTTCCTGCAATATCTGCCGGTGGGCGCGCTGGTCGGCCTGGTCTTCCTGGCGGAGCTGGTGCTGGTGCTCGGCTCGTGGACCTTCGGCGCGGGCGTGACCGGGGCGGTCACGACGACGGCGCCGGACGTGTCGAACGCCGTGGCGATCGGCCGGGTGCTCTACACCGATTACGTCTACTTCTTCCAGGCGTCCGGCTTCATCCTGCTGGTCGCCATGATCGGTGCCATCGTGCTGACGCTCCGCCACAAGGAGAACGTCAAGCGCCAGAGCATCCCGGTCCAGAACGCGCGTACCAAGGCGATGGCGATCGATGTCGTCAAGGTGCCGTCAGGCAAGGGGCTCTGAGCATGATCGGCCTTCCCCATTACCTGACCGTCGCGGCGATCCTGTTTACGCTCGGTACGCTCGGCATCTTCCTCAACCGGAAGAACGTCATCGTTATCCTGATGTCGGTCGAGCTCATCCTGCTGGCGGTGAACATCAACCTCGTCGCCTTCTCGGTCTTCCTCGGCAACATCGTCGGACAGGTCTTCGCCCTGTTCGTGCTGACGGTCGCCGCCGCCGAGGCCGCCATCGGTCTCGCCATCCTCGTGGTGTTCTACCGCAATCGCGGTTCGATCGCCGTCGAGGACATCAACACCATGAAGGGCTGAGCGGGCATTCATGTACCAGGCGATTGTCTTCCTCCCCCTCGTCGGCTTTCTCATCGCCGGCCTGTTCGGCCGTCTGATCGGCGCGCGCGCCTCGGAACTGGTGACGACCGGGCTGCTCATGCTCTCGGCCTTCTTCGCGTGGATCGTGTTCTTCCAGACCACCTTCGGCGGGCATGAGGGAACGGTCGAGCTGCTCACCTGGATGTCGTCCGGCAAGCTGGACGTCACCTGGGCGATCCGCGTCGACACGCTAACCGCGGTGATGCTGATCCTCGTGACCACGGTGTCCTCGCTCGTCCACCTGTACTCGATGGGGTACATGCACGAGGACCCAAGCCGGCCGCGCTTCTTCGCCTATCTCTCGCTCTTCACCTTCGCCATGCTGATGCTGGTGACCAGCGACAACCTCGTCCAGCTGTTCTTCGGCTGGGAGGGCGTGGGCCTCGCTTCCTACCTGCTGATCGGCTTCTGGTACGACAAGCCGTCGGCCTGCGCGGCGGCGATGAAGGCGTTCATCGTCAACCGCGTCGGCGATTTCGGCTTTGCGCTCGGCATTTTCGCCATCTACCTGATGACCGGCTCGGTCGCCTTCGAGCAGGTATTCGCCGCCGCACCGTCGCTGATGGACAAGAACATCCTGTTCCTCGGCCATGAGTGGCACGCGCCCACGGTGATCTGCCTGCTGCTGTTCATCGGCGCCATGGGCAAGTCGGCGCAGCTCGGCCTGCACACCTGGCTGCCGGACGCGATGGAAGGCCCGACCCCGGTGTCGGCGCTGATCCACGCCGCAACCATGGTGACGGCCGGTGTCTTCATGGTGGCGCGCCTGTCGCCGCTGTTCGAGCTCTCGACCACGGCGCTCAACGTGGTGCTGTTCGTCGGCGCCTCCACCGCCTTCTTCGCGGCGACGATCGGCTGCGTGCAGAACGACATCAAGCGCGTCATCGCCTATTCGACCTGCTCGCAGCTCGGCTACATGTTCGTCGCGCTCGGCACCGGCGCCTATTCGGTTGGCGTGTTCCACCTGCTCACGCACGGCTTCTTCAAGGCGCTGCTGTTCCTTGCCGCCGGCTCGGTCATCCATGCGATGCACCATGAGCAGGACATGCGCCACATGGGCGGCCTGTGGCGGAAGATCCCCTTCACCTATGCCACCATGATGATCGGCGGCCTGGCGCTGACGGGTTTCCCCTTCACCGCCGGCTACTACTCGAAGGACGCGATCATCGAGACCGCCTTCGTCAGCCATAGCCCGGTCGCCACCTATGCGTGGGTGATGACGGTGGCTGCGGCGGCGCTCACCGCCTTCTACACCTGGCGGCAGATGTTCATGACCTTCCACGGCAAGACCCGCGCGGATCACCACACCTATGATCACGCGCATGAATCGCCGCTGACCATGCTCATCCCGCTCGGCGTGCTGGCCTTCGGCGCGCTGTTCGCCGGCATGATCCTGTACCCGTATTTCGTCGGGCATGACGTGGACCACTTCTTCCGCGAGTCCATCTTCATGGGCCCGGAGAACAAGATCCTCGAAGAGATCCACCACATTCCGTTCTGGGCGAAGTGGGCCCCCACGGTGATGATGGCGCTCGGCTTCCTGGTCGCCTACTGGATGTACATCGTCAACACCGCCGTTCCAAAGGCGCTCGCCAAGCAGAACGACGTTCTGTACCGCTTCCTGCTCAACAAGTGGTACTTCGACGAGATCTACGACTTCCTGTTCGTGCGCCCGACGCTGTGGCTCGGCAACTTCCTGTGGAAGCAGGGGGATGTGCGGATCATTGACGGCTATGGCCCGAACGGCGTCTCGGCGCGCGTCATCGACGTGACCAACCGGGTCGTGCGCCTTCAGACCGGCTATCTCTACCACTACGCCTTCGTGATGCTGGTGGGTGTCGCGGCCTTCATCACCTGGTTCATGTTCGGGGGCGCGCACTGATGTACGACTGGCCCATCCTTTCCGTCGTCACCTTCCTGCCGCTGGTCGGCGCGCTGCTGATCGTCCTGATGATCCGCGGCGACGACGAGGTCGCCAAGCGCAATGCCCGCTGGGTGGCGCTGTGGGCGACGCTTGTCACCTTCGTCATTTCGCTGCTGCTGCTGTTCGGCTTCGACCCGTCGAACCCGGACTTTCAGTTCGTCGAGTACCACCCCTGGCTCGGCGACGCTGCCGCCTACCGGATGGGCGTCGACGGCATCTCGCTACCTTTCGTGCTGCTGACGACGCTGCTGATGCCGATGTGCATTCTCGCGAGCTGGGACGCGATCCAGTTCCGCGTGAAGGAGTACATGATCTGCTTCCTGGTGCTCGAAACGCTGATGATCGGCACCTTCTCTGTCCTCGACCTGCTGCTGTTCTACTTCTTCTTCGAGGGCGGCCTGATCCCGATGTTCCTGATCATCGGCATCTGGGGGCATGGGCGGAAGGTGTACGCGGCCTTCAAGTTCTTCCTCTACACGCTGGCCGGCTCCGTGCTGATGATGCTCGCCGTCATGGCCATCTACTGGCAGGCCGGCACCACCGACATCGCGGTGCTGCTGAAGCATGATTTCCCCTCGGGGATGCAGTACTGGCTCTGGATCGCCTTCTTCGCCTCCTTCGCGGTGAAGATGCCGATGTGGCCGGTGCACACCTGGCTTCCCGACGCCCATGTCGAGGCGCCGACGGCGGGCTCGGTCATCCTGGCGGCGATCATGCTGAAGATGGGCGGCTACGGCCTGCTGCGCTTCTCGCTGCCCATGTTCCCGGACGCGTCGGCCTATTTCGCCCCCTTCGTCTTCGTGCTGTCGGTGATCGCGATCATCTACACCTCGCTCGTCGCCCTGCGGCAGGAGGACATGAAGAAGCTGATCGCCTACTCCTCCGTCGCCCATATGGGCTACGTGACGATGGGCATCTTCACGCTGACGCAGGAAGGCATCCAGGGCGCGGTGTTCCAGATGGTGAGCCACGGCTTCGTGTCGGGCGCGCTGTTCCTGTGCGTGGGCGTACTCTATGACCGCATGCACACCCGCGAGATCGCGGCCTATGGCGGCCTGGTCTTCCGCATGCCGGTCTACGCCACGTTGTTCATGGTGTTCACCATGGCCAATGTCGGCCTGCCGGGCACGTCGGGCTTCGTCGGCGAGTTCCTCACGCTGCTGGCCGCCTTCGGCCGCAACACCTGGGTCGCCTTGTTCGCGACGACGGGCGTCATCCTTTCCGCCGCCTATGCGCTCTGGCTCTATCGCCGGGTGGTGTTCGGCGCGCTGGAGAAGGAGAGCCTGAAGAGCATCCGCGACGTCAACGCGCGAGAACTGGCGACGCTCGTGCCGCTGCTGTTCTTCACCATCCTCTTCGGCGTCTGGCCGCAGCCGATCCTCGACGCCTGCAACGTCGCCGTCGGTGCGATCGTCGCGCGCGCCGATGTGGCGGCCGGTGCCATCAAGGCCGCGGCGCTGGTGCTGCCTTGACCCGATACATGACCATCGCGGAGCCCCTGCAATGACCCTCACCCTCGCCGCGCTCGGCCCCGCGCTGCCCGAACTGCTGCTGGCCGCCTCCGCCGTCGCGTTGCTGATGCTCGGTGCCTTCAGCGGCCCGAAATCGACCGACACGGTGAACGGGCTGGCCCTTGCCGCCCTGTTCGCGGCGTTGGTGCTGGTGGTCATCGGCCCCGGCAATGCGACGCTGTTCAACGGGGCGTTCCAGGTCGACGAGTTCGCCCGCTTCATGAAGGTGCTGGCCTTGCTCGGTGCTGGCGGCACGCTCGCCATGTCGGTGGACTGGCTGAAGGCGGAGAAGCAGGCCCGGTTCGAATACGCGATCCTCGTGCTGCTCTCGACGCTCGGCATGATGATGCTGATCTCGGCCGGCGACCTGATCGCGCTCTATATGGGCCTCGAACTGATGAGCCTGGCGCTCTACGTGATCGCCGCCAACAACCGCGATTCCGTCCGCTCGACCGAGGCCGGCCTGAAGTATTTCGTGCTCGGCGCGCTCTCCTCCGGCATGTTCCTCTATGGCGCCTCGCTGATCTATGGCTTCACCGGCACGGTGAACTTCGCCCAGATCGCCCAGGCCGCCCGCGAGCCTTCGCTGGGGCTGATCTTCGGCATCGTCTTCACCTTCGCCGGCCTGTGCTTCAAGGTCTCCGCCGTGCCGTTCCATATGTGGACGCCGGACGTCTATGAGGGGGCGCCGGCCCCGGTCACGGCGTTCTTCGCCTCCGCGCCGAAGGTCGCGGCCATGGCGGTGTTCGTGCGCTTCGCCATGGAGGCGCTGCCCAACGTCATCCATCAGTGGCAGCAGATAATCGTTTTCGTGTCGATCGCCTCGATGGCGCTCGGCTCGTTCGGCGCCATCGGCCAGCGCAACTTCAAGCGCCTGATGGCCTATTCCTCGATCGGCCATATGGGCTTCGCGCTGGTCGGCCTCGCCGCCGGCACAGAGCAGGGCGTGCAGGGCGTGCTGGTCTACATGGCCATCTACCTCATGATGACGCTCGGCACCTTCGCCTGCATTCTCTCGATGCGGCGCAAGGACGGGATGGTCGAGACCTATGACGAACTCGCCGGCCTCGCCCGCACCCGTCCGGTGATGGCGTTCATGCTGGCGGTGCTGATGTTCTCGCTGGCCGGTATTCCCCCGCTCGCGGGCTTCCTCGCCAAGTACTACGTGTTCCTCGCGGCGATCGAGGCCGGCCTTTACGCGCTGGCGGTGATCGGCGTGCTTACCAGCGTGGTTGGCGCGTTCTACTATCTGCGCATCGTCAAGATCATGTATTTCGACGAGCCGGCAACGACCTTCGAGCCGATGAAGTCGGAGCCGCGGGTGGTGCTGGGCGTCTCGGGCCTGTTCACCCTGCTGTTCTTCGTCTATCCGGCACCGCTGATCGCGGCGGCGGGCGTGGCGGCGCGGGCGCTCTTCTGAGAATGGCACTCGCGCCGGTGGCGACGCCGGTCGTCCTGTTTGAAACGGTCGGGTCGACCAATCAGGAAGCCCTCGCACAGGCCGGCGGATCGGCGCCGCGCTGGTTCGTCGCCCGGCGGCAGACGGGCGGCCGCGGCCGCCGGGGCCGGCCCTGGGCGTCCGAGCCGGGCAACCTCTACGCGTCGCTTCTGCTGGTCGATGCAGGCCCTCCGGCGCATCAGCCAGAACTCTGCTTCGTGGCGGCGCTGGCGCTGCACGATGCTGTGCGGGCTATCACCGGCATCGATCCCCTGCGCATCGGCCTGAAATGGCCGAACGACGTGATGGTCGACGGGGCCAAGCTCGCGGGCATCCTGCTCGAAGGGGCGATGGGGCCGGCCGGGCGGTCGGCCACGGTGGTTGGCTTCGGGGTCAATTGCGCGCACCATCCGGCGGAGACGCCGTATCCAACGACGGACCTTGCCGCTGCCGGCTTCCCCACAGATCCGCCTTCCATGCTCGCGGCGCTCGACGCGGCGATGCGCGAGCGACTTGGCGAGTGGAGCCGCGGGGCCGGTTTCTCCCTCACCCGCGAGGCATGGCTGAGACGGGCCTCGGGGCTGGGCAGGGCCGCGACGGTGCGGACTGGCGGTCGCGAGGTCGAGGGAGTATTCGAGGCGCTCGACTTCTCGGGCGCCATGGTGTTGCGCCGGGCAGACGGCGTGCGTGAGACGTTCAGTGCCGGCGACGTGTTTCCATCGTCCGCCGCGCCAGTGTGAAAGGCAGGAATGTGAGCAAGTGGCCGGACGAGCTGGTCTTCGCTCCCCTCGGTGGGGTCGGCGAGATCGGTATGAATCTCGGGCTGTATGGTCTGGGACCACGCAACCGGCGCAAATGGCTCGCGGTCGACCTCGGCATTTCCTTCGCGCCGCCGGAGATTCCCGGCATCGACATCATCATGCCGGACGTCGCCTTCCTCGAGAAGGAAGCCGATGCGGGCAACCTTGTCGGCCTGGTGATCACGCACGGGCATGAGGATCATATCGGCGCGCTGGTCGATCTGTGGCCGCGCCTGGGCTGCACGGTCTACACGACGCCCTTCACCCATGCGCTGGCCGAGGCGCGGCGTCTGGGCGAGCCGGGCGCGCCGAAAATTCCGTTCCACATCGTGCCCACCGGCGGGCGCACGACGATCGGTCCGTTCGATGTCGAGTTCGTGCCCGTCGCGCATTCAATTCCCGACAGCCACGCGCTCGCCATCCGCACCCCGCTCGGGCTGGTGGTGCACACGGGCGACTGGAAGATCGACCCGACCCCCGTGGTTGGCAACGTCACCGATCCGGCGCGCTTCTCCGCGCTGGGCGATGAAGGCGTGCGGGCGGTCATCTGCGATTCCACCAACGCGATTCGCGACGGTATCTCGCCCTCCGAGATCGATGTGCAGGCTGGGCTGACGGAGCTGATCGCCGCCGCCCCGCATCGCGTCGCGGTGACGACCTTCGCCTCGAATGTTGCGCGTATCCGCTCCATCGCCGAGGCGGCGATGAAGACGGGCCGCGAAGTCGTGCTTGTCGGCCGGGCGATGGAGCGGGTGATCGGCGTGGCGCGCGAGCAGCGTATGCTCGATGGCCTGCCGCCCTTCCGCCCCGCCGACGCCTATGGTTTCCTGCCGCGCGACAAGGTCGTGGCCATCCTCACCGGCAGCCAGGGCGAGCCCCGCGCCGCGCTGGCCCGCATCGCCGATGACGACCATCCCGAGATCGCGCTGTCGCCGGGCGATCACGTCATCTTCTCCTCGCGCACCATTCCCGGCAATGAGCGGCCGGTGAACCGCATCATCAATGCGCTGGTGCTGCAGGGGGTGAAGGTCATCACCGATCGCGACGGGCTGGTGCATGTCTCCGGCCATCCGCGCCGCGGCGAGCTGGAGCAGATGTACAAGTGGCTGCGCCCGCAGGTGTCGGTGCCGGTCCATGGCGAGCCGCTGCACCTGTCCGAGCACGCCGACCTCGCCCGCCGCATGGGCGCCCGCGAGGTCGTGCGCCTGGTGGATGGCGATGTCGTGCGCCTCATCAGCGCCGATCCGTCGCTGAGTGCCGAGGTGATCGAGGAGATTCCCTCTGGCCGTCTCTACAAGGACGGTCACGTCCTCGTGGGTGCGGAGGATCCGGCGATTGCCGAGCGCCGGCGCCTGTCGTTCAGCGGGCTGGTCTCGGTCGCCATCGCCATGTCGTCGAAGGGCGATGTGGTGGGCGACCCGATGATCGACCTCTCCGGCCTTCCGCGCCTCGGCGTTGGCGGCACGCCGCTCGACGAGGTGGTTGAAGACGCGGTGCTGAACTGCCTCGACGGCCTGCCCAAGGCGCGCCGGCGCGACCCCGACGCGGTCGCCGAGTCGGTCACGCGGGCGGTGCGCGGCCAGATCAACGCCGCCTGGGGCAAGAAGCCGCTCTGCCACGTGCTGGTCGTCACGGTATGAACACCGGCGGGGCGCCGGCTTCATCTGGCGATGCCGGCCCTCGACGCAGATAGTGCGTCGTCGGCGCCGTCGCACGAGGCCTCACGGGCCTGTACGGCGGCGGGCGGCGGCGTGAAGGGGAGGGTGCTCGCATGATCGGCCGTCTGAACCATGTTGCCATTGCCGTGCCGGACCTCGATGCAGCGGTCGCGACCTATCGCGACACGCTGGGGGGAACGGTCTCCGCCGTGGATCCGCTGCCCGAGCATGGCGTGAACACGGTGTTCGTCACCCTGCCCAACACCAAGATCGAACTGCTCGGCGCTCTCGGGGCGGATTCGCCGATCGGGAAGTTTTTGGAGCGCAACCCCGAGGGCGGCATCCACCATCTCTGCTACGAGGTAGATGACATCCTCGCCGCGCGCGATCGGCTGCTGGCGGCGGGGGCGCGGGTGCTGGGCACCGGCGAGCCGCGTGTCGGTGCCCATGGCAAGCCGGTGCTGTTCCTTCATCCGAAAGACTTCCTGGGCACACTCGTCGAACTTGAACAGGCGTGAGGCGGCACTGATGGGCGTCACCACTTATATCGCGATCTATTTCATCGTCTGGTGGGTGGTGATCTTTGCGGTCCTGCCCTTCGGCGTGCGTTCGCAGCACGAGGACGGCGCGATCGAGGACGGCACCGAGCCGGGGGCACCGTTGCGCCCGCTGCTGCTGCGCAAGGCGCTGGTGACGACTGTGGTGTCGGCGGTCATCGTGCTGCTGTTCGCGTGGGCGGTTGAGACCGACCGGCTGCGGCTCGACATGTTCCCGATGCCGTTCCAGCTCTACGACGTGAAGTAACCCGCCTTTTGCCGTCGACGCGGCGGGAATCGCCGAGGCCGATCGGCATTCAGGCAAAAAAAGAGGCGGGACCGAAGTCCCGCCTGCCTTATTTGGCCGCCCGCACCTGATTCCGCGCCGTTTCGGCGTCTGCCAGGGGGCTTTCTTAGCCGTCATTCCTCCCGAGACCTGGACCGATCATCACGCCTGTGACAGCGCTCAGCGGACCTCTTTCTACAGGGCCGCACCTTAGAGCAGAAAACACGGGCTTGTCATCCTTGCGTCGCAATAGAACAATGTTGCAATGCAACAGAAATAGGCGCATTCGGCCGCCGACGCCCTAAACAAAGGCAGTAGCCACCGCTCCTTCCGGCCGGTTGCGCCACGAGGGCTTGTGTTTTGCCGAACGTTCCGGTTTCACTCCGCCATCACTGCCGCGCTGCCGATCCCGGCCGAATCGTGAGTTTCCGCTGATGCGCCTTTCCCGCTACTTCCTTCCCATCCTCCGTGAAGTCCCGAAGGAAGCGGAGATCGTCTCGCACCGCCTCATGCTGCGCGCCGGCATGGTGCGCCAGGAGGGCGCTGGCATCTATGCGTGGCTGCCGCTGGGCAAGCGCGTGCTCGACAAGATCTGCAACGTCATCCGCGAGGAGCAGAATCGCTCCGGCGCCATCGAGATCATGATGCCGACCATCCAGTCGGCCGAGCTCTGGCGCGAGAGCGGGCGCTATGACGACTATGGCAAGGAGATGCTCCGCATCAAGGACCGGCACGAGCGCGACATGCTGTTCGGGCCGACCAATGAGGAAATGCTCACCGAGATCGTCCGCGCCTATGTGAAGTCCTATAAGGACCTGCCGCTGAACCTCTACCACATCCAGTGGAAGTTCCGCGACGAGGTGCGCCCGCGCTTCGGCGTCATGCGCTCGCGCGAATTCCTGATGAAGGACGCCTATTCGATCGACGTCGACTTCGAGAACGCGGTCGTGGCCTATAACCGCATGTTCGTCGCTTATCTCAGGACCTTCGCCCGGCTGGGGCTGAAGGCGATCCCGATGGTGGCCGATACCGGCCCGATCGGCGGCAATCACAGCCACGAATTCATCATCCTCGCCTCCACGGGCGAAAGCCAGGTGTTCTGCCATTCCGACTATCTCGACATGGACACGCCCGAGGTGGGGGTGGACTTCCAGGATCCGGCCGCGCTGCAAGAGATCGTGAACCGCTGGACCAGCCTTTATGCGGCCACGGAAGAGAAGCATGACGAAGCCGCCTTCGACGCGATTCCGGACGGGCAGCGGGTATCGGCGCGCGGCATCGAGGTGGGTCACATCTTCTATTTCGGCACCAAATATTCCGAGCCGATGGGCGCCAAGGTCACGGGCCCCGATGGCGTGGAGACGCCCGTCCACATGGGCTCCTACGGCATCGGTCCCTCGCGTCTGGTCGCTGCCATCATCGAGGCGTCGCATGACGAGAACGGCATCATCTGGCCGGAGGCGATCGCGCCGTTCCGCGTCGGCCTGCTGAACCTCAAGGCGGGCGATGCGGCAACGGATGCCGCCTGCGAGACGATCTATGCCGAGCTTGGCGCGCGCAACATCGACGTGTTGTACGACGACACGGCGGAGCGCCCCGGCTCGAAATTCGCCACGGCCGACCTGATCGGCCTGCCCTGGCAGATCATCGTCGGCCCCAAGGGGCTGGCGGGCGGCACGGTGGAGCTCAAGCGGCGTGCCGACGGCGCGCGCGAGACGCTCACCATCGAGGCGGCGCTGGAGCGTATAACCGGTTGACGGGGACGCGCGCGGCCCACGCGGCCGGGCGAGGGACGGAGCAGGCATGGCGGCCAAGAGCGCAGCGCGTCGGACCAAGGCAGCGAAGACGCAAACGCAGGCGAATGCCGGCGAGGAGCCCACCGGCTCGCGGCCGTTCAGCGCCTTCGAGTGGATGTTGTCGCTGCGCTATCTCCGGGCGCGTCGCAAGGAAGGCTTCATCTCGGTCATTGCCGGCTTTTCCTTCCTCGGCATCATGCTGGGCGTGGCGACGCTGATCATCGTCATGGCCGTGATGAACGGCTTCCGCACCGAATTGCTGTCGAAGATCCTCGGCCTCAACGGCCATATGCTGGTGCAGTCCGGCGAGGGGCCGTTCACCGACTATGACGCGGTTGCCAAGCGCATCGCCGGCGTGCCGGGCGTGAAGCTCGCCGTGCCGCTGGTGGAAGGGCAGGCGCTGGCGTCGTCAGCCTTTGGAGCCGGCGGCGTGCTGGTGCGGGGGCTTTCCGAAGCCAGCCTGCGGGCGCTTCCGGCCATCGGCACCAACATCCGCACCGGCACGCTGGACGGCTTCGACGAGGGCTCGGGGGTTGCCATCGGCAAGCGCTTGGCGGACCAGCTCTCGCTGCAGGCCGGCGACAACCTCACACTCGTCGCCCCGCGCGGCGCGGTAACGCCCATGGGGACGACGCCGCGCATCAAGGTCTACAAGATCGCAGCGGTGTTCGAGATCGGCATGTCGGAATATGACAGCGCCTTCGTCTTCATGCCGCTGGCGGAAAGCCAAGCCTATTTCAACAAGGATGGCGACGTCACCGCCATCGAGGTCTATGTCGACAATCCAGACGATGTGGAGCGTTACCGCGAGGCCGTGCAGGCGGCGGCGGGGCGGCCGATCTACATCGTCGACTGGCGACAGCGCAACGCCACCTTCTTCAACGCGCTGCAGGTGGAGCGGAACGTGATGTTCCTCATCCTGACGCTGATCGTGGTGGTGGCCGCCTTCAACATCGTTTCCGGCCTCAACATGTTGGTGAAGGACAAGGGGCGCGACATCGGAATCCTTCGCACCATGGGGGCGACGAGCGGCGCGATCATGCGCATCTTCCTCGTCACCGGCGCCGCCATCGGCGTGGTCGGGACGCTGGCCGGCTTCCTGCTGGGCTTGGTCGTGTGCCTGAATGTCGAGGAAATTCGCCAGTTCATCTCGTGGATCACCCGGACCGAGCTGTTCTCGCCCGAACTCTATTATCTCAGCCGGCTGCCGGCCGAGCTGAACGTCGGCGAGACCGCGACGGTGGTCATCATGGCGCTCATCCTGTCCCTTCTCGCTCCGCTCTACCCGTCCTGGCGCGCCGCGCGCCTCGATCCGGTGGAAGCGTTGCGCTACGAATAGGAAGACGAGCCATGTCGACCATTCCCCCGCGGGCCGCTCTCCGCCTCGAAGGCGTCGAACGCCGCTATGTGCAGGGCGAGGGCACGTTGGAAATCCTGCGCGGTGCCGACTTCACCGTGCTGGAGGGCCAGTCGGTCGCACTGGTCGCACCGTCCGGCACCGGCAAGTCGACCCTGCTGCATATTGCCGGCCTGCTGGAGCACCAGGACGCCGGCGAGGTGTTCATCGGCGGCGCGGCGACGGCCGGGCTTCCCGACGCCGAGCGCACGCGCATCCGCCGCACCGGGGTCGGCTTCGTCTACCAGTTCCACCATCTGCTCCCTGAATTTTCGGCGCAGGAAAACGTCATGCTGCCACAGATGATCCGGGGCCTGCCGCGCCGCGAGGCGGCGTCGCGGGCAAAGGAACTGCTCAGCTATCTCGGCCTCGGCAAGCGGCTGGAGCATCGCCCCGGCGAGCTTTCCGGCGGCGAACAGCAGCGCGTCGCCATCGCCCGCGCCGTCGCCAACGCGCCGCGCGTGCTGCTGGCGGACGAGCCCACCGGCAATCTCGACCCGCACACCGCCGACCATGTCTTCCACGCGCTGTCGCAGCTTGTGGAGGCCACGGGGCTGGCGGCGGTTATCGCCACCCACAATCTGGAACTCGCCTCCCGCATGCACCGCCGCGTGACCTTGCAGGAGGGGCAGGTGGTGGAACTGGCGTGAGGCGCCGGCTGTTTTCGATTCGTCAACCATGAACGGGAACGAAAGAAGAACATGGGTTGATTGCGGGGATAATGGGAGTCATGTTCTCTCTATGTTCTAGGGAGGTCGACATGATCCGTGTTCTTGTTCAGGAAGCCGCCGCTCTCGCATCCATCGGGATGTTCGTCGCCATGATCGGCCTCTGGGCCGGCGTTCTCACCGGGGTCTGAGGTCGGCGCGAGGCTGAAGTCAGCTGAGGCATGAAGGTTCGCCTTCAGCCTGAGGACAACGGGGAGGATGGCTCCCCGAGGGTGGACGCCGCCCGGCCGGGCGCCCACCATTGCGGCCTTCGAGTCGCGGGAGGATGAAAATGGCGCAGGCTGATGTCGGGTTCGTTCATCTGCACGTCCATTCCTCCTTCTCGCTGCTGGAAGGGGCGCTCGGCATCGGCAAGCTCGCCGATCTCGCCAAAAAGGACCGCCAGCCCGCCATCGCGCTGACCGACACCGGCAATCTGTTCGGCGCGCTGGAATTCTCCGAGAAGATGGCCGGCGCCGGCATCCAGCCGATTCTCGGCTGCGCCGTGGCGGTGGATTTCCCCGGCCCGGCCCCGCGCGGCCCCGCCAGCCTGGAACGGCCGCGCATCGTCCTTCTCGCCGCCAGCGAGGAGGGCTGGAAGAATCTCATGGAGCTGGTGTCGCGCTCGTTTCTCGACACCGCTTCCGATGGCGCCCCCCACATCAAGGCGGACTGGCTTGAAGGGCGCGCCGGCGGCCTCATCGCCCTCACCGGCGGCCCCAATGGTCCCATCGACCGGGCGCTGGCGGCTGGCAGCGCCGACCATGCGGAGCAGCGGCTCGCCCTGTTGCAGACGCTGTTCGGCGACCGGCTTTATGTCGAGCTCCAACGCCATGGCGTTGCCGACGAGCGGCGGGTCGAGCCCGCCCTCATCGACCTCGCCTATCGCCTCGATCTGCCGCTGGTGGCCGCCAATGAGCCGTTCTTCGCCACGCAGGACGATTATGAGGCGCATGACGCGCTGATCTGCATCGCCGAAGGGCGGCTGGTGGCCGAGGCCGATCGCCGCCAGCTGACGCCGGACCACCGGTTCCGCACCCGTGCGGAGATGGCCGAGCTGTTCGCCGACCTGCCGGAAGCGCTGGCCAATACGGTGGATGTGGCGCGGCGCTGCGCCTATCGCCCGCGCACCGTCAAGCCGATCCTGCCGCGCTTCACGCTCGACCGCGACGAGGCGGAGGAACTGCGCCTTCAGGCGGAAGAGGGGCTGCGTGACCGGCTTGCCGTGCATGGTCCGACCGATGGCCTGTCCGTGCAGGACTATGAGGACCGGTTGGCGTTCGAGCTCAGCATCATCGAGAAGATGAAGTTTCCCGGCTACTTCCTCATCGTGGCCGACTTCATCAAATGGGCGAAGGCGCAGGGGATTCCGGTGGGACCGGGCCGTGGCTCGGGCGCGGGTTCGCTGGTCGCCTATTCCCTCACGATCACCGATCTTGACCCGCTGCGCTTCGGCCTGCTGTTCGAGCGATTCCTGAACCCCGAGCGCGTGTCGATGCCGGATTTCGACATCGACTTCTGCCAGGAGCGGCGTGACGAGGTCATCCGCTACGTGCAGAAGCGCTATGGGCGCGACCAGGTGGCGCAAATCATCACCTTCGGCACGCTGCAGGCGCGCGGCGTGCTGCGCGATGTCGGCCGGGTGCTGGAAATGCCCTATGGCCAGGTCGACAAGCTCTGCAAGCTGGTGCCGCAGAACCCGGCCAACCCGGTGACGCTGAAGCAGGCGATCAACGACGAGCCCAAGCTGCAGGGCGAGAGCGACGCCAACCCGGTGGTGAAGCGCGCCTTCGACATCGCCACCCGGCTGGAGGGCTTGAACCGCCACGCCTCCACCCACGCCGCCGGCATCGTCATCGGCGACCGGCCCTTGGCGAGGCTCGTGCCGCTATACCGAGATCCGCGCTCGGACATGCCGGTCACCCAGTACAACATGAAATGGGTGGAGCAGGCCGGGCTGGTCAAGTTCGACTTCCTCGGCCTCAAGACGCTGACCGTGCTGCAGACCGCCGTGCGGCTAGTGGCGCAGCGGGGCATCACGCTCGACCTCTCGACCATCCCTCTAGACGACAAGAAGACCTACGACATGCTCACCCGGGGCGAGACGGTGGGCGTGTTCCAGGTGGAAAGCGCGGGCATGCGGCGCGCGCTGGTCGACATGAAGCCGGACCGGCTGGAGGACATCATCGCCCTCGTCGCCCTGTACCGCCCGGGCCCGATGGCGAACATCCCGGTCTATTGCGCGGTGAAGAACGGGCAGGAGAAGGCCGCCTATGCCCACCCGGCGCTGGAGGCCAGCCTGAAGGAAACCTACGGCGTCATCATCTACCAGGAACAGGTGATGCAGATCGCGCAGACCCTGTCGGGCTATTCGCTGGGTGAAGCCGACCTGCTGCGGCGCGCCATGGGCAAGAAGATCCGCGCCGAGATGGACAAGCAGCGCGAGCGCTTCGTCGATGGCGCGGTGGAGCGCGGCGTTCCGAAGGCCAAGGCCTCGGAAATCTTCGACCTGCTCGCTAAATTCGCCGATTACGGCTTCAACAAGAGCCACGCGGCGGCCTATGCGCTGGTTTCCTACCAGACCGCCTACATGAAGGCGAACTACGCCACCGAGTTCATGGCCGCGTCCATGACGCTCGACATGGGCAACACCGACAAGCTGGCGGAATTCCGCCAGGAATCGCAGCGGCTGGGCATCGAGGTGGTGCCGCCTTCGGTGAATCTGTCTGGCCGGGATTTCGCGGTAAAGGACGGGCGCATTCTCTACGCGCTTGCCGCCATCAAAGGCGTGGGCGGGCAGGCGGTCGACGCGATCGTGGAGGCACGGGGCGCGCGACCCTTCGCCAGCCTCGCCGACTTCGCCGCCCGCATCAACGCGAAGGCGTTGAACAAGCGGACGATGGAGAGCCTCGCCAATGCCGGCGCCTTCGACACGGTAGAGAAGAATCGCGCCCGTGCGTCCGCAGCGATCGATTGCGTTCTCGCCCATGCCGCCTCTGTCGGCGCGGAAGCGGCTTCGGGGCAGGGCAACATGTTCGGCGGCCCCTCGGTCGCGGCGGAACTGCCGATTCCCAATGCGGCACCGTGGCTTCAGGCGGAAAGGTTGAAGCACGAATATGATGCGATCGGCTTCTTCCTGACCGGCCATCCGCTGGATGATTACGGCAAGGCGCTGGATCGATTGCGAGTGCAGCGCTGGACCGATTTCACCCGCTCGGTGCGCGCCGGCTCGATGGCCGGGCGCCTCGCCGCCACGGTGGTGAGTCGTCAGGAGCGCCGCACCAAGACCGGCAACAAGATGGGTATTGTCGGCCTGTCGGATCCGTCCGGCCAGTTCGAGGCGGTGCTGTTCTCGGAGACCTTGGCGCAGTATCGCGAACTGCTGGAGCCGGGAAAGGCGCTGCTGCTGCAGGTATCGGCGGAACTGCAGGGCGAGGATGTGCGCGCCCGCATCCAGACGGTGGAGCCGCTCGACGAGGCGGCGTCGAAGACGCAGAAGGGCATGCGGGTTTTCCTGCGCTCGCCGGAACCGCTGGACAGTGTGGCGGCGCGTCTGGGGACGCTTGGCGGCGGGCGGGGGGATGGTGAGGTCTCCCTCGTGCTGCTGCTCGGCGAGCGCGGCGACACCGAGGTGGAGGTAAAGCTGCCCGGCCGCTTCAGCCTTTCGCCGCAGATTGCCGGCGCCCTCAAGGCCGTGCCCGGCGTCGAGATGGTCGAGATGGCCTGAAACACCTGAATGCGTCCGGGTGTTTCCAAGCGTTTCCGGTATATTTCCGAGAGGCGTCTCGACGCCTCTCCGCGCGTTTTTGCTTGATCTCGTCGCGAAAGAGGCCCTTCTGCGGCTCGAAGTGATTGAGAGCGGAATGGTCAGTGGAAACCGAGCTTAGTTCCAGGCGTCGCGCCATTCTGGTGCTCGGCATGCACCGCAGCGGCACCTCGGCCGTCACGCGGACGATCAACCTGCTGGGCGTCGCCACGCCCAAGACATTGATCGGGGCCAGCGCCGGCAATCAACGTGGGCATTGGGAATCGGCGCCGATCGTCCGGCTCAATGACGACATTCTCGCCGCCTGCGGCCATAGCTGGTATTCGCGCGGCCGGATGAAGGTCGACCCGATTGAAATCGTGCGGGCGAACGGGATGTGGGACCGCCTGCGCGCGACGCTCGACAGCGAGTTCGGCGGCGCCTCGACGGTCGTCCTGAAGGACCCGCGCATCAGCCGTCTCGTGCCGCTCTACACCAAGGCGCTGGAGGAGGCGGGGTACGAGGTCGCTTCCATTCTCACCCTGCGCAATCCGCTTGAGGTGGCGCAGTCGATCGCGACCCGCGACAAGCTGACGGCCGCGCAGGGATTGAAGGCGTGGCTGCGCTATATGCTGGATGCCGAGCGGGCGACGCGCGGCAGCGTGCGCACGCTGGTGGCGTATGAGAACCTGCTCGCCGACTGGCGCGGCTGCACCCAGCGCATGAAGGCGCAGCTCGGCGGCGACTGGCCGGCGTTGACGCCGGAAGCGGCGGCGGAGATCGACGCCTTCCTGTCGCCGGGCCTGCGCCACCATGCCCTGCAGCTGCCGGCCTTCGGCCTCGGCCGGGCCGCCGTCTGCGGGCGGCTTTATCGCGACATGGCGGCACGCCTTTCCGACGATCCCGCCGCCACGCCGTCCGCCTTGGCGACCGGCCTTGCCAAGCTTAGCCTCGCCGCGAGGTGACGGCCTCGCCCGTGCCGCTTCGCGCGGCGTGGCACCGGGCTTGTCACTGCGGGCGCTCTCCCGTATAAGCCGCGCCATTCCGCACGCGGACTCGCGGCCGGAAGCCCCTCGTCATGACCTGTCGAGAGGACTTCAGCGCCGCTCCGGTGCCGTAAGCCGAATTCCTCGGCACGGCCATGTCCGCGGAGGCCAACCGGACGAGAGAAGACAATGTCGCTCCCTGACTACTCCATGCGCCAGCTCCTGGAAGCTGGCGTGCACTTCGGGCATCAGTCCCACCGCTGGAACCCGAAGATGGCCCCGTTCATCTTCGGCACCCGCAACAACATCCATATCATCGATCTGGCGCAGACCGTGCCGGCGCTTCACCGCGCCCTGCAGGCGGTTTCCGACACCGTGGCCCGTGGCGGCCGCGTGCTCTTCGTCGGCACCAAGCGCCAGGCGGCTGACGCCGTGGCTGACGCGGCCAAGCGCTCGGCCCAGTACTACGTCAATTCCCGCTGGCTCGGCGGCATGCTGACCAACTGGAAGACCATTTCCCACTCCATCGCCCGCCTGAAGAAGCTCGAAGAGCTGCTCGCGGCCGGCGAGGGTGTCGGCTACACCAAGAAGGAGCGCCTGACGCTCCAGCGCGAGAAGGAAAAGCTCGATCGCGCGCTTGGCGGCATCCGTGACATGGGCGGCATTCCCGACCTGCTGTTCGTCATCGACACTAACAAGGAAGACCTCGCCGTCGCCGAGGCCCGCCGCCTTGGTATTCCGGTCGCGGCGATCCTCGACACCAATTGCGATCCGGACGGCATCGCCTTCCCGGTTCCCGGCAATGACGACGCCGGCCGCGCCATCAACCTCTATTGCGACCTCGTCGCCCGCGCCGCGATCGACGGCATCGGCCGCGCCCATGGCGATCTCGGCATCGACGTCGGTGCCTCCGAGGCGCCGCTGGTCGAGGAACTGCCGGCCGAATCCAGCTGGACTAGCCTCGAGTCGCTCTCGGGCCCGCGCGGCATCGCCGACGACCTGAAGAAGCTGACCGGCGTCTCGCCGGCCATCGAGAAGCAGCTGACCGACCTCGGCATCTTCCACTACTGGCAGATCGCCGCGCTCAATGCCGACGATGCACATCGCCTGGGCGAAGAAGTCGGTCTGCCGGGCCGTGTCGATGGCTGGGTGTCGCAGGCCAAGGAGCTGACCGCCGAGGTCGAGTGACCCCGGCGTCCGCTTCGCGACGGCGTCACATTTTGGCGCCAAGCATTGTATCGCACGGCCGGCCCGGATTTCCTCCGGCCGGCCGTGTTGTCGATTGACACAGAGATCGTTGAGGAACGGAACATGGCCAACATCACCGCGGGCATGGTGAAAGAGCTGCGCGAGAAGACCGGCGCCGGCATGATGGACTGCAAGGCCGCGCTGACCGAGGTGGATGGTGACATCGAAGCCGCCGTCGACTGGCTGCGCAAGAAGGGCCTTGCCAAGGCCGCCAAGAAGGCCGGCCGCGTCGCCGCCGAAGGCCTGATCGGCCTTGCCGTCTCGGGCACCACGGGCGTGGTCGTCGAAGTGAACTCCGAAACCGACTTCGTGGCGCGCAACGAGCAGTTCCAGCAGCTGGTCCGCGACATCGCTTCGGTCGCGCTGAGCGCCGAGGACGATGTCGAGGCGGTCAAGGCGGCGGCCTACCCGGGCGGTGCCACGGTTGCCGACGCCATCAACAGCGCCGTCGCCACAATTGGCGAGCACATGAACCTGCGCCGCTCCAAGAAGCTGTCCGTTTCGGCCGGCGTCATCGGCTCCTACGTTCATGGCTCGGTCGGCGAGGGCCTCGGTAAGATCGGCGTGCTGGTCGCGCTCGAGTCGGAAGGCAAGGCGGATGAGCTGGCTGCGCTGGGTCGCCAGATCGCGATGCATGTCGCCGCCGCCAACCCGCAGGCGCTGGACGCTTCGGCCATTGCCGAGGACGTGGTTGCCCGCGAGAAGGGCGTGCTCGCCGAGAAGGCCAAGGCCTCCGGCAAGCCGGACAACGTGGTCGAGAAGATCGTCGAGAGCGGCCTGAAGACCTTCTACAAGGAAGTCACGCTGGTCGAGCAGTCCTTCATCCATGATCCGTCCAAGACGGTCGCCCAGGCGGTGAAGGAAAGCGAAGGCAAGGTCGGCGCGCCGATCAAGCTGGTCGGCTTCGTCCGCTTCGGCCTCGGCGAGGGCGTCGAGAAGCAGGAAAGCGACTTCGCCGCCGAAGTCGCCGCTGCCGCCGGCGTCTAAGTCGGTTTGCGTTGATAAGTCACGCCGGGCCGCCAACGGGCAGTCCGGCGTGTTTTACTGTGCGCGACGTCGCGAGTCGCGCCAAGCCAGAGGTGCCCCATGTCGATCCCTGAGCCGCACGGCGCCATTTACGGGCGCGTCTTGGTCAAGGTGTCCGGTGAGGCGCTGATGGGCAATGAGGCCTTCGGCCTGCATTGGCCGACCATCGAGAACATCGCCCAGGACCTCGTCGAGGCACGCTCCACCGGCTGCGAGATTGCCGTGGTGGTCGGCGGCGGCAACATCCTGCGCGGTGCCAGCGTGGCGGGGCAGGGGCTGGACCGTGCCACCGCCGACCATATGGGCATGCTGGCCACGGTGATGAACGCTCTGGCGCTGGAGAAGGCGGTCGAAAAGGCCGGCGTTCCCGCCCGCACCCTTTCCGCCATCCCCATGCCGACCATTTGCGAGCCCTATGCCCGCCAGACCGCCTCCCGCCATCTCGGGCGCGGGCGTGTCGTGCTGCTGGCCGGCGGCACCGGCAATCCCTATTTCACCACCGACACCGGGGCGGTTCTACGCGCCGCCGAGCTCGAATGCGACGCGGTGATGAAGGCGACCAATGTCGACGGCGTCTACACCGCCGATCCCAAGCGGGACCCCTCGGCGCGGCGTTATGAGCGCCTGACGCATGACGAGGCTCTCGCCAAGGACCTGAAAGTGATGGACGCTGCCGCCTTCGCGCTGGCGCGGGAGGCGAAGCTGCCGATCGTCGTCTTCTCGATCCGCGAGCCGGGTGCGATCGCTGCCGCCATTCGCGGGGAGGGGCGTGCGACCACCGTCGCCCCCTGAGCGTTCAAGCACGCGTGTGGCGCGGGCGACGAGAGTGTTAGGGTCGAGGGGCGAGGCTTGCCTTGCGGGCCGTTAGGTTGGATAAGCCGCCAACCGGCGCCCGTCAGCCTCGTGCCGGCTGATGAATGAATGAGGTTCGTGATGAGCACTGGTCCGATTGACTTGGCCGATATTAAGCGCCGCATGCAGGGCGCGATCTCCGTTCTCAAGACCGAGCTGTCGGGCCTGCGCACCGGGCGCGCCTCGGCCAGCCTGCTCGAACCGATCCAGGTGGATGCCTATGGCAGCCACATGCCGCTAAACCAGGTCGCCTCGGTGAACGTGCCCGAGCCCCGGCTGCTGTCGGTGCAGGTGTGGGATCGCGGCATGGTGTCGGCGGTGGAAAAGGCCATTCGCGACTCGAATCTCGGCCTCAACCCGCAGACCGAGGGCCAGGTGCTGCGCGTGCGCATTCCCGAACTGACGCAAGATCGCCGCCAGGAACTCGTCAAGGTCGCGCATAAATATGCCGAGGCCTGCCGGGTCTCCGTGCGTCATGTGCGCCGCGACGGCCTCGACACCATCAAGAAGGCGGAGAAGGACGGCGAGGGCAGCTCGGACGATCTGGACCGTCTGGCCGATCAGGTTCAGAAGGCGACGGACCAGTTCATTGCCGAGATCGACCAGGTTCTGTCCGCGAAGGAAAAGGAAATTCTCGCGGTTTAGTCTGTAGGCGCCAAGGGGGCCTTTCGTGAACATTGCAAGGCGTGGCGAGGCATCCGGCGCCGCCATCGAAGCCGACATAGGCCAGGCGGCCGCGCCTTCGTGCGTGCCGCGCCACGTCGCCATCATCATGGATGGCAATGGCCGCTGGGCGAAGAGCCACGGCCTGCCCCGTTTCGAGGGCCATCGGCGCGGAGCCGAGGCCGTGCGTCGCGTGGTGGCCGATGCCAAGGAACTCGGCATCGAGGCGCTGACGCTCTACAGCTTTTCCAGCGAGAACTGGTCCCGCCCGGAGCAGGAGATCGGCGAGCTTATGGGGCTGCTCAAGCGCTTCATTCGCTCGGATCTCAAGGATCTGCACGCCAAGAATGTCCGCCTCAGGGTCATCGGCGAGGGGCACCCCACCGATTCGGAGGTGCAGGGGCTGCTGGACGAAGCGCAGGCGCTCACCCAAGCCAATACTGGCGTCACCCTCACGGTGGCGTTCAACTATGGTGCGCGGAACGAGATGGCGCGCGCCGCCCAATCGTTGGCCCGGCAGGTCGCCGCCGGCGAGATTCGGGCGGAAGACATTACGCCTGAACGATTCGGCGCGGTCCTCGACACGGCGGGCCTGCCGCCGCTCGACCTGATGATCCGCACCAGCGGCGAGCAGCGCCTGTCGAACTTCCTGCTCTGGCAGGCCGCCTATGCGGAGCTGGTGTTCCTGCCGGTTCTCTGGCCGGATTTCGACCGGAGCTGGCTGGAGCGGGCGCTTGGCGAATATGGCCGGCGCGAACGCCGCTTCGGCGGCGTCGACGCGGGCGGAAGCTGAGCCGTTGCGGATCGGGGACGATTTCCTGCCACGGCTCGGTTCGGCGCTCGTTCTCGGGCCGTTCGTCGTGCTGGTGGCGATGTATGGTGGCTGGGGATTCCGCGCGCTGGTTGCCCTCGCCTCGGTGATCATTCTCTGGGAATGGCTCCGCATGATCGGGGCGAAGCCGCGTTCGCCGCTTCTGGTCATCGGGGCGGCCGCGCTGCTTGCCGCGATTCTCCTGCTCGCCATCCGCCCGCCGCCTGCCGCCATCGGCATTGTAGTGCTGGGGGCGATCACGGCGGCGCTGGTCGCCCGCTCAAACCCGGAGCGGCGCACATGGGCGCCCTTTGGCGTGCTCTATGCCGGCGCGCTGGCGCTCCCGACTCTCATCCTGCGGGATGACGCCAATTTCGGACTGGTCAGCCTCGTCTGGCTGCTCGCCGTTGTCTGGTCGACCGACATCGCCGCCTATTTCTGCGGCCGCCTCATCGGCGGCGCCAAGCTCTGGCCGCGCGTCAGCCCCAACAAGACCTGGTCCGGCGCCATCGGCGGCACGCTCACCGGCATGCTTGCCGGCATGGCGACGCTGTATGTGGCGGGTATCGAATCGGCGCTGCTGGCGGCACCGGTGGCCCTGCTCTGCAGCCTCGCCAGCCAGGCAGGCGACCTTTTCGAATCGGCGATGAAGCGGCATTTCGGGATGAAGGATTCCAGCCAGCTCATTCCGGGCCACGGCGGCCTCATGGATCGGCTCGACGGATTTATTGCCGCGGCGGCGCTGGCGCTGCTGATCGGGTTGATAAGGGCTCCTGGCGCGCCAGCGCAGGGCCTCCTGCTATGGTGAGGCGTGCCGGCGTGCCGCGGCGACGACTGAAGCGCCGGGCCCTACAATTCGTGTGCAGCGGCGCCCCGCCTGCCCAAGATCGCCTTAAAGCCTCCGTATGGAACACAAGACGTGCCGCGCGGCGCGTCCGTCTGGGAAATCGCTGAATGGAACTTCTTACCTCGATGGGCGGCACGGCGGGCTGGCTGCTCGGCTATGTCGTGCCGTTCCTGTTCGTGCTGACGATCGTCGTGTTCTTCCACGAGCTCGGCCATTTCTGGGTTGCCCGGCGTGCCGGGGTGAAGGTCGTGGCCTTCTCGATCGGCTTTGGTCCGGAGATCGTCGGCTTCAACGACCGCCACGGCACGCGCTGGAAGCTGTCGGCGATTCCCCTTGGCGGCTACGTCAAGTTTCTCGGGGACGAGAACGCGGCCAGCGCACCCGATCGCGATGCGCTGGGCCATATGAGCGAGGCCGACCGCCGCGAGAGCTTCTTCCACAAATCGGTGGGCGCGCGCGCCGCCATCGTCGCCGCCGGTCCCATCGCCAATTTCATCCTGGCGATCGTCATTTTCGCCGGCCTGTTCATGACCGTGGGGCGGCAGGTGACGACGCCGCAGGTCGACGCCGTGCAGGCCGGTAGTGCCGCCGAGCGCGCCGGCTTCCAGCCCAAGGACGTGATTCTCTCGATCAACGGCGCTCCGATCGATTCCTTCGGTGACATGCAGCGCGTCGTCAGTGCCAATGCCGGTGAAAAGCTCGCGGTCGACGTGGAGCGCGGGGACCAGCGCCTGACGCTGGAGGCGACACCGGACCTGCGCGAGGTGACCGATACCTTCGGCAACGTCCATCGTATCGGCGTGCTCGGCATCTCCCGCGACACCGGGGGCGGGCAGGTGCGCACCGAGCGATTCGGGCCGGTCGAGGCGGTGACCAAGGCGACGCAGGAAGTGTGGTTCATCGTCGACCGCACCTTTAGCTATCTTGGCGGGGTGGTGACGGGCCGCGAGCGCGCCGACCAACTCGGCGGCCCCATCCGGATCGCCCAGGTTTCCGGTCAGGTCGCGACCTTCGGAATGGCGGCATTGCTGCAGCTTGCGGCGGTTCTGTCGGTCTCGATCGGACTTCTTAACTTATTTCCGGTACCGCTTCTCGACGGCGGGCATCTGCTTTTCTACGCCATCGAGGCGCTGCGCGGTCGTCCGCTCAGTGAACGGGCGCAGGAGGTGGGTTTCCGCATTGGTCTGGCGCTGGTGCTGATGCTGATGCTGTTCGCGACTTGGAACGATATTCTCAATATATCAAAATCTTGAGGCCGGTTCCGGTTGGCGTTGCCGAGGTGCCACGCCGTCCGGAAAAGGCATCGAAAGCGGCAGGTCCCGTTTGCAGGCTCTGGAAAAGTCTGTATCAAACGGGGTGCAGGGTGAGGAGTGTCATCGGGTGCGTCCTTCGGGACATGTGCTCGGTCGTCTCCCAGAACAACGGTAAGGTTGCGCACCAAATGGCTGGTTCCCGGTTCGTGAGTAGATTGGCCTCGGTTGTCGGCGTCGCCCTTCTGGTGGCTGTCGGCAGTGTTTCCGGGGCCGTCATGGTCCCCGGGGCGGCCATGGCGCAGTCGGCGAGTTCGATTGTCGTCGAAGGTAACCAGCGCGTCGATGCCGATACCATCCGCTCCTATTTCCAGACGTCGCCGGGCCAGTCGCTGACGCCCGCCAAGATCGACGAGGCCCTGAAGGGCCTTTATGCGACGGGTCTGTTCTCCGATGTCACGATCAGCAATCGCGGCGGGCGGATGGTCGTGTCGGTCGTCGAGAATCAGGTGATCAACCGCGTTGCCTTCGAGGGCAACAAGAAGGTCAAGGACGACCAGCTCACGCAGGAAGTGCAGTCCAAGGCGCGCAGCCCGCTCTCCAAGACCACGGTGCAGGCGGACACGCAGCGCATCATCGACGTCTATCACCGCGCCGGCCGCTACGATGTGCGCGTCGAGCCGAAGATCATCGAGCGCGGCCAGGGTCGCGTCGATCTCGTGTTCGAGGTCACCGAGGGCGACAAGCTCGGCGTCGCCGAGATCAAGTTCGTCGGCAACAAGGCCTATTCGGCCTACAAGCTGAAGGACGAGATCACCACGACCGAGACCAACTGGCTGTCCTGGCTCAAGAACACCGACATTTATGACGTCGACCGCATCAACACCGATCAGGAACTCCTGCGCCGCTTCTACCTGAAACACGGCTATGCGGATTTCCGTATCATCTCGGTGACCGCGGATCTCGACCGCCAGCGGGACGGCTTCGTCCTCACTTATGTGCTCGAGGAAGGCCCGCAGTATCGTGTCGGCACGGTGGATGTCGTCTCCGGCATCCGGGACGTCGACATTGCCGACCTGCGCGCCGCCCTGCGCGTCGCTCCCGGCCAGGTCTACAACGCCGAGCTGGTCGAGAAGTCGGTCGAGAATGCGACGATCGAAGTTTCCAAGGCCGGCTACGCGTTCGCCCAGGTTCGTCCGCGCGGTGACCGCAATGCCGAAACCCGCACCATCTCGCTGGTCTTCGCGGTTGAAGAAGGTCCGCGCGTCTATGTCGAGCGGATCGAAATTCGCGGCAACGTGCGTACCCGCGATTGGGTGATCCGTCGTGAGTTCGATTTCGCCGAAGGCGACGCCTATAACCGCGTGATGGTCGATCGGGCCGAGCGCCGGCTGCGCAACCTTGGCTACTTCAAGGATGTGAAGATCACCAATGAGCCGGGCACCGCGCCCGACCGCATTATCCTGGTGGTGACGGTCGAGGATCAGCCCACGGGTGAGTTCTCGGTGTCGGGTGGCTATTCGACCACTGACGGCTTCATCGGCGAAGTGGCGATCTCGGAGAAGAACTTCCTGGGGCGCGGCCAGTATGTCCGCCTTGCCGGCCAGCTTGGCGAGAACGTGCAGGGCGCCGATTTCAGCTTCACCGAGCCGTACTTCCTCGACTACCGCATGGCGGCCGGCTTCGACCTGTTCTGGAAGCAGACCAGCGCGACCAGCTACAGCCAGTACGACACCGAAACGATGGGTGGCACGCTGCGCGTGGCCCTGCCGCTCACCGACGAGTTGACCCTCGGTCTGCGCTATATGCTGTCGCAGAAGGAAATCTCGGTCAGCGTCGAGGACGAGCTCTATAACGACGTGTCGTGGGCGCTGCTCGAGATCAACAATGAGTCGATCATCACCTCGGCGGTTGGCTACACGCTCTCCTACAACATGCTCGACGACAACCGTAACCCGACCAGCGGTTACCTTATCGAACTTAAGCAGGATTTCGCCGGCCTCGGTGGCGACACCAGCTATATCCGCTCGACCTTCGATACCCGCTTCTACACCCCGATCGTCGGCGATTTCGTCCTGCTGCTGCGCGGCCAGCTTGGCAATGTGGCTTCGTGGGGCAGCGAGGACCTGCGCATCACCGACAACTTCTTCAAGGGTCCCGACCTCGTCCGCGGCTTCGCCCCGAACGGCATCGGCCCGCGCGACTTGGCCTCCGGTTATTTCGGCGAGGACATGGATGCGCTCGGCGGCACGATGTACTGGGGCACGTCGGCCGAAGTGCAGTTCCCACTTTCCTTCCTGCCCAAGGATTTCGGCCTGAAGGCAGCCGTGTTCGCCGATGCCGGTTCGCTCTGGGACTATCAGGGCAACACCACCTTCGAGAACATCGCGGGTTGGCAGAACAATCTGGTGGACTGCAGCACGCTGCGCGGCTCCTCCACCAAGGGTCTTGCAAACGTCTGCGTGGCGGACAGCGACAGCATCCGCTCGTCGGTCGGTGTTGGCCTGATCTGGCAGTCGCCCTTCGGCCCGCTGCGCTTCGACTATGCCTGGGCACTGTCCAAGGAATGGTATGACGAGGTGCAGGAGTTCCGCTTCAGCGGCGGCACCAAGTTCTGATAATATCCATCCCATCTTGCAGCACGGCGGTCCGGTCATCCGGGCCGCTTGTGCGTTTGGGAACCGGCACGACAGTCGACGGGCGGCGATGAACGATCCCTTCTTCCATCCGGCGCCTGTGCCGCTGACGCTGGCGGAGATCGGCGTCATTGCCGGCGCGCCCCAGCGAGAAGGCACGGCGGGGGAGTCTACCGTTAGGATCGGCGGCGTGGCGTCGCTCGAAGAAGCCGGACCGACCGACCTGACCTTCATGGAGGGGGCTCGCCACGTCGCCGCGCTCCGAGAGACGCGCGCGGGTGCGTGCCTGATTTCCGAACGCTTCGCCCAACATGTGCCGTCGGGCACGGTCGCTATACGGGTGGCCAAGCCGCATGCGACCTTCGTCGCCGTCGCCCGGCAACTCTATGCTAGCAGTCTGAGCCCCGCCTCGATGTTCGGCCAGGCCGGCGTCGCCAGCGGCGCCATGGTGCACCCGCTGGCGCGGCTTGAGGCCGATGTGACCGTCGATCCCGGCGCCGTCATCGGGCCCGGAGCGGAAATAGGCGGCGGCACGGTGATCGCCGCCGGCGCGGTGATAGGGCCGGGAGTGCGTATCGGCCGGAACTGTTCCATCGGGGCAGGTGCCACGCTGCAGCATACGCTTGCCGGCGACCGGGTGATCGTGCATCCCGGTGCCCGGATCGGCCAGGACGGTTTCGGCTATGTTGGCGGGGCGAAGGGCCATGCCAAGGTGCCGCAGATCGCCCGGGTGATCCTGCAGGACGACGTCGAGATCGGCGCCGCGACGGCGATCGACCGCGGCGGCCTGCGCGACACGGTGATCGGCGAAGGAACCAAGATCGACAATCTCGTGCAGATCGCGCACAACGTCGTCATCGGACGTCACTGCATCATCGTCTCGCAGACAGGTATCGCCGGCAGCGCGACCCTGGGCGATTTCGTGATGCTGGGAGGGCAGGTGGGTGTGATTGGCCATGTCCGCATTGGCGATGGTGCCCGCATTGCCGCGACCAGCAATGTGAAGGACGACGTGCCGCCCGGTGCCGAATGGGGCGGCTCGCCCGCCAAGCCGATGCGTGACTGGTTCCGCGAGGTGATGGCGATCCAGCGACTCGGGCGCGGCGACATTGCCGGCCGGCGCGGCGAACAACAGGGGCAGTAGGGAATGGACGTGCAGGCTGAAGCCACAGTTGAAACCACGGCGCTGGGTGCCGCCGATATTCAGCGCATCCTGGCGACGCTGCCGCACCGCTACCCCTTCCTCATGGTCGACAAGATCATCGGCATCGAGGGTGACAAGAAGGCGATCGGCATCAAGAACGTGTCAGCCAACGAGCCGCATTTCCAGGGCCATTTCCCCGACAACCCGGTGATGCCGGGCGTACTCATCCTCGAAGGCATGGCACAGACGGCGGGCACGATCTGCCTGCTGGAGCGTCCGGGAGATGGCGCGCCCTCGCTCGTCTATTTCATGACCATCGACAAGGCGAAGTTCCGCAAGCCTGTCCTTCCCGGGGACGTGCTTGAATATCATATGACGCAGATGACGAAGCGGCGGAACATGTGGTGGTTCCGTGGTGAAGCAAAGGTCGGCGGGCAGATCGTCGCCGAGGCCGAGGTGGGCGCGATGATCGCCCGCGAGGGAGGCAAATGAGCGTTTCCGAGGTGAAGATCGACCCGCTGTCGCGCGTCGAGCACGGGGCAATCCTGGGTGCGGGCGTGGAGATCGGGCCGTTCTGCACGGTGGGCCCGGATGTGGTGCTGGGCGCCGGCGTGAAGCTCGTCTCCCACGTCGCCATTAGCGGCCATACCACCATCGGCGAGGGTTCGACGATCTACCCGTTCGCGTCGCTGGGCTTCGCGCCGCAGTCGCTTGGCTACAAGGGCGAGGCCTCGCGTCTCGTCATCGGTCGCAACTGCACCGTCCGCGAGCATGTGACGATGAACACCGGCACCTCGGGCGGCCATATGGAGACGGTGGTCGGCGACAACTGCTTCTTCATGGTGAACAGCCATGTCGCGCATGACTGCGTGGTCGGCAACCACGTGATCTTCGCCAATAATGCGACGCTCGCCGGGCATGTGACGATCGGCAACAACGTCTTCCTCGGCGGCATGGCGGCGCTCCACCAGCATGTGCGCGTGGGCGACAATGCCATTGTGGGTGGCCTGTGCGGGCTTCAGCACGACCTCATTCCCTTCGGCGCCATGATCTATGGCCGCAGCGGGCTCGGGGGATTGAACATCATCGGCATGAAGCGGCGCGGGTTTACGCGGCCGCAGATCCACGCACTGCGCGCGGCCTATCGCGAGCTGTTCTATTCGGGCGGTACGCTGGGAGAGCGGGCGGCACGCGTCGCAGAGGATTTTGCCGGCGATGCGAATGTGCTGCATGTCGTCGATTTCATCCGAAACGGCGGCAAACGGCGCCTTACCGTACCCGACGACGCGGCCGACCATGTCGCTGAGCCCGAAGCTGCCTGAGACATCAGCGATGGGCGAGGGCGTGCGGGTGGATGCGCCGCTCGCCATCATCTGCGGCGGCGGAGCCTTTCCTCTCGCGGTCGCAGAGGCGGCCCGCAAGGCGGGGCGCCAGGTCATTCTCTTCCCCGTACGCGGCTTTGCCGATGCGCCGGTGGGAGCCTGGCCGCATGTGTGGATTTCCATCGGCCGCTTCGGCTTCCTGAAGCGCGAGATGCGCCGGCTTGGGTGCCGCGACGTCGTTTTCATCGGCAATGTGCTGCGCCCGCGGATCCGCGATATCCGGCTCGACTGGAGAACGCTGACGCTGCTGCCGCGCGTATTTGCCATGCTCCGTGGCGGGGATGATCATCTGCTCACCAGCCTCGGCCGGCTGTTCGAGGAGTCCGGCTTCCGGCTCGTCGGCGCCCACGAGGTTGCGCCCGACATCCTCATTCCCGCCGGCCGGCTCGGCGCCCTCACGCCGGATGCCCGCGCGGCGGTCGACATCGCGCAGGGGCGGGCGGCGCTGGCGACCATGGGCCCGCTGGATATCGGTCAGGGGCTGGTGGTCATGAACGGCCATGTGGTGGCGGTGGAGGCGGCGGAAGGTACCGATCTCATGCTGGCACGCGTGGCCGAACTGCGTGCCAACGGGCGCATCAAGGTGCCGGATCGCTGCGGCGTGCTGGTGAAGTGCCCGAAGGCCGGACAGGATCGGCGGCTGGACATGCCGTCTTTGGGCGTGCGCACGGTAGAGGGGGCCGCCCGGGCGGGGCTGGCGGGCATCGCTCTCGAGGCCGGCGGCGTCATCGTGGCGGACGTTGAAGCCCTGGTACAGGCGGCCAACCGGGCAGGTCTGTTCATCTTCGCGTTCGAGCGCGAGGGGGCGGAGAGCCCATGAGCGGCGCGGCACCGCTCGACATATTCATCGTCGCCGGCGAGGAGTCCGGCGACGCGCTGGGTGCTGGCGTGATGGCGGAACTGACGGCGCTGCATGCCGGGGAGGTCCGCTTTCGAGGTGTCGGCGGCGCGCGCATGCACGCGCAGGGGCTGGCGGAACTCTTCCCGATGGAAGACATCACCGCCATGGGCTTCGCGCAGGTCATCGCCGGCCTGCCGCGCATTCTTCGCCGCATGGGTGAGACGACCGAGGCGATCGTCTCCCTTCCGCCGGACATTCTCGTGCTCGTCGACGCGCCCGACTTCACCCACCGCGTTGCCCGCAAGGTGCGGGCCCGGCTGCCGAAACTGCCGATCGTCAAATATGTGGCGCCCACCGTCTGGGTCTGGCGACCCGGCCGGGCAAAGGCCATGGCGCCGGATTTCGATCGGGTGCTCGCTGTTCTGCCCTTCGAGCCGGAGGCCATGCAAGAGCTGGGCGGGCCACCCACTCTCTATGTCGGCCACCCGCTGCTGGGCGAGCTGGATCGGCTCCGGCCAGGTCCGCAAGAGGCGGCCCGGCGGGATGCGTCGCCGCCCGTGCTGCTGGTACTGCCGGGCAGCCGGCGCGCCGAACTTGCGCGGCTCGGGCCGGTCTTCGGCGACGTGCTGGGCCGGCTGCAGCGGATGATGCCGGGGGTCGAGCTGGTCCTGCCCACGCTGCCGCGACGGCATTCGCAGGTCGAGGAGATCGTTGCGTCATGGCCGGTGAAGCCGCGGATCATCGTCGATGAGGGTGAGAAGCTGGCCGCCTTCCGGGTCGCGCGGGCAGCGCTCGCCGCCTCCGGCACGGTGACGCTCGAACTGGCTTTGGCCGGCATTCCGACCGTCGCCGCCTATAAGGTCCCCTGGCTGGAAGGGCGTATCGCACCGTTCTTCATCCGGGTGAAGACCGCAATCCTGCCCAATCTCATCGTCGGCGAGGCGGCGGTGCCGGAATATCTGCAATGGCACATCGATCCGCCGGCCATGGCGGCGCGGCTGGTGCGGCTGCTGGAGGGTGGTCCGGAACGTGAGGCGCAGCTCGCCGCTTTCGCCCGGCTCGATGCGATCATGGGCGAGGGCGGCGATCCGCCGAGCCGGCGTGCGGCTCGCGCCGTGCTGGAGGCGCTGGCCGCGTCACGCCAGGCTCAAACGCCTATGTGTCCCTGAGGGCGCTCCCGGAATATGAAAACCCCGCCGTCCGGTTCCGGAGGGCGGGGTTCTCGATCAGGCGGTGTGCCGGTCGGCCACCTCGCGGCGGTCGCCGGGATACGTCACTTGCGGCGGGCGATCGGGATGTAATCGCGCTGCGTGGCGCCGGTGTAGAGCTGGCGCGGGCGGCCGATGCGCTGGCTGGGATCCTCGATCATCTCCTTCCACTGGCCGATCCAGCCCACGGTGCGGGCGAGTGCGAACAGCACGGTGAACATGGAGGTGGGGAAGCCGAGGGCTCGCAGCGTGATGCCGGAATAGAAGTCGATGTTCGGGTAGAGCTTGCGCTCGACGAAATACTCATCCTGCAGCGCGATGCGCTCCAGTTCGACGGCGATGTCGAGCAGCGGGTCGTCCTTGATGCCGAGCTCGCCAAGCACCTCATGGCAGGTGCGCTGCATGATCTTGGCGCGCGGATCGTAGTTCTTGTAGACGCGGTGCCCGAAGCCCATCAGGCGGAACGGATCGTTCTTGTCCTTGGCGCGGTTGATGAATTCCGGGATGCGGTCCACCGAGCCGATTTCGCCGAGCATCTTCAGCGCCGCCTCGTTGGCGCCGCCATGTGCCGGGCCCCACAGGCAGGCGATGCCGGCCGCGATGCAGGCGAAGGGGTTGGCGCCCGACGAACCGGCAAGGCGCACGGTAGAGGTCGAGGCATTCTGCTCATGGTCGGCGTGGAGAATGAAGATGCGGTCGATGGCGCGCGAAAGGATCGGGTTGACCTTGTACTCCTCGCAGGGCACCGAGAAGCACATGCGCAGGAAGTTCGACGCGTAATCCAGGTCGTTCTTCGGATAGACGAAGGGCTGGCCGATGGAATATTTGTAGGCCATGGCCGCCAGCGTCGGGATCTTCGCGATCATCCGGATCGAGGCGATCATGCGCTGCTGCGGATCTGAGATGTCGGTGGAGTCGTGGTAGAAGGCCGACAGCGCGCCGACCGAGGCGACGAGAACCGACATCGGATGTGCGTCGCGACGGAAGCCGTGGAAGAACCGGCTCATTTGCTCGTGCACCATGGTGTGGCGCGTGACGCGGTAGTCGAAATCCGCCTTCTGGGCGGCGGTCGGCAACTCGCCGTAAAGCAGGAGGTAGCAGGTTTCTAGAAAGTCGCCGGGCTCGGCCAACTGTTCGATCGGGTAGCCGCGATAGAGGAGGACGCCCTCGTCGCCGTCAATATAGGTGATCTGGCTTTCGCAGGAGGCCGTGGAGGTGAAGCCGGGGTCGTAGGTGAACTTGCCTGTCTGGCCGTAGAGCTTGGCAATGTCGATGACGTCCGGCCCGATGGTGCCGTTCAGTATCGGAAGCTCCCAGCTTTCATCGCCAATGGTGAGCGTCGCGGATTTTGGCGCATTGCTTTGGCTGGCGTCCATGCAGGGTCTCCCTCAACCTAGGAACCGGATCTGAAGCGGATCACGTCTGTGCGGGGGCCGCGCGTGCCTTTCGGCACTGTGCATCGGAGACGGGGGGGTGTCTCGCGGCGACCCATGTCCAAAGTCGTAGCGGTTTCAATCAGCCCTCGCAAGCGCAGCGAAACCGCTGCCGCAATGCGGCCGAAGGCCGGGCGCGAAATCGTTTCATGCGCGCCCGGGGACCATGTTAGAATCGTGCTTCACGCCTGCGCGGCAGCGCCCGTCTGATCGGCTATCCGGGCCAGCGATTCCTCTTTGCCGAGTACGGCAAGAACGTCAAAAATGCCGGGCGAGGTGGTCTTGCCGGTCACCGCTGCGCGCAGCGGTTGCGCGAGCATGCCGAGCTTCACGCCCTGCTGCTCGGCCACGGCACGGACGGCCGCCTCCGTCTCCGCAGCGTTCCACTCCGTCACTGCCGCAAGAGCATCCGCCGCCGCCGCGAGCAGCCGGCGCGACTCGTCGGTCAGCAGCGCCTGCGCCTTTTCCTCGAAGGGCAGCGGCCGCGACCGCCAGATATAGGCGGAGCTTTCAATGAGTTCGATCAACGTCTTGGCGCGTTCTTTCAGGCCCGGCATCGCCAGCAGCAACTGGCTGCGGCGCTCGGGCGTGAGCGCGGCGGCAATGGCGGCGCCGTCGGGAATATAGGGAAGCACCGCGTCGATCGCGTCGAGCAACTCGCTGTCGGGCGTCGAGCGGATATAGACGCCGTTGATGCTTTCCAGCTTGGCGAAATCGAACCGCGCGGCCGAGCGGCCAACCCTGTCGAGATCGAACAGCCGGCTCATCTCCTCGGCGGAGAAGATTTCCTGGTCGCCGTGGCTCCAGCCGAGGCGCACCAGATAGTTGCGCAGCGCGGCCGGCAGATAGCCCATGGCACGGTAGGCGTCGACACCGAGCGCGCCATGGCGCTTGGAGAGCTTGGCGCCGTCGGGCCCGTGAATCAGCGGGATATGTGCCATCTTTGGCACCTCCCAGCCCAGCGCATGGTAGATCTGCGTCTGGCGCGCAGCATTGGTGAGATGGTCGTCGCCACGGATGATGTGGGTGACGTTCATGTCGTGGTCGTCGACCACCACCGACAGCATATAGGTCGGCGTGCCGTCGGAGCGCAGCAGCACGAGGTCATCGAGATCCTTGTTGGGGATCACCACACGGCCCTGCACGAGGTCGTCGATCACCGTTTCGCCTTCGGTCGGCGCCTTCAGGCGGAAGACCGGCTTGCGGTCGGCGGGCGCATCCGCCGGGTCGCGGTCGCGCCAGCGCCCGTCATAGCGGGGAGGGCGGCCCTCCTTGCGGGCCGTCTCGCGCATTTCCTCGAGCTCGGCCGCCGAGGCATAGCAGGGATAGGCGCGGCCGGCGGCGATCATGTGCTCGACCGCCTCTCGGTGCCGCTCGGCCCGGGCGAACTGGTAGATGACGTCGCCCGACCAATCGATGCCGAGCCATTTGAGCCCGTCGATGATGGCATCGATCGCCTCCGGCGTGGAGCGCTGGCGGTCGGTGTCCTCGATGCGCAGCAGCATCGTGCCGCCCTTGGCGCGGGCATAAAGCCAGTTGAACAGCGCGGTGCGCGCCCCGCCAATGTGCAGGAAGCCGGTGGGCGAGGGGGCAAAGCGGGTAATGACGGTCTCGGACATATCTCTTCCGTCTGCGCCGCAGGGGCGGCATCGAAGCGTGGCGGGCGCGGACGGTGCGTGTACCATAGGTGTGCGACACGGGAAAAGCGTAGCATTGAGCATGGCCCGGTAAGAGGACGAGCGAGCCGGGGCGTTCAGGGGGCGCAGCGGGGGCATGCAGGTTCCGCCGCAGCAGGAACCGGGGGGCGGCGCGACGCGTGGGCGCGCGCGGGCGCTCGCGCTTGCCGCCGGTCGGTCGGGCCGTCCATTGGCGCCGGGCGGGGTTCCGTGGGTCTCGCTGGGCGGGGTGTGGCCGGCGTTGACGGCCGCTCTGGCGCGGGAGGTCGACGACCGCCGCGGCTTCCTTTTCTTGCCCATTGGCTTCGCCGGCGGCGCGGCGCTCTACTTCGGCGCCCCGCATGAGCCATTGCCCTATGTCGGGCTCGTCCCCGCCGTCGGCTTTGCCGGGCTGGCACTTCTGGCGCGCGCGCGGCCGTTCGCCTTCCACCTGATGGCTCTGCTCGCCGTGATTGCGACCGGATTTGCCGTTGCCGCTTTGCAGGTGCAACTCATGGCCCATCCCGTGCTCGGCACCACGCTCAATGCGGTCGAGCTCAGCGGCTTTGTTGAAGCAGCGGAGCAGCGCCCGCGCGGCAGTCGCATCACGGTCGAGATCACCGCGATCGAGCGCCCGGCCGAGGGGAAGCCGAGGCGGGCCCGCATCACCCTCGCCGGGCGAGACCCGCCGCCGGTCGGCAGCCATGTGACGCTGCGCGCGACGCTCGGGCCGCCCCCGGGGCCAGCCTATCCCGGCGGATTCGACTTCGGCCGCGCGATCTGGTTGGACGGCATCGGTGCCACCGGATATGCGCTCGGCAAGCCCCGGCTCAGCCCGGTGGACGTCGCGCCGCCTTTCGGCCTGCGGATCACGACGTGGCTCGACGGCACGCGGCACGCGATTGCTAGCCGCATCCGCGCAGCGCTGCCGGGGGAGGATGGCGGCGTGGCGGTGGCGCTGGTCACCGGGCTGCGGGACGCCGTGCCGGAATCGATCGAGGAGAGCATGCGGATCTCCGGCCTCTCGCATGTCCTTTCCATTTCCGGCCTGCATATGGCTCTGGTGGCCAGCACGGTGTTCTTCCTAGCGCGGGCGTTGCTGGCGCTGCTGCCGGAATTTGCCCTCTACCGGCCGATCAAGGCGTGGGCGGCGCTGCCGGCCATGCTCTCGGCGACCTTCTATCTCCTGCTGTCCGGGTCCGAAGTGCCGACGCAGCGCTCTTATGTGATGACGCTGCTGGTGCTCGCGGGAATCGTGCTCGGCCGCCCGGCGCTCACCCTGCGCACCCTGGCGGTTGCGGCGCTGGCGCTGCTGGCGATGTCGCCCTCCGCCGTGCTCGACCCCGGGGCACAGATGTCGTTCGCCGCCACGCTCGGCCTGGTCGCCGCCTATGAGCGCTTCGGTGGCCTTATTGCACGGCCATCGGGCAAGGTGGGGCGATGGCTCGGGCTGCCGGGTCGTTATGTCGGGGCGCTGGTGCTGGCCTCGCTGTCGGCGGGCCTGGCGACCGCGCCCTATGCGGCGTTCCATTTCCAACGCCTGGCGCCGCTCAGCCTGGCGGCCAACCTCGCGGCCATGCCGGTGGTGTCGTTCATCGTCATGCCGGCGGGGCTTGCCGGAGCGATCCTGATGCCGTTCGGATGGGACGATCCGGCCTGGCGGCTGATGGGCTGGGGCATTGGGCGGATGCGGGACATCTCCGAGGCTGTCGCCGCGCTGCCCGGCGCGGATCGCGGCGTGCCGGCCATGCCGATGGCGAGCCTGGTGCTGATCAGCCTCGGTCTCATGGTGGTCTGCCTTGCCCGCACCCGGCTGATTCTCGTCGCACCGGTGCTCGCCTTTGCGGGAGTTGCCGTCGCCGCACACGCGCCGCGGCCGGACATCTGGGTCGATGCGGAGGCGCGGACAGTGGCGGTGCGCGGCAAAGACGGGGCGCTCGCGGTGATGGGCGATCGCGACACCGGCATTGCCGGGCGCTTTGCCGTCGAACAATGGCTGAGCGCCGACGGCGAACGCGGCCGTTTTGGCGATGAAGAGCTTGCAAAACATGCGGCCTGCGATGCGCTCGGCTGTACCCTGCCGCTTCGTGATGGCCGGCTCGTGGCTTTGTCGCGCGACCGCGATTCGCTCGAAGACGATTGCCGCCTCGCGGCCGTTCTGGTGACGCCGTTTGCGCCGCCTCACGACTGCGCCGCCACGGTAATCTACCAGGATGAACGCACAGCGATCGGGGGGCTAGCCGCCTCGCTCCCGCCCGATGGCCGTGTCGCCCTCGTCGCAGCCCGCCCCGAGCAGGGGACACGACCCTGGGAGCCCACGGCGTCTGTGCCGACGAACAAGCCAGTGGAACCGACCACGTACATTCAGACGAAGGCGCCTCCACCAACCAAGCCGACCTCACCAACTACCGCTGCCGCGAGCCGAACCCGAAGAACGGCGCCGCTCAATGCAACGTCTCGCGCTGAGACTTTGCAAAGGCCGGAGGTAGCGCCGGACGACGCTCAATAACGCCGGAAAAGGCCCACCAGCTTGCCCTGGATGCGCACCCGGTCCGGTCCGAAGATGCGCGTCTCATAGGCAGGGTTGGCCGCTTCCAGCGCCACCGACGCGCCCTTGCGGCGCAGGCGCTTGAGCGTGGCTTCCTCGTCATCGATCAAGGCGACCACGATCTCCCCCGTGCTGGCGGCATCGCATTTGCGGATGAGAGCCAGATCGCCATCGAGAATGCCGGCCTCGATCATTGAGTCGCCCCGCACCTCCAGCGCGTAATGCTCACCGCCGGACAGCATTTCCGGCGGCATGCCAATGGTATGGTCGCGGGACTGGATGGCGGAAATCGGCGTGCCGGCCGCGATGCGGCCCATGACCGGGATCGAGACCACGCGGCGGTCGGCATCGTCGTCGGAAGAGGGGCGCACCTTGCCGAGATTGCCCTCAATGACATTTGGAGCGAAGGCCCGGACAGGCCGCTGCGGCTGCGCGTCCTCCGGGAGGCGGACGACTTCCAGCGCGCGCGCCCGGTTGGGCAGCCGCCGGATGAAGCCGCGTTCCTCCAGCGCCGTGATCAACCGGTGGATGCCGGACTTCGAGCGCAGGTCCAGCGCTTCCTTCATTTCCTCGAACGAAGGTGGCACGCCATCCTGCTGGAGGCGTTCATTGATGAACAGCAGCAGCTCATGCTGTTTGCGGGTGAGCATCCGGAGACCCCCGTCTGTCGGCCGATGCCGGAACGAAACAAATCACGAACAAAGACTAGCCGTTCTTATTGTGTTCCACAATGGGTAAAGGGACGCTAAACGATGGCCTGCGCACCGTAATCGCCATTTCGGCAGTGTGAATGCCGCTCGGCGGGGGTATCGGAGCGCCGTGTCGACGCGGTGAATCAGGCTGCGCCGTTCACACCGTCTGGGCGTATTGCTCATAGGCATCGTGGACAATGGCGATGTGACTGCGCATCGCTCCGGCGGCGCCGTCGCGGTCGCCGCGCAGTATGGCGGTCGTCACCCGCTCATGTTCGGTGTGCGAGAGGGCCAGCCGGCCGAGCGCGCGGAACTGGGCGCGGCGGAAGGGCGACAGGCGCCGGCGCGTGCCGAGTGTGAGCTCGATCAGATAGTCGTTATGGCTGCCGGCATAGATCGAGGTGTGGAACTGCTCGTTTAGTTCGCGATAGGCGGCGAAGTCGCCGAGGCGCATCAACTCGCCCATGTCCGCGTGCAGGCTTTGCAGCTTCTGGCGCTCCTGCGGCGTCATGTTGAGGGCGCTGAGCCCGGCGCAGAGCGCCTCCAGCTCGGCCATCACCTCGAACATCGCCTGCAGACGTTGGACGCTGGGCCGGGCCACGACAGCGCCGCGATGGGGGCGGGCGTCGACCAGGCCGGAGGCGACGAGTTCGCGCAACGCCTCGCGGACCGGCGTGCGCGACACGCCGAATCGCACAGCCAGCGCCGTTTCGTCCAGGGCCGTGCCGGGCGGCAGCGTGCCCCGCGTGATCTCATCGGCGAGATGCATGCGCAGTTCTTCGGCGCGCGTTACGCGCGCACGCCGGGCGCCGGGGGCGGACGGATCGAGCGGGAAGCGTAGTGGCAGCACCGACATCAGCGAACACGCGACCAACGGGGCCATCCGTGATCCGGACGGCATGGCGCATCTTTAGCTGGCGCGCCCGGCTTCACCAAGGGGTCACTTGGGTTCGTCGATCAGGCTGACATGGGCGGCGACGACCTTCCAACCTTCCGGCGTGCGCATCCAGGTCTGCATTTGCCGTCCCACGCGTCCCGGCACCGTTGTTCGGCGGAACAAGGTGGAAGCCACCGCCATGTCGGTGCCATAAGTGGTAATGGCGGTGTTTGCGAGGGCGCGTTCCAGCCCGACCGGCGAGCGGGCGGTGCGGAAGGCGCGGATCTCCGCAATGCCGTAGAGGTTCTCACCGCCGCCATAGCGGATGGTGCGCGCATCGTCCCAGAACAGCGCATCGAGTTCAGCCACGTCATTGCCGACAAGCGCGCGCTCATAGCGCTCGAAGGCGGCGCGAACCTCGGCCAGCACCTCGGGAAGATCGATTTCCATCCGCAGCCCCTTTTTCCCGCCTGCAAAGCCTTGAGAACACAGGCGGACGCGGCTTCCGTCAATCCTCGAAACGCAAAATCTCGCACATCTCGCCGGCCGCCGCCGCCGGCGCGTGCGGGCGGCGGACAAGCAGGACATCGGCGCGGGCCAAGTTGCGCAGCATGGAGCTATCCTGAACCGGCAGCGGCCGAACCAAGGGCAGGCCCTCGGCGTGGCCGACGATTTCCGCCCGCTGGAAGTCCATCCGGTGCTCGTTGGCCCTGATGTCGCTACCGAGGCGTGCGGGCTCCAGCTCGGGATGCGCGGGCACCTCCAGCCCCTGCAGCGCCTTGATCAGCGGCACGAGGAACAGCAGGGCGCAGACATGGGCCGAGACCGGATTACCGGGCAGGCCGAGCACCTGCGTGCGTGCATCGGCGGAAAGCCCAAACATCAGCGGCTTGCCGGGGCGCAGCGCGATCTTGTGGACGGCGAGATCGACGCCCTGGGCGGTGAGCGCCGGCGCGATCAGGTCATGGTCGCCGACCGAGGCGCCGCCGGTGGTCACCAGCGCGTCGAAGCCGGCGTCGAGCGCGGCGCGCACGCCCGCCTGCGTGGCGTCCATGCGGTCGGGCAGTATGCCGAGGTCGGCCACCTCCGCGCCGGCGGCGCGGGCCAGCGCGGCGACCGAATAGATATTGGAGACGATCACCTGATGGGCGGCCGCGCCGGCGCCTGGCCGCACCAACTCGTCGCCGGTGGACAGCAGCGCCACGCGCGGGCGGCGGGCGACGCTGATGCTGTCGACATCGGCGGCGGCAATGAGGGCGAGGTCGCGGGCGCGCAGGCGATGGCCGGCTGCAAGCAACGTCTCGCCGGCAGCGAAGTCGCCTCCGGCGCGGCGGATGTGGCGGCCGGGCGTTGCCGCTTCCGTGAGGGTGATGGCGCTTCCATCGCGGGTCGTGTCTTCCTGGATGACGATCGCGTCCGAGCCCTCGGGAAGCACGGCGCCGGTGAAGACGCGGACCGTCGTGCCCGGCTCGACGCGACCGGAAAAAGGGCGGCCGGCGGCGGATTCGCCAATGAGTTCAAGGGTGACGGGCACGCTGGGCGCGTCCTGCGCCCGCAGGGCGTAGCCGTCCATGGCGGAGACGTCGGCGCCGGGCGTGGTGCGGCGGGCGATGACCGGAGCGGCCAGCACGCGGCCGGCGGCGTCTTCCAGCGAAACGCGTTCTGCCTCAACGGGTTGAACGGCGGAGAGCAGGAGGGCGAGGGCGTCCTCGACCGGCATCAGGGCCATGGGGGTCTCCGTCAGTCGGCCTGCCAAGTACCTGAGCGGCCACCGGATTTTTCCAGCAGTCGGACATTCTCGATCCGCATGCCGCGATCGACCGCCTTGGCCATGTCGTAGACGGTGAGGCATGCCACGGTAACCGCGGTCAGTGCCTCCATTTCCACGCCGGTCTGGCCGCTAGTGCGGACGGTGGCGCGGACGATGAGGCCGGGCAGCGCGGCATCGGGCTGAACCTCCACCGCGACTTTGGAAAGCAGCAGCGCGTGGCAGAGCGGGATCAGCTCATGCGTGCGCTTGGCCGCCATGATGCCGGAAAGCCGAGCCGTGCCAATGACATCGCCCTTCTTGGCGTTGCCCGAGAGGATGAGGTCCAGCGTCGCCGCCTGCATGACAACCTGGCCTTCGGCGATCGCTACCCGGTCGGTCACGGCCTTGTCGGCGACGTCGACCATGTGGGCGGCGCCGGTGGAGTCGAGATGGGTGAGGCGGGGCGTGTCGGACATGCTCAGCCGGCCGCCCGGGCGGTGTCGGAGGGCTGCAGCAGCGCACGCGTCGCTGCTGCAACATCAAGCTGCCGCATCAGGCTTTCGCCGACCAGGATGCAGTCGATGTTCACCTGCGCGAGGCGGGCGATGTCGTCCGGCGTGAAGATGCCGCTCTCGCCGACGATGACCCGGTCCGAGGGGATGCGCGGGGCGAGGCGCTCGGAGGTTTCCAGCGTCACCTCGAAATTGCGGAGGTTGCGGTTGTTGATGCCGACGAGCCTCGCCGGCAGCCGCAAGGCGCGGTCGAGCTCGGCATCGTCATGCACCTCCACCAGCGCGTCCATGCCGAGGCCGTGGGCGGTCTCGACGAGGTCGAGCGCCAGCGCGTCATCCACCGAGGCCATGATGACGAGGATGCAATCGGCGCCCCAGCTTCGCGCCTCGAACACCTGATAGGTGTCGTGCATGAAATCCTTGCGCAGCGCCGGCAGCGCACAGGCGGCCCGCGCCGCGACGAGGAATTCCGGCGCGCCCTGGAAGGAGGGGCGGTCGGTGAGCACGGACAGGCAGGCCGCGCCGCCGGCCTCATAGGCCTGCGCCAGCGCCGGCGGGTCGAAATCCGGCCGGATCAGCCCCTTGGAGGGGCTCGCCTTCTTGATCTCGGCGATCAGCGCGGTGCCGCCAGCGGCAATCTTAGCCTCGATCGCGCGCAGGAAGCCGCGCGCCGGGGGCTGCGCCTCGGCGCTTGCGCGGATGTCGGCAAGTGGGCGCTCGCGCTTGGCGCTCGCGATCTCCTCGCGCTTATAGGCGCCGATCTTCTCCAGGATGTCAGCCATTGCGGGCTCCTACTGAGCCGCCGCGAGGGCGGAGACGGCGACCAGCCGGTCGAGCGCGGCGGCGGCGTGGCCGCCATCGAGGCTCGCACGGGCCTGCTCCAGCCCGGCGCCAAGCTCATCCGCCCTGCCGGCGACGACCAGTGCGGCGGCGGCGTTGAGAAGAGCGACGTCCGCGTAGGCACTGGGCTCGCCGGCGAGAACCGAGCGCAGCGCCAGCGCATTGGCGGCGCCGTCGCCGCCCTTCAGCGCCTCCGGCGTCGCGCGGGCGAGGCCGAACGCCTCCGGCGCGATCTGGAAGCTGCGAATGGCGCCGTCCTTCAGCTCGGCCACATGGGTCGGACCGGTGGTGGTGATCTCGTCCAGCCCATCGGAGCCATGCACGACCCAGGCATGGGTCGAGCCGAGCGTGCGCAGCACCTCGGCGATGGGCTCGACCCAGTTGCGGGCGAACACGCCGACCATCTGGCGGGTGACGCCGGCGGGGTTGGAGAGCGGGCCGATGAGGTTGAAGATGGTGCGCGTGCCCATCTCCACCCGGCTCGGGCCGACATGCTTCATCGCCGGGTGATGCGCCGGGGCGAACATGAAGCCGATGCCGGCCTCGCTGATGCACTGGGCGATCTGCTCGGGCGTGAGGTCGATCTTCACGCCCAGCGCCATCAGCACGTCGGCGGCGCCGGACTTGGAGGACAGAGCGCGGTTGCCGTGCTTGGCGACGGGAACGCCGGCGCCAGCGACGATGAAGGAGGCGCAGGTGGAGATGTTGTACGAGCCGGAGGCATCGCCGCCGGTCCCGACGACATCCACCGCGTCCGCCGGCGCCTCCACCCGCAGCATCTTCGCGCGCATGGTGGTGACGGCGCCGGCGATCTCGTCGATCGCCTCGCCGCGGACCCGCAGCGCCATGAGGATGGCGCCGATCTGCGAGGGCGTCGCCTCGCCCGACATCATCACGTCGAAAGCGGAGGCCGCCTCCGCGCGCGTCAGCGTGGTGCCTGTCGCCAGCTTGCCGATGATGGGCTTGAGGTTGTCCATGTCGCCCTGCGTCCCCGCCTGTCTTGGTGCCGTGCTCACGCCGCCCGCTTCCGGCCAGGGCCGGCATTCCAGGCGCGCGCGAGGTCGAGGAAGTTCTTGAGAATGGTCCGGCCGTGCTCGGAGGCGATGCTTTCCGGGTGGAACTGCACCCCGTGCACGGGCAGCGTCTTGTGCGACAGGCCCATGATCAGCCCGTCATCGGTCTGCGCGGTAATCGCGAGCGTGTCCGGCAGCGTGTCGCGCCTCACCACCAGCGAATGGTAGCGCGTCGCCCGCAGCGAGCCGTTGATGCCGTGGAACACGCCGCCATTGGTGTGGGCGATGTCGGAGAGCTTGCCGTGAATGGGCTGCGGCGCACGCACCACCTCGCCGCCAAACACCTGGCCGATGGCCTGGTGGCCAAGGCACACGCCGAACACCGGCACGCCCTCGGCCGCCGCGCGCTCGATCAGCGCGCAGGAAATGCCCGCCTCGTTCGGAGTCGCCGGACCGGGCGAGATGACGATGGCCTCGGGCTTCAGCGCCATCGCCTCGTCGACGGTAAGGGTGTCGTTGCGGCGCACCTCCACCTCGGCGCCGAGGCCGCCGATATAGTGGACCAGGTTCCAGGTGAAGCTGTCGTAATTGTCGATGAGCAGGATCATCGTGCGTCCATCCGCCGGCCGATGCCGGCTTTCCAGAAGGTCTTGGGGGTGTTCCGGCGCGGGGTCAAGCCGCGCCGGCCGGCGATCGCTCCTATCGCCAAACCCGCCATCGCTCGTGACGCACGCGCCCGCCCATGAGCCTCACTGCCCCCGCCCGGCCCGAGCGGCGAAGCGCACGGCTTCTTCGCCGGCGCGAAACAGCGCCTTGGCCTTGTTGACGCATTCCTGCAATTCGCTCTCGGGCACGGAATCATAGACGATGCCGGCGCCGGCCTGCACATACATGCGCCCGTCCTTCACTACGGCGGTACGCAGCACGATGCAGGTGTCCATCTCGCCGTCAGCGCCGAAATAGCCGATGGCGCCGGCATAAATGCCGCGCTTGTCGCGTTCCAGTTCGTCGATGATCTCCATCGCCCGCACCTTCGGCGCGCCCGAAACGGTGCCGGCCGGAAAGCCGGCGGCCAGCGCGTCCAGCGCGTCGTGGCGCGGATCGAGCGCGCCCTCGACATTGGAGACGATGTGCATGACCTGGCTGTAGCGCTCGATGAAGAAGCTGTCGGTGACGTGCACCGAGCCGATCTTCGCCACCCGGCCGACATCGTTGCGGCCGAGATCGAGCAGCATGAGATGCTCGGCCCGCTCCTTCGGATCGGCCAGCAGTTCCTCTTCCAGCGCCTTGTCCTCGTGCGGCGTGGCGCCGCGCGGGCGGGTGCCGGCGATGGGACGGATGGTGACCGTGTCGGCGCGCAGGCGCACGAGAATCTCGGGGCTGGAGCAGACCAGCGAGAAGCCGCCGAAGTTGAAATAGACCAGGAAAGGCGCCGGGTTGATCCGTCGCAGCGCCCGGTAGAGCGAGAAGGGCGGCAGGGTGAACGGCGCCTCGAAACGCTGCGACAGCACCACCTGGAAAATGTCGCCAGCGCGGATGTACTCCTTGGCCCGCTCGACCATGTCGAGATAGGCCGCCGGCTCGGTGTTGGACTGCGGCGCCACCGCCTGGTGGAACACGTCCTCGGAGGGCGGGCTCGGCAGCGCGCTGTCCAGCGCCGCGACCACCTTTTCCAGCCGCTCGCGCGCGGACTCATAGGCGGAGGCCGGCGCGACCCCCGGTTCCGGCCGCACCGGGGTGACGACGGTGATCTCGTCGCGCACCGCGTCGAACACCACCATCACGGTAGGGCGGATGAACAGCGAATCCGGCACGTCGATGACGTCGGGCTTGGACGCCGGCAGGCGCTCCATGTGCCGGACCATGTCGTAGCCGAGATAGCCGAACACGCCCGCCGCCATGGGCGGGGCGCCGTCGGGCAGATGGATGCGCGATTCCTCGACCAGCTTGCGCAGCGAGACCAGCGGCGCGTCCGGGCAGGCCTCGAAGGTTGCGGGATCGGTGGCGGCGCGGCGGTTGATTTCCGCCGTCTCGCCATGGCAGCGCCAGATGACGTCCGGCTCGATGCCGATCATCGAATAGCGCCCGCGCGTGGCGCCGCCCTCGACCGATTCGAGCAGGAAGCTGTTGGGCCGCTCGCCGGCGATCTTGAGGAAGGCCGAGACCGGGGTTTCGAGGTCGGCGATCAGCGTGGTGGTGACCACCTGGGCCTCGCCACGCTGATAGGCGGCGGCGAACTCGGCCGCTTCGGGAGTGAGGCTCATGACCCGCGTTCCGCCTCAGTTCACCGCGTCGGTGCCGACGATCTGGTCGAGCGCGGCACGATTGATGCGGGCGCCGAGCCGGGTCTGCAGCTCGACGAGATATTCCGTCATCAGGTCGTTTTCCATGCTCGTGCGCAGGTCGGAGAGCAGCTTCTCGTCCGTGGCGGCGGTCTCCGGCACGCTGGCGCGCAGCACCTGGAACAGGAGGCGGCTGTCGCCGGCCTCCGCCAGGGAGCTGCCGACGCCGCCCTCGGGCGTCTCGAACACGGCGGCCATGATGTCCTCCGGCACGCCATCGGCGGTGCGGCCGCGGCGCAGCCCGTTGGCGGCGCGCAGTTCGAGGCCCGCTTCGGTGACGGCCTGGTCGAACGGCGTGCCCGCGGCAATCTTCGCTTTGATCTCCTCGAGACGCTTGTCGAGCGCCTGGGCGGTCTGGTCCTGCTTCCAGCGGTCCAGCACCTGCGCGCGCGCCTCCTCGAAGGTGCGGTCGCGCGGCGGGGTGATGGTCTCGACCTCGTACCAGACATAGCCGCCATTCTGCGGCAGCTGCGCCGGGTCGTTCTCCGCCCCCACCTCTGTGGCGAAGGCGCCGCGCAGCACCTCGGCGCGGCCGGGGAAAGAGGCGATGGCGGTGCCGTCGGGGCCCTGGCCCTGCACGCTGGTGTCGAAAGCCTGCAGCGGCAGGGAGGCCTTGCTGGCGATCTCGGCGAGCGGGGCGCCGCCGGCGCGGTCGTCCTCCACCTTGTCATAGGTGGCAAGCATTGCCCGGCGGGCGGCGTTGACCTGCAGCGCGGCGCGGATGGCGGGGGCCACCTCCGCCAGCGGCTGGGTGGTGCCGGGCGTGATGGCGCCGATATGGACGATGACCGGGCCGAAGCGGCCGGCGATCACGCCGCTGGTGCCGTCGGCCGGCAGCGAGAAGGCGGCATCGGCCACCTGCTTGTCGATGATGTCGGCGCGGGCGACGTCGCCCAGGTCCACGTCCTTGGCGCTCAGCTTGCGCTCCGCGACGATGTCGGCGAAGGGCGTGCCGGCGGCGATGCGGTCCGCAGCGGCCTTGGCTTCGTCCGCGCTCGGGAAGACGAGCTGCTGCACGACGCGCTTTTCCGGCGTGCCATAGGTGGAGAGGTTGGCGTTGTAGGCGGCCTCCACCTCGGCGTCGGTGACCGTCTCGCTCGACGCCAGCGCCTCGGGGGTCAGCACCAGCACGTTGATCTTGCGGAATTCCGGCGCGCGGAAGGCGACCTTGCGCTCGTCGAAGAATGTGCGGAGCTCGTCGTCCGAAGGGTTAGCCGGCGCGGTGAGCGAGGCTGCGGTCAGCATGGCGTAGTTGACCGAGCGTTCCTCGCCCTCATAGCGGGCGAGGGCGCTCTTGAGCACCTGCGGCACCTCGATGCCGCCGCCCAGCGACTGGATGAGCTGCTGGCGCAGCGCCAGGCCGCGCTCGGCCGCGACGAAGCGGGCCTCGGTGAAGCCGTTCGAGCGCAGGAGCTGGTTGAAATGGGCCGGGTCGAAGCTGCCGCTCGGTCCGAAGAAGGCCGGATTGGACTGGACGCGCCGCGCGATCTCTTCGTCGGACAGGGCGAGGCCCAGCGACTTCGCCTGGTCGTTGAGTGCCGCTTCGGCGAGCTGCTCGTTCAGGATCTGGTCGGGAATGCCGAAGGCCCGCGCCTGATCGGGCGTGATGCCGCGCTTGAGCTGCTGGCTGATCTGCTGCAGGCGCTCCTGATAGAGCTGCCGGAATTCGGGTACGGTGATCTCGCTGTCGCCGATGGTCGCCAGGGTCTGGCTGCCGAAGCCGCGGAACACGTCGGCGATGCCCCACACCGCGAAGCTGAGGATGAGCAGAACCATCAGGATCTTGGCGACAATTCCGGAGGCACTCTTGCGTAGGGTCTTGAGCATTTGATTCTCGTCTGGCGTCGGGCGGGCGACGGCCCGGGGCGCGAAAGGCGCGCATAATAGGGAGGCGTCCCCGCCGCCGCAACGGCGCTTATGCGTCCTTCCCGTAACGAAAGCCGCTGCGGACGCAAGCCCGGTCTGTTATGAGGCGTTTGCGTGGCACTTTGGGATTGCAGGAGCTTGGAACGGTATGAGGATGCGTCGTCCGCTGGTTGCCGGCAATTGGAAGATGAACGGGCTGACCGCCTCCGTCGCCGAGTTCGACCGTATCGTCGAAGGATATGACGCAGCGCTGGCGGCGAAAGCCGACGTGCTGGTGTGCCCGCCCGCGACGCTGCTCGCCGCCCTTGCCGTTGCCGCCGAAGGAAGCGATGTCGGCGTCGGCGGGCAGGATTGCCACGCCAAGCCTTCCGGCGCCCACACCGGCGACATCGCGGCGGAGATGCTGGCCGATGCCGGGGCCCGTGCGGTCATCGTCGGCCATTCGGAGCGCCGCAGCGACCATGGCGAGACCGACGCGCAGGTGCGCGCCAAGGCCGAGGCGGCGCGCCGTGCCGGGCTCGTCGCCATTGTCTGCGTCGGCGAGACGCGGGCCGAGCGCGAGGCGGGGCAGGCTCTCGACATCGTGCGCGGCCAGCTCGCCGGTTCGATTCCCGACGGCGCCACCGGTGCCGACCTCGTGGTTGCCTATGAGCCGGTCTGGGCGATCGGCACCGGCCTGACCCCCACCAATGACGATATCGCGCAGATGCATTCGGCCCTTCGCGCCGCGCTCAACGCGCGGTTCGGCGATGAGGGCGAAGCGTTCCGCCTGCTCTATGGCGGGTCGGTCAAGGCCGAGAACGCACGCGAGATTCTTGCCGTGAAGGATGTGGATGGCGCGCTTGTCGGCGGCGCCAGCCTGAAGGCCGAGTCTTTTCTCGCCATCGCCCGTGCCTATCTATAGTGGACCTGCCGGTAATCGGCGGGCGCGGCGGCTGGAAACGCCGGGCGCAATCGTGTAGGAACGCGCCCAAAGAGTGCGGCGGGTGAGTTCCGGATAGGGCTCGCGCGCCGCTGCACGAGCATTTTGAAGGCGTCAGATGCAAACCGTAATCATCGTCATCCATCTCATGGTCGTGCTGGCCCTGATCGGCGTCGTGCTGATCCAGCGTTCCGAAGGGGGCGGGCTCGGCATTGGCGGCGGTGGCGGGGGAGGCGGCGGTGGCGGCTTCTTCAGCGCGCGCGGCACGGCCAATGTGCTGACGCGCGCCACGGCGATCCTGGCGGGGCTGTTCTTCGTCACCAGCCTGTCGCTCACCATTCTCGCCGGCTGGGGTCGTGGCCCCACCACGATCTTCAATGCGCCGGCGGCCGTTCCCGGTGCGCCCTCGGCACCCGCTCCGGGCGGTTCCGTGCTCGACCAGCTCAACGCCGCCCAGCCCGCGCCGCCGGCCGCTCCCGCCGCGCCGCAGGCTCCGCAGTCGCAGTGAATGCGGCGCCGCACCGATTCGTTTCGGCGCGGCGTGCCGTTTACCCACAGGCGAGCGCCCGTTCGGCAAGGCGGGCTCTCGTCGAATCGCGTTTTTGCCTTTAGAAACCGAATTCCATGGCGCGCTACATCTTCATCACCGGCGGCGTCGTGTCCTCGCTTGGCAAGGGCCTCGCCTCCGCCGCACTCGGTGCATTGCTGCAGGCCCGTGGGTACAAGACCCGGCTGCGCAAGCTCGACCCCTATCTGAACGTCGATCCGGGCACGATGAGCCCGTATCAGCATGGCGAGGTCTTCGTCACCGACGACGGCGCCGAGACCGATCTCGACCTCGGCCATTACGAGCGCTTCACCGGCCGTCCCGCGACCAAGCAGGACAACATCACCACCGGGCGCATCTACCAGGACATTCTCACCAAGGAACGGCGCGGCGACTATCTCGGCGCCACCATCCAGGTGATCCCGCACGTCACCAACGCCATCAAGGACTTCGTGCTCTCCGGCAATGAGGGCTACGACTTCGTGCTGGTGGAGATCGGCGGCACGGTCGGCGACATCGAGGCGATGCCGTTCCTGGAGGCTATCCGCCAGATCGGCAACGAGCTGCCGCGCAAGCACTGCATCTACATCCACCTCACGCTGCTGCCGTTCATCCCCTCGGCCGGCGAACTGAAGACCAAGCCGACGCAGCACTCGGTGAAGGAACTGCGTTCCATCGGCATCGCGCCCGACATCCTGCTCTGCCGCACCGACCGCGAGATTCCGCGCGAGGAGCGCCGCAAGCTCGGCCTGTTCTGCAATGTGCGCGAGAGCGCCGTGATCGAGGCGCGCGACGCCGACAGCATCTATGCCGTGCCCTCGGCCTATCACGAGGCCGGGCTGGATACGGAAGTGCTGGCGGCCTTCGGCATCGAGCCGGCCCCCGAGCCCGATCTGACGCGCTGGAAGCGGGTCGAGGCGGGCGTGCGCAACCCGGAAGGCTCGGTGACCATCGCCATTGTCGGCAAGTACACCGGCATGAAGGACGCCTACAAATCGCTGATCGAGGCGCTGACCCATGGCGGGCTCGCCAATAATATGCGGGTCAATCTCGACTGGATCGAGAGCGAGATCTTCGAGCGCGAGGACCCTGCGCCTTTCCTCGAACATGTGCACGGCATCCTCGTGCCGGGCGGCTTCGGCCAGCGCGGCGCCGAGGGCAAGATCCGCGCGGCGCAGTTCGCCCGCGAGCGGCGCGTGCCCTATCTCGGCATCTGCTTCGGAATGCAGATGGCGGTTATCGAGGCGACCCGGAACCTCGCCGGCGTGGCAAAGGCCAATTCGACCGAGTTCGGCCCGACCGATGAACCGGTGGTGGGCCTGCTGACCGAATGGCTGCGCGGCAACGAGCTGGAGCGGCGCGGCATCAGCGGCGATCTCGGCGGCACGATGCGGCTCGGCGCCTATCCGGCCGCACTGGCCGAGGGCAGCCGGGTGGCCGACATTTATGCCAGCACCACGATCTCCGAACGCCACCGCCACCGCTATGAGGTCAACATGGCCTATCGCGAGCGGCTGGAGGCCTGCGGCATGAAGTTCTCCGGCCTGTCGCCGGACGGGCTGCTGCCGGAGATCATCGAATATCCCGACCATCCCTGGTTCGTCGGCGTGCAGTTCCACCCCGAGCTGAAATCGCGCCCGTTCGAGCCGCACCCGATCTTCGCCTCCTTCATCGGCGCGGCAGCGGTGCAGAGCCGGCTCTTCTAGCTGCGAGTCTTGGCCGCGCCGGCAGTTTATGGCGGTTTGCCAAGAGGTTGGGGGTGTTTCCGGCCAGATTGATTCACCCCTTCCGAACCGGTGCGCCTGCCTGCGCGGGGCCGGACCAACCGTCGCGCCTCGCGCGCGTGCGTCCGCCATCCCGGCATGTGGCGCCTCGCTGGCCGGATCGGCCAGTGAAGGCTGGATTCATCGGCTACCGCCGTGCTCTCATGCGCCGGGGGATTCTGGACCGGGCGCTCCGCGCCTGGCCAAGCAGGGAGAAGCTGGTGGAGCGCGGTCTTGATCACGTCGTCCATGTCGTCCGCGACCTCGAAGCGGCGGGCGAACTCTACGACATGCTCGGCTTCACGGTCGGCACCCGGAATCGGCACCCGTGGGGAACGGACAACCGGATCGTCCAGATACAAGGCTTCTTCGTCGAGCTTCTGGAGATTGCGGACCCCGAGAAGATACCGCCCGCGGATGCGACGCATTTCTCCTTCGGCGCCTTCAACCGCGACTTCCTCGCCGAGGTGGGGCAGGGGCTTTCCATGCTGGTGCTGGAAGGGCGCGATCCCGCCGGCGACAAGCTGGAATTCGACGCGGCGGGCTTCGGCGGGTTGGACCTGTTCGCGTTCGAGCGCGAGGGCAAGCGGCTGGATGGCGCGGACGTAAAGGTCGCCTTCACGCTGGCCTTCGCGCAGGACCCGGCCTCCCCGCATGCCGGTTTCTTCACCTGCCTGCAGCATTTCCCTGAGAATTTCTGGTCGCCGGACCTGCAGCGGCACATGAACGGCACGGTCGGCGTGGTCGGCGTCGTGCTCACCGCGGCCGACCCGGAAGCGCATGTCGGCTTCCTCAGCGCATTTGCGGGTCTGGAATCGCGGCGCGCGGTGGATGGCTGGCATATCCTCAAGACCCCGCGCGGCGATATCGACGTGATGAGCGATGCGCTGTTCACCCAGCGCTTCAGCGTGCCGGCCCCCGGCGGGCCGGGGCTGCGGCTCGCGGCGGTGCGCTTCGCGGTGAGCGACATGGAGCGCCTGCGGCGGCGGGTGTCCTCCTCGCGTATGTCGGTCGAGGAAATCGAGGGCGTGGTGGTGGTCGGCCCGAAATCGGCGCTGGGCGCCACGCTGGTGTTCGAGGCGGCGAGCTAGGCGCTCCTGCCACGCAGCGCAAAAACAAAAGCCCCGGAATCGCTTCCGGGGCTTTTTTCATGTCAGGCGACGGGGCGCCACCGTCGAAGAGCGTCAGCTCACGACCTTCTCCGGCACGACCTCGGCGGGGACGCCCCGGCCGGGCAGCAGCGCCAGCGCACGGCCGCGCAGGGCGCTCCAGGTGGTGAAGGCGTTCAGGGTCGAACCCTCCAGCCAGCCAATGCCGGCCGCCGCCAGGAAGGGCAGGCTCTGGATCGCGAGGGCGAAGGCGAACAGGTCGACTTCCACCACCGCGTGCCAGTTGGTCATGCGCAGCACCACGGCGGAGAGCATCAGCCCGGCACCGATCACCGCCTCCGGCAGCGCCGGGAAAGCGCGCGCGGCGTCCGCCAGCCAGGTGCCCTTGGCGGTGCGGGCGAAGGCGAGGTCCTTGTAGCGGAAGCTGTCATAGACCGCCTTCGCCACGGTGAACTGCACGGCCATGGCGGCGAAGGCCGCGCCGATCATGCGGATCGGCGTCGTCGCTACGCGCAGACGGTACAGCGCGATGAAGTGCAGCACATAGATGCCGAAGCAGAACAGGATCGGGATAGTGAGGATGCGCTGCGGCACGGCGATGCCGAAGCCGATCACCACAGGCACCCACAGCAGCGACAGGATCGCCACCAGCGCGCCGACGCTTTCCGAACCAAGCCAGCTCACCCAGCCGATGCTGAACTCGCGGCGCTGCGCCGAGGTGAGGCGGGTGCCGGCATTGGGCAGCATCCGGCGCCAGTGCTTGCGGATGATCTGCATGCCGCCATAGGCCCAGCGGTGGCGCTGCTTCTTGAACGAGGCAAAGTCGTCCGGCAGCAGGCCCCAGCCATAGCGCGCGCTGGTGTAGTGGCTCTTCCAGCCGCGCTCGACGATGGACAGGCCGAGATCGGTGTCCTCGCAGATGGTGTCGCTGGACCAGTCGCCCGCCTCGACCATGGCGGCACGGCGCATGAGGCACATGGTGCCGTGCACGACGATGGCGTCATGCTCGTTGCGCTGGACCATGCCGATGTCGAAGAAGCCGGCATATTCGGTGTTCATCGCCTCGTGCAGGAGGCTGCGATTGGCGTCGCGGTGGTCCTGCGGCGCCTGCACGATGCCGACCGTGGGGTCCTCGAAGGTGGGGACGAGGTCCATCAGCCAGTTCGGGTCGACGACATAATCGGCGTCGATGATGCCGATGATCTCGGCATCCGGCGCGGTCTCGAGCATGGCGCCGCGCAGGGCGCCGGCCTTGAAGCCGGCCACCTTGGGCAGGTTCAGGAACTTGAAACGGTCGCCCAGCGCGCGGCAATGGGCTTCGATCGGCTCCCAATAGGCCGGGTCCGGCGTATTGTTGATGATGACCAGGCACTCGAAATTCGGCCAGTTGAGCCGCGCGACGCTGTCGAGCGTCTGCTTCAGCATCTCCGGCGGTTCTTTATAGGCCGGGATGTGGATCGAGACCTTCGGCATACGCGACAGCGTCGCGGCCGTGTTGGTCTTCTGCAGCAGGCGGCGCGGGGCGCGGCCGAAGGCGATCGTGGCCAGTTCCTCGACCCGGTAGAGCATCACCACCACAAGTGGCACCAGCAGCACCAAGCTGACGACCATGGTCACCATGTTGCCGCCGATGACGTAGTGCGTCAGCCAGTGATCGGTAACGGTGGCGATCCAAGCGCCGGCAAGGCTTCCCGCGCCAACCATCACCACGGCCTGGGTCATGGTGAGGCGGGCGAAGCGGAACACGGGGATCGAGAGGGCGATGCCGAGCAGCAGCGCGATGGCGGCTGTCGCGGTGTAGGTCGACGAGCGGATCGGACCGGAGAGCGGGAATTTCAGCGCGCGGTCGGCGTCGAGCACGCCCCAGTACTGGCCGACGCTGCCCTCGAAGCTCTTCCAGGGCGCGTCGAACGCTTCAATGAGGTTGTACTCGATGCCGAGCGCGTCGGCGCGGGCCGCGAAGGTGCGGATGATCTGCGCCTGCTCGATCTCGCCGGGCACCGCGCTGTCGCGGTTGTAGCCCTGGCTCGGCCAGCCGAATTCGGCGATGACGATGCGCTTGCCGGGATAGGTGGCGCGCAGGCGGTCATAGATCGCGATGGTGTGGTCGACAACCTGCGTGGGCGTTACCCCTTCCCAGTAGGGAAGCATGTGGGCGGCGATATAGTCGACGGCCGATACCAGCTCGGGATGGTCCAGCCAGACGTCCCAGGTTTCTCCCGTCGTCACCGGTACGTTGGTTTCCCGCTTCACGCGGCGGATGGTCTCGATCAACTGCTCGGGCGTACGCTCGGCGCGCAGGATCGACTCGTTGCCGACCACGATGCCGACGACGTTGGAATTCTTCTTGGCGACGTCGATGGCGTTGGTGATCTCGCGCTCGTTGCGCGCCTCGTCCTCGTCCAGCCAGGCGCCGACCGTGGTCTTCAGGCCCTTCTCGCCGGCGATCTTGGCGACAAGGTCGAGATTGCCGGTGGAGGCGTAGGTACGCACCGCGCGCGTATAGGGCGCGACCGCCTCGACATCGGCGCGGATCTGCGCCTCCGTGGTCGGCTCGCCCTTGTCCGGGTTGGCGTCGCGGCCATAAGGCGCGAACGACATGCTTTGGAATCGGTCGGGAACCGCCGGTGCGGAGGCCTCCTCACGCAGCGCCAACCAGACAAAGGCATGGACACACGTCACGACCGCAACAGCAGCGGCAGCGACACGAACGGCGGGGCGCATGAGACAAACCCACGGATAAGGGGAGGCTGACGGGTGGAATATAATACAGTTTCAACGCACGTGCAGCACGCTCTTCGCCGCAATGCGCAATTAGTGCGCCGCGTCTTCCGACAATGCCGCTTCGCTGCTGCAAATGCGTGAAATGGATAATTGTTCCGCACTGTGGCAAGCCGATGTCGCGCCGATGACGCAGCAGCGGCTGTGCCGCGGATTCATTGCGCGGGGGTCGCTGCCGGAGCCGGCGCGGCCGGCGCGGGGGCGTCGGGGTTCACCCAGCAGGCATGCACGCGCTCGGACAGGCGCTCCTGTGCCTTGCTGTCGATGTTTCCCTGCCGGACGAGGCAGCGGAACGCGATCTTGAGGTGCTCGGTGGGGCAGCCGAAACGCTCATAGAGCTCGAGATGGCGGCGCGCCGTGTCGATGTCGTCGCGCCAGAGCAGCATGGCGATGCGCCGCCCGCTCCACACGCATTCCGGCAGGCCGGCATTGCCCGGCAGCTTGGCGGCCTCGGCATATTCCTCGACCGAGCGGCGCTGCGCCTCTTCCTTGGCCTGCTCCTCCGGCGACTTCTGCTCGGCGGGCTTCTGTTCGGGCGCGGCGCTCTGCGCCCACGCGCCCCCCGCTGCCGCGGACATCAGGATCAGGCCGCCGAACAGGGCGGCGGCGAAGGGACGTACGGAGCACAACATGGGGAACACGTCACACGCAAGAGAGGAAACACGGGCCGAGCAGGACACTAGGAGAACCTATCGAATTTGTCAGCATGACGGCACGGGTCCGAACGTTTCCAGAGTGCAAAATTCCGCCTCTTTGCATACGCCTCTTGCGAGCGGGGCAAAGCACCGTTACCCGGCAGGGGTAAACGTGCCGGTCACGCTCACCCGCGGAGATTCCTCGCATGCGACTGCCCCTCGCGCTTGTTGCCCTTGTCGCGATGGCGATCGTCGCCGTCTGGGCGTGGCTCGGGCAGCCGGTCCCGGCACCCGTCGCCCCGCTGGCGGCGGGCGAGAAGCTGCCATGCGTCTCCTATGCGCCGTTTCGTCCCGGCCAGAGCCCGTTCAGCGAGGACGTCGCGTTCTCGCCGGCGCAGATCGACGACGACCTGGAGCGGCTGTCGAAGATCACCCATTGCGTGCGGACCTATTCGTCGATCCAGGCGGGCCTGTCGGCGGTGCCGGAACTGGCGCGCAAGCACGGGTTGACCGTGCTGCAGGGCATCTGGATCGCCGCCGATCCGGTTCGCAACCGGCGGGAGATCGACGCCGGCATCAAGGCGGCGCAGGACTACCCCGACGTGGTGAAGGCGGTCATTGTCGGCAATGAGGTGCTGCTGCGCGGCGAGCAGTCGGCCAACGATATTGCCGGCTTCCTCAAGGAGGTGAAGGCGAAGATCCCGCCGGGTGTGCAGGTGACCTATGCCGATGTGTGGGAATTCTGGGAGCGCAATCGCGGGCTCGCCGACTCGGTCGATTTCGTCACCGTGCACATCCTGCCTTTCTGGGAGGACATGCCGGTGCCGGCCGAGGATTCGGTCGCCCATCTCGGCGAGATCCGCGAGCATGTCGGCGAGATCTTCGCGGGCAAGGACATTCTGATCGGCGAGACCGGCTGGCCGAGCGAGGGGCGCATGCGCGAAGGCGCGCTGCCCTCGCCCTCCAACCAGGCCAACGTGATCCAGGAATTGCTGGCGCTGGCCAAGGCGAAGAACTACCGGCTCAACGTCATCGAAGCGTTCGACCAGCCGTGGAAGCGCGTGCTGGAGGGGACGGTCGGCGGGCACTGGGGGTTCCTCGACGCCTATACGCGCGAGTTCAAGTTCACCTGGGGCGAGCCGCTGTCGGATCACCCGTACTGGACGCTGCAGGCGGCGCTCGGCGTGCTGTTCGCCGGCGGCGTGTTCGCGGTGGCGGGATGGGCCGGGCGGCGGGCCGGCGGGCGGCCGCTGGGACTGCGGGAATGGTCGGCGGTGGCCGGCATCGCCTTCTTCGCCGGGTTGATGATCGGCCGGCTTCTCGCCTCCGTTCCCGCCGAGAGCCTCGGCGTCGGCGGCTGGATACGCGGGGCCGCGCTGGTGGGGCTTGCGGTGCTGGTGCCGCTTGCCTGCGCTGCGGCGATCGGCCGGCGCGCGCGGCTGGTGACGCTGACGCTTGCGCTGAACGACGAGGCGACGCCGGGGGCGCCGTTCTTCGACCGGTGCCTTGCCCTGCTGCTCGCGGCATCCCTCGTGCTCGCGGCGCAGATCGCCTTCGGCCTGGTGTTCGACCCGCGCTACAAGGACTTCCAGTTCGCCGGGCTGACGCCGATCATCACCGCCTTCGCCTTTTATGCCGCCGTCGCCGGCCCGGGGCGTTTCGGCGAGGGGCGCCACGCCGAAAGCATCGCCGCGGCGCTGTTCCTCGCCGGCGGGATCTATGTCGCGGTCAACGAGACGCTGGCGAACTGGCAGGCGCTGTGGACGGGCGGCCTGTTCGTGGTGCTGGCCTTCACTCTCTGGCACCTCGCCACGGCCGGGCGAAGGATATGAGCAGCAGCCCGCCGGCGATGCCGGCAAGGCCGTTATTGTAGATGACCAGCCCGGCGCAGGTGGCCATCAGCGCGAAGGTGAACATCACCAGCGAGGGGCGGATGAGCTGGATGATCGCGGCGACAAGCGCGGCGATGCCGAACACCGAATGGCTGAACAGCATGATGACCAGCGACCGCGTCTCGCAGGTCATGGTTTCCATGCCCCGGCAGGCCAGGCCGACGGCGGACTGCTCGACCAGCGCGTAGCGCATATAGACCGCCCAGCCGAGGGCAAAGGCGCCGAGCGCGATGATGACATTGCTGGCGCGGGCGCCGGGCAGAAAGCTGCGATGGGCCACAGGGACGGTCCTCTCCAACGTTGCTTCTCCGATACGCCCAGATCGCACGCCGTGGCGGGTGGATCAATGCGCCATGGGCCGTGGCGCGGGCCCCCGGCGGGTGGCGAGCACCACCCCGCCGAGGATCAGCACGAATCCCGCCGCGTGGAAGAGGTGGAGTTCCTCGCCCAGCAGCAGCACGGCCATGAGAACGCCATAGACCGGCAGAAGGTAGAGGAACATCGCCGTCACCGGCGCGCCTGCTACCCTCACGCAATACTGGAAGAGGCCGAAGGCGAGGACGGAGGGGAAGATCGCCAGAAACACGATGGCGGCCCAGGCCTCCAGCGTCGCCGGCTGCTGCGCGCCGTTCACCGTCTCCCACAGCGCGAGCGGCGCGAGCAGTAGCATTCCCGCGATGGCGTTGGCGGCGAAGGCCGTCTGGCCGCCGAGCCGGCTCACCGGCCCCTGCCGCAGCATCAACGAATAGGACGCCCAGGCGATTGCGGCGACGAGTACGCCGAGGTCGCCGATGTTGAATTCCATCGCCAGCACCCGCCCCGGCTCGCCATGCACGGTGATCAGCGCGATGCCGGCGAAGCCCGCGAGCGAGCCGACGATCTGGATGATCGGCAGCATCCGCCGTTTCAGCAGCGCGTCGAGAATGACGACCATGATGGTGGAGGTGGTGTAGATCAGCGTCGCATTGGTCGCGCTGGTATGTTTGAGCGCGACATAGACATTGCCGCCGCACAGCACCATGCCGAGACAGCCGAGCAGCAGGATGCGCCACCATTCCCGGCGCAGCAGGTGCCGGTGGCGCAGCAGGGCACCCCCGGTGAAGGGCAGCAGCACCGCCACTGCGATCAGCCAGCGCCAGAAGGCCAGCGACCAGGGTGGCACCACATCCACCACCGCGCGGCCGACGATGAGGTTGGTCGAGAAGAACAGCGGCATCGCCAGCAGCGACAGCACCGCCCATGGATCATGGGTGAAGGAAGGCGGGGAATCGGGGCGCGCGTCGGGAGGCTGGTCCATGGCGCGCGGTGATACACGCTTCCCATGACGCCGTCGCGTGCCGGCGCAAGCCCGGCGCCGGCTCCCTTTTCCATGCGGGCGTGGCAGGCTAGATAGCGCGGGCCGGGTCTTCGCGTCCCGGCGTCACGCCCGACCTCGCCCTTGTCCTTTCGGAGTTCGCCGATGCGCCAGCTTCTCGTCATCGTCCTCGCCGCCGGCGAGGGCACGCGCATGCGCTCCGCCATGCCGAAGGTGCTGCACGCGGTGGCCGGCCGGCCGATGGTCTCCCATGTGCTCGACGCCGCGCTGGCGGCCGGCGCCGCGCGGATCGCCGTGGTGATCGGCCCCGACCACGACAGGGTAGCCGCCGAGGTGCGCCGCGTGGCGCCCGAGGCGGAGGTGTTCGTGCAGGCCGAACGGCGGGGCACCGCCCATGCGGTGCTGGCAGCGCGGGCGGCGCTGGAGCGCGGCTATGACGATGTCGTCGTGATGTATGGCGACACGCCGCTGGTGCGGCCGGAAACCCTCGACGCGCTGCGGGCGCCGCTGGCCGAGGGGGCGGCCGTCGCCGTGCTCGGCTTCCGCCCCGCCGACCCCACCGGCTATGGCCGCCTGGTGACCGGGGGAGGCGGCGAGCTTCTCGCCATTCGCGAGGAGAAGGATGCCAGCGCCGGGGAGCGGGCCATCGGCCTGTGCAATGCCGGGCTGATGGCGCTGGACGGGCGCGCGGCGCTCGACCTGCTCGACCGCGTCGACGATGCCAACGCCAAGAAGGAATTCTATCTGACCGACACGGTGGCCATCGCCCGCGGGCTCGGGAGGACGGCGGCCGTCTGCGAGGTCGCCGCCGAGGACGTCTCGGGCGTCAACAGCCGCGCCCAGCTCGCCGAGGCCGAGGCGACCCTGCAGCGGCGCCTGCGGGCGAAGGCACTGGAGGCGGGCGTCACGCTGGTGGCGCCGGACACGGTGTTCCTCTCAAGCGACACCCGCTTCGGCCGCGATGTCGTTGTGGAACCGAATGTTTTCTTCGGGCCGGGCGTGCGTGTCGAGGACGGCGCCACCATCCGCGCCTTCAGCCATGTCGAGGGGGCCCATGTCGGGCCGGGCGCCATTGTCGGCCCGTTTGCCCGCCTGCGCCCGGGAGCGGAACTGGGGCAGGGGGTTCATGTCGGAAACTTCGTGGAGATCAAGGCGGCGGATCTGGCGCCGGGGGTGAAGGTGAACCACCTCTCCTATGTCGGGGATTCCAGCGTCGGGGCGAATACCAATATCGGCGCCGGCACCATCACCTGCAATTATGACGGCTTCCGCAAGCACCGCACCACCATCGGCGCCAATGCCTTTATCGGCACCAACAGCCTGCTGGTGGCACCGGTCAGCGTCGGCGACGGCGCCTATATCGGCACCGGCTCGGTCATCACCGACGATGTGCCGGCGGACGCCCTGGCCATCGGCCGGGCGCGGCAGGTCAACAAGCCGGGACTGGCGGCGCGGTTGCGGGCGCGGCTCTCGGCGGGGCTGGCGCCCAAGAATTGACGCGAAAGGCGCGATACGAAGCGACATTGGAATTGATTTCGACGGTTCGGTGACGGGCGGTTAAACCCGGAACCGTAGCTTCGCGGATCGTCGCTTCACGGAAAGGCCCGGCTCATGTGTGGAATCATCGGCATTGTCGGTACGGCACCGGTCGCCGACCGGCTGGTCGAGTCGCTGCGGCGGCTGGAATATCGCGGCTATGATTCCGCCGGCATCGCCGCGCTGGAAGGGGGGCACATCTCCCGCCGCCGCGCCGAGGGCAAGCTGCGCAATCTCGACGCGGTGCTGCGCGAGGCGCCGCTGGAGGGATGCATCGGTATCGGCCACACGCGCTGGGCCACCCATGGCAAGCCCAGCGTCGCCAATGCCCACCCGCACGCCACGACCGAGGTGGCGGTGGTCCATAACGGCATCATCGAGAATTTCCGCGAGCTGCGCGACGAACTGCGCGGAACCGGCGCCAATTTCGAGAGCGAGACTGACACCGAGGTCGTCGCCCATCTGGTGACCCGCGAGCTTCGCGGCGGGCTCAGCCCGGTCGACGCGGTGGCGGCGACGCTGCCGCGTCTGCAGGGGGCGTTCGCGCTGGCCTTCCTTTTCGACGGCGACGAGGATCTGCTGATCGGCGCCCGCAAGGGCAGCCCGCTCGCCATCGGCTACGGCAAGGGCGAGATGTATCTTGGCTCCGACGCCATCGCGCTCGCGCCCTTCACCGACACCATTTCCTATCTCGAAGACGGCGATTGGGCGGTGCTGCGCCGGCAGGGCATCGACATCCGCGATTCGTCCAATCACCGCGTCGAGCGCGCGGTGCAGAAGACGACCGCGACGGCCTTCCTGGTCGAGAAGGGGAATTTCCGCCACTTCATGGCCAAGGAGATGCACGAGCAGCCCGAGGTGGTGGCGCACACGCTGGCGCATTATCTCGACATGGCGAACGAGACCGTGCAACTGCCGGAGCTGCCCTTCGACTTCGCGAAGCTGGAGCGCGTGTCGATCGCCGCCTGCGGCACCGCCTATTATGCCGGGCTGATCGCCAAATACTGGTTCGAGCGCTATGCGCGGCTGTCGGTGGAGATCGATGTCGCCTCAGAGTTCCGGTATCGCGAGGCGCCGCTGCCGGCCAATGGCCTCGCCATCGTCATCTCGCAATCGGGCGAGACCGCCGACACCCTCGCCTCGCTACGCTATGCCGGGCAGGAAAAGCAGCACCTGCTGGCGGTGGTGAATGTGCCGACCTCGACCATTGCCCGCGAGGCGCACGCCGTGCTGCCGACGCTGGCGGGGCCGGAGATCGGGGTCGCCTCCACCAAGGCTTTCACCTGCCAGCTGGCGACACTGGCCGCACTCGCGGTGGCGGCTGGGCGGGCGCGCGGCGTGCTCTCGGCCGAGGAGGAGCGAGGGCTCGTCCACGCGCTGGTCGAGGTGCCGCGCCTGATGAACCGGGCGCTGGACCTCGGCCCGGAGATCGAGCATCTCGCCCGCACCTTCGCCAAGACCAAGGACGTGCTCTATCTCGGCCGCGGCACCTCCTTCCCGCTGGCGATGGAAGGCGCACTGAAGCTGAAGGAAATTTCCTACATCCACGCCGAGGGCTACGCCGCCGGCGAGCTGAAGCACGGGCCGATCGCGCTGATCGACGAGAACATGCCCGTCGTGGTCATCGCCCCGCATGACGGCGTGTTCGAGAAGACCATGTCCAACATGCAGGAAGTGGCGGCGCGCGGCGGGCGCATCATCCTCATCACCGATGAGACTGGCGCTAAGCACGCGGCGCTGGAGACCGAGGCGACGCTGGTTCTGCCGGACATGAACCCGTTCGTGACGCCGCTGGTCTACGCCATTCCCATCCAGCTGCTCGCTTACCATACGGCAGTGGTGATGGGCACAGACGTCGACCAGCCGCGCAACCTCGCCAAATCGGTGACGGTGGAGTAGCGGAGGGAGTGCACTTTTAGATTGCATTATACGTCGTCGGTACTAGGATGAGGCCTTTCAGGGGGCGCTTATGGACGACAGTATTCTCGGAACAACCTTTCAGTATGGGTTCTACGCGTTACTGACGCTATTTAACCTCGCTGTGCAGCTTCTTGGTTTAGTGGGCTTCGCGATAACTCTTCTCGTTAAGAAGTTTGCAGCTGAGTTTGCGCGGAATAGTGCAGAGCCGGTGGCTCAGAGCCAGCGAATTGATCATGCTATCGCTGAATCTGAAGCGGAGATTCTGAAGGATTTAAACGGCAAGGAGCCTTTTGGGCGTGTGATTGGTATTGTGGAATGTCAGCTATATTATTATGCATTGATGACAACGCCATCTTTGATAAGCCCAATACTGATATTTAAAGCATTCAGTAATTGGCTTTCCTTCAAGGCGGATAATACGCCGGACGGCGAAGCGAAAAGTATTCGTACTCTGGCTAGATTCTATTCTTATGCCATCGGAAATTTTATATCTCTGGCGTGGGCAATATTTTCTTTTGAATTGGCTCGCATTCTCATTCAAAAGTACGAACCCTTGAGGGCGTTTGTCTGGTTGAACTAGTTCAGTTGCCGCGGGGTGCATCCCCGCAGCGATTGGCGCGACGATCCGACGTACTGATTGTAGCGGCATCTGGCGCTGGCGGTGAGGCATTAGCGATGCCGCCCTCTAATGGTGGCGTCTCTCACCCCCGCCCGCGATAAGGCGCCACGCCCTGGTCCGGCAGCCACACGCCTTCCAGCGGGGCCCCGCTCTGCCAGAACACGTCGATGGGAATGCCGCCGCGCGGGTACCAATAGCCGCCGATGCGCAGCCAGCGGGGCGCCAGCAGATCGCGCAGCCGCAGGCCGATGGCCACTGTGCAGTCCTCGTGGAAGGCGCCGTGGTTGCGGAAGCTTCCGAGATAGAGCTTCAGCGACTTCGATTCGACCAGCCAGCCATCGGGCACGTAGTCGATCACCAGATGGGCAAAGTCGGGCTGTCCGGTCTCCGGGCAGAGCGAGGTGAATTCCGGCACGGTGAAGCGCGCGACATAGTTCGTGCCCGGGTGGGGGTTGGGCACCCGGTCGAGCACGGCTTGCTCGGGAGAGGCCGGCAGCGAGGTGGCGCGGCCGAGCTGCATCGTGCCGCCATTGGGGTCGTTCATGGAGGGCTCCTGTGGGCAGGGGAGGTCGGGCGATATCGCTGGCACCTCTTTCGCATGTCACATCGCCGGAGTAGAAGCGCCTCGACCATCCTGGCCGAGTTGAGAATTGGGGAAACGCATGACCGCCATCGTCGATATCGTTGGGCGCGAAATCCTGGACAGCCGCGGCAATCCCACCGTCGAGGTGGATGTGATGCTGGAAGACGGCTCGCAGGGCCGCGCCGCCGTTCCCTCCGGCGCCTCCACCGGCGCGCATGAGGCCGTCGAGCTGCGCGACGGCGACAAGGGGCGCTATCTCGGCAAGGGTGTGCTGAAGGCGGTCGAGGCCGTGAATGGCGAGATCTTCGACGCCATTGGCGGCATGGATGCCGAGGACCAGCCGGCGATCGACCAGATCCTCATCGAGCTGGACGGCACGCCCAACAAGGCGCGTCTCGGCGCCAACGCCATTCTCGGCGTCTCGCTGGCGCTGGCCAAGGCGGCGGCGTCGGCCCGCGACCTGCCGCTCTACCGCTATGTCGGCGGCGTCAATGCCCGCACGCTTCCGGTGCCGATGATGAACATCATCAATGGCGGCGCCCATGCCGACAACCCGATCGACTTCCAGGAATTCATGATCCTGCCGGTCGGCGCCCCCACCTTCGCGGAAGGCCTGCGCACCGGCGCGGAAATCTTCCACACGCTGAAGAAGGCGCTGAAGGATGCCGGCCACAACACCAATGTCGGCGACGAAGGCGGCTTCGCCCCGAACCTGCCGTCGGCCGACGCGGCGCTGGCCTTCGTGGTCAAGGCGATCGAGACCGCCGGCTACAAGCCGGGCGAGGACGTGTTCATCGGCCTCGACTGCGCCTCGACCGAGTTCTTCAAGAACGGCAAGTATGACTATGAGGGCGAAGGCGTCGTGCGCGATATCGAGGCGCAGGTGAAGTACCTGGCCGATCTCGTCGCCCGCTACCCGATCTGCACGGTAGAGGACGGCATGGGCGAGGACGATTGGGAGGGCTGGAAGCTGCTCACCGACACCATCGGCTCCAAGTGCCAGCTGGTGGGCGACGACCTGTTCGTCACCAATGTCGACCGCCTGTCCGCCGGCATCAAGCAGGGCGTCGCCAACTCGATCCTGGTCAAGGTCAACCAGATCGGGACGCTGACCGAGACACTCAACGCGGTCGAGATGGCCCACAAGGCCGGCTATACGGCGGTGATGTCGCATCGTTCGGGCGAGACCGAGGATTCGACCATCGCCGACCTCGCGGTCGCCACCAATTGCGGGCAGATCAAGACCGGCTCGCTGGCCCGCTCCGACCGTACCGCCAAGTACAACCAGCTGCTGCGCATCGAGCAGGAGCTCGGCCCGCAGGCGATCTATGCCGGCCGTTCGGCGATCAAGTCGCTCGCCTGAGACAACGCCGTCGACGCGTAAAAAAGGCCTCCGTCCTCGCGGGCGGGGGCCTTTTCGTTGGGGGCTGCATTGTGGCTGCCGGGCCGCCTTATCGCTTCAGCCGCTCGTATTCTGCCGCCAGCTGTGCCAGGTCGGGCGGGGGGGTGGCGTCGGGCTCGATGACCCCGCCGCTTATTTCAAGCGCGACGATGGGCCAGAGGCGCTCCACCAGCGCGGGAACCTCCTCGGGCGGCACGGCGGCCAGATGTGCGTCGATCGCGCAAAGCGCGCGGGCACGTTCCTCAACATTCCTGTTCATCATCAGGCCTCCGTGTGTCCGGCTAGACGCCGGAACCACCGGGGAAGCTGCTCCGGTTCAGACCACGGCGTTGCGTCACGCTGGCTTGCAGTCAAACCGTAACACCACCACCCCCGGCGGATTGTTCACAAACACACGCTCCGGGCCGGCAATGTTTACCGCGTCCCTCACATTCCCGACATCGCACTACCTTTCGCCCCGTGGAGCGATACCGTTCCGGCCGGCGCCCGCATCATCGTTAACGGAGCCTCAACCGGCCTTGGCTAGGCTGCGTCGCATGATCATACGCACGCGCTGGCGCTCCTTTTTCCAGACCGTCACCCTGCATCTCGGGGCGGCGGCTCTCGTCGGGTATTTCGCCTTTCAGGGCTATAATGGCCAGTACGGGCTGCTGGCCCGCCGAACCTTCGAGCAGCAGCATGCCGACCTCACGCAGGAGCGGGACCGGCTGCATGCGCAGAGGCTGGCGCTTCAGGCCAAGGTCCGGCTCCTGTCGCCCGAGCTGGTGGATGCCGACATGCTGGACGAGCAGGCGCGGGCCCTTTTGAACCTCGTTCACCCCAAGGATCTGGTGCTTTTGCGGGTTCCTGCTGCACCGCAAGCGCAATGACCGAAATTTCATCCGCAAGGTAAATTCGTGGCATGCCAGAGGGATACCGTTAGGAAATTGCGGAGTTCCAGATGCTTAACTTGATTTGAGCTAAACCACCAGTTCAACTCAAATTCAGTTCAAAAGCGGAAACCATTGCGCCTACAACATGTTGTGCGGCGCAGCATTGCGTTGCGCGCGTAGCGCGGGTGGCCAAGGTGCGTTATTAAGCTCTTCGACTTTGTCCCGAGCTGAGGATGCGCCATGGTAGTCGCCGCCAACAAATCGGCCGTCGGAAGAGCCGCCACCCCGAAAGCGCCGGCGAAGGCCGCGGCCAAGAGCCAGGCGCGGCGTTCGGACAGAATGGCGGCCGTTCCCGAGTTCACCAAGGCCGAGGAACTCGACGCCTATCGCCGGATGCTTGAAATCCGCCGCTTCGAGGAAAAGGCCGGCCAGCTCTACGGCATGGGCCTGATTGGCGGCTTCTGCCACCTCTATATCGGCCAGGAGGCCGTGGTGGTCGGCATGCAGGCGGCCCTCAAGGAGGGCGACCAGGTCATTACCGGCTATCGCGACCATGGCCACATGCTGGCTTGCGGCATGGACCCCAAGGGCGTGATGGCCGAACTGACCGGGCGCCGTGGCGGCTATTCCAAGGGCAAGGGCGGCTCCATGCACATGTTCAGCACGGAGAAGGGGTTCTTCGGCGGCCATGGCATCGTCGGCGCGCAGGTCTCGCTCGGCACCGGCCTCGCCTTCGCCAACCACTACCGCGACAATGGCGGCGTTACTCTGGCCTATTTCGGCGACGGTGCTGCCAATCAGGGCCAGGTCTATGAGAGCTTCAACATGGCGGAGCTGTGGAAGCTCCCGGTGGTCTACATCATCGAAAACAACAAATACGCCATGGGCACCTCGGTGAACCGCGCTTCCGCGCAGACCGATTTCTCCAAGCGCGGCGCCTCCTTCAACATTCCCGGCGAACAGGTCGACGGCATGGATGTGCGGGCGGTGAAGGCGGCCGGCGAGCGGGCGGTGGAATTCGCGCGCGGCGGCAAGGGCCCCTACATCCTCGAAATGCTCACCTACCGCTATCGCGGCCACTCCATGTCCGACCCGGCCAAGTACCGGTCGAAGGAGGAGGTGCAGAAGATGCGTACCGAGCACGACCCGATCGAGCAGGTGCGCAACCGTCTTCTCGAAAAGAAGTGGGCGACCGAGGACGAACTCAAGGCGATCGACGCCACGCTGCGCGACCAGATGAACGCGGCGGCCGATTTCGCCAGCGCCGACCCGGAGCCGGACCCGTCCGAGCTCTACACCGACATCCTGCGCTGAGCGCGCGCGGATGCTGGTTGAATTCTTCTGGGTCGCTCTGGTCGCCGGAGTCTCGTCGGCGGTGGTGCTCTGGGTGCTCGCGGCACGCATCGCCCTCGGCATACTTCGTGCCGCCGGGGAGAGCCCGCTGGGTTATCTGCCGGGCCTGCTCTGGCCTTTCGGGGTCCGGCAATCGCCCGCCGCTTCGCCTGCCGACGCGACCAAGCTCAACAAGATGTTGGTCGCCTTCTTCGCCGCCCTTCTCGTCGCCATCGCCTCGATGGCCGTCTACAGCAACCTGACGTTCGTGCTTCCGGCACCGACGCAGTGACGCGCGAATTCGACGCACGTTTCTTTGGGGAACGCCGCCATGCCGACCGAAGTTCTGATGCCTGCCCTGTCTCCGACCATGGAGAAGGGCAACCTCGCCAAGTGGCTCAAGAAAGAGGGCGACACGGTCAAGTCCGGCGACGTCATCGCCGAGATCGAGACCGATAAGGCCACGATGGAAGTCGAGGCCATCGACGAGGGCACGCTCGGCAAGATCCTGGTGCCCGAAGGCACGCAGGATGTCGCGGTGAACACGCCGATCGCCGTCATCCTGGCCGATGGCGAGGACGCGGGCGCGATCGGCACGCCGAGCCCGCAGGCTGCCGAATCGGCGCCGCCTGCCGCAACGGCCCCGATGGAGCCTTCTCCAGTAGCCGCGGCCGCCCCGGCGACGCCGGCTATCGTCAATTCCGCCGTCGCGTCGCCGCCCCAGCCGGAGACGGTGCTGGAGCCGGACGTGCCCGAGGGCACGGAATTCATCAACCAGACCATGCGCGAGGCGCTGCGCGACGCCATGGCCGAGGAGATGCGCCGCGACGGCGACGTCTTCGTGATGGGCGAGGAAGTCGCCGAATATCAGGGCGCCTACAAGATCACCCAGGGGCTGCTGCAGGAATTCGGCGCGCGCCGGGTCATCGACACGCCGATCACCGAGCACGGCTTCGCCGGCGTCGGCGTCGGTGCGGCGATGGCCGGGCTGAAGCCCATCGTCGAGTTCATGACCTTCAACTTCGCCATGCAGGCAATCGACCAGATCATCAATTCCGCCGCCAAGACGCTCTATATGTCCGGCGGGCAGATCACCTGCTCCATCGTGTTCCGTGGACCGAACGGCGCCGCCGCCCGCGTCGCCGCCCAGCACAGCCAGGACTACACCTCCTGGTACAGCCACATCCCCGGCCTCAAGGTGGTGGCGCCCTACACGGCGGCCGACGCCAAGGGCCTGCTGAAGTCGGCGATCCGCGACCCCAACCCGATCATCTTCCTCGAGAACGAAATCCTCTACGGCCATTCCTCGCCGGTGCCGAAGCTCGACGACTTCACCGTGCCGATCGGCAAGGCGAAGATCGCCCGCGCCGGCAAGGACGTGACGCTGGTGGCATGGTCGATCGGCATGAACTACGCGCTGAAGGCCGCCGAGGAACTCGCCAAGCTCGGCATCGAGGCCGAGGTGATCGACCTGCGCACCATCCGCCCGATGGATGTCGAGACCATCGTCGCCTCGGTCAAGAAGACCGGGCGCTGCGTGACGGTCGAGGAAGGCTGGCACCAGTCGGGCGTCGGCTCTGAAATCGTTGCCCAGCTGATGGAGAAGGCGTTCGACTATCTCGACGCCCCCGTGCTGCGCGTCAGCGGCAAGGACGTTCCCATGCCCTATGCCGCCAATCTCGAAAAGCTGGCCTTGCCGTCGGTGCAGGACGTCGTCGACGCCGCACGAGCCGTCACCTATCGCTGAGGCCGGAGAAGCGCCATGCCCGTCGAAATCCTGATGCCGGCCCTGTCTCCCACCATGGAGAAGGGCAATCTCGCCAAATGGCTGAAGAAGGAGGGCGACAAGGTTGCCCCCGGCGACGTCATTGCCGAGATCGAGACCGACAAGGCCACGATGGAAGTCGAGGCCATCGACGAGGGCACGCTGGCGAAAATCCTGGTGCCGGAAGGCACCGCCGATGTGCCGGTGAACCAGCTCATCGCGGTGCTCGCCACCGAAGGCGAGGACGTGAAGGCGGTCGCCGCCGCCGGTGGTGGTGCGGCGCCCGCCAAGGCGGAGGCGCCGACAGAGGCGCCCAAGGCTGAGGCTGCTCCGGCGGAAGCCCCCAAGACCGGGGCCCCCAAGACTGAGACGCCCGAGGCGCCGAAGGCCGAGGCGCACGCTGCAGCGCCGGCCCCGGCTGCCGCTTCCGGCGAGCGGGTGTTTGCCTCGCCGCTGGCGCGTCGCCTGGCCAAGGACAAGGGTGTCGACCTGTCGGGCGTCAAGGGCTCGGGCCCGCATGGCCGCATCGTCGCCGCCGATGTCGAGACCGCCCCGGCGCGCGGTGCTGCCAAGGCCGCGCCGGCTGCCGCGCCCGCCTCCGCTCCCGCGCCGGCTTCTGCGCCTGCGGCTGCGCCGGTGTCGAACAGCGCGTTGCTGGAGCAGGTGAAGGCCTATTACGAGCCCGGCACCTACGAGGAAGTGCCGCTCGACGGCATGCGCCGGGTCATCGCCCAGCGCATGGCCGAGGCCCGCCAGACGGTGCCGACCTTCTACCTCACCGTCGATTGCGACGTCGACGCGCTCTTGAGGCTGCGCGAGGAACTGAACAAGGCCGCCCCGGAGAAGGACGGCAAGGCCGCCTACAAGCTCTCGGTCAATGATTTCGTCATCAAGGCCTATGCGCTCGCCTTCCAGCAGGTGCCGGATGCCAACCAGGTGTGGGGCGGCGACCGCTACCTCAAGCTGAAGCATTCCGATATCGGCGTCGCGGTGGCAATCGACGGCGGCAAGGGCCTGCTCACGCCGATCATCCGCAAGGCCGAGACCAAGACCCTCTCCGCGATTTCCAACGAAACCCGCGAACTCGCCAACCGCGCCCGCAACAAGAAGCTGGCGCCGGGGGAATATCAGGGTGGCTCGTCGGCGATTTCCAATCTCGGCATGTTCGGGATCAAGGATTTCACCGCGATCATCAACCCGCCGCACGCCACCATCCTCGCGGTGGGTGCCAGCGAGCAGCGGGCCGTGGTGAAGAAGGGCGAGCTGGCGGTTGCCACCGTGATGACCGTCACGATCTCCTGCGATCACCGGGTGATGGACGGCGCCATGGGCGCGCAGCTCATCGGCGCGTTCAAGCAGATCATCGAAAAGCCGATGTCGATGCTGGTCTGAGGAGCGATCATGGCAAACGCATACGACCTCCTCATCATCGGCTCCGGCCCCGGCGGCTATGTCGGCGCCATCCGCGCCGCCCAGCTTGGCCTCAAGGTCGGTGTCATCGAGAAGACCCATATCGGCGGCATCTGCCCGAACTGGGGCTGCATCCCGGCCAAGGCGCTGCTGCGCTCGGCCGAGATCTTCCACTATATCGAGCACGCCAAGGATTACGGCCTCGTCGCCGAGAAGACCGGCGTCGATATCTCCGGCGTGGTGAAGCGCTCGCGCGGCATCGCGGCGCAGATGAGCAATGGCGTCGGCTTCCTGCTGAAGAAGAACAAGGTCGACGTGATCTGGGGGCAGGCGACCCTCACCGCGCCCGGCAAGGTCACCGTCGCCGCTTCCGCCGAGCCGGCGCCCAAGGGCGCGCTGCCGGCGGGAGAGTACACCGCCAAGAACATCATCATCGCCACCGGCGCCCGCCCGCGCGCGCTGCCGGACATCGAGCCGGACAAGAAGCTGATCTGGACCTATTTCGAGGCGCTGGCCCCGGCCAGCGTGCCGAAATCGCTGCTGATCATGGGCTCGGGCGCCATCGGCGTCGAATTCGCGTCCTTCTACAAGGCAATGGGCTCGGACGTGACCATCGTCGAGCTGCTGCCGCAGATCCTGCCCGTCGAGGACGCCGAGATCGCCGAGCATGCCCGCAAGCGCTTCGAGAAGCAGGGCATCAAGATCCTCACCGGCGCCAAGGTCTCCAAGGTGGTGAAGGGCGCCGACAACGTCACCGCCACCGTCGAGACGGCGGACGGCAAGGTGCAGACCCTGACCGCCGACCGGCTGATCTCCGCCGTGGGTGTCGTCGGCAACATCGAGAATCTCGGGCTCGAGGCGCTCGGCGTGAAGACCGATCGCGGCTGCGTGGTGGTGGATGGCCTGTGCCGGACCAATGTGCCCGGCGTCTGGGCGATCGGCGATGTTGCCGGCCCGCCCATGCTGGCGCACAAGGCCGAGCATGAGGGCGTGATCGCCGCCGAGGCCATTGCCGGCAAGCATGCCCACCCCATGGACAAGCTGATGATTCCCGGCTGCACCTATTGCATGCCGCAGGTCGCCTCCGTCGGCCTCACCGAGGCGAAGGCGAAGGAGGCCGGCTATGAACTCAAGGTCGGCCGCTTCCCCTTCATCGGCAATGGCAAGGCCGTGGCGCTGGGCGAACCGGACGGGCTGGTGAAGACCATCTTCGACGCCAAGACCGGGCGGCTGCTCGGCGCACATCTGGTGGGCGCGGAGGTCACCGAACTCATCCAGGGCTTCGTGCTGGCGATGAATCTGGAGACCACCGAGGAAGAGCTCATCAACGCGGTCTTCCCGCACCCCACGGTTTCTGAAACGATGCATGAGAGCGTGCTCAGTGCCTATGGGCGCGCGATACATATCTAGTCCGGGCATTGTGCCCGGCGGCGGGAGCCTTCCATGGAAGCGGATACCTATGCGGCCCTGAACCAGCCGGGCGTCGGCTGGTTCGCCATGATCATCATCGGTCTCCTCGCCGGCTGGATCGCCGAGAGGGTGACGGACAGCGACCATGGGTTGTTCTCCAACCTCATCTTCGGCCTGATCGGCGCGTTTCTCGGCAAGTACCTCGCCGAGATGGCGGCCGTGCCGGTGTTCGGCTTCTTCCGCACCCTGATCGCCGCCACCATCGGCGCCATCATCGTGCTGTTCCTGTGGCGGAAGATTCGCGGGCGGTGAACGGCGCCTCGCCGGCGGCCATGCGTGCGACACGGGGCGGGTGCCTGCGCCGCCCCCTTTCGCGAGTGCGTCGCGAGGCTTAACTGTAGGGCAACCGGCTCGCGCCGACCGTGTCGATGCAGCCAGCGGAAAGCCAATGGTCGTCGTTCTGAATACCCTCAACCGTGCTCTCGAAAAGCCCCGCCACCCGGAAAAGGCGATGCGGGCGGAATCGCCCGTGCTGAAGAAGCCGGACTGGATCCGCGTGCGCGCGCCCGGCACGCCGGGCTGGCAGGAGACGGCCAATATCGTCCGCGCCAACGGTCTCGTCACCGTGTGCGAGGAGGCGAGCTGCCCCAATATCGGCGAGTGCTGGCAGAAGAAGCACGCCACCTTCATGATCATGGGCGACACCTGCACGCGGGCCTGCGCCTTCTGCAATGTGCGCACCGGCATGCCCGGCCCGCTGGACATGGACGAGCCGCAGAAGGTGGCGGACGCCGTCGCCAAGTTGGGGCTTGAGCATGTCGTCGTCACCTCGGTCGACCGCGACGACCTTACCGATGGCGGGGCGGAGCATTTCGCCCGCACCATTCGCGCCATTCGCGCCACCAGCCCGAAGACGACGATCGAAATCCTTACGCCCGACTTCCTGCGCAAGGACGGGGCGCTGGAGGTGGTGGTGGCGGCGCGGCCGGACGTGTTCAACCATAATCTCGAATGCGTGCCCTCGCTCTATCTCAAGGTGCGGCCGGGCGCGCGCTACTTCCATTCGTTGCGCCTGCTGCAGCGGGTGAAGGAGCTGGACCCGACGATCTTCACCAAGTCCGGCATCATGGTCGGCCTGGGCGAGGTGCGGCACGAGGTGCTGCAATTGATGGACGATCTGCGCTCAGCCGAGATCGACTTCATGACCATTGGCCAGTACCTGCAGCCCACCCGCAAGCATCACCCGGTGATGGCGTTCATCACCCCTGAGGACTTCAAGTCCTATGAGACGGTGGCCTATGCCAAGGGCTTTCTCATGGTCTCGTCGAGCCCGCTGACGCGCTCCTCCCACCATGCGGGCGAGGATTTCGCCCGGCTGCGCGCGGCGCGGGTGGCCCGGGCCGGGGCGCCGGCGCTTGTGCCCGCCTGAACGATGCCGTCCTTCAGCAACAAGCGGCGCGTGCGCCACTCCGCGGCCGAGATGTTCGATCTGGTGGCAGATGTGGAGCGCTACCCGGAATTCGTGCCGCTCTGCGAGAGTCTGCATGTGCGCCGGCGGGTGGCGAGCGGGGAGGGCGTCGACATCCTCGTCGCCGATATGAGCGTGGCCTACAAGATGTTCCGCGAGAGTTTTGCCAGCCGGGTGACGCTCGACCGGCCGCGCCTTTCCATCGTCGTGGAGTATCTCGACGGCCCCTTCAGCCGGCTGGAGAACCGCTGGACCTTCCGGCCGCTGGAAGACGGTGCCTGCGACGTGGAGTTCTTTATATCCTACGAATTCCGCTCGCGTACGCTCGGCCTGCTGATGGGGGCGATGTTCGATGCCGCCTTCCGGCGCTTCGCCGAGGCGTTCGAGGCCCGGGCCGATGAGGTCTACCGGCAACCGAAGCTGGCCGGGCTTTAGCGCTGCGACATCTGCCCGTCGGCCGAAGGCCGCGCCGGCGCTTCATGCGCCGCGCGTGATTCGGGCTCCCGGATCATCAGCCAATAAGGGCCGCGTTCGCCCGCCGGCTTGAAGCCCTTTCGCCGATAGAGGCTCCGGGCGCGATTGAACTTCTCGACATGGAGGGAGGAAAGGCAACCGCGCCGGTCTGCCGCCGCGCATACCATGTCGAGCAGCGCCCCACCCAGGCCCTGATTGCGGACCTCCGGCAGGAGGCTGATATCGACGATGCGGTGTTCGCTCGCCGCTTCATGGACATAGAGCCGGCCGATCGGCACGCTGCGGCGTTCGACGATCAGAAAGACCGCGTCGGGACAGGCGCGGGCGTAATGGGCGACCTGAAAGCGGAACTGCTCCGCGAGGAACGCGCGCCGGAAGCTATCCGTCCAGCCGCTGTCATCGAACGCCGGCCATCGGACGCTCTCGAACAGAGCGGCGAGGAAGGGGACATCCTCGGGAGTCTCCGGCCGCAGCGCGACACCGAAGCCGGCGAGGGCATCGGGCGCGGTCCATCGATGCGGATCAGGCTGAGATTGGGCGCACACGGGCAAACTCAGTCTTTCATGGGATAGATGCCCTGCAGGGCAATGCAGAATCGCAGGGCGAGATAGGGCTGCCTGTTCTCATGCGCCGCGCCGCCGCCGGTGAGCGCGACCGTGGAGATGGCCAAGGTCGTATCGGTCGGATCGGTGCCGGGCACATAACCCTCGACGACCGACGTGGCGCCCTCGACCAGAAAGCGGCCGATAAAGGCGTTAGAAGTGGGCACGTCCGTGAGGCGCGTCTTGTCCGAACCGTTGAACGTCGAGACACGATGGCGGTGCGCCGGCACCTGATCCTTGCCGAGCGGTACGGCGGCCGCGCCGGTGGTCGAGCCAAGTTGCGCCGGCGTCAGGCCGGGCCCGGTCCCGGCGCACAAGGGTGCGCGGCCGGTGAGGTTGGGAAGTGCAAAGCTCTGGTTTCCGGACGAGCCATAGCTATGGCCGATGACACTGAAAAGAAGGTCGTGCTGGCCGATGCTCAACAGGCGGCCATCGCAGTCGGCCCATTCTTTCGGTGCGAAATTGAAGGGAAACAGGCGTATCTCGCCGATAAACGGATCCATCGGGATCGTCCTTCAGTCTTGAACGGGAAATTCCCCGGATGTTGCGATGATGAATGTGATGGAGAAGGCCGGCATGCGGTTGTCGTGCGCGGCCCCCATCCCGCCGGGAAGGCCGTAGGATGTGCCGAGAGTGTCTTCGTTCAGCTGCCGCTCGGTGAAGCCGGTGGCATTGGCAACATAGGGCAAGCCCCTGGGGGCACTGGGGTTCGGTGACGTCGCGGCGGCATAGACGCGATCCGGCCCGGGCACGGCGCTCGCCGCCGGCAACGTCGATGCCATGAGGGCATGGCTGTGCGCCGGAAGATGCTGCGTCTCGACAGTTGCGGCCTCTTCACCGCCAGACGCTCCAAGCACGCGCCGCGTCAGGCCGGTGCCTTGCCCGCCTCCCACGGGAAGCCGCCCCCGCAGGTCGGGCAGCGCGAAATTGTTCACGCCATCGCCACCCCATGTCCTGCCGAGGACGGCAAAGAGAGCGTAGTTATCGCTCAACGGAATTAATCTGCCGTCGCAAGGTAGCCAACCGACCGGAGCAAAGCCCCCGCCGAACATGCGGATTTCCCCGACATATGCGTCAGTCACGCGTTCCTCCCTTGTGTAGTTATAGTAAGATCTTGAATATTAATGCGCAGACTTTTATGTGGCGATAAATAAATTCGATATTTTCAGTAGTAATGAAAATTACGGTCTGGGCGGAAATAAGCCCGTCATGCATATGCAGAAATTAATCACGGCGAAGGGCTGCATGTTGTTATGTGCGGCAACAGGCGTCGCCCCGCTCTCGCCGATGGTGCGGCTATTGAGAGATATGAGCGCGCCGGCTGAAGAGGCAGGCTTGAACAAGTAGCGGGGATTGTGCGCCGCGAGGTCGTCGGTGTTGGCAGCGGCGACGTGCCCGTTGCTGGCGTTTCCGGTCGCCCCCACTTTGGTGCAGGCATGGAAGCTGTGCGTATGGGCCGGTAGTTCCTGCGCGGTGAGAGCAACCGCCTCAGCGCCCCCCATGTCTCCCACCTCGTATAGCCGCCCTTGCCTGTCGTCGCCCCAGCAGAGCGGGACGCGGCCGCGCAGATCCGGCAGGGCAAAATTTGTGATTCCATCCCCGCCAAATCTCGTCCCCAGCAGACTGAAGAGCGCAGAGAACGGACGGATGGGGAGGATCGCGCCATCGGCGAGCCGCCAGCCCCCGGGAATGGCGCCAAAGGCGAACAGGCGCAGTTCACCCAGAAACCCGTCACTCATGGTGGTCCTCCCCGAACAGAGCCGATCCGACAGAGCTGACGGGGTACGCGTAATGGTTGTTGCTTCCCATCAGAACAATCAGAAAACCACATTACACGCGTTATGCAAGCAAAAGTTGTATCCGTTGACGAAATGTCCGGTTGTGGTGCCGAACGCTTGCCTTCGCTTTGGCGTCGCGTACAATCTATGGAGGTGGAGCGCCATGGCTGGTGCAACAGCGAGGGGGCCAAACGTGGACGCGGACGAGACTCAGCCCAACGTATCATCGCAGATCAACGCCGGAGTGAGCCTGACGCCGACCCGCAAGGTTTGGGAAACACCCGTCATCTCGGTCGTTCCCGCCCATTCGGCGCAAGCCGGATCGAGCGGCGAGTCGGACGGGGACGGCACGTCCTGAACGACAAGCGCCGTCAGCGATGGGGTTTATCGGAAGTTGCGGGCGGCCCCTGACGGCGGGCGCGGTGGCTGCCCTGTCGGTTCGCCCTCGCACCGCGCGTAGGGTCCTCCACGACGGCGCGTTTTCCGGCGGGGTATGCGACGGATCGCAGTGCGCACGGGACGGGCGTACCTGCCTGCTCTTCGACGGGCGGCTGGATAATCGCGATGACATTTTCCGTGCCTTGCGCCAACAGGATCGGCACGCGCCGGATCTGCACGAGGCGGAAGACGCCTCCCTTGCGCTTGCCGCCTTTGCCGCCTGGGGGCCCCGCTCCTTCGACCGGCTGATCGGCGATTATGCACTCGCCGTGTGGGAGGCGGGCGAGCGGCGGGTTTGGCTGACCACCGATCCCGGAGCACTGCGCACCCTGTTCTTCTGGTCCGATGGTGGCCACCTGCTGTTCGCCACCGAGCAGCGCGGCCTCTTCGCCTGCCCGGAGGTGCCGCGCGAACTCGACCGGGACCAGATGGCGGCGTGGCTGTGCATGCTGCCGCGCGAGCCGCTGCGCACCTTCTTCCGCAACGTCAACCGGGTTCCGCCCGGCCAATCCGTGTGCTGGACGCCCGGCGACGTCGCGCTGGAGCGCTGGTGGCGGCCCGAGGATGTGCCCGCGCTGCATCTGCCGCGCGACGAGGACTATGAGGAAGCGCTGCGCGAGGCTTTTGGCGAGGCGGTACGCGCCCGCATGCGCCCCGGCGAGCGCATTGGCAGCCATCTCTCGGGTGGGCTGGACAGTTCGAGCGTCACCGCCTTCGCGGCGCGTGAACTGGCGGGGCAGGGGCGGGGCCTCACCGCCTTCACGGCGGCGCCGCGCCATCCCCAGCCTGCCAGCCACAACCGTTTCACCGATGAGTGGCCCCACGCCGCCGAGGTGGCGGCGCTGTACCCGAATATCGAGCATGTGCGCATTCACAACGATGCCGAGCCGCTTCTCGACGCCCTCGATGTGCGGGAGCTGGGCAGTGACTGGCCGGTGCTGAATGCCAGCAACACCGTATGGGCCACGGCGATAAACCGGGACGCGCGCCGGCGCGGCCTGGACGTGATGATGCAGGGGGCCGTCGGCAATTTGACCATCAGTTACGGTGGGCAGGAGTTGCTGGCGGAGCGGCTGCGCAACCGGGATGTTCCGGGCAGCCTGCGCGCGATGCGGGACCTGCGTCGCGGCGGCGGGCGCTCCTGGCCGGGCATTGCCGGGCAGGTGGCCGACAGCCTTCTCCCCCTCGGCGTGCGGCGGCGTCTGCGGGCAGCCATGGGCAAGAGCGAGCCCGGGCTGTTCGACCATTCCGCCATCCGTCCGGAGTTTCTTCGTGGGTCAGGTGTCGAGGAGCGCGCCATCGCGATGGCGTGCAACCTGCGCAACCTGGGGTATGGCGACAGTCGCGCCCTGCGCCTTGCGGGGCTGGATCGCGGCGATCATCGCGGCCATGCGGCCATGGCGACGCGGCGCCTGTTCGGCCTCGATGTCCGCGATCCCACCGGCGACCGGCGGCTGGTCGAACTGTGTCTGTCCATTCCCGACGAACAATTCGCGCGCGGCGGTGTGCCGCGCTCGCTGATCCGGCGGGCGATGCGCGGCATCCTGCCGGATGTTGTGCTGGACGAGCGGCGCAAGGGCCTGCAATCGGCGGACTGGCGGGTTAATTTCGACGCGGCCCTCCCCGGATTGCGGCAGGAAGTGGCGCGGCTGCGCAACAGCCCCTTTGCCAGCGAATGCCTCGACCTGAACCGCATGGAGGCGCTGCTCGATACCTGGCCCGGGGTCACCGACAGCAGTCCGCAGTCGAAATACGACTATGTCCTGGCGTTCAGCCGGGCGCTGACCGCCGGCCGGTTCATCCGCCGCATCGAGCGCGGCAACGGGTAGCCCCCGGCGCTCGACCGGCGAGACCGCGACAGCCTGCCTTCAGGCGTAACCCATATGGGTCATGACGCGGGAATGCGCTGCGGCGACGCGCTCCGCCAGTTCGGGGGGCAGGGTTTCCCGCCACCCGCCCGCACGGCCGGCGCGAAAGAAGGGCGCGGTAGAGCTGCGATAGCGTTCGCGAAAGCCGGCGCGGCCCTCCTGCGCGGCCAGCGCGCCGAAGCTGCCGGCGTCGAGGCTGCGGCCGACAGCATCCGGTGCGTCGTCCAGCTCGAGGAAGCGGCAGAGCCGCGTAAAGCTCTCCAGCGGCTCCGCCAGCATGTCTTCATAGCGCAGCCGCAGCAGCCGCACATCGGCGGCATTCAGCCAGCTTTCCACATGGGCGCTCCAGGACGAGAGCCAGTGTTCGACGTTCACGTTGAGGTGGCTGCGCGAACGGCCCATCCGGAACTGCGCGTCCGACACCATGTCCACGCCCTCGCTGAGGGATCGCCCGAGGTGATGGGCGAGCGACACCGCCACGTCGCGCGGGTCGCGAATGAGGTAGACGGCACGGTCGATGGCGTCTGGGGGGATCGCCGGCTCGCGCGCGCCAGGCGGAACGAGGTGCGAATCATGCGTCTTGTAGATGCCGGGGTGCGTCTCCGCGATGCGCCGGCTGGTCCAAGGGCGAATCAGCGCTACCTCTTCCGGCGTCAGGTCCGCGTGCTCCAGCCCGGCATGAAAGTCCTGCAACGGCCGTGAGGTGAGATTCGGGATGAGCGACAGGTCGGCATTGATATTGATCGCCCGCCCACCATGCAGATGGCTGGCGATGAAGGCGCGCATCCAGGTGTTGCCGGACTTCGGATAGGAGGCGATGAGGGTGAGGCCGGTCATCCCCGCACCGCCGCCTCGATGGCGTCGAGCCAGCGATCCGGCGGCCCGTTCAGCTCTCGCGTCAGCACGTGGACGGGAACGCGGTTGGCGATCTGCACGCGCGTGCGGAACAGGAGGGCATCCCGCCCCAGTTGCCGGGCCACCCGGGGCCGGAAGGTGTCGCTCTCCAGCGCGGTTATGATGTCCAGAGGCTTCGACAGCCTGCGGATGCCCTCGTCGTCGCCCGCTACGGGTGCGCGCAAGAGGACGACGGCGCGCAGCGGCATCGGCTCGCGAGAGCCCGCCTGGTGCGCGAGATAATGGTATTTCTCCTGCCCGCGCCTGTTGCGCTCAAGGCCTTCCGGCGAGAGCGCTGCCGCCTCCATGGTGTCGCGCCACAGCTTCAGGCGGGGAAAGGACGGACGGACCAGCGGCGCCTCCGCGCTTTCCACCACGCAGACATCGTCGGCGAGCACCGCGAATCCGCGGCGCCCAAAATGCAGCGCCAAAGTCGACTTCCCCATGCCGGAGCGGCCGCAGAGGGCGACCGCGCCACCGTGCATGGCGACGCATGAGCCGTGGAGGGGAAGAACGCCGCGCTGGTGGCAGACGACGCCGAGCACCGTTCCCAGCAGGAACAGCCGGATTTCCGCGGGGCTCGCCTGTGGGCTGGGCGAAATCACGATCTCGCCGCCGGGGTGTACGAGGTATCGTCCGACATGCGGCACCGCCAGCAGGACGCTGCCCATGCCGTCGACCTGCAGCAAGGCACTCGCCTCCTGCCCGCCGGGGAGTTGCTCGGGAACATCGCCAATTCGTATGGTGAGATCGGCGGGGCGGTCGTCGCCCGTCCAGGCCATCAGCTCGGGCAGAGGCAGTTCCGAGCTGAGACGCCAGCCGCACAGATAGCCATCGGTCATTGGGCCCAGCCGGGTTCAGCCGTGTATGTCGATCAGGTTCCGGGTTTCCAGCTGCGCCAGGAAGGCGAGCACGTCACTCTCTATGCGGGTCTCGTCGGCATCGTATTCCGCGGAGAGCGCGTGGCACAGATGGTCGACCCGCTGAGGCCGCTCCAGCCGTCGCCAGATGCCCGCCGCCACTGCGTTCAGGCCGAAATAAAGACCCTGCTGGATATCCAGCAACACCTGGGTGTCGCCCACCTCCGCCTCAAGCGGATGGGCCCGCCGAACCACTTCCGACGTGCGAGAGATGGGCATGGATCAAGTTCAGGTTGTTACCAAACGCTCTACACGTATCTTGAAGAGATTGTACCGTCCAGACCGCGGCGCCGAGGGTTTGACGACCGCAGGAAGAGCGGCACGAGCTTGCCGCCGTGACGATCGATGACGTTGCGCCGCATATGGGGGGAGCTTCGCGATGGCGGCCGTGCTGCACGAGGCGGCGGCGCTGCCCTTAGGTTATGCGCACGGCCGGGCGCCGTTCGTTTCAGCCTGTCTTTGAAGTCGAAGGAGCGTTGTGCCCGGCTCGGCTGACGGCCGAACTGGCAGAGGCACTGACGTGGCCGGTGTTTCGCAAGCATCGAGGAGCGATGCAGGCGCCTTGACCACCCATCGCAGCGGACAGCGCGTCCGCCGGCCCTTATCGATCCGGCGGCGCGGGCAGCCATTGCCAAAGCATCGGCCTGCTCGTTCGTCTCGTGCGCGGGCGGTCATGGGCGCGGATGATGAGTCGCGCGGCACAATGCGTGTGTGGATGCGGAACGATTCGGGCGTCGTGCTCGCCGAGGACGGGCAGGGCGGCAGCCCCGGGGGGCCGGCGCGTGCCGGCGTCAGGCTTTCGCGGTGCGGCGCGCCGGCTTGGCAGCGGGTTTCACGGCGGCCTTCGCAATGGCGCGTTCAGCTGCCTCCTGCGCCAGTCGCGCCTGTTTCAGCCGCGCGATCTTGGCTTCCCGCAGCGTCGATTCCTGCTCGATCATCGACATGGCAATGCGCGATACGGAATCGGCCTTGCTCTCGGACTGGGAGAGCTTCGGCTTGAAAAGTGTCTCCTGCGCACGTTTGGGCATGCTGCGGCTCCCTTCGTAAACGCAAAAAAGGCCGGGTTGCCCCGGCCTTCCACTGCTGCCTCAACGGTCTCTGCCAGTACATCCGTGGTCAGAGACAGGAAGCAATTTCTTCACGCGGCCTTGAGGCTGCCGGCCGAGCTCTTGCCGCTACGACGGTCGGTCTCGAGCTCGTAGGACACCTTCTGGCCTTCGTTCAGGCCCATCATGCCGGCGCGCTCGACAGCAGAGATGTGCACGAACACATCCGGGCCGCCGTTGTCCGGCTGAATGAAACCAAAGCCCTTCTGGCCGTTAAACCACTTCACAGTACCCGTAGCCATGACTAAATCCTTTCAGTCGACATAGAGATTTGAGTGCACGCACGTGTGCGAGCATCAGGTTGACATCGATTTGAGAGGAAGTTCGCTACGGCGCAAGGTTGCGCAAAACAAAGTTCAACGTCCAAGATCGATGTCTCATCGTACAGAAGGTTGGTTACTTTTACAACCCCTGCAAGATCGTTTTTACTCGGCGGCCTGGGAGGCCGGGCGCGGCTGGCCGCGGGGCACCATGGGCTTCTTTTTCGGCGCGGCGATGAGGCCTTCGCGTATGGCCTGCTTGCGGGCGGCCTTCTTCGCGCGGCGAACCGCTTCGGCGTCTTCCCGCGTGCGGCGCTCGGAGGGCTTCTCGTAGGCCCGGCGCGCCTTCATTTCCCGGAAGATGCCTTCGCGCTGCATCTTCTTCTTCAAAACCCTCAAGGCTTGCTCGACATTGTTGTCGCGAACGAGAACCTGCAATTCGTGTCCGATCACATGCAGCACAGCTGCTGGTTTGGCGGCTTGTCGGAACCGACGGTGCTGCCTCTCACAAGGCGCAGAAGCCGAAGATTGAGAGCACGCCCCGAAGGGCGCAACTCGGTCGGCCACTACATAGCCTGATCACCCCACCGACAACAAGCGGCGAGCGCGGCTTCCAGGTCGGCGAAGGAGTGGCGGCTCGACAGATTTATGACCCCGGCGTCGATCTCGGCAGCAAATATCGGCCAGTAACGGTCGACGGCGCTGCTCAATTCCTCGCCGTCGCACAGGCCGCTCGCCCGAAGCCCCATCTCGCAGATAGTCCTGGCGCGATCCTCGATGACGTCCATGCCGCAACCTTAGCAGATGGTCGTGCGCGGGCAATCCGCCACGAAAAGATACCACTTTTACAAAAGGATGGATCGTTCGGCGCGGCTCGGCGTTCCCTGTCATTAGCCAGCGGACAGCAACGCTGCAACGGGGTTTCAGAGCATGCCAATCGCGGTGCTGGTGGTGGAGGACGAAGCGCTGGTTCGCTTCGACATAGCCGATTATCTCAGCGAGGCCGGCTTCGAGGTGCACGAGGCGGCGGGGGCCGACCAGGCACTGGCGATTTTGGAGGCCAACCCGAATATCCGTCTGCTCTTTACCGATATCGACATGCCCGGCAGCATGGATGGCCTGAAGCTCTCCGCGGCGGTGCGAAACAGATGGCCGCCGGTGCAGATCATCGTCACATCCGGGAATCGGTCCGTCGGCGACACCGACCTGCCGACCGGCAGCATGTTCTTCGCCAAGCCGTACATTCCCGCCGACATCGTCAGGTCGATGAATACCTTGATCGCGCGCGCGCGGGGCTGACGATCTCGGCCGCCGTGCAAGACCCCCAAGCGCGTGAAGCGGGAAAGCTCGGTTCCGCGTCCTATCTAGATATTGACGCGCGGATTGGGTGGCGGCCTATATGTAGGCGTCACGGTCCTTCGAGTCGCATGGCTTGAAGGCTAAGAGGGAAGCCGGTGCGACACCGGCGCTGCCCCCGCAACTGTAAGCGGCGAGTTCATGTCCAGTCCTGACGCCGGGAGGCGAAGGGGGCCACTGGGGCGCAAGCCCTGGGAAGGCGGGCATGGGCGCAGAACCGCGAGCCAGGAGACCTGCCGTGACCTCGATCGATTCGTCCATGGGCGGGGTGCCCGATGGAACGCTGTGGCTGCGCGGGTCCGTGCCAGGGACCGGGCGAGCTATGCCGTCCGCGTAAACCCCTCCCGATTTGCAACGGGGTTTGCTGCCGATGTCTGTCCCTCTCGAAGCCGAACGCGCCGGCCAGTTTGCGCCGCTCCCGCCATCCGCGCCGCAGCCGGTAGCGACGCCCGGCTACCAGCTCATCCGCCGCAACGGCGCGGTGACGCCGTTCGATGCGTCGAAGATCACTGTCGCGCTGACCAAGGCGTTCCTGGCGGTCGAGGGATCGACTGCGGCGGCGTCACGGCGCGTGCATGACAGCGTTGCCGGCCTGACGGCGCAGATCGTTGCCGGGCTCACCCGCCGCGCGGATACCGGGCGCACCTTTCATATCGAGGACGTCCAGGACCAGGTGGAACTCGCGCTGATGCGCAGCGAGCACCACAAGGTCGCCCGCGCCTATGTGCTCTACCGCGAGGAGCGGGCCCGGGAACGCGCGGCCGCGCGGGTGACCTCAAAGGCGACGTCCGCGCTCCACATGGTGACGTCGGGGGGCGAGAGACTGACTTTCGACGAGGCCCGCCTCGCGACCCTGATCGAGGAGGCGGCCGCCGGCCTCGCCGACGTCTCGGCGGAAGCGGTCCTCGCCGAGACCCACCGCAATCTCTATGACGGCATCAGCGTGGACGAACTGGCGCTCGCGCCTATTCTCGCCGCCCGCACGCTGATCGAGACCGAGCCGAACTATGCGCGCGTGTCGGCCCGGCTGCTGCTCGACAAGCTGCGGCGCGAGGCGCTGAGCTTTCTCGACGGCCGGCCCGATCAGGCCACGCAGGCTGAAATGGCCGCGCGCTACCGCGATTACTTCCGCGCCTATCTCGCGCGCGGCATCGCGGAGGAACTGATCGACCCGGAGCTCGGGCGCTTCGACCTCGACACGATGACCAGCGCGCTGCTGCCCGAGCGCGATCTGCAATTCGACTATCTCGGTCTGCAGACGCTGTATGACCGCTATTTCCTGCATTCGCGGGGCATACGTTTCGAGCTGCCGCAGGCGTTCTTCATGCGTGTCGCCATGGGGCTCGCCCTGCGCGAAGTGGATCGCGAGGCGCGGGCCATCGACTTCTACCGGCTGCTGTCGTCGTTCGATTTCATGGCCTCGACGCCGAGCCTGTTCAACACCGGCACGCTGCGCCCGCAGCTCTCCTCCTGCTTCCTCACAACGGTGGCGGACGATCTCGACGGCATCTTCAAGTCGATCAAGGACAACGCCCTGCTGGCGAAATATTCCGGCGGGCTGGGCAATGACTGGACGCAGGTGCGTGGCCTGGGCGCCCACATCAAGGGCACCAATGGCGAAAGCCAGGGCGTCGTGCCATTCCTGAAGGTGGCGAACGACACCGCCATCGCGGTGAACCAGGGCGGAAAGCGCAAGGGTGCGGTCTGCGCGTATCTGGAAACCTGGCACATCGACATCGAGGAATTCCTCGACTTGCGCAAGAACACCGGCGACGACCGCCGCCGCACCCACGACATGAACACCGCCAACTGGGTGCCGGACCTGTTCATGGAGCGGGTGGAGGCGGATGGGCCCTGGACGCTGTTCTCGCCCGATGAGACGCCGGAACTGCACGACCTTACCGGATCAGCCTTCAAGACTGCCTATGAGGCCTTCGAGGCGAAGGCGGCGCGCGGCGAGATGAAGGTCGCGCGGCACGTGCGCGCGCTCGATCTGTGGCGGCGCATGCTGACCCTGCTGTTCGAGACCGGCCATCCCTGGATCACCTTCAAGGACCCCTGCAATATCCGCTCGCCGCAGGGCCATGTCGGCGTGGTGCACTCCTCGAACCTGTGCACCGAGATCACGCTGAACACGAGCGCCGACGAGGTGGCGGTGTGCAATCTTGGCTCGGTGAACCTGCTGGCCCACGTGACGGCCGAAGGGCTCGACCATGAGCGGCTGGCGCGCACGGTGAAGACCGCGATGCGCATGCTCGACAACGTCATCGACATCAATTTCTACACCATCCCCGAGGCGCGGCGCTCCAATCTGCGCCATCGGCCGGTGGGGCTCGGCATCATGGGCTTCCAGGACGCGCTGCAGGCGCTGCGGATTCCCTATGCCTCGGACGCCGCCGTCCGCTTCGCCGATGAGAGCATGGAGGCGGTGAGCTTTCTCGCCATCGAGGCCTCCTGCGACCTCGCCAGCGAGCGCGGGCGCTACCCCTCCTTCGAGGGCTCGCTGTGGTCCAAGGGCGTCCTGCCGATCGACAGTCTCGCCCTACTGAGCGAGGCACGCGGCGGGGCGACGTTCGACCGCTCCGCGACGCTGGACTGGGACGGGCTGCGCGAGCGGGTGAAGAGCACGGGGATGCGCAACTCCAACACCATGGCGATTGCCCCGACCGCGACGATCTCCAACATTTGCGGCGTGTCGCAGTCGATCGAGCCGGCCTACCAGAACCTCTTCGTCAAATCGAACATGTCCGGCGATTTCACCGTGGCGAACGCCGCCTTGGTGCTTGACCTGAAGGCGCGGGGCCTGTGGGACGCGGTGATGGTGTCTGACCTCAAATATCACGACGGCAGCGTCGGCCCGATCGACCGTGTCCCGGAGGACCTCAAGGCGCTCTACGCTACCGCCTTCGAAATCGAGCCCTCCTGGCTCATCGAGGCAGCGGCGCACCGGCAGAAATGGATCGACCAGGCGCAGTCGCTGAACCTCTATGTCGCCAACCCGTCCGGCCGAAAGCTCGACGAGACGTACCGGCTGGCGTGGAAGCGGGGCTTGAAGACGACGTATTACCTGCGCTCGCGCGCGGCGACGCATGTCGAAAAATCGACGTTGAAAGGTACCGATGGCAGGCTCAACGCCGTCGGGGCAGTAATGACGGCCGCGCCCATCCGCGTGCCGGCGAACGCGTTCGGCCCGGCCTGCGCGATCGACGATCCCGATTGCGAAGCCTGCCAATAGGCCTTTTCCTTTAACCACACCGTCATGCCCGGCCTTGGGCCGGGCATCCACGCCTTCGACGCAACGAAAGCCTGGGATGGCCGGGCCGAGCCCGGCCATGACGGCCATCTTGAGATGCACAATGCTCGACTGGTCCGATACGACATCCGCACCCGTTCCCCTTCCGCCTGATCTCCCATCCGTGCCGACCGATGCCACCGGCCTCGGCGCCATTACGCGCGGCGGCGCCCGGGTCCGTGTCGACGAGAAGCGGATGATCAACGCCCGCGCCGACGTGAACCAGCTTCTCCCGCTGAAATACAAATGGGCGTGGGAGAAATATCTCGCCGGCTGCAACAACCACTGGATGCCGACCGAGGTGTCCATGCAGGCCGACATCGCGCTGTGGAAGTCATCGGGCGGCCTGACCGAGGATGAGAGGCGTATGCTCAAGCGCAATCTCGGCTTCTTCGCCGCGTCGGAATCGTTGGTGGCGAACAACATCGTGCTGGCGATCTATCGCCACCTCACCAATCCGGAATGCCGGCAATATTTGCTGCGGCAGGCGTTCGAAGAGGCGGTACACACCCACACCTTCCAGTACATTGTGGAGAGCCTCGGCCTGGATGAGGGCGAACTGTTCAACATGTACCGCGAGGTGCCCTCGATCACCGACAAGGCGGCGTGGGCCTTGAAGCATACCCAGAGCCTCGACGACCCCGCCTTCGCCACCGGCACGCCGGAGGCCGACCAGCAATTCCTGCGCGATCTCGTGGCGTTCTATGTCGTGTTCGAGGGGATGTGGTTCTACACCGGCTTCGCGCAGATTCTTTCGCTCGGCCGGCGCAACAAGATGGTCGGCATCGCCGAGCAGTACCAGTACATCCTGCGCGACGAGAGCCTCCATCTGAACTTCGGCATCGACGTGATCAACCAGATCAAGGCCGAGAACCCGCATCTGTGGACGCCTGGCTTCCAGGATGAGGTGCGCGGCATGCTGAAGGACGCCGCCGAGCTGGAAGCCGCCTATGGACGGGACACCATGCCGCGCGGCTTGCTCGGGCTGAACGCGGCGTCGTGCGAGCAGTACATGCACGTCATCGCCAACCGTCGCTGCGCCCAGCTCGGCCTCGCCCCGGTGTTCGCCGAGGCGGAAAATCCGTTCCCGTGGATGAGCGAGGCGATGGACCTCAAGAAGGAGAAGAACTTCTTCGAGACCCGCGTGATTGAATACCAGAACGGCGGCGCGCTGGCCTGGGATTGAGCACCGGTCCGGCGCGACGGGGGCGATTGAAGTCTTAACGACACAAGGGCCGGGCTCGGACCGGCCATCCACGGGTTGGCGGCGAGGGCGACGCCGTGGATGGCCGGCCCGAGGCCGGCATGACGCATTCCGCGCACGCCGACGAAGCCGTGTTCCTGCGGCGGTCGCCGTGGCCGCGCGAGGCCGGCCGGCGGGGCAGGGCCCGGCCTTTATGCCGCCTTTACGCCCGGGCGCAGCAATCCGGATCGAACGCTTATTCGGCCGGGCCTACATGAAGCTCCAGCTCAACCAGGAAGCTGGAATCATGCTGGATCTCGTCTATCTCGCCGTCGCCATCGGCTTCTTTCTGCTGATGGCGGCCTATGCCCGCTTCACATCGGTGGGGTGAGGCCATGTTCGATCTGCTGCTCGGCGGCACTGTCGCCCTTGCCCTTTCCGTCTATCTCGTGACCGCCCTGCTGCGGCCCGAGAAGTTTTGACGGCTCCCCACTCTTCTCGAAAGCCCAAATGCCATGACCGTTCAAGGCTGGCTCCAGATAGCCATCATCTTCGCGCTCGTACTCGCTGCGGCCGTGCCGCTCGGCGCGTATATGGCGCGCGTCTATGCCGGTGAGCGCACGTTGCTCTCGGCGCTGCTCGGCCCGTGCGAGCGGGTGCTGTACCGGCTCGCCAGCGTCGATCCCACCCGCGAGCAGAGCGCGCTCGGCTACACCCTCGCCATGCTCGCCTTCAATGCGGCAGGCGTGGTGCTGCTTTATGCGATGCTGCGCCTGCAGGGCGTGCTGCCGTTCAACCCGCTCGGCTTTGCCGGGGTAAGCCCGGACCTCGCCTTCAACACGGCGGTCAGTTTCGTGTCCAACACCAACTGGCAATCCTATGCCGGCGAGACCACGATGAGCCTGTTCAGCCAGATGGCCGGGCTCACCGTGCAGAACTTCCTCTCCGCCGCCACCGGCCTGGCGCTGGCGGTGGCGCTGGTGCGGGCGTTTGCCCGCTCCAATGCCGGCACCGTCGGCAATTTCTTCGTCGATATGACCCGCTCGACGCTCTATGTGCTGCTGCCGCTCGCGCTGCTCACGGCGGTGGTGCAGGTGGGGATGGGCGTGCCGCAGACCATGAACGCCACGGTTGTCGCGACCACGCTCGACGGCGCCCAGCAGACCATCGCCACGGGGCCGGTGGCCAGCCAGATGGCGATCAAGCAGCTCGGCACCAATGGCGGCGGTTTCTTCAACGCCAATGCCGCGCATCCCTTCGAAAATCCCACCCCACTCTCCAACGCGCTGGAAATCTGGCAGATGCTGGTCATCTCCGCCGCGCTGGTCTTCGCCTTCGGCCGGTTGATCGGCGACAGGCGGCAGGCGAGGGCGCTGGTGGCGGCCATCGCGCTCATCCTCGTCGCCGGTGTCGCCATTACCTATTGGGCGGAGGCGGCCGGCACCCCCTCGCTGGTGGCGGCGGGTCTCGACCCGGCGGGCGGCAATATGGAGGGCAAGGAGGTCCGCTTCGGCCTCGCCGCTTCCTCCCTGTTCGCGGCGGTAACCACCGGCCTGTCGGATGGCGGCGTCAATGCCATGCACGGCTCGTTCACCCCGCTCGGCGGCATGGTGCCGATGTTCCTGATCCAGCTTGGCGAGATCCTGCCGGGCGGCGTCGGCTCGGGGCTTTATGGCCTTCTGGTGATGGCGATCCTCGCCGTGTTCGTGGCCGGCCTGATGGTCGGGCGCACGCCGGAATATCTCGGCAAGAAGATCGAGGCGAAGGAGGTCAAGATGGCCATGCTCGCCGTGCTCATCCTGCCGACGGTGATTCTCGGCTTCTCGGCGGTGGCGGCGGTGCTGCCGACGGCGCTTTCCGGCCTCGGCAATGCCGGCCCGCATGGGTTGTCGGAGATCCTCTATGCCTATTCCTCTGCGGCGGGGAATAACGGCTCGGCCTTTGGCGGGCTCTCGGCGAATTCGCCGTGGTGGAACACCACGCTCGGCCTCGCCATGCTGTGCGGCCGCTTCGCCTACATCGTGCCGATGATGGCGATCGCCGGCTCGCTTGCCGCCAAGACGCGCCTCACCGCCTCGACCGGCACCTTCCCGACCCACGGCCCGCTCTTCGTGGGGCTCATGGTCGGCATCATCCTCATTCTCGGCGGCCTGCAGTTCTTCCCCGCTCTCGCCCTCGGCCCGATTGCCGAGCAGGTGCAGATGCTGGCCGGCAAGACCTTCTGATCCCGCCGCTTGGAGACACCCTCATGTCCACGCACACCAAGGCGTCCGGCTCCGCCTTCGCCTCTCCCGAGCTGATCGGGAGAGCGGCACGCGATGCCGTGACCAAGCTCAACCCGGCGGCATTGATGCGCAACCCGGTGATTTTCGTCACCGAAATCGTCGCCGCCCTTGTCACCGTGCTGTTCGTCCGCGATTTCCTCATAGGCAACCCGCTGGCCTTTACCGGCCAGATCATGGCGTGGCTGTGGTTCACCGTGCTGTTCGCCAATTTCGCCGAGGCGCTGGCGGAGGGCAGGGGGCGCGCGCAGGCCGACAGCCTGCGCAAGGCGCGCACCGATACGGTGGCCCGGCGGCTGCGCAACCCCGCTAACCGGATGACCTTCGACAGGGTCTCGGCGCTCGACCTCAAGGTGGGCGACCATGTGCTGGTCGAGGCCGGCGACCTCATCCCCGGCGATGGCGAGATCATGGAGGGCATCGCCTCGGTCAACGAGGCCGCCATCACCGGCGAGAGCGCGCCGGTGATCCGCGAATCCGGCGGCGACCGCTCGGCCGTTACCGGCGGCACCACGGTGATCTCCGACTGGCTGGTGGTGCGGATCACCGCCGCGCCCGGCTCCTCCTTCCTCGACCGTATGATCGCGCTGGTGGAAGGCGCCGAGCGGCAGAAGACGCCGAACGAAATGGCGCTCTCGGTGCTGCTGGTCGGCATGACGCTGATCTTCCTCATCGCCGTGGTCTCGCTGGCCGGGCTGGGGCGCTACGCGGCGGCGGATGTTCCGGTGCCGGTGCTGGTGGCGCTGCTGGTGACGCTGATACCTACCACCATTGGCGGCCTGCTCTCCGCCATCGGCATTGCCGGCATGGACCGGCTCATCCGCCACAACGTGCTCGCCATGTCCGGCCGCGCGGTGGAAGCGGCGGGCGATGTCGACACGCTGCTGCTCGACAAGACCGGCACCATCACCTTCGGCAACCGCATGGCGACGGAGATCATCGCCGTTCCCGGCATCCGCGAGCATGAGGCGGCGCTGATCGCGGTGCAGGCGAGCCTTGCCGACGAAACCGCCGAGGGGCGCTCGATCCTGGCGCTGGCGCGCGAAAACTACGGCGTCACCACCGATGCGGCCGCGCTCGAAGGCGCGAGCTTCGTCGCCTTCTCGGCGGCGACCCGGCTTTCCGGCGTGGATGTCGCCGGCCGGCGCATCCGCAAGGGCGCGGTCGATGCCGTCAAGCGCTTCGTGCAAGGTGTCGATCCCCGCGCTTCCACCGGCATTGCCGCGTTCGACGCGGCGGTGGAGCGCATCGCCCGCTCGGGCGGCACGCCGCTCGGCCTCGCCGAGAATGGCCGGCTGCTGGCGGTCATCCACCTCAAGGACGTGGTGAAGCCGGATATCAAGGAGCGCTTTGCCGAGCTGCGTCGCATGGGCATCCGCACGGTGATGGTGACGGGCGACAATCCGATCACCGCTGCCGCCATCGCCTCCGAGGCCGGCGTCGACGATTTCATCGCCGAGGCCACGCCGCAGGACAAGCTCGCCTATATCCGCACCGAGCAGCGGCACGGGCGACTGGTCGCCATGTGCGGCGACGGCACCAATGACGCGCCGGCGCTTGCGCAGGCCGATGTCGGCGTCGCCATGCAGTCCGGCACCCAGGCGGCGCGCGAGGCCGGCAACATGGTGGACCTCGACAGCGACCCGACCAAGCTGATCGAGATCGTCGGCATCGGCAAGCAGTTGCTGATGACGCGCGGCGCGCTGACCACCTTCTCCATCGCCAATGATGTGGCGAAGTACTTCGCCATCATTCCCGCTCTGTTCATCGCCGCCATTCCCGAGCTGGGGCTGCTCAACGTGATGGACCTCGCCTCGCCGCAGAGCGCCATTCTCTCGGCGGTCATCTTCAACGCGCTGATCATCGTCGCGCTGATCCCGCTTGCCCTGCGCGGCGTGACCTATCGCGCGGCGGAAGCCGGCTCGGTGCTGGCGCGCAACCTCGCCATCTACGGGCTGGGCGGCATCGCACTGCCCTTCATCGGCATCAAGCTCATCGATCTCGCTTTGGTGGCGATGGGTCTGGCGTGAGCCGGTCACAGTAATCCCGTCATCCCCGGGCTTGGCCCGGGGATCCACGCCTTCTTCAGCAAGCCGCGCCAGCAAGGCGTGGATGGCCGGGCCATGCCCGGCCATGACGGCGGCACGGCTGCAATCTCAATCTACTGGAACCACAATCCGAGGACTGTTCCATGCTCACCTTTCTCCGCCCGGCGGTGACGCTGCTCGTCGCCTTCACCCTGCTTACCGGCATCGCCTATCCGCTGGCGATGACCGAAGTCGCGCAGGCACTGTTTCCTCAGCAGGCGGGTGGGTCGCTGGTCACCCGCGACGGTGTGGTCGTCGGCTCGGCCCTGATCGGCCAGAACACCACCGGCGCCGGCTATTTCCACCCGCGCCCCTCGGCGGCGGGCGCGGGCTATGACGCCGCCGCCTCGTCCGGCACCAATCTCGGTCCCACCAGCGCCAAGCTGGCGGAGCGGCTGAAGACGGATGTCGACGCGCTGCGGGCCGAGGGGCTCACCGGCCCGATTCCCGCCGACATGGTGACGACCTCCGGCAGCGGGCTCGATCCGCATGTCTCGCCGGCCAACGCGCTCGCGCAGGTAGCCCGCGTCGCCGGCGCTCGCGCTCTCGACCCGGCAGTTGTGCGCGCTCTCGTTGAGGCCCACATAGAGCCGCCGCAGCTTGGCGTTTTCGGCGATCCGCGGGTGAACGTGCTGGCGCTCAATCTCGCGCTGGACAGCCTCGCCAAGGCCGCCCCGCGCTCGTGAGACGGAGATGAGAATGAGCGCCGAGGGGTCCCCTCGCGCCGACCCGGACGCCCTGCTTGCCGCCGCCGAACGCGAGGCGCGCGGCAGGCTGCGCATTTTCCTCGGCGCCGCGCCGGGGGTCGGCAAGACCTATGCGATGCTCTCGGCCGCGCGCGCCGCCAAGGCAGGCGGCCGGGATGTCGTTGTCGGCCTTGTCGAGACGCATGGGAGGGCCGAGACCGAGGCGCTGACAGCCGGGCTGGAGATTCTGCCGCGCAAGGGTATTGCCTATCGCGGCCGGCTGGTGCCGGAATTCGACTTGGAGGCCGCGCTGGCGCGCCGACCGGCGTTGCTTCTGGTCGATGAATACGCCCACTCCAATGTCGAGGGCTCGCGCCATCCCAAGCGCTGGCAAGATGTGCAGGACTTGCTCGTCGCCGGCATCGACGTGTGGACGACGCTCAACATCCAGCATGTCGAGAGCCTCAACGATGTCGTGCAGCGCATCACCGGCGTGCGGGTGCGCGAGACGGTGCCGGACGCGGCGCTGCGCAAGGCCGACGAGATCATCCTCGTCGACCTGCCGTCCGACGAACTGCTGAAGCGGCTTGCGGATGGCAAGGTCTATGTCGAGGACACCGCCACCCGCGCCGTGCAGGGCTTCTTCAAGCCGAGCAACCTCACGGCGCTGCGCGAGCTCGCCCTGCGCCGCGTCGCCGCGCAGGTCGACAGCGATCTGGTCGAGCGCATGCAGGGCGCGGCGATCGAGGGGCCGTGGGCGGCGGGCGAGCGGCTGCTGGTCTGCGTCGGGCCCGACATGGCGGCGGAGCGCGTGGTGCGCGAGGCCAAGCGCCTCGCCGACCTGATGGACGCCGCGTGGTTTGCGGTGACGGTGGAGCGCCCCGGCCATGTGATGGCGAGCCCCGACCGGCAGAAGCTGGATGCCGGGCTGCGTCTGGCCGAGAGTCTCGGCGCGGAGGTGCGCTCGCTGGTGGCGGGGGACGTCGCGGCCGAGCTGCTGCGCTTCGCCCGCTTCGAGAATGTGACGCAGGTGATCATCGGCAAGGCCCGGCGCCGCTGGCCGCTGGGCGCGCTGCGCCGGCCGCTATCGGGCGCGCTGGTGCGCGGCTCGAATGGCATTGCCATCCATGTCGTAACGGCCGAGGCGAGCGACGCGCCGGCGGGCTGGCGGGCGCGGCTGCCGCCGGCCGGGCCGCTTGCCGGCTATGTAACAGCTGGCGCCGGTGTCGCCGCCGCCTCGCTGCTCGGCCTCGTGCTGACCCGCTTCGTCGCGCTGCCGAACGTCTCTATGCTCTATCTGCTCGCCGTGCTGCTGCCGGCGCTGCTGCACGGGGTGTGGCCGGCAATCCTCGCCTCCGCGCTCTCCTTCCTCGCCTATAATTTCTTCTTCATCGACCCGGTGGAGACCTTCACCGTCGCCCGGCCGCATGAACTGCTCGCCCTGCTGGTGTTTCTCATCGTCGCCGTCATCATCTCGGCCATTGCCGGCCGGGCGCGCGAACAGGCGCGCCTCGCGGCACAGCGCATGCGGGCGACGCGGCGGCTCTACGACTTCACCCGCAAGCTCGCGGCGCTGCCGGATCAGGCCTCGGTGACGGAAGCCGCCGTTGTCGAGCTGCACGCGGCGCTCGGCCGGGCCAGCGTCATCCTGCTGGCACAGGAGGGGACGCTGGTCCTGGCCGCCGCATGGCCGCCGGAAGACCGGCTCGACACCGCGTCGATGACGGCTGCCGGCTGGGCCTTCGACCATGGCGAGGCGGCGGGCGCGGGCACTGGCACCTTGCCGAGGGCGCCCTGGCTGTTCCAGCCGCTGGGCGGGGGCGCGCGCGGCGCGCGCATCGGCGTCGTCGGCATCGAGCATGACGGCGCGGCGCCGCTTGACACCGAGAGCGAGGGCCTTCTCGGCACGCTGGCCGAGCAGACGGCGGCGGCGCTGCTGCGCACGCTGCTGTCGGCCGAGGTGACACGCGTGCGCACCGCCGCCGAGACCGAGCGGGTGCGCAACATCCTGCTCGCCTCCATCAGCCATGATTTCCGTACCCCGCTCGCCTCGATACTGGGTGCCGCGACGAGCCTGATCGACTATGGCCCCGGCATCCCCGAAGAGGCGCGCCGCGACCTGCTGGCGCAGATGCGCGAGGAGGCGGAGAATCTCGACCTGATGGTGCGAAACCTGCTCTCCATGACGCGGCTGGAGGCCGGGGCGCTCGACATGCGCCGCGACTGGGTGGATGTGGTGGAGATGATGAACCGCGCCGTCGCCACGGTCCGCAAACGCGGCGCCCCCCAGCGCTTCGTCGTCACCAGCGCCCCCGATCTGCCGCTGATCGAGGCCGACCCGAGCCTGATGGACCAGGCGCTCGGCAATGTCGTCGCCAATGCCGTGCGCTATGCCGGCCCCGGCGCACGTATTGGGCTCTCCGCGACGGTCATCGGTGGCCAGATGGCCATTGCCGTGACCGATGACGGGCCGGGGATACCCGCCGAGACATTGCCGCACGTGTTCGAGAAATTTGTGCGCGCTCCGCGCGGGGCCGGCGATGGCGGCGACGGCTCGGGGCTCGGTCTCGCCATTACGCGTGGCATTGTCGAGGCTCATGGCGGCACGGTCTCGGCGCGCAGCCCGGCGCCCGGCCAGCGCAACGGCGCCCGCATCGCCCTGCGGCTGCCGCTTTCGCCGCGCGCCGCCACGCCGGAGGATGGGGCATGAGTGCGGGCACAGTGCTGGTGGTGGACGACGAGCCGGCGATCCACCGCTTCATGGCGCCGGCACTTGCCGCGAACGGCTACGAGGCCCTGCGCGCCGACACGGGCGCACAGGCGGTGGCGCTGGTGGCCAATCGGCGGCCGGACGTGGTTATTCTCGATCTCGGCCTGCCGGACATGGACGGCAAGGAGGTGATCCGCCGCCTGCGCGAATGGTCCGATGTGCCCATCCTCGTGCTCTCGGCACGCGATCGCGAGGTGGAGAAGATCGAGGCGCTGGACCTCGGCGCCGACGATTTCATCAACAAGCCCTTCGGCATGGGCGAACTGATGGCGCGCCTGCGCGCCGCGCTGCGGCACAGGATGCAGGGCAAGGGCGAGATTCCGGTGCTGCGGCTGGGCACGGTGGAGATCGACATTCCCCGCCATCGGGTGCTGCGCGAGGGTGAGGAGATCAAGCTCACGCCGAAGGAGTTCGAACTCGTCGCCTTTCTCTCCCGCCATGCCGGCAAGGTGCTCACCCACCGCCACATTCTGCGCGAAGTGTGGGGCCCGGCGCATGAGCACGACACGCAGTATCTGCGCGTCTATGTCGGGCAGCTCCGCGCCAAGCTGGAGGTCGACCCCGCCAATCCGTTGCTCATCGTCACCGAGCCGGGGGTGGGCTACCGGGCGGGCGACTAAGCCCGGCCCGGCAGGCTTTCTCAGGCGTCGATGTCGACGTCGCGGGTCTCGGTGCCGAGGAGCAGGGCGATCAGCGTCAGGCCCGCCATCGCCGAGAGGTACACACCGACCCAGAACGGGCTTCCGCCGCCCCACGACCAGAGCGCGATGGCGATGAACGGAGCTACCGCCGCGCCGAGGATGGACGACACGTTATAGGCGATGCCCGAGCCGGTGTAGCGGACATTGGCCGGGAACAGTTCCGGCAGCAGCGCCCCCATCGGGCCGAAGGTCATGCCCATCAGGCTGAAGCCGAGGATGAGCCACGCCATAACCCCGACCGGGCCGGCGGCCAGCATCGGCACCCAGGTGAGGCCGAAGGCGATGATCGCAAGCGTCACGCCGATCAGCGTGCGGCGACGGCCCCAGCGGTCGGCCCAGGGGCCGGAGAGCATGGTGAAGATGCCGAAGAACATCACGCCAATGATCATCATCAGCACGAAGGTCGTGTAGTCATAGCCGAGCCCGGGCAGCGCGGCGCCGGTGCCGGCACGACCATAGCTGAGCGAGAAGGTGGTCATCAGGTAGAACAGCACATAGGTCGCCAGCATGTAGAAGGTGCCGAGCACCAGCTGGCGCGAATGGGTACGGAATACCGAGGCGAGCGGCAGCTTGTGCACCTTGCCGTCGCTTACCGTCTTCGTGAACGCCGTGCTCTCGACGAGATGCAGGCGCACCCACAGGCCGACCGCCACCATGACGATGGAGAACAGGAAGGGGATGCGCCAGCCCCATTCCAGGAAGGCGTCGGACGGGCGGGTCGGGTTTTCCGACGGGAGGATCGCGGCGATGAGCAGGAAGAGGCCGTTGGCGAGAATGAAGCCCAGCGGTGCGCCGAGCTGCGGGAAGGTGCCGTAGACGGCGCGCTTGCCGGGCGGGGCGTTCTCGGTCGCCACCAGCGCTGCGCCGCTCCATTCGCCGCCGATGGCGAAGCCCTGCGCCAGGCGCATCACCACGAGGAGGGCGGGCGCCAGCCAGCCCACCTGGTGGAAGGTCGGCAACAGGCCGATGAGGAAGGTGGCGACGCCCATGGTGAGCAGCGCGCCGACCAGCGTCACCTTGCGCCCGCGCTTGTCGCCGAGATGGCCGAAGAAGATGGCGCCAAGCGGCCGGGCGACCATGGCGGCGCCGAAAATGGCGAAGGAGGCCAGCAGCGCCGTGGTGTCGTTACCCGCCGGAAAGAACAGGTGCGGAAACACCAGCACCGCAGCCGTCGCGTAGACGTAGAAGTCGTAGAATTCGATGGTCGTGCCGATCAGGCTCGCCAGAATGACCCGGGAGCGAGGGTTGGTGACGGCACCGGCGTGTCCGGCGGCAAGGGTGGACGACATGGGAGGCTCCGGGGACGACAGGCGACCGGAAGCCTCGTGGCATCGGCCGGCAGGGGCAAGGCAAAGGGATTGGACGCCCTTCTAGACCACCCTGTCGGCAAAAGCAGCCCAGGGGCGCCGCCGTTTTGACACGCGCGCGCCCCCCGTGCCCCATGGGCTCAGCCCGGCGGGTCGACCTTGACGCCCTGCGGGCCCACTTCGATCTGCAGCGAGTTCTTGTCCTCTTCATAGGCGCGGTAGGCAAAGAAGGCGGCCACGCCCGCGAGGACGATGACGGCAAGGATCAGGACATTTCGATTCATGATTTTCCCCGTTTGCATCGGTCCGCCGGTGGTTGCCCGGCGGGCGAGCGGTAACAGAACGTGACAGGCCCGCATTGGGTTCCGCCATCGACACACCGCGACACCGGCCATCCACCCGCCTTGAGGCGCCTCCCCACGGGTTCCTCTGCGGATGCCGCAGCGCTTTCCGCGATATTCCGCATCCGTGCCAGCGCCTTCGCGTGAAAACGAAGCTGATCTGTCCCTCCACCGTTGCGGCATCCGCGCGCCAAGATCGGCGCCATGTCAGGTTCGTCCTGTCGCGCAGGCGTTTTGCGATGCCGTGCGTCGCACTTTCCTGCGGAAGTGATCGGTATTGCTTTCGCTCATCTCGACAGTAAAGAGATTGGCGTTAGGTCACTATACCTTGGTATATTTCATGTTGAATCCCCCAATGTTAGTGATATTTATGACGTGTCGGGTTAAGTATTTTATGGGGTCAAGCATTCGCGGTTCCCGTAGGGTATGTGCTGACGTCCGGTAACCTGTATGGCGATGGCTGTGCTTGGTGCGGACGGTCCGTTTCTTGACGGCCGACAACAGGCGCCGCTTGGGGGCGGCATGTCACGACGAAACAGCCGCGAAGAGCTGTGCGACACCCATCAGGTCGAGGATACGTCAATGGAAACCAACAAGACGGCGGCGCGCCCCTGGGAACCCTGGTTCCAGCTCGGCTGCGGCATTCTTTGCATGGCGATGATCGCCAATCTTCAATACGGCTGGACGCTCTTCGTCGACCCGATCGACCAGGCGCATGGCTGGGGCCGCGCGGCGATCCAGACAGCCTTCACCATCTTCGTGCTGACCGAGACGTGGCTGGTGCCGATCGAGGCTTGGTTCGTCGACCGCTACGGCCCGCGCCTGGTGCTTTCCTTCGGCGCGGTGATGATCGCACTGGCCTGGGTCATCAACTCCTATGCCGGCTCGCTCACCATGCTCTATGCCGGCGCGGTGTTCGGCGGCATCGGCGCCGGTTCCGTGTACGGCACCTGCGTCGGCAACGCGCTGAAATGGTTCCCCTACCGGCGCGGCCTCGCGGCCGGCGCGACGGCGGCGGGCTTCGGTGCCGGCGCGGCGCTCACCGTTGTGCCGATCGCCAACACCATTGCCGCCCATGGCTACCAGACCGCGTTCTTCTGGTTCGGCCTGGGGCAGGGGCTGATCGTGCTGATCGCGGCCCAGTTCCTCTATCCTCCGCAGTTCAAGATTGCCGCGCCGAAGAAGGCGTCGACCCTGCCGCAGAGCAAGATCGACTACCAGCCCTCGCAGACGCTGGCCAAGCCGGTGTTCTGGCTGCTCTATCTGATGTTCGTCATGGTCGCTTCGGGCGGCCTTATGGCGGCGGCGCAGATCGGCCCGATCGCCCATGATCTCGGCGTGGCGGACACTCCGGTCAGCATCTTCGGCATCTCGGCGGCGGCGCTGACGCTGGCCATCTCCCTCGACCGCATCTTCGACGGCTTCGGCCGCCCGATCTTCGGCTATGTCTCCGACCGCATCGGCCGCGAGAACACCATGTTCATCGCCTTCGGAACGGCGGCGGTGATGCTACTGGTGATGGTCTTCCACGGCTCGAACCCGCTGGTGTTCGTGCTTGCCACGGCGTGCTTCTTCGGTGTGTTCGGCGAGATCTACTCGCTGTTCCCGGCGACCTGCGGCGACACGTTCGGCTCGAAATTCGCCGCCACCAATGCGGGCATGCTCTACACCGCCAAGGGAACGGCGGCGCTGCTGGTGCCGATCGCCAGTGTCGTGGCGGCGATCTATGGCTGGTATGCGGTGTTCGCCATCGCGGTCGGCCTCAACGCCACCGCCGCCCTTCTCGCCCTGTTCGTGCTGAAGCCACTGCGCGCCCGCTTCATTGCCCGCAGTGCAGTAGAGGCGGAAGCCGCCCCGGTGGTCGTCGGGCGCGAATCGCCCGCGCACTGAGGGTGACCGTCATGGCCGGGCTCGGCCCGGCCCTCGACGACGTCACGCGGCTCGACCCTTGAGGATGGGGCGTGGATCCCCGGGCCAAGCCCGGGGATGACGTTGCGATCATCAATCACGGCTCACACCGCATAGGTCTCCGGGCGGCGGTCGCGCAGATGGGTGTTCATCGCGCGGCCGGCCTTCAGCCGCGCCGGATCGAGATCGGCGAAGAGTAGTTCCTCGCCCTCGCCACCCAGCACCAGATTGCCGCCATTGGGATCGCCGACGCAGCTCAGCCCCATATAATCGAGCTCGCCTTCAATGCCGCATCGATTGGCATAGGCGACGAAAAGCTCGTTCTCGAAGGCCCGCGCCGGCACGACGAAATGCGAAACGGCGTCATAGGGCTTCATGTTGGCGGTCGGCACCAGCACCAGGTCGGCGCCCGCCAGCGCCAGCGCGCGCACGGCTTCGGGGAATTCGACGTCGTAGCAGATGAGCATGCCGACCTTGTAGCCCTCGAAGCGGGCTACCTCCGCCGAACCCTCGCCGGGCGCGAACATCGCCCGGTCGAGATCGCCGAACAGGTGCGTCTTGCGGAAGTTGAGCAGCGTCTCGCCATTCCTGCCGATCAGCAGGCAGGAATTATAGACGACGCCGCCGTTCGCCAGTTCGGGATAGCCATAGCAGAGCCCGATGCCGTGGGTGCGGGCGATCTCACCGGCACGCCGGGCGCTAGGGCCGTCCGCGCCCTCGGCGGTGGCCAGCGCCGCCTCGCGGCCGATATTGTAGCCGGTGAGGAACATTTCCGGCGCCAGCAGCAGGTCCGCGCCGCCTGCCACGGCCTTCGCCGCGGCGGCATCGAGAAGCGCCAGATTGTCGGCCGGCGCGTTCGACGGGGCGCCGGCCGTCTGCCAGAGAGCAAGGCGCATCAGGAGCCCTTCCGCGCCTTGAGCGCCGTCACCGACATGCAGAAGATCTCGAACAGCACCTGCGCCGCCGCATGGGCGGTGTTGGAGGTGGGGTCGTATTGCGGCGCGATCTCCACCACATCGCCGCCGATGACGTCGAGGCCATTCAGCCCGCGCAGCAGCTCCAGCACCTCGCGCGAGGTGAGGCCGCCGATTTCCGGCGTGCCGGTGCCCGGCGCGAAGGCGGGGTCGAGGCTGTCGACGTCGAAGGAGACATAGACCGGCCCGTCGCCCAGCACCTGCTTCGCCTTGTCGATGATGGCGGGCACGCCCATGCCGGTGACCTCCTCGGCATGGATCACCGTCATGCCGCTCTCATAAGAGAACTCCCACAGGAATTCCGCGCCGCCGCGAATGCCGATCTGGATGGTGCGTGTGGGGTCGAGCACCCCGTCCAGCACCGCGTTGCGGAAGGGGCCGCCATGGTGAAACTTGGCGCCCTCATAGGTGCCCGACGTGTCGCAATGGGCATCGATGTGCAGCATGCCGACCGGCCGCGTCTCGCCCACCGCCTTGAGGATCGAGCCGGTGATGGAATGGTCGCCGCCAACCGAGAGCGGAATGACGCCGGCCGCGACGATCTTCTTGTAAAAGGCCTCGATATCCTCATGGCAGCTGTCGAGGCTGAAGCGCGAGCGGAACGGCACGTCGCCGATATCTGCCACCTTGGCCTCGGCGGCCGGCACCATGCCCAGCACATGCTCATAGGGGCCGATGCGCTCAATGTCGCGCACGGCGCGTGGTCCGAGGCGGGCGCCGGCGCGGTTGGTGACGCCGAGGTCCATCGGCACGCCGATCAGCGCCATGTCGAGCCCACCGAAATCCGCCAGTTCCTGCGCCTCCGGGCGATAGGGGGCGTCGAGCAGGGTGGCGGCGCCCGCCCATGGCCAGACGCGTTTCTCGCCGTCCTTGAACTGCAGTTCGGCGACGCGCTTGAAGGTCGCGTCATAGACCACGCCGCCACCGACGCCGGCATATTTGGCCCGCAGCTTGTCGAGCTTTTCCTGATCGGACATTCGTGCCTCTGTGTGAGCCTTCTGGCTTCCGGAAGTCCGGTCAGGCTAACCTGTGCCGATGTCGGCGGGGAGGGGGCAGCGCCCCTTCCTTCGTCGGAGAGAGCGAGGTGTGGCGCGGTAGGCTCAGCCTATGTTCATCAGGAGGTCCGCCACCGCTTCCGGCGCGCTGAGGAAGGGCGAATGGCCGGTGTCGAGCTGGTGGACATGCGCGCCCGGCACCGCCGCCTGCATCTCCCGCTGCACCCCGAGCGGCAGGCCGCGATCCTGCAGGCACTCGATGTAATGCCGGCGCAGCTTGCCGAAGCGGTGCGGGGTGATGGCGGAGACGGCGGCGAAGGGCGCGTGCGGCGTGACGCGCACGAGATTGGGCAGCGCGCGGTCGATGTCGTGCTCGGTGCAATCGGAATAGAGCGAGCGGGCGATCAGGTCGCGGCGCGCGAGATCGAGCCCCAGCCCTTCCTTGCCGAGGCGCAGCATGCCCTGCGTCTCCACGATGGCCGGGTCCTTGAGATAGGTCGGCGTCATGACGAAATCGCGGGCACTCTTGCCGTTCGGGGCCATGAAGCCGGTAAGATAGACCAGCGCCTCGACGCGCTCCGGCATTTCCTCGCCGAGCCAGGTGCAGGTGGCGCCGCCGACCGAATGGCCGACGAGGATCGCCTTGCCCTCGATGGTCTCCAGCGCCGCGCGCACCGGGGCGGCGTAGATCGCGATGTCGGTGACGGCGGCGGTCGGTGTGGTGTCGAAGCCGTGGCTGGCGAGATCGGGCGCGATGACGGCATGGCCGGCGGCGCCGAGCAGGTTCGCCACCTTCTGGAAGCAGCCGCCCCAGTGCCAGGAGCCGTGGATGAGAATGAAGGTTGCCATGGCGTTTCCTCAAGCGATGCGTGGCGCGTGGTAGCGGCCGGCGCGCGCCGCGTCCAGCCTGGCATACCAGAGCCGGGCGGCCATCCGGCCACGCTTCGACCGAAGTTGCGCTTTGCCGGCGAGGGGCGACGGGGTACATTTTGCGCATGGCGCCGCGTTGAGCACAGGGCGTCGGAAGGACCGACCTCATGGCCTATCGCACCGTTGCCGGATCGCAGACTTACGCCTTCGCCGACCTGAAGGATTTGATGGCGAAGGCGACGCCGCTGCGCTCGGGTGACATGCTGGCCGGCATTGCCGCCGCCACGGCGGAAGAAAACGTCGCCGCCCGCATGTGCCTTGCGGACGTGCCGCTGAAAGCCTTCCTCAACGAGGCGCTGGTGCCTTATGAGGAAGACGAGGTCACCCGCCTCATCATCGACACGCATGATGCGGTCGCCTTCCGCATGCTGTCGCATATGACGGTCGGCGATTTCCGTGATTTCCTGCTCTCCGGCATCGCGACCACCGAGGTGCTGACCGCCATCGCGCCCGGCGTCACGCCGGAAATGGCGGCGGCGGTCTCCAAGCTGATGCGCAATCAGGATCTGATCGCCGTCGCCAAGAAATGCCGGGTGGTGACGAAGTTCCGCAACACGATCGGCCTGCCCGGCACCATGGCGGTGCGCCTCCAGCCCAACCACCCCACCGATGACCCGGCGGGCGTCACCGCCTCGATCCTCGACGGGCTGCTGTATGGCTGCGGCGATGCGGTGATCGGCATCAACCCGGCCTCGGACAGCGTGCCGGTGCTCAGTGAATTGCTGAAGCTGATCGACGGCATCATCCAGCGCTTCGAGATACCGACGCAGGCCTGCGTACTGACCCATGTCACCACCGCCACCGAGGTGATCAATCGCGGCGTGCCGGTCGATCTGGTGTTCCAGTCGGTGGCCGGCACGGAGGGCGCGAACGCGTCCTTCGGCATCCGCCTTTCCACGTTGCAGGAGGGGCGCGAGGCGGCGCTGTCGCTGAACCGCGGCACGCTCGGCGACAATGTGATGTATTTCGAAACCGGGCAAGGCTCGGCTCTTTCCGCCAACGCCCATCACGGGGTCGATCAGCAGACTTTGGAGGCGCGCGCCTATGCGGTGTGCCGGCCGTTCAAGCCGCTGCTGGTGAACACGGTGGTCGGCTTTATCGGGCCGGAATATCTCTATGACGGCAAGCAGATCATCCGCGCTGGGCTGGAGGACCACTTCTGCGGCAAGCTGATGGGCGTGCCGCTCGGCTGCGACGTCTGCTACACCAACCACGCCGAAGCCGACCAGGACGACATGGACACGCTGATGACGCTGCTCGGGGCGGCGGGCGTCACCTATATCATGGGCATTCCCGGCTCCGACGACGTGATGCTGAACTACCAGTCCACCTCGTTCCACGACCAGCTCTATCTCCGGCAGGTGCTCGGCCTGAAGCGCGCGCCCGAATTCGAGGCGTGGCTGCAGCGCATGGGCATCACCGGGCCAGATGGCAGCTTGAGGAAGCAGCAGGGCAATCACCCGCTGCTCGCCGCAGCAAAGGGGCTCGCGGCATGAGCGGCTCGCCTGCGGATAACGATCTCCCGGCCGATCCCGTGATCGAAGACGCGGTGCTCGAGGATAGCTGGCGCCGCCTCGCCGGTGTCACCCCGGCGCGTATCGCGCTGGGCCGCGCCGGCACCGGCCTGCCGACGCGGGAGGTGCTGCGCTTCGCCCTCGCCCACGCACAGGCGCGCGACGCCGTGCATCTGCCCTTCGATTCCGCCCGCATGGCCGGCGAGATCGCCGCGCTCGGCTTCGAAACGGTGGAGGTGACCTCGGCCGCCCCGGCGCGCGACGCCTATTTGCGCCGGCCCGATCTCGGCCGGCGGCTATCGGATGAGAGCCGGGCGGCATTGCGCGGGCGGGCGGCGACGCCGGTCGACGTCGCCATTGTCGTCGCTGACGGGCTGTCCTCCACCGCCATCCACGCGCAGGCCGTGCCTTTCCTCACCGCGTTCAAGGCGCGGATTGCGGAAGCGGGATGGAGCGTCGGGCCGGTGTGCGTGGCGTCCCAGGCGCGGGTGGCGCTGGGCGACGAAGTGGGCGAACGGCTCAGCGCCAGCGCCTGCGTGGTGCTGATCGGCGAACGGCCGGGCTTGTCATCACCCGACAGCCTGGGCCTTTACCTCACCTTCGGCCCCCGCGCCGGGCGCTCGGATGCCGAGCGCAACTGCATCTCCAACGTGCGCGGCGAAGGGCTCTCGCACGACCACGCCGCCTTCAAGCTCGCCTGGCTGCTGAAGGAGGCGCTGGCGCGGCGGATCACCGGCGTGACGCTGAAAGACGAAAGCGACCTGCTGCTGGTCGGTGGCAGGCCGCCACTGGCGCGGATCGGATAGTCATTTAGCTCGAATCGGTTGAACGCCGATCTTGCCATGCGAGCTGAGGCGCGCGGCGGGATGCGGCGCTATTTCTTGCGGCCGAACTCGCCGTCCAGCCAGTTGTCGGCCAGCGACATGCGCTTGAAGATGAAAGGTACGGCCCGCAGGCGATTGACCACCGGGCCCTTCTCCCACACATCGCCATGCTCGAACCCCATCATGATGGTGTAGCGCGGCAGCGTGAGGAAGGGCAGGCGCATCCGCTCCGACTTCACCACCACGAACTCCATGTGGAACGAGGGCGCGGCGAGATAATAAAGGCCTTCCGAGGGCTCGTACTTGGCCGAGAGCTTCGGCGCCACCGCCGGCGTACCGGAGCGGATCAGGGCGAGGTCGGCTTCCGTAAAGGGCAGTCGCGGGAGATCGCGGGCGGTGGCCAGCATCTCGCTCGGGGTCATTCGGGTCGCCATGTCGCCTCATACGCTCGGATGAGGGCCCTATCTGCCGCAAACCGGCGGCAGTGGGAAGACCTCCGGCCGCGCGTTTGCGTCGCGCTAGGCGACCGACTCATTAAACCGCATCCATATTCTGAGTGATGCGAGTTTTACGCCGGCGAGGAAATTGTCAGGTCGCTTGTCGTATCGGGTCGCAACGGCGCGGTAGTGCTTGATCTTGTTGAAGAAGCGCTCGACGAGGTTGCGATAGCGATACAAGAAGGGGCTGAAGGCTGGCACGTTCTTGCGGTTCGGCATGGGCTTGATGTTGGCCCATGCGCCTCGCTCGCGCAGGCTTTGCCGGAGTTCGTCGCTGTCATAGGCGCGGTCGGCCAGGAGGGTCTGGCCATCGACAAGCGCGCCGAGCATGTCGCGGGCGCTGCGTCCGTCATGAGCCTGGCCCTCGGTCAATTTCAGGGCGATCGGCAGGCCTTCGGCATCCACCAGAGCATGGATCTTCGTTGTCAGGCCGCCCCGCGAGCGACCCATGCAACCGGATCGGTCGTCTTTTTTTGGGCGTTGGCGGCGTGCTGGTGCACGCGGATGCTGGAGGAATCGATCATCTGGATGTCGCCATCGTAAGCCTTTGACACCGCTTCCAGAAGCCGATCCCAGACCCCCGCCTTGCGCCAGCGGTTGAAGCGGTTCACGCAGGTCGTGTGCGGGCCGTAGCGCTCGGGAATGTCGGCCCACGGCGCCCCGGTCCGAAGTCGCCAGAAAATCCCGTTCAGCACGCGCCGGTCGTCCACCCGAGGCACGCCCCTCGGCTTGTTCGGCAAAAGCGGCTGGATCACCGACCACTCGAAATCCGTTAGATCAAAGCGGGCCATCTCATCCTCCATCAGGAGAAATGAATCAGCCTCCGACCCAAAAGGGAATCCCGTTTATGGGTCTGTGACCTAATTGGCGGTGTCGCCTTCTTCGTATTCCGGCTCCGTTCCCCGATAGGGATCGGCGAGTGCCGCCGTGGGCTCGCTGACCGGGACCTTGCCGCCCGATGTCATGGCGGCCAGCTTCTGCGCGCCGGAGCGGCGCAGAATGTCGCGGAAGCTCTGGTGCATGCCGCCATCGACATAGGAGGCGTTTGCGGCAGGGCGCGAGGCGGAAAGGGCGGCGATGCTCTGCTCGTCCTGCGCCTGCTTGCTGGCGGCGGCCATCAGCGCGGCATCGGCCATTGGCATTGGGCACGGGGCGAGCGGATCGGCCATCGGCGGCGGCGGCTGGGTGCCGGGAGTGAAGCTGTAGCGCCCGCCGCAGGCCGAGACATTCGGCGGCACGCGGGTCACCGCGAACAGGTCGGTGCCTTCCTTCAGGTTGCGCCAATACGCCATGTTCGGGTTGGCGCGGTGCTCGGCCAGATTGGCGGGCGACATGCGGAAGGGCAGGGACTGCACCTGGAAGCCCGGCTGGCCGGCGGCCAGCGCCTCGCGGGCCAGCGCATAGACCTCGCCGACGCCGTCATTGGTCATGGCGTAGCAGCCAGCGGAGGTGCAGGCGCCGTGCACCATCAGCGCGCTGCCGCTATAGCCGAGCGCGCGTTCGAGTGCGTTGGGATAGCCGAGGTTGAACGAGAGATAATATTGCGAGCGAGAGTTCAGCTGGCCGCGCGAGACGGTGTAGAAGCCCTCCGGCGCCTGGCGGTCGCCCTCGCGGGTCTTCGGGCCCAGCTTTCCCGACCAGCGGCACAGCGGATAGGTCTTGAGCAGCGCGTAGCGGCCGGAGGTGGTGCGCTTCCACACTTCCAGCTCGCTCTCCTGCTTGTAGATGCGCACCATGATCGGGTCGTCCGGGCTCATGCCTTTGGCCGCCATCTCCTGCATCAGCCTCTGCGGGATGGGAATCGAGCCGCGATCATCGCCATCCATGTTCGCGCAGCCGGCGACGAGGACGGAGAGGCAGAGCAGGAAGGCGAGGCGCAACAGGTTCATGTCAGCTCGGCTAGCGGGGCAAGAAGGCGGATCGACGGCAGCGCGGCGCAGGAGAGCGAACGAATAGTCCATTACCCACGATTAGTGCCGACATGGTTTCCAGAGCGTTACGAACGCATGTCCCGCGCCAGATCGAGAAAGGCGCGGATGGTCTTTGCCTGGGTGCGTTCGCTAAGACAGATCAGCGCCTCCTCCATCAGCACCGGTTCGCCGGCGAGGGGAATCGCGACGAGACGGGGATCGAGCCCGAACTCGGCCTCGGAGACGAAGCCGATGCCGAGGCCGGCGGCGACGATCTCGCGCACCGCCTCGCGGCCTTCGGCCTCGATGGCGAAGGTCAGTTCCACGCCCGCCTTTGCCGCGCTTTCCTCCAGCCGCCGCCGGGTCTTGGAGCCGATTTCGCGGCCGACCAGCGGATGGCGCGCCAGCTCGGCGAGCGAGAGCGCCGCCGTGCCGGCCAGCGGGTGGTCGCGGGAGACGAAGGCGGTCACCGGCGTGGCGTTCAGGCGGATGATGTCGAACTCACGGCTCGGGTTCACGTCGCCGAGCACGCCGATATCCGCCTCGTAATTCACGAGGCTCTCGACCACGGTCTCCGTGTTTCCCGCACGCACCGCCACGGTGACGCCGGGGTAGGTCTCCCGGAAGGCGCGCAGGATATCGACGATGTGGTGCGCGGCATCCGCCACGATGCGCAACGTGCCGGCCCTGAGCGCGCGCGATTCTGACAGCAGCTCCAGCGCCTGTTCCTCCGCATCGAACAGCCGACGGGTGACGGCCAACAGGTTCTCGCCGGCGGCCGTCAGCGTAATCTGGCGGTGCGCGCGGTTGAACAGCAGCACGTCATATTCGGCCTCCAGCTTGCGCACCTGATCGGATATGGCCGGCTGGGTGAGAAAGAGCTCGGCCGCCGCGCGGGTGAAGCTGCCGGAGATCGCCACATGGTGGAAAGCGCGCAACTGGACGTACCGCATCGATTCCCACCGCTCGCCGCCTGTAAGACTTGATATCAGCTTAACTTATGGATGGATATAAATTAGCGATTTTGCAAATGGAGGCAATGCCGCCATCCTGGCCCTGCGGCGCAAGGACCGTGGGTTAGGACGCTCGAGATGCCGGCACTTGGGAATGAAGAAGCCGCGACCGCTTTCGACCCTCCGATCATGGGCGAGCCCTACCTGCTCACCCCCGGTCCGCTGACGACGTCGGCAGCCGTCAAAGAGGCGATGCTGCGCGATTGGGGGTCGTGGGACGCGGATTTCCGCGCGCTGACCGCCGAATTGCGGCGCCGGCTGCTGGCGATGATCGGCGATACCGAAGGCGCGTTCGACTGCGTGCCGATGCAGGGCAGCGGCACGGCCTGCGTCGAGGCCATGCTGGGCACGCTGGTGCCGCGCGACGGCAAGGTGCTGGTGCTCGCCAACGGTGCGTATGGGCTGCGGGCCGCACAGATCCTGCGCACCCTCGGGCGGGCCTTCGCCCTCATCGACAAGGGAGACTATCTTCCGCCGCGCGGCGAGGAAGTCGGGGCCGCGCTCGACGCCGACCCCGCCATCACCCATGTGCTGGTCATTCATTGCGAGACCAGCTCGGGCATCCTCAATCCCGTCGAGGAGATTTCGCAGGCTGTCCACGCACGGGGACGCAGGCTGCTGGTGGATTCGATGAGCGCCTTCGGTGCCTTGCCAGCGGATGTGAAGACACTGCATTACGAGGCCATCGTCTCCTCGGCCAATAAATGCATCGAGGGCGTGCCGGGGTTCGGTTTCGTCATCGCCCGCAGGAGCGCGCTGGAAGCGGCGAAGGGCAATTGCCATTCGCTGACCCTCGATCTTCACGACCAGTGGACGGTGATGGAAAAGACCGGCCAGTGGCGCTTTACCCCGCCCACCCATGTGATCGCCGCCTTCATCGAGGCGCTGCACCTGCACGCACAGGAAGGCGGCGTCGCCGGCCGAGGCGCGCGTTATGCCCATAACCGCGACGTGCTGGTGGCCGGGATGCGTGCCGCCGGTTTCGAAACGCTGCTGGCCGATCGCTGGCTCTCGCCGATCATCGTCACCTTCTTCTGCCCGGCGGACCCGAACTTCGCGTTTGCGCGCTTCTACGAGGTGATGAAGGCGAAGGGGTTCCTGATCTATCCGGGCAAGCTCACCGTGGTGGATAGCTTTCGCGTCGGCTGCATCGGGCATCTCGATGCTCAGGTGATGCGCGCCGTCGTGGACGCGGCTGCGCAGTCGCTGGCGCAGATGAATGTCGCCTCGGCCGCGCCGCCGGCGCATGTGCTGGACGCCCGCGCGAAGCTGGTGGCTTGATGACCCGCATGTCCTCCCCGTCGCCCTCCTTGGTGCATACCGAGGGCGAATCCAATACGTCGGCGGCACGCGCCGCGTGGGCGGCGCGTCGGCAGGACCGGGTCACCGCTGACCTCCTGCGGCGCGATTCCGACGCATTCCTGCACCAGAGCCTCTCAAGCCCGTGCGTGTCGGCCATCGCCAAGGCAGAGGGTATCTGGATCGAGGACACGAGCGGCCGCCGCACCATGGATTTCCATGGCAATAGCGTCCACCACATCGGCTATGGCCACCCACGGCTGAAAGCGGCGATCAAGGTGCAACTCGACGATCTGTGCTTCGCTCCGCGCCGCTTCACCTGCGCGCCGGCGGTGGAGCTCGCGGAGACGCTGGGGCGGCTGGCGCCCGGCACGCTGGACAAGGTGCTGTTCACGACAGGCGGTTCCGACGCCGTGGAAGTGGCGCTGAAACTGGCGCGGGCCGCCACTGGCCGCTTCAAGACGCTGTCCTTCTGGGACGCGTTCCACGGCGCGGGATTTGGCGCGTCGAGCGTCGGCGGCGAGGCGACGTTCCGCTCCGGCATCGCCGGCCCGCTGCTGCCGGGGGCCGAGCACGTCGCGCCCTGGGCCGGGCATGGCTGCGCCTATGGGCACGACAATCTTGAGGATTCGGCGCGCGCCTGCGCCGCCATGATCTCCTATGTGCTGGGACGGGAAGGCGATATCGCTGCCTTCATCGCCGAGCCAATGCGCGCCACGCCGCTGGTGCCGGCGCCGGGCTTCTGGAAGGCGGTGCGCGCGGCCTGCGACCGCCATGGCACGCTGCTGATCTTCGACGAGATCCCCACCGGGCTCGGCAAGACGGGCCGGCTGTTTGCCAGCGAGCATGATGGGGTGACGCCGGACATCATCGTGCTGGGCAAGGCGCTGGGTGGCGGCATCCTGCCGATTGCGGCGGTGATCGCGCGTCACGATCTTGACGTCGCCGGCGACTATGCCATCGGCCACTACACACATGAGAAGAACCCGGTAACCGCCCGCGCGGCGTTGACCACGCTCGCCATTATCCGCGAGGAGGGCCTTGCCGAGCGGGCGGCCGAACTCGGCGAGCACGCGATGGCGCGCCTGCACGACCTGATGGTCCGTTCGCCGCACATAGGCGATGTTCGCGGGCGTGGATTGCTGATCGGGGTGGAAATGGTCGTCGACAAGACGGACCGCCAGCCGCACAGGGAACTGGCCGAGGCGGTGTATTACCGTTGCCTGGAAGCGGGCCTGAGCTTCAAGATCAGCCAGGGCAACGTGCTCACCCTTTCGCCGCCGCTGGTCATTGCGCGCGAGGACCTCGACCGGGCGCTCGACATTGTCGAAGCGGCCATCCTCGCGGGCTGATATGCCCGCCTGACCTTGACGCCCACGCAGATCTCGAACCGGATGAACGCCATGTCACTGTCTCACCTCAAGGCCGTCGTCTTCGACTGGGCGGGCACCGTCGTCGATTTTGGCTCGCTGGCGCCGATGGGCGCCTTTGTCGATGCCTTCCGCGAATTCGACGTCGGCATCAGCGTCGACGAGGCGCGGGTGCCGATGGGCATGGCCAAGCGCCCGCATGTGGCGGCGCTGCTCGCCATGCCGCGCATCGCCGCCGAGTGGCAGCGCGTGCACGGCCACGCGCCCACCGAGGCGGATATCGATGCGGTGTATGCGGTGTTCGTGCCGAAGAACATCGCCGTGGCGGCGGACTATGCCGAGCTCATTCCCGGCGCGGCGACGACAGCGGCGGCGCTGCGCGCCGAGGGGCTGAAGATCGGCAGCACCACCGGCTACACGCGTGAGATCATGGCCAGGATCACCCCCATCGCGGCCGAGCAGGGCTTCACCTCCGACGCCATGGCCTGCACCGGCGACGCGCCGGACGGGCGGCCGACGCCCTTCCTGATGTGGAAGGTGCTGACCGAACTGCAGGTGCATCCCGCATGGGCGGCGGTGAAGGTGGACGACACCGAGGTCGGCATCGGCGAGGGCTTGAATGGCGGCGCCTGGACGGTCGGCGTGGCGGTGACCGGCAACGTGTTCGGCCTCTCCAAGGCCGATACGGCGGCGCTTTCGGCGCAGGAATTTGCCATGCGCCGGCGTTCGGCGGCGGAAAAGCTGGCGGCGGCCGGGGCGCATTATGTGGTCGACGGGGTGTCCGACCTGATGCCGGTGCTCGCCGCCATCAATGGCCGTCTCGCCCGGGGCGAGCGCCCCTGACTGGGCATGCTTGCCGGCGCCTTCCGGGCGTCGACAAGGAGGCGCGGTCGATCCGGGTCAGGACCGCTTCTGATTGTAGACGTCGAGGCAGACGGCGCCGAGCAGGACGAGACCCTTGATGACCTGCTGGTAGTCGATGCCGATGCCGAGGATCGACATGCCGTTGTTCATCACGCCCATGATCAGCGCGCCGATCACCGCGCCGCCGACGCGTCCCACGCCGCCATAGGCGGAGGCGCCGCCGATGAAGCAGGCGGCGATGACGTCAAGCTCGAAGCCGAGACCGGCCTTCGGCGTCGCCGTGTTCAACCGCGCGGCGAAGACGAGGCCCGCCAGCGCCGCCAGTACCCCCATATTGACGAAGGTGAGGAAGGTGAGCCGCTCGGTCTTGATACCGGAGAGCTTGGCCGCCTTCTCATTGCCGCCGACGGCGTAGATCTGCCGCCCGATGGTGGTGCGCGTGGTGACGAAGGCGTAGAGCGCGATCAGCGCGGTCATGATGACCAGCACGTTCGGCAGCCCGCGATGCGAGGCGATCAGATAGGCGAAATAGACGATGATGCCGAACAGGATGACGTTCTTGGCGACGAAGAAGCCATAGGGCTCGGTTTCGACATGATGCGCTTCCTGCCGGGCGCGGCCACGAAAGTTGAGCCAGACCATGGCCAGCGCCAGAAGCGTGCCCACCGCCAGCGAGGTGGGGTAGAGCGCGCCGGCATCGGGCACCAGTTCCGGGATGAAGCCGGAGGAGAGCTTCTGGAAGGTGGGAGGGAATGGGCCGACGGACTGGCCCGCCAGGATCGCCAGAGCGAGGCCCTTGAACACCAGCATGCCGGCGAGGGTGACGATGAAGGACGGTATCCTGAAATAGGCCACCCAATAGCCCTGCGCCGCCCCGATGAGCCCGCCCAGCGCCAGGCAGATCAGCGTCGCGGGGATGTAGTGGACATTGAACTTCACCATCAGCACGGCGGCGACGGCGCCGATGAAGCCGGCGACGGAGCCCACCGACAGGTCGATATGACCGGTGACGATGACCAGCAGCATGCCCAGCGCCATGATGACGATGTAGCTGTTCTGCAGCACCAGGTTGGTGAGGTTGAGCGGCCGCATCAGCGTCCCACTGGTCACCACCTCGAAGAAGATCATGATCGCGAAAAGCGAGATTAGCATCCCGTATTCGCGCAGGTTGTTCTTCAGGAAGCCGGCGTGATGCGCCTTGTCCTTCAGCGCGGTGTCGCTCATGCCAGTGCCTCCATGGGGCGTTGCTCTCCCTTGCGCATGATGGCGCGCATGATCTTTTCCTGCGTGGCTTCGGCTGCGGGGAATTCGCCGACGAAGGCGCCCTCGTTCATGACGCAGATGCGGTCGCAGATGCCGAGCAGTTCCGGCATTTCCGAGGAGATCACCACCACGCCCTTGCCGGCATCCGCCAGCTCGTTGATGATGCAGTAGATTTCATATTTGGCGCCGACATCGATGCCGCGCGTCGGCTCGTCGAGGATCAGCACCTTGGGGTCGGTGAACAGCCATTTGGACAGCACCACCTTCTGCTGGTTGCCGCCGGAAAGCTTGCCGGTTTCCTGGAACACGCTGTGGCAGCGTATGTGCATCCGCCCGCGATAGTCGGAGGCGACGCGCAGTTCCTTCAGGTCGTCGATCACCTTGCCCGGCGCGATGGCCGATAGGTTGGCGAGGGTGACGTTCTTGCGGATATCTTCCGCCAGCAGCAGGCCGAGCTGCTTGCGGTCCTCGGTGACATAGGCGAGACCGGTGTCGATGGCGCGGCGCACGGTGGAGAGGTCGGCCACGCGCCCGTCGAGTTCCGCCCGGCCGGTGATCTTCTGCCCCCAGGAGCGGCCGAAGATGCTCATGGCGAATTCGGTGCGTCCCGCGCCCATCAGCCCGGCAATGCCGACGATCTCGCCGCGCCGGACCTCGAAATCGACGTTCTTGATGACCTGTCGGTCGGAATGCAGCGGGTGATACGCCGACCAGTCCGTCACCTTGAAGATCGGCTCGCCAATGTGCGGCTCGCGCTTGGGGTAGCGGTGCTCCAGATCGCGGTCGACCATCTTGGCGATGATGCGGTCTTCCTCGACCGCGCCGTCGTGGCAGTCCAGCGTGTCCACGGTCCGGCCGTCGCGCAGCACGGTGATGCGGTCGGCGACCTTGGAGACCTCGTTCAGCTTGTGCGAGATGAGGATGGAGGCGATGCCGTGCGCCTTGAATTCCAGCAGCAGGTCGAGCAGCGCCGCGCTGTCCTTCTCGGACAGGCTGGCGGTCGGCTCGTCGAGGATGAGCAGGCGCACCCTCTTGGAGAGCGCCTTGGCGATCTCGACCAGTTGCTGCTTTCCCACGCCGATATTGGTCACCAGCGTGTCGGGGGATTCGTCCAGCCCGACCTTGGCGAGCAATTCCTTCGTGCGTCGGTGCACCATCCCGCGATCGATGACGCCGAAGCGCCCGGGCGGGTTGGCGATGAAGATGTTTTCGGCGATCGACAGCAGCGGGATCAGGGCGAGTTCCTGATGGATGATGATGATGCCCAGCGCCTCCGAGGCAGTGATGTCGCCGAAGCGCCGCTCCTCGCCGTCGAAGATGATGGCGCCCTCATAGGAGCCGTGCGGGTACACCCCGCTCAGCACCTTCATGAGGGTCGATTTGCCGGCACCGTTTTCCCCGACCAGCGCGTGGATTTCGCCGGGCCGGACGGTAAGGGTGACATCGCTGAGCGCCTTCACCCCGGTGAAGTGCTTGCTGATGCCCTGCATTTCCAGAAGAGCGTTCATGGCTCGCTCCGTGACGCGGACCCGCACCGGCGAGGATCGCCGGCGCGGGTCTCGGCGCTCATGTGACGTGTCAGTTGATCTCGCCCGGCTTGTAGTAGCCGGAGCCGATCAGCACCGCTTCCCAGTTGGACTTGTCGACCACTACCGGCTTGAGCAGGTAGGACGGCACGACCTTGACGCCGTTATTGTAGGTCTTGGTGTCGTTCACGGTCGGCTGCTTGCCGGTCAGGGTGGCATCGACCATGTCGGCGGTCACCTTGGCGAGTTCGCGGGTGTCCTTGAAGATGGTCGAATACTGCTCGCCGGCCAGGATCGACTTCATGGACGGCACTTCGGCGTCCTGGCCGGTGACGACCGGCATCTTCATGTCGCCCGAGCCGTAGCCCACGCCCTTGAGCGAGGACAGGATGCCGATGGACAGGCCGTCATAGGGCGACAGCACGCCGTTGAGCTTCTTGTCCGAGTAGTAGGCGCTGAGCAGGTTGTCCATGCGGGCCTGGGCGGTGGCGCCGTCCCAGCGCAGGGTCGACACCTTGTCCATGCCGGTCTGGCCGGACGGAATCTTCAGCGTGCCGTTGTCGATCAGCGGCTTCAGCACCGAGAGCGCGCCGTCGTAGAAGAAGTAGGCGTTGTTATCGTCCGGCGAGCCGCCGAACAGCTCGACGTTGAACGGGCCCTTGTTCTCGGGATAGCCAAGGCCCTTCAGCAGCGACTGCGCCTGCAGCACGCCGACCTGGAAATTGTCGAAGGTCGCGTAATAGTCGACATTCGGCGTCTCGCGGATCAGGCGGTCATAGGCGATGACCTTGATACCCTTGTCATGCGCCTGCTTCAGCACGTCGGAAAGCGTGGTGCCGTCGATCGAGGCGATGACCAGCACCTTGGCGCCCTTGGTCACCATGTTCTCGATCTGCGAGAGCTGGTTGGGGATGTCGTCCTCGGCATATTGCAGATCGGTATTGTAGCCGCGCTCCTTGAGCACCTTCACCATGTTGTCGCCGTCGGCGATCCAGCGGGCGGAGGATTTCGTCGGCATGGCGATGCCGACCGTCGCCTTGTCCTGGGCAGAGGCGGGGACGGTGAAGGCGAGGGCGCCAAGCGCCAGAGCGGAAAGCGTGGTCGTGAGCAGGCGTGTGGTCAGGCGTTTCATGATGAACTCCCTTGTGACTGTTGATGGCCGCCTTTGGCATGCCGGGTTTTTGGCGGGAGGGCCCGCATCGGGTTCGGGTCGGAAGCCTGGGTGCGTCAAGCCTCCCCATCTGGAGGGAAGGCCGCGTCATAGGCGGCGATGACCGCACGGGCCTTCGCCCGCACCTCGTCCGCCGTGGAACCGGGCTTGTAGAGGCTGGAGCCAAGACCGAAGGTGCGAATGCCGGCGGCCGCATAGGCGGCGAACTCCGCCTCGCCGACGCCACCGACCGCGCCGACCACCGTGCCGGGCGGCAGGATCACCGTGATCGCCTGGATGATCGATGGGCCCAGCAGATTGGCGGGGAAGAACTTCAGCCCCGAGGCGCCGGCCTTCACCGCAGCGAGCGCTTCGGTCGGGGTCACCACGCCGGGCATGGTGACCATGCCGTGGCCACTCGCGCGGGCAATGACGTCGGGATCGACATTCGGGCTAACCATCAGCCGCCCGCCGGCTTCGTTCAGCCGGTCGACATCCTCGACCGACAGCACCGTTCCAGCGCCGATCAGCACGTCGGATGGCGCCGTGCGGGCGACCATGGCGATGGAGCGGAACGGCTCGGGCGAGTTCAGCGGGATCTCGATCGCCTCGAGCCCTTCCTCGATCAGCGCGCCGACGACCGCCTCGGCCTCCTGTGGGCGCAGGCCGCGCAGGATGGCGACCAGCGAGCGGCGCATCGTCGGCCAGGGAATGCGACGGAGGGAGGGGGTACTCATGCGGGAGCCCTTTCGAGCCGGAAGGCGCTGAGGGCCGCGGCGTGCAGCCCGGCCCGGACGAATTCATCGGCGTCGTGCAGCATGACACGGTCGACGCCGGCAATCGCGAGGGCGGTCCGATAGAGCTCCGCCGCCGCTCCCGAGGCGATCAGCGCGACATTGCCGGACGCGCCGAAACGCGCGGCCCCGGCCAGCTCGCCACCGAGCAGCAGGCCGGAAAGCCGCGCCAGCGTTTCGTTCGGCCCCCCGCCCTCCAGCAGCCAGCAGGCCCGCAGGCGGAAGAGCAAATTGCCCAGCCTCTCCGGCGCGGCAAGGCCGTCGCGGACGCCGCGCGTGAACGCGTCCGAACGGGGGTCGACGGCTGTCGCGGCTTCGACCGCCGGCGCGACGATCGAGGTGCTGCGCAGCAGATGGAAAAGCTCGCCAGTCATGAAGGTGGCAAAGCGCCTGATCTCGCCGCCCTCGACCAGCACCCATTTGGAATGGGTGCCCGGCAGGCAGGCGAGCCCCTCGAAGCCGGTCGCGACAAGCGGCAGGAGCTGGGTCTCCTCCCCGCGCATCACGTCCGCCCCTTCCGTACCGCGCTGGGCGATGCCGGGAAGGATGCGAATCAGGCGCCGTACGGAGGGAACATGCGCGGCCTTGTCAGCCAGCCGGTCGAGGCTGGCGGGCGTGTCGACATAGGCCGCTTCGACCCATCCCGCGCGCGAGCCCACCATGCCGCACATCATCACCGGCACGCCATCGGGGATGGCCAGCGCGGCAAGATGGCTTTCCAGCACGGCCTCGAAACCTTCCACGGCCGACGTGGCTAGGCCCTGCGCGCTGCGCCGCTCCGCCAGCACGCGTCCGGCACGGTCGAGCGCCCACAGGCGAAAGCTCGACGTGCCCCAGTCGACGGCGATGTGCGAGACGCCGTCCATCACAGGCCCCCCAGCCGGACGCGCGGCTCGGTGCGGCCGCGCGCGCCGACATCGACGAGGAAGGTGCGGCCGTGCTCCGGATCAGCTGCGCGGGCGGCGTCGTCCATGCCCTCCCATGCCGAGGTCACGAGCACCCGGTCAAAGGCCGCCCCGACGAAGACCGGGCAGCTCGTCTGCCGCGCGGGCGTCGCGACGCTGCGCACGAGCTCGCCCTCGGGCGAATAGGCGTTTAGCCGCGCCCCGCCCCAGATGGCGCACCAGATCAGACCGCCGGCATCGGTGACGGCGCCGTCAAGGCCGCCTTCGCCGGCATGGCGATGCAGCAGCGTCGGCGCCTCCAGTGGCAGTCCCGTGCCGGGGTCGAGACGCACCCGGTGAAGCCGCCCGGCCGCCGTGTCGGCGAAATAGCCAGTCATCCCATCCGTAGAGAAGCAGATGGCGTTGGGAATCGATATGCCAGGAAACAGGGGCGTCACCGTACCGTCCCGGAACGCATAGACCGTGCCCGCGCCCGTCTCGGCGTTGCGTCCCATGGTGCTGAACCACAAGGTGCCGCTGGGATGAACGCGGGCATCGTTCGAGCGGGTCGCCGGGTTGTCGGCCTCGACTGACGCCACCCGCTCCAGGCGGCCGCCGGCGAGGTCGCGCAGGACCAGCCCGTGCTCGGTCACGAGCAACTGGCGGCGGTCGTCCACGTAGGCCAGAGCGCTCGCCATGGCGGGCAGGGGATGGATGACAATCTCGCCTGGGCCGAGCCGCGCTTCGAACAGGCGACGCTCGATGATGTCGAACCACCACGCGGTGTCGCTCGACGCGTCATAGCTCGGCCCTTCGCCGAGATGGCAGCGCTCCGCGCCGAGCCGTGCGATGCCTTCGGCGGCGCGCGTTGAATCGAGGGGATGCCAGCTAGTGATTGTCACGGGGCAACCCCTTGGTCTGGGCGATGCGCTGGTAGCGCACGGCCGGTTCCAGAACGGCGCCGGTCTCCAGTTGCCCTACGAAGCTGCGCTGGATTTCCTGCCAGGGCGTCTGGCTGGACGGGTAGGCATAGCCGCCGGCTGCTTCAAGCTCCGCGCGGCGGCGGGCGAGTTCGTCGTCGGAAACCAGCATGTTGGCGCTGTTGCGCTTCAGGTCGATGCGAACACGGTCACCCGTGCGCAGCAGGGCCAGCCCGCCGCCAATCGCCGCTTCCGGCGAGGCGTTGAGGATGGAGGGCGAACCCGACGTACCGGACTGCCGCCCGTCGCCGATGCAGGGCAGCGCGTGCACGCCCGCCTTGATGAGGTAGTCGGGCGCCCGCATATTGACCACCTCGGCCGCGCCGGGATAGCCGATCGGGCCGGCGCCGCGCATGAACAGGATGCACATGTCGTCGATCGCGAGAGCGGGGTCGTCGATGCGGGCGTGGTAGTCCTCCGGCCCGTCGAAAACCACGGCGCGGCCCTCGAAGGCCTCGGGGTCGTCCGGATTGGCGAGGTAGCGGGCGCGGAACTGGGCGCTGATAACGCTGGTCTTCATGATGGCCGATGAGAACAAATTGCCGCGCAGCACGCGGAAGCCGGCGTTCTCCTTTAGCGGCCGGCCATAGGGGCGGATGACCGCTTCGTCCTGGATTTCCTTGCCCGCGCAGTTCTCGCCGATGGAGCGCCCGTTGGCGGTGATCGCCCCCTCGGTGATAAGGCCTTGCTGCATCAGTTGGTTGACCACGGCCGGCACGCCGCCGGCATGGTAATAATCCTCGCCGAGATACTCGCCGGCGGGCTGGAGGTTCACCAGCAGCGGGATCTCCTCGCCATGGGTCTGCCAATCGTCGATGGAGAGCTCGACGCCGACATGGCGGGCCAGCGCGTTGAGGTGGACCGGCGCATTGGTGGAGCCGCCGATCGCCGAATTGACGCGGATGGCGTTCAGGAACGCCTCCCGGGTAAGGATGTCGGACGGCTTCAGGTCCTCATGCACCATTTCGACGATGCGCAGGCCGGTGCGGTAGGCGATTTCCTGCCGGTCGCGATAGGGCGCGGGAATGGCGGCGGAGCCCGGCAGCTGCATGCCCAGCGCCTCGGCGAGCGAGTTCATCGTCGTCGCGGTGCCCATGGTGTTGCAGTAACCCGTTGACGGGGCAGAGGAAGCGACCAGCCTGACGAAGCCGGCATGGTCGATCTCCCCGGCGGCAAGCAGTTCGCGGGCCTTCCACACGATGGTGCCCGAGCCGGTGCGCTCGCCCTTGTACCAGCCGTTCAGCATCGGCCCGACCGACAAGGCAATGGCGGGAATGTTCACCGTCGCCGCTGCCATCAGCAGCGCCGGGGTGGTCTTGTCGCAGCCGATGGTGAGCACCACGCCGTCGAGCGGATAGCCGTAAAGCACCTCGACAAGGCTGAGATAGGCGAGGTTGCGGTCGAGCCCGGCGGTGGGGCGCTTGCCGGTTTCCTGGATCGGATGGACCGGGAATTCGATGGCGATGCCGCCGGCCTCGCGGATGCCGTCCCGGGTACGCTTGGCAAGTTCGAGATGATGGCGATTGCAGGGGGACAGGTCGGAGCCGGTCTGGGCGATGCCGATGATCGGGCGCCCGCCCTGCAACTCGTCCTGGCTGAGGCCGAAATTGAGGTAGCGCTCGAGATAGAGCGCGGTCATGTCGATATTATCGGGATTGTCGAACCAGGCGCGGGAGCGCAGCGGCCGGTCGCTCTTCGGGGCTTTGCCGTGCATGGCGTTCTCCTCGGCTCAATCGTGAAACGGCGCGACGATCGTGCGCCGTGCCAGCAGGAAGGCGTCCGCCACGAGTTGCAGCGGGGCAAGGTCGACATCCGACCGGCCTTCCGCAACAAGCTGCACGAAGTGCGCGTAAATGCTGGCATATTCCGCTTCCGGCGGCAGATCGAGCGGCTGCCCGTCCAGCGACAGAAGCGCGCCGCCCTTCGAGAGGACCAGCGTGCCCCGGTCGGTCTCGACGGCGATGTCCCAGGTCTGCGGACCGGTCTGCAGGAAGTCGAGATCGGCATGCACCGCCAGCCCGCCCGCATCCGCCAGATCAAGCGTCGCGGCGATGGGCGAGGCGCAGTTGGCGGGGAAGGCGAGGTCGGCGCCGGTCACGAAAACCGGGAGGGGCAAGATCCGCGTCAGGATCGACAAGGCGTTGATTCCCGGATCGAAAACGCCCAGCCCGCCCGGCTCCCAGATCCAGCGCTGGCCGGGATGCCAGACACGCACATCCTCCTTCCAGGTGATCGTCACCGCGCGGGGGGCGGCCTCGGCGAGGAAGGCGCGGGCGGGTTCGACGGCCGGGGCGAAGCGCGAATGCCAGGTGGCGAAAAGGGTCCGGCCCGTCTCCTGCGCGGCGGCGACGAGGGGCGCGAGCTCGCTGACCGTGGCGCCGGGCGGCTTCTCCAAAATGACGTGTTTGCCGGCCCTTAGCGCCATTTCCGCAAGTTCCCGTCGCCCCTGTGGCGGGGTGCAGAGCGCCACGGCGTCAATCGCCTCGCCACTCGCCAGCAGCTCGGCGAGGGTGGCGAAATGAGCGACGCCGTCGAGGGCGGCATTGCGGCTTGCCACTGCCACCAGCTCGATCCCCGGCGTCGCGGCGAGGGCGGGCAGGTGCTGGTCGCGGGCGATTTTGCCGAGGCCGACGATGGCGAGACGGATCGGGCTCATGGACGGCGTTCCGGCGTGGACGATGAGGACGATGAGGTGGACGATGCGACCGATCGGTGCAGTGAGGCTTGCCAAATCATGATGACGCCTCGCCGCTGCGCGACGGTGCCATGGAACCGTCCATCAGGCGAGGCAGGCCGAGCGGGTTGCCCGCCTGCACGGCGGCCGGCAGCAGTTCTTCCGGCAGGTCCTGGTAGCAGACCGGGCGGAGGAAGCGCCGGATGGCGAGCGTGCCCACCGAGGTCGAGCGCGGGTCCGAGGTCGCCGGGAACGGGCCGCCATGCACCATGGCATGGCAGACCTCGACCCCGGTCGGCCAGCCATTGGCGAGGATGCGCCCGGCCTTGTCTTCGAGGATCGGCAGCAGGCTGCCCGCGAGGGCGTGGTCCGAGGGTTCGAGATGCAGCGTCGCGGTGAGCTGGCCTTCCAGCGCGCCGGCCACTTTCCGCATGTCGTCGGCATCTGCGCAGCGCACCACGAGCGACGACGCACCGAAGACCTCGTGGGAGAGGACCGGCTCGCGCAGGAATGCCTCTGCCTCGGTGACGAACAGCGCGGGGCGGCAGCCATTGGGGCCGCCTTCATGGCCGTGGGCGATCTCGGCGACCTCGCGATGGCTCTCCAGCGCGGCGACGCTCTTGCCATAGGCGCCGGCAATAGCCGGGGTGAGCATGGTGGCAGCGGTTGCGGCTGAAACGGCAGCCCCGGCACCGGCGATGAACCGGTCCAGCGGTGCGCCCGCCAGGGCGATCACAAGGCCTGGATTGGTGCAGAACTGGCCGGCGCCCAGGGTGAGCGAGGCGACGAAGCCGGTGGCCAGCGCCTCCGCCCGCGCTTGCAGCGCGCCGGGCAGCAGGAACACCGGGTTGATGCTGCTCATCTCGGCGAAGACCGGGATCGGCTCCGGGCGATTGGCGGCGATGCGGCACAGCGCCAGCCCGCCGGCGCGCGAGCCGGTGAAGCCCACCGCCTTGATGCGCGGATCGGCCACCAGAGCGCCGCCGAGCTCGTGCGAGGTGCCGGTCAGCAGCGAGAACACGCCCTCCGGCAGGCCGGCCTCCTGGACGGCGGCGCGGATGGCGCGGCCGACCAGCACCGACGTGCCGGGATGAGCGGGGTGGCCCTTGACGATGACCGGGCAGCCGGCGGCGAGAGCAGAGGCGGTGTCGCCGCCCGCCACCGAGAAGGCGAGCGGGAAATTCGAGGCGCCGAACACCGCCACCGGGCCGATGCCGATATGGCGCAGGCGCAGGTCTGCGCGCGGCAGCGGCTTGCGGTCGGGAAGCGGGCTGTCGAGGCGCGGCTCGTCCGCCCCGCCGCTGCGTATCCAGCCGGCGAACAGACGAAGCTGGCCGGTGGTGCGGCCGCGCTCGCCGGTGAGGCGGGCCACCGGCAGGCCGGTTTCCAGCGCGGCGCGTTCGATCAGCGCGTCGCCGAGCGCCTCGATCTGGCGGGCGATGGCGTCGAGAAAGGCGGCGCGCTGCTCCGGCGTCGTCGCCCGATAGATGGGGAAGGAATCGGCCGCGAGGGCCGCAGCCTGATCAACCTCGGCCGGGCCGGCATCGGCGAAGGCCGGCTCCAGCGTTGCGCCGGTGGCGGGATCGACCGCGTGGAAATGCCGCTCGCCCGCAATGTCGCGCGAGCCGATGAGCAGGGCGCCGGTGATGTCGCGCATGGTCATCACTTGCCCCACCGCAGCACGAGCGGGTCGAGCCGCCGGGCGAGTTCCAAAAGGCCGGCACGGGTGGCCGGGTGGACCGGGGGCAGGGGCGCGCGCAGCGTGTCATGCTTGATGACGCCGCCTTCCTGCATGAGGATCTTGGCGGTAGCGAAGCCGGCCTGGCGGTTCTCGTAATTGATCAGCGGCAGCCAGCGCATGTAGGCGTCCAGCGCCGCCTCGCGATTCCCCGCGGCATAGGGGTCGATGATGGCGCGGATGCCGTCGGGATAGCCGCCCCCCGTCATGGCGCCGGTGGCGCCGGCATCGAGATCGGCCATCAGGGTGATCGCCTCCTCGCCGTCCCACGGGCCGACAATGGACTCGCCGCCAGCCTCGATCAGCGCCCGCAGCTTGTTGGCCGCCTGCGGCACCTCGATCTTGAAATAGGCGAGGTTGGCGATCTCCTTCGCCATCTTCGCCAGGAACGGCACCGAGAGCGGCGTGCCGGCGACCGGGGCGTCCTGCACCATGATCGGGATGTCGATGGCGTCGGAGACGGCCTGGTAGAAGGCATAGACGGAGGCTTCCGGCACGCGGAAGGTGGCGCCGTGATAGGGCGGCATCACCATCACCATCGCCGCCCCGGCCTCCTGCGCGCGCTTCGAGCGCTCGGCGCAGATATGGGTGGCGAAATGGGTGGTGGTGACGATGACCGGCACGCGGCCCGCCACATGCTCCAGCACCGTGGTCATGACGAGGTCGCGCTCGTCATCGGTGAGCACGAACTGCTCGGAGAAGTTGGCGAGGATGCACAGGCCGTGCGAGCCGGCGTCGATCATGAAATCGATGGCGCGCTTCTGGCCGTCGAGATCGAGCCGGCCCTCGGCGTCGAACACGGTCGGGGCGACGGGGAAGACGCCCTTATACGGACCGGCGGCGGAAATGCTGGTCATCATGCACCCTTAGTGATTGTCACGGGGAACGGGAGAACCCGTGCGCCCCACGAGGAAGTCGAAATCCGCGCCGCGATCGGCCTGCAGCACATGGTCGATATACAGCTTCTGGTAGCCGCGCGCGGCGTGCGGCTGCGGCGCGACCCAGGCGGCACGGCGGGCGGCGAGGTCTTCGGCGCTGACATGCAGGTGCAGCGCGCGGGCCGGCACGTCGAGCGTGATCAGGTCGCCATTCTTCACCAGCGCCAGCGGGCCGCCGGCGGTCGCCTCCGGGGCGACATGCAGCACCACCGTGCCATAGGCGGTGCCGGACATGCGGGCATCGGAAATGCGGATCATGTCGCGCACGCCCTCGCGCAGCAGCTTGGCCGGCAGCGGCATGTTGCCAACCTCCGCCATGCCGGGATAGCCCTTCGGCCCGCAATGCTTCAGCACCATGATGCAGGAGGCGTCGATGTCGAGCGCCTCGTCGTTCACGCCATGGTGCATCTCTTCGACGCTCTCGAACACCACGGCGCGCCCGGTGTGCTGCATCAGATGCGGCGAGGCGGCGGACGGCTTGATGACGGCGCCGTCCGGCGCGAGGTTGCCGGTTAGGATGGCGATGCCAGCGTCGGGCTTGAAGGGTGCCTCGAACGAGGTGATGACCTCGGCGTTCCAATTCGGCGCGGCGGAAACGTTCTCCCACATGGTGCGGCCGTTCACCGTGCGGGCGTCCTTGTGCAGCAGGCCGCGTTCGCCGAGCGCGCGCAGCACCGCCGGCAGGCCGCCGGCATAGTAGAAATCCTCCATCAGGAAGCGGCCGGACGGCATCAGGTCGACAAGGCAGTGGATGTCGCGGCCCAGCCGGTCGAAATCGGCGAGTGTCAGGTCCACGCCGATGCGCCCGGCGATGGCGAGCAGATGCACCACCGCATTGGTGGAGCCGCCGATCGCCGCCAGCGTGCGGATGGCGTTCTCGAAGGCGTCGCTCGTCAGGATGTCGGAGGGCTTGAGGTCCTCCTGTACCATGTCGACGATACGCCGCCCGGCCATGCGCGCCAGCAGGTTGCGGCGGGCGTCCACGGCGGGGATGGCGGCGTTCTCGGGCATGCCGATGCCGAGCGCCTCGACCATCGAGGCCATGGTGGAAGCGGTGCCCATTGTCATGCAGGAGCCGGAGGAGCGGTTCATGCCCGCTTCCGCCTCGTGGAACTCGGCCATGGTGATCTCGCCGGCGCGCAGCTGCTCGCTCATCGAGATGATGTTGGTGCCCGAACCGATGATCTGGCCGCGATAATTGCCGCGCAGCTGCGGGCCGCCGGAAACGCCGATGGTGGGAAGGTCGGCGGAAGCCGCGCCCATCAGCAAGGCGGGTGTGGTCTTGTCGCAGCCCATCAGCAGCACCACGCCATCGAGCGGATGGGCGCGGATCGCCTCCTCCACATCCATCGAGGCGAGGTTGCGGAAGAGCATGGCGGTGGGGCGCATCGTCACCTCGCCAAGCGAGGAGACGGGAAATTCCAGGGGATAGCCGCCCGCATCCAGCACGCCGCGCCGCACATGCTCGGCGAGATCGCGGAAATGGATGTTGCAGGGCGTCAGCTCGGACCAGGTGTTGCAGATGCCGATCACCGGCCGGCCGTCGAAACGGTCCTGCGGCTGGCCGGAATTCTTCAGGAACGAGCGGTAATAGAAGCCCATCTTGTCCTGGCGCCCGAACCAGCTCTGGCTGCGCAGCGTCTTCTTGTCGTTGCTCGACCCGTCATCGCTCATCTGGGCACCCGTTCAGCCTGCCGCGCCATGGCGGCGCAGGCCGTTGAAAATCACATTGGTCATTGCGGCGGCGGCGGCCTCCGCATCCTTGTCGGCGATCGCCTCGACGATGCGCTCATGCGCGGCGACGGCGATGTCGTGCTCGCGCGCGTCGCCGGGGGCGGAGAGTACGAAGGAAGCGCGCAGCGCCGCCTCGATCACCGCGCCGATGGAGCGCATGAACGGGTTGCCGGAAGCGGTGGCGACGGCGACATGCAGCGTCAGGTCGGCCTCGGCGAAGATGGACGAGGCGCCCGGCTCGTTCTTCATCAGCGCCACCGCCCGGCGCATCACGGCCACGTCGTCCTCATTGCGGCGCTCGGCGGCCAGCGCGGCGGCGCGCGGCTCGACCGCCAGCCGGATTTCCGAGAGGTCGCGCAGGAAGCGCTTGTCGATGCCGGCATCTAGATGCCAGGCGAGCACGTCGTGGTCGAACATGTTCCAAAAGGCGCGCTCGCGCACCACGGTGCCGACGCGGGCCTTGGTGGAGAGCAGGCCCTTGGCGACCAGCGTCTTGACGCTCTCGCGCAGCACCGGCCTCGACACACCGAAGATCAGCGTCAGCTCGGCATCGCCCGGCAGTTTGGCGCCCTCGCCATAGCGGCCGGAGATGATGTCGATGCCGATGGTGCGGGCGACTTCCGCATGGTTGGAGTGCGAACGGCGCGCCGGAATGACGATGATCTGCGAGGCATTTGGCGCGCTCATGGGTGGGCTCCGGCCGGGGCGCGCCGCGAGCGGCGGGCCAGATGCAGGGTGAGCTGCTGGAAGGCGATGAAGGCGAACAGCAGCAGGCCGGTGGCGATCTTCGCCCACCAGCTCGACAGCATGCCGTCGAAGCTGATGTAGGTCTGGATCAGGCCCTGGATCATCACCCCGAGGAAGGAGCCGAAGATGAAGCCGTATCCGCCGGAGAGCAGCGTGCCGCCAATCACCACCGCGGCGATGGCGTCGAGCTCCACGCCGACCGCCGAGAGCGAATAGCCCGACGAGGTGTAGAGCGAGAACACGATTCCCGCGAGCCCGGCAAGCACGCTGGAGAGGGTGTAGATGAGCACCGTGGTGCGGGCGACATTGATGCCCATCAGCCCCGTCGCGGTGCGCGAGCCGCCCAGCGCATAGACATTGGCGCCGAAGCGGGTGAGGTGCAGCAGCACCATGCCGGCGAGAACCACCACCAGCATGATCATCGCCGGCACGGTGAGCCGGGCCCCGCCCTCGAAGCGCAGGGCATAGTCGGACAGGTGGGCGTAGAGGTCGGCGGAAATCGGGATCGATTCCGTCGAGAGCAGGAAGCTCACCCCGCGGGCCAGGAACATGCCGGCCAGCGTGACGATGAAGGGCGGCAGCTCGAAATACTGGATGATCGCCCCCATGCCCGCGCCGAAGGCGGCGCAGATGACGAGGATGAGCACGAAGGCCGCCGGCGGCGGCACGCCCCAGCGCTCCACCGCGAGGGCCAGGAACACCGTGGTGAAGCCGATGACCGAGCCAACCGAGAGATCGATGCCGCCCGAGATGATGACGAAGGTCATGCCGACCGCGACAATGGCGAGGAAGGCGTTGTCGGTCAGCAGGTTCATCACCACCCGCAGCGAGGCGAAATTCGGGTAGGCCAGCGAGCAGAGGACGAAACCGGCGAGGAACACCGCCAGGGTGGCGAGCACCGGGGTCAGGCGGCTCAGGGAGCGGAACATCGGCGCCTCCTCACGGCTTCTTGCGGGCGAACAGGACGCCCAGCCCGGCGAGATGGCCGCCAAGCCGGGGCGACTGCGCGAGCAGCACGACAAGCACCACCACCGCCTTCACCACGAGATTGGTCTCTGGCGGAAAGCCGGAAAGCAGGATGCCGGTGTTCATCGCCTGGATAATGAGCGCGCCGACCACCGCGAGAATGATGGAGAAGCGCCCGCCGAACAGCGACGTGCCGCCGATGACCACCGCGAGGATGGCGTCGAGCTCCAGCCACAGCCCGGCATTATTGGCGTCGGCGCCGAGAATGTCGGCGCTGGCGACGACGCCCGCGAGCGCCGCGCACAGGCCGCTCCACACATAGACCGCGACGGTGATGAGCTTCGTCCCGATGCCGGCCAGCGCGCTGGCGCGGGGATTGCCGCCCGTCGCCTCGATCATCAGGCCCAGCGCCGTGCCGCGCACGATGGCGAGCGTCAGCGCCATCATGCCCAGCGTCAGCACCACCGGCGTCGGCAGGCCGAGCACCGAGCCGCCGCCAAGGAACGCCAGCTCCGGCGAGGTGAAGGTGACGATGCGCCCCTCGGTGATGAGCTGGGCGATGCCGCGCCCCGCCACCATGAGGATGAGCGTCGCCACGATGGGCTGTATGCCGAGCACGGCGACCAGCAGCCCGTTCCACAGGCCGCAGGCGAGCCCCGCGCCAAGCGCGGCGGCGAGCACGACCGGGAGGGCGTGGGTGTCGGCGAGGCTGGCGGCAATGGCGCCGCAGATCGCCATCACCGCGCCCACCGACAGGTCGATGCCGCGCATGGCGATGACCAGCACCATGCCGATGGACAGGAGGGCAACCGGCGCGCCGCGATTGAGCACGTCGATCAGGCTGCCGAACAGCCGTCCGTCCTGCAGGCGAATGTCGAAGAACTGCGGCGACACCACCCAATTGGCGGCAAGGATGACCGCCAGGGCGACGATCTGCGAGGTGCCGATGCGGGGGAGACGCAATGCCATGGCGCTTCCCCTCACGCCGCGCTGGCCGCGGGCGGCACATCGGCGATGGCGGCAAGGATGGCCGGCACGTCGATATCCGCGCCCGCCAGTCGGGCGACATGGGCGCGGTCGCGCAGCACGACGACCTCGTCCGCATAGGTGACGAGTTCTTCCAGCTCGGAGGAAACGACGAGCAGCGCCATTCCCTCAAGGCACAGGTCGCGGATCAGCCCGATGATCTCGGCATGCGCGCCCACGTCGATACCGCGCGTCGGCTCGTCGAGGATCAGCAGGCGCGGGGACGTGGCAAGCCAGCGGGCCAGCAGCGCCTTCTGCTGGTTGCCGCCGGAGAGCAGGCCGATGGGCCGCTCGGGGTCCGGCGGGCGGATGTCCAGCAGGCGGATGAACTTCGCCGCGATGGCGTCCTGCTCCCGCCGCGACAGCGGGGACAGCGCCCCGCGCCGTGCCTGCAGCGCCAGCACGATGTTCTCGCGCACGGTGAGCTCGGCGACGATGCCCTCGGTCTTGCGCTCCTCCGGGCAATAGCCGAAGCCGAGCGCCATGGCCTCGCGCGGCGAGCCGATGGCGGCCGGGCGACCGGCGACTTCCGTGCTGCCGCTATCGGCCCGTTCGGCGCCGAAGACGAGGCGCACCGTCTCCGTGCGGCCGGAGCCGAGAAGGCCGGCAAGGCCGACCACATGGCCGGCCCGCAGGGTGAGATCGAAGGGAGCGAGATAGCCGGCCTTGCCCACGGCCCGGAAGGTGGCGATCTCCGTCCCCGCAGTGCTTTCCGCGTGAATCGTGCGTCGCGAGGTCGCCTCGCTCAGCTCGCGGCCCAGCATCAGCCGCACCAGATCGAGGCGTGGCAGTTCGCCGACCGGCGCGCTGCCGGCCAGCTTGCCGTTGCGCAGCACGGTGATGCGGTCGCAGATGGCGTAGACCTGATCGAGGAAATGGGTGACGAAGACGATGCCAATGCCGCGCGCCCTCAACTGGCGCATGACGGCGAACAGCACCTCGACCTCATGCGCGTCGAGGCTGGCGGTGGGCTCATCCAGGATGAGCACGCGTGCCGACTGGTCGACGGCACGGGCAATGGCGACGATGTGCTGGATGGCGACCGAGTAGCTCTCCAGCGGCGCCGCAACGTCGATGGCGAGGCCGAATTCGGCCAGCAACGCAGCGGCGCGCCGGCGCATCTCGCCCTCGCGCACGATGCCGAAGCGCGTCGGCTGGCGGCCGAGGAACAGGTTCTGCGCCACCGAAAGATTGGGGGCGAGGTTGACCTCCTGATAGACCGTGGCGATGCCGGACTTCACCGCTTCCTCGGCGGAGCGCGGCGCAACCTCGACGCCGTCGAGGCGCATCGAACCGGCATCGCGCGCGACGACACCCGTCATGGTCTTGATGAGCGTCGACTTGCCGGCGCCGTTCTCGCCGAGCAGCGCGTGGATCTCGCCGGCCCGGAGGGTGAAGTCGACCCGGTCGAGCGCTATGAAGCCGGCAAAGGATTTGCTGAAGCCGGTAAGCGCGAGCAGGGGTGCGTGGTCAGTGGGGGGCATGGGATGCGATCTTGCTGCGCGCGCCGGTGGGCACAAATCGGGGACGAACGACCGGAAGCGGCGGGCCGGGACGGCCTGCGTGCGTCGAGACGCGGGGTGAGGCCCCGCTCCTCGGCATGACGAACGCCCCGGCATATCCGCGTCATACGGAAGCCCGGCGCAGCCGGGCCTAGATGGACGCAGGACCGTTCCGCCCTGCGTCCTTCGGCCCGCTCAGTAGCCGAGGTCCTTCTTGGATTCGTAGACCGCCTTGGGGTTGTCGGCCTGGGTGTAGAGCTTCGATTCCGTCTGGATCCACTTCGGCGGAACGGTACCCTTCTCCTTGAAGGCGACGACGGCGTCGAAGGCGGGACCGGCCATGTTGGGGGTCAGTTCGACCGTCGCATTGGCCTCGCCGGCCGCCATGGCCTTGAAGATGTCCGGCACGGCGTCGATGGAGACGGTGAGCACCTCGGTTCCCGGCTTGAGACCGGCTTCCTTCATCGCCTGGATGGCGCCGACCATCATGTCGTCATTGTGGGCGTAGACGGCGCAAATGTTCTTGCCGCCGCCTTCGGCCTTGATGAAGCTTTCCATGACTTCCTTGCCCTTGGCGCGGGTGAAGTCACCGGTCTGGCTGCGCACGATCTTGACGTTCGAGGCGCCGGCGATGCCGTCCTCGAAGCCCTTCTTGCGGTTGGTGGCGACGCTGGCACCGACCGTGCCCTGAAGTTCCACCACGTTGCACGGCTTGCCGGCGGCGGTCTTCACCAGCCACTCGCCGGCGACCTTGCCTTCGTGCACGCTGTCGGACGTCACGGCGGTCAGGTAGAGCTCCTTGCCCGAGGGGTCGATGTCGCGGTCGAGCAGCACGACCGGGATCTTCGCCTCCTTGGCCTCCTTCAGCACCGAATCCCATCCGGTGGCGACGACGGGCGCGAGGAAGATGGCGTCGACGCCCTGCGCCACGAAGGAGCGGATCGCCTTGATCTGGTTCTCCTGCTTCTGCTGGGCGTCGGCGATTTTGAAATTGATGTTGCGCTTCTTGGCCTCGGCCTTGGAAACGGTGGTCTCGGCGGCGCGCCAGCCCGATTCCGAGCCGATCTGCGAAAAGCCGATGGTCATCTCCGCGGCGCTAGCGCCGACGGAGAACAGCGTGCCGGAAACGGCGGACGCAAGCAGCAATGCCCTGAGATTCATTGGCGTTTCTCCCGTGAGGATTCGCCGTCGCACCACTGCCGGGCGCGTTTCGGCGGGGAATCTATGACACACTCTTTTCAGGCTGAATAGTCATACTGTTTTACTTTTTAACAGCGGCCAGCACGCGCCCCGCCCGCGCGGTGGGCGGGAGGACGGTTCCCGGCCACCGACGGCCGCCGACCTGTCGCCTCTGGCGGCCTTCACCTAAGGGAACGGGCGTAGTGGATGGCCGTTCTTCCTCTAGCCAAACCCATTTGGCAGGAGGAAAGCCATGACAACGAACCGGAAGAAAACCCGGACGATCGCCACCGCCGCCGCCTTTTGCGCGGCTCTTACCCTCGCAGGAAACGCCGCTTTTGCCGGGCCGTGCACCGGCCGTGTCACCGCGCTCGAGAAGAGCCTGGCGGCGACCGATGCCGGTTCCGGGCCGACCCAGGTGCCCGCTGCCGCCACCATGCCACCTGATGCGGGCGTGCCGCGCGCCGGGGAAGCTCCCGGCACCGGCGGGACGGCCGGCATGAACGCAGCCGTCGCCGGCAAGGCGACGTCGCCCGCCGATGTGCGGGCGCAGACAGGGGGGCAGCCGACCGCGGCCGAGGGCGGCGCTTCGGCCGCCCAGCAGGTCAGCGATGCGTTGGCCGCGGCCAAGCGCGCCGACGATGCCGGAGATGCCGCCGCGTGCGGCAAGGCGCTGGACGAGGCCGAGAAGCTGATGCGCGGCTAGGGCGCGCACAGGCCCCGCCTTCCCATGGGGAGGCGGGGCGCTGTCGTGGCGACACTATTGTCCGTTACACGGCGGAGCCGCTGACGACATCCTGCGCGTCGAGGGAGATAGGCCCTTCGGTTGTGCCCCCGCTCTCGATCTTGTGCAGGGCGGCGGCTTCGATGCGCGGGCGGTGCTGTTCGAAGCGGGCGAGCCGGTCGGACCGGCTGACCAACTCGGCGTTCTCCAGCCGTTCGAGCGCCTCGTAGCTGACAAGGCATTCGACGATGTCCTTGTCGCCACGAAAGAAGAAACGAATGGCCTTGCGATCGGCAAGGTCCTCGGGCGGCTTGGCCGAATGATGGAGCGTCATGATCACCTCCTTGATCAGCGGGTTAACCCCCGATGGCTGAGGAAGTTCGAACGAAGGACGCAAAGTCCGGGTTGTGCGCGCGGGGAGACCGCCTTGATGCGCGCACATTGAAATCGCATCACCCGCAGGCCTCGGCCGAGGTGCAGAGAGCGGCAATGGCGACGGCAGACGACATCAGGCGACGCATTGCAGAGACGGTGCAACCCCGGCTGGGCCGCATCGCCGACAATGAGGTAGGGATATACCCTGTTTCGGGCGACGCGGTGAACTGGTCCGCGAAGATCGCCGCTCAGGGCGGGGGCGGCCATGCCTACCGGCAATGGCGTCTCGACCAGTTGCGCACCGCGATCGCGACGGTGCGCCGCGAAATGCCCCATGTGGACTGGGACGCGTAAAGCGCGCTGCGGCGAACATCACGGCGCCACGGTCCTGCCGAGCACCACCAGGTTGCGCGGACCTGTCGCCACCGGCACGCGGCCGATGATCGCCCGGCGGGCGATGTCGATCACCACGACCTCGTCGCCAGCCCAATCGACGGCCACCGCCTTTGCCGACGACACCACGGCGATGCCTTCGGGAAACGAGCCGAGCGATGGCTGCTCCGGGGCCAATGTCAGCGTGCCGGCGTCGACAATGGCGAGCCTGCCGCTCTGCTGGTTGCTCACCACGATGTCGCGGGCGTCCGGCGTCACCGCCACGCCATAGGGCATGAGCCCGACCTTGATCCGCTTCAACTCGTCCGGCGCGGCCCCGGTGGCGATCACCGAGAGATCGCCGCTCTGGACATTGGCCACGTAGAGCCGGCCGCCATCCGGCGAGAGGGCGAGGGCGAAGGGAGCGCGCCCGGTCGGCACGGTTGCCACCCGGGCGAGCGTGGCGAGATCCACCACGCTGACCTGATGGCTTTCACGGTCGGCCAGATAGACCCGCCCCGCCGCTTCATCGACGACGAGACCGGCCGGCGAACGCCCGACCGCAACCCGCCCGGTCTCCGCACCGCTCGCCGCATCGAGCCGGATCAGCGCGTCAGCGCTCCAGTCGCTGACCAGAAGGCTTTGGCCGTCCTGCGTCACGGCGATGCCGAAGGGCTCGCGCCCGGCCTTGAAGGTTGCCGTGACGCGTCGCGTCGCGACATCGATCCGGCTGACGAGACTGAGGTCGGGATGGGTGATGTAGAGCGTGCGTCCGTCCGGCGTAGCGGCGATGCCCGCCGGCACCTTCGCGACGGGTATCTCCGCCACCACCCGCACCGCCTCGACGTCCACCAGCGTCACCATGGCCGCCTTCTGCGAGACCACCGCTGCGATGATCGGGGCGCCATCCTCCGCGTGGGTGGCGCGGCCGGCGAGCAGCAGGAGAAGCGTCGCGAGGGCCAGTCCCGCCAGCGGCGTCTTCACGGCGCCCTCACTTGGTCGCTACCTTGGCCTTCAGCCCATCGAGGCCCTGCTTGATGAAATCCGTCATGGCGGCGACCGCGGCCTCGTCATTGCGGTCTTCCGGCGGTTCGTTGGTGGTGTCGGCGCGGTAGAAGCGGGCGCTCCACGACACCAGGCTGCCGGCGGCGTCGGGCTTCACTTCGATGGTCTGGGTATAGAAGCTGACCGGGATGGCTTCGGCATTCTCCGTCAGCAGGCGGTAGGAGATGCGGTGTGCAGCGGTATCGACCTCGTCGAGGCCCTCCGTGACATCGCCCTTCTCCAGCGTCAGCACGCGTTCGGCGCCCGCCGCGTCGCCGCCGGTGGACGCCACCTTCTTCACCAGCGGATGCCAGTCGCCGATGCCGCCAAATTTAACGAGCTGCGCCCACACCGCCTCCGGCGGGGCGGCGATCACCAGCGTCTCGTCGGCGCGCTGCGGCGTGGGGCCATGCGCGAGGGCCAGCAGGGGGCCGAGCAGCAGCAGGCCGAACGCAAGCGCAAGTCTTTGAAGCATCGTCTTTTTCCTTTAACGGGTGGGGAGGCGTTCCGGGCGCCGCGAGGTGGTGGCGCCCAGACCGAAGAGAAGCGCCAGGCAGAACAGCGCCAGCGCCGCCGGGATGGCGGCGGTGTCGACGCGCATCTCGACCGGCCGGGCACGCGTATCGGCCTCCACGGCGGCCAGCAGCCCGCCGGCATGGCCGAGTGCGAGGAAGCCGACCCCGGTCTGGGAGGCGAGCGCCCGCAGATGTTCCCCGCGCATGGCGCTGAGATGCTCGGTGCCGGCCGCCGCGTCGCTGCCCCAGGGCGCGTTGCGCGGGTTCCACCCGGCGCGCGAGGCGGCATCCTCCGGCGGGGGGCCGATGCGATTTTCCTGCGGCACGTCCTCCTCGGCGTAGAAGCCGACCTCGCGACCGTCCTGGTCGAATTTCGGGATCGGGGAGGGGTCCGTGCCGCCGACGCCGACCAGCAGGCCCGCCACCTCGCCGGCCTTGCCGTCAAACGCCGGCAACTCGCCATTGGCAAGGGGCGGCGCCTCGTGCCCGTCGGTCATGAACACCAGATCGGCCTTGAGGCCGGCGGCCATGGCGAGGGCGGAATGGACGCCGCGCGCGACATAGCTGTCGCCCTCCCAGGCCATGCGCCAATCCAGGCCATCGATGGAGCCGGCGATGGCGGCGAAGTTCTCGCACACCTCGGCCGGCTCGAAGAGCAGGAAGCTGCGCCGCTCGGTGAAGATGGCGAGGCCGAGCCGCGAACCGCAGGGAAGCCCGGCGAGGACATCGCGCGCGCCGCGCTGCGCCGCCGTCAGGCGGGTGGCGGGGGCGCCGGCGACGGTCGCGTCTCGCACATTCATGCTGCCGGTGACGTCGATGACCACCAGCAGGTCGCGCACATTGCCGGTGCGCACGATACGCGGGGCGAACAGCGCCGCCAGAATGGCGAGGAGCGCCGCCAGCAGCAGCCAGAATCGCCAGTCGCGGGCGAGAGTGCGCATCTCGTGGCCTGCGTGCCTCATGGCAGGCCCTTCGGCAGGCCGGGAAGGTCGGTCCACAGCCGCTTGGCCGCCTCGGGCGGGATTTCCTCGCCGTCGACGTCGATCTGCGGAAAATCGCGCACCAGCCGCATGGCGAGGTCGAGATTATACTTCCCGTCCCAGAAGCCGGGCTCGACCATGAGCGCGCGGCGGTAATTCTCCTTGGCCAACCGCACCAGCGGAATGGCGGGGTCGATCCGGTTGGACTCCAGGTGATCGATCGCCAGGCGCAGGCGGGCATTGGCCATGTCGTACAGCGCGGCGACGGCAAGGCGGCGATCGGGGCTGGAGCCCAGCCGGTTGAGCAGTGGCTGCGCCTCGTCGAGCCGCCCGCGGGTGGCGAGGAAATGCAGCCGGGCGAACAGCAGTTCCGGCGGGTCCTCGGTGCCGACCGCGAGGTCATGGCCCGCGCCGAGCGAGGCGATCAGCGCATTGTCGCGCTCGACGATGAACAGCCGCGCGCCGAACCAGGCCGCCGCCGCTAGACTGCCGACGAGCACCAGAAATGTGGCGATCAGCGCCAGACGCTCACGTCTCATGCGGCCCTCCTCATGTGGATGGCGGGCGCGCCGCCGGCGGCATGACCCGCGGCGGGGCGCAGTTGCCGCTCGGCCAGCTTGGCGGCCAGCAGCAGCGCGACGGCCAGCCCCGCCAGCACGAAGGTGGGATGGGCGAGATCGCGGCGCGGGATGCGCTCGACATAGCGGATGGGCCGCGTCTCCTGCCGGTCGATCTCGGTGATCGCCTCCGCCACTGCCTGCGGGCTGGTCGCCTCGAAGGCGCGATAGGGCACGCCGAGGCTCTGCAGGAACAGGTGCAGATGCCGTTCCGGATTGGACTGCGCCGTGTCCTCGCCCGAGGGCGGCACGTCGTAGATGCCTTTCGAGCCGCGCGAGCGCAGGAACAGCCAGTAGAGATGCACCGGCGTGCGGGCCGCCGCGTCGCGCAGCGCGTCCTGCACCCGGCGGTCGATCAGCGCCGCGCCGTCCGACACCAGCAGGACCGCGCGCGACGCCTCGGCCGTGTCGTCGGCGAAATAGGAGAAGGCCAGCGCCAGGCCCCGCCCGACATCGGTGAAGGCGAGGCCGGGCCGGTCGATGGCGTCGATGGCCGCGTCCACCACGCCGTGATGGTCGGTCAGCGGCAGCACCGGCATGGGTGAGGTGGAAAAGGCGGCCACGGCGATGCGGTCATGCGGGCGGCGCGCCACGAATTCCGCCAGCAGGCGCTTGGCCGCGGACGATTTCGACTCCTGGTCGCCGGTGGGCGCGCGGTCGGCGAAGCTGTTGTCCATGCTGGACGAGCGGTCGAGCAGCAGCACCAGATGCGCGCCGGTGCCCTCGCGCTCCACGCTCTGCTCGCGCCGGTGCACACCGGCGATGCCGAGAACGAGGGCCGCCATGGCGACCGCCCCGGTGAGCCGGAGGCCGACCGCGACCACCCGCGACAGCGTATCGGGCGGAATGAGGCGCGTCGACGGGATGCCGCGCCGCCGGAAGGCCGATGCGGCCAGCGGCAGCAGGGCGAGGAGAAGCAGCCAGAGCACGAGCGGACGGTCGACCCCCCAGTCGCCTGTCAGCGCCTCCCAGGCGGCGAGGGCGGCGTTCATTGCGTTCCCCGCTCGACGGCACGCAGACGGCGCGAGAGGGCGACGAGGTCGGCCGGGGGCAGTTCACGCTGCGCGCCTGCGGGATCGGCGCCGAAGAAGGCCCGTCGGGAAGCCTCGAACAGCCGCCGAACCTCGGCCTCGGCGGAACGAAAGGCCGAATGCCGCTCGAAGAAGCCCGGCAGGTCCTCGGCGAACACGCCCTTGCCGTCGGTGGCGTCGAAGGCCCGGTGCAAAGCCTGCAAGGCGGTTCCGTAGCCCGAGGCGGCCGAATGGGGATCGTCACCCGGGGAGGCCAGCGTCGCCGGGATGGCGCGGGCGGCCCGGGCGAACGGCCGCGACCGACGCTTCCCAAACGGGCCCCAACCCAGTTGCCAGGCGAGAGCGAGACCGGCGCCAAGCGCCGCGCCGAGCGCCACAAGCAGGTTGCGGGTGATTCCGGCCGTCTGGATGGGGCGGGGCATGATGTCCGGGCGCAGCGCCATCGCCGATTCCGGCCCGGTGGCGACGATCTCGCGCAGGGGCGACGTCAGAAACGACCAGGCCGGCACCCCGACCGGAACGCGCCGGTCGCCATCGACGGCAAAGAGCGCCATGGCGGGAATGGTAAGCCGGCGCGGTTCCAGCGGCGCGTAGAAGGTCTGGTAGACCAGATCGAGCGTGTAGCGATGGGTGCCTGCACTCACCCCTTGGTCGGTCAGGCGCACGTCGCGCAAATCGAGCCAGTAGTCGAGCCCGCGCGGCTGCGGCAGCGAGGCGGCATCCAGCACATAGGGGGCTTCGAGCGCGATCTCGGCGGTCAGGGTGATCGTGTCGCCGATGACATAGCCGAAGCCACGAGGCGCGTAGAGGTCGACGGCCTGAACCTGCGCGGCGGCCGGTACGGCGCCGGCCAGCAGGACGAGCAGCGGAAGGATGCGCGCGGGCCGCCCCATTCAGCCCTCCATCAGTCGTTCAGCCAGGGCGTCGGTGTCGAGCGCGTCCTTGAGATCGACCGGGCGCAGCCCGCGACGGGTGAAGTGCGCGCCCAGCGCCAGGCGGCGCTCGCGCGCGTCGCGCAGCCAGCGAGCCCGCAGGCTCGGGCGCATCAGCACCAGCCGGGCCGCGCCGGTCTCCAGGTCGCCGACCTCGATCAGCCCCCAACGGGGCAGGTTCTCTTCCATCGCGCCGTCTCGGACGATCACCGGGATGACGTCATGCCGCCACAGTGCGTCGAGCAGGCGGTCGATCTCGGTGGCGGGCATGAGGAAGTCGGACACGAGGAAGACCAGCGAGCGGCGCCTCGGCAGCCCTTCGGCCGCGTCCAGCAGGCCGGACGCGCCGACACCGTGCGGCTGTGCGCCAGCAAGGCGCTGGCGCACCTCTTCCTCCAGCCCGCGCCGGCGCGCGAAGGGCAGGCTGGCCGCCTCGTTCACCCGCGCGTCGCAGCCGAACAGGGCGAAGCTGTCGCCCGAACGCACGGCGGAAAGCGCCAGCACGGCGCAGAGATCGGCGACGCGCTGCTGCACCGCCTCGCCGAAGCGCATCGAGCCGGACAAATCGACCAGCGCCGCCACCGGCACGGCGCGGCGCGGCGCGAACTGGCGCACATGCAGTTCGCCATAGGGGTCGCGCAGCGAGACGCGCAGGTCGATGCGGCGCGGATCCGGCAGGCGCAGCAGCGAGACATGGCGCCGGAACTCGCCTTCCGATCCCTCGCCGCGCCCGGGATGCGCGCCGGGAAAGATGCCTTCCGGCCGCCAGCGCAGGCGATAGGGCAGGGGGCGCGTTTCCGTGGCGCGCATTTCCGTGGGACGCGCTTCCATGGTGCGCGACTCCACCGGGCGTGGCGCGGCGGGGCGCTTCATGGCGCCGGGACCCTTTCGAACACCCCGGCGATGAGGGCGGCGATGATGGGCTCGCGGCGCAGCTCATAGACCGGATCGATGAAGATGCGGTGTGCCATGACCTCGGGAAACACGGCCCGCAAATCTTCCGGCACCACCATGTCGCGCCCTTCGATCCAGGCGCGCACGCGCGCCGCCCGGATGAGGTAGCTCATGCCGCGCGGGCTGGCGCCGCCCTGCACCAGCCGGCCGATATCGACGCCGTCAATGTCGAGGCCGAGCCGTTCGGGATCGCGCACCGCTTCCCAGAGCGCCAGCGTGTAGGCCTCCAGCGCCGGGCTGGTGCGCACGCCGATCTGGATGGCGCGGGCCACGGTGCCGAGCGCCTCCGGGTCGAGAACGCCGCTCTCCACCTCCATCAGCAGCATGTCGACGTCATGGAAGCGCGGATCGAAGACGAGGCTGCGGCGCGCCTCCGTCTCCGCCGGCATCAGCACCTGCACTTCCATCAGGAAGCGGTCGCGGGCGGCGGCGGGCAGTTCGAACGTCTCCTCGCGCTCCACCCGGTTGCGGTCGGCGAAGACCTGCACATGGGGAAAGCGGTATTCGCGGTTGAAGGCCGAGACCGAGCGTTCCGCCATGAGACGAAGCAGCAGCGAATGCACCTGCGGGCGGGCGCGGTTTATCTCGTTGAAGAAGAAGATGGAGAGGTCCTCGCCCTGGCGCAGCAGCGGGCCGGGATCGATGCGCGGCTTCCCGTCCTCGCCGAGATGGGCGTGGTAGACGAGGTCGCCGGGCATCAGGTCGATGGTGCCCTCGATGCGCTCGAAGGCGCCGCCGATGGCCCGCGCCATGGCGCGCAGCAGCGTGGTCTTGCCGACGCCGACATCGCCTTCCAGCAGCACATGGCCGCGGGCGAAGGTGGCGATGGTCAGCAGGCGGATGACCCGCTCCTGCCCCAGCACCACCTTGCCGATCTCGCGTTCGAAACGCAGGGCCTGGGCGTGCCAGTCCGACAGCACGGAATCGGGATCGCGAAGGAGGTGCATCGGGAAGCCCTTCAGGCGGACAGGCGACGAGCCGCCTGTGCGGGAAAAGGGCGCGGCCCACGCGCGCGGGGGAAGCCCGTTCGACGTTGGCCGCGCCAGTTGCCCACAAACCGGGCGGCTAGCCCGGAGGATCGCGGGGCGGACAGGAGAATGTCGTCCGCCCGCAGGTGGGTTCTCGAAAAATAAAGCCGTGGCGAAGCGTCAGTTCGGGATCTTGCTCACGTCGTAGACCCACTTGCCGCTCTTCTCGAAATAGGCGACCCGCTGGGCATTGCGGGCTTCCATCGCCTTGATCGATTCCGACTGCTTGTTGATCTCCTTGGGATCGTGCTTGGGATCGTATTTGGAGCCGGCCACCTTGTCGGGATAGCCGGGCTTGGCTTCCCAGCAATTGCCGGGCGCCTTGCAGTTGGTGCCGTCATAGGCGCTCGCGCCGCCGAGCATGGCGAGGCTCAGCGCACCGGCGCCGGCAAGGGTCAGGGCAAAAGTCACGCTACGGTCGATGATGCTCATGTTCAGTCTCCTGGTCGTTTTCCACCCGTCTTCGACCGGCGCGGTTCAGCCGGCCGGCCCGCCGCACGCTTCGGGCAGCTCTTCGGCTGGCTCGACGTGCTTGGCGTTCGCGTCGAAGGGTTTGAACCTGCTGCGCTGTTCGTCGGTCAGCCAGACGGCACCCTTCGGATCGTCCTTGTAGAGATGCCGGACCCAGGACATGGCGAGCAGCATCTCGTTCATGTTGAGCGCGCCATACATCGGGCCCATCTGGCCGTTGGCGCCGCCGAAGACGGTCTCGAACAGGCCCTGGTCGGTCTCGTTCTTCGGATAGGTCCAGTAGGAATCGTTGAGGCCGGGGCCGATCTTGCCCTCGCCATAATGGCCGTGGCAGCCCGAGCACATCGACAGGAAGATTTCGTGCGCCTTGGGCAGGCAGACGGGATCCTCGTTGTAGATATTCTTTCCGGTCTCCAGGAAGGTCTTCACCGCCTTGGTGTCGCGGCCCTCTTCCGGCGCCTCGGAAAGGTCGAGCGGCTGCCCGGTGACGGTGTTGCTCAGCATGATCGCAGCGCGGGCACCGAACCCCACCACGCCGGCCGAAAGGACGCCGGCCAGCAGCAGGGTGGCCGCCTTGTTGGTGAAAATCGTCTTCGTCATCGAACCTTGTTCACATCGAGAGATCAGGGGCGCACCGGAGTCCCGGCAGGCAGGCCGGTGCGTCGAAGCGGAGATCAGGTATTGGGCTCAAGCAGCGGAATGCCTTCCTGCGTGAGGATCTGCTCGATCTGCGGACGTGCCTTGGCGAGCGCCTCGTTGATCTCCGTGAGCAGGGCCGGATCGTTCTTCCGCACGCCGATCGCCTGGTCGTAATGCATCGGGATCGGGGTATCGTTCGGCCGGTCGATGTCCTTGGTGATGACCGTCATGCGCAGCGGGGTGGAGGACGCCTTGACGTAGCGCGCCACTTCGGGCGCGAAGGCGATGCCGACATCCGCCTCGCCGCCGGCGACCTCGCTCACGATCCGGTCGCCCGGCACCTGGATCCACTCGTTGCGGCGGGATTTGAAGTTGACCAGTGAGTACATGTAGGCCGCGTTGTCCTCGAAGCGGCCGATGCGCTTGAGCATGGTCTCGGCGGGCGAATAGAAGCGCACCGCAAAGCGGGTCTGGTCCTTGATCTGCTGATCTTCCCAGTCGCCGGTGGTGATGTCGCGGTCGGCCTTGGTGACCAGCACGTAGCCGGTGCGGTAATAGGGCTGGGAGGTCAGCACGCGTTCGTCGCCGACATCCATGCCCATGACCACGTCGCAGTTGTTCTTGTCGAGCTGGTCGCGCACCAGATAGATGCCCGGCTTGTCGCTGCGCACGAACACCGCCTTGCGGCCCATGGCCTGGGCCACGACCGTGGCGATGCGGTCCTCGAAGCCGGAGGAATCGGCGGCGGAGAACGGCGCCTCGACATTGGACGCGCAGATGCGCAGCTCATGGGGATTGCGCCCACCGGCCTTGTCCGCCTCGACGGTCGCGGCGTCGGCGTGCCCGGCGAGGGCGAAACCGGAAAGGGCGAGACCGGCGGCAATGGCGAGCCGGCTGACGACCTGTCGCGTGGACATGCTGGAGTCCTCCTGGACGAGATTTCGAGGTCGAGAAATCCTGCGGGGCAGGGGAGCGGCAAGGGTGGCCGTGCCGTCCGCACGTGCCGCCCCGCCGATTCAGTGCCGGCCGCGGCCGGGACCTGCTTGGGAGACTTCGCCGCCCGCCGCTTGGTCGCGGCGGGCGGCGTTCAGGTCAGGCGAAGGGATCAGCCGCCGCCCTGGATCACGTTCGTCGAGTATTCGCCGACATTGGGATCGCTGTAGGGACCATCGCCGTTCAGCGAGAACACCATCACGCCGCCACCCATCTGGGTGTAGTGCTGGAGCTGCTTGAAGGCGCCCACCGAGCCGAGGCCGGCGGTCGGGTCGTTGAGGTCGAACACCAGGCCGACACCCGGCCAGCCACCGACGCCGTAATAGATGGCGACGAACTGCTTGCCATTATGGGTGTAGGTCATCGGGTGGCCGATCACGCCGGAGGGAAGCTTGAACTTCCACAGCAGCTCGCCGGTGTCGCTGTCGCGCGCCTTGATGAAGCCGTCCAGCGTCCCGTAGAACATCACGCCGCCAGCGGTGGCGAGCGTGCCGCCCCAGGCCGCGAAGCGCTCCATCACCTGCCACTTGAACTTGTTGTTGATGGCGTCGTAGGCCTTCACCTGACCGAGACCTTCATAGGTCTGGCGGTCACCCTTCGGGCCGGGATACATCCACAGGGTCGCACCGACGAAGAACTGGCCGGCACGGTAGGGGAGCATGAAGGGCTCCCAGTCCATGCAGATGTGGTTGATGCCCATGAAGAAGGACTTGCGCTCCGGATCGTAGGAGTCATGTCCCTGGTTGTGGTAGCCCATCGCCGAGGGGCAGACCTCGCGCGCCTTGTGGTCCATGCGGGTCCCGTATTCAGGGTCGCGCTCGGGCAGGCCGGTCTTCAGGTCGACCTTCTTCACCCAGTTGACCGTGTCGTCGATCTTGTCGGCCGAGACGAGGTCGCCATTGGTGCGGTCGAGCGAATAGACGATGCCGTTCCGGTCGGGATGGGTGAGAAGCTTGCGCATCTTCCCTTCCTTGTCCTGCTGCTCGGAGAGCATCATGACGTTGACGCCGGCATAGTCCCACTCGTCGTGCGGGGTCTTCTGGTAGCCGAACTTGGCGTTACCGGTGTCGATGTCGCGACCCCAGATGGTCATCGTCCACTTGTTGTCGCCCGGACGCATGGTCTCGTTCCACGGCGCCGGGTTGCCCGAGCCGTAGTAGAAGAGGTTGGTGTCCGGGTCGAAGGCGTACCAGCCCCAATTGGTGCCGCCGCCGATCTTCCAGGCCTCGCCTTCCCAGGTCGCCTTGCCCAGGCCCTTCTGGCCGTAATGCGGGTTGGCGCTGTTGAAGTCGTCGGCGAGGCGCACTTCCTCATCCGGCCCGGTGGCATAGGCGCGCCACTTCTGGGCACCGGTCGCCATGTCATAGGCGGTCACATAGCCGCGCACGCCGAGCTCGGCGCCCGAGGAGCCGATGAGCACCGTGTCCTTCACGACATAGGGGGCGATGGTGAGCGTCGAGCCGACCTTGATGTCGGAGTTCTCGAGCTTCCAGTATTCCTCGCCCGTTTTGGCGTCGAGGGCGACGACATGGCCGTCGAGCTGGGTCTTGACGATGAGCGGACCGACCTTGCCGTTGCCGGGCCAATAGGCCAGGCCGCGGTTGACGACGTCGCAGCAGGCGACGGCGCGGGCGGTCGGGTTCTGCTTCGGCTTGTGCTGCCACAGGATCTTGCCCGGGTCGTCCAGCCCGACCGCGAAGGTCGTGTTGGGGAAGGGCGAGTGGATGTACATCACGCCGTCGACGACGAGGGGGGTGCCCTCATGGCCGGACAGCACACCGGTGGAGAACGACCAGGCAGGACGCAGCTGCTTGACGTTCGCCTTGGTGATTTCTTTCGCTTCACTGTAGTTGTTGGCGCTGTAGTTCTTGCCGGTCATCGGCCAATTGTCGGTGCTTTTCGACAGCTCCACGAGCTTGTCGTTGGCAACCGCCGGCGCCGAGGCGCCGAAGCTGACCGCGGCCGCCATGACGGCGGCGACGGAGAGCGCGGACACCGAAGTGTGCAGTCGGCTCATTGGGTATTCCCTCGCGTTTCCTACTTCCCAGGCCGTCCCGCTGCGCCTCGGCTTTGCCGTCGACGTGCGGGTCTCTTTTATCTCTCGCCGCGCCCTCTCATGGCGGGGCACTTTCCATGAGCTTGTTTTGAGTGCGGCGGAGAATTCTTATGATTTTTTAAGTTATTGCTTGTTGTGGGAGTATTGTTCGCTGTCTGCGGATTTATTGTCTTTAGGCAGAATGGAAATTCGGGGCAGGAACTTTTCCCTGTACACGGAGATAATTCGTCGCCGATATGCGGAAGCCTTGCCGAAACGGCTGAAAACTGATTTGCTATCAGCAGGTTGAAGGACGTTGTGTGCCTTGCCGGGCACTCGCCGATAAACGCCCTGTCCCTGCGCGAGCCTCGGCGTTAATAGTGTAGAGCGGCTGTCACTGATAAGAAGTTCATAAGTAAACATGAGAACCTCTTCGCCGTCCTTCGCCCGCGTCCTGCTGGGCGCCGTGCTTGCCTTCGCTCTTGCCGGCTGCCCTGGCGAGAGGGAGCCGGAGCGACGCGAGCGCGTCGCCACGCCGGCCGGCGACAGCGTGGCCGGCAAGACTTGGCTTCAGCCGACCGACGACACCGCGCCCGAGCTCTGGCTGGCCAGCCGCGAGGCCGGTGGAGACGTCACCGTGACGGACCCCGCCACCAAGAATTGGCGCGGCATTCTCGACGAGGTCGACGGCCGTTTCGGCGAGTCGGACCGGATGATCGCCAACCGTGCGGTGCAACTGGAGACGATGCTGTCGGAAATCGGCATCCGGGAATCAGCGAGGGAGATCATCGCCGATTTCTCCGGCCTCGCCGCCAAAGGCTCGCGGGCCGGGTTCAGCGATCTGTGCCAGCACTATTATAATCTCCGCGTCCAGGGCCGGGACCGCGCGGCGGCGCTGGCCGCGCTGCGCGGCGAGTCCGTGTCGACAACGGGAGCCGCCACGCCATGAACGTTCTCCTGCCGGCCCCGGCATCCCCGCCGCCCTCCTTCGGGCTGTGGCAACGGCGCTCGCTGCGCTGGCAGGTGTTGGCCGCCGTGGTCGCCATCAATCTGTGCGCGGCGCTGGTGGCCGTCATCGTCATCATCGCCAATGCCCGCCGCGCCACCGAGACTGAGATGCTGTCCTCGCTCGCCGTGGCCGAGCGCTTCGTGCAGGAAACCGTCGAGCGTCTCGCTACTGAGGACGGCGTCACCGGTTCGCTGGCCCAGCTTCCGCTGCACATAAGCGGGCTGCGGCATGTGCGGATCCGGATCGAGGATCGCGCCGGCCATGCGCTCGACATCGCGCCGGCGAGCGGCGAGGACGAGGCGCATGAGGGCGAGGTGCCCTCCTGGTTCAGCCGGCTGGTGACGGTGGAGCCGCAGGAGACGGTGATTCCGGTCATCGAGAACGGCGCCGTCGTGGGGCAGGTGCGCGTCGCCGGCGAAGCCTCCGACGAGATCGCCGAGGTGTGGGAGGACATGTCGGACCTCGCCGTGCTGGCGGCGGGGGTCAATATCGCTATCCTTGCCGCGCTTTACGTCGTGCTCGGACGGCTGCTGATGCCGTTGCGCACGCTTTCCGCCGGCATGCACGAGCTGGAAGCGGGGCGTTTCGAGCATCGGCTGCAGCCGCCCCGGGTGCGGGAGTTGGCCCTCATCGCCGACCGCTTCAACGCCCTCGGTGCGGCGCTGAAGGCGGCGCGCGACGACAATGCGCGGCTGAATGAGCGCCTCGTGAGCGTGCAGGACGACGAGCGCCGGCATATCGCCTCGGACCTTCACGACGAACTGGGCCCCTGCGTCTTCGGCCTGCGCGCCAATCTCGAATCGATCGACCGGCTTGTCGGGCGTGCCGAGCCGGCGCTGGCCCAGCGCATGGGCGAGCGCGTGGCGACGATGACGGACATACTCGACCGGATACAGGGCCTGAACCGGCGCCTCCTGCGCAAGATACGCCCCATGGCACTCGGCCATGTGCCGCTGGCGGCGGTGATTGCCGATCTGTTGGCCGATTTCGAGAGTCATTCGCCCGGTCGCCACATTCGGCTGGAGACCGAGGGGCTGGCCGAGCGCTATGGGGACAGCGTCGACATCACCATCTATCGCTGCATCCAGGAAGCCGTGACCAATGCGCTTCGCCATGGCGATGCCCGCAACATCGCCATCACCCTGCGCGGCGCGCGCCGCGACGGGCGGCTCGATCTGGTGATCGAGGACGATGGCTCCGGCATTGCGGCCGGGGCGCCGCGCGGATTCGGGTTGATCGGCATGGAGGAGCGCATCGGCGCCCTCGGTGGACAGTGGCGTATCCTGCCGGCCAGCCCCTCCGGCACCCGCATCGAGGTGACGATACCCGCCCACCCCTACGAATTCGGCCTGACGGCCGCTCCGGAAAGGCTTGCCGCCCAATGACCTGCGCGCTTGTGATCGACGACCACCCCATCGTGCTCCAGGGCTGCCGCCGGCTGCTGGAAGATGCGGGCGTGGAGCGTGTGCTGGAAGCCTCGACCGTGCTGGCCGGCTACCGACTGTTCCGGCGCGAGAAGCCGGACGTCGTCATCGTTGACCTCGCCTTGCACGGCAACGGGCTGAGCGGGCTGGTGCTGGTGCGCCGGCTGCGGATGCAGGACGCACGCACGCCCATTCTCGTCTTCTCCATGCATGGCGACCCGGTCATCGCCAGCCGTGCCTTGGAGGCCGGCGCCAATGGCTACGTGCTGAAGGACACCTCGTCCGGCGCGCTGCTGGAGGCGTTCGAGCGGGTGCGGCGCGGCCAGCCCTATATGAGCCACGACCTTGCCTTGCAGGTCGCCATGCTCGGCTCGCGCAAGACCGCGCCGCTCGCCGACATCACGCCGCGCGAACTGCAGACGCTATCGCTGCTCGCCGAGGGCAAGGACTACACCCTCATCGCCGACGAATTGGGCATCAGCTACAAGACGGTTGCCAACACCTGCTCGGCGCTCAAATCCAAGCTCGGCGCCTCCAGCCTGCCGGAACTGGTGCGCTGCTCGATCCAGTATCTCTCGACCTCGCCCGTGGGGTCGACGGGGCGGATACGCATGATGTGACGGGACGGGCTGTCCGGCCGAGTTCGGGCGGGGGTGCGTCGGCACCGGCAGCGCCTAGCGGCAAATAGCGTGGCCGCTTCGTCACTTACACTTCATTCACCATGTCGAGCGATGTGCCGCATTTTTGCCTCACTCGGGCAGCCTCTTGAGAGACACGCAGTCGGATCAGCGGTAACTTGCCGTAGATCTTGAATGAGGTGCGCGGTCCTTTTCCAGCCGATATGGCAGCGAAGGCGGCGCTCACAGACGGTTCGGGGTGAATGGGGACGTTTCCTGCTCTTGCTCAAGCTGCCAGCCGTGCCGTGGCCGGTGAGGCTGTCGTGCGGTTCGGACGGATCGCGGCGCTGTGCGGCATCGGCCTGCTGGTTGCCAACTGCACCGGCGGCGGCACCAAGCTGACGAGCAAGATCGACCCGAAATACGGCGTCTCCGCCAGCCCGCGCGTCATTGCGGCCGGACAGCCGGTTCCCAAGGGCGGCGGCACCTACCGGGTCGGCAAGCCTTATGTCGTGGCCGGCAAGACCTATGTCCCGGCCGAGCCGGCGAAATACAAGGCCGAAGGCCTCGCTTCCTGGTATGGCGACGATTTCCATGGCCGGCTGACCGCCAATGGCGAAATCTTCGACATGAACTCCATCGCCGCCGCGCACCCGACGCTGCCGATGCCGTCCTATGTCCGTGTCACCAACCTGTCGAACAACCGTTCGATGGTGGTGCGGGTGAATGACCGTGGTCCTTACCACGACAACCGCGTCATCGACGTCTCGCACCGCGCGGCGGACCTTCTCGGTTTCAAGACCAGCGGCACGGCCCGCGTGCGGGTGGAATATGTCGGCCGCGCCCCGCTGGAAGGGTCGGACGATATCCAGCTCGCGACGACCCTGCGCATGAACGGCAAGCCTGCCGAGGCGCCGCCCGTCATGGTGGCCTCTGCCGGTTCGCTGCGCGGCCTGACGGCGGCCAATGTGCCGCTGCCGCCGAGCCGCCCGTTCGATCTGGGTGAGCCGGCCGAGGACCAGCAGGTGGCCCAGGTTTCCGAAATTCCCGCCGCCCCGGTGGCACCCGTGCGCGTGGCCAGCAAGCCGCGTCCGGCCGTGGTGGCGGCGGCCCTTCCGGCGCCGCGCCCGGCTGCCGCGACGCCGGCGCGCGTCGCTGCTCCGGCCGCTCCCGTGCAGGTCGCTCCCGTTCGGGTGGCGAGCCTGCAGCCGGCCAAGCGCGCCGCACCCGCTCCCGCGCCGTCCGCCGCGCCCACCGGATGGGTCGTTGGCCCGCAGCCGGTGCTGGGCTATGCGGCGACCGGCTATGACGCCCCGGCCGATACGGGTCGCGGACTGTACTGAGCTTCACGATTGCCTGCGTTCTGGATATGCCGCACCGCGGTCGCATTGCGGCGGCGGCGATCGGCTGTTAACTCTGCCCGGAGCCAGGGAGGATCGTCGTGAGCCTGTTGCCCATCCTTTTTCCGGGCCGGACACTGGTCGACGGTTCGGTGGCGGCACGACGGGCGTCCGGATGGCTGGCCGCGCTGGCGTTTCTCTGTCTCGGCCTGATTCCGGCGGCGGCGCAGACCCCGCCCGACATCGCCTCGCCACAGGCCATCCTTCTCGATTTCGACAGCGGTTCGGTGCTTTTCGAGCGCGCCGCCGATACTTCCAGCGCGCCGGCGAGCATCGCCAAGCTGATGACCATGGCCGTGGTGTTCGGCGAGATTTCCGCTGGCCGGCTTTCCCAGGACGCCGAGTTCAAGGTGAGCGAATATGCGTGGCGGCGGGGAGGGGCCCCGTCCGGCGGCTCCACCATGTTCGCCGGCCTCAACAGCACCATCAAGGTCAGCGACCTGCTGCGCGGGGCGATCATTCCCTCGGGCAATGACGGCGCTATCGTGCTGGCCGAGGGCATTTCGGGAAACGAGCTGGCCTTCACGGTCAAGATGAACCAGGAGGCCAAGCGCCTCGGGCTGACCGGCTCCGCCTTCGTCAACGTGAGCGGCCTGGCCGACCCCGACCAGAAGACCACGCCGCGCGACATGGCGAAGGTCGCCGCGCACATCATCCGCGACTATCCCGACCTGTATAAGATCTACAGCGAGCCGGATTTCCTCTGGAACAAGATCCGCCAGAGCAACCGCAACCCCCTGCTCGCCATGAGCCTGGGTGCCGATGGATTCATGACCGGCTACCAGAAGGATGCCGGCTTCAATCTCGTCGGCTCGGCCGTGCAGAACGGGCAGCGACTCATCGTCGTCATCATGGGCGCGAAGAGCGAGAAGGAGCGGGCCGAGGACGCCCGCAAGCTGCTCGAATGGGGCTTCCGCTCCTTCGAATCGCGCACGCTGTTCGAAGCCGGCCAGATTGTCGGCGAGGCGACGCTCTATGGCGGCGAACGCAACGGGGCGCCGCTGACCAGCGACGGGCCGGTCCGCGTTCTGGTGTCACGGACGGGCGACGAGAAACTGGTGGCCCGCATTCGTTTCGATGGTCCGATTCCGGCGCCGGTGGAAAAGGGCGAGGTTGTCGCGCGGCTGATGGTCTATCGCGGCGAGCAACTCGCGCTCGACCTCCCGCTCGTGGCGGCGGAGACCGTGCCGGCGGGGCCTCTCTGGCGCCGCGCGATGGACGGCGCCTATGAACTGGTGGTGAGCCTGCTGCGTCAGGGCTACGCCAAGCTGACCGGCTGAGCATGCCTGCCCACACGCCTCCGCACGCGCCGCCCCCGGCCAAAATGCCGTCGAAAAACCCGGCGGACGTCGCCTCGCCCGCGGCGTCGCGAAAGGCGAAGGCCAAGCCGGCGACGAAGCCGAAGGCCGTGCCCAAGCCCAAGTCGGCGCCCAAGCCCAAGGCGACGGCCAAGACTCAGCTGACGGCCAAGCCCGGATCGACGCAAAAAACCAAGCTGCCGCCGCCGGGCCGCTTCATCACCTTCGAAGGCGGGGAGGGGGCCGGCAAGTCCACGCAGGTGCGCCGGCTGCGGGAGCGACTGCAGGAGCTCGGCATCGACGCGGTGGCGACCCGCGAGCCGGGTGGCTCGACGGGGGCCGAGATCATCCGCCATCTCATCCTTTCCGGCGCGGCCAAGCCGCTGGGGCCGCTGGCGGAAGCGGCGCTTTTCGCGGCAGCACGCGCCGATCATCTCGATGCCACCATCCGTCCGGCGCTGGCGCGCGGCGCCTGGGTGGTGTGCGACCGCTTCGCCGATTCGACCCGCGTCTATCAGGGCGCCCTCGGCAATGTCGATCCGGGGCTCATCGCTGCCCTTGAGGAGGTGACCGTGGGCGAAACGCGGCCCGACCTGACGATCATCCTCGACCTTCCGGCGGAGGAGGGTCTCGCGCGCGCCGCCGCACGCTCCGGCCGCAATGCGGACCGCTTCGAGAGTGAGGGGCTGAGCTTCCATCGCAGCCTGCGCGAGGCTTTCCGCGCCCTCGCTGCCCGCGAGCCGGAGCGTTGCGTGCTCGTCGATGCCGGCGCAGACGCGGACGCCGTTGCCGAGGCGATCTGGACCCATGTCTCGGAACGGCTGAAGCCGCCCGCCCCACACCGGAAGCGCCGGACATGAAGGACGCTACACCGCTCGAAGGCGACCGATACGGCACCGCGCCGGCGCCGCGCGAAACCCAGCGCCTCATCGGCCATGAGGAGGCGCAGGCCATGGTGCGTACCGCCTGGGATGCCGGGCGCCTGCCGCACGCACTGCTGCTCGGCGGCGCCGAGGGAATCGGCAAGGCGACGCTGGCCTATGCGATCGCCCGATTCGTGCTCTCCGGCGGCGCCGCTCCGGCACACTCGATTGCCGTCGATCCGACCCACCCGACTGCGCGGCAGGTGGCGGCGCTGTCGCATCCCGACCTTCTGGTGCTGCGGCGCACGCCCAACGACAGCGGCAAGCTGCCTTCGATGATTCCCGCCGAGACGGTACGGCGGGTGCGCAGCTTCTTCGGCTCGACGGCGGCGCTCGGTGGCTGGCGGGTCTGCGTGGTGGATACGCTGGACGAGATGAACGCGCAGGGCGCCAACGCGCTGCTGAAGACGCTGGAGGAGCCGCCCAGTCGCTCGCTGTTCCTGCTGGTGAGCCACGCGCCGGGACGGCTGCTGCCCACCATTCGCTCGCGCTGCCGCATGGTGCCGCTGCGGGCGTTGTCGGACGGACAGGTGGTCGAGGCGCTGGAGACGCTGAGCGCCAGCCTGCCCGCTCTCGACCGCACCCGCTTCCATGAGGCAGCGGAGGCCTCCGGCGGCAGCGTGCGCGAGGCACTGGGCCTCATGGAAGGCGACGGCCTCGCCGTGCGCAACGCCACCACGGTGCTGCTCGACGCGCTGCCCGATGCCGACCCGAAGTCGCTGCACGCGCTGGGCGAGCGCCTTCAGGGCGACCGGGGAGGGGCGCTGGAGGCGTTCGTCGGCACGGTCGAGGGCTGGATCAGCGACCACGCGACAGGCCGGCGCCAGACCGCCTCCGTTCGCCTTGCACGGCTTCCGGAGGTGTGGGAGAAGGTTCGCCGCGCTGCGGTCGACGCCGATGTCTACAATCTCGACCGCAAGACCCTCGTCCTCCGGATCTTCGCGTCGCTCAACGAGGCCCTGCGCCCTTGATCGCGCGCCGGCCGGCCGCCCCGCAGGAAACCGCCGTGAGACCCGCCTTCTACATCACCACCGCGATCGATTATCCCAATGGCGCGCCCCATATCGGCCACGCCTATGAGAAGATCGCCTCGGACGCGCTCGCCCGCTTCAAGAAGCTCGACGGCTACGATGTCTTCTTCCTGACCGGCACGGACGAGCACGGGCTCAAGATGGCCCAGACGGCGGAGAAGCAGGGGCTGACGCCGCTCGAATGGGCAACCAGGAACGCGACGCGCTTCCAGGAGATGGATGCGCTGCTGGGCGTCGATTACGACCGCTTCATCCGCACCACGGACGAGGACCACATCGCCTCCAGCCAGGCGATCTGGCAGCGCATGGTCGAGACGGGCGACATCTATGCCGGTGCCTATTCGGGCTGGTACTCGGTGCGCGACGAGGCCTATTACGCCGAGGACGAGACCAGCGTGAACGCCGACGGCGTGCGCCTCGGCCCGCAGGGTACGCCGGTGGAGTGGACCGAGGAGAAGAGCTATTTCTTCCGCCTCTCCGTCTACCAGCAGAAACTGCTCGACTATTACGACGCGCATCCGGATTTCATCCGGCCGGATGTGCGGCGCAACGAAGTGCTGAGCTTCGTGAGGGGCGGGCTTCAGGACCTGTCCATCAGCCGGACGACCTTTTCCTGGGGCATTCCGGTGCCGGGCGACCCGGCGCATGTGATGTATGTGTGGGTCGATGCGCTGACCAACTACATCACCGGCGTCGGCTATCCCGACACGGCGAGCGCCAGCTTCCAGCGCTACTGGCCGGCGAACCTGCACATTATCGGCAAGGACATCATCCGCTTCCACGCGGTGTACTGGCCGGCCTTCCTGATGTCGGCCGGCCTTGAGCCGCCCAAAACCGTCTTCGCGCACGGCTTCATCCATAATCGCGGGGAGAAGATGTCGAAGTCGGTGGGCAACGTCATCGACCCGTTCGATCTCGCCAAGGCCTATGGCGTCGACGCGCTGCGCTATTTCCTGCTGCGGGAAATCCCCTTCGGCCAGGATGGCTCCTACAGCCACGACGCCATCGTCGCCCGCACCAATGCCGACCTCGCCAACGATCTCGGCAACCTCGCGCAGCGCTCGCTGTCGATGATCGCCAAGAACCTTAGTGGCACGCTGCCGGCCCCCGGCCCGCTCTCCGAGGACGACGCGACCATTCTCGCCGCCGCCGACGCCATGGGGGCGAAGGTACGCGAGGCGATGGAGGTGCAGCAGATCCACAATGCGCTGGCCGCCATCTGGTCGGTGGTGGCGGACGCAAACCGCTATTTCGCCGGCGCGGCGCCGTGGGAATTGCGCAAGTCCGACCCCGAGCGTTTCGGCACGGTGCTGTGGACGACGGCGGAAGTGGTGCGTCAGGTCGCCCTGCTCGCTCAACCCTTCATCCCAACAAGCGCCGGCAAGCTGCTGGATTTGCTTGCAATCGATGATTCGTCCCGTAGCTTTGCCAGCCTCGGCGAGGCGGGTCGGCTGGCGGGCGGCACGGTGCTGCCGGCGCCGGTCGGGGTGTTCCCGCGCTATGTCGAGCCCGAGGCGCCGGCCGCCTCATGATCGTCGACAGCCACTGCCATCTCGACTTTCCGGACTTTGCCGCCGAGCTTGACGACGTGGTCGCGCGGGCCCGCGCCGCCGGCGTCGGCCGCCTGGTGACGATCGGCACGCGGGTGCGCCGCTCTGGGCAGGTGAGGGCGATCGCCGAGCGCTTCGACGATGTGTTCTGCTCGGTCGGCACCCACCCGCACAATGCCGCCGAGGAAGCCGACGTCACGCTCGACGAATTGCTGGCGGAGGCCGACCATCCGAAGGTCGTCGCCATTGGCGAAGCGGGTCTCGACTATCATTACGACACCGCGCCGCGCGCGGTGCAGGCCGCCGGCTTCCGCCTGCATATCGAGGCGGCGCGCCGCACCGGTCTGCCGCTGGTGATCCACGCCCGCGACGCGGACGCGGATGTCGCGGCGATTCTGGAGGAGGAAAGCGGGAAGGGCGCCTTCGCCTTCGTGCTGCACTGCTTCACCGCCGGGCCCGACCTTGCCCGCCGCGCCGTGGCGCTGGGCGGCTATGTCTCGTTTTCCGGCATCCTCACCTTCAAGTCCGGCGCGCCTTTGCGCGAGATCGCCGCCAGCCTGCCGGCCGACCGGGTGCTGGTGGAGACCGATGCGCCCTATCTCGCCCCCAACAGCCACCGGGGCAAGCGCAACGAGCCTTCCTATGTGGTCGAAACCGCCCATATACTGGCGCAGGCGCGCGGCATCTCCTTCGACGAGGTGGCGGCGCTGACCACTGCGAATTTCTTCCGCCTGTTCTCCCGCGCATCCTAGAGGCTCCCGCCCGCCATGGCGTTTACCTTCACCATTCTCGGCTGCGGCTCCTCCGGTGGGGTGCCGCGAGTCGGGCAGGGATGGGGCGCCTGCGACCCGAACGAGCCGCGCAACCGCCGTCGCCGCTGCTCCCTGCTGGTGGAGCGCTTCGAGCGTGGCATCGCCCAGCCGACCCGCATGCTGATCGACACCTCGCCGGATTTGCGCGAGCAGCTGATCGATGCCGGCGTCGACCGGCTCGACGGCGTGCTGTTCACCCATGAGCATGCCGACCACACCCATGGCATCGATGACCTGCGGCCGCTGACCATCATGCACCGCCGCCGGATCGACGCCTATGTCGACCCCGACACGTCGGTCCTGCTGCACCAGCGCTTCGGCTATTGCTTCGAGACGCCGCCCGGCAGCGACTACCCGCCGATCCTCACCGAGCACCGCTACCACGCCGGCGACACGATCCGCGTCGACGGGCCGGCCGGACCGATCGAGGCTAAGGCCTTCCGCCAGTATCACGGCAACATCATCTCGCACGGCTTCCGCATCGGCGGCCTGGCTTATTCGAGCGACCTGCACGATCTGCCGGATGAGAGCCTGCCGTTTCTCGACGGCCTCGATGTGTGGATTGTCGACGCGCTTCGCCCGGCGCCGCACCCCACGCATTTCTCGCTGAGCGAGGCGCTGGCCTGGATCGAGCGGCTGAAGCCGCGCCGCGCCGTGCTGACGAACCTGCACACCGATCTCGACTACACCACACTGACCCGCGAATTGCCGGACGGTGTGAGTGCGGCCTATGACGGCATGAAAATCACGCTCTGACAGTACGTTGTGCCGACAACCTCATCTTTGTATCGCCTCCTCCAACCGAGTTGTTTTCCATAATATGTCTTCTGCGAATATCCCAGATGGCGATGTGACGCCCTCCCGCGACATTCGGCGGCTGCTGGAAATCATGGCCGCGCTGCGCACGCCGGCGACCGGCTGCCCGTGGGACCTGGCACAGGACTTCAGCTCCATCGCGCCCTATACCATCGAGGAAGCCTATGAGGTCGCCGACGCCATCGCCCGCGGCGACCTCGACGATCTCTGCGACGAGCTGGGCGATCTGCTGCTTCAGGTGGCGTTCCACGCCCGCCTCGCCGAGGAACGCGGCGCCTTCGATTTCGGCGCCGTGGTCGAGGCCATCACCTCGAAGATGATCCGCCGCCACCCCCATGTGTTCGGCGATGTGGGCGGGCGCGATGTGGCGGCGGTGAATGCCGCCTGGGATGCCATCAAGGCCCAGGAGAAGGCGGAGCGCGCCGGGCGCCGCCGCCGGCGCGGCTTACCGGCGGAGCCGGAGCAGGGCCGTACGCTGGACGGCGTGCCGGCCGGCGCCCCTGCCCTCACCCGTGCGGTGAAGCTGCAGAACAAGGCCGCCAAGGTCGGGTTCGACTGGCCGGACGTGCGGCCCGTTCTCGCCAAGATCCGCGAGGAGATCGACGAGGTGGAAGCCGAAATCGTCTCCGGCGACCGCGAGGCGGCGGCGGAAGAGGTCGGCGACCTGTTGTTCGCGCTCGCCAACCTCGCGCGGCACCTCGACGTGGACCCCGAAGCGGCGCTGCGCGGCACCAATCAGAAGTTCGTCCGCCGCTTCGCCTATATCGAGGACCGGCTGGCCGAGCAGGGGCGCTCCCCGAACGAAGCCAGCCTCGACGAGATGGAAGCGCACTGGCAAGCGGCCAAGACGGCAGCGGCGGAAGGCGAGTAGGGGCCCGGAGCAGGGTGCTCAGGCGCCCTCGCCCGCGCCGGCGATACGCCGCGCGCCGAAGCGACGCTCGATATGCTCGGCACGGTCGGGCGGCACGCGCACGGCGAGGTGCAGGCGCCCTTCCCCATTCTCGCGACGTTCCAGCACCTCGCTGTGCCGATAGAGCCAGCTCAGGCTGCTGCCGTCGGCGGCGTCGAGATCGATCGCGAGGCTGACACGCTCGCGCGCCAGGCGCCGCGAGATCGCGGTGAGAAGCGCGTCCATGCCGTCGCCGGTCAGGGCCGAGACCGGAATGGGGCGCGCATCGCCTTCCCGGCGTGAGGCGGTGTTGAACAGCCCCGCCCTGGCCTCGGTATCCAGCCGGTCGATCTTGTTCCAGACCTCGATGACGCGGTGATCGTCCTCGGGGTCGATGTCGAGATCGCCGAGCACCCGCTTCACGTCATGCGCCTGCGCATCGGCATCCTCATGCGACATGTCGCGGACATGCAGGATGAGGTCGGCCTCGATCACCTCTTCCAGCGTGGCGCGGAAAGCGGCGACGAGCTGCGTCGGCAGGTCGGAGATGAAGCCCACCGTGTCGGAGAGGATCACCCGCTCGCCGGTGGGAAGCTGCACCGCCCGCAGGGTCGGGTCGAGCGTGGCGAAGAGCAGGTCCTGCGCCATCACTTCGGCGCGGGTCAGCCGGTTGAACAGCGTCGACTTGCCGGCATTGGTGTAGCCGACCAGCGCCACGACGGGATAGGGCACCTTCTTGCGGCTGGCGCGGTGCAGCGCGCGGGTGCGCTTGACCTGCTCCAGCTCGCGCTCGATCTTGAGGATGCGTTCGCCGATGAGCCGGCGGTCGGCCTCGATCTGCGTCTCGCCGGGGCCGCCGAGGAAGCCGAAGCCGCCGCGCTGGCGCTCCAGATGGGTCCAGGAGCGCACCAGGCGGCTGCGCTGATAGTTCAGATGGGCGAGCTCGACCTGCAGCACGCCCTCCTTGGTGCGCGCGCGCTGGCCGAAGATTTCCAGAATGAGAGCCGTGCGGTCGATGACCTTGGCCGCGAACGCCTTTTCGAGGTTTCGCTGCTGCACCGGGCTGAGCGCCGCGTCGACGAAGACCAGCCCCGCCTCCTCCGCCTTCACGATGCCGGCGATCTCCTCGACCTTGCCGCTGCCCAGATAGGTCGCCGGGCGCACCTGAGACAGCCCGACGAGCAGGCTGCCGGCCAGCTGGAGGTCGATGGCAAGGACAAGCCCGACGGCCTCGTCGAGCCGGGCCTCGGGCGAGCGTTGCGGGTCGTCGCCCCCTGCCCCGCGACGCGTGAGGTGAGGAACGACGACGACCACGCGCGTGGCATCACCGGACGTGTCGTTGTCGACGGGCAGGCCGGCGGCACGGCCCGCCGGCGGCCTGCGGGACGCCTTAAGCTCCAAGATCAGCCCTTCTCGCCGGTCTCGTCCGGTTCGAACAGCTGAACCGGATGGCCGGGCATGATGGTCGAGATGGCGTGCTTGTAAACGAGCTGCGAATGGCCGTCGCGGCGCAGCAGCACGCAGAAATTATCGAACCAGGTGACGACCCCCTGGAGTTTCACGCCGTTGACCAGAAAGATGGTGAGCGGCGTCTTGTTCTTGCGGACGTGGTTGAGAAAGGTGTCCTGGAGGTTCTGGGAACGTTCCGCGGCCATGATTTTTTGATCCGTTTGTTTGTTGTTGGTCGTCGCTCGGCGCGGTCGCCTTCGCTGCTCGCTCCGTCCGGGAGTGGACAACCTTGAAGACGTACGCCCCAAACATGGCACACCATGTCATGCGCGCAAGATGCTTTCGCCAAGTTGGCCGCGCTTGGCAAGGTCTTTCCTTATCGCCGTCAGGCCTTCCCGGGCACAAATTACCGCTTCAATGACCGATCTCGGCGCGCCCATGGTAGTTTTCGCGCAAGGCGCGCGCCACCGGGCCGGGCCGCCCGTCGCCGACGGGGTGGCCATCGATTCGCACCACGGGCGTGGCGAAATTGGTCGCCGAGGTCACGAACGCCTCCCGCGCCGCCTTCGCCTCCTCGACGGTGAAGGGGCGCTCGTCGACGCGCAGCTGGAGCGTCTCGGCCACCTCCAGCATGACCGTGCGGGTGATGCCGCGCAGGATGCCGCTCTCCGCCGGACGGGTGACGAGCCGGCCGTCGTCCGTGACGATCCAGGCATTGGTCGAGCCGCCTTCGGTAATGTTGCCGGCCGCGTCCACGAACCACGCCTCGCGGGCGCCGGCCTGCTTGGCGGCCTCTTTCGCCAGCACGTTGGGCAGCAGGCCGATGGTCTTGATGTCGACGCGCTCCCAACGGTTTTCCGGCACGGTGATGACCGCGATCCCCTGTGCGGCCTGCGCCTCGCCCTTCGCCGGGTCGAGCGCGCGGGCGGTGACCACGATGGAAGGCGGCGTCGCCGGATCGGGAAAATAATGGTCCCGCCGTGCCACCCCGCGCGTGACCTGCAGATAGACGAGGCCGTCGCGCACGCGGTTGCGCCGGATGGTCTCGCGCAGCACCACACCGAGCGCGGCGAGCGGCATGGGCAGCCGGATGCGGATCTCGTTCAGCGACCGCACCAGCCGCTCCATGTGGCGGCGCTGGTCCACCATGTGGCCGCCCCGCACCTCGCACACCTCGTAGACGCCATCGGCGAACTGGTAGCCGCGATCTTCCACATGCACCCCCGCACCGGCGTGCGGCAGGTAGGCACCGTTCACATAGGCAATGCGCGACATCGTCCGTCTCCGCAGGCTGGCAGCCCCTTTGCGCGAAAGCTGCTCGACTTTCGCGGAGACTTCAAGCGCCAGCTTGTTGAATGAAAAGCGTTTTCCCGACAATCAGCTACGTGGCCAGGCCGATCGGCGCCTCAGCGCCGCCACAGCGCGAAATTGGCGAGGCCCAGTACGACGAGTATTTCGAGACGGCCGAGAACCATGGCGATGGCAAGCGCGATCTGCGCATAGGCGGGCAACGTGCCCCATTCCGGCCAGTTGACGTCCGGCTGCCAGTTCACCGCATAGACCGGCCCGACATTGGCGAGCGCCGCCATGACGGCGACGAAAGCCGACTCAAAGCTCGGCATGGCCGGCGCGATTACCACAGTCAGCGCCGCGATCGTGGAGCAGGCGACGCCGAACATGATCCAGATCGCCTTCATCATCTGCAGCGTGACGTTCTGCTGGCCGAGGCGGCGCGGGTGCACGGCGCTGGGGTGCACCAGCCGCTCCAGCTCGCGCAGGCTCTGCAGCACCATCACCCCCGCGCGGTAAATCTTGATCCCGCCGGCGGTGGAGAAGGTCGCGCCGCCGATGAAGACGATCGCGAGTACCAGCGTCACCGGCAGGCTGGCGAAGGCGCCGCCATGCGGTTCGATCCCGGTGGTGGTGACCAGCGAGACGGCGGTGAACAGTCCGTCCTCAAGCGCGATGGGCAACGACATCCCGCTGCCCTCGGTGCGGAATCCGATGGCTGCGGCGGCAATTCCCAAGGCGCCGCATATGGCGAAAAGTACAATATTCTCATACTGTCCCAGGGCGAGGCGAAACCGACGTGTGAGCAGCATGCGGTGCCATAGCACGCTGGTGCCGCCCATCAGCATAAAGACGATCAGCACCGCCTTGATGCCGAAATGGCCATAGGCGGCGATGCCGTCGCCATCGGGCAGCAGGCCGCCCGTGGCCAGCGCCGCACCGGCCAGGCCCACCGCCTCGAACAGGCGCACGCCCATGAGCAGCAGCGCCAGCGTGCACAGCACCGTCGCGCCCAGATAGATCGGCAGTACCAGCCGCAGCGCGTCGTCGAGCGTGGTCTGCTGCGTCGCCGCCAGAAGGTTGGCCCGGGCGCTATGGTCCGGGAGGCCGCCCAGACCGGCGGGACCCAGGACGGCGACGAAACCGACCAGCGTGAGCAGGCCGCCCGCCCATTGCAGCGTCAGCAGCCAGCCAAGCGTCGCCCGGGGCACGTTGCCGATGTCGTGGATCTGCACCGGCCCGGTCGTGGTAAAGGCCGAAACCGCCTCCAGCCACGCATGCACCGGCCCGAGCGTGGTCGTCGCCGCGATCGGCACGGCGGCGATGATCGGGACGCCGATCCACAGCACGAGCAGCAGCCCGTAGGAGGCCAGCCGATCGAGCCGCCCGGCGCGGTTGCGCACGGCAAGATGGACCGCCCCGGCACCGAACACGGTTAGCAGGGCGGTCATCAGGAAGACGTCGGCGCCCGGCTCGTTGCGGAACACCGACACCAGGCCGGAGAGCAGCAGGAAACCCGCCATCACCCCGGCGGTCTGCGCGCTGTGGCGGGCGACCGCGATCATGTCTTGCGCCTCTCGCTGTCGCCTCTCAGAAGAATTCCAGGCTCACCCGGAACAGCTGCTCCACCCGCTTCACCTTGGCGGCGAGCGCGAACATCACCACCCGGTCGCGCGCCTGGATCACGGTGTCGCCGCGCGGCAGCATCACGCGTCCGCCGCGGATCACCGCGCCGATGCGCATGCCGTCGAAGAGATCGAGCTGGCGCAGCGGCTTGCCGACCAGCGGCGAGGTTTCCAGCGCCTCGGCCTCGATCACCTCGCCGGCACCGTTCAGCAGCGAATGCACACCGCGAATGCGGCCCTTGCGGACATATTGCAGGATTTTGGAGACGGTGATCTGGCGCGGGTTCACATAGGCGTCGATGCCGAGCCCGCGCGCGAAGGCGGGGTAGGCCGGGTCGTTCAGCAGCGACAGCATGCGCTTGGCGCCGAGTTCGCGCGACAGCAGGCAGGAGAGGATGTTGACCCGGTCGTCATTGGTCACGGCGATCATCGTGTCGGCATCGCCGACGGCGGCCTCCTCGAGGATCGCCCGGTCGAGGGCGCTGCCGCGCAGCACCACGGTGCGGGACAATTGCTGGGCGATCTCCTCGGCCCGCGCGAGATTGTCCTCGATGATCTTGACCCGCGCCTTCGGGTTGCGCAGCTCCAGCTCGCGCGCGACATACAGGCCGATATTGCCGCCGCCGCCGATGACGATGCGCTGCGCCGGGGGCTCGTCATGGCCGAAAATCGACAAAGTGCGGCTCACCTGGTCGTTATGGGCGACGAAATAGGCGAGGTCGCCGGCAATCAGCGAGTCGGTGGAGCGCGGCACGAAGGTCTTGCCGTCGCGATAGACCGCAACGACGACGGCCCGCAGGTCGGGAAACAGGTCGGTGAGCTGGCGCAGCGGCGTGTCGAGGACCGGGCAATCCTCCTGGCAGCGCACGCCGACCACGACGACATTGCTGTCGTTGAAGCTGACCGTATCGACGGCGCCCGGCAGCGAAAGCCGCCGCAGGACCATCTCGCCCACTTCGAGCTCCGGCGAGATGACCACGTCGATCGGCAGGTGGTCGCGCGAGAACATGTCGCGCCAGTGGCCCTGCAGATAGCTTTGCGCGCGCACCCGCGCGATCTTGGTCGGCACGTCGAACAGCGCGTGGCCGACCTGGCAGGCGATCATGTTGACTTCGTCGTGCAGGGTGACGGCGATCAGCATGTCCGCCGCCTCCAGCCCGGCACGGGCCAGCACATCCGGATGCGAGCCATGGCCGACGAAGCCGCGCACGTCGAGCGTGTCGGTGACGGCCTGGATGAGGCGCGGCGAGGTGTCGATGATGGAGACGTCGTTCTGCTCTGCGGCCAGACGCTCGGCAATGCCGAACCCCACCTGCCCCGCCCCGCAAATGACGACCTTCATGGCGACCCCGCTGATAGCCGACGGCGCCGCCCACGACGCCGGTTCGGTTCACTTTTCGCGAGTCACTCTATAGCAGGTTCGCACGCGGCCGGAGACGCCTGCGCGGCCGGCCACACATCTTCCTGCCGGGTGCGGCACGGCGGTCAGCCGATGCCGAGCGCCTTCAGCTTGCGGTGCAGGGCCGAGCGCTCCATGCCGACGAATTCGGCGGTGCGCGAGATGTTGCCGCCGAAGCGGCTGATCTGCGCGACGAGATATTCCCGCTCGAACACTTCACGCGCGTCGCGCAGCGGCAGTCCCATCAGATGCTCGCCGCCATTGCCGCTCGGCAGGCTCGGCACCAGCGAGCCGACATCGGGCGGCAGCATGTCGGCCGTCACCGGCGCGTCGGCGTCGCCGGAGGCGAGAATCAGCAGGCGCTCGATATTGTTGCGCAGCTGGCGGACATTGCCGGGCCAGTCGTGCGATTGCAGCACGGCGAGCGCGTCATCGGCGACACGCCGGCGCGGCAGGCCGGTGGACTGTGAAATCTGGTCGAGGAAGAACTCCACCAGTTCCGGCACGTCCTCGCGCCGCTCGGCGAGCGGCGGCACGCGCACCGGCACCACGCCGAGGCGGTGATACAGATCCTCGCGGAAGCGACCGTCGGCGATTTCCTTTTCCAGATTGCGGGCGGTGGACGAGATGATGCGCACATCCACCGAGACGCGCGTGGCGCCGCCGACCCGCAGGAAATTCTGGTCCACCAGCACGCGCAGGATGCGGTTCTGCGTCTCGCGCGGCATGTCGGCGATCTCGTCGATGAACAGCGTGCCGCCATGCGCCTCCTCCAGCGCGCCGACCTGACGGCCCTGCCCTTCCCCGACCTCGACGCCGAACAGCTCGACCTCCATGCGCTCCGGCGTGATGGCGGCGGCGTTGATGACGACAAACGGTCCGTTGGCCCGCGCCGAGGCCGCATGGATCATGCGCGCCGCCAACTCCTTGCCGGAGCCGGAGGGGCCGACGATCATGATGCGGCTATTGGTAGGCGCCACGCGCTCGATGCCCTGGCGGAGCTGGTTCATCACCGACGACTTGCCCACGAGCAGCTGCGTCACCGCCGTGCGCTGCTTAAGGTCGCGGACCTCGCGCTTCAGGCGCAGCGTCTCCAGCGCGCGATCGGCGACGAGGATCAGGCGGTCGGAATTGAACGGCTTCTCGATGAAGTCGTAGGCGCCCTGCTTGATGGCCGCCACGGCGGTTTCGATGGTGCCGTGGCCCGATATCATCACCACCGGCACATCCGGGTGGTTCTTCTTGATCAGTTCGAGCAGTTGCAGGCCGTCCAGCCTGGAGCGCTCCAGCCAGATGTCGAGAAAGATGAGATTGGGCCGGCGCGCCTCGATGGCGGCCAGAGCCTCGTCGCTGTCCTTGGCGGTGCGGGCGCCGTAGCCCTCATCTTCCAGAATACCCGCGACCAGCCCGCGAATATCGGCTTCGTCGTCGACGATCAGGATGTCCGTTGCCATGATCTTGTTCTCCTTCAGCCGACCATCCGGGCACTGGCCGATCCGCCATTGCCCTTTCCGTCATTCGAGGCGGTCGGACCGCCGTCGCGCGCGAAACGCAGGCGAATCCACGCACCGCGTCCATCCGGGGCATCGTCGAGTTCGATGCCGCCGCCATGTTCTTCCATGATCTTCCCCACGATCGCGAGACCGAGCCCGGTGCCCTTCTCGCGGGTCGTCACATAAGGCTCCAGCAGCCGCGCCCGGTTCTCGGTGGGCAGCCCCTTGCCGTTGTCGATGACGTCGATGGTCACCATCCGCTCATCGGCATGCACCGCCACCTTGATCCGCGGCGGGTCGGTGCGCTCCTCGGGCGGCACCGCCGCCAGCGCCTCGGTGGCGTTCTTGACGATATTGGTGAGCGCCTGGGAGATCAGGCGGCGGTCGAAGCGCGCGACCACGGGCTGCTCGGGCACGTCGAAATCGATGGCGATGTCCGGGTTGCCGACCCGCATCAGGAACACGACCTGTCGCGTGGTCTCGGCAACGTCCTGCGCCTCGGCGACCGGCTTGGGCATGCGGGCGAAGGAGGAGAACTCGTCCACCATGCGGCCGATGTCGCCGACCTGGCGGATGATGGTTTCCGTGCATTGGTCGAACACTTCGCGATCCTCGCCGATCACCTTGCCGTAGCGCCGGCGCAGGCGCTCGGCCGACAGCTGGATCGGGGTCAGCGGGTTCTTGATCTCATGCGCGATGCGCCGGGCGACGTCGGCCCAGGCGGAGCTGCGCTGCGCCACCACGAGCTCGGTGATGTCGTCGAGGGTGACGACCCAGCCATGCTCGGCCTCGCGCGACTGTTCCGTGGTTACCCGCACCGCGATGACCCGGTCGCGGCCGTTGCGCGTCAGCGTGGTGTTGGCCTGCACGCTGCGCTCGCCGGCTTCCATCGCCTGGGCGAGCAGCGAGGCGATTTCCGGCACCACCGTGCCGAACGCGCTGCCGAGCACGTCGGCCTCGGTCACGCCGAGCAGTTTTTCGGCCGGGCGGTTGATGATGGAGATGCGCCCCGCCGAATCGAGGCCGATCACACCGGCGCCGACGCCGGACAGCACCGCCTCGGTGAAGCGGCGGCGGGTGTCGATCTGGTCGCGCGCCTGCACGAGATCGTCGCGCTGGGTGCGCAGTTCCTGCGTCATCTTGTTGAAGGTCTCGGAGAGGCTGGACAGGTCGCCCTCTGTGCGGCGGACCGGCACCTCGACATAAAGATTGCCGGCGGCGACGAGGTCCGCCGCGCCGATCAGCCGACGGATCGGCGCCACCAGCCGGTTGGCGAAATGGATGCCCAGCCAGACGGCGCAGAGCAGCACGGTGAGCGAAATCACCGCATAGAGCACCGCGAACGCCACCTGCACGCCGACGCGCTGCTGTTCGAGGTTGCGGTAGTCGACGACGGCGGCCTGAGTCTCCTTGAGATACTCGATCACCCGCGGGTCGACGGCACGCGCCACATAGAGATAGAGATCGCCGAAATCCTTGAGCGGGATGACCGCGCCGACATAATCGGCATCACCCGGCAGGTAGATGAGCGGCTGCTCCTCGGTGGCGTCCTTGAGGGCGAGATTGGTCGGCACGGTAAATTCGCGGCCGACGCGGACGGTGGCACGGTCGACGACCTGCAGATTCTTGTCGATGATCATGGCGGCGGGCAGGCCGCGCACCACCGATTGCGCCGTCAGCGCCTGGCGGAAGCGGCTGCGGTCCTGGTCCCAGAGCGGGCGGATGCGCTGGAGGTCGCGGGCCATGCCGAGAATATCGCCGCGGATCGAATAGGCGTGCTCGCGCACATAGGTCTGGGCGACCGACACCGCATTGTCGACGATGGAACGCGTGCGCACCGAAAACCAGCGGTCGAGGCCCTTGTCGAGCGTGATGCTCGCCAGAACGGCCACCAGAAGCGCCGGCACGACGGCAACGACGCCGAACAGGCCGACCACGCGCACATGCAGCCGCGCCGCCGCCCTGCCCCGCCGGCGGGCCTTCACGATCCGCCACACCTCGCGGCCGACAATGCCGATCAGAATGAGCGACATCACGCCATTGAGGCACAGGACGATGATGACGACGTCCTGCGAGGGCACCAGCGGGGTGATGCCGATCAGGACGATGAAGCTGGCAAGCGCCATCACCAGCGCCAGCAGCACGGCAAGCGGCGCCAGACCCCAGAGCGAGAAACGGAAACCCATCCCGCCGAGATCGAGTCCGTCTTGCCTGTCCGTTTCGCGGCTCGGAACGTCGCTCATCCATCACCAATCCGGCGGCCGGGAATCGGCGCGCACCACTGATGCAATGATACGACACTGGTGCAAAAATGTGACATTGGCGAGCCGCCCCCGCCTTATTTTCGCGGGGGCGTAAGGCGCTCACCGACTGGTGCGGATTATTTGGATGTCGAGATCCCGGATTTTCTTGCGCAACGTGTTGCGGTTGAGGCCCAGAAGCTCCGCTGCCTTGATCTGGTTTCCACGCGTCGCCGCCAGCGCGGCGGAGAGCAGCGGGTACTCCACATCCTTGAGAATGCGGTGATAAAGGCCGGGAGGCGGTAGATTTTCGCCGAACCCGCCGAAATAGGCGTTCAGGTGCCGCTCCACCGAGGCGGACAGCGTTTCGTCCTGGCCGTTCTCCTCCGGCGTCGGCGGCGAGACCGGCGTGGAGAGTTCCGCCTCGATGATCGATCCGGTGATCACCTCCTGCGGATAGAGCGCGGCGAGGCGGCGGATCAGGTTTTCCAGCTCGCGCACATTGCCCGGCCAGCGATAGCGCTTCAGCCGGTCGAGCGCGGCGGCGTCGATCTGCTTGCGCGGCAGTCCCTCGCGCTCGGCCTGGAGGAAGAAGTGACGGGCGAGGTCCGGCACGTCCTCGGCCCGCTCGCGCAGCGGCGGCAGGCGCAGCGGCACGACGTTGAGGCGGAAGAACAGGTCCTCGCGGAACAGGCCCTGCTGGATAAGGATGCGCAGATCCTTGTTGGTGGCGGCCACGATGCGCACATCGGTCTTGATCGCCGTGCGCCCGCCCACCGTGGTGTACTCGCCCTGCTGCAGCACGCGCAGCAGGCGGGTCTGCGCTTCCATCGGCATGTCGCCGATTTCGTCGAGGAACAGCGTACCGCTTTCCGCCTGCTCGAAGCGGCCGGCCGAGCGCGCATTGGCGCCGGTGAAGGCGCCCTTCTCATGGCCGAACAGCTCGGATTCGATCAGGTCGCGCGGGATGGCCGCCATGTTGATGGCGACGAACGGCCCGTTGCGGCGCTTGCCGTAATCATGCAGCGCCCGCGCCACCAGTTCCTTGCCGGTGCCGCTCTCGCCCGCGATCATCACGGTGAGATCGGTCTGCATCAGCCGGGCCAGCACCCGGTAGATGTCCTGCATGGCCGGCGAGCGGCCAACGAGGGGGATATTGTCGGCGTCGTCGCCCAGTCCCTTGAGGGCGTTCTCCGGCTTCTTCGGCTCGGACAGCGCGCGGCCGACGATGGAGATCAGCTCCTTCAGGTCGAAGGGCTTGGGCAGGTATTCATACGCGCCCTTCTCCGAGGCGCGAATGGCGGTCATGAAGGTGTTCTGCGCGCTCATGACGATGACCGGCAGGTCCGGGCGCACCTTCTTGATGCGCGGCAGCAGGTCGAAGGCGTTCTCGTCCGGCATCACCACATCGGTGATGACGAGGTCGCCGTCGCCCTGGCTGACCCAGCGCCACAGCGTCGCCGCATTGCCACAGGAGCGCACCTCGTAGCCTGCCCGCGACAGTGCCTGATTGAGCACGGTGCGGATGGCGGCGTCGTCATCGGCAACCAGGATACTTCCCGTCGGCATGGCGGCTCTCAACTCTTCTCGGTACCGCGATTGGCGCGGTACATGGGCATGAGGACACGGAAGGTGGTGCGACGCGGCTGGCTGTCGCATTCGATGATGCCGCCATGGTCGCCGACGATCTTCGCCACCAGCGCAAGGCCGAGGCCGGTTCCGGTGGGCTTGGTGGTGACGAAGGGATCGAACAGGTGAGGCATGAGGTCTTCCGGCACGCCGGGGCCGTTGTCCCGCACGCAGAACTCCAGCGGCAGGCTCACCCGCGCCGGCGCGCCCGGCATCATGAGACGCACGCCGGGGCGGAAGGCCGTGGTGAGCTGGATTTCGCCGTCCGGCGACTCCCCGATCGCCTCGGCGGCGTTCTTCACCAGATTGAGGAACACCTGCACCAGCTGGTCGCGGTTGGCCAGAACGGGCGGCAGCGAAGGGTCGTACTCCTCGATGAAGCGGATGTGGCGGGCAAATCCGGTGCTCGCCAGCGTGCGCACATGCTCCAGAACGGCGTGGATGTTCACGGGCTCCCGCTCGATCGGGCGCTCGTCGGAGAATACTTCCATGCGGTCGACCAGCTTGACGATGCGGTCGGCCTCGTCGGTGATCAGCCGCGTGAGCGAGCGGTCGTCGTCGCTGGCGTTCAGTTCAAGAAGCTGCGCGGCCCCGCGAATGCCCGAGAGCGGGTTCTTGATTTCGTGCGCCAGCATCGACGCCAGCGCCGTGACCGAGCGGGCGGCGCCGCGATGGGTGAGCTGCCGGTCCATCTTGTCGGCGATGGTGCGTTCCTGGAGCATGATGACCACGTGGCCCGGCACTTCCGACAGCGGCGCCACATGGATGTCGACGATGCGCTCGCCACCATTGCGGGGCGTGCCGAGATCGACCCGATACTCGTTCACCGCCGCGCCGCGCTGGCGCACCTGATCGACCAGCGACAAAATGGGACTGCCGAAGGGCACGAAATCCTGCAGCCGATGCCGCACCAATACGGCGAGCGAAGCCTCGAAGAATGCTTCCGCCGCGACATTGGCGTCGATCAGATGGTTGTCTTCCGCCACCGTGATGACCGGATGCGGCAGCGCGTTCACGACGGCTTCCGCAGTCGCGCTGCCCGCGCGCGGGCCAGGCCGTTGCGAGGAAACCGAACTCATGCAGCTTCTCTCCATCCAATGTCGTCATAGGCGTCGCGGATTCCGGTGACGACGCGCGCCGGGTCCTCAAGTGTCAGAAGTCGCTTGCGCCAGAGGGCGGCGGCATCCGGCGCCCGGCCCGCGCTCGCTGCGGCCGAGGCCAGCGACCAGCCGATATGCTTGCGGGCGCAGCGCATGCCCAGCTCGCGGCCGTAATGCGCCAGCCAACCTTCATAAAGTTCGATCAGCACGTCGCGCTGCTCGGCGAGCGGGGGATCATCCGCAATGTCACCGGTGCGCAGAAAGGACGCGACCTGCCCGGGAAACCAAGGGCGCCCCTGTGCGCCGCGCCCGATCATGATGCCGTCGGCGCCAGAGGCCGCCAGCATCGCCGTGGCGTCGCCCATCTCCACGAGATCGCCATTGGCCAGCACGGGAATGGACACCGCCTCCTTCACCGCGCGGATCGCCGCCCAGTCGGCGCGGCCGGTGTAGAACTGGCAGCGCGTGCGCCCGTGAATGGTGATCATCCGCACGCCGAGCGCTTCGGCGCGACGGGCAAGCTCGGGCGCCACGCTCGCCGCGTCATCCCAGCCGAGCCGGGTCTTCAGCGTTACCGGCACCTTCACCGCGCCGACCACGGCGGCAAGGATGCGGGTCGCCAGATCGAGGTCGCGCAGCAGGGCCGAGCCGGCGAGGCCGGTCGTCACCCGCTTGGCCGGGCAACCCATGTTGATGTCGATGAGCGCGGCGCCAGCACCTTCGGCGATGCGGGCGGCGCGGGCCATCGATTCGGGTTCATTCCCGGCGAGCTGGACAGCGTGCAGCGCCACCCCTGCCCCCTCGGCCCGCAGCACGGTTTCCTCGTGGCCGGTTTCCAGCGCTCCGGCGGCCACCATCTCCGACACCGCCAGCGACGCGCCATAGCGCAGCGCCATGCGGCGGAGCGGGGCGTCGGTAATGCCCGCCATCGGCGCGAGCACGACTGCGCCCGGCACCTGAACGGTGCCGATCTGGACAGGGGCGACGGCGGAAAAACAAAGGGTCAAGCGGCGATCACTCGATGCACATTAAATAAGCCCGACCAGCGGTGCCTATATAATAGCCATGCCGAGCGCGTCAGCAACCCATGCGAAGGGCTTAAGCCAAATCTTTTGCAATCACGTGCCGCTTTTGCGCTAAACGAGCCTTTGGGGCAAGTCTGCGCTGGTGAAGCGGCAGTCAGCGGCGGGGCGAATGCATACGCAGATGCGCACGGACGTGATCGTGGTGGCGGCAGGCAGCGGCCAGAGGGCGGGCGGGGGATTGCCCAAGCAGTACCGCCTGCTGGGTGGGGCGAGCGTCCTGCGCCGTACGCTGCTGCGCTTTCTCGGCCAGCCGGGCATCCGCCGTGTCCTGCCGGTCATTTCGCCGGAGCATGCCCCTCTCTGCGCCGCCGCCCTTGCCGGCCTCGACGGGGTGATGCCGCCCGTGGCGGGAGGCGCCACCCGGCAGGCCTCGGTGCGGGCGGGGCTTGAGGCATTGGCGCAGGACCCGCCCGACCTGGTGCTCATTCACGACGCGGCGCGGCCCTTCGTCTCGGCCCGGCTGGTCGCGGACGCCATCGCCGCCGCTGCCGCACATGGCGCCGCCGTGCCGGCTTTGGCGCTTGTCGACACGCTGAAGGCGGTGGCCGAACCGGGCTTTCTCGCCTCCGGGCCGGATCGCGACGGGGTCCGAAGTGTGCAGACGCCGCAATCCTTCCGCTACGATCTGATCCGGGCCGCGCATCGCGCACAGGCGGGAGCGAACGACCTGACGGACGACGCCGCCGTGGCCGAGGCGGCCGGGCACAGGGTCGCCTCCTTCGCTGGCGACCCCACCAATATCAAGCTGACCACGCCAGAGGATTTCGTGACCGCCGAACGCCGCCTGCTTGCCGAGCTTGCCGATGTCCGCACTGCCACCGGCTTCGACGTCCATGCCTTCGGCCCGGGCGACCATGTGGTGCTCGGCGGCCTGCGCATCCCGCACGCTTTTGGTCTCGCCGGCCATTCCGATGCCGATGTGGTGCTGCACGCGCTCACCGATGCGCTGCTCGGCACGATCGGCGCCGGCGATATCGGCCATCATTTTCCGCCTTCCGACCCGCAGTGGAAGGGCGCGGCCTCCGACCAGTTCCTGGCGCATGCCGCCGGTCTGGTGCGGGAGGCGCGCGGGCGCATCGCCCATCTCGACGCCACGGTGATCTGCGAGGCACCGAAGATCGGCCCGCACCGCGAGGCCATGCGCCAGCGGATCGCCGCCATCGTCGACGTTCCCCTCGCCCGGGTGAGCGTGAAGGCGACGACCAGCGAGCAACTCGGCTTCACCGGCCGGCGCGAGGGCATCGCCGCCATGGCCGCCGCCACTGTCCGCCTGCCCTGGGTCGACTGAGGAGACTGGACATGGACGACGCCATCCAGCGTGAGGCCGTACAGGTGCTCGACCTTTGCCGGGCGCGCGGGCTGACGGTCTCTACCGCCGAATCCTGCACCGGTGGGCTCGTCGCCGGCGCGCTGACCGACATTGCCGGCTCGTCCGATGTCGTCGACCGGGGCTTCGTCACCTATTCCAACGCGGCCAAGCAGGAGATCCTCGGCGTCTCCCTCGCGACGCTGGACGCCCATGGCGCGGTGAGCGAGGAGACGGCGCGTGAAATGGTCGCCGGCCTGTTGCGCGTCGCCAAGACCTCGCTCGGCGTCTCGATCACCGGCATTGCCGGCCCGGGCGGCGGCTCGGACGCGAAGCCCGTCGGCCTCGTTCATTTCGCTGCCGGCAATGGCAAAGACGTCATCGTGCGGCGGGAGGTGTTCGCCGGGCAGGACCGCGCCGGCGTGCGCCGCCTCGCCGTTCTCACCGCTCTCGCCATGCTCGCCGAACTCGCCGCCCGAGCGCCTTTGCGCTGAGCACTGCAAGCCGCCGCAGAGGGCGCCCGGCGAGCGATACAACCGGAAACGAAATAGCCGTCTTCGGAGACATGGCAGCAATGTGGGCGGTGCATCTTCGCCATCGCCGCCAATGAACCACACCGTCGGCGGCGCGCGGGCCTGCCCCGCCCGTGCGCTGGAGCCCGCTCCGTCCGATCGCCCCACACCGGGCGGGCTCCAGCGCCAGCTTTTTCGCGAAGAGACGCGAGGGCCCGCTATCCCCCGCCATGCGTGGTCGTGATGACGTCCACATCGCCCTTCAGCCGTGAGCAGCAGGCGAGGATATAACCCTGGCGTATCTCGCGGGGGCTAATGCCGCCCTTGTGGTTCATGTCCACCTCGCCGGCGAGCTTCCTCACCCGACACGTGCCGCATAGGCCGTCCTGGCAGCCGGTGGGGATGACGATGCCCCCGGCGCGGGCCGTCGCCAGCACCGTCGAGCCGATCGCCGCGGGCAGGGCGCGGCCGTCGATGGTGAGTGTGGGGCCGGCCTCCCTGTCGACCGCGAGCGGTGCGGGCGCCGGGATATCCGAAGTGGCGGTGGCGGTGCCGAAGCTCTCGGTGTGGAAGCGGGTCGCCTCCCCGCCTTCGGCATCGAAAATGCGCTCGATGGCGGCCATGAAACCGGAAGGCCCGCAGCAGAACACCTCGCGGCGGGACAGGTCCGGCACCGCCAAGGCCACCAGGCGGCGGTCGACGGCGCCGCGAAACCCCGCCCAGCACTGGCCCGCCGGCACATCGGCAACCACCGTCACGATCCGCAGGTGAGGCATCTGCCCGTCCAGCATCGCCAGTTCGTCGGCGAAAAGCACGTCTGCCGGCGTGCGCGCGGCATGGAGAAACACGACATCGGCACTCTCGCCGCGATCGGCCAGCCAGCGCAGCATGGACATCATGGGGGTGATGCCGCTGCCGCCGGAGATAAACGCGAAGGCCGGCGCGTGATGATGGGCGAGGGAGAAACGCCCGACCGGCCCGCGCGCCTCCAGCTCGACGCCCGGATGCAGCGCCTCGTGCATCCAGCGGGTGGCACGGCCATGCGCCGCCGCCTTGACGGTGAGTTCCACCACCTCCGCCCGGGTCGGCGCGGAGGCGATGGTGAAGCTGCGCCACGCGGTCTCGCCCGGCAGCGGCAGCGCCAGAGTTAGCGCCTGCCCCGGCAGATGCTTGACGGGCCGCCCGTCGATGTCGCGAAAAATGAAGGTGACGACGTCCGCCGTCTCCTGCCGCCGCCCGATGCAGGCGAGGCGCAGATCGCGCGGCGTCATTATTCGGCCGCTACCCGGAGCCCCGGCGCGCCCGGGGGCAGATGCGCGGCCATGGCCCCCGTGTACCAGCGGTTGAAGTCGAGGATCATGAACTCGCCCAGCGGCGAATAGGGCCCCGGCTCATAGGCGTCCGACTGCACGCCGAGAAAGTTCTGCTCGGCCAGATGCTGGTCCTGCTGGTTGGTGATCTGCCAGACCTCGGCGAGCCGATTGACGTCATAATCCCAGCCTTCGAGCGCGTCCTCGTGCACCAGCCAGGTTGTGCGAACCTCGGTCTCCATCGGCCCGCGCGGCAGCACGCGGAAATGGATGATGTGGTCGGACAGGAAGTGGTTCCAGTTGTTCGGCACATGGAACATGCGCACCGAGCCGAGATCGCGCTCGGTGAGGTCGCCGACCAGCTTCTTGCTGGCCGGCTTGCCGTCCATGGTCATGGAGGTCACGCCCTCATTGAAGGGCAGGCGGATGCAGCGGAACTCGATGCCGCCATTGGCCGGCTGGTGCGGCAGGCCGAGGGCGTCCCATTCGCCGGCCTTGCGCTTCATCAACTCGCTGAACCAGTGGGTGCGGGTGTCGCCCGGCAGCGCCGCCTCGACCAGCGACACCAGCAGCTCGGGGTGATTGCCGGCGCAATGGTAGCACTCGCGATTATTCTCGATGACGAGCTTCCAGTTGGCCTTCTCGATCAGCACCGATTCGAACGCCACCTTGGTGCGGGCGGGCTGGTGCGGGGCGATGTAGGGCGTGACGGTCCGCTTGAAATGATCGAGATCGGGCGGGTTCTCCGCGAGGCAGATATAGACGAGGCCGGCGACATTGGCCGCGTGCACGGGCTTGAGCGAATAGCGGCGCGGGTCAAAATCGTCCGGCATCTGGGTGGCGGAGAGCAGCGTGCCGTCGAGATCATAGGTCCACTGGTGATAGGGGCAGACGAGGCGCCCGACCGTGCCCTTGTGCTCCTGGCAGATGCGCGAGCCGCGGTGCCGGCAGGTGTTGTGAAAGGCCTGCACCTCGCCATTGTCGTCGCGCACGATGATGATGGAGTTGCGGCCGACCTCCAGGGTGAGGTAATCGCCCGGCTCCTTCACCTCGCATTCATTGCAGGCGAACAGCCATTGCGTGCCGAAGATGGCCTTCATCTCCATGTCGAAGACGTCTTCATCGTAATAGAGCGGCCCCGGCAGGCTGAAGCCCGCGCGGTACTGCGCCATCAGTTCGGACACTTTCTCGCTCGCGCTCATCGTCGGCTCCCGGCATGCGGCGTGCACGAGTATCCTATTGTTTCGTCGGCAGGTCCGTCCCGAATGCGACAGCGGGCGACAAGGAGGCGACGTCCTTAACCTGTCCGAGCCCGCTCACCTGGCCGAGCTGGCGGCGGCCGGCGCGCTCGCGCAATTCGCTCGGGCGCATGCCGTAGATGCGCTTGAACCACTGGCCGAGATGCGAGGTGGAGGCGAAGCCGACGGCGACGGCGATCTCCAGGATCGGCTGGCTGGTGTAGATGAGCAGTTCGCGCGCCCGGTCGACGCGCAGCGAGAGATAATAGCGCGCCGGCGTCATACCGAGATGCTGGTTGAACAGCCGCTCCAGCTGGCGCGGGCTGAGCCCGGCCGCCTTCGCCAGTTCACCGACGCTGGCCGGCGATTCCAGATTCTGCTGCATGGTGTGGACGGTGCGCTGGAGCGAGGCAGGGAGGCTGCCGACACGCCGCAGCCGCCCTCCCCGCTGCTCGTCATTGGCATCGCGAATGCGCTCATGGTGGAACTGGTTGGCGACGCGCTGGGCGAGATCGGGATCGTAACGGTCGGCGATGACGTGCAGCATCATGTCCATCGCCGCCGTGCCGCCCGAGCAGGTCAGCCGGTCGCGGTCGATCTCGTAGATCTTGCCGGTGGCGATGACCTTCGGAAAATCCTCCTCGAAGGCGGCGCCGTTCTCCCAGTGGATGGTGCAGCGATAGCCGTCGAGCAGCCCTGCCCAGGCGAGGAGATAACTGCCGGTGGAGAGCGAGCCGACCGCGATGCCGCGCCGGGCGGCACCCCGCAACACGGCGAGATAGCGCTTCACGTCCATGGGGGCGATCCGCATGCCGCCGCAGACGAAGATGGCGTGCGAGCCGTCCAGCGCCTGATCGACCGGGGCCGCATCGAGGCGGATGCCGTTTGAGGCCGTCACCGGCTCCCCGTCGATGCTGCACAGCCGCCAGCGGAACGCCTCGCGCCCGATCAGCCGGTTGGCGGAGCGCAGCGGCTCGATCGCCGAGGACAGGCTCATCATCGAGAGGTTTTCGATCAGCAGGAAGCTGAAGGTCAGTGGCTCCGCGACCGAGTCGTAAAACATGCCGGCACCGCGCAAGGGGAGTATCCCCTTAGAATGGCTCAAAAGCGTCACCAGGGCAACGAAACCGACATGGAATGACGGGCTGTGGCTTCAGGAGGCCATGGCCATGGACTGCCAGCCCTGCAGCGCCGCCCAATCCGGCTCCAGATGGGCGAAGCGCTTGAGCCGCAGCGTCGACAGGTCGGCGAACGAGCATTCCCCGTCGGTCACCAACTGCTGGATGGCACGGCCGCTTGCCGGCGACAGGCCGAAGCCGACCCCCGACAGGGTGGCGACGGTGAGGTTGTCCCAGCCTTCCGGCCGGTCGATCACCGGCCGGCCGTCCGGCGTGTTTTCGATCAGCCCGGCCCAGCTGCGGATGATCTTCGCATGGCCGGCCAGCGGCAGCAGCTCGGCCACCCGCTTGGCGATGTTCTGCATCAGCGGCGTCGCGGGACGGGCGCCGCCCGGCACGTCTTCCGTCTCCACCCATTCATGCGGCCCGCCGCCATAGGCGAGGTTGCCGCGCAGCGTCTGCCGGCCGTAGAGCCCGTTGCCGTCGACGCCGCCGAGCGGCATCAGCGGCAGCGCCTCGGTGACGATCATCTCGGCGCGGGCAACCTTCAGCGGAATGTCGACGCCGAGCATGGCGGCCAGCCGGCCGGTCTGCGGGCCGGCCGCGAGCACGAGGTGGTCGCAGCCGAAGCGGCCCTTGTCGGTTTCCACCGCCACCACCCTGCCCGCTTCGACCGCGAAACCGGTAACGGCGGTGTGCTGCATGACAGTGCCGCCGAGGTTCTGCAGCGCCCAGGCATAGGCCTGCACGGTACGGTGCGGGTTGGCGTGGCCGCCGAAATGGTAGTAATGGCCGGCAAAGACGTTGTCGCCGGCCAGCGGCACCAGCTCGCGCACCTGCCTGGCGTCGATCTCGTCGATGCGGAAACCCTGGTGGCGGGCATTGACGACGGCGCGGCTGTAGAGCGCCAGCTGCTTCTCGTTGAGCGCGATGCGCACGCGGTTCGGCTGGAACTCGGTGGGATGGCCGAGCATCTCGTCCATCAGCGGCCAGAGCCGCTGCTCCTCGGCGAAAAGCGGCGAGTGATGATGCGAGCAGCCGCCGCCATTGCGGCCGGACGCCTCCCAGCCGACGAGACCCTTCTCGATCACCCGCACGTCGACGCCCGCCCGCGCCAGCCACCAGGCGGCGCTCAGCCCGGTGACGCCGCCGCCGACAATGACCACGGAGGCGCCCTTGGCGCCGTCCGGCTGGATGAGATCATTCGCTGGCATGGGGCTTTTCCACGGCAAGGCCGGCGACGGTGTAGTCGTCCTCGACATCCCAGAACGGCACCCATTGGCGGGGCATGCCGAACCAGGAATCCCACTGTTCGCCGAAGGCTATGTCCTCGTCCCGGGGCGCGGCGGCGTTGAGCGACAGCGGACGGACGGGGGCGCGATAGCCGGCGAGCGGCACGGCGGCGAGCGGCACGGCGGCCTGCAGGGCGAGCAGCGCCTGTATCTGCTCGCGGCAGCGCCGGCCCTGGCATGGACCCATGCCGGCGCGGGTGAGGCGCTTGATCTGGTCGGGGTGCGGCGGCCCCTCCCCCAGCAGGTCGGTCAAGTTCCGCTGGCGATTATCGGCGCCCTGCCAGTCGAGATAGCGCGGCGGCCGCACGTCGAGGATTTCCCGCGCGGTAACGTCCTCGCACTGGCAGACATAAGGCTCGGTCGTCGCCTCGATCACGCTGGCCTGCACCCAGCCCTTGCGATAGGCGTCAATGTCATAGGCGACCTCGCCGGGCGGTGGCGGCGGGGAAAGGCCCTCGCCCGCCATGCCCAGCGCGGCGGCGGCCGCCGCAACGGCATGCCGCGCCTCGGTTTCGGCAAGCGACGGGTCGCGGCTCTTGGCCGGCCAGATGCCGGCACAGTCGCCCACCGCCTGGATGATCGCCACGGAGCTGCGCGCCGCCGGATCGAGAACCGGCGCATAGCCGCCGCGCGCGGCATCGAAGGCGAGCCGGCAGCCGGCGGCATCGAGCAGGTCGACCATCGGCACGGCACCGATGCCGAGCACCACGAGGTCGCAGGCGAGCGTGCCGGCGGCCGTTACGACGCCGCGCACGCCATTGAGATCGGCCTCGACCGCCCGCACCACGTTGCCGCAGCAAAAGGTGACGCCGGCGGCGCGCAGTTCGGCGACGAGATCGCCCGGTCCCACCGGCGCGGCCGCCTGTTCGATCACTGCCGCCACGGTTACGCCGTGCGCCCGCAGGATGCGTGCCGCGAGCAGGGCCTCCGCCGCGGAGCCGAGGACAACCGCGCGTGTGCCCTCCAACGCGCCATAGCGCGTCGCCAATTGCACCGCCGCCGTTGCCCCCATCACCCCGGGCTGTTCCCAGCCGGGAAAGGCGAGGCCCATGTCCCGCCGCCCGGTGGCGACGATGGCGCGCTCGAAGCTGACGAGATGCGTGCCGTTTTCCTCGTCCGCGAGGCCGGCGAGCGGGGCCGGCATCCATCCGAGATTGGCGCCGTTGGCGTAGAGCCCCCAGCAGGCGGTGCCGAGCCGCACATCGACCCCGAGCTCGAAGGCGGTGGCGATGTCGGGCGCGCTCTCCAGCATCGCCTCCATCATGGCGTTGCGGTTGCGCGCCACGCCGCCGACGCGGCCGCCGAAATGCAGCGGCACGCTCTCGCCCATCGTCTCGAACGGCACCGGGTTCTCATCGACCAGCACCACGGCGAGACCGCGCCGCGCCCCCTCGATCGCCGCGGCGAGACCGGCAGGGCCGGCGCCGATGACGAGGAGCTGGGCGTGTCCCGCGACGCAGAGCGTCTTGCCGGCGACCGAACGCGGGTCGATGCGGCCGTGGTCGACGCTCATGCCGCTTCCCCGATGGGCGCCAGCACGAGATCGGCGAGATCGGCGACCGGCGCGCCGGTGCCCATGCCGGTGACCAGCGTTTCGATCGCCTGCCGGCGATTGTCGCCCAACTGGCCGGCCAGCGCCTGATACTTTGCCGAGATCTCGGCATTGGTCAGCGGATTGGCCGGCCCGCCCTCGGCCTGCGTCCAGTCTGAGGTGAAACGTCGCCCGTCGCGGGTGGCGAGCGACACCACGGCGAATCGCTCGGCCGGGAAGCGCGCGCAGATCTCCGGGTCCTCGATGAGGCGGATCGAGGCGGAGAGGTCGAGAACTTCAGGGTCGCGCAGGCCGGCGCCGGTGATCTCGTCGGCGCCGAGGCGGCCGCGCAGGATCATCGCCGCCAGCGGGAACGGCAGGCTGTACTGCGCTTCCTCGGTGGTCGCCGGACGGGCCGAGGCAAGGCGCACCGCCTCGGCGAAGCTGCGCACCTCGACGTCGGCAATATCGGTCCCGGTGAGGCCATGCGTGGCCATCAGCCGACGTGCCGCTTCCACTGCCGGCTGCGCCCAGCGGCAGACCGGGTAGGGCTTGAAATACTGTTCGAGGATGTACCAGCGGCTGCCGAGATCGCCCCACAGCGCCTGCTGCTCCGGCGCTTCCATGGTCAATGCCGGCGCGCCGGTGAAGCCGTCGGCCGCGAGATAGGCGGCGGAGACCCCCGCCAGCGCACCCCAGCCGGAGCCGTCCTTCAACATGGTGGGGTAGTCGATGCAGCGCATCATCTGGCTGCGCGGGCCGTGATATTCGGCGGTGCCGAGCGCCTCTCGCGTCTGCGCCGGCGTCAGCTTCATCAGCCGGGCGCCGAGCGCGGCGCACGCGAGCGCGTTCCAGGCGCCGGAGGTGTGGTAGTCGCAGGCGCTCGCATGAAGGGCGATGCCGGCGCGGGTGGCGATCTCATAGCCGATGACGATGCACGCCAGCACCTCGCGGTCGTCCAGCGCCAGATCCTCGGCCTCCCAGAAGGCAAGCAGCGCCGGCAGGATGGCGACGCCGGCATGGCCCTTGGTCAGCGCGTGGCCGTCATGGGCGTCGAAGGAATCGATCAGCGAGGCGCCGGCATAGGCGGCCCCGACCGGCGAGACCCGCCGCCCGTCGAAGATCATCCGGGCGCCACGCCCCTCGCCGGCACCAAACTGGCGCGCCGCATGGTTGGTGACGATCCGCGCCAGATCGGTGCGTCGGCCGCTTGCCGCGACACCGACGAGATCGAGCAGGCAGCGCCGCGCCAGCGCCGCGACGTCGGGCGGCAGATCGGCATAGCTGAGATCGTGGATGAAGTTCTGGACGTTCATGATGTCGCCTCGGGACGGCCGGCCGGGGACGCATGCGCCCGGACCCGCCACATCGCAATCCTTGCAGCGGCAGGGCGCCGGGCACCCTCGACTTTCCGACGAGCGCGATCAGAAACACGACATTGCCGGCGCATCGCCCTGCGCGGCTCGGCGTTTCCGCCACCGGACGGACGGCCGAGGGATTCCCCAGGGGAATGCCGTCAATGTCGGATTTATAGCCCTCGGCGTCGAAAACGCTACGAGAGCTGCCCGTGGCCCGTGCATCAGTAGAGACGCTCCAGCAAGCCGCCCCCGATGCGGGGGCGGCGCTCACCGGGAAGCAACGCCGTTGGAAACGCTGAACTTTGCCATTGCCAACTGGTCGCAGATCCTCGCGCGGGGCTGGGAGCACATCTCGCTGGTCGGCGTGGCGGTCAGCGTCGCGGTGCTGACGGGTGTGCCGATCGGCATCCTCATCACCCAGAGCCGCACGGCGGCCGACCGCGTGCTCTACGTCGCGGCCGTCATCATGACGATCCCGTCCATTGCCTTCTTCGGCCTGCTGATCCCGGTGCTGTCTCCCATCGGGCAAGGCATCGGCTATCTGCCGGCGGTGATCGCGCTCATCTTCTATTCGCAGCTGCCGATTATCCGGAACACCTATACCGCCATCATGAACATCGACCCGGCGCTGCGCGAGGCGGCGCGGGGAATGGGGATGACGTCGTTCCAGCGCCTGCGCGAGGTCGAGCTGCCCATAGCCCTGCCGGTCATCATCAATGGCGTGCGCAACGCGGTGGTGCTCAATATCGCGATCGCCACCATCGCCACCTATATCGGCGCCGGCGGGCTCGGCGTGTTTATCTCGCGCGGCATTTCTCAGACCGATCCGCGCCAGCTCATCACCGGTGCCTTCGCGGTGAGCGTGCTCGCCATCGTCGCCGATCTCGGCCTTCTCCTGCTGCAGCGGCGACTGACGCCCGTTGGCCTGCGGCAATCGTGACAGCGGGGGCGACATGATCCGGCTCAAGAACCTCACCAAGATTTTCGGCACCACGACCGCCGTCGACAATGTCAGCATGGAGGTCGGGGCCGGCGAGGTCTGTGTGCTGCTCGGCCCGTCGGGCTGCGGCAAGACCACGACGATGAAGATGGTCAACCGGCTGATCGAGCCGTCGGGCGGGCGCATCTTCATCGACGGCAAGGACGTGACGGATGTCGACGCCGTGCAGCTTCGCCGCTCCATCGGCTATGTCATCCAGCAGATCGGGCTGTTTCCCAACAAGACGGTCGAGGACAATATCTGCGTGGTCCCCGACATGCTCGGCCATGACCGCAAGGCCTCGCGCCGGCGCGCCGCCGAACTGCTGGAGATGGTCAATCTCGAGCCCGCCGCCTATGCCAAGCGCTACCCGAAGGAGCTTTCCGGCGGCCAGCAGCAGCGCGTCGGCGTCATCCGCGCGCTGGCGGCGGACCCGCCGGTGCTGCTCATGGACGAGCCGTTCGGCGCCATCGACCCGATCAACCGCGAGGTGATCCAAGACGAGTTCATGCGGCTGCAGGCGGCGATGAAGAAGACCGTCATCTTCGTCAGCCACGACATTGACGAGGCGGTGAAGATGGCGTCCCGCGTCGCCATCTTCCGTGCCGGTCGGCTCGTTCAATACGACACGCCCGACAACATACTCGCCCATCCCATCGACAGCTTCGTCGCCGATTTCGTCGGCGCCGACCGCACGCTGAAGCGGCTGCGGCTCATCACGGTGCGCGATGCGATGACGGCCGATCCCCCGCGCGTCACCCCGGAGGACAGCGTCGAGACCGCGCTGGCGCTGATGGAACGGCACGGCCACATCTCGGTGGTGATGGTCGGCCCGCACGGCAAGGTGCTGGGATTCGTGCGTGCGGAGGCCCTGCGGGGCAAGCGCGGCAAGGTGGGGGAGCATTACGAGAAGCTCACCAGCGTCGCGCGTGTCGACGACAATCTGCGCAATGCGGTGTCGCAGATGTTCGCCAACGACCAGTCCTGGCTCGCCTGCGTCGACGCGGCCGGCGTCTATCAGGGCTACATCACCCAGCGCGGCATCACCCATCTTCTGGGTGCCACCTATCGGGACCGGTGATGGAGAGCGCGCACGCGGCGCATCCGATGCGGGCGCTAGCCAGCCTGTGGCGGCTCGTCCTGCTGGGCCTGGTGTTCCTCCTCGGCATATGGGCGAGTGCCAGCGGCACCCTGACCGCGATGATGGCCTATCGCGAGGACATCGGCTTCCTCACTCTCCAGCATCTTGAACTGGTCGCCATCTCCGGCGCGATCGCCATCGTCACCGGCATTCCCATCGGCATCGTCCTGGCGCGGCGCAGCCTTGGCCTGTTCGGGCCGCTGCTGGCGCAGATCATCAATCTCGGCACCACCATCCCGACCCTCGCCATTCTCGCCCTGGCGATGACCGTGCTCGGGCTCGGCGCGCCGCCGGCGATCTTCGGGCTGGCCTTGCTGACCCTGCTGCCCATCGTCCTGAACACCGTCGCCGGTCTGCGCGCCGTGCCGCCGGCGCTGGTGGAGGCGGCGCGGGGCATGGGGATGACGAGCTGGCAGATTCTCTTCCAGGTCGAGCTTCCCAACGCTCTGTTCGTCATCGCCGCCGGCATCCGCACCGCGCTCGCCATCAATGTCGGCACCGTGCCGCTGGCCTTTCTCATCGGCGGTGGCGGGCTGGGCGAGCTGATCTTTACCGGCATCGACCTGATGGACACCGGCCTGCTTCTGGCCGGTGCGATCCCGACCGCCCTGCTCGCCATCGGCGTCGATTTCATCGTGGGCCAATTGCAGTTCTGGCTGGTGCCGCGCGGCGTCAACCCCTTGAGATAACAACATCCAGAGGAGAAGAAGATGCGCTTCCTGAAGACCTTGGCACTCGCTGCCGCCCTGTTCGGCGCCGTAGGCGCGGCCAGCGCCGACACCATCGTGGTCGGCGGCAAGAACTACACCGAGCAGCAGCTCATGGCGGAGATGACGGCCCAACTGCTCAAGGCCAAGGGCTTCGAGGTCGACAAGCGCGCCGGCCTCGGCACCGCGCCGCTGCGCCAGGCGCAGGAAAACGGCCAGGTCGACGTGTACTGGGAATATACCGGCACCTCGCTCATCACCTTCAACAAGTTGACGGACAAGCTCGACGCTGCGGCGACCTATGCGAAGGTTAAGGAGCTCGACGCGCCCAAGGGCCTGGTCTGGCTCACTCCCTCGAAGGCCAACAATACCTACGCCTTCGCCATGCGTGCCGCCGATGCGAAGGCCAAGGGCATTACCTCGATCTCCGACCTCGCCGCCAAGATCAAGGGGGGCGACAAGCTCACCTTCGGGTCGAACGCCGAGTTCTATGCCCGGCCCGACGGGCTGAAGCCGCTGGAGGAAAGCTACGGCTTCAACTTCGGCCGCGAGTCGGTCAAGCGCATGGACACCGGAATCGTCTATCAGGCGCTGAAGGACGGGCAGGTCGACGTAGGCCTGGTCTTCGCCACCGACGGGCGCATCCCGGCCTTCGACTTCGTGGTGCTGACGGACGACAAGGGCTATTTCCCCACCTATGCGATGACGCCCGTCATCCGCAAGCAGGTGCTCGACGCCAACCCCTCGCTCGCCGGCATACTGGACGGCCTTTCCGCCAAGCTGGACGACCAGACCATGGCGCGGCTGAACGCTTCCATCGACGTCGACAAGAAGTCGGTGGAAGACGTGGCCACCGGCTTCCTGAAACAGCAGGGCCTGAACTGAGGAGCGCGGCACGCCCCGCCTCGACGGCTCTACGCCTTTCCGATCGGATGGCGTAGGCTCACGGCATGGGACTGTTGACCTTCAGCCTGAACGTCACCCTCGACGGCTGCGTCGATCATGAGGAGGGAATCGCGGATGACGAAACGCACGCATTCTTCACCCGCCTCATGGACGAGGCCGGGGCGATGCTGTGGGGCCGCACCACCTATGAGATGATGGAGAGCTATTGGCCGGCGGTGGCACGCGGCGACGTGGAGGCGCCGCCGGCAATGCGCGAATGGGCGGAAAAGCTCGACGCCAAACCGAAATACGTGGTGTCGTCGACGCGAAGCGACTTCCCCTGGGCCAACAGCCACCACCTGGCCGGAGACCTGCGGACCGGCGTGCAGAGGCTCAAGGACGCGACCCCGGCCGGCGTGCTCCTCGGCAGCGGCAAACTCGCCACCGAGTTGGACAGGTTGGAGCTGATCGACGCGTACCGGTTCCTCGTTCACCCCAGGATCGCCGGCCACGGCCCGACCCTGCTTCAGGGCGGGCTGCCCCGTACCCGACGGCTGGAGCTCGTCTCGGCGACGCCGCTGCGCAACGGCGCGGTCGCCATGCACTACCGGCGCGCGGGCGCTCAGCCCAGCCGGTAGAGGTCGGATCGGCGGTCGGCGAGATAGTTGTGGCCGGAACGCCAGGCGTCGACGGTGGCGCGTTTCACATCCGCCGCAATCAGTGCCGGGCCGTCCGAGGCTGCCGCCGCCAGCACCGATCCGTCCGGCGCGGTGATGCGGCTCATGCCGATGAAATTGAAAGCCGCGTCAGGTCCCACGGCATTGGCGTAGACGACGTGGCAGCCATTCTCATAGCCGCGCGCCGGCACGAGAACCTCCGGCACCACGGTGTAGGGATGGCTGGTGGCGCTCAGCACGACGAGCGTATCGGCGCCGCGCAGCACGAGGTCGCGGGCCGCCTCGGCGAATTCGAGGTCGTAGCAGATGAGCAGGCCGAGCTTCAGCCCGCCCCACTCCATGACCGGTGAAGGCATGCCGGAGGCGAACAGCCCCTTCTCATGCGGGCCCCACAGGTTCACCTTGCGATAATTGCCGCGAATATCGCCCTCCGGCCCGATGGCGAGCGCGGCATTGTAGCGCGTGCCCGCCTCCTCCTCCGCATAGCCGAGGACGAACCCGGTGGCGGCGCGGCGGGCGAGGTCGCGCACGCGGTCGATAAACGCAGAGTCCCGCGCCACCGCCAGGCGACGCACGCGCTCGGCATCCCCATAGCCGCACAAGGCGAGTTCCGGCAGGACGATGAGATCGGCATCGCGCGCATCGGTGATGGCATGCTCCAGAACGGCGAACGCCTCGTCATGGGTCTCCGGCGGCGTCCCTGTCTGGGCGACCGCGATGCGCAGGCTGTTGGTCATCTGCAGGCCTCTCGAAGGCAATGGCCGGGGCCTGCGAGCCCCGGCCAGGATCATCGAACGCGCGCGCCAGTGAGGCGACGCTTCACTTCGGGATGAAGCCCTTGTCCTTCAGGTAGATCTCGGCGACCTTCTCGATGTCGAGGCCGTCAATGTCCGCCTGCCCGTTCAGCTTGATCTGGGTCTCGGTGTCGAGCGAGTTGGTCACCGCCTCGATGGCCGGGCCGATTTCCGGGTGCTTGGCGAGCACATCGTCGCGCACGGTGATGGCGGCGTTGTAGGCGGGGAAGAACAGCTTGTCGTCGTCGAGCACGGCGAGGCCCACCTTGCCGATGCGCGCATCGGTGGCGAAGGCGACGATGACATCGACCGAGCCGCTGTCGACCGCCGTGTACATCAGGCCGATCTCCATCGGCTTGATGGCGCCGAACTTGTAGCCATAGTGCTTGCTCATGCCGGGATAGCCGTCGAGCGGGCGCGCGGCGAACTCCACCGAGGAGCCGAGCGTCCATTTCGGCGACTGCGCGGCCAGGTCGGAAATGGTCTTGATGTTGAGTTCCTTGGCCTTGTCCGCCTTCAGCGCCAGCGCATAGGTGTTGTTGAAGCTGGTCGGCGCGAGCCAGGTGATCTTGTACTTGTCCTTGTAGGCGTCGCGGACGACCTCATAGGCCTTCTTCGGGTCGGTGATCGGGTCCTGCTTCAGGACATTGGCGAGCGCGTCGCCGGTGTAGTCCGGCAGCACGTCGATGGCGCCGGAGAGGATGGCCTGCTGGGCAATGCCGGTGCCGCCGAGATTGGGGAAGCGCTCGACCGGCAGGCCCAGCTTCTTCTCGATCACCAGGGCGGCCATGATGCCGAGCATGGCCTGCTCGGTGATGTTGGGCCAGCCGATCTTGATCGGCGTCTCGGCGTGGGCGCGGGGCGTGGCGATGGCGGTGAGCGCCAGCGTTGCCGCGGCGGCGGCGCAGACGGCGCGGCGGGTGAAGAGCCGGTTCATGCGTTTTGTTCCTCTGGATGAGCGACGCTGTTATCCGCGTCGTGGTTGCGGGTGCCTTCCCTCGGGATCGTGACGTCCCAAGTTTTTGTCTTGGCGAGGACATCCCCCTCGAAGAGGTCGAGCCTCGCGGTAATGTGGAAGCTGTCGGCGTCGCCGGTCATGCGGGCGAGGCTTTCGGTGCGGACCGACCAGTCGCCGCGCGCCATGGTCATGGTCCAGCCGGTCTCGATGCGGGCGGAAAGCGGATCGCCGGCGTCGACCTCATAGGTCTCGTCATTGATCCGGCCGATCACCATGCCGCTCGGCTCGATGCGTTCTTCGCCATAGTCGAGGCGCACCTGCACGCGCCGCCGCCCGGAGACGATCTCGCTCGACGCCTCGCGGCGGAAGCTGCCGGTGCGAAGCACGGTGCGCGGTTCGGGCGCCGGCACCACCGGTCCATCCATGTCCGGCAGCAGGCGCGAGCCCGGCCCGGGTTGCCACGCCGGCAGCCGGAGCCGGCTCTCACCGGTGAACAGGCTGAGCGTCGCCGCCTCGGGCGAGGGCCAGGCGGTTGGCCAATAGGAGGTGGACACCGCGACGCGCATCCGGTGGCCGGCCTTGAACCGGTGGGCGACGTCGCACAGCGCGATCTCGGCAGTGTAGCGCCGCCCCGGTTTCAGCGCGGTGAAGCGGTCATGGCCGTCGAGATGATTGAGGTTGAGCAGGCCGTAGCTCACCCGCGACGACGCGCCGTCCGGCGCGACGTCGTTCAGCCGCACCGCCACCATGGCGCGCGGCCGGTCGACCGCGAACTCCACGTGCAGCACCGGCTGGCCGATGACCGCGAGGTCCTGCTCCAGCGGTGGCGTGTCGAAGCAGAGCGAGCGGCCGTCATCCTCGCGCTGGTCGGTCGGCTGGTCGGCGGCGACGCCATAGGCGCACCATTCACCGGCGCCGACGCCGATCTCGAGCGGGCTCAGATGCCGCATTTCGGCCGGCTCCGGCGGTGTCGCGTCGAGCCCGGCGAGGCCGAGATGGAGGTCCCGCGCCGTCACATCATCCGAGGGCCAGCTGTCGAAGACGACCCAGCTTCCGGGACGCTCGGTATGGGCGGGGTCGGCCGGCAGTTGGTCCTGCAGCCACAGGCGCAGCTGCGGCTCACCTTCCACGCCGGTATCGACGCCCTTCAGCCAGCGATCCCACCAGCGCAGGCATTCGCCGAGGAAGTCGACCTGCGGGCCGGGCACCGCGAGATGCGGATAATCGTGCCCCCACGGCCCGATGAGGCCCTTGCACACGCCGGAAAGGCCCTGGACGAGGCGTGGCACGGCGTTGGTGTAGGAATCCGCCCAGCCGCCGACGGCCAGCACCGGCACCTCGATGCGGGAAAATTCCTCGCACACCGAGCCGCGCCGCCAGTAGGCGTCGCGGAGTGGGTGGCGGGTCCATTCGGCGATGAAGAGGGACGCGTTATCCACGCGCTCCATCCACATGTCGCGCCAGCGCTCACCCACCACGGCGGGGTCCGGCGGGCGGGAGAGGTCGGCAAAGAAGGTCTGCGACCAGGTGAGATTGGCGCTCAGCGGGCAGCCGCCCATGTAGTGGACATCGTCGCCGTAGCGGTCATCGGTCGAGCCGACCGTGATGATCGCTTTCAGCGGCTGCGGCCGCAGGGCGGCGATCTGCAACGCATTGAAGCCGCCCCAGGAAATGCCCATCATGCCGATGCGGCCATCGCACCAGGGCTGCGCGGCGATCCATTCCAGCGCGGCAAGCGCGTCCGCCTGTTCCTGCGGCGTGTATTCGTCCGCCAGCAGCCCCTCGGAATCGCCGGAGCCGCGAATGTCGATGCGCAGGGCGGCATAGCCATGCGCGGCGAAGAAGGGGTGGACCTGCGCGTCCCGCGCTGCCATGCCGTCGGATTTGCGGTAGGGAATATATTCGACGATCGCCGGCACCGGCTGGTCGAGCCCCGCCGGCCGCCACAACCGCGCGGCGAGGCGCACGCCATCCGGCATCGGGATCCAGATATGGCGCTGGCATTCCACCTCGTGCGGAGCGGCGGGGGCTGTCATGGCCTCAACCCGTGCTGGCGCGCAGGAGGTCGCGGATGTGCAGGCTGCCGCCGCCTTCCACCGCCAAAGCGTCGCGACCGGTGTCGAGCATGCGCAGGAACGCATCCTCCAGCGTCGCGGCGCGATCGATGGCCGGCGCGTCTTCCGGCCCGGCAGTCGCCGTCATGACCGAGGCGACGGACAGCGTGCTCAGCAGCTTGACCAGCCGGTCATGGCCGATGAGCTCGGCGACGAACTCGTTCTTGGGGTGCCGCAGGATGTCGACCGGCGCCTCGTGCTGGATCAGCCGCCCGGCGCGCAGCACGGCGACCTTGTCACCGAGGCGGATCGCCTCATCCATGTCGTGGGTGACGATGATGATGGTCTTGCGCACCTTGCTCTGGATCGACAGCAGCTCGTCCTGCACCCGCACGCGGGTGATCGGGTCGAGCGCGCCGAAGGGCTCGTCCATCAGCAGCACCGGGGGATCGGCGGCGAGGGCCCGGGCGACGCCGACGCGCTGCTGCTGGCCGCCGGAAAGGCTGCGCGGGTAGCGGGCGCGGTGGGTTTCCGGCACCAGCCCGACCAGGGTGAGCAACTCGTCGACGCGCGCATCGATGCGCGCCTTGCTCCAGCCCAGCAGGCGCGGAACGATGGCAATGTTCTCGGCGACACTCATATGCGGGAACAGGCCGACATACTGGATGACGTAGCCGATCATCCGCCGTAGCTCTTTCACCGGCATCTTCGAGATCGGCGTGTCGCCCAGCACGATGTCGCCGCTGGAGGGCTCGATCAGCCGGTTGACCATCTTCATCGTGGTGGTCTTGCCGCAGCCGGACGGTCCGACCAGGGCGAGGATGGTGCCGGCCTCGACGGTCAGCGACAGGCGATCCACGGCCGGCGGCGTGCCGGGGAAGGCCTTCGTGACATCGCGGAACTCGACCTGGAGCGCCATGAATGCGCCTCCTATGATACGCGCCGGCTGGCGAAACGCTCCAGCCCGAACAGCAGGTAGTTGACGGTGATGGCGAGCAGCGCGGTGAGGCCGGAGCCGATGAGCAGCGGCGTGGTGTCCATGCGGGAAATACCCTGCAGGATCAGCGTGCCGAGGCTGTCGACGCCGATATAGGCGGTCAGGGTCAGCACCGAGACCAGCATCACCGCCGAGATGCGCACGCCGGCGATGACGATGGGCAGTATCGCCGGCACCTCGACCCGCAGAAGGATCTGTGCCGGCGACATGCCCATGCCGCGTGCCGCCTCCAGCATGCGCGGATCTATCGAGGCGAAGCCGCTCGCCGTGTTGCGCAGGATCGGCAGCACGCCCTTCACGAAGAGCGGCACCAGCGCGCCGGAAATGCCGATGCCGAGGAAGGGGATCGCCAGCGCCAGCAGCACGATTTCCGGGCAGGCCTGCAGCACGTTCACGACCGGCACGATCAGCGTGTCGAGACGCTTGAAGCGATGCACCAGCGTGCCCAGCACCACACCCAGCACGATCGCCGCCGCCAGCGCTATGGCGAACAGGATGACGTGCTGCTCCAGCAGATAGAGAATGTTGTCGCCGAAGAGGTCGATATATTCCGCGAGGCTCATGGCATTGCCACCTCGCGCGAGCGGGACAGGCGCTGCTCGGCACGCTTCAGCAGATAATCGGCGCCCAGTGCCATCGCCAGCACAGGCACGCTACCGGCCAGGACGAGGTTCCACGACATGATGGAGATGCCGCGGAAGATGAAATCCCCTAGCCCGCCGGCGGCGATGAGCGAGGCGAGCGTCACCATGCCGATGGCGTTGACCACTGCCACGCGCAGGCCGGCGAAGATCACCGGCAGCGCCAGCGGCAGCTCGACGCGGAACAGGCGGGTGAAGCGGCCCATGCCCATCCCGATAGCCACTTCGCGCAGGTTCGGGTCGATATTGGCAAGGCCGGTATAGGTGTTCTGCACTACCGGCAGCAGCGAGTAGAGCACCACCGCGACGATGGCCGGAATGACGCCGATGCCCAGCAGCGGGATCATAAGGCCGAACAGCGCCAGCGTCGGCACAGTGTAGATGACGCTGACCGTGTTGAGCACCAGTGCGGCGGCGACGCGGTTCATATGGCTGACGATGCCGAGCGGAAGCCCTATGCCCAGCGCGAGGCCGACCGCCATCAGCGACAGCCGCAAATGCCACCACGAAACGGCGAGGATGTCCTCCCAGCGGCTGGACAGGAAGTCGGTGAGGCTCATCCGCCCGTGCTCCTCGGCGCGCCGGCGCGCGGCGTCTCGACGGTCCATTCGCGGGCGAAGACGCGCTCTCCCGTGTCGAACGCCTCATATTCGGCATGAAGCCGCCAGCCCGTGGCGATGGCGGTCAGCGTGCTGCGTGTCTCGATACGCACCTGCCAGTCGCCGCGCAGGAATTCGGCCTTGCGCACGGCGACAGACGAGGCGCCCGACGGGTCGTCGCGCAGCGTCGTGTAGGTTTCGCTGCCAAGAGCCCTCAACTCCAGCCCGGTCTCGGCGATGCGGATGGCGCCGAGATTGCGCACGACATCGACCGTGGCGCGGCCGGTGGCGACCTCGTGGGTGATCTTCAAGCGCCCGCGCGCCGGCGCCTCGATGACGTCGACCTCCAGCGGCGGCGGCGACCAGGGCGTGCCGAGGTCGGGCGCCTCTGCCCCCTCCCCGCCGCGCAGCGGCACGGTCAGCGCGCCGGCCGTCAGCGACACCGTCGCCGCGACCGGCAGCGGCATGGTCAGCGGCCAGTATTGGGTGGAGACGGCGAGCCGGAGCGTGTGGCCGGCCGGGACGCGATAACCGATCACCTTCAGCGGCACGCGCACCTCGATGGTGGCGCCCGGCACCAGTGGTGCGCCATGGGCGAAGCCGTCGCGATGCGCCAGGTTCAGCAGCCCATAGGTGATGCGCGTGCTGACCCCGTCCGGCGCGACGCTGTTGAGACGGACGGCCAGCATGGCTTCCGGCTGGTCGACCGAGAGGCTCAGCGCGACCTCCGGGCGGCCGAGGATCTCCATCGGCGCGTCCAGCGGCGCGCTGTCGAAACAGGCGGAACCCGCGTCATCCTCGCGCTGGTCCAGAGGCATGTCCGGTCCCCAGCCATAGGGGCACCATTCGCCCGAGGCGAGGCCCACCGTGGCCGGCGACTTCACCACCGTCTCGAAGGGGCCGTCGCTGGCGGTCCCCAGCCTGCCGGCACTGAGGTGGAGCGTGCGGGGGCTGACATTGGCGCTAGGCCACTGCGCCTCGGCGACCCAGTGCCCTTGCCGCACCTCATATTGCGGCCTTGGGGGCTCGTCGTCCTGCATCCAGGCGGTGAGCATCGGCTCGGTGTCGATACCGTTCTCGACGCCCTTCATCCAGCGGTCGAACCAGCGGACGACGAGGCCGATGAAGTCGAAGGCCGGCCCCGGCGTTGCCACGTGTGAGTAGGCGTGGGCGCCGGGCCCGATGACGCCCTTGCGCGGCCCGGGCAGGTTCGTCAGCAGGCGGTGGACCGCGTTGGTGTAGCCGTCGGCCCAGCCGCCCACGGCCAGCACCGGCACCTCGATGTCGGCGTAGTTCTCGCAGACGGAGCCGCTGCGCCAATAGGCGTCGCGATCGGCATGGCGCATCCAGCGCGCCGCCGGCGGCTCGCTGATCGCCTGCATGCGCGCCATCCACATTTCGCGCCAGCGCGGCCCGACGATCTCCGGGTCCGGCGGCGGCGCCAGCCAGGTGAACAGGGTCGCGCCATATTGCAGATTATCGTTCAGCAGCGCCCCGCCCATGTAGTGCATGTCGTCGGCGAAGCGGTCATCGGTGCCGCAAGTGGTGACGATGGCCCGCAGCGCCGGCGGGCGGGTGGCGGCGATCTGCAGCGCGTTGAAGGCGCTCCAGGACAGGCCGATAAGGCCGACCGCGCCCGTGCACCATGGTTGCGCCGCGATCCAGGCGATCACCTCATTGGCGTCCGCCCATTCCTGCGGGGTGTATTCGTCGTCCATCGTGCCGTCGGAATCGCCCGCACCGCGCATGTCGACACGGATGGCGGCGTAGCCGCCGGCGGCGAGGCCGGGATGCAGGATCGCGTCGTCGCCGCGGTGCCGGTCGCGGCGCCGATAGGGAAGATATTCCAGGATCGCCGGCACCGGCTCGGCTGTCCCCGGCAGCCACAGCCGTGCCGCAAGCCGGCAGCCATCTTTCAGGATGATCCAGACGGTCTCTTCGGCGGGCATGGCGTCCTTTGGGTATCAGGCGACGTCTACGCCCACTGATACACGCCATCCCTCACGCCGATGCCACGTATCCGACCTCCCGCGTCAGATTGACGACAGACTGGCTCACCGCGCGCCCAGCGTGTGAGCAGGATGCCTCGCCGCCTATTCGGCGAGCATAAGCGGGAAGCGACGGCCGAGCCGCCGCGTGCCGTCGGGTCGCTGCTTCTCCGGCTCAGCCGGCCGTGAAGGCACTCATCTGCCGGACCAGCAGCACGCCCACCGTGGCGCCGGCATCCTGCAGGCCGATGGTCTTTTCCTGGAAGGCGGCAGCCTTGCCATGCTGGGCGAGCAGGCTCTTGGTGCGCTCCAGCGCGGCGTCGGCCTCCCGCGCGGCGGCGGCCATCGCCGGGGCGAGCGCCGCGCCGCTCGCCGCCTGCGCTTCCAGCACCGTGGCGACGGGGTCGAGCACGTCGAGGATCGTCTTGTCGCCGAGCTTCGCCTTGCCACGCTCGGCGATGCCGGTGGTGAAAGCCCGCCAGAACACGGCGGCCTCGGGCGTGCCCATGGCCTCGCTGCCCTCCAGGGCCTTGCCACCGCGCAGGAAGCCCGTCGCGGTGAGCGTGCCCATGGTTGAGGGCGCGGTCTTGGCGATGATCGCCCCGGCCGAGCGCAGCAGCTTGGGCAGGCCGGCGGCCGCGCCCTCTGCCGCGACCGTATCAGCGGCGGCGGTAAAGGACTTCGCCATGGTGATGCCGAGATCGCTGTCGCCGACCTTGCCGTCGAGCGCGATCAGGAACTCCCGCTCGGCCACGAACAGGTCGCGCCAGCTGTGGAACAGGCCGATCAGATCCTCGGCGCGGATGGTCTCCATCGCCACCTCCTCAGACCTTGTAATGGGCGAAGAACGGCGTGTTTGCCGGGGCGGCGATCAGCGGATCGAGCTCGGCGTCGAGCTTGAGGACCGAGATCGAGGCGCCGGCCATTTCCATGGCGGTGGCGAACTCGCCGATCCACACATACTTCACCTTGGCACCCTTCTCCTCGAACAGCTGCGAGACGCGGCGGAAGAGGATGTAGAGTTCTTCCTTCGGCGTCCCGCCGAGCCCGTTCACGAGCACCGCGAACGCGTCGCCCTCGCCTGCCGGCTGCTCGGCGAAGACGCGCGCCATCATCTGGTCGACCACCTCGTCGGCGGGCGCGAGCTTGGAACGGCGGATGCCCGGCTCGCCATGGATGCCCATGCCGATTTCCATCTCGTCTTCGCCAACCGAGAAGGTGGCGTGGCCGACTTCCGGCACCACGCAGCTCGACAAAGCGACGCCGATGGTGCGCACATTCGCCCTCGCCTTGTCGGCGAGCCTATGAACCTCGTCGAGCGACAGCCCGTTCGCCGCGGCGGCGCCCGCCGCCTTGTAGACGAAGAAGATGCCGGCGACGCCGCGCCGCTTGTGCTCCTCGCCGACCACCGAGGAAGCGATATCGTCATTGCCGACGACCTGTTTCACCGTGATGCCGTCGAGGTCGGCCAGTTCGGCCGCCATGTCGAAATTGATGATGTCGCCGGTGTAGTTGCCATAGATGTAGAGGACGCCGGCGCCCTGATCGATGTACTTGGTCACTTCGTGCATTTGGTCGGCGCTGGGCGACTGGAACACGCCGCCGACGGCGCAGCCATCGAGCATGTTCTCGCCGACATAGCCGAGGAATAGCGGCAGATGGCCCGAACCGCCGCCGGTGGCAATGCCCACCTTGCCGGGCGTCGGCTTGGCGACGACAAGGCAGCGCTTGTCGTCATTGGCATAGGTCACCTGCGGGTGAGCCCGGTAGATGCCCTCAAGCATTTCGTCGACGAAGTTCGCCGGGTCGTTGAGAAACTTCTTCATGGGGTCCTCTTGAGCGCGAAGCTGTGGCGTCGTGTTGAACTCAACGGTTCTTCTTCTGGCAGAACACGAAGAAGCCGGCGGCGAGCAGGATGAAGGCGCCGACCACCACGCGCTGCCAGGTGGAGGGGATGCCCACCATCACCAGCACGCTGTTGACCACCACGATCAGCAGCACGCCCAGCAGCGTGCCGAGCACCGTGCCCGTGCCGCCGGTGATGCGCGCGCCGCCGAGCACGACGGCGGCGATGACGTTGATCTCGCTGCCGACGAGGTCGAACGGGTTGGCCTGCCGGTTGGCGCAGGTGTGGATGATGCCGGCGAGGCCGGCGAGGCCGCCTGCATAGGCGAACAGGAAGATGTGGATCGTCTTGAGGCTGTAGCCGAGCCGCTCGGCGACGCTGGCATTGCCGCCCAGCGCGAAGATGGCGCGGCCCATCAGCGTGCGGTTGAGAATCCACCAGGTGAGCAGCGCCGCCGCCGGCAGCACGAGGAAGTAGAATGGCAGGGTGATGGTGCGCCCGTCTCCCGACTCGAACTGGAACAGCGGCATACGGCCGAACGCGCCCATCTGCGGCGGCAGCGACATGATCCAGACCGTGCCAATGAAGGCCAGCAATATGCCGCGGAACAGGTACTGCGTGCCGATGGTCACGATCAGCGAGGGCACCCGCAGATGATGCACCAGCAGGCCGTTCACCACGCCCAGCAGCGCGCCGCCCGCGATGGCCATCAACACCACCACGGCGATGGGCATGTCGGGAGCGTGGTTCTTCACCAGAACCGTCATCGAGTACATGGTGAAGGCGGCGATGGCGGTGAACGAGACATCGATGCCGCCCGCCGCCAGGATGATGAACACGCCGAGCGCGAACAGACCCATCACCACGCTGGCGCGGCCGATGTCGACCAGCGAGGAGGGCTGGAGGAAGGCCGGATTGATCACCGACACGGCGATGCAGATCGCCACCAGGATCACGAAGGTGATGATCTCGGGCCGCCGGCGCACCAGCTCGAAGAAGATGCTTTGCCGGGGCAGCGCCGGGAGGCTCGAATCCTCGGTATGGGTCGCGCTCATCGGGCCGCCTCCGTCTGCATGTCGGTCCGGGACGCCAGCATCGCCTGGTAGAGCCGCTCCTCGTCTGCGCCCTGCGCGTCATATTCGGCGACGACGCTGCCGGCATTCATCACGAGGATGCGGTCGCAGTTCTGCAGCAGTTCGGGAAGGTCGTCGCTGATGATGATGAGGCCCATCCCGGCTTCCGCAAGCTGCTGGATGACGCGGTAGATCGTGTCCTTGGAGCCGACATCGACACCCACCGTGGGGCCATGCAGCACCAGCAGCCGCGGGTTGATCGACAGCCAGCGGCCGATCAGCACGCGCTGCTGGTTGCCGCCCGACAGTGCGCCCACCGGCAGGTCGATATTGCCGGTGTTGAGGCGCATGTCCTGCGCGATCTTCTCCGCGAGCGCCCTGCCCTTCGCCTTGTCGACGATGCCGACCGCGTTGGCGAGGTCGCTCACCACCAGGGCGATCTCGTTCTCGAAGATCGACTTGTCGAGGAACAGCCCCTCGCCCAGCCGGTCTTCCGGCACATAGCCGATGCCGAGGCGGATGGCGTGGGCGGGATGACCGATCCTCTCGACCTTGCCGGCAATGCGGATGCGGCCCTCGGATGCCGGGGTAACGCCGGCGATCGCCGTGGCGAGTTCATTGCGGCCGGAATCGGCGAGGCCGGTAATGCCGAGGATTTCGCCCCGGCGGACCGAGAAGCTCACATTGGCGAAGTTCGGGGGCAGCGACAGGCCGTCGGCGGCAAAAAGCTCCTCCGCCATCGGCGCGCCGGTGCGGTAGCGCTCGGAATCGATGGTCCGACCGGTCATCAGCTCGGTGAGCTGGTGCTTGGAATAGTCGGCGAGCGGGCCCTGCGCCACGCATTGGCCGTCGCGGAAGACGATGGCGTGGCCGCCGATGCGGTAGCATTCGTCGAGCTTGTGGGTGACGAACAGCACGGCAACGCCCTCGGAGCGCAGGCGCTCGACGACGGCGATAAGGTTGTCGACCTCGCGCCGCGTCAGCGACGTGGTCGGCTCGTCCATGATCACCATCTTTGCCTTGGTGGCGATGGCGCGGGCAATGGCGACGAGTTGGCGCTGGGCCAGCGGCAGATCGGACACGATGGTGGAGAGATAGGCGGGCGCCGTCGGAAGGCCGACAATGGCGAGCGCCGCCTCGGCGGTGCGCCGCAGGCGGCCGCGATCGAACAGCCGCGCCAGCCGGCCGCCATGGGCCACCAGCTGCTCGTTCAGCGCGACATTTTCCGCCACCGTCAGGTTCGGCAGCAGGGAAAGGTCCTGGTAGACGGTCTCGATGCCGGCGGAGAGCGATTGAATGGGATTGAGAGAGCGGAAGCTGCGCCCTTCGAGCACGATCTCGCCCTCGTCCGGCGCGTGTGCGCCCGACATGATCTTGATGACGGTGCTCTTGCCGCAGCCATTCTCGCCGAGCAGGTGATAGGCCTCGCCCGCCTCGATGGAAAAGCCGACCCCGCGCAGCGCGTGGACGCCGCCGAAGCGCTTGTGGATGCCGCGCAGCTCCAGGAACGGGCACGCGGGCGCGGCAGCCGGCAGGGAGGTGGTGGAAGCGTGGGACACGAAGGTCTCCCTGACACCGTGAGGACGCGCCGGGAGCGGCGCGGTCGGGCTTGCGGGGAGCGCGCGCGGCGCTCCCCGGCTGCTGGTCTAGCGGGCGATCAGAAGAGGTATTCCTTGTAGTTCGCCTTGTCGGCCAGGACCATGCCGTTGCCGATGATCAGCACGCCTTCGCCCGGCCCCTTGGTGACCTTCACCTTCTCGTAGCCCGGCACGCCGAGATTGGCGCCGTCCTCGATCTTCTTGCCGGCGATCAGGCTCTTGGCCACCGCGTTCATCGCCATGCCGGCCTTCTGAGGATCCCAGAAGCCGATGGCGGTGATGGCGCCGGACTCGAGCAGGTCCTGCGAGGGGTTCGGCAGGCCGGTGCCGACCAGGCACACCTTGCCGGAAAGGCCCGCCTCGTCGATGGCGCGGCCGACGCCGAGCACGTCATTGCCCGCCGAGGTCTGGAAACCCTTGATGTCGGGGTGCTTGCGCAGGATTTCCTTGGCCTTCTCATAGGTGCCGTTGGCGTCGTCGAACGACTCGTTGTTCGGGTCGACCAGCACCATCTCCGCGTGCTTCTTGGCGTTCGCCTCGCCCGCGCCGACCCACTGCATGTGGGTGCGGCTGCCGACGGAACCGACGAAGGTGGTCCACTTGCCCTTGCCGCCCATGCACTGCGCCAGGCGCTCGTTCAGCGCGCGACCGTAATCGGCGTTGTCGAAGGCCTCGACGTCGGCATGGGTGTTCTTCTGGTTGTCGGCCTCGTGGGTCACGACGATGATCCCGCGATCCATCGCGCGCTTCAGCGTGCCTTCGAGCACCGATGGGTCCATCGGCACCACGGCAAGGCCGTTGACGCCCTTGGCGACGAGGTCGTTGACGATCTGCAGCTGCTGGGCGGCGTCGGCGGTGGCCGGGCCGTACTGGGTGGCGACGACGTCCGGATTGTCCTTCTGGAACTGCTTGACGCCGGTTTCCATGCGGTCGAACCACGGAATGCCGCTGATCTTCACCACGGTGGCGATGACCGGCTTGTTCTGCGCCATCAGCGCTCCGGTGGAACCCGCGACGACAGCCAGCGCCATTGCGGAGCCGAGCAGCATCTTCTTCGAGAGAGCTCCCATAGTTTCCTCCTTTGTTGTTCCCACCCTCATGATCCGATCGATGCGTGAGGGTTTCGCATCACACGAGCTTTCTGCTCTTGTTCGGGGTCAGCAGCCCGACCACGTTGTAGCGGCCGACCGCCAGGAAGGTCAGCAGCAGCGCGCCCCAGGCGAAGTCGCGCACGAAGTTCGACAATCCGCCGAAGTTCAGAAGGCTCGACATCAGCTGCAGCGCGATGGTCGCCATCACCACGCAGATCACCCGGCCATAGCCGCCCTCGGGGCGCACCCCGGCCATCACGGCGATGAGGATGGCGATCAGCAGGTAGGACGTGCCGTAGTCCCACTTCACGTTGACGTTGCGCGCCGCGATGATCACCCCGGCGAGGCCGGCGAGAAGCCCGCTGGTGGCGTAGGTGGCGATCAGCACCCGCGCCTTGGGAAAGCCCGCAAAGGTCGCCGCCTTGGGGTTGGTGCCCATGAGCATGAGCCAAAGCCCGAACGGCGTGAATTTCAGGAGCGCGGCGATGAGGCCGGCGGCGCCGATGAAGATGAGGAAGCTGATCGGCACGCCGAGAAACAGCCCATTGCCGATGTCCGACAGCAGCTCGGGGCTGCCGACGGCGACCGCGCGCCCTTCCGACAGTACGACCGCGATGCCGGTGAACAGCATCTGGGTGCCGAGCGTGCACAGGATGGGGGTGATGTTCAGCCGGCTGATGAGCAGGCCGTTGAACATGCCGCCAATGAGGCCCGTCAGCACCGCCACGGCGATGAAGGCGATGGAGAAGGCGGTCTCGTTATCGGTGCTCGACAGGAAGGAGCCGACGATGATCGCCGACGCGACGCCGGAGAGATTGGCCAGCGCGATGCCCGACAGGTCGATGCCGCCATTGCCCGCGCACATGGCGAGCATGACGCCGATGGCGAGGAAGCCGATTTCCGGCAATTGGCCGGCCATGGACTGCAGATTGAACGGCGAGAGGAACGTGCCACCTGAAATCAACGCGCCGACGACAAGCAGCGCCGCGTTGATGACGACGAGCATGAACAGCTGTCCGCCGGTTGTCCGCATGGCCTCCTCCCGGGAGTGATCTTGCGCCTTCGCGAGGGTCTTATTTACTAAACGACCGACCCCTTCACTAAATCCGTAGCAAAGGCTTCCGGTCGGCGCAAGCGGCCTGCGCATCGTTCAGGCGGCCGACTTTTCGCTCCAGGCTCGACGCCCGCGATTTGGGCGTGATCAGAATTTCGTCACGTGAGATCCGCTGTCGGAGGGGGGACAGGCAGGTGGGTCCGCCAGGTCAAACCCTTTTAGGACAGCCTTTTTTACCTAATTGACCCGTCGATCCGGCCGACGCGCTAACGCCTCGCCGGCAGCCGCAGGCATGCTCTGCCAGAGCCGCGCGGAGGCGATGCGCGAGCCGGCGTGCATCGATGCTTGCGACGCAGTTGCCACGCTGCCGCTTTTGGCTTAACCCTGATTATCGAGCTTCAATGTTTACTAAACAAAGCGCGTCATAAGTCGCCCTTTGAAGCTCTTGAGGACACGTGCCGGGCCATGACCGTGAAGAAGTCGTTCACCATCAGGGACATCGCATCCGCCGCCGGGGTCTCGCCGGCCACGGTGTCGCTCGTCCTCAACGGCAAGGGCGAGATCTCGGAGCTTACCCGCGCGCGGGTGCTGGAGGCTGCCGCCCGGCTGCATTATGTCCCGCGTCTCGCCCGCCCCGGCACGGCACGGCCGCAGACCGATGCGCCCGGCACGATCCGCTTCCTCAAGATCGCCCGCCACGGCCACACGGTGAACCGCGATCACAGCGTGTTCATCTCCGACTATATCGACGGCATGTCGGCCGAGGCGACGCGGCGCGGCTATGCGCTCGAGGTGGTGAGCCATGAGGGCCAGAGCGCCATCGCCATCGCCGAAACGCTCGCCCTCGCCCCGGTCAGCGGCGTCATCGCGCTCGGCACCGAGATGGCGGAAAGCGACATTCGCGTGCTGCAGGGCGTCGGGCGGCCGATCGTGTTCATCGACACGTTCTTCGATGTGGTCGAGGCCAACTTCGTCAACATGAACAATGAGGACGCGGTACACCAGGCGCTGGCGCGGCTGCGCCAGCAGGGGTTCGGACGCATCGGCTTCGTGGCGAGCCATGTCGACACCACCAATTTCCGGCTGCGGCAGCAGGCGTTCCACCGCCACATGGGGCGGCTTGGCCTCAGTGTCGACCCCGGCCACATCCTCTCGGTCGAATCGACGCCGGAAGGCGCCTATGCCGACACGGTTGCGGCGCTGACGCGCGGCATCGCGCTGGCCGACTGCTATTTCTGTACAAATGACGTGATCGCCTATGGCTTCATCAAGGCCTTGCGCGAATTCGGCATCCGCATTCCCGAGGATGTGGGCGTGATCGGCTTCGACAATCTCCCACTGGGCGCAACGATGGACCCGGCGCTCAGCACCATCGACGTGTCGAAGCGCAAGATCGGCAATCTCGCGGTCACCGTTCTCGACGACCTCATCAACGCCGCCGAACCGCAGCCGCCGGTGAAGATCCTCGTCGGCGCCCGGCTGGTCGCGCGGCTGAGCGACCGCGGCCCCGCCGATCCGCGCCCGGTGCCACAGGCGGTGCGCCGGCGCGGCATCGCCGAAAACGCGTGAGGTCATCCATGCCGCGCCTTGCCCTGCTCCACACCGTGCCGGCCCTGGCGTCGGCGCTGCGTCCGCGTCTCGAACACGCCCTCCCCGGCTGGACGTTTCTCGACATTGTCGACGAAAGCCTGCTCGCCGACGCCATCCGCAACGGCGAGTTGCGCGACGGGACGAAGGCCCGCCTCGCAGCGCGACTCCACGCCGCCGGCGAGGAAGCCGACGCGGTGCTGGTGACCTGTTCGAGCCTCGGGGAAGCCGCCGACGCACTCGGCGCGGACGTTCGCGTCCCGGTGTTCCGCATCGATCGCGGCATGGCGCAGCAGGCGGTGAGGCAGGGCCGGCGCATCGGCATTCTCGCCACCCTGCCGACCACGCTGGGGCCGACCGAGCGGCTGGTGCGCGCCACCGCCGACGCGGCCGGCCGCGAGGTCACCCTTGAGGCGCGTCTGTGCGAGGGCGCCTTCGCCCGGCTCGCTGCCGGGGATCGTGCCGAACATGATGTGATGGTGCGTGCGGCCTTCGCCGATCTCGCGCCGCAGGTCGATGTGGTGGTGCTCGCCCAGGCCTCAATGGCGAATGCCCTGGCAGGCGCTGCCGGGGCGGTTCCCGTGCTCACCAGCCCCGAGCCCGGCATCGCCGCCGTGGCTGCCACACTGAACGCCTCTTTTCCGGCCTGAGGGCCGCCTGTCGCTACGTTCCGGGAGACGCCAGATGAAATACCGCACGCTCGGCCGCTCCGGCCTCAAGGTCTCTGCCATCTCCATGGGCACCTTCTCCTTCGGCGGGGTCGGCGACTTCGCCAAGGTGGCCAATCATGGGGTGAGCGAGGCGCGCCGCCTCGTCGATGCGTGCCTCGACGGCGGCGTGAACGTGATCGACACCGCCAACATGTACTCGCTCGGCCGCTCGGAGGAGATCGTCGGCGAGGTTTTGGACGGGCGTCGCGAGCGGACGCTGCTGACCTCCAAGGCGCGGATGCGGATCGGCGACGGGCCCAATGACGAGGGCGTCTCGCGCTACCACCTCATCCGGGAATGCGAACTCAGCCTGAAGCGCCTGCGCACCGACCATATCGACATCTATTTCATGCACGAATGGGACGGCATCACCCCGCTGGAGGAAATGCTGTCGGCGCTTGATGCGCTGATGCGGGCCGGCAAGATCCGTTATATCGGCTGCTCCAACTATTCCGGCTGGCAGATCATGAAGGCGCTCGGCATTGCCGATGCGAAAGCGCTGCCGCGCTTCGTCACCCAGCAGATCCACTACACGCTGGAGGCGCGCGAGGCGGAATATGAGCTGCTGCCGATCGCCGTCGACCAGGGCGTCGGCGTCATGGTGTGGAGCCCGCTGGCGGCGGGGCTGCTGTCCGGCCGCTTCGACCGCGACACCTTCCCCGCCGATTCCCGCCAGGCCGCCGGATGGAGCGAGCCGCCGATCCGCGATTCCGAGCGGCTATGGTCTATTGTCGACGTGCTGAAGGACATTGCCGGCGCGCGCGGGGTCACCGCCGCGCAGGTGTCGATCGCCTGGACGCTGACGCGGCCGGGGATCGCCTCGCTGGTCGTCGGCGGTACGGAAGAGAGCCACTTCACCGACAACATCGCCGCCGTCGACCTTGAGCTGACGACGGAAGAGCTGGAGCGGCTCAACCTCGTCAGCCGCCTGCCCTACATCTATCCCTACTGGCACCAGCATAATTTCGCCCGCGACCGCTTCAGCCCGGCCGATTGGGCGCTGCATGCGAGCTATGAGGATGTCGGCAAGGTCTGAAATGACGTGCGGGGGTGGTTCGGCCGCCCTCGCCGCTCACGTCATTCCATCGAGATGCGAGCGGATGTGGGCAGCCTCCGCCGCCGTCGTGGCGAGGCTGATGGCGGTCATGAAGCCTTCCCGCGCCTCCCGCGTGCGGCCGAGCTGCATCAGCAGGGCGCCGCGCACCCCGTGATAGTGGAAATAGCCGGCCAGCCGGTCGCCGAGCGGTTCCACCATGGCGAGCGCCGCTTCCGGCCCGCGCAGTTTCGAGATCGCCACGGCACGGTTCAATGTCACCACCGGCGAGGGCTGGAGAATCTCCAGCGTGCCGTAGAGCAGGTCGATCTGCGCCCAGTCGGTGTCCCCGGGCGTCGCTGCCCGCGCATGCAGTGCCGCGATTGCCGCCTGTACCTGATAGGGGCCGGGGCGGCGGTGACGCATCGCCTTGTCGAGCAGCGCCAGCCCCTCGGCGATCATTGCGGTGTTCCAGAGCGTGCGGTCCTGATTGTCGAGGAGAATCGCGGTGCCCTCCTTGTCGAAGCGGGCCGGCGCGCGGGCGTGCTGTAGCAGCATGAGCGCGGTCAGCCCCATGATCTCCGGCTCGGCCTGGAACAGGCGCAGTAGCAGCCGGCCAAGCCGGATCGCTTCCTCGCACAAGGGCGAGCGAGCGGCGGTGGCATCGCCGGCCGCGGAATAGCCCTCGTTGAAGACGAGGTAGACCATGGCCGCGACGACACCGAGCCGCTCGGCCCGCTCCACCGGACCCGGCGGCTCGAAGGGCACGCCGTCCTCGCCACCCTGCACCCGGGCAATGCGCGCCTTCGCCCGGGTGATGCGCTGCTCCATCGCCGCTTCGCTCACCAGGAAGGCACGGGCGATCTGGCTGACCGACAGCCCCGAGACGATGCGCAGCGCCAGCGCGATCTGCTGGTTCGCCGGCAGGCCCGGGTGGCAGCAGATAAAAAGGAGCCGCAGCACGTCGTCTCGATAATCCGCGCCGTCCATCCGCTCGGCGATGGCGGTCTCGGCGTCCTCCGTGTCGGAGAACGCTTCCTCGGGCGGCAGCTCGGTCTGTTTCGCCCGGCGCCGTACCGTGTCGAGCGCGACATTGCGGCCGACGAAGATGAGCCACGCCGCCGCATCGCGCGGCGGGCCGTTCTGCGGCCATGTCCGCAACGCCCGCAGGCACGCCTCCTGAAAGGCTTCCTCGGCGAGGTCGAGATCGCGGAAATAGCGCAGCAGCGCGGCGAGTGCCTGCGGGCGCGCGGCGGCGAGCATGGTGCCGATCCGGCGCGCCTCGTCCGTCATGGCCGCGCGCCGCCATCGAGAAACAGGCCGACCGGGCGAATCTCGTAGGAGCCGCCGGGATTGGCGGCGCCGAGTTCGCGGGCGATGGAAAGCGCCTCCTCCAGGTCCGCGCAATCGAGGATGTAGAAGCCGAGCAACTGCTCCTTAGTCTCGGCGAAGGGGCCGTCCAGCACCAAGGGAGGGTCCTGGTCCTTGCGCAGCGTCGTGGCCGCCGTGGTCGGCAGCAGGCGCGCCACCGGGCCGAGCTTGCCCTCGCGGGCCAGCCGTTCCTGCACCACGGCGAGCTTCTGCATAACCGCCTCGTCCTCCTCCTTGGTCCAGGCGCAAACGACATCTTCCTGATGGTAGCAAAGCAGGGCGTAGAACATGGGTGACCTTTCGCAGTGCTGGCGTCAGCCGCCGCTGATCGCGGTGATGACGTACACGTCCGCGCCGGGGGCAAGGGGCGTCGAGAGCCGGGCGCGCCGGCCGTCGACGAACACGTTGATATGCCGCCGTATCGCCGGCGTCTCGTCGCAGAGGCGCTCGCGCATGCCGGGCCAGCGCGCGTCCAGCCCGTCCACCATCTCCCCGACCGTGTGGGCCACCAGCGGCACGAGCCGGTCGGCATCCGGGAACAGCACGACGAGATGGGGCGGCAGCCGCACCAGCACGGTCGCGCGCTGCTGCGCCTCATCTTGTCCTTGCATTCCCATCGCCCTCACCGCTCGATCACCAGCGTTTCCACCGAGGTGATGGTCGGCAGATACGGGGCGATGCAGTCCCAGCTCTCGCCCTCGTCGGCGCTGGCGTAGAGCCCGCCGGCATTGGTGCCGAAATAGACGCCCGCCGGCTCCAGCGTGTCGGTCGCCATGGCCTGGCGCAGCACGTTGAAATATGCCCCGCCCTGCGGCAAGCCCTCGCGCTGCGCCTGCCAGTTCGCGCCGGCGTCGCCCGTGCGCCACACCGCGGCGTTGCCGTCCGGCATGAAGCGACCCTTGATGTCGCCGTTCAACGGGATGAGGTAGAGGCCGTCCGGGTCGCGCGGGTGCACGGCAGCAGGGAAGCCGAAGGAGGAGGGCAGGCCCTGTTCGATGCTCTCCCACCTCTTCCCGCCATCGTCGGAGCGGTACATGCCGCAATGGTTCTGCTGGTAGAGCCGGCCGCTGCCGCCCGGCGCCATGACGAGGCAATGCACGCACTGGCCGAATTCGGGGTAGTTCTGCCCTTCCGGCATGAAATCGGCGCGGGTGCCGCTGTTGCGGGTTTCCCAGGTGGCGCCGCCATCCTCGGTGGCGAAGACGCCTGCCGCCGAGATGCCGACCCAGATCTTCTTCGGATCGGCAGGGTCCAGCACCAGCGAGTGCAGGATCAGCCCGGCGCCGCCGGGGTTCCATTCCGGTCGGCTGGGATGCTTCTGCAGGCCGTCGACATGGGTCCAGCTGACCCCGCCATCCGTGCTGCGGAACAGGCCGGCAGGGTCGACGCCGGCGTAGAGGCTGCCATCGACCCCGGCGGCGAGGCTCCACACCGCCTTCACCGGCGCCTGTCCCGCCTCATAGGCGAGGCCCTGGCTCGAATGCGTCCAGCTGGCGCCGAAATCCGTCGATTTCCACACCGCCGGGCCGAACCATTCATTGCCGCCGCCGGCATAGATGGTGCCGCTCGCGGGATCGGCGACGACATGATTGGTCGGCCATGTCTCGCAGAATGGGCCGCTCACCCGCCATGCGCGGCGCGCGGCATCGCTTTCCAGGATGAAGGCGCCCTTGCGGGTGCCGACCAGGACGAGGACCTGCTTTCCCATGGTGCCCTCCCCTCACAAGGTGGAAACGACGATCATCCAGGAGACGCCGAAGCGGTCGGTCAGCATGCCGAAGCTGCTGGCGAAGAAGGTCGCCCCCAGCGGCATGGTGACTGTACCGCCTTCGGAGAGGGCGGCAAATCGCGCCTCGGCCTCCGCGGCATTGGCGAGCGACAGCGAGAGCGAAACCCCGGCGAACGCCGCCCCGTCCGATTGGCAGCCGTCCGAGGCCATGAGTTCGGTCTCGCCGACCCTGAAGCTGGAATGCATGACTTTGTCGTCCCAGCCTTGCGGGATCATCCCCGGCGGCGGCGGCTCAGGGGCGTCGCGAAAGCGCATAAGCGCCGTGACCTCGGCATCGAGAGCCTTCTTGTAGAACTCGATGGCCTCCTCGGTGCGGCCGTTGAACATCAGATAAGCCTGGACCTTCATCGCATCAGCTCCCTGTGCCGAGTCCCACGGCCTCGGCTTGCCTCGACGAGGACGAATGAGGACGGCCGGACCCGACAGGGTGGCGAATTTTTTTCGGGCCCGAGGCTGCAAACATGCGCGACACGCCCTGCCGGCAAGCGCGATGGTATTCGCCTACACGGTTTCCCGATCTTGTAATAGTGCCGATAGAGGTACATATTAAAGGCGCTGAATGAGACCGACGGCGACCCGGGTTCCGCGTGTATTTTCGTGATGAATTACATTTTCTGTTGCTGGCATACGGCTTTGCCGAGCCTGTCTTTTCGCAGAAAAGTCTGCCTATGATAGAGGATGGGAAATCCGCTTGGCGCGAATTCCTGACCTGAAGCCTCGCACGAAGCGTCGCTGAACCGGCCCTGCCGTGGCGACGCCGTCCGCCGGGCAACGCGCTGTACCGTCTCCACGCCTCGCATCTCTTCGCGCGCGCGGGGTTTATCTTCTGCTGAAGTGACGCAAGGGAGACCGCCATGGCCAAGGGCCAGATACGCAGCAATCGCGAGACAAAGAAGCCGAAGAAGGTCAAGGAGCCGGCTGCGGCCCCTTCCCTGCTCAAGGGGGCGCCCGTCGCCATCGCCCTTCCGAAAAAGAAGGGCTGACCGCGGCCATGACCTTCCGCACCCGTGAGACCACGGTCACCTTCAGCCGTCCGTTCAAGCTGAGCTCGCTGGACCGCCCGCAGCCTGCGGGGACCTACCGTCTGGTGATCGACGAGGAGGAGGTGCCGGACATTACCTTCCTCGCCTATCGGCGCTCCGCGACGATGCTGCACACGCCCTCCATCGAGGGGGTTGGCAGGGCGAAGGAGGTGTTCATGGTGAGTTCCGCGGAACTGGCCAAGGCGCTGGAAGCCGACCTGCGCAACTGATCCGGCGTCCCCCGGACGTACGGAGCTGAAGCGGCCGGCAGATGCATGCCGGCTGACCCGAGGGCGCGCGCCCGGCCTCGGGAGCGGCATCTGTTTTTCATCGATCATCCTCGCCTCTGGCGCCACTCCGGACCGGAAGGCCCCCTATGGATCCGATCGCCGATTTTCGACGTGGCTGTAGGTCTCGGCTCGCCTGGTGGCGGAACCGTGCCTGGCAGGGCTCCGTGTGGGACGATGCCTCGCCGATCCGCGAGGAACTGTTCGGCGCCGAGCGGCTGGAGCAGCATGCGCGCAGCCTGGCGGCGGCGCAGCCCATCGCGCGGCACCCGCGCGCCGTTCCGTCGCTGCATGCCCGGCTGGCAAGCAATGCCGGTGTGCTGCTGACCGCCTATCGCGCCACCGCCGCCGACGCGGAAGCCGGGCGCCCCGTGGTGCCCGCTGCCGAATGGCTGCTCGACAATTACCACCTCGTCGAGGAGCAGGTCCGCGAGATCCGCGACGACCTGCCGCCCGGCTATTACCGGCAATTGCCGAAGCTCGCCGATGGTCCCTTCGCGGGCTACCCCCGCGTGCTCGGCCTCGCCTGGGCCTATATCGCGCACACCGACAGCCATTTCGACCCCGAGATGCTGCGCCGCTTCATCACGGCCTATCAGCAGGTCGAACCTCTCACCATCGGCGAGCTATGGGCCGTGGCGATCACGCTGCGCATCGTGCTCATCGAGAATTTGTGCCGGCTGTCGGATCAGATCACCGGCGGGCGCCGTTCCCGCCAGGAGGCGGACCTGCTGGCGGACCGGCTGCTCGCCTCCGGGGGCGCCCGCGCTGCGCTGGACGCGGACATCCTGATCCGCTCGCCGGAGCCGCTCGACGAGTTGTTTGCCGCTCAACTGGTCAAGCGGCTGCGGGACCAGGACCCCCGGATCACACCGGCGCTCGGCTGGCTCCAGGCCCGGCTCGACGCGCAAGGCGTCTCCGTCGCCGATGTGGTGCAGCACGCCCAGCAGCGGCTGGGCGCCTCCAATGTCAGCGTGCGCAACGTCATCACCAGCATGCGGCTGATCTCCGACATCGACTGGGCCGAGCTATTCGAGAGCGTCAGCCTCGTCGATTCACGTCTGCGGGCCGGCAGTCCCTTCGCCGCGATGGATTTTCCCACCCGCAACCTCTACCGCAGCGCGATCGAGCAGCTGGCGCGCGGCGCCCCGGCGTCCGAGCTCGACATCGCCGGGCAGGCGCTGGAGGCGGCGGCCCTGGCGGCATCGTCGCCGCCGGATGAGGCGTTGCCCGCGCCGGCCGGCGACCCCGGCCATCATCTCATCGGCGCCGGGCGCAGCGCCTTCGAGCGCCGGATCCGCTTTCGTCCTCCGGCGCGTCTTCGGCTCAGCCGCCTCAGCATCCGGCTGGGTATCGGCGGCTATGTCGGGGCGATCCTGGTCGTCACGCTGGGGCTCGTCGCGCTGGCGCTTTGGGCGCTGGGGTCGGCCGGCCTTTCGGTTGGTTGGATGGCACTCTTCGCCCTCGCCGGTTTCTTTCCCGCGAGCGAGGTGGCGACCTCGCTGGTGAACCGGGCCGTCGCCTGGATGTTCGGCGCCACGAGCCTTCCCGGCCTCGAGCTGGCGGGGGGCGTCCCGAGCGCGCTGCGTACGCTGGTCGCCGTGCCGACCCTGCTTACCAGCGAGGCCGATCTGCTGGAGCAGGTCGAAGGCCTGGAGATTCACTTTCTCTCCGGATCGGGCGGCGATCTCTCCTTCGCCCTCCTGACCGACGGCATCGATGCCGACAGCGAGGAGCTGCCGGGCGAAGACCTGCTGATGGAGCTTGCCCGGCAGGGTATCGACCAGTTGAACCGGCGCCACGGGCCCGGCCCGGGCGGCGACCGCTTTTTGCTGCTGCACCGTCATCGCCGGTTCAATGCTGCCGAAGGCAAGTGGATGGGGTGGGAGCGCAAGCGCGGCAAGCTGCACGAGCTCAACCGCCTGCTGCGCGGCGCGGACGACACGTCCTTCATGGCCGTCGCCGGACGCGCCCCGTGGGTGCCGGCGGATGTGCGCTATGTGATCACGCTCGATGTCGACACGCGCCTGCCGCGCGATGCCGCCCTGCGGCTCGTCGGCAAGATGGCACATCCGCTGAACCGGCCGGAATTCGACGCGGTGCGGCAGCGGGTGGTCGGGGGCTACGGCATTCTCCAGCCGCGCGTGACGCCTGCGCTGCCGATCGGTCGCGAAGGCTCGTTCTATCAGCGGGTCACGTCGGGCGGGGGCGGCATGGACCCTTACGCCACTGCGGTTTCCGACGTGTATCAGGACCTTTTTGGCGAAGGGTCCTATACCGGTAAGGGCATCTATGACGTCGACGCCTTCGAGGCCTCGCTGGCCGGGCGCATTCCCGATAATGCGCTGCTGAGCCACGATCTCTTCGAAGGCGTGTTCGCCCGCGCCGGGCTCGCCTCGGATGTCGAGGTGGTCGAGGAATTCCCCGCGCGCTATGACGTGGCGGCCAAGCGCCAGCATCGCTGGATGCGCGGTGACTGGCAGTTGCTGCCGTGGATGTTCGGCGGTCAGGCAGGCCGGCGCGGCGTCACCTCGGTCGGGCGCGGCAAGATGCTGGACAATCTGCGCCGTTCGACGCTCGGTCCGCTCACCCTGCTGGCGCTCACGCTCTGCTGGCTGTTTCCCCTACCCGCCGCTCTGGCGGGCACCGCGCTGATCCTGGCGACCCTCGCGATCCCCGCCTTCCTGCCGATCCTCTCCGCCTTGCTGCCGCGCCGACCGGACATCCGCCTGCGCAGCCACCTCGCCCAATTGCTCGCGGACCTTCGGCTCGCCACCGCCCAGACGGCACTCAGTCTCGCTTTCCTCCCCGACCATGCGTGGCGGGCGGGCGATGCCGCCATCCGCACTCTGCTGCGGCTCGCCGTTACCCGGCGGCATTTGCTGGCTTGGACGTCGGCAGCGGCCTCCTCAACGACACCGCGACCGGATGTCGTTGGTTTCTATCGGCAGATGGCAGGCAGCACCGCTCTTGCGATGGCGCTCGCGGCCGGTGCGGTGGCGTTGGCGCCGGCATCCTGGCCGCTCGTCCTGCCGTTTGCCCTGCTCTGGCTCGCCGCCCCCGCCATCGCGCTGGCGGTCAGCCGCTCGCCGAGAATGCCCGAACGCCTGACGCTGGGCGAGGCGGAAGCGCGCGAATTGCGGCTGATCGCCCGGCGCACCTGGCGCTTCTTCGAGACCTTCGTCACGCCGGCCGACAACATGCTGCCGCCGGACAATTTCCAGGAAGTGCCGAAGCCGGTGATCGCCCACCGCACCTCGCCCACCAACATCGGCCTTTACCTGCTCTCCGCCGTGGCGGCACGCGACTTCGGCTGGGCCGGTACGATCGAGACCGTGGAGCGGCTGGAAGCGACCTTCGCCACTTTGAAGCGGCTTCAGCGCTTTCGCGGTCATTTCTTCAACTGGTACGGCACGCAGGACCTCGCGCCGCTGCCGCCGGACTATGTGTCCTCGGTGGACAGCGGAAATCTGGCGGGTCACCTGATCGCGCTCGCCAATGCCTGCGAGGCGTTCGCGGAGGGCATCGGCGGCGAGACCGCCCGCGCGGGCATGTCCGACGCTCTCGCGCTGGCCCGCGAGGCGCTGGCGACGCTGCCGCCCGCCGACAGCAGCCAGGGACGGGCTCTCGCGGCAACGCTGGACGAGATCGAGACCCAGTTGAACAGCGCGCGGGCGCTGGAAGCCATAGCCCCGATTCTGCGGCGTCTCGTCGACAAGGCCGCTAAGGGCGCGCAGGAATTCATGCCGGCGGGCGGCGACGAGGGCGGCGCGTCCGACCTCGCCTATTGGATCGAGGCGCTTGGCAGGGCAGTAAGCGCGCATGAGCGCGACGGCCTGAGCCGTATCGAGGCGCCTGACGCGACGCGGCAAAGACTGACCGCGCTGGCCGACACCGCGCGCACCATGGCGCTGGAGATGGACTTTGCGTTCCTGCTCGACCCCGAGCGGAAGCTGCTTTCCATCGGCTATTCGCTCTCGGACAACGGTCTCGACCCCAGCTGCTACGACCTTTTGGCGTCGGAGGCCCGTCTCGCGAGCCTGTTCGCCATCGCCAAGGGCGACGCGCCGACCCGCCACTGGTTCCGGCTCGGACGGTTGTCGACTCCCGTCGGCACTGGTTCCGCGCTGATTTCCTGGTCAGGCTCGATGTTCGAATATCTCATGCCGTCGCTGGTGATGCGGGCGCCGGCGGGGAGCGTGCTCGAACAGACCAGCCGGCTGGTGGTCGAGCGCCAGCAATCCTATGCGCGGTCGCTGGGCGTTCCGTGGGGAATGTCCGAATCCGCCTATAATGCGCGCGATATCGAGTTCACCTATCAGTACGGCAATTTCGGCGTGCCCGGGCTCGGCCTCAAGCGTGGCTTGTCGGAAAACGTGGTTGTTGCGCCCTACGCGACCGGGCTCGCCACCATGGTGGATCCCGAGGGCGCCCGTCGGAACTTCGCACATCTGGCGGAACGGGGTGCGCGGGGCCGCTACGGCTTCTATGAGGCGCTCGACTTCACCCGTGCGCGGGTGCCGGAAGATCAGGACGCCGCCCTGGTGCGCAGCTTCATGGCGCATCACCAGGGCATGACCATCGTCGCGATTGCCAACACGCTGATGCACGGCGAGATGCGGTCCCGGTTCCATCGCGAGCCGATGATCCGGGCCAGCGAGCTTCTTCTCCAGGAACGCTCGCCGCGCGACGTGGTCGTGGCGCGCCCCCGCGCCGAGGAAGTGCGCGCCGCGGCGCTCGACGCGCGCGGCGACGCGGTCATGCTGCGCCGCCTCACCACCCCGGTAGCCGGGGCGCCGGTCACGCACCTTCTTTCCAATGGCCACTATGCGGTGATGATGACCGCCTCCGGCGGCGGCCAGAGCCGTTGGGGCGACATTGCCGTGACGCGCTGGCACGAGGATTCCACCCGCGACGACTGGGGCTCGTTCATCTTCCTTCGCGATCTGAAGAGTGGCGGCGTCTGGTCGGCGACGACCCAGCCGATGCCGGGCGCCGCAGTCGACGGTGAAGTGGTGTTCGGGGAGGACCACGCGGAGTTCATCCGTCGCGGTGGCGGCCTGACCACGTCGATGGATGTCATCGTCTCGGGCGAGCACAATGGCGAGGTGCGCCGCGTCTGCCTGACCAATAGCGGGCGGCGGGCCCGCGAGATCGAGCTCACCTCCTACGCCGAGCTGGTCCTCGCCACGCCGGCAGTCGACAACGCCCATCCGGCCTTCGCCAAGATGTTCGTGGTGACCGAGCACCTGCCGGAGTTCGGTGCGCTCATTGCCACGCGGCGGCTTCGCACCCCCGGCGAGCCGCAAATATGGGCGGCGCATTTCGCGGTCGTGGACGGCGAAGTGGCCGCGGATCCCCAATATGAGACCGCCCGCGCCCGTTTCATCGGCCGCGGACGCAGCATCGGCACGGCCGATGCCCTGTCGGACGGACGGCCGCTGTCGAACACGGTTGGCACGGTGCTGGACCCGATCTTCTCGCTGCGCCGGAGCGTACGGATCGCGCCGGGACGTATGGTCCGCGTCGCCTTCTGGACGGTGGTGGCGTCGTCGCGGGAAGAACTGCTGGACCTGATCGACACCCATCACGACCGCAACGCCTTCGACCGCGCGCGCACCCTGGCGTGGACGCAGGCGCAGGTACAGCTGCGGCACATCGATGTGAGCCTGGAGGAGGCCGCCGACTTCCAGCGGCTCGCCGCTCCCCTGCTCTATGCCGACCGGCGGTTCAGGTCGTCCTCCGACGTCATCCTGCGCGGTGCCGGGCCGCAATCGGGCCTCTGGCAGCATTCCGTCTCCGGCGACCTGCCGATCGTGCTGCTGCGCATCGACGATGTCGAGGACATCGCGCAGGTGCGCCAATTGCTGCGTGCGCGCGAATATTGGCGGATGAAGCGCCTCGCCGTGGACCTCGTCATCATCAATGAGCGCGCTTCCTCCTACGTGCAGGACCTGCAGATCGCCATCGAAACGGCGGTACGCACCAGCGCCTCGCGTCCCCTGCCCGACGAGCCGCAGGCGATGGGCTCCGTGCGGGTGCTGCGCGCCGATCTCATGAGCGTCGAGTCGCGCGCGCTGCTGCACTCGGTGGCGCGCGTGGTGCTGCTGGCCCGTCGCGGCGCGCTGGCCGACCAGCTCGCGCGCATCGGGCGGGCGTCGGAGCTGCCGGCCGCGCCCCGCATCGCCCGGCCCCTTCCGGCGATGCAGAACCGCAGCCCGGCCCAGACGCCGCCTGTCCTCGAATTCTTCAACGGCCTGGGCGGCTTCGACAAGGACGGGCGGGAATATGTGACCCTGCTGGCCAAGGGCCAGGCGACGCCGGCGCCGTGGATCAATGTGGTCGCCAATGCCGGCTTCGGCTTCCAGGTCTCCACGGAAGGCAGCGGCTATAGCTGGGCGCTGAACAGCCGCGAGAACCAGCTCACCCAATGGTCCAACGACGCCGTCGTCGATCCGTCCGGCGAGGCGATCTATGTGCGTGACGAGGTAAGCGGTGACCTCTGGAGCGCAACGGCGCAACCGATCCGCGACGATGGCCTGTATGTGGCCCGTCACGGCTTCGGTTACAGCCGCTTCGAGCACGAGGCAAACGGCATCGCGCTCGACCTGCTGCAATTCGTGCCGCTCGACGATCCCCTCAAGATCTCGCGCCTGAAGCTGACCAATCTGTCGGGAAGACCCCGTCGGCTCTCCGTCACGACCTATGCCGAATGGGTGCTGGGAACCGCGCGGGGCACGTCCGCGCCGTTCATCACCACCGAAATGGACGTTGAATCGGGTGCTTTGCTGGCGCGCAACCCCTGGAGCGCGTCCTTTGCCTCGCGGGTGGCCTTTGCCGATCTCGGCGGGCGGCAGCACGCGTGGACGGCGGACAGGGCCGAGTTTCTCGGGCGTAACGGAGGATTGGCCGCCCCGCTCGGCCTCACCGGCAGGGCGCCGCTTTCCGGTGCCACCGGCGCCGGCCTCGACCCCTGCGCCGCCTTGCAGACGGTGGTCGAACTCGGCATCGGCGAGAGCGTCGAGATTGTCGCCTTTCTCGGCCAATGCACGTCCGTCGAGGAGACCCGCGCCCTGATCGCCCGCTATCGCGGGGCCGATATCGACGCCGTTCTCGCGGAGGTGACCGCGCATTGGACAACCATACTCGGCACCGTGCAGGTGAAGACGCCGGACCGGTCCATGGACATCATGCTGAACGGCTGGCTGCTCTACCAGACGCTGGCCTGCCGCATCACCGCCCGTTCCGCCTTCTACCAGGCCAGCGGCGCCTATGGCTTCCGCGATCAGCTTCAGGACGGCATGGCGCTGACGCTGGCGCTGCCGGCGGAGACACGCGGCCATATCCTGCGAGCAGCGGGGCGGCAATTCGTCGAGGGCGACGTGCAGCATTGGTGGCTGCCGCAATCGGGACAGGGCGTGCGCACGCGCATATCCGACGACGTCGTCTGGCTCGCCTACGCCACCGCGACCTATATCGACAGCTCGGGGGACGCGGCGATCCTCGACGAGATCGTGCCCTATCTGGAGGGGCCGCTGCTGCAGCCCGGCGAGCACGATCATTTCTTCCAGCCGATGCCGGCGGATGAAGCCGGGCCGCTCTTCGAGCATTGTGCCCGCGGGCTGGATCTCGCCATGGACAGGACCGGTGTGCTGGGGCTGCCGCTCATTGGTACCGGCGATTGGAACGACGGGATGAACCGCGTCGGCGAGGGTGGCAGAGGCGAAAGCGTCTGGCTCGGCTGGCTGCTGATCCGCACCATCGATATGTTCGCGCCGCTGGCGGAGCCGCGCGATCCCGAGCGCGCCCGCCGCTGGCGCGCCCATGCCGCCTCGGTGCGCCGGGCGATCGAGCGCTCCGCCTGGGACGGCGAATGGTATCGCCGCGCCACCTTCGACGACGGCACCTGGCTCGGCTCGAAGGATAGCGGCGAATGCCGCATCGACTCGATCGTGCAGTCATGGGCCGTGCTGTCCGGCGCCGCCGATTCCCTGCGCGCGGCCACCGCCATGGCCTCGCTGGAGCGCCACCTCATCCGAACCGACCAGCAGATCGCCCCGCTGTTCACGCCGCCTTTCGACCGGACGCCGCACGATCCCGGCTACATCAAGGGCTATCCACCGGGCCTGCGGGAGAATGGCGGCCAGTACAGCCATGCCGCCATGTGGGCCGTGCTGGCTTTCGCACGGCTGGGAGACGGCGGGAAAGCGCACGCGCTCTTCGCCCTGCTTAACCCGATCAACCACGCACGTACTCCGGAAGAGACCGAGCGCTACAAGACCGAGCCCTATGTCGTGGCGGCCGACGTCTATTCCGTCGCTCCCCATGCCGGGCGCGGCGGCTGGTCGTGGTACACGGGTTCGGCGGGCTGGATGCACCGTGCCGGCGTCGAGGGCATCCTCGGCATCAGGCGGCAAGGCGATGTGCTTATGGTGGAGCCTGCCCTGCCCCCGGCCTGGCCGGGCTTCGAGGCGACGGTGACAATCGGGGCCACTACCTGCCGCATCACCGTGCGCCTATTGGGCGAGGAAGAGGCCGGCGAGCCCCACTGGGTGCTCGACGAAGGGGGCGCGTCGGCCGGGCGCATCGCCCGCGTCGCCCTCGATGGCAACGCCCACCATCTTCACCTGCTGGTGCGGAGCCGATGACGGCTCAATGCACCGCGCGTGGCACGCCCTCCCCGAGCAGCTTCACGATCTCCGCCGCCAGCTGTTCCTGCTGATAAGGCTTGCCGATCCTCGGCAGATCGATGCCCGACCCCGGGGGCAGCTCGGCATAGCCGGTCGCCAGCAGGATGGGGAGTTCGGGCCGTAATTGCCGGGCGGCCATGGCAAGCTGGGCGCCGTTCATCTTCGGCATCGAGAAATCGGTGACCAGGATGTCGACCAGCTGGCCATTGCCGAGGATTTCGAGGGCGTGCTCGCCCGAATGGGCCTCGATGACCTCATGGCCGAGGTCTTCCAGCATATCCACCGTGCTCATGGCGATCAGCGCGTCGTCGTCCACCACGAGGATGGTGAGCCTGTCCGCCTTAGGCGGGAGCGGCCCTGCGGCGCTCGCCGGCTCGTTGATCGCCAGCAGGCTGGTGACAGGCAGCCACAGCTCGGCTCTCGTGCCACGTCCCGTCTCGCTGGTCAGCCGCAGCGCGCCATTCAGCTGCACCGCCAGCCCGTGAACCATCGACAGGCCGAGGCCGGTGCCCTTGCCGAGTTCCTTGGTCGAGAAGAAGGGCTCCGTCGCCTTCTGCAGGGTCGCCGCGTCCATGCCCTCGCCGGTATCGGACACGGTCAGGCGCAGATAGTGCCCGGCCGGCAGGTCGGCCGACGCGGGAACCTGCTGGTGGTCGATGGCGATCGACAGCACGCCGCCCTCCGGCATGGCGTCGCGCGCATTGACGACGAGATTGAGCACCGCCAGCTCGATCTGGTTTGTGTCGACCAGCGCCAGCGGCAGGTCGTCCGGCAGGTCGAGGCGCAGCTCGATCTCGGAACCGGCCGAGCGCTCGATCAGATCGGCCGCACCGCGGATGAGATCGGACAGGTTCTTGGGCTCGACCTTGAGATCCTGCCGGCGTGCGAAGGCAAGCAGGCGCTGGGTCAGCGCGGCGCCACGCTGCGCACCTTGCCAAGCCCCATCCAGCAGGCGGAGCACTTTGGGATTGTCCGACACATGCTTGCGGATCAGTTCAAGATTGCCCAGTACCGCCATGAGAAGATTGTTGAAATCATGCGCGACGCTGCCGGTCAGCTGGCCGATGGTTTCCATCTTTTGGGCCTGGCGCAACTGCTCTTCCGCGCGCTTCCGGTGCTCGATCTCGGCGAGCACGGCGGCATGGGCGGCGGTCAATTCGGCCGTCCGCTCGGCGACGCGCTCTTCCAGCACCTCGTTGAGTGCCGTCAGCGCCTGCTGGCTCTCCTTGCGGTCGGTGATGTCAGACGACACTCCCACGAGGCGCAGCAGGCGCGCCGTGCTGTCGCGCACGACGCGGGCACGAATTTCGGCCCAGTGAGTGCTGCCGTCCGGCCAGATGTTGCGGAACTCGACCGCACATTCGCCGCGGGCCCCGACGGCGGCGGCGACCGCTTCGCGCAGAAGCCGGCGGTCCGGCGGGTGGGTCGCTTCCAGCAGTTCGTGATAGCCGAACGGTACGTCGGCGGCCCTGCCGAACACTGCCTTGCATACCGGCGAAGCGCTGAGTTCGCGGCTCTTCAGGTCCAGTTCCCATGATCCGAGGCGGCCTGCGAGAAGGGCGGTGCGCAGGCGCTCCTCACCTTCGTGAAGCTCTTCCATGCGCTTGCGCGCTTCGAATTGCCGCTGTCGCCCGCGAGAGGCGGTCTGCGCCACGCTGATGAAGGTTTCGGGGTGGAAGGGGCGTTCGAGAAGCGTGATGTTGCCGGTCGTGTCGGTAAGCGGGACTGACAGAGGCGGACGCTGCCAGGTCGAGACCCGGCGGGTCAGGATGATGAGCGGCACATCCGACCATGCCGGCTGCGCCAGCAGCCGCGCGCGAATCCCCCCTAGGTCGACACCGTGCAGCGCCTCCTCGGCGATGACAGCAAAGCTGGCGCGCTCGTCGAGTCGGTTCTCGAAATCACGCAGATCGGCGCAGATCGTCGCCTCGATCCCCGCCCCTGTGAGCATCGCGTGGGCGATGGCCGCATCGCGCCCATGCGGGGCAAAGATGACGGCGGGCGTCGCGGGAGGCTCAGCTTCGGTCATTGTCTGTCCCGGGAAGCAGGGGTTCCGCCGTTCCAAAGAAGGACGGCACGCCACGCAAAACGCCCTGGAATTGCTCAAGCGGGGCGCCAAGGCTCAAGCCCTGTTCGCTGATGCGATATTCCCGGATCGTCTCTTCATGCCCGCCCATCCGCTTCTTGATGACCGAGACCGCGCGGCGCACCTTGCCGAGCGCCTCGAAGTAGCGAAGCAGGATGACGGTATCCGCGAGATAGGTGATGTCGACCGGCGACCTCATCTCGCTGATCAGGCCATGCTGCGCGATGGCGAGGAAAGTGTTGGCGCCCTGACGGTTCAGGTACTGGATCAGTTCGTGGATGTGCAGGATCAGGGCCTTCTCCTCAGGCATTGCGGCCTGATAGCCGTTCAGGCTGTCGATCACGATGGCCTTGGCCTGCATGCTGTCGACCTGGCGCCGCACGCGCTGGGCGAATTCGCCCGGCGACAGCTCGGCCGCGTCGAGCTGCTCGATATGCAGCAGGCCTGCATCCCGCAGCCCCTCAAGATCGAAACCCATCGCCTTCGCCCGATCGAACAGCAGCCCCAGCTCTTCGTCGAACACGTAGATCGCCGCCTTCTCGCCGCGCAGGCACGCTGCGGTGATGAATTGCAGGGAAAACGTGCTCTTACCGGTGCCCGCAGGGCCCAGCAGGAGCGTGCTCGACCCCTGCTCGATGCCGCCGCCCAGCAGCGCGTCCAACTCCGGGACGCCGCTCTTCATCTGGGTGCGGGGGAAGCTCTTGCGGTGTTCCGAGGCGACCAGCCGAGGGAACACCGTCACGCCGCCGGTCTTGATCGAGAGGTCGTGGTAGCCGCCGCGAAAGGCCTGGCCGCGATATTTCGAAACCCGGAGCCGCCGCCGTTCCGCTCCATAGACTGGCGTTAATTCCTCCAGCAGAACCACCCCGTGGACGACGCTGTGGGCGGTCTTGTCTGAGGTTTCGCTGGTGCGGTCGTCGAGCAGCAGCACGGTGGCGCCGTGGCGGGCGAAATAGTGCTTCAGCGCCAGTATCTGCCGCCGGTAGCGCAGCGAACTCTGCGCCAGCAGGCGGATTTCAGACAGGCTGTCCAGCACCACGCGGCTGGGCTTTACCCGCTCGAATTCGCGGATGATGGAAGCCGCAGCCTCGCCAAGTTCGAGGTCGGAGGAATAGAGCAGGCTCTGCTGCTGGTCGGCATCGAGCAGGCTCTCCGCCGGGACCAGCTCGAACACGGTGATGTTGTCATCCAGAGTCCAGCCATGCGACGCCGCGCCGTTTCTGAGCTCCTGCTCGGTCTCGGACAGCGTGATGTAGAGGCAGGTTTCACCGGCCGCCGCGCCTTCCTGCAGGAAGCGCAGCGCCACTGTCGTCTTGCCGGTTCCGGGGTCGCCCTCCAGCAGAAACACGTGCCCCACGGTGAGGCCGCCCGACAGGATGTCGTCAAGCCCAGGGACGCCAGTGCGAGCCTTCTGCGGTTGGACCCCACTAATGTCCATGGTTCACTCCAATCAGCTGGATCGTTTCCTCGGGCAGAACCCGGCGGGGAATACGGGCCAGCTCCGGCGCCAGCTTCTCCCCGACATGCTGCAGTTCAAACCGGTTCTGACAGTTCAGCCAGAATTCGGAGGGGATGCCGCAAAGGCGCTCGAGGCGCACGGCCATCTCCGGCGTGAGGGCCGCGTCTCCCGCAAGGACGCGGTGAAAGGCCTGCCGGGTCACCCCGAGATCGCGGGCTGCCTGGGTTACGGACAAGCGCAGACCGGGCAGCACATGGCTGCGCAGGAGCGCGCCGGGATGCGCGGTCGTCCTGCCTGTTGGGTCCGTATCACGGTGTTGCGCGTTCATGGAAAATGTAACGGGCAACGCGACAGAGGGTTCCACCGGCTACCGCCCATAGCGTGCGCGCACGGCCCTTGAAGGCGGCGCTCTGTGTCCCTGCCGGGCCTCAGACCAGGTCAGGAGAGCGGCAGATCGCTTCCCGTGCACGGCCGATCACCTCGATCAGCGGGCGGTCGATGTCGATCGTCACCACATCCGGTTCGCCGGTCGGGTCCTCCAGCGTGGCGAGCTGGCTGTCGAGAAGCGCGAGCGGCATGAAGTGGCCGGCGCGCCGGCGCATGCGCTCGGCCAGCACCGCCCGGGAGCCGGTGAGAAAAACGATGTCGAGCGGCCCGGCCAGGCGGAGCTGGTCGCGATAGGCCCGGCGCAGCGCCGAGCAGGAGACCACGACGCCGCGCCCGGCGGCCCGAATCCGGGTGATGGTCCGGCAGATTTCTTCGAGCCAGGGCTGGCGATCATCGTCGTTCAGCGGTTCGCCGCGCGCCATCTTGGCGATGCTGGCAGCCGGATGGAGCGCGTCTCCCTCGACGAAATCGGCGTCGAGCATCGCGGCAAGCGCCTGCCCCACCGACGACTTGCCGCATCCGCTCACGCCCATCACCAAGACGGCGGGCGGCCCTCCCCGCGCCGTCTGGGTCACGAGGCGTCGCCGAAGCGGAACTGGACCTTCATCGCCCGGCTTCGGTCCGAGGCAAGCGCGAAGGCTGCATCCGCCTCCTCGATCGGGAAGCTGCCGGTCAGCAAGGGGGTGAGGTCCACCTGTCCCGTGGAAATGAGCGCGGCGGCGCGGGCAAACTCCGCGTCGAAGCGGAAGCTGCCGCGCAGGTCGAGTTCCTTGGCAACAATGGCGTTCATCGGCAGCGGCAGCTCGCCGCCAAGCCCGACGAGGACGACCGTGCCGCGCGGCCGGGTAAGTTCGATGGCGCTGGCGAGCGCACGTCCATTGCCGGAGCATTCGAGGGCGACATCGACGCGGCCTTTGTCCTGCGCGAGATCGGCGAGGTCACCGGTGCCGTCCGCGACGTTGACGCACCGCGTCGCCCCCAGCCGCGCGGCAATAGTGAGCGCTTCCCGCGCGATGTCGGTGGCGATGACGGCGCCCGCGCCGGCGAGCTTCGCCGCAGCGATGACGAGGCAGCCAATGGGGCCGCAGCCGGAGACCAGCACGGTCTTGCCGTCGAGGTCGCCGGCCTGCGCCACGGCGTGGAGCGCCACGGCGAAGGGTTCGCACAGGGCGGCCAGCGACAGGTCGACATCGTCGGCGACTTTCACGGCCTGCGCTTCCGGCACCGTCATCTCCTCGCGGAACGCCCCCTGAACATGGGGGAAGCGCATGGCGCTACCATAAAAGCGCATGTCGAGGCACTGGTTGCGCAGGCCCTGCCGGCAGTAATCGCACTGCCCGCAGGGGCCCGACGGGTTCACCGCGACCTTGTCGCCAATCTTGACCGAGGTCGCGGCCGCCCCGACAGCCGTAACCTTGCCGGCCACCTCATGGCCCAGCACCATAGGTTCCCGCAAACGCACCACGCCGAAGCCGCCTTGGTGGAAATAGTGCAGGTCCGACCCGCAAATGCCTCCCGCCCCCATGCGCACGACAACGTCGTGCGGGCCGGGTGCGGCGGCCGGCATGGCTTCGAGGCGCAGATCGTGCGGGGCGTGGATGACAATGGCACGCATGTGCGTTCAGGTCCTTGCAACACGAAAGGTGACGAGACGCCCCGCCTTCAGCGGGTCATCCAGTGCAGCGGCCACATGACGATCTGCGGGAAGGCCACCAGCAGGAACATCACAATGGTCTGGGCGATCAGAAAGGGCAGCACGCCGCGTATGACCCCGCTCATCGGGACCTTGGCGACGCCGCAGACCACGTTGAGCACGGTGCCCACCGGCGGCGTCACCAGGCCCAGCGCATTGTTCATGATGAACAGCACGCCGAAATACACCGGGTCGATGCCTGCCTGCTTCACAACAGGCATCAGCACCGGGGTGAGGATCAGCACGGTCGGGGTGAAATCCAGCGCGGTGCCGATGATGAACACCAGCACCATAAGGATCGCCATCAGCAGGATCGGGCTGTCCATAAAGGGGGCGACAATGTCGGCGAGTTGCTGGGGAATGTCGGCCGTGGTGATCAGCCAGGCCGAGACGCCGGCCGCCGCCACCAGGAACATGATCACCGCCGTGGTCTCCGCCGCACGGTAGATCAGGTGGAACAGGTCGCGCAGCTTGATCTCGCGATAGATGAACAGGCCCACGAAGAGCGAATAAACGGCGGCGATGACGGCAGCCTCGGTGGGCGTGAAGATGCCGAACTTCAGGCCGCCGATGATGACGACCGGCAGCAGCAGCGCCCAGAAGGCGTCGCGCGTCTCGATGAGCCGCTCGGACAGCGAGCGGCGCGGCTCGACGCGCGGATTGTCCTTCGCGATGCACCAGCGCCAGGCCAGCATGATCGCGACGCCCATCAGCACGCCCGGCACGATGCCGGCGATGAACAGCTTGGTGATGGACACGCCGCCGGTGACGCCGAAGATGATCATGCCGATGGAGGGCGGAATGACCGGGGCGATGATGCCGCCGCAGGCGATGAGGCCGCAGGAGCGGTTCACGTCATAGCCAGCATTGCGCATCAGCGGCACCAGCACGGAGGCCAGCGCGGCGGTGTCGGCCACGGCAGAACCCGACAGCGAGGCCATGATCACCGCCGCCATCACCGCCACATAGCCGAGGCCGCCGCGAATATGGCCCACCCAGGCCATCGCCATGGTGATGATGCGCCGGGTCATGCCGCCGGCATTCATGAACTCGCCGGCGAGCATGAAGAAGGGCACGGCGAGCAGCGGGAAGCTGTTGGCGCCGTCCCACATGTTCTGGATGATGATCTGCGGATCGGTGATGCCCATGTAGAACATCATCGCGAGGCCGCAGCCGATCAGCGCGAAGGCCACCGGCATGCCGAGCGCCATGAGGCCGAGCAGGGAACCAATAAAGACGAGGACGATCATGACGCCGCTCCCTTGCCGGTGCTCTTGTCCGCGAGTTCGTGCTCGATGTCGTGGATTTCGGACATGCCCTCCTCGTTCACGTCGATCAGCTCTTCCTCGGCGACATGGCCGAGGGCGAGGCGGACGAGATTGGCCATGCAGATGAGGGCGATGGCGACGCTGGTGATGTAGCTGACGCCATAGACCCAAAGCGTCGATATCTGCGCGACGGGGGAGGAATTGCCGGCGATGATGTCGTGCTGCAGCCAGGTGCCGTAGAGCATGTAGAGGGCGCACACCAGCATGATCGCCTGGCTGATGCCCCAGCACAGCTTGCGGCCAAGCAGAGGCAGCGCCCGCACCACCAGATCGACGCCCAGATGCGCTCGCCGGTGCAGCCCGACAATGGCGCCGAGGAAGGTGAGCCAGACAAAGGCGAAGCGCGGCAGCTCGTCCGACAGGTCGATGCCGGTATTGAAGCCGAGACGTAGCACCACATTGCCGAAGACGGTGACGAGCATGACTACCATGCACAGCACCATCACGACCTCGATCACACGGTAGAACCATGCGATCGCCAACTTGAGCAGTTGGTTCATCGAGACACCTCGCGAGAGCCGAGCCCGCACCGCCGCCGTCAGGCAGCGTGCGCCATGGGAGGGGAAGCGCGGCGGTCCGCGCGTGCGGACCGCCGGTTGGCGATCGCTCAGTTGGCGCTGCGCGCCTTCTCGATCTCGGCGTAGAAGCCGTCGACGAACGCGTCGCCGATCAGCGGCTTGAACTTCGCCACCACCGGCTTCACCTGCTCCTGGATGCGCGCCAGCTGGTCGGCGGGCACCGCGTCGACCTCGACGCCGGCTTCCTTGAACTTGGCGATGACTTCGCTGTCGCCTTCATCCAGCAGCTTGCGCTGCAGCAGGCCCGCTTCCACCGCCGCCTTGCGGATGCCGTCCTGGTCCGCCGGGGTGAGCTTGTCCCAGAACTTCTTCGAGGCCACCAGCGCCACCGGCGTATAGACGTGGTTGGTGAGCGAGATGTACTTCTGCACCTCCTGCATCTTGTTGGCATACATGTGCAGGAGCGGATTTTCCTGGCCGTCGATGGCCTTGACTTCAAGAGCCGGGAACACCTCCGAGAACGGCATGGGCGTGGCGTTGGCGCCGATGGTCTTCCAGGTGTCGAGGGCGACCGGGTTGGCCATGACGCGCAGCTTGAGGCCGGACACGTCGTCGAGCTTGGTCACCGGGTGCCGGCTGTTGGACAGGTTGCGGAAGCCCATGCCCGTCCAGGTGAGGCCAATGAGGCCCGACGGCTCGATCTTCTCGAAGATCTGCTTGGAGGAAGGGCCGTCAAGCACGGCGTAGACTTCCTTGGTGTTCTGGAACATGAACGGCAGATCCCAGACCTGCACTTCCTTCACCCGCGACGACAGCGGCGCCAGCGTGCCGATATAGAGTTCCTGGGTGCCGGCCTGCACCGCCTGCAGCTGCTTCTCGTCGCTGCCGAGCACGGCGCCATGATAGGTCTGCACCTTCACATTGCCGTTCGTGTAGGTGCCGACGAGTTCGGCGAACTTGTTCATCGCCGCCGCCTGCGGATGGCTGTCCGGCATGGCGTGGCCGATCTTGGCCTTGATCTCGGCGGCGGCGGGGCCGGCGGCGAGCAGCGTCGCGGCCAGCAGTGCGGCAATAGAGGCGCGCAGGCCTATGGCAGTGTTCTTTCCGATAGTGGTCGTCATGGGGTTTCTCCTTGGTGACTGATTTTTTGTGAAGCGCGGCGTTTCGTGCCGCTTACAGGACGGCCAGCATGCCTCCGTCGACATAGATGAGCTGGCCGTTGACGTAGTTGGAGGCCGGCGAGGCGAGGAACACCGCCGCGCCGACCAGTTCATCGGGCTGGCCCCAGCGCTTGGCCGGGGTGCGGCCCTTGACCCAGGCATCGAAGGCCGGATCGTTCATCAGGGCCTCGTTCATGTCGGTCGCCATGTAGCCGGGACCGATGGCGTTGGCCTGGATGTTGAACTGCGCCCACTCCGCGACCATGGAATGGGTCAGCGTCTTGATGCCGCCCTTCGCCGCCGTGTAGGGCGCCACCGTGGCCCGCGCCGCCTGGCTCATCAGCGAGGCGATGTTGATGATCTTGCCGCCGCGTCCGCGCGCGATCATCCGCCGCGCCGCCTGCTGGCTGACCAGGAAGGCGCTGGTGAGATCGACCTCCAGCACCCGCCGCCAGTCGGCCGGGTCGAGATCGACCATCGGCTTGCGGAACTGGATGCCGGCATTGTTGACCAGGATGTCGACCTCGATGCCCTGCGCGTCGAGCTGTGCAAAGGCATCAGCCACCGCGGCATCATCTGTCACGTCGAAGGACAGAGCATGAGCCAGGAAGCCCTCGGCTTCCAGCGTCTTGCGGGCTTCCTCGGTGGTGCCGGGCTTGGTGCCGTTGAGCACCACCTGCGCCCCGGCCTGTGCAAGGCCCCGGGCGATGCCATAGCCGAGGCCGCGGGCGGAGCCGGTGACGAGGGCGGTACGGCCGTGAAGCGAAAAGAGCGGGTTGGACATGGCGGAGCCCTCTCAGAGCGCGCTGCGGCGCAGGGTGACGTCGGCGCGCGTGAAGATGTCCGGCCGCAGCTCAAGGCCAAGCCCGGCACCTTCCATCGGATAGGCGTAGCCGTTCTCGATGCGGGGAAGGTTGGTGACCAACTCGGTGTACCAGCCGCGATAAAAGGCGCGGACGGATTCCTGGATCAGCGTATTGGGCTGGCTGAACGAGCAGTGGATGGCTGCCGCGAAGGAGACCGGGCCGGTGCAGTCATGCGGCGCGAAGGGGCGGTGATAGGTATCGGCCTGCGCGGCGATCTTGCGGCCTTCGGTCAGGCCGCCGGTCCAGCACAGATCCACCATCACCACGCCGATCGCGTCGACATTCAGGAAGTCCTGATAGGCGAAGCGCGAGCCCAGCGTCTCGCTGGCGCACACCCACACATCGGTCGAGCGGGCATATTCGGCGAGCGCCTGCGGCGAATTCATGCGGATCGGGTCTTCGTACCAGGTGGGCGCATAGGGTTCGAGCGCCCGCGCGATCTTCTTGGCGGTCGGCAGGTTCCACAGCGAGTGGAACTCGACCATGATCTCCATCTTGTCGCCCACCGCCTTGCGGATCTTCTCGAAGGGCTCGATCGCCGTCTTCATCTGCTCGGCGGTGATGTAGTTTCCGCCGGTCTCGATGCCGGCCGGATCGAACGGCCAGATCTTCATGGCGGTGATGCCTTCGTCGAGCAGGCTTTCCGCCACCTCGTCGGCGCGGTTCATGAAGCCGTCGAGATCCTCATAGGGCCCCTCGGACTCGCCGAGGCCCCAGGTGGACACCGGCTTGATGCTCATGGAGCGCACATATTTGTAGCCGGCGCAGGTGTTGTAGAGGCGCAGCTTGTCATGGGCGAGGCCGCCCAGCATCTGGTGGACCGGCTGGTTGCACACCTTGCCGAAAATATCCCACAGCGCGAAGTCGATGGCCGAGGCCGCGCGGTATTCGACGCCGGTCGAGGCCTGCGCCAGCGGCAGGTTCACCATCTCCCGGTTCAGCGCCTCGATGCGCAGTGGGTCGCGGCCGAGAAGCCGGCCGGCGAGCGTGTCATGGATGTGCGCCTCGACCGCGCCGGCGCCATAAAAGGTTTCGCCGAGGCCGATCACGCCCTCGTCCGTATGGACATGCACCCAGAGCAGATTGGCGAACTCGGCGACGCGGATGGTTTCGATGGCTGTGATTTTCATGATGACGTGCACAAGGCTCAAGGTCGCAACCCGCCCTTGCCTGCCCCGACGGGCGAGCTGGCGAATAATTCGGAAATGAGGTGCCGCGGCCTGCCGGAGCTGCGTGGCAGCTCAGGGTGGCGCGGGCGGTCGACTGCGCAGGCGCAGCGCGCCTATGTCAGGGCGATCCGGGCATGGCGTTCCTCCAGGATTTCACCGTCTTTGTTGCGGTCGAGCTCTCGATCGGCTCGTTGTATCTCCGCCACGCTGGCCGTCTGGGCCGGCGTACGAAAGGCTTCGGGATCCACCTTCAGCAAATGGCGCATGTCGCGTTCCGCGTCGTCGAGCAACGCGATGATGGCATCGCCGGCCTCCGACGGGCGCCGCTGCTCGATGGCCTCGCAGACCCGGCGATGCATCGGCAGCGAATGCACCCGACCGCCGGGGACGGCGGCGACGCGCTCGAAACAGATGCGCAGCACCGTCGACATCACGCTCTGCAGCTGGGTGACGAAGGGATTGGCGCAGGCGCGGATGATGGTGCTGTGGAATTCGATGTCGGCGGCGACATAGTCGCCCTGCCCGTCGACGGCGGCGGCCATCGCCTCATACGCCGCCCGCAGCGTCTTGAGCTCGGCCGGGCTGGCCCGCTCGGCAGCGAGGCGTGCCGCCGCCGGCTCGATGATACGGCGCAGTTCCATGATGTCGGAGCCGAGGGCCAGGTCGACGCCGTTCGCGTCGGCGCGCCAGATCATCACTTCCTGATCAAGCAGGCTCCAGCGGCTCTGCTCGAGCACCACCGTGCCGGTGCGGCGCCGGGCCTCCAGCATGCCCTTCGATGCCAGCCCCTTGATGGCCTCCCGCAGCACGATACGGCTGACGCCCAGCTGGGCGCACAGCAGCGGCTCGGCCGGAATCACCTGCCCCGGGCGATACCGGCCCGCGCAGATATCCTTGCCCAATCGCTCAAGCGTGTCGTGGTAGAGAGTCATGCATTCATCATACGTATGATGAATGGGTCGTCAATGGCAGGTTTGGGGGTCTTACGGCTGCCGCCTCGGCGAGCACGCGGCTTCCGCCAGTCAGTTCCCCGTCGCGCCGACGAGCGCATGTTCCGCCGGGGCTCCCCCATTCCGAACGTCATCCGGAAGTTCGTCCTCGTCCATCCCCCAGATCTCATGTCCGCTCGTGATCCCTTCGACGGACCGTAGCGCGGGAACGGCAAAATCGGTGAAGGCGCGCACGATCGGGCGCATGAAGCGGACGGAGGGGTAGGCGAGGAAGACGTCGGTCGGCCGGACGTCGTAGTCGGGCAGAATGCGAACGAGGCGGCCTTGAGCCAGTTCGTGGTTCACCAGAAGCTGCTGCACCGGACCGGCGGCGTGGCCGTTGATCAGCGTGGAGGCGATGACCTCCGCGCTGTTGGTGCGCAGCACCGAGCGGATGGGCACATTGGCCAGTTCGCCATTGCGGTGACGAAGCACCAGCACATCGCGCGGCGAGATCACCCGTGCGCTGGTGACGAGCCCGACCTCCGACAGTCGCGCGAGGGTGTCGATGGGTCCCATTTGTTCGAGCAAACCGGGCGTGGCGACAAGTATCCGGCGGCTGAAGCCGATCCGGCGGATGATCAGTTCCTGATCGGCCGGGCGGCCATATTTTATCGCCAGATCGAAGTTCTCGTAGATGAGGTCGACATCCCTGTTGTCGAGGATCAGATCGACCGTGACCATCGGATGTTGCCGCTGGAAGGCCATGACGATGCGGTGCAGATGCTTCGTGCCGATGCAGGACGGGGCATGGATGCGGAAATTGCCCTCCACCACGCCCATGTCCCTCCGGATCCCCTCCAGCGCCGCATCGATCGCGACCAGCGCGCCGTGGCTCGCGTCATAAAGGGCCTGGCCCTGCGGGGTCGGCCGCACGACACGCGAGGAGCGTTCGAGAAGGCGGGCGCCGACATGGCGTTCGAGATTTCCCAGATGCTTGGTAACCCCGGGCTGCGACATGCCGAGGTCGCGCGCCGCCGCCGTGACCGACCCGCGCTCGACGGTGCGCACAAAGGCTCTGAGGGCGGCGGCGATATCCATCTCAACATTGACCCATCAATGATTGGAAACCGGTGAAGACGAGGCACGTGAGCGTCCGTCCGCCATAACACTAGCACGCCAATCCATAACTGTTGGCTATGGGCCCAATCACCCAATAACGGATCGACGGTTTGGGCGCCGTCTGCGTCTCCTTGCGCCAACGGTGTCGCGGGAGGTTGGTCGTCGAATGAAATTAAGCAGACGTGTTTTTATGGGCGGTGTCCCCTTTGCGTTGGCCAACTGCACGAGGGCGGAAAAACCGGTGGCCGGCCTCCCCGCGCCGGGCGGCGATGCCTCCTATCTCTCGATGTACGCGCAGATCGATAGCGAACCCTTTCCCGTCCCGGCCATCGACCTGACGGAGGTCGCGCCCGAATTCCTGCGCCGGGAAGTGCCCTACAGGACCGGCGAAGCGCCGGGCACCGTGGTCGTCGATCCCGCCGCCCGCTACGCCTATCTCGTCCTGGAGAATGGTCGCGCCCTGCGCTACGGCGTCGGGGTGGGCAGGCAGGAAGCCTTCAATTTCCGCGGCGAGGCGCGAATCTCCCGCAAGGCCGAATGGCCGGGTTGGCGCCCCACGCCCGACATGATCAAGCGGGAACCCGAGCGCTACGGCCCCGTGAAGGAGGGCCTTCCCGGCGGCCCCGGAAATCCGCTCGGCCCGCGCGCGCTGTATCTCTACCGCGACGGCCAGGACACCTATTACCGGCTTCACGGCACGATCGAGCCGTCTACCATTGGCACAATGGTATCATCCGGCTGCATCCGCCTGCTTAACCAGGATATCATCGACCTCTACCGGCGGGTCCCCCTTGGCGCGAGGGTCGTCGTGCTGCCTGGGAGCCCCGCGACGAGCCGCCCCTCAGCGTGAGGCCTGCGGCGCGGCGGCGTCGGTCGCGCCATCCCCAACCGGAGACCGTGAAGCCATTCCCGCGCGTCGATGCCGGTAGCGCATCGCGCCCGGCGGGGCGCGGCAGCGACTGCCGGCCCGGCTCGTCCCAGTATCCGTGGTCTCTTGCCCCGGTTTGTTGCGTGTGGTTTACGAACCGTTAGCTTACACACACCAGAACACCGGCATCTCCCAGCTGCAGCCCTTTCCGCCGAAGGTTTCCATGGACACAGAAGGCGTTCATCAGCTTTGGGACGAGCTCTCCGATTTCGAGGCCGGCCAATCCAGCGCCGCGGCGGCGCGCCTCATGTCGTGGCTGTGCACGGCGTCGCGGGCCTGGAACGCCACATGGGCCGGCGCCCTGCGCCTGCCCGGCCCGGCGGAGGGCGACGCGCTGCAGGGCTGGCGCGTGGCCGCCGTTCAGGCCTTGCACCCTGTTGCCCCGCATCCGGACGAGCAGCATTTCAAGGTGATTCTCGAAGCCTGGGAACGCCGCGAGATCGACCCCTCCTTCCTCCTGCCGATGCGGGGCGTCGGCACGTTCCGCAGCTACTCGTTCCGCCGCGAACTGCCGGCGGCGTGGTTCTCGTCCCCCTTCTACGAGCAGCATTACGGGCGGGTGGGCACCGTCGACGCGGTCTTCGTCGCCTTCCCGCTGAACGACGACTGCGAATCGCATTTCGGCTTCTATTCCGCGCGGAGCTTTACCGATGAGGAGATCCAGCTGCTGATGCTGGCCCTGCGCGGCATCAAATGGTTTCACCGCCAGCTCATGCTAAGCCACGGCCTGCTGCTGGCCTCCTCGCCCCTGACCGCGACCGAGCGGCGCGTGCTGCACCTGCTGCTCACCAAGGCCTCGGAAAAGGAGATCGGCGGACGCCTTGAAATGGCGACCTCCACCGCGCACCAGCACGTCACCCGCATCTATCGAAAGTTCGGCGTGCGCAGCCGGGCGGAACTGATGAGCATCTGGCTCAACAGCGCCGGCTAAGGACCGGCGCCGGCCCGCGCCTATCCTCTATTTAGAGGACATGAACCTCGAAAATCCGTCGCCTATTATACCACCACGGCGTCGGAACTCCGGTTGCGCGCAGAGGTCGACCGGGGCGGTCGCGGGGGGACGGGGCGATGGTGTGCAACGCTGGGATGCGGGCGGGAAAGCTACGCGAATTGCAGGGCTGCCACCCCGTCGCGCCAGCCCGCACCCGCGCCGCGGCGCTGGGAAGCGTGTCGCTTCTCGTCCTGTGCATGCTCGCCGGCACCCTCATCGCCTCTCCCGCCGGCGCCCAGACATTCGGCGGCTCCGGCGGCGCAGTCGATGTCCCGCGGGCCGCAGGCGGCGGCTATGGGATGGATGGAGAGGACGGTGGTATAGCCCCAAATGATGGGTCCCCCTTGTACGCTGGCGGCGGCGGTGGCGGCGCGGGAACCCTGGTGGGAGGGGCTGGCGGAGAAGGCGCCGATGCCCCGGATAACGGCGGTTTTAGACGCGGCGGCGGCGATGGTGGCGACGGCGGCCATGCCGGTTCGGTCCAGAGCGCCGACGCGACGCTCTATCCGGGTGTCGCGGGGGTTTACGGCACGGATGGCGGCGACGGCGACTCCGCCTCCAGCGGATTCATCTCCGGCAGCCAAGTCGGCGCCTCCGGCGGCGGCGGTGGTGCCGGCGGATACGGCATCTACGGCATCTACGGTGGAGGCAACATAAGCCTCACCCTTTCCGGTAGCGGTGTCGTTTCCGGCGGCAAGGGCGGCAAGGGCGGGAAAGCCGGCGAAAATGGCGAGTTTGGCAGGGGCGGCGACGGCGGCGACGGTGGCATCGGCGTCTATTTCGATTCGGCGTCGGTCCTCGACAATCAAGTCACGATCATTGGTGGCAAGGGCGGAGATGGCGCCGACGGCGCCGAGGGCTCCGACGGCGCGGCTGGCGGTGCCGGCGTATACGCCCTGAACGGCCTGACGCTCAACAACAGCGGCACCATTACTGGCGCGAATGGGGGAAAAGGCGGCGAGGGCAGGTTTGGTGATGGTGTCGTCGGCGCCGGCGGGTGGGGCGTGTTCGGCTCCGACATGGACATCACCACCAGCGGCGCCATTTCCGGCGGACTGTTCGGCGACGGCGAGACGCGCGCGGCGGCTATCCTGTTCGTCAGTGGCGCCAACAGCCTGACGCTGCAGGAAGGCTGGAGCCTGACCGGCGATCTGGTCGTCAACGATTTCGGCAGCTCGCTGACCTTGAAGCTGGACGGCATCGACGCCGATGTTTCGAACACCATCACCGGCCAGGGCGGTGTCATCGTCGACGTCGGGCCGCAGGTTCTGACGCTGTCGGGCGTCAACACATACAAGGGCGGCACGACCATATCCTCCGGCACGCTGAGCGTGGCGAGCGAGGCGGCGCTGGGCGACGGAGTCCATCTCAAAATCGGCGCGCCGGTGAACGGCGTGACAGGGCTTTCCGATGCGGCGTCCACCCTCTCGTCTGCCATCTCCACCTATGCCAGCGCGCCGACAGCAGAGAACGCGGCGGCGCTGGCGGCGGCGCAGGCCAGCTACCGGCAGGCGATCGGCGAGGGACAGGCCAGCGGCGAGATGCCGACCCTGCAGATCACCGGGTCGGTGTCGCTCGACCCTGCGACCGACAGCGCGATCGCGATAGCGGGAGGGAAGGCCGGTGCGATCCGCCTGGAAGGCGCCGATGCCGGGCTGACCCTGCACGGCTTCCAAAGCGGGATGCTCGGCAGTGCCGTCGTCGTCTCCAGCGGCGGCGTGCTTGATCTCGGTGTCGGCGAAGGCCAAACGCAGGGCTATGTCTTCAGCGGGAGTTACGCTGCCTCGATGGGCGGCGCCGTGGAGAATGAATCTGGAACGGTGAGCATCGCCGGCGCGACCTTCGGCGACAATTCGGCGGTGTTTTCCGGTGGGGCCATCGGCAATGCGGGCGTCATGGCACTGTCCGACAGCACCTTTACGGGGAACTCCAGTGGCACAGGCGGGGCCATTAGCCAGGGTGGCACCCTTCTCGTCGAACGCAGCGGCTTCGCGGGAAATGACGCCCAGTCGTCGGGCGGAGCCATCTACGCCACGGGCGGGTCCATGGTAATCGTGCAAAGCGGCTTCTCCGGCAACAGCGCAGGAGATGCTGGTGGGGCGATCTACGCTCGCGGGGGCGCTGTCAATCTGAGCATCGTCGACAGCGATTTCATCGGCAATAGCGCGGGGGTGGCAGGCGGAGCGATCGGGCTCGAAGGCGCCACGCTGAACCTGATGGTCAGCGATGGCTTCAGCAGTCAATTCTCCGGCAATACGGCCGCCGATACGGCTTCATCGATCCATCTCGGGACCGGATTGGCTTTCACCCCCACCATGCCGCCGGAGTACATTTACGTGGCGTCCACGCTCAATGTCGGCACGGGTACAGGTGCGCTGCTCGACATGCGCGACCCGATGAGCGGCAAGGCCGACAACGTCACCAACACCGTCACCAAGTCCGGCGCCGGAACCTGGGCGCTGGGCGGCGCGAATGTCTTCGCCGTGTCCGGCACCGGCAGCGCCGATTTCGCCGTCTCGCAAGGCTGGCTCTACCTTTACGCCGCCGGCGAGGTCGACAACCCGACGACGGACGACGAGGACGCCGTGGTCGGCGCCGGCACGATCCAGCTCGACGGTACGGATTCCGCCTTCACCCTCGGCGCCGACGGCACGCTGGTCGCCGGCGGCGCGAACAGCGTTGCCACGGCCGGCACCATCACCTTCGAAGACGGCGCCACGCTGCGTGGCGGCAATGCCGATACCGCCATGGGCGGCACCGACCCCACCTTCAAGGAGAAGGGCGGCGCGACCTCGCTGACCCTCACCGCCACCGGCGGCATCACGCTCGAGGGCACGCTCAACGTCGCGGCGCTGGGCGCCACCGACAGCTTCACCCTCAATGGCGCGCTCGGCGGCGAGGACGGAGCGCTGGCCAAGAGCGGCGCCGGCACGGTGATCCTGACCAGCGCCAGCACCTTCGCGGCGGGAACGACGATCTCCGGTGGGACGCTCGCGCTTTCGGGTAGCGGCGCCCTCGCGACCACAGGCGCGGTGACGCTCGACGGCGCGACCGGGGTGTTCGACCTCTCGGCGGCCGGCGGCGCGCGCATCATCGGCGACCTATCCGGCATTGCCGGCTCCTCCGTCGTGCTCGGCGAGAACACGCTGACGGTTGGCGGCAGCGGCGAGACCACTTTCGCCGGCAGCTTCGAAGGCGATGGCGAACTCATCAAGTCCGGCACGGGCGTGATGACGCTCACCGGCACCAACGCCCATACCGGCCTCACCACGGTGTCCAGCGGCACGCTCCTTGTCGGCTCGGGCGGGTCAGGGTCCCTCGCCGGAGCCGTGCAGGTGGAGGCGGCGGGAACGCTGGGCGGCTCCGGCACCATCGGCGGCGCGGCCACCGTGTTCGGCACGCTCTCGGCCGGCAACAGCCCGGGCACCCTCGCCTTCCAGGACGACCTGACGCTCGATTCCGGTTCAACCTCCAGCTTCCAGCTGAACACGCCGGGCATAAACGGCGGCACCGGCAACGATCTGGTGCAGGTCGACGGGACGCTGACCCTCGCCGGCACGCTGGACGCCAGCGTCGGCGCGGCCGGCTTCTACACGCTCTTCACATACGGCACCCTGGCGAGCGGCAGCAGCTTCTCCACCACCGATGTGACCGGCACTGGCGGCTTCGAGGTGGAGACCAGCATCGTCGCCTACGGCACCGGCACGAACGGCGCCGTCACCTTGCTGGCAGCGGGCGAAGGCCAGACGGTGCAGTTCTGGGACGGAACGCAGCTCACCGGCGACGGCACAGTGCAGGGCGGCACCGGCACCTGGAACGCCGCCGGCACCAACTGGACCGGTGCCCCCGGCAGCGCCGACGCCAACGGCCCGTGGATCGGCTCGGTCGGCGTGTTCATGGGCACGGCCGGCACCGTGACGGTCGACGACACGCAGGTCCTCGACACGCTCCAGTTCAAGACCGATGGCTATGTGCTGACCGGCGGCACGCTGGCGCTCGCCCCCGCCTCGGGCAGCTTCGGCACCTTTTCCACCGACTCCGGCGTCACCGCCACCATCGAGTCCCTGATCGCCGATGGACCAAGCCCCGCCGGCCTCACCAAATCCGGCGCAGGCACCCTCGTTCTCACCGCCTCGAACAGCTATTCCGGCGGGACGAAGATCGACGCCGGCACGCTCAGCGTCTCGTCAAACGCCAATCTCGGCGCAACGGCGGGCGGGCTCGCCATTGGCGACGCGACCCTCGCCACCACAGGGAGCTTCGGCACCGCCCGGGCGGTGTCGCTCACCGGTGCGGCAACCTTCGATGTCGCCAGCGGCACCACGCTCGGCCTCACCGGCACCGTGGCGGGCTCGGGTTCGCTCGGCAAGACCGGCACGGGGACGCTGATCCTGAGCGGATCCAACAGCTATGAGGGCGGCACCAAGATCAGCGGCGGCATAGTGTCGGTCTCGGCCGACGCCAATCTCGGCGCAGCGATGGGCGAGATCGTCTTCGGCGGCGGTACTCTCGCGACCACGGCCAGCTTCGACAGCGCCCGGGACATCACCCTGCTCGCCAGCTCCAGCATCGACGTGGCTGCCGGCACCACACTCGGCCTTTCCGGCGATGTGACCGGCACGGGCACCCTTGCCAAGCTGGGCAGCGGCGACCTGGCGCTGTCGGGGGCCTCATCGGTCAACTGGAGCCTCGATGCCGGCCGGCTTTCGGCCGATGCCGCCGGCTTCAGCGGCGCCGTCGCCCTCGCCGCCGGCACGCGGTTCGATCTTTCCGCCACCAGCGCGTCCACCTATGCCGGCACGCTGTCGGGCACCGGCACGTTCGTGAAGGACGGCGCCGGGCTGCTGACCTATTCCGGCAACGGCGCGGCCTTTACCGGCCTCACCGAGATCGCCGAGGGACGCCTGGCGGTCAACGGCGTGCTCGGCGGGGATGTGGACGTGCTGTCAGGCGGCACACTCGGCGGCGCGGGCACGGTCGGCACGCTCGACGTGGCCCCGGGCGGGCGGGTCGGCCCCGGCAACTCCGCCGGAACCCTCACCGTCGCCGGCGACGCCACCTTCGCCGCCGGTTCGGTCTACGAGGTGGAGATCCACGGCGATGGCATGACCGACCTGCTCGCCATCCACGGCACCGCCTATCTGAACGGCGGCCTCGTGGAACTGACGGCGCTCGATCCCAAGGCCAGCTACCGCACGGGCCAGACCTACACCATCCTCACCGCGCAGGACGGGGTCGTGGGAGCCTTCGACGGCCTTGAGAGCCTGTCGCCGTTCCTACGGGGGCAGCTCGGCCAGAGCGACAGCGCGGTCAATGTGACCATCGCGGTGGAATATGATTTCACGACGGTCGCCGCGACGCCCAACCAATATGCGACGGCCGCCGCCCTCGACACGCTGGGCCAGCGCGGCGCGGCGCTCGGGCTCTATAATGCGCTGCTGTTCCTGCCCACCGGCAGCGCGGCGCGCGGGGCGTTCGACCAGCTCTCGGGCGAGGTGCACGCCTCGGCACAGAGCGTGTTCATGGAGCAGAGCGGGCTGGTCCGAGGTGCGCTGAACGATCGCCTGCGGGCAGCGCAGGGCGGGGTCGGTGCGGCGGCGGGAAGCGTTGTCAGCGTCGTCGAGACGGCGGGCGGCGCCCTCGCCTATGCCGCTCCCTCGAAGCGGCAGCGGGCGGCCGAGACCAGCCTGCCTCTCAAGGCGGCGCCCCTGCCCGTGCCGGCGGAAAAGTTTGCGCTGTGGAGCGCGGGCTTCGGCAATTGGGGCGCGTTCGATGGCACTGCCAACGCCACCGGCATCACCGACAGCACCGGCGGCTTCCTGATCGGTGCCGACACCCTCGTCGGCGACGTCTGGCGGGTCGGCATCGGCGGCGGCTACAGCTACACCAGCTTCTCGGCGGCCGGCCGCGCCTCCTCCGGCAACAGCGACAACTGGCACGCCGCCCTCTATGCCGGCAGGAGCTGGGACGCGCTCGCCCTGCGCACCGGCCTCGCCTATACGTGGCAGGACGTCACCACCAGCCGCTCCGTCGCCTTCGCCGGTTTCGCCGATCATCTCTCGGCCGATTACAGCGCCGGCACATTCCAGGCCTTCGGCGAATTTGGCTACCGCATCGACATGGCCTTTGCCGCCTTCGAGCCCTTCGCCAACCTCGCCTATGTCAGCCTCGACAGATCGGGCTACACCGAGACCGGCGGAGCGGCGGCGCTGCGTTCGAATGGCACCGACATGAACACCGGCTTCTCGACGCTGGGCCTGCGGGTAGCGAAGGAGCTGACATTCGGCGTCCATGCGACGACGCTGCGCGGGGCCATTGGCTGGCGCCAGGCCTTCGGCGACATCACGCCGGCAATGAGCCAGGCGTTCCTGACATCCGGCACTTTCACCGTCACCGGCACGCCGATCGCCGAAACGGCGGCGGTGCTGGAGGCCGGGCTGGACATGCGCCTCGGTGCCGGCGCAACGCTTGGCGTCGCCTATAGCGGCCAGTTCGGCGAAGGCGTCGAACAGAACGGCTTCAATGCCAGCCTCAAGGCCAGCTTCTGAGGAGCCACCCCACCCCGAACGCCGCGCGGTCTGAACGCGGTGACAGGCCGCTCGGTGTTCCGGGGCGGCAAATGGTGGGCCGCGAGCGACCAGGAAGATTGCCGAGGCGCGCTGACGCAACGCCCGCGTCGCGGCGGGTGGAATGGTCCTTCGCACGCTCGACATCGCGTCTCGCGCCCGAAGCCGAATGTCCGTCGGCAGCCGCTATGGCTTGCTCGACAGAAAGGTCTTCTGATCACCATCAATGACGAGCGCGGTCAGGCGGCCCGTCCGATAGGCGCCCGTGTCGATCCCGATCCGGTTGATCCGCTCCTCGGGCTTGGTGCTGATGGTGTGTCCATGGACCACCACTTTTTCCAGAGGCATCAACGACTCCAGGAAGGGTGCGCGCATCCACAGGAGATCCTCGGGGTCTTGGCGGTCCAAGGGCACTCCCGGGCGAACCCCGGCGTGGCAGAAGAAATAGTCCCCGTATGAGACCGCGCGCTGCAGCCCTTCCAGAAACTGCACGTGCGAGGGGGGGACCGCTGCCACCAGCTTCTGGCACAGTTGCTCGAGATCGCCCTCTGTCTTCAGCTTCGAGCGATTGAGCTTGACGCCATAGGAGCGCGCCGTGGCGTTGCCGCCGCTATTGACGAAAACGCCGTCGAGGCTGGGTTTGTTGAGAAAGGCGAGGAATTCCACGTCATGGTTCCCCGCGAGCATGATGTAGCGGGGATCGGTTGCCTGAAGCGCTATCAGATGGTCGTTGACGCCCTTTGAGTCCGGGCCTCGATCCACATAGTCGCCGAGGAAAATGATCCGCCAGTCGCCCGGCTTTGATCGGGCCTTATCCTCATCGATCTTCTGCAGAAGTTTTTCGAGAAGAGACAGGCACCCGTGGATGTCGCCAATGGCGTAAATCCGGATTCCCTCAGGGCCGCGCGCCTCGGAAAGGGTGACAAGGGGTGTTTTCCAAAGCCCGAAAATTATCTGCCGACTCCAAAGTGCAGCGCGAGAATGATCCATCGTGCTGTGGAAAACAACGCTCAGGTGTCGCCCGGAGCGACGCTTCCCCCGGAGATCCGCAAGGCGGGCGGGCGTCATTCCGAGACCGCGGGCGGGCGATTGCTACTTTTATGTGACAGTTCGAGCCTCTATCGGTGGCGTTTCAAGCTGACGGGAGGGGGCCTCTTCGTGGCGGCAAAACCGGCTCATGCCGGGACGAGCGGAGAGATGGCATGCCGGAGCAGATTCCAGAGGTCGAAGGGTACGGAGACGTCGACGCGCCGGAGCCGGCGGAGGCCGGCCGCGAGGTCGAACTCAAACTGTTGACGGATCCGGCTACGCTGCAGCGCCTCCTCGTCGCGGCTGTCGTTACGCGGAACGCCGCGTCCAAAGGCGTCGTCCGGCGTCTGGAGGCAACCTATTACGATACGCCGGACAAGGTGATCGCCCGGCAGGGTGCATCGCTGCGCGTACGGCGCAGCGGCAAGCAGTTTGTCCAGACGCTGAAGTTGGCCTCCCAGGGGATCCAGCGACGCGAGATGGAATCGCGTGTGCCCGATATCGCGCTCCATCTCGATGCGCTGCCCCTGCCCGATCTGGGCGCGCCCTTCGCGACGCTGCCGGGCACGGAACTCGCGCCGGTGTTCACCACCAAAATCCGCCGCCATATAAAGGTCGTGGAGTTCGGCGGCGCCGTCATCGAGGCCGCGTTCGATGAAGGAACATTGAACGCCGGGGCGAAGGTGGAAGCCGTCTGCGAGATCGAGCTGGAACTGAAATCGGGCGGGGCGGGTGCGCTCTATGAGCTGGCCCTGTCGCTGCTGGAGCAGGGCCCCCTCCGCATCGGCCTCCAGAGCAAGGCCGAGCGCGGCTATGCGCTTGCCTTCGGCACCTCGCCCACCGCTGAAAAGGCGTTCGCGACCGGCATCGGCCCCGCCGACACCACGGACGATGTGATCGCCAAGGTTTTGAACGCCTGCCAGTCGCATGTGATGGCGAATCTGATGGCGGCGCATCACGGCGAAGACCCGGAGGGCGTTCATCAGCTGCGGGTCGCGCTGCGGCGTCTGCGCACCGCGATATCGCTGTTCAAGAAGGAAGTCCCCGCCTCGGCGCTCGAGGCGATCGGCCTTGACGCCAAGCGACTGGCCAGCGCTCTCGGGCCGGCCCGCAATTGGGACGTTTTCGCTACGTCGACCATCGCCGAGATCGAGCGCGCCAATCTGCCCGGCATCGACTTTACCGAACTTAGATCCGCCACCGCCGCGCCACGGGCTCTCAGCCATCAGGCCGTGCGCGTCGATCTGATCGATCTCGCATCCACCCGCTTCCTGCTGTCGCTCGGCCGGGTGATCGAGCGCCGCAGCTGGCGCAACGACATCGGCATCGATGCGCTCGCCGTGCTCACCCAGCCGGCGCGCGAATTCGCCGGGCGTGGGCTGGCGCGCCTGCACCGCAAGGCGCTGAAGCAGGGCCACAATTTCCGCAAGCTGCGGCCGACGGCCCGTCATGAGCTGCGCCTGACGCTGAAGAAGCTGCGCTATGGCGCGGAGTTCCTGCTGCCGCTTTACGACCGTGACGGTGCCGCCCGCAAATACCTGAAGCGGATGTCCCGGCTCCAGGACATTCTCGGCATCGACAACGATATCACCACCACGCAGGCGCTGCTGCGCGAGCTGGAGGAGAGCACGTGGCTCCCGCAGGTCCACAAGGCCATCGGCGCCATCACCGGCTGGCAGGGACGCGACCGCATCGTGACCGCCGAGGCGCTGCGGCGCAGTTGGCGGAAATTCATCGATGCCGAGCCGTTCTGGCTCGACTAGCTGGCTGCGCGCTCCCTGCCATCCCTCTAGGGTCGTCACCGTGTTGTCGTGCTCTCGTCATGAGGCACGTCGAAACGTCGCGTCGAGCCTAAACAAGAGCGGGTGCCCGGATGGACTATTTCAAGCGCTTCAACTTCCTATTCGCGACCCCCGCCTTCGATGCGGATGATCTGGAGGGCGCCCGCTATCACCAGATCGTCGCGGAGATAGAGAGTTCCGGCTTCGAGGTGGTGCGGGCGCGCACCATCGAGGACGCCGAGATCGCGGTGCAGACCGATGCCGCCATCGGCTGCATGATGGTGGACTGGGGCAAGAAGGGCATGGAGGGCAAGACCGCCTCGCTCATCAACCTCATGCGCCGGCGCGGCCTCGACTTTCCCATCATCCTGCTGATCCGGCGCAAGCGGTTCGAGGACGTGCCGGTCGAGGTGCTGGACTTCATCGACGGCTATGTCTTCCTCTCCGAGGAAACCCCCGCCTTCATCGCCAAGAACCTCATCAGCCGGCTCAAGCAATATGCCGAGACGCTGAAGACGCCGTTCTTCGGCGCGCTGGTGGACTATGCCGAAGAGGGCAACCAGCTCTGGACCTGCCCCGGGCATAATGGCGGCGTGTTCTACTCACGCAGCCCCATCGGCCGGGTGTTCATGGAGCATCTGGGCGAGGCGGTGTTCCGCGACGACCTCGACAATTCCGTGCTCGATCTTGGCGACCTTCTGACCCATGAGGGCCCGGCCCTCGCCGCGCAGAAGGAAGCCGCCAAGATATTCGGCGCCGAGAAGACCTATTTCGTGCTCAACGGCACCTCGACCTCCAACAAGGTCGCGCTCTCCGCCCTCGTCACCGATGGCGACCTCGTGCTGTTCGACCGCAACAACCACAAGGCCGCCCATCACGGTGCGCTGATGATCTCCGGCGGCATCCCGGTCTATGTGCCGACCGTGCGCAATGCCTGGGGGCTGATCGGCCCGATGGACGTCGCGGCGCTGGACGAGGAGGCGCTGCGCGCGCGCATCCGCACCCATCCGCTGGTCACCGACCCGGACGCCTGGCAGAAGCCGCGCCCGTTCCGCGTCGCGGTGGTGGAGCAGTGCACCTATGACGGCACGATCCACAATGCCGAGATGATCCTCGAGAAGATCGGTCATCTGTGCGAGTACATCCTGTTCGACGAGGCCTGGGCGGGCTTCATGAAGTTCCATCCGCTCTATGCCGGCCGCTTCGCCATGGGGCTCAAGGATCTGGGACCGGACGCGCCGGGCATCATCGCCACCCAGTCCACCCACAAGCAACTGGCGAGCTTCAGCCAAGCCTCGCAGATCCACATGAAGGACCGGCATATCAAGGGACAGAAGCGGCGGGTGGAGCACCGGCGCTTCAATGAGAGCTTCATGCAGCACGCCTCCACCTCGCCCTTCTACCCGCTGTTCGCCTCGCTGGACGTCGGCGCGCAGATGATGAAGGGACGGTCGGGCGAGGTGCTGTGGGACGACACGATCCGTCTCGGCATCGAGCTGCGCAAGAAGATCCGCGCGGTGCGCCGCGAGTTCGAGGAGAAGGAACAGCGCCCCGAGCGCCGCTGGTTCTTCGAGCCCTTCGTGCCGGACCGGGTGGCGATCCCGGATGCCTCCAGCCCCGGCGCGGTGCATGACGTTCCGTGGGAAAGCGTCTCCACCGACCAGCTCGCCACCAACCCGGCCTTCTGGCATCTCACGCCGGGTGCCGCGTGGCATGGCTATCCCGGCATGGCGGCGGGTTTCGCCATGACCGACCCCAACAAGCTCACCCTGCTGACCCCGGGCTTCGACCGCGCCACCGGCGCCTATGTCGAGCATGGAATCCCCGCCCCTGTGGTCGCACAATACCTGCGCGAGAACCGCATCGTCGCGGAGAAGAACGACCTCAATTCGCTGCTGTTCCTGCTGACGCCGGGCGTCGAATCGAGCAAGGCCGGCACGCTGATCAGCGGTCTGGTGGCGTTCAAGAAGCTGCACGACGACAACGCCCTGCTGGAGGACGCCATCCCGGAATTCTACAAGCGCCGGCCCGCGCGCTATTCGGGCGCGCGCCTGCGCGACCTGTGCGGCGAGATGCATCGCTTTTTCCGCAACGCCAATGTCAGCGCCTTGCAGGCGATGCAGTTCTCGGCCGAGCACCTGCCTGATATCGCCCTGTCGCCCCACGATGCGGCGCGCTGCCTGGTGCGCAACGACGTGGACTACCTGCCCATCGACGCCATTGCCGGGCGTATCGCCACCACGCCCTTCGTGGTCTATCCCCCGGGCATTGCCACGATCGTCCCCGGCGAAAGGCTGACGGAGCGCGCGCAGCCGATGATCGATTATCTCAGGATGTTCGAAGCCTGTTTCAACACATTCCCGGGCTTTGACGTGGAGATCCAGGGCGTCTATCGCGAAACCGACTCTGCCGGTCGCATCCGGCTCTATACCTATGTGGTTGCGGAATAAACGGGAGTTCGGGTTCGTTCATGGAGCAGGAGAGCGCGGTCATCATCCGTCCGACGCGGGATTCCGACGTGGATGCCATGCTGGCGATCTACCGCCATCACATCCGCCGGGGCGTCGAGGAGGGGGTGGACGACAATGACACCCCGCAGCCCGACGATCTGCGGGACCGGCGCAAGAACCTGAAGAACCGTCGCTTTCCCCATATCGTCGCGGTCCGGGACGGTGAGGTGGTGGGGTATGCCTATGTGGTGCTGTTCCGCAAGCGCCCGGCCTACCGCTACACCGTCAAGCATTCCATCTACGTCCACCACCGGCACATTGGCCGCGGCATCGGCAGCCAGCTCATGCGCGGGCTGATCGATGCCTGCGCGGCGGCCGGCTTCCGGCAGATGATCGGCTATATCGATGGCGACAATACTGCATCGCTCGCTATCCACGAGCGGTTCGGCTTCACCCGGGTAGGCGTTCTCCCAGCGGTCGCCTACCGCTATGGCCGCTGGGCCGACAGCGTGATGGTGCAGCGCTCCCTGGGTGCCGGCGCAACCGCCCCGCCCACGCCCTTGCCGCTTTCCACCTATTGAGGGGGCCGGCAGATTTCCATCGCGGCACGTCGCCGCCGCCCGCCGCATCAGGTGCGAGCCATTGAGGGTGCGAGGCGTCGGCCCCCTGCGGGCGGAACGTCGAGGCGAAGGCCGTTGGCGTTGGCCATCGCAATGTCGGGGTGTCCCGTGCGGCGCCGTGAGCGGCTCCCGGGCGCGACCGACCGGCCCGCTCCACCGCCGCCCTATCGGCGGCGGGGTTCTTATTCTGGGGGCCAGCGGCGCCGCGCGTTATGGCAACTCGTCAAAAACGCTGCCATTAAAGCCGGACTTGTCAATAATATCAATGGTTTGGCGGAAGGGGTGGGATTCGAACCCACGGTGGGCGTGAACCCACGGCGGTTTTCAAGACCGCTGCCTTAAACCACTCGGCCACCCTTCCGGAAAATGGGCCGTTATCGAACGCCCACTCCGACACGCGCTGCGACACGGACTCGCCCCATCTCAGTTCTGCCCGCGTCGGGAACTGCTTTATGGCGTCCGGCCGGACCGCGTCAACCGTGCGCCCGGCGGGCGCTGGTGTCGCTCGTGAGCGGGGCGCGGATGCCAGCCGTCAACCGCCTTGACGCGACAGGCCGGGCCAGCTCGGCACCGTCCATCCCGGAACGCTCCAGCCCGGTACGGTCCATGTGGAGGTGGAGGGCGACGATGGGGACGGCGCCGCGGCGGCGGGCGCGCGCCCGGCTGCCGCCGGTTTCGCCGGTTTCCTGTCCGAGCGGGCCAGGGTCTGGCGTTGCGCGCGCCATGCCGCCATCCAGCTCGCAGTCTCCTTCAGAATGATCTGCTGGACCGCCGGATGGGTGGGGAGCTGGGCGTGGTTGCGAAACTGGGCGCCGGCCGCCCAGGCGCTGACGTTTTCGGCGCCGCGCACCCGCGCGAAGCCCGGCCCGGCGATGTTGATGCAGCGAGGCACGGTGCAGGCTGGCGGGGCCGGCGCCGCATCGATGGTGATCACCAGCGGCGGCTTGTATCCCGCCCGCGCCAGTTCGCCGGCATAGCGCAGGGCTGTCTCGCCGCCCATGGAATGGCCGACGATGACATCCGGCACCACGCCCTTGGTCTTCAGCATCAGGTGCGAATCGGTGCGGGTGCGAAAGCCCTGCTCCGCCAGCGGGCGGGTCAACGCCGACACGCCGATCAGGTCGCTCTCGACATACACTCCGAGCCCGTCCAGCAGCAGGACGAGAGGCTGCGCGGGCGCGGCCGTCTCTCCGGGAGACGCGGTCTGAGACTGTGCGTCCGCCGTGCCAAGCAGGGCCAGCGGCGAAGCTAGAGCCACGATACCGGCCAATGCGGCCCAGACGAAAGGAACTGGCTTCAATGCGGTTGCTCGACGTGAGGTTCTACACTTGCCCCACCAGCACGCTTACCGCAACGCTGCCCGTGCCGCCACCCGCTTCACGGCAGACGAGACCAGCGGGGAGCGCACCCCTCCCCGCCTCCGCTGATCGGGCCGTGCCGTGCTCAGGCGGCGCGGCTCCAGTGATGCGCATCGTTGCGCAGGTGGCAGGCATCGGTCCAGGTGGAAAACGCCACCCAGGCGTCGTTCTTCTGCTGCGGCAGGCGCGCGGATTCCATCTGGGTCAGCAGCATCTCCGCGAAACGGCCGATCCGGTCGTTGCGCAGGGACCGGATGAGGCGAATGGCGCCGTCGAGCGAATCGACGGCGATGTCCTCGCGTCCGATCAGCACATGCAGGGGTTCGGGACGAAAGGCGGGTCCTTCAACAATGTTGGTCATTTTGGAACCTCCCATTCTCGGCCTTGCTGTTGACCCCGCCGGGGCTTGGCCGCCGCCGCGTCGGGTAAGGAAATCTTAACCATGTGATTTTGGCACCGGAATGACGCAGTCAAGAAGTATCTGGGCACGCGCGGCCCCGCTATCGGCGGTTTGCGGGCGCTGCGCACGACAATTTCACGTGAAGACTGATGTCATCCATGAAGAATACGAAACATCGTACATGGAATGCGGCATCCCAGATGGTTGACGCTAGTGAAAACCGGTCTTTACCGGGCATCCCCGCGCTTATACCGCGCGCACCTCTGTCGAGCGCCCTCTTCGTCATGACCGCCGACGTGCTTTTGCCGGGCTGTCGCCGCGCGGCGGGCCTGCGGCGCGGTATTATGATTTCGCCGACGCGTCTCTAGTAAACACTATACATTCGAGGCGTAAACTATTTCGCTACTGCGAATGAATTGAGTTATTCATGCTGCCCTGCAGCGACGAACACCTCTTGCCTATCCATCATTACATCATGCTACGGTGGCATCGGACGGCAGAAGACCGTCCATGAGGAGGAAACGCCAATGAACATTCACAGCAGGCTCGTCGCGCTCGCCGCGGCGGTGACCATCCTCGGTGCAGCGCCCGCCTTCGCGCAGGACGAGGCAGCACATGTGAAGCCGGCGACGGCCTATGTGCAGAAGAACATCGAGCCCTGGCTCAGCGACCCGGTGGTCGTCGCGGCCATCATCGAGTCCAACAAGAAGCACAAGCGGCTGATGCAGGAAGACATCGCCGCGCTGGACAAGGCCTGGGTCGCCAAGGACCCGGCGGTGGTGGACCCGGTCCGCAAGAACAAGCTGTCGGATTTCCTGATCCAGAAGAAGGACGCTTCCGGCGGCGTGATCACCGAGGCCTTCGTGATGGATAATCGCGGCCTCAATGTCGGCCAGACCGATGGCACCTCCGATCTGTGGCAGGCGGACGAGGCCAAGTGGCAGAAGACCTATGCGGTCGGCCCCGGCACCATCTTCGTCGACAAGGTCGAGGAAGAGGACGGCAAGAAGATCGCCCAGGTCAGCGTCACCATTTCCGACAAGGACGTGGCGATCGGCGCCGTCACCTTCGGCATCGATGTCGACAAGCTGAAATAAGCCCGTCCCGGAGGTGTCTCTCCAGGATATTCGGCGGGCGGCGCGAGCCGCCCCTTTTTTTGGCCGGTGCCTTTTCCCCTACGCCGTCACGCCGCATCGACCTTGCACGGGCGTTGGGCTAAGGCTGCTCCGCCGGGTCAGCAAAGGAGTACGCCATGTTTCTCGCGATGAATCGCTTCAAGGTGAAGCTCGGCTCCGAGGCCGATTTCGAAACGGTCTGGCGCGAACGCGACAGCCATCTGCGGACCGTCCCCGGCTTCAAGTCGTTCCACCTGCTGCGTGGCCCCACCAAGGACGACCACACGCTCTACGCCTCGCACACGCAATGGGGATCGCGGGCGGATTTTGAGGCGTGGACGCGCTCCGAGGCGTTCCGCAAGGCGCATGGCAGCGCCGGCGGAAACAAGCCGCTCTATCTCGGCCATCCCGAAGTGGAGCTTTTCGACAGCGTTCTGGCGACGTCCATGGACGACAAGGCCGCCTGAACCCGGCTTCACAAGCAGGTGCGGCGCGGCGGGTCCGCGCCCCGCGCAGTTGACGGATGGGGCGGCGTGCCGTAACGGCTCGCGATCCTGAAATGCCGGGTGCCCTTCCGATCATGGCCGATATCGCGTCTTCCGACGCCTTCTCCTCCGCGCGCGTCGACGCGCCGCGCATTTCCTTCGTTTCGCTCGGCTGCCCCAAGGCGCTGGTCGACAGCGAGAGGATCATCACCAGCCTGCGCTCGGAAGGCTATGAGCTGTCGCGCCACCACGAGGGCGCCGACCTCGTCATCGTCAATACCTGCGGCTTTCTCGACAGTGCCAAGGCCGAGAGCCTCGCCGCCATCGGCGATGCGCTGAAGGAAAATGGCCGGGTCATCGTCACCGGCTGCATGGGCGCCGAGCCCGAGCAGATTCGCGACGTGCATCCAGGCGTGCTCGCCGTCACCGGGCCGCAGCAATATGAAAGCGTGCTGGCCGCCGTCCATCAGGCGGTGCCGCCGCAGCATGATCCGTTTCTCGATCTGGTGCCGCCGCAGGGCATCAAGCTGACGCCGCGCCATTACGCCTATCTCAAGATTTCAGAGGGTTGCAACAATCGCTGCACCTTCTGCATCATTCCCAAGCTGCGCGGCGATCATGTCAGCCGGCCGGCGGGGGATGTGCTGCGCGAGGCCGAGCGGCTGGTGTCGGCCGGGGTGAAGGAACTGCTGGTCATCTCGCAGGACACCTCGGCCTACGGCATCGACATGAAATACGCGCCGAGCCGGTGGAAGGATCGCGAGGTCCGCACCCGGTTCTTCGATCTCGCGCGCGAGCTTGGAAGCCTCGGGGCGTGGGTGCGCATGCACTATGTCTACCCCTACCCGCATGTCGACGAGGTGATCGGGCTGATGTCGGAAGGCGTCATCCTTCCCTATCTCGACATCCCGTTCCAGCATGCCTCGCCGAGCGTGCTCAAGCGCATGAAGCGCCCGGCGGCGCAGGAAAAGACGCTCGCCCGCATCCAGGCATGGCGCGCCATCTGCCCCGATCTCACGCTGCGCTCGACCTTCATCGTCGGCTTCCCCGGCGAGACCGACGCGGAGTTCGAGGAGCTGATTTCCTTCCTCGAAGAGGCGGAACTCGACCGTGTCGGCTGCTTCAAATATGAGCCCGTCGCCGGCGCCCCCGCCAATGATCTCGGCGTGGCGATTGCCGACGAGGTGAAGGAAGAACGCTGGAAGCGCTTCATGGCAGTGCAGCAGCGCGTCAGCGCCCGCCGGCTGAAGCGCAAGGTCGGCACGCGCCAGCAGGTGATCATCGACAGCGTCGGGCCGACGGTGGCCATTGGCCGCTCCAAGGCCGATGCGCCTGAGATCGACGGCGTCGTCCATGTTGCCGCCCGCCGCCCGCTGCGGGTCGGCGAGATCGTGACCGTGAAGATCGAACGCGCCGACGCCTATGACCTGCACGGCACGGCGGTGGGGTTCTGACCCTACCCGCTATTCAAGGACGCGCCGCAATTCCTCGGAGGGCATGATGCTCTCGTCCACGGTGGGCCATGACAGCGCCACCGTGTAGGCGAGCGTCGTGGAGAAGGCGATCGCGAAGGTCGAGAGCCCGATGATCAGCTGGTAGCGCTTGCCCACATGCAGCGCCGCCAGCCCGATGAGCGACAGCAGGCCGAGTATCATCACCACGATCCAGCGATGCGGCGCCAGATCGGCGTGCAGGATGAAATAGCGGTCCGTGCGCAGCCGCCGCAGTTCGATCTGGCTGGCCAGCAGCGTGGCGCTCAGATGGCTGGGCACGTCAGGAGACGCCCCGGTCTTCACCACCGCCTGCACCAGCCCGTCAAAGGCACCGGACACGCCCGGGTCCGGGCGGTTCCAGCCCTCGTCCCATTCGTAGCGGGAGAGCGCACGCGCATAGCCCCCCACCGCATCGTCCACCGCCGCGCAGCCAGGCCCGCACATCCGGGCAATGTCCAGCATGGCGTCCAGCGTCTGCACTTCCTGCAGCACGGTCTGGGCGTAGCGGGTCTCGCGCTGCCAGATGTCGCTGACCATGAAGGCGAGGAACAGCGCGAAAGGCAGGGTCAGCGCGCCGAGATAGGAGGTCTGGAGATCGCGCGGCACGAACACGGCGACGAGGCGCGGGCGCATGGCCAGCCAGTAACAGGCCCATCCCGCGAGCAGCGGAAGCGCCGCGACGACACACACGAACAGCGAGAAATAGTCGCTCGTGAACATGCCGCCCCAGGTCACGCGCGTTCTCCCGCCTTACGCCTTCAGCAGGTCGCGCAGCGTCGCCTCGATCACCTCGGTGGCGGCCTTCAGGTCGCTGATGCGCACATGCTCGTCGGCGGCGTGGGCGTTGGCTTCCAGAATGGAGCGCGGCCCCGCGCCGTAGAGCACGGTCGGCACGCCCGCGGCGGTGTAGTGGCGCGCATCGGTGTAGAGCGGCACGGCGGTTGCCGGCGGAGTCTCTCCCAGCACCCGCGCGGCATGCTTCTGGATGGTCTCCACCAGCTTCTCGGTGCCCGGCAGCGTGCGCAGCGGCTCGGCCAGAATGATGCGGCGGCATTCGATCTCGATGCCGGGCCGTCCCGCGACTGCCCGCTCGACCAGCGCGCTCAGCTCGGCCTCGACGCTGATTCCGTCCTCTTCCGGCGTCAGGCGGCGGTCGACGCGCATGACGATGCGATCGGGCACCACATTGGTGTTGATGCCGCCGGAGATGAGGCCGACGGTGATCTTGGGCGAGCCGATGCCGGGCGTGGCGCTGGTGATGCCGTTGAGGCGGCGGCGCTCCGCATAGATCGCGTCGAGAATGCCGGTGGCGGCTTCCAGCGCGTCCGCACCGGTCTCGGGCATCGCCGCGTGCGCCTGCTTGCCGCGCACCACGATTTCCATGTGCAGGGCACCATTATGGGCGATCACCACGGCATAGGAGAAGCCGGCTGAGATGGCGAGGTCGGGCTTGCTGATGCCGTGTTCCAGCAGCCATTGCGGCCCGACGAAGCCGCCGGCTTCCTCGTCATAGGTGAAGTGCAGCTCGACCGTGCCGTCGAGACCCTCCGGCCGTTCCTTCAGCGCCAGCAGCGCGAAGGCATAGGTGGCGAAGTCGGATTTGGAGACGGCAGCGCCGCGCCCGTAGATCGCGCCGCCGCGTTCCTCGGCGCCATAGGGGTCATAGGTCCAGCCCTCGCCCGGCGGCACCACGTCGCCATGCGAATTGAGCGCGATCACCGGCCCGGTGCCGGTGCCGAAGCGCTCGCGGACGATGAGGTTGACCACCGATTTCATGCCGTGCGCCAGCACGAACGGCTCCGGCACCGCGTGCCGCTCGACCTCGAAGCCCAGCTCTTCCAGCAGGCGGCCGGCGATTTCGGCGTGAGGGGCGCAATCACCGGGCGGGTTGTCGCTCGGCACGCGCACCAGCGCCTTGAGGAAATCGACCTCGCGGGCCAGCCTGTCATTGTCGCCGGAACTGCTCACGTCTGTGCTCCGCTTGTGCCGCCGTCGCGTTGGGGCAGTTGAAAACGCTCGATGAAACGGATGAGCGCCGCTGCGGCCATCCCCATATCCTCGGGCGAAGCGTACTCCGCCGGATTGTGGCTGATGCCGCCCTTGCACCGCACGAACAGCATGCCGACCGGGCAGAGCTGCGACATCGCCTGCCCGTCATGTCCGGCGCCGGAGGCCAGCTCCGGCGCGCGATGGCCGAGATCGGCGACGGCGTTGCGCAGCCGCAGCTGCAGGTCGCGGTAGCAGGGAACGGTCGCGACCTCATGGAAGGCGGAGATGACGACGCCGAGATGGCGGTCGTCGGCGATCCGGTGCGCCTCGCGCTCGAAACGGGTCAGCGCCTCGCGCCGCGAGCTGTCGGAACCGGAGCGCAGATCGACGGTGAACACGACGCGCGAGGGGATGACGTTGACCGAGCCGGGCTCGACATGCATGCGCCCGACCGTGGCCACCATGCCGTGGCGGTCGGCGCGGGCGATGCGCTCCACCGCGAGCGCCATCTCGGCGGCCCCCAGCAGCGCGTCGCGGCGCATGCGCATCGGCACGGTTCCCGCATGCCCCGCCTCGCCGGTCACGGTAATGGAAAGCCGCGAGGCGCCGGCGATGGCGGTGACGACGCCGAGCGGTTCGGCCTCGGCCTCCAGCACCGGCCCCTGCTCGATATGCGCCTCGACATAGGCGATCACCCGCGAGGGGTCATAGGCGGCGGCGGCAATGGCGGCGGGGTCCTTGCCATAGGCGACCAGGGCCTCGGCGAGGCTCACGCCGTCGCTATCCAGCCCGCCCAGACTGGCCGGCTGGAACACGCCGGCGCAGGCGGCGGAAGAGGACAGCGTGGTGGGAAAGCGTGTGCCCTCCTCATCGCCAAAGGCGAGCACGTCGATGCCGTAGGGCGGCGTCAGCCCGGCCTTCTGCACCGCCTCGACGGCAAGGATGCCGAGCACCACGCCCAGCGTGCCGTCATATTTCCCGGCATTGGCGACGGTGTCGATGTGCGAGCCGATGAGCAGGCGCGGCGCTTCGGGACCGGCGGGGTGCCAGTGGCCGCGCACCGTGCCAAGCGCGTCCTCGCTCACCGTAAGCCCCGCCGCCGCCATCCAGCGGGCGACGTGATCGGCGGCCTGGCGGTGCTCGGGCGTCAGGAAGAAACGGGTCAGGTGGTCGGGCGTCGAGGAGATGCGGCCGAGTTCCTCGATCATCCCCGCCGCGCGGGCTCCGAGAGCGGCGATATCCACGGGGATCGTCATCGGGTCGACACTGCGCCTCCGGCCAGAAGGGCCACTGCACTGGGCAAGCGCAATCGCATATGGAGCCGCGTTTGGCAATTGCGGCGGCGCAGCGTCGGCCGCGCCGCCCCACTTTGCCGGGCTACTGGCCGGGCACCTTGTCGTCGATGCCCTTCACGTACCAGTTCATGGAGAGGATGTCCTTGTCGGCCAGCGCCTCGCCTTCCTTCACCGCGAGCGTGCCGTCCTGCTTGTAGATCGGGCCCTTGAAGGGGTGGACTTCGCCGGAGGTGATCTTGGCCTGGGTGGCCTCGGCCATCTTCTTCACCTCGTCCGGCATGTTGGTGTAGGGGGCCATCACCACCTCGCCGTCCTTCATGCCGCCCCAGGTGTCGGTGGAGGTCCAGGTGCCGTCGAGCACGGCCTTGGTGCGCTCGATGTAATAGGGCGCCCAGTCGTCGACGATGGCGGTGAGCTGCGAGTCCGGGCCGAACTTGATCATGTCGGAAGACTGGCCGAACGCCGCCACGTCGCGCCCTTCGGCCGCCTGCATGGCGGCGGGGCTGTCGGTATGCTGGGCGATCACGTCGGCGCCCTGGTCGATCAGCGCCTTGGCGGCGTCGGCTTCCTTCGCCGGGTCGAACCAGGAATTCACCCAGACGATCTTGACCTTCATGTCAGGATTGACCGACTGCGCGCCCAGCATCATCGCGTTGATGCCGGAGATGACCTCGGGAATCGGGAAGGAGGCGATGTAGCCGATCGTCCCGCTCTTCGACATCTTCGCCGCGATCTCGCCGATGACATAGCGGCCCTCGTAGAACTTGGCCGCATAGGTCGAGACGTTCTTGGCGCGCTTGAAGCCGGTGGCGTGCTCGAAGAACACCTTCGGGTGGCGCTTGGCGACCTTCAGCGTCGGCTCCATGAAGCCGAAGGAGGTGGTGAAGATCAGCGTGTTGCCGGCCCGGGCGAGCTGCTCGATCACCCGCTCGGCGTCGGGGCCTTCCTCGACATTCTCGACAAAGGTCGTCTCCACCTTGTCACCAAGCGCCTTCTCGACCGCCTTGCGGCCCTGGTCGTGCTGGTAGGACCAGCCGAAATCGCCGACCGGCCCGACATAGACCCACGCCGCCTTCAGCTTTTCCGCCGCCTGCGCCGCAGGCGCTCCCGCGCCGACGAGGGCGAGGCCAGAGGCGATCGCGACCGCCATGTAGAGAATCTTGCGCATGAACGTCTCCGCTCCATCATCCGCGGCTGGAACTGTCACCGGCACACGCGACCGCGTCATGCGCCGGGAGGCCGCCATGGCGCGACCGGTCGGGTCTTCCGCTCAGCGGTCGGGCACGAAAGGCACGCCGAGAGAGGCCGGCGCGCCCTGCCCGTGCTTCAGGGCCGAGATGATGACCAGGGCGATGATCGTCGCGAGATAAGGCAGCGACGAGAGGAATTGCGACGGGATGCCCAGCCCAAAGCCCTGCACGTGCAGCTGCAAGATCGATACCGCGCCGAACAGATAGGCGCCGGCGAGCAGCCAGAGCGGGCGCCAGGCGGAGAACACCACCAAAGCGAGGGCGATCCAGCCGCGCCCGGCCGTCATGTCGGCAGCCCAGAACGGGGTATAGGCGAGGGACAGATGCGCCCCCGCCAGCCCGGCGCAGGCGCCGCCGAACATCACCGCCAGCGTGCGTATGCGCCGAACCGGGTGGCCGAGCGCGTGCGCCGCCACATGGTTCTCGCCCACCGCACGCAGCACGAGGCCGATCCGCGTGCGCGCCAGCGTGTAGGCCACTGCCGCCAGCAGCAGCAGCGAGGCGTAGACAAAGGCATCCTGGCCGAACAGTGCCTTGCCCACCACCGGCACATCCGAAAGCCCGGAAATGTGCAGGGCCGGCGCGCCGGAAAGCTGCGTGCCGACGAAGCTGGAGCCGATCAGCCCGGCAAGGCCGAGTCCCAGAATCGTCGTCGCCAGCCCGGAGGCGACCTGGTTGGTGGCCAGCCAGATGGCGAGGCCGGCGAAGACCAGCGACAGGGTCATGCCGGCCAGCACGGCGGCCAGCGTGCCGAGCAGCAGGCTGCCCGAGCTGTAGGCGGTGACATAGCCCACTGCCGCGCCGACGATCATCATGCCCTCGACGCCGAGATTCAGCGTGCCGGCGCGTTCCGCCACCAGTTCGCCGAGCGAGGCGAGGAGCAGCGTGGTCGCCGCCGCCACGACACTGGCAAGGACCGCGCCGATGATTGCCGCGTCAAGCATGGCTGGTCCCCTCCACCCGGCGGATGCGGTAGCGCACCAGAATGTCGGCCGCCAGAATGGCGATCAGCAGCGTGCCCTGGAACACCCGCGTCACGTCGAAGGGCAGCCGCATGGTGATCTGCGCCGCCTCGCCGCCAATATAGGTGAGTGCAAGGACGAAGCTGGCCACCAATATGCCGACCGGGTGCAGCCGGCCGAGCATGGCGGCGATGATGGCGGTGAAGCCGTATCCGGGCGAAATGGTGGGCTGCAGTTGCCCGATCGGCCCGGCAACCTCGATGATGCCGGCCAGCCCCGCAAGTGCGCCGGACACCGCGAACACGCCATAGGTCACGCGCTTTTCGTCGAAACCCGCAAACGCGGCGGCGCGGGGCGCCGAGCCGGCGAGCTCGATGGAAAAGCCCACCAGCGTGCGCCCGAGAACGAAGGTGGCGACCACGACCGCCAGCAGCGCGATGACGATGCCGGCATGCATGCGCCCCTCGCCCATCAGCAGCGGCATCAGCGCCACGTCGTCGAAGGTCACGCTCTGGGGAAAGTTGAACCCCTGCGGGTCGCGCCACGGGCCGCGCACGAGATAATCGAGGCCGAGCTGGGCGACATAGACCAGCATCAGGCTGGTGAGGATTTCGCTGGAGCCGAAGCGCACGCGCAGGAAGGCCGGGATCAGCCCCCACAGCGCCCCGCCCAGCGCCCCCAGCACCAGCATGGCCGGCAGCACCCACGGCCCGGCATCGGTGCCCTGCGTCGCCAGCGCCAGCCACGAACCCAGCACGGCCCCGGCAACATACTGGCCCTCCGCGCCGATGTTCCAGCGATTGGCGCGGTAGCAGAAGGCGAGGCCGATGCCGATGAGCAACAGCGGCGACGCCTTCACCACCAGTTCCTGCAGCATGTAGGCGTCGCCCAGCGGCTCGACGAAATACACGGCGAAGGCCTGGATCGGGTCGTGGCCGAGCACGATGAACATCACCGCGCCCACCACCAGCGTGACGAGCGCGGCAACGACCGGCGCCATGGCGTGCCGGAGCGGGGAGATGTTTTCCTGCCGTTCGAGCCTAAGCGGCATGGTGGCCCTCCCCGGCATGGTGGGCGCCGCCCATGGCCAGGCCGATTGCCTCGCGCGAGGTTTCCGCCACCGGAACGGGCGCGGTCAGGCGCCCCTCGCTCATCACGGCGATGCGGTCGGTGAATTCGAGCAGTTCGTCGAGATCCTGGCTGATCACGAGCACCGCGCAGCCCTCCGCCGCCCGTTGCCGCAGCGTGGTGCGGATGAAGGCCGCCGCCGCCGCGTCCACGCCCCAGGTCGGCTGGTCGACAACCAGCAGCACCGGGTTGCGCAGCACCTCGCGGCCGATGACGAATTTCTGCAGGTTGCCGCCCGACAGGCGCCGCGCTTCCGGGTCTTTGCCGCCGAAGCGTACGTCGAATTTCTGCACGATCTGCTGGAAATGGGCGAACAGCGCCGAGCGCCGGATGATGCCGGCCGTGACGACGTGGCCATCGCCATGGGTGGTCAGCAGCACATTGTCGGAGAGCCGCATGTCGGGGGCGGCGGCATGGCCCAGCCGCTCCTCGGGCACGAAGCCCGCGCCCAGCGCCCGGCGCTGCGTCGGGCTGAGGCCGCCCGCCATTTCGGCGTCGATGACGATGCTCTCATGGTCCGCCACCGCTTTCTCGCCGGAGAGCGCGTCGAACAGCGTGGTCTGGCCGTTGCCGGCGACGCCGGCGATGCCGACGATCTCGCCGGCCCGCACTTCGAGGTTGATGTCGTGCAGGGCGGAGCCGCGCGATCCATCGCCGGCGACGTTGAGATGCAGCACCAGCAGGCGCGGCTCGCCCAGCGCGTGGGCGATCGCCGGCGCCGTGCGCGGCACGTCGGCGCCCACCATCAGCCGGGCGAGGCTGCCGAAGGATTCCTGCTTGGGATCGACCTCGGCGATGAACTTGCCGCCGCGCAGCACCGTCGCCCGGTGACAGAGCCGGCGCACCTCGTCCAGCTTGTGGCTGATGAACAGGACGGCCCTGCCCTCCTCGGTCAGCAGATCCACCGTGCGGAACAGGTTTTCCGATTCGTCCGGCGTCAGCACCGAGGTCGGCTCGTCAAGGATGAGCACGCGCGGATCGCCCAGCAGGCAGCGCACAATCTCGACCCGCTGGCGCTCGCCCACGGACAGTTCGCCCACCCGCCGGTAGGGCTCGACGGCGAGGCCGTAGCGATGGACGCAGTCGTCGATGCGCGCGGCGAGCACGGAAAGCGGCTGGTGGCCGGGAAGCCCGAGAGCGATGTTCTCCACTACGGTCAGCGCATCGAACAGCGCGAAATGCTGGAACACGACGCCCACGCCCTTGGCGCGGGAACTGGCAGGGTCGGGGAAGACGATCGGCGCGCCCTCGTAGAGCAGCTCGCCGGAATCGGCGTGCAGCAGGCCGCACATCATCTTCACCAGCGTCGACTTGCCGGCGCCGTTCTCGCCGAGCAGCGCGTGCGTCTCGCCGGCGCGGATGGCAAGGCTGACGCGATCATTGGCGACGAGCGCGCCGAAGCGCTTGGTCAGCTCCACTGCTTCGAGCAGCGATCGCGGCCGGTTCGGCGTGTCGCTCATCCCCCGCTCCATGGCGTCAGCCGCGCTGCCGGGTGCGCGCGGAACCGCGGCCATGTCGACGGGGGAGTTCTTGCCGGCAGGGGTGGTTCATGCACAGGACGCCGTGGTGACGGAACACCCGGAGCATGGCAGGACCGACCGGCGGGGCAAGCCTAAAGTCTGGTCCGTCCGGTCCGGAAACTGGCGCGTTTTGCGCCAGCATCCCGGATTTCGATACCGTCACGGAACCAGCACGGTCGAGCCGGTGGTCCGGCGCGATTCGAGATCGCGATGCGCATCGGCGGCGTCGGACAGGCGATAGCGCTGGTTCACCGGGATCTTCACCACACCGGAGGCGACGACCTCGAACAGGTCGGCGGCGTTGGCCAGCAGGTCCTCGCGCGTCGAAATATGCGTGATCAGCGTCGGGCGCGTCGCGTAGAGCGAGCCCTTCTGCGACAGGGCGAGGAGGCTGAAATCCTTGATCGCGCCGGAGGCATTGCCGAAGCTGGCGAACAGGCCGCGCGGCTTGATGCAGTCGAGCGAGGCCGGATAGGTCGCCTGCCCCACCCCGTCATAGACCACGTCGCAGAGCGCGCCTTCGGTGATGTCCTTCACCCGCTCGACGAAGTTCTCCTCGCTGTAGTTGATGACATAGGCCGCGCCGCATTCACGGGCGATGGTCGCCTTCGCCGCCGAGCCGACCGTGGCGATGACGGTGGCGCCCAGATGCGTCGCCCACTGGCACAGGATCTGCCCGACGCCGCCGGCGGCCGCATGGACGAGCAGCGTGTCGCCGGCCTTCACCTTGTGGGTCTGGCGCAGCAGGTAGCGGGCGGTCATGCCTTTCAGCATCATCGCGGCGGCGGTCTCGTCGGCAATGGAATCGGGCAGCTTGACGAGGGGCGCGGCGGGCATGATCCGCTCCGAGCAGTAAGCGCCCAGCGCCGAACCATAGGCGACGCGATCGCCGGGCCGGAACCCGGTCACGCCCTCGCCGACCTGCGTGATGACGCCCGCCGCTTCATTGCCGGGAATGAAGGGCAGCCCTTTGGGAGGCGCGTAGAGGCCGCTGCGGAAATAGGTGTCGATGAAATTGAGGCCGATGGCGGTGTGGCGAAGTTTCACCTCGCCCGGCCCGGGCGCGCCGAGGGTGATCTCGTCGAGCTTCAGAACCTCGGGACCGCCGGTCTCATAAATACGAATCGCCGAAGCCATCGCGCTCTCCTGCGAGAAAGGGAAAATTCAGGGGGGGTGCCCCGCCTCAGAGCTGCGGCTTGGCCGCGCCCTTGCGGAAGGGAATCACCCCGAAGAGCGTGAAATACACCGCAAGCGCGCAGAGTCCGAGCGTCACCCACAGACCCGGCCGCATATCCTCCAGCACCGCGACGATCGCCAGCACCGCCCATAGCGCGAGCAGCGCGAGGGTGACGAAGCGCAGGCGCACGACGCGGAAGGGATGGACGAACTTGATCGGCAGGAAGGTGCCGACCGACAGCAGGGCGATGATGCCGGCAATCGCCCAAGGGCTCAGCGGCACGAGGAAGAAATAGAACACCACGACGTTCCACACCGCCGGGAAGCCTTGGAAATACAGGTCGTCCGTCTTCATCGTCGTGTCGGCGAAATAGAGCGCGCTGGTCAGCAGGATCGCGGCGCTGGACATCACCGCCAGCCAGAACGGCATCAGCCCGCCGCTCGCCACGGCGAAGGCCGGCACGAGGCAATAGGTGAGATAGTCGACCACCAGATCGAGCGTCTCGCCCGACCAGCGCGGCAGCACCTCGACCACCTTGGCCCGGCGCGCCATCGTGCCGTCGATACCGTCGACGAACAGCGCGGCCCCGAGCCAGGCGAACATGATCGCCCAATTGCCCTCGACCGCCGCCATCAGCGCCATGAGACCGCAGACCGCACCGGAAGCGGTGAAAATATGGACGGCGAAGGCCAAGGTGCGACGCCCCGCCGGCCGCGCGCTGAGCGACTTGGTTGTCATCGCCACCGGCTTTCCTCCCCCGACGGCGGGTCCCGTGGGAGCGCCGCCTGCTTCTTCTGCATCCGCCATATAACATGTGCCCGCAGTGATCCGCATTGCCAGACCACGCCAGCCTGCTTATCCCACACTACAGGTCGCGCTTATAGTCCCGCCGAAGCACAGGGAGGCACACATGTCATCTGACCTGCGGCTGCAACGTCCGGCTGCGGTGGTCGGCGGCGGCGCGAGCGGGCTCGTGGCGGCGCTCGCATTGGCGGCCGGCGGCCTCAATGTAAAGTTGATCGCCCCGCCCCGCGCCACTGACCCGCGCACCACCGCGCTGATGGACGGTTCGGTGCGCGCGCTGGAGGCGCTTGGCGTCTGGGAGGCGCTGCGCCCTCGCGCGACGCCGCTGCGCACCATGCGGCTCATTGACGATACGGGCCGGCTCATCCGGGCGCCGGAGGTCGGATTCCGCGCCAATGAGCTGGGGCTGGAAGGCTTTGCCTGGAACCTTGAGAACGAGACGCTGCTCACGGCGCTGGACGAGGCGGTGGCGGGCACGGGCAAAATCGAGCGCATCGCCGGCAGCGTCACCGGCGTGGTGGAGACGCCCGACGAGGTCACGCTGGAACTGGAAGGCGGCGCTTCCGTCACCGCCGCACTGGTCGCGGCGGCGGATGGACGCAATTCGCCCTGCCGGCTGGCCGCCGGAATCGGCATGCGGGTGCGCGACTATCCGCAGGTCGCCGTCACCGCCACCCTCGCCCATAGCCGCCCGCATGGCGACATCTCCACCGAGTTCCACACGCGGACCGGCCCCTTCACCCTTGTCCCGCTGCCGGGCGATCGCTCCAGCGTCGTCTGCGTGGTCTCGGCCGGCGAGGCCGAGGCGCTGGCGGCGCTGGACGACGAAGCCTTCGCCCGCGCCATGGAGCGCAAGGCGCATTCGCTGCTGGGCGGCATGCGCCTGGTGTCGAAGCGCGGCAGCTTCCCGCTCAGCCAGCGTACCGCCGAGCGCTTCGCCAAGGGGCGCATCGCGCTGGTCGGCGAGGCCGCGCACATCATCCCGCCCATCGGCGCGCAGGGGCTCAATCTCGGCATTCGTGACGGCGCGACGCTGGCGGAACTGGCAAGTGATGCCGCCCGCGCCGGCGGCGACATTGGCGGGCCGGAGGTGACGGAGGCCTATGAGCGCCGCCGCCGCAGCGATGTCGCCAGCCGCGGATTCGCGGTCGACCTATTCAACCGCTCGCTTTTGTCGGACCTTCTCCCCGTCGCGGGCCTGCGCGGGCTGGGGCTGTGGATGCTCGGCCAGTCGCCGGGGCTGCGGCGCCTGGTGATGCGCCAGGGCGTGGGGCCTACCCGCGACGTGCCGCGCCTGCTGGCGGGCAAGCCGGTTTAGCCCCCTGCCGGTCTGACCTATTGCAGCAGCCCGTGCGGCAGCATGTCGTGCTGGATGGCGTAGAGCATAGCCGTCACCGTCGCCACGGAGACAACCGTTCCGACCAGCACTCCGCCCGACGCGCCGGCGACATAGGTGTCGTACTGCTTGGCCATGATGAAGGCGTTCAGCGCCGGCGGCAGGCTCGCCATCAGCACCGCCGTAGCGACCCACACCGGGTCGAATCCCCCGACGAGGTTGAGCACCATCCACACCAGCGCGGGATGGATGACAAGCTTGATCGCCAGCAGCCACGGCACCTCGCTCTGCATGCGCCCCATGGGTCGCAGCGCCACGGAAACGCCGAGGGTGAACAGCGCGCAGGGCGCGGCAGCGTTGCGCAGGAATTCCAGCGTCTTCTCGATGGCGGCCGGCAGCTCGATCTCAAAATAGGCCACCACCACGCCAAGAAAGATCGCCACGTTGAACGGGTGCGTGACGACCCGTCGCACCACCAGAAGCAGCGTATGCCTCAGCCCGCGCCGGTCGCGCCCGCCCATCGCCATCAGGATGGGAACGACGGTGAAGAAGAGCAGGCTGTCGAAGACGAAGATCAGCGCCGTCGGCACCGAGGCGCCGACGCCCAGCGCACCCAGTGTGAGGCCCGGCCCCATATAGCCGACATTCGAATAGGAGCCGACGATGGCGGCGATCGCCGCCTCCGGCAGATTGCCGTGGCGCAGCCACAGGCCGACCAGCAGCGAAAGCGTGAAGCACACGGCGGTCGTCGCCGTGGTGGCGAGGATGAAGCTGCCATTGGTCAGTTCGTGGAAGGGCGTCCGCGCCACGAGCGAGAAGAACAGCGCCGGCAGGGCCACGTAGATGATGAAGAAGCTGAGCCAGGCCAGGCCGCTTTCCGGGATGCGCGCCAGCCGGCCGCATCCCAGCCCCAGGAAGATCACGCCGAAGAAGGGAAGCGCAAGCGCCAGGACCTCGCCCATGACGGCTCGCTATCGGCTCGGCGCGGTGCGGTCAATCGCGATCTTCGGCTGTATTCGGGCGGCGCCGGGCACGCTCGTTGCATTGCGCGTGGTTGACAGGTTCTGGCGTCGCCCGTTACGGGTCGCCCAGAAGAGGCGGACAAGTTCATGATGAAAGAGCGGAACGCCAAATACCGCATCGGCCAGGTCGTCCGGCACCGGCACTACCCGTTTCGCGGCGTGGTGTTCGACGTGGATCCCGAATTCGCCAATACGGACGAATGGTGGGAATCCATTCCCGAGCACATCCGTCCCACCAAGGACCAGCCCTTCTACCACCTGCTCGCCGAGAACGCGGAGACGGAATACGTCGCCTATGTCTCGGAGCAGAATCTGGAGCTCGACACGACGGGCGAGCCGGTGCGCCATCCCCAGGTCGAGGAAATGCTGGTGGCGGACGGCGATGGTGGCTGGCGCGTGCGCAGCGAACGGCTGCAATAGCGCGCTGCCGCCTCTCGCCGGCCCTCCAGAAACGAAAACGCCCGGCGCAAGGCCGGGCGTTGACGATCAGTTAATGGCTGGCCTCACTGGGCCGGGGCGTTCTTCAGCTTCTCGGCGCCGAGCTTTTCGAGGCCGGCCTTGGTCTGCTGCTCGCGCTGCTCGGCGTCGGCCTTGATCGCGTCCTGGCGGGCCTTGACCTGCTCCTGGATCTTGGCGATCTGCGCCTCGAACGCCTTCTGGTCGGTCTGCGGGCCGTCATAGACCTTGGCGAAATCGCCGAGGCCGATCGGGTAGGAGATGAGCCGTCCGACCGCGTTGGCGACCTGCAGCGTCAGGCCCGGGGCCTTCTTCATGCGGTCGACGAAGCCCTGGTCGACCTGGATGTCGCCGCGGCAGAAGCGCTCGTCGCACATCACGAAGGTGCCGAGGATCGGCTGCTCGTTGGCGAGGGCGACGCGGAAGCCGTTGCGCAGCAGCAGGCCGGTCGGGAAGGCCACGGTGAAGGCCTTCTTCGGGTCGTCCTGCACCTCGAAGACGCCGAAGCGCACGAGGAACTGCCCGGTATCGGTGATGATGGTCTGCTCCATCTCGCAGACCTGCTTGTTGATCGACGGCTCCTGCCGGCAGCGCTTCACCCACGGAATCGGGATCGCGGGGATCTGCTGCGGCGCAGCAGCCTGCTGGCCACCGGCGGGAGCGGCCGGCGCGGCCGGCTGGGCGTTGGCCGCCGGCTTGGCGCCCGGCTTGGCCGGTGCCGTCTGGGCGAGCGCGGCGCCGCCGGCGAGGGCCAGCACCAGGGCGGCGCCCGTGAGGCTGCGCGCGAGAGTGGAGCGTGTGATCATTTCGAGTTCCTGTCGAGCGAACCAGGTAAGCAAGGGCAACTGACGCTGTGGCGCCCTGACGCGATCAGAGGGGCTGTCTCAAGTCCAATTGAGGCGACAGAGTGACCCCATGGGATTTTCGGTGCCCTGTTCATGCTAGAAGCGTGCACCGATGAGAAGCCGAATCTTTGACCAGGAGCCGACGCGTGGGCGATATCACCCGGCGAGCCTTCGGGCGCAACGTGTTAATCGCCGGCGGGGCAGCACTTGGCTACCCGCTCCTAGCACCCGCGCGGGCGCAGGACAACGGTTTGCGCGCCGCCCCACCCGTTCCGCGCCACGGCATCGCGATGCATGGCGCGCCGGCCTATGCGGAGGGCTTTGCCAACTACCGTAGCGTCAATCCGGCGGCGCCGAAGGGCGGGCGGCTCGTCCAGGGCGCGGTGGGCACGTTTGACAGCCTCAACCCATTCATCGTGCGCGGCACCGCGCCGCCCTTCATGCGCTGGAACGTCTTCGAGAGCCTGATGGCGCGCAGCCCCGACGAGGCCTTCACCTGCTACGGGCTGGTGGCGCGCACGGTGGAGACCGACGACGCCCGCACCTATGTCGCCTTCGAGATCGACCCGCGCGCCCGCTTCGCCGACGGCACGCCGGTAACAGCGGAGGACGTGCTGTTCTCGTTCAACCTGCTGCGCACCAAGGGCCGGCCGAATCACCGCAGCTATTACGGCAAGGTCGCCAAGGCGGAGGTGACGGGCCCGCTCTCCATCCGTTTCACCTTCGGCGTGGTGGATCGCGAATTGCCGCTGATCCTCTGCCTCATGGCGGTGCTTCCGCGCCACGCCATCGATCCCGACACCTTCGAGCAGACGAGCTTCAAGCCGCCGCTCGGCAGCGGTCCCTACACCGTGACCGAGGTCAAGCCGGGCGAAACCGTGGTGCTGGCGCGCGCCCCCGACTATTGGGGCGCGGATCTGCCCGTCAATCGCGGCAGCTTCAATTTCGACAGCCTGCGCTATGACTTCTACCGGGATGTGAACACGCAGTTCGAAGCGTTCAAGCGCGGCCTTTACGACATCCGCTTCGAGACCGACCCCGGCCGCTGGAAGACCGGCTACGACTTCCCCGCCGCGCGCGACGGGCGCATCGTGACCGAGGAGATCGCCACCGGCACGCCCAAGCCCTATTCCGCGCTGATCTTCAACATGCGCCGCAGCATGTTCGCCGATATGCGGGTGCGCCAGGCCATGGTGGAGCTGTTCGACTTCGAATGGGCGAACGCCAACCTCTATTTCGGCCTCTACCGCCGCAATGGCAGCTTCTATGACGATTCCGAACTCTCCTCGCTCGGCCGCCCCGCCGATGCGCGCGAGCGCCAACTGCTCGGCGCTTATGGCGATGCGGTGCTGCCGCAGGTCATGGACGGCACATGGCAGGCGCCGCGCTCGGATGGCTCGGGCCGCGACCGCGAGCGGCTGCGTCGCGCGCTCGACCTGTTCGCGTCGGCCGGGTGGGAGCTGAAGGCCGGCGCGCTGGTCCATCGCGACACCGGCCAGCCCTTTGCCCCGGAGCTGCTCGTCGGCTCGAAGGACCAGGAGCGCCTCGCCCTCGCCTACCAGAACATGCTGCGCCGGGCGGGCGTGAAGCTGGACATCCGCCTCGTCGACAATGTGCAGTTCGAGGCGCGCAAGCAGAATTACGATTACGACATGGTGCCCTATATCTGGGACCAGTCGCTTTCGCCGGGCAATGAGCAGGCCTTCTATTTCGGCTCCGCCGCCGCCGACACCCCCGGCACCCGCAATTTCATGGGGCTGAAGAGCCCGGCGGCGGACGCGATGATCGAGGCCCTGCTGGCGGCCCGGGCGCGGGAGGATTTCGTCTCGGCGGTGCGCGCCCTCGACCGGGTGCTGATCTCCGCGCAGTTCTCGTTGCCGCTGTTCTACACGCCCGGCCAGTGGGTCGCGCGCTGGCGCAAGGTGGAGCGTCCCGAAACGCTCGCCTTGCAGGGCACGCTGGCGGAAAGCTGGTGGCAGGCACCGGGCTGATGGCGCCGCCGCGACGGGCAAAAGCGCGCCGGTTCACCGAGAAGCGCTGGACAGGGGCGACGGAACGCGTTCCTTAGGGAGAGTGCGCGTGGTCGCCCCCGAGGCGGGAGCGGCGGCGCGCTGACAGATTTCTGGAGCAGGTCGATGCGTTACGCCGCCATTTCCTTCGCCGCCCTCCTCGTCGCGGGCACCCTGCCCGCCGGGGCGCAGCAGCCGATCGAGGTGCACCCCAACAATCCGTCCGGGGGCGGGCTGGAAATCACCATTCCGCCGATCAACAACCCGAACTACCTCGATTACGGCCCGCTGCCGGACAAGCCCGGCGCCGACAAGAGCCAGGACTACATGGACCAGGCCGGCGGCAATTACGAGGACCTCAGCGGTCCCGGCTCGGATGTCGATGCCGACGTGATGCCCGACAGCGACGGTGCTTATGAGAGCCCGCTGGAGTGAGGGCGGAAGCCTGACGGCGTGGCGGCCGCCCGGGCCGCCTTCACGCGAAGCCCCGTCGTCCCGGCCGGAGGCGGAGGGCCGGGACCGGCATTCGACGGCGGAGGGATCCCGGACAGGACCTGTGGTCCTTTCGGGATGACGTTCCCGGGGAAGTCGAGGTGGCCCGCTTACGCCGCCTTCGCCGCGAGGCGGTCGCCGCCATCCTGGCCGCGAGGCCGCCTTACGCCGCCTTCGCCCCCTGCTCGGCGATCTTCGCCAGTTCCTTCAGAATGGCGGCGCTGCCCTTGAGCCGCGCATTGGCGCTCGGCCAATCCTCCGAGAACACCACCTTGCCGTCGGGCCGCATCTTGGCCACCACATGGGGCTTGCCCACATAGGTGATGAAGCCGGCCGGGTTGGGGAAGCGCCCGTCGCGGAAGGTCAGCACCATGCCGCGCGGGCCGGCATCCACCTTCTCGACATTGGCGCGGCGGCACAGCGCCTTGATCGACACCAGCTTGAGCAACTGGTCGACCTCTTCCGGCAGGGTGCCGAAGCGGTCCACCATTTCCGCGCCCATCGATTCGATCTCGGCGTCGGTTTCCAGATCGGCGAGACGGCGGTAGAGGCTGAGGCGGACATGCAGGTCCGTCACATAATCTTCCGGGATCAGCACCGGCGTGCCGATGGAGATGGTGGGCGACCATTTGTCGGCCACCGGCGCGGTGATGCCGGCCTTGAGGTTGGCGATCGCCTCCTCCAGCATCTCCTGATAGAGCTCGTAGCCGACCTCCTTGATGTGGCCGGACTGCTCGTCGCCGAGCAGATTGCCGGCGCCGCGAATGTCGAGATCGTGGCTGGCGAGCTGGAAGCCCGCCCCCAGCGTGTCCAGCGACTGCAGCACCTTAAGCCGCCGATCCGCCTGCGCCGTCACCTGCTTCTGCACCGGCAGGGTGAAGATGGCATAGGCGCGCGTCTTGGAGCGGCCGACGCGCCCGCGCAGCTGGTAGAGCTGGGCGAGGCCGAACATGTCGGCGCGGTGGATGATCAGCGTGTTGGCCGTGGGAATATCGAGGCCGGATTCGACGATGGTGGTGGAAAGCAGCACGTCGAACTGCCCGTCATAAAAGGCGGACATGATCTCTTCGAGCTGCGTCGCCGCCATCTGGCCATGCGCGACGGCAACCTTCACTTCCGGCACGCTCTTGTCGAGGAAGTCCTTCACCTCGGCGAGGTCCTCGATGCGCGGGCAGACATAGAAGCTCTGCCCGCCGCGATAGCGCTCGCGCAGCAGCGCCTCGCGCACGATCAGCGCATCGAACGGGGTCACGAAGCTGCGCACCACGAGGCGGTCCACCGGCGGCGAGGCGATGATGGAAAGCTCGCGCACCCCGGTCATGGCCAGCTGCAGCGTGCGCGGGATCGGCGTCGCGGTGAGGGTCAGCACATGCACCTCGGCGCGCATCTGCTTCAGCCGCTCCTTGTGGCCGACACCGAAATGCTGCTCCTCGTCGACGATGACAAGGCCGAGATCCCTGAACGAGATGGCCTTTCCGAGCAGCGCGTGGGTGCCCACCACAATGTCGACCGTGCCCTCGGTGAGGCCCTTCTTGGTCTCGGACATTTCCTTGCCGGTCACCAGTCGCGACAATTGCCGCACCACGACCGGCAGCCCCTTGAAGCGCTCGGAGAATGTCTTGAAGTGCTGGCGGGCCAGCAGGGTGGTCGGCACGACCACCGCCACCTGCTTGCCGTTCAGCGCCACAGCGAAGGCGGCACGCAGCGCTACCTCGGTCTTGCCGAAGCCGACATCGCCGCACACCAGCCGGTCCATCGGGTGGCCCGAGCCGAGATCGTCGAACACTGCCTCGATGGCCGCTTCCTGGTCTTCCGTTTCCTCATAGGGGAAGCGGGCGCGGAACTCGTCATAGATGCCCGGGGCCGGCACAAGGCGCGGCGCCTCCTGCATCTGGCGCTGCGCCGCCACCTTGATGAGTTCGGCCGCCATCTCGCGGATGCGGCTCTTCATCCGCGCCTTGCGCGCCTGCCAGCCGCCGCCGCCCAGCCGGTCGAGCTGCGCCTCGGTATCTTCCGAGCCGTAGCGCGACAGCAGTTCGAGATTCTCCACCGGCAGGAACAGCTTGGAGCCTTCCGCATAGTGGATTTCGAGGCAGTCGTGCGGCGCGCCCATCGCCTCGATGGTCTTCAGCCCGATGAAGCGGCCGATGCCGTGGTCGACATGCACGACAAGGTCGCCGGCGGTGAGCGCGCCGAGCTCGGCGATCACGTCCTGCGGGCGGCGCGCCTTGCGCTTGGGCCGCACGAGGCGGTCGCCCAGAATGTCCTGCTCGCCGATGATGGCGAGCGTGTCGGTCTCGAAGCCGTTCTCGATGCCCAGCACCGCCAGCGCAAGGGTGCCCTTCGGCAGCGCCTCGGCGGCATCGCGCGAGCCTACGGTCTGCGTGCCCTTGAGGCCGTGATCGGCCAGCACGGTGGCGAGCCGGTCGCGCGACCCGTCCGACCAGGCGGCGAGAATGGTGCGCTTGGTCTTGGCGAGGTCGCGCAGATAGGCGGCGGCGACATCGAACAGCGACGCCTCGGGGTCCGCCCGCTCCGGCGCGAAGGAGCGCGCGGGACGGCCGTCGAGGTCGATCACATCCTTCGATTCCGGCAGCGCGTAGGCGGAAAGCGCGATGTTGCGCGCCTCGCCCCGTTGGGCCTTCCACTCCTCCGCCGTGAGGTAGAGCGCATCCGGCGGCAGCGGCTTGTAGGGCGCGGAACTGCCGGCGTGCTCCAGCCCGTGCCGGCGGGCGTCGTAATAGTCGGCGATCTGGTCGAGCCGCGAGGCGGCGGCCTCGTCGCCCTGCGCCTCCATCACCACGGGCGCATCGGGCGCGTAGTCGAACAGCGTGTCGAGCCCTTCATGGAACAGTGGCAGCCAGTGCTCCATGCCGGGATAGCGCCGGCCCTCGCTCACCGCTTCATAGAGCAGGTCGCCGCGCGGCGCCGCGCCGAAGGCGGCGACATAGGCCATGCGGAAGCGCTTCATCGTCTCGCTGGTGAGCTGCAATTCGCTCATCGGCACGAGGTCGAGCGAGCGCATCTGCATGGCCGTGCGCTGGGTCTCGGGATCGAAGGAACGGATCGATTCCAGCGTGTCGCCGAAGAAATCGAGCCGCACCGGCGTCGGCATGCCGGGCGGGTACAGGTCGACGATGCCGCCGCGCACGGCATATTCGCCGGTGTCGCGCACGGTGGAGGTGCGCTGGAAGCCGTTGATCTCCGCCCAGCCGACCACCTCGTCGAGCGACAGCGCGTTGCCGGGCGCCGCCGAGAAGGACTGTGTCGCAATGAGCGCGCGTTTCGGCACGCGCTGCAGCACGGCATTCACCGTGGTGAGCACGATGGTGCCGGCTTCGCGCCCCTTCACCCGCGCCAGCCGCGCCAGCGTCGTCATGCGGCGGGCGATGATCGCGTTGTTGGGAGAGGCGCGGTCATAGGGCAGGCAGTCCCAGGCCGGGAACGCCAGCACCTCGACGCCGGGGGCGAAGAAGCCGAGCGCCCGCTCCAGCTCGCCCATGCGCTCGGTGTCGCGGCAGATCACCATCAGGGTGGGCCACGGCGCATCGTTCTGCGCCGCCAGCGCGCGGGCGAGGTCGGCGACCACCAGCCCCTCCATGCCGGACGGCACATTGGCGAGCGTGAACGTCCGGCCGGGGGAAAGCCGCGCGGTGAGCGTGGAAAGGGGCGTCTTCATGTGGTCGCGGTCTTCATATTTCGGGGACGCCCTCGCCCGACAGGTGGAACTGCCGGAAGCGGTGGAACAGGGGAGTATCGAATTCCGATGCCGGCACGCCGCTGCCGAGCCAGCCATACAGGTCCGGGTCCTCCACCTCGATCAGCAGCTCGAAGGCGGCGACGTCGTCCTCGCTCAGCTCGCCGATGCAGGCGTCGGCGAACCGGCCCATGAGCAGGTCCATCTCGCGCGTGCCGCGATGCCAGGAGCGGTAGAGGATACGCCGGCGGCGGGCGTCGAGACCCGCGCTCGAACGCGTGGTTCCGGTCATGTCTAGGCCTCGGTTTCGCGGCGCCGCGCGGGCGACGGCGCGCAAGAGGCGCCGTGTTTAGCGCGCCGCGCGCGCGCTGTCAGGTAGGCATTGGATGATGGCGCTGCCCGCGTTGCGCCGCGGCCCGCCTTCGTCCACATTCCCCACGCCATGCGGCCCGACATTCTCAATCCCTATTTCGCCTCGATCACCGGCCTGCCCGGCATCGGCCCCAAGCTCGCCAAGCCGTTCAACCGGCTGCTTGGGCGCGATGAGGGCGCGCGGGTGCTCGACCTGCTGCTGCACCTGCCCTCCTCCACCATCGACCGGAGGGCGCGCCCGACACTTGCCGAGATCGTGCCCGACACGGTGGTGACGGTGGAAATCCATGTCGACCGCCATGTCGCGCCGCCGCACGGTTCCCGTGCGCCCTATCGCGTCTACGGCCATGACGCGACCGGCGACCTGACGCTGGCCTTCTTCAAGGCCGAGCGCAGCTGGATGGAGCGGCTGCTTCCCATCGGCGAGACGCGCTGGGTGTCCGGCACCGTGTCGCTCTACGACGGCATGGCGCAGATGGTTCACCCCGACCGGGTGGTCGACGCCGCCGGCCTCGCCAAGCTGCCGCCGATCGAGCCGCTTTATCCGCTGGTCGAGGGGCTGGCGCACGGCCATGTCCGGCGCGCCGTCGAGGCCGCGCTGGCGCAGACCGCCGAGCTGCCGGAATGGCACGCCAGCCCGCCCGATATTGGTTTCCATGAGGCGCTGCGCAAGGTGCACCAGCCGCACGACGCGCTGGATTGCAGCCCGCTCGGCCCGGCCTGGCAGCGCCTCGCCTATGACGAGTTGCTGGCCGGCCAGCTCGCCCTTGCGCTGCTGCGCGCCAGCACCGTGAAACAGGCCGGACGGCCGAGCCTGGGCGACGGGTCGGTGGCGGCGCGCATCGTCGCCTCCCTGCCCTTCTCTCTCACCGGTTCGCAGGTCGAGGCGCTGAAGGCGATCCGCGCCGATCTCGGCTCGCAGGACCGCATGCTGCGGCTGCTGCAGGGCGATGTCGGCTCGGGCAAGACCGTGGTGGCGCTGCTGGCGGCGGCCACCGTCATCGAGGCCGGCCGGCAGGCGGCGCTGATGGCGCCGACCGAAATTCTCGCCCGCCAGCACATGAAGACCATCGCGCCGCTGGCGGAGGCGGCAGGGCTGCGCGTCGCACTGCTCACCGCCCGCGAAAAGGGGCGCGGGCGGGCCGAACTTCTGGCCTGGCTGGCGGCGGGCGAGATCGACCTCGTTATCGGCACCCATGCGCTGTTCCAGGAGGGCGTCGAATTCCACGATCTGGCGCTGGCCATCGTCGACGAGCAGCACCGCTTCGGCGTCCACCAGCGGCTGGCCCTCGCCGCCAAGGGCGAGGCGGTGGACGTGCTGGTCATGACCGCCACGCCCATTCCGCGCACGCTGGTGCTGACCTATTTCGGCGACATGGATTCCAGCGAGTTGCGCGAGAAGCCGGCCGGCCGCAAGCCCATCGACACCCGCGCCGTCCCCTCCGACCGCATCGACGAGGTCGTCGCCCGCCTCGGGAGCGCGCTGGAAGAAGGAAGGCGCGCCTACTGGATCTGCCCGCTGGTGGAGGAATCGGAGAATTCCGACCTCGCCGCCGCCGAGGCCCGCTTCGGCGAACTGAGGGCGCATTTCGGTCCGCTCGTCGGCCTCGTCCACGGCAAGATGAAGGGGGCGGAAAAGGACGCCGCCATGGCCGCTTTCGCGGCGGGCGAGACCCGGCTTCTCGTCGCCACCACGGTGGTCGAGGTCGGCGTCGACGTGCCGGAAGCCAGCATCATCGTGATCGAGCACGCGGAACGTTTCGGTCTCGCGCAGCTTCATCAGCTGCGTGGCCGCGTCGGGCGCGGTGACGCCGCCTCGACCTGCCTGCTGCTCTATCGCCGGCCGCTCGGCGAGATTGCCCGCCAGCGTCTGGAAGCGCTGCGCTCTTCCGAGGACGGGTTCTTCCTCGCGGAGCAGGATTTGAAGCTGCGCGGCGAAGGCGATGTGCTCGGCACCCGCCAGAGCGGCTTTCCCGGCTTCAAGCTGGCGCGGCTGGACGTGCATGGGGACTTGCTGGTGCAGGCGCGGACCGAAGCGCTTGAAACAGTCAAGAACGATTCCGATCTTGTGACACCGCGTGGCGCGGCGCTGCGGGTGTTGCTACATGTTTTCGAGCGCGACGTCGCGGTGAAGCTGTTGAGTGCGGGTTGATGACTATATGAAGAGGGTCGGACGACTTGGCGATGCGGTGATGCACAGCTCGATGACGGAACGGGAGCCCCCCTCATCTTCCCTTGCGGCACCTCTGCGCTGGGCGCTGTTTGCGCTCGCCTGGATGTGCGTCGGGCTGGGTATCGTCGGCCTCGTCACGCCGGTCATGCCGGGCACCGTGTTCCTCATCCTTGCCGCCTGGCTGTTCACCCGCTCCTCGCCGCGCTTCGAGCGCTGGCTGCTCACCCATCCCCGGCTCGGCCCCTCGGTAGTGGCGTGGCGCGCCAGCGGCGCCGTGCCGCGCTGGGCGCAGCTGACGGCCGCCGGCAGCATGGCTGGCAGCTTCGCGCTGCTGGTGTTCATCGGCCTGTCGGTGCCGGTTCTCGGCATCATCGGGACGATGTTTGTCGGCATTTCCGCCTATCTGCTGACACGGCCGACCGCGTGAATCCCGCCGGCCCCGCGGGTCTCATCCTCGCCGGCGGCCTGTCGCGGCGCATGGGCGGGGGCGACAAGGGGCTGCAAAGCCTCGGTGGAGAGACCATCCTCGCGCGCATCGCCCGAAGGCTCGCCCCGCAGGTGTCGGCGCTGCTTCTCAACGCCAATGGTCCGGCGGACCGGTTCGGCCTCGACCTGCCGGTGGTGCCAGATACGCTCGCCGGCCATCCCGGTCCGCTTGCCGGCATTCTCGCCGGGCTGGACTATCTGGCGCGCGAGGCGCCGGCCGCGCGCTTCCTGCTCACCGTGCCGAGCGATTGCCCGTTCCTGCCGCGAGACCTCGCGGCGCGACTGATGACCGCCGCGCAGGCGTCCGGCGCCGCCTATGCCGCCTCCGGGGGGCGGGAACATCCGGTGGTCGGGGTGTGGGAGGTCGCCCTGCGCGGCGAGCTGCGCCGCCTGCTCGTGGATGAGGATGAGCGCCGCATGATGCGCTGGGCGCTCCATGTCGGTGCGGTGCCGGTGGAGTGGCCGACCGAGCCGCTCGACCCCTTCGCCAACCTCAACACGCCGGACGACCTGAAGGAAGCCGCGCGCCTGCTCGCGGCCTATCCCTCGCTCTGATCGAGGGGCCCTCGCCACACGATGCTATCGATGGGCGCGGCGTGCTGGTCGACGAAATCGGCCAGCGCCGCGACGTTGTCGAGATCGATCACCGGCAGCGGGCAGTCCGGCACCGGGCCATCCGAGGCGACGCCGACGATGTACGGGTCCTCGGTATAGAGCAAAGTCTTGCCCACCTCCGCCCGATAGATCTCGATCTTGGGGTGGTGGTCGCGCTTGAAGCCTTCCACCAGCACGAGATCGACCGGCGAGAGATGCGCCAGCAGTTCGGGCAGGTCCGGTTCCGGCGTGCCGCGCAGCTCGTGCATCAGCGCCCAGCGATTGGCGGAGGAGATCAGAACCTCGCTCGCCCCCACGGTGCGGTGGGTGTGCGAATCCTTGCCCGGCTTGTCGACGTCGAAATTATGGTGGGCGTGCTTCACCGTGGAGACGCGGTGCCCGCGCTGCACCAGCACGGGAATGAGCCGCGCCAGCAGCGTCGTCTTGCCCGCGCCGCTCCATCCCGCGAAACCGATCAGCCGCATGCCCGCCTCCCCTTGGATCCCCGCAGCACTTCGGGGCTGGCGACGCCGGCGTCAAGCACGGGGATCGCATCGCCCGATCACGCTTTGCGCTTGCCCGGCGCCGGCGCCCGTCCTACTCGGGCGCGGGAAGGGTGCCATGGCTGACGACGACACACCGCACAGGCTGGATCTCAAGGGGCTGAAATGCCCGCTGCCGGCGCTGCACACGCGGCGCGCGCTGCAACGCGCCCGGCCGGGCGATGTGATCCTGGTCGACTGCACCGACCCGATGGCGGCGATCGACATTCCCCACCTCGTGCGCCAGGACGGCCACTCGCTGGAGGCGCAGGCGCGTGAAGACGGGGTGCTGTCCTTCCGCATCCGCGTGCGCGCCGGCGAATAGGTTTAGGCGTCGCGCCAGTCGAAGGGCAGCGGCGCCTCGCGAAAGGCAAAGCGGTCGAGATGGCGGGAGACGACGCCCTTCATCTGCTGCAGCGTCTCGGCGTCCGGCGCCTCAACCTGCACCGCGAGGCTGTCGACGCCGGCATCCATGGTGGCGACCGCGCCGCCCGGGAAGGTGACGACGCCGTGCTCGGCGGTGAAGCTCACCTCCAGCTTGTGCGCCCAGTGCTTGCAGAGCTGCTGCAGATAGCGGCTGGCATGGGTGGTCGGTACGGTGGCGGCGGTGATGGGCATGGCAAGCTGCCTTAAGGGGATGGCAAAGGACGGGAAAACCGTTCTATCTATCTCCGCTTTCCTACGCTCAGGGGTTCGAGAATGAAACTGCCGCGTCGCCTGTTCGCTCTCGCCGCCCTGATCGGCCCCATCGTCCTCCTCACCGGCCTCATCGTCCATGCCAATCCGGCGCATGTGCCGCACCACGGGCAGAGCGCCGCCGCGCCTTTGCCGACGCGGGGCGAAACCCATGTCTATTTGCTGCGCGGTCTGTTCGGCGTGTTCTCGCAAGGCCTTGATGCGCTGGCGGCGCAGCTTGTGGCGCGGGGCTACCACTCGGAGCTTTACGCGTGGGACCAGGCGCAGCAGGTCACCGCGCTGATCGAGCAGCGCAACCAGCAGGGCCACCAGGGACCGGTGATCCTGATCGGCCATTCGCTCGGCGCCAACGCCGTCATCTCGGTCGCTAACAGCCTGCAATTGCAGGGAATTCCGGTCGATCTCGCCGTCACCTTCGACGCCACCGATCCTGACACCGTACCGCAGAACGTCGCGGTGCTCATCAATTTCTGGGCGGAGGACGGCTTCGGCGTACCGGTGCTCGCCTCACCCGGTTACACTGGCGACCTTGAGAATATCGACCTTTCCGGCCAGCCCGGCATCGACCATACCAGCATCGACACGCTCGACCAGTTTCACCAGGCCGTGCTGGTCCGGCTGGAAAGCCTCACCGGAAAATAACGCGCCGGCCGCCGGGGCGGCGCCGGCGCGGTTCACTCACTTGAGGGCGGCGTCGACGGCACCGCGCACCCACGCCTCCGGCGTCACCTTGGCGGCATCCGCCCTGTCGTTGATGACATTGAGAATGGCGGGCGGAAAGGCGACGTCGAGGATCACGGCATCCTCGCTGTCGAGCGAATAGACCGTGCGGGTGACGCGCGAGGCGAAGCCGGCGAGCTGCTCGGTCTTCTGCGCGTCGGTCAGGCCGGCCTGCGCCGCGACGGACGGGCAATAGGCGGTGATCACGCCGTCGATGATGAGCCCGGAGCCGATGCCCTTGGCGCGCAGCGAATCGACCGCCGCATCCAGCGCATCCGGCGCGTCGAGGCCGTCACCCGTGGGCAGGGCCGCCCTGATGGTGGCCGCCTGGGAGGCTTCGAGCGTGCTCTTGGGGCATTCGAAACCGCCGGCCGCCAGCGCCGGCTGGGCAGCGGCGAGCACGAGGGCAATGGCCGTGGCCGGCAGAAACTGAGCGTAGGACATATCACCACCTGCTGCTGAAAACCGCTTAAGGAACAACGTTTTTGCACGTGGTGAGCCCGCTGGGACTCGAACCCAGGACCTCATGATTAAAAGTCACGCGCTCTAACCAGCTGAGCTACGGGCCCCCACGGAAATGGGGCTTAAGGGTTTCGCTCCGCGAAGGCAAGCCGCAGCGCCCATTCATCTGCATGGTTTCCCGAACGCCGCTCCGTGCCAGATGGCCGCTTGCCTGATTGCACGAATGCAAGACCGCTCCGTCTATCATGCCGCTTCCGCAAAGCCGCCGGTCGCACTAGCTTCGCGCCATGATTTCCAGCGGGACCGCGCGTTCCGCACTGAAGGAGCGACGAACATGGCGAAAGTCCTGGTGCTGTATTATTCGACCTATGGCCACATCGAGACAATGGCGGAAGCCGTTGCCGAAGGCGCGCGCGAGGCGGGTGCCGAGGTCTCGGTGAAGCGGGTTCCCGAGACGGTGCCGGAAGAGGTGGCGAAGGCGGGCTATTTCAAGCTCGACCAGAAGGCGCCGATCGCGACCGTTGACGAGCTGAAGGATTATGACGCGATCATCTTCGGCGCGCCCACCCGCTTCGGTACGGTGGCCTCGCAGATGCGCAGCTTCATCGACCAGACCGGCGGCCTGTGGTTCTCCGGCGCGCTCGTGGGCAAGGTGGGCTCGGTCTTCACCTCTTCCGCGACCCAGCATGGCGGCCAGGAATCCACCATCCTCGGCTTCATCCCGACCCTGTTGCATCACGGTATGGTGGTGGTCGGCCTGCCCTACGCCTTCCAGGGCCAGATGGGCGTGGACGAGATCAAGGGCGGTTCGCCCTATGGCGCCTCGACCATTGCCAACGGCGACGGCTCGCGCCAGCCTTCCGAGGTCGAACTCGCCGGCGCCCGCTTCCAGGGCAAGCATGTCGCGACCATCGCCGGCAAGCTCACGGCTTGATCGGCCGAAAGACCGTCATGCCCGGGCGTGTCCCGGGCATCCGCGCCTTTCGTCCCCACCAATGAAGAAGACATGGTTCCCCGGGCCAGGCCCGGGGATGACGTCTCGATATTCCCGTATTATCGGGCGACGTCCAGGGCCGTCACCGCGCCGGAATATCCCCGCGCGCCCAGCCTTCCTTGACCTCGGCCCTGAACGCCTCGAACCGCCCTTCGGCGATGGCGGCGCGGATGCCGGCCATCAGGCTCTGGTAATAGGCGAGGTTCACCCACGTCAGCAGCATCGAGCCCAGCATCTCGTCGCAGCGCACGAGGTGGTGGAGATAGGCGCGGGAATAGTCGCGCGCCGCCGGGCAGTCGCTCGCCTCGTCCAGCGGGCGCGCATCCTCCGCGTGGCGGGCGTTCTTCAGGTTGATCTTGCCGAAGCGGGTGAAGGCTTGCGCGTGGCGGCCGGCACGGGTCGGCATCACGCAATCGAACATGTCGACGCCGCGCGCCACGCTCTCGATCAGATCGTCCGGCGTGCCGACACCCATGAGGTAGCGCGGCTTCTCCACGGGAAGGATCGGCGTCACCACCTCCAGCATCGCCAGCATCACCGCCTGCGGCTCGCCGACCGCGAGACCGCCGATGGAATAGCCGGGGAAGCCGATATCGATGAGCCCGCGTGCGGAGACGATGCGCAGTTCCGCATCGTCGCCGCCCTGCACGATGCCGAACAGCGCCCTGCCCTTCGGCTGTGCCTCGAACGCCTTCTTTGAGCGCTCGGCCCAGCGCAGCGAAAGTCGCAGCGCGCGGTCTATCTCGTCGCGGCTGGCCGGCAGGCGGACGCACTCGTCGAGCTGCATCTGGATATCGGCGCCCAGCAGGCCTTGGATCTCGATGGAGCGCTCCGGCGTCAGTTCGTGATAAGCGCCGTCGATATGCGAGCGAAAGGTGACGCCCTTCTCGCTCATCTTGCGCAGCCCGGCGAGCGACATGACCTGAAAGCCGCCGGAATCGGTGAGGATGGGGTGCGGCCAGCGCATCAGCTCATGCAGCCCGCCGAGCCGCGCCACGCGCTCGGCGCCGGGGCGCAGCATCAGATGATAGGTGTTGCCCAGCAGGATATCGGCGCCGAGATCGCGCACCTGCTCGGGGTACATCCCCTTCACCGTGCCGGCGGTGCCGACCGGCATGAAGGCCGGCGTGCGCACCACGCCGCGCGGGGTGACGACCTCGCCCTGGCGGGCAGCGCCATCGGTGGCGTGCAGGCGGTAATGAAAATCGGTCTGTTGGCGCGTGTCGGGATTGTTCATGGGCGGGCTTGTGGCAGCAAAAGGCAGGCATCGCCATAGGAATAGAAGCGATAGCCGGTGGCGATCGCGTGGGCATAGGCGCGCTTCTGCGTGTCGTGGCCGACAAACGCCGCCACCAGCATCACCAGCGTCGAGCGCGGCAGGTGGAAATTGGTCAGCATGCCGTCGATGAAGCGGAAGCGGCTGCCCGGCGTGATGAAGATGTCGGTCTCGCCGCGCCACGCATCGAGCCGCCCCTGCTCCGACGCTGCGCTCTCGATCAGCCGCGTCGCCGTGGTGCCGACGGTGACCACCCGGCCGCCCCGCGCCTTAACCGCGTTGAGCGCCGCGGCGGTCTCAGTGGAAACCTCGCCCCATTCGGAGTGCATGCGGTGATCGCTGGTGTCGTCCGCCTTGACGGGCAGGAATGTGCCGGCCCCCACATGCAAGGTGACGCGATGGGTCTCGACGCCGCGCGCCGCTAGCCTCGCGACGAGTTCCGGCGTGAAATGCAGGCCGGCCGTCGGCGCGGCGACCGAGCCTTCATGCGCGGCGAACATGGTCTGGTAGTCGGCGCGGTCCTGCGCGTCGTCCGGGCGCTTGGCGGCGATATAGGGCGGCAGCGGAATGTGGCCGATGGCGGCGACGGCGGCGTCGAGCGCCGGGCCGGACGCCGCGAAGCGCAGCGTGACCTCGCCGCCCTCCCCCTTGGCCTCGATGCGGGCGGAAAGGCTCTGCGCGCCGTCGGCGGCGGTGAATTCCACCGTGTCGCCAACCGCCAGCCGCTTGCCCGGCCGCGCCAGCGCCAGCCAGATGTCGGGGGCGAGCCGCTTGTGCAGCATCGCCTCGACCCGCACGCCCTCGCCCTGCGAGGAGGCACGCCGGCGCAGGCCGTCCAGCCGGGCGGGGAAGACGCTGGTGTCGTTGACAACAAGCGCATCGCCCGGCGACAGCAGGTCGGGCAGGTCGCGCACCTGCGCGTCGGCGAGTTCGGGCGTGGCCCCGGGGCGCACCACCAGCATCCGTGCGGCATCGCGTGGGGAGACGGGCCGCAGCGCGATGCGCTCGGGCGGCAGATCGAAATCGAACAGGTCGACGCGCATGCGGCTAAGCCTGAAAAAGCGATCCCGGCGCGCGCTTATGCGCGGCCGGGATGACGCGGAGTTCTCGCGTGACGGCGATCAGGCGGAGACGGTCGCCTTGACGATCTTGTCCGGGTTCTGCACCGGCTCGCCGCGCTTGATCTTGTCGACGTTCTCCATGCCCTCGGTCACCTCACCCCAGACGGTGTACTGCCCGTCGAGGAAGCCGGCGTCGCCGAAGCAGATGAAGAACTGGCTGTCGCCCGAATCCGGGCTCTGGGCGCGGGCCATCGAGACCGTGCCGCGCACATGGCGGCCCTTGTTGAACTCGGCCTTCAGGTTCTTGCCCGAGCCGCCGCGGCCGGTGCCGGTGGGATCGCCGGTCTGCGCCATGAAGCCGTCGATGACGCGGTGGAAGACCACGCCGTCATAGAAGCCCTGCTTGGCCAGCTCGGTGATGCGCGCGACATGGCCGGGAGCCAGATCGGGGCGGAAGCGGATGGTGACCGGCCCCTGCGTCGTTTCGAGCAGCAGCGTGGTTTCGGCGGTGTCGGTCATGTTACTCTCCTTGCAAAGACTTGGCGTCCGGCGTCACTTGACGTCCGAGGCGACCTTCATCGAAATGATCTTGTCGGGGTTCTGCACCGGCTCGCCGCGCTTGATCTTGTCGACATTCTCCATGCCGGACACGACCTGGCCGACGACGGTGTACTGGCCGTTGAGGAACGAGGCGTCACCGAAGGTGATGAAGAACTGCGAATTGGCGCTGTTCGGCGCCGACGAGCGGGCCATGCCGACCGTGCCGCGCTTGAACGGCACGCTGGAGAACTCCGCCGGCACGTTGGGGTAGCGCGAGCCACCGGTGCCGTTGCCGTACTGGCCGTCTCCGGTCTGGGCCATGAAGCCCTCGATGACGCGGTGGAACGGCACGTTGTCGTAATAACCTTCGCGCGCCAGCGTCTTGATGCGCTCGGCGTGCTTGGGGGCGATATCGGCGCTCAGCACGAAAACCACCGGACCCTTGGTGGTCTGCATGATGATGGCGTTCTGCGGATCGACATTCGGCGGCAGCTTGGGTGCCTGCGCCGAGGCCGGCGCAACGGCCATGACGGCCAGCACGCAGGCAGCGGAGAAGGCAGCGAGAAGGCGTCGGATCATGGGCACGAACTCCGTTGAGCGATGGCGGGCGCTGCCCGCCGCTAGGCCTTGCGCCCGAACCGGCCGCTGAGGCGGGCCAGAACGGCGCTTGGCACAAAGGCGGACACATCGCCGCCCATGGCAGCGATCTGCCGGACCAGAGTGGCGGTGATGGGGCGGGCAATGGGCGATGCGGGCAGAAAAACCGTCTGCACGCCGGGCTTCAGCGTGGCGTTCATCCCCGCCATCTGCATTTCATAGTCGAGATCGGTGCCGTCGCGCAGGCCGCGGATCAGCAGCGTGGCGCCATGGGCCTGCGCCGCATCGACCACCAGATTGTCGAAGGTGACGCAGTCGAGATGCGCACCCTCGTCCCGTGCAATCGGCTCGAACACCTCGCGCAGCATCTCCAGCCGCTCGGCTGGGGCGAAGAGCGGCGTCTTGCCGGGATGGATGCCGACGCCGACCACCAGCCGGTCCGCCAGACGCGCAGCCGCCCGCGCGACCTCGACATGGCCGTTGGTCGGCGGGTCGAACGAGCCGGGATAGAAGGCGGTGCGCGTGGCGCTCATCTGGGGCCTCTCGATGCGCGGCAAGGGTTAGCGGCGTCCCGCCACGGACGCAAGCGCTCCAACGCGCTTCGACATGACAACGGCGCCGCTGCCGGCGCCGTTCCGTTGAAAGTGAAGCGACCGGCAAGCGACCGACCAATGATCACGAACCGATCAGTCGGCCGCCTCGTCCGGGTTCCCCTCAGCCGGGCCCTGCTCATCAGGGTTGACGTTGTTCGGGCCTTCGCCGGCGGGCACCTCGGCGACACTGCCCTCGCCGCCCAGCGCCTCCTCGCCCTCTTCCTCGGTCACGCGCTCGACGGACACCACCTTCTCATCCTCGGCGGTGTCGAACACGATCACGCCCTGGCTGCCGCGCCCGACGGTGCGGATGCCCTTGACCGGACAGCGGATGAGCTGGCCGCCATCGGTGACAAGCATGATCTGGTCGGCTTCCTCGACAGGGAAGGAGGCGACCAGCGGCCCGTTGCGATGATTGACCGCCATGGCGACGATGCCTTTGCCGCCGCGCCGCGTGGTCCGGTACTCGTAGGACGAGGTGCGCTTGCCGTAGCCATTCTCCGACAGGGTGAGGATGAACTGCTCCGCCGCGCCCATGGTGACGTAGCGCGCCTGGTCGATATCGCCCGGCACGGCGGCCACTTCCTCGGCCTCGCCGTCGACGATCTCAGCCTCGACGATCTCGCCTTCCTCGCCATTGCCCTCCGTGCCGTTCTGGCTCCGGCGGATCGCATTGGCCAGCTTGATATAGGCAGCCCGCTCCTCGGCGGTCGCGTCCACATGGCGGATGATCGCCATGGAGATAAGGCGATCGCCTTCCTCCAGCTGGATGCCCCGTACGCCCATGGAATCGCGGCCCTTGAAGACGCGCACCTCGGTGGTGGGAAAGCGGATGCACTGGCCCTTGGCGCTGGTCAGCAGCACGTCGTCGGCCTCGGTGCAGAGCTGCACGCCGGCGATCGACTCGCCGACCTCCAGCTTCATCGCGATCTTGCCGTTGCGGTTCACATTGGTGAAGTCAGAGAGCTCGTTGCGCCGCACCGTGCCGGAATTGGTGGCGAACATGATCTGTAGCCGGCTCCAGACATCCTCGTCCGGAAGCGCCATGATCGAGGTGATCCGCTCGCCTTCGGTCAGCGGCAGGATGTTCACCAGCGCCTTGCCGCGCGACTGCGGCGCCGACATGGGCAGGCGCCAGACCTTCAGCTTGTAGACCTGGCCCTTGGACGAGAAGAACAGCACCGGCGCATGCGTGGAAGCCACGAAGATGCGGGTGACGAAGTCCTCGTCCTTGGTCTGCATCGCCGAGCGACCCTTGCCGCCGCGCCGCTGCGCCCGGTAGGTCGACAAGGGCACGCGCTTTACATAGCCGGCGTGGGAGACCGTGACGACCATGTCCTCGCGGGCGATCAGGTCTTCGTCCTCGAAGTCGCCTTCCGCCTCGGCTATCTCGGTCTTGCGCGGGGTGCCGAACTCGGACTTCACCGCCAGTAGCTCGTCCTTGACGATGGTGCGGATGCGCTCGCGGCTGGAGAGAATGTCGAGATATTCGCGGATCTCGACGGCGATCTTGTCGAGCTCATCCGCCACCTCGTCGCGGCCCAGCGCCGTGAGGCGTTGCAGGCGCAGGTCGAGAATGGCGCGCGCCTGCTCGGCGGACAGGCGGTAGGTGCCGTCTTCCGCGAGGCGATGGCGCGGGTCGTCGATCAGCGCGATCAGCGGCGCCACATCCATAGCCGGCCAGTGCCGGGTCATCAGCGCCTCGCGCGCCGTCGCCGGGTCGGGCGAGGTGCGGATGGTGTGGATGATCTCGTCAATATTGGCGACGGCGATGGCGAGGCCGACCAGCACATGGGCGCGGTCGCGCGCCTTGCGCAGCAGGAATTTCGTGCGCCGGCTAACGACATCTTCGCGGAAGGCGACGAAGGCCGTCAGCAGGTCGAGAAGGTTCATCAACGCCGGCTTGCCGCCGTTCAGCGCCACCATATTGGCGCCGAACGAGGTCTGCAGCGAGGTCATGCGGTAGAGATTGTTGAGCACGACATCGGCCTGGGCGTCGCGCTTGATCTCGAACACCACGCGCATGCCCTCGCGCGAGGATTCGTCGCGGATCTCGGCGATGCCCTCCAGCCGCTTCTCGCGCACCAGCTCGGCGATGCGCTCGATCATCGTCGCCTTATTCACCTGATAGGGAATCTCGGTGACGATGATGGCGTCGCGGTCCTTGCGGATTTCCTCGATCGTGGCGCGCGAGCGCATGACGATGGAGCCGCGGCCGGTGAGATACGCCTGGCGGATGCCGCTGCGCCCGAGAATGAGCGCGCCGGTGGGGAAGTCCGGCCCGTGAATATAGTCGAGCAGCTTTTCCACATCGAGCGCCGGGTCGTCGATCAGCGCGATGCAGGCGTCCACCACCTCGCCCAGATTGTGCGGCGGGATGTTGGTCGCCATGCCGACGGCGATGCCGCCGGCGCCGTTGACCAGCAGATTGGGGAAGCGGGCCGGGAGAACCGTCGGCTCCTGCTCGCGGCCGTCATAATTGGCCTGGAAGTCGACCGTGTCCTTGTCGAGATCGTCCAGCAGGTTCATCGCCGGCTTGGCGAGACGAACCTCGGTATAGCGTTCGGCCGCCGGCGGATCACCGTCGACGGAGCCGAAATTGCCCTGGCCGTCGATCAACGGCAGGCGCATGGAGAATTCCTGCGCCAGCCGCACCAGCGCGTCATAGATCGCCTGGTTGCCGTGCGGATGGTATTTACCCATCGTGTCGCCGGTGACGCGGGCAGATTTATTGTAGGGCCGCTCAGGCGTGTAATTGTTCTCGCGCATCGAGAACAGGATGCGGCGATGCACCGGCTTGAGACCGTCGCGGACATCCGGAAGGGCGCGCGAAACGATCACGCTCATCGCGTAATCGAGGTAGCTGCGCGAGAGCTCTTCGGTGATCGAGACGGGCCGGATATCCGAAGAGCCGCCGCCCTCCGGATTTAAACTGTCGGAATCGGACAAGGAATCGTCTTTCCGTGGTTGCGGAACATGTTTCTCTGTTTAGCCGATTCCACCCCCGAGCGCCAGCAAGGCGGCTTTTTCGACGGCGTCAAAACTCCAGCATTGTCAGACGCTTACAGTCGCATTTCCACAGCGTCGCCGGATCGCGGCGGAAGCATGGCGGAAAGCGCCGGAGAACCGGGCCGCAAAGGCCCTTGGCACGCCCGGCGGCGCGCGATCTTATAGCGCGTTACCGCCGGCACCGATCGGCCGGTCCGGGACAGGCCAATTGACCGCAGCGAGGCACACAGCGTGCTGGATTACGTCTTCTCGGCGATCGTCACCATGGTGGTGGTGATCGACCCCATTGGCCTGGCGCCGCTGTTCCTGGCGGTGACATCGGACCTGACGAGCGCCGAGCGGCGGCTGGTGGCGCTGCGCTCCGCCGCCATCGCGCTCGCCATAATGGTCGCCTTCGGCCTGGTCGGCGCGCCGCTGCTGGCCGCGCTGGGCATCACCCTGCCCGCCTTCCGCATCGCCGGCGGCCTGCTGCTCTTCGCCATCTCGTTCGAGATGGTGTTCGGCCGGCGCACCGAGCGGAAGTTCGACGCCTCGGAAGTGGCGCAGCGCGACAAGCTCTTGCGCACGCTGGCGGTGTTTCCGCTCGCCATCCCGCTAATGGCGGGGCCGGGTGCGATCACCGCCATGCTGCTGCTGGCCGGCGAGGCGCATGGTGACCCGTCCCGTCTTGCCCTGCTCTTTGCCATCACCGCGCTGGTGATCGGCAGTTGCCTCGCCGTCTTCCTCGCCGCAGAGCGGATGGACAAGGTGCTCGGCGTCACCGGCAACGTCATCCTCTCGCGCCTGCTCGGCATCGTGCTGACGGCGCTGGCGGTGCAATTCGTGATCGACGGGATCCGGGCGTCGTTCCTGAGTTGAGCCCATACCTCACTGCGAGAACCGGGCGGCTCAACGGCGCGCGCGGCGAAGACAGTTGCGCCTCAGCCGCCGATCACCCGCCGAACAGCACCTGATGCATGATGCGGCCGGGCCAGAAGGTGAAGAGCCCGGCCAGCACCAGCCCGCCATAGAACAGGCCGGTCATTCCGGCTGCGTGGCGGGGGATGTCGCCCCGGCGGGCGCGGTGGAGCGCCAGCGGCAGCGCCCATAGGACATAGAGCGAGAGCAGATGGATGGGGCCGAAGGGGCCGATCCAGCGCATCTGGTTGATCCAGAACGAGGAGATCGCCACCGTCGCCATCAACCCGGACCAGAGCCAGCCGAAGGTGCGGTGCGGCAGGGTTCCCTTCGGTGCAACGAGTTGCACCGTGCCGAGGGCCAGCGCCGCGAGGGCGCTGAAGGCGTGCAAACGGATGGCGGGCGAGGCGTCGAGCAGCGGGGCAAGGTCCATCTCAGTCCCTGCCCCGCGACCGGTCAGAACGGGATTTCGTCGTCGAGGTCGCCGCCGCCGAACTTGCCGCCACCGCCGCCGCTGACGGGAGCCGGCTTGCGCTCGCCGCCGAAGGAGCGCCCGCCCCCGGAGCCGCCGCCCGCGCCGCCGCCATATCCGCCGCCGGAGCCGAAATCGCTGCCGCCGCCGGCGCTGTAGTCGTCGCCGCCGCCGCCCTCGGAACCGCCGCCGCGGCTGTCGAGAATGGTGAGTTCGCCGCGGAACTGGCGCAGCACCACCTCGGTGAAATAGCGCTCCGGCCCGCCGGACTGGTCGCTGGCCTTGCGGGTTTCCAGTTGGCCTTCGATATAGACCTTGGTGCCCTTGCGCAGATATTGCTCGGCCACACGCAGCAGGTTCTCGTTGAAGATCACCACACTATGCCACTCGGTGCGCTCCTTGCGCTCGCCGGTGGCCTTGTCGCGCCAGGTTTCCGAGGTGGCAATGCGCAGATTGCACACACGCCCGCCATTCTGGAACGTGCGCACTTCCGGATCGCGGCCGAGATTGCCGATCAGGATCACCTTGTTGACGCTGCCCGCCATCTTGTCCTCCGAAATTACCGGACGCCCGCCTTGGCGCGCGCTTATGAAAGGGAACGCATACTAGACCAGTCGACACCCGGCCGCGCCCCGCATCGCGCGCCGGCCGGCCCTTGTCCACGATTTTGCGGCGCCGCACTGCCGGCACCCGATAAAGCGACGTTGTTCTTGTTATGTTCCTAACATTGTGCGACGTCTGTCGCAAGAGCCTGTGAGTCGTGCATTGCGAAGTGCCGGAGCCGGACTATGTTTACCCTGTGTTCTTAAAGGGAGCCTGTCCCATCATGACCCATTTGCGCCATCGCCCGCGCGCTCGCGCCATCGCCCTCCGTGCCGATGAGGCGCGTCAGGCGCTGATCCGCCGCGCCTTTCTCGCCGTAGCCGGTGGGCTTGTCGTGGCTGCCGGTCTCGCCGCCGCACTGCACGGCGTCGGGAGCTGACCCCTCGCCGGGCGGTCCCTGCGGGAGTGTGCCGCCCCGGAAATGACAATCTGGCGTAGCCGCCCGTAGAGAAACCGGCGAGAAGAGTTTGGAATGAAGGACCGCGTGGATGTTCCGCGCCGCGATGCCCGTACGATTGCGATCCGCGGGGCGCGCGAGCACAATCTGAAGAATGTCGATCTGGAAATCCCGCGCGACAGCCTGGTGGTGTTCACCGGGCTGTCGGGCTCGGGCAAATCCTCGCTCGCCTTCGATACCATCTATGCCGAGGGTCAGCGGCGCTATGTCGAGAGTCTCTCGGCCTATGCTCGCCAGTTTCTGGAGATGATGCAGAAGCCGGACGTCGACCAGATCGACGGCCTCTCCCCGGCCATCTCCATCGAGCAGAAGACCACCTCGAAGAACCCGCGCTCGACGGTCGGCACCGTCACCGAGATCTACGACTATATGCGCCTGCTCTGGGCGCGGGTCGGCGTGCCCTATTCGCCCGCCACCGGCCTGCCCATCGAGAGCCAGACCATCAGCCAGATGGTCGATCGCGTGCTGGCCCTGCCGGAGAAGACGCGGCTGTTCCTGCTCGCCCCGGTGGTGCGCGGGCGCAAGGGAGAGTACCGCAAAGAACTGGCGGAATTCCAGAAAAAGGGCTTTCAGCGGGTCAAGGTCGACGGCGAATTCCACGAGATCGCCGACGCGCCGGCGCTGGACAAGAAGTTCAAGCACGATATCGACGTGGTGGTGGACCGGCTGGTCGTGCGGGCGGACATTGCCAGCCGGCTGGCGGATTCGTTCGAGACCGCGCTGGGCCTCGCCGACGGCATCGCGGTGATCGAGTTCGCCGACGAGAAGGAAGAGAGCGGCGAGGCGCGCCGCATCGTGTTCTCGGAAAAATTCGCCTGCCCGGTCTCCGGCTTCACCATCGCCGAGATCGAGCCGCGCCTGTTCTCCTTCAACAACCCGTTCGGCGCCTGCCCCACCTGCGACGGGCTCGGGCATGAGAGCAAGATCGACCCCAACCTCATCGTGCCGGACCACTCCCGCACGCTGAAGCAGGGCGCCATCGCGCCCTGGGCGAAGTCGACCTCGCCCTATTATGGCCAGACGCTGGACGCCATCGCCCGCCATTACGGCGTCAAGCTCACCGTGCCGTGGGCGAACCTGCCGGAGAAGGTGCAGAACGTCATCCTGCACGGGTCCAAGGCCGACACCATCCGCTTCGTCTACGACGACGGCATGCGCGCCTATGAGACGGTGAAGACCTTCGAGGGCATCGTCACCAATCTGGAGCGCCGCTGGCGCGAGACCGAGAGCGACTGGGCGCGCGAGGAAATCGGCAAGTATTTCTCCGCCGTGCCCTGCGCCGCCTGCCATGGCTACCGGCTGAAGCCCGAGGCGCTGGCGGTGAAGATCGCCGGCCGGCACATCGGGCAGGCGGCCGAGCTTTCCGTGCGCCACGCGCTGGACTGGTTCGGCACCCTGCCCGACCAACTCACCGAAAAGCAGAACGAGATCGCCGCGCGCATCCTCAAGGAAATCCGCGAGCGGCTGGCCTTCCTGCTCGATGTCGGGCTGGACTATCTGACGCTGGCGCGCGCCTCCGGCACGCTGTCCGGCGGCGAAAGCCAGCGCATCCGCCTCGCCTCGCAGATCGGTTCGGGGCTGACCGGCGTGCTTTATGTGCTGGACGAGCCGTCCATCGGCCTGCACCAGCGCGACAATGAACGGCTGCTCGGCACGCTGCGCCGCCTGCGCGACCTCGGCAACACCGTGATCGTGGTCGAGCATGACGAGGACGCCATTCTCGCCGCCGATTATGTGGTCGATGTGGGCCCCGGCGCCGGCGTGCATGGCGGGCGCATCGTCGCCCAGGGCACGCCGAAGGAAATCCTCGCCAACCCGAACTCTCTCACCGGAAAATACCTCACCGGCGAGATGAATGTGCCGGTGCCCCGGCGCCGCAAGCCGGACCGCAAGCGGCTGCTGCGCGTGGTCAATGCCCGCGCCAACAACCTCAAGAACGTCACCGCGGAAATTCCGCTCGGCCTGTTCACCGCCGTCACCGGCGTGTCCGGCGGCGGCAAGTCGACGCTGCTGGTCGATACGCTCTACCGCGCCGTGGCCCGCCGGCTCAACGGCGCCTCCGAGCCGCCGCTGGCGCATGACGGGCTGGAGGGGCTGGAGCATCTCGACAAGGTCATCGACATCGACCAGTCGCCTATCGGCCGCACCCCGCGCTCGAACCCCGCGACCTATACCGGCGCTTTCACGCCGATCCGCGAATGGTTCTCCGGCCTGCCGGAGGCGAAGGCGCGCGGCTATGGGCCGGGGCGTTTCTCGTTCAACGTGAAGGGCGGGCGCTGCGAGGCGTGCCAGGGCGACGGCGTCATCAAGATCGAGATGCACTTCCTGCCCGACGTCTACGTCACCTGCGACGTCTGCAAGGGCAAGCGCTACAACCGAGAGACGCTGGAGGTCACCTTCAAGAACAAGTCGATCGCCGATGTGCTCGACATGACGGTCGACGAAGGCGCGGAGTTCTTCAAGGCGGTCCCGGCGGTGCGCGACAAGCTGGAGACGCTGGCCCGGGTCGGGCTCGGCTATATCCATGTCGGCCAGCAGGCCAACACGCTGTCGGGCGGCGAGGCGCAGCGCGTCAAGCTCTCCAAGGAGCTGTCCAAGCGCGCCACCGGGCGCACGCTCTACATTCTCGACGAGCCGACGACCGGTCTGCATTTCCACGACGTGGCGAAGCTGCTCGAAGTTCTCCACGAACTGGTCGAGCAGGGCAACACCGTGGTGGTGATCGAGCACAATCTCGAAGTTATCAAGACCGCCGACTGGGTCATCGACCTCGGGCCGGAGGGCGGCGATGGCGGCGGCGAGGTTGTCGCGGCCGGTCCGCCGGAAGTGGTAGCCAAGAGCGAGCGCAGCCACACCGGCCGGTTCCTTGCCGACGTGCTGGCCCGCCGGCCGCTCAAGCCGCGCCGCGCGGCGGAATAGGATCGGTGCACATCACCTCCCGCGGCGCGATCCAGGACGGTCCGCAGGACCAATCCGGGATCGCTTCGGCACTCCGCAGCCGATGCAGCTTGCAGCTGGCATGAGCAGCCGGACGGCTGCCGTTCTGCAGCTTGGCGAAGCAGCAGCGGTTGCAGCCGGTGCGAGGTCAAGCGCCCTCCCTCAGGCGCACGACGTTTACCGTCACCGCGATGAGCACGATGGTCGCGCCGAACTGGTGCGCCAGCGCGATGTCGATCGGCACCTGATGGATCAAGGTGAGGATTCCCAGCGTCGCCTGCGCGACCACCAGTGCGAGGATCAGCGTCGCCCGCTTCCGAACCGCCCCGCCAACCCGCCGCGCGCTGAGCCAGTGTCCCACCGCCAGCGCGAACAGCACATAGGCGACGAGGCGATGGTTGAACTGAACGGTCAGAACGTTCTCGAAGAAATTCCGCCAAACCGGTTGCTGGATCAGCAGATTTTCCATTGGCGGCACGAGGTGCCCATCCATCAGCGGCCAGGTCGTGTAGGTGAGCCCGGCATCGAGCCCGGCGACGAGGCCGCCGAGGAAAATCTGGACGATGACCGCGATAAGCAGGATCCGCGCATAGCCGCGCAGCCAGTCGGGCGAGGCCCGCAACTCCCTCGCCGGCTTCAGCGACACGGCGACCGCCACCGTGGCGGCGAGGATGATACAGGCGAGCGTCAGATGGGTGGCCAGCCGGTACTGGCTCACATCGACGCGGTTCACCAGCCCGGACGCCACCATCCACCAGCCGACCCCGCCCTGAACGCCGCCGAGCACGAAAAGGCCCGAGAGTTTCCAGCCAAGCCTGCGGTCGATCAACCCGCGCCAAAGAAAAAACAGGAAGGGCACGAGAAACACAAAGCCGATGAGCCGACCGAGCAGGCGGTGCGCCCACTCCCACCAGAAGATGTACTTGAACTCGGCAAGGCTCATGCCTCGGTTGACCTGCTGGTACTGCGGGATCTGCCTGTATTTGTCGAACTCTGCCTGCCAGGCCGTGTCGCTCAACGGCGGCAAGGTGCCAGTCACCGGCTTCCATTCGGTGATCGACAGTCCCGATTCCGTCAGCCGGGTGGCGCCGCCCACGACGACCATCAGCACGATGAGGGCAGCGACGACGTAGAGCCAGAGGCGTACCGGGCGCATCCGATGGGCATCGCGCGCCGCCATAAAGTCGGACGACAAGCCGCCCTGCGCGGCGACGTTAGAGTGGGCCATAGGCGTGCGCTCCCTGCAATGGCGGCGGTCAGCCCCCCGGCCGCCCGCGCTGGGCGGCTTTCTCCCGGGCGCGGCGAGCGTTATAGAGAGCGGCCCATGCTTGCAACGGGACTCATTGTCTCGCGCTTTCCGTTACCCTGCCGGAGCCGCTCATGTCCTCGTCCCCATCCGGCCTGTCCGCCCGCTCGCGCAAGTTCGTCGGCACGGTGCTGATGGTGATTCTGGTGCTGGGCTGGGCGCTTGGCGCGATGGCGCTGGCGCAGGGCCGCGTCACCACCCTGCCCGCCTACGGGCAATTCATCGCCTATGTCATCCTCGGCGCCGGCTGGGTTTTCCCGGCGGCATTCCTCATCCGCTGGATGCAGAAGTACGATCGACGCCCCGAAACGCTGTGACGGCCGGTTCTACGCGGCGCAGGCGAGAACTTTCTCCGTGCCTTCGCGCGTGAAGGTCACCATGGCGATGTCGGCGAATCCCAGTCCCGCCAGCGCATCGAACGCGTGCACCGCGTCGGTCGCCATGCCCCCCGGCTGGGTAACGAGGATGGTCGTCGGGCTCAACCCGGCCAGACGCTCGGCGCCGATCATTCCACCCAGCGGCGGCGCAGCCACAATCACGTGATCATAGGTCTGCTTAAGGGCAGTAAGGATCAGCGGCAGGCGATCGGCCGCCACCAACCCGTCCGCCTCCCGCGCACCTCGTCCGGGCGGAATCACGTGGCAACGCGAAGCGCTTTCGCGATGGATGGCGTCAGAGAAGCCGGCCACACCCGTCAGCAGATCGGTCAGGCCCGGCGCACGGGGATCGGCTGTGAGCCCTTCGAGCGTCTGCGACGCGACGTCGAGGCAGACCACGACGACCCGCCGCTCGGCAGCCTCGGCAAGCGACCTCCCCAGCGCCAGCGCGCAGCGGGCGATGGATTCGTCAGGCCGACTTCCCGTTACCGTGACAAGGCGTGCCGCCTCGCCGCGCAGTTCCACAAGGCGCGACAGGTCGGCCTGCTCGCGCTCGCGCGACAGCAGCCGCAGCGAACTCGCCATCTCCGCACCGTCCGTGTGTTCGGCGGACGAACCGCCGATCCACGGCAGGTGCTGCATCGGCTGCGGCGTGGTCTCTGGCATGGGCACGGCGCCGAATTCGTGCCCGACGCTCGACCGGCGGCGGCGCGTCCAGCTCTGGAAACCGAAGACGAGAACGAAGGTGCCGATGCCGGCGACGAGGCTGGAGATCAGCGGCGTGGGCCAGCGCGGCGCGGCGGCTGGCACGGCGGAAGCGATGATACGCGCAGGCACGGCGGAACCAGCCTTCGCATCGCCCACCAACGCGGCACGCGAGGGGCGCAGTCCGACATAGCCGGCGGCAAGGGCGTTGGCGACGTCGGACGACAGCTGAGGGTTGGACGAGGCGAAATCCACCGCAATCTGCCCACCACCCAGCTGTCGCACACTCAACCCCCGCTCGATCGTGCGGAGCGCCAGGGTCTCGCGCGTCACCGGCGCGGAATCCGGCGGCAGGGCAAAGCCCGCAACGTGCAGAGCCGCCCCGGCCAGCGCGCCGCTCGCGGCGCCGTCAGGTGAAGCGAGCCGCCCGCCGAGCCGGTGGGTCTCGATCACCTGACGGGCGAAATCGCGCGAGGAAAGCACCTTGACGGCGTCCCGCCCGGCAGTTGCGTCGCGGCCATCGATCCACAGCCGGGCGTGAGAATCATAGCGCGGGGCGGCAACTTCCGCGGTCGCCAGGGCAACAGCGAGACCGATGAGCGCCGGCGCAAGCAGGTTCCGCCAGCGGCGACGGATTGGCGCAGGCAGAATCCGGCTTTCCCGCAACGCAGCCTCGTGAGCGGCGGCGTCCGTCTGCAGGGGGCATGCACGCGGGTCCATCATGCGGCCTATTAGGCACCGGCATGGTTTCCACCGTGTTAAAGCAGGAAGGCCTTGGTTGAGTGATCCACCGGCCGCATTGGGGGCAGCCGTGAAATGGTCGGAGCGAGAGGATTTGAACCTCCGACCCCTAGTCCCCCAGACTAGTGCGCTAACCGGGCTGCGCTACGCTCCGACGCCGTGAGGCGCCGTCTGTCTAGCCATTTGCCGGCCGGGATGCAAGCCGGCCCTTGCCTGTGGATGACGCTGTCTTCACATCTGCCGTGAGATCCGCGCCTCGCATCGATACGCCGAGGCGCTGGAACGCCGGGATAGATGAGCGCTGCGCGGCCGGAAGCACCCGCTGCGGCGTACGGACTCTTCATCGACGACTATTTCGCCGGATCGAACAGCACGACGGGCGATCGGGCGCTATGTTGGGTTGTCGCCAGAATGGACGTTCCACCATGAACCACCCAGCGCATGGAAACCCTCAACCCCGCGACATCGCGGCTCCAACGCCCCTCATGATCCCGGAATGCGCGCAGATGCTGGCGCGGCTCGAGGAACGCCGATCCTCGCCATTGCGCTGTCTTGTGGAGCCCGGCCCAACGGACACGGAACTGTCGCGTATGCTGAGCCTCGCCGCGCGCGTGCCCGACCATGGTCGCCTCACGCCCTGGCGCTTCATTGTCGTCGCCGGAGACGCCCGCCGGGAACTGGGGGAACGTCTTGATGCGCTATATGCGCGGCAGAATGCGGAACTGCCGGCATCCAAGGGCGACATGTGGACGCTGTATCTGATGCGGGCGCCGGTGACGGTGGTGCTGGTGAGTCGGCCCGATCCGGCGTCGAAGGTGCCGGAGTGGAATCAGGTGCTCTCTTGCGGGGCGGCGAGCATGGGGCTGACCGTCGCCGCCTCGGCGATGGGCTTCGCCACCCAATGGCTGCTCAAATGGCCGGGCCGTGACCCGGACGCCGCCGCGCTTCTCGGCGTGGGCGCGACGGAGCGGATCGCCGGCTTCATCCATGTCGGCCGGCCTGCGATGATCGTCGAGGACCGGCCGAGACCGGCCCTCGACGAGGTGGTGCGTTTCTGGTCGCCGGATCAGTCGATATCGAACGAAACGCCTTGGGCGAGCGGCAGCGAGCGGGAATAGTTGATGGTGTTGGTGGCCCGCCGCATATAGGCCTTCCACGCATCCGAGCCGGACTCGCGCCCGCCGCCGGTTTCCTTCTCGCCGCCGAAGGCGCCGCCGATCTCGGCGCCCGAGGGGCCGATATTCACATTGGCGATGCCGCAATCCGACCCCTCCGCCGACAGGAAGGTCTCCGCCTCGCGCAGATCATTGGTGAAGATGGACGAGGAGAGCCCCTGCGGGACCTCATTGTGCAGCTTGATCGCCTCCGGAAGGCCGGTACAGCGCAGCACGTAGAGGATGGGCGCGAAGGTCTCGTGCTTCACGACGTCGATCTGCGCGTCGAGCTCGACCAGGGCCGGGCGGACATAATAGGCATCGGCGTGTTCGCCCACCGTCACGCGCTCGCCGCCATGCACGCGCCCGCCCGCAGCGCGGGCAGCCTGCAGCGCGTCCTGCATGGCATCGAAAGCGGCCTTGTCGATCAGCGGCCCGATCAGGGTCGCGGCCTCGCGCGGATCGCCGATGGCGACGGAGCCATAGGCCTTGGCGAGGCGGGGGACGAGCGTGTCGTAGACGCTCTCATTCACGATGAGGCGGCGCAGCGTCGTGCAACGCTGGCCCGCCGTGCCCATGGCGGCGAAGGCGATGCCGCGCAGAGCGAGATCGAGATCGGCCGAGGGGCAGACGATGGCGGCATTGTTGCCACCCAGTTCCAGGATAGAGCGGCCGAAACGGCGGGCGACGCGCTCGCCGACGATCCGGCCCATGCGGGTCGAGCCGGTGGCGGAAAGAACGGGGACCCGGGGATTGTCGGTAAGCGCCGCGCCAACCTCGGCGCCGCCGATGAGAAGCTGGGACAGGCCTTCCGGTGCGCTGCCGAAGACGGACGCGGCGCGCTCGAACAATGCCTGCACCGCCAGCGCGGTGAGCGGCGTCTTCTCCGACGGCTTCCATAGCACGCTGTTGCCGCAGACGAGCGCCAGCGCCGCGTTCCACGACCACACGGCGACCGGGAAGTTGAAAGCGGTGATGATGCCGACCGGCCCGACCGGGTGCCACGTCTCCATCATCCGGTGTCCGGGACGCTCGGAAGCGATGGTGAGGCCGTAGAGCTGACGCGACAGGCCGACGGCGAAATCGCAGATGTCGATCATCTCCTGCACTTCGCCGAGGCCTTCCGAGAGGATCTTGCCGGCCTCCAGCGTCACCAGGCGACCAAGCTCCGCCTTGTGGGCACGCAGTTCCTCGCCCAGCAGGCGCACCAGTTCGCCGCGACGGGGCGCCGGCACGGTCCGCCACGCCTCGAAGGCGGCCAGCGAGCGCTCGACCGCCCGCTCAACATCGGCGGCGTCCGCCTCGGGAACCTGGGCAACGACATCGCCCGAAATCGGCGAGCGGACGGGCCGCGTGCCGTTGCGCCAGGTGGAATCCGGCACGCCGAGGCTTCGCAGGAGATGAAGGACCTCATCCGCAACCGGCTGGATCGCGCGGGTTTCGTTCGTCGTCATCCTCATGCTCCTCGACAAATGGCCGCAGCCCGTTGCGCTGAATAGCACCGGGAGGGCGGTGAAATCCATCGGGGCTTTCGACGGGGGGCACGTTCGCCTGCGCCCTTCAGCTCAACCAGCGGCCTGCCGCACAAGAGTGAAACGGCCGCAGGATCAAGGCGTTGCCACGAAGGCTAAAGGCGGCTCGCCTGGATCGATTGCGTGCCATTCATCTTGGGACAAGTCGAAGATGAGCGTGACTATACGAGAAGTGTCTATTATCATGCATACAACGACATGCTTCGCGTTCGCGCGTTATAGCCACATTGTCGTAATGCCCCCGCCACATTTCCTTCTCATGCATCGCCCCTCGTGCAACAGGAGAAGGACGAAGGTATTGACGGCTTGGGGAATGGGACGGGTTGCCGGAGCGGCATTCGCAACGGGGATCATCTTTATCGCCGGCGGCAATGCTGCCCTTGCAAGTTCCAAAAGGACCACGACAGCCGCGGCGTCCGGGATGGCGTCGTACTATGGCTATGGCGGGCGTACCGCCAATGGGGAGCGGCACAGCGCGCAGGCCATGACGGCGGCGCATCGCAGCCTGCCCTTCAACACCCGGGTCCGCGTCACCAATAAAGCCAATGGCCGTTCGGTCGTGGTGCGGATTAATGATCGCGGCCCGTTCGTCAGAGGGCGCATCATCGACGTGTCGACGGCCGTCGCCGATCAGCTCGGCTTCCGCAGCCGCGGCGTGGCCAAGGTCGACATCGCCGTCGTCGACTGACGCAGCTACCGATCGCGGACCGGGGCGCCTTCAGTCGCTCCGGTCCCGCGCGGCGTCGAGAAGACGCTGGCAGTCCTGGAGTTCATAAAGCGCCGCTTGAAGCCGCTGGACATCCTCGCGGCTCAGCCTCGCCCGGGCGGGGGCCTCGTCATTATGTACCCCGCCCGCGCGCGGCGGCACCGGCGCGGCGGACATGACCGGCCGCATAGGCTCCGACGGCGCCGGCACAGCTGCGGCGTGAAGCTGAGGCGGGGCCGAGGCGGCGCCTCGCGCCCGCTCCGGCACGAAACTCACCTCGTCATCTGGCGCAAATGAGACCGGCCCGGCACCGACCGGACGGAAGGGAAAGGACGCTCGCAGCTCCGCCGGTCGAAGCGGCGCTTCGCGATCGTCCGCGCCCCGTGTCTCGGCAGCCGGGACGTCCACAGGGACCGGCTCAAAGGAGCGGGGCTCCCTATAGCCGGGGCGCAGCGCCGCCGGGCGGACCTCGGGCATATTCCGGTCGACCGGCGACAGCGCGTCCATCGGCGGCACGTCGTGACGCGGCAGTTCGTCGCCGTTCGTGACCAGCCCGGCCTCGATCGGCGGCGGCTCATGGCGTGTGGGTCTGGCCGGCGGGTCGAGATCGGCCAGCAGCGGCAGGTCGAAAGTGTCGGACTCCGTGTCCGGCCGGCGCCGCGCGCGGCGGGCCGGCGCTTCCTCGGCAGCGTCGCGCTGGCGTCCGGGCAAAAGGTTCAGAATCCCGCCGAGCGGCCCGCTGCGCGGCGGCTCTTCTTCCGGCGCACGCCGGGGTGCGCCAGCATCGGCAGACGGCGACTGCCTGGGCGCACGCGCCACTTCCGCATCGCGCTGGTCCTGCGCGATGCTTGCCGGCTCATCCGCCTCGATGTCGCGCCACAGGCCCTGCACATAGCGCGGGCCTTCCTCTTTCAGGATGCGCTGGACGCCTCGGATCGTATAGCCTTCCCCGTAGAGCAGATGGCGGATGCCGCGCAGCAGTTCCACGTCATCCGGGCGATAATACCGCCGGCCGCCGCCACGCTTGAGCGGGCGGATTTGCGGGAACCGGGTCTCCCAGAAACGCAGGACATGCTGGGGGAGATCGAGATCTTCGGCGACCTCGCTGATCGTGCGAAAGGCGTCCGGCCCCTTCTCCACCCCAGGCTGTTCCTGTCGCGGGTTCACGACTCGGGCGAGTCCCCGTTGATCTGCTGCTTGAGAATATTGGACGGCTTGAACACCATGACCCGGCGTGGCGCGATCGGCACTTCCTCGCCGGTCTTGGGATTGCGGCCGACGCGCTCGCCCTTCTGCCGGACCACGAAGGAGCCGAAGGAAGAGAGTTTCACTGTCTCGCCGCGCGCGACGCAGTCCGCGATCTCGGAGAGAACGGTTTCCACAAGTGCCGCCGACTCCGTGCGCGACAGCCCGACCCGCTGATAAACCGCCTCACACAGATCGGCGCGCGTGATGGTGCGACCCGCCATTGACGTCTTCCCTGTCCCGTCGATTGTGTTTTTTCCAACCGCCAAACTAGGCGCCGTGGCCGCTACCGGTCAACGGCACTTCGCAACTGTGCCGCCGATTACCAGCGAACCAGGGCCGAAGCCCATGTGAAGCCGCCGCCCATGGCTTCCAGAAGCACGAGATCGCCGCGCTTGATGCGCCCGTCTGCGTGAGCGGCGGCCAAAGCGAGCGGAATCGACGCGGCCGATGTGTTGCCGTGCCTGTCGACGGTGATCACCACCTTCTCGGGGGCAATGCCGAGTTTCACCGCGCTGGCATCGATGATCCGTCGATTGGCCTGATGCGGCACGAACCAGTCGATCGTGTCCGCCGACTCGCCCGTCGCTTCGAAGGCATCGACGATCACGTCGGTGATCATGCCGACCGCGTGGCGGAACACTTCGCGGCCCTCCATGCGCAGGAAGCCGACGCTGCGGGTCGAGGAGACGCCGCCATCGACATAGAGCTTGTTCTTGTGCCGGCCGTCGGAGCGCAGATGCGAAGTGAGGACACCCCGCCCCTCCTCCTCGTCGCGCACCGCTTCCAGCACCAAAGCGCCCGCGCCGTCGCCGAACAGTACGCAGGTGGTGCGATCTGACCAATCGAGGATGCGAGAGAAGGTTTCCGCGCCGATCACGAGGCAGCGGCGATAGGCGCCCGCTTTGAGGAAATTATCGGCCGTCGCCAGCGCGAAGACAAAACCGGAGCATACCGCCTGAATGTCAAAGGCCGCGCCATGGGTAATGCCAAGGCCCGCCTGAACGCTTACCGCCGTGGCGGGAAAGGTGTTGTCCGGGGTCGAGGTGGCGAGGACGATGAGGTCGATATCGTCCGCAACAAGGCCCGCATCCGCCAGCGCGGCGCGTGCCGCGTGGAGCGCGAGGTCGGATGTGACTTCGCCTTCGGCGGCGATATGGCGCGTGCGGATACCGGTGCGCTGCACGATCCATTCATCAGAAGTGTCGACCATCTGTGCGAGGTCGGCATTGGTCAGGCAACGGGCCGGCAGATAGGAGCCCACACCACGCACCACGGAACGGATTGCACTCACGATGGAACCTGTAACTCGTCAGAGGCGGAGGCGTCCGCAGCGGCTGTAGAGCCGACCTGTGGACGGTCGTTCATTCCCGCCTCGATGCGGGAGAGCAGTTTGTAGCGGACCATGTCGTAGCCGATATCGACCGCCGAGGCGAAGCCTTCGGCGTCGGTGCCGCCATGGCTCTTGATGACCACGCCGTTCAAGCCGAGAAAGACACCGCCATTCGACTTGCGTGGGTCCAGCTTTTCGCGCAGCGCGCGAAAGGCGCCCCGTGCCAGCAGATAACCGATCTTGGCGACGAAGCTGCGGCTGATCGCGCCGCGCAGGAATTCCGACACCTGCTTGGCGGTGCCTTCAGCGGCCTTCAGCGCGATATTGCCGGAAAACCCTTCCGTGACGACCACATCGACGACACCTTGGCCGATGCCGTCGCCTTCGACGAAGCCATGATAGGCGAGGCCCGGATGGTTCGCGTCGCGCAGGGCGGCGGCGGCGTCCTTGACCTCTTCGACGCCCTTGATCTCTTCGACGCCGATATTCAGCAGCCCGACCGTCGGGCGCTCGATATCGAAGACGATGCGGGCCATGGCGGCGCCCATCACCGCCATGTCGACGAGGTGTTGGGCGGTAGCACCGATAGAGGCGCCGACATCGAGCACGACGCTTTCGCCGCGCATGGTCGGCCACAGACAGGCGATCGCCGGGCGGCTGATGCCGGCCATCATCCTGAGATTGACCTTGGCCATCGCCATCAGCGCGCCGGTATTGCCGGCGGAGACGGCGCAATCGGCCTCCTTCATGCGCACGGCATCGATGGCGCGCCACATGGACGAGACCCGCCGTCCCTGCCGCAGCGCCTGGCTGGGCTTGTCGTCCATGCGCACCACGACATCGGTATGAACCACCGTGCTCGCGGCCGCCAGACGCGGGTGACGCTTGAGTATCTCGTTGATGCGCGCGGAATCGCCGTACAGCAGGAAGCTGATGTCCGGATGGCGCGTGAGCGCGATCTCCGCACCGGGAAGGACCACGTCGGGGCCGTGGTCGCCGCCCATGACGTCGAGCGCTATTCGAACGGTCGAGGACATCTAGCGGCGAGGTCTCATTGGTCGGTGGGACGGCGATGCGACGCCGGGGCCGCGCAGAGGGCATGCCTCAGTTGCGCGGCCATGACAATAGCATCCATGCATTTCCCGAGCATGACCTGGCCTAATCAGAGCCGCTGGTGTCGTTCCGGCGCAGCTTCGCCAGCCCGGCGAAAGGCGAGACTTCCTCGGGGCCGGCCTCTTCAAGCCCGTCGAATTGGACGCCTGGCTTGCGCGGATAGGGATCGAGGCCCAGCGCCAGGAATTCCGCCACCACCGCGCCCGCATCGACCGTGCCGTTGATCAGCGGATCAGGAAGGTCGACCTCGGAAACGTCGATCTCGGCGCCGGGCCGGATTTCGGGGAGCTTCTCGGGCGGCGCGAAGCGCATGTCGATGTCCTCCGACACCCGCGTGTCGAAGTTCTCCAGTGTAACGACGCAGGTCTGGGTGACCACCGCGTCGACATGGCCGGTGACATGCACGCTGTTGCCACGCCCGGGCTTGAGAACGACCAGAGCGCTCAGCGATGGGATCGCCGGGATGCCGAAATCCTTGGCCAGAGCCGCGCGTATGGCGTCGTCCGGCACCAGCTTGAGGGTAAGGCCATCATCCGGCAGGCTCGCCGCGAGCACAGGCTTGGAGAAGGGCGGAACGTCCGTCATCAGGGTCGGGTCTCCGTGGTGCCGATGGCCGCCGGTGGCGCCAGCGGGAACTCGCCGGCGGCAAGCGTCGCAAAGGGAACGGCCCGCAAGGCCGCCGCCGCTCCTATCATATAGCTCGCGAAGGCGCGCGCCTGCACCTCATGCTCCGACCGCGAGCCATGGACATTGCGCAGCACGGCTTCGGCAAGGGCGTCGATATCGTCCGCCTCGACTGGTGCTTCATAAGCGCCAACCCGGCCATAGAAGGCTTCTGCCACCTTCTTCATCTTCTTTGGCACGGTCAGATCTCCAACGCCCATTTCGCGCAGGTTCGCATCCATATCGTTGCAGAACGCGTCGAAGACGCCCTGCCCGAGTATGCGACGCTCCTCATCTTCCCCCTTCAGGCGGTGGAACAATAAGAAGGCGTGCGCCAGTATCATCTCAAAACGGCCCTCGATCGTGTCGGAAACGCCGTAATCGGTATAAAATACGGGTTGGCGTGAACGCGCCACGATCGCGCCATAGAGCCGCTGGATGGTTTCACTTCCGTCATTCCGGCGGAAGAAACGCAGAATCATGGACGGTTCCTGCCTCGTTGCCACTGCCACCTCGGCAGGGGCGGCGTTCAAGCGGGTTAGCGCGGGTGGCCCTGCCTGGCAACCCCGGGTCCTGGCCAAGCGGCAAGAACGGGGGAGGTTCGACGGTTGCGTCGAGGCCCCGCCTTGTGCTTTCTGCCCCTGCGCCGCCCACGCCCACCGGCCTGTGCGGCTAGAGCTTCGGAGTTGAGTGGATGGCATCGACGCGCGCGACGCGAAACAGGGCTCCCGGTACCCGGCTCGCCGCACTGGCGTCGCTCGCGACTGCCGGCGTGGCAATGGTCGGCCTCACCGGCTGCTCCGGCGACATGCCGATGGCGACCGCAAGCATGGGCCTTCCCCGCTCGCCTACCGGTTTCGTGCAGGAGCAGCAGCGCGGCTACGTCGTCGCGCCGGAGGCGCTGGCACAGATCCCCGTCGGGTCGAGCCAGGAGCAGGTGCTGCTGGTACTGGGCACGCCGTCGACCGTCGCCACCGTGGACGGCGAGGTGTTCTACTACATCTCGCAGAAGGCCAAGAAGGTGATGTTCCTTCGGCCGGAGATCACCGAGCAGAGGGTCATCGCGGTGTATTTCGACGCGAAGGACAAACGCGTGACCCGCGTTGCCGATTATGGCCTGAAGGACGGCAAGGTGTTCGACTTCATCAGCCGGACCACCCCGACAGGCGGCACTGAAGTTTCGCTCATTGGCCAGATCTTCCAGTCGACCACCTTCCGTCCGGGGCTGTGACCTAGCGGCCCCTCAGCCAAAGCGCTCGGCCGAGAAGGGCCGGGGGTCGGTGCACGGCACCTCCCCCGTCATCATTTCCGCGAGAAGGCGTCCGCTGACCGGCCCCAGCGTGAAGCCAAGATGCTGGTGCCCGATCGCCAGCCACATGCCGTTCTGGCGCGGGGCTGGCCCCAGCACCGGCAGCATGTCCGGAAACGCCGGCCGGCACCCCATCCAGGGCTCCGGCTCTGCCCGCGCGCCGAGCGGAAACAGCCCCCGCGCCAGAACCTCGGTCTTTTCGAGCTGTACCGGGCTCTTGGGGGCATCGCGACGGGCGAATTCCACGCCCGTCGTCAGCCGGATGCCGCCAACCATCGGCGTGATCACATAGCCGCCTTCCTCGTCCAGCACCGGGCGCGACAGCGTGGCGCCGCCGGTGGCGTTGTAGTGCATGTGGTAGCCGCGCTTGACCTGAAGCGGCAGGCGCAGGCCGAACGGACGCAGCACGTCCATCGCCCAGGGGCCGAGGGCGACGACGACCTCGGGCGCCTCTACGCTGCCCTCATCGGTCGTCACCGCCCAGCCGGAGCCGAGGCGGGCAAGAATGCCGGCGTCGCCACGGCGCACCTGGCCGCCGAGCTCGGCGAAATGAGCGGCGTAGGCCTGGGTGACGCCGCCGGGGCTCGAAACGGAGTGCGGATCCGACCAGATAACGGCGCTGCGAAACACCGGGCGGAGGCTCGGCTCCATCGCCAACGCTTCATCGACCTCGATCTCGCGGGCGCTCAGACCATAGCTGTGCGCGAGCGGAAATTCGTTGCGCTCATTCTGCAGGCCAGCCTGCGTACGGTAGAGCTTGAGCCAGCCGCCCTCGCGGAAGAAATGCTTGGCGCCGGCGGCGCGCGCGAGGCGGTCATGCTCGGCGAGGCTGAACGCCAGCAACGTCTCCATGTGGCGGGCATAATCGAGGATGCGGGCGGGCGCAGAGGCGCGCCAATAGGCGAACATCCAGGGAACGAGCCTCACCAGCGCATCCCAATGATAATTGGCCGCCGGGTTGCGCTTGAGGGCGACGTCGAGCAAGGCCGATAATTTGCGCGGGAAGGCGACGGGATAGAGCGAGGCGCGCTCGACGAGACCGGCATTGCCGTAGGAGGTTTCCTCGCCGGGCCCGCGCCGGTCGACAAGCACGACCGACCGGCCACGTTCCGCAAGCTGCAAGGCGACGCTGGTGCCAACGATGCCAGCGCCAAGGACGATCGTATCGGTCTTCATGGTATTCCCGCGAGGCAAAGATGACGGCTCTCACGCCGCACGGAAGAGGGGGAGACGGCGGGTAGCGGCCCGCCGCCTCGTGCTAGGTCAGTTGATCTTGAAGGGGAAGTACTTGGCGTTGATCTTGGCGTAGGTGCCGTCCGCCTCGATCTCCTTGATCGCCTTGTTCAGCGACTCGCGCAGCTCATTGTCCTCCTTGCGGACGGCAATGCCGGTGCCCTGCGGGTTCACGTCCGTGAGGTCGGGGCCGACGAAGGCGCAGCACTTGCCGTCGGTGGACTTCTCCAGCCATTCATAGAGCACGAACTTGTCGGCCAGCACCGCGTCGAGGCGGCCGGCGGCGAGATCGGCATTGGCCTCGTCCTGGGTCGGGTAGAGCTTGAGGTCGGAGCCCTTGTACTTGTCCTCGAGATAGGTCGAACCGGTGGTGGAGGACTGGGCGCCGATCGTCTTGCCCTTCAGCGCGGCCGGGGTGATCTCGGTGATCTTGGTGTCCTTCGGCGCGATGAAGCTGCCGGGCGTCAGATAATAGGGATCGGTGAAGGCCACCTTTTCCTTGCGCTCGTCGGTGATCGACATGGAGGCGAGGATCAGGTCGTATTTCTTGGCCAGCAGCGCCGGGATGATGCCATCCCAATCCTGAGCGACGAAGGTGCATTCCACCTTCATCTTGGCGCACAGCGCTTCGCCGATCTCGATGTCGAAACCAACCAGCTTGCCGGCCGAATCGACGGAGTTGAAGGGCGGATAAGCGCCTTCGGTGCCGATGCGAACTTTCTTCATCTCGGCCTGCGCGGCGCCCGCACCGATCGTGAGGGCGGCGGCCGCGAGCAGAATCTTGGCGATTTTCATATGGTTTTTCCCGATGGCCGGCGCCGGATGCTTCGGCGCCTTCCCCGGAAGGCTAGGTCGATGCCGGCTGCCAAGCAATCGTGGAGTCGGTCGACCTTTGGTAGGGGCTGTCAGAAATGGCTGAAACTGCCGCGTGCAAACGACACCGCCGCACCGCTGGCGTCGTGCACGGTCAACCCTGTACCGTCGCGCGTGTGGCCGATCACCGTCACCCCGACGCCGGCGGCCGTCGCCTGCGTGTTGAAGCGGCCAAGTTCGTGCTGGGGGATGACCGCGAGAATCTCATAGTCGTCGCCACCGGTCAGGGCGACCTCCAGCAGCGCCGGCTCCACGTCCACGGCGTGACGGGCAGCAGGGCTCAGCGGAATGCGTGTGATCTCGATGTCGCCGCCGACGCCCGAGACGTGGAGCAGTTTGCCGAGATCGCCGACAAGCCCGTCGGAGACGTCCATGGCGGCGCTCGCATGCTCGCGCAGCGCCCGGATGAGCGGCAGGCGCGGACGTGGATGGAGGTATCGGTCCTTCAGAACCGAAGCCTCGTCCGCGCCAAGCCCTGCAAATCCCGGGCGGTCTGGGGAAAGGCGGAGTGCGAGGCCCAGCGCCCCGTCGCCGATCGTCCCGGTCACCACGATGGCTTGGCCGGCAGCCGCACCGGCGCGGCGCACCATCTGCCCGGCCGGCACGGCACCGATGGCAGTGATCGAGATGGTGAACGGCCCCGAGGTGCGCACCGTGTCGCCACCCAGAAGCGGCGCGTCGTAAAGCGAGCAATCGGAACCGATGCCGCGCGCGAACGCCTCCAGCGCCTCCCCGCTCATGTCGGCCGGGATGGCGAAAGCCAACATGACGCCGAGCGGCCGGGCGCCCTTGGCGGCGAGATCGGAGAGGTTCACCCGCATCGCCTTGCGGGCGATCGATTCCGGCGGGTCATCCGCGAAGAAGTGGACACCGGCGACCAGGGCATCCTTGGTCAGCACGAGCTCATGGCCAGGGGGAACGGCAAGCAGCGCCGCATCGTCCGTAAGGCCCAAGGCACCGGGATGGGTAGCGATCGGGGCGAACAGGCGGGCGATCAGCGAGTCCTCGCCCGATTCAATTACCGCGCTCGGACCGTCCGCCATCCCTTACTCCCGTCTAGCCGGAGAAATCCGCCGACCGCTTATCGCGCGCGATGCTGTCGAGCACCGCATTCACCATTCCGGTCTCCTCGCGTTCGAGGAACGCCGCCGCGACATTCACATATTCGGCGATAACCACACGGGCAGGAACGTCCGGCCGCTCGGAAAGTTCATAGGTTCCGGCGCGCAGAATGGCGCGCAGCACCGCCTCGATCCGCTTGAGCGGCCAGCCATCGACCAGAGCGGCATCTAGAAGAGTGTCCACGCCGCGCTGCTCGCGCACCACGCCGCCGACAATATCGCGAAACAGGGTGAGGTCTGCCGCCGCGATCTCGTCGCCCTCGATTTCCTGCCCGATCCAGTGGCTTTCAAACTGGGCGAGGATTTCCGTCAGGGGCGTGGCCGCCAGGTCCATCTGGTAGAGCGCCTGGACGGCATTGAGGCGGGCGGCGCTTTTGCGCACCGGCTTGTGGCCGGGGGATTTGGCGTTCGGTTTGTCGTCGGCGGCCATCATGCTCACCCGACCCGGCGCTTGAGGCGCAGCAGCGTGAGCGCCGCTTCCGCCGCGCCGCCACCCTTGTTGCCTTCCGACACCCGGGCGCGAATCCATGCCTGCTCATCCGTCTCGACGGTGAGAATGCCATTGCCCACCGGCAGCCGGCGGGAGACCGCAAGGTCCATCAAGGCGCGGGACGATTCCCCGGCGACGATCTCGAAATGATAGGTCTCGCCGCGCACCACGCAGCCGAGCGCCACCACGGCGTCATAGGGCTTGCCGGCTGCCGCAGCCGCGTCAAGCGCGATGGCGGCCGCGATCGGAATTTCAAGCGCGCCGGGCATGGAGATGACGTCGGCGCTCGCCCCCGCGGCCTCGACCGCGCCAAGCGCGCCGGCCAGAAGCTCGTCGGCGATGTCGTCGTAGAAGCGCGCCTCGACGATGAGAACCCGTTCGCCGGCAAGCGGCACGGTTTCAATGGCATCGGATGGGCGCGGCGGGCGCGGGCTCGCCATGGTGATACCTCATGAACTGACAGAGCCGACGACGTACAGGCGTCAACGGAACTCCGCAAGCCGTGCAGCGTAGCGGGCCATCATGTCGATTTCGATATTGACACGGCTTCCGGCCCTCGCCTCATCCCATGTGGTGTGCGCCAGCGTGTGCGGGATGAGCAGGCAGGAGAAGCGGGTGCCTGCGACCTCGTTGACCGTCAGCGAGGTGCCGTCGAGCGCTACCGAACCTTTAACAGCGATAAACGGCGCCAGAGCGGGCGGCGCATCAAACGTGTAGCGCGTCGTCTCGCCGAGATCCTCACGCGCCACGATATCGGCTGTTCCGTCAACATGACCCTGCACGATATGCCCGCCGAGTTCGTCGCCGATCTTCAGCGCGCGTTCGAGGTTCAGGCGCCGCCCTGCCGTCCAGTCGGCAATCGTGGTGATTCTCAGCGTCTCCGGGCCCGCTTCGACCTCGAAGGCGTCGGGCTGGAGCGCGACCACGGTCAGGCAGACGCCCGAGCAGGATATCGAGGCGCCCAATTCGATGCCCGCCGTATCGTAGCGGGTCGCGATGGTGAGCCGTCGCACGTCATGGCGCGGCTCGACCGCGCGGAGAGTGCCGATGTCGGTAACGATCCCGGTGAACATTCTAGCGACGCCTCATGATGAGCAGGCGGTCCACGCCCTGCCGTTCGTCTTCGATGACCGACAGATAGTCACTGAGGGCGGAAAGCGGCAGGCCCTCCAATGCGTCCAGCGCTTCCGTGCCGAGGGTTTTGGGCGCCTTGAACAGGTTGACCTCGTCGACGAGACCCGCCGCGAGAAACGAGGCCGCAACGCGTGGGCCGGCCTCGACCATCAGCCGCGTCAGGCCGCGCAGGGCCAGCAGCTTCAGCGCGTCGTTGAGATCGAGCCCGCCATCCGGGCGCCGGCGCACCCGCATCACCTCGATCCCCATGGCACCGAGCATCTCTTCCGGCTGCCCCGGCGCATCCTCGGCCGCGACGATCCACAATGGGGCGACATTGAGGCTGCGCGCCAGCGCGCTGGTCGGCGGCAGGCGCAGATCGGCATCGAGCACGATGCGCAGGGGCGAGCGGTCCTCCATGCCCGGCAGCCGGCAGGTGAGCAACGGATCGTCCGCCAGAACCGTGCCGATGCCGGTGAGCACCGCGTCATGGGTCGCACGCAGCAGGTGCACCCGGCCACGGGCGACCTCGCCCGTGATGGCCGCCGGACGACGGCCGGCAAGGCCGACCTTGCCATCCGACGAGACCGCCAGCTTGAGCATCACATGCGGGCGGCCTTCCGTGACGCGGAGCATATGGCCGGCGTGATCGACCAGCGCCTGCGCCGCGCCGACCCCGACCTCAACAGTGATGGCGGCCTCGCGCAGGATGGCGAAGCCGCGCCCGGCGACGCGGAAGTCCGGATCCTGAACGGCGGCAACGACGCGGGCGATTCCCGAGGCGCGGATCGCGTCCACGCAAGGCGGCGTGCCGCCATGGTGCGAACAGGGTTCCAGCGTGACGTAGAGCGTGGCGCCCTGCGCGCCCTCCCCGGCTTGCGCGAGCGCCTGCGGCTCCGCATGGGGGCGCCCACCCCGGGACGTCCAGCCCCGGCCGATCACGGTGGGGCCTGCGGGCCCCTCGCGCACAACCAGCGCGCCGACGGCGGGATTCGGCCAGGTGTGTCCCCGCTCGCGGCGACCAATGCTGAGCGCCGCCGCCATCAGAGAACCGTCTTCAAGGGTGTTGGTCATGGCCTGCACACACCGCCGCAAAGGGACGGCATTAGTCGTCGAGTCCCGGCTCGCGCGCGTGGCGCAGGGCTGGCCCCTCTCCCGCCTCGGCGTCGGTCGAGCGGGGCTCGAGTTCGCCCAACAGGGTCTCGAAATCCTTGGCCTCGCGGAAATTGCGATAGACCGAGGCGAAGCGGACATAGGCGACGTCGTCAAGTTGCTTGAGGCTCTCCATCACCCGCTCGCCGATGATCTCGGAGGTGATCTCGCTCTCGCCCATGCTTTCCAGCCGGCGGACGAGGCCGGAGACGAGCCGCTCCACCCGCTCGGGATCGACGGGGCGCTTGCGCAGCGCCACCTCGATGGAGCGGGCGAGCTTGTCGCGGTCGAACGGCACGCGGCGGCCCGAGCGCTTCAGCACGGTCAACTCGCGCAGTTGCACACGCTCGAAGGTGGTGAAGCGGCCGCCGCAATCGGGACAGATGCGGCGGCGGCGAATGGCGGCGCTGTCCTCGGTGGGACGGGAATCCTTGACCTGGGTGTCGAGGCTTCCGCAGTAGGGACAGCGCATGTGTTGGCCTCAGCTGTAGATGGGATAACGGGCGAGCAGCTCGGCGACCTTGCCGCGCACCGCGCCCTCCACGAGGCTATCCTCGTCCGTGCCCTTCTGCGAGAGGACGTCGAGCACTTCCGCAATCATGTCGCCCACCTGCTGGAATTCGGCCACGCCGAAACCGCGCGACGTGCCGGCCGGGGTGCCGAGGCGCACGCCGGAGGTCACCATCGGCTTCTCCGGATCGAACGGGATGCCGTTCTTGTTGCAGGTGATATGGGCGCGGCCGAGGGCCACCTCCGACACCTTGCCGGTGAGCTTCTTCGGACGCAGATCGACCAGCACAAGATGCGTGTCGGTGCCGCCCGAGACGATCTCGAAGCCATGGCCCTTGAGGTTTTCGGCCAGCGCGCTGGCGTTATCGACCACGTTCTTCGCGTAAACCTTGAACGCCGGCTGCAGCGCCTCGCCGAACGCCACCGCCTTCGCAGCGATGACGTGCATCAGCGGGCCGCCCTGCGTGCCGGGGAAGATGGCGGAGTTGAACTTCTTCGCCAGATCCTCGTCATTGGTCAGGATCATGCCGCCGCGCGGGCCGCGCAGGGTCTTGTGGGTCGTCGTGGTGGTGACATGGGCGTGCGGCACCGGATTGGGGTGCACGCCGCCGGCCACGAGGCCGGCGAAATGCGCCATATCGACCATCAGATAGGCGCCGACCGAATCGGCAATGGCGCGCATATTGGCGAAGTCGATATGGCGGGGATAAGCGGACCCGCCGGCGATGATGACCTTCGGCTTGTGCTCGTCCGCCAGCTTGGCGACCTCTTCATAATCGATGCGCTGGTCGTCGCGGCGCACATTATAGGGCACCGGCTTGAACCACTTGCCCGACAGGCTGACCGGCGCGCCGTGCGTGAGGTGACCACCGGCGGCAAGGTTGAGGCCGAGAAAGGTGTCGCCCGGCTGCATGAGGGCGAAGAACACGGCGGTGTTGGCCTGCGCGCCGGAATGGGGCTGCACATTGGCGAAGCCGGCCCCGAACAGCTTCTTGGCGCGGTCGATGGCGAGTTGCTCGGCCACGTCCACATACTGGCAGCCGCCATAATAGCGGCGGCCGGGATAGCCCTCGGCATATTTGTTGGTGAGCACCGAGCCCTGCGCCTCAAGCACGGCGCGCGAGACGATGTTCTCGGACGCGATGAGCTCGATCTCGTCGCGCTGGCGGCCGAGTTCGGCATTGATGGCGCCCGCGAGTTCCGGGTCGGTCTCGGACAGAGGCGCCGAGAAGAAATGATTGATGACGTTGCGGCTAGAAGCGTGCGCTTCGGACGACATAGACCGGCCTCCCTGGGCGGTGGCGATGCCTCCCGGCCGGCGGCGTGCCGACCGCGAAATCGAGGCGGGTCGCTTAGCACAGCACCCCGGGCTTTCAAAGCACGCGACCTGCAGAGGTGCCTTGCATCGAGGCGGCACCCCGTGCGGTCGCGCGCGACACCGGCGCGGGTTTCGGGGAGACAGCACGCGCCGCCGGCGCGTATCGTTGCGGCTTCTTACCCCCGAATCCGGAAGCCCGCATGAAGATCATCCATTCGCCGCGCCACCTCGGCCATTCCGGCCATGTCGAACTGATGAACGGACAGGTCGTTCCGGCCTTCGAGAAGCCCGAGCGCGTGGCCATGATCCTAAACGCGATCGGGGAGCGCCCGTTCGGCACGTTGATCGAGCCGGCAGCGCATGGGCTTGAGGCGCTGCTCAGGGTTCACGATGCGGCCTATGTCCGTTTCCTCGCCAGCGCGTGGCAGCTGTGGTTGGTGGACGGGCGGGACGTCCCGGCGCTGCCGAGCTTCTGGCGAGCGCCGGGGATGCGTACCGACATCGAACCGGAGAGCATCGACGGCAAGCTCGGCCATTTTTCCTTCGATGCCGGCTGCTGCATCGTGGCGGGAACCTGGGACGCCGTGCAGGCGGGCGCCGACATTGCGCTGACCGGCGTCGACCTGATCGCCGGCGGCGGCAAGTCAGCCTTCGCGCTGTGCCGGCCACCGGGACATCATGCCCACGCGGCGACGATGGGCGGCTATTGCTTCATCAACAACGCCGCCGTCGCAGCGCAGAGTTTCCTGGACCGTGGCGCCAGCCGCGTCGCGATTCTCGACGTCGACTACCACCACGGCAATGGCACGCAGGCGATCTTCTACGATCGGCCGGACGTGTTGGTATGCAACATCCATGCGGATCCGCTGCAGGAATTCCCGTATTTTCTCGGCTATGCCGACGAGACGGGCAGCGGTGCCGGCGAGGGTTTCAACGCCAATTTCCCGCTGCGCTGGGGCACTGACTATGCCGGCTGGGGCGCGGCGCTCGACGCCGCGTGCGCCCGCGTCGCGGACTATGGTCCCGACGTCGTCATCGTCTCGCTCGGCGTAGACACCTACAAGGACGACCCGATCTCGCAGTTCAAGCTGGACAGCCCGGACTATCTGAAGATCGGCGCGCGCATTGCGGCCCTCGAAAAGCCGACGCTGTTCGTGATGGAGGGCGGCTATGCCGTCGAAGCCATCGGCATCAATGTCGCCAACACCTTGGAAGGCTATCTTCAGCGCTAGTGTGAAGGACCGATCAGAGTCGGTAGAGAATCTGGTCGGTCCAGAACCGCTCAAGGCGTTGAAGCGCCTTGTTGAGCTGCTGGAAATCCTGCGGGCCGATGCCGCCGATCTGCTCGATGGTCGCGAGATGCTTGGCGTGGAGCGATTCGATGAGATCGCGTATCTCCTCGCCCTTCTCCGTCAGCCGGATGCGCACCGAGCGCCGGTCTTCCCGCGAACGCCGATGGTCGAGGAAGCCGGTCTCGACCAGCTTCTTGAGATTGTAGGAGACATTGGCGCCGAGATAGTACCCGCGCGTGCGCAGCTCGGCGGCGGTGAGTTCGGCGTCGCCGATGTTGAACAGCAGCAGCGCCTGCACCGCGTTGATGTCGTCGCGCCCGCGCCGGTCGAACTCGTCCTTTACCACGTCGAGCAGGCGTCGATGAAGCCGCTCTACCAGCGTCACCGCCTCCTGATAGAGCGGACGAAGCGCCTCGCGACGCGTTTCCTCGGCCTCGTTGAAATTGACGACGTTGGCTGCCTGAGCTGCTCGCATGAATCGCGTCCCGGTCTCGAAATGGGGGATTGGTTCCCTCTCATGTGACCGGAAGTGTGCGGCGCCGCCGCTAAGATGGGTTTAAGCGACAGGCTGAATCCTTCGTGACCGCAACGGGTTAACGAGACCTTAAGCTCAATTCTCGCTCTCGCGCGCCGCCTTGTAGGTGAGGAAGGCGTAGACGGCGACCAGCACCGTCTCGATGGCCGCAACGATCATCAGCCGCCCGACACCCTCGGGTGCGGAAGCGTTGATGAGGATCTGCACCATCGCCGTCACCAGCCACAGCACGACGCCCCACGAGGCGCCGAGCCAGAGGCCCACGGCGGCGACGGGGTTCATGATGGCGGCCCAGATGACGGCGGACTTCGCCGCCAGCGAGAGCATCTCGAAGCGGCTGGTGTCGCCATCCCACACCCCGCAGATGAGCGTCCAGCTGTAGACGGTCTTCACCATCAGGAAGCCGGCGAGGAGGCGAAGATAGAGGATCACGCGCGACTGCCAGAGCGGCATGCGGGCGCCGAGTGTCGCGTCGATGGGATCGTAGGGTGAGCTCATGGCGCCTGCATACTCCAAATCGCGGTCAGGCGAGCAGCAATTCGTCGTCGAGCGGCGTGTCGAACAGCGCGGCGACGGCGGCCGGATCGACATCCTCCAGCCGTGCGGGCTGCCAGCCCGGCGACTGGTCCTTGTCGACCAGCAGCGCCCGCACGCCCTCAAAGAAATCGGGCTGGTCGAGCAAGCGCGTCACCAGACGGAATTCCAGCGTCAGGCAGCCGGCGAGATCGAAGCGCAGGCCGCGCTGCATCTGCTGGAAGGCGATATGCACGCTGGTCGGGGAGGCGCGGCGGATCGTCTCCAGCTGGAGGCGCGCGAACGCGGCAACCTGGTCCTCGCCTTCCCCCACCTTCTCCAGCGCGATCACGATCGCCTCGACCGAGCCGCCGGCGAAGATGCGGTCGATATGCGGGTAAACGGCGGCCAGATCCGGCGCGGGCGGGCGCACGGCCACCCGGGTCAGCGCCGCCTGCATGTCCTCGCCGCCCGCCAGCGCGTCGACAAGGCCGGGCCAGCAGTCGGTCGGGATGTGATGGGTGTAGAGGCCGAGCGCGACCGCGTCTGACATGCCGATCCGGGCTCCGGTCATGGCCAGCCAGGTGCCGCTCCAGCCGGGGAGGCGCGGCAGCACATGCGTCCCGCCGACATCCGGAAACAGCCCGATGGCGACCTCCGGCATCGCAAAGCCGAGGTTTTCACCGGCCACGCGGTAGCGGCCATGGCCGGTCAGCCCGAAGCCTCCGCCGAAACAGAGGCCGTCCACCAGCGACACGAAAGGCTTGGGATAGCAGGCGATGAGGAGGTCCAGCGCGTATTCGTCGCGCCAGTATTGCCGCGCCTCTTCCTTACGGCCGGTGCGGCCGAGCTCGGCCATGGCCCGCACATCGCCGCCGACGCAGAAGGCGCGCGCATGGGCCGAGCGCAGCAGCACATGGGTGATGGCCGGGTCGTCGATCCACGCGCGCAGCGTGGCATCCATCGCCCTGACCATGGGATGGTCAACCGCGTTCAGCGCCCGCGGGCGGTCGAGCGTCACGATACCCAGGACGCCGCGCCGCTCGAAGCTGATACCGATCTCTGCCGTCACGTCGTCATGCCTCGTCTGTGGGAGAGCCTTGCCACTTAAGCCGTTCCGCATCGTCCGCAAAGCCGGACCTGCGCGAAGACGTCCGCCGCGCACCGGCAAGCTGCGGCCCGGCCGCGTCAACATGCCCTGCGTCGCGGTGTCGGGCTAATACGCAATCACACGGGTGAAGAGGTCGCGCGCAACGGCGTATGGAGCTATAACCATTCGAAAGTGCCGCGCCGGAGGCGACGCGGCGGGATCCCCGCCCTCCTGCCGGGTTTCTTTGCGAGCGTGTCCATGACCATTCCCTTTGCCCGTCCGCGCCCCGTCCGTCCCGACCCCTCCGGTCGGCTGGACGCGCCGTCGAAACTCGAGCTGGTCCAGCGCCCGCGCCGCAACCGCAAGTCCGAATGGGCGCGCCAGCTGCTGCGGGAAAACACGCTCACCGTCGCCGACCTGATCTGGCCGATCTTCGTCAAGGACGGCGATGGCGAACGCACGCCGATCGGCTCGATGCCGGGAGTGGAGCGACTTTGCGTTGACGAGGCGGTGCGTGACGCGGAGCGGGCGGCCCGGCTCGGCATCCCGGCGCTGGCTCTGTTCCCCTACACCGACCCGACGCTGCGCACGGCGGACGGGCGCGAAGCGTTGAACGGCAATAATCTCGTCTGCCGCGCCCTGCGGGCAATCAAGGACGCCGTGCCGGAGATCGGCCTCGTCACCGACGTGGCGCTCGATCCCTATACGAGCCACGGCCATGACGGGCTACTCGACGCGCAGGGTCGCATTCTCAACGATGAAACCGTCGCCGTGCTGGTCGAGCAGGCTCTGGTGCAGGCCGATGCGGGCGCCGACGTGATCGCGCCCTCCGACATGATGGACGGGCGCGTAGGTGCCATCCGCCGGGCCCTCGACGGCGAAGGCCATCACGACGCGCAGATCCTTGCCTACAGCGCCAAATACGCCTCGGCTTTCTATGGCCCGTTCCGCGACGCGGTGGGTTCCACCGGCTGCCTGAAGGGCGACAAGCGCACCTACCAGATGGACCCGGCCAACGGGATGGAGGCGCTGCGCGAGGCGGCGCTGGACATCGAGGAGGGCGCGGACATGCTGATGGTGAAGCCCGGCCTGCCCTATCTCGACATCATCTACCGGCTCAAGGAAACCTTCGGCCTGCCGACCTTCGCCTATCAGGTGTCCGGCGAGTACGCGATGATCGAGGCCGCCGCACGCAATGGCTGGATCGACGGCGACAAGGCGATGATGGAAAGCCTGATGGCCTTCAAGCGGGCCGGGGCCGACGGGATCCTCACCTATTTCGCCCCGCGCGTGGCGCAACAGCTCGCCCGCGACGCCTGACGACTGCGGGCGCGAGCTGCCATGACAGGCTGCACGCGCTGCTGCCATCGCCTGCTGCACCTTGCCCTGTTCGGCCTGCTGCTGCTGCTTCCTGGCTGCAGCTCGGTGATCGATTCCGACCAGGCCCGCCTGTGCCGCGCGGTGGCCCCGGCGCTGCATGACGGGGCGGTGGAAATCGTCGAGACTCAGCTCGCCCCCGTGACCAACGACCCGGTCGCGCTGCGCTACCGCTACCGCACGCGCTCTCCTCTCGGCAGTGCGCCGCATGACCTGGTCTGCCGCTTCGCCAGCGCATCCGGTGCCGGGCGGTTCGACCTCGTGGCGATCGTCGCCGATGGCAAGACGCTCGGCGAGGTGAAGCTCTACATAATGAAGCGCTGGTGGCTGGCGGAAAGCCCGCAGGCGCGCGGCGACACGCCGTTTTTCCGTCTTGGCCCGCGCGGCGCTTATTGGCTGCAGCAGACACTGGGAGGCCTGATGCTGATGGGCGTCTATGGCCTTGTCGCCATCGGCTTCGCGCTCGTCCATGGCCTCTATGGCCGGATCAATCTCGCTTTCGGGGAAGTCGCGGTGGGGGGCGGCATCACCATGCTGGTCGCGGTCGGCCTCGCCGGAGCGGTCGGGCGCATCGGGCCGGCCGGATTGGCCGCCGCGCTTGTCGCCGGCATGGCGGGGGCGGCACTTTTGAGTTGGGTCATCGGGCGGACGGTGATCCAGCCGATTGTCGCCCGGGCACGTTCGCCGCAGCCTGTCCTCATCGCCACGCTGGCGGTGGCCATCGTGCTGGCCGAGATGTTCCGCCTCACCTCGCCTTTTCGTGAAAACTGGCTGCCGGCGCTGCTCAACCGGCCGATCTACATTGCCGGGCAGGACGGTTTCGTCGCCACCGCGACGCCGGCGCAGTTTCTGGCGGCAGGCCTCACGCTATGTGGCATTTCGCTCATTCTCGGGCTCGTTCGCTTCACCGGCTACGGCCGCAAGTGGCGGGCGCATGCCGATGATCCGCAGATGGCGGCGCTTCTCGGCGTGCACGTTCCGCGGCTGGCCGGCACCACTTTCGCCCTCGCCGGGAGCTGCGCCGGGCTTGCGGGCGTGGCCTTGGTGGTAGCCTATGGAACGATTACGCCCGGCGATGGGCTGTCCATGACGCTCAAAGCCTTGATTTCGGCTATTATTGGCGGCATTGGCTCGGTGCCGGGCGCCTTGCTGGGCGCGGCCCTCGTCGCCGGCGTCGAAATCGTGTGGTCATCCGCCTTCGATATCGCGTATCGCGACGTGGTGATCTATTCCCTTCTGGCGGCCGTTCTCATTTTGCGGCCGGGAGGCCTTCTCCAGCGTGCGGCACCTTCGCCGCGAGAATTCTGAGTGGTTCGATGACCCTGCCCGTAACCCCTGCCGATGTCGCCGCCGCACGCAAGCTGCTGGACGGCGCGGTGCTGCGCACGCCTACCCTGCCGGCGCCGCGCCTCTCGGCGATTACGGGCGCCCATGTCTATGTGAAGTACGAGAACCTCCAGGTCACGGCGAGCTTCAAGGAGCGCGGCGCGCTTACCAAGCTCGCCAGCCTCTCGTCGCAGGAGCGGGCCGCCGGCGTCGTCGCCATGTCGGCCGGCAACCATGCGCAGGCGGTGGCGTATCACGCGGCCCGGCTCGGTATCCGCGCCACCATCGTGATGCCCAAGCACACGCCGATCGTGAAGGTGGCCGCCACCGAGGCGCATGGCGCCCGCGTGGTGCTGCATGGCGAATCGGTCGGCGACGCTTCCGAGGAAGCCGACCGCATCGCGCAGGCCGAGCACCTCGTCTGGGTCCACCCCTATGACGACCGCCACGTAATCGCCGGCCAGGGCTCCATCGCCTCCGAAATGCTGGAGGACGCGCCCGACCTCGACGCCCTGCTTGTGCCGGTCGGCGGTGGCGGCATGATCTCCGGCATGGCGGTGGCGGCCCGCGACATGCGGCCCGACATCGAGATCGTTGGCGTCGAGACCCGTCTCTACCCCTCCATGTGGAACGCGCTGCACCAGCAATCCCTGCCCTGCGAGGGCGCGACGCTGGCGGAAGGCATCGCGGTGAAGCAGGCGGGCGTGCTGACGCGCGAGCTCGTCTCGGCGCTGGTGTCCGATGTCGTGCTGGTGGGCGAGCCGACCATCGAGCGCGCGGTGAACCTGTTCCTGACCCAGCAGAAGACGCTGGCCGAGGGTGCCGGCGCCGCCGGCCTCGCCGCGCTGCTCGCCGACCCGGACCGCTATCGCGGCCGCAAGGTCGGGCTGGTGGTGTCGGGCGGCAATATCGACCCGCGCATCGTCGCCTCCATCATGATGCGCGAGCTGGAGCGCGAGGAGCGGATCGTCTCGTTCCGCTTCTCCATGCTCGACCGCCCGGGCGAGCTCGGCATCATCGCCAGCCTTCTCGGCGGCCTCGGCGCCAATATCCTGGAGGTCGAGCACAAGCGCCATTTCCTCGACGTGCACGCCAAGGGCGCCCGCCTCGACGTGACGGTGGAGACCCGCGACCGCGCCCATGCCGACGACGTCTACCGGGCGTTGATCGAGAACGGCATGGATGTGGTGCGTGTCGACTGGCAGTCGGTGAGCTGACCTTGCCCGCACGGCATAGCGCCACCACCTGACGGTGCAGGAGGAGACCGGCATGTTCGACGCCCGCAATGACGACGTATCGAGGCCCTACGCCTTCGATCCGCTGGTCGAGCCGGAATATTTTCGCGGCGTGCTGTTCCGCCGGTTCATGGCGTTCATCATCGACACCGTCATCATCTGCGTGCCGATCGGCATGGCGGCACTGCTGATCTTCGTGTTCGGCTTCCTCACCTTCGGGCTGGGCTGGTTCCTGTTCAGCCTGTTGGGGCCGGGCTATGTGGTCTGGGCGCTGGTGTATACCGGGCTGACGCTGGGCGGGCCGCGCTCCGCTACGCTCGGCATGCGGGCCATGGGCATCGAGATGCGGGTGTGGCACGGCGCGCCGATGACGCCGGTGCTGGCGGTGGTGAGCCTCGTGCTGTTCTGGGTGTCGATCAGCGTGTTCACGCCCTTCGTCACCATTGTCGGCCTGCTGAACCGCCGCAAGCGGCTGGCGCATGATTTCATCATCGGCACGGTGTTGACGAATAATGACGAGCGGGCGGGCGAGTTGCGCGGCTATCGCTGAGATCTGCCGGGTCCGCGAACACAGCCTTTGACGCCGCCGTCGCGGCGCGCGATCCTTGGCGCCTTCGCAACGTGAATCTGCCGTGACCGAACATTCGCGCGACACACCGCAATTCTACCTGACCGCGCCCTCCCCCTGCCCGTATCTGGCGGGGCGCTCGGAGCGGAAGGTCTTCACGCATCTGGTCGGCGAGCGGGCGACCCAGCTCAACGACGTGCTGACCCATGGCGGCTTCCGCCGCAGCCAATCCATCGCCTACCGCCCGGCCTGCGAGCAGTGCCGCGCCTGCGTCTCCGTGCGCGTGTGCGTCGACGATTTTCGCGAGACGCGCAGCTTCCGCCGGGTGCGGCAGGAGAATGCCGACCTCATCGGGGACATACGCGCCGCCATTCCCACCGCCGAGCAATATTCGCTGTTCCGAAGCTATCTCGACAGCCGGCATTCGGATGGCGGCATGGCCGACATGACCGTGCTCGACTACGCCATGATGGTGGAGGACAGCCATGTTCGCACCCGGCTGATCGAGTATCGCCGCCACGGACCCGCCGCGGCGGTGAGCGGGCGGGGCCAGGGTGCGCTGTTCGGCGTGGCGCTGACCGACGTGCTCGCCGACGGGCTCTCCATGGTCTATTCGTTCTACGACCCGGACGCGGCGGCCCGCTCGCTCGGCACCTACATGATCCTCGACCATATCGCCAAGGCGAAGGCCATGGGCCTGCCCTATGTCTATCTCGGCTATTGGGTCGAGGGCTCCGACAAGATGAACTACAAGCGCCGCTTCCTGCCGCAGGAACGCCTCGCGCCGGCAGGCTGGCTGCGGGTGGAGGCGTAGGGCCGCGTCATCGCTCTGTGACGTGACGGGGCTAGCACACTGGAACGCTTCCAACCCGGAGCGGGACAGATTGCCGGAGCCTTTCCATGACCGACGAGCCCCTCGATCCCGTGCGCGTGTCGCCCTTCCGCACAAGCCTGCTCGAAGAGGCGGACGGCGCCGGCAGCAACCCGACGCTCAACCCGACCATGGGCGAGCTGATCTCGATCCGGTTCTCCCGCCGTGGCCTGCTGAAGGGCTCGCTTGCCGTGTCGGCAGTCGCCGCGACGGTCGGGCCGGCGGCGCTGCTCTCCGCCGACAAGGCGCATGCCGCCACCGATGGCACGGCCGCCACGGGATCGGCCTTCAGCTTCGTCGAGATCGAGGCCGGCGTCGATGAAACCCACCATGTCGCCGAAGGCTATGACGCCGAGGTGCTGCTGCGATGGGGCGACCCGCTTTTCGCCGATTCGCCGGCCTTCGACCCGAAGTACCAGAGCGCCGAGGCCCAGCGCCGGCAGTTCGGATACAATAATGACTATGTTGGCTTCATCCGGCTCGATGGCTCGGCCGAGCACGGGCTGCTGGTGGTGAACCACGAATATACCAACGAGCACCTGATGTTCCCCGGCATCGTCAGCGTCACTGACGGCAAGCTGAAAGTGGCGCCGGCGGACAAGGCGCGCGTCGATATCGAGATGGCGGCGCATGGCGGCAGCATCGTCGAGATCCGCAAGGTGGACGGCAAATGGCAGGTGGTGCGCGAGGGCGCGCTGAACCGCCGCATCACCTCCACCACGCCGATGCAGGTGACCGGCCCCGCCGCCGGCAGCGACCGGCTGAAGACCTCCGGGGACCCGACGGGCACGCAGGTGCTGGGCACGCTCAACAATTGCGCCGGCGGCGTCACGCCCTGGGGCACCTATGTGATGGCCGAGGAGAATTTCCACGGCTACTTCCTCGGCACGCTGCCGCAGGGCCACCGCGAGGCCGCCAATTACAAGCGCCACGGCGTGCCCGAAGGCGCCTATGAGTGGGGCAACATCTACGACCGCTTCGATCTCTCGAAAGAGCCGAACGAGCCGAACCGCTTCGGCTGGATCGTCGAGGTCGACGTGAACGACCCGAACTCGGTGCCGAAGAAGCGCACGGCGCTCGGCCGCTTCAAGCATGAGGGCGCCGAGTCGATCGTTGCCCGCGATGGCCGCGTGGTGTTCTATCTCGGCGACGACGAGCGTTTCGACTATGTCTACAAATTCGTGACGGCCGGCACGTTCAACCCCGGTGACCGCGCCGCCAACATGGACCTGCTTGATTCCGGGACGCTCCATGTCGCCAAGTTCGCGGCCGACGGCACGCTGGAATGGATGCCGTTGCTGTTCGGCCAGGGCCCGCTGACCGCTGCCAACGGCTTCGACAGCCAGGCCGACGTGGTGATCGAGACCCGCCGCGCCGCCGACCTGCTGGGCGCCACCAAGATGGACCGACCCGAGGACGTCCAGCCGAACGGCGTCAACGGCAAGGTCTATGTGATGCTGACCAACAACAGCCGCCGCAAGGACGACCAGGTCGACGCCGCCAACCCTCGCGCCAAGAACGCCTTCGGCCACATCATCGAGATCACCGAGGCCGAGGGCGATTTCGCCGCCACCAGCGGGCGCTGGGAAGTGCTGCTGAAATGCGGCGACCCGTCCGTGGCGGCGGTCGGGGCTTCCTTCTCCACCGACACCACCCGCAATGGCTGGTTCGGCATGCCGGACAATTGCGCGGTGGATGCCGCCGGCCGGCTCTGGGTGGCGACGGACGGCAACGGGCCGAAGGACACCGGCCGGGCGGACGGGCTCTGGGCCGTCGATACCGAGGGCAGCGCGCGGGCGACGTCGAAGCTGTTCTTCCGCGTGCCGGTGGGCGCCGAGATGTGCGGCCCGCTGTTCACGCCGGACGACCGCACCGCTTTCGTTGCCGTGCAGCATCCCGGCGATGGCGGCACCGACTGGGCGCCGTTCGGTCGCCCGTCCTATTACGAGGACCTGTCCACCCGCTGGCCGGACTTCAAGGACGACATGCCGGTGCGCCCGGCGGTCGTGGTGATCACCAAGAAGGACGGCGGGAAGATCGGCTGATCGCCGGGCGGTCCACCAGTCGTCAGGGCCGGGCTAGTCCCAGCCATCCACGTCTTCCTCCGGCGGTACAGGCGGCGCCGAAGACGTGGATGGCTGGGACTAGCCCGAGGATGACGGCGACCGGCCGCCCCCTTATCCCGGACACCCACCGTCTCGCGCACCATCTCCCGAGGCGCCGCCGTAGGCGGCCTTGAGGGATGCTGAGCCGAGTACCCGAGCGAACATCCTTCGAGGCTCGCCGCGCTCGCAAGCTCAGGATGACGTCGCATCGGTTGGCGCGTCGGAGGATTTGCGGAGATCGCCTTCAGCCGAACCGGTTGTTGCGCGGAAAGCCCTTGGGCGGCAAGCGGCCGGCGCCGGCACGCTCGCCGCGCCATTCGGTGAGGTCGGTCACCGTCCAGGTGCGGCCGGACGTGTCGGTCCAGGTCAAGCCGTCCGCGGCGGCGAAGACCTTCACGTCGCTCATCGCGCCGTCCTTGTAGCGCTGCAGCCGCACGCCGCGCCCGCGCGTCATCTCGGGGATCTGCGTCAGCGGGAAGACCAGCAGCTTGCGGTTTTCGCCGATCACCGCGACGCTGTCGCCTGCGGCCACCACGACCTTGACCGCTTCCTGAGCGTCGACGCCCAGAACCTGCTTGCCCTTGCGCGTGTTGGCGAGGCAATCATCCTCGGCGACGAGGAAGCCACGCCCTTCCTTGGCGGCGACCAGCAGCCGGCGCCCGCCCTGATAGGGCAGCACGTGGAGGATGTCGGCCTCCTGCTCCAGCTCGATCGACAGGCGCAGCGGCTCACCATGGCCGCGACCGCCCGGCAGCTTCGAGGCGTCGATCGTATAGAAGCGGCCATTGCTGGCGAACACCAGCAGCTTGGCCGTCGTCTCGGTGAAGAACTTGATCTTGAGCTGGTCGTCGCCCTTGAACACAAGCGACGACAGGTCGGCCACATGGCCCTTCAGCGCGCGAATCCAGCCTTTCTCGGAGACGACGACGGTGATCGGCTCGCGCTCCACCAGCGCCTCGATCACCGCATCCGCCTTATGCACCGAGGCCTCGCCGAAGGTAGTGCGCCGGCGGCCAAGCTTGGTCTCGGGCGCGAACATCTTGCGGGTTTCCGCCAACTGCCCGGCGACCGCCTTCCACTGCCGCGCCTCGGAGGCGAGCAGTTTCTCGATGCCGTCCTTCTCCTTGGAAAGCGCGTCGTGCTCCTTGCGGATCTCGAATTCCTCGAGCTTGCGCAGGCTGCGCAGGCGCATATTGAGGATGGCCTCTGCCTGCACATCGGTGAGCTCGAACCGCGCCATCAGGGCAGGCTTGGGCTCATCTTCCTCGCGGATGATGCGGATCACCTCGTCGAGGTTGAGATAGGCGATGAGGTAGCCGCCCAGCACTTCCAGGCGGTGTTCGATCTGCGCGTGGCGGTAGCGCGAGCGGCGCAGCAGAACCTCGCGGCGATGGTCGACCCATTCGCGCAGGGCCTCCAGCAGGCTCACCACCTTGGGCACCTGCCCGCCGACCAGCACGTTCATGTTCAGCGGGAAGCGCGTTTCCAGCTCGGTCAGCCGGAACAGGCTTTCCATGAGCAGCGTCTCGTCGACATTTCGCGCACGCGGCTCCAGCACGAGGCGGACATCCTCGGCGCTCTCGTCGCGCACATCGGCCAGAAGCGGCAGCTTCTTCTCGTTGAGCAGATCGGCGATCTTCTCCACGAGGCGCGATTTGGGCACGCCGTAGGGAATTTCGGTGACCACGATCACATAGGTGCCGCGGCCGGTCTCTTCCTTCTCCCAGCGTGCCCGCAGGCGGAAGCCGCCACGCCCGGTGGCATAGGCATCGGCGATCGAGGACGGGGATTCGATGATGACGCCGCCGGTGGGGAAATCCGGGCCCTGCACGAATTTCAGCAGGTCGTCGGTGGTGGCGCCGGGATTGTCGATCAGGTGCAGGCTGGCGTCGATCAGTTCGGCCGCATTGTGCGGCGGGACCGAGGTTGCCATGCCGACGGCGATGCCGGTGGAGCCATTGGCCAGCAGGTTAGGGAAGGCCCCCGGCATGACGACGGGCTCTTCCGTCGTGCCGTCATAGTTCGGGCGAAAATCGACCGCGTCCTCGTCGATGCCGTCGAGGATGAGGCGGGCCACCTCGGTCAGCCGGGCCTCGGTGTAGCGTTCGGCGGCGGCGTTGTCGCCGTCGATATTGCCGAAATTGCCCTGACCGTCGACCAGCGGGTAGCGCTGCGAGAAATCCTGCGCCAGGCGCACCATGGCGTCGTAGATCGCCATGTTGCCGTGCGGATGGAACGAACCCATCACGTCGCCGACGATCTTGGCGCTCTTGCGGAAGCCGCCGCCGGGGTCGAGCCGCAGCAGGCGCATACCGTAAAGAATGCGGCGGTGCACCGGCTTCAGGCCGTCGCGCGCATCCGGCAATGCGCGGTGCATGATGGTCGAGAGCGCATAAGCGAGGTAGCGCTCTTCAAGCGCCGCCTTGAGCCCGATCGGTTCGATCAGGCCGTCATCGGTCGGAATCGGTGGCTCACCCATGCCTTGTGCTACCGCGAAGCGCGGACGGGAACAAGACGCGAACGCACCCGCGCAAGCCTATCCACCGGGCCGTTTCAGCGCCGCGATCAGCGAAGCCCGCGCGTCCGGCAGGGGCAGGCCGCGCGGGTCGAAGACGCGGCGCGCCAGGAAATGGCCGGTCAGCGCGAAGGCGGCGTCGACATCCTCGGTGGTGGGCGGTTCGGCGACTTCGCTGATGAGGAAAAACGGCAGCGTGAAAAGCTGCGCCTGCCAGGGCGCGCCGGCGTCGCGGCTCACCGCGCGGCCGGATTTCGGCGAGACATAGAGCAGGTCGTTGCGCCCGCCCGTGGCCGCGCAGCTTTCCAGATCGAGGCCGAAGCCGAGCTCGGCCAGCATGGTCAGCTCGAAGCGGGCGATCATCATGCCGGTGAGGCGCTCATGGCCGAGATGTTCGACCATGGTGGCGAGCATGGCGTGCAGCGCAGGATGAGGGTCGCGCTCCGGCAGAAGTCGAACAAGGCTGCCTATGTGGCTGAGCGCGAACGCGGAATGGGCCTGCGCCATCAGCCGGGAGGCATGCGGCGCGGTCACCTCCAGGGCGAAGGCGCCCAGATGCTCGTCGAGACGGGCGCGCCACGTGACCCGCACTTCATTGCCGGCCTGCAGCGACGCCGCCTGCCGCCGCGAGCCGCCGCCGCGCACCAGGCCGAGATGGCGGCCATGGCCGGCGGTCATCAGTTCGACGATGGCATTGGCCTCGCCGTGGCGGCGCACGCCGAGAATGATGCCGTCGTCAGACCACTCCATCGGGCGGCCTCACTCGTGCGGGAATTCCAGCCCCATTTCGCGGTAGCGGGCCGGATCGTCGGCCCAGTTCTCGCGCACCTTGACGAACAGGAACAGGTGAACGGGCGCTTCGACGATGTCGGTCAGCTCCTTGCGGGCCGCCATGGAGATGGCCTTGATGGTCTCGCCCGACTTGCCAAGCACGATCTTCCGCTGGCTTTCGCGCTCGACGAAGATGGTCTGCTCGATGCGGACCGAGCCGTCCTTGCGCTCCTGCCAGGAATCGGTCTCGACCGTCGAGCGGTAGGGCAGTTCCTCATGCAGCCGGTGGAACAGCTTCTCGCGGGTGATCTCGGCTGCCAGCGAGCGCATCGGCGCGTCGGAGATCTGGTCCTCGGGATAGAGCCACGGGCCGAGCGGCAGGATCTGCGCCAGCCACTGCCGCAACTCCTTCAGGCCGTCGCCCGCCAGCGCGGACACCATGAAAAGCCGGTCGAAGCTGGTCAGCTCGGCAACCTTGGCGGCAAGCTCCAGCAGGCTCTCGCGCTTCACCAGGTCGATCTTGTTGAGCAGGATTGCGCGGGGGCGGCGCACATCGGCAAGGCCGCGGATGATGGATTCGACATCCTCGTTGAGGCCGGCGCGGGCGTCGATCAGCAGCACCACGGCATCGGCGTCGCCGGCGCCGTTCCAGGCGGAGCGCACCATCGCCTTTTCCAGCCGGCGCTTGGGGGCGAAGATGCCGGGCGTGTCGACAAGCACGACCTGCGTCACGCCCTCGATGGCGATGCCGCGCACCAGCGAACGGGTGGTCTGCACCTTGTGCGAGACGATGGACACCTTGGTGCCGACCAGGGCGTTGGTGAGGGTCGACTTGCCGGCATTGGGCGTGCCGATGAGGGCGACGAAGCCGCAGCGTGTGTGTTCGCGCGCCTCTGCCGGGCCCTCGTCATGGCCCTCTTCGGGAGTCTCGTCGATGATGTCGTTCATTGCGTGACCCGTTGGAGAAACGCCGCAGCGGCGATCTTCTGCGCGTTCTGCTTGGAGGAGCCGGTCGCCTCGACAGGCTCGAAGCCCGGCACGTCGACGGCGATCCGGAATTCGGGATTATGGTCGGGACCGGAGCGTTCCACCAGCCGGTAATGCGGCGGCGGCAATCCCCGCCCCTGCGCCCATTCCTGCAACGCCGTCTTGGGGTCGCGGGCGGAACTGCCGGGAACGGCGAGGCGGGTGCGCCAGAAGCGCTCGACCACGGCTTCCGCTGCGGGATAGCCGGCGTCGAGATACACCGCCGCCAGCACCGCCTCGACCACGTCGGCGAGAATGGCCGGGCGCCCGCGCCCGCCGGTGCGGTCCTCGCCGGCGCCGAGGCGCAGATGCGGACCGAGTTCCATGGCCAGCGCCACCTCGGCGCAGGCATCCTCGCAGACGAGGTCGGCGAGCCGGCGCGAGAGTTCCCCTTCCTCGGCGTGGGGAAAGGCGCGATAGAGCATGTCGGAGACCACGAGGCCAAGCACATGGTCACCGAGGAATTCCAGACGTTGATAGGAGCGCACGCGCGCCTTCGACCCCTGAACGCCCGTCACCGAGCTGATATGCGTCAGCGCCAGACGCAGATGCGCGCGATCAGTAAAGGCATGGCCCAGCGCCGCTTCGAGCGTGTCGAGGCCGGCGTCGTCGGCGACGCGCGACTTGCCGCGCGTCATCGCACGAAGGAGAAGAGGCGGTCCCAGCGCACCGTCCACGGCCACTTCCAGAACTGCCAGGCGGCATCGCCTTCCTTCACGGAGAAGAAGATGATCTGGGCGCGGCCGATCAGGTTCTCATAGGGGACATAGCCGACCTGGCTGAGCACGCGGCTGTCGGTGGAGTTGTCGCGGTTGTCGCCCATCATGAAATAATGGCCGGGCGGCACCTTGTAGACCTCGGTATTGTCGTAGAAGCCGTTATCGACCAGATCGAGCGTGTGGTAGCTGACGCCATTGGGCAGGGTCTCGGTCCAGCGCTTGACGCGCTCCACTCGCCCATTGCCCTCGTCATCCATCCAGTACCCGGCGTCCTCGCGCTTCACCGGCACGCCGTTGATGTTCAATACGCCGGCGATCATCTGGATTTCGTCGCCCGGAAGGCCGATCACCCGCTTGATGTAGTCGGTGCTCTCGTCGCGCGGCAGCTTGAACACCACCACGTCGCCACGGTTGGGCGTCGAGCCGAGGATGCGGCCGTCGAACAGCGGCGGCGACAGCGGCAGCGAGAAGCGGCTGTAGCCATAGCTGTACTTGGACACGAAGAGGTAGTCGCCGACGAGCAGCGTCTCCTTCATCGAACCGGACGGGATGTTGAACGGCTGGAACAGGAAGGTGCGGATCAGCAAGGCGATCAGGAACGCCTGAAGGATGACCTTCACGGTCTCGCCGAGGCCGCCTTCCTGCTTCTTCGGTTCGGTGGTGGACGTCATGTTGCCTTCCGGTGCCCTCAGCGGCACGGCCTGCGCCGCACGTGGCGGCCGAGCGGCTCCTATAGCCGCTCGGCGAGGCGGCGGCAACGCGCCCTGCTCACGATCGCACGAGCTTACGCGCGGTCAGCGCGGCTTTATCCGCCGTTCGATACCGGAACGGCGCTGATGATGACGAAGGCCTGGGCGAGCGGGCCGTCATCGGTGATGGTGAGGTCGATCTGCGCCTCGAAGCCGGCCGGCGTGAGGGCGTCGAGCCGCGCCTTGGCGCCGCCGGTGAGGAGCAGTGTCGGGCGGCCGGACGGCAGGTTGACCACGCCCATGTCGCGCCAGAACACGCCCTGCGCCAGACCGGTGCCGAGCGCCTTGGCGCAGGCTTCCTTGGCGGCGAAGCGCTTGGCGTAGCTCTCGGCACGCCGGGCACGGCGATCCGACTTGGCGCGTTCCACGGGGGTGAACACCCGATCGAGAAAGCGCTCGCCGTGCCGCTCCAGCACCTCGGCAACGCGCCGCACGTCGGTGATGTCCGAGCCGATGCCGAGGATCACGCTGCTGCTCCCTATGCCGCCTGCGGCGCGCCGAGCCGGGCGCGCCCCTGTGCCATGGCGGTGCGCATGTGGCGAATGGCGCCTTCCAGCCCGACGAAGATGGCCTCGCCGATGAGGAAATGGCCGATGTTCAGTTCGCGGATCGGCTCGACGGCCGCCATGATCTCGGCGGTCGCATAGTCGAGGCCGTGGCCGGCGTGGATTTCCAGCCCCAACGCGCTGCCCTGCCCGGCCGCCTCGATCAGCCGCGCCAGTTCGCCATCCGCCTTTGCCGCCTCGCCGGCGGCGAGATATTCGCACCAGGCGCCGGTGTGCAGCTCGATCACCGCCGCGCCGATATCGGCGGCGCGGGCGATCTGGTCGGCGTCCGGCGCCACGAACAGCGAGACGCGAATGCCGGCATGGCCGAGCTTTTCAACCTTGTGGGCAAGGTCGATGCCGCCGCCGATGACGTCGAGCCCGCCTTCGGTCGTGCGCTCCTCGCGCCGCTCCGGCACAAGGCAGGCGGCGTGCGGGCGATGTTCGAGGGCGATGGCGACCATCTCGTCCGTCGCCGCCATCTCGAAGTTCAGCGGCACGGTCAGCTGCTCGCGCAGGCGCTGCATGTCGCTGTCGCGAATGTGACGGCGATCCTCGCGCAGATGCGCGGTTATGCCGTCGGCCCCGGCGGCGCAGGCGAGCTGCGCGGCGCGCACTGGATCGGGCAGATTGCCGCCGCGCGCGTTGCGGATGGTGGCGACGTGGTCGACATTCACGCCGAGGCGGATGGGGGGAACGAGGATGGTCACGCCTTGGTCCCCTGAATGCTGCGCGAGCCCGGCTTCACCGGCGGCAGGGCCGCCAACTCCGGCGGCAGGGCGTCGGCGGGATAGGCGGGGATGTCGAGCCGCGCCAGCGCCACCAGCTTCACGCCGAGATCGGCCTTGCCATTGGAGCGGTCGATCAGGCAGGCGGCGCCGACCACGTTCGAGGTGTGCTCGGCGATGGAGGTCAGGCATTCACGCGAGGACAGGCCGGTGGTGACGATGTCTTCCACCATCAGCACCTTGGCGTCGGGCGGGATGGTGAATCCGCGCCGCAGCTGGAAGGTGCCACCCTCGCGCTCGACAAACACCGCCATGGCGCCGAGCTGGCGGGCGGTCTCGTAGCCGGGAACGATGCCGCCAACGGCCGGGGACACGACGTAATCGATCTTGCCAAACGCCGCTTCCGCCTTCTCCGCCAGCGCCTTGCACAGGCGGGCGGTGCGGACCGGGTCCTGGAAGATGAACATCTTCTGAAGGAAGATCGGGCTGCGCAGGCCCGAGGAAAGGATGAAGTGCCCCTCAAGCAGCGCACCTGCCGAGCGGAACTCGGCCACGACCTCGTCTTGCGTCATCTCGAATGCCCGGAGCAGGTTTCTGGATGGGGTGCGTGATAGCCCATCCTCAGGGCGCCGTCACGCACTCCTCACCCGCAACGGCCCTCAGGCGCGGGCGGCGGGCCCGCTGCGGTGGCCGCCACGGCTGCGGGCCCGCACGCAGGCCAGAGCCGCCTCGCCGGCCAGTTGCTCGACGCGGGCGCTGGCGACCAGATGACCATTGCCGGCCACGCGCCCCCAGAACGCCTTGGCAGCGCCGGAGAGGATACGGAAATTGGCGTGGATCTGTTCGGTCATCGGTCTCTCCTGCGAGCGTCGTCTGGGACGCGCCGAGGAAACGCCGGTCAGGGTTTAACAGTTCCCTATCAGCCGTTGACCCGCTCCACGCTCGACACCACCGGACGGGCCCTCAGATCGGCGAGAATGCCGTTGAGGTGGCGCAGATCATAGACGCCGATGTCGATGACCATGCGGGTGAAATCGGCTGAACGCGAGGACATGCGCAGATTGTCGATGTTGCCGTCGCGCTCGCCGATGACCTGGGCGATCTGGGCCAGCGAGCCGGGCTCGTTGGTGGCGACGACGACGATCTGCACCGGGAAACGCTGCGGGTCGTTCTCCTCGACATCCCAGCGCACATCGAGCCAGCGCTCCGGCTCTTCCTCGAAATCCTGCAGCGCCGGCGACTGGATGGGATAGATCGTGATGCCCTCGCCCGGCGACAGGATGCCGACGATGCGGTCGCCTGGCACGGCGCCGCCATTGGGCGCGAATCGCACCGGCAATTCGCGGTTGATGCCGCGGATCGGGATCGCCGTCAGCGGATCGGGATCGCTTTCGATGCCGGGAATCTTGAACTTCAGGCTCTGGCCCTGTTCCAGCTCGAACCAGCCATCGCCCTTGAGCGCGGCGCGCTCCTCCGGGCGGGGGCCGGTCCATTCGGGATGGACGGCCTTCACCACGTCGTCCGAGCGCATCTCGCCGCGTCCGACGGCGGCGTAGACGTCCTCCAGCGAGGTGCGCGCCAGACGGCCCACGGAGCTCGCCAGCTTCTCCTCCGAGAACACCTTGCCGGCCCGCACGATGGCGCGCTCGACGATCTTCTTGCCGAGCCCGGCATATTGCGCCCGCACCGCGGCGCGGGTGGCGCGGCGGATGGCGGCGCGTGCCTTGCCGGTGACGACGATCGATTCCCACGCCGCCGGAGGCGTCTGGCCGGAGGCGGTGATGATCTCGACCTCGTCGCCATTCTGCAGTTCGGAGACCAGCGGCGAGACCTTGCCATTGATCTTCGCCCCGACCGCCCGATCGCCGACGCCGGTGTGGACAGCATAGGCGAAATCGATCGGCGTGGCGCGGCGGGGCAGAGTGATCAGCCTGCCCTTGGGGGTGAAGCAGAACACTTGGTCATGGAAGAGTTCGAGCTTGGTGTGCTCGAGGAACTCCTCCGGGCTTGAGCCCTCCGCCAGCAATTCGATGGTGCGCCGCAGCCAGGCATAGGCGTTGGAATCACGGGTGAGCGGATCGGAGCCGCCCGTGTCCTTGTACAGCGCATGCGCGGCGATGCCGTATTCGGCGATCTCATGCATTTGCCGGGTGCGGATCTGCAGCTCCACGCGCTGCCGGCCTGGGCCGACCACCGTGGTGTGAATGGAGCGGTAATCGTTCTGCTTGGGGGTGGAAATGTAGTCCTTGAACCGCCCCGGCACGAGCGGCCATTTAGTGTGGACGACACCGAGGGCGGAATAGCACGCCTCAACGCTGTCCACGAGAATGCGGAAGCCATAGATGTCGGAGAGCTGCTCGAACGCGACCGATTTGCGCTCCATCTTCCGCCAGATGGAATGCGGGCGCTTCTGCCGTCCGGTAACAATGGCCGCGATGTCCTTCTGGGCCACAGCGTCCGACAATTCGCCTTCAATGGCCGCGACCAGCTCGCCATTGTTCTCCTTCAGCGCCTGGAGGCGCGTGAGGATGGAATCATAGGCCTCCGGCGAGAGCTGGCGGAAAGAGAGATCCTCCAGTTCCTCGCGCATGTCGTGCATGCCCATCCGCCCTGCCAGCGGCGCATAGATATCGAGCGTTTCCTGCGCGACACGGGAGCGCTTTTCCTCCGGCACCCATTTCAGCGTGCGCATGTTGTGCAGGCGGTCGGCGAGCTTGACCAGGAGCACGCGCACATCATCGGCGATGGCGAGCAGCAGCTTGCGCAGGTTCTCGGCCTGCTTGGCCTGCTTGGAGACCAGATCGAGTTTCTTGATCTTGGTGAGACCTTCGACCAACGCGCCGATCTGCGGGCCGAAGATCCGGTCGATCTCGTCGCGGGTCGCGTCGGTGTCCTCGATCGTATCGTGCAGCAGCGCCGCGACGATGGTCGCGTCATCGAGCTTCAGGTCGGTAAGGATGGCGGCGACTTCGAGCGGGTGCGAGAAGTACGGGTCGCCCGAGGCCCGCTTCTGCGTGCCATGGGCCCGCATCGCATAGACGTAAGCGCGATCGAGCAGCGCTTCGTCGGTATTGGGATTGTACCGGCGCACGCGCTCGACGAGCTCGTACTGCCGCATCATGACAGAAACCCGCGAGAATGATCGGCCGAGGCGGCCGCTGAGCTAGATATCGTCCGCCAGCCCGACCAGCGCAAGCTGCATGTCGCGGAAGATGCTGGCAAAATGCAAACGGCCCGGCACAGGGCCGGGCCGCTTCGCATATTCGTTCAGGCGATCAGCCTTCGTCGTCGTCGCTCGGCTCCGGCGGCACGAGGCCCTGAAGGCCGGCCAGCAGCTCTTCCTCGGTCATGCGGTCGAGCATGATGTCGGAATCGTCGGCGCCGGACGCAGAGGAGGCGATCATCGGAACCGTCTCGGGCTCCGGCTCGTCCACCTCGGTGAACTTCTGCAGCGAATGGATGAGTTCCTCGCGCAGATCCTCCGGCGAGATCGTCTCGTCGGCGATCTCGCGCAGCGCGACGACCGGGTTCTTGTCGTTGTCGCGGTCGACCGTGATCGGCGAGCCGGACGCGATCGAGCGGGCGCGGTGGCCGGCAAGAAGAACCAGCTCGAAGCGATTGTCGACCTTGTCGATACAGTCCTCGACGGTGACGCGAGCCATGCCTCGGCACTCCTGACGGTGTAAGGGAAGCGGCCTCCATAAAGCAATGTCGCCGGCGGGGCAAGCATCACGCACGCGACGCGGGCAGGCCCGCCTCACGATCCTGCGATTAAAACCGGCGGACAACCCGCCCCTCCGTCTCGCGCCCGCCACAAATCGGTTATGTGTATAGGCGGACACACTGCACCGCCGCATTATGCGTCGGCGCTGCGACAAGAACAGTCAGTCTGGGTATTTTCTCGGTATGGTCAACGGCATGGAAAAGATCGCCCTCTTCATCGATGGGGCAAATCTGTACTCAGCCACCAAGTCGCTCGGCTTCGATATTGATTACAAGCGCCTCCTGAAGGAATTTCAAGGGCGCGGCTACGTGCTTCGGGCCTTCTATTACACGACCCTGGTTGAAGATACGGAATACTCGTCGATCCGCCCCCTGCTCGATTGGCTCGACTATAATGGATACTCCGTCGTGACGAAGCCGGCGCGGGAGTTCACCGACAGCCAGGGCCGCCGCCGCGTGCGGGGCAACATGGATATCGAGCTGGCGGTCAACGCCATGGAACTCGCAGCTCATGTCGACCACATAATCATCTTTTCCGGCGACGGCGATTTCCGCTCGATGGTCGAGGCGGTGCAGCGCAAGGGGGTTCGGGTAACGGTGGTCTCCAGCATCCACACCCAGCCGCCGATGATCGCCGACGAGCTGCGCCGGCAGGCGGACGTGTTCCTCGACCTGGTGGACCTGCAGGCCCGTGTCGGGCGCGACCCGGCGGACCGCTCCGGCCGCATGCAGGAGACGCCGCGTTTCCTTGAGCGCCGCACCCCGGCGCCGTCCACCGACGACGACGCATCGGACGCCTGAACCCGTGCCGACCGCCCTCACCGCCCCCCCGGTGGCGGCTGCGGCCGAGCCGGGGCGCGACTGTCCGCTCTGCCCGCGCCTCGTTGCCTTCCGCGAGCATTGGCGGGAGCAGGAGCCAACTTGGCACAACGCGCCGGTGCCGTCCTTCGGTCCGGTCGACGGGCGGCTGCTCATCGTCGGGCTGGCGCCGGGGCTGCGCGGGGCCAATCGCACCGGTCGCCCGTTCACCGGCGATTATGCGGGCGAACTGCTCTATTCGACGCTGATAAAGTTCGGCTTCGCCACCGGGACCTTCGAGGCCCGGCCGGACGATTCGCTGCGGCTGGCCGAAGCGCGGCTCACCAATGCCGTGCGCTGCGTGCCGCCGGAGAACAAGCCGACCACCGACGAGATCAGGACCTGCCGGGCCTTCTTCTCCGCCACGATCGGCCTGCTGCCGAGCCTCAGCGCCATCGTCGCGCTGGGAAAGATCGCCCATGACCAGGTGCTGGCGGCGCATGGCGAGCGGCTCTCGCACCACAAATTCGCCCACGGAGCCGTGCATCAATTGGGCGATCTGGTGCTTTTCGACAGCTATCACTGCTCGCGCTACAACACCAATACCGGCGTGCTGACGACACCGATGTTCCACGCCGTCTTCGCCAAGGTGCGCGCCCATATCGACGCGCTCGGCTGATGTTCAGGGCGTGACCGGCGCCCATAGCACATCCTCGATTCGCCGCGCGCCGGCGGCAAGCATCACCAGTCGGTCGAGCCCCAGCGCGATGCCGGACGCCTCCGGCATGAGGGCGAGCGCGTCGAGGAAATCCTCGTCAATGGGATAGCGCTCGCCATAGAGCCGCTCCTTCTCGTCCATCCACCCGATGAAGCGACGGCGCTGCTCGGCGGCGTCGGTCAGTTCGCCGAAGGCATTGGCGAGTTCGACGCCGCAGATATAGAGCTCGAATCGTTCGGCGAGGCGCAGATCGCTGGGCTTGGGGCGGGCCAGCGCCGCCTCGGAAACCGGGTACTCGCAGAGAAGGGTCGGGTGCGTGATGCCCAGATGCGGCTCGATCTTCTCCACCATCACCCGGGTGAACACGTCCGCCCAGACATCGTCCTCCGCCACGCGGATGCCGGCGGCACGGGCGGCGTGCCAGAGTAGGTCGCGGTCGTTCCTGCCCTCGCCGACGCTTGCCATGAGGTCGATGCCGGCGAAGCGGCTGAAGGCCTCCGCCACTGTGAGGCGCTCGGGCGCGGCGGTGACATCGCAGGCATGGCCACCGAAGTAGAACGTTGTGGCGCCGACGGTCAGCGCTGTCACGGCCAGCAGCGCCGCGCAGTCCTCCATCAGCGCCTGATAGGTTTCGCCGGCGCGATACCATTCCAGCATGGTGAATTCCGGATGGTGGAGCACTGTCCTCTCGCCGTTGCGGAAGACGCGGGCCATGGTGAACAGCCGCTCCTCGCCCGCCGCCAGCAGCTTCTTGGCGGTGAATTCCGGCGAGGTGTGGAGATAGCGCGGCGTGCGGGAGCCGTCCGGGCGCTCCAGCTCGGTGGCGAAGGCCTTGAGGTGGGTCTCGTTGCTCGGCGACACCTGCAGGATCGGCGTCTCCACCTCAATGAAGTCGCGCGCGGCGAAAAAGCCCCGCAGCGCGGCAATAATCTTCTGCCGCGCCAGCAGGAAGGGGCGCCGGTCGGCATGGCGTTCGGGCGACCACCAGGGCGAGGCGGGAACGGGCATCGGCGATCTCCGGCGCGCGCAATGGGAATGCGGGCGGGGTTGGCGGAAAGCGGGCGCGCTTGTATAGGAGGCCGCAACGGAATCCCAGCGGTGCCCCGCGCGATGCGGCGCACCCAACAGCCAGAGGACCGCAATGGTCAAGGTCATCGCCAGCACGCTGCGCAAGGGCAACGTGGTCGACATGGACGGCAGGCTCTACGTCGTGCTCACCGCCGAGAACATCCACCCCGGCAAGGGCACCCCGGTGACCCAGCTCGACATGCGCCGCATCTCCGACGGCACCAAGGTCTCCGAGCGCTACCGCACCACCGAGCAGGTCGAGCGCGCCCTCGTCGAGGACCGCCCCTACACCTTCCTCTATTCGGACGGCGAGGGCTTCCACTTCATGAACCCGGAGAACTACGACCAGCTCGCCGTGTCGCCCGACGTGATCGGCGAGCAGGCCGCTTATCTGAGCGACGGCATGCAGGTTCACCTCTCTGTGCATGACGGCATCGCCATCGCCATCGAGCTGCCGCAGCGCATGGTGCTCGAAGTGGTCGAAACCGAGCCGGCGATGAAGGGGCAGACGGCGTCCTCCTCCTACAAGCCCGCCATCCTTTCCAACGGCGTGCGCTCCGCCGTGCCGCCGCACATCGCAGTCGGCACCCGCATCGTCGTGATGACCGCCGACGGCTCCTATGTCGAGCGCGCCAAGGACTGAGATTTTCTGACAGTCGGAATCAAAAAGCCCGGCCAAGTGCCGGGCTTTTCATTTGTTTCTTGCTGGCCGCCGTCGCGCGTCGGTCGCCCGCCATCCACTGTGCGCCCCGTCATGACGTTCCCGACGTCGACGCGATTTCGCGCCCTACCCCCGGTCGCGCATCAGCCGCTGCTTGTCGCGCGCCCAGTCCTTGGCTTTGAGCGCCTCGCGCTTGTCGTGCGCCTTGCGGCCACGGGCGATGGCGATCTCGACCTTGGCCCGGCCCTGCTCGTTGAAATAGATGCGCAGCGGCACCACCGTCATGCCCTCGCGCTCCACAGCCTGCCAGATCTTGGCGATCTGGCGCTTGTGCAGCAGCAGCTTGCGCGGGCGGCGCGGCTCGTGGTTGAAGCGGTTGGCCTGGAGATATTCCGGGATGAAGGTGTTGTAGATGATGGCTTCGCCCGTCTTGGCGGAGACATAGCTCTCCGCCACCGTGGCGCGGCCGCTGCGCAGGCTCTTCACCTCCGTGCCGGACAGCGCGATGCCGGCCTCGAAGACCTCGCCGATCTCGAAATCGAACCGCGCCCGCCGGTTGTCGGCAACGACCTTGCGGTCTTGTGTCTTTTTCTCGGCCATCACTTTGCTCCGAACCGGAGCGGATGCCCCGGCCTTCGTCAGTTGAGAAGTCCGGCGTGGCGCATCGCCGCGCGGACGGTCTCCTTGGTCTTTTCGGTGACAGGCACCATCGGAAGGCGCGCCTCGTCGGCAATCTTGCCGAGCAGGCTCAGTGCATATTTGGTGGGGCTCGGGTTGGTTTCAACAAACAGCGCCTGGAACAGCGGGAACAGGCGGTCCTGCAACTCCAGCGCCTTCGGGTAATCACCGGCGATGCAGGCGTCGATGAGCTGCGCGCAGAGCTTGGGCGCCACGTTGGAGGCAACCGAGATGCAGCCATCGCCGCCATGCGCCATGAAGGCCAGCGCGGTCGCGTCCTCGCCGGAGAGCTGGTTGAAGGCCGGGCCCATTGCCTGACGTTGCTGGCTGACGCGCACGAGATTGGCCGTCGCGTCCTTCACGCCGGCAATGTTGGGCAGCTCATACAGCCGCGCCATGGTCTCCACCGACATGTCGATCACCGACCGGCCGGGGATATTGTAGATGTAGATCGGAATGCCGATGGCGTCGTTGATGGCCTTGTAGTGCTGGTACAGGCCCTCGGGACCGGGCTTGTTGTAATAGGGCGTCACCACCAGCACCGCGTCGGCACCGGCCTGCTCCGCGTGGCGGGCGAGGTCGATGGCCTCGATGGTGTTGTTGGAGCCGGCGCCGGCGATGACAGGCACGCGGCCCGCCGACTGGGCGACGGTCCATTCAACCACGCGCTTGTGCTCGTCATGCGAAACGGTCGGGCTCTCGCCGGTCGTGCCCACGGGCACGAGGCCGTGGATGCCTTCCTCGATCTGCCAGTCCACGAGGTCACGGAACGCTTTCTCATCCAGCGCGCCATCGCGGAACGGCGTCACGAGTGCCGTAAAGGATCCACGGAAGGGCAGCGAATGGGACATGGCGCGCTCCTGAGCTTTTCTCGTCTTGTCGCGCACCATGCCCCGGCAGGACGGGTCGAACATGGTGCGGCAAAGGGGGCATCAGATATCGCGTCGGCGCGGCTGAAGGAAGGGCATTGTTGGCGCTTCCTGCGCAAAGCCTGGCAAAGCGCCGGGGGTGTGGCACACTGCCCCCGTTTCGCCGGCTTGATCGGGTAGAGAGTGCGATGGCGCAGTGGTTGAACGCCCGGGAAACGGCTGCGCAGGGGTTGTGGTTAGCAATTCGTCAATAAGATCGCGAGACAACTGAGAGGTCGTCCGCACCAGACGGATCTGGATCGGGCGCCGTCCGTTTGTAAGGAGTGCGAGCAGCCATGCGCGAGTACGTGAACGAACATCCGCTTCGGCGTCGTTCCGGAACCGACTCGCGGCGCCGGCGCGGCGTCATCCTGCCGGTGGCCGCCGCCCTGCTGCTCGGCTCGGCCGGAGTGATTCCGACGTTCTCCAGTGCGGCAGCGCAGGCCCAGACGCCGACGCCCGCACCCAAGCCCGCCGCCAAGCCTGTCGCCGCGAAGCCTGCTGCGAAGCCAACCGCCGCCAAACCCGCGAGTGCCAGGGAAAAGCCGGCGAAGACGGCGGCGAAGAAGCCTGCCCCGACGCCGGCGGCCAAGCCCGCGACGGCGACCTCCGCCAAGGTGAACGCGGCGTCGGCAGCGGTCGGTCTGGCGCTCGCGCCCTCGCCGTCCTTCTCCGGCGCCATGGGCGACCTGAAGACGGCGACCGACCTGATCGACAAGGGCCAGAGCGCGCAGGCGCTCGCCATGGCCGACCAGATGCGTGACCCGGGCGCGCAGGCGCTGGTGCGCTGGCTGGCGCTGCGGGTGACTGCGCGCGATGTCGGCTTCGACCGCGCCGTCGCCATCCTTCAGGCACACCCCACCCTGCCGACACCGATCGTGCTGCGCCGCCGGCTGGAATATCTGCTGTTCGTCGAGAACAAGGATCCGCAGACGATCCTCACTTTCTTCGCCGAGCAGGCGCCCTATTCGGGCGAAGGCAAGATTGCGCTGGCCCGCGCGCTGTTCGCCGCCGGCGACCAGAAGGCCGGCGCCGCCTGGCTGCGCAATGCCTGGCAGGAGGATGCGCTCGGCTCCGACACCGAATCCACCGTCATGGTGGAGTTCGGCGGACTGCTGACCCGCACCGACCACAAATACCGCGCCGACAAGCTGCTCTATGCCGAGGACAGCGAGCGCGGCCTGCGCGCGGCGCAGCGCGCCGGCGACGACGTGGTGGCGCTGGCACGCGCTCGCATCGCGCTCTCCACCGGCAAGGGCGACGTGGCGAAGCTGCTGGCGGCGGTGCCCGGCTCGCTGCGCTCGGACCCGGCCTATCTCTACACGGTCGCCAAGATGCAGCGCAGGCAGGGCGACCATGCCGCTGCCGCGCGCACGCTTTCCAGCGCGCCGAGGGACGGCGCCGTTCTGGTCGACCCGGACGAATGGTGGGTCGAGCGCCGGCTGGTGGCGCGCGGCCTGCTCGACAAGGGCGACGCCCGCACCGCCTACAAGGTGGCGCGCGAGGCCGCGGAGCCGGATGACGACCACATGCGGGCCGACCATTATTTCATGGCCGGCTGGCTGGCGCTGCGCTACCTCAACGACCCCAAGGCGGCGCTGGCGTATTTCGCCAAGGTGCCGGAGAAGCAGACCCATCCCGCCACGGTGTCGCGTGGCTATTACTGGCAGGGCCGCGCCTATGAGGCGCTCGGCTCCACGGCCAATGCGCGCTCGCAATATGCGACGGCAGCCCAGTACGGCACCGCCTATTACGGCCAGCTTTCCGCCGCGCGGCTCGGCAATTCGCGCGTGAAGATCCAGGCTGCCCCCGCCGCCAATGCCGCGCAGCGCAACGCCTTCAACCGCGATGAAGGCGTGATGATCTTCAAGCTGCTGGAGCGGCTCGACAAGTCGAGCCTGTCCATCGCCCTGGGCTATGATCTCGCCGAGCGCCTGCCCGACGCCGCGCAGCTGGGCCTGTTGTCCGACCTGGCGAAGCAGCAGGGCGACGCCCGGGCCATGACGATGATCGGCAAGGTCGCGCTCAATCGCGGCATTCCTCTGGAGGCCGAGGCGTTTCCGACAATCGGCATTCCCGACTACCGGCCGATCGCAGAGGACGTCGACCGCTCGCTGGTCTACGCCATCACGCGGCAGGAGAGCATGTTCAACCCCACCGCCCGCTCGAGCGCCGGGGCGACAGGGCTCATGCAGGTGATGCCGGCGACCGGCACCACCATCGCCCGGCGGACAGGCACCACGCTCGACCCCAAGCGGCTGAGCCACCCCACGGTGAACGTGCAGTTCGGCGCCGCTGAGCTGCGCAGCCTGCTCGACAACTACCAGAACAATTATGTGCTGACCTTCGCCGCCTACAATGCCGGCCGGGGCAGCGTGGCGAAGTGGATCGCCGCCTATGGCGACCCGCGCGACCCTTCCGTCGATCCTATCGACTGGGTGGAGCGCATCCCCTTCTCCGAAACGCGCAATTACGTGCAGCGCGTGATGGAAAATGCGCAGGTCTACAAATCCCGCTTCGGCGCGCGCGACACACTGCAGATAGAGGCCGATCTGCGCGGCTCTCGCCTCTGATCAACGGCGTCAGCCGCGTAGATGTCGGCGCGGGCCGCGCCCGCGCACCATGCGCCTGAGCCAGCATCCGCCGATGCAGCCGACCACATAGGTCGCCGCCAGAAGCAGCGTCACATCGAGGGCGAAGGGCGTCATGGCGTCACCCTTCCCGCATCGTCCGCCGGCGGCTTGGCGCGCGCGGGCGTGCAGCCGCCCCACCACCCGGTGGCGAGGCCGATGGCGAGGGCGGCCGCGAGATACGGCCAGAGTTCGAACGCCAGGAACAACATCGCCTCACCTCACGATCAACTGGACGCCGGCGGCGGCGGGGTCGGTATCGGCCGGCGCCTGGACGGCAAGCGCCGGACGCTCATCGGTAATCAGCCGGTCCGGCGCGATGCCGGCAGCGGCGAGATACTGGATCAGCGCCTGCGCCCGCGCCGCTGCCTGCGCCGGCCCGGCGTCGGGCTGGCGGATGGAAATCTCGATCAGTGCCTCCGGGCAGTTTGCTGCCGCCGCCACGATCTGGTCCAGCAGTCCAAAGCTCGACGCCTCGATGGTGGATCCCTCGGCCTCGAAGCCGATGGTTCCCTTGTCCAGGAGATTCACGATCGACTTCTGGCAGGTTGCCGCGTCCACCGGCTCCGGCAGCGGCGCCACGTCGAGCGCCACGTCGAGCGTGAAGCCGGAGGGCAGGCCGGCCGCCAAGCTCGCCTCGATCGAGGGTACGGCCTGCGCGTAGAGCGCCGTGCCGGTCACTTTCAGCTTGCCGTCGTCGAAGCGCACTTCGCCCGACTGCAGTCGCGAGAGCTGGCGCATCGCCGTCATGACGGCGGCGGTGAAGCCCTGAGGCGCGCCTTGCGCGATCGCCGATACATCGTTGATGCGCGCGCCGAGGAACTGGGTCTTCGCGGCTTCGACCAGCCGCTCATGCTCGGTCGGAGACGGGAAGAAGCCGGACAGCGTCAGGCCGTCGGCGTCCTTGCGAAGGCTGAACACGTAGGGCGAGACCACGGGCGGGCGCACGTCGCTGCGCAGGACAAAGCCCTTGGGCGGCGACTGTTCCAGCGCGGCGTGTACGGCCATGAAGGCGGCCGAATCCTGCGCCTCGCCGGAAATCGAGAGGCTGAGGCCGCTGCCGCGCACGGCGCCCAGCCTCAGCCGTGAGAGCTGGTCGACGCCGAAGCCGGTGGCCGCCACCCAGGCCTCTGCAGGCGGGCCGCCGGCGGCGATGCGCATCTCGTCACTCGCCGGCACGCCGGGAAAATCTCCGCGCACCGCATCGAGGATCAGCCGCTTGGCGTCCTCGGAGGGCGCATAGCCGGTCATCCGCAGGCCATTCACCGTGCGCTGGACGCCCCAGACGAAGGGATCGACACTGGGCGGCTCGACGGCGAAGCGGGTCAGCGTATAGCCTTCCGGCAGATTGCGCCGCGCGCCGGCCAGCGCGTCATAGGCGGCAAAATCCGGCGCAGTGCCATCGACCGCGATCGTCGTCCCGGATAGCGCAACCTTACCGTTCGGCAGTCGGCCGAGCTGGCCGAGCGCGAAGGAGACGGCCTTCAGCCAGCCATCCGTCGGCGGGGCGCCGTCCGCCAGCCGCAGCCGGTCGGAAATCGCCGCGCCCGGCACAGCGGCGCGTACCATGTCGAGCAGGGCGCGCCTGGCATCGCCGAGCGGAATGTAACCCGCAAGGGTGACATCGCCATCCGCCTCGCGCACCGCCGACCAGACGAAGGGCGAGACCGCCGGCGGCAGCACGGCAAAGCGCGCCAGCTTGAAATCGCCGGGCAATTCGCTGCGCACCGTGACTTCCAGCGCGTCATAGGCGGCAAAATCGGGTGCCCTGCCCTCAATGGAGAACGAGTCGTCGGAGATGGTGATGCGCCCCGCCGGCATCTTGGCGAGTTGCTCGATGCCGAAGGAGACCACGCCAATGAAATCGCCGGCCGGCACGCCGCGGGCGCGCACCAGTTCCTTCTCGCCCGTCACCACCACGCCCGGCGCCATGGCGCTCGCCGCCTCGGCGATGCGCCGGCGGGCATAGGACGAGGGGACATAGCCTTCAAGGTGCAGCTTGCTGCCGTCGCGTATGGCGGCGAAGGTGAAGGGACGCCGCTCCGGCAGCAGGGTGGTGCGATCCTCCACCACGCGCACGCCCGACAGGCGGGCCAACTCGTAGCGAACCTTGATGCGGGCCTCTTCCGACAACGCCTCGCCTTCAAGGACGGCGTTGCGGCCCTCGAACCGCGCATGGGCCCAGGATTCGCCGATGACCGACATCAGCCCCTCGGCCCGGTCGGTCAGGTCCTGTTCAACCGGTGCCCGCGCAAAGGTGACGGCGATCGCCACCAGCACGGCAAGGGCGGGAAGCCCCTTCCACCAGGCGCGCCAACGACACATCATCTCTTCCCCCGTCCGGCAGTCTGAATCGATCGACCGCAAGGCGGCGGGACTTCACCATAGTTCCGCGCCATCAGGAAGCCGCTCCTTCCCGCCGGCGCGCCCGCGCCCATGCGCTAGACCCATTCACCCTTGCGCATCACCGGCTCGGTGGCGCCCGAGGCGGTGATGCCATCGACATCGACCTCGCCGGAACCGATCATCCAGTCGATATGGATGAGGCTGGCATTGGCGCCGCGCGCCGCCAGCTCGTCCGGGGTGAGCGAGGCGCCGTTGATGAAGCATTTGGAGTAGGACTGGCCGAGCGCGATGTGGCTGGCCGCGTTCTCGTCGTAGAGCGTGTTGTAGAACAGCAGGCCGCTTTTCGAGATCGGCGAGGAATGCGGCACCAGCGCCACCTCGCCCAGCCGGCGCGCGCCCTCGTCGGTGTCCAGCACCTTGTTCAGCACGTTCTCCCCGGTCCTTGCCCGTGCCTCGATGATCCGGCCGCCCTCGAAACGCACGGCGATGTCCTCGATCAGCGTGCCCTGGTAGGAGAGCGGCTTGGTGCTCGCCACGAATCCGTCGACCCGGCTCTTGTGCGGGGTGGTGAAGACTTCCTCGGTGGGAATATTGGCATTGCAGATGACGCCGTTCTTGGCCGCCGAGGCCCCTCCGGCCCATTCATGCTCGTCCGCCAGCCCCACCGTGAGATCGGTGCCGGGGCCGCGGAAGCGCAGTGCCGCGTAACGGCTGGCATTGAGCCGCTCAGTGCGGACACGCAGCTCGGCATTATGCGCGTCCCACGCCGCAACCGGATCGGCGGCGTCGACCCGCGACGCGGCGAAGACGGCGTGCCAGAGCTTGGCGACCGCGATGTCCTCGGGGTCGTCCGGGAACATGGCCTTCGCCCAGGCCGGCGACGCATACGACACGATCGTCCAGTTGATGTCGAAATTGGCGATATGGGACAGCGCCGGCATATAGGCCTTCGACCGCGCCCGGTTGGCGCGCGAGACCTTGTCGGGGTCCTCATTGGCCAGCAGCGAGGGGTTCTCTCCCGCAATGGCCAGCCGCGCAGCGCCGGATTCGAAAGCCTTCGCCATGCCCTCATAGAGCCAGGCCGAAGCCTTGTCGAAGCTGTCGTCGGGCGCGTTGCGGAAGCGCATGAGGCTCGCCTCCTCATCGCTGAACAGGGTCGTGACGAGGCTCGCGCCGGCCTTGTAGGCGTGCTCAGTGATTCGGCGCACCAGCGGCAGCGCGTCGAGCGAGGCTGTCATTACCAGTTCCTGGCCTGGCTTCAGCCCCAGTCCGACATGCACCGCAACCTGCCCCAGCCGGTCGAGCCTTTCCTCGTGCGAGAGGGTCTCGGGGGGAGTGCTGGTGTGTTTGGTCATTGTGAACTCCGAACGGGTGCGAGGCATCGGCGCACCGCCATAGAAGAAAGGCACAACGCCGCGCGTCAAGTCGGAGGCCATACAAACGAAAACGGGCGAGCCCAAGGCCCGCCCGTCTCGATCAGGAATAACTTCGTGAAATCAGCGCTCGGAGCGCTTGTTCGCACGCTCCTGGTTGATGATCGCCTGGTCGCCCGGCATCACCCAGCGGTCCGCGTAGGACGGCTCGTAGCCGTAGGACGGGCCAAGGGGGGCAGCGCGCATCGGCGGGGCATAGACCGGACCGCCATAATAGCCGTCGCCCATATAGGCGTTGCGCCCCTCATAAACCTGGCCGCGATAAACCGGGTCAGCGAATGCCGCGCCGACACCGCCAGCAGCCAGAATGCCCAAAGTAGCCGAAGCGAGAATGAACTTACGCATGATGTCATCTCCGTCGTCTGATGGCGTTTGCTTCTGGACCAGGAAGTCAATTCCGATCCGTTCGAGGCAATAACGACGCAATGCACAAAATGGTTCCGCTCACATCTTCGCGCGCACGTCGCCGCCAAGATAACGGTCCGCGAATGACCAAATGCCGGAATTCGTTACCACCCGACCAGCCAATCGGCGAGGGTACCCGCGAGCAGAGCAGCCGCGAGACTGATGGCGATGGCGATAAACACCGCACGCCGTGTACGCCGCTGCAGATGCCGGTTCTTCGCGGTGAAGCCGAGAGCGGACACCGCCTCGGCAATGGCCTCCTGCGGCGAGGACCAGACGGTGCGCCCCTCGGGCACGATCATCAGATTTTCCGGCCGGCCCCAGTCTTCCACCAGAAGCCCGTCGCCATCGCGCCCGGCCGCCACGGCCGGAACGCGCTCGGTCAAGGGACGCAAATCGGCGGACCAGAGAAAGATGGGCTTGCCGCGCGCTTCGGCATAGCCGATCTCGAACGCCGTTCCCGGATCCATATGGACGCCGCGAAACGGCGTGATATTGGCGATCATCGCGTCCGCCGCGTCGATCATGTCGATGCAGGCCTTGCGGATGTCGACGCCCTCTTCATGCAGCGGAAACAGGCCCTGCGCATCGGCAGCGGCGCAGATCCCCTGCAGTCGCGCCCCCTCGGCGGCGGCGTCCGGCCAGAACACTTCCGGCCCGGCAAGATAGAGAAGGAGCGCGGGAGGCATGGGCGGAGACTCGGAGGGCAAAACAGCCACTCAGGCTTAGCGTCCACCGGGACGCGAGAGCAAGCCGCCAGCCGGCGCCTCGCGCGACGGCGACACTCTCCACGCATTATCGTGATCACATCAGGAGGGGTGCGACGATGGCGACCGCGGCTGGGCTCGAACCAGCGACCTGCCGCTTAGAAGGCGGCTGCTCTATCCAGCTGAGCTACGCGGTCCGCATCTCACCTTGCCGGGCAGCCGGTCAGTGGGTCCACTGGCCGATGCGGCGAAAGCTGAAATTATCGGCATAGGCCATGCGGCGCCGGGTGGGTTCGTTCGGCTCCTGCACCTGATAGGCGATGCCGTGGCGCTCGGCATAGACGACCGCCTCTTCCTTCGAATCGAAGCGCAGGCGGAGCTGGCTCTTCATGTCACCGGAGCTGGTATAACCCATCAGCGGCTCGACCTGGCGCGGCTGCTCGGGCTCGTAATCCAGCACCCAGGCCTTGGTCTTGGCGTTGCCGGACTGCATGGCGTTCCGGGTCGGCTTGTAGATACGTGCCACCATTTCCCCTGGCTCCCTTGCCTCAAGCCCCGGTCGCGCCCGAAGCCCCGTCCGGACGTGCCGCGCGCGCCCTGCCCGACCTGATTAAGGCGGCCGGCCCTTTCTTGCAATGGCTTCGGGCGCTAGCCGGCCCATCCATGCTGCCGACGCAGACGACGCTTCGCTGGCGTCCGGAATCCGCACCCGTGTGCATTCGCTCGCTCCGAACCAGAATTCGCCCGAGGGGAAAAGCAATTCGGCAGGCTTAGCCGAGCATAGCGAGAGCCAAGGGCGGTCCGCCATCGGTCTTGCCGCACAGACATGAGCCATTTCAGTGCGGCCGCCCCCTGACTTTTCCTGTCGCACGCCCTATATAGAGAGAGCGTCGTCGTTTGCCGTGGCGCATTCTACCATTTGGACGAAACGATAGGATTGGATAGGATTTGCAGGTTCTCGTACGCGATAATAATGTCGACCAGGCATTGAAGGTTTTGAAGAGGAAGATGCAGCGCGAAGGCATCTTCCGGGAAATGCGGGCGCGCCGCGCCTATGAAAAGCCCTCCGAACGGCGCAACCGCGAAGAAGGCGAAGCGGTTCGCCGCGCCCGCAAGCTCGCGCGCAAGCAGGCTGTCCGCGAGGGGCTCATCGCCGCGCCGAAGAAGAAGTCCGTCGAGCGGCCCGCTTTCGCCCGGCCTCCGGCTCCGGCGCCAACCTCCGAATAAGCGTCGACCCTATCAGGAAGGTCCTCCTCCGAACTCGCAAGGAATCGTGCCATGAACGAAGCGCTCCCCATTTCCACCGCCACCCCGTCGCTGTCCCGATCGGAAAGCAAGGCGGAGGCGATTTCGCGTGTCGCCATGGAAACGATCCAGCAGGAAGTTACCCGGCGCGAGGTTAAGACCGCCCAGCTAAGGGAGGCCCGCCTCGCCAAGGAAGCGGCGGACCACAAGGCCGCCGCTGCGGCAGCGCCGGCTCCCAAGAAAAAAGCGCCCGCGAGCCGTTAGCCCCGACGCTTACGGGCGCGGGCGCCTGGGCGGGGAGCCTGCGGGCCTTCCGCTGTCGGCTTCTCCCCTAGGACGGCCGGACGGACCTTGCCGATGAGGACCGTTCGTGCCATCTCACAGCGGCCCGGCACTGCCGGGCAGTGAAGGTCGGCATGGGTGCCGGCCTTTCAGGTGTCGGGGCATAGCGCAGCCCGGTAGCGCGGAAGTTTTGGGTACTTCAGGTCGCAGGTTCGAATCCTGCTGCCCCGACCAGCCTGCACACAGTCTTGGCTAAGCCGCGACCACCACGGCGGCTAGCGGCGAATCAGCGCTAGCCCGCTGGCCGGATCGATCTGCTTGCGCAGATGGCCCGGCGCTTCCGTCACGATGACTTCCAGCGTCGGCCGGACGAAACCCGTCGAGAGATGACCGGCCAGCGCGCTGCCATCGCGCCGTCCCAGCACCACATGGACATGCACCGCAGGTGCTTCGTCCGGGTCGAGCGCCACGTCGCCCGACAGCGCCGCCACCTCGACCTGTTCGTTGACCGGTATGTTGCGATACTCCTTCGCCTCCCAGTCGAAATAGCTGATGACGCCATGGCTGAACGCGCCAATGGCGGAGAGATGCGCGGCGGTGAGGCGCTCGGCCTGCGCGAAATCCCGCAGCGCCGCCATCGCCTCCTCCCCGGTCTCCAGAATGACCGCATAGGTCCGAAGCTCGGCGTCTTGCGTGAGTTTCTTGACGATAGCCATCGGCGCCTCCTGCGTTGGATCGACACCAACGGCGGGGCGCGCCGGCCGTTCCCCTACCCGCCGAACAGCCGGTGCTCGACGCGGTCGCCCACCGCGATGCCCTTGGCCCGCACCGTGCCGGCCGGGAGTTCCAGCACCGCCTTGACGGGCACGCCGGAGGAGATCGTCGCCGTCGACAGCGGCACCGTGTCGGTAGTGATGCTGGCGACGCGGCCGTCGGAGCGGATGAACACCATGTCGAGCGGGATATAGGTGTTCTTCATCCACATATAGACCGGCTGGTCGACGCCGAAATCGAACAGCATGCCGGTATTGGCAGCGAGTTCGGCACGGTACATCAGCCCCTTGGAGCGCTCGGCGGGCGTCACCGCCATCTCGATATCGATACTGAGCGGCCCGGCCTTGGTGACGATGGTCAGCTTTTCGAAACTGGCCGCACCGGCCGTCGCCGGCTGCAGCGCCAGTGCGGCACAGGCGAGAACCAGCCACAGCGCATGCGCGCGCCAGCCAGCCGCAAAAGAAGCGAGGGTCATGCTCTGCAACAGCGCCGTGGCGCCTTCCCTAGTGAGACGACGGGGTGGCCGCACCATCGGGCCGCACTTCGGCAGCCATAAGGCCTTTCGGGCCCGGCCCGAAGCGGACCAGCACCATCTGCCCCGGGCGCAGTTCCGCGAGCCCGTGGCGGCGCAGCGTTTCCATGTGCACGAAGATATCCTCGGTGCCCTCGCCCCGCGAGAGGAAGCCGAAGCCGCGCAGCCGGTTGAACCACTTCACCCAGGCGCGCTCGAAGCCGCCGACCGGCTGCACCGTTACATGGGTGCGCGCCTGCGGTAGCTGCGAGTGATGCAGCGCGGTCGTCTCGTCCATCGAGATCACGCGCAAAGCCTGGAATCCGCGATCCCGCGCCACCACCTCGCACACCACGCGCGCGCCTTCCTGCGCGGTATTGAAGCCGCCGCGCCGCAGGCAGGTGACATGCAGCAGCACGTCGCCGCTGCCGTCATCCGGCACGACAAAGCCATAGCCCTTGGAGACATCGAACCATTTGATGGTGCCGGCGATCTGGACGACGCTGCCGTCCGGGCGCTCGCCCGTATCGCCTTCCTGGTCCAGCTGGTCGCGAGAGACCATCCCCGGCCGTGGCAGAGACCCGTCCGACACCATCGGCTGCCTACCTCCCGGAACGCTTTTCACGCGCAAGAGCGGAAATCCATGATTCTGGATTCAACCATAGCACCCGATGCCGCCACGAAAACACCCAAATTGATTCGCGCGCGCGTTTACCGCGCACGTCAAAGGCGGAGGGCCGCGGCGAACACCTCGCCAATGTCTGCGTGGATGACCAGATTGGCGATCGCGTCGAGTTCGGTCGGCTCGCGATTTATGATGACGAGGGTGGCGCCGGCGCGTTTGGCCTGCACGGGAAATCCCGCCGCCGGCCACACCACCAGCGACGAGCCGATGGCCAGGAACACGTCGCATTCCGCGCTCAGCGCACCGGCCTTCGCCATGGCGGCCGCCGGCATGGGCTGACCGAAGGAGACCGTCGCGGTCTTGATCGGCCCGCCGCACGCCGCGCAATCGGGCGCCTCCTCGCGCGGCACGAAGCGCTCGCGCACCCAGTCCAGCGCGTAGCGGGTGCCACAATCGAGGCAGGTGGCGTAGGTTGTGTTGCCGTGTAATTCCACCAGCTGCTCGTCGGGAACGCCGGAGGCTTGGTGCAGGCCATCAATATTCTGCGTGATGATCCCCTGCAGGCGCCCGTCGCTGAGAAGCTGCGCGAGCGCCCGATGGCCGCGCCCCGGCTCCGCCTCGCCGAAAACCTCCTGCATGGCGAAGCGCCGCCGCCACGCCTCGGCCCGCATCTCCCGGCTGGCGAGGAAGGCCTGGTAGTCGATCGGCCGGTTGCGCGTCCACACTCCGCCGGGCGAACGGAAATCGGGAATGCCGCATTCGGTGGAAATGCCGGCGCCGGTAAAGGCGACGCCGGCGCGCATGTCCGTCAGGACGGCAGCGAGAGCCTCGGCGGAAGCCTTGATGTCATCAGCCGTCGTCATATGTTGCGCTCACCCCAACTGCGGATGCCCCGCGGCAGCCTTCGAGAGGAAACATGAAGTACCTTCACACCATGGTGCGCGTCACCGACGTCGAGGCCTCGCTGGATTTCTACTGCAACAAGCTGGGACTCACCGAGGTTCGGCGCAAGGATTCGCCGCAGGGCCGATTCACGCTGATCTTCCTCGCCGCCCCCGGCCAGGAAGGCGTCGCCGAGGTCGAGCTCACCTATAATTGGGATCCGGAGACCTATGGCGAGGGCCGCAATTTCGGCCATCTCGCCTTCGAGGTCGACGACATCTACGCCGCCTGCCAGGCGCTGCAGGACGGCGGCGTGACCATCAACCGCCCGCCGCGCGACGGGCGCATGGCTTTTGTCCGCTCGCCCGACAACATCTCGATCGAGCTGCTGCAGAAGGGCGAGGCGCTGGTTCCGCAGGAGCCGTGGACCTCGATGCCGAACACCGGCAAATGGTGAGGCGGCGGCTCCCGCCCCGCCTTTCCCGACCTTGAAGGCGTGCCGGCCCTGAAGGACAGCGGCCTCCCCTGCCCCCCCCGCTGCGTTGTCAGCGCGGGGGCCACGCCTCGCCGGCAGAGGCGTATAGCGGGAGTTGGACGAGGTGGTTCAGCCCCTCCCGTTCGTACCGCGCGCTTGCGGCGCCAACGCGCCGGGGGGAGTGAACAATGCCTGTGGATGGCGGCAGTCACGCCATCTTGCGCGCCGCCGCGCGCCACCCTATAACGCCCCGGCCTGCGCGCCCTTCGTCTATCGGTTAGGACGCCACCCTTTCACGGTGGAGAGAGGGGTTCGACTCCCCTAGGGCGCGCCAGGCTTTTCAATGACTTAGCGGCAGATGCGGCGTTTTCGTCGAATATTCATCAAATAAACACCCACGGACGACTGCGGAATCAAGCGTCCTCGCCGACAGCTGGGCTCAGCGTACCAACAGCGCGACGCACCCTCTCCGTGCGAGTCGACGGCTTCGGGGCATCCCGCCAGGTGCGGCCGTCCTCATCTGATTGCGGGATTGGAAGCCGGCGGCCAGGGTGCCCTGTGGCACCCACCCCGCGGCTTTGCGTGCAGCAGGCTCGGGCCAGAGTTTCGGTGGGAGCGTCGTCCAGCGCGTCAGTTTGGCACCAGCACGTCGCCGGTGCCGGACGCCCGGACGTCCTCATAGACCAGCCGCGCCCTCAGGCTGGGCATGCAGACGGCGCCGATGCCGACTGCACCGCTGTCGTCCCTCAGCCGGATATCTCGCGTGATCGTCATATTCGGGAACGTCTCGAGGGGATAGATCTCCCGCAAGGCGGCCTCGATCTCAGCGACAGCCGCATGGATGCGGTCGCTTGGTGCGCTGGGCACGATTCCGGCGATTGCCGGCGCGATGGTGCGCGACATTGTTGTTGCTCCTGTAACCATTCATTAGTACCGTGTACCTATAGATGGCGACAGAGCCACATTCTGTCAACACCAATTTGGACACTGTACAAATGAACGCCGTTCAGATGCGCATGGCACGGGCCGCAGTCGGATGGGGCGTGCGGGAGCTCGCAGAGAGGGCCGGATTGACCGCGAACACTGTGACGAGGATCGAAAAGGGATCCGACGCCAAGGCCAGCACGCTGGCCGCCATCAAGGCGGCATTCGAGGCTGAGGGAATCATCTTCCTTGCGAGCGGCGAGGTTAAGGACGGCGGGCCGGGTGTCAGGCTGAAGGGCTGATGCAGCTCGTCGCGGGATGTGGCAGGGTCCCACCGGGGGATACCATGAAGTTTAATTGGAATCTGAGCACTCTCGCAGTTGTCGTCGTCGGCATCGGCGTGTGGCTGCTGTTGCGCGGCGACGATCCGGTCACCACCGCCAAGGTGGAGTGCGAGCACCAAATCGAGGTTCTGACAGGATACCATCTCAGCGGCAGAGAGGTCTCCGCGCTGAGGCTTACGGGCGACGTCCACAACGGCAAGGTTCAAGGGGCCTTCACCCACAGCGACACATTGAGTTACGCGGTGTGCATGTTTGAGGTCGGTCACACGATGCGCGTCTCAGTTGACGGGAAGATCTTAGGGAGCTGACATCGCCGCCGGCGGCACCGTCGCCGCCTCAAGGGCCCGAACGGTTGTCGTCCAACCCCGCTTCGCGCGCCGCTTCCTTGGCTTCGTCGGAGAGCGAGGCCACCTTAGTGGCGCGGCGGGCGTCTTCCTTCTCGATACCGAGTTCACGGGCCGCGGCGCGAACGCCGCTTTCAGGGCGGTGCCCTTTGCCATCGCCGCGCTTGCTTTCAATTGGCTCAGATTGAGCCGATTGACGTTCGGCGTTCAGCTTTACCCACAGCGCGACCTGCTCGTCACGCTCCAGCGCCGTGAGTTCGGCGCGGTGCAGGTTCTCGGCGATCTTCCGGCCGGGCTGACCGGCCTCCCTGGGACAGTCTCCCGGCTCGCTGCCGCGCACCGCGCAAGCCGACGCACTGAACATCGAGGCGCAGGCCAAGCGGCGGCTGGCCGATGAATACGATGCCGCGCAGGAGCGGGGGGAAGTCCAGTCGCGAGGTGGCGATCGGGTCAGCAATGTTTCGGACGGGAACAATGCTCCCACGGTCGAAGATATAGGTTTGACCCGCAAGGCGATCCACGAAGCCCGGCAGGTGCGCGACGCGGAGGCCGCCGATCCGGGCGCGGTAGCTTCATCGACGCTGTCGGGTTTAATGCCGGGAAATCCGGCAATAACTGTCCATGGACGTTCTCGCGGAAAGCGGCATCCTCGGAATTTCTGAGGCTGAGATGGTCAATGCCGTCCGGGCACCAAAGGCTTCGTCGAGCACATCGAACTCACTATCGGAAAATCCGACAGTGACCTGTTCCGAGTCGCCAATGGCGGCAAGACCCCTGGAACTTGGGCCCACTGGCAGATCGCCTACGCGTCGTGACGTTCGCGATGGTCGATGCGATCCACCAGCGCCCGGAGGGGACTGCCGGCCGCACCTCCCGCGAGAACCGCGCCCGCTTCGTAGAGGGCGAGGACTACGTCGAACTGACATCGGACGAAATTCGTACCATGTCGATTTTCCCCGTGCGCACCGCTCGGGCGACCCTCATCACCCGCCGCGGCTATCTGAAGCTGGTGAAACCCCTGGCCGACGACGGCGCTCCTCAGATTCTAAGGGTACGACGGCCGAGTGGGCGAACGTCCGGCGCTTCCCAATTCGGGAGGTCACGCCGCGCCCAGCCTCCCGGGTGTAGGGTTGTGTCTCTCGTCAATCGCCCGCCGCCTTGTTCCGGCGGCGCTTGCAGTGGGCGAGCGAGATCAGAAAATCGTGAAGAATCGCGCCCTGCACCACCGATATGAGGGAGCAGTTCAAGAGGGCGGAAGTAACTTAGTAGGGCATCTCTCTCTGTGGAAAGATGGGCCAATCAGGGATGCATTAGCGAAGTCGAGGTATATGCTGAAGTCATAACAACAGACCTCATGCGGAAATCGTGTGACGATGAAGATCATTTGCATCACGCAGCTTCGGAATGAAGAGCGCTTTCTACCTGGCTTTCTCCATCATCTGGCGCCCCATGTGGATGGCATCGTCGCCCTCGACGAAGGTTCTACTGACGCCACACCTGATATTCTGCGGGCCGAGCCTAAGGTCATCTCGGTGCTGCACGAAAGGCGGCCCGGCCCTCCGCACTCCCACGAGGTAGAAAACCGGCACCGGCTGATCGTCGAGGCCGCGAGGCTGGGTGCTGACTGGGTGTTGTGCGGCGACGCTGACGAGCGTTTCGAGGAACGGTTGCTGCGCCGGCTGAGACCGGCCATCCTGACGCGGGAAAAGAGAGGAAAGGCCGTCCTCTTCTTCAAGATCGTCAATCTGTGGGACAGCCCGGACAAGTACCGGCTTGATGGACGTTCCGGTCCGCGCTGGACCGCGCGACTGTTCAAAGTCCCGGAAAGCATCACCCGGCGGCCCAGTTTGATGCACCAGCCCTGGTTTCCACCGGAACTGGACGACGCCCCCCGGGGGTATGTTCCGGCATTCCTCTATCATCTCAAAATGATCGAGAGGCGCGATCGCGAGGGGCGCTTCAGGAAATTCACGGCCATCGATCCCGACAATGTTCACCAATCAATTGGGTACGGCCATCTCATCGATGAAACCGGACTGACCCTGCGGCGCGTTCTGCCGTTCAAGGCCTATGTCGACTTGCCCGCCGTAGCTTGGAGCCGCCCGCCCGCCCCCCCCGCAAAGACGGGCTGTCTGGGCGATGCGGACTTTGTGGAGCGGTTCCGGATCGATACGAAGGGCGGGCGACCCTCTGTGGAGACGGCGCCCATCCGGGAGTGGCCGCAGCTATACGGCTTCGACTTCGAGACAATCTTCGCGGACCTGGGGACCGGTCGGAAATGAGCGTTTCCCTACCCGCCTCAGGCCGGCCGAAGAACCTCTTTGTTTTCCACCTGGAGAGCACGTCCTGGCAGACCTTCAATGCCTTTCCCGAAGCGTTCGCCAATCTGCGTGCACTGATGGGCGATGCTCGAACGTATCGGCGGCACTACTCCTCCGCGACCTCCACGCAGATGGTCATGGCGGCATTTCTGCACGGAAACGACTTTGAGATGGATGCAAAGCCCGGGATATCGCCACCTGCGGGCAATAATCCGAGCCTGTTCACGCAGCTTGAGGATAAGGGCTACGAAACCTCCTTCCTCTGTGCAACCGCCTTTCCCCGACGGCCGATCCTGCATCGGCTGTCCGGGTCATTGCCGGGCGCATGGAAGACCAATGACTTCGCCGAGCTTCTGGGGGCGTTTGAAGACCGAACGGCGCAGGGGCCGTTCGCGATCTATGTGTGGTGTCAGCCTCCCCATATCGAAGCCGATCTCGCGCTCGCTTCCTATGCACGCAACCTCGACGAACTCGTCGAAGGAAGTTGCGCCATTGCAGATAATCTGCTGGGCGCAATGATCGAGATCCTGCGCCGGGCAGGCACTCTCGAGGAGACGACGACTGTCGTCTTTGGCGATCATGGCGACGACCACGGGACGCACGGCTTCAAGAACGGGCTGCTGCACGCAGTCGAGCCGTATCCGGGGCTGATCCACACCCCCCTGGTCATCCGCGACCCAAGGCTTCCCATCGGGGCAGACAATCGCCTCGTCAGTAACACCGACCTCGCATCAACATGCCTCGATCTGCTGGGAGCCGAGGGCTCGTGGCCATTCCCGCAGTCCGGCCAAAGCCTGCTCGCAGAGGGTTCCCGCGCTCTTGTTTTCTCCCAGAACCTCACGGCCAACCAGCCCGACATGGCCAATTTAGATGTGCGAAAGTGCTTCGCGGCGATCGACCATTCCCATGCACTGCTGGTGAGCTCGCGTGGGCTCGAGCTTTACAATCATCGGCTCGATCCGGGCGGACATCATAACCTTCTGCATCATTTCGATCTTGACGCAGCCGGGCGGCTGACGCGGATCGAACTGCCAACGCCGCCGCATTCACATTTCACCACAGTCCGGCACATGTGGCGGTCGGGGGCACTACAGGACGACTTTGCCGTTCTGCGTAAGGCGTTGACGAGTCACGTGACCGCCAAGAACGCGTATGTGAAGGCGCGGAGCGCAGACGCTTCCGCCCTTCTTGACCTTACAGCTCTCGACACGCTAAGCCGCGTCGGCCGCGAGACGTACTTCACGTTAGCGCCCGCTACCCCGCACGTCGCCAAGCCTCGGCCACGTTGGAAGAAATGGCTGCCGCGTATATTCCAGCCCCGCCCCAAACGCCGCCCAGCTCCCCGATGAAGATCCAGGGTCTCATTCAGGCGGCCGGCAGCGGAACGCGGCTCGGCCTTGGCTCCAAGGCGTTCGTCGAGCTCGGCGGACGAACACTGCTGGAGCATGCCGTGGAACTGCTCCTTCCGGAGGTCGATTCCCTCGTCATTGCGGTAGCGACACCAGATATCGATCGCGCGCGGGCGCTGATAACCCACGAACATACGCATGTCATTGCCGGCACGCAGACCCGCAGCGGCACAACACGCCGCCTCATGGCCGAAGCTACGGCACCCTGGCTGCTGCTGCATGACGTGGTGCACCCTTTTGCCTCGTCCGAGCTGGTTCGCACGCTCCTTCAGCAGGCCATGAGAAGCGGCGCCGCTGCCCCCGGCCTGGTCAATACCGAGTTTGTCTACAGCAGTAGCGGAGACCTGATCCACACGCCGGGCGAGGTACTGATCGGCCAGAAGCCCGTCGCATTCGGCCGGGACGCCGCTTGTGCCGGTTATGCAAGGCTCCCGAAAGACGGGCTCGATTCGGATCCCAGTTTTCTCGATATCCTCGAGCTCGGCGGGGTCAAGGCAGCCTTCGTGCCGGGTAGTGCGGTCAACATCAAGATCACGACGCCAGACGACCTGATGCTTGCGCAGGCTCTGCTCAGCTTGAAGGCTTAATGGGCTGATTTCCCAAGAGGATCCCGAATCCAGCTGATGCAGGACGCCCGCCATTCTTGCTTCCAACCGAGGACGGTGCGCCTTGAAAGAAGGTCTTGTCGTGATTTCCGGCTGTTCAAGCGGCGGGAAATCGACCCTGCTGGCTGGGTTGAGGGCGCGCGGCTATGCCGTTGTCGAGGAGCCTGGCCGCCGCATTATCAGGGAAAAGCTGGCCTCCGGCGGCAGCGCGCTGCCATGGCTCGATCTGGCAGCGTTTCTTCGTCGCGCCATCGACATGGCGCTGGCTGACCGGGCGGCTGCTGCGGATCATGACGGGTGGGTGTTCTTCGATCGCGGCCTCGTCGACGCCGCGTCCGCGCTGGAAGCGCTGACAGGTGATCCAGTCACGCGCTCCCTTTGCATCGAGCAACCGCTACGGGCTCTACGACATGATCGGCAATGTATGGGAATGGACCACCGACTTCTGGTCGACACGCCACCCCGAGGAAGCACCGAGCCCCTGCTGCATTCCCCAGAACCCGCGCGGCGGGCCTGAGGAGGCCAGCTTCGATCCGGCCCTGCCGGCCATCCGCATTCCGCGCCGGGTGGTCAAGGGCGGGTCGCATCTGTGCGCGCCCAGCTACTGCCGGCGCTACCGCCCTGCAGCGCGCCACGCCGAGCCGGTCGACAGCTCGATGAGCCATATCGGCTTTCGCTGCGTGCAACGGCCCCCCATAGGAGAGACGCCATGACGAACTGGCCGGGTCGTTTCGGAGGGCACCTGACGCGCCCCAAGCGGCGCATCCTCCTCGCCGCGATGCTAGCGACGCTTGTCATGTTCTCCGCGACGGCCGGCCTCGTCGCCCAACCGACTGACCCGTTGCCCTCCTGGAACCAAGGGCAGGCCAAGCAGTCGATCCTCAGCTTCGTGGAACGAGTAACGCAGCAGGGCGGCCCCGACTTCGTGCCGGTCGCCGACCGAATCGCCGTGTTCGACAATGACGGCACGCTGTGGTCGGAGCAGCCGGTCTATTTCCAGTTCATGTTCGCGCTCGATCGTGTGAAGGAACTGGCCAGCGCCCACCCCGCTCTGGCCGGGCAGGAACCCTACAAATCGGTCCTGTCAGGCGATCCGGCGGCACTCGCCGCGCTCGGCGAGAAGGGCCTCCTCCAAATCATGGAACTGACACATACAGGTCTTCCGGTTTCGGACTTCCACACTCTCGTGCGCGACTGGCTGAAGACCGCACGCCATCCGCGGTTCGATCGACCCTATACCGATTTGGTCTTCCAGCCGATGCTGGAACTGCTGGCCCATCTGCGCGCCACCGGCTTCAAGACCTACATCGTCTCCGGCGGCGGGGTCGAGTTCATGCGGCCCTGGACCGAAGCGGTCTACGGCATTCCGCCCGAGCAGGTGGTCGGCTCATCCGGCAAGTCCGAGTTCGTGCTCGACGGTGACAGCCCCGTGCTGCGCAAGTTGCCCGAGGTCGAGTTTGTCGATGACGGCCCAGGCAAGCCGGTCGGCATCAACCGCTTCATCGGCCGGCGCCCGGTCTTCGCCGCAGGCAATTCGGATGGTGACCTGCAGATGCTGCAATGGACGACGCTGAACACCGGACCGCGCTTCGGCCTTATCGTCCATCACACCGATGCGACGCGCGAATGGGCCTATGACCGCGCGTCGAAGATCGGCCGGCTGGATAAGGCGCTGGATGAGGCGCCGCAACGCGGCTGGACGGTGGTCGACATGAAGGATGACTGGAAGGTCATCTATCCGTCCGATCGGTAGACCTCATCGAGGTGCGCGGCTGGGCTTTACCGTGAGGCAGCATTTGGAACCCGCAGCGCGACGATCCGCCAAGGGGTACTAGAGAAAGTCCTCACTCAATCCCGGTATCGGCGTGAATGCCGCGAAGGCTTTGGCCGAGGCCGCCACGCTCCAAGCGCGGCGAAACGGTGGACGAATTGACGGCAGCTATTTCGCTGCGGAGCATCCTGATCTTGGCGAGGGCGGCGTCGATGGAGGCGGCATCGATCGCAGGTGCCACGCGGGTGGCCGCTACCTGATCGAGGGCCGTCTTAGCCTCGCCTGCGGTGCTGGTGAGTTCGCGCAGCGCGGCGCCGCCTTCTGCAGCATCCGACCTGATATCGCCGGAGGGGTTCGGCGGCGCCGGATCGTCGAAGGCCGCTGGCGGCACCGTGACGGCCGGGGTGCTGCGCAGCGGGTTCTGTTTGGGAAGGGGGACGTCCGAAGGCGCCGGCTGCGCCGTTCGCTCTGCCTGACGGGCGCGCCACGCGTGGAACGATGCTCGGCCGGCGGCGGCGTCGATCGGAACCTCGACCGGAGGCGGCGTGGTGCGGAGGTTCTGTGCGGCTACGCGATCCCACTGGCTGGCCTCGCGAAGCCGCTTCAGGGCATCGGTGAGCTTGTCGATATCGCGGACGATTTCGGCGCCAAATCCAAGATCCTGGCGTTGGTCGACAGGTTGTCGTAGTCCGCCCGCGCCGCTGCAATCTTCTGCTCGATCGCGGCCATTTCCTTTTGACGTGCCGCATCTCGTGCGTCGATCTCGCGCGCGTGGGCAAGGTCTGGATTGGCCCTCTCCGCGTCGCGGCGGTTGTTGGCCGCCTTCTTCTCCTCCGGCGTCGCGATGCCCAGCCCCTTGCGGGCGACCTCCATCACGTCGGCGAGCGACATTCCCGTCGTCGACCGCAGCCAGTCGGAGAAGTCATCGAGCTCCCCTTTGGCGCCGCGGATGTCCTGCAGGATACCTTCCATGAGGCCGACACCGGGCGCAGCGGTCAGGGCGCCGATTTCGCGCACGAACTCCGACCATTTGTTTGAGAGCCGATCGAGCTCCGTCATCGAATCGGTCGACAACTGCTTCAGCGCGCCGGCGACGGAGCCGGCTGCATTGCTGAGCTGGGCCTCGATCCGCCCGACCTCTTGCCGCTGCGCCAGCAAGGCGCGCATTCCGCGGGCGAACTCCATATCACTGAAGAGCTGGGGAATTTTTGAGAGATCGCCTTTGGTCGCCTTGGCGGCGAGGTCGATGAAGACTTCTAGAAGGTCCTTTCCCTCGCGCCGAGCGTTCGCCATCTCCTTCCGGAGGTTTACACCGAACATCGTGAAGCGCTTGGCGGTTTCCTGCGATTCCATCTTTGCGAAGATGTTCGACATCGACGACGCGGCTTCTTCGGAGCTGCCCATCTGAGCGCGCATCACCTGAAGCATGGCCACCAGCTTGCGGACACCCTCCTCGCCGCGCAGCCCAACGGCTGCGGCATTTGCCGCAAGACTCGGCAAGTATCTTGCCATATCTTTTAGTTCGACTTTCCCGAGATTACCGCCTTCGACGAGTATGTCGAATGCGCGCTGCATTTCACTTCCAGCAATTGTGAAAGAAGTGGCAAGTGCATCGGCATGAGAAGCGATGTCGCTCGTCTCTGCGCCGGCGGCGTGCGCTGTGGCCACGACGCTGGGCAAGAATTGCATCGCGTCCGGGAGGGACCGGCCGGCTGCGACCAGCGCCTCGAGGCCACTGACAACCTGGTCGAGCGGGACGCCGATCTTATCGGCGATCTTGGCGATGTCGGTGGTCGCGGTCTTCACCTCGCCGGTGCTGGCGCCGGCTGTGATGCCTACCCTCGTCATTGTCCGCTCGAGCTCGGCGAACGTCCTATGTGTGGGAATGGTTTGTGCGGCACACCCGCGGCTTGGGTCGAACCAAGCAAAGCCCGAAATGCAAAGCTCGAAAAACGCACGAAAAGCGGGGCGCGGCGGCGGCGCACTAGAAGGGGCCGGCCGTACGGTCCCTGAGAAGGGGGGGCGGCCCCGTCGTGGCTCCCGAGCAACATTCGTTGCCCTCCCGCAACGGTGGACCGCGTGGCCTTGGGCTCCCCGCCGATGGCAGCGCGAGGGAGCCGTCCCCGGCTTTGCCCCTGATGCGCTGCGTGGCGTCGCCATCATCCACTGGCGAGAAACGAGCCGCGCGATCTTCACGGCGTCATTCCCCTTTGGTGCGCCGCGACGACGATGCCCATGAACGCGTAAGGGTGAGCGTTCTCTATCCTCTCGACCCAGCTTTTGGATCGGTCGTTGACAAGGAAGTCGACGGCGAAGGTTCGCTTCCCAATCGGATGGAAGCGAACCCGTCTCGACGGATCTCGCAATTGCGGGCGGCTACCCGAGCTGCGCGGGCAGTCTTTATTTGCTCGGCGCCACTGGTGGGGCAACCGAATGCCGGGCTCACTGGCCAAGGCTTGCGTCTCGCCTGCGCTGAACCCGGCGATCAGTTAGCCATCTTCGGCGAAGCGTTGCGAGAGCTCACCGAAAAGGCAACTTATCTCTATGAAGAAGCTGGGCGCTATTGGTTTTCGACCCAGCCCACATTGAACCGGCTTGCGGATGATCGAGCCAAAGCACTTCCAGATCACGAAGTCGATGCGACCATTGCGGACGTGCTTCGCGAAGACGCGGGTAGCAAGGGCGGCTTCCATCGCATCTTCGCTGCGCCGGACGATCCGGTGACGATCGATGAGGCGCAATCGCTCTCCCTCGTGATCCTCGGCCCAGCGCTGACGCATGCCGGCAAGGGCGCCGCGAAGTCGCCCGCGACCGATGCCGTAGGGGACGCACTGATGCGCTGCCGGGCCTCACAACGTAGGCTTCGAAATACCCTCGTCTTTGTTGCGCCGGATGAAGCGAATCTCGCTACTGCTCGCGAGGTGATGAGGAAGGCAATGGCATGGGCCTCGATCGACAAGGACGGTCGCCTTCAACAGCAGATGACGCAGTCTCAGGCGGCGGACGCGAAGGACAAGGCCAAGACTAACCGGGAGTCCGCGTTAAAGGCGATCCGGACAGCTTGGAGCCACATTCTCTATCCAGTAAAGAGCGAGACTGCCGGAAAGCCATTTGATCTCGAACACAGCCTGATCTCGTCGCGGGATCGCGCCGCAATCCCGGTCGTCGTTTATGACAAAGCAAAAGCGGATGGCATCGTTCTAGGCGACCGACTCATTAAACCGCATCCATATTCTGAGTGATGCGAGTTTTACGCCGGCGAGGAAATTGTCAGGTCGCTTGTCGTATCGGGTCGCAACGGCGCGGTAGTGCTTGATCTTGTTGAAGAAGCGCTCGACGAGGTTGCGATAGCGATACAAGAAGGGGCTGAAGGCTGGCACGTTCTTGCGGTTCGGCATGGGCTTGATGTTGGCCCATGCGCCTCGCTCGCGCAGGCTTTGCCGGAGTTCGTCGCTGTCATAGGCGCGGTCGGCCAGGAGGGTCTGGCCATCGACAAGCGCGCCGAGCATGTCGCGGGCGCTGCGTCCGTCATGAGCCTGGCCCTCGGTCAATTTCAGGGCGATCGGCAGGCCTTCGGCATCCACCAGAGCATGGATCTTCGTTGTCAGGCCGCCCCGCGAGCGACCCATGCAACCGGATCGGTCGTCTTTTTTTGGGCGTTGGCGGCGTGCTGGTGCACGCGGATGCTGGAGGAATCGATCATCTGGATGTCGCCATCGTAAGCCTTTGACACCGCTTCCAGAAGCCGATCCCAGACCCCCGCCTTGCGCCAGCGGTTGAAGCGGTTCACGCAGGTCGTGTGCGGGCCGTAGCGCTCGGGAATGTCGGCCCACGGCGCCCCGGTCCGAAGTCGCCAGAAAATCCCGTTCAGCACGCGCCGGTCGTCCACCCGAGGCACGCCCCTCGGCTTGTTCGGCAAAAGCGGCTGGATCACCGACCACTCGAAATCCGTTAGATCAAAGCGGGCCATCTCATCCTCCATCAGGAGAAATGAATCAGCCTCCGACCCAAAAGGGAATCCCGTTTATGGGTCTGTGACCTAGAGAAGCTGGGCACAGAGCGGCTATGGCATGCGCTACAACCCATCTGGCCGGATGACAGGCCGCATCTCTCGATTGCCGAGATTGCCGATTGGTTCGCGGCCTACGTGTATCTGCCTAAGGTTCGCGACAAGGTGGTTCTTGAGGGCTCTATCCGAGACGCAGCTGCCAAGCTCGACCCCAAGTTCGCCTACGCCGACAGCTTCGACGAAGCGACGGGCAAGTATCACAAGTTGACTTGGGCAAAGACCCCCCCCGATTTTCCCATGCCAACTGCGATGATCGTCCGGGAGGCAGAAGCGAAAAGACAACTTCAGGAAGATGCCCTCCCCGTGCCACGGCTGGAGCAGAGCTCATCATCCGATGTCATGCCAGAGCCAAGAGAACCTGGATCTGAACCTCCAGGATCGACCGCGCGAAGCAAGCCACATCGCTTCTATGGCTCCGTCGAGCTTGATATGGTTCGACCGGTAAAATCTTTTGATACGATCCTCAATGCTGTGGTTATGGAACTTCAGCGGACCCACGGCGCGAAGGTTAAGCTTACCCTTGAAATCGAAGCCGAAGCCAGTGACGGCTTTGCTGATAGCGAAGTCGGCGTGGTTCGTGACAATGCCCGCCAGCTCAAGTTCAAACCTGAATCGACGGGTTTCGAAGACTGATGGTGTGTACGACACGCCACGCTCCAGCAGTGAGCAAGGTTGCGTCATTCACATGTGGTGCAAAATTATGGACATGCTCGCTGGCTGCCTGGAGCCTGGACACTCCGTCGCAACTATAGCCCCGATTGCGCGAGATTTAAATCATCGTAATTTCAACGACATAGGTGTTCGCAGTTTCACCTTGGCCGGCGCGCCAGGCTTTTCAATGTCCGCATGTCGTTGATTTCGTTAGATAATCACCGACATGAAATTGGACATGGAGCCTAGATGAACCCCGGCACTGTTCCCCAGCGGAAACGCCCTCGCCGCGTCGGATCGTTAATTGCAGCGAGACCGGCAGAGTAACAGCATCACAAGGCGACGTGCTGGCCGTGGTTGTAGTCGGCCGCGACGTGTCGCGGCCTACATAGGCGCATGTCTTATAACGACACGGGTGCGTGTGGCGCATGTGCGTACAATCACATTACTCTCCGAAAGAACAAGCATCCTACATCTACGCGTATCGCTGCTGCGTACCGTGGCGGACAAATGCCTACCGGGGCACCGCACAAGAACGCTCGGCTTCTGCTCCTGACCCTTCTCTTACCTTGGGAGGGTCGGCTTTCGGGCGGCAAACGAGGCACCAATCTGCGGATCGAAGGAGGGACTTTTTACTCTCAATTCCGACGGGCTGCTTATTGGAAATTTGCCAGGCAATGGCTCTGGACCTGAAGGTCACCGCATGACCACTTACCGACACCATTGATGCTCGCCGTGAAGGTGTCGGCAGATCGCCACGTGCGCGAGCGCTCTACCCGAAAAATATCATCGGCCGCGTCTTCGGCGGTGCACCGGATGGCTCGCGTGAGGGATGTCCGGTAGTGTCATCATCGCTGCGCCATGCCGCGTGCGCACTGAATTGCATTGTTGCCTGCTGAATTTCTCGACTTCCCAACCTCTCGAGCGGTGTTTCGGTGGCGGCAAGAGACGATTACTCGGTGACGTCGCGGACCACAATGCGGACGCCGTTAATCGTGGCGGCCGCTGTGTCGCTTTGCCTCCTCGGCGCCCTGACCGCGACAATGCCCTTTGCCCGCGAGGCGACGAGAAACTCGGAAATCATACTACCGGCCTACGCGGCAGCCACCTTCACGCTAGAGATCGTCACATCCGCCCTGCTGTTCGCGCTCTACAATGTGCAGCGGTCAAGGTCGCTGCTGCTTCTGGCCTCCGGTTATCTGTTTTCCGCTCTAGGCGACCGACTCATTAAACCGCATCCATATTCTGAGTGATGCGAGTTTTACGCCGGCGAGGAAATTGTCAGGTCGCTTGTCGTATCGGGTCGCAACGGCGCGGTAGTGCTTGATCTTGTTGAAGAAGCGCTCGACGAGGTTGCGATAGTGACCTGAGACCCATTTCTCCTCCGGCTTAAGAGAGAGTCCGAGGGTTGATTTGTGGCCTCATGCGGCCTCGGTTTCCAGTGCGATTGTTGCCGCGAACTCGGCAGGGGATCGATTGCCGAGAGCTGAATGGGGACGGTTCACATTGTAGTCCTCCTTCCATGAGGCGATAGCGGCGCGAGCCTGGGGCAGGTGCGAGAACAGTGTCTCGTTCAAACATTCGTCCCGGAAGCGGCCGTTGAAGCTCTCGACGAAGCCGTTCTGCATGGGCTTGCCGGGCGCGATGTAATGCCATTCGACGCCGGTCTGCTGGCACCATTTGAGCACCGCCATCGAGGTTAGTTCAGTGCCATTGTCCGACACGATGGTTGAAGGCTTGCCCCGAACAGCCATGATCTCGTCCAGCTCGCGCGTCACTCGAAGGCCGGAGAGCGAGGTGTCGACGACCAGTGCCAGGCACTCCCGGCTGAAGTCGTCGACAACGGCCAGCACCCGGAAGCGGCGGCCGTCCGTGAAGGCGTCCGACACGAAATCGAGACTCCAGCGAAGGTTGACCCGATCCGGCACCAGCATAGGCCGTCTTGTGCCAAGCGCCCGTTTGCGACCACCTCGCCGACGCACCTGGAGCTTTTCCTCTCGATACAGCCGGCGCAGCTTCTTCTGGTTCATCACGATGCCCTGACGCCGCAGCATGACGTGGATCCGTCGGTAGCCGAAGCGGCGGCGCTCGCCGGCCACGGCTTTCATGGCGTCGCGCAGGGCCGCATCGTCAGGACGGACGCTTCGATAGCGCATACTGGTGCGATCGAAGCTCAATGCCTTGCACGCCCGACGCTGGCTCACCCCGTGCTCGGCACAGGCATGGGCCACGGCTTTACGCCTCACATCGAGCGTCACCATTTTTTTGAGGCGACATCCTTCAGGATAGCGTTGTCCAGCATCTGCTCGGCGAGCAGCTTCTTCAGGCGGGCGTTCTCATCCTCAAGCGCCTTCAGCCGGCGGGCATCCGACACGTCCATGCCGCCATACTTTGCCTTGAACTTGTAGAAGGTCGCCGAGGAGATGCCGTGCTTGCGGCACACGTCAGCGGTCTTCGCCCCCGCCTCCTGCTCCTTCAGCATGCCGATGATCTGCTCTTCCGTGAACCGTGAGGCTCGCATCGTCCGTCTCCGTGATCGACGGACTCTACTCAAATCTGGAGGAGGATCGGGGTCTCAGGTCATATTGTTTCAGGCATTATCATTACCCGCGATGCCATGCCCATAGGCTGGCGAGCCACATTGCGACCAAGCGGTACGAACTGAAAAAGGAGCAGTGGGCGAGGATCGCGCGGCTTCTGCCCGGTTCGAAGTTTGCAGATCGTCTCCAGCACTTCAAATGCGAATTATTCAAATAAGATGCAATTTATGCATATTAGGAGCGACTAACGCGTCGGGAGTGGCTGGAGGATATTTTGGCGGTTGCGGAGACCGGTTCCTCCAGCGAGGCCGCCGAGCGGCGGCGGCTGACGCAGTCGGCCTTCTCGCGCCGGGTGCAGCACATTGAGGACCATGTCGGCGTGGCGCTGTTTGACCGCTCGCGCAAACCGGTGCAACTACGCCCAACCACCGCCGAGCAGCGCGACCAGATCGCACGGCTGGCCCGCACCCTGCGCCAGTTGACCGACGATTTGCGCCGGGGCGACCGCACGGCCGGCAACCGCCTTGTTCTCGCTAGCCAGCATGCCCTAACCGCTTCCTGGGCCCCGCGCTTCATCGACACGATCCAGTCGAAAAATGCCGACATCTTTCTCAAGCTGAAATCGGCTAACCTCGATGAGTGCTTTGCCTTCCTGCTGTCGCGGCAGGCCGATATCGCCGTGGTGTACCGGCGCATCGGCGAGGAACACCCCATCGCCGCCAACTACATCGAGACCACCATCATCGGTCGCGACCGCCTGATCCCGGTTTTCGCCCGAGCCCATGGCGCTCGCCTGAACAGGCAGTTCGCGCATGGCGAAGTGCCCTTCATCGCCTATCCATCCGACGTCTTCCTTGGCCAGGTCATGGACCGGATCGTTCTGCCGGCTATCCGGGGAGCAAGTCACATGGTGCCCAAGGTTGAGACCGAGCTCACACTGGCGGCGCTGGAACTCGCCGCGAACGGCATCGGTGTGGCGTGGGTGCCGGCGACGCTTGCCCGCGCGCGGATCGAGGCCGGCGACCTTGCGGATCTCTCGGCCAGCCTTCCCTACTGCGATCTCGACGTGACGGCGGTGCGACTGGCCAATCAGGCCACGCCGGTCGAGGCGACTGTCTGGGAGCAATTGTCCCGCATGGACGCACCGGGTCCCGCAGGCGCGTCCGGGGACGACATTGCGACGACATGAACGCGCTTGGCTGTGGGCGGGAGAGCCGGAACTGCATCTCTTCGCAAGGGGGAACGGATCGCGCTGAGCGCACCGCCCGGGATGCGTTTGCTTAGTGACCTAGATGGTCAGGCCCGCCACTACGCGGCCGGTGCCATGGGGATGGACCTCTTCTTCTGTGCGGCCATCAGCATGTCCACGAACGCCGTCACCTTAGGCGGGCGGAAGCGGGCGGTGGGATAGACCGTGTGGATGCCGCCGGACGGCAGTTGCCACGCGGGCAGCACATGGATCAGTCGCCCGGCCGCCAGATCCTCCGCCACGAGAAAATCCGGCAGGATGGAAAGCCCACCGCCAGCCTTCACCGCCGCGAGCACGCCGGGCGTCGTGTCGATGGCAATGGTCGCCTGCAGGCGTGCGTTCTGCCGGTCGAGGTCCCCACGCGTGAACGACCAGAGCAAGGGTTCGCGCAGGGCGAGATTGGCGATGAAGGGCAAGGAACCCAGATCTTCAGGTGCGCGCAGCAGTGCGATGCGATCTGCAAAGACGGGGCTCGCGACCAGCAATTGGTCAAAAGAACCGATCTTGCGCGCCTGAAGACTGGAATCCACCAGCCAGCCGACACGGATCGCCAGATCGATGCGGCCGGAGACGAGATCGAGCGTGTCGTCGCTCAGGGTCAGTTCCACCCGGCAGGCGGGAAAGAGGGCCGTGAAGGCGGCCGCGAGCGGGGCGACAAGGGCCGTGCCGTAATCGTTCGGGGCGGTGATGCGCAACGTGCCTGTCGGTTCCGCCGCGGCCTGCGCCAGTTCATCGAACGCATCTTCCGCGTCGCGCAGGATCATCACGCAGCGCGCGTGAAACAGCCGGCCTGCCTCGGTGGGCCGGACCTGCCGTGTCGTTCGCACCAGCAGGCTGGTCCCCAGATCCCGTTCCAACTGCGCGACCTGCTGGCTCACCACCGCCTTGGTGATGCCGAGCCGTTCGGCGGCGCGGGTGAACGAGCCGGTGTCAACGACTGCCGTAAAATAGGCTAGGCGATTGAGGTTCATGATCGCGCACGCGGTGGATTGGCATAACTGTTTGTTATTAGCATACAGAGTGTCATTTTTGTTGGTCTTTTATGGTCAGCTCTCCCGTGCCATTTCCTTTGCGGAGGAGACGGCCATGATCAAGCAAACCCGCATCACCTATCTGTTCGATCCGCTCTGTGGCTGGTGCTACGGCGCATCCGCGACGCTGGAAAATCTGATCCGCGAGCCTGATTTCGATGTTCAGCTGGCGCCCACCGGCCTCTTCGCCGGGACCGGCGCCCGCCCGATGGATGCGGGCTTCGCGGATTATGCGTGGAGCAATGATCAGCGCATCGCCCGCCTCACCGGCCAGCTCTTCAGCGACGCCTATCGTCACAAGGCTCTAGCCGACCATTCGCGCCTGTTCGATTCCGGCCCGGCGACGCTGGCGGTCATCGCGGTTGCCATCACCGCCCCGGAGCGGGCGTTCGAAGCGCTGAAGGCCATCCAGCACGCCCGCTATGTGGAGGGCCGCGACATCACCGACGTCACCGTCCTCGCACAGCTGCTGCGGACCCTGCACATGCCGGGGATCGCCGACCGCCTTGAAACGCCCGACACGGCATTGATGGCGGCGTATCGCTCACGCGTCGAGACCGCCCGCAGTGAGATGCGCCGGCTCGGTGCCGAGGGCGTCCCGGCCCTCATTGTCGGTGCGGGAGACCGCCGCCGGCTCGTACGGGCCAGCGCCCTGTTCGGCAGCATGGACATGCTGGTCGCCGGACTGAAAGCGGCCTGAGCCCGCGCCCTCGGCGCGGCGCCCATCTGCCCTGCATTTTCTATTCCATTGCCCCATCAGGAGACATCCATGCTCACCCGGAGATCCCTCATGAAAACCACCCTAGCCACCGGCGCTGCCGCCGTCTTCGCCCCCGCCGGCCTTGGCCATGCCGCCAGCGGGCTGCCCTGGAAGCATTTTCCTGCCGGCGAAAAGGGCTTCTACCGCGCACCTGTCCTGCTCACCGGCGCGTCCGAGGCCGTGCTTATCGATGGCGGCTTCACCTTCCCCGATGGCCGGGCAGTGGCGGAAGCCATCAAGGCGAGCGGCAAGACGCTCACCACCATCTATATCAGCCAGTCCGATCCCGACTATTACTTCAGCCTCAAGCCGATCAAGGAAGCTTTCCCGGGTGCGAAGGTGATCGCCGCCTCCGCGACGGTGGCCGCGATCAACGCCAGCGTTGAAAAGAAGCTCGCCGTCTGGGGGCCGCAGCTCAAGGAAAACGGTCCGCAGACGCTCGCCGACATCGTCATTCCGGAAGCCTTCGATGGTCCGGCGCTCAGCGTCGATGGCGAGACCGTCGAGATCGTCCATGCCGACGGGCTGGACAACCGGCGCTATCTGTTCGTGCCGTCGCTGAACGCCGTGGTCGGCGGCGTCCTGATCTTCTCGGGTGTCTATGTCTGGACCGCCGATACCCCGACCAAGGAACAGCGTGCCGCCTGGATCGCAAATCTCGACAAGATCGCGGCGCGCAAGCCGGCCATCGTCGTGCCCGGTCACATGGCACTGAGCGCCGCCACCGATCTCTCGGGCGTTGAGTACACCAAGGCCTATCTCCTCGCCTTCGAGGAAGAACTGGCAAAGGCCAAGGACTCCGCCGCGCTGAAGGAAGCTATGATCGCCCGCTTCCCCGCCCTCGGCATGGGCGTCGCGCTCGACATCGGCTCGAAGGTCGCCACCGGCGAGATGAAGTGGGGCTGAGATGGGTGCCAATCTCGATCTGATCCGCGCCACCTATGAGGGCACGTCGGAAGAGAACGGCCGCAACCTACTGGCCGCTCTTGCTCCCGATGCGTCATGGACGGAGGCAGAAGGGTTCCCCTATGCGGGAACCTATGTTGGGCCGGACGCGATCCTCGCCGGCGTCTTCCGGCGCCTTGGCAGCGAATGGACCGGCTATCGCGCCGAGGTCCACACCTTCCTGGAAGACGGCGACCGCGTCGCCGCCTTCGGCGTTTATTCCGGCACCTACAATGCGACCGGCAAGTCAATGTGTGCCGCCTTCGCCCATCTCTATGAGGTGAAGGACGGCAAGATCGCAGCCATGACGCAATATGTCGACAGTGCCATGGTGGTGCAGGCCCTTACGCCAAGTGAATGATCGCCTGATGCCTCAAACCCCGGCCGCGCTGTCAACGCCCTCTCGGGCAGCCGGCTGATGCCGTGCCGCTGCAGGCATCGGTGCAGCAATGACCGGCTTAGGTGCGGGATCGTCGCCTGCAGCGCGTAGAGGCAATCATCCAGCGGAAGCAGGGTATGCCGCCGGAAGGCGACGATGATCACCTCTTCCTCGACCGACAGAACCGTCGATTCGGCTCTCCGGGGCCAGTCGGCAGGTCAGCGACCGAGCACCGCTTCTCCATTTCGCGACGGTCTTCTGGTTGATGCTGTGGCGCTCCCATGGAAGCTGGCCCATAGTGCATCCTTCCCTTCCTGCGGAAAGACTGCACCATCAAATCCCGGGATCAAACACATCGAAACGTGCCGTCAAAAAATTGTCTTCCCGTTCTCTCATCGGGGCCTTGAGGGCTCGCGCGAACGATCCACCAGCCCCGCGACGCCCTCGGCATTGTAGCGGGCGATCCAGTTCTGCAGGGTTCGGGTCCGCACATGGGCGCCGGCCGCCGCCTCCGCTATGCTGGCGCCGCCGAGCATATGGGCCACGGCGCGCATGCGCAACGAAGCGCGCAAGCTGGGCGTCTTGCGAGCAAGCAGTCGCAGCGCATGGGCGCTGATATCCGACCGGATGGGAATGTCATTACCGGGCGGGCCGGTGCGTGCGCGCTCCTGCTCCGCCGGGCGGGCCCCATTGTCCAAGCGCGCATCCGAGCCGGGCGAGGTCACGCCACCTCCGACGCCAGTGTCGCCGCCAGCAGCGAATTGCGGTCGAAACCGGCCCTTGGCCGCTCCACCGCCACCCGGCCGGAATGCACGACCATGATTCGCTCGCTCAGCGAAAGCAGCTCGTTGAACGAGGTCGACATCAGGATGATGGCGGCGCCGTCGCGCGCCATTTCCAGCATGATCTCGTAGATCTGCCGGATGGCGCCGACGTCGACGCCAGAGGTGGGCTCGGAGAAGATGTAGATCTTCTGGTCCCGGCTCAACCATTTGCCGATGACGGCCTTCTGCTGGTTGCCGCCGGAGAAGTAGCGCATCTTGGTGCCGGGCGCGGCGGGATAGACCTGAAGCCGCTCGATCACCCGGCGGCCGCTTGCCAGGATATCGGCGCTGCGCACCATGCCGAAGCGTGAGATTCGGTCGAGAATCGGCAGCGAGACGTTTTCCGCCATGGTGAGGTTCGGGAACAGCGCCTGCTTGCGCCGGTCTTCGGGTATCAGCGCCACGCCGATGTCGAGCGCATCGGACGGGCTATCGATGCGGACGGGGCGCCCCTCGGCGAAGATGTCCCCGCGATAGGCGATGAGGCCGCTCAGCGCCTTCTCGATCTGCTCCATGCCGCCACCGATGGGGCCGGTGATGCCGAGAATCTCGCCGCGATGGACGCGGAAACTGGTGGGGCTCAGCTTGGCGGTGCCGAGATTTTTCACCTCCAGCGCCACCTCCTGGCGGGCGAAGCCGGGATTGGTGATCTCGAGGTCCGCGGCCGAGCGGTTGACCATGAGGCGCGTCACCGCCGCCTCATCGATCTCGCCGCGGGTGAGCGTTGCTACCACCCGGCCGTCGCGAAGGATGGTGGCGCGGTCGCAGAGCAGCTTCACCTCATTCAGCCGGTGCGAGATGTAGACGATGGTCAGGCCTTCCGCCTTGAAGCGGCGTATGAGGGCGAACAGCAACTCGCTCTCGCGGCCCGACAGCCGCGCGGTCGGCTCGTCGAGGATGATAACCTTGAACTTGCGTTGGAACAGCGTCGCCAGCGTCAGCATCTGCATCTGCGCAGCCGTGAGCGCGCCGGCACGGGCGGCAGGGTCGATGTCGAGTCCGATGCGGGCAAGGATCTCCCGCGCCTCCCGCTCCATCGCCCGGCGGTCGATCCAGCGGCGCTCGCTGCCCAGCAGCAGGTTCTCCGCCACGGTCATGTTCCAGGCGAGTTCGGCGTCCTGATAGACGGCGCCGACGCCGACATCATTGGCGGACTTGGGTGAATGGCCGTGGAAGGGTTTACCCTCGATCAATATCTCGCCGCTCGACGCCGTGTAGACGCAGGTCAATATCTTGATCAGCGTCGACTTGCCGGCACCGTTCTCCCCCAGCAGGCCGTGAATTTCGCCGCGGTCGAAGGACATGTCGATGCCCTTGAGAACGTGGACACCGGAAAAGTCTTTGCGGAGATCGCGGATCTCGATGATGGGACGCGCATCCATGATCGGCCCTCAGATGAAGCGGAGATGAAGTTCTTCGCGGTTGAGCAGCGCATTGGTGCCGACGGCCGCGAGCAAGACGAAGCCGTTGAAGATGTTGCGCGCGGAACTGTCGACGCCGAACTGGGTCATGCCGTTCGACACCATGTAGAGGAAGAACACGCCGAGCAGCGTGCCCAGTACGTGCGGTTTGCCCTTGCCGAGAATGGTGGCGCCGAGGAACACGGCGGCGAAGGCTTCCAGCAAATAGCCCGCGCCTCCGGTCGGCTGCGCCGAGGACGAGGTGGAGGCGAGGAAGATGCCGGCGATGCCGCAGAACAGCGCGCTGAGCACGAAGCTCGAAATCACCCAGCGATAGACGGGAATGCCGGAGTAATAGGCCGCCAACGGGTTGTCGCCTACCGCGTTGATATAGTGGCCGATGCGCAGCCGGTTGGCGATGATGAAGGCGATGATGAAAAACACGAACAGGAAGACCGACTTCATCGCGATGAAGCCGTAGCGCCCCTGGCCGAGCCAGCGGAAGAAGTGCTCGTCATAGCCCACGGCCACTTGGTAGCCGCCGGTGAGATACTGGTTGCCGCCTTCCAGCAGGAACATCACGCCGATGGTACCGACAATGCCGGAGATGCGGAACCACGTTACCAGCACGCCGTTCGCCAGCCCGATCAGCATCGACACCAGCAGCGCGACGATGATCGCGGCGGGCGCGCCGAGGACCGGAATGCACAGCGCGCACACGATCGAGGAGGTGGTGACGATGGTGCCGATGGAGAGATCGAAGCTCCCGGCCGCCACCACGAAGGTCAGCCCCATCGACAGCAGGGCGCAGGTGAACATCGAGAACAGGATGTTGTTGATGTTCGACACGGTGAGGAAATAGGGCGAGGCGAAGGAAAACGCCACGACGACCAGCAGGATGACGAGGATGGTTCCCCACACCCGCAGGAAGCGCACCAGCGGGTGCGAGGTGTCGCGCCCGGCGGCTTCGGAGCGCGAGGGGGAAGCACCCGCTGCGGGCACTTGCTGCTCAGCTATGGTCATGGTCGTTCCTCTTGAGCCATCCATCCCGGCCGGGCGCCGGGCGGTGCGTCGCTGATGCCCGATGGTCCCGGCGCCCCTGAAACCATCGGCGCCCTGCCGGCGTGGCGGGGTATGCGGGAATGCGTGACGCGGAGCACGGCGCGTGCCGCGGGCTGCGACCCGGCGACTGGCCGGAGGTGCCGGCCCTCAAAGGAGCCGGCACCCGGCCGAAGCCCTTCTATGTCCGCGAGAGGTGCTTAGCCGCCGAAGGGCTTGAGATAGGCGATGGCGGCGGCATCCATGGCGCGGATCTCGTCGAGATATTTCGCGGCATCCTGCGGCAGGATGGTCGGCACCGGGACATAGTCGACGTTGTTCGGCACTTGCTCGCCGCGTCCCAGTTGCAGCGCCAGCTTGCCGACGCGTTCGCCGATGATGTGGTAGGGAACGTCAGTGGAGAAGGCGACGGGAACGTTGCCCGAGGCTATGCCGGCCAGAAGCTGGTCTGACGTGTAGTGGTTGAACAGCTTGATGTCGTCGCGGCCCATCTGCTGCATGGCCTGCGCCGCGCCGATGGTGAGCGGCCACCACCAGGACATGAAGGCGGCGATGGAGCCCGGCTTCGGGTTGGCCTGGAGCAGCGCCAGCATGTTGTCGCGGCCCTTGGAAATCTGGTCTTCCGTCGAGACGGAGCCGGAGATGAAGGGCAGCATCTTCATGCGCGGCTCATAGGACGTCATGAGCGACAGCATGTCCGCTTCCATGTCGAACGGCGTGTAGAAGCCGCGCGCCTCGGCGGTCTGGGCGATGGTGCCCTGGCGGCCGAGCATGTTCTGCATGTGGTAGCCGATGGTGGTCGCGGTAGCCCAGGTGTTCTCACTGACGGCGGGCGAATCCTTGACGGTGACGACGAAGCCGACCGTCTTGATGCCGCGCTTGCGCGCCTCGTCGACGATGTAGGCGGTCTCGGATTCGAGCGAATAGATGCCAAGAACCAGCACGTTGATGTCGCGGTCGAGCAACGCGAGCGCGGAGCTCTGTTCGGAATTCTTGGAGGGCTCGCCGCGCACCGTCACCAGTTCGCCGCCACCTTCGGTGACCGTCTGTGCGATCTTCCAGCAGCCACGGCGCCAGGGCTGGTTGAAGGGACCGTAATTGAGGCCGATGCCGACGCGTACCTTTGCGCCCTGCGCCCGGACGATGCTCGGCATGGCGATGCCGGACGCAGCTAGCGTGGCAATGCCGACGCCCACACCGACGCCGCCCAGCAGGCCGCGACGGGTCACTCCCGGCGTGGCGTCGACGGGCCCGGCGGTCGCGCCCTTATCCGTTTGATCGTTGCTCATGTTTCCTCCCACTGCCTTCGTTGCTGTCGAGCTGTTTGCCAGCCTCTGGGATCGGTATACGGATTATCGATAATCTCGTCTATAATTTTTTTCATGATACAATCGATGTTATTATCGAGCGAATTGACAACCCTGGCGTCTTGTCGCTAGCGTCTTCGGGCAATGGAGGGTTCGATGTCGTCGTCCCAAATCATGAGACGGCCCAGCGCGATGAGCGGCGAAGAAATCTACGAGGTTCTGCGCCGTGACATCGCGTTGGGAAGGCTGATGCCGCGTCAGCGCCTGGTCGAAAGCGACCTGTGCGAGCGCTTCGGCGCGACCAACCACAATGTCCGGCGCGCCTTCGACATGCTGGACCGCATCGGCGTCATCGAGCGCAAGGCCAATCGCGGCGTCGAGGTGCGGGCGCTGTCGGCGCGCGAGCTCCAGGACCTCTACGACATCCGCGCCATGCTTCAGGCCGAGGGCGTGCGGCGCTTCGATCTTGACCGGCTGGACGAGCTGGCTGACCGGCTGACGGCGATCAACACCACCTATGAGCAGGCGCTGAACGACGGGCAGATCGAGGCCGCCGTCGACGCCAACGACCTGTTCCACACCACCCAGTTCGACTACTGCAAGAATGCCGAGCTGGCGGCGCTGCAGCTTAATTACTGGCTGCGAGCCTCGGCGATCATCTCACGCGCGCTGATCGAGCAGGGAACGTCGCTGAAATCGCTCCAGGATCACTGGGACATCATCGCCGCCATGCGGACGCGCGATATGGCCCGGCTCGAAGAGCTGACCGTTACCCACATCCGCCCGCCCCTCGCCGCTTATATGCGCGTCTACGGGCTGTATTGATCGCCGGCCGACGCAACGGCAGGCCTCACCACGAAGCGCATGCGCTTCCAACAACGGGCGGCGCGAGATGCTTCGCGGCCAGCCTCAATCACAACATGATAAGTGGAGGAAACGATGAGCGAGGATATTCGGCTGTATTTTTTCCAGACCGGACGCATTCGCCAGAAGGAAGTGGACATCAAGCTCGGGTATGGACAGGAAGACTTCTTCACGCCTATTCCCTGGTTCTTCATTACCCACCCGCGCGGCAATGTGGTGATCGACGGGGGAACGGCGGTCGAGGCGGCGCTGGACCCGGAAGGGCACTGGGGTGAACTGACCAACAAATATTACCCGCTGATGGACCCGGAAGACGGCTGCGTGAACCGGCTGAAGCAGGCAGGCTTCGACCCGGCGGACGTCAAATACGTCATCCATTCCCACCTGCATCTCGACCATACGGGCGCCTGCGGGAATTTCCCCAACGCCAAGCACATCGTGCAGCGCCGCGAGTATGAGTGGGCGTTCAGCGCCGATTGGTACATGAAGCTCGGCTACGTCATGAAGGACATCCTCAAGCCGGGGATCCAGTGGGAATTCCTGGAGGACGAGGACGGCTTCGACCTGTATGGCGACGGCGTGATCCAGACCTACCAGTCGCCCGGCCACAGCCCCGGCCACCAGTCGATCATGGTGCGGCTGCCCAATTCGGGACCGATCCTGCTCGCCATTGATGCCGCCTACACGTTTGAGCACTGGAACGACAAGTGCCTGCCGGGCGCCCTCACCTCGGCCATCGAGGTCGCCGCCTCGGTACGCAAGCTACGCCGCCTCGCCGAACGGGAAAACGCCATGGTGGTGCCCGGCCATGACCCCGATTCCTGGCCGAGCTTCAAGAAGGCTCCCCATTTCTACGATTGATCGACAGGGCCGGGCGCGCCCACGGGCGTGCCCTTCCAGCCGCTCCTGCGCCTGCCGTTCTCGGCCGCGCCTTCGCGCACGGATCGGCTTGGTGCTGCCTGCGGCCCCCCGCACGACGCCTGGTTGACCTGAGCGAGGTGCGGAACGAGCCTGCCGGTGCGCGCCACAGCGGCGCGCACCGAGCGGTTGTTTCATGCCGAACGGGCAACTTCACTGCGGTCAAGTCCCATGAAGACGACCTACGACTACATCATTCTCGGCGGCGGCACGGCGGGATGCGTGCTGGCAAACCGCCTGTCGGAGAATGGCCGCTACGACGTATTGCTGCTGGAAGCGGGCGGGGAGCCGAGCAGCCCCTGGATACCCATTCCCGCCGGCTTCTCCAAGCTGCTGGTGGACGCCACGTTCAACTGGAAGTTCATCTCCGAGCCGGAAGCGGGGACCTGCGGCCGATCGATCGCGATTCCCCGAGGAAAGGGACTGGGCGGCTCGTCGCTGATCAACGGGATGATCTATGTGCGCGGCCAGCCCGGCGACTTCGACAAGTGGGCGCAGAGCGGCGCATCCGGCTGGAGCTTCGCCGACCTCGTCCCCTATTTCCGCAAGGTCGAGGCCTTTGACGGCGCCGAGGGCGAGACGCGCGGGCGCGATGGCAAGCTGGCGATCACGGAGGTGGCGCTGCGCCCGCCGCTGGCCGACGCCTTCATCGCCGCCGCCCGGCAGGCCGGCCACGGCCTCAACCGCGACTATAATGACGGCCACCAGGAAGGCTTCGGCTACTACCAGGCCACCCAGCGCCGGGGCCGCCGCGTTTCCGCCAAGACAGCCTATCTCGATCCGGCACGCGGGCGGCGCAATCTCGACATCGTCACCGGCGCCCACATCCTCAAGGTCGATTTCGAGGGCCGGCGCGCGGTCGGCGCCAGCTTTCAGCGCCAGGGCCAGAGGCTCAGCGTGCGCGCGGGGCGCGAGTTGATCCTGTGCGCCGGGGCCGTGCAGACCCCACATCTGCTGGAACTCTCCGGTGTCGGCAATCCCGGCCTTCTCAAGCCGCTTGGCATCGAGGTGGTGCAGGCGCTGGCCGGGGTGGGCGAGAACTACCAGGACCATTTCTGCACCCGCATGAACTGGCGGGTGACCCAGCCCATCACCCTGAACGAACAGTCGCGCGGCATCCCCCTCGCCCGCTCCGTGCTGCAGTATTTCGCCTCCGGGCGCGGCATCCTCTCGCTCGGCACCGGGCTGGCCTTCGGCTTCGTCAAGACGCGGCCGGGCCTCTTGGACGCCGACGTGCAGCTCTATTTCATGCATGCGAGCTATGCCGATGCCTCCAAGCGCATCCTCGACCGCCAGCCGGGCATGACCATCGGTGTCAGCCAGCTGCGGCCGGAAAGCGTCGGCTCCATCCATTCCCGCTCCGCCGACCCGCTGGAGCCCCCGGCCATCCGGCCGAACTTCCTTTCCGCCCAGGTGGATCTCGACACGATGCGGCGCGGCATGCAGATGGCCCGCGAAATCGTCGACCAGCCGGCGCTGCACCCCTTCGTGGCGCATGAAATGAGCCCCGGTGCCGCCTGCCGCAGCGATGCCGACTGGGACAATTTCACCCGCACCAACGGGCAGACGATCTACCATGTCAGCGGCACCGCCAAGATGGGCACCGATCCTTCCGCCGTCGTCGATCCGGCGCTGCGGGTGATCGGGCTTGCGGGCCTGCGCGTGGCCGACGCCTCGATCATGCCGGCCATCGTCTCGGGGAATACTCAGGCCGCCGTCTATGTCATCGCCGAAAAGGCAGCCGACCTCGTTCTGCGCGACGCGCAAGCAATGGGCGCCAGCTGACGCTTTCGCGCGACCGTCGACACCGCCGGCTGGAAGAAAACACGCCACGACACTAACCGCGAGCGCCCTCGCGGAAGGTGCGTTCAACACAGACGATCCCGATACGCGGCGGCGCCTGGCGTCCGTTTTCCGTGCTGGGAGTTGTGCGCCATCAACAAACGCAGACGGGGAAATCACATGTCGCTGCTATCGGTCACGAACGATGTTGAAACACGCTGGAACGCGGCAGCGTCGCCGTGGGATGCCGCCGCCCTGGCCGATATTTACAATGACGATGCCCTGTTCTTCGGGCTTCTCCCCGAGTTTTTCGTCGGCCGGCGCGCCATCGAGGCTTATTTTTCTCATTATGTCGGGCTGTATAGCCGCGTGAACCTGAGCCTCGTCGACCAGCAAGTCCGCGAAATCTCGCCCACCATCGTGGCGGCGCAGGGCTTCGGCGAAATCCGGAACACCCATTGCGACGGTCTCATCGTGTCGTCGCGGGTCCGCACCTCGCTGGTGATGACCCGCTCCGCCGGGGGGTGGGGCATTTCCCTGCACCATTTCTCCCACATTCCCGCCAGCTTCCCGAAGAAGGTGCTCTCGGTCGAGGAGTAGGCCTCCTACCGGGCTCACGCGCAGGGGTCGCGGCCACGCGACGTTACGCGTGGCAAAGTTCTCCGTTTCCTCCCTAACACGTCGGGTTGGCGCCCGGTTCTGCTTGAACGGGTCCTGAGCCTAGCCGGGGCACAGCCTCAACTGTTCATCGAGCTCGAGTTCCGGATAGAGTTCCGCAACTGATCTGACATCCTCGTGGAGTCGCGCAATCATCCAGTCGCGCACGTCGGCCACGATGGGTCGCAATGGCTTGTCGCGCGAGCGCACGAACTGGCAGTGCCGTCCGGTGACCCTCACCCGGGGACTCGCAGGCACCAGTGCCTTTGTGCGCAGCCAGTGGCAGGCAACATTCAGCCAGCCGAGCGCCACGCCCTGGCCCAGCATCGCCGCCTGCACGACGATGGCATAGTCGGAGAAGATCATCGAATTGGTCGCCGCCCCAGGGTCCCCGGGAAAGAATACCTGCGACCAGTCCGGTTGCGTTTCGCCGAAAGTGGCCAGCGTCTCTGTCGGGCCCGCCGCGTCGGCAACCGCGCTTCGCTGGCCTTCCCGGTAGCCGGGGCTGCAGATCGGCACCAATATCTCCGGCATGATGTAGCTGGCCTCGTGCCGCTCATCCGGCCCGTCGACGAAGCGCATGCCGAGGTCGACATCGGTGACCGGCCCGGACAGTGCCGACATGATGAGTTGGAAACGCAGCTCAAGCGAGGGGAAAGCCCGCTTGATCTCCGCCATATGCGGCATGATCCAGTGTGTCGTGAAGCCGGTTGATACCGAGAGGGTGACCGTCTGGACTCCGGTCTTGCGGTCCTCGATCTCGCGCAAGGCATGCTCGAAGCCCGAGAAGCCGCGTGAGACGGCCTCATAGAGGATCCGCCCGGCTTCGGTGAGCGTCACGCCGCCGGGGGTGCGGTCGAACAAAACAATTCCGAGATGTTCTTCCAGCCGGCCCATCATCCGGCTCACCGCCGCCGGAGTGACGTTGAGCTCTTCGGCGGCACGGGCGAAATTGCCGCAACGGGCCGCAGCCTCGAAGGTGAAGAAGCCATTCATCGACGGCAGGGCGAGGCGGAGCTTTCGCATTACATATTGTAACTTCGCCCGGATATTTTTTCAATTGAATGCGGTGTCAATCATTGGTTTCCTGAGGCCATGGAAGACGGGTTTGGAGCCCACGAAACTAGAGATTTGGACTAGCGCGGTCACGCTTAGGCACGGGTGGGCATCCGTCGCATGGCGGCCGCCATGGCTTGGATTGTCGGTAGTCAATGTAACGTCCTGGCGCCTGTCCGGCGTGGATTCCATGGCGAGGAGATTGGTCGCAACAGCGCCCCCGGGGGCGGGACAGAGATGGCATCGTCAATTGCCGGTCGATCCGGTTTCTTCAGCGTCGTGCGGCCTATCGGTCGCCGATCATCTCCTGAGAGACTGCTTCCATCAGCGTCTTCTCAAGATCCGCCGGCAACGCATTGCTTGAGCGAGCGATGTGACAGATCTGGGGAAAGACAGGCAGGTCGCCTTCGATCTCCATCAGGCCGGGCCTGAGCTGTCGGCGGCTTATCACGCCCACGCCCAATCCATGGCGCACCCCGGCTGTCACGCCATCGCAGCTCGGGCATTCCAGGACGATGTTGAGGTGTCGCCCGGTTGCCACCAGTGCATCTTGCGCTGCGCGGCGGTAGAAGCAGTTCTGATCGAAAGAAACGAACGGAATACTGTCATCCAACGTGAAGGGGTGGTCAATAGACTGCACCCAGATCAGGTCTTCTCTCCATAATTCCAGATCGTGTGGTTCTTTCTCGTGAGCAAATATCTGCATCATCGCAAGATCCAGATCTCCCGCCCGGAGCCATTGCTCCAGGACGAGGCTCTGGGCCACGCGAATGCTCAAGGAGACACGGGGGTGCAGCCGCCTGAAGCGACCCAGCACGGCCGCCATCCATTCGCAGGCGGCATCCTCGGTAGTACCCAGCCGAACCTCGCCGGCCAACTCGGACGATCGGAAGTGCGCGGCCGCCTCATCATGCAGGGCAATCAAACGTTCGGCATAGGACAGCAGGCTCCGCCCATCGGACGTCGGAACGAAGCCGCTGCCGCCTTTAAGAAGAATGGGACGGCCAATGCGTTCCTCGAGCCGGGTCAGCTTATGGCTGATAGCCGACTGCGTCAGATTCAGCTTGTGAGCGGCACGCGTGACACCGCCCAACTCCAGAACGGTCTTGAAGGCGCGCAGGGAGTCGATATCGAGACGCATGTCGCATGCCATGACAAAATTCGATGAGGAAGATGATAACATATCATTTCTGTCATCCTGACAAGCCGGCTAGCGTTCGCTTGCGTTCCCAAACCGGATAGGCGTCCGATGATCCCCAGCGACTTCAAGATTCTTACGTTCGACGTTGTCGGCACATTGATCGATTTCGAGGCCGGCATACTCGATTACGTCCGTCCGATCGCCCAGCGGGCAGGCGTGCCGCTCGACGACGAGGTTATCCTGCTGAGCTATGGAAAGGCGGAAGCGATCGAGCACGACCGGACGCCCGGCTTGCCCTTCCCGCTGATGATGGCGCCGGCCTATCGGACCATGGCCGCAGAACTGGGACTCCCCGCCGACACGGCCACGGTGGAGGGCTTCCGGGAGTCCATCCCCGCCTGGCCGGCCTTCCCCGACACGGTCGATGCGCTGAAGCGGCTGCGGAAGCGTTATCGCCTTGTGGCGATGACCAACTCGGATAATTGGGCGCTGGGTCATTTCGCGCAGACGATGCAGCAGCCCTTCGACGACATGGTGACGGCCGAGGATGTCGGGACCTGCAAGCCGGATCCCCAGTTCTTCGCTTATGCCCGGGGTCGCCAGAGCCCGCATGGTTACAGGCTTGAAGACTACCTCCACGTTGCGCAGAGCCAATATCACGATATCGGCGTCGCCAAGCAACTCGGCTATCGCACAGCCTGGATCGAGCGGCGCATGGGCAAGAGCGGCTTCGGCGGCTCGCCGACGCCGGGCGCTGTGACCAAGCCCGACTACCACTATGCGAGCCTGGTGGAACTTGCCGATGCAGCGGACCGGGAAGGATAGGCCCGGCTCGCCGAGAAACGAACCATGCGCGGGACGGCGGTGAATGGCGGCCCATAGGCCGACACGCAGGGGCAGCATCGCCGCCCGCGAAATGGGCAAAAGAAGGTCAAGTGGCTGAACTGTGTGGTCGTGCCGGCTTATGGCCAGCGTGAAGCGTCGTATTTTCCTGGATGATGAAGCGAGACAGCATGTCGAATACGATATCTCGCAACACGGTAGGTGTCTCGATCCGGGCCGCTTCCAAGTTCTATGGAAGTTTCTGCGCGGTCGACGAGATCAACCTCGACGTCGCTCCGGGTGAGTTCGTCTCGATCCTGGGGCCGTCGGGATCGGGCAAGACCACGTTGCTTGGCATTCTGGGAGGTTTCGTGCAGCCGACCTCCGGCTCGATCTTCCTCGGCGAACGTGACATCACCTTCGAGCCGCCGCACAAGCGCGACATCGGCATCGTGTTCCAGAACTACGCCCTGTTCCCACACTTGAACGTCTCGGAAAACGTGACGTTTCCGCTGCGCGCACGGCGCATGCCGAAATCCGAGTGGCCGGAAAAGCTCAAAGCCGCGCTCGACATGGTGGAGCTTGGCGGCTTCGGCGAGCGCAAGATCCACGAGCTGTCCGGCGGCCAGCGCCAGCGCGTCGCCCTTGCCCGCGCCATGATCTTCGAACCACGCCTGATCCTGATGGACGAGCCGCTCTCCGCGCTGGACAAGCAATTGCGCGAGACGATGCAGATCGAGCTCAAGCACCTGCACCGCAAGCTCGCGGCGACCATCATATACGTGACGCATGACCAGCGCGAGGCGCTCACCATGAGCGACCGCGTCGCCGTCATGAACAAGGGGCATCTGATTCAGGTCGATACGCCGGAGCGACTTCACGACAATCCGGCAGATTCCTTCGTTGCGGGCTTCATCGGTGAGGCGACGCTCCTCACGGTGCGGCGGCTCGACGCTCACTCGGTCGATCTCGATGGCACCCGCCTCATCTCCGCGCGCCCAGTGCCGGACGACGCGGAACTGGTCCTCGCTGTTCATTCCGAGAAACTCACCGTCGTTGCGGACGCTGTGCCGGGCATGACGAACGTGCTGAACGGCGTCGTGACCGAGACGCTCTACCAGGGCGAGAGCATCCGCATCTTCCTGGAAATCGACCGTGGGGCGCGGCTCAGCCTCAGGGTGCCGAGCAATCACCAAGGCCGATCGCTGCTTAAAGCGCCGGGCGAGCGCATCGCCGTCGCCATACACCCCGACGACACCATCGTCGTGCCGCACGTCCGCTGACCCGAATTCCCGATAGCTGAAAGGAACGTAGAAAATGAAGTTCACCGATTTCAAGGTCATGACCTTTGATGTGGTCGGCACGCTGATCGATTTCGAGGCGGGTGTCCTGGGCGCGGTGCGTGCACTTGGCGGTCCGAAGGCAGCGGCGGCCAGCGACGACGAGATCTTCGAGCCCTACAAGCGCGGCCGCGACAAGAATTATGGGCGCTCCTCCTTCGCCATGAAGGACGTCTATCTGTCCCTCGCCAAAGAATGCGGCTTCAAGAGCGACGACGCCACCGCCGACGCATTTCAGCTCGCGGTGCTGCGCTGGCCGGCCTTCGCGGATTCCGTCGAGGCGCTGCGTCGGCTGAGGAAAAACTTCCGCCTCGTCGCAATGACCAATGCCGACCGCACCGCCTTTTCCGCTTATTCGGCGACTCTTCACAATCCGTTTCACGACAGCGTGACCTGCGACGAGACCGGATGCGCAAAACCGGATCCCCGCTTCTTCGCGTTCAACAGGGGCCGGCAGTCGGCGCTGGGATTCCAGCAGTCCGAGATCCTGCATGTCGCGCAGAGCCAGTACCATGACATCGGCGTCGCCATGGCCGAGGGCTACACCACCTGCTGGATCGAGCGCCGCCAGGGCCAGAAGGGTTTTGGCGGCACGCCGGACCCCAAGGTGATGACCAAGCCGCACGTCCACTTTTCCTCTCTGAAGCAGCTTGCCGACGCGGTGGATGCGGAACTCGCCGACGCTCGTGCGGCCGCCTGATGTCGAGCACGAAGGTCATGGTCTCCCCACCCCCCTCGGTCGAGATCGACTCCCTCTGGCGGGCGACCTCGGTCGCCCCGCCCGAGTTCGGAAGCCTGTCGGGCGACCATACCTTCGATGTCGCCATCATTGGCGGCGGCTATACCGGCCTGTCCACTGCGCGCTACCTCGCCAAGGCGGGGCTGTCGCCGGTTGTCATCGAAGCCAACCGCATCGGCTGGGGCGCCAGCGGGCGCAATGGCGGCGTGGTGTCCGGCAAGTTCCGCATCGGATTCAGGGAAATCGCGGCACGCCATGGCCTCGACACGGCGCGCCGCATGCACGATCTTGGCCTGGAGGCGATCGAGCATGTCGGCCAGCTGGTCGAGGAACTCGACATCGAAGGCGCGGAGTATCGCCCCTCGGGCTCGCTGCGCTGCGCGCACAACGCCCATACCCTTGAGGCGCTCACAACCGAGGTCGCCTGGCTGCGCGAGGCGCTGGGCGACACCGAGGCGTCGATCCTGAGCGCCGCGGAGGTCGCGGCGGAAACCGGGTCGAGCGGCTTCACCGGCGGCATGCTCAATACCCATGGCGGCGTCATCCATCCGCTGAACTTCGTGCTCGGGCTCTCCTCCGGGCTCAGGGCTGCGGGCATCGCCATCTACGAGAAGACGCCTGTCTCCCGCTTCGGCCGCGTTGGTGCAGGCGTGGTCGTGGAGACTCCGAACGGGCGGATTACGGCGCGCCAGCTCGTCATCGCCACCAACTCCTATTCCGACCTGACCCCGGCGACCGCAGCAGTGCGCAAAGCCGTGATCCCGTTCCGTTCGGCAATGATCGCCACCGAGCCGCTGGCCGGCACCCCCGGCGCAGCGCTGCTGGCGAGCGGGCGCAGCTACACCGAGACCCGGCGCATGATGCGCTGGTTCCGCAAGTCCGGCGACCGCCTGCTCTATGGCGGGCGCGGCGCCTTCGGCAAGACCGATACCGCTGCGGCCTTCGCGGCGCTGGAGAGGTCGATGGTGGGCCAGTTCCCTGCGCTCGCCGGGGTGAAGGTGGCGTATCGCTGGTCCGGCCTCGTCGCGATGACGCTGGACAGCCTGCCGCATCTCGGCCGCCTCGACGACCGGGTGGTTTATTCCGTCGGCTACAACGGCACCGGAGTGGCGCTCGCCTCGGGGATCGGCCGCCATGTCGCTGCGCTCGTTACCGGCGAGGCGCCGGATCTCGGCCTGCTGACGCGGCAGCCGCTGATGCCCATTCCCTTCTACGGACTGCGCGAACCTGCCGTCCGGCTGGTCGCGGGCTGGTACCAGTTCCTCGATGCCATAGGGCGATGACGCGCCGCGATCGTCGCTTCGTCTGAGACTGCGGCCGATAAAAATGACCAGAGGAGAATCGGAATGCGCGTGACACTCTCGATCCCGATGATGACGGCGGCGTTGCTGCTGTCGACGGCGGCCGCCTCGGCCGAACAGCTCACCTTCGTCTCACAGGGCGGCGCCTATCAGGAGGCACAGACCAAGGCCATCCTCGATCCGGTGGCCAAGCTGCTCGGCATCACCATCAACCAGGATTCCTCGCCCGACGCTTGGCCCGTGCTGAAGACCCAGACCGCGACCGGCAAGCCGATCTGGGACGTGATCGACACGCCGACCAAGGACTGCATCCGGGGCGGCGAACAGGGAATGATCGAAAAGCTCGACTTCTCCAAGATTCCCAATGCCGCCGAGATCCCGGCCGAATACAAGACGGCCTATTCCCTTCCCTATGAATTCTATTCGTCGGTTCTTGCATTCAACAAGAAAAAGTACGGCGAGAACGGGCCGAAGAGCTGGGCTGATTTCTGGGACGTGAAGAAATTCCCGGGCACGCGGGCGCTGCGCAGCCATCCCATGGCCACGCTGGAGGCCGCGTTGCTGGCCGATGGTGTGCCGGCGGACACGCTCTACCCGCTCGATGTCGACCGCGCCTTCAAGAAGCTGGAGGAGTTGAAGCCCCACGTCACCGTATGGTGGACGTCCGGTGCCCAGTCGGCACAGCTCCTGGCCGATGGCGAGATCGACATGGAGATGGCGTGGAACGGCCGCGTCACGGCGGTGATCAGGGAAGGCGCGCCGATCGACTACACCTTCAACCAGGGCTTCCTTCAGGAAACCTCGCTCTGCATCCTGAAGGGCGCCCCCAATCTGGAGACCTCCTACAAGTTCCTGAACGCGGCGATCTCCGCGGACATCCAGGCGAATTTCCCGGCCTATATCGACTACGGCCCGGGCAACCCCGCTGCCTACAAGACCGGGAAAATCTCGCCCGAGCGGGCCGCACAGATGCCGAGCTCGCCCGAGAACGCGGCCAAGCAGGTGCTGATCTCGACGGCGTGGTGGAGTTCGCCGGCCGGCGAGGAGGCGCAGAAGCGTTGGGCGTCCTTCATCCAGAAGTGAGCGACTGCTGCTAGCGAGGTAGCTTCCATGTCGACGTCGTCGGTCAATCCGTCTCTCGCGCATCAACGGCGCGAGCGCGGTCTGGTCCTGCTGCTGCTCGCGCCGGCGCTCGCCGTGGTCGGCGGCCTCCTGATCGTGCCGCTTTGCTGGCTGGCCTGGCAATCGGTGAGGCAGGATGGGGGGTTCACCCTGGCACACTATGCCCGGTTCCTCACCGACGACGTCTACTGGATGACCTTCCTGCAGACCTTCCGCATAGCCTTCATCGTCACGGCCGCGACACTCCTCCTTGGCTACCCCGTAGCCTATGTCGCGGCAGGCGCTTCCCGGCGCTGGAGTATCTTCATCCTGGCCATGGTGGTGCTGCCGTTCTGGACCAGCGTCCTCGTGCGCGCCTATGCGTGGCTGATCCTGCTGCAACGGCGCGGCCTGGTGAACACGGCGCTGACCGATCTCGGCGTGATCGACGCACCGCTCACCCTGGTCAACAACGAGTTCGGCACGATCGTCGCGACGGTGCACATCCTGCTGCCCTTCATGGTGCTGCCGCTCTACGCCACCATGCAGAAGATCCCACCGGAGCTGACCATGGCGGGATCGAGCCTCGGCGGCACGCCGTTGCACGTGTTCCTGCGGGTATTCCTGCCGCTCTCAATGCCCGGGGTGGTGGCCGGCATGGTGCTGGTCTTCGTGTTGACGCTCGGCTTCTACATCACGCCGGAACTGCTCGGCGGCGGGCGGACCTACATGGTCTCCATGCTCGTCTCTCGGAACATCGAGGTCTACAATGAATGGGGCGCGGCCTCTTCGATCAGCGTGGTGCTGCTGGCCTGCGTGTTCTTCATCTTCCGCCTCGCCAGTTTCGTGATCCCGTTCGAGCGCATCATGGGAGCACGCTGACCATGGCGGTCTCGAAGATCCTGCTGCGCGCCTTCGTCGGCCTCGTCCTGCTGTGGCTGATCATCCCCATCGTCATCATCGTGCCGATGTCGTTCTCGGGCGCGCGGTTCCTCGCCTTCCCGCCGCCCTCCTGGTCGCTGCGCTGGTACGAGGCCTATCTCGCCAGCGCGGCCTGGATGCAGGCGACGCGCGTCAGCCTCATCGTTGCGGTGTCGAGCGCCATCATCGCCACGGTGATGGGGACGGCCGCCGCCTATGCGCTCAACCTCGCCAGTTCACGCCTGGTGCGCAGCCTGCAGGTCGTGCTGATGCTGCCGCTGGTGGTGCCCATCGTCATCACGGCCGTTGGCGTGTTCCTCGTCTATGCCAATGTGGGCCTGCTGGCGACCATGACCGGGCTGATCCTCGCCAATGTCATGCTCGGCCTGCCCTATGTCATCACCTCGGTGCTGGTCGGGTTGCGGAAGTTCGATCCCGCACAGGAAATGGTCTCGCGCAGCCTCGGCATGAACCGGCTGCGCACCTTCTTCATCGTCACGCTGCCACAGATCCGCCCCAGCGTGATCACCGGGCTGCTATTCGCCTTTATCTCTGCCCTCGACGAGACCGTCGTGGCGCTTTTCATCTCCGGCGGCCAGTATCAGACCCTGACCAAGCGGATGTTCACCGCACTGCGCGACGAGATCGACCCCACCATAGCGGCGATCAGCACGCTGCTCACCGCCGTCTCCTTCCTGGTGGTCATGCTGGTGGCGCTCAATGCGCGCAGTGCCGAGCGATCCAGGGCCACATCATGAACACCGATATTCTCGTCCTGGGCGGAGGGTCGGCCGGATGCGTGCTGGCCGCGCGCCTCTCCGAAGATCCGCGGCGCGACGTCATGCTTGTGGAGTCTGGCCGCAATGTCGCGATCGGCGATATACCGGCCGCGGTGCATGCGCGTTACCCCGGCCGCGCCTATCTCGACACCTCCAACATCTGGAGCGGCCTGAGCGCGCTGATGGGCGGTGCGGCGAGCAACGCCGGCCGCCGGCTGCGCCGCTACGAGCAGGCCCGGATTCTCGGCGGCGGATCGGCGATCAATGCTCTGATGGCCAATCGTGGCGCGCCCGGCGACTACGACGAATGGGAGGCGCTCGGCGCGGAGGGGTGGAACTGGGAAGCCTGTCTGCCGGTGTTCCGCGCCATGGAGGCGGACCGCGATGTCGACGGTCCGCTGCATGGATCGGACGGCCCCCTCGTGCTGCGCCGCATCGGCGACGCGCAGATCTCGCCCTTCGTCGACCGGGTGATGACGACGCTGGACAGGCGCGGCCATCCGATCCGGCTCGACCAGAACGGGATATGGGAGGACGGCACCTTTCGTGGCGTGGTGGCGGTAGATGACAATGGCAAGCGCCAGCCGACCTCGCTCGCCTATCTGACCCCGGAGGTCCGCCGGCGGCCGAACCTGAAGATTTTCACCGGCCATACCGCAACCCGCCTGCTGTTCGAGGGTGCCCGCGTCGTCGGTGCCGAGGTGCAGTCAAATGACGGCAGGATGCTCTCCCTCACGGCGCGGCAGGTCGTGCTCGCGGCCGGCGCCATCCATTCTCCCGCGCTGCTGCTACGCTCCGGCGTCGGGCCTGCCGAGGAGTTGCGAGCGCTCGGCATCCCGGTCGTGCGCGACCGGCGGGGCGTGGGCCGCAACCTGATGGAGCATCCCTCGATCGCGGTTGCCACCTGGCTGCCGCCGCGGATGCGCGAACGCAATCCCGGCGAGCACCACGAGCAGGCGATCTGGCGCTACTCCTCCGGCCTCGACGGAACGCCGGCCGGCGACATGCACGCCGCGATCCTGTCGCGCGCGGGCTGGCATTCGGTAGGCCGGCGCACCGGGAGCCTGTTCTTCTGGGTGAACAAGTCCTATTCGCGCGGGATGTTGCGCCTTGCTTCGAGCAACCCGACGGCCGAGCCGGAGGTCGATTTCCGCATGCTCAGCGACGAGCGCGATCTCGTCCGCCTGACGTCGGCGCTCCGCATGGGCGCGGAAGCGCTGCTCGATCCGGCTATGGACGGTTTTCGCGATGTGGTGTTTCCGGCGAGCTACACGCCGCGCGTGGCGAAGATCGCGGTTCCCGGCGCCTGGAACGCGGTGCGGCGCGGCGCACTTGCCGGGCTGCTCGACATGGCGGGGCCGCTGCGCGCGGCGCTCATCCACGCGGTGGTCACGCAGGGCATCACTCTTCGCGCGCTCCTGTCCGACGACGACGCGCTGGCCGATTTCGTGCGGACCAATGTCGGCGGCACCTGGCACCCCTCCGGCACCTGCCGGATGGGCCGGGCCGGCGATCCGCAGGCGGTGACCTCGTCGACCGGCGCCGTGCTCGGCGTGGAGGGCCTGCGCGTGGCGGACGCCTCGGTGATGCCGTCGATCCCGCGCGCCAACACCAACATGCCCACCATCATGATCGCCGAGCGCATCGCCGTCTTCATCCGCGACGGGCGCTGAACGCCTTGCCAGCCTTCCTCACCAGCATCGGACCCGTCCATGAGCAATCTCGTCGCCTTCGACCTTGCCAATCCAGGCACGCCGGAACTCAGCAAGGCGGCGCCGGATCGCCTGATCGCCGGCGATCCAAGCTACCGGACCTGGAAGATTGAGGCGGCCGGCCACGGTGCGATCCGCACCGGCATCTGGGAGGCGACGCCCGGCATCACGCATTCGATCAAGGGCGAGACCTGGGAATACTGCACCATCCTCTTCGGCGTGATCATCCTGACGGAAGAAGGTGGCGCCGCCCGCCGCTTCACCACCGGCGATACGTTCGTGATGCGTCCCGGCTTCGTCGGCACATGGGAAACCGTCGAGACTGTGCGCAAGCTGTGGGTCGCGGTGTCCTGACGCGCGAAATCGGACACCTGAGATGACGCTGTCCCCTATCACCGCCGCAATCGCCGCGCCGGGCCTCGCACGCGATGATCCCGGCCTCCTCGTCGAAGCGTCCCTGATCGGAAGGCGCCGGCGCGAGGTCGATGAGGCGCCACGCTCGGGCATCGAAGACCCAGCCACCGGCCGGCGGGTCAGTAAAGTGCCGGCGCGACGGCCTGATGGCGGCCGTCGCATCCCATACATCCGCAGGAGACCACGACATGGCTGAACGACGCTACCGCATCGCCGTTATTCCGGGCGACGGCATCGGCAAGGAAGTAATGCCGGAAGGCGTCCGCGTGCTGGAAAAGGCGGCCTCGCTCTATGGCTTCACCATCGAGCCGACCTGGCACGAATTTGCCTGCTGCGACTGGTTCGCCCGCCATGGCGCGATGATGCCCGAGGACTGGAAGGAACGGGTCGGCTCCTCGGATGCCATCCTGTTCGGCGCGGTCGGCTGGCCCGACACCGTGCCCGACCACGTCTCGCTCTGGGGCTCGCTGCTGCAGTTCCGCCGCGAGTTCGACCTGTACGTCAATCTGCGGCCGGTGCGGCTGATGCCGGGCGTGCCGTCGCCGCTCGTCGGCCGCGAGCCCGGCGACATCGACTTCTGGGTGGTGCGCGAGAACACGGAAGGCGAATACACATCGATCGGCGGGCGCATGTATCCCGGCACGCCCCGCGAGATCGTGGTGCAGGAGACCGTCATGTCGCGCCACGGCGTCGACCGCGTGCTGAAATACGCCTTCGAGTTGGCGATGCGTCGCCCCGATAAGCACCTGACCTCGGCCACCAAGTCAAACGGTGTGGCGATTACCATGCCCTATTGGGACGAACGCGTCGAAGCCATGAAGGCAGCCTATCCCGACGTGCGCACCGACAAATACCACATCGACATACTGACCGCGCAGTTCGTGCTGCACCCGGACCGGTTCGACGTGGTGGTCGCCTCGAACCTGTTCGGCGATATCCTGTCCGATCTTGGACCGGCCTGCACCGGCACCATCGGCATCGCACCGTCTGGCAACATCAACCCGGACCGCACCTTCCCCTCGCTGTTCGAGCCGGTCCATGGCTCGGCGCCGGACATCGCCGGCAAGGGTATCGCCAATCCGCTGGGCCAGATCTGGTCTGCCGCGATGATGCTCGACCATCTCGGCGAAGCCGACGCGGCAGCCGCGATCGTGCGGTCGATGGAGCGCGTGCTGGTCGACCCGGCAACGCGCACGGCAGACGTCGGCGGTCGCGCCGACACAGCGACATGCGGCAAGGCCGTGGCCGACGCCTTGGACTAAGCGGCGGAAAGGCGGCCAACCATACGGAAACACGCGCCGGGCCTTTCGTCGAATATCCGTCAAACAAACGCCTGCAGACGGCCGTTGCATCAGCGTGCGTGGGCGGATTGGAATGGGCTGGCGCTGTGCGCGCGACAGTGCGCCGAACGTCCGCGGCATAGCGGTGGCGCCGATTGGCGAGCGGACGTCCCATGCGGGGAACAAGGCGGAAGCGCCCGAACGGCAGAAGGGGCCGCCCTGCCGAAGGCGAGCCGGGCGAAGCTGCGACGATGCAACCCGTTGGAGTCAGCATAGAGCCTATGCGATTATCGCACAGCGACGGTAACTAAATGCTACCTGATTCCTCGAACGCTAACGTATGCACGTACCCGCAGATCGCAAAACGAACCGAGGTACTCAGACAAATGCCCGATTTCATGTGGGACAACTGGTTGTGGATCTGGATGGCTACAATCAGTGTTTCAGTTCTTATTTATAAGGTGATTTGATTATCGTAATTACTGTTTTCAGTATAGCGAAAATGTGCGGACTCGACTTTTCTGTGCTTTAGGTTGCCCGCACACTGCCGCGCTACCGCTACCGCGCACGGGTCCATGACTGCGGCGCTTTGCTGTCGCCGACCGGCATGGGGAAGGCGCATGGCGCGGATCACGTGTGTGATCGCCAGGTGGGCGGGCGCTACTTGGCGTCAGGCGGGCGCATCTGAGCGACGGGCCCAGCCTCAATCTGCTGCCGCAACCGACCCTGCGCCGCCTCGTCGAGCGGGAATCCCCACATCAGGGCGATCGCCGCCAGCTTGGCCGGAATGGGTAGCCACGCATAGAGCATGGCGAGCACCGCGCCAGCGTCCGCCGAGGGTGCCCCGGCACCGGGCCGATAGCCGGCCCAGTCCAGCAGCGGGAAGGTGACGCCCACCGCGACCGCCAGCGCCAGCTTGGTGGCGAGCGCCCAAAGCGCGAAATAGAGCCCCGAGCGTTGCTCGCCGGAGGCGGCGGTGTCCACGTCGATCACATCGGCCTGGATCGCCGGCGGCAGGGCCACGTCGAAGGCGAGCAACAGGCCGGTGGCGGCGCAGATGAGCGCGAAGGGCACGATATCGCCCGGCCCCAGCCAGCCGGCCCCGGCAAACACCAGGCACGCCGCCGCCATTGCGCCGCACCAGGCACGGTGCTTGCCGAAGCGATTGGCGCATCGCAGTGCCAGCGGCAGGCCGGCCACGCCGCAGAGGAAATAGAGGAACAGCAGCGGCCCTTGCAGCGCGGCGGCGCCGATGCGGTCGCCCACGAAGTAGAGGAACAGCGTCGCGGGAATGGCATTGGCGATGCCGTTGAGCAGGAATGCCGCGATCAGCCGGAGAAAGGGCCGGTTCGCCCTGATGTGGCGCAGCCCCGCACCGAAGCGCAGCCGCACGCGCGTCCGGTTGGCCGGTTCCGGCACGCCGAAGACGCAGCCGGCGCCGGCTAGCGGCAGGGCAACCAGCACGAACACGCCCATGGCCGCGAGCCCGTTGAAGCCGCCCGCACCGCCGTCGATCCCGATCGCAAAGGGCAGCGCGATGGCGAGCAGCGTACCCAGCAACGTCACTGCCTCGCGCGTAGCGACCACTCGCGCACGGCCGCGATAATCGGCGCTGATCTCGGCACCCCAGGCGGTATAGGCGAGGCTGAGGGCGGTGTAGCCAAGGGACAGGCCAAGCCCCCACAGGACGAGATAAGCGACCCCCGCCTCTGCCCGGGGCCAGAACACCATGAAGGCGCACAGGGCCGTGACCGGTGTCGCCACCAGCATCAGCACGCGCCGCCGGCCCATGGCGGGAGCGATGCGATCGGAGGCCCAGCCGAGAAATGGGTCGGCGAAGGCGTCGAGAAGGCGGATCGCCAGCAGGGCGGTGCCGACGGAGGCGAGCGAAAGTCCGAGCGCCCCGGCATAGAAGCTCGGCACGATCACATAGAAAGGCAGCGCCAGCGCGGCGAGCGGGAGGGCGGGCAAGGCGTAGAGCGCAAGGCGGCGGCGGGAGACGGGCGACTCCTCCGACGCGCGCGCCATGTCAGCGGCCCATCACGGCGGTTCCGGAAAGGCCGTCGTCGCGCGTCCAGGCGATCTTGTCCGGCCCGAGCGAGGTGATGGTGAAACAATGGGTGCGGCCCTCGTACCAGGTCGGCCATTTCTGGCAGAGCTTGTCGTCCTTCACCCACCAGCGGCCCTCCTCGCGCGGGGCTAGCATGGCGCCCACGGAGAAGCCGGAGAGATCGCCGGAGACGACGCCGTCATCGCGGTAGACCAGCGGCAGGGTCACGCCATAGGGGGTGCTCAGCCGCACCAGCTCGCCGCCGATCCTGTCCTTGATCTCGGGGCCGCTCAGCGGCTCGGCGAGGGCCGGGCCCACCGCGAGAACAAGGAGCAGTCCGAGCGGCGCGGATGTCACGTGGAAGCGCATGGATGTCCTCCGGCAATGGCGAGGGGAAAAGGGTTAGGGAGCGTCCTAGGGCCGACGGAATTCGACCCGCGTCATCGCCACGGGAAACCCGTACTTCGTCACCCAGGCGATGTTCAGCACGGTGCCGTCGCCGCGCAGCACCATGCGGTCGTGGAAGCGCACAAGGTTCTCGCCCGCGCCCGGATCGAGGTCGACGAGATAGCTGAAGGTGGCGGTATCGCCCTTCACGCGCACCTGCGTGCCGCCCCGCACATCCTCGCGCGTGCCGCGATAACTGCCGGGAGCCAGTTTCACAAACCGCCACGTCTTGCGGTCCCGCTCGCCGTCGGCGAAGCGAAAATCCTCCACAAGGGTGAGCGCCTGCCCGTTCCAGCGACCCGTGAGGTCGACGGTGAAGGCACGCTTCACGCCATTGATGGCAGAGAATGAGCCTTCGGCCACGGTCCGCCCGGCGAAGAACCGTTCAAGCACAAGATCCCTGGCCTGAGCCGAGGTAGTGCCGAGCCCGACACAGGCGAAAAGCCCGGCACACAGGAGAGTTCTGATCATCGATGCCTCCGCAGCGTTGCTTCGTCTACGGAGGTACGACGGCGGCGGATCAGCTGACGGCTTCGGCGGAACCCGACAGAGCGCACCTTCACCGCCGGGAACACCACTGGGGTCAGGCGATGGCGCTGCTGGCGGCGGCACCTGATCCGGCCCCGTGAGCCTCGCGTACACGGGACATGATGTGCCGCCTCCCCTGCTTCTCGCCACTTCGTGGCGCCCGCTTCAGCGACAGCCCGCCGGCCGCATTGGGAGCGCGGCCCTTCCTCGAAGGGCGCGCCGACGTGGCTATTCGCGCGGGGGAGTTGGCCGTCCCGGCGCGGCCGCCGGCAGTCCCGGCGGCCGGCTTCGCGAGCGGCACCGCCGCATGAAACGCATCGCCATCATCGGCGCCGGCATCAGCGGACTGACACTCGCACACGCCCTGCGCGGCCACGCGGAGATCACCGTGTTCGAACAGGCCCGCGGCACGGGCGGGCGCACCTCTTCGCGTCGCGAGGGGCGCTACCGCTTCGATCACGGCGCGCCCTGCTTCACGGTCCGCGCACCTGCCTTTGCCGACTGGCTGGCGCCGCTCCTCGCGGCCGATGTCGTTGCGGAGTGGCCCGGTATGGTCGTCACGCTGCACGCTGGCCGGCTGACCGGCCCCCGCTATCGGTCCGAGCGCGCTTTCGTCGGCGTGCCAGGCATGAATGCCATCACCGGGCATCTCGCCGAAGCGCTCGACATTCGCGTGGGGACGCAGGTGGCGCCGCTGGCCTTCGGGATGGCACCGCACGCGCTTTCCAGTGTCACCGGGGAGCGGCTGGGCATGTTCGACCTCGTGGTCTCCACGGCTCCGGCGCACCAGAGTCGGAGCCTGTTTGGCGCGGCACTGCGCGGGGCGGGTCTGCCGGAAGCCGTGATGAAGCCCCGCCACACCCTGATGGTCGCCATCGACCGCCGCTGGGAACAGGACTGGATCGCCGCCCGGGTGATGGACGGGCCGCTCCGCTGGATTGCCGTCGACAGCTCCAAGCCCGGGCGGGCGGACGATGTCACCACGCTTGTTGCGCAGACGCGCAGTCGCTGGTCGCGCCCGCTTGCCGACACACCGGCGGAACTGCTGGCGCCGCTGCTGCTGCATGCGCTGCGGGAGGCGCTGCCATTCGACCTGCCCCTGCCGAGCCTCGTGAAGGCACATCGATGGCGCTCAGCCCTCGTTGCAGATACCGCACGGCCCGGCCCGTGGATCGCGCCGGACGGCACGCTCGCCGCCAGCGGGGACTGGGCGACCGCCAGCCGGATCGAGGAGGTATGTCTGGCGGCGCTGTATCTCGCCGAACGGCTGAAGCGGGGCCTGCAATGACCATGGTAACGGTGTGGTACGATTCTCAATGCCCGCTTTGCCGGCGCGAGATCGCGCTGATGCAGCGTCTCGACCGTCGCGGGCGCATCGCTTTTGTCGATCTGGCGACGGCAACTTCCTGCCCGATCGATCGCAGCGCCATGCTGGCGCGCCTCCATGCCACCGAAGGAGGACGGCTTTACGCCGGCGCGGCGGCCTTCGCGGCCATGTGGCGCCAGATCCCGCTACTCCGGCCCCTGGGTCTTGCGGCGCGCAATCGCCATGTCCTCGCAGTGCTTGAGTGGAGCTATACCCGTTTCCTGCGGCTGCGGCCGCGCCTGCAAGCCATTGCGCGGCGCTTTGAGGAGAAGCGCCTGTGAGGCTCGCCGTGGTCATCGGGGCAAGCGGGGGAATAGGCGGGGCGCTGCGTGACGCGCTCGCGGAGGGCGGCGGCTTCGACGAGGTGATCGGCCTGTCCCGCCGGTCGATCCCCCGGCTCGACATACTCGATGAGGCGATGGTCGCGCAGGCGGCCAGCTATGTCGCCCGAAGGGGAACGCCGCATCTGGTGCTGGACGCCACGGGGCTGCTGTCAGACGCGACGCTGCAGCCGGAGAAGGCGCTGCGGGCGATCGAACCGACGGCGATGGCACGGTCGTTTGCCGTAAACGCCATCGGGCCGGCCCTGCTGATGAAGCACTTCCTGCCGCTGCTGCCGCGCACCTCGCGCGCCGTCTTCGCAACGCTTTCGGCCAAGGTCGGCAGCATCGGGGACAACCATCTGGGCGGGTGGTACAGCTACCGCGCCTCCAAGGCGGCGCTCAACCAGCTGGTGCGCTGCGCCGCCATCGAGCTGAAGCGAACCCATGCCGAAGCGGTGTGCGTCGCCCTGCATCCAGGTACGGTGTCCACCGGGCTGTCCCGGCCCTTCGCCAAGGTGGGGCTGGCGCCACTGCCCCCGGATGAGGCGGCGCGGGACCTGCTGGCGGGACTGGCGCGCCTCGGCTCTGCCGACACGGGCGGCTTCTTCGACCGGCACGGTTACCCGCTACCGTTCTGATGCACCTTCCCCAGGCTCGCCGCCAACCTCCAAAGTGTGGGGGTCAGCCGAGCCGTCTGCCGGTGCCGCCCGAATGGTGTTCGAGCACTCGCCGCGACGGCCTGTCATTTAATGTGGGTAACGACCGGCTCGACCATGCAATGCCGGACAAAGCCCTGCAGCCAATCGCGGAGCGCCGTGATGGCCGGGTCATTCCATCGGCGGGCCGGCGCGATGAAGTAATAGGCCCCCAGCCGGACATCGGCCGGGCAGACCTCGACCAATTCGCCGGTCGCGATCATCTCGCCGGCCATGAGATCGCTCACCAACGCCACGCCCTGCCCCAGCCGCGCCGCTTCCACGGCGAGATGCCCGTGCCACAGCTTCGGCCCCTTCAGCGGGACGATATTGACGACGCCGGCATGCTCCAGCCAGTTTTCCCACTGCCGCGTCGAGCGCTCGTGGAGGAGCGGTAAATTCACCAGGTCGGCCGCCGCGCGGATAAGCGGGCTGGCTTCGCTGAACGCCGGGCTGGCAACCGCGAGGATGCGGGGCCGACAGACGATCTCCCCGCGCAGGTCCGGCGGGAAATTGGGGTATTCGAGATAGTTTATCTCGGCGTCGACCTCTCCCTGGCTGAAGTCCGGTCGTGCGGAAATCGGTTGGAGAATGATCTCGCGTCCCCCCAGGAAGCGCTCGATCTCCGGCAGCCGCGCCAGCAGCCTTCGTGAGGCAAGCCCCGCCATGCAGCATATGTGAAGCGCATCGCTGCTACCGCCCCACAATTCGCCCGTGGCGCTGGCAATCACGTCCAGTGCGCGGCTGAGCTGCCCGGCGTAGCGCTTGCCCTCCCGGGTGAGGCTGAGACCACGGCCGGACTTCTGCACCAGCTTCACGCCGATGGCCGCTTCAAGGTTCTGGATATGGCGCGAGACCACCGTGTGCGACACGGCGAGTTCGTCTGCCGCCGCCCTCACCGTTCCGGCCCGTCCGAATGTCTCAAATGCACGTAACGCCAGAAGCGGCGGCAGGCGACGACGGAAGGTTTCAGGCATGGGCGGCAACTCCTGCGACGGTGAACCATGGCGTTCGCCCGCGCGTCACGACCTAAATGACACGCGTCGCCCGTCTCGCGTCAAGCGATCGACAGATGCGCGCGATGCACCAATGGGCAGGCTTCAAACTGCTTGTCGGGGGGTCGAAACGACCTAGGCTCGATGGCAGGACAATTGGGAAATCTCGCGTGGCCAGCATCTCGGGCAAAGCGTCAATCGTCGGTGCATACGAGTCGCCACGCCGTCAGGCGCCGCGCCTCCACCCCTTTGCGCTGCAGATGGAATGCATCGCCGGGGCGCTGGACGACGCCGGCATCGCGCTCTCCGAGGTGGACGGGCTGTGCGTGGCCGCCAGCGACTGGGCGGAAGGCGGCGGCGTCAGCAGCCTCATCGAATTCGCCGAATATGCGGGCATCACGCCCACCTACTTCGACAGCACCGATGTCGGCGGCTGTTCCTACATCGTCCATGCCGGCCACGCGGCGGCGGCAATCGCCACAGGCCTCGCGGATGTGGTGGTGATCAGCTATGCGGCCTGCCCGCGCTGGTGGCCGCTCGACACGCCGTCCTTTGATCCCTTCGTGCTGCCGGCGGGCCCGGGCCAGTTCGAGCTACCCTACGGCCCGACCCTGATTTCGACCTATGCGATGTTTGCGCAGCGCCACATGGCGCTTTACGGCACGACATCCGAGCAGCTCGCCAAGGTCGCGGTCACCTTCCGCCAGCATGCGGCGAACAACCCCCATGCGCGCTTTACCGCTCCCATCACCGTTGACGACGTGCTGGCGTCCACGCCGATCGCATCCCCGCTGCGCAAGCTCGATTGCTGCGTCGTCACAGATGGCGGCGGCGCCATCGTGATGACCAGCGCGGAACGCGCAAGGGATTGCCGCCGCCGTCCGGTTCATCTCTCCGGCTTCGGAAGCGCGGCGGCCCGCACCCAGCTCAGCCAGATCGCGCATGATCTTTCGACGCCGGCGGCGCTCTCGGGCCCGCGCGCCTTCGCCATGGCCGGCATCGGGCACGACGATATCGACGTCGCCCAGATCTACGACGCCTTCACGATCACGCCGATGCTGGCGCTGGAAGATCTTGGCTTCTGCGGGCGAGGCGAAAGCGGCGGCTTCGTCGATGACGGGCATCTGACGCAGGGCGGGCGCCTTCCGACCAATACCGACGGTGGCGGGCTGTCCTCGAACCATCCCGGCAAGCGCGGCATCTTCACGCTCATCGAAGGGGTGCGGCAGCTGCGGGGCGAAGGACCGGGGCTGCAGGTTCCCGATGCCGAGGTGGCTCTGGTCCATGGGCTGGGGGGCACATTCTGCGCCGCCGCCACCGCCATTCTCACGGTTTGAGGCCGCAACGATGACGACGGGCATCTCTCCAGTGACCGATGTGACGTCCGATCCCTTCTGGGTGGGGGCACGCGCGGGGCGACTGATGATCCAGCTCTGCCCGGTCACCGGCAAGCATCAATGGTATCCGCGCGCCCATTCCATCCATGCCCCCGGCGCGTCGCCGGAATGGGTCGAGGCGAGCGGGCACGGCACCATCTTCTCGTTCACCACCATCCAGCGCGGCATGAGCGCGTTCCAGACGCCCTATACCTGCGTTCTGGTGATGCTGGAGGAGGGAGTGCTCGTGCTGTCGCGGCTGGAAGCGGCACCGGGTGCCGATATCCGCGTGGGAATGCCGGTCGAGGCCTTTTTCGGCGACGTGGCGGGGACGCCGGATCTGCCGCTGTTCCGTATCAAGGGGGAACGTCCATGAGCGTTTCCTTCGCTGCCATCGAGGTCGGCCAGCAGCTGAAATCGGCCCGCGTGACGATCACCGAAGCGCATATCGTCCAGTTCGCCGGGCTGACCGGCGATTTCAACCCGCTGCACATGGATGCCGAATTCGCCGCGGCGCATGGTTTCGGCAAGCGCGTCGCCCACGGCATGCTCGGCCACGCGTTGAGCACGGGCCTGCGCTCCGCCATCGACGACTGGGCGATCGAGGCGTTTCTGGAAACCCGGCGGCGCTTCGTGGCCCCCATCTTCGCCGGCGACACGCTGCACTACGAGGCCAACGTGCTGGAGACGCGCCCCAGCCGCTCGCGGCCGGGCGCCGGAATTGTGCGCGTCGCCCTGACGCTCAAGAACCAGAACGGCGAACCGCTTCAGGAAGGCGAAGACGTTTTCCTCATCGGGCCTGGCGAGCAGGAGAAAGCGCCGTGACATCGCAGCGTCTCGAAGGACATGTCGCGCTGGTGACCGGCGGCGCCGGGGGTATCGGCGGCGCGATCTGCGAACGCCTCGCCGCCGAGGGTGCGCGGGTCGTCGTGGCCGACCTCATGCTCGATCAGGCTGTCGCCCGCGCCGAGCATCTGGCGGCTCAAGGGCATGAGGCCTGCGCGCTGGCGCTGGACGTCGCCAGCCGCGCGAGCTGGGAAAGCGCTGTAGCCGCGCTGCCGCCGAAATTCGCCGGCGTGGATATCGTGGCGAATGTCGCTGGCATCGTGCGCGACCGCTCCCTGCCGAAGATGACCGACGATGAATGGAACCAGGTCATCGATATCAGCCTTCGCGGCACCTGGCTCGGCTGTCAGGCCGCCTTTTCGCTTATCGGCAAGAGGGGTTGGGGCCGCATCATCAACACCGCCTCGACCGCCATTTTCGGTGCGTTCGGCCAGTCGAACTACTCCGCGGCCAAGGCCGGCATCGTTGGCCTGACGCGGACCGTGGCGCTGGAAGGCGCGCGGCGCGGCATCCTCGCCAACGCCATTGCCCCCGGTATCGTCGAAACCGCGATCCTGAAGGACGTACCGCAGGATCTGCGCGACAGCTGGATCGCAAAGATGCCGCTGGGACGGACCGCGCAGCCTTCCGAGATCGCCTCCGTCGCGGCCTTTCTCGCTTCCGACGACGCCAGCTACGTAACCGGGCAGGTGATCGTCGTCGATGGCGGGGCCACCACGGGAGACTACTGACCGCCTTCCAGAGACGCTTGGTTCATAACAATGAGGGGAACCGACTGATGGCAGCTTTTAGCAGACGACATGTGTTGATGGGTGGGGCCGCCGCGCTGGCCGCCTCCACGCTCCGCATCTCTCCCGCAAGCGCGGCGGACGATGCGCTTTATGCGGCCGCGAAGAAGGAAGGCGCCCTCAACCTGTACTGGGGCTCCTACGAGCAGAAGACCATCGAAGAGATCCGCGACGCCTTCAAGGCGAAGTACCCCGGCATCGAGGTCAGCCTGCTGCGCCAGGCGTCGCAGACGATCTTCACCCGCCTGCGCCTCGAAATCCAGAATGACGCCGTGCAGTGCGACTCCATCGGCACGACAAACCTGCTGCACTACAAGGACCTGCAGAAGCTCGGCGCCATCCAGCCGTTCAAGCCGGCCAATATCGACATGGTGCCGGAGGCGTTCCGAGGAATCGACCCCGAGAACACCTATCACGTCGGTGCCATCAGCCTGACGACGATCAACCAGTCGACCTCGGTCACCGCCCCTCCGACCTCCTGGACCGCGCTGCTCGACGCGCCATGGGCCAACCAGATCACCACCGGCAGCCCGGCCTTCTCCGGCGATGTGGCGAGCTGGGTCGTCGCCATCCGCAAGAAGTATGGCGACGATTTCCTCCGGGCCTTCGCCAAGCAGAAGCCGAAGGTCGGCCAATCGAATGTCGACACGGTGACCGACATTCTCTCCGGCGAGCGCAAGGTGGGCTCCGCCGCGCCGTTCAGCTACTCGCTGACCCAGCAGGCGGCGGGCAACCCGATCGGCGTCACCGTGCCTTCCGATGACGCGATCCTCAATCTCGGCCTGACCGCGGTTCCCACCAAGGCGCCGCACCCCAATGCCGGCAAGCTCTTCACCGACTTCCTGTATTCGGTGGAAGTGTCGAACATCCTCGCCAAGAATTTCTGGCCGACCCTGCGCACCGATGTTCCCTGGGCCGAGGGGCGCACGCTCGAATCGATCAAATGGTACCGCAACCCCGTGGACAATCTGGCCGCCGAAGTGGCGGAATGCATTGCCAAGTGGAAGGAAATCGTCGGCTGACAGCCGGCCGGACGCGCCGGTCCGGGGGCTTTCATGTCACCGGACCGGTATCCAACCCTGATCGGCTTACGTTACGGCGGTACGTCGCCTTTTTGATGAAACCGGAAGTGTACCCATGGCCTCATCACCCTCGGTGAGCGCGGCGCGTTCCGCCTCCGACGGCTATCGGCGCCACCATGCGTTCCGGTTGATCGTGCTTTTCATCCTGCTCGCGGTGCTGGCGCTGCTGATTGTCCAGCCGCTGGGCTGGATCGTCTTCAACAGCTTCCACGACGATGACACGGGCCAGTGGACCCTGCGCAACTATGTGCAGATCTTCGCCTCGACGTCGCTGTGGGCGCCGCTGTTCAATTCGCTGTTGCTGGCGACGGCGGTCGCCGTCATCTCGACGCTGCTGGGCGTACCGTTGGCATGGCTGGTCGCCCGCACCGACATGCCCATGCGGGGGTTCATCCGCCTGTTCACCATGGCGGCCTTCGTCACGCCCTCCTTCATCGGTGCCCTCGGCTGGATCCTGCTCGCCGCGCCCAATTCGGGCTGGCTGAATGTCGGCTGGCGGGCGCTGAGCGGTGCGGACTGGCCGCTGCTGAACATCTATTCGATGATCGGCACCATTTTCGTCTGCTCGATCTACACGGTGCCCTACACCTTCACCCTGGTGTCGAGCGCGCTGGAGGAAATGCCCGTCGAGTTGGAAGACGCCGCCACGACGCTGGGTTCCGGCGTCGTAAAGACGATGCGATCGGTGACCATTCCGCTGGTCATGCCGGCCGTGCTGGTGGGCTTCATCCTCTCCTTCATCCAGGGCATGACCCTGTTCGGCGTGCCGGCCTTTCTGCTGACGCCGAGCGGCACGCTGGTGGTCACCACCAAGCTGGCGGAGTTCTACCAGCTCTTCCCGCCCGCTTTGTACATGTCGGCCGCCTATTGCATGCCGCTGATCGCCATCACCGGCATGCTGTTCTACGCAAGGCGCCGCATTCTGGGGCGCCGGCAGTTCACTACCGTGGGCGGCAAGGGGCGTGCCGGGCGGAATATCCGGCTGAAAGCCTGGCGCCTGCCGGCGCTCGCCTTTGCCCTGATCGTGCCGGTCACGGCGGTCGTGCTGCCCTATATCGCCATCGTGCTGGTGTCGCTGAGCCGGGCGTGGGGGCTTGGGCCCGTTCCTTCCAACCTCACACTGCACTGGTATCGCTGGGCGATCTTCGAGAATGCCGAAACCCAGCGCGCCATCGTCAACAGCCTGGTCTATGCCGGGATTGCCGCCAGCTTCTGCATGTTGATCGGCATTCTCGTCGCCTACATCGTCGAACGGAAGCTGCTGCGCGGCGCCAGCCTGCTCGCAGCGCTCGTCACCATCCCGATCATCATTCCCGGCATCGTGCTGTCGGTGGGTTTCTTCTCCGCCTATACGCGCCAGCCGCTAAACCTCTACGGCACGGGCACCATCATCATTGCGGCCTTCGTGGCGACGTTCCTGCCGATCGCCTATTCGCAGGCCGGATCGATCCTCAAGGGCATCAGCCCCGATCTGGAGCGCGCGGCGCGCAGCGTCGGCGCCACAGAGGCCCGCACCTTCGCCTCCATCACCGCGCCGCTGATGCGCGGCGGGCTCGTCGCAGGCTGGCTGCTGGTCTTCATCCCGATCATGCGGGAATTGTCGGTGGCGATCTTCCTCGTCTCGCCGAAAACCAACGTGATGACCACCCTGATCTACAACTACAAGGACGGCGGCAATTACGAGGCCGTCTGCGCCGCCAGCGCCCTGCTCCTGTTCGCCACGCTCATCGTCGTCCTTCTCGCGCGTTTCGTCACCGAGGGCGCCGCCTATCGCCGCCGCAACGCGGCCAGCCTCGGAGCTGCCCCATGAGCGACATCGATATCCGCCAGCTCTCGAAATCCTACGGTGCCTACCAGGCGCTGAAGTCGATCGACCTGCACATTCCCGATGGCGCCCTGCTGGCCCTGCTGGGCCCTTCGGGATGCGGCAAGTCGACGACCCTGCAATTGCTGGCCGGCTTCGACACGCCGAGCGGCGGCGAGATCCGCGCCGGCGGCGAGCTCATCTCCAGCCCGCAACGTGTCGTGCCGCCCGAGCGGCGCGGCATCTCGCTGGTGTTCCAGAACTATGCCGTCTGGCCGCACAAGACCGTCGCGGAGAACGTTGCCTTCGGGTTGCAGCTGCGAAAGCTGTCCCGTGCCGAGCTGGAGTCGCGGCTTTCCCGGGCGCTGGAGGCCGTGCGCCTCACGCCGCTGCGCGATCGCTATCCGTTCGAGCTTTCCGGCGGACAGCAGCAGCGCGTCGCCCTGGCGCGGGCACTGGCCGTCGAGCCGCGCATCCTGCTGCTCGACGAACCGCTGTCGAACCTCGACGCCCATTTGCGCGAGGAAATGCGCTTCGAGATCCGGCGCGTACATGACGAACTCGGCATCACCACGGTCTACGTCACCCACGACCAGGGCGAGGCGCTGGTCACGGCCGACGAGGTGGCGGTGATGAAGGGTGGCATCGTCCAGCAGCTCGGCTCGCCCGAGGACATCTTCGAGCGGCCGAGCAATGCCTTCGTCGCCTCGTTCATCGGCAGCAACAACGAAATACCGGGGCGGCGCGAGGCGCCGGGCCAGCTGAGGCTCGCGGACACGCTTCTTCATGCCGAGGACCGCAGCGGATTGGCCAGCACCGGCACGAAAGCAGTGCTCTGCATCCGTCCCTCGCACGTGCGGCTGGGCGAGGGTGGCGGGGCCACCAACAATCTGAACGGCGTGGTGCGGCGCTCGGCCTATCTCGGCGAGTACCGCGATGTGCTGATCGAGATCGCACCGAACACAACCTTGCGGGCCTTTGTCAGTCCGCATCTTCGTCCACAGCCGGGGGAGCCTGTCCTCGTGCATCTGCCACCGGAGCACTGCCAGATCTTCGCGGCACCGGACGACACACCGGCCAGCTAGCCCCCTTAGGACGTTCCGATGACCTCTCAAGACATGGATACGCCCCATCTCGCCCGCCGGCGCGACGGGGCCGTCGAATGGCTCGTCTTCAACCGGCCGCGCGTGCGCAATGCGATGTCGGCGCGCATGGAGGATGAACTCGTTGCCGCGCTGGCCGAAATCGCCGCCGACGACACGGTCCGCGCCGTGGTGTTCACCGGCATGCGCGGCGACAAGCCGGCCTTCATGGCCGGCGCCGACATGGGCGCGCTAAGCGAGGCGACGGACCCGGTGGCGGCCGTCGCGCTGGAACGCGAGGCGGAACGCCTGATCGTCGCCATCGAGCAGTTGCGGGTTCCCACCGTTGCGGCGATGGCCGGTGCCTGCGTCGGACAGGGGGCGCTGCTTGCTTCCGCCTGCGATGTGCGGATCGCCGCGCCGTCGCTGCGCTTCGGCTTTCCCATTGCCCGCACGGTCGGCAACTGCCTCAGCCTCACCAATTATGCCCGCCTCATCGCCATGACCAGCACCGCCGTGACCCGCGAAATGATCTTCAGCGCCAAGCTGCTGGGTGCCGAGGACCTGCTCGCGGTTCGCGCCATCCGCATGGTGGTGGGCGATGACGAGATCGACGAAAAGGCGCAGGAGGTTGCGGAAGCATTGACCCAGCTCGCCCCGCTCACGCTCTGGGCGACGCGGCAGGCGCTGCTGCGCCTGCGCGACCATAGCGTGCCCGCCAATGCCGATGATGACCTGCTGGCCGCCTGCTACGGTTCGCAGGACATGCAGGAGGCGATTTCGGCCTTTCTGGGCAAGCGCTCCCCGGTCTGGAAGGGCCGCTGAGGGCACCGGGGCCTCCCCTTCGGCGTCGGTCGCGGGGCCTTTCAACCGGAAGGCGGGCGCAACCCGCCTCCCCTGCTCAGATCACCGCTTCCGCACGCAGAGCCTCGATTTCTTCCGGCGAGAAGCCGAAATCGGCGAGGACCTCCTCGCTGTGCTCGCCGAGAGCCGGAGGCGCCTTCTCCTCGGGAAGCGGCGTGTGCGGCATCTGGATCGGCAGGGAGACGAAGCGCATCCCCGAGCCGGCGGGAACCTCCTTGACCATGTTGCGCGACACCACCTGAGCATCCTGCAGCGCCTCCGGCACGGAATTGATGGCGCTGGCCGGCACATCGGCCGCGTCGAGGATTGCCAGCCATTCGTCGCGGCCGCGTGCGCCGAACAGCTCGGCAAGGATCGGCTCAAGCTCGGCATGTCGGTCGGCGCGCACCGAACCGTTGGGGAAGCGCGGATCGGCCAGCAGGTCCGGCCGCTTCAGCGCGCCGCACAGCCGCTCCCATTGCTCTGCGGTGTCGACGCAGACCGCGATCGGCTCGTCGGCCGTCGCGAAGGCCTGGAACGGGGCAATGAGGGGATGACGGCTGCCCAGACGCCGGGGTGTCTCGCCGGCATTCAGGAAGCGCGCAATGGCGTTCTCCATCAGCGCGAGCTGGCAATCCAGCATGGCAACGTCGACGAAGGTGCCGCGCCCGGTGCGCTCGCGCTGCTGCAGGGCGGAGAGCACGCCGATGGTGGCGAACAGGCTGGAGCCGATATCGCCGATGGAAGCACCCACCCGCGCCGGGGGGCCGGCCTCTTCGCCGGTGATGCTCATCATGCCGGAAAGTGCCTGCGCGATGGCGTCGAAGGAGGGCTTGTGCCGATACGGGCCGGTCTGGCCGAAACCGGAGATCGAGGCATAGACCAGCCGTGGGTTGAACGCCGCCACCGTCTCATAGGCAAAGCCGAGGCGGTCCATGACGCCGGCACGGTTGTTCTCGACGAACACGTCGGCGCCCGTGAGCAGGCGCGTCATCACCGCCTTGCCGCTGGGATGCTTGAGGTCGAGCGTGAGACTGCGCTTGTTGCGGTTCACGCTCATGAAATAGATGCTCTTCTCGTCCTTGAAGGGAGCGATGATGCGCGTGAAGTCGCCCGCGCCCCGCCGCTCGATCTTCACGACATCGGCGCCGAGAGCCCCCAGCAGCCATGTGCAATAGGGCCCCGCCAGCATGTGCGTGGCATCGATCACGCGAAGGCCGGACAGGGGACCGGAAGCCCCTTTGCCTGCGGGGGACGTGGCGTCTGCGCTCATGAAGGTAAGGCTCCTCGAACCGCCGCCGCACGCTGTGCGGCGCGCGACGCTTTGATGCCCAACCTTCATCAAATGCCGGGAGGGGGACAATCAGCTATTTCGCCCGCGTTTCGTGCATGGGATGCACCAGTAGGCGGAACGGGGAGCCGATGGCACGGTGGCGGACCATTGGACATGCATCGCCGCTGCATACGCGGGGCGCGGAGCATTTGTGCATTCCGACAACCAATGGCGCAGACAGAAGCTGATGGTCGGCCTCGTGAAGGGGCGGTAATCTGGCCGCCTGTTTTCCGGATATTGCGCCGCCATGCCGAACCATCTGATTGACGCCCTGCGGGCTCCCGGCGCTGCGGCGCGGGCCTTCATCGAGACGCCTGACGGCACCGTCCTCACCTTTGCCGAGGCCGAGCGGCGCACCGCGCAATATGCCCATGCGCTGGTGGCGCTGGGGCTGAAGCCCGGCGACCGGCTGGCGCTGCAGGTGGAGAAGAGCGTCGAGGCGGTGTTCGTCTATCTCGCCACGGTGCGGGCCGGCGGCGTGTTCCTGCCGCTCAACACCGCCTACACCCCGCCGGAGGTCGCCTATTTCCTCGGTGACGCGCAGCCGGCGATCTTCGTCTGCGATCCCGCGGCCGAGGTGGCGCTCGCCCCCATTGCTGCCGCGCAGGGCGTCGGGCAGGTGGTGACGCTGGATGGGGAGGGCCAGGGCACGCTGCGCGCCGCGGCGGATGCCTGCCGCACCAGCTTTGCCGACGTGCCGCGCCGGCCGGACGACCTCGCCGCGCTGCTCTACACCTCCGGCACCACCGGCCGCTCCAAGGGGGCGATGCTCACCCATGCCAACCTCGCCTCCAATGCGCAGGCGCTGGTCGAGGCCTGGCGCTTCACGGCGGACGACGTGCTGATCCACGCCCTGCCGATCTTCCACACGCACGGCCTGTTCGTCGCCATCAACGTCACGCTGGCGGCGGGATCCTCGATGATCTTCCTGCCGAAGTTCGACCCCGAACTGATCCTGACGCTCATGGGCCGGGCGAGCGTGCTGATGGGGGTGCCGACCTTCTATGTCCGGCTGCTGAAGTCGCCCAACCTCACCGCCGAGGCGGCGGCGGGGATGCGGCTGTTCATCTCCGGCTCGGCGCCGCTGCTGGCCGAGACGCACCGGGCATGGCGCGCGGCGACGTCCCACGCCATTCTCGAGCGCTACGGCATGACCGAGACCGGCATGAACACCTCCAACCCCTATGATGGCGCGCGCCTCGCCGGCACGGTGGGCTTTCCGCTGCCGGGGGTGGAACTGCGCGTGGTGGCGCCCGAAAGCGGCGAGGCGCTGGGCGCCGGCGAGATCGGCATGATCGAGGTGCGCGGGCCCAATGTCTTCCAGGGCTATTGGCGGATGCCGGAGAAGACGGCGGCCGAGTTCCATGATGGCTGGTTCGTCACCGGCGATCTCGGCCTCATCGGGCCGGATGGCTATGTGCAGATCGTCGGTCGCGGCAAGGACCTCGTCATCTCGGGCGGCTACAACGTCTATCCCAAGGAGATCGAGACCGAGATCGACGCGCTGCCCGGCGTCGTCGAGAGCGCGGTGATCGGCCTTCCCCACCCCGATTTCGGCGAGGGGGTGACGGCGGTGGTGGTGGCCCGCCCCGATGCGGCGCTGGACGAGAAGTCGGTGATCGACGCCCTCGAGCACCGCCTCGCCCGCTACAAGCTGCCCAAGCGCGTCATCTTCCTCGACGACCTCCCCCGCAACACCATGGGCAAGGTGCAGAAGAACCTGCTGCGCGAGCAGTACAAGGCGATGTTCGGGGGGTAGCGGGCGGGGCGCCTGCCCCCCCTGTCCCGGCCAAGCGGAGGCGCAGCCGGAGCGCAGAGCCGGTACCCAGCAAAAGACCCTCAGGCGTCTTCCTCTTCGATCAGGCGTCTTCCTCTTCACTGACGCCCGGCGGACACCGCCCGCCCGGCCCCCTGGGCCCCGGATCTGCGCGACGCCGCGCGTCGCTTGTCCGGGGAACGGAAGTCGCGATCCACACAGCGGTCGCGATTTACACATCGGTCGCGATCCACACAGCGGTCGCGATCCACAAGGCCCCCGTGTCCCGGACGCCTGCAGCGGAGCGGAAGGCGAGCCGGGACCCAGCGGAAGACTCTCAGGCGCCTACCTCTTCGATCAGGCGTCTTCCCCTTCAGTGACGCCGGTTGACGCCGCCCGCCCGGGCCCTCTGGGCCCCGGATCGGCGCGACGCCGCGCGTCGCTTGTCCGGGGAACGGAAGTCGCGATCCACACAGCGGGCGCGATTTACATAGCGGTCGCGGTTCACGGGCGGTCGCGATTCATGCGGCGGTCGCGATTCACACAGCCCCCGTTTCCCGGACGCCTGCAGCGGAGCGGAAGGCGAGCCGGGACCCAGCGCACGGCTCTCTCGCAGGCTCTCGCCGCCTAGCGCGCGGCGCGCCCCCTCACCGCCGCGTCCCGCGCATGCCGCTAAGTGGCCATCCCGTCGGCATGGGCGAGGCTGGCGAAGAAGTCGCGCAGGCGGTCGCCCTGGATCATGACGTGGTCGCGCAGTTCGCGCGCGGCCTCTTCCCCCCGGCCGGCGAGGATGGCGTCGACAATGCGCTGATGTTCGGCGAATGAGGCGGCGATACGCCGGCCGGCGCGCAATTGCAGGCGACGATAGGGCTGGAGGCGCGTCTGGAGCTGCCGCGCCTGCTCCGCGAGGAAGCTGTTGCGCGATGCGGCGTAGATCAGCTGGTGAAAGCGCTCATTGGCCTGGTAATAGCTGTCGCTGTCGCCGTTCCGCGCCTCCTGCTCGCAGGCAGCCAGCGCGTCCAGCAGCAACAGGCGATCCTGCTCGTTGAAGCGCCGCGCCGCCAGGCCGGCGCACATGCCCTCAAGCGCCGCCATCATCTCGAAGCGTTCGACGATCTCCTGAAAACTCAGCGAGACCACGAAGGCACCGCGTCGCGGCATCAGCTTGATCAGCCCGTTGGCGGCGAGTTGCACCAGCGCCTCGCGCAGCGGCGTGCGCGACACGCCGAACCGGTCCGCCAGGCTTTGCTCGTCGAGGCGCTCGCCCGGCCGGAACACACCGGTGACGATGTCGGTCTCGATCGCATGGCGCAGCCGATCCGCATGCCGGGTGGGGCCGAATTCCGCCACGTCCTGTTCCGTTCTCATGCACGTACTCGCCCGCCGGACGCCCCTCGCCTCGCCTGCCGGGACGGCGGAGAAGCGGGCAACGACCGCCGCGGAGTCAACGAAGTGCGCCTGCCCTTGTCAATCGTCTTGAATGCAGCGCGGCGATCCATGCGCCGCGAAGCAGGCCGTTCTCGATACGCGAATGACGTTCTTGTATACGAAAAGGTTGACAGAATATTCAGAAGATCCATCATCCGCTTCAGCAGGGCCACCACAACGCCTGCAAGGGGAACGCCAATGACGACACGAGAGGAGGCCGCCCGCCATTGCGGGCGGTGGCACCTGAGACACGCCCTTCACGCGGAGCCGTGCCAGACCTGGGAGGCTGCTCATGTCGCATGAGGTTCTGTCCATCCTGGGCCTTGCCGCCATGTTCGTGGTGGCGACGATCCTTCCGGTCAATATGGGCGTTCTTGCCTTTGCCGGCGCCTTCCTGGTCGGGACCCTGCTCGCGGGGCTGACAACGGCGAAGATCCTCGCCTTCTTCCCCTCCGGCCTGTTCCTGACCCTGGTCGGCATCACCTATCTGTTCGCCATCGCCCAGAACAACGGCACCATCGACTGGCTGGTGCGCCTGGCGGTGCGGGCGGTGGGCGGTTACGTCGTCGCCATTCCATGGGTGATGTTCCTCGTCGCGGCGGCCCTCACCTCGGTGGGCGCGGTGAGCCCCGGCGCCGTGGCGATCATCGCCCCGATCGCGCTCGGCTTCGCCGTGAAATATGGCATCAGCCCGCTGCTGATGGGCCTCATGGTCATCCATGGCGCACAGGCGGGCGGCTTCTCCCCCATCAGCATTTATGGCGGCATCACCAATGGCGTGGTGGCGAAGGCCGGCCTGCCGCTGGATCCCATCGTCACCTTCCTGGCGAGCTTCTTCGTCAATGGCGGCGTCGCGGTGCTGCTGTTCTTCGCGCTCGGCGGCATGAAGCTGCTGGGCCGGCAGGTCCATATGGCGGGCGCTCCCGCTGGCGCCGGCTATCCGGCCGCCACGCCGCCGCGCTATGGCGATGCCGAGACCGAGGCGATCACCCTGGAACGGCGTATCGCCGAGGGCGGCGTGCCGGGCAGCGACCCGATGGCCAATAGCCGGCCGTATCAGATCATCACGCTGGCGGGCATCATCCTGCTGGCGGTGCTCACCCTCGCCTTCAAGCTCGACATCGGCTTCTGCGCCATCTCCATCGGGCTCGTCCTGTCGCTGATCGCGCCGACGCTGCAGCGCAAGGCGGTGGCGCAGGTGACTTGGCCGGAAATCGTGCTGATCACCGGCGTCTCGACCTATGTCGGCGTGATGGAAGCCATGGGCACGATCAGCTACGCCGCCGACAGCGTCGCCGGCCTCGCCTCCCCGCTCATGGCAGCCCTGGTGCTGTGCCTCATCGGCGCGATCGTATCGGCCTTCGCCTCATCCACTGCGGTGCTCGGCTCGCTGATCCCGCTGGCCGTGCCCTTCCTGCAGGCAGGGACCGGCGTGGAGGCGATCGGCTTCATCGCCGCCATGGCCGTATCGTCGACCATCGTCGATGTGAGCCCGTTCTCGACCAATGGCGCGCTGGTGCTGGCCAACTCGCCGGAGGCATCGCGTGACGGCTTCTTCAAGCAGTTGCTCGCCTATGGCGCGGCCGTCACCTTTATCGCGCCGTTCGTGGTGTGGTTCCTGTTCGTGGTTTTGTGAAGGATCGACCTATGACGCAAGCCGACGCACAGACGCCCGGACGCTCCTGGTCGAGCCGCCGCGAGGACAAGCAGCGCCGGCTTGAACGGATGGGCGCATTTGCGGAGGGGCGCGTGCTCGACACCGCCTCCATGGTCGCGGCCCTGGAGGCGGTGCTCGCCCCCGGGGACCGCGTGGCCCTGGAAGGCGACAACCAGAAGCAGGCGGATTTCCTCTCCCGCTCGCTCGCCAAGGTCGACCCGGCGAAGGTGCATGATTTGCACATGCTGATCTCCAGCATCAGCAGGCCCGAGCAGATCGACATCTTCGAGACCGGCATCGCCCGGCGCGTCGACTTCGCCTTCGCCGGCCCGCAGAGCCTGCGGGTCGCCCAGCTGCTCGAAGACAAGAAGCTGGAGGTGGGAGCCATCCACACCTATGTGGAACTCTATGCCCGCATGTTCGTCGACCTGACGCCGCGCGTCGCGCTGGTGGCGGCGGAAAAGGGCGACCGGCACGGCAATCTCTACACCGGCGCCAACACCGAGGACACGCCGACCATCGTGGAAGCGACGGCCTTTGGCGGCGGCATCGTCATCGCCCAGGTCAACGAGATCGTCGACACGCTGCCGCGCGTCGACATTCCCGGCTCGTGGGTGGACTTCATCGTGAAAGCGGACACGCCAGCCGCCATCGAGCCGCTGTTCACCCGTGACCCGCGCCTCATCACCGAGCAGCACATCTTGATGGCGATGCTGGCGATCCGCGGCATCTATGAGCGCCACGGCGTGGTTTCGCTCAACCACGGCATCGGCTTCAACACGGCGGCGATCGAGCTGCTGCTGCCGACCTATGGCGCGCAGCTTGGGCTCAAGGGCAAGATCTGCAAGCACTGGACGCTGAACCCGCACCCGACCCTCATCCCCGCCATCGAGAGCGGGTGGGTGGAGAGCGTGCACTGTTTCGGCGGCGAGGTCGGCATGGAGGGCTATATCGAGGCCCGCTCCGACGTTTTCTTCACCGGGCCGGATGGCTCGCTGCGCTCGAACCGCGTGCTGTGCCAGCTCGCCGGGCAGTACGCGGTGGACATGTTCATCGGCGCCACGCTGCAGATCGACGGCGACGCCAACTCCTCGACCGTCACCGCCGGCCGTCTCGCCGGCTTTGGCGGCGCGCCGAATATGGGCCACGATCCCGGCGGCCGGCGCCATGCCAGCAAGGCGTGGCTGGACCTCAAGACCGACCCGAGCGTCACGGCGCGTGGCCACAAGCTGGTGGTGCAGATGGCGGAAACCTTCCAGGCCGGCGGCGTGCCGACCTTCGTGGAGGAGCTCGATGCGGTCGGCGTCGGCAAGACGGCCGGCATGCCCATCGCGCCGATCATGATCTATGGAGACGATGTCAGCCATGTCGTCACCGAGGAAGGCGTGGCCTATCTCTACCTCGCCCGCGACCAGGAAGAGCGCCGCGCGGCGCTGGCGGCGGTGGCGGGGGTCAGCCCTATTGGTCTACGGCACGACGCCGCGCGGACCGACGAGCTGCGCCGTCGCGGCCTCGTTGCCTATCCCGAGGACCTTGGCGTGCGTCCGACCGAGGCGAAGCGCTCGCTGCTCGCCGCCCGCACCATAGAAGATCTCGTCGCCTGGTCCGGGGGCCTCTACCGGCCGCCCGCGCGTTTCAGGAGCTACTGAGCATGACGGAACCCGCGAGCATGACACAGCTCACTCTCACCCGGTTCGCGCCGTCTCGTGCGCCGGCAAAGCCGGACGCGGACGCTCTCGCGGCGTTGGCGGTCGCAGCGCTGGTGGCCGAGGCGGAGCTGACGCCGAAGCCCGGCCTTGTCGACAGGCGGGGCCCGGGCGCCCATGCAGATATTGACATCGATACGCTGCTCGCCGCCGCCGAGGCCTTGCGCGGCTGCTTTCGCGACATGGCGCAGGCCGCTTCGGGCCTTCAGCCCTCGCAGGCACTGCGCGAGGAGTTGGCGCGGATCGGCCGCGACGGCGAGCGGGCCATGTTCGCCGTAACCGGCGGCGCGAACACCCATCGCGGCGCGATCTGGGCACTCGGCCTGCTGGTCGCTGCGGCAGCAATGCTGCCCGGCGCAACGGCGGCTCTGCTGTGCACCCACGCCGCGGCTCTGGCGCGCTTCCCCGATCGCGGGGCGCCGTCCGCCGACACCAACGGCACCCGCGCCTGCCGCGCCTATGGGGTCGGGGGTGCCCGTGCCGAGGCCTGGGGCGGATTTCCCCATGCGCGCCTCGCCCTCGCAACGCTGCGCGCGACGCGCGAGTGCGGGCGCGACGAGACGAGCGCCCGGCTCGATGCGCTGATGGCGGCGATGGCCGGCCTCGACGACACCTGTCTTCTGCACCGCGATGGCCGGCGAGCGCTTAAGGTGGCGCGGCTCGGCGCGCGGGCCGTGCTCGCTGCGGGCGGTGCCGGCACCGAAGCGGGACGCACCGCGTTGCTGGCGCTGGATCGACGGCTTCTCGCCCTCAACGCCTCGCCCGGCGGGGCGGCCGACATGCTGGCCGCCGCCCTGCTGCTTGATGCCCACGAAACGAAGGGGTGAGCCGATGGAAACGCTGCAACTCAACTTTCCCGGCACCCGACCCATTGCGCGCCGGGCGCATGTCGGCGTCGTCGCCTCCGGCGATCTGGAGGTGCTGCTCTCACCCGCCGAGACGACGACGGTGACGATCCGCACCAGCGTGGATGGTTTCGGGCCGATCTGGCGCGCCACGCTGGAGCGCTTCTTCGCTCGCCACCCGGTCGCCATGCGGGTGGAGATCAACGATGCCGGCGCCACGCCGGGCGTGGTCACGCTGCGCCTCGCCCAGGCGCTGGAAGAAACGGCCCCGTCATCGCAGGAGAGCGGATCATGAGCGTGGCCGAACAACTTCTCTCCCGCACCAGCTTCATCGAGATGGGCGCGCGCGAACGGGCGCGGGCGCTGCTCGACCCCGGCACGTTCCGCGAGCTACTCGGCCCCTTCGCCCATGTCGAATCGCCCTGGCTGGCGCCGCAGGGCGTGGTGCCGCAGAGCGACGACGGCGTGGTGGTGGCGCGCGGCACGCTAGAGGGCGTGCCGGCCGTCGTCTTGGCCATCGAGGGTGCCTTTCAGGGCGGCAGCACCGGGGAGGTTTCCGGTGCCAAGATTGCCGGGGCGCTGGAACTTGCCGCCGCCGACGCCGAGGCGGGCCGTCCCATTCGCGCGGTGCTGCTGTTCGAGACCGGCGGCGTGAGGCTGCAGGAGGCCAATCTCGGCCTTGCCGCCATGGCGGATATCCACGCCGCTCTGGTGGCGCTGCGCCGCCACGCGCCGGTGGTCGGCGTCATCGCCGGCATGGTCGGCTGCTTCGGCGGCATGTCGATCACCGCCGGGCTGGTCAGCCATCTCATCATGACGCGGCAGGCGCGCCTCGGCCTCAACGGTCCCGAGGTGATCGAGCAGAATGCCGGAATCGCCGAGCTCGACAGCCGCGACCGGCCGCTGATCTGGAGCCTCACCGGCGGCGAGCAGCGCGTCGCCACGGGCTTCGCCGACACGCTGGTAGAGGATGACGAGACCGCGATAAGGCAGGCGGTGCGCGATGCCTTTGCCGCCGGCGCGTCCGCTGCCACGCGCAGCGCCGAGGTCGATGTGTGGCGCGCGCGGCTAACCGATCTTCCCGCCAAGGCGGAAGGTTCCGTGCTGCGCAGCCTCTGGTCGGGGGAGACATGATGGATGAGACGGCAAGCCTGCGGGGCCGGCACTGGTTCGAGGCCATCACCGGCAACGCGCCCCGCCTTCTGGGAGGGCCGGCCTCGGTCCTCGCGGCGGATGTGGCGCTGGGCGGCGACACGATGCGGGTGATCGCGGTGGTGCCGGATGCGCAGAACCGCCTCCCCCGCGCGCGGCACGGAGAGATCGGCATCGACGAGGGCTGGGCCATCGCGGCAAGGGTGCGCGAGGCGATCGACGGCTCGGGCCGACCGATCCTCGCCATCGTCGATGTGCCAAGCCAGGCCTATGGCCGGATGGAAGAACTGCTCGGCATCCATCTCGCCTGCGCGGCGGCGGTCGATGCCTATGCGACCGCGCGGTTGGAAGGCCATCCGGTGGTGGCGCTGGTGGTGGGCAATGCGCTCTCCGGCGCCTTCCTTGCGCATGGCTATCAGGCCAATCGCGTGCTCGCGTTGAACGATCCCGGCGTCTCGATCCACGCCATGGGCAAGGCGGCCGCCGCGCGCGTCACCAAGCGCAGCGTGGCCGATCTCGAACGCCTCGGCGAGACCATCCTGCCGCTCGCCTATGACGTCGAATCTTTCGCCAAACTCGGCCTGCTGCATGAGCTGATCGCCGGGGTGAACGCCGATGCACCCACGGCGGACGACACGGCCCGCGTGCGCGAGCGCCTGGTCGCCGCCATCGCCGATGCCCGGCAGGGCCCGCGCGACCTTTCCAGCCGGCGCTGTTCGGCGGAGGCGCGGGCCAATCGCGCCGCCTCCATCACGGTGCGCGAGCGGCTGGCGGCGGAATGGAACTGAGCGAGCTTCGGGTCCACGACCTGCTGCGGCTTCCTTCCCCGGAGGCAGTTTCGGTCGTGGACCCGCCTTTCTGGCTCGCCGGCGCGCTGGAATCCGCCCCTTGGGTGGTAGTACGCCGCCCCCCGCCGCGTGAGAGGCGCGTGGCGGTCGGCATACGCGGCATCTCCCGCGACCAACGCTGCGCCGCCACTCTCGATCCCGCCGGCATCGGCGAGAGAGTCGCGCCCGAGGACCTCGTGGCGCGCGAGGCGTGGCGGCACGGGCAGCGTACAGGCCTGAAGGTGCTCGAGGTTCTGGCGGATCTTGCGCCGATGCTCCAGCAGAAGGGCCTGATCTGGGGCGTCGCCGGCGGCGCCGGCTTCGAGCTCGCCACCGGCGCGCCCGTGCTGACCGACGCCAGCGACCTCGATCTCATCCTGCGCTGCGGATTCCCCCTGCCGGAGGCGGCCCTCCTCGCCCTCGCCGGGGACGTGACGGCCGCGCCCTGCCGCATCGATGTCCTGGTGGAAACGCCGCGTGGCGGGTTCTCGCTGTCCGAGTTCGCCGGTGCCAGTGGGAGCGTGCTGCTGCGCCAGCCGGACGGTGTACGGCTGATCGCCCCTACCGAGCTCACCGCCCCGGGAGGGTAGGCCGATGCGAACCGCGTTGCTTTTCCCCGGCCAGGGCGCACAGCGGCCGGGAATGCTGTCCGCCCTGCCCGACCACCCGGCGGCGCGTAGCACGCGCGCGGAAGCGGCGGACACGCTCGGGCAGGACTGGCGCGCGCTGGAAAGCGCCGAGGCGCTGGAAGGCACGCTCGCGGCGCAGCTCGCCTTGCTGATCGCCGGCGTCGCGACCGCGCGGATGCTGGCGGCGGAAGGGGCGCGGGTCGACGTGGTGCTGGGCCAGTCGGTCGGCGCCTTTCCGGCCGCCGTGGCGGCGGGCTGCCTCGCCTTCGCCGACGCGCTGAAGCTGGTGCGGCTGCGCGCCAGCGACATGGCGCGGCTCTATCCGTCGGGCTTCGGCATGGTGGCGATCGTCGGCCTCACGGCCCGCCGGGTAGCGGCATTGGTTGAGGCTGCCCGGGAGGGCGCGCCGCTCTATATCTCCAACGACAATGCCCCGCTCCAGCAGGTGATCTCCGGTGCGGATGAGGCACTGGCGCGGGCCTGCGCCGCCGCCCTGGACGCCGGTGCGCGCAAGGCGGAACGGCTCCACGTCGCCACGCCGTCGCATTGTCCCCTGCTCGACCCGGTGGCCGTGTCGCTGATGGAGGCGTTTCGCACCGTCGAGATGCGCGCCCCGCGCATCGCCTATGCCAGCGCCAGCCGCGCCCGAATGATCAGCGACCCCGCAGCCCTCGCCGAGGACCTGTCGCGCAATGTCGCCCAACCCGTGCGCTGGCGCGAGACAACGGAACTGCTGGTCGAGCGGGGGGTGAGGCTGTTCCTCCAGGCGCCGCCAGGCTCGGTGCTGACCGACCTGGTGGGCGAGGCGCATCCCGAACTGCGCAGCGTCAGCCTGGAGACCCTGCCGCTGAAATCGGTGCTGTATCTCGCGGCGCATGATGACGAGAAACGCTGAGGAACACGCCCGGGTCCCGCCGTATTGCTGATCAGTTGCCCGCGTGCAGCGACGGCTGCAGCTTCTCCATCCGGGCCGTCTCCACCGCGCGCGCCTTCAGCGCTTCCTCGAGCGTCACGGCCACGAACCGCACGGGCTGGTGCGGCTGCAGCTGGCCGATCAGGTCCATGTCGGCCGAGATCACCGTGCCGATCATGAAATAGCCGCCGCCCGACACCGCGTCGCGGTGCAGCACGATCGGCTCGGTGCCCCCCGGCACCTGTATCGAGCCATAGGGATAGCAGCTGTCGACGATGTTGGAGGGATCGGAGCCAGCGCCGAAGGGCGGCTCGCGCGGCACGAAGTCGAGCTTCCGGCCACCGCGGAAACGATAGCCGATGCGGTCCGCTTCGGGCGCCACCTTCCAGGTGTCCTCGAAGAAGCCGGCCTGCGCCTCCTCGGTGATGCGGTGCCAATAGAGGCCCGGCTGTACGCGGATTTCCACCCCGCTCACCTGCACCGGCCGGCGCCGGTCAAGCGGCAGCGTCGCGCCCTCGCGCCCGGTGCCCGTTGGCGTGCCCAGCGGCACCACGTCGCCCGCCTTTAAGGCCCGGCCCTCGAAGCCGCCCAGCGCGCCTAGCGCGTAGGTCGAGCGCGAGCCGAGCACTTCCGGCACATCGATGCCGCCATTGATGGCGATATAGGCCCGCGCGCCGCCCTTGAGAAAGGCGAAGGACAGCACCTGCCCCGCCTTCACGGCGATGGCGGTCCAGAGCGGCTGCTCGACGCCGTCGAGCTTGGGCGGCAGTTCCGCGCCGGTGACGGCAATGAGCGCGTCGGCGGAAAAGCGCAGCTCCGGTCCGAGAAACACCGCCTCCAGCCCCGCGGCGCCATCGGGATTGCCGACCAGCCGGTTGGCGGCAATCAGCGCGAAACGGTCCATGGCACCGGAGACGGGCAGGCCGAGATGGTAGTAGCCCGGCCGGCCGAGGTCCTGCACGGTGGTGGCGAGGCCAGGCTTCACGACCTCGAACGAGTGCTCAGCCATTGAGGGCCTCCAGCAGCTTGGCGTTGGTGCCGGCGGGATCGGCCGTGAAGGCGTCGAGCGAGAACGGCACCGGCACGATCTTCGGCTCGAAGCTGCCCGCGTCGATCGCCGCGACGGCGGCGTCATACTCCGTGCGCTCGATGGCGCGGAACTTGATGATGTCGCCGGGGCGGAAGATCATCAGCTCTTTGAGATAGCTGATCTTTCCGGTGGGATCGTAGATCGGCATCGGCGTGACGCCGAACATCTGGTAGCCGCCGGCGCCGCGCACCGAGTAGATGCAGCCGAAGCAGCCGCCATGGCCGACGGTGAGGCGCGGCGTATCGGTGCGCGGACGCAGATATTTCGGCACCTCGATCTGCTTCGCCCGCTCGACCAGCTGGTAGGTGAAGGGCAGGCCGGCGACGAAGCCGACCATCGAGACGAACCAGGGCGCGGCCGCATGCGCCGCGATGAAGCTCGCCACGTCGGCGAAATTGTTCACCCGCGCCGCATATTCGAGATCGGTCGCCGTCGGGTCCTGATGGCGCTCGCGGAAGCGCATCAGGGTCTCGTTGGTCCACGGGTCGTCATACAGCACCGGAATCTCGATGATGCGCGTCTCGATGGTTTTCTCGGCGCTCTCCGCAGCGGCCTCGAAGCTCTTGAGCTCCGCCAGCATGTCGTGCGGAGCGATGATGTCGGGGTTGAACTTGACCTGGAACGAGGCGTTGGCCGGGCAGATCTCGGTGACCCCGGCAATGCGGCTTTCGCGCACGGCATTGGTCATGGACAGGCTCTTGAAGAAAGCCTCCAGCGACATCTCCTCCTCGACCTCGACGAAGATGTGTTCGTCACCGCCGAATGAATAGCGCATCTGCATCGCGGTCGATCCCTCAGGCTGAGGTGGCAATGATGGGAGAGGCGGGCCCGGTGGAAGGCCCGGCCAAAGGCGCGCCGGCGAGCCATGTCTCCAGCCACCGCGTATGGACCGCGCCGGCCTTTACCGCCGGATCCACGGCGAGCGCGCGGTGCAGCGGCGCGGTGGTGGGCAGGCCCTCGATCGTCAGTTCGCCCAGCGCGCGATCGAGCCGGATGATCGCGGCGGCACGGCTCTCATCATGGGCGATCAGCTTGCCGAGCAAAGAGTCATAGAAGGGCGGCACGGTGTAGCCGGCATAGAGCAGCGTATCGAAGCGCACGCCTAAGCCGCCCGGCACGGCAAGCGTGCTCACCGTGCCGGGCGAGGGGCGGAAATCGGCTGCCGGATCCTCGGCGCAGATGCGGGCCTCGATGGCGTGGCCGCTCAGCACGATGTCGTCCTGACGGTACATCAGCGTCTCGCCCATCGCGATGCGGATCATCGCCCGCACCAGATCGATCCCGGTCACCATCTCGGTCACGGGATGCTCGACCTGTATGCGGGTGTTCATCTCGATGAAGAAGAACTCGCCGGTGGTCTCGTCGAACAGATATTCCAGCGTGCCTGCGCCGCGATACCCCACCCGCTCGGCGAGCCGCACGGCGGAGGCACACAGGGCGGCGCGCTGCTCGGGGCTCAGGCAGGCGGCGGGCGCCTCCTCCCACACCTTCTGCCGCCGGCGCTGCAGCGAGCATTCGCGCTCATAGAGATGCACGGCGCGCGTGCCGTCGCCGAGCACCTGCACCTCGATATGGCGAACGCGGTCGATGAATCGCTCCAGATACAGCCCGCCATCGCCAAAGGCCGCCCGGGCCTCGCCGCTCGCCTGCGGGAACTGCGTCGAAAGCTCCGCCTCGTCGCGGGCGACGCGGATGCCGCGCCCGCCGCCGCCGGCAGCGGCCTTGATCATCACGGGATAGCCGATGCGCGCGGCTTCGGCCCGGGCGGTGTCGAGTTCGACGACGACGCCCTCCGTACCCGGCACCGTCGGCACGCCGGCGGCCTGCGCTTCCCGCCGGGCGCGCGCCTTGTCACCCATCTGGCGGATCGTGTCCGGTCGCGGGCCGATGAAGACGAGCCCGGCCTCCTCCACCTTCTGCGCGAAATCGGCGTTTTCGGACAGGAAGCCATAGCCCGGATGCACCGCGTCGCAGCCGCTCTCCACCGCCGCGCGCACCACCGCCTCCTGGTTGAGGTAGGATTTGGTGGCGTGGGCGGGGCCAACGGGTGCGACGGCGTCGGCAAGCCGGGCGGCCAGCATGTCGCCATCGGCGGCACTTACCGCCTGCACGGTGCGCAGGCCGAGTTCGCGGGCCGCCCGGATGATGCGCACCGCGATCTCGCCGCGGTTGGCGATGAAGATCGACGAGATGCTCATGGTCCGGCGTCGAGATCGTAAAGCGGCTGGCCGGCCATGACCGCATCCTCGTTCTCGACATGGAAGGCGAGAAGCGTGCCCGCCTCCTCCGCGATGACCGGCGTGAAGGACTTCATCACCTCGATCAGGCCGATCGTGTCGCCCACCGCGACGGTATCGCCCTCCGACTTGAACGCCGGCTCGCCGGGCGCGGTCGCCCGATAGAAGGTGCCCGGAAGCGGTGCCTGTATCGTCTTCACCATCGCATTGCGCCCATCGAAGCTCGGTTCATCGCTACGGGAAGAGTTGCAAAAGACGCCCCCGTCGAGAAATAGCATTAAGGAATTCGGGACATCAGAAAATCAGATAGCATGCCGCAGTACCCCTGCCGGTGACGAGGACACCATGTCGATTTCGCTGAAGCAGATCCGCTACTTCGTCGCTGCCGCCGAGTCTGGGCGGATCAGCCAGGCTGCGGTCGAGCTCAATGTGTCCCAGTCGGCAGTCACCGCCGCCATCCAGCAATTGGAGGGGATGCTGGGCGCGCGGCTGCTGGACCGCACCCCCACGGGGGTGAGCGTGACGCTGGAGGGAAGCCGCTTCCTCTCCCAGGGACGGCAGATCCTGACGGCGGTGGCCGAGGCGGTGCGCGATGCCCGCCACTCCACCGACCCTATCGTCGGCATGGTGCGTGTCGGCGTCACCTACACGGTGTCGGGCTATTTCCTGCCGCGCCACCAGATGCGCTTCCAGTCGAGCTTTCCCGGCATCACCATCGAATTGTTCGAGGCCCCGCGCTCGGTGGTGGAGCAGGCTCTGGTCGACGGGGCCCTGGATGTCGCGGTGCTGCTGGTTTCCAATCTGCAGAACAGCGAGGAGCTCGCCAGCCAGCTGCTGCTGCGCTCGGCGCGCCGGCTATGGCTTACCCCCTCGCATCCGCTTACTCGGCCGGAGCGGGTGAGCCTCGCCGACGTGGCCCGCTACCCCTATGTCATGCTCACCGTCGACGAGGCCAAGCACACCGCCCTGCGCTACTGGGCGGCGCAGGGGCTGGAGCCCAACACCATTTTCCGCACCTCCTCGGTGGAAGCCGTGCGCTCCATGGTCGGCGGGGGCATGGGGATCACCATCCTGTCCGATCTCATCTACAGGCCCTGGTCGCTGGAGGGCCAGCGCATCGAACTGCGCGATCTCGCCGACGAGGTGCCGAGCATGGATGTCGGCCTCGCCTGGCGGCGCGACACCGGTTTCACCCCGGCCACTCGGGCCTTCTGCAATTTCCTGCGCTTCGCGGTGGCGGGCGACAGTGCAGGCCGTTCCGCCTCTTCGGAGGAGCCGCGCAGCCCTACACCGGCCATCGAAAATTAAGATATCGGCATCCGCTTAATACGATTTGACGCTTACCGCCTTGCTTCGCCACGCTTCGCACCATCCTTGGAGACACGGAGAGCTTGGCATGGGTGTCGTCATCAACTGCGACATGGGCGAAGGGTTCGGCCTGTATCGCTGCGGCGACGATGCCGGCATCATGCCGCATATCGATATCGGCAACGTGGCCTGCGGCTTCCACGCCTCCGACCCGATGGTCATGCGCGAAACCGTGCGCCTGGCGATTGAACATGGCGTGGCGGTCGGGGCCCATCCGTCCTTTCCCGACCTGCAGGGCTTCGGCCGGCGGGACATGGCCATGGGGCGCGAGGAACTCGCCGCCTGCCTCCTCTACCAAATTGGTGCGCTGAAGGCGTTCCTCGACGAGGCCGGGCTGAAGCTTAATCATGTGAAGCCCCACGGCGCTCTCTACGGCGCCGCGATACGCCGGGAAGAGGTGGCACAGGCCGTGGCGGACGCCGCCTCGGTCTATCGCGTGCCGGTGATCGGCATGGCCGGCACGCTGCACGAAGAGGTGTATCGCAGCCGGGGGCTCCCCTTCGTCGCGGAATATTATGCCGATCTCGACTATGATCCCGAGGGCGCCCTGCTGATCACCCGCGCGCATGACGCGCGCGATCCCGTCGAGGCGGCGCGCCGAGCGGTGCGGATGCTTGCCGAAGGCAAGGCGACAACCATCGACGGCCGGGACTTCGACATGAAGGCCGACACGATTTGCATCCACTCCGATACGCCAAACGCGGTAGAGTTGGCGCGCATCTTGAAGGAGGCGGTGCAGCCTTGGCGGGCCTGACCGCCGGCTTGCATCTGCGACCCAGCCAACGGCGTGGCTGCGTGCCGCTCCGGAACGTGACTGTTGAACCCGCAGCGGCGCGCCCGAAGGCGCCCCGCATTGGATCGGAGGAGCGTGACATGCGTGCCAGCTACTCGACCGATCAGGCGTCGCCGATGCAGAGGCGCCAGTTCTGGCAGTCTGCCGTCTCCAGCACCTATTTTCCTCTGGATCTGCGCTTCGCTTCCGGCGACACCTTCTCGGGCAGCCTGGGCGCCTGGTCGCTTGGCCCGGTCGCGGTGTCGCGCAATGTCTCGGACGGGCTGCTCTACCGCCGGCATGAGCGCCATCTGGTGGCAGAGCGCGAGGAGAGCTACCTCATCACCGTTCCCGAACTGGCCGAAATCCGCTTCGAGCAGGACGGGCGGCAGGTGCATTGCCGGCCGGGCGCGTTCCTCATCGAGCGCAGCCACCTGCCCTACGAGTTCAGCCACACGGATCCGGCGGCGCTCTGGGTGATGAAGGTGCCCAGCGACGTGCTGCGGGCCCGCATCGCCCGACCGGAGCGCCTCGCCACACTGCAGTTCGACGCCAGCCGCGCGGTGGGCGCCATGTTTGTCGACATCTTGCGCCTCACCGGAGCGCGCATCGACGAAATGGACGAACCGGCCCGCGCGCTGCTGGGCAAGCAGCTCGTCGACCTGCTGGCCATGGCGATTGAGGCCGACGAGCGCGTGCTCGCGGGGAACTCCTCCACGGTGCGCAACGCGCATCTGCACCGCTGCGAGCATTTCGTCCGCACACGGCTCGGCGACATGCGTCTCTCGCCGCAAATGGTGGCGGAAGGCTGCGGCATTTCGGTTCGCTACCTGCACCAGATCTTCGAGGCCGAAGGTATCACCGTGGGCGCCTATATTCGCAACCAGCGCCTGCTTGCCAGCGAGGCGATGCTGCGCGATCCCTACTGCCGCAAGTCGATCTCCGAAATCGCCTATGAATGGGGCTTCGGCGACCAGGCCCAGTTCAGCCGAAACTACCGTGCCCGTTTCGGCTGCACACCGAGCGAGACACGCGCCGCTTCCCGCTCCCCCGCAAACTGATACCGCGGGGGGCTTCCCGCCCCGCCCCAAGGTTCCGAGAATGCTCACCAACTCGCTGCACAGTCTGGACGTCGCCCACCATATCCATCCCGTCACCAATCTGCGCCGGCATGAGCGACAGGGGCCGATCGTCATCGACCGTGGCGCGGGCATCTATGTCTATGACGACGAGGGGCGCGAATATATCGAGGCGATGGCGGGGCTGTGGAGCGTCGGCGTCGGCTTCGGCGAGCCGCGCCTCGTGGAGGCCGCGACCCGGCAGCTGGAGAAGCTGCCCTACTACCATGTGTTCTCGCAGAAGGCGCACGCCCCCTCGACGCTGCTCGCCCGCAAGCTGACCGAGATCGCGCCCGCCGGCCTCAGCCGCGTCTTCTTCACCAATTCCGGCGGCGAGGCCAACGACACCGTCATCAAGTTCGTCTGGTACTACAACAACGCGCTGGGCCGGCCCGAAAAGAAGAAGTTCATTTCCCGCGAGGGCGCCTATCACGGCATCACCCTTGCCGCCGCCAGCCTCACCGGGCTCCCGGGCAACCAGAAGGGCTTCGACCTGCCCCTGCCCTTCGCCCGGCACGTCTCGCGCCCGCATTACTACCGTAACGCCCTGCCGGGCGAGAGCGAGGCGGCCTTCGTCGAACGGCTCGGCCAGGAGCTTGAGGACATGATCCTCGCGGAGGGGCCGGAGACGGTCGCCGCCTTCATCGGCGAGCCGCTGATGGGCGCGGGCGGCGTCATCGTGCCGCCCGAGGGCTATTGGCAGAAGGTGCAGGAGATCTGCCGCAAATACGACGTACTCATCGTCGCCGACGAGGTGATCAACGGCTTCGGCCGGCTCGGCACGATGTTCGGCTGCGACGCCCTCGGCATCGCGCCGGACATCCTCGTCTGCTCCAAGCAGATCACGTCTTCCTACCAGCCGCTCGCCGCCATCCTCATGAAGGATTCCATCTACCAGCCGATCGCCGACCATTCCGAGACGCTCGGCGTGTTCGGCCATGGCTACACCACGGGCGCCCATCCGGTGGCCACCGCCGTGGCGCTGGAAAACCTCGCCATCATCGAGGAGCGCGGCCTCGTCGCGCGCGCTGCCGCCATGGGCGCGTATATGCGCGCCGGGCTCGCCCGCTTTGCCGACCATCCCCTGGTGGGCGAAGTGCGGGGCATGGGCCTCATCGCCGCCGTGGAACTGGTGGCGGACAAGGAAACCAAGGCGCGCTTCAATCCCGTCGGCAAGGTGGGCTTGCGGCTGTTCGACCGCGCGCATGATCACGGCCTGATCATCCGCGCCATCGGCGACACGATCGCCTTCTGCCCGCCGATGATCATCACCGAAGCCGAGATCGACGAGATGCTGCGCCGGTTCAAGCTCACGCTCGACGATGTCACCGCCTGGGTCGAGGCGGGAATGCCCGACGCCTGACCCCCCAACAGCCCGCTATGGCGCCGTCGCCCTACGCCTGACGGCGCCCGTTCGGAACGCCCCCGCCCGCCGCCCCTCGGGGCGGCGGGGCCTTGCGCTCGCCCTCTTTCCCGCCGGAGCGTCATATGCGCCCTGCTCGGCCCGACAATGCCCAATCGCGAGGCAGGCGAGCCGGGCGCCTGAAAAATGACCTTGGTGCGCTCTCTCGCGCAAATCTTTCTGCGCTTTGCGCCAAGTGTGGGCGGCGCAAAGCACGTTTAATCCCTTCGACTGCTCCGACATTGCGCCGCCTGCCGACGAGGAAAGAGGGCCTGGATCACCGATCCGGCCGTCCGCTCGCCGGCGTGGTGCGCGCGGGGGGAGGAGCGCGTGCGAAAGGGAATGCTGCCGTGCAGAATCTCCGCGTAGCCGTCGATGTGGGCGGCACCTTCACCGACATCTGCATCATGGACGAGGCGACGGGCCTTATCCGCATCGAGAAGACCTCGTCCACGCCCGACCCCATCGACGGGATCATGAGCGGGGTCGAGAAAGCCGGCATCGACCTCTCGCAGGTGGCGTTGTTCTCGCACGGCACCACCGTCGCCACCAACGCGCTGATCACCCGCCGCCTGCCGCGCGCCGCCGTCGTCTCGACCAAGGGCTTCCGCGACGTGATCGAAATCCGCCGCGCCAACAAGGAGGACCTCTGGGACGTCTACAAGGACGTGGTGCCGCCCTATGTGCCGCGCCGCGACCGGCTGACCGTGCCCGAGCGCATCGACGCGGCCGGCCGGATCGTCGAGGCGCTCGACGAGGATGCCGCCCGCGATGTCGCCCGCATCCTGAAGAAGCGCGGCGTCGCCACCATCGCCGTGTGCTTCATGAACGCCTACCTCAACGGCGCCAATGAGCAGCGCATGCGCGAGATCCTCAAGGAAGCGATGCCGGATATCCCGATATCCATTTCCTCGCAGGTGCTGCCCGAGATCTTCGAGCATGAGCGCTTTTCCACCACGGTGGCGAATGCCGTGGTGAGCCCGGTGGTGGTCGACTACACCACCCGGCTCGGCGAGCGGCTGGCCAGCGGCGGCTACACGCGCGACCTGCTGCTGCTGCACACCGGAGGCGGCGTGATGACGCCGGCCAGCGTGAAGGACTTTGCCGCCCGCCTCGCGGGATCCGGCATCGCGGCGGGCGCTATCGCCAGCCGCTATATTGCCGGGCTGTGCGGCTTCCCGAACTCCATCGGCCTCGATATGGGCGGCACCTCCACCGACGTGTCCCTCGCCTATGACGGCCAGTCGCGAGTGACCAAGGACTGGTACATCGAGTTCGGCTACCCGATCCGCTTTTCCTCCATCGAGGTGATGACCATCGGCGCCGGCGGCGGCTCGCTCGCCTGGACTGACCCTGCCGGCGGCCTGCGCAACGGCCCGCAATCGGCTGGCGCCTATCCCGGCCCGGCCTGCTACGGCAACGGCAATACGCAGCCCACCAATACCGACGCCAACGTCACCCTCGGCCGCCTCGGCACGTCGCTGGCCGGCGGCAAGGTGCAGCTTGACCCGGAGCTTGCCCGCAACGCGGTGGAGGAAGGCGTGGCCAAGCCTTTCGGCCTCGGCCTGCACGAGGCGGCGGACGCGATCGTCAAGGTCGCCAATGCCAACATGTCGGACGCCGTGCGGCTGATCTCCATCTCGCGCGGCTACGACCCGCGCGACTTCGCCCTCGTCGCCTTTGGCGGCGCCGGGGCGCTGCATGGGGTCGAGGTCGCCCGCGAGCTGGCGATTCCCGTGGTAATCGTGCCGCCCAATCCCGGGGTCACCTCGGCGCTGGGCTGCCTGCTCGTCGATATGCAGCACGATTTCTCGCAGAGCTGCATGGTCACCGCCGACGAGGCCGATCCCGCCGCCATCGAGGCGCAGTTCGCCGAGCTGGAGCGCGAGGCGATGGCACGACTGACGCATGAAGGCGTCGCCGAGGCCGACATCGTGCTGCAGCGCTCCATCGACATGATGTATCGCGGCCAGTGGCGTTCCCTGGCGGTCAATGCGCCGCGCCCGATCGGCGCCATTGCCGACCTGGTCGGCAGCTTCCACAGCGAGCACAAGCGCGAATACAACTTCCGCCGCGACGACGCGCCGGTGAGCTTCTTCCGCCTCAACCTCAAAGCGATCGGCATGGTGCCGAAGGCCGAGCTCGCCGTGCATGCCCCCACCGGCGTCACGCCCGCGCCGGTTTCGCACCGCCGCGTCTGGTTCGACGGAGAAGGGCTCGACACCCCGGTCTATCAGCGCGACGAGCTGCCCTGCGGCTTCGTCTTCCACGGCCCGGCCATCGTCGAGCAGCTGGACTCCACCACCGTCGTGCCGCCCGGCGCCCGCGCCGAAGTCGACAGGTTCCTCAACATCCTCATCCGTGTGAAGGGCTGAGACCGATGGCCGAGCTCGACCCCGTGACCTTCGAGGTCCTCAAGAACTCCTTCATCACCAGCGTCGACCAGATGGGCGAGCAGATCCTGCGGACCTGCTACTCCTTCGTGATCTACAATCACGACTTCTCCAGCGCGCTGCACGACGCTGAGGGCGAGTGCGCCGCCCAAGGCAATGCCGACATCGCCGTCCATGTCGGCACGCTGCATTTCACCTGCAAGGAAGTGATGCGCCATTTCGCCGGCGACATGCACGAGGGCGACGTATACGCGATCAACGACCCCTATGCCGGCGGCACGCATTTCTCCGATGTGCGCCTCATCCGGCCGATCTTCGCCGACGGCAAGATCATCGCCTTCTCGCAGTCCAACGGCCACTGGTCGGATGTCGGCGGCTCGGTGCCCGGCTCGTTCGACGTCTCCGCCAAGGAGATGTTCAAGGAGGGACTGCGCATCACCCCGGTGCGGCTGTTCGACAAGGGCCGCTTCGTGAAGGACGTCGCCCACCTCATCGCCTCCAACACCCGCGACCCGGCCTCGATCATCGGCGACATCCAGGCGCAGGCGGAGGCGACCGCCGTGTGCCAGCGCGAGATCCTGCGGCTCGTCGGCAAATATGGGCGCGAGACGGTGGAGACCGGCCTTGCCGCCGTGCAGGATTATGTCGAGCGCTCGGCGCGCCAGCGGATCGCCGCGCTGCCGGACGGCGAATGGGAGACGGTGGACTTCATCGACCGCGACCCGGCAGGCGGGGAAGGGATGATCCCGATCCGTATCAAGCTCACCATCAAGGGCGACAAGGCGATCTACGATTTCACCGGCAGCCACCCGGTGATCGGGTCCATCTATAATTCCGCCTTCGGCACCACCTTCTCCGCGGTGGCCGCCGGGATGAAGACCTTCTTCCCCGATCTGCCGCTCAATTCCGGCTTCTACCGCTGCTTCGAGATCATCGTTCCGGAAGGCTCGATCGTCGACGCGCAATGGCCGGTGGCGGTGACCGGCTTCCTGATGCCGTTCGAGAAGATCATGAACTCGATCTACGAGATGTGGTCGAAGCTCATGCCCGAGCGGGCGCTCGCCTGCGCGTTCAATCTCGAATACCTGCTCACCGGCGGCCGCGATGCGCGCACGCCCGACAAGCCGATCTTCATGTTCTACGACTGGCTGCCTGGCGGCTGGGGCGGGCGCAACGGCAAGGACGGCGCGAACGTCACCACCGCCTGCTTCGGCACGGGCATGATGGCCCAGCCGGTAGAAGGGCAGGAGCGCGCCAACCCGATCCTCACCACCGAATGCGAAATCCTCACGGATTCGCCCGGCCCCGGCAAATGGCGCGGCGGCGCCGGCGTCGTGAAGACGTCGCTGATGCTGGCGGCCGAAAAGACCGTCATTTCCTATATCTGCGACCGCGAGCGCGCGGTGGTCTGGGGCATCGAGGGCGGCCTGCCCTCCATGCCACACGGCCTGACGCTGAAGCGCGCGGGCTCCGACAAGGAGGAGCGGCTCGGCTCGATCTTCTCCGACGTGCCGATCGGCGAGGGAGACGTGTTCTCCCGTCCCACGGCCGGCGGCGGCGGTTTTGGCGATCCGCTGGATCGCCCCCCTGCCCTCGTGCTGGAGGATGTGAAGGACGACTATGTGTCGCTCGGGCGAGCCGCCAAGGACTATGGCGTCGTCATCCGCACCATCGACGCCGAGCTCTGCGACTATGAGGTGGACGCCCCGGCGACGGAGGCGCTGCGCGCCGAGCAGCGGCGCGTGCGCGTGGCCGAAGCCCGCCTCGATCCGGAATCGGTGGCCGTGCGCTACCGGGCCGGCGAGATCGACTCGTTCGACGCCATCCGCCGCCATGCGGTCATCCTCGACTGGGGCACCGGTGCGCTGCTGCCCGAATCCACCCGACAGTTCCGCGAGGTCTTCGAGCGCCGTTCCCTCGCCAATTGGACAAGCTGACCCGCGTCGCCGCCCTGCGCGGCGCCGCAACGTGCTTTCGGCAGGGGACGACCGGCTTGGAACGCGCCCTGCCGCCAAAAACCAACCAGAGGAAAAAGAACCATGTCCACCACCGCCATCCGCAGTCCGGCCCTTTCCCGCCTGAGGCACCGCGCATTGGCCGGCGCCGCCCTTCTCGGCTTCGCTTCCGCCACGCTCTCCCCGGCGGCGGCGGAGACGAAGTGGTTCCCGATGAAGATTTTCGACGCCTCGTCGGGCACGCCGGTGGCGGCGGAGTACACGCCGCTGGCCAAGGCCGAGAAGCCCTACAATATCTGCGTGCTGTTCCCGCACATGAAGGACAGCTTCTGGGTGGCGGTGGCCTATGGCATCGTCAAGCAGGCCGAAACCTCGAACGTGAACATGAATCTCTACGAGGCCGGCGGCTATGAGAACCTGCCCAAGCAGCTTTCGCAGTTCGACGACTGCATGGCGGCGAAGGCAGACGCCATCATCGTCGGTGCCATCTCCGGCGCCGGCCTGATGAAGAAGTTCGAGGAGGCAAAGGCCAAGGGCATACCGGTGGTCGGCGTCACCAACCCGCTGCCGCCGAACGCGCTGCCGGCCGCCAATTATGTCGATTTCGTCGCCATGGGCGAAGTCACCGGCGAGGGCCTGCTGGCGCAAACCAAGCCGGGCGAGAAGCTGAACATCGTCACCTTCCCCGGCCCAGCGGGCTCGGGCTGGGCGGAATCCTTCAACGAGGGCTTCAAGAAGGCGGTGGCGAAGAACCCCGACGCCAAGATTCTCGGCGAGAAGTTCGGCGATTCCGGCGTGGCCGTGCAGCTCCAGCTCATTCAGGACGCGCTTCAGGCCTATCCGAGCATGAACGTGATCTGGGGCACCGCCCCCACCGCCGAAGCCGCCATCGGCGCCGTCGCCGAAACCGGCCGCACCGATATCAAGATCGTCTCCTCCTATGAGAACCAGGCGATGCTCGACGCGCTGAACCGCGGCGACATCCTCGCCTTCGCCACCCAGTACCCTGTCGGCGAAGGCGCCATCGCCATCGACCAGGCGGTGCGGCTCATCGAGAAGAAGCCGGTCATGTCGCTGGTGCAGCCCGTCGCCGCCGTCATCGACCAGACGACGGTGCCGAAACTGCAGATGGACCTCGTGCTCGCGCCGGCAAACTGGAGCCCGGTCTACTCCGTCAAGGCGAAGTAGTCTTAGGGCTTGCTCGCGGGTCGTCATCCCGGCCGGAGCCGAAGGCGGAGAGCCGGGATCGTGCGCCGAGACCTGCGCGCGGTCCCGGATACGGCCTGCGGCCGTTCCGGGATGACGAGAACCTTATCGGGCTACGTCGATGGCCCAGCTCACAATGCCGACAGCGAGGACGGTGCATGACGGAAACCGGCTCAGGCGCGATCGACCCGGCCGCGGGCCATGGGGCGCCGTTGCTCGCGCAACCTCTGCTTGCACTTGCCGGCATCTCAAAGCGCTTCACCGGCGTGCGGGCCCTTGACCGGGTCGACCTCGACGTGCGCGCGGGCGAACTGCACGTGCTGTTCGGCGAGAACGGCGCCGGCAAGTCGACGCTGATCAACGTCATCGCCGGCACCTTCGCGCCGGACGAAGGCAGCTTCCACTTCGACGGCGCGGAGATCCGCCACCTCTCGCCGCAGCGGGCGCGCGCCATCGGCATCAGCCCGGTGTTCCAGGAATTCTCGCTGGTGCCGAGCCTCACCGTCGAGGAGAACCTGTTCCTCGGGCGCGAGGTGTCGACCGGCGGCATCCTGCGCGCCGGGGCGATGCGCAAGAAGGCCCGCGCGCTGATCGACGAACTAGGCTTCGACCTCGATCCGGGCCGGCGGGTCGACGACCTGTCGCGCGCCCACCAGCAGATGGCGGAAATCGCCAAAGCCCTGCTGAGCAAGGTGCGCCTGCTCATCCTCGACGAGCCGACAGCCTCGCTCACCGACCGCGAGACCGGCCGCCTGTTCGAGCTGATCGCCCGGCTGAAGGCGCGGGATGTCGGCCTCATCTACGTGTCGCACCGTATGCGGGAGATCCGGACGCTGGCGGACCGGGTGACGGTGCTGCGCGACGGAAAGCATATCCGCACGCTCGATGCGGCGGGCGTCACCGACGGCGAGCTTGTCGAGCTGATGACCGGCCGGCGGATCGACGTGCTCTTTCCCACCATCCCGCACGCGCCAGCGGAGGTGAAGGTGGATGTGGAGGGGCTAACCCTTGCCGACGGCTCGGTGAAGGACGTGAATTTCCATGCGCGCGCCGGCGAGATCACCGGCATTGCCGGTCTTGTCGGCTGCGGCAAGTCCGAGCTGGTGCGGGCGATCTACGGCATCGAGCCGATCGAGGCCGGCACGGTGCGCATCGACGGCACGCCCTATGACGCCCCTGCCCCGCGCGCGAGCCTCAAGCGCGGCGTCGCCTACTTCCCGGCCAATCGGGTGGCCGAAGGGCTGGCCCTGTCGCGCTCCATCCGGGAAAACACCTCGATGACGGCGCTGGACCTTCCCCGGCTCGCCCGGTTCGGCCTTCTGCGCCAGGGCGCCGAGCGGAGCCTGGTGGCGGCGGCCATGGAGCGGCTGAAGCTGCGCCCTCCCAATATCGAGCGCCCCGCGGGTGCGCTCTCCGGCGGCAACCGCCAGAAGGTCATGCTGGGACGGGCGCTGACCCGCGAGCTCCAGGTCTTCCTGTTCGACGAACCGAGCGTCGGCATCGATGTCGGTGCCAAGCTCGAGGTTTATGAGTTCATGAAGCAACTGGTGGAGGCGGGAGCGGCGGTGATCGTCGTCTCGTCGGAACTGCCGGAGGTGCTGGCGCTCTCCAACCGCCTCTATGTCATGCATCACGGGCGCATCGCCGCCGAACTCAGCGGAGCGGAGAAGACCGAGCAGAACGTGCTGGCCTCCTTCTTCCGGGAACATCTGTCGACGGAGGCGGCATGAGCGCGCACGCCTCCTCTTCGCCAGCCACCGGTGCCGTGGCCCTTCCCTTTGCCCGCAGCCTTCTCGGCCGCATCGGCTTCCTGCCGGCGCTGCTCCTGCTGGTGGTCGCCGGCATGTCGGCGGTCGATCCCCAGTTCTACGGGCCGATCAACATCCTCAACATCCTGCGCAACGCCGCCTTCCTCACCATCGTGGCGTGCGGGCAGGCCATGGTGATCATCGCCGGCGGCTTCGACCTGTCGGTCGGCGCGGTGGTGGCCTTGGCCAGCGTGGTGACGGCCAAGGCCATGGCGATGGCCGCCGTCGCCTTTCCCGGCAACGAACCGCTGATCATCGCCTGCGGCGTCGTCGCCGGGCTCGGCAGCGGCGTGATCGTCGGGCTGATCAACGGCCTGTGCGTCGCCCGGCTGAAGGTCTCGGGCTTCGTCGTCACGCTCGGCACCATGTCGGCCACGGCCGGCGTCGCGCTCATGATCACGTCAGGCATTCCGGTTTACGGCATGCCGCAGAGCTTCGTGCGGGATTTCGGCCGCGCCCAGTTCTTCGGCCTGCCGACGGCGATCTATCTCGCACTGGCGGTGCTGCTGGTCATGGTGTTCGTGCAGCGCCGCACTCTGTTCGGCCGCTATGTCTACGCCATTGGCGGCAATGCCGATGCGGCGGTGGTCTCCGGCGTCGGCATCAAGCGGCACCTCGTCGGCGCCTATGTGCTGTCGGGCCTGCTGGCGGCGCTGACCGGCCTCCTGCTCACCGCGCAAGTGGGTTCCGGACAGGCGAGCTTCGGCGGCGACCGCATGATGCTGCAGTCGATCGCCGCAGCCGTCATTGGCGGCGTCAGCCTGCGCGGGGGCATCGGCCGGGTCGAGATCGTCGCGGTCAGCGCGCTGTTTCTCACCATTCTCGGCAATGCGCTGAACCTGCTCCACATCGATTCCCGTCTGCAACCCGTGTTCCTCGGCGTCATCATGGTGGTCGCCGTGGCGCTGGACGAGCTTGGACAGCGGAGGAAGACCCGTGTCTGATCTCGATCTTGCGACCTCGCCCGCTACGGCCCCCGCCTCCCGCCGCCTCGCCGTGCAGGCGCTGTTGTGGCAGGCGGCGCTGCCTATCGCCCTGGTCGTTCTGCTGCTCGGCTTTGCCGCCGTCGATACCGCGGTGCTGACGCCCGGCAATTTGGTCAACATCGTGCAGCAGGCGAGCTATCTCGCCTTGTTCGCGATGGCGCAGACGGTGGTGATCCTCACACGCGGCTTCGACCTCGCCCTCGGGCCGACCGTCTCGATGGTGAGCGTGGGTGCCGCCCTGGCCATGGCCAGCGCCGTGGCCAGCGGCTACGATCCATTGGCGGTGCTGCTCATCGGGCTCGTTGCGGGCTTCGCGCTCGGCGCGGCGTGCGGCCTCTTCAACGGGCTCGTCATCGCCTATCTCAGGGTCAGCCCCTTCGTGGCGACGCTCGGCAGCTACAACATCGCCATCGGCATCGCCACCACGCTCTCGGCCGGCAGGCCGGTGCAGGGCGTGCCGGACCTGTTCTCGCATCTGCTTTATGGCGGCAGCCTGCTGGGCATGCCGGCGGCGGTTCTCATCACGGTGCTGGTCGGCATCGGCCTCCATCTCATGCTGACCCGCACCGTCTACGGGCGGGAACTCTACATCATCGGCACCAATCCGCGCGCAGCGGCGGTGGCCGGGCTTCCGGTGAAGCGCCTGCTCGTCGCTACCTATGTGCTGTGCTCGACCCTCGCGGCCCTGGGCGCGCTGATGATGACCGCGCGCACCGGTTCGGGCGAGCCCAATCTCGGCGGCTCGCTGTCGCTTCAGGCCATCGCGGCTGCAGTGGTGGGCGGCACCAGCCTTGCCGGCGGGCGCGGCGGCGTCGGCACGGCGGTGGTCGGCGCGCTGTTCGTCACCATCCTTTCCAACGGCATGAACCTGACCCGGATCGACGGCTATGTGCAGATGGTGGTGCTCGGCGCCATCGTCATCATCGGCGTCGTGCTCGACCGGCTGCGGCTGGAGCGGCGCTGATGGTGTCCTCGACGCACCCCTCGCTCTACATGGCGCCCTCGCTCGATGCCGCTGTCGACGCCCTCGCCGAGCGGGGCAAGGACGGGACGCCCTTTGCCGGAGGCACCTGGATCATGCGCGCGCCGGTGCGTCACGAGCGGTCGACGCCGGCCTATGTCGGGCTCGGCCGTATTGCGGAACTCGGCCATGTCGAGTTTCGGGACGATCATGTCCTGCTCGGCGCCGGCGTCACCCATGCCCGCCTCGCGGAGGCGCTGCGCGACCTGCCGGACCTGCAGGCCCTCGCGCAGGCAGCCGGCCACTCGGCCAACCCCGCCGTGCGGCGCGCGGCGACGGTGGGCGGCAATCTGTGCACGCCCGGCTTCCCGGCCGCCGACCTGGTCCCGGCGCTGCTCTGCCTCGATGCCGAGGTCGACATCGCTTCGCGCGACGGTGTGGAGCGCCTGACGCTGGAGCGGTTCCTCGCCCTTCGCGGATCGCTGGGGCCGGGGCGCCTGCTGACGCGGGTCCGGGTTGCCCGCTCGCCCGCCCGCAGCGCGCATGCCCGTCTGCCGCTGCGCAAGGCGGGCGACTACCCCACCGCCATTCTCAGCCTGTCGGTGGAGCGCGACGGGACCGGGCGCGTCACACAGGCCCGGGTCGCCGTCGGCTCGGTGGAGCCGCTTGCACGCCGCTGGCCGCGCCTCGAAGCGGCGCTCATCGGCGCCCCGTTGGATGACGCCTCGGCCCAGCGCATGGCCACCCAACTCGTCGACGACTTCAACGGTCGCGACGGCGTCGACGCGCCGGGCTGGTATCGCGTCAGCGTGCTGCCCGCGCTGGCCCGGCGAGCCGCAGCCGCGCTCTGCTGATCACCCGGAGGAAGCCAGGATGCCGACAGAGATGAGGGTGAACGGCACGGCAAGGCGATCCGCCGGCAACCCGCTGACCCCGCTGATCGACGTGCTTCGCGACGAATTTCACCTCACCGGCGCCAAGCCGGTGTGCCGCGAGGGGTTCTGCGGCGCCTGCCTCGTGCTGGTGGACGGCGCGCCGAGAGCCTCCTGCCTGATCCCGGTCGCGCTGGCCGAGGGCTGCGATATCGTCACCATCGAGGGTATTTCCGCGCTCGACCGTCTCAACGACATCCAGACTCAACTCGACCGGCACGACGCCGTCCAATGCGGCATGTGCTTCCCCGGCATGGTGATGACGCTGACCCACTTCCTCGCGCACAACACGCAGCCGAGCCGGGAGGATGTCCGCGCCGCGCTCACCGGCAATATCTGCCGCTGCACCGGCTATGAGCGCATCGTCGACGCGGCGCTGGCCGCCGCCGGCGCAGGCGGGGAGGTTCGCCCATGACCGTCGAGGCCGTGATGGAGTTTCGCCGGCGCGATGCCCGCGACAAGCTGACGGGGCGCACCCGCTACACCATCGACCGCGCCGCGCCGGGCATGCTGCACGCCGCCGTGCTGCGGGCGCCGGTGGCATCGGGACGTCTCGTGAAGCTCGATACCGCCATGGCGGCGGCTCTGCCGGGGGTGCGCGCCGTGGCCACCGCCGCCGATGCGCCCGGTCGCATCGGCATCGGCGTGGCCGATCACGCGCTCTTCGCCGAGGACGCGGTGCGCTATGTCGGCGAACCGCTCGCCGCGATTGCCGCCGAGACGCCGGAACAGGCGCAGGCTGCGCTGGCGGCGATCGAGGTTGTGATCGAGCCGCTGCCGGCCGTCATCACCATGGAGCAGGCGCTGGCGCCGGGTGCTCCGCTCGTACACGCGGCATGGCAGGACTATGAGGTGCTGCTGGAAGGCGGTGCTCGCGCCGGCAATGTCGCCTGGGAGGCCACCGTCCTGCGCGGCGATGTCGACGCCGCCTTCGCCCGGCCGGATGTCACCATCGTCGAGAGCGCGTTCCGCGTCGGACGACAGAACCACATGGCTTTCGAGCCGCGCGCGGCCGTGGCACGCTACGAGGAAGGCCGCTTCCATATCGAGACGTCCACACAGGTGCCGTGGACGGTGCGCAATGCTACGGCGCGCTTCCTCGGCGTGCCGGCCTCGCAGGTGCGGGTGACCGTGCCGCCGGTGGGTGGCGCCTTCGGGCTCAAATTCGACATTGCCATCGAGCCCTTCGCCGCGCTGCTGGCGAAGAAGAGCGGCCAGTCGGTGCGGCTGGTCAATTCGCGCGAGGAGGAAATGCTCACCTGCCTGTTCCGCGAGAACGCCGAAATCCGCATCCGCTCGGCGGTGACGGCAGACGGCACGATCGCCGGGCGCGAGGCGGTGGTGCTGATGGATTGCGGGGCGCATGGCGGCGAGCAGATATTCCTCACCACCATGACCGCCCACACGCTCGGCGGCAATTACCGGCTCGGCGCGGTCCGCCTCGCCTCGCGCGCCGTCTACACCAACACCGCGCCGAACGGCGCCTTCCGGGCCTGCAATGGCGTCTACAACACCTTCGCGCTGGAACGGCACACCGACGAGATCGCCGCCGCCATTGCCATGGACCCGCTGGAATTCCGCCGGCGCAACGTTCTCGGCGACGGTGATCTGGGCGCCACCGGCCAGGTGTTCGACGGCGACGTGCTGCGCCCGATGCTGGCGCGCATGGAGGCTTTGCGCGCGCGCGGCGAGCCCGGCCGGGCGCGGGAGGGGCGCCTCCACGGGCGCCTCTACGGCCGCGCCACGACGGTCGGCACCTGGTTCGTCTTCACCGGTCCCTCGGCGGCGACGGTGAACATGAATGCCGACGGCAGCGCCACCCTCGTCACGTCGGGCGTCGAGATCGGCTCCGGCTCGATGATGCAGAGCCTGCCGCAGATCGTCGCCGGCGAACTCGGGATCCGCCCGGACGAGGTGGTGGTGCGCCAGGCCGATACCGATGCCTCGGGCTACGATGTCGGCGTCGGCGGCGGACGGCAGACCGTCTCGCTCGGCGCCGCCAGCCTCGCGGCGGCGCAGGACGTGCGCGCCAAGCTGATGACGGTCGCGGCGCAGATGCTGGAGGCCACGCCCGGCGACCTGGTGATGCAGGGCGGCCGGATCGAAATCGCCGGCCCCAACGGCGCCGGCTTCAGCATTGCCGAGGTGACGACGCGGGCGCAGGCCCTGCTGGGACCGGTCGGCGGCACCGGCTCCTCCACCCGCACCGGCGTACCCGCCATGCCCGGCTGCGTCGCCGGTCACTTCATCGACGCTCTCGACATCCCGGTCTTCGCCGTACACGACTGTGAAGTCGCGGTCGATCCTGATACCGGCCATGTCGACGTGCTGAGCTACCGTGTCGTGCAGGATGTGGGACGGGCGCTCAACCGCAGCGCCATTGGCGGCCAGATCCAGGGCGGGGTCGTGCAGGGCCTCGGCTACGCCCTGCACGAGGAAGTGTCGATCGACGTGGAGGGCCACATCCGCCAGAGCGGCTTCGAGACCTACCGCGTGCCGCTGGCCGGCGATGTGGTGCCGGTGGAGATCGATCTGTTCGAGGGGGCGCCCTCCCTGGGGCCGCTGGGCATAAAGGGGGCCGGCGAGGTGCCGATCCTGAATGTGGGCGCGACAGTGGCCTGCGCGGTCGCCAACGCCACCGGCCGGCGCGTGCAGGAGCTGCCGCTGACCCCGCCCCGCGTCCTCGCCCTGCTGCTCGGCCGCGAGCCCGAACTCGCCTTCCCACATATACAGCCGGCATGGCCCGACAATCTGGTGCAGCCGCATCGTCCGCAGAGCTGATCCCGGCGAGCGATACCGCTGAACACGGCGGCGGGCGGCGTTCATCCGCGTCCTACCCGAAGCTCACCCCGGCAAGTTCCTCCGAAACGTCCCAGAGGCGGCGCGCCACGGCGGCGTCCAGTGCCTGCTTGGGGGGTGCCTCCCGCGTGGGGTGGCCGCGCATTCCCCACAGCCGGTCGGGCCCGTAATGGGCGCCGTCGCGCGCGGCCGGGTCTGTGGCGGCAAACAGCGTCGGCAGCGCGCCCTGCGCGGCGGGCTGGAACAGCCGCCGAAAGGCGCGGCGCAAAAAGTAGACGGTGCGGGTGGGCCCGCCGGGGGTGTTGAACAGAAGATCCGTACGCGAGAGGCCGGGATGCGCCGCAAGGCTCTGGACGCCCCATCCGCCCGTCTGGCTGCGCCGGCTCAGCTCGAAGGCGAACAGCAGGCACGCCAGCTTCGACTGCGCGTAGACGGGAAAGGGCTGGTAGCTGCGCTCGGCCTGCAGATCGTCGAAATGGATGGCGCCCCGGCGCGCCGCGATGCTGCCGACGGTTACGACGCGGGAATCGCGCCGCTTCTTCAGCAGCGGCAGAAGATGCGCGGTGAGGGCGAAATGGCTGAGGTAGTTGGTGCCAAACTGCAGCTCGAAACCGTCGCGCGTCTCGCGGCGCTGCGGCGGCGTCATGACGCCGGCATTGTTGATCAGGAGGTCGAGGCCGTCATGTTCGTCTGCAAGACGCGCGGCAAAGGTGGCGACCGAGGCGAGGCTGGCGAGGTCCACCTCGCCGAACCCCACCTGCGCGCCGGGGACGGCCTGCCTGATGGCGGCCACGGCAGCCTCACCCCGGTGCGGATTGCGCCCGGCGATCACCACGCGGGCACCGGCACGGGCCAGTGCCAGCGCATCCTCGAAGCCGAGGCCGCCGGTGCCGGTGACGACGGCAGTGCGGCCGTGCTGCGAGGAGATGTCCCGGCTGGTCCATCGTGTCATGTTCGATCCTTGCTGGTTGGGAAGGGCGGCAGGGCCTCGCCGCTTCGCCCGGTTTTTTCGATGCCGGCGCTAGGGTGCCCGCCGCGCGTGAGACCGCCATGCCGGAACGCGCAGAAAACATGCCTATTCCTGCAATTTGCCGGCGGATGGAGGACGGCGCGTGTCCATCCGTTAGAGCCAGCAGCCGATGGTCGCGACGCGGGAGCCCTGCGCGTACTGATGCAGGGCTTCACACGGCACGGCCTCACTGCACGCGGCGGAAGACCAAGCTCTGGCCGAGCAGCGGTGCGCCCATATAGGCGCGCACTTCCATCTTCTCGCCGACCAGTTCCGCCTGGGCCGACATGGTGCGGCCGGTGGCGCCGCTGTAGAAGTTTCCGCCCTCCCACCGGCCATCGCGCGCGTCCCACTTCAGATCGGTGACGAAGACGATCCCTTCCAGCGACCGGTCGCGCAGCGCCGCATCGGGGTTGAGCGTATCCTTCTTGAACGTCTTGCCATCGGCTTCCATCACCAGCTTGCCGTAGAGCATGCGGGCGGCGTAGCTGCCGCCGGCATCGAACATCTCCAGCTTGATATTGCCGTTCTCGGCTTCCCACACGCCGACGATGTCGTGCGGCGAAGAGGCCTGGGCAGCGGCATGGCCAGCCGAAAAGGCAGTCATGCCGGCCGTGAGCGAGACAGCCAGAAAAGGCCCCAGGACGGAGTTGCGCATTGGGTGTTCCTGTCGAATGAGGGGGGTGAGCGACGGGCGACGCCTCGTCGCCTCGGACGGGGATGGCCGAATGATCCAGCGGCTCGGCAGGAGCCGGCTCGAAAAGGGCCGGTTGGTTCCCGCTCGGCGGGCAATGGCCATCGGCGAAGAAACTAGACGTGGATGCCGCGAGGGCGAATGCCGAAACGGGCAAAAAACCTGCCTGATCCTCCAACCACCGGTGACGTTGCCGATCCGCCTTCTCCTAGGCGTGCGCACCTATCCTGGCGGCTCGACGGCTGGGACCCGTGGCGGCAATCGGGGCTGACCGGGCCTCACACGAAAGCGCCCCGCCACCGGCATTTTGCTGCCAGGCGACGGGGCGCGTTCAGTCGGCGCGGATCGATGAAGCGGTCTCAGGCGCTCCGGACGCTGGCTGCCGGCAGGTCGCGGCCGGTCAGCGTGCGATACAGCCGATGCTGGTTCAGCACGTCGCGCTTGGGCGCAACGCCGAACATGCGGGAATATTCGCGGCTGAACTGCGAGGCGCTTTCATAGCCGACTTTGTAGGAGGCATCCGCCACGCTGGCGGCACTTGTCACCATCAGCCGCCGCGCCTCCAGCAGGCGCAGCTGCTTCTGGTATTGCAGCGGCGTCATCGAGGTCAGCGCCTTGAAATGCTGGTGGAACGAAGACGGGCTCATATGCGCCGCCTCAGCGAGCTGCTCGATGCGCATGGGCTGCGCAATGTTGTCCCGCAGGAGATGGATGGCCCTGGCAACCCGCTCGGTGTTCGACGCCGGCAGCGATAGCTTGCAGATATCGGCGCCATGTGGGCCGCTCAGCAGCCAGTAGCAGATGTCGCGCATCGCCGATGGGTACAGAATGGGAATGGCCTTCGGCGTGTCGGACATCCGCACGAGGCGCTGGATGCACTCCGCCAACGGCTCGTCGACCTGCGCCACGAAGGCACAGGGCCCGCCACCCGCCGGGAGCGCGGGCGGCTCGTCCAGCCGCTCGACCATGTCCCGGATGACCGCCACGTCGAGCTCGACGGTGAGACCGACAAAAGGCTCGTCGGCACTGGCCTTGATGATGCGCCCGGTGCCCGGCAGCTCGATGCTCACGACCAGGCATTCCATGACCCCGTAGTCGAGCGTCTCGTTGCCGAAGAGAATCTGCTTGGCCCCCTGCAACACCACGCAGAGCGAAGGCTGATAGATCTTGCGATTGGGCATCACTTCCTGAAAGGAACGTATGATGTTGAACCCGGGCACGGGCGTCGGGAACAGACCCTGCCCGCCGCCCTGGCTCTCCATGTACGAAGTGACGGCCTCAAAAAGCGATGACGGCACACACGCCTCCGGTTCGTTCTGCGCCTTCTGCACCCCGCATCCCTCAAGGGATCTGGCGCCTGCAGGAATAGGCAAATTTATTGACGTTTCGGGCATTCTGATCATTGGACTCTCCTTCTAGCTTAATGGTGCGACCCAAGCTGAGGAGCGTGCCTAGGATGACGGAAAGTGCGGTGAGATCAATAGATAGACTAAAGGATATCCCTTATCCATCCGCTGGATCCGGTAGCGAATACGTGAGCGGCTGGCGTGTCTATGCAACACTTCTGACACTTTTCCTCGTGAGCACGATCTCGCAGGTCGACCGCATTCTGCCTTTCATTATGGCGGAGGCGATCAAGCGCGACCTTTCCTTGAGTGACACGCAGGTGGGACTGCTCACCGGCGTTCCCTTCGCGGTGTGCTACACCCTGCTGTCAATGCCGCTGGCACGCGCTGCGGACCGAGGCTCGCCGCGCTTCGTGCTCGTTGCCTGCATCGTAGCCTGGAGCGCGATGACAGCGCTGGGCGGTTTCGCTGCCACGTTTCTGTTGCTGGCCCTTACCCGGTTCGGCGTCGCCGCCGGCGAGGCCGGCGCCTTCCCGGCCGGCCATGCCATCATCGCCCGGAAGATCCGGCCCGAACGGCGCGGCATGGCGATCGGCCTTTTCGCCATGGGCATGCCGATCGGCGCGATGGTGGGTTTCGCGGCCGGCGGCGCGGTCGCCGACGCACTGGGCTGGCGGGTGGCCCTGATCGGCGCGGGAGCCATTGGCGGGGTGATCGCCGTACTGGCTTTCGCCGTCATCGGTCCGACGGCGCCGCTCCGGCAGACCTCCGCGACAGGCGAGACCTTCCTTCGCTCCAGCGCGCGGCTGCTGGCAACGCCGGCCTTCCGCTGGCTGTTTATCGGCGCCATCGCGGTCGGCTTCGCCTCGGCACCGTTCTACGCCTTCGCGGCACCGTTCCTCATCCGCGTCCACGGCTTCACGGCCGGCGAGGCCGGACTGGCCTTCGGTCTGCTGCAGGGGCTGATGGGCATCGTCGGAACGGTGGTCGGCGGGCGGATGTTCGACCGTGCGGTCCAGTCCGGCACCGGCCGGGTGCTCGGGCCGCCGGCCATCCTGTTCCTCATCGCCAGCGTCACCACCTCCGTCGCGCTGTTCGTCCCCAGCGGCTGGGTGGCCGTCGCCCTGCTGGTGCCGGGCATGCTGTCCTTCGCCTTCATGCTGCCCTGGGCCTTCGGCGCGTCGCATCTCGTCGCCGGCAAGGGCAAGGAGGCGCAGGCCACCAGCATCGTGATGGTCGGCTCCGGCCTGATGGGCCCGGCCCTCGGGCCGCTGATCGTCGGCATGGTCAGCGACGCGGCAAGCGCCGCGCAGATACCGAACGGCCTCGCGCTCGGCATGCTCGCCGTCCCGGTCGCGAGCGTCGCCACCGCCATCGCCATGCTGATCGCCAACCAGCGCATCGCCGACGCGTTCGGGCGCCGCTGAACCGACGGACAGGTCTTCCACCCACGGCCCGCGACCACCGGCGCAGGGCACGACCCCGCGCGCCGTCGTTCACACCGCACCGAGATCGGATCAGGAAACACTGCCCCGTTTCTGCTGATCCGATGAGGTCGCCGCGCGCCATGGCGCCGGCGATCTCCACAGCCACCGAAGGCGCCGCCTGCGCCACACCCGCAACGGCTCCTTCGGTGGCCCCGTTTTCAACATTGGACAGAAAGAGGCCGCTGATGGATTTCGATCCTGTAGGCACAACCATGGCGTGGATCAGCGCATTTGGGATTGCAGGTCTGTTCGCCGTGGCGGTTACCGAGCGCTTCGTGCCGGTGATGCCCTCCTACGGCCTGCTGCTGGCGATCGGCATTGCCGCCGGCGATGGCGTCTGGTCGCTCTGGGGCGCGTTCCTCGCCACCAGCGCGGGCAGCCTGCTCGGCTGCGCGCTCTGCTTCTACGCCTTCCGGGCGCTGGGCGAGGCGCGCTCCCGCCGGCTTGTCGTCGGCGCCGGCCGGCTCTTCGGCATGGCCCCCGAGCGCACCGTGCGCTGGATCGGCGCGTTCCGCCGGAACCAGACGATTCTGGCCTTCTCGCTCCAGCTCCTGCCGACGGTCCGGCTGCTCGCCCCGGCCTTTGCCGCGCTTCTTCGCGGCAATGCCCAGGGCTTTCTCGCCGCCTCTGCCGGCGGGATCCTGGTCTGGAACGGCCTCTTCATCGGCGCCGGCTTCGTGGCCTCGCACGCCATCGATACGGCCAATGCGACGGTGCTCGCCCTGGCGGTGCTCGGCGGCCTGCTCGCGGCGGAAGGCGTGCTGATCTGGATCACGCGACGGCTTCGGGCGCGGCGCACCCCGGAGGCCGCGCTGTGCCGGCACTGACGGCGGCTTACCTGGCGCAGCTCGCGCGCGCCGTCTCCACGCAACCCGGTTCGGGATCATCTCCAATGCACCAACTTCGTATGGCCGAGACACTCGGCTTCTTCCAGCAATGGCTCAGAAGCCCGCTGCGGGTCGCCGCGATCGCGCCTTCGGGACGCGCGCTGGCCAGCCTCATCACCAGCGAGATCTCGCCCGATACCGGGCCGGTGATCGAACTGGGGCCCGGCACCGGCGCGTTCACCCGCGCCTTGATCGCGCGCGGTGTCCGGCAGGAGGATCTGGCGCTGATCGAGTACGGCTCGGAATTCGCCGTCGCGCTGCAGGCCCGGTACCCGGGGGCGCGGACGCTCTGGATGGATGCCGCGCGCCTCCAGACGGTCGATCTCTTCAACGGCCAGCCGGCGGGCGCCGTCGTCAGCGGGCTTCCGCTGCTGTCCATCGCGCCGCGCAAGGTGATGGCGATCCTCATCGGCGCGTTCGGCAAGCTGCGGCCGGACGGCGCCTTCTACCAGTTCACCTATGGCCCGCGCTGCCCCGTCACGCCGCGCATGCTGGACCAGCTCGACCTTGAGGCGGCGCGCATCGGCGGCACGCTGGCGAACCTGCCACCTGCCGCCGTCTATCGCCTCCGCCGGCGCGGCGCCGGCGCCCGCCGCGATTTCCCGCGCCGCGACATCGCCGGGGGCCGGTGAGGTTCGCGCGCGGCGCGTCCAGATGAGCGCTCCGCGCGAGAGCTGCACGATCTCAAAGAAAAGTCAGACGGTCCAGCATAGGTCGAACTCTCCTCCAGAGTTACGTTCGAACAATGATGAGTTTGTCGCGCGACAGTTACGTAAGTCGCGCGTCCCTGAACGACCTCTCGGTTCGCGCCTCCGAGATGTTGCATTGGTCAACAGGCGATCTCTGCCAAAGCACCGTTGGCGTGCGGAACTCATCATCAGTCTGAACACCTTTGGCCCGAAGAGGGAGACATCATGACCGCCTTCACCATCAACGGGCGCGCCGTCGAGGTCGCCGCGGAACCCGACACGCCGCTGCTCTGGATCATCCGGGACGAGCTCAAGCTCACCGGCACCAAATATGGCTGCGGCATCGCGCTGTGCGGCGCCTGCACGGTGCATGTCGACGGTGAACCCACGCGCTCCTGCCAGACCCCGTTGCAGGATGTCGCCGGGCGGCAGGTGACGACGATCGAGGGGCTTTCCCCCGATTCCAGCCATCCCCTGCAAAAGGCATGGATCGCCGAGCAGGCGCCGCAATGCGGCTACTGCCAGTCCGGCCAGATCATGCAGGCGGCCGGGCTTCTGGCGAGTAACCCGCGTCCGAGCCGCGAGGAGATCGTCGCGCATATGGACGGCAATCTGTGCCGCTGCGGGACCTATGACCGGATTATCCGCGCTGTCGAGCGCGCCGCGCAGGAGAGCTGAACCATGACGGCATATCTCGAGCCCCGCACCACCGCCCTGTCACGGCGCAGCTTCCTCGTCACCCTGGGCGGCGCCGGCATCGCCGTGGCGTTCGCCAGCGCGCCCGCGCTCCTGCTGGCGCCCGAGGTGGCGGAGGCCGCCGCCGGCGGCTTCACGCCCAATGCGTGGGTCACCATCACCGCCGACGGCACCGTCAGCCTCATTTCGCCCGCCTCCGAGATGGGGCAAGGCGTGATGACCGCGCTGCCGCTGCTGATCGCCGAGGACATGGATGCCGACTGGGAGAAGGTCCGCGTCGTGCAGGCGCCCTCCGACGCCGAAACCTACGGCAATCCCGGCTTCTACGGCATCCAGCTGACCGGCGGCAGCGAGACGATGCGGGGCTATTACCAGTTGCTCCGCCTCGTCGGCGCGCAGACGCGCAAGGTCCTCCTCGCCGCGGCTGCCGAGCGGCTGAACGTGCCGGTCGGCGAACTCGCCACCGAGCCCGGCCGCGTGGTGCATGCCCGCAGCGGGCGTTCGCTCGGCTATGGCGAGATCGCCGCAACGGGTTCGCTGCCCGACCCGCTGCCGCAGGCGACCGAGGCTGACCTCAAGCCGGCCGACCAATGGCGCTATATCGGCCGGCACGACGTGGATCGTGTCGACGTGCCCTCCAAGGTCAATGGCACGGCGCGCTTCGGCATCGACGTCACCCTGCCGGGCATGCTCCATGGCGCGGTCCTGCGGCCACCCGTGCCGGGCGAGCGGCCGGAAAGCATCGACGATACCGCCGCGAAGGCGGTGAAGGGCGTGACGCGCATCGTGCCCCTGCCCTATGGCGTCGGCATCATCGGCGAGAGCACGGACGCCGTCCGGCGCGCCAAGGAGGCGCTGGCCGTTACCTGGAGCAGTTCCGCGAAGGCCCGCGCCTATGACAGCGCCGCTCTGGCGGAGGCCTACCGCGCCGCCGGCCGCGACCTCGCCCAGGCCGGCGTGCCGGCGCATGCGCAGGGCGACGCGACCGCCGCCATTGCCGGCGCCGCGCGGGTCATCGCCGCCGACTATCTGACCGACCACGTCTACCACGCCACCATGGAGCCGATGAACGCGACGGCGCTGGTGACGGGCGACACCGTCGAGGTCTGGGCGCCGACGCAGGGCCCCACGGCGACGCTGCGCTTCGCCGCCGCAGCGGCCGGCACGAGCCCGGACAAGGTGAAGGTCCACACCACCCTGCTCGGCGGCGGCTTTGGCCGCCGGGCCGAGGATGATTTCATCACCGATGCGGTGCTGCTGGCCAAGGAGGTCGAGGGCCGGCCGGTCAAGCTGGTCTGGAGCCGCGAGGATGACGTCCAGCACGGCAAGTATCGGCCGCTCGCCGCGCAGCATGTCGAAGTGGGCCTCGACGCGACGGGCCGCATTGTCGGCTGGCGTCACCGCGTGGTCGCCGATTCCATCTTCGCGCGCACCATGCCGGAGATGTTCAAGGGCGATGGCGGGCTCGACACGGTGGTGACCGACAGCACGATCTTCAACTACCGCGTCCCCGCGCATCTGGTGGAGTACATCCGGCAGGACAGCGGGCGCGATGTCGGCTTCTGGCGCGCTGTCGGCTACGGCCAGAACAATTTCGGCGTGGAATGCACGATCGACGAGGTGGCGTCGGCCCGGGGCGTCGACCCGGTGGCGTTCCGGCTTGAGCTGCTGAGCGGCGAGCCACGCGCGCAGAAGGTGATCGAGGCGGTTGCCGCAATGGCGCAATGGCAGCGGCCGCGCGAAGGCCGGGCGCTCGGGATCGCCTATACCGATGCCTTCGGCGCGCATTGCGCAGAGGTCGCCGAAGTGTCGCTCGACCGGGAGAGCGGCGAGATCCGCCTGCACGATGTGTGGTGCGTGGTCGATCCCGGCGTGGCGGTCCAGCCCCGCAACATCGAGGCGCAGGTGACGGGCGCGATCCTCTTCGGCGCGAGCCATGCACTCTACGAGCAGATCAACATTGTGGGAGGGCAGGTGCAGGAGACCAATTTCGACACCTATCGCATCCTGCGCATGTCGGAGATGCCGCGCATCCATGTGAAGGTGACGCCGACGCCGGAGAACAAGCCGGCCGGCATCGGCGAGGTCGGGCTGCCGCCGGTCGGGCCGGCCATCGCCAACGCCGTGGCCCGCCTCACCGGCGGCGTGCGGCTGCGGCATTATCCGTTCCTGCCGGAACGGGTGAAGGCGGCGCTCGCCGGGTAAGCGTTCGGGACAACGATCCGAAGGAGTCGAGCATGCAGAGGCCGGACAGCAGTTGGGACCCGTTCGACGATCACGTCGTCGACTTCGCCCTGGCTCGCCTGCGGGCGGGCGAGCGCGTCGCCCTCGTCACGCTGTTTTCCATCGATGGCGCGTCGCCGCGCCCGCTCGGCGCCCAGATGGCCGTTACCGCCGCCGGCGAGAGCGTCGGCTATCTCTCGGGAGGCTGCCTCGAAAGCGCGGTGATCGCCGAGGCCGTCGAGGCGATGCAGGCCGGCGAAAATCGCCTCGTCCGGTACGGCAAGGGCTCGCGATATCTCGATATCCAGCTGCCCTGCGGCAGCGCGATCGACCTGTTCTTCGACGTGACGACGACGCTCGGCGATCTCGAAAGACTGGACCGCCAAGACCGCGCGCGACAGATCAGCACGGTCGAGATCGGCCCCGCCGGCGGGCCGCACGGCCCGGTGCTGACCCGCCATTACCGCCCCCGGCCGCAGCTGGTCGTCGCCGGCGTCGGCGCCGCTGCGGTGCAACTCCTGCGGCTGGCCGGTGTCGCCGGCTTCGCCACGCGGCTCCTGTCACCGGACACGCCAACGCAGGCCGCCGCCATGCGGGATGGCATACTCGCCCTCCCCGTCCCGCGCACCGGCCACGCCGAGGCCCTGGCAGCCGATGCCCGCACCGCAGTCGTGCTGATGTTCCACGATCATGAATGGGAACAGGCGTTGCTCAACGCCGCGCTGGCGAGCGAGGCGTTCTACATCGGCGCACTCGGCAGTCGGACAACGCAGCAGGCGCGCCGCAAGCGCCTGCTCGGCGAGGGGTTTCGTGCCGAGACGGTGGCGCGCATCCGGGGGCCGGCCGGGCTGTTCCATGGCGCGAAGAGCGCCAGCGCCATCGCGGTCTCGATCCTCGCGGAGATCATGCAGGCCGAGCAGGAGAGGTTTCCCGCGCTCGCCACCGTCGCGCATCCGAGCACGGCGCGTGACCTCGCGCTGCCGGCGCACGATTTCTAGCGCGCCCCCGCCGCACGGCGATAGACGGCGTGTGATAGCGGCTCGCCCGCAGCCGCCTCGTCGCGGCGCGGAGCGGCGCCATCGGTTGGGGGCATGGCCCGCGCCTCGCGTCCGTACTGGCGTGGCGAGCATCCCATGAGGCGCTTGAACGCGGTGCTGAACGCGCTTTCCGATTCATAGCCCAGCGCGAGCGCGATCACCCCGATGGAATCGCCGGTATTCTGCAGCCGGTCGCAGGCCAGCAGCATGCGCCAGCGCACTACATACTGCATCGCCGGCTCGCCCACGCTCTCCCGAAACCGCAGCGCAAAGGTGGAGCGCGACATGCCGGCGCACACGCCAAGCTCCTGCAGGGTCCACCCATGCGCCGGATCGGCATGGATCGCCCGGATCGCCGCACCCAATTGCTTGTCCGCCAGCGCGAACAGCCAGCCATCACCGGTGCCCGCTTCGAGATGAACGCGCAGCGCCTGCACCAGCATCATGTGAGCGAGATGCTGCAGCACCAGCGCGTTGCCGGCTTGGCGCTCGCGCAGTTCTTTCATCATCTGCTCGACCGACCAGCGCAGGGCCGCTTGTCCCGACTGCCCGCCAATATGGACGATGGGCGGCAGCAACCCCAGCAACAGGTCGGCATGGTTGCCACGCACGGCGAAGCGGCTGCCGACGAGGGCGAAGCCGCCGCCGCCATTGAAGGTCACCACGCCGCCATGATGCGCCGGCCGGAAGATCTCGCTGGCAGGCGTGGCCGGCAGGCCGAGGTCGCTGGCCATGCGGAACGGACGGCCGCGCGGCAGCACGAAGCACTCCCCGGCCTGCAGGCGCACTGGCTCGCCGACGCCTTCGACGGCCAGCCAGCAGCCGCCCGAGACGACGGCGTAGCATTTGATGAGCGTGCTCTGGTCGCCGAACTGGACCGCCCAGTCGCCACCGGCGTCGAAGCCGGACGAGACATAGGCATGCGGCTTCAGCAGGGACAGGAGGTCGGAAAGCGGATCCATGACATTCCGTTCGGTCGAGAACAGCAAAGCGGGCTAGGCAGCGCCCAGTCGCGGCGCCGGGAAGTTCCTGCGTCGGCTACGCAGGGCCGCATAGCCGATGCATCTTTTCGAGGTCGGCACTCCCGGCCGGCACATAGACCATCAGCCTGAGGTCGGGCCGGCCGTCGATGGCGAAGGACGAGAACTCGAAGGTCATCTCCCCCACCACGGCGTGGCGCAGCGTCTTGGCGCCTTCGCCGGTCATCCGCACGTCGTTCTCGCTCCACAGCCGGGTGAAGTCGGCGCTGGCGGCGGAGAGTTCGGCGACGAGTTCGGCCGCCCGCTCGTCCTCGCCTGCGCGGGCGGTTTCGGCGCGGAAGGTCGCCACCAGAAACCGCGCCACCGCCTCCCAGTCGCTTTGCGCCGCGCGCGTGGCCGGATCGAGAAACATCCGCCGCAGGATGTTGCGCTCCTCCGGCGCCAGCGCCTCATAATCCGTCAGCGCGAGCCGGGCGGCGCGGTTCCAGCCGATAATGTCCCAGGTCGAGGTGGCGACCGTCGCCGGCAGGAACGGCATCGCGTCGAGAAGGCGTTGCAGCCGCCCCGATATGCCCTCGCCGGCGGAGTTGCGCGCCTTGGGGGGATGGCCGATGCCGACCAGGAACAGATGCTCCCTCTCCGCCTCGGTCATCATCAGCGCCTGCGCGAGACTGTCGAGCACGCGCGGCGAAGGGGCGCCGCCACGTCCCTGTTCCAGCCACGTGTACCAGGTGGTGCTGATATGGGCCCGCTGCGCCACTTCCTCGCGCCGCAGGCCCGGCGTCCGGCGGCGCCCGCCGAAGCCCAGCGCGGCGGCATCGAGCCGCTGCCGCCGGTCCTTCAGGAACGCGCCGAGGCGGTGCGTGTCGCCTTCCGTATCCAGCATGTTGTTCATTATACCCGTATAAAGTCACGTCTTTAACTGGGTATATTTTGGCCGTCCTTCTCCCTCCTGGCAAGAAGGAGAACAGCCATGCAAGTATTTGTGACCGGCGCGACCGGGTTTGTCGGCTCGGCCGTGACGGCGGAGCTCCTGGCGCATGGGCACCGGGTCGTGGGGTTGGCGCGATCCGAGCGCAGTGCCGCCGCGCTCCGACAGATGGGCGCGGACGTCCTTCGCGGGGACCTCGCGGCACCCGAGACTTTGCGTGCCGGGGCGGGGACCTGCGACGCGATCATCCATACCGGCTTCATCCACGACTTTTCGCGGTTCGCCGAATCCTGCGCGATCGATCGAGCGGCCATCGAAACACTCGGCGCTGCGATCGAGGGAACGGCCAAGCCGCTGATCGTCACGGCGGGCCTCGCCTCCCTGGACGCCGCCGGTCCTGTCGCGCGGGAGGCCGACGCCGCCCTGCCGCCCACCGATGCCTATCCGAGGGCGTCGGAGGCGGCGGCAAGCGCCCTCGCCGCTCGCGGCATCCGCGCCGGCGTCATGCGCCTGCCGCCCTCCGTCCATGGCAGAGGCGACCATGGCTTCGTGCCGATGCTGATCGACATGGCGCGGCAGAAGGGCCTGTCGGCCTATATCGGCGCGGGCAGCAATGTCTGGCCGGCCGTGCATGTGACGGATGCCGCCAGCGCCTTCCGCCTCGCCGTCGAGCGCGGCGCCGGCACCGGCACGTTCCACGCCGTGGCCGAGCAGGGCATCCCATTCCGCGCGATCGCGCAGGCTATCGCGGCCGGCCTCGATCTTCCCTGCGTGTCACTGACGCCGGACGAGGCGCGCGATCATTTCGGCTGGTTCTCCGGATTTGCCTCCCTGGACCAGGCGGCCTCCAGCGAGCGGACCCAGGCCCTTTTGGGATGGAACCCCACCGGGCCGGACCTCCTGGCCGACATCCGCGATGCGGGCTATTTCGGCGGAGCGTCGGAGACCAGCGTTCCGAAGTAACGCGGGGCCACTACGGCCACGGCCCGGGAGGATGGCGATATCATCCTCCCGGGATTGCCGCCGGAGCGCTCGGTCCCGTAGGCGGGGGGACGGGCGTCAGTTGAAGAGGGTCAGGGCGTCGAGGTCTTCCTGGCTGATGTCGAAGGCGGCGAAGTCGCTCGGGGAATAGCGCGGACCGGAATCGACGGCGGCGGCCTGCAACGCCGGCACCCCGGCCGCGATGGCTTCCAGCAGGCGCTCGATGGTGGAGGCTTCATGGCCCGCGCCGAACTCGCACCGGATCACGAGAGCGCCGTCCTCCTGCCAGACATTGAAAGCGAGGCGGTGCGGCCGCGCGGCGCGCGGGTGGCGCTCCCGGCCCGCGCCCAGCCGTACCAGGGGCAGGCCGGCATGACCAAAGCGGCCGAGGTCGCCGAGGTAGTTGAAGGACAGCTTCGGACGTGGCCCGGCCAGGGGGTTGGCGGCACAACGCAGCAGCCCGTAGCCCATCGACCGCCCCGCCGCCGCCCGCGCGATGTCCTTGACGGCAAGAAGCCAGCGCGCGAGGTCGGCGCCTTCCTCGGGGAGCGCCACGGGGTAGCGGGTGGTGAACCAGCCGATGGTGCGCGACAGGTCGATATCCGCGTCGCGCGGCTCGCGCCCATGCCCTTCGAGTTCCACCTGCACGCCGCCTCCCGTCCACGCGACGAGCGCGCGGGCCACAAGGCAGAGCGCGCTCTCCTGCGGTTGCTGGCCGAACCTTTCCGACAGCGCGGCGAGAAGCGGCTGGCACAGCTCCCTGTCCAGCCTAAGTTCGCGGACATGCGCGGCGCCTTCGAGGTCCGGCACCTCCGGATGATCGAGCGGCACCGTCGCCGACATGGCGGCCACGGCCTGCCAATAGGGACGATCCGGCTCGAAGCCTTCCGCCGTCGAGGCCTGATGGTGGCACCACCACGACCAAGCTGTCGCGGGCGCCGCCACCGGCTGCGGCGGCTGGAGAACGGCCTTCGCCAGATCGTCCGCCAGGATCGACCAGGACACCATGTCGAAGACCAGATGATGCATCGCCACCACCAGGCGCCGCGTCTCGCCGACGTCGATCAGGCCCGCCGCGCCGTTCACCCCGCTCGCGGGGTCCAGCGTCGCGACGAGACGATCGGCCATGCGATCCTCGGCTGAACGGACCTCGCCTTCTGCAGCTTGATCCTGCAGCAGCGTCGGCAGCGTCGCCTCGCCCACCTGCTGAAGCGGCGGCATGCCGGCGCGGAGGCGAATACGTAGCGCATCGTGCCGGCGTACCGCCGCCGTAAACGCCATCTCCACCGTCGCGGCGTTGGTGCCGGCGGGCAGGTCGAACACCGCCGTCAACGCCCAATGGCGGCGGTCGGGCATGTCGATATCCATGAACCAGTGCTGGATCGGCGTCAGCGGCACCGTCCCGGCAAGCGTCCCGCGTTCCTCGACCGGGCGCACCGGGACGGGCCGGATGATTCCCGCCAGCGCCCTCGGCGTCGGCGCGGTGAATATCTCCGCGGGGGAGAGGAGCCACCCCGCCGCCCGCGCCTTGCCGGCGAGCTGGATCGCCATGATGGAATCGCCGCCCAGCGCGAAGAAATCATCGTCGGCAGCAATGGCCGCCGCCGGCCCTCCGAACAATTCCTGCCAGAGCGCCAGCACCGTGGCGAGCGCGCCCTCGGCGGGCGGCGCGGCTTCGGCAGTTCGGGCGATTTGGGCGGGCGGGGCGAGAAGCGCCATCAGCGCCTTGCGGTCGACCTTGCCATTGGCGGTGAGCGGCAGCGTGTCCAGCAGGATAAGGCGCGCCGGACGCTGCGCTTCCGGCAGCCGCTCGGCGAGGAGCGCATCGAGGCTCGGAGCGGTGTGGTCGGGGGCGACGGCGGCGGCCATCAGGTGGGCACTCCCGCGATCGTCCCGCTCGGCCAGCACCGCCGCATCGACAACCCCGGGGCAGGCGCGCAGCAACGCGGCGACCCCATTGGGATCGACCCGATGACCGCGCACCTTCACCATGTCGTCCTTGCGGCCGAGGAAGCGGATCAGACCACCGGCATCCTTCGTGCCGAGATCGCCGGTGAGGTAGGCGCGCGCGCCGTCCTCTCTGCGGATAAAACCGGCCCCGACATGGGGCGCCTCCCCGATATAGCCGAGCGCCACGCCCGACCCGCTCACCCGGATCTCGCCGACGGCGCCGGGAGGCAGCTCCAGGCCCGCGTCATCGACGATGTCGATGGTGGCACCGTCGAGCGCTGGCCCTACCGGCACGCGGCCCTCCGCCTGCGCGGCGGCGACGGCAAGCGTTGGCGTCACTTCCGCCATGGTGCAACCGATCGTCGTCTCGGTCGGGCCGTAGTGGTTGAAGACGCGCAGCTCCGGCCGCAGCGCCGCGAGTGTCTGCACCAGCGCCAAGCTGAGCACGTCGCCGCCGCAGATCAACGCCCGCCTGGGCAGCAGCGCGCGCGCCTCCGGATGCGTCAGCAGCGCCGCGAGATGGCTGGGGACGATCTTCAGCACATCCGCCGGGGCCTGCTGCATCCAGGCGATGAAGGCGGACGGATCGCGCGCCGTGGCTGCGTCCACCACATTGAGCGTGCCCCCGGAAGCGAGCGCGCCGATGACGCTCGTATAGCCGAGATCGGCCGAGAAGGAGGTCGCGATCGCGAACACCTGCGGGCCGGGAAGCTCCAGCCGGCGCAACAGTGCGGTGGCGTAGGCGTGCAGCCCCCCGCAAGAAACCATCACGCCCTTTGGCCGCCCGGTGGAACCGGAAGTGAACAGGATGTAGGCGAGGTCGAGCGGGCCGCAAGTGACGCGCGGCGGCACTGTTCGGTCCGCCGGGTGTCGGCTCCAGGCCAGTGTCGGGACTGTGGCCGTCTCGCCCTGCACGGCGCCATCCACCACGAGCACCCTGGCGTTGCTGTCTGCCATGAGAGCGGCGCGGTGCGCGGCCGGATGCTCGGGATCGAGCGGAACGAAGGCGGCACCGAGATGGCTCGCCGCCACCATGGCCACCAGCGGGCCGGCACCGCGTTCAAGACAGAACGCGACCCGATCGCCCGGAACGACACCGTTCGCCGCCAGCCGCGCCGCAAGATCGCCACTTGCCCGCCCGAGCTGGGACCAGCTCAGCGTCCCCTCCCCGTCGATCACCGCCGGCGCATCGGGCTGCGTCTGCGCCCATTGCGCCACATGGTCGGCGATGCTGAAAGGCGCCGCCGGCGCGGCGTCCGTCACCTCTGTCGGACGAGCCGCCGTTCCGGGTATTTCGGCCGCGTCCCCGCGCGCACCCAGGTCGTTCAGCAGGGAGCGATACCGCGCCATCCACCCCTCGGCCCGGACAGCATCGAACAGGTCCGCATTGAAATTGGCCTCGATGGCGAGCCCGGCCTCGCCGATCTCCAGATTCCAGTTGAGGTCCCAGCGCACGCTGCCATGCGCGTTGGCACGCACCACGGGCGCGAGGTCGCCGAACGGCGCCAGCGTCTCCACCTGATCCAGATTGAACGACACGCTCGCCAGCGGGGGGCGGGAGGCATCGCGCCGCACGCCGCTGGCCTTGACGATGGCGGACAGGGGATAGGCCGGATGGACCATCGCCTGTGCCATGGCGGCGCGGGTGGTGCGGAGGCTGTCCGCGCCGCCGATGCCGGCCAGACGCACCGGCACTGTGGAGATGCAGTAGCCCGTCAGTCCACGCTCGCCCAGCATGGGCTGGCCGGCGGCGAAGATCGCCACGACAAGATCATCCTGCCCGGAGAGTTCGGCCAGCAGCCGCCCATAGGCGGCAAGGCAAAGGGTGAAGAGCGAGCAGTCCAGCGCCCGCGCCCGCGCCGCGAGCCGGGCGGCCGAGGCGGGATCGAGCAGCGCGCGCACGCTCCCGCCGGCATAGGTCTGAAGCGGCGGGCGCAGCCGGTCGGTGGGAAGATCGAGAGCCCGCGGAGGGTCGGCGAAAAGCGCCTGCCAATGCGCCGCTGCCTCGGGGTCGGCGGCCGCTGCCCCGGCAAATTCGGAGAAGCGCTCATAGGAGACCGGCGCTGGCAGCTCCACCATGATCCCCGCGCGGTGGGCGGAATAGAGCTCGCCAAGCTCGTTGGCGAGCACCTGCATCGACCAGCCATCGGTGACGATATGCGGCTGGATCAGCACGAGCGCGAAACCGCCCGCGCCGATCCGCAGCAGCGCCGCCCTGAGCAGCGGGCTGGCGGCAAGATCGAACGGCCGTGCCGCCTGCGCCCGCACCCAGGCGGCGCAGGCGGCATCGTCCGGCACCTCGGCTTCCACCAGCGGGATGTCGACGCGCCGGTCGATGATGGCTTCCCCGCCGCCCTCCGCGAAACGCATGCGCAAACTGTCATGCCGCAGGACGAGATCGGCGAACGCACCGCCCAGCGCCGCCGGATCGAGCGCGCCGGCGAAGCGCAGCACCAGGGTCTGGTTATACGCCGCTGCGCTTTCCGGGCTGAAGGCGGCGAGCGTCCACAGCGCTTTCTGCCCCGGAGAGGTGGCGATGCTTGTACGGGCCGGAAGCCGGGGCGACAGGGCCATCAGGCCGACCGCACCGAGGGTGCGGGCGCTTTCGCGCACGGCCCGCGCCACCCGGTCGAGATCCTCCTCGGTGTGCGCGGTGGAAAGGAAGCAGGTGCGTCCCTCCCAGACATAGATACCACGCGAAATCAGCTGGCTGTAGAACAGGTCGCTCGCGCCGGAAAAGCGCAACACCGAGGCGAAGTGCTCCACCCGAAGCGCGCTTCCGTCCTCTTCAAGGGCGGCGTTCAGCGCCTGGCAGAAAGCGCCTGTTCGGGCGTTCAGCCGCTCCTGCAACGCCGGGCCGGAGGCCTCGAGATGGGTGAGCATGGCGGTGGCCGCCGCCATGGCGAGCGGGTTCTTGTTGAAGGTGCCGGCGAAGAAGGTCCGCTCGGCCTGCGGTCCACCCGCACCATGCAGCGGCCACGTGCCGCCATCGATCCCGTCGAGAAAGGCGCGGCGGCCGGAGACGACGCCGATGGGCAGGCCACCGCCGACGATCTTGCCATAGGTGACGAGATCGGCCCGCACGCCGGCCCAGGCCTGCATGCCGCCCGGGGCGACACGGAAACCGAGCAGCACCTCGTCGAAGATCAGCGCCGCGCCGGCACGCTGGGTGAAGCCGCGCAGCCAGTGCAGGAAATCGCGCGGCTGCAGACCCGGGCGCCGGCTCTGCACCGGCTCGACGATCACCGCCGCGAGCCGGTCGCCCAGCGCTTCCAGCGCCATCTGGCTGCCCTCGGGGTCGGCATAGTCCAGCACCACGACATCCGCCAGCATGCCCAGCGGCGTGCCACCGGCCAGCGGCAGGCTGGCGCCGTCGGTGCCGGCGCGGGCCAGCGTGCCGTCGAAATGGCCGTGATACGAGCCGGCGAACATCGCCACCAGCGGGCGGCCGGTGGCGTGTCGGGCCAGCCGGAGCGCGGTCATCACCGCCTCGGTGCCGGTGTTGCAGAACAGTACCCGCTCATTGCCGGTGAGACGGGCGATCAGGGCGGCGGCCTCGCCGGCCTTCTCCGCCTGCGGGCCGAGGAACAGCCCCTGCTCGGCGAGCTGGCGCTGGATCGCCTCCACCACCATCGGCGGGTTATGGCCGAGCAGTTGCACGCCAAAGCCCATGGTGAGATCGACATAGTCATTGCCGTCGGCATCGACGACATGGCTACCCTGCCCCTTCACACCGATGATGGGGTAGAGCATGGACTTGGTCTCGGGCCGGAAGCCCGCCACCGCGCGGCTGTCCGCCAGCACGGAACCAAAGGCCTCGCGCTGATGGCGGGAAGCGCCGCGCACGGCACCGTAGCGCGCCGCGAAATCGGCGATGAAGGCCGTGGCCTGCGGGCTCATCGCCTCGGCAGGCGCCGGCGTCTCGGCGCGTGCCGCAGCGAGTTGGGACATGGCGGGCAGGCGGGCGGGCTCTGGCAACGCCGCAACGTTCACGGACGTGTCGGCGGCGCGCGCTTCCACCTCGCGCAACACGCGCTCCAGCAGCGCGCGCGGCGTGGTCAGCGTCGCGAACAGCTCGCGACGGGGGATCGCCACCTTCCAGCGCCGTTCGAGGGTCGATATGGCTTCCGCGAGCGCCAGGGAATCCACCCCCAGGGTGAAGAAGCCGGCGCTGCCTTCCAGTGCTGCGTCGTCAAGCTGCAGACTGCGGCGAAGGCTCGCCGCAATGCCCGCGCGGATGTCGTCACGGCCGAGAGCGGGCACTGCCGCCGGCAACACGACGGCGGTGGCTGTCGCGGGCTGCCTATGCTCCGCCCCGCGCGCCCGCTCCGGCGCATCGATCCAGTGGCGTTCGCCGGCGAAGGGATAGCCGGGCAGGTTCGCTCGGGCCGCGCCGCTGGCAGGCCAGCTTATGTTGAGCCCTGCGACGAACAGGCGGCAGAGCGCGAGCGCCAGCGTCTCGGTCGCCGCGCGGTTGCGGCGCATGGTCGGGACGAAGCGCGTGTCCCGCTCCGCAAAGCCGGGGGCGCGCTGGGCGAGGCCGACCAGCGTCGCGGCCGGGCCTATCTCAACCACGACGTCGGCGCCAAGGGCGGCGAGCGTGTCGAGGCTGTCGCCGAAACGCACCGGCTGGCGGATCTGCCGCCCCCAATAGGCGGGGTCCGTGAGGTCCGCCGCGAGCGTTCCCGTCACATTCGAGACGATGGGCAGGCAGGCGGGAGCAAGACCGGCGCCGCGCACCACCTCCTCGAAAGGCGCCAGCGCGGACTCCATGTGGTAGGAATGAAAAGCATGGCTGCTGACGATGCGCTGGCAGCCGATGGCGGCAGCGTCGAGATCACCAAGCAATGACGCGATCGCCGCCGTGTCGCCCGACACCACCACCTCGTCTGGCGCATTGAGCGCGGCGATGTCGATCAGCCCGCCGAAGCGTTGCAGAAAAGGCGCCACGCGTTCTGCCGAAGCGAACACCGCCGCCATTTCGCCCTCGCGCGGCAGGGCGCCCATCAGCCGGCCGCGCGCGGCGACCACGTCGAGCGCGGCCTCGAAGGGCAGCATCCCGGCGACGCAGGCGGCGGACCATTCGCCCAGGCTGTGCCCGGCGACCATGTCGGACGCGACGCCGAAGGCGGCGAGACGCTCGGCCAGCGCGTATTCGAGCGCGAACAGGGCCGGCTGCACCTCGGCCGTGTCGGTCAACGTGTTGCCTTCCTCCGGCGCGAACATCCGCACGGCGAGGTCCGTGTCGAGCCGGCGCGCGGCGGCGTCCACCCGGTCGCGAAAGACGTCATCGGCGGCGTAAAGGTCCGCCGCCATGCCCGGCCATTGGCTGCCCTGCCCGGAAAACAGGAAGGCGACCTTCGGCCGCTCGGGCCCTGCGTGCCCCGTGGCTCCGGCTATGGGTGTCTCGCCCTCGGCGATGGCCCGCAGGCCCGCAAGCGCTTCCTCCACGCCGCGCGCCAGGCAGGCGGCGCGATAGGGAAAGGTGCCGCGCCCGGTGGCCAGGGCCGCCGCGACAGCCGCCAGCGGCGTCTGCGGATGGAGCGCCAGGTGATCGCCCAGCGCAGAGGCCAGGCGGCGCAGGCCGTCCTCGTCGCGGGCCGAAAGCACGAAGATGGTGGGAAGCGCCTCCGTGACGGCGACCTGCGGTGCCAGTGGGGCCTGCTCCAGGATCACATGCGCATTGGTGCCCGAGAAGCCGAAGCTGCTCACCCCGGCGCGGCGCGGCGCGCCGAGGGGCCAGTCCGTGGCCGCGTCCACCACACGCACCGGCAGGTCGCTCCACGCGATGCGCGGATTGCGGCTCGACTGGTGCAGCGTGGCCGGCAGGCGGCCCGCCTCCAGCGCCAGCACCATCTTGATCAGGCCGGCAATGCCGGCGGCGGCTTCCAGATGGCCGATATTGGTCTTGGCGGAACCCAGCAGCAGGGGCACGGTGCGCCCCTCGCCATAGGCGGCGGCGAGCGCCTGCACCTCGATGGGGTCGCCCAGCGGCGTGCCGGTGCCGTGGCACTCGACGGCCTGTACCTCCTGCGGCGAAAGCCCGGCATCGGCGAGCGCCGCGCGGATGACCGCGTGCTGCGCGGCGCCATTGGGCGCGGTGAGCGCGCTGGAATGGCCGTCATGATTGATCGCGGAGCCACGTAGGACCGCACGGATGCGGTCGCCGTCGCGCATGGCGTCGGCGAGGCGCTTCAGCACCACCAGCCCGCCGCCCTCGCCGCGCACATAGCCATCGGCCCCCGCATCGAAGGTCCGACAGGCATGGCCGGGGCCCAGCATCCCGGCGGCAGCAAGCGCGGCGGAAACCTCGGCGTCCAGCACGAGACTGACGCCGCCGGCCAGCGCCAGATCGCATTCCCCCGCCCGAAGCGCGCGGCAGGCCGCATGGACAGCGACCAGCGAGGACGAGCACGCCGTGTCGATCACCAGTGCCGGGCCGGTGACGTCCAGCCAATGGCTGATGCGCCCGGCCGCAATGGAGCCGGCATTGCCCAGAATGGCGGCGGGCGAGAGGCTGTCGGTCGCGTGGAACCGGGTCTCGTAATCATTGGCCCCGAGGCCGAGGAAAATCCCGGTGGCGCGGGGGCGCCGCCCGGCATCGGCATAGCCGGCATCCTCCAGCGCCTGCCACGCCAGCATCAACGCGAGCCGATGCTGGGGATCCATCGCATCGGCCTCATCCGGCCGCAGCCCGAAGAAGGCGGCGTCGAAGCGCTCTACCCCCTCGATGTAGCCGCCAGGAGGCAGTCCCGCGCGTTCCGGCCGGTCGGCGGGCGCCGGGCGAACCGCGTCGCGCCCCGCGAACAGCAGATCGCCATAGGCTGACGCCGTCGCCGCGTCGGCAAAACGCGCGGCGAGCCCGACGATCGCCACCGGCTGCCGGGCCCGCGCCGCCTCGCTTCGCAGCCCGTCTATCCGGCCTTCGAGGGCGAGCATCAGATCCGTGACCTGCTCCGGGCGCAATTGTCCAAGGCGCCGGGCAAGGCTGGCGCGGCGGTCTTCAGTCATGACGGCCGCTCTCCTCGATCATGGACAGGAGCTCTTCCAGGTCGCCGCCGGCGGCCGGTATTGCCGGCGCCACAGGGGCCGGCGGGGATGATCCGGTGAGATGCGCCACCATGGCGCGGATCGTCGGATGGTCGAAGGCGAAGGACTGAGCAAGGTCTCGGCCGATATGCGCCCCGACGGCGCCGGCGAGATCGACGGCATCGATCGAGGTAAGGCCGAGCTCGCCCAGCCCCCGGTCCGCAGGCACCTGGGACAACGGCAGGCCGAGCCGAGCCGCGAGCCAGCCGCGCAGCCATGTGTCGAGCGCCAGCGCCTCGCCCGCCGGCAGGGCGGCGGCGGACGTGCGTCGCGCTTCTTGCCGCGCGGTGTGCCATTCGGCGATCACCGGAAGCTCGCCCGCGCGCCAGGCCATGCGGTTGGCGGCACGCTGGATCTTGCCGCTGGAGGTGCGCAGCACGGCGCCCGGCTCCACCAGCACGATACGCGCAAGCTGGAGCTCCAGCGTCTGCCAGACCGCCACGCTGATGGCGGCGAACACCGGCGCGGGGTCTATGCGGCGCTGGGTGCGCTCGACCTCCTGAACCAGCACAATTTGCTCGCCGCCCGGCTCTCCCATCAGCCCGAACGCCGCGCCGCTGCCTGCGCGCAGCGCCGTGTGGGCGGCCTGCGCCACCCGCTCGATGTCCTGCGGATAATGGTTGGCGCCGGACAGGATAATGAGATCCTTGATGCGGCCGGTGACGCACAGTTCCCCGTCGATCATCGCGCCGAGATCGCCGGTGCGCAGATAGAAGGTGGGGTCATCTTCCCCGGCCACTCGCACCCCGAAGGTCGCGACGGTCTCTTCCGGCCTGCGCCAATAGCCGCGCGCGATGGTAGGTCCGCCGACCCAGATTTCGCCGACGCGGTCGGGCGGCTGGCGCCGGCCGGTTTCAGGATCGACGATGGCGAAGGCGACGTCGGCGAGTGGGGCACCGCAACCGGCGATCACCGCTTGCCGGGCGGAGCCGCCGGCCGGTGCAATCCGCCCGGCCTCCAGTGCGGCGGCGTCGAGTGTGAACAGCTTCGGCTGCGTCCCGATGGGGCTCGCGGTGACGGCGAGCGTCGATTCCGCGAGGCCATAGGCCGGCGCGAAGGCCTCGCGCCGGAATCCGCGCGGGCCGAACGTCTCGACGAAGTTCTCCATCACCTGCGGGTCGATCGGCTCGGCGGCGTTCATCGCCATGACGAGGGAGGAGAGATCGAGGCCTGCCCTCTGCTCCGGCAGGATGCGGCGGGTGCAGAGGTCATAGGCGAAATTGGGCGCTGCCGTATGGGTGCCGCCGAAACGGCTGATGGCCTCCAGCCACAGCACCGGGCGCTGCAGGAAGCTGTTCGGCGCCATCTGCACTACCGGGCAGCCGGAATACAGCGTCTGCAGCAAGCCGAAGATGAGCCCGAGGTCATGAAAGGCCGGCAGCCACGTCACCATGGTGCTGGATGGTGACAGGCCCCATACCGCCTCCATCCGCGCCATGTCGGCCATCAGGTTGGCATGGCTCACCTCGACACCCTTGGGCAGGGCTGTGGAGCCGGACGTATACTGGATGAAGCAGGTGGCCGCGGGATCGACCTCCCGCAGCGGGGTGGCGTGCGCGGGATCGGTAGCGATATCGCTGACATCCTGCCAGCGGATCGCCGCGAGTTCCGCGCTGTCGGCTTGCCACAGCGCGGATTGCTCCGCCACGCCGCCGCCGGTCAGCGCCACGGCCGCGCCGCTGTCGGCGGCCACCGCCTGCAAGCGCTGGATCAGCCGATGCCGGCGCGGCGGGTTGATGGGGACGGCAAGACGCCCCGACCACTGGCAGGCAAGGAAGGCCGCGAGGAAATCGACGGATGGCTGGAACACCAGCAGCACCGGCGCGCCCGGCGCGCTCTCTCGCTCCAAAAATCCTGCGATGGCGGCGGCCCGCGCCGCCAGTTCCCCGGCGCCGGCGCGCTCGAACACCGCCCCGTGGCTGTCGAGGAAGGTGATGCTCCAGCGGCAATCGGCGGCCTCCGCGAGGGCGTTGAGGCGGGCGGCAATGGTGCCGGCGGGTGAACCGGCCATCATTGCGGCTGGGCCTGCTGCTGCAGCTTCTGCCATGTGTAATGCTCCATCATCGCCTCGTGGCGTGCCGCGAGGGCGGTCAGGATGTGCAGCTCGATGTCGGCATTGGCGGCCAGCAGCGCGCGCAGCGACGCGGCGTCGATCGTCAGCAGGTGGCAGGCCTTACGCGCCACCACGCGCGTGAATTCCTCCGCGCCCTCCAGCGCCGCGTAATCGCCCATCGAATCGCCCGGCTCGAGAATTCCCACGGACATCAGCGTGCCGTCGGAAAGACGTATGCTCTGTTGCGCCTCGCCCTGGGTCATGAAGATGAGGCGGTCGGCCGGCTTGCCGTCCTCGACCAGAACCGTGTCCGGCCCAACGGTCTCCACCGTCATGCGGGAGAGCAGGCGCTGCAGGAAGACTTCCGGCACATCCTTGAGAATCGGACGCTTGCGCAGCCGCTCCAGCAATTGTTCGCGCGGCACCGTGCCTTCGGCCGCCCCGGCGATCACGCTGCGCTGCCAGAGATCGGCATAGACGCCGTCGGCATCGAGAAGCGTCTGGTGGCTGCCGCTTTCCACCACCCGGCCCGCCTTCACCACATAGACGAGATCGGCATGCTCGCACTGGGTGAGATCGTGGGTCACGGCAACCACCGTGCGCCCGGCCGTCACCTTGCGCAGGGTCTCCTCCACCGCCACGCGGCTGGCCGGATCAAGCGCCGAGGTGGCCTCGTCGAGCAGCATGATCTGCGGGTCGTGCAGGATGGCGCGGGCGATGGCGATACGCTGACGCTGCCCGCCGGAGAGCTTGCTGCCGCCCTCCCCGACATCGGTATCGTAGGCGTCGGGCAGCGACATGATGAGCGGATGGATATCGGCGGCCTTCGCCGCGGCCTCTACCTCGGCATCGCTGGCATCGAGCTTGCCCATGCGGATATTCTCCCGCACGGAAGCCTGGAAGAGGATCGTTTCCTGCGGCACCAGCGAGATCAGCGAACGGACCTGCTTCTCGCCCAGCATCCGCATGTCGACGCCGTTCACCCTCACATGGCCGCTGCCAGGTGAGAACTGGTTCTCGATGAGGCGGAGAATGGTCGACTTGCCGGAACCGGAAGGCCCCACCACCATGACCCGCCGTGGGCAGTCGATGGTCATGGACACCCGGTCGAGGGTCGGCGCGCTGCCGTCATAGCTGAAGCTCACCTCCTCGAAGCGGAGCGAATGCACCTTCCCGCCGACATCTTCCGGCCGTTCCGGATCCGGCGCGGCGTCGGGCTTGCCGAGCAGAGCCTGCACCCGTTCAAGGCCGCCCACGCCCTGGATCAGCAGGGGAAGCTGGGCGCCGATGAAGCCGGCGGCGCCGCCAATCGTCAGCAGCAGGGTGATGAAGGCGACGATAGTGCCCGAGGACACATCGCCGTCGACCGACTGCACGGCGCCGAGCCCGATCACCAGCAGTTGCGCGGCGCTGACGCCGAAGCTGGTCAGGCGGCCGACGAGGCCGGAGGAGAAATACTGGTGGTAGCTCGCCCCGAATAGCTTGCCCAGTTGGCCGGTGAACAGCTTCGCCTGCAGGTCGCGCAGGCCGAAGATGCGGATCACCCGCTGCATCAGCAGGGTCTCCTTGACGATGTGCGCGACCTTGGCGTCCTCCGCGCCGCGCTCGTAATTGTAGCGCACGGCGCGCTTGCTGAAGCTGCGGGGAAGCCAGAAGGCAATCAGCAGCGACACCAGCGTGGCGATCGCCAGCTGGGTGTCGAGCGTGAAGGCCACCACCACCGAGCCGATCAGCATCAGCCCTTTGGAGAACAGGCCCGGCACCGCCCAGATGACCGCCTTTTCGACCACGGTCATGTCGTTGGAGAAGTCGGCGATGATCTCGTCGCTGTCCGAGCTGGCGAGTTCGCGCGCGTCGATATTGTTGATCTTGCGGAACATGCGCGCACGAAGGTCATTGAGGATGCGGGGTCCCAGCTTGGCTATCGTGTAGTCCAGCAGCACGCCGAAGCCGGAGGCCGCCAGGAAGCCCCAGGTCAGGTAGGACAGATAGGTGCGGATGGCCGCGACATCGCCGGTCTTGATGCCGTCGTCGAAAAGCGCCTGCAGCCACAGAGGAACGTAGACGGCGTAGAGAATCTGCACGGCGTTGGCGAGCAGGAACCAGAATAGCAGCACCTTGTGCCGCGCCGTCGCCCGCGCCACCCACAGCACCAGATGGACGGGCCCCTTTTCGGGCGTGCCGCTGCGGATGACGTCCTGCCATTTCAGTTCCAGCGCACCGGCCGAGATGCCTGCCACGGCCCGGCAGGCGGCATCCACCGATCCGTCGACGCCCATGTTGCGTCCGAACTTCACGAAGCCCCGCGCGCCCTTCGCTTTCAGCAGATATTCGACGAAGGCGGCCGCCCGGCGCACATCCTTCTGATCGACCTCCGGCAGCAGCAGCCGGTTCGCGAGACCGTTGAGGTCATGGGCTTCGGTGCGCGGGATGACAACCGGCGCGGGCTTCTTGCCATCCTCCCGCGCCGCCTCCTGCAGCACCGAATGAAGCAGCCCGAGCCCCAGCAGGCCCCAGGCCCCGCTGGGCATCGCCAGCTTGTAGGTGAACAGGTGGTGGGCGAGGCGCCGCACCGGGTCCCGCCGGGCTTCTTCCGGATTGGCGGCCATCGCAGCAGAAATGAAGCTGCTGTCCGGCTTCATCGCCAGCCTGTCGCAGGCGAGCCCATAGAGGCGCGACAGCTTGTGCTGCAGCTCGTCCTCGGTTTCGTGCTTCTTGAACCAGTCGAAATGCCGGATGGACATGGCGCTCTTTACTATTCTCGTGCGGGCGGGAAACGGGTGGACCGACCGGCCGGGGCCGGTTTCGGTGCGGCGGAAACGGCGGACGTCACCCGGATCGCCTCACGGATAAGCTCCGCGAGGGCGGCGGGGGCGCTCGTCCAGGGAAAATGACCGGTCGCAAGCGTGCGGAACCGGGTGGCACCGGCGCACACCTCGCCCCATGCCGCGCATTCGGGCTGCGAGACCGAGGCATCGGCCAGCAGGCGGATCACGGTAAGCGCGCCGTGGAACGGGCGCGCGCTGCCCGGCCGATAGGTCTCGCACGCGGCGAGATCGGCCCGCAGCGCCGCTTCCTGTTCCGGGCCGAGCACGTCGCCGAGATCCGGCCCCCCCACCGCACCGAAGCAGTCGCGCAGTTCGCTCAGCAGCCGCGCACGCGGCAGGCGATGCAGCGGCGCATCGGCGGGCGGCCGGCTCGGCGCGCGGAAGCCAGAAACGACGAGGTGCAACCGCCGGGCACCTTCAGCATCCAGCCGCTCCAGCGCGAGGCAGGTCTCGAAGGCCAGCAGCGCACCGAAACTGTTTCCCAGCAGGGTCAGTTGCGCCGACAAGGGCTGAAGGGCGATCTCGGCGGCGATCGCTTCGGCCAGCGCGCGCGCATCCGCCACCGGCTCTCCCGGAACGTCCGGCCCGTGGCCCGGCAACGCCACCGTGGCGATCGACAGGTCGTCGGGCAGAGCACCGGCGAGCGTCATGCACGACAGAGCGGTTCCGCCCGCATGGGGAAAGCAGATCAGCACCGGCGCGCCGGGTCGCTGGCGTATCCAGCGCAGCAGCGTCGGTGCGCGAGGGGCGCCCCCAGGTTCCAGGCAGGTACGCGACACCATCGCCGTCATGACGCGCATCGCCGCTGGACAGCGCCCACCCAAAGGCCGCATCGTACGCGAACGGTGTTCCAAGAACGCCCGGAAGCGCCCTGCGTATTTTCGCCGGCTTGCGCCTGGCTCCGGGGAGACGCCGCGGAATAACTATTTAGCCGAATAATTTCGCAGGAGGATCCATGCCGGACGAACGCGCGCCCATTGACGAGGACCTGATCGAAGCGCTCGACCGGGACGGTGCCATCTGCCTGAAGGGCGCCTTCGGGCCGGAGTGGGTGGATCTCGCGGCCGAGGGCATCGCCCGCAATCTCGACAGCCCGGGCGCCCTGTTCCAGAGCTTCTCGCCCAATGACAAGGGCGCCTTCTATTCCGATATCTGGTCGCGCCGGCATATTCCCCAGTTGGAGAAATTCGCCCTCGAATCGCCTTCCGCCGCCATTGCCGCCCGCTGCCTGCGCACCCCCAGCGTGCGCCTTCTGCAAGACACATGGTTCTACAAGAGCCCCGGCACGCAGGCGCGTACGCCCTGGCACCACGACAATGTGGTGCTCGGCCCGTTCTGCTCCATCTGGGTGGCGCTCGATCCCATCCCCAGGGAAGCGGCGCTGGAATTCGTGCGCGGCTCGCACCGCTGGAACCAGCTCTTCATGCCGGCGAACTTCTTCGAGGGGGAACAGACCGCCCTGCCCGCCGTCGAGGAGTTCTATGCCCGCTACCACGGGGATTTCGACATCTCCGCCAGCGAGACCTTTTCCCGCGTGCCCGACATCCAGGCGCACCGCGAAGATTACGACATACTGAGCTGGGACATGCAGCCCGGCGACTGCCTGGTGTTCCACGCCCGCACGCTGCACGGCTCGCCCGGCAACACGCTGGACCATGACACGCGCCGCATGGTCACGCGATGGGTTGACGAGACCGCCGTTCTCGCGCCGCATGGCGGCACGGTGGTCGACCGGCTCGTGGCCGAGGGCTTCGACGTGGATCTCGCCGTTGGTGCGCCCATTCGCGGCGCTCTCTTTCCCGTCCTCACGCCGTTCGGCTGAAGAGGGAAGCGACCGGCAGCGAGGAAACCTGCCGCGACCTGCCGGCCCGGCTTTCCCCACTGCAGCGGCGTGGGCCGGGGCTCGCCAAACGGCCAGACGCGGAAAGGCGCTAAGCCGGCTATTTATCAACATGATCGGGAGCGCGGGAACGAACCCGCACTGCCGGAGAGAATGCGAGGCGACGCTGGCCTCCGATGTGCCGTCGCCGCCCGCCGCGCCGTATCTACCCATCAACCAGCCATGTCCGTAATGCTTCCGGGCACCGCAACGCTCGCGCAGTGTGTTGCAACCCGAGGCGGAGGTACGCGGATCCTCAAGCGGTGGCGCTAAACTTGTGCGCTTCAAGTATGTCCGCGGGCGCGACTCGACGGATCGACCCGCGCCAAGGCCCTGCCGCTCGGCACAGGCATGCGGTGCTTGACTTGAGAGCGGAGCCCGTCGCGAAGTCGACTGAGATAAAATTTATACCACCTCCATGTGGAGCATTTGTGAATTGCTATAACCTTATTGGACGGCGCGCGAGAACATACTGAAAAGCGACCAAAAATAGACAGTTGCCGGTGCGGTCGCCCGCCTGTAATGCATGGTCCGCAACTCTGGCTGGAGATACCCCTGTGGCAAGTATGTTTATGACGATCTCTCGTTGTCACGTGAAGGCTGGAAGCGAGCAGGATGCCCGCGCGCTTCTCGAAAAAGAAATGCTGCCTACCGACGGCAAGAAGCCGGGCGACGTCATTGAGGGCCTGGTCGGATTTGGACTTATGAAGTCCAAGAAGGACCCGTCCATGTACGGCATCGCTACTGTGTGGGAAAGCGAAGCTGCTTTCGACAAGATGTCGTCCAACCCGCGCGCCAAGGATGGCGGCGGCATCGTCGAAAAGCTCCAGAAGCTTTGCGACGGCGATATCAAGGGCGAAGGCTTCTACATCGAGAGCCTCTGATACTTCCGGCGGTGGTCCATGGCTGCCGCCGGCCCCTCTCCGGGCGCAGGATCAGGCATCGGCACGCCGGGCCGTGGAGCGGCATCGCGTAGTGGACCGGCAGGCAGTGTTCATAGCGGCTGTTGCATGCTGAACAGTCCGCGTGTGCTGCATTTTGCTTTCAAGGGTAAAGACGTGGCCCGCGGTCCTATCGAAGACATCTACGGCCTCACCGACATGCAGCGTGCAATGCTTGTGCGGTGCGCAAGCTTTCCCGACCAGCCCCTCTTCATGGGCCAATGGTGGGCTCTGCTGGAAGGGCCGCTTGATGCCGTCGCCTTCTGCGCGGCCTGGACGGCGGTTGTCACCCGCCATGCGGCGCTGCGTTCGGGTTTCCACTGGGAAATGAAGGGCGCTCCGGCCCAGGTGGTGCTCGCGGCCCCCGCCTTCGAGGTGACGCGGATCGACTGGACCCGGCAGCCGGAGTGGCGCGCAGCGCTTGAGGCGCTGCTCGAGGAGGATCGTGCCCACCCCTTCGACGTCCGGCGTCCTCCCTTGATGCGGGTGCGCCTTCTCAGCCTGGTGCCGGAGGGTCCGACGCCGCGCCATCTGCTGGTATGGACGCGCCATCATCTCGCCGTCGACGGCTGGTCGCTTGGCGAGATCCTCGGCGAGGTGCTGGATCTCTACCGGGGCGCACCGGTGCCCCCCGCCCTGCCGTTTCGTCGCTATGTGGAATGGTGGCAGGCACGCGACGCCGCCGCCGGACAACGCTATTGGCGTGCCGTGCTGGGCGGCTTTGCGGCCGATGCGGTGGCGCGCGGCGCCGCAGGATCGGCACCGCGCATCGGCGAGGAGGCGTGCGTTCTTCCGGCCGACAGCGCCGAGCGCCTCGCCGTTGTCTCGCGCACCGAGCGGCTGACGCTGAGCACGCTCGTGGAAGCGGCGTGGGCGCTCGTGCTCGCGCGCGCGGACGGGGCCGACGACCTGATGTTCGGATGCGTCGAATCCGTGCGTCCACCGGAGCTCCTGGGTGATCGCTCCAGCCATATGGTGGGCCCGCAGATCGGCGTGCTGCCCTGTCGCGTGCGGCGCGACGGAACACCTTTGCGCCAGTGGCTGGCCGAGCTTCAGGCCGGCCGGGCGGCGGGCCGCGAGGCGGGGCCGCTGGGGCTCGACACGATGCGCAACATGCTGGACCTGCCGGGAGACGCGCTGCCGCTGCGCAGCCTGGTCGCGGTTCAGACCTACCCCCTCGCACTCGCCGCCGCCTTCCGCGCCGCCGGAATCGAGATCGCCGACAGCGGCGACATCACCCAGCCCGACATGCCGCTCAATCTCATGGTGGAGATCGGCGAAGCCTTCGAGCTGCGCCTGATGTTCGACCACGAGCATGTGTCGTCTCAGCAGGCCCGCCAGCTTCTCGACATGCTCTCCACGGCACTGCGCGCACTCCCGGACCATCTCGACGCGCCGGCCAATATGCTGGATGTGATGCCCGCCCCGCTGCGGGAGCGCGCCGAAGCCGCCTTGACGGGCCGCCCGCTGCCCGCGCCGTCCGGCACGGTGATGGACATCATCGGCGGGCATAGACGCCAGCAGCCGCACGCGCCGGCGCTACGGACAAGCCGCCGCGTCTGGTCCTATGCCGAACTCGGCGCCCATGCCGACGCCATTGCCGCGCGGCTTGCCGCGGCCGGGGTTCGGCCGGGCGGGCGCGTCGCCCTCATGCTCGACCACGGGCCGGAGGCGGTGGCCGCCATTTTGGGCATCCTCAGTGCCGGCGCGGCCTATGTGCCGCTCGATCCCGATGCGCCGGTCGAACGCCGCTCCCTCATCATGTCAAGCGCCGGTGTCGCGGCTGTGGTGACCCACAGCGCCAGCGCCAACGCCTTCCCGGATCTCGCGATCGTCGCGGTCGAGGATGTCGAGCCGGCACCGGCCGGCGTCGATGGGCCCGAAGCGCCGGTGGCATCCGGCGAGGCCTATGTCATCTTCACATCCGGCTCGTCCGGGCGGCCGAAGGGCGTCAGCGTCGGCCATGACAATCTGCGCTACCACGTGGCGGCCAGCGCCGCCGAGAACGCCGACCTGCCGATCGCCCGGTTCCTGTTGACCTTCCCGCTGTTCTTCGATGGCGCCGTGACCGGGCTGTTCTGCACCCTCTGCGAAGGCGGCACGCTGGTCATGCCCGATGCGGCGGAGGCGCGCGACGCGGACCGGCTGGTCGCGCTGATACGGCAACAGGAAGCCACCCATGTGTGCATGACGCCCTCGCTCTGGGCGCTGCTGCTGGAAGCCGCCGGCCCCGCCGGCCTCCCCGGCGTGCGCATGGCAAAGGTGGCGGCCGAGCCGTGCCCGCCGGGCCTCGTCACCGCCCACGCCGTCCGCGCGCCTAACGCCGTGCTGTGCAACGAATATGGTCCCACCGAGGCCACCGTCTGGGTGTGCGTCGAGCGTTGCCGGCCGGAGACCACCGGCTCCAGCGTCGCCATCGGGCACCCGCTGCCCGGCACGCGGCTGCATGTGATCGACGCCGAGGGCCGGCCCTGCCCGTTCGGCACCATGGGCGAACTCGTCGTGTCCGGGCCGGCCGTGGCGCGGGGCTATGTCGGGGCCCTGCCGGGCGTCGTCCTGCGCACCCCGCTTCCCGGCGCGGTCGTGCCTTCGGCTACTCCGGCCTACCGCACAGGCGACCGGGTCTCGCTCGGCTTTGACGGCCGGCTGTTCTTCCATGGCCGCGCGGACCGGCAGGTGAAGCTGGCGGGATACCGCGTCGAGCCCGGCGAGATCGAGGCCGCGCTGCTGGCGCAGCCGGGCCTTCTCGAAGCCGCTGTGGTGCTCGAAGAGCGTGACGGACAGGCCGGGCGCCTCGTGGCACATCTCGGCGCCGGAGACGGCGCACCGGAGGATGACGCGCTGCGTGCGCAGCTCGGCACCCGGCTGCCTGCCTATATGATCCCGCAGGCCTTCGTGCGGCATTCGCGCCTCCCGCGCACCGCCAATGGCAAGGTGGACCTGGCCGCGCTGCCGCGCGCGACCCTTCCCGGCACAATCACCGTCCCGCCGCAGGGTTCGCTCGAGACCGCACTGGCTGCTGTCTGGAGCGATGTGCTGGGCGGCGTCACGGTGGGGCGCCACGACCACTTCTTTGCGCTCGGCGGCAGTTCCCTTCTCGCCATGCAGATGATCGCCCGCGTGCGCCGGGAACTTGCCCCGACCGCCACGCTGGCGGACCTGTTCGCGGCGCCGCAGCTCGCCGCGCTGGCGGACCACCTCGCCGCCGCCCCGCACCGGCCCGAGCCCGCGCCGGTGGTGCGCGCCCGGGTGCGGGTGGAGCTGCCGTCGTGAACGCCGTCCAGCGCTCGGGATGCCGCTGATGGCGAGCGGCTATGTTGCGGGCCTCTCCTTCGGCCAGCGCCAGATACGGATGGCGGAACTGCTGCGGCCGGGACGCACGCTGTTCGCCATGCCCCTGCTCCTGCAAATTGCGGGGCCGGTGGATCGGGAGGCCCTGCGCGCCGCGCTCGACGCAGTGGTACAGCGCCATGACGGGCTGCGCGCCACCTTTCCCCTGGTGGAGGGCGCCCCGGTACAGGCCGTCGCCGATGAGGCAGCGCTCCCGCTGGCCATGATCGCCACCGACCTGCCTCTCGCCGGCCCCGACTTCGCGGCCAGAATGGCTGCCGAGGCGCAGGCCATGGTGGACGAGCCCTTCGACCTCTCGGCAGGCCCGCTCGCCCGTTTCCTCCTTCTGCAGGCGGCAGACGGCGGCGCCGTGCTGGTGGCGGTGTTCCACCACATCATCTGCGATGGCGCGTCGCTGGACGTTTTCGTGAGCGACCTGACGTCGGCCTATGACGACGCGATGGCTGGAAAGGGGGGCACCCGCCCGGCTCTGCCGCTGCAGTTCCCCGATGTCGCGGATTGGGAGCAGGAGCGCTTCGGCGCTGCCGGCCCGGCGCTCGATGCCGCCATGGCCGCGTGGCGCCACCGCCTGCACGGCGCGCCGGCACGGCTCGACCTGCCCTATGACCGGCGGCCGGAAGCGGGTGGCGAGGCCCGCTCGGCGCAGGCCGAGCTGCATGTTCCGGGACCGGCAGCCGCCGCCCTTGCGGCGCTGGCACGCACGGAGGGCGCGAGCGAATTCAACATCTACCTCGCTTTGCTGTTCGTCGTGCTGCGGCGCTGGAGCGGGCTCGACGATCTCGTCGTCACCATCCCGGCCTCGAAACGCGACCGGCCCGAATTCGCCGGGGTCATCGGCCTGATGGTGGACACGCTGCCGATCCGCGCCGTGGTGGAGGCGGAAACGCACTTTCCCGCGATTCTGGCCGATGTGCGGGAGGCGCTGCATTCCGCCATGTCGCATGGCGACCTGCCGTTCGAGCGCATCGTCGAGGCCAGCGGTGTCGAGCGGCGCGGCGAGGCGGCACCCTTCCTGCAGGTGCTTTTCGGCACGGCGGAAGCGCCACATCCTCCTGTGACCGCGCTGGACGGCACCCGTTTCGCGCGGCTGCCGGAGCAGCTCGACCAAGAAGCCAAGGCGGAACTGTCGCTGGTCTATGCCACTGCAGCGGATGGCCTGCGGCTGTGGTGCCGCTATGACGCGGCACTCTTCACGGCTGAAACCATCGAAGCCCTGCTCGGCTGGTTCGGCCGCCTTGCGGAGGCGCTGGCCGCGCAGCCGGACCAGCCGGTGCTGTCTGTTCCGTTGCTGTCCCCGGCGGAGGGGGAGGCGCTGGTCGCGCGCTTCAACCCCACCGCCCCGCCCTATGAGCGCGACGCGAGCGCCATTGATCTGTTCTTCCGGGATGCCGCGCGCCATCCCGACACGTCGGCCATCGAGGAAGACGGCACCGTCCTGACCTATGGCGCGCTCGCCGCGCGGGTGCGCCGGCTCGCCACCGTGCTAGCGGCGCGGGGGCTGCTACCCGGCGATGTGGCGATTCTCGCTTTGCCGGTCTCGGCCGCCCTCATCGAGGCGCAGCTGGCGGTGCTGACGCTCGGTGCCGCCTATGCGCCGGTCGACCCTTCCTTTCCCGCCGAGCAGCGCGACCTGCGCGCCCGGCAGGTGGCCGCGCGGCATGCGATCATGCGCGACCCTTCCCATTTGGCGGCGGGTTGCACCCGTCTCGACTGGGCAATGCTGGTCGCCGAGGCCGAAACGGCAGAGCCGCATCCCGGAGCGCCGGTGAGGGGCGACAGCCCGGCCTATGTGATGTTCACCTCCGGCTCCACCGGCATGCCCAAGGCCGTGTGCGTGCCCCACCGCGCCATTGTGCGTCTCGCCCGGGCGCGCGGCCTCGCCGCGCCGGGACGGCGGGTGGCGGTTTATTCCAACCCCGCCTTCGACGCCTCGACGCTGGAAATCTGGCAGCCCTTGCTCAATGGCGGCACGCTGCTGCCCGTCGATCGCACGGTGGTCATGGACCCGCGCGCGCTTCGCCTGTTCCTGGCCGAGGCGCGCGTGTCGCTGCTGTGGATCACCGCCGGCCTGTTCCAGCAGATCGCCGCGCTCGACCCCGGCGCCCTCGCCGGGCCGCGCGTCGTCATCACCGGCGGCGACGTGGTCAATCCAGCAGCGGCGCGGGCCGTGCTGGCGGCGGGCCGCGAGCGGGGGCTGATGCTTTTCAATGGCTACGGCCCGACCGAGAACACCACCTTCAGCACCCTCTTCGACATTGCCGACCTACGCGATGACGAGCTGACCATTCCCATCGGCCGTCCGATTTCCAACAGCACCGCCTATGTGCTCGACCCCGCCAGGCGGCCGCTGCCGCCGGGACTGGTGGGAGAGATATGGGTGGGTGGCGACGGCGTCGCTCTGGGTTATAGCGGCGATGCGGAATTGACCGCCGCCCGCTTCCACCCCGACCCGTTCGCGCCGGCTCCCGGGGCGCGCATGTACCGCACCGGCGACCTCGGCCGCTGGCGGGCGGACGGCGCCATCGTCTTCCTCGGCCGCGCCGACACGCAAGTGAAGATCCGCGGCTTCCGCGTCGAGCTGGGAGAGATCGAGGCCGTGCTCGCCCTGCACCCGGCCGTCGGCAGCGCGGCGGCGGTCGCGCCCCGCCGGGCCAGCGGCGAGCGCGACCTTGTGGCCTATGTCACGCCGAAGCCGGGCATGGAGCTGTCAGCGGGCGAGCTTCGCGCCCATCTGGAAATTCGCCTGCCCCGGCAGATGCTGCCACAGGCCTTCATCATCCTCGACCAGCTGCCGCTGAATGCCAACGGCAAGGTCGATACGCGCGCCCTGCCCCGGATGGAGGTCGCCGACGCTCCCGCCGAGACGCCCGTCGAGCCCCGCACGCCGGAAGAACGGATACTCGCCCGCATCTGGAGCGACCTGCTCGGTGGCGGGCTCGGGCCGGCGACGCCGGGGGTGCGGGACAATTTCTTCCATGTGGGCGGGGATTCGATCCTCACCATCCGCCTGGTGGCCCGCGCCTTCGAGGCCGGTCTCGACATCGAATTGAAGGACGTGTTCGAGCAGCCGACCGTCGAGGGCCTCGCCGCCATCGCGGTCCGCCGCAAGCGGGCGGTGCAGGCGCTGGGCCATGGCGCCCGCCATGGCGCGGAACTGGTGGCCGCCGCGAGCGATTCCCGCAACCCGTGCCGTTTCGTCAGCGTGGCGGTGGCACGACGGGTCTCGGCGGTGGACCTCGGCTACGCCATCCAGCGGCTGGCGGAGCGGCACGACGCCCTGCGTCTCCTGCGGGCGGAGGATGCCAGCGGCCGCTATCTCACCGTGTCGGATTTCCTGCCCGCCGTGCCGGTGCGCTTCATCGATGTGCCGGCGGGAACGCTCGACGATCTTGACCGCTGGATCGCCGATCACCGCGCCCGGCTGGCGCGCGGCATCGACCTCGCAACCGGCGTCACCATCGCCGCCACGCTGGTGAAGCAGGAGACCCCGGCGGGGGACAGCTACATGGTCGTGCTCGCCCTGCATGAGGCGGTGGCCGACGACCGGGCGATGCTGCTGCTCGCCACCGAACTCGAAGCCGCGCTGGCGGCAGGCCCGAACAGCGCGCGCTCGCCGGTGCCGCCGCTGAGCTTCTCCCACTGGCTCGCCTGGCTCGCCAGCCATGCCGCCAGCCCCACCGTCCGCGAAGCGGCGATGGCGGGCGAGGCGGCGGTGGCCGCAACGGCCCCGGAGGCCGCCCCTCCGGCCGATCTGCCGCCCGATCTGCCGCCCGATCTGCCGCTCGGTCCCGCCACGCCTCGGGCGCATCTGGTGCTGGACGGCGCCAGCTCCCGCCTGCTGCTGGAGGACCTGCCCGGCCGGCTCGGCGTTGCCCTGCTGGATGCGCTGCTGGTCGCGCTCGGCGAGGCTCTCGACGGCGCTCCCGCCATTGAGGTGCTGGACGGCCGCCGCACGTTGCCCGCCGGGGCGCCGGAGGCGGCGGGTCTTGTCGCCAATCTCGACGCGCTGCTGCCTTTGCAGGCCTGCCCGCCCGGGCGGGCGCTCGGCCTCCGGCTGCGCGAGGCCAAGGCGGCGCGTCAATGCGCCGAGCCGCTCGGCCTCGCCTTCAGCGCCGTTCGCTCGGCGTTTCGCCTGGCCCAGCCCACCATCGGCCTCGCCATCCTGCCGGCACCGGCGCAGGACCCGGCCATCGCTCTTCATCATCACACGCCGAACTTCTCTCCCTCCGTGCGGGCCAGCCTGACAGTGCGGGTGACGGGTGGGCGCATGGCGCTCGGCTGGTCGGGAGGCGTGCCGGCCCTCACCCCCGAGACCGTGCTGGACGCGATTGCCCACACGCTGCGGGCCATCGCCCTCTGGGCGCAGGCGCAGGCCGCGCCGGTTCTCACACCGGGGGATTTCCCGCTCGCCGGTCTCGACTCCGCCACGCTCGACGAGGTCGTGGGCGCCGATACGGACATCGAGGAAATCTATCCCCTGTCGCCGATGCAGGAGGCGATGCTGCTGCATTCGCTCAGCCGCCATGGTTCGGCGGTGAATTTCGAGCAAAGCTGCATGCGCTTCAGCGGCCCTCTCGACATCGCCGCCCTGCGCAAGGCCTGGGCGCTGGTGTTCGACCGCCACCCGGTGCTGCGTACGGTGTTCCGCTGGCGCGGCCTGAGCCGCCCGTTGCAGCTGGTTCGCCGTACCGCCCAGCCACCCGTGACACTCGAAACCTGGCCCGGGTTCAGGGTCGAGCGTCTGCAGCAGCGTCTGGCGGAAGACCGGGCGGCCGGCTTCGATCTGGAAGCAGGCCCGCTCGCGCGCCTCATCCTCATCCGGGTGAGCGCCCGCGAAGCCTATCTGATCGCCAGCTTCCACCATTTGCTGGCGGATGGCTGGTGCCTCGCCCAGCTGGAGCGCGAGTCCCGCGCCGCCTATGAGGCCCTGCGGCGCGGCATCCAGTATGTGCTGCCGCCGCCGGCCCGGTTCCGGGACTTCATCGCCTGGAGCACCACGGTCGACCGGGTCGCGATGCGCGGCGCCTTCGTGCCGCTGCTGGCCGGCGTGAAGGATCAGCCGGCCCTCCATGCGGCGGGCAATGGTGCCGCTTCCTATGTCACCGTCCGCCGGCAGCTCACCCTCGCGGAAAGCAAGGCGCTGAGCGATCTCTCGCGCCGGCGCGGGCTCACCATCGCGGCGCTGGCGCATCTGGCCTGGGGGCTGTGGTCGGCCGCGCGGCGGGGCTGCCACGACACGGTCTTCTGCACCACGGTTTCCGGCCGGCCGCCACAGGTGCCGGGCGTGGAGCAGATGGTCGGCCTGTTCATCAACAACTTGCCGGTGAGGCTGCGCTTCGATGCCGGCAGCCCGATCCTCGCCCTTGCGGAGGAGATGCAGCGCCAGATCGCTGCGCTGCAGTCGCAGGGAACCGTCTCGCTGATGGAAGTGGTGGAGGCCGCCGGCATCGGCGATCGTGCCTCGGCCCTGTTCGATACGCTGCTGGTGGTCGAGAACATGCCGTCCGGCGCCGAGGCGTGGACTGGCGCGGACGGGCTGAGGGTGGAAAGCGTCCATAACGCCCTGAAATCCGCCTATAGCCTGACCGGCGTCGTCGTGCCCGGCGAACGCGTGGGACTTTCCATCGTGCTGCCGGACCTCGACGACACCGCCGCCATCGTCGGCGAGACGATGATCGACGAATTCGCCGCCCTGTTCGCCGCCCTGCCCGGCACCATCGAGCGAACCGTCTCGGCGCTGCCTCTTCCGCCGGGCGCCACGGTCCCCCGGCCGGTGCCAAAGGATGGCGAGGAGCCGAACGAGGCCGGCTCCGCGCCGCTTCCCGACCCCACCGACGCGGGGCAAGCCGCGGTGCTCGACGTGCTGTCCGCCATTATCGGCCGCCGGCTCGGTCGTGCGGAGGACGTGCTGGCGGCCGGTTTGACCTCGCTTGGCCTCGCCACGGCAGCGGCGCGCCTGTCGGAGCGCCTGCAGCGGCCGGTGCCGGTCACCGCGCTGATCGAGCATCGCAGCGCGGCGGCGCTGGCCCGCGCGCTGGCGGTAAAGGCGACATCGCCGCCGGTCTGGGATGCGGTGGTGCCGCTTGCCACCGGGCAGGCGGAGCCCTTCATCTGCGTCCATCCCATCGCCGGCGATGTCAGCGCCTTCCTCGAACTCGCCCGCGCTTTTCCCGCCGGCACGCCGTTCTGGGCGCTGCAGGCGCCCGGGCTGGAGCCGGGGCAGGAACCGCCCGGCAGCGTCGAGGCCCTCGCGGCGGCGAACCTTGACGCGCTCGCCCGCCGGGGCATCCCGGCCCCGCGCCTGCTGGGCGGCTATTCGTTCGGCGGCATCGTCGCCTATGAGATGGCATGCCAGCTCAGCCGGCGCGGGAGCCCGCCCGAACGTCTGGTCATCATCGACACCCCGGCACCGCTGGGCCGCCATTCCGTGCTACCCGCGGATCCCGGCCGCGCCGAGGCGGAATGGCTGGTGCGGATGGCCGGCGTGCGCGCACGTCACCATGCCATGGCGCCGAACCTCAGCGTCGAGGACCTGCTGCCGCTGGATGAAGAAGGCCGCTTCGCGCTCGCCCGCGCCCGGATGCGGAATGCCGGCCTCATCGCCCCGGAGGCGGATGCGGCGTGGCTGCGCCGCACCTATCGCGCCAGCCGCGCTCTCTATGCGGCGTTTCTCGCCTATGCCCCGGCGCCGGACGCGCCGCGCGATCTGCCGCTGGGCCTGGTGCGGGCCTCCAGCGTCAGCCCGGGCGACCTCAGCGAATCCGACAGGACCCTCGTTTCGGCACCCGACATGGGCTGGCTGCGCCTCAATGATCGGCTCCTCGGCGTGCGCACGGTCGGCGGCGACCATGTGTCCATGCTCTCGGGCGAGGCGGCCGCCCACACCGCGGCGGCGATCGCGTCTTTTCTCGTCCGACCTTCCTCGGCGGAGAGGTAAGGTAACGCCATGGGCGCGCCGCCGATTCGCATCAGAGGGCACACGCAGCGCGGCGCCAGCCGAGGGCGCCTGATTGCGGCTGTGCCACGTGCGTGGCTGTACGCCGTCGCAACCCCGTTCCTGCTCTCCGGCTGCATGGTCGGGCCGAACTTCCAGGCGCCGCCGGCGCCCGAGGTGAGCGGCTACACGGCGGAGCCGCGCCTCACGCCGGCGATGGCGACCGACATTGCCGGCGGTGCGCCCCAGAACTTCGTTGAGGCGCTCGATGTGGGCGGCCAATGGTGGCGCGAGTTCAACTCGCCGCAGATCAACGCCTTCGTCGAAGAGGCCGTGCGCAACCACCCGGATGTGCGCGCCGCCCAATACGCCCTGCGCGCGGCGCGGGAGACGGCATTGCAGACACGCGGGGCGCTGGTGCCGCAGGTCAGCGGCGACGTGTCGGTCACCCGCGAGCAGGTAACCGCCGCCTCGGGAGGCACCACCGGCAAGCCGCTGCTATATAATCTCTACGAGGCGTCGGTGAACGTCACCTACACGCTCGATGTGTTCGGCGGTCTCCGGCGGCAGGTGGAATCGGCCGAGGCGAAGGCGCAGTACCAGCGCTTCGAGATGGAGGCGACCTATCTCGCCCTCACCGCGAATGTCGTCACATCAGCCATATCGGACGGTTCGCTGCGGGAGCAGATCGCCGCCACGCAGGCGATCGTCACCGCCGAGACCGACCAGCTGCGCCGGGTCGAGCGGCAGTTCGATGTGGGCGCGGTCTCGCGCGCCGACGTCCTCGCCCAGCAGGCGACGCTGGCGCAGACGCAGGCCACCCTGCCTCCGCTGCAGAAGCAGCTCGCCCAGGGGCGCAACCAGTTGATGGCCTATCTCGGCCGCCTGCCCAGCGAAGACCGGGGCGAAAGCGTCAGCCTGAAGAGCCTGCGGCTGCCGCGCAAACTGCCCGTCAGCCTGCCCTCCCAACTGGTGCGGCAGCGCCCCGATATCCGGCTCGCCGAGGCCACGATGCACCAGGCGGCGGCAACCGTGGGCGTGAACACCGCGAACCTGCTGCCGCAGTTCACTCTCTCCCCGTCCCTGGGGACAGACGCGCTCACCGTCGGCCAGCTGTTCACGCCAAACGGCCTCGCCTGGACCCTCGCCGCCAACGTCGTGCAGACCTTGATGGACGGCGCTCAGAACTACCGCACCAAGGAAGCCAGCGTCGCCACCTTCGAACAGGATTACGCGCTGTATCAGAGCACCGTCATCACCGCGTTCCAGAACGTGGCGGATTCGCTGCGCGCCGTGCAGTACGACGCCGCGACGCTGCGTGCGCAGGCGCTGGCCGAGCAATCGGCGCTGGAAAGCCTGAAGATGGCGCAGGAGCAGTTCAAGTTCGGTGCCGTCGGCTACGCCATCGTCATCACCGCCCAGCAGACCTACCAGAACGCCGTCATCGCCCGCATCCAGGCGCAGGCCATGCGCTACAACGACACCGTGGCGCTGTTCCAGTCGCTGGGCGGGGGCTGGTGGAACCGCGTCGACGAGACCAGCGACGCCCTCCCGCGCAATGGCGGCTACCTCCAGGGGCCGGACGGGCCGGCGCTTTCCGCGACCCGGACCGGCTACGTCCCGGCAATTCCGCCATCCGACAGCGACATGGAGCGACTCCCGTGAGGACAAGGCATGTCATCGCCTGGCTGGCTGTCGCGGCCGTTGCGGGCGCCGCCTATTATGTCGTGAAAGAGCGCGCCCCCGCCGGCCCCGCCCCGGCACATGGTGGCGCCCCGGCGCAGACGGTTGCCGCACAGACGGCGCAGATCCAGACATGGCAGCCGACCATGGAGCTGGTAGGCGAATTGCGGGCATCGAAGGGTGCCGATCTGGCGCTCCAGGTCTCTGGCGTTGTGCAGACCCTGTCCTTCGAGTCCGGCGACACGGTGAAGGCCGGCGCGCCGCTGCTGCATCTCGTCGCCGACGACCAGACCGCCAAGCTCACCTCGCTGAAGGCCACCGCCGAGCTGAACGCCCTGACCCTGAAGCGCGACACGGAGCAGCTCAAGATCAAGGCGGTAAGCCAGGCGACGATCGAGACCGACCAGGCCAATCTCAAGAACTCGGAAGCGCTGGTGAAGCAGCAGGAGGCGCTGGTCTCCTACTATACCCTGAAGGCGCCCTTCGCCGGCCGCCTCGGCATCCGCAGTGTCGATCTCGGCCAGTATCTGAGCGCCGGCACGGTCATCGTCACCCTTCAGGCACTCGATCCTATTTTCGCGGATTTCTTCGTGCCGCAGCAATATATCGGCAGCCTCAAGGTGGGGCAGCCGGTGACGCTGAAGATCGACGCCTATCCGGGGCAGGCCTTCACCGGCGCGGTGAGCGCCATCAATGCAAAGGTCGAGGCGGGCAGCCGCAATGTGAAGGTGCGGGCGACCTTCAAGAACCCCGACGACAAGCTCGTGCCGGGCATGTTCGCCAAGGTCGACCTTGAGATCGACGCCGCCCAGCCCTTCGTCACCCTTCCGCAGACCGCCATCGTCGCCAATCCCTATGGCTCGACCGTGTTCGTGCTGGAGAAGGACGCCGCCGGCACCGGCCTGGTGGCACGCGAGACCTTCGTGAAGACGGGCCAGGCGCGCGGCGACCTCATCGCCGTCACGTCCGGGCTGAAGGAGGGCGAGACCGTGGTGGTGGCAGGCCAGATCAAACTGCGCAATGGCACGCCCGCCGTGGTCGACAACAGCCACATTCCCACGGCCGAGCGCGATCCGAACGTGTCGGACTGACAGGAGCGGACGATGCCCATCACCGACATTTTCGTCCGCCGGCCGGTGCTTTCGCTGGTGGTGAGCGCGCTGATCCTGGTGATCGGCGTGCGCGCCATGTTCGGACTGCCGATCCTGCAATATCCCGCCATGCAGAACGGCGTCGTCACTGTGACGACGACCTATGCCGGCGCCGATTCCGACATCATCGCCGGCTTCATCACCTCGCCGCTGGAGAACGTCATCGCGCAGGCCAACGGCATCGACTACATGACCTCGTCGAGCCAGACCGGGGTCAGCTCGATCACCGTGAACCTGCGGCTGAACTACAATACCGGCGACGCCCTCACGGAAATCAGCACCAAGGTGAACTCGGTGCTGAACCAGCTGCCGAACGGCACCCAGCAGCCCATCCTGGCGCTGAAGACCGGCTCGACCATCGACGCCATGTACATCGCCTTTTCCAGCACGGTGCTGGCGGAGAACGAGGTGACGGACTACGTCGCCCGTGTGGTGCAGCCGAAGCTGCAGGCCGTCGCGGGCGTGCAGGTGGCGGAGATTCTGGGCGGCAAGAACTTCGCCCTGCGCGCCTGGCTCGACCCGGACAAGCTGGCCTCGCTCGGCCTCACCGCGACGGATGTGGCGACCGCCCTGGAGACCAACGACTATATCGCCGGCGTGGGCACCACCAAGGGCCGGCTGATCCAGGTGAAGCTCTCCGCCGCCACCAACCTGCATTCGGTGGAGGAGTTTCGCGAGCTCATCATCAAGAATGTCGGCGGCGCCGTCATCCGCCTGAAGGACGTGGCGAATGTCAGCCTGGGCAGCGACGACTACGACTCGCGAACCAGTTTCGACGGCAAGTCGGCGGTCTATATCGGCATTCAGGTGGCGCCCTCGGCCAATCTGCTAAATGTCATCGAAGGGGTGAAGCAGATGCTGCCCACCATCTTCGCGGACCTGCCATCCGGGCTTTCCGGCACGGTGCTGTATGACGCGACCGACTTCGTCAACACCTCCATCCGGGAGGTGGTCACCTCGCTGTTCCAGGCAGCGCTGATCGTCACGCTGGTGGTCTTCGTCTTTCTCGGGTCCTGGCGCTCGGTATTCATCCCGATCATCGCCATTCCGCTCTCGCTGATCGGCAGCTTCGCGCTGATGCTGGTCTTCGGCTTTTCCATCAATCTGCTGACGCTGCTCGCCCTCGTGCTCGCCATCGGCCTTGTGGTCGACGACGCGATCATCGTGGTGGAGGGCGTCAACCGCCACATGGAGCAGGGCCTGAAACCCGTCGATGCGGCGATCGCGGCAGCGCGCGAGCTGGCAGGCCCCATCATCGCCATGACCGCCGTCCTGATCGCGGTCTATGTGCCGGTCGGATTCCAGGGGGGGCTCACTGGCTCGCTGTTCACGGAATTCGCCTTCACCCTGGTGGCGGCGGTGATGGTGTCGGCGGTGATCGCCCTCACTCTCTCGCCGATGAGTTGCGCCCATCTTCTGAAACCCTACGATCCTTCGGCGCGCACGCTGGAAGCCCGCCTCGTGCGCACCATCGACGCCGCGATGAAGGCCGTCACCGATGCCTATCGCGTCGCCCTCACCGCCTCGCTGCGCGTCCTGCCGGTCACTGTCCTGTTCGGTGTGCTGGTGCTGTCGAGCATCTACTGGCTCTATTCCAACGCCACATCGCAGCTCGCCCCGCCGGAGGATGAGGGCGTGATCCTGACCATGATGACAGCGGCGCCGAACGCCACGCTGGAGCAGCGCGAATTCTACGTGCAGCAGATCTACGACATCCTCGACAAGCGGCCGGAGACCGACCTCGTCTTCCAGATCAACATGCCGGGGCAGGTCATCGGCGGCTGGGTGCTGAAGCCGTGGGACCAGCGCAGCGTATCGGCGCTGGCGCTCGCCCCGCTCATCCAGCAGGATTTCAACAAGATCGCCGGCGTGCGCGTGGCCGCCTTCCAGCTGCCGCCCTTGCCCGGCAGCAGCGGCCTGCCGATCCAGTTCGTGCTGAAATCCAACGATTCCTATGCCCGGCTCTATGAGGCGTCGCAGAACTTCCTCAGCGAGGCGATGAAGAGCGGCAAGTTCATCTTTCTCGACGGCGACATGAAGATCGACCAGCCGCACGCCGCCATACATTTCGACCGTGACAAGGTGTCGGCACTGGGCCTGAACATGAGCGATGTCGGCGCTGCCATGGCCACCATGCTGGGCGGCAATTACGCCAATTATTTCGATCTCGGCGGCAAATCCTACAAGGTCATTCCGCAGGTGATGCAAAAGCACCGGCTCAACACCGACCAGTTGCTCAACTATTACATAAAGGCGGGAGACGGCACCTCCGTCCCGCTCTCCACCATCGCGTGGATCGAGACGAAGACGGTTCCGCAATCGCTGAACCACTTCCAGCAGCTCAACTCCTCGACCATTTCCGGCATCGCCATGCCCGGCGTGTCGGATGGCGAGGCGCTCACCGAGCTGAAAGCCATCGCCGCCCGTGCGCTGCCCTCGGGCTACAGCTATGATTTTGCCGGCTCCTCGCGCCAGCTGGAGCAGGAATCCAACGGTTTCGTCACCACCTTCGCGCTGGCGCTGGTCATCATCTTCCTGGTGCTCGCGGCGCTGTTCAACAGCTTCCGCGATCCGCTGGTCATCCTCGTGTCGGTGCCCATGTCGCTGGCCGGGGCGCTGGTCTTCATCTGGCTCGGCATTGGCGGCGCCACCATCAACATCTACACGCAGGTGGGCCTCGTCACGCTCATGGGGCTGGTGAGCAAGCACGGCATCCTGATGGTGGAAGTGGCCAATACGCTGCGCACGCAGGGCCTCGCCAAGCGCGAGGCGGTCATCGCGGCGGCAACCATCCGCCTGCGCCCGATCCTGATGACGACGGCGGCGATGGTGCTGGGCGTCACCCCGCTCATCGTCGCCACCGGGGCGGGCGCCAATTCGCGCTACAATATGGGTCTGGTCATCGCCTCCGGGCTCTCCATCGGCACTCTCTTCACCCTGTTCGTGGTGCCGGCCTTCTACCTGCTGCTCAGCCACCGCGACGAGAGCGTGCCCGCGCCGGCCGCCGCGCCCGCCTGATGCCCGCGACGCCCGCTCCCTTTGCGCTGTTCGAGCGGAGCGCCCTCCTGCCGCTGCACGAGGGCGGCCGCCGGCTGCCATGCGCGCTTTCGATGGTCGCCGCCCCGCTCGCGGTGCTTGAAGGTGTGGCGCCCGACACGCTCAGCCCGGAGGAGGCGGACCTGCTGACCGACGGCTTCGCGCCGGCTCGCCGGCAGTCTTTCCTCGCCGGGCGCCGCGCCGCCAAGAACGCCCTTGGCTTTCTCGCGCCCGAAAGTTCCGCCCGGGAGATTCGCATACTGCCGGGCCTGCTTCAGCAGCCGGTCGTCCACGTACCGGGGCGGTCGAACCTGCAGGTGACGCTCGCCCACGCCGGCATGGCGGCTTTCGCCATCGCGCATCCGGAAGCGTGCCCCATGGGCGTGGACCTCGAACGGGCGGCACCGGATCAGCTTTCCGCCCTGCGCGCGCAGACGACGCCTCGCGAATGGGCGCTCGCGCGCAGCGCCCTGCCCGGTGACGACGCCGGGCGGCTGCTGCAGCTCTGGTGCCTCAAGGAAGCGCTGTCCAAGGCCTTGCGGTGCGGCCTTACCATGCCCTTCAGCCTGCTGGAGGCCCGCACCCTCACGGCGCTGCCCGGCGGCGTGCGCGCCCGCTTCGAGAATTTCGCCCAGTATGAGGGCATCGCCCTCCACGCCGCGCCCTTTTGCCTGGCGGTGGTCCAGCCGCACACGGCACGGTGGGAGAGCCTTGAGGGAGGCATGCCGCCTCATCCTCTGCGGGAGTGGCTGGGGGAAATCGCGGCTCTCGGGTGACGCTGTCACCGATCCGAAGCGACCCGGCGTCCAGTCACCGCTGAAAGTACCGCAATCGCGACACTCACCAGGAGCAGCCAGGCCTGTACATCGCCCATGGCGAGGAGGGTGAGGCCGCTGAACAGGCCCCACAGCAGCGGGATCGGCAGCAGCAGGGCGCGCCATCGGCCCCCGGCCATCAGCACCATGCCGATGGTCACGAGGACGGTGGGATCGGGCGCCAGGCCGAACACCTCCGCGCTGGCGAGCGGCCGGCCGGCGGCCGGCGCCAGCAAGGGATAGAGGAGCCCGGCGAGAGCGATGCCCAGCCCCGCCCAGCCGGGCGGGTCGCGTCGCCCGAAAGCCGGGCCACCGGGCAGGACTGCGGCCCCCACCAATAGCAGGGCCTGCACGAAGAACGCCGGTGCGGCATAGGCGACCGCCCAGTTGATCGCCTCATAGCGCTGCAGCAGGAACGACCACGCGACGAAAGCCCAGAGCAGGCCGAGTAGGAGCCCCACCCACGGCTTCGCTCGCCCGGGGCGGCGCAGGATCAGCAGGAGAAGCGCCAGCCCGGCCGCCATGGTGGCCAGTTGCAGCGGCCACAGCGCAGCGTTCTGCGCCTCGAACAAGCGCCAATAGGCGCGCGGAGAAAACAGCAGGAAGTCTTCCAGCCCGTAGCTCGACCACTCCGGCATCACAGCGCGCCGATACGCGCCGCGATCCGCTCCCGCAGCTCCCGATCGGGAAGCACGCCGCCCGCTGCGGCGAGGTTCTCGCGGACATGGCCGGCTTGCGTCGTGGCCGGGATGGCGACGGTGACGGCGGGGTGCGACAGGATGAATTTGAGGATCAGCTGCGCCCAGCTTGTCGCACCCAGCTCGCCCGCCCAATCGGGAAGCGCCTCGCCTTCGAGCCGCCGCGTCAGGGCGCCCTGCCGGAACGGCCGGTTGACGATCACCGCGATGCCGCGCTCCGCCGCCAGCGGCAGCAGGCGCTGCTCGGCCGCGCGGTCCACCGGATTGTAGCTGAGCTGCACGAAGTCGATCCTCTGGCGGCGCATGATCTCCTCCAGCAGATCGTGGCGGCGCCCTTCGGAGGTGGTGATGCCGGCATAGCGCAGCCGGCCGGCGGCCTTCATGGCCAGCAACGTGTCGAGATGCGCTTCCCAGCTCAGGAGATTATGCACCTGCAGCAGATCAAAGCGCTCTACGCCCCACAGGCGGCGCGTCTGTTCGATCTGGGCCGGGCCGTCCGTCTCGGACGAGGTCCACACCTTCTCGGCCGCGAACAGCGCCTCCGGACGGCCGAGTTCGTCGAGCCCGCGCCCGACGACGGCCTGCGAGGAGCCATACATGGGCGAGCTGTCGATCATGCGTCCGCCGCCGGCGAAGAAGGCGGCCATCACCTGCGTGCACTCGGCCTGCAGTTCCGGGTCGTCACCGACATTGAAGGTGATCCAGGTGCCGAGCCCGACCGCCGGAATCCGCTCGCCGGACGCAGGTATGGCGCGCATCAGTGGCGCGGCCTGAGCCGACAGGCGCAGGGGCTCCAGCGCGGCGGCAGCGACGCCAAGGGCGGCGGTGCCTACAAGGCTTCTGCGCGTGATGCTCACCGTCTCTCCCTCGCCGCTACGCCCCCTGACGTAACGTAGGATCGCACGGCGTCGACCCGCCGGCCCGATCACAGCTGCGTGCGGCGTGCCCCGAGAGATCAGGTGGCCCGGCCGTTCCGGTTCATGATCGCTACGAACACGGCAAAGGTCGCGCACACCGCCGCCGCGAAGAAGGCCAGGCCGTTATCGGACCATTCCATGGCCAGTCCCGCCGCCCGGGCAAAGAGCCGGGAGCCGCCGGACGAGACGGTCACGGGAGGGCGCCGTCGGGGCTCTTCCGGCGCGCCAGCCCGACCCGCTGCATGAAGCGGTGGAGGCTGTCGGGCCACGAGACATCGCGCCGCTCGACGATGCGGGCCAGCGTGTGCGCGTAGTCCAGCACCAGGCCGGGCGTCCAGGTGCTGAGATTGGCACGGGCCCGCAGCAGCGCGGCGACCCAGACATCCGGATTGGCCACCAGCATGAGCAGTTGCAGCCACGGGGTGCGGGTGGCCAGCGAGCCCTCCAGCGCGGCATCGAGCGCTTGCGCCACGACGACCGAACAGTTGCGGTTGGTGAGGTTGTAGGTGTCGTCCTGCTGATACCGCGCCCAGAACGCCTGAAGCTGGCGGGGGCTGAAATTGTGGAACTCCACCCGGCCATCCGCCTCGCACCACCCCGCCGCCTCCTCGGCATAGGAGGGCTGGAAATGGCCCTTCACGTCGTTCTCCGCCGTGCTGCGCAGGGCGCCGACGAAATCCTCGCCCGTGCGGTCGAGTTCGACGGCGGGGTAATGGCTGATGTACAGCGACGGCAGCATCTCCAGCGAGGCATGGCCGGTGGAGATCATGCCGTCGGCGCCGACCGCGGCAACGTAGCGGTCGAGCAGCAGCCGGCGGTGCGGCACATGGGCGGAGCCGACCGGCGTCCACACATGAACCACCATCGGATGCGCCACGGTGGGCGCGCCTGTGGTGTCTGCAAGGTCCGGGGACCGGTCGTACCACCCGCGCGTGGCGAACATCGGCAAATGGAGGATCGTCGCGTCATCGTCCAGCGTGCGGAACAGCAGGCCGAGCCGCATCAGCAGCCAGCCCCGGAAGGCGAAGATCAGGCCGATGCACAGGGCGACGCTGCGCTCCAGCGGCAACGGCCAGCCGGCGAGAAAGACCACCGCGAAGGCGAGCTGGACCGAGCCGTAGAGCAGGCGCCAGCGCAGATCGGGCAGGCGCAGCAGCAGCCCCACGCCGATTCGCCCGAGACCGTCGACGATGAAGACGAGACAGAACAGCGCCGCCAGCACATCCTCGGCATGGGCCGGCCAGTGGATCGCGATGGCGCCGGTCACGAGGAAGCAGACCGCCCTCGCAAGCGCAAAGGCGCCGCGCACGCTGCGCAGCTCGCTCATGAAGCGCAGCAGGTTGCCGGCCCCCATGAAAAGGAAGACGACGCCGATCGCCCGGCCCGTGAGGACAACAAGGCCGGCCGGCGCGTGGAAGGCCAGGAAGAGGGCTCCGGCCATCAGCAGCGCGCCAAGGACGCAGAGAACATACCAACGCGCCCGAAAAGCCCGCGTGCCTATGAGCAGAAATGACAGTTTGAACATGGCCGGGATCAGTCTCGTGAACGTGGGCGGCAAAAGGCGTGGCGACCCGCTCTTGTAGGCCGGGCCGGTGCGTGGCGGAAGGCATCATGTAGCCACCGGCCGCGTGCCGTCAGGGTCGGCATTCGGTGGCTCGATAGCCGACTTCCGGTCTGCGTCCGGTGCAAGAACAGGGCCTCGTCCCGCGCCGCCAGGATCGTCCTTGACGCTGGCCGGAGGACGATGCTTGAGTGGCCCGACGAGATTTCGTTCCGGATTTTCAGTAAGCGGAGGGGCAGCCGTGAAGCGCCTGTCGACATATGTGTTTGGGCGAAAGCGCCTCGCCGCTGCCGTGCTGTCCGCCGGCGCCGTTCTGCTGGCTCAGCCGGCAGGCGCGGCAAATTGGGAAAACTGTGTCGAAGCGATCGCCAAGACCCAGCACGAGTTGAAGGAATCCTCGGCAAAGGGGCCGGCCCAGCCCAAGACCCAGGACCAGAGCGTCGCCGCGCAGGATTCCCACCAGCCGACGCCCTCGTCGCTGGCTGCAGCGGGCCTGAATGAGCCGCAGACCGGGGCGGCCGGCGCCTTGAACGAGGCGTTGAACCTGCAGGCGGCAGGCAATGAGGCCGGCTGCATGAAGGCCGTCGCCAAGGCCCGGTCGCTGGCGGGCCTGAAGTAGAATCCCGCCCGTTCACCTCAGAACGCCACGCTGAGGCTGCCGCCGAACGCCTGGTCGCTGCCCGTCTGATACCAGGTGTCCTGGTAGAACAGCGAGGTGCGCAGCGACGGGGTGAGGTTCATGTGCAGCGTGCCGCTGATGGTGCTCTGCACCGAATAGTTCCCGGCGATGTAGTTGCGGTTCTCCGGCAGGTAGGTGATCACCGCATAGATCGGCTCGAAGGGATGAAACACCGCGGTCAGCGATAGCCCGCTGACCGCCTGCGGCTGGTAATACTGGGTCTTTGTCACATCGGTCGAATTGTCGAAGTCGCCGAACGCGTAGCCGATCTGCAGCTGCGGCAGCCACGACGCGATCTTCAGGCTCACGCGCGGCTGCACCTGGTAGAACGTGCCCAGCTCATATTTCTCCACCGTGAAATTGGCACCGAGCGCGATTCTCTTCTCGCCCGCAATGGTGAGCGGCAGCGTGTATTGCGGCGAGATATAGGTGGCCCATTGGTAAGTGTAGCGCGTGTGCACGCCGACGCCCGCCATCATATTGATGCTGAAATCCTCGGTCGGCTGATAGCCGACGCCGCCGACGAAATTCCACAGCTCGATCGACGCCTGCTGCTGGTAGAGCTGCTGGCCGAGCAGCGTCCACTCGTCGTTCATCTTGTAGGCGAGCTGGGCGCTCTCCGTGTAGAGGTCGGCCTGCTCCGGGCCGCTGGTCCAGGTCTGCACATTGCCGGAAATCGTGATGGGCAGCGGCCCACCCTGACGGCTGAGGTTCACCTGCTCGCTGATCGCCTGCAGGTAGCGCGAATTGCCGAAGAAGTTCGTCATGGGCTGCGACTCCGTGGACGCGGCGCCGTCCGTCCCGGTGCCGCAGGCGTCGCACTCCTGTGCCTGCGCGCGCGGGGACGCCGCCGTCGACAGCAGGGCGATCAGCCCGGCTGCCGCCCATGGCCGAGGCCTGCCGCGCCTTCCCCTGCCCCGCCGAACCGGCACCACGGCCCCTAGCGCTCACTCTTGGACGGGAAATACCATTTGCCGTCCTTGATCGGCAGGAACGAACCGTCGTCGACGCCCACTTCTGCCGCGATGAGGTCGTTGGCGACCTTGTTCAGCGCCAGCAGCAGCTCGCCATTCTTGGCGGTGTCCATGGCAAGGTTGTTCATCTCGCCGGGGTCTTCCTGCAGATCGTAGAGTTCGAGATCGTTCTTGGCGACCAGGTCTTCCAGCGTGGTGGGGGTGTTGAAGTCGGTCTGGCCGAAATAGCGCGAGAAGCGGTAACGCCCGTCGAAGATCGAGCGAATGCCGACGCGCTCGGCAAAGTCCGGGTCGTTCTTCAGATAGGTCTGGACCTTCTCGTCATTGGTGACATCGCCGGAGAACGTCATCTTCACGAAGTGCTCCGCCCAGGTCACGTCCTGGTAGGAGAGCATGTTGTAGTTGAATAGCGATGCCGGCCGGATCGCGTCGACCTTCGCCGTCGTGGGCGCCTTCAGCAGGCCGGAGAAATCGTGCCCCTTCAGCCCGTCGGCGGCCTTGGCCTGCGCGGACGGGTCCGCCCCGGTCAGCGCGATCAGCGTCGGCGCCAAATCGAGCTGCGAGGTGATGGCCTCGCAGGTGACTCCGCCGGGATAGGCCGGGTGATAGATGATGAGCGGGACGTGGTTCTGCTCCTTGTAGGTGCAGTTGCCCTTGCCGCGCATCTGGTGGTGGCCGGCGAGTTCGCCATGGTCGGCGTTGAACACCACGATGGTGTTCTTGTGCATGTCATTGTCCTCGAGCGCCTTGAGGACATGGGCGATCTGCCGGTCGCAGTCGCGGATGCAGTTGTAATAATAGTTGCGCAGCACGTGCCAGCGGCGGTCCTCGTCGGGCCACTCGCCCACCATCATGTCCTGGATCTGCTGATAGATGGCGTGCGCCTTCGGCCGGCCCGGCGCGTCGAGCGGCTGGCTGCGGTTGAACGGCAGCGGCAGGTCGTCCCAGCGCTCCTGGTAGAGCCTGTCCTCCGGCGTCGGGAAGATGTCGATGGCGGCATCCTTGCCCTGCACCACATGGCCGGGGAGGTCGGAGTTGATGTACATCACGTCATGCGGGTTGACGAAGTTCACCGCCAGGAACCAGGGCTGTCCCTTGGCCCGCAGTTCCTCGCCCTCGCGCCGCATCCAGCTCGCCACGCGGTCGGCGGTGAAGCCGTCAAAGGTGTAGCCGCCCAGCCCGCTGTCGATGAGATCGCCGACGCCGAAGAAACCGTCGAAGCCGTAGCTCTGGATGATCTCGCGATAATCCGCCATCGGCGCGTCCACCGCGACCTTGGTCTGGTCGAGATTGGCACTCATGTGCCACTTGCCCTGATAGGTCGAGTGGTAGCCCAGATCGCTCATGCGGTGGCCGATCGTCTTGATCGACGTCGAGAGGTCGGGCTGCCAGAGATAGTTCAGATTGTCGAAGACGCCGGAATGCTGGATGTGCTGGCCGGTATAGATCACCGAGCGCGCCGGCGAGCACACGCAGGACGCCGCCTGATGATTGGCGAAGGTGATGCCCTTCTGCTTCAGCATCTCGCGCGCCGGCACCGGGAACGGCCATTTCGGGAAGAAGTGCTCCTGGTCCACGAGAATGAACAGGATGTTGTAGCCGCCGGGCGGTGCCTCCGGCGCCGTCACTGGCTCGGCGGGCGCTGTCGCCGCTTCCGCCGCCTCTGCCGGCGCGGCCGCGATGCCGGGCAGCAGATTGGCACCGAGGATCGTCGCCGTCCCCTTGCCGAGCAGGTCGCGTCGGGAAATGCCGCCGGGCGTATCGTCTTGGGACATGGACTTGGGCCTTGTGAATGCGCGGGCAAAAGGTTCGACAGGCTACCGGATAGGGACGCCGGCCACCCGGGCCGGCGCGTGGAAACCTCACCAGTAGCTGCACATCCGCTGCCAGTGACGGTGCTCGCGCGGGACCCGGTTGGCCTCGCAGTCTTTGCGCGCTTGGCCGTCCAGCGCCATCATGCACGACTTGCCCTCGCGCAGATGCTGGCACCAGCCGCGATCCTCGCTGTCGTTGAACGACATGAAGCAGGACTTGCCCTCGACATAGGCCTGGCAAAATCCCCGCTCGCTGCCGTCAAACGTCATGAAGCAGTTCTTCTTGGTGCAGATGTCCGGCAGCGACTGGGCCGCGAGCGGAGAAACAGCAAGGCCGGCGAGGAGCGTCAACAGGGCGAGCAGCGGCTTCATCGAGAACGACTTTCGAGGAGGGTGAGGCGGCAGGACCAGCCGCCATCCTGAAGGGCAGGCAGGCGGACACATCATGTCCGCCTCACGGGTTGGGGTTCGAGGCTATCAGCGCCCGGCAAGGCCTCACGCCTTGTGCCGGATGGTCCCGTTCATCATGCCCAGATCGACCTTGGTCTTGTGGATCTCGTGCGGATCGATCTTCAGGATGTTCTGGTCGAGCACGATCAGGTCGGCGCGCTTGCCGACCTCGATGGAGCCGATCTCCTTATCCATGCGCAGCTGATAGGCCGCGCCCATCGTGTTGGCGTGGATCGCTTCCTCCACCGTCAGGCGCTCGTCGGCCGGGCTCAGCACCGGCGCGTCCTTCAGCCCGATGAGCTGCCGGGTGACGCCGACCTGGATCGATTTGAGCGGCTCATAGGTCGAGAAATAACCGGCCGCCGGCCAGTCGGTGCCGAAGGAAACCCGTCCACCTGCCTTCAGGACGCTGCGCGTGCGATACATCCGGCTGGCGCGCGGCTGGCCGTAGCGGGCCACCATGTTCTCCAGCGTGTCGGGATCGGCAGACGACCAGTTGGCGGAGAACTCGGCGATGACGCCGAGCTTGGGGAAGCGCAGCGCGTCGCTGTCCTCGACATAGACCAGATGCGCGATGGTGTGACGGCGGTCGCGCGCCGGGTTGGCGGCGATGGCCTTCTCGATCGAATCGAGCGCCACCCGCGTCGTTCGCTCGCCGCAGGCGTGGACATGCACGTCGAACCCCGCCGCGTCCACCGAGCTGATCAGCTGGTGCCACTGCTCCTCGGTGAAAGGCGAGCCGCCGGTGGAGTCGGGCATGTCGGCATAGGGCTCGATCACCCACGCCGTATAGCCGGCCTGGGAGCCGTCGCCGATGATCTTCACCGTGTCGACCTTGACCAGCTCGCTGCCGATTCGCTTGCGGATGTCGGTCAGCGTCTCCACCGCCTTGTCGATGGGCGGCGACTTCACCGTATACCCTGCGGATACGCGGAATGGCAGCACGCCGCGCTTGTCGGCATCCACATAGAGCGCGAACATGGCGCCCTGATCGCTGCCGATCGGCGGCACGCCGGCGTCGAACACGGTGGTAATGCCGGCTGCCGCCGCCTTGGGCAGCCAGCCTTCCAGCAGCTTGCCCATCGCATCGCCGGAAATCGGCTCAACCGCGTTGACGAGGCTGAGCACGGCGTTCACCTCCAGCACATAGCCGGTCGGATCGCCCTTCTGGTCGCGCGCGTAGTAGCTGAAGCGCGGAATGGGGTCGGGCGTGTCGCGGGTGACGCCAGCCATTTCCAGCGCCTTGGAATTCACCCACAGGCTGTGCCCGTCAATGGCGAAGAAGAAGGCCGGCCGGTCCGGCAGGATGGCGTCGAGTTCGGCCCGGTTCGGCCCCTCGGGCGGGAACATGTCGACCCGCCAGCCGAAGCCGCGGATCGGGCCGGTGGGGTTCTCCTTGGCGTAGGTCTTGATGGCCGCCAGCACCTCGTCGAGATTGGCCAGTTGGAGATCGAGGCCGGAGGTGAGGAAGGCGCCGAGGAAGGGGTGGGTGTGGCCCTCGACGAAGCCGGGCATCAGCAGCCGGCCCTTGAGGTCGATCACCTGCGTCTTCGGGCCGGCCATCGCCAGGGCGCCGGCCGCATCGCCGACATGAACGATGGTATTGCCGCGAACCGCGACCGCATCGGCCCACGCTGCGGCTGTCGCCACTGTGTAGACCGGGCCATTGTGGAACACGAAATCGGCCGGGCCGTCGATGGCGGCCTTGGCCTTGCTTTCCTCGGCGGAGACATCGGTCGCGAAGAAGCCCGGCGCGAGGGCGGTGGCCGCCGTCATCGCCGCGCCCGCGCGGAGCACCGAGCGGCGGCTCATCGTCCGGCTCCGCCCGAATGCCTCGAAATACGGCGCCCAATCACACGCAGTACACATCTATGTCTCCCCAGTGTCGTTGTCTGGGCTCAAGCAGCCCAGTATTTCCGCATCGCAGTATTTTGGTAGCCCAGTATTTTTGGTAGTTCAGTATTCCCGCCATAGTGGCGCAACCGCCAGCAACAACCCGCGCGCGGCGTGACCCCTTCCTGACACGAACTCTTCTGTCATTGTCGGCCCGAGTGCCGGCGACGGCCGCATTGCTGCAGGCCCGCCAAGAGTGAAGCTGCGGAAAAGGTCGCTCACCCCGCCTGCGGCCGCGCCGCCCATCAAAGGACGAGCATCTCTTTCAAGAGCGAATTTTGATGAACGTAATGATGATATTATGCAAATATACCATCAGGTTTGCTTGCCCGCATCTTGTAACATCGCCCGTTGACAGGCTAATATACGGAAATAAATCTCGCAAGGGCCTTCTGCCAAAGTAATAGGCTTAGCCGTCCTCCGATCGCCGCCTTTTTGAGAACCGTCGGTAGTGGAGGATCAGCACGGCCAGGCGGTGACGCTACGCGCAGACAGGCGAGCGAAGCACGCCCCCGCTTCTGCCGATCCGAAACGATAAGCGGGAAAGGCCCGCCACCGATCGAGGCAGATGAACGGAGAATCAGACGGGCTCAGCGGCTCCTCGTCCTCTCCGTCAGCTTGGCTGACCGCCATGCCTCCCAGCGCCTGAGGAGCGGTCCGCGTCGTTCGCGGATCGGCTCCGGCAGTTTGTCAGCCGCTATCCGATCGGTGCGGACATGGCGGAAGGCCTGTCGCTGCTCGCGCCCTGCAATCAGCACGCGCTTTGTGCCCGGATAGCTCCCGCTGCCTCTCTTCGGCCTTCCACACCGCCCTGGTTCGCTATCGCTGGACCATGGCTCACCCCTCCTGCCCGCTGACCGAGCGGGAAGGACGACCGCGCACATAGCCCCAGGACGCGTCACGCCGGGCGCTGTCGAGCGCCAGCAGCAGGGAGAGGATCGTGTTGCGGACGTCACCGCCGCACGTCTCTATGGCGGCGTCGATATCGGCCTCGCCAATGACGGGCTCAATGGTCTGCGGTGCGTGGGATTCGGGTAGCTGCGTGGCGTTCATGGCGACCTCCTGTAGGTCGCTATTGATTTCATGAGAACAGAACAAGAACAAGCCGTGCCGCGTTACCCGCGCCTGTGGACAACAGTCCCGCTCTTCTCCCCATAATGACTTACAGGCTCAAGCCAAGTTATTGATTTAAAGGGAAAAATAGGAATGGCGGAGACGGAGGGATTCGAACCCTCGAGGCCCTTTTGGGGGCCTGCTCATTTAGCAAACGAGTGCCTTCAGCCTCTCGGCCACGTCTCCAGCCGGCGTCACGGTGCCTTGCGGCGACCGTGCTTCGAGCCGGCGACCTGTCTAGGTTTCCCCTGCCTCGCGGTCAAGGCCGAATACGCCCGCGCTCCACCGTCTCCGGCGCTCAGTTGGGCGAGCGCTGGCCGAAGAGCACGCCTTGCGCCTGCTTGTCGGTGGCATAGTCCACCTTGCCGCGATCCTCGGCGTTGAGGGCGAGGCCCCGCTTCACCGCCGGCCGTGCCAGCATCCGCTCCAACCAGGCGGCGAAATGCGGGAATTCCTTGATGTCCTGCCCCTGCCGCTCCCACAGCTTGGCCCAGCCGATGCAGGCGATGTCGGCGATGGAGTAATCGCCCGCGAGGAACGGGCGGTCGGCGAGCCGCCGGTTCATCACCCCGTAGAGGCGGTGAACCTCGTTGGTGTAGCGGTCCATGGCGTAGGGGATTTTTTCCGGAGCGTAGATGCGGAAATGGTGCGCCTGCCCGGCCATCGGGCCAAGCCCCGCCATCTGCCAGAACAGCCACTGGTCGACCTCGACCCGCCCGCGCTCGTCGGCGGGGTAGAACAGCCCGGTCTTGCGGCCGAGATATTGCAGGATCGCGCCCGATTCGAAGACCGAGATCGGGGCGTCGCCCGGACCTTCCGGGTCGACGATGGCCGGCATCTTGTTGTTGGGCGAGAGCGCGAGAAATTCCGGCTTGAACTGGTCGCCCCGGCCGATATTCACCGGAATCACCTCATAGGGGAGCCCGCACTCCTCCAGCATGATGGAGATTTTCCAGCCATTCGGCGTCGGCCAGAAATAGAGCTGGATCGGGCGCGACTGAAGCTGAGCCATGACGCAAGCACTCCCCCTCGCCCGCCATGGGGCGTATGGCAACAGAACTAGAGCCGCCCCGCGACGCTGGCAAGCGTGGCGCCGCGCGCTCGCCTCACCGGGCGGATGAGGGTAGATTTGCGCGCCCGGCGCCCCGCGCCACGAACCAGCGAGACCGCGCGCGTGAAACCTGTCGCTCTCTTCTGCCTGCTCGCCGGGCTTTCCCTCGCCGGCCCGGCGCTGGCCCAGTCGTCCGCGACGCCCTCGCCGGCCAAGATCTGCGCCGACCGCTGGAACGAGATGAAGACGAAGAACCAGACCGGCGACCAGAATTTTCGCGACTTCTCCACCAGATGCCTCGCCGAGGCCGGCGTGGCATCGGACGAAAAGCCCGCAAGCGTCGAGGCACCGGCCGCTCCCCGGCGCAGCACCGCACCGACGGGCGCCTCCGCAACGGCCGCCCAGCCTTCCATGAAACAGTGCGCCGATTTGTGGAACGAGATGAAGGCGAAGAACCAGACCGGCAAGCAGACCTATCGCGATTTCGCCCAGGAATGCCTTGCCGGCACCGGCGTGCTGGACGACACCCCGCCCCCTAAGCCCGCCGAGCCGAAGGAACCGCCGGCCAAGCCGCGCACCTCGGTGCCGAGCGTGCCGCGCCCAGCGCCGGACCCCGCACCGGACCTGTCGCGCACACCGGACGCCAATGACCGCGAGGCCCTGAACCGCTGCAACGGCGAATGGCAGGCCTACAAGACCCGGCATAACCTCACCGGCGCCAAGGCGTGGCACGTCTTCATGGCGCGTTGCCTGCCGTAAGCCGGCCCCCCGCCCGGGCGCTTCTCAGCCGTGCCCGGCGAGGTCGATCTTGAAGCCGTCGAGGCGCTTCTCGAAGCCGGCCCGTTCATAGAAGCGGTGCGCGTCATGCCGCTGCTTGTTGGAGGCAAGCTGCAGCGAGCCGGCGCCCCGGCGGCGCGCCTCGGCAATGGCGAAGTCCATCATTGCCCGGCCGACGCCCTTGCCGCGCACCTCCGGGTCGACCTGCACCGCCTCGGCGTGGGCGAGCAGCGTGCCGTGGCGCAGCAGCGCGCGGAAGAACACCAGCTGGAAGGTGCCGACCACGCGGCCGTCGAGCCGCGCGACATAGAGCGTCGCGCGCGGATCGGTGGCGATCTCATCGAAGGCGCGCTCATACTCGGGAAACGCGGCGGGCTCCGTGCTGTCACGCACGCCCAGCAGCGTCTCGCGCGCGAGAATCGAGACGATGGCCGGCAGATCGGCGCGGGTGGCGGGCGCGACGATGACGGCGCCCGCCGCAGGGGCGCCGGACGCGGTGCCGCTCATATCCCCAGCTTGGCCTTGAGCAGGTCGTTGACCACCTGCGGCGCGGCCTTGCCGCCGGTCTGCTTCATCACCTGGCCGACGAACCAGCCGAGCATGGTCGGCTTGGCGAGCACCTGCGCCACCTTGTCGGGGTTGGCGGCGATGATGGCGTCGACCGCCGCCTCGATAGCGCCGGTATCCGTCACCTGTTTCATGCCGCGCGCCTCGACGATCACGCGGGGGTCCCCGTCCTTGTCCTCGGCGATGATGATCGCCAGCACGTCCTTGGCGATCTTGCCGGAGATGGTGCCGTCGGCGATGAGGTCGACCAGGCCGGCGATCTGCACCGGGGTGATATGGGTCTCGTACACCGACAGGCCGGAGGCATTGGCGAAGGCCGACACGTCGCCCATGATCCAGTTGGCCACCGCCTTGGCGTCGCGGGCCGTGCCGCCATGGGCCACCGCTGCTTCGTAGAAGTCGGCGGTCTCCTTCTCGGCCACCAGCACGTCCGCATCATAGGCGGAGAGGCCATAGGCGGAGACGAAGCGCGCCTTTTTCTCATCCGGCAGTTCCGGCAGATGCGCCTTCAGCTCGGCGACGAAGGCGTCGTCGAATTCCAGCGGCAGCAAATCCGGGTCGGGGAAATAGCGGTAGTCATGCGCTTCTTCCTTCGAGCGCATGGAGCGCGTCTCGCCCTTGCCGGGGTCGAACAGGCGGGTTTCCTGGTCGATCGTGCCGCCATCCTCGATGATGCCGATCTGCCGGCGTGCCTCGGTCTCGATCGCCTGGCCGATGAAGCGGATGGAGTTGACGTTCTTGATCTCGCAGCGCGTGCCGAAATCATCGCCCGGCTTGCGCACCGAGACGTTCACGTCGGCGCGCAGCGAGCCCTTCTCCATGTCGCCGTCGCAGGTGCCGAGATAGCGCAGAATGGTGCGCAGCTTGGTCACATAGGCCTTGGCTTCCTCGGAGGAGCGCAGATCCGGCTTGGAGACGATCTCCATCAGCGCCACGCCGGAGCGGTTGAGGTCGACCAGCGACAGCGTGGGGTGCTGGTCGTGGATCGACTTGCCGGCGTCCTGCTCCAGATGCAGCCGCTCGATGCCGACCTCGATCGGCCCGTCCGAGGTGTCGACCAGCACGATGCCCTCGCCGACGATGGGGTCCTTGAACTGGCTGATCTGGTAGCCCTGCGGCAGGTCGGGGTAGAAATAGTTCTTGCGGTCGAACACCGAGCGCTTGTTGATCTGCGCCTTCAGGCCGAGGCCGGTGCGCACGGCCTGCTTCACGCATTCGGCGTTGATGACAGGCAGCATGCCCGGCATCGCCGCATCCACCAGCGAGACATGGCTGTTGGGCTCGCCGCCGAATTCGGTCGAAGCGCCGGAGAACAGCTTGGAATTGGACGTGACCTGGGCATGGATTTCCATGCCGACCACGATCTCCCAATCGCCAGTGGCACCCTTGATGAGCTTCTTCGGGTCGGCGGGACGGGAATGCATGTTCATCGGACGGACCTGTTCTGGCGTGCGTCGGCACGAAAGCGCGGGAGTGGCAGTTCCCTACTCCGCTCTCGCCCGTCCTGACAACCTTCTCCCGCATCCGCACCGCTCGCCGGGCGAAGAACGGGCGCCACCCGCGGCGATGTGAACGCGCCGGGCGACAAATCCGCCCAACCCGACCTTTGGACGGGGCGACAGGGAGGCTCACGCGAGGTAATCCTGCAGTCAGCGCCATTCTGGTCAGAAAATATTACCAGTCGGCGTGCTCCCGGGAGGAGCGCTTCGCAACAGTCAACGTCGCCATCTCCGCAACCGGCTCCCGCGGAAAAGGCAGGCGACAAGGAGGGAAGAAACGGATGTCAACGGGTTTGCTCGCACTGCTTGCCTTCCTGCCGATCCTGTCGGCAGGCGTATTGCTCATCGGATTCCGTATCGCCGCGCGCATCGTGATGCCCATCACCTATGCGATGGCGGTGGTCATCGCCCTCGTCTTCTGGGGCGTCAGCGCCAACCGGGTCATGGCCTCCACCCTGCAGGGCCTGCTGCAGACCGCCGGCCTGCTCTGGATCATCTTCGGCGCCATCCTGCTGCTGAATACGCTCAAGCATTCGGGCGCCATCTCCACGATCCGCGCCGGCTTCACCTCGATCAGCCCGGACCGGCGCATCCAGGTCATCCTCATCGCCTGGCTGTTCGGCTCCTTCATCGAGGGCGCTTCGGGCTTCGGCACCCCCGCCGCCGTCGCCGCGCCGCTGATGGTGGCGGTCGGCTTCCCGGCGATGGCCGCCGTGGTGTTCGGCATGATGATCCAGTCGACGCCGGTGTCCTTCGGCGCCGTCGGCACCCCGCTGATCGTCGGCGTGCAGACCGGCCTCGATCAGGCGGCGATTACCGCGCAACTCACCGAGGCCGGCTCTTCCTGGGCCATCTTCTTCCACCTCATCACCACGGAGGTGGCGGTCATCCACGCCATCTGCGGCACGCTGATGCCGCTGTTCCTCATCATGGTGATGACCCGCTTCTTCGGCCGCAACAAATCCTGGACCGAGGGCCTTTCGGCCGCCCCCTTCGCCATTCTCGGCGCCTTCGCCATGACGGTGCCCTATGTACTGGCGGCCACCTTCCTCGGCGCGGAATTCCCCTCGTTGCTCGGCGGCCTGATCGGCCTCGGGGTGATGACCCTCGCGGCCCGCTCCGGCTTTCTGGTGCCCAAGCAATCCTGGGACTTCGCGCCGCCCTCCGAATGGCCGAAGGAATGGTTCGGCCAGCTCGACATCACGCTCGACAGCCTGGCGAAGCGCACCATCCCGCTCGCCCTCGCCTGGGCGCCCTATGTGCTGCTGGCGGTCGTGCTGGTGGTCAGCCGCACCATGCCCGACATCGGCAACGCGCTGAAGTCGGCGACCTTGGCGTTCTCAGATCTGCTCGGCGAACAGGGCATCAATGGCGACTTCCCGCTGCTGTTCTCGCCGGGCGGGCTGCTCGTCATCATCTGCCTCATCACGGTGCTGCTGCATCGCATGACGCTGGCCGGCTTCGGTGCCGCCGTGCGCGAGAGCAGCGGCACGCTGATCGGTGCCGGCTTCGTGCTGATCTTCACCGTGCCGATGGTGCGGGTGATGATCAATTCCGGCGTCAACGCCAATGGGCTGGACAGCATGCCGGTGCTGGTCGCCGAGTGGGTGTCGGAACAGGTCGGCGCGGTCTACCCGGTCTTCGCCCCCACCATCGGCGCGCTGGGTGCCTTCCTCGCCGGCTCGAACACGGTCAGCAATCTCATGCTGAGCCAGTTCCAGTTCTCGGTGGCGCAGGGCCTCGGCATTTCGTCGGCGCTGATGGTGGCAGGCCAGTCGGTCGGCGCCGCCGCCGGCAACATGATCGCCATCCACAACGTGGTCGCGGCCTCGGCGACGGTCGGCCTGCTCGGGCGCGAAGGGGCGACGCTGCGCATCACCATCCTGCCGACGATCTACTATCTGATCGTCGCCGGCACGCTGCTGCTGGTCGGCTTCTACGCCGTCGGCCTCAGTGACCCGCTGGTCGGCCGGTAAGGCGAACGGCGGGGGCCCGGGTGGGCCCGGCCGCTCCTTTGCGACAGATCAAGGCCGGCGCGGTCGCGCGCCGGCACTCTCCCCCAAAGGGAGAACCGCCATGAATGTCGACACGATTGACGAGCGCCTCGCGCTGTTTCGGGCGATGGCCGAACAGGCCGGCGTCGACCTCGCGACGCTCTCTGCCCAGGCGCCGCAAGAATTGCGCGCCGCCGCCCAGCGCTGCCTCGGCTGCCGCGACGCCCCCGACTGCCACCGCTGGCTGGAAGCCCGCGACGCGACGGCGCCGGTCCCCGGCTTCTGCCGAAATGCCGGGCAGTTCGATGTGTGGAGAGAGGAAACCGCGGCACAGCAGGAGGCTGCGGCAGAGCAGGGAGCGGGGCAAGCGATGCGCCGCGCCGCCGCCGAGTAGACCCTTGCGGCCGGCTTAGCCGAGCCGCTCATTCTCATAGGCGATGACCCACGCGATCAGTTCGCGCCAGAGCTTCTCGACCAGTTCGGGCGGCACGCCCTTGGTCTCGGCCTCGGCGCTCACCTTGTCGATCACGTCCTCCACCCGCTCGGGCAGGAAGGCGGCAAGCCCTTCCACCTTCTTCACGGCGATGACGTGTTTCACCACCTCGAAGCGGCGGGCGAGCAGTTCGACGATCTGGGCATCGATGGCGTCGATCTCCGCCCGGAAGGGCGCGAGCGAGCGCTCATTCGAGGGCAGGCTCGGCATCGCCTCACTCCCACCAGCGGTCGGTGACCTCGAAGCGGCCGGCGGCCTCCTCGATCACCTGGCCGAGCGAAAACAGGCTCTCCTCGCCGAAGGGGCGGCCGATGAGCTGCAGGCCGAGCGGCAGCCCCTCGGAGGAGAGCCCGGCCGGCACCGCGATGCCCGGCAGGCCGGCCATGTTCAGCGTCACGGTGAACACGTCCTGCAGATACATCTCCACCGGGTCGGCGCCCGACTTCTCGCCGATGCCGAAGGCCGGCGAGGGCGTGGCCGGCGCCAGCACGGCGTCGATCCCCTCGGCAAAGACGGTCTCGAAGTCGCGCTTGATCAGCGTGCGTACCTTCTGCGCCTTGAGGTAATAGGCGTCGTAATAGCCGGCCGAGAGCACATAGGTGCCGACCATGATGCGGCGGCGCACTTCATCGCCGAAGCCGGCGGCGCGCGTCTTCTCGTACATGTCGACGATATCGCGCCCGGCGACCCGCTCGCCATAGCGCACGCCGTCATAGCGCGCGAGGTTGGAGGACGCCTCGGCCAGCGCGACGATGTAGTAGGAGGGCAGCGCATATTTGGTGTGCGGCAGGCTGATCTCGACGATCTCGGCGCCGGCGGCGCGCAGCATGTCCGCGCCCTTGTCCCACAGCGCGGCGATCTCCGGCGACATGCCGTCGACGCGGTACTCGCGGGGAATGCCGATGCGCTTGCCCTTCACCGAGGCGCCCACAGCCGCCTCATAGTCGGGAACGGCCATGTCGACGCTGGTGGAATCCTTCGCGTCATGGCCGGCCATGGAGCGCAGCAGCAGCGCGGCGTCGTTCACCGAGCGGGCGATCGGTCCGGCCTGGTCGAGCGAGGAGGCGTAGGCGACGACGCCCCAGCGCGAGCAGCGGCCATAGGTCGGCTTGATGCCCACCGTACCGGTGAAGGCCGCCGGCTGGCGGATCGAGCCGCCGGTGTCGGTGCCCGCCGCCCCGGCGCAGATATGCGCCGCCACCGCCGCTGCCGAGCCGCCGGAGGAGCCACCCGGCACCAGCTTCTGGGAAGAGCCGTTGCGCCGCCACGGATTCACCGCCGGCCCGAAGGCACTCGATTCGGTGGACGAGCCCATGGCGAACTCGTCCTGGTTCAGCTTGCCCAGCAGGACGGCGCCGTCCTTCCACAGGCGGGAGGTGACGGTCGATTCATAGGGCGGGATGAAGTCCTTGAGGATGTTCGAGCAGGCCGTGGTGCGCACGCCCTCGGTGGCGAACATGTCCTTGATGCCGAGCGGAATGCCCTCCAGCGGCCCGGCCTCGCCGGCGGCGAAGCGCGCATCGCTGGCCTTGGCCATCTCCAGCGCCTTTTCCGGCGTCGCCAGAACATAGGCGTTGAGCGCGCCGGCCGCCTCGATGGCGTCGAGATAGGCCTGCGTCAGCTCGGTGGCGGTGAAATGACCCTGGCTCAACCCTTCATGGGCGGCCGTGACGGTGAGGCGGGTAAGCTCGCCGGGGGTGGATGCGCTCATGGGGCTCACTCCACCACTTTCGGAACGGCAAAGAAACCGTCCTCGCTCGCCGGCGCGTTGGCGAGCACGCGCGAGGCATAGAAGCCGTCGCTCACCGCGTCCTCGCGCAGCGGCAAGGTCATCGGAATAACGCTGGTCATGGGCTCTACGCCGGCCGTATCCACCTCGCCGAGCTGCTCCACGAAGGCGAGGATGGCGTTGAGCTCGCCCTGGAGGTGCGCCACCTCGTCCTCGGTCACGGCGATGCGCGCCAGATGCGCCACCCGCCGGACCGTCGCCTGATCGACCGACATCCGAATTCCCAATCCACTGAAACCGATGCGCGCCCTATAGCAGGCAGGCACCGCGCCCCGCAACGCGCGGCGCTACGCTCCACAATCGATGACGGGTTTCGGATGCCGGTCGGCGAGCCGCGCCGGCCGTACCCAGGCCGGCCGGCTTGCTCAGGAGCGCGCCTGCTCCAGGCATTGGCCGGCCGCTTCCGCATTGCTGCGCGCGCTGCCGCGGTCGATCTGGCCCGACATGGCCAGCGACTTGGTGGTGTCGGTGACGAGGGTGCGCAGGTCGCCGGTGTTGCCGGCGGCGATCACCGCCGAATAGATCGCCTTGCCGTCGGCATTGAGCGAGGCGGCGCAGGCATTGCCGGCGGCCTGGTCGGCGCGGGCGGCGGTGCCGGCCAGCAGCACGAGCGCGGCGCAGGCAGCCGTGGACAGCCCGCGGGCGCGGACGATGGAACGAAGCATCATGACAGTCTCCATGGTAAGGTCGAACTCAACGCACGCCCGCGCGGTTCACGCCGCCGTTCACATTGACGCCGGGACCGGGCCGTGCGACGGCGCGTGCATTGACATTGGCGCCGGCGGTGCAGCCGGCCGGAAAGCCAGGGCGCGTGCAGTAGACGGCCGCCCGTGCCGCGGGCGCGGCATAGGGAGTGGCGCGAACCACGCATCCGACCGGAATGCCCGGGCCGGTGCAATAGATGACGGCTGCGTCGGCGGGGGTCGAACTGCCCACGGCGAGAGCGACCAGCAAACCGCCGCAGAGCGCGGCCGGCACGAGGCGGCGCGCCGACGGGAAGAGGTGAGAATGGAAGCTCATAATGATCATGTCCTTGTCGGGATACCCCTAGGGGAGCCGGACGCCACATTGGGCGAATTGTAGCGCTCAGCAATGTCGATTATTGGTCGTAACCTAGGGATACGGGGACAAGCATGTCTGCGCGCGATTCAGCTACGGTTCGAATCGATGCCTCCGACACACTCCGGTTCAATGCGCTGATGCCCGGCGAATTGCAGGAACGTGCCCGGATGCGCGCCCGGCCGGATTTTCCCTGGGTCGCCCGGCAGGCAGCCATCACTCTCAGTGAAGCCTATCGCGGCAACCTGCTGCTCACGCGGCTGCTCAACGACCGGGGCCGGGTGGCGCTCGCCCTGCTGATGCTGGACATGCATTTCGAGCAGCCCGACGCGCCCGGCCTCACCACCGGCCGGCTGAAGGCCGAGGCCGTGGCGCTCGACATCTGCAGCCCCGGCCGGGTGGGCGCCATTCTCGCCGCCTTCCGGCTGTTCGGGCTGGTGGCTCCGGCGCCGGATCTCGACGGGCGGCGCCGGCGCCTTGTCGTCACGGAGCGGCTGCTGGCGATCCACCGCGAGCGCTGGCGGACCATCCTGCAGAGCCTCGCCCTCGTCCTGCCCGAGGAAGGGGAGCGCGGCCTGCACCATATCGAAGATCCGGCCTTCCTCGCCGCCTTCGTCCACGCTCTGCTGGAGCCGATGCGGGCCGGCTGGCGCCCCGCCTTCGACGTTCCCGCCATTGCCCATTTCGCCGACCGGGACGGCGGCATGCTGATCGCCTTCGCCCTGTTCGGCACCGGGCCGACCGGCCAGCCGCTGTCGATCTCCCAGCTGGCGCGCTCGTTCCGCATCTCCCGCTCCCACGTCGTCGGCATCGTGCAGAACGCAGCCGAGGCCGGCCTCGTGCGGCGAGTCGATGAACAGGGCAGCCGGGGGCCCGGGGTGCTGCCGCAGCCGGCGCTCACCGAGGCGCTGGAGGCGTTCGTCGCACTGGTGCTGGTGCGTCAGGCGGTTGCCGTGCGCCGCGGACTGGCGGCCATCGGCGTCGCCTGACCCGGATCAGAGCCGGGACAAGGCCACCGGCACGCCCTTCTCCGGCACCACCACCGTTGCTTCTTCCCCCACCAGCGAGACGAAACGCTCGGCGCCGGGCTCCAGCAGGCCGAAGGTCGCATAATGCGCGGGAATGATGGTGAGGCCGCCGAGATAGCGGGACACCGCGATCGCCGCCAGTTCGGGGCCCATGGTGAAGCGGTCGCCGATCGGCACGATCACCACGTCCGGCTTGTGCAGCTCGGCGATCAGGCCCATGTCGGAAAAAATGTCGGTATCGCCCATGTGCCAGACGGTCGGCTCGCCCGGGGCCTTGACGATGATGCCGTTGGCATTGCCGAGATAGACGGTCTTGCCCTCTTCCATCATGCCGGAAGAGTGGTCGGCCCGCACCATGCTGACGGTGAACCCGTCGCAATGCACCGTGCCGCCGGTGTTCATCGGCTCGAGCTTGGCGACGCCCTGCTGGCCCAGCCAGCCGGCGAGGTCGGCATTGGCGGCCACCGTCGCCTCGTTGGCCTGCGCGATGGCGACCGTGTCGCCCACATGGTCGCCATGGCCATGGGTGAGCAGCACATAAGAGACATCCGCGATGGCCGCGCCGAAATCGCCGGTGAAGGCGGGGTTGCCGGTGAGAAACGGATCGATCAGCACCGAGGTGCCCGCGAAGTCGAGCCGAAACGCCGCATGGCCGAACCAGGTGATATTCATCGCCATTCCTCATTCGTGGCAGGGGACGCAGAAAACAGACGCGGAAAACAGACGCGGGGAACATAGGGCACCCAAGCCCCGACACAAGCATGCCGAGACACGCGGCGGCTCGCGGGCGCGGCGGCCATGGTGTCCGCGCGGCGGTCATGCTAGGCGAGCGCGGTCATGGTCGCCCCCATCCTCACCGTCACCGACGCCGCCCCGCTCCTGCCGATTCGCGGCGGGCTGATCGGGCTCGATCTTGGCACCAAGACCATCGGCGTCGCGAGTTCCGATCCCGACCGGCGGCTCGCCGCCCCGGTGGAGACCATTGCCCGCAAGCAGTTCACCCCCGATGCCGCCCGCATTCTCGCGCTGGGCACGGCGCGCGGGGCGATCGGCATCGTCATCGGCCTGCCGGTGAACATGGACGGCAGCGAGGGGCCGCGCGCGCAATCCTCCCGCGCCTTTGCCCGCAATCTTGCCCGCCTCACCGAATTGCCGATCATCCTGTGGGACGAGCGCCTCTCCACCGCCGCCGTCGAGCGCGACATGATCGCCATGGACATGAGCCGGGCGCGGCGTGCCGAGGTGGTGGACCAGCAGGCCGCCGCTTTCATCCTGCAGGGCGCGCTCGACCGGCTGCGCTTCATCGCCGGCAACGGCTGATTTTCTCGATGGAGCGGGGCTGACATGTCCGCTGTGCTCGGCGCGCTGGTGCCGGTCTTCCTCACCATCGCCCTCGGTGCCGTGCTCAAGCGCGGGCTTCTGCCCGAAGCCTCGCACTGGATCGCGCTGGAGAGGCTGACCTATTTCATCCTGTTCCCCGCCTTGCTGGTAGTGAGCATCGCGCGGGCGGATCTCGGCGAAGTCGCCGTCATGGAGGTGTCGACGGCGCTGCTCGGCGCCATCGGTCTCATCGGCCTCCTCATCGCCCTCACCCGCCACCGGATCTCCCGCGCCTTCGGTCTCAACGGCCCGAGCTACACCTCGGTCTTCCAGGGCGCGCTGCGCTGGAACACCTATATCGCCCTCGCCGTCTCGGGTTCGCTCGCCGGGCCGCGCGGGCTGGCGGTCGCCGCCGTCGGCCTCGCGGTGATGATCCCGGTGCTGAACACGCTCAGCGTCATCGTGCTGGCGCGGCACGGCGAGAATGGCGGCGCGAGCAACCGCTTGCTGCTGCTTCAGATTGCGCGCAACCCGTTCATCTGGTCCTGCGCCGCCGGCGCGCTGATCAACGCCCTGCACCTGCCAATCCCGCCGGTGCTGATGACCTTCGGCGACATTCTCGGCCGCTCCTCGCTGGCGCTTGGCCTGCTGGTCGTCGGCGCCGGCCTGCGACTGGAGGACCTGCGCTCGCCAAACGCGGCCACCTGGTTCGCCAGCCTCGTGAAGCTGGCGATTCTCCCCGGCGTCGCGGTGGCGATCGGCCTCGCGATGGGCCTGCGCGACGTCGACCTGCTCATCGTCGCGGTGGGCGCCTCCGTCCCCTCCGCCCCGAACGGCTACGTGCTGGCGCGGCAGATGGGCGGGGACGCGCCGCTGCTGGCGGAAATCCTTACCGTTCAGACACTTCTGGCCGCCGTGACCATGCCTCTCGTCATCGCCGCGGTCGCACTTCTGTGAGGGAAAGTCGCCCCGGCGCGCTTAGGGGCTTGCGGCAGGCGCTCAACGCCTCTATCCAGCCGACTTCGATATGACATCGAACCCGAACGCCAGCTTCACCCTCCAGCGCCGCCACCTGCTCGGCATCGAGGGTCTGTCGCCCGACGAGATCGTCGGCCTTCTCGACCTCGCCGAAGAGTTCGTGCTTCTCAACCGCCAGGTCGAGAAGAAACGCGCGACGCTACGCGGGCGCACCCAGATCAACCTGTTCTTCGAGGCCTCGACCCGCACGCAGGCCTCGTTCGAGATCGCCGGCAAGCGCCTCGGCGCCGACGTGATGAACATGTCGGTCAGCACCTCCTCGGTGAAGAAGGGCGAGACGCTCATCGACACGGCGGCAACGCTCAACGCCATGCACCCCGACGTGCTGATCGTGCGCCACAGCGCCTCCGGGGCGGTGGAACTGCTCGCCCGCAAGGTCGACTGCGCCGTGGTGAATGCCGGGGACGGCGCCCATGAGCACCCGACCCAGGCGCTGCTCGACGCCCTCACCATCCGCCGCAACAAGGGCCGCATCCAGGGACTCACCGTCGCCATCTGCGGCGACATCACCCATTCACGCGTCGCCCGCTCCAACATCCTGCTGTTGCAGGCGCTCGGCGCGCAGGTGCGGGTCGTCGCGCCCCCGACGCTGCTGCCCAAGGGTATCGAGCGCTTCGGCGTCTCGGTGCATGGCGACATGCGCAGCGGGCTGGCCGATGTCGATATCGTCATGATGCTGCGCCTCCAGCGCGAGCGCATGAACGGCTCCTACGTGCCTTCGGTAAAAGAATATTTCCACTTCTGGGGGCTGGATGAAGCCAAGCTGCGCTTCGCCAAGCCGGACGCGCTGGTGATGCATCCCGGCCCGATGAATCGCGGCGTCGAGATCGATTCGGCGGTCGCCGACGGTGCCCAGTCGCTCATCCGCGAACAGGTCGAGATGGGGGTCGCCGTCCGCATGGCGGTGCTGGATGCGCTGTCGCGAACGCTACCGGGGAATTTGCCCAATGCATGAGCCCCGCCCCACCTTGCTCTCCAAGGCGCGCATCCTCGACCCCTCGCGCGATCTCGACACCCATGGCGACATCCTGATCGCCGACGGCGTGATCAAGGACATCGCCCCGAACCTGTCCGCCGGCCTGCCAGCCGATACCGAAATCGTCGACTGCCGCCGTCTGGTCGCCGTGCCCGGCCTTGTCGACATGCGCGCCTTCATCGGCGAGCCGGGCGCCGAGCACCGCGAGACGCTGGCCTCCGCCAGCCAGGCGGCGGCGGCGGGCGGCGTCACCACCATCATCTGCCAGCCCGACACCGACCCGGTGATCGACGACCCCGCCATTGTCGACTTCATCCTGCGCCGGGCGCGCGACACCGCCATCGTCCATGTCCATCCCATGGCCGCCCTCACCAAGGGTCTCGAAGGGCGGGAGATGACCGAGATTGGCCTGCTCGCCGAAGCAGGCGCGGTCGCCTTCACCGATGGCACCCGCTCCCTCGCCTCGGCGCAGGTGCTGCGCCGCGCGCTGACCTATGGCCGCGATTTCGGCGCGCTCATCGTCCATCACACCCAGGATGCGAGCCTCGCCGGCGAAGGCGTTATGAATGAAGGCGAACTCGCCTCGCGCCTCGGTCTCGCCGGCCTGTCCAGGGCCGCCGAGACCATCATCTTCGAGCGCGACGTCCGCCTCGCGGCCATCACCGGCGGCCGCTACCACGCGGCCTCGCTCACCTGCGCGGATTCACTTGAGGTGCTGCGACGCGCCCGGGATGCCGGTATCGACATCACCGCCTCGGCCTCCATCAACCACCTGACGCTCAACGAGCGCGACGTGGTCGGCTACCGCACCTTCTTCAAGCTGACGCCGCCGCTGCGCGCCGAGGATGACCGCATCGCCCTCGTCGAGGCGGTGGCCGAGGGGCTGATCGACATCATCGTGTCGGACCACAATCCGCAGGATGTCGAGGTCAAGCGGCTGCCCTTCTCCGAGGCGGCGTTCGGCGCGGTCGGGCTGGAGACCATGCTCCCCGCCGGCCTGCGCCTCGTCACCTCGGGGGCGCTCGACCTCATGACGCTGATCCGCGCCATGTCGACCCGGCCGGCGGAACGGCTCGGCTTGCAGGGTGGCACTCTGCGGCCGGGCGCCCGGGCCGACATCGCTCTCCTCGCGCTGGACGACGCGTGGATACTGGACGCGCAGACGCTGAAGTCGCGCTGCCGCAACACGCCCTTCGACGAGGCCCGCTTCGAGGGCCGCGTCGTGCGCACGCTGGTCGCTGGCCGCACGGTATATGAATACGTGTGACCAAGTGGCCGGCGCCGGCGCGCCCGTCTGTGCATTCCCCCGGAAGTCTGTAAGGTCGCTGGCATGAGCTGGTCGCTGCCCCCCCTGTCGAGCCTTCTGGCGCTGCTGCTGGGCTACGCCCTCGGCTCGATTCCGTTCGGGCTGGTCATCACCCGTCTGGCGGGGACCCAGGACATTCGCAGCATCGGCTCCGGCAATATCGGCGCCACCAATGTGCTGCGCACCGGTCGCAAGGGTCTCGCCGCCGCAACGCTGCTGGGCGACGCGCTGAAGGGCACGCTCGCCGTGCTGCTGGCCGGCTGGCTGCTCGGGCCGGAGGCTGGTCTGGCGGCGGCGCTCGGCGCCTTTCTCGGCCATCTCTTCCCGGTCTGGCTCGGTTTCAAGGGCGGCAAGGGTGTCGCGACCTTCCTGGGCGTGACCATCGCACTGGCCTGGCCCGCCGCGCTGGTCTTCGTCGTCGCCTGGCTCGCGGTCGCCTTCGTCTCGCGTTATTCCTCCCTCGCCGCGCTGGCAGCGAGCGTGGCCACCGTGCTGGCGGCGTTTTTCTACGGCACGGTGCAGATCGGCGCCTTGCTCGCCGTTCTCGCCGTCCTGCTCTGGTTCATGCACCGTGCCAACATCCAGCGCCTGCTGGCGGGCACGGAAGGCCGCATCGGCAAAAAGGGATAGGTCGTGGGCGGGCACGGCGTTCATCTCGATCCGGGACAGCGCCGCGACTGGCTCCGCCTGATACGCGCCGAGAATGTCGGCCCGCGCGCCTTCCGAAGCCTGATCAACCGTTTTGGAGGCGCGGCGGCAGCGCTTGAGGCGCTACCCGACCTTGCCCGGCGCGGCGGCGGCCTTTTGGCCCCGCGCGTTCCGACAATCGCCGAGGCGGAAGCCGAGATCGCGGCCCTGGCTCGTCTGGGGGGCCGTTTCATCGCCCTGGGCGAGCCCGAATATCCGAGCCTTCTGCGCGAGATCGACGACGCGCCGCCGCTGCTGGCGCTGCGCGGCCGGGCCGAACTGCTGGACCGCCCGACGGTGGCCATTGTCGGCGCGCGCAATGCGTCCGGCGCCGGCCGCACCATCACCTCCCGCCTGGCACGCGGCCTCGGCGCGGCCGGCTGGGTGGTCGCCTCCGGGCTCGCGCGCGGCATCGATGCCGCCGCCCACGAGGCAAGCCTCGCCACCGGCACCGTCGCGGTCATCGCCGGCGGGCATGATCGTCCCTACCCTCGCGAGAACGAGGCGCTGATGGCGCGCATCGCGCAGGAGGGCGTCGTGCTCTCCGAAATGCCCATGGGCTGGGAGCCCCGGGCGCGCGACTTTCCGCGCCGCAACCGGCTCGTTTCCGGCATGTCGCTCGGTGTGGTGGTGGTGGAGGCGGCAGAGCGTTCCGGCTCCCTGATCACCGCCCGCCTCGCCGGCGAACAGGGGCGCGAGGTTCTCGCCGTGCCGGGATCGCCGCTCGACCCGCGCGCCGGCGGCACCAACGCGCTCATCAAGCAGGGGGCCGCGCTGGTGACGGGGACAGAGGACGTGCTGGAGGTTCTCGCCGCCCTGCGCGACCGGCGGCCGATCATCGTCGAAGAGGATCCCGCGGAGGCGATGGAAGCGCCCGAGCCTAGCGACGACAGCCGCGCCCGGCTGCTGACGCTGCTCGGCCCCTCGCCCTTGCCGGTGGACGAACTGGTCGTCCTGTCCGGCGCCAGCGTGAGCGAGGTGCAGATCCTGCTGCTCGAACTGGAGCTGGCCGGACGGCTGGAGCGGCACCGCAATGGCAGCGTCTCCCTCCTCGTCTAGATGGCCGGATCAGGCGCTCTGGCCACGCTTGGGCGGGGTGTGCTCGGCCCGCGCCACCGAATGGGCCTCGTCACGTGCCATCTCCAGCAGGAAGCGCAGCACGTCGAGCCGGTTGCTGGCCGCCATGGTCGCCAGTTCGTCGGCAAGCGTGGCGATATACTCGGCGGCGTCCTGCAAGGGCACACGCTGGCGGTCTTCATCGGTCACGTCGGGCGTCCGTTGCTGATGGGCTGTGGGTGAAGCGTAGCATAGCCGCCACGCCAGTCACGATCATTGATTGTGCATGTTAATTTAATACAACCCTTGACTGCATTGGGGCCTTTGGCTTCGCATTTTCCGCGTTCACCGACCGTAAAACACCCTGCGGCAAGGCCTGCGTGCCGCCGTAACCATCATGATCGGCGGCACGCGTCCTGCTTGCCATTTGACACGCCGGGGCGCCTACCCCATTTTCCCGGCCTCTTCGGGCTTGCCCCATTAACGGACGTAGCGAACACATGCAGGTCGTCATCGTCGAATCGCCTGCGAAGGCCAAGACGATCAACAAATATCTCGGACCGGGCTACGAGGTTTATGCCTCGTACGGACACGTGCGCGACCTTCCGGCCAAGGACGGCTCCGTCGATCCCGAAGATGACTTCCGCATGCTGTGGGATGTCGACCCCAAGGCGCAGAAGCGGCTATCGGATATCGCCAAGGCGGTGAAGGGGGCGGACGGCCTGATCCTCGCCACCGATCCGGATCGCGAGGGCGAAGCGATCTCATGGCACGTGCTCGAAGTGCTGAAGGAAAAGCGCGCGCTGAAGGACCAGCCGGTCTCGCGCGTGGTGTTCAACGCCATCACCAAGCAGTCGGTGCTGGATGCGATGAAGCATCCGCGCATCATCGACGCGGCGCTCGTCGATGCCTATCTCGCCCGCCGCGCGCTGGACTACCTCGTCGGCTTCACCCTGTCGCCGGTGCTCTGGCGCAAGCTGCCCGGTGCCCGCTCGGCCGGCCGCGTGCAGTCGGTCGCGCTGCGCCTCGTCTGCGACCGCGAGCGCGAGATCGAGACCTTTATCCGCCGCGAATACTGGTCGATCGCCGCCCAGCTGGCCACGCCGCGGCAGGAGACCTTCGAGGCCCGCCTCGTCGGCGCCGATGGCAAGAAGATCACCCGGCTGGATGTCGGCACCGAGGCCGAGGCGATGGATTTCCGCGCCGCGCTGGAGAAGGCCGACTACAAGGTGCGCTCGGTCGAGGCCAAGCCGGCCCGCCGCCACCCCTACCCGCCCTTCACCACCTCGACGCTGCAGCAGGAAGCCAGCCGCAAGCTCGGCTTCGCGCCGGCGATCACCATGCGCATCGCGCAGCGGCTCTATGAGGGCATCGATATCGGCGGCGAGACCGTTGGCCTCATCACCTATATGCGGACCGACGGCGTCGACATGGCGCCGGAAGCCGTCGCCGGCGCCCGCTCCGTCATCGCCCGCGAATATGGCGACCGTTACGTCCCGGCAGCGCCGCGCAAATACACCGCCAAGGCGAAGAACGCGCAGGAAGCCCATGAGGCGATCCGCCCGACCGAGCTCTCGCGCCTGCCAAAGGATGTGGTTCGCCAGCTAGAACCCGACCAGGCGAAGCTCTACGAGTTGATCTGGCTGCGCACCATCGCCAGCCAGATGGAATCGGCCGAGCTGGAGCGCACCACGGTCGACATCGACGCGAAGGCGGGTGGCCGGGCGCTGGAGATGCGCGCCACCGGCACCGTCATCAAGTTCGACGGCTTCCTCACCCTGTATCGCGAAGGCAGCGACGACGACGAGGAAGACGAGGAGAGCCGCCGCCTGCCGGCCATGTCCTCGGGCGAGGCACTGGCCAATAAGGGCATCAAGGCCGACCAACACTTCACCGAGCCGCCGCCCCGCTATTCGGAAGCCTCGCTGGTCAAGCGCATGGAAGAGCTCGGCATCGGCCGTCCCTCGACCTATGCCTCCGTGCTCGCCGTGCTGCGCGACCGGGAATATGTGAAGCTCGACAAGCGCCGGCTGGTGCCGGAAGACAAGGGACGGCTGGTCACCGCCTTCCTGGAGAGCTTCTTCGACCGCTACGTCGAATACGACTTCACCGCCGATCTCGAAGAGAAGCTCGACCGCATCTCCAATGGCGAGCTGCAGTGGAAGGACGTGCTGCGGGACTTCTGGCGCGACTTCATGGCCGCCGTCGGCGAGACCAAGGAACTGCGCGTCTCCGATGTCATCACCGCGCTCGACGGCATGCTGACCGCGCACATCTTCCCGCCCAAGGAAGACGGCTCGGACCCGCGCATCTGCCCGACCTGCGGCACCGGCCGGCTGTCGCTGAAGGTCGGCAAGTTCGGCGCCTTCATCGGCTGCTCGAACTATCCCGAGTGCAAGTACACCCGCCCGCTGGCGGCGCAGGGCGGTGACGACGAGAATGGCGGCGAGGCCAACGGCACCCGCGTGCTCGGCACCGATCCGGCCTCGGGGATGGAAGTGACGATACGCGGCGGGCGCTTCGGCACCTATCTGCAGCTCGGCGAGGGCAAGGACGGCGAGAAGCCCAAGCGCTCCAGCCTGCCCAAGGGGCTCGCCCCCGCCGATGTCGACCTCGACACCGCGCTGTCGCTGCTCTCCCTGCCGCGCGAGATCGGCCGTCATCCGGAAAGCGGCGAGCCCATCCTCGCCGGCATCGGTCGTTTCGGGCCCTATGTCCAGCACGGCAAGACCTACGCCAATATCGAGGCGGATGACGACATTCTGGCCATCGGCCTCAATCGCGCGGTGGCGCTGATCGCCGACAAGCAGAACAAGGGTCCGGGCCGGCGCGGCGCGGTCGGCGGGCGCGAGCTCGGCGAGCATCCCACGCTGGGCGGGCCGATCACGGTGCGTCCGGGACGGTTCGGCGCCTATGTGAACCATGGCAAGGTCAATGCCACGCTGCCCAAGAGCATCGAGCAGGACGCGGTGACGCTGGAACAGGCAGTGGAACTCATCACCGCCAAAGCCGGGACGATGCCGGCCAAGCCGGCACGCCGGGCGCCGGCCAAGGCGGCTTCCGACAAGCCCGCCGCGTCCAAGTCGACGGCCAAGTCGACGGCCAAGAAGCCGGCAGCGAAGAAACCTGCGGCGAAGAAGGCAGCGGTCAAGAAAGCGGCTGGCGCCTGAGCGCCGGCTGCCCGCGCCGTCGGATCACTCCGGCAGCGGCGCGGGCGAATGGCCGGAGCGCAGCGGGCGCTCCTCCATCGCGATCATCATGACGAGTGACGCCGCCAGAGAGGCCGCCGCGGCCACGAACACCCAGCGGAACGCGCCAGCGAGCGGCACCACCTGCGCGCGGCCTTCCAGCAGCCGCTCCAGCAGCGCGCTGCTCTCGATACCGGACAGCCCGATGACGAGGGCGCCGAAGCCGGCGGTAAGCACCGCGGCGCCAAGCGAGCGAAACAGGTTCACCACGCCGGTCGCGGTGCCCATCTGCGGCAGCGGCACGGCGTTCTGGATCGCCACGGTGGACACCGGCAGCACCGTGCCGAGCCCCATTCCCGCCACGCCCATGGCGGCGGCAACCCACCAGATCGACAGCCCGATCGGCCACACCGCAAGAATGCCCAGCGCGGCGATGCTGGCGATCAGCCCCAAGATCGGCAGTCGCTTGTAATGGGTGAAGTGCCCCATCACCCGCCCCGCGCCGGTGGCTCCGACAACCACGCCGGCCATGAGCGGAATGAGCGCCACGCCCGATTCCGACGCCGTCAGCCCCATGACGCCTTCGAGATAGAGCGGCATCTGGATCGACAGCCCCACCAGCGTGCCCATGGCGAAGGCCGCCGAGGGAACGCCGGTGCGCACCACCTGATTGGACAGCACCGTCAGCGGCACCAGAGGCTCGCTGGCGGTGGCGACGCGGAAGGCGAAGCCGATCCACAGCAGCACGGCCAGCGCCAGTAGGCCGAAGATTGGCAACGACAACCAGTGGAAATACGTGCCGCCCCAGCTCAGCGCCATGAGAAGCGCGACCGTGCCCGCGCACATCAGCAGGGCGCCGAGAATATCGAGGCGGTGCGGATGATGGTGCGCCGGCAGGCGCCGCAGCGCCCGGTCGCTCATCGCGGCCGCCACGAGGCCGAGCGGGACGTTGATCCAGAAGATGAGCGACCAGTGCAGGTGCTCGGCGAAGAACCCGCCGAGGATCGGTCCCGCAATGCTCGAGGTGATGAAGACGATGGCGAAATAGCCCTGGTAGCGCCCGCGTTCACGCGGCGCGATCAGCAGTCCGATGATGGTCTGCGCCAGCGCGATCAGCCCGCCACCGCCCAGCCCCTGCACGGCGCGCGCCACGATCAGCCACGGCATGCTCTGCGCCATGGCGCACATCACCGATCCGGCCAGGAAAGTGCCGATCGCCACCAGCAGCACCGGCCGGGGGCCGTGAATATCCGCCAGCTTGCCCACGAGCGGGGTGATCGCGGTTCCGGTGAGGAGATAGGCGGTGACCACCCAGGAGAGATTCCCGAGGTCGCCGAAGCTCGCGCCGATGGTCGGCAGCGCGGTGGCGATGATGGTCTGGTCGAGGGCGCTGAGGAACATCGCGACCATAACGCCGATAACGATGACACGAATCTCGGCGTGGGACAGAGGCGTCTGAGTCGCCTCCGGCGTGCGGGCATCCATGGGAAGAATCCAGATCGGCGTCGTCTAACCGCCGCTAAAGGCCGGAAATTCCACCCATTGGGTGGCAATTGCAAGAGATGTCCTCCATCTCACGCATGGTCAGCCGGCCGAGCCGGTCGACGCGAGGCGTCGATCCCGCTAGCGTCGGCGTGGCTCTCCCACACGCGGTGAATCGTGCGTAAACCAATAAAATCCAAGGGGCGGAAGCCCGCCCGCCCTGCCCTGCCGCCCGGCCTTGCCAAGGGTCTGCCCGGTCGCGACGAATTGATGGCGTTCATCGCCTCGCAAGGCGGCGATGTCGGCAAGCGGGAGATTTCGCGCGCCTTCGGGCTCGATGGCGGGGACCGCATTGCCCTCAAGTCCCTGCTGCGCGAGCTTGCCGATGAGGGCCTGCTGGGCACGAAGCGTCGCAAGCTGCATCTGCCGGGCGCCCTGCCGGCGGTGGTGCTGTCGGAAATCGTCGAGCGCGACGAGGACGGCGAACTCATCGCCGCGCCGGTGGACTGGGACACGGAGGAGAACGGCGAGGCCCCGCGCATTCTGGTGCGGCTCGCCCGGCGCGGCCGTGTCGCCGGCCCGGCCCCCACTGTTGGCGACCGGGTGCTGTTGAAGACCGAGGAGATTCCCGAGGCCGATGGGCGCATCCGCCACAATGGCGTCGTGCTGAAGCTGATCGAGAAGTCGCGGGCGCTGACGCTCGGCATCTTCCGCCGCGATGCGCAGGGTGGCGGCCGGCTCATTCCCATCGACAAGCGCAATATGGGCCGGGAGCTTGCCATCCCCGCCGATTTCGCCGGCGATGCCGAGGAAGGCGACCTTGTCTCGGTCGAGATCGTGCGCCACCACGCCTATGGGCTGCCCACCGCCAAGGTGAAGGAGCGGCTCGGCTCGGTCTCCACCGAGAAGGCCATCAGCCTCATCGCCATCCACGCCCACGGCATTCCCAGCGTCTTCCGCCGCGAGGCACTGGCCGAGGCGGAAGCCGCCAAGCCCGCCACCCTGGCCGGGCGCGAGGACTGGCGCGACCTGCCGCTTGTCACCATCGACCCGCCCGACGCCAAGGACCATGACGACGCAGTGCACGCGACGCCGGATCTCGACCCGGACAATGAGGGCGGGTTCATCCTCACCGTCGCCATTGCCGACGTCGCCGCCTATATCCGCCCGGGCACCGCGCTCGACCGCGAGGCGCTGGCGCGCGGCAATTCGGTGTATTTCCCCGACCGCGTGGTGCCGATGCTGCCGGAGCGCATCTCCAACGACCTGTGCTCGCTGCGCCCGCTGGAGGACCGGCCGGCGCTGGCGGTGCGCATGGTGGTGGGTGCCAATGGCCGCAAGAAGCGCCACAGCTTCCACCGCATCATGATGCGTTCCGCCGCCAAGCTCGCCTATGCGCAGGCGCAGGCGGCGATCGACGGCCGGCAGGACGATCTCACCGACCCGCTGCTGGAGGGCGTGCTGCGCCCGCTCTGGGCCGCCTATGGCGCGGTGAAGAAGGCCCGCGATGCCCGTGCGCCACTCGACCTCGACCTGCCCGAGCGCAAGATCCTGCTGAAGCCCGACGGCACGGTGGACAAGGTGATCGTGCCCGAGCGGCTCGACGCGCACCGGCTGATCGAGGAGTTCATGATCCTCGCCAATGTCGCCGCCGCCGAGACGCTGGAGGAGAAGCACGTCCCGCTCATCTACCGCGTGCACGACCAGCCCTCGCTGGAGAAGATGTCGAGCCTGCGCGAATTCCTGCAGACGCTGGACATCAAGCTGCCGAAAAGCGAGGCCGTCCGCCCGGCGCAGTTCAACGATATTCTCGCCCGTGTCGCAGGCTCGGAACTGGCGCCGCTGGTCAACCAGGTGATCCTGCGCAGCCAGGCGCAGGCGGAATATGCCAACGACAATTACGGCCATTTCGGCCTGCACCTGCGCCGCTACGCGCATTTCACCTCGCCGATCCGCCGCTATGCCGACCTCATCGTGCACCGGGCACTGGTGCGCGCGCTCGGCCTCGGCCGCGACGGGCTGCCGGAGGCGGTGACGCCCGAACAGCTCGCCGAGATCGCCGCCCGCATCTCCGCCAGCGAGCGCCGGGCGATGGCGGCGGAACGCGAGACCATCGACCGGCTGATCGCCCACCACATGGCGGTGCAGATCGGCGCCACCTTCCGGGCGCGCATTTCCGGCGTCACCAAGGCGGGGCTCTTCGTCGCCCTCGACGACACCGGCGCGGACGGATTCATCCCCGCCGTGACGCTCGGGCAGGACTATTACCGCTATGACGAGGTGCGCCACGCGCTGATCGGCGAGCGCACCGGCGAGATGCACCGGCTGGGCGACCGCGTCGAAGTGAAGCTCGTGGAAGCGGCACCGGTGGCTGGCGCGCTGCGGTTCGAGCTTATATCAGAGGGAACGCGCGTCCCCTTCGACAAGCGCCGCCCGGGAGGCGGCCGGGGACGCGGCGGACGGCCGGCCGAGCGCCCCACGGGCCCGAGGCGCATCGGCAAGCGCAAATAGCGCCGGGAGGCGTAGCCACATGCAGAACCAGCCGACCCAGCCCAACCGCCCCATCGGCCCGGCCATCGTCAACGGCTTCCGCATGCGCTGCCCCGCCTGCGGCAAGGGAGCGATGTTCGGCTCCTATCTCAAGGTGAACGACCATTGCCCGGCCTGCGGCGAGGAGCTGTGGCACCACCGCGCCGACGACGCGCCGCCCTATATGGTCATCACCATTGTCGGCCATATCGTCGTGCCGCTGCTGCTGGCAGTGGAGATGGCGCTGCACCCGGCCATCTGGATCCACCTTGTCGTGTGGCTGCCCTTGACCCTCATCCTGTCGCTGGTGCTGCTGCCGCCGGTGAAGGGCGCGCTCATCGGCTTCCAGTGGGCGGTGCACATGCACGGCTTCGATCCGAATGATTCCGAGCGTGATCCGCATCCGCCGAGCCACGATGCCGCACTCGCCGGCAAGCGCTCCTGATCGCACGAATCGGTCTCACTGCACTCACACTCCACCACACCGGCCTCATGAACCTGACCGACGTCTCCCGGAATTTCCCGCCCGAACGGCTCGACGCGGGGCATCCGCTCATCCGGCCGGTCGACGCCGCCGCACTGGTGCTGATCGACAGTTCCCGGCGGACGCCCCGCGTTCTGCTGGGGCGCCGCAACCCGGCGCTGCGCTTCATGCCGGGCAAGTTCGTGTTTCCGGGTGGCCGGGTCGACGCGACGGATCGCCATGTCCGCGTCTACGGAACGCTGGATTCCGAGAGCGAGCGACGCCTGCTCGCGCGGGTGGTGCGCCCCAGCGCCGGGCGGGCGCGAGCCCTTGCGCTGGCAGCGATTCGCGAGACCTGCGAGGAGACCGGGCTGCTGCTCGGCACGGATGAGGCGGGCGCGCCCGGCCGCCTGCCGCAGGCGTGGAAGGCCTTCGGCGAGGCCGGTCTGTTCCCCAATCTGGAGGCGCTCACCTTCATCGCCCGCGCCGTCACCCCGCCCCGCCTCGCCCGCCGCTTCGACACCCGCTTTTTCATGGCAGATGTCGGCCATGTGGCGCACCGGCTGGAGGGCACGGTCGGCCCGGAGGCGGAATTCGTCGAGGTCGGCTGGTTCACCCTGGCCGAAGCAAAGGGCGCCGACGTGCCGGAAATCACCCGCACAATCCTCGAAGAGGTCGAGACGCGCCTCACCGCCGGCAACCGGCCCTGGCAGCCAGTGCCGTATTTTTTCTCGCGCGGCGGCAAGGTTTTTCGCGAGGCGATTTCCTGAGCGCAGGCGTCTCAGAAATTCCCGGCATGAAGACATTCCCAAAAGTCATTCGACTTTTGCCATCCATGGGCTAGAGCGGGCGGTCCGGGAGGCGCCTCCCGGCATCAGGTGACCCATGCATGCCCCCGCCGTCTCACGCCCGGTCAACATCGCCTCCATAGCGGCCGCCATCGCCGCCATCTCGGTGGTCGGCCTCGGCCTCGCGCTTTCCATCCCGCTGCTCGCGTTTGAATTGCACGACCGGGGCATTTCCAGCACCTGGATCGGCATCAACACGGCCGTTGGCGGGCTCGCCACCATCGCGCTGGCGCCGTTTCTGCCCAAGCTCGTGCGCCGGCTCGGTGCCGGGCCACTGCTGCTGGCCGCCCTTCTCAGCGCGGCGGTGAGCCTGCTCGCCTTCAAGGTCACCTCGTCCTTCGTGCTGTGGTTTCCGCTGCGCTTCATTTTCGGGGCCGCCTTGTGCGTGCTGTTCGTGGTCAGCGAGTTCTGGATCAATGCGGCGTCGCCGAACGACCGGCGCGGGCTCGTCATCGGCATTTACGGGACCGTGCTGTCGATGGGCTTTGCGGGCGGCCCGGCGATCCTGAGCCTCGTCGGCACGCAGGGCTGGCCACCCTATCTCTTCGGCGCCGCCTTCTTCGCTCTGGCCGGCATTCCGGTGCTGATCGGCGCCGCCGGTGCGCCGGCGATCGAGGAGGACCATTCCGGCGGCGGCGTCTGGACGCTCATGCGCATAGCGCCGGCCGCCACGCTGGCCGCCTTCATCTTCGGCGCGGTGGAAACCGGCATGATCAACTTCCTGCCGCTCTACGCGCTACGGCGCGGGCTCGATGCGGGCGAGGCGGCGCTGCTGCTCACCGTCGCCGAGCTCGGCAATGTCGCCCTGCAGCTGCCGCTCGGCCTGCTGAGCGACAGGGTGGACCGGCGCCGGCTGCTGCTCGCCTGCGGCATCATCGGGGTCGTCGGCTCGTTGCTGATTCCCCACCTCGCCATCGGCAGCTGGGCCTTGTGGATCACCGCGTTCTTCACCACGGGAATCGTCGCCGGTCTCTACACGGTCGGCCTCGCCCTCTTGGGCGCGCGCTTCAACGGGGCGGCGCTCGCCACCGCCAATGCAGCCTTCGTGATGCTCTATTCGATCGGCCTCACCATCGGCCCCACGGCCGTGGGCGGCGGCATGCAGATCCTTGATCCGCACGGCTTCGCCTGGACCATCGGCGCGTTCCTGCTGCTCTATGTGCTGGTGGTGGCCGGGCAGATTTGGCGCGATCGCTGACCCTGCTTTCTTGACATTCGCGCGCCGATCACCGATACGGACGCGCAACGAGCGGCGGTTCTGCCGCGCGAACCCCATTTCTTCGGCGTGGTGACCCCACGTTGAGACCACGCTCCCAGGAGACCCGGTCATGGCCAAGGCAACGACCATCAAGATCAAGCTCGTGTCGAGCGCCGACACCGGCTTCTTTTACGTGACCAAGAAGAACTCGCGTACCATGACCGACAAGCTGGTCGTGAAGAAGTACGACCCGGTTGCGCGCAAGCACGTCGAGTTCCGCGAAGGCAAGATCAAGTGATCTGAGCCACCGCGCGGGCCCTGCCCGCCGCGCTGTTGACCAGAGACGCAAAAGGCGCCGCAAGGCGCCTTTTCCTTTGGTTGGGCCGTTTCGGACAATCGGTGTCGGTGGGGGCGTATCGGGGTGGAATCGGCGAGCGGTGAACGGAGAGGCCATCCGTAGACACCGCCCGCCGACCAGACCCCACGGACCCAGGAGATGCGGCGGACCCGAGCACTCCGTAGGGCAAACGGATACCCAGGCGAAGCTACCCGAACCTTCGGCAAAAGCAACGGTATTTGTCGTGGATCGATTCGGGCGAGGCGCGCGGATCGGGCCGCCAAATCAGTTCGGCGGAACGAACTGGCGCACGGTTTCGAGAAACTTTGCGACCGAGATCGGCTTGGAGAGATAGGCCTCGCAGCCCCCCTCGCGAATCCTCTCCTCGTCGCCCTTCATTGCGAAGGCGGTGACGGCGATCACGGGAATAGCCTTCAGCTCCGGATCGGCCTTGAGCGCGCGCGTGACATCCAGGCCCGAGACCTCGGGCAGCTGGATGTCCATCAGGATCAGATCGGGACGGTGGCGCCGCGCCAGATCCAGCGCCTCAATGCCGTTGCGCGTGCCGACCGTGATATAGCCGTGGGCTTCGAGCAGATCGTTGAAGAGCTTCATGTTGAGCTCGTTGTCTTCAACGATCAGAACGGTCTTGGGCATTGCTCGACGGTCCCTGCAACGGTGGCACATTCTGGCGAGCCGGAATCGCTCACCTATCCGCCGTTCGATACGCTAGCTTTACCCACCCATTCCTTACGGAACCGGAAATGAAAAGCCGCAACTCCCGCACCCCCACCCAGGTCGAGGCTGCCCGGCAGGTCGCTCTCGGCGCCCTCGCTTTTCTCGCCGGCGATCCCGAGCGCATCGGCCCGTTTCTGGCGGAGAGCGGCCTGTCGCCCGCCGACCTGCGCGGAGCGGTGGGGTCGGCCGCCTTCCATGTGGCGCTGCTGGACTATCTGATCAACCGGCAGGACCTGCTGGTCGACTATGCCGGCGAGGCGGGGATCGACCCCGGCCATGTGGTGGCGGCGCGCGAGATTCTCTTTCATGCGGATATGGGCGAAGACTGAGGCGGAACACCGAGAGTACCGCCCAGCGGAGCACGGGTGATGACACGCCTGCCGGCCTTCTGCCGCGACTGCCTGCACGAGGCCGGGGAGGAGCGCCGCTGCACTCGCTGCGGCAGCCCGCGCCTCGCCCGCCACGCCGAGCTGGACACGCTGTACATCGCCCATATCGACTGCGATGCCTTCTACGCGTCCGTGGAGAAGCGCGACGACCCCGCACTGCGCGACGTGCCTGTCATCATCGGCGGCGGCAAGCGCGGGGTGGTATCGACCGCGTGCTACCTCGCCCGGGTGCAGGGCGTGCGCTCGGCCATGCCGATGTTCAAGGCCCTCGCCCTGTGCCCGGCGGCGGTGGTGATCAAGCCCAACATGGCGAAGTATGTCGCCGTCGGCCGGCAGATTCGCGAACGCTTCCTGCGCCTCACCCCGCTCGTCGAGCCGCTGTCGATCGACGAGGCCTTCCTCGACCTCGCCGGCACCGAATTGCTGCATGGGGAAAGCCCGGCGCGGGCGCTGGCGCGGCTGGCACGGTCGGTCGAAACAGAGATCGGCGTCACCATCTCCGTCGGCCTCGCGCCCAACAAGTTCCTCGCCAAGATGGCGTCGGAACTCGACAAGCCGCGCGGCTTCGCGGTGATCGGGGCGAAGGAGGCGATGGACTTTCTCGCCCCGCGCAGCGTCGGCGCGATCTGGGGCGTCGGCAAGGCCACGCAGGAAAGGCTCGCGCGCGAAGGCTACCGGACCATCGCCGACCTTCAAGTGGCTGACGAGACCACCCTCGCCCGCCGCTTCGGCAATGAGGGGCTGCGACTGTGGCGGCTGGCGCGCGGCATCGACACGCGCTCGGTAAATCCCGAGCGCGAGACCAAGAGCGTCTCGACCGAGACGACCTTCGACACAGACATCGCCGATTACCGCACACTGGAGCAGGAACTCTACCGGCTCACCCGCAAACTCTCCGACCGGCTGAAGGCCGCCGATCTCGCCGGCCGCACCGTCACGCTGAAGCTGAAGACGTCGGACTTCCGCCTCGTCACCCGCGCCCGCTCTCTGGAGGACCCGACGCGGCTGGCGCACCGGATTTTCGACCACGCCCGCGAATTGCTGGCGCGCGAAACGGATGGACGGCGTTTCCGGCTGATCGGGGTGGGGGTGTCCGAACTCGCCGACCCGACTTTGGCGGACCCGGCAGACCTTGTCGACGCCTCCGCCACCAAGCGCAGCAAGGCCGAACTCGCCACCGATTCGCTGCGGGCACGTTTCGGCAAGGAGATCATCGACCGCGGCATCGGCCTCGACGCGCCGCGCCGGCGGGAGCCCGAGCAGCCGCATCGCAATCGGCTGGAAGAGCCGGGTGGGCCCGACGCGTCGAACCCCGCAAGTGCTACTTCGCGCACGCTTCCTGCGGCAGCGCCTCGTAGGAAATGAGCGTGCCGTTCAGGGCGAACTCGCCATAATCGAGCTTCAGCTTGCGGCTCACCCCATTGTCGAACATGTCGAAGCTGATCACGTAGTCCGGCGTGTCGCTGGCGCCGCCGCGCTCATAATAGCTGATCGTCACCGGGAAGCGGGGGCGGCCGGCGAGGTCGGCGGAGGTGGCGGCCTGTTCGAGCCCCTTGGTGTCGCTGGTCTCACGGCCGATGACGGCGAGCGTGTCATAGACCTTCTTCGCATCGGGCGAGCCGTCGAACACCGAGGCCTCCAGGACCGCCTCGCCCTTCTCCGCGCTGGCAATGAGGCGCAGCACGTGCTGGGTCGGCAACAGCACGCTCTTGCCCAGATCGACGGTCAGATCCTCGGGCTTGGTCGCCGTCACGACCAGCCCCTTGTCGCCGCGCTCGGCCACGCCGTCGGCCTCTTCGCTGCTCTCGCCGTTCACCGCATTGGTCACGCGGAAGCGGTAGGACTTGGCCTCGCCATCCTCCCAGGTGGCCGTCGACACCGCGCTGTTGACCCGGCCGCCCTCGGTCGCCAGCACCGTGTCCTGCCGCAGTTGCACCGAATAGCCGGAGCAGGCATTGCCGCGCATCTCGTAGACGATGCGCCCCTCGGCAGCGTTGATGCGCGTCGCAGACGCCGAGGCGTCCAGCGAGACCGCATAGGTGGCGCGGTGCGGCGTCAACTGGATCGCCAAGGCCGGAAGCGAGGACGCACCCAGAAGCAGGGCAGCGACAGCGAGGCGGGTGGAACGTGCGGACGGCATAGGCAAGAGGCTCCTCGCAGACGTCAGACGCGGCTTGCGAATGGCGGACCGATCCGCCAAACATGACCCATCGAAGATGGCAATTGAAGGTCGATTGTCTCGGCCGCGCGCCGGAAAGGCGCGCCCGGCACGATAGCAGGAGATACCCATGACCGGAACGGTTGAGGCCAAGCTGGCGACCCTCGGCATCACCCTCCCCGCCGCCTCGGCGCCGGCGGCAAACTATGTCCCGTTCGTCATCAGCGGTAACTTGCTGTGGATCTCCGGGCAGATCTCCATGGCCAATGGCGCGTTCATGGCCGGCAAGCTCCATGGCGAGGCGGACGTCGAGGCCGGACGCGCTGCGGCGCGCCAGTGCGCCATCAACCTCATGGCCCAGATGAAGGCCGCCCTGGGCGACCTCGACCGGGTCAAGCGGGTGGTGAAGCTGGTCGGCTTCGTCAACTCGGCGCCGGACTTCACCGACCAGCCGAAGGTGGTGAACGGCTGCTCCGATCTGTTCGTCGAGGCGTTCGGCGACGCGGGCCGGCATGCGCGCTCCGCCGTGGGCGTCGCCGCCCTGCCGTTCAATGTCAGCGTCGAAATCGAGGCGGTGATCGAATTCGCCTGAGGCTGCGCCCATGGCTCCCGATACGCCCGCTCTCAACGCGCCTGGCTGGCTGACCGCCCGGCCGATCGCCCACCGCGCGCTGCACGACGCCGCGCGCGGTGTCATCGAGAACACGGCGTCGGCGGTCGATGCCGCGCTGGCGCGCGACTACGCCATCGAGGTCGATATCCAGCTCTCCGCCGATGGCGATGCCATGGTGTTCCACGACGACACGCTGGAACGCCTGACCCTCGCGGAAGGGCCGGCAAAGGCGCTTACAACGGCGCAGCTCAAGGCTATCGCCTTGCGCGGCACTGCCGACCGCATGATGACGCTGGACGAGTTGCTCGCCCGGGTCGGCGGCCGGGTGCCGCTCATCATCGAGATGAAAAGCCATTTCGATGGCGAGACGGCCCTCGCCGCCCGCGCCGCCGAGGTGCTCGCAACCTATGAGGGGCCGGCGGCGCTGATGTCGTTCGATCCCGCCCTGGTGGCGGCGGTGCGCACGCTGGCACCGCTCATCCCGCGCGGCATCACCATGGAACATCGCTATGACGACCCGGAATGGGACATTCTCAGTTCGCAGACCAAGCACGCCTGGGGCAACCTGCTGCACCTCCCGCAGACAAAGCCGGACTTCATCGCCCACTATGTCAAGGAACTGCCTTCTGCCGCCGTCGATCACGTGCGCCGCGCCGCGCCTCTTCCGTTGCTCACCTGGACAGTGCGCACGGCACAGGACCGCGAGGTCGCCGCGCGCTATGCCGACCAGATGATCTTCGAGGGCTTTCTGCCGTAAACGTGCGGCAGCGCTTCCCGATCGCGTGAGCACCCTTGTGGGCGCGGCTGCGTGCGGCGCACAATGTGCGCGACGATGCCGGGCATGACCGTCGCCGGGCTTAGAACGGACCGAGCCACTCCCGCATGTCCGACGAAACGTTTCGCCTGCGCGTCGAGAGCGACATCACCGCGCTCGCCGCTGAAGACTGGGATGGTTGCGCCAGCCCTCCGGCCTCGGAGCCGGAGTCAAAGCCCGCCTACAACCCCTTCGTAAGCCACGCCTTTCTGTCCTCGCTTGAGGAATCCGGTTCCGTCTGCGCGGAAACCGGCTGGCTGCCCCAGCATCTGGTTCTCGAAGGGCCAGAGGGCGATGTGCTCGGCGTTTGCCCTGCCTATCTGAAGTCGCATTCCCAGGGCGAATATGTCTTCGACCATGGCTGGGCGGAGGCCTTCGAGCGCGCCGGCGGGCGCTATTATCCCAAGCTGCAGGTCAGCGTGCCCTTCACCCCCGCCACCGGCCCGCGCCTGCTGGCCGGCACCGGGCCGGAGGCGCCGGGCGTGCGTGCGGCGCTTGCGGGCGGGCTGGTCGCGCTGGCTAGGATGCGCAAGGTCTCGTCGGTACACGCCACCTTCCTCAGCGAGGCCGACGCGGAAGCGCTGGAGGCAGAGGGTTTTCTGCCCCGCACCGACCAGCAGTTCCACTGGCACAATGAGGGCTATGGCGACTTCGAGGATTTTCTCGGTGCCCTCGCCTCGCGCAAGCGCAAGCAGATCCGGCGCGAGCGGCGCGAGGCGCTGGAGAACGGCATCACCATCCACCACCTCACCGGCGCCGAGTTGACCGAGGAGGTCTGGGACGCGTTCTTCGGCTTCTACATGGAGACGGGCTCGCGCAAATGGGGGCGCCCCTATCTCAACCGCGCCTTCTACTCGCTCATCGGCGAGCGCATGGCGGATCGCATGGTGCTGATCATGGCGAAACGCGGCGGGCAATGGATCGCCGGCGCGATCAACTTTATCGGTTCGGACGCGCTCTACGGCCGCCACTGGGGCGCCATCGAGCACCATCCCTTCCTGCATTTCGAGGTCTGCTACCACCAGGCCATCGACTTCGCCATCGCGCACCGCCTGTCGACGGTCGAGGCGGGCGCGCAGGGCGAGCACAAGCTGGCGCGCGGCTACATGCCGGTCATCACCCGCTCGGCGCACTTTATCGCCGATCCGCAGTTCCGAGCCGCCGTCGCCCATTATCTCGAGCGCGAGCGCCGCTATGTCGCGGAAGCCGGTGCGGAACTGAGCGCGCTCGGGCCCTTCCGTCAGCAGGTGGCGGACGAGCGCGCGGACGAACCTTGACCGCCGCCCGAGGGCTTGCGATCAGGTCAGCCGGACAGGGAGGAACCCATGGCTTACGATCCCGGCAACATCTTCGCGAAGATCCTGCGCGGCGAACTGCCCGCCTATACGGTCTATGAGGACGCGCGCGTGCTCGCCTTCCTCGACATCATGCCGCGCGCGGCCGGCCATGTCCTCGTCATCCCCAAGGCCCCGGCCCGCAACCTGCTCGACGTAAAGGCGGATGATCTGGCGGCGGTGGCCGCCGCCGCGCAGCGCATTGCGCAGGCGCAGATGAAGGTGTTCGAGGCGGAGGGCATCACCCTCACCCAGCACAATGAAAAGGCCGGCGGGCAGGAGGTGTTCCACCTGCATGTCCATGTCATCCCGCGCCACGCCGGCATCGAGCTGCGCGCTCCGCTCTCCTACAAGGAAGCGGCGGACGTGCTGGCCGACCAGGCGAGCCGGCTGGCGGCGGCGCTCAGGGACTGACGCCGAGCCACCAGGCGCCGGCTACCAGCACGGCCTCGGCGGTGAGAACGCCGGCGAGGACCGAGCGGCGGACGACGAGGAAGCCGGCAATGCCGCTCGCCACGGCGCCGACGCGCAGCCAGAGCGGCAGCGCGACCAGCGCGCCGCTGGGCACCAGCAGCAGCCGCGCCACCACCGCCGCCAGCAGTGCGGTCGCCACTGCCTGCACCCATTGCATCCAGACGCTGTCGGGATCGATACGCCGGCCGAACAGCACGCCGAGCACCCGCCACACCTCGTTGGGCAGGAAGCCAACAAGAATCACCACCAGCATGGCGCCGAGTTCGGTCGAGACGAAATTCATGACCGTGCCCCCGGCAAATGGCGGGCGATGAAGAAGGCCAGAGTCCCACCGCCCACGCCGGCCCAGAACAGGTCGAGCCCGCCGGGCGAATTGGCGACGAGCGGTGAGATCGCCGCGCCGAGCCCGATGGCCAGCCAGTCGACCGGTTGGCGCGCATTGCGCACGAGGAGGATGGCGAACGAGATGGGGGTGAGCAGCAGCAGCGCCACCGCCAGCGGGCCAGGTAGGGCTCCGGTCAGATAAAAGCCCACCGCTGTCCCGAACATGCTCAGCGCGGTCAACCCGAAGCCGAGCCCGGCGGCATAGGCCGGCCGGCCCTCGGCCGGCACCTTCGGCAGCAGCCGGAAGCCTTCCACCCACATGGTGACGGCGACGAAATGCGCGCAAACCAGTTCGCTCAGCAGGCGCGGCCAGGGCCCGCGCATCAGCGGCATCAGCGACACCACCATGGGCAGCAGCCGCACGCCGGACAGGCAGACCGCGAGGGCCAGCGCCGGCAGCGACGCGCCGGCCGCAAGCCCGCCGACCAGGATCACCTGCGCCGGCAGCGCCCAAATCAGCAGGGTGGAGAGGATGCCGGCGAAGATGGGAAAGCCGAGATCGTGCAGCAACCCTCCAAAGCCGATGAAGGTCGCGACCAGCACGAGGCCCGGTGTCGACAACGCCCCACGCATGCCGCGCGCAAACCAGTGCGCCGCATGGGAATGGATCACGACAGACGGATCAGGAACGCCATTCATTCGGGAACTCGCGACGGCGTTCTGCGGCCCGAGCCCGATCCCGTCAAGACAAACGGCACGCGGCACGCGCATGGCTGCCATGAGGCGAGCGAAACGCGCACGGCGGCCCGCACGCCCCGTAGCACGCTCAAAACGAAACCGCCCGCGACAGGATCGCGGGCGGCTTGATGGCTATCGTCTCAACCGTCCAGGACGGCCCGCGGCTCACGCCTTGACGAGCGGCACCTTCGGCACCTTGGAGGAGCCCGGCTTGGCGCGGCTGCCTGCGGGAGCCGCCTTCTTTGCCTTGGCGGCCGGCGCCTTGCGACGCGGCGCTCGCTTGGCCTTGGGCGCCTCGATCTTCTCCGGCTTGGGCGTGATCGGCCCTTCCGGGAATTCGAAGGCCAGCGACGTCTCGCCATCCTCGTCGGTCTTCAACACGACGCGGACATGCCCGCCCGAGCGCAGCTTGCCGAACAGCACCTCGTCGGCCAGCGCCTTCTTGATGTGCTCCTGGATCACGCGGCCCATGGGGCGCGCACCCATCTGCTGGTCATAGCCGCGCTCCACCAGCCACGCGGTCGCCTCGTCGGAGAGCTCGATGGTGACGTTGCGGTCGGCGAGCTGAGCCTCAAGCTGCAGCACGAACTTCTCCACCACCAGCGAGATGACCTCATTGGTCAGGTGGGCGAAGGTAATGATGGCGTCGAGGCGGTTGCGGAACTCCGGCGCGAAGAGCCGGTTGATCGCCTCGACATCGTCACCCTCGCGCTTGGTGCGGGTGAAGCCGAAGGCCGACTTCGACATGTCAGCGGCGCCCGCATTGGTCGTCATGATGATGATGACGTTGCGGAAATCCACCTGCTTGCCGTTATGGTCGGTCAGCTTCCCGTGGTCCATCACCTGCAGCAGGATGTTGAACAGGTCGGGATGCGCCTTTTCGATCTCATCGAGCAGCAGCACGCAATGCGGGTGCTGGTCGATGCCGTCGGTCAGCAGGCCGCCCTGATCGAAGCCGACATAGCCGGGAGGGGCGCCGATCAACCGCGAGATGGTGTGCCGCTCCATGTACTCGGACATGTCGAAGCGCAGCAGCTCGACGCCGAGGCTGGACGCCAATTGCTTGGCGACCTCGGTCTTGCCGACGCCGGTGGGGCCCGAGAACAGGTAGGAGCCGATCGGCTTCTCCGGTTCGCGCAGGCCCGCCCGCGCCAGCTTGATCGCCGAGGAAAGCGCCTCGATGGCCCTGTCCTGCCCGTAGACCACGCGCTTCAGCGTCGTCTCCAGCGCCGAGAGAATCTCGGTGTCGGACTTCGAGACCGACTTTGGCGGGATGCGCGCGATGGTCGCGACCGTCGCCTCGATCTCCTTCACACCGATGATCTTCTTGCGCCGGCCCTCCGGCAGCAGCATCTGCGCCGCGCCGGATTCGTCGATGATGTCGATCGCCTTGTCCGGCAGCTTGCGGTCATGGATGTAGCGCGCGGAGAGCTCCACCGCCGCCTTGATGGCGTCGTTGGTGTAGCGCAGCCGGTGGTAGTCCTCGAAATAGGGCTTCAGACCCTTCAGGATCTCGATCGCGTCCGGCACGGTCGGCTCCGGCACGTCGATCTTCTGGAAGCGGCGCACCAGCGCGCGATCCTTCTCGAAGTACTGGCGGTACTCCTTGTAGGTGGTGGAGCCGATGCAGCGCAGGGTGCCCGCCGCGAGGGCAGGCTTGAGCAGATTGGAGGCATCCATCGCCCCGCCCGAGGTCGCGCCAGCGCCGATCACCGTGTGGATCTCGTCGATGAACATGATGGCGTCGGGATAGGCCTCGATCTCCTTCACCACCTGCTTCAGGCGCTCCTCAAAATCACCCCGGTAACGGGTGCCGGCGAGAAGCGCGCCCATGTCGAGCGAGAAGACGGTGGCTTTGGCGAGAACTTCGGGCACTTCGCCGGCAATGATGCGGCGCGCCAGTCCCTCGGCGATGGCAGTCTTGCCCACGCCGGGATCGCCCACGAAGAGCGGGTTGTTCTTCGAGCGGCGGCACAGCACCTGGATGGTGCGCTGGATCTCGCCGTCGCGGCCGATCAGCGGATCGATCTTGCCTTCGCGCGCCTTCTTGTTGAGGTTCACGCAATAGGCCTCGAGCGCATCGGCCTTCTTCTTGGTGTCCTCCCCGGTCTTCGTTTCGGTCTCCTCTTCGGCACCGCGCACGGGTCGGCTTTCCGACATGCCGGCGCGTTTGGCGATGCCGTGGCTGATGTAGTTGACCGCATCGTAGCGAGTCATGTCCTGCTCTTGCAGGAAATAGGCCGCATGGCTCTCGCGTTCGGCGAAAATGGCGACCAGCACGTTGGCGCCGGTCACTTCCTCGCGGCCGGAAGACTGGACATGGATGACGGCGCGCTGGATGACGCGCTGGAAGCCGGCGGTCGGCTTGGAGTCCTCGCCGCCGTCCTGCACGAGATTGTCGAGCTCGGTGTCGATGTACTCGACCAGATTGCGCCGCAGCTTGTCGATGTCGACATTGCAAGCGCGCATCACCGCCGCCGAGTCCTGGTCATCGACCAGTGACAGCAGCAGGTGCTCCAGCGTCGCATATTCGTGGTGGCGTTCGTTGGCGAGCGCGAGGGCCCTGTGCAGCGACTGCTCGAGGCTTCGGGAGAAGGTGGGCATCGGGACCTCTTCGTTTAGCCGTCGCGGAGCGTCACTTCTTCTCCATGACGCACTGCAAAGGATGCTGGTGCTTGCGCGCGAAGTCCATCACCTGCGTGACCTTTGTCTCGGCCACTTCATAGGTGAAGATACCGCACTCCCCCACGCCATGCTGATGCACATGCAGCATGATCTGGGTGGCTTCCTCCCGGTTCTTGCTGAAAAAGTGCTCCAGTATGTGCACGACGAACTCCATTGGCGTGTAATCGTCGTTAACCAGAAGCACTCTATAGAGATTTGGCCGCTTCACCTGCGTCTTGGTGCGGGTGATCACCGCCGTGCCGGGCGCATTGTCGCCACGGCGGCGACGGTCGTCGTCGGCCATCATATTTTCACGCGGCTGCCATTCGGCGCGGTCGGACATCAAACATTTCCCCAACCGGCTCCCCGGTTCTCGGTAGCTATAATATGTACGCCCTCCCGCTCACGCCAGTGGGGCGTGCGGGACCAGCTGTCGCAATTCGGTGACATTGCGAGGCGGCGCTCCGCCTTGCGAGCGGCGCCTCGGCGCAAAAGCCGTGGAGACACCTGCATTTGCCGGCGCCTGCCCTGCCTCCGGCACCTGTCACAGCCCGCAAAATGAAAAGGCCCGGCGTTGCCGCCGGGCCTTTCGAAACCAAGGAATGACCCGAACTCCCGTTTCAGGTCAGCCTTTTGCGCGGGCCGAAGCCCGGCGCTTAAAATCACTTGCCGACAGCAACCTTGCCGATGACGCTCTCATACGGCTTGTAGGTTTCCTTGGCGAGATCGGCATAGAGCTCGCCCATCTTCGTGGCCTGGGCGACGAAGCTCTCATAGGCGCTCTTGAAATAGGCCGACTGAATCTCCACTGCCTTGTCCAGCGTCTTGGCGCCGAACAGCTTCTCGGCGGTGGCGGTGCCTTCCTCGAACGACTTCTTCGAGTAGTCGGCCACCTCGACGGCGATCGCCTGAACGCCCTTCGACACCGTGCCGAAGCTCTTCGTGGCAAGTTCGAGATTGTCCTTGCCGACCTTCTGGATGTCTTCAAAATTCTGCAGCATGAGCCCAACTCCTGTGGTGTTTCGCCACGCGCGTCGCGCATCAGCCGCACGCGCCCGCCCGGGAATTCTCCCTGCAAATTTTGTAATGCACCGCACCACATACCGTCAAGCGAATTTGTGCAGCGCAACATAACTCGCGGGTGAGGCGAGCCGAGAATCAGCGCGGCACCATCTTCGTGCCATATGAACAGGGTTGATGAGCGTTCTTTACGACTCTGTAACCCTGCCCTTCTTAAGGTTTGGGAAGTGATGGTTCGGCAGGGTTCCTTAACAATCGGGGTCTTCGCAGCGGCAGCAAAGCCGTGGGCGCGGCACCCCTTTCCTGACGAATGTGTTGAGTTCCGGCACCCTGCCGGCAGCGAGTAGCGGGACAGACAAATGCGGGTTCCGGAGATGGTCGGCACCACTCTCATGCGTGCCGCAGTGGCGGTTTTGGCAGTTTCTCTCCTTGGAGCGGGCGTCGCGGAAGCCGCTTCCAAGAAAAAGAAGACGGTGCGCAGCAAGCAGGCCGTCACGCGCAGCGTCGCCAGCACGGGCAACTGGCATCGCGGCTACTCCCACATCGTCGTCGATGCCAATACCGGCCGCGTGCTCGATGCCAACAATGCTGACGAGCTCCGCCATCCTGCCTCCGTCACCAAGGTCATGACGCTCTATCTGCTGTTCGAGCAGCTCGAGACCGGCCGCATGACGCTCAACACGCAGCTGCGCGTCTCGCCCTATGCCGCCGCCCAACAGCCGTCCAAGCTAGGCGTGAAAGCCGGCTCGACCATCTCGGTCGAGGACTCCATCCAGGCGCTCATCACCCGCTCGGCCAACGACGTCGCGGTCGTCGTGGCGGAGAACGTTTCCGGCAGCGCCGGCAGCTTCGCCAACCTGATGACCCGTCGGGCCCGGCAGCTGGGCATGTCGCGCTCGGTCTTCAAGAATCCGAACGGCCTGCCCAATGCCGAACAGGTGACGACGGCCCGCGACCTCGCCACGCTCGGCCGTGCCATCCAGGAGCGTTTCCCGCGCTATTACGCCTATTTCGAAACCCGCAGCTTCCAGTATCGCGGCGTCGCCATCCGCAATCACAACCGGCTGCTCGGCCGCGTCGATGGCGTCGACGGCATCAAGACCGGCTACACCAACGCTTCGGGCTTCAACCTTCTCACCAGCGTGAAGAAGAACGGCCGCTACGTGATCGCCGTGGTGATGGGCGGCTCCAGCGCCGCCTCGCGCGACAACCAGATGGTGGCCCTGCTCAACGACAATCTCGGCAAGGCTCAGTCCGGCCGCCAGATGGTCGCCCGCATGAACACCGCTCCCCAGGGTGCCTCCGCCGAGGATGCAGGCGCGCCTATCGAGGTCGCCGTCGAAGCCCCTGCGGCGTCCAAGTCCATTCCGGTTCCGGCCGTCAGCCCGCGCCTCGCCATGGCGTCCGCCGTTGCCGACACGGACAGCGTCACCGCCTCCGTTCCCACGCCCGCCCCCTCCCCGGCGCGGCCGGCCCGAGCGGTGGCCAGCGCGCCGCCGGTCAATACGCCGCCGGTCGGTTCCGCCGCGCCCATCGTACCGGTTGCGGTGAAGACCGTGGCGGTGGCCCGCCCGACCACCCCGGTCGCCACCTTCAGCAACCAGCCGGGCATTCTGGGCACCCTGTCCTTCACCAACGGCTTCGTGTCCGACGCCACCGAATCGCAGGCTGCGGCGCCGGCCCAGCGCGCCATCAAGCAGCAGCAGATTCAGGTCGCCAGCGCCGGACCGATAGAGATTCCGCGCCAGGATGCCGAGACCGCCGAACAGTCCGCTGCGCCGCGTTCGGGCTGGGCGATCCAGATCGGCGCCTTCGGCAGCGAGGCCGATGCCCGCGCCCAGATCGCCAAGGCTCAGCAGAAGGCTGGCGGTGCGCTGGCCAAGGCGGACGCCTACACGGAAGCGGCGGTCAAGGGCTCCACCCGTATCGTGCGCGCCCGCTTCGCCGGCTTCGACGCCGAGTCCGCCGCGCGCAAGGCCTGTCAGGCCCTGAAGCGCAGCGACTTCGGCTGCATGGTCTTCCGCAACTGACCGGGGGGAGGAATCAATGGCCGCCGAGCAGGATATCCTTGGCTTCGTTCACCCGGGCGGCGAGATAGTTCGACCCGCCCTGATCGGGATGGAGTTTCTTCATAAGGGAACGGTGAGCCTTGCGGATCTCATCCGCCCCCGTCCCCGGCTGAAGCCCCAGGATCTGGTAGGCCTCCTCTTTCGTCATCGCGCTGCGGCGCGGCGGGTCAGCGCTCCGCCCGCCCGCATGGCCCTGCGCGTTTTCACGCCAACCGGGCGAGCGGCGGTCAAGATAAGCTTCGAGTAGCTGGCGGCTTTCGGTATCCACGTCGAGCGCGAGACGGGCCAGCGTGGGCACGTCGAGCGCTTCGAGAGACGCCCCGGCCAGCGGGCCGTTGATCACCTTGCCGAGCAGCCGACCGCTGTCATGGTCGAGTTCCATGTCGAGGAACGCGGTACGCACCTTCGAGGTCCGCCCACCGCTCGGTTTGCTCTGCGAGGACGTGAAGGCCTTTCGAATGTCCCAGCCCAACAGCGACAATCCGAAAATTCCGAGCGGCAACGCCGTCTCCACATGGCCGCGCATGCCCACGAAGCCCGCGGCAAGCACCAGAGCCCCGCCTCCGACCCGGCGGCCGAGCTGAGCCAGGATTGCAGGGTTAGCGTTGCCGAAGGCTTTCAGGCCGTAATACAGCAGGGCTACAATGGCCGCCGCCACGACAAGATTGACGATCATCGCGTGTCCTGCATCGCGGAGATGAGACGCCGCGCCCCGGGCGAGGCGCCGGCCAACGCGGCCAGCGCCTTCGATCCGCCGGCAGCATAGGAGGCGGCGGCGCGCAGCAGCGCCCGCAATTCGGCGGAGGCGCCCGCGTCGAAGCGGCAATAGGCGCCCTTGGTGAGGCGGGCAATCTCCCGGAAGGCCCGCTCGGTAGCTATGTCCCCGCCCTCCTGGAACATGAAGGCGGGCACGCCGCGAAGCGCCAGCGGCCCGGCCTCGGCGCAGAGCGCGTCCACATTCTCTTCCATCGCGTCGCCGACGAAGACCAGCGCGCCGACATGCCCCTTGGCGGCCTGCGCGCCCGCATGGTTCAGCACGCGCCCGATCTGCGTGCGCCCACCCTGAACCTGAATGCGCGCCATCAGCGCGCCGAGCTTGCCGCCATCGGCCATCCAGGGAGATGCCCGGCATTCACCAAGGCCGCGATAATAGACGAGTTGCACGTCCAGCCCGCCAACACGCGCCGCCTCCTCGAACATCTCCATCTGCAGGCCGCAGGCGAGATCCCATGTCGGCTGCCGGCTCATCGTGGCGTCGAGCCCGAAGATGAGCCGTCCGCGCCGCTCCGCCGACAGCGGAGCACGGCGCTCCAGCTCTGCGAGGAAGGCGGACGTGTCCGCCGAGAGCGCGGACGGCGATCCGGAGGTACTTTTCGTCGGAGTGGTCTTGTCGGCAGCCATACGAGTTTCCGATGCGGATTCGGCGCAAGTGTAGCGGGCGATGCGCCCGTGCGAACAGGCCCGCACGACGAGGATGACCCGCAGTTGACCCTCATGGTCGCTCTGCTAGCTTCCGCGCCCCGACTTAAGAGGCGTCCGCCATGGCCAGAACGCGCGCAATCCGAACCGTTCACACCGTCGCCGAGCTGCGGGCGCAGGTGAGGCAATGGCGAGCGGCCGGCGAGCGCGTCGCCCTCGTGCCGACCATGGGGGCGCTGCATGCCGGCCATGTGGCGCTGATGACAGAAGGGCGCAAGCTCGCGGAGCACATCGTCGTCTCCATTTTCGTCAACCCGACGCAGTTCGCCCCGACGGAGGACCTCTCGCGCTATCCCAAGACTCTGGAGGCGGATCTCGACAAGGCCGAGACGGCAGGTGTGGAACTCGCCTTCGTGCCCGATGCCACGGAGATGTACCCCCCGGGTTTCGTCACCACCATTTCGATGGCCGGGCCCGCGCTGGGGCTGGAGACGGATTTTCGGCCGACGCATTTCGCGGGGGTTGCCACCGTCGTCGCCAAGCTGCTCATCCAGGCCCAGCCCGACATCGCGCTTTTCGGCGAAAAGGACTACCAGCAGCTTCAGGTGATTACGCAGCTCGCACGTGACCTCGACCTGCCCGTGCAGATCATCGGCGTGCCGACGGTGCGCGAGGCGGACGGACTCGCCCTCTCCTCGCGCAATGTCTATCTCGGACAGGAAGACCGTGCCGCCGCGCCGGCTCTGCATCGCGCCCTGAGCGCCGCTGCCGCGGCGATCAAGCGAGGCGGCGCCATCGCCAACTCCGTCGACGCGGCCCGCGCGCATGTTACAAAGGCGGGCTTCCACATCGACTATCTGGAGGCCCGGCACGCCGTTACACTGGCGCCGGTTTCATCAGTGGAGGACGGGCCCGTCCGCCTCCTTGTCGCCGCCAAGATTGGTGCGACCCGTCTGATCGACAATCTTGCGGTGTGACGGAAACGGCCTCGTCAGATCATCACCGTATAGGCGAGGATCATGGCGACGACCACGAGCGCGAGACTGATGCCCAGAACATAGCGCATCGGCTTGACCTCGACGGCCTGCCGCTCCTCCGTATTGGCTTTAACGACGACCTCGCCATTATCGACCACGCGGTGATCATCCGAGTTGGTCTTGGTCATTCCATCAGTATGTGTCTGGCTCATTCCGTTACTCCCTTAGCATTACGTGAGGGAATAACGTCCGAATCGCAGTTCCGATCCCTCGACGTGTCAGAGAAGTCCCAGAGAGCGCAGTTCGCGGCGCAATTCATCGGGAAAAAGCGGCGCGTCGCGGCCGGCGGCGATATCCGGCGGCACGTCCTTGTCGGCGAGATAGCGCCAGCCCTGGAAGGGCCGATTGGGGCGCGGCTCTACCCTATGCACCACAGGATCGAGCACGAGATGGCAACGGCGGATGCCGTCGCCATCGACGAAGGGGCGTATCCCGGTCAGCACCTGCCGGCAGGCCACCTCGCCCTTGACCACCCAGTAGAGCGAGCCGCCTTCCAGCAGTTCACTCGTTCGGGTCGGCACCATGCGGGTGGTGTGCGCCTGCTCGGCCGGTTGCCCACGAGCCGCCTTGCTGGCGAGATTCTCGGCGATCCACGCTTCGAGATCCTCGATGGATTCGGCGCCGACGCAGAGCTTGAGCAGGTGAAGCGGCATGAGCGGCTCGCGGGTCAATGTTGGCGCGTTCTATACGCGCTTGACGATCGGCCAGTCGACCTCATCCTCGGCAAGTTCCCCCGTCTCCTTCAGCGCTGCTTCCTTCCAGGCCTTGAAGGCCGGATGGGCATGGATCGCCTCGACATAGGCGGAGGCGACGTCATCGACCTCGATCGCATAGGTGCGGATCCGCGTCGCCACCGGGGCATACATCGCGTCGGCGCCCGAAAACGCCCCGAACAGGAAGTCGCCCTTCGCCCCGAAGCGCTGCCGCGCCTCGCCCCAGCGGCGGACGATGCGGCGGACATCGTCAATCGCCGCATCGGGGAAGGACCGCGCTTCGACAGGCCGCCACAGATTCATCGGCGCTACACTGCGCAGCGCCCCGAAGCCATTGTGCATTTCGGTGGCCAGCGAGCGCGCATAGGCGCGGGCGACGGGATCGCCCGGCCACACGCCCTTGTCGGGAAAGCGTTCAGCCAGGTGCTCCAGAATCGCGCTCGATTCCCACACGATCGCGTCGCCGTCGATCAGCACCGGCACCTTGCCGGCCGGCGAATGGGCGCGGACGCGCGCCTTGAAGTCCGGCGCGTCGAGCGCAACCAGGATTTCCTCGAAAGGAATGCCAAGGGCGGTCATGGCCAGCCAGGGTCGCAGCGACCAGGAGGAATAGTTCTTGTTGCCGATGACAAGCCTGAGCGTCACGCCGCGTCTCCTCTTCCCATACCCCGATCAATCCTTCATCCGGGACGGCAGGGCAAACGCATCCGCGTGATGGAGACGATCAATTCCCGTTATCCTCACCCCGACCGGTGCCGCCACCGACAAAAATGGCCCGGCCTTGCGGCCGAGCCATTGTCGATTGAACGGGAGAAAGCCGCTATGCGGAAGGCACTCGGCTCAACCGGCGACGACCTGCGCCGCCTGGAAGCCTCCGAAGAGGTAGATCAGGGCAATGCACGCCAGAAAGGCGGCGACAGCCCAACGGGCAACTCCCCAACAGGAGCGCTCGGGAATGGAATTCATGGTGATCCTCGGAACGATACGTTCGCCTCGACGCACCCGCCTTGTGTCCGCAAAGCGCTGCCGTCTGAAACAGTATTTAATAAATCGTTACGCCGTTCGCAACCGCGAAAACGCCACATTTGGGCCCGCTGCCCGCAGTGCAGCCCTGCCCTCGCCGCATGCCGTCTCAGGGAACATTCCCGCATCGGCCTATTGAACGCGCCGCGCGCCGCGCCCACCATGGCGGAAAGACTGCCAGAGTGGCGCGGCAGAGGGGACACTTGGGTAACACTATGCTCGGCTTCAATTATATTGACGGGGTTGCCCTGTCGGCATTCTGCCTCGCCTGGGTAGCCTATCACCTCATCATGGAAGGAAAGTGGGCCGAGTCGCGCACGCTGAACCGGCGCATGGATGTCTATCGGCTGGAGTGGATGCAGCGCATGCTGACGCGCGAGAACCGCATCGTCGACGCGCAGATCATCGCTGCACTGCAAAATGGAACGGCGTTTTTCGCCTCCACCTCGCTGCTCGCCATCGGCGCCGCCCTCGCCTTCCTTCAATCGACCGAAGCGGTGATGGCGCTGTTTCGCGACCTGCCCTTCGGCGCCGCCAACCGCACGGGGTGGGAGTTGAAGACGCTGGGCCTGACGCTGATCTTCGCCAACGCCTTCTTCAAATTCGCCTGGGCCTACCGGCTGTTCAACTATTCAACCATCCTGCTGGGATCGACCCCTCCCCCTTCCGAGGGCGGCACGCCGGAAGCGCAGGCGCATGTCGTCAAGCTCGCCCGCATGGCGACGATCGCCGGCCGCCACTTCAACCGCGGCCAGCGTTCCTTCTTTTTCGCCATTGCCTATCTCGGCTGGTACATTAATGGCTGGGCGCTGATGGCGGCGACGCTGGCCATCTTCCTCGTCATGATCAACCGGCAGCTCGGCCGGGATTCACACTGGGTTCTCGACAATGCCGGATGAAGCCGCTCCCCGCCCCTCCGAGGAGGCCGTCGAAGAAGCTATCCTCACGGTTGCCGGCCAGCCCGGCGCGGCGCGGACGGTGACGCCGGAGGATGTGGCGCGCAGTGTCGCTACCGGACCCGACTGGCAGAGCCTTCTCCCCTCTGTGCGGCGCGGCGCCCTACGCCTCGCACAGGCGGGCCGTATCGTGCTCTATCGCAAAGGCAAGCCGATCGACGCGGCGGACCTGCGCGGCGTCTACCGGCTGGGGCTGCCGCCGGCAGGCTGATCCGTCAGCGGCCCCGGTGGCAGGCTGTCGATGCGTCCGGTCAGATAATAAACTGCCAATCCGACCCATTCGCGCAGCGCCAGCTCGAAGAAGCTCAACCCCTCCGAGACCGAACCGAAGAGGTGAAAGTAGCCTGGATCGCCGGTGGTGCGAAAATCAACCGGATACGCCGTGACGGGAAACCCGACCGCCCGGAAACAGCCTACCGCCCGCGGCATATGGAAGGCCGAGGTGACGAGCAGCCAGTTCTCTCCCGGAAGTGGCTTTATCAGTTCCTTGGCAAGCCGCGCATTCTCTGCGGTGTTGCGCGAGGTGTCCTCAAACTCGACCCTTTCCTCCGCCAGCCCGATCTGCGGAAGCGCCAGGCGCACCACATCCGCCTCCTGCGCCGCCTGCTTTCTCATGAGGCCGCTGCCCCCGGCGAAAACAACCCGGGCCTCGGGATAGCGGCGGGCGAGCTCGCCCATCGCCAGAATCCGCTCAGCCGATTCCTGGAATGAGGGCTGCCTCCGCGCGGCACTGACGCCGGGGAGTTCCGCGCCGCCCAGCACGATGATCCCGTCGACCCGGCGCCCGTCATCGGCAAAGGTCGGGAAGCGGGCTTCGAGCGGCACCAGCATGATGCGACCAAACGGGCCGAGGCCAAGCAGCAGCAGGCCCACGGCGCCGAGAGTGACCAGCGTCATGCCGACGCGCCGCCAGAACAGGCTCAACGCCAGGCCGGCCACGATCAGCAGTGTGAGGAAGGTCGACGGGGTCGCAACCAGCCAGGCAATCTTCGACACGTAGAAGAACATTCCGCCCCCTCGTCAGCCCGTCCGGACCAGCTTGCAACCGTCAGGATAGGGCGCGCCCGTTCAGAACCACAGGGAGGCGATTCCGAGAAAGGCGAAAAAGCCGACCACATCGGTGATGGTGGTGACAAACGGACCCGACGCCACCGCCGGATCGACTTTCAAGCGGTCCAGCGCCAGCGGAATCAGGATGCCGCCAAGCGCGGCCGCGGCGAGATTGATGATCATGGCCAGCGCGATGACAAAGCCAAGATCGGCCACGCCGAACCGCGCAAACACCACCACGGCCATGATGACCGCGAAGACGACGCCATTGAACAGCCCGACCAGCAATTCGCGCGCGATTACCCGCCGGGCGTTGCTGGGCCGCAATTCGCGCGTCGCCAGCGCCCGCACCGCCACGGTCATCGTCTGCGTGGCGGCATTACCACCCTGACTGGCCACAATCGGCATAAGCACGGCAAGCGCCACCATGCGCTGCAGCTCGTTCTCGAACAGGGCGATGACGAAGGAGGCGATATTGGCGGCGATCAGGTTCAGCAGCAGCCAGGAGAAACGGCTGCGGGCGATGTACCAGAAGCTGTCCGACAGTTCTTCGTCGCCGGCGACGCCGCCGAGTGCCTTCAGATCCTCGTCCGCCTCTTCCTGGATCACGTCGACGATATCGTCCACGGTCAGCACGCCGACGAGGCGGCCGGCCTCGTCGACCACCGGCGCCGAGATCAGATTGTAGCGTTCGAACACGCGCGCCACGTCTTCCTGGTCGTCGGTGGCGTTGACCACATGGCGATCCGGCGTGACCACGTCGCCGAGCTTGATGCCCCGCTTGGTGCGCAGCAGGCGGTCCAGCGGCACCGAGCCGTTGAGGCGATAGGTGGCGTCGACGACGAACACCTCGAAGAAGGTCTCCGGCAAACCCTCCGTCTCGCCGATATAGTCCAGCACCTGGCCCACCGTCCAAAACGGCGGCAGCGCGATGAACTCGGTCTGCATGCGCCGGCCGGCGCTTTCCTCGGGATAGTCGAGGCTGCGCTGCAGCGCGGCCCGCTCCGGGATCGACAGGTTGGAAAGGATCTCCTGCTTGTCGGCATCGTCGAGGTCTTCGAGGATGTAGACCGCGTCGTCGGAATCGAGCTCGCGCATGCCGTCGACGACGGTCTGCGTCGACAGGGCCTCGAGAATCTGCACGCGCACCGTCTCGTCGAGCTCGGTGAGCGCCGTGAAGTCGAAATCGCCGCCCAGCAGCTCGATGAGCTGGGGCCGGTCAGGCGCGGGCAGCGCTTCAAGCAGCCGGGCGACATCGGTCTCGTGCAGATCGCTGACGATGGCGCGCAGGGCGTCGACATCGCGCGTCTCGATGGCTCCGACGACGGCCTCGACGAAGCCCGGCGTGTCGCTCGGGTCGTTGTCATGCTCCGGCCCGCGCGGCGGGGTGGCGAGATCGGTCTCTTCGCGCATGCCCTACTCCGGACGGGGGTCATGGGGGGAAGCGGGAGTTCGGCCGCGTGCGGCAATGACGCTCCCGTTGATAAACGAGCTGGTGTTAATGAAGAGTCGGCCAGGGGACAATTCCTCAACCGGGCTACGGTTTCGCGCTACCGAAAGATAGTTGGAGACGCCTCGACATGACCACGCTCGCCGCCACCCGTCTTTTCGTGCGTGGACGCGTTCAAGGTGTTGGTTACCGCGCCTGGCTGGCCCGTGAGGCCGAGCGGGCCGGCATGCGGGGCTGGGTACGCAACCGGCGTGACGGCGCTGTCGAAGCGCTCATCTTCGCGCCCGCACCGACCTTGGCGGACTTCATCTACGCTTGCCGCTCCGGGCCCCCGGCCGCCCACGTCAGCGAGGTCACGGTGCAGGAGGAAAGCATGGCGGAGGCCGAAGCCTTCGGCGGTTTCGCCGTCTGGCCGACCGCCTAGACGGTTGTGTCTTCTAGGATCGTCGGCCCGAATACCGTTTCGAAGGCACGGCGCAGGGCGATGTCGGCGTCGTCCATGCTCACGGGCAGGCCGAGATCGACAAGGCTGGTAACGCCGTGGTCCCGTACGCCGCAGGGCACAATGCCGGCGAAATGGGAGAGATCCGGCTCCACATTGAGCGAGACGCCGTGCAGCGTCACCCAGCGCCGTACGCGGATGCCGATGGCAGCGATCTTGTCCTCGCCCGACCCCGCTTTCTCCGGGCGCCGCACCCAGACTCCCACGCGATCCTCGCGGCGCTCGCCGCGCACATTGAACGTATCCAGCGCCCGAATCAGCCATTCCTCCAGCGCGGTGACATAGCGACGCACATCCGGTTCGCGCCGCTTGAGGTCCAGCATGACATAGGCAACACGCTGGCCGGGGCCGTGATAGGTGAATTGCCCGCCGCGACCGGTCTGGAAGATCGGGAAGCGCTCCGCCTCCACGAGATCCTCGGCCCGGGCGCTGGTGCCGGCGGTGTAGAGTGGCGGATGCTCCAGCAGCCAGACAAGTTCATCGGCTCGCCCTGCTGCGATCTCCTCCACCAGCCGATCCATTTCCGCCAGCGCCTCGGGATAGGCAACGGCATCCCGCGAGACGCGCCAGCGCACCGGCGCACTGCCGGCGCGTGGCGGCATCAGCGGGCTAAGGGAATCGCGACCGACAGGCCGGGCCTGTCCGGGTGAAGACGTGGTCTCATCCATTGCCGATACATAGTCGCTGGGCCCGTTCCTGTCGCGTCCGTCGCCATGTGCGGCAGGCGCAGCTGTCCACAGGCCGCCGCGTGGCTCCTGCGGCCCTTGTGGACCCCCAAACGATCTGTTAGACGATGCCCCGCTCCCGCTGGCCGCTAACGAAGCAGCCGGGTGTGAGTGATGCGGTCGTGGCGGAATTGGTAGACGCGCTGCCTTGAGGTGGCAGTGGGTAACACCGTGGAGGTTCGAGTCCTCTCGACCGCACCATTATTTTGATGTGGTGCTGATTTCATTAGCCTTTCTCTTCATTTTCCCGCACCGGGAGATAAGGCGCGGGAATAGATGTTCCGGCATCGTTCGCGAGAAGGTGCGTGGCGGCCGTAGCGAGCCTCTTGCGATCGGCCTTCCGTGTGTAGTGCGAGGCCATCGTTCCCCCGTCCATCCGAAGATCGCTTCCAGTCGCGCTGGCATTGGCAGACCGTGTCGCGGCGATCTTGCGAACGCCATGGGCAGACTTCGGTACACCGGCGGTGCGAGCGGCCGCTGCGAACTCGTTGCCGAAGGACTCTTTCGTGAGTGGGCGGCCATTGGCGCCGGCAATGAAGGTGAGATCGCCGCTGGGGCCGGCGTCGAGCGTGGCCTGCAGTACGGCCAGGATAGGCAGCGCCACCTCGACCTTGCCGCCGCTCTTTTCGGTCTTGATGGTGGCAACGCCGTCGCGGACATGCTGGCGGGCCAGTTGCGTCGCGGGCAATAGGACCACTTATTCGCTCGTCGCCTGGAAATGGGCCAGCAGTCGGGCCAGTGAACCGGCCACCGCCTCTCGGCGAGGCGCCCCAGTCAACGCAATCTGATATTCTGCATCGAACTCAGAGGTCCCGACGGCCGCGTGAATCCTGATGCGGAGCCTGCCCTTTCCTCAGCTACCAGACAGTCACGCCATGAAGGCGCACTGCTGCTGTCAAATGGAGAGATGGGCCGGCGCGCGGCTCGGCGTGGGTCAATAGCCTCGACCCCCCTGGCCTCTCATGATGCCGTTTGGTCACGCGGTCGGGCCAGGCAAGTGATGCGGCAGACATCTGGCTGCACGACGGTTCACTTTCTTCCGGATGGCCTCGGGGCGTCAATAGAGACCGCATTCGGCGTGCGGCTCAAGCGGGAACGCGGAAGACGGTAGAGCGGGCGGACGATGCCGCCTACGGCATGCGCCGCACGAGCGCGTACAAGCGCCGCGCGATGCTGCGGCTGCTGGAGGACGCCGAAAATGGGCGACAGGCCAGCGCTTGCGGCCGCGCGGCCGCAAGCCGGGGCGTCGGCAGTTCGACGCCTAGAACGTCACGCCGAACGTTCCACGCACACCCTGACTCTGTACTCCGTCGCCGAATTGCCCGCTGTAGGACAGGTCGAGCGAGGCGCGCTGCGAGAGGGCGGCAGAGATACCTGCTTCGACCAAGGCGGCGTCCGCAGCGATTGGCGTTCCGCTGATGGCGAAAGCGTCCGAGCCCGCGAAGTTTAGCGTCGATGTCGGCGTCAGGTCGCCCCAGCCGTGGCGCCAGCCGAGCGTTCCCGCGACCGTCAGATCGTAGCCGCTGACGGTGAAGCTGTTGGATGCGCGCAGGCCGAGGGTCAAGAAGGTGACGCTGGTGTCGTCGGCCTGGCTGGTGAGCGCCGCCGCGCCTCCCTGCTCCGTAAAGCCATCCGTATCGACATTCACATAGGCAAGGCCAGCGAACGGCTCGAACGAGGCGGAAGCGATGTCGATGCGGTAGCCCAGATCGACGAACACCTGCGTGGTGCCGGCATCGTAGTCGCCGGAAAGCGAATCGGCGAAGCCCGCGAAATTGACGCTGCGCGCCGTCTCCACGTCGCTCCACGTATAGGCCGCGCCCAGGCGCAGGCCGAGCCTATCCCATTGCGACCCGCCATAAACGCCGACGCTGTAATTGTCGGAATTGCCCGAGGAGTCTCGGGCATCCACCGAGTAGGTGGAGCGGCTGTAGCCCCCCATCACACCCAGGCGCCATGTATCGAGCGCGGCAGCGTCCGCTCCGATCAGGAAGCCGCCAATGTCATGCGAGAGCTCGGAGGCATTGCCGTTGCCACTCGTGGTGCCCCAAGAGCCGTAACCCTGGGCCCAGACGGCAGGGCAATCAATGCCGGAAGGTGCCGCGCTTGTGCCGTTGCCTCCTGCTTCGCCGCAGGCGGCAACGGTTTGGGTGGCCGCGCCGGCGGAACCGAAGGCGTGACGGAGACGCTCGATCGCTGCCTCTCTCACGATGCCGCTATCCTCCACAAGTGCGCCCTTGATGGAGGCATGTACCTCGCCCGAAAGGGCGTCGAAAGCCGCCCGCGCCTCGGCGTCGGTCGGTAGGGAGGCGATGGCGAACCGCAGGGCGCTGGAACCGCCGAGGCTTTGCAGGCCGCTGGCGGTCGCCCTCTGGTTGCGCGTGACGCCGGCGGCAACGAAGGACCGGACCTGCCCGGCATCGAGATAGACATTGGTGTCGTCATACACCGCCTCCAGCCCGTAGAAGGCAGAGATCATCGTATCCCCGGTCAGGACATAGGTGCCCTCCACCCCGCCCGCGGCGGTGAGAACGGTGTAATGGGCGTCATAGGCAAAGGCACCGCTGCCGTATTTGGTGACGTCCAGTATCGCGCCGTCTTCCAGAGTCGCGGAGCCCTGCACCGAGATGACGTCGGACACGGCGCTGCCTGGCTGCACCTCCACCGCATAGGTCGAGCCGGACTGCTGCTCGTAATTACCTGCAACGGTCAGCGTTCCGGGGCTGTTGCCCGGCGCAATGGTGGACCCTGCTTCAGCGACGATCCCGCCGACGGTGCCGGACCCGGAAAGAGTCGAGCCGGACTGCGTCGTCACCACGCCGCCGAGCCATCCGCTGATCTTGAGTTCGCCCGCGGAAACCGTTGTGGTGCCGGCGAAACTGGATGAGTTGCCACTCATGGTCAGCGTGCCGCTGCCGCTCTTGTCGATCAGGCCCTCGCCGGAGATGGTTCCCGCGAAGGAGGCTTCGTCGGAACGGTCGAAGATGAGAGTGCCGTTATCGACAATCGCACCGCCGAGCGCGCCCGAGGTTGCACCATCGCCCACCTGAAGCGTGGCGCCAGCGCCGATGGTCGTCGTGCCGGTAAAGCCGGAGGAATCGCCGCTCAGGATGGTGGTGCCGGCGATCGCCTTGACGCTGCCCGTTCCGGAAAAGGCTGCGCCGAAGGCATAGTCCGTCGCAGTGTGGTTGAACACCACGGTGCCCGTGCCGTTTCCAAAGGTCACGTAGTTGGCATCAAGGGTGCCGGCAGCCTGCGCGAGGCTGCCCTCGGCCGCGCCGATATTCAGGGTCGCGGTAGAGCCGGTGCTGTAGGCCAGATAGACCGTGCCGGTGGAAATGACGGGCGTCGAACTCGGCAGCGGCACGTAGGAGATTCCGCTGGCCGCCTTGACGGTGGCGCCATTGGCAATCGTCAAGACCGCGCTGCCGCCGTTCAGGGAGCTCGGATTGCTCCCGTCGTTCTGGCCCAGGTAGATGTCGCTGGTGCTCAGCAGCGAATCCGCGCCCGTGACCAGGACCGAGGCGGACGCTGTCGCATTGGCGCCAAACGTGCTCATCTGGCTTGTGATCTGCCCACCATCAGCGATGGTGACGGCGCCACTCCCGTTCCACCCCACCAGAAACTCTCCGGCCACGGAAAGGCTGGAACCGGCGCCGGAGACCGACAGGGTGCCCTTTCCTCCGCTGTCGCCACCGAGGATGGCCATGCCGCAGGAACTGGTGCACGTCTCGCTTCCGACGGTCACAACCGCCCCGTCGGACACCGTCATCGTGCCGACATCGGCCTTGCCGACCTGAAGCTCCATCTGCGCGGTGAGACGGGTGCCGGCGCCGCTGACAATCAACTCGCCGGAATTGCCGGAATACACATTGACGAAGACGCCCTTCGCCACGGTGACGGTTGCGCCGTCCAGCACCGAAACCGTGCCCGCCGCGTATGGGCCGATCTGCAACTGGCCCGACAATGTCAAGGCGGCGTCCTGGCCGGTGATGGTGAGCGAAGCCGCCGATCCGTTGCCGACATAGGCGTTACGCGCTTCTCCGACACCGGACAGAACGGCGCTGTTCGTTGTCGTGTTGAAGCGGACATTGTTGGAAGAAGTCGGAAGGGTATTGCCTGACCAGTTCCCCGAATCGAGCCAGTCGCTGCTTGTCGACCCGGTCCATGTGCCCACCTGTGCCAATGCGGGTGACGTCAGGGCCGTTGTCGAGGCGAAAGCGAGCAGCGCGGCGGCATAGCGGGAGCGCAGGACAGGTCGGGCAAGCGACGACGTAGCTGCGCGTCTGCCGAACCGCACGGGCGGGCGAAATGTGGAAGTCGCCCCCGCATTCGCATCGCTTCCCCTCGCCGCCGCTGTAAGCCTGATTTCGCCTTTGCCGCCCAACATACTGCCCTCGCTCATTGCATAGTCCCTCGCCGCGTCGCCCGGTAAGCAAAGGATGGATGGATCCCGCTCCTCACCACCGTCGGCGCGCCATGGCCTGCTGCCGAGGCAGCCGACACAGCGTCGACCAAAAGCGTACGGAACCGTTCGCGCTCTGACCTTTGGGCAGCCGCCAAGGGCGTCGCAACCGCGTGTGCGAACGGGTTATCGGATAAACGACGGCGGCTTTGAAAAAGCGGAGCTACGGCATTCTCGCCACAGGAGCCGTTGCGGCGGCTGGGTCTTCTCGGAGGCGGGTCGCCGGAGCCGATGCCGGACGAGCGGTCAAACTCAGTGCCGCTTGGCCAAAGCGCCCCTCAGGGTCTGGCTCGGAAGCTCGCCGTAGCGCACTCTATACAGCCGTGCGAAATCGCCGAGATTGGTGAAGTAAAGGCTGGCTATGGCGGTGATGGAAGCGCCGGGCCGCGCCGCCAGAATATGTGCGCGGACCGCCTCCAGGCGACGCTGCGCCACCCATTGCATGGGCGTGCAGTCGAATCTGGCACGAAAAGCGTATTGCAGCCTGCGCCCGGACAGGCCGCTTATCAGCTCAAGATCGGTTAACGTGATCCGGTTGTTCAGATTGGCGTCGATATAGTCACAGACGGAGCCGATCGCGTTTAATCTATCGTTCCTTCGCTCTTCCCTCGCAGAGATAAGCTCCGGATGCATCATGAGGAGCGCTGACCGCAAGATGATGTTGTCGATTCCCGACCTCTCGATGAGGTCGGGCTCAAGGTTCATGCTGTCTAATACAGATAAATACGACAGTATTACCTTGAGAAAATCGACGCCGCGCACATGTGTGGTGAGGGGGCGTGGTGTTGTAAAATCGATGAAGTGGCATGTCTCCTTACGGCAGTCGTCGCCGAGAATGCCGTTCAAGACCGGTTCGATCGCGGCGGGATCAATGTCGACGCTGACCACCGAGCGCAAGGTGGTCCGGGCGGTGCACCTGTCCGGCGGCAGGAACGCTGCGTTGGTCCCATGACCCCATTCGACGCTATGCCGACCGTATTGCGTCAGGGTGGTGCCGAAAATCGGCAGGAGCAGGACGCCCGTCAGCGACGCGCCTTCCGCTTCCACATCAACGGCCGAAGACGCGCTTGCCACAATCCGTGCATAGGCCGTCTTCACGCTAGCCGAGCGGCTGCAAAACGGCATTTTGTGGTCGACGGGGCGATACACAAGGCTTGCCCGGCCTTTCGGACCGAGAGCTTCAGCCAGACGCTCCGCATCGTCGAACTCGATGCAGCGATCCATGCCGAAGGCGAGCGAGGGAATCCGGGCCGTGGCCTGATATCTTTTCGGCATGACTTCAGAGGAATGTTCGTCTGGAAGGACGTTGCGTCATGCCGGAAGAAGGGCAGACCCCAATGTTGGGTAACATGTTCTTCCGTTCGTTTGCAATCGGCGCCGCGCGCCGTGTGGTGGTCGTCGATCTTCCGCATTTCAATGCGGCCGGTCGAGCGCTACCGCGACGGCAACGCGTCCCTCGCCGGCGATGCCTGCCACATCGACCCGCCGACCGACGGCCAGGGGATGAACATCGGCTTGCAGGACACCTATAACCTCGCTTCGAAGCTGGTGCTGGTGGCGAAGGGCGACGCGGTCAGGAGACCGCGCGCCAAGCGCTGTGCAAGAGCCGGCGACTATGAACGATGAACCGCAGCGTGCGCACGCTGTTGCCGGATGCTGTCCTTCACCATCTTCACCCGTCGTTCGCATCCGCGGCCTTTTTTATCTGTAATCAATCTAAATCATTGATGTTGCGCAACAATCTGAATTGTCTAGGTTGTCGCCCTACGACTGAATCTGCGCGGGCGATGAGCGGCGCGCGCCTTTCCCGGTAATCACCTTGGCTTTGAGCGCAACCTACTACTGGACAAAGTTGCCTCCTGATCTCGCTCGCGGCGGTGGGGCGAACCATGAATAAGGCGCTCAACCATTGGCTGGGCGATCTGTACCGGCGTCATCATCGTGACCTCGTGCGCTTCGCGGCTCGACTGGTGGGGGATCGCGACGGTGGCGAGGAGGTGGTGCAGAACGCCTATCTCCGGCTCGCCGGCCGGTCGGCGCAGGCGGTGGCAATCGAGCATCCCAAGACCTACGCCTTTACGGCGACCCGTACCGCCGCGATCGACTTCACGGCCCGGCGCCACGCCGAATGGCTCCACCGGGTCGCCATCGAGGAGATCGACGGGTTCGCCGCTATCGGCGATGCTGCTGCGGCTCTCCATCACCGGCAGCGCATCGTGCGGCTTGCTGTGCTGCTGAACGAACTGCCGGCGGCCTGCCAAACGGCTTTCGTGATGAACAAGCTGGAGGGGCGCGGCCACCGCGAGATCGCCGCGCATCTCGGCGTGTCCGTCAGCATGGTGGAGAAGCACATACTTCGTGCACTCATGCATTGCCGCGACCTGATGCGCGACGATGAGTAAGACGCGCGTGTTGGGGAGCATGCCGACGGCAACCGTCTACAAGTCCGCGCTCTTTTCAGGCTTTCGTGGGAGATCCCGTTGGTGACATCAGCCAGCGATCGACCCGCCTACCCGCCGCGCGCCCTGTCGGATGAGGCGCTGGCTTTCATCGTGCGCCTGCATTCCGGCGAGGCGCGGTCGGAGGTCGTCGCCGCCTTCGCCACCTGGCGACGACTGAGCCCGGACCACGAGGCCGCCGCGCGCGAGGCGGAACAGCTGTGGGGCGATGCCTCGGAACTGCATCAGGATTCGCGCAGCGGCCTCATCCGGCCCGGCACGGCACGGCACATCCAGTCCGGCCTCTCGCGACGCGCCCTGCTGGGCGGCGCCGCCGGCCTTGGCGTCGCGGGCGCGGGCGGCGCGTGGTTGCTGAGAACGCTGGGTCCCCGCGCGGACATCGCGACCGGCACGGGAGAGGTGCGGACAGTCACGCTGGCCGACCGCACGCGCGTGACGCTGAACGCCCGTAGCGCCCTTGCCCTCGACCTCACCGCTGCGCGTCGGCAAGTCCAACTGCTCGAAGGGCAGGCCTTCTTCGAGGTAGCGGCAGACCCCGCGCGTCCTTTCGAGGTGGCGGCGGGGGCAAGCCGGTTGCGCGCCCTCGGCACCGCCTTCGACGTCGATGCCAATCGCGGCGACGGCTCGCTGGCGGTGAGCGTGGTTGAGCACGGAGTGCAGGTCACGGCCGCCGGCGAACTGACGCTGAAAGCGGGCGAGCGCATCCGCATCGCCCCGGACGGCGGCCTCGGCGCGGTTACCCTCCAGCCGGCGGACGTCACCCTCGCCTGGCGCTCGGGCATGTACATCGCCGAAGACCGCTCGCTCGCCGATATCATCGCGGCGCTGCGCCCCTACCATTCGGGATGGATCGTTGCCCGCGGCGCGGCCATCGACGCCCTGCGCGTCAATGCGGTGCTGGACCTTCGTACCCCCGAAGCCTCGCTCGCGGCCCTCGCCCAGGGGCTGCCGATCCGGGTCATCGCCCTCTCGCCCTTCCTCACCATCGTCTCGGCGGCGTGAGCAAAATTTTCTGGCACGGCGCTGAGGATTTCCACCCCGCTCCCGGTCTTAGCCAGTGAGGGACCCGACGACCCGGCAGAACACGTCCCTCTTCACGCGAGCGGAGACAGGACTATGGCGGGCTTAAAGGGGCGGACTGGAATTCTGCGGGCATGCCTCGTGGCAACAACGATGCTGGTCCTGGCGCACGTTGCTACCGCCCAGGCGCAACAGTCGAGCGCGGCGCGGAACAGCTTTGACATTCCCGCCCAGCCGCTCGGGACGGCTCTGACTGCCTTCGCCCGCCAGACCGGCATCACGTTCGCCTATCCGGCCTCGCTCACCGCCGGGCGGATGTCCCCGGTGCTGCGCGGGAGCTTTTCGCCGGAGGAGGCGCTGGCCCGGCTGCTTGGCGGGAGCGGGCTGACCTATGCCTTCACCAACCCAACCCTTGTGACCATCTCCGCGCCGGTGTCGGGCCGCACGGATAACGCGGCCGACGGTGCAATCGAACTCGGCACGATCGACGTCACCGGTGCCGGCACGCCCGCCGACCTGCCGTTCGAAACCGCAGGCTCCACCAACTACATTTCCAGTGAGGAGATCGAGCGCTTCCCGCCGCAGACCGCCGGCGCGCTGTTCCAGGGCACGCCGGGCGTCATTTCTGGCGGCGGCAATAATGGCGCCTCGATCGACCCAAACATTCGCGGCCTGCAGGGCCAGAACCGCGTCGCGACGACGATCGACGGTTCGCAGCAATCCACGTCGAGCTATCGCGGCTATTCCGGTATCGACAGCCGTACCTATGTCGACCCTGATCTGATTTCCGGCATCACCGTCACCAAAGGCCCGGACGGCGCTGTGGCTGGCGCCATCGGCGGCACCATCGCCATGGAGACGCTGAACGTCGAGGACACCCTTCAGGCCGGGGAGCGCTGGGGCGTGCGTGCGCGTACCGGGCTCAGCACCAATTCGGTTGCTCCCTTGGTCGGCGAGACGGCGGCGGTGTTCGGCGACAGCGACGGAGCCGCTATCACCAATGGCAGCTTCGCGCTGGCGGTGCGGGAGGAGAACGTCGATCTCGTGGGCGCTTTCGTGCGGCGCCAGAGCGGCAATTACTTCGCTGGCACGCAGGGGTCCCTCACTACCACCGACTACCTCCGCAGCGAGGTGCCTCTGTCGAATTACGGGCGTGGCCAACTCGTCTACAACACCTCGGAAGACGTGACCTCGACGCTGCTGAAGGCCACCTTCCGCCCCACCGACGAGCAGCAGCTTCAAATCGGCTATCTCTATTACGGCAATGAGTTCGGCGAGGTGTCGCCGTCGCTGATCACCGCCGGCAACAAGACGACCTGGCAGATTCCGCTGAGCTCGGTCGAGATCAGCCAAGCCACGCTGCGCTATAATTACACGCCGGTCGACAACGACCTCGTCGACCTCAGGATCGACGCCTATGCTTCGCTCACCGACGAGACCAATGTCTTCGCCTCCCTCGGGAAGACGCCGAAGCTCGAGCAGCAGTCGGAAAATGTCGGCGTGAATGCCAGCAATACGTCGCGCTTCGTCGTCGCCGACATGCCGCTCGCGCTGAGCTATGGCGGCAGCTACGTGTATGAGAATGCGCGGCCTACCCAGGCCTACAACCCCTCCGACGTGGCGCTCTGGGCCATTCCGGCCAATGGCGAGCGGGAGGTTGGCGCGCTCTTCGCGCGGGTGAAGTGGGAGCCGGCCACCTGGCTCGAACTGAGTGCCGGCGTGGAATACCTGACCTACAACACATCCTTCAACGGCATCACGACCGCCGGCACGCCGGGCGATGCCTTCTCCGGCTATTCCGGCGACGGCTTCAGCCCGAGCGCCAGCATCGTCGTGACACCGTTCGAGGGCTGGCAGCTCTATGGCCAATACCAGGCCGGCATCCGGCCGCCGAGCGTGCGCGAGGCCAGCCAGACCCGGAGCGACCAGATCTTCAACGCGGCACTGGAGGCAGAGGAAGCCAGCAACTGGGAATTCGGCACCAATCTGATGCGCGAGGACGTGCTGATGACGGGCGACAAGCTGCGGCTGAAGCTCGCCTATTTCGACAACACCACCGACAATTACATCGGCCGCGAATTCACCGGCTATATGGGCCTGTTCAACTACGACTTCGTGCGCTTCAAGGGCGTCGAATTTTCCGGACGCTACGACACGGGCCGGGTCTTCGCCGATTTCGGCGTCAACTACTACACCGATTTCGAGGCCTGCCAGACGAACGGCCTGTGCACCGACTACACCCTGTCCGCAGACTACCTCACCAACCAGATCCCGCCGCGCTTCACCGCGTCGGTCACCGCCGGTGCCCGCTTCTTCGACGAACGGCTGACGCTGGGCGGGCGCGTCACTTACATGAGCGAGCGGCTGGTGCCGGTCGAGGCCGATAGCGGCTTCTTTGCCTGGGTGACGAAGGTGTGGGAGCCCTACACGGTGGTCGACGCCTTCGCCCAATGGAAGCTGAACAGCAATCTGACGCTCGATGTCAGCGTGCAGAACCTGCTCGACACCTATTATGTCGATGCGCTGAACAACACCGATATGCCGGCCCCCGGCCGCACCTTCATGGCGACGCTCACGGGCACCTTCGGCAGCGACGAGCCGATGGCCCCGCTGCCTTTCCACCTGCGCGCCAATGGCGAGCGCTGGACCGGCCTCTACGCCGGCGGCTCGGTCGGCTACGGCTTCGGCTCGGTCGACGGCACCACGACGCTGGCGGATGGCAGCTACGCGTCCCGTGCCTTCGCGGAATCTGCGGATGAAACCTTCAGCGGCGGAATTTGGGGCGGGCAGCTCGGCTATAGCTACCAGTTCGCCAATGGCTTCGTGATCGGTGCCGAGGCCGACTATCTTCATGCCGGCATGGGAAGTTCGGGTGTCCTCGGTGCCACAGAGGGCGCCGCCCTGATCGCCAATCGCATGCAGGAAGCCCAGACCGACTATTCTTTCGACTGGATGACGACCCTCCGCGCGAAGGCTGGCTACGCGTTCACCGACCAGTGGCTGGTCTACGGCACGGCGGGCGTCGCCTTCCTGCGCGAAACCGAGACGCGGACGCAGTACATCAGCAACTTTGCGGACGCGAACAATCCCGGCGGAACCCGGACGGAGATCAGCTTTTCCGAGACGGCCAGACAGACCCGGACCGGCTTCACCCTCGGCGCCGGTGCGGAATACGCCATCGACGACCGGTGGTCGGTCAAGGCCGAGTACTCCTTCGCCGGCTTCGATGCCGAGAGTTTCACGTTCTGGAAGGCGCGCTCGGGGGTGACCAAGACCTATTCGAAGCAGGTGGGCACCGCCTGGGTGGTGCGCAACCAGACCGCATGCGGCCTCCTCGGGGGCCGGTGGTGCGATCTGGTCGAGCGGCCGGTCTATGAGGACGTGATCGGCTCTTCCACCATCGCCGACGGCCGAGACGCCTCGAACTCGGCCGCGTTCCAGGCGGTCAAGATCGGCCTCAACTACAGGTTCTAGGTAATACGGCCGCCCCCTCAGTTGGAGAAGGAGTGCCCCCGCCGTCTGGCAGAATGGGCGAGGGTAGCGGGGCTGGGCTGTTGCCGCGGCCTACTGTGTCGCGGGATGATCGGGCAGTGGGTCACCCCTTCGGGCGGCGCCTGCGCGATCTCATGCTCGACACGCGTCGAGACCGCAGGCGGCTCGGCGACCCCACAGCGCTTTAGGTGTAATCACCGCAGCGCGCATCAACCAATCCCGGCGTCGGCATGAATGCCGCGAAGGCTTTGCCCAAGCTCTCCGCTCCCCATGCGCGGCGCGACACTGAACGAACTGACCGCGTTGAGCTTGCTGCGGAGCATTTAACTCACCATCGGTGCCGGGCTCGTCGAGGGCCGTGAAGGCTCGCCCGTGGAGCGGCCGACATTGCCCGTAAGCCCTCCACCCGCCCTCCGCTCCAGCGCAACTCCCCTGATTGTCGATCGTCAGCCGCCTCAGCGGGAGAAATCGACAGCCTCCTGTCAGCATTTCTGACTGAATCTCGTGGAGAGAACGGGGAAGATTGGCCCATCGCCACTCCCCGACGGCACGGTTGAGCGGGTGAGACGATGAACGGCACAGAACGCCGTGCGGCGAATAGCCGGCAATTGCAGCAGCACGGAACCGGCGGGCGACGCGCGGCCGATCACAGCCGGGCTGGGGCCGTATCCGCTCGCCCAGCGCGGCCCGGCATCGGGGCTGCGTGACGTGCCGATCATCTCGCTGGAACGTGTCGACGGCACGTCGAAGACTGAACCGGGCCGGGGGGCGGCGCCTGTGCGGCGGCTTTTCGCCCTTGTGGGAGGCGCCGAGTGGGCCACGCGCTCTGCGATTTTCGGCAGCGCCGCCCTGCTGGTCGATTTCCTGGCCTTCCGCATCCTTATCTTCATCGGCGTCGGACTTGCCGGCGCGCAGCTCGCGAGCTTCTGCCTCGCCAGCCTGTCGAACTATGCGCTGAATGTGCGCTGGACGACCGCCAATGCCCTTGCGACCGGGCGGCACCCCGCGTTCGAGCGTTACGCGCGCTATCTCGCCGTCGCCCTCCTGGCGCTCTCCCTGCGCATCGGGATCCTGGCATGTGCCAGCCGTTTCGCGAACGTGCCCGCGCCCCTGTCGATCCTGCTCGCCATGGCCGGCACAGCCCTCGTGACCTCGGTCGGCACAGCCCTGTTCGCCTTTCCGCCGGCGAGAACGGGGCTCTCGGGGGCCCTCCAATGGCGTGTGGCGGTCATTGCGGCGGCCGGCTATGCGATTGTGCTGCGCCTGCTTTTCCTCGGGGTCGCCGATCTGCTGCCACAGGAGGCCTATTACTGGGACTACGCCCAGCACCTCGACATCGGCTATCTCGACCACCCGCCAATGGTCGCCTGGCTGATCTGGGGCGGAACCCACCTGTTCGGCGACAACGAATTCGGCGTGCGCATTGCCGCATGGTTTGGCTGGGGCGTAACGGCGTTCTTCAGCTTTCGCCTCGCGCAGCAGCTGTTCGGCAGGTCGGCGGCTCTGGTCAGCGTGCTTCTGGTCGCGACCCTGCCGTTCTTCTTCGCGACCGGGCTGGTGATGACACCCGATGCGCCGCTCACGGCGTGCTGGGCGGGAGCGCTGTACTTTCTCCAGCGCGCCCTGTGCGGCGGCGAGCGAAGGGCCTGGTTGGGCGTCGGCATCTGCCTGGGCCTGGGCATGCTGTCGAAATACACCATCGTGCTGCTCGTTCCGGCAAGCGTGCTGTTCATGCTGGTCGAGGCGCGCGCACGCGTCTGGTTGCGGCGTCCCGAGCCCTATCTCGCCGCCGCCCTCGCACTCGTCATCTTCCTGCCGGTCATCGTCTGGAACCTGGAGAACGGCTTCGCCTCCTTTGCCTTCCAGAGCACACGCCGCATAGAGGGCGTGGTTCGTTTCTCGCTACCGGAACTGCTGCTCAGCCTTGCCGCCCTGCTCACGCCGACCGGGCTGGCTGCCGCGCTGATCGCCCTTTGGCCGCGCCTACGGTCGGCAGGGCCGAAGCCGATGAGCGGGGAAGGCCGCGACAGGGTCAGCTTCGTCGCCATCTTCACGCTAGTGCCGCTGTCCGTCTTCATCGCCTTCAGCCTGTTTCACATGGCGAGGCTGAACTGGACCGGTCCGCTCTGGCTTGCGGTGCTGCCGGCGCTCGCCGCCGGCATCGTGTCACCGGCTTCCGCCTTCGAGCGGCGCATGCGTCGCGCCTGGGGCCCCACGCTCGCCATCAGCCTGGTGGTCTACGGCATCGGCCTCAGCTATCTGGTCGCCGGACTGCCCGGATTGGGAGATGTCCCGCGTTTTCCAACGGTGCCGGTGGCCTGGCGCGACTTCGGCCAGCAGGCAGCCGGCATCGCCGGCGATGTCAGGCACGCCACGGGTCAGGAACCGCTGCTGATCGGCCTCGATGCCTACAACATCGCCAGCGAACTGGCGTTCTACGGCAAGGGCGATGCGAGGGGCCGCGGCAACTCCGTCGGCCGGGCCGTCCTTGGCCAGCCCGGTCTCATGTATGGCTACTGGTATCCCGCCAATACTCTCCGAGGGCGGCCAGCCGTGCTGTTCGCCGTCGCACGGGGCCAGCTCGAGAACCCCATGCGGGCCGCCCATTTCCGCAGCACGGGCGAGGTGATGGAACACGAGGTCATGAAGGATGGCCGGCTGGAGGGGCACTTCTACACCAGGACGGGCGTCATCCTGCCGTGATGCCGGCCCTCTACGGCGCCGCAGCCGTCTGCGGGGGCGGCGGCACGATATGCACGACGCGGTAGCCCTTCTCCTTCAGCGCGCTGAGGAAGGCCGGCAGCATCTTTGCCGTCTGCTCGCGCGTATCGTGGAAGAGAATGATGCCCCGTCCCGCATGGTCGAGGCGGCCCATGACCAGAGTGAGCTGCGCCTCCGGCGTCATCAGGTTCCAGTCGGAGGCCCAGAGATCCGCGCCGAAAACGCCGATCCCACGCTGCCCGAGATAGGCCAGCAGTTCGGGTGACGACCCGAATCCCGGAAAGCGGAAGAAAGGCACGCGGGGACGCGTACCGGCGGCGCCATAAGCGGCCTTGTCGTCCGCCTTCAGCCCTTTCTCGATATCCGCCACGGCCTTGTCATAGGGGATATCGGCCAGCGTCATCGGATGGGTCATGCTGTGATGGCCCACCGTATGCCCCTCGGCGATCTCGCGGCGCAGAAGGTCCGGATGAGCGGCCGCGTTCCGCCCGATGACGAAGAAGGTCGCCCGCACACATTCGTGCGCCAGCGCCTTCAGGACGGCCGGCGTCGTACCGGGCAACGGGCCGTCGTCGAAGGTGAGCACGACTTCGTGGTCGGCGAGGTCGAGAGTCTGCGGAAAGTGCTTGGTTCCAACCTGAAGACCGACCGGATCGACCTCCATGACCCGGGAGGTGCCGAGCCTGCCCGCGCAATCGGGCGCGGCCCGCGCGGGGGCGGCAAGGCACAGGCTCAAGGCCAGCGGGAGGGCGGCACGGAAGACGGGGCACAGCATGCGAAACATCCACAGGGACCGGTCGCGACCTGCCTACCCCATCGCCCGCCCGCGCGCCATCCGCATCGCGAGCGCGAACAGACCAGCCGCCACCGGCGGCCGCATGGCTCGGCCGCAGCCTCAGCTTTCCGGCGCGTCGACGATCGGGTCGTACTGGCTGGCATCGAAGCCAAGCACGTTCCAGCTCTGCTGCATGTGCGGCGGCAGAGGTGCCGAAACGTCGATAAGCCGGTCGCCGCCGCGCGGATGCGGGATGACCAGGCGGCGCGCCAGCAGGTGCAGGCGATTCTGCAGCCCGCCCGGCAGCGGCCAGTTCTCGATGTCGAAATATTTCGGGTCGCCGACGATGGGATGGCCGATATGGGCGGCGTGGGCGCGCAGTTGGTGGGTGCGGCCGGTCACCGGCTTCATCGACAGCCAGGCGAGTTTCTGCGCCGCGTGGTCCACCACGGCGTAATAGGAAATCGCGTGGCTTGCCTCGTCGTCGCCATGGCGGGCGACGCGCATTTTTTCGGCCGCCTCGTCCTTGGCGAGATAGGTCGAGATACGGCCCTGCGCGGGGCGCGGCACGCCCGGCACGAGCGCCCAGTAGACCTTGCGGGCCGAGCGCGAGCGGAAGGTCTTGGCGAGCGTCGACGCCGACAGGCGGGTCTTCGCCACCAGCAGGATGCCGGACGTGTCCTTGTCGATGCGGTGGACGAGGCGCGGCTTCTGGCCGTCATCGCCGCGCAGCGCCTCCAGCATGCCGTCGACATGGCGGAAGGTGCCGGAGCCACCCTGCACGGCAAGGCCGAACGGCTTGTTGAGCACCAGCACGTCGCGGTCCTCGTAAAGCGTCATGTCCTTGAGGGCGCGGAAGTCCTTGTCGTCGCTGCTGGAGCGCCGCACCGCCGGCGCCGCGATGTCCGCTTCGCCATCGGCGGAAGGCGCGGACCGGGTCGCGCGCGGCGGGGGCGCCTCGCCGCGTGCCTTGGCCTCCTCCGCTTCCAGATGCTCGGCGGCGGAGAGTTGCGGCTTCTCCTCCAGCGGCGGAATGCGGATGCTCTGGCCGGCGGAAAGGCGGGTATTGGTCTTCACCCGGCCGCCCTCCACCCGCACCTGCCCGCTGCGCAGCAGCTTCTGCAGGTGGCCGAAGGAAAGGTCGGGGAAATGCGACTTGAACCAGCGGTCGAGCCGCATGCCCTCTTCATCCGCGTCGACGCGGCGTGTCTCAACGGCCATGATATGGATACTCCTCGCCCCAGCACATAGCCGAGACAAGGCCCCGCGTCACGCGCGAGCGTCAGGCGAGAGCGCGCATCAGCGCCAGCCCGCCGAACACGCCGGCCAGCGACAGCGCGACAGAGCCGCCGACATAGAGCGCCGCAAGCCCCGTGTCGCCACGTTCCACCAGCAGCGCCGTGTCGAGCGAGAAGGTCGAGAAGGTGGTGAACCCACCGAGAATGCCGGTGATGATGAAGGCGCGCGCATGCATGGTCCAGGCGCCGCTCGCCATGAAGGTCAGCCATCCGGCGACGATGCCGATGGTGAAACTGCCGATGATGTTGATCGCCATGGTCCCGTAGGGAAAGCCCATGCCGAAAATCCGCATGGCCGCCATGCCCAGCGCGTTGCGCAGCACGCCGCCAATGCCGGCGCCGATGAAGATGAGAAGAATGCCTTGCACCCGCCAGCCCGCCTGTTTGCTCGTCCCGATCTATGTGCCGCCCTGGCGTTCCGTCCGGAGCCGCGCCCAATACTCCAGGCGCTTCTTCACCTCGCGCTCGAAGCCGCGTTCGTTCGGCGTGTAGAAGTCTGCCCGGGGATCGCCGGCGAATTCTTCGGGAAAGAACTCTTGTCCCGAAAACGCATCGGGAAAATCGTGATCGTACTGGTAGCCGGCGTGGTAGCCGAGCTCTTTCATCAGCTTGGTCGGCGCGTTCAGTATGTGCTTGGGCGGCGGCAGCGATCCGGTCTTTTGCGCCAGGGCCAGGGCCGCGTTGAAGGCGGAATAGGCGGCGTTGGATTTGGGCGCCGTCGCCACATAGGCGATGGCCTGCGCCAGAAACAGGCGCCCCTCCGGCCAGCCGACACGCTCGAAGGCCGTCCACGCCGCCACCACCTGCGGCATTGCCTGCGGGTCGGCCATGCCGACATCCTCCGAGGCCGCGCAGCACAGGCGGCGGAACACCGTGCCGGGGTCCTCGCCGCCCGTCAGCATGCGCGCGGCCCAGTACATGGCGCCGTTCACATCGGAACCGCGCAGGCTCTTATGGAAGCAGCTCAGCAGATTATAGTGCTCGTCCTGCCCCTTGTCGTAGATCGGCGCGCGCTTCTGCATGGTCGCGGCAAGGCCGGCAATGTCGAGATCCGGCCCGTCCGGCAGCGATAGCAGTTCCTCCGCCAGGCCGAGCAGATAGCGCCCGTCGCCGTCGGCCATGCCGGCCAGCGCGCCGCGCGCCTCCGGGTCGAGCGGCAGGCGGCGGCCCTCCAGTTCCTCGGCCCGCTGCAGAAGCCGCTCGATGGCGTCCGCGTCGAGCGACTTGAACACCAGCACGCGCGCCCGCGACAGCAGCGCCGCGTTCAGTTCGAAGGACGGGTTCTCCGTCGTCGCGCCGATCAGCGTGATGGTGCCGTCCTCCATCACCGGGAGGAAGCCGTCCTGCTGGGCGCGGTTGAAGCGGTGGATCTCATCGACGAAGAGCAGCGTGCCCTGCCCGATCGCCCGGCGCCCGCGCGCTGCCTCGAACACCTTCTTCAAATCGGCGACGCCGGTGAAGATGGCCGACACCTGCTCGAAATGCAGGCTGGTCTCGCGCGCCAGCAGCCGCGCCACCGTGGTCTTCCCGGTGCCCGGCGGGCCCCAGAAGATGAGCGAGCCGAGCGAGCGATTGGCGATCATGCGCGTGAGCGCGCCCCCCTCGCCCGTCAGGTGTTCCTGGCCCACCACCTCGGCGAGCTTCTGCGGGCGCAGCCGGTCGGCAAGCGGCCGAGGGGCGGAGCCGTCCAGTCCGGCGGAAGCGAAGAGGTCGGACAAGGCCGCCTCAACCCGGCAGCAGGGCGGAGATGACCCGCCCGCCGCGCTGGAGCGTCACCCGCCACGCCCTTGCTGGCACGCGGGTGATCCGCTGGAGATCGGCCGTCGTCGCGATGGCGGTGCCGTTGATGTCCATGATGACGTCGCCGGGGCGGAAGCTCGTGCGCTCGGCGGGCGACCCCTCTTCGACAGACAGAATCACCACGCCCTTGATAGCGTCGATGGTGCGCATCTCCTCGATCACCGCCGGCGAGAGGTTGACCACCGTCGCCCCCGACAGGGGCGAGCGACCGGCCAGGGTGACCTCGTCCCGCGGCACCGTCTCGGGCGCTGCCTCCAGCGCGACCTTGACCGTCACCGGCTTGCCCTGCCGGACGATCCCGAGGTCGACGGTGCCCCCCAGCGGACGCGTGGCGAATCGGTAGCCGAAGGCGTCCGGATCGTCGACCTCCTGCCCAGCCACCGTGACAATGAGGTCGCCGGCACGCAAATCGGCCTTCGACGCCGGGCTGCCCGGGAAAATGTTCTGCACCAACGCCCCGGTGGGGCGCACCACGTCGAGCCCTTCGGCGATATCGGGCGTCACCTGCTGGAGATCGGCACCCAGCCACGGACGACGCACCACCGTGCTGCCCGACATCGCCGACTGCAGCACCACCCGCACCATGTCGGCCGGGATGGCGAAGCCGATGCCCTGCGAGCCGCCGGATCGCGAGAAGATGGCCGTGTTGATGCCGACCACACGTCCCGCCCCGTCCACCAGAGCGCCGCCGGAATTGCCGGGATTGATAGCCGCATCGGTCTGGACGAAGAAGCCGTAATCGGTGATTCCCCGCTGGGTGCGGGCGAGTGCCGAGACGATCCCCTGCGTCACCGTCTGGCCGACGCCAAACGGGTTGCCGATCGCGAGTACGATGTCGCCCACCTGAAGGTCATCCGACGAGCCGAGGACCGCTGAGGGGAAATCGCCCTTTCCTTCCTTGATTCGCAGGATGGCGATATCCGTGCGCGGATCACGCAGCACTACCTCGGCATCGAATTCGCGCTTGTCGGCCAGCGACAGGCGGATTTCGTCGGCGCCGTCAATGACGTGGTTATTGGTGACAACGATGCCGGATGGGTCCACCAGCACGCCCGAACCCAGCGAACGCTGGATCCGCTCGCGCGGCATGTCCAGGCCGGGCACATCCGGCCCTCCCCGATCGCCGAAGAAGCGCCGGAAGAACGGGTCCTCCAGCAGCGGGTTGTTCCGCTGCGCGGTCTTCAGCGCATAGACGTTGACGATGGCCGGCGCCGTGCGGGCGACGACAGGGGCGAAGCTGAGGCCGATTTCGGCGCGTGAGGCGGGTACGCGCGGGCCGCCGGCGGCGGGAGCCTGGGCGAGCGCCGGGGCAGCGACGAGAAGCGAGGCGGCGATGAGGGCAAAGCGTTTCATGACGCCAGATATAATCCCCGCCCTGTGGCGTAGGAAGGGCCGTGATGCGAGGCTCGGTGTTCTGCAGGACCCCGGCGCGGCACCACAAAGAAAAGGGGCGGCCAAGCCGCCCCAATCCGAAATTTATCGTCCAGCTTCCGTCGCGATCACGCGGCGGCGGCTTCCTCGGACTTGGCGGCCTCGTGGCGGGCCAGGTCGGCGGCGCCCTTGGCCGACTCATCACGATCGACCAGCTCGATCACCGCGATGGCCGCGTTGTCACCATGGCGGAAGCCCGCCTTGATGATGCGGATGTAGCCGCCATTGCGTTCCTTGTAGCGCGGGCCGATCACGTCGAAGAGCTTGCGCACGACCGCGACGTCGCGCACTTCGGCGATCGCCTGGCGGCGGGCGTGAAGGCCGCCACGCTTGCCGAGGGTGATCAGCTTCTCCACCACCGGGCGAAGATCCTTCGCCTTGGGCAGAGTGGTCATGATCTGCTCGTGGGTGAGCAGGGCCTGCGCCATGTTGGCGAACATCGCCTTGCGGTGTTCGGCCGTGCGGTTGAACTTGCGATATGTCTTGCCGTGGTTCATGGCAAAATTCCTAAAATGCGGCGGCTTTCGAGCCGGGAGATACGGGTGACGGCTCGAACGCCGCGCTCAATGCTCAGTAGTGATCTTCGAACCGCTTGGCGAGATCCTCGATGTTCTCGGGCGGCCAGCCCGGCACTTCCATGCCGAGGTGCAGGCCCATGCTGGCGAGAACTTCCTTGATCTCGTTCAGCGACTTGCGGCCGAAGTTCGGGGTACGGAGCATCTCCGCCTCGGTCTTCTGGATCAGGTCGCCGATATAGACGATGTTGTCGTTCTTCAGGCAGTTCGCGGAACGAACCGAGAGCTCCAGCTCGTCCACCTTCTTGAGCAGCGCGGGGTTGAAGGGCAGCTCCTGCATGACAGGGCTTTCCGTCTCGCGCTTGGGCTCTTCGAAGTTGACGAAGATTTCGAGCTGGTCCTGCAGGATGCGCGCAGCATAGGCCAGCGCATCCTCGGGGCCCACCGAACCGTTGGTCTCGATGGTCAGGGTCAACTTGTCGTAATCGAGAATCTGGCCCTCGCGGGTGTTCTCGACCTTGTAGGAGACCTTCTTCACCGGCGAATAGAGGCTGTCGACCGGAATGAGACCGATCGGCGCGTCCTCGGGGCGATTGCGGTCGGCCGCAACATAGCCCTTGCCGGTGTCGACGGTGAACTCCATGCGGATTTCAGCGCCGTCGTCGAGGGTGCACAGCACCAGCTCGGGGTTCAGCACCTGGACGTCGCCCACGGTCTGGATGTCGCCGGCGGTGACGACGCCCGGACCCTGCTTCTTCACGACCATGCGCTTGGGGCCATCGCCCGCCATCTTGATGGCGATGTCCTTGATGTTGAGGACGATGTCGGTCACATCCTCGCGCACGCCCGGGATCGACGAGAATTCGTGCAGCACGCCGTCAATATGCACGGAGGTCACCGCCGCGCCCTGCAGCGACGACAGCAGGATGCGACGCAGCGCATTGCCGAGCGTCTGGCCGAAGCCACGCTCGAGCGGCTCGGCGACCACGGTCGCAAGACGCTTCGGATCGCTGCCGAGGGCGACCTCAAGCTTCTCGGGCTTGATCAGCTCTTGCCAATTCTTTTGAATCACGACGTCACCCTTGGTTTCGACGGTGCCCCGGACTCCCTGCCCGGCAACTTCCCCCCACCGGCGGGAGGAGGAAGGCCAGATGCAGCGGCCCCTGCGGCGCCCGAAGCGCCGCTGGATGATTAGGCGTCAGACGCGCCGACGCTTGCGCGGACGGCAGCCATTGTGCGGGATCGGCGTCACGTCGCGGATCGACGTCACGGTGAAACCCGCCGCCTGGAAGGCACGAAGCGCCGATTCACGGCCCGAACCGGGACCGGAGACCTCGACTTCGATGGTGCGCATGCCGTGATCGGCGGCCTTGCGGGCGCAATCCTCGGCGGCAACCTGCGCCGCATACGGCGTGGACTTGCGCGAACCCTTGAAGCCCATGGCACCCGCCGACGACCAGGCAATGGTGTTGCCCTGCGCGTCGGTGATGGTGATCATGGTGTTGTTGAACGACGCATTCACATGCGCGACGCCGGAGGCGATGTTCTTGCGCTCACGGCGCTTAATGCGGGCAGCTTCTTTAGCCATAGACCTCGGATCCTTCGGGCGCGCCCGTCATTCCAGGCGCTCGGGACAGTATGCAAAACGAATGCGCCGGCCGCGCGAGGCGCCGGCGCGAATAAGCGGGCTTGCGCCCGCTCAGATCACTTCTTCTTGCCGGCGATCGCCTTGGCCGGACCCTTGCGGGTACGGGCATTGGTGTGGGTCCGCTGACCACGCACCGGCAGGCCACGACGATGCCGCAGGCCGCGATAGCAGCCGAGGTCCATCAGGCGCTTGATGTTCATCGAGACTTCGCGACGCAGGTCGCCCTCGACCAGATAGTCGCGATCGATCGTCTCGCGGATCTGAAGCACTTCCTGGTCGGTGAGCTGGTTCACCCGACGCTCGACCGGAATGCCGACCTTCTCAACGATCTCAGCGGCATTCTTGGCGCCGATGCCGTGAATATACTGAAGCGCAATGATGACGCGCTTGTTGGTCGGGATGTTAACGCCTGCGATACGAGCCAAGTCGCTCACTCCATGTGAACCGGACAAGCCGGTGAGAAAAATGCCTGCATCCGGTGGAGGCCGGCCTTGCAGGAACTACGCACGAGGCCGCCCGACATCAGCGAATGATGTCGATGGGCGGCACCCGCATAAGTGAAGCGCGGCACATAGAGCGATTCCGCCCTCATGTCAAGCCGCACGCTTAACCACTCAGACCATTTCGAGAACGTCCGAGATCGCCTTGGTCACGTCATCGATCGGCTTCATGCCGTCGATCGTCGCCAGCATGCCGCGCTCGGCATAGTAGGGAGCGACCACGGCGGTGTCGCGATTGAAGGCGTCGAGCCGGGTCTTGAAGACTTCCGGATCGTCATCCCGCCGTACCGGCTCGCCGCGCGCCGCGGTTTCCTTGGCGCGCTGGACGATGCGGTGGACCAGCTTGTCCTGGTCGACCCTGAGCTCGATCACGGCGTCGAGCTTGAGGCCCTTCTCCGCGAGAATGCGGTCGAGTGCCTCGGCCTGCGCGACCGTGCGGGGAAAACCGTCGAGGATGAAGCCCTTGCCGCAGTCCTGCTGGTCGATTCGCTCGGAGATGATGCCGATCACGATCTCGTCCGAGACCAGGTTGCCGGCATCCATCACCGCCTTCGCCTTCAGGCCGATCGGCGTGCCATCACGGACGGCTTCGCGCAGCATGTCGCCGGTCGAGAGCTGCACGATGCCATGGCGCGCGACCAGACGCTGCGCCTGCGTGCCCTTCCCCGCCCCCGGAGGTCCGAGCAGTATTAGCCTCATCGGCGCTTCCCCTTGAGCTTGGCCTTCTTGACCAGCCCCTCATACTGGTGCGCCAGCAGATGACCCTGAACCTGGGCCACCGTATCCATGGTCACGCTCACCACGATCAGCAGCGAGGTGCCGCCGAAGTAGAACGGAACCGCGGCATAGGAGATGAGAATCTCCGGGAAGAGGCACACGATCGCAAGGTAAGCGGCACCGATGACGGTAATGCGAGTCAGCACATAGTCGATGTACTCGGCCGTGCGCTCGCCCGGACGGATGCCCGGCACGAAGCCGCCATGCTTCTTCAGATTGTCCGCCGTCTCGGTCGGGTTGAACACGATGGCGGTGTAGAAGAAGCAGAAGAACACGATCAGCAGCACGTAGAGCAGCATGAACAGCGGCTGCCCGTGGCCGATGAGCGTCGTCACCGTGGTGAGCCAGCCCGGACCCTGGCCCTGCGTGAAGCTCGCCACCGTGGTGGGGATGAGCAGCAGCGACGACGCGAAGATCGGCGGGATGACGCCCGAGGTGTTGAGCTTCAGCGGAAGGTGCGAGGACTGGCCCTCATACACCTTATTGCCGACCTGGCGCTTCGGGTACTGGATCAGCAGCCGGCGCTGCGCACGCTCCATGAACACGATGAACATGATCACCGCAGCGGCCATCAGGATCACCGCGAGGATGATGCCGGTGGAGAGCGCGCCCTGGCGGCCGAGTTCCAGCGTGTTGGCGATGGCGGAAGGCAGTTCCGCCACGATGCCGGCGAAGATGATCAGCGAGATGCCGTTGCCGATGCCGCGCGAGGTGATCTGCTCGCCCAGCCACATCAGGAACATCGTGCCGCCGGTTAGCGTGATCACGGTGGAGATGCGGAAGAACCAACCGGGATCGGCCACCACGGCGCCGGAACCTTCAAGCCCGACCGCGATGCCATAGGACTGGAACACGGCGAGCACCACGGTGAGGTAGCGCGTATACTGGTTGATCTGCTTGCGGCCCGACTCGCCTTCCTTCTTCAGCGCTTCCAGCGTCGGGGAGACGGTGGTGAGGAGCTGGATGATGATGGAGGCCGAGATGTAGGGCATGATGTTCAGGGCGAAGATCGCCATGCGCGAAACCGCGCCGCCCGAGAACATGTTGAAAAGGCCGATGATGCCCTGCTGCGCCGTGCGGAACACGTCGGCGAGCGCGTCGGGATTGATCCCGGGCATCGGAATATAGGTGCCCAGCCGATAAACGAGAAGCGCACCCAGGGTGAACCAGATGCGCTTCTTCAGTTCGTCGGCTTTTGCCAGAGCACCGAAGTTGAGGTTTGCCGCGAGCTGTTCTGCTGCCGAGGCCATGGTGGCTCCGCTCCTCGTCTGTGCCCTGAAAATTCGGTAAGACCTGACTTAAGCGTCAGGCCGCCGTTTCGCCAGTCTTGGTCTTGCCGGTCTTGGCCTTCGACGCCAGGAGCGTCAGAGTGCCGCCAGCCTTTTCAATCGCTTCGACAGCCGACTTGGTGGCATGGGACACTTCCAGCGTGACCTTGGCGGTCAGCTCGCCCGAACCCAGCACGCGCACGCCGTCCTTGGCGCGGCGCAGGACGCCCGCCTCGACCAGCGCCGCCTGGGTGATCGCCGCCTTGCCGTCCAGCTTGCCCGCATCGATCGCGGTCTGGATGCGGCCGAGGGAAACCTCGTTCCAATCCAGCGCGAAGATGTTGGTGAAGCCGCGCTTGGGCAGGCGCCGATGGATCGGCATCTGGCCGCCCTCGAAGCCCTTGATCGCGACGCCGGTACGCGAGGTCTGACCCTTCACGCCGCGGCCCGCGGTCTTGCCCTTGCCCGAACCGATGCCGCGGCCGACGCGCATGCGCTTCTTGCGGGCGCCGGAATTGTCCTTGATCTCGTTAAGGATGCTCATCGCCAGTCTCCTACAGCGCCGTCACGCTTCGACGACGCGGACGAGGTGGCGGACCTTGTAGATCATGCCACGTACCGCCGGGGTGTCTTCAAGCGTCGAGCGACGCCCGAGCTTATTGAGGCCGAGACCGATCAGCGTCGCCCGCTGAGCCTGGGGCCGGCGGATCGGGCTGCCGGTCTGCTCGACCGTAACCGTGTTGCTGCTGTTCGCCATGATTAGCTTCCCTACCACTCAGGCGTCAGTCGGTCGCTTCGGCGTCGTCGACGCGACGGCGCGACTGAAGCTGCGAGACCTTGAGGCTGCGGCGCGCCGCGACAAGACGCGGGCTGTCCTGGTTCTTCAGGGCCTCGAAGGTCGCACGGACCATGTTGTACGGGTTGGACGAGCCGAAAGACTTCGCCACCACGTCCTGCATGCCGAGCGTCTCGAAGACGGCGCGCATGGGGCCGCCGGCGATGATGCCCGTACCGGCCGGAGCCGCGCGCAGGATGACCTTGCCGGCGCCATGATGGCCATGCACGTCATGATGCAGGGTACGGCCTTCGCGCAGCGGCACGCGGATCAGCGCGCGCTTGGCGGCTTCCGTCGCCTTTCGGATGGCTTCCGGCACTTCACGCGCCTTGCCGTGGCCGAAGCCGACGCGACCCTTCTGGTCGCCGACAACCACCAAGGCGGCGAAGCCGAAGCGACGGCCACCCTTCACAACCTTCGCGACACGATTGATGTGGACCAGCTTGTCCACGAACGTGTTGTCGCGATCCTCGCGTTCACGCTCACGTTCACGAGCCATGATCATATCCTCGTCGTTCTGCGGGGGGATCCCGCTCGTGATCTCAGAAGTTGAGACCGCCCTCACGGGCGGCCTCGGCGAGCGCCTTGACGCGGCCGTGATAGATGAAGGCGCCGCGGTCGAAGACCACGTCCTTCACACCGGCTGCGACGGCGCGTTCCGCCACGAGCTTGCCGATCGCCTGCGCCGCGGCGACATCCGCGCCGGTCTTCAGGCTTTCCCGCAGGGTCTTCTCAAGCGTCGAGGCGGACGCAAGCGTCACGCCGCGCGCATCGTCGATGACCTGCGCATAGATGTGCTTCGACGAGCGATGCACCGAAAGGCGCGGCCGCCCGTTCGCCGTCGTGCGGAGAGCACGACGGACACGCGCCTTACGGCGCTCGGTAGCGTCCTGATACTGTGCCATGGTTCGGGTCCGTTACTTCTTCTTGCCTTCCTTGCGGAAGATGAACTCACCCGCGTACTTCACGCCCTTGCCCTTGTAGGGCTCGGGACCGCGATAGTCGCGAATCTCGGCGGCGACCTGACCGACCTTCTGGCGGTCGATGCCGCTCACGACGATCTCGGTCGGCTTCGGCGTGACGATCTGGATCCCTTCCGGGATCGCATAGTTCACGTCGTGGCTGAAGCCCAGCGCCAGGCTGAGGTTCTTGCCCTGCACGGCGGCGCGATAGCCGACGCCGCTGATCTCGAGCTTCTTCTCGAAGCCCTTGGTGACGCCTTCGACCAGGTTGGCCACCAGCGTGCGGGAAAGGCCCCACATCGCCTTGTGGCGGTTGGTCTCGCCGTTGAGGGAGAACAGGATAGCCCCGTCCTCCATCTTCACCGCGATCTCGTCGACGACTTTGGTTTCGAGGGACCCCTTGGGGCCCTTCACCGTCACCGTCTGGCCGTCAACCGACGCCGTGACGCCGGCCGGAATGGTGATGGGTGCTTTACCGATCTTGGACATGTGCTCTCTCTCCTCCCCGATCAGAAGACCGTGAAGAGGACCTCGCCGCCCACGTTCTTGTCGCGGGCTTCGTGGTCCGCCATCACGCCCTGCGGCGTGGAGACGACAGCGACGCCAAGGCCGTTGGCGACGCGGGGAAGGGTCTTGACGGACGAATAAACCCGCCGACCCGGCTTGGAGACGCGCGCAATCTCACGGATCACCGGCTCGCCATCGAAGTACTTGAGCTCGATCTCGAACTCGGTACGGCCGTTGACGGGCTCGGAAGCCGAATAGCCGCGGATGTAACCCTCGGCCGCGAGGACCTCCAGCACGCTGGCGCGCAGACGCGAGCCCGGCGTGGAGATCTTTTCCTTGCGACGCATCTGGGCGTTGCGGATGCGGGTAATCAGATCGCCGATCGGATCAGTCGTAGACATGTTCGACCCTCCTCACCAGCTCGACTTGACGAGGCCAGGAATCTGGCCCTGCGAACCGAGCTCGCGCAGCGCGATACGGCTCATCTTCATCTTGCGGTAATAGGCGCGCGGACGCCCGGTGATCTCGCACCGGTTGCGAATGCGAACCTTCGCCGAATTGCGGGGCAACTCCGCCAGCTTGAGGACCGCCGCGAAGCGCTCCTCGATCGGCAGTTCCTTGTTGCTCACCAAGGCCTTGAGACGCGAACGCTTGCCGGCATAGCTCTTAACGAGCTTCCGGCGGTGTTCGTTCTTCTCGACCGAGCTCTTCTTGGCCATATGATCTTGCTCCTAGTCTCCGCGTTTGGGGCTCCCGCCCCACAGCCGGAAGGGGATGCTTACTGACGGAACGGGAAGTTGAAGGCCTTCAGAAGCGCGCGCGCTTCCTCGTCCGTCTTCGCCGTCGTGCAGACGATGATGTCCATGCCCCACATCTGATCAACCTTGTCGTAGTTGATCTCAGGGAACACGATATGCTCCTTGATGCCGAGCGCGAAATTGCCGCGACCGTCGAAGCTCTTCGGGTTCAGGCCGCGGAAATCGCGGACGCGCGGCAGGGCGATGTTCACCAGCCGGTCCACGAACTCGAACATGCGGGTCTTGCGAAGGGTGACCTTCGCGCCGACCGGCTGGTTCTCGCGCAGCTTGAAGTTCGAGATCGCGTTGCGGGCGCGGGTGACCACCGGGCGCTGGCCGGCGATCAACGCCAGATCCGCAGCCGCAGTCGTCACCTTCTTCGTATCGGCCGTCGCCTCGCCAACACCCATGTTGATGACGATCTTGTCGATCGTCGGCACTTCCATGGGGTTCTTATAGCCGAACTGCTCGATCATCTGCTTGCGGACGACGTCCTCATAGAGGGACTTCATCCGCGGGCTGTAGCTGGTCTCAGCCATCGATCTTCTCCCCCGAGCGCTTGGCGACGCGCACCTTGGTGCCATCTGCCTGCACAAGGAAACCGACGCGGGTCGGCTTGCCATCCTTCGGATCGGCGATCGCGATATTCGACAGGTTGATCGGGGCCTCCTTGGAGATGATCCCGCCTTCCTGGTTCGCGCTCTGCCGCTGGTGACGCTTCACGAGGTTGGCACCGCGCACGCGCGCCTTGCCTTCCTTGGGGAGCACCTCGAACACCTCGCCCGTGCGACCCTTGTCGCGGCCGGTGAGAATGACGACCTTGTCGCCCTTCTTGATCTTAGCGGCCATCAAAGCACCTCCGGCGCCAGCGAGATGATCTTCATGTGGTTCTTGGCGCGAAGCTCGCGCGGAACCGGCCCGAAGATACGGGTGCCGACCGGCTCCTTGTTGTTGTTGATCAGCACGGCCGCATTACGGTCGAAACGAATCACCGAACCATCCACGCGACGAATGTCCTTGGCTGTGCGAACCACAACCGCCTTCATCACGTCGCCCTTTTTCACGCGGCCGCGCGGGATAGCTTCCTTCACCGACACCACGATGATGTCACCGACATGGGCATACTTGCGCTTCGAACCGCCAAGCACCTTGATGCACATGACGCGACGCGCACCGGAATTGTCCGCCACGTCGAGATTGGTCTGCATCTGGATCATGACGCACCTATTTCTCGCAAAAACCGCGCGCAGCCGTCACCGGCGCGCGCCCCTCAATCCCGTTTCCGGGCGCTCAGACTTCAGCCCGCTTCTCGCCCTGGACAACGATCCAGTTCTTGAGCTTGGACAAGGGGCGGTGCTCCTCGATCCAGACGGTGTCGCCTTCCTTCCAAGCGTTGCCCTCATCATGGGCATGGTACTTCTTGGAACGGCGGACGGTCTTCTTCAGCAGCGGATGGGTGAAACGGCGCTCGACCCGGACCACGACGGTCTTGTCCTGCTTGTCGCTCACCACGACGCCCTGCAGCAAACGCTTCGGCATCGCCCTCTCCTCACTTAGCCTTGGCCGCCGAAGCGACCTTCTGCGCCTGGATCGTCTTGACCCGCGCGATATCGCGGCGGATCTGACGAACCCTCGACGTGTTCTCGAGCTGGCCGGTAGCCTTCTGGAAGCGCAGGTTGAACTGCTCCTTCTTGAGGCCCAGCAGCTGGTCCTGCAGCTCGTCCGCAGTCTTCGTCCGAATGTCGGAAGCCTTTGTCATTTGTCCCTCCGTCACTCAGCGATGCGTTCGACGAAACGCGTCTTGATCGGCAGCTTGGCTGCCGCCAGCCGAAGCGCTTCACGGGCGATATCCTGGCTCACGCCATCGATCTCGAACATGATGCGGCCGGGCTTGATCTTGGCGGCCCAATAGTCGGGCGCGCCTTTACCCTTACCCATGCGGACTTCGGTCGGCTTCGAAGACACCGGCACGTCAGGGAACACGCGGATCCACACCCGGCCCGCACGCTTCATGTGACGGGTGAGCGCGCGACGCGCGGCTTCGATCTGACGCGCGGTCACGCGCTCCGGCTCCAGGGCCTTGAGCCCGAACTGGCCGAAATTGAGGTCAGTTCCGCCTTTCGCAACGCCGTGGATACGGCCTTTGAACTGCTTGCGGAACTTCGTGCGCTTTGGTTGCAGCATGTCGCGCCTCTTATTCCTTCATCACTCTGTTCACGCCGCGTCGCGGCGAGACGAGCGACCACCCGAAGATTCACTTTCCGCCTGGCGCTTATCCTGCGCCATCGGATCGTGCTCCAGGATCTCGCCCTTGAAGATCCAGACCTTGACACCGCAGGTGCCGTAAGTCGTGAAGGCGGTGGCCGTACCGTAATCCACGTCCGCGCGCAAGGTGTGAAGCGGCACGCGCCCTTCACGATACCATTCGAGACGGGCGATTTCGGCGCCGCCGAGACGGCCCGCGCAGTTGATACGAATGCCTTCCGCGCCCAGACGCATCGCTGACTGCACCGCGCGCTTCATGGCGCGACGGAACGCCACACGGCGCTCGAGCTGCTGGGCAATCGATTCGGCGACAAGGCGCGCGTCAATTTCGGGCTTCCGAATCTCGACGATGTTGATGAAGACTTCCGAGTTGGTCATCTCGGCAACCTTCTTGCGCAGCTTGTCGATGTCCGCGCCCTTCTTGCCGATCACCACGCCCGGACGAGCCGAGTGGATGGTGACGCGGCACTTCTTGTGCGGACGCTCGATCACGATCTTGGAGACCGCGGCCTGCTTCAGCATCTTCTGCAGCACTTCACGGATCTTGATATCCTCGTGAAGCAGCTGGCCGTACTCGCCCTTGCCCGCGAACCAGCGCGAATCCCAGGTGCGGTTGATGCCGAGCCGCAGCCCGACCGGGTTGACCTTCTGACCCATCAGGCCTTCTCCTCGACTTCACGCACCACGATGGTGATATGCGAGAACGGCTTCTCGATCCGGCTCGCACGACCACGGGCGCGGGCCGCGAAGCGCTTCATGACTAGGCCCTTGCCGACATGCGCCTCGGCGACGATCAGATCGTCGACGTCGAGCTCATGATTGTTCTCGGCATTGGCGATCGCCGATTCCAGGCACTTCCTCACGTCGCCGGCGATCCGCTTGCGCGAGAACTGAAGATCGGCCAGAGCGGTCGCGACCTTCTTGCCCCGGATAAGACCGGCGACGAGGTTGAGCTTCTGGGGGCTGACGCGAAGGTTACGCGCAACCGCCTTGGCTTCCGTATCCGCGAGCGTGCGCGGACGAGCTGCCTTTCCCATGACCCTGCCTCTACTTCCGCTTGGCTTTCTTGTCCGCCGCATGCCCGTAATAGGTACGGGTCGGGGCGAACTCGCCGAACTTGTGGCCCACCATGTCCTCGGAAACAGAAACCGGGACGTGCTTGTTGCCGTTATAGACGCCGAACGTGATCCCCACGAATTGCGGGAGGATTGTGGAACGGCGGCTCCAGATCTTGATGACGTCGTGACGACCCGACGCACGCGCGGCATCCGCCTTCTTGAGGAGGTAGCCGTCGACGAACGGACCTTTCCAGACCGATCGAGACATAGTTCAGTTTCCCTCGCTCACTTCTTGCGGGCGTGCCGGCTGGACACGATGAACTTGGTGGTCGACTTGTTCTTCCGGGTCTTCTTGCCCTTGGTGGGGAAACCCCAGGGCGTGACCGGATGACGTCCACCCGAGGTGCGGCCTTCGCCGCCGCCATGCGGATGATCGACCGGGTTCATCGTGACGCCGCGGTTGTGCGGACGACGACCGAGCCAGCGCTTGCGACCGGCCTTGCCGAGATTGGTGTTCATGTGGTCCGGGTTCGACACGGCGCCGACCGTACCCATGCACTCGCCGTGGATCAGACGCTGCTCACCCGAATTGAGGCGGATGATCACGTAGCCCTGGTCGCGGCCGACGATCTGCGCATACGAGCCGGCCGAGCGGGCAATCTGGCCGCCCTTGCCGATCTTCATCTCGATGTTGTGCACGATCGTGCCGACCGGCAGATTGCCGAGCGGAGCCGCGTTGCCGGGCTTCACGTCCACGCTCTTAGAGGCGACCACCTGGTCACCGACCGCGAGACGCTGCGGGGCGAGAATGTAGCTGACCTCGCCGTCCTCATACTTGATGAGGGCGATGAACGCCGTCCGGTTCGGGTCGTACTCGATACGCTCGACCGTCGCCGCCACGTCGCGCTTGCTGCGCTTGAAGTCGACGAGGCGGTAGGCCTGCTTGTGGCCGCCGCCGCGGAAGCGCACGGTGATGCGACCCGTATTGTTGCGGCCGCCCGCCTCCGACTTGCCTTCGGTCAGCGTCTTGACCGGCTTGCCCTTGTACAGGGACGAGCGGTCGACGATGACGAGCTGGCGAAGGCTCGGCGTTACCGGCTTGAAGGTTTTGAGCGCCATGTCTCTGGTCCCTTAATTCCGGCTCACAGACCCGTCGTGATGTCGATGGAGTGTCCCTCGGCGAGGGTCACAACCGCCTTCTTCACGTCGTTCTGCACGCCCTTGCGGCCCTTGAAGAACTTCGTCTTCCCCTTGCGGACCAGCGTGTTGACGCTCTCGACCTTCACGTCGAAGAGCTTCTCGACCGCTTCCTTGATCTGCGGCTTGGTAGCCGTCAGAGCAACCTTGAAGACGACCTTGTTGTGCTCGGACGCCATCGTGGCCTTCTCGGTGATCACCGGGGACACGATCACGTCGTAGTGGCGCGGATCGATACTCATTTGAAGCGCGCCTCCAGAGCGTCGACAGCCGCCTTCGTCAGCACCAGGGTCTGACGGCGCAGGATGTCGTAGACGTTGATGCCCTGGACGGGCAGAACGTCGAGATGGGTGACATTGCGCGAGGCGAGGCCGAAATTGGCATCCACCTCGGCGCCGGACACGACGAGCACGCTCGACAGGCCGAGGCCCGCCAGACGCTCCTTGAGCAGCTTGGTCTTCGGCTCGGCCAGCACGGCATCGTCGAGGACGATGATCTGCTGGTCCTTGGCCTTGGACGACAGCGCATGCTTCAAGGCAAGCGCGCGGACCTTCTTCGGCAGCTCGCTCGCATGGCTGCGGGCGACCGGGCCGAACGCCTTGGCGCCGCCGCGGAACTGCGGAGCGGAGGCCGCGCCGTGACGTGCGCCGCCGGTGCCCTTCTGCTTGTACATCTTCCGCTTGGTGCGGTTGACGTCCGCGCGGGACAGGGTCTGGTGCGTGCCGGCCTGGCGGCGCGACAGCTGCCACACCACGCAGCGGTGCAGGATGTCCTGGCGCGGCTCGAGACCGAAAATCTCGTCCGACAGGGTGACGGAGCCGGCTTCGGCGCCTTCGAGAGTCTTGACGGCGAGTTCCATCACACGTTCTCCTCGGCCGCAGCCTCGGTCGCGGGAGCCACGTCAGCCGCCGGCGCGTCGCTGGCCGCATCCGCGCCCGGAAGACGGAACTTGCCCGGCTTCGGCGCGGCTTCCGGCAGCTTCTTCTTCACCGCGTCAGCCACCAGGATCCAGCCGCCCTTGTTGCCGGGAACCGCACCCTCGACCGCGATCAGACCGCGCTCGACATCGGTGAGCACAACCTTGAGGTTCTGGGTGGTCACCGTCTCATGGCCCATGTGGCCCGGCATCTTCTTGTTCTTGAAGGTCTTGCCGGGGTCCTGACGACCACCGGTAGAACCGATCGAACGATGCGAGACCGACACGCCGTGAGTGGCGCGCAGACCACCGAAATTGTGGCGCTTCATACCACCGGCAAAGCCCTTGCCGATGGAGGTGCCCGTCACGTCGACGAACTGGCCGACCACGAAGTGGTCGACGGTCAGCTCGGCACCGACCGGGATAAGGTCGGTCTCCTCGACGCGGAACTCCGCCATCTTGCGCTTGGGCTCGACCTTCGCCACGGCGAAATGGCCGCGCAGAGCGCGCGTGGTGTTCTGAGGCTTCGCCTGACCGACACCGAGCTGCACGGCCGAATAGCCGTTCTTCTCGATGGTACGGTGGGCAACCACCTGGCAATTATCAACTTTCAGCACAGTGACCGGAACATGTTCACCTGCATCGTTAAAGATGCGGGTCATGCCGACCTTCTGGGCGATGACGCCTGACCGCATGGCCGTGTCCCTTCGCCTTCTCTCAGAGCTTGATTTCGACGTCGACGCCCGCAGCGAGGTCGAGCTTCATCAGCGCGTCCACGGTCTGGGGGGTCGGATCGACGATGTCGAGCAGACGCTTGTGCGTCCGCATCTCGAACTGCTCACGGGACTTCTTGTCCACGTGGGGAGAACGATTGACCGTGAATTTCTCAATCCGCGTCGGCAGCGGAATGGGGCCGCGGACCTGGGCGCCCGTACGCTTCGCCGTCGACACGATTTCGCGCGTCGAGGCATCCAGGATGCGGTGATCGAACGCCTTGAGGCGGATCCGAATGTTCTGGCCGTTCATTGACTTCAGGCTCCCAGAGGGCTCGTCAGTCGGGCTCTGTAACGAGCTCCACGAAAAAGGGGCGCAAGCGATCCCGCGCCCCTCGGGATTGTTCGGTGTTACTCGATGATCGAGGCGACGACGCCGGCGCCGACGGTGCGGCCGCCTTCGCGGATGGCGAAGCGCAGCTTGTCTTCCATCGCGATCGGCACGATCAGCGCCACGTCGACCGTGATGTTATCGCCCGGCATCACCATTTCCGTGCCTTCCGGCAGGGTCACGATGCCCGTCACGTCCGTCGTCCGGAAGTAGAACTGCGGACGGTAATTGGTGAAGAACGGCGTGTGGCGGCCGCCCTCTTCCTTCGTCAGGATGTACGCCTCGGCCTTGAACTTGGTGTGCGGCTTCACCGAACCCGGCTTGCACACAACCTGGCCGCGCTCGACGTCCTCGCGCTTCGTGCCGCGAACCAGAATGCCGACATTGTCGCCGGCCTGGCCCTGGTCGAGCAGCTTCCGGAACATCTCAACGCCGGTCACCGTCGTCTTGATGGTCGGACGGATGCCGACGATCTCGACTTCCTCGCCCACCTTGATGATGCCGCGCTCGACGCGGCCGGTCACCACCGTGCCGCGACCCGAGATCGAGAACACGTCCTCGATCGGCATCAGGAACGGCAGGTCAACCGGACGCTCCGGCTGCGGGATGTAGGCGTCGACCGCCTTCATCAGCTCCAGCACCGCGTCATGGCCCAGCTTGGGGTCGCCGTTCTGCAGCGCCACCAGCGCCGAGCCACGGATGATCGGAATGTCGTCGCCCGGGAAGTCGTACTTCGACAGCAGCTCGCGCACTTCCAGCTCGACGAGCTCGAGGAGCTCCTCGTCGTCGACCTGGTCGCACTTGTTCAGGAACACCACCAGCGCCGGAACGCCGACCTGGCGGGCGAGCAGGATGTGCTCGCGGGTCTGCGGCATCGGGCCGTCGGCGGCCGAAACCACCAGGATCGCGCCGTCCATCTGCGCCGCGCCGGTGATCATGTTCTTCACATAATCCGCGTGGCCGGGGCAATCGACGTGGGCGTAATGGCGGTTCGTCGTCTCGTACTCGACATGCGCCGTCGAGATCGTGATCCCGCGCGCCTTCTCTTCCGGAGCCTTGTCGATCTGGTCGTACGCCGTAAACGTCGCGCCGCCCGATTCCGCAAGAATCTTCGTGATCGCAGCCGTCAAAGACGTCTTGCCATGGTCAACATGGCCGATCGTCCCAATGTTGCAGTGAGGCTTCGATCGGTTGAACTTCTCTTTGGCCACGAGGCTCTCCGTCGGTCTTATCGATGTTGATACGAATGCGCTTCAGAAACCCAGGCAGACGCTTACGCGTACTTGGCCTGGACCTCCTGAGCGACGTTCGACGGCACCTGCTCGTAGTGGTCGAACTGCATGGTGAAGGTAGCGCGGCCCTGCGAGAAGGACCGAAGCGTATTGACGTAGCCAAACATGTTGGCGAGCGGCACCATCGCATTCACGACGTTCGCATTGCCACGCATGTCCTGGCCCTGGATCTGGCCGCGGCGGGAGTTGAGGTCGCCGATGACCGAGCCGGTGTAGTCTTCCGGGGTCACGACCTCGACCTTCATGATCGGCTCGAGGAGCACCGCGCCACCCTTCTGCAGGGCTTCGCGGAACGCCGCACGCGAGGCGATTTCGAAGGCAAGCGCCGACGAGTCGACTTCATGATAGGCGCCGTCGATGAGCTCGACCTTGACGTCCACCACCGGGAAGCCGGCCAGCACGCCCGAACCGAGCACGCTTTCCAGACCCTTGTTGACGCCGGGGATGTACTCCTTCGGCACCGCGCCGCCGATGACCTTGCTCTCGAACGAGAAGCCCTTGCCGACTTCGTTCGGCTCGACCACGAACTTCACCCGGGCGAACTGGCCGGTACCACCGGTCTGCTTCTTGTGGGTGTAGTCGACTTCGGTCTTGCGGGTGATCGTCTCGCGATAGGCCACCTGCGGGGCGCCGATATTAGCGTCGACCTTGTAGGTGCGCTTCAGGATGTCGACCTTGATGTCGAGATGCAGTTCGCCCATGCCCTTGAGGATGGTCTGGCCGCTTTCGAAATCGGTCGACACGCGGAAGGACGGATCCTCCGCCGCGAGCTTGGCCAGAGCGAGGCCCAGCTTCTCCTGGTCGGCCTTGGACTTCGGCTCGATCGCGATCTCGATGACCGGCTCGGGGAATTCCATCTTCTCCAGGATGACCGGCTTGGCCGGGTCGCACAGCGTGTCGCCGGTGCGCACTTCCTTGAGACCCGCCAGGGCGACGATGTCGCCGGCATAGGCTTCCTTGATGTCTTCGCGGTTGTTCGCATGCATCAGCAGCATGCGGCCGACGCGCTCTTTCTTGTCGCGGGTCGAGTTCAGCAGGCCCATGCCGGTCTCGAGCTTGCCCGAATAGACGCGGCAGAAGGTGATGGTGCCGACGAAGGGGTCGTCCATGATCTTGAACGCGAGGACCGACAGCGGGTCGCTATCGTTCGGGTTGCGAACGGTCTCTTCCTCGGTGTCGAAATCGATGCCCTTGATGGCGCCACGATCGACCGGCGACGGCAGGAAGTCGCACACCGCGTCGAGCAGGGGCTGAACGCCCTTGTTCTTGAAGGCCGAGCCGCAGAACACCGGGTTGAACACGCGGCCGATGACGGCCTTGCGGATCAGACCCTTGAGGGTGGCTTCGTCCGGCTCGACGCCGTCCAGATAGGCGGAGAGCACGTCGTCGTCGAGCTCGACGGCCGCTTCGAGCAGCTTGCCGCGATATTCGACGGCCTGGTCGAGCAGCTCGGCCGGGATCTCTTCGTCGTGATACTTCGCACCCAGCTCTTCATTGTCCCAGACGACCGCCTTCATGCGGACGAGGTCGATGATGCCCTTGAAGTTGATCTCGGAACCGATGGGCAGCTGGCAGCAGACCGGCTTGCCGTCCACGCGGTCGATGATCATCTCGACGCAGCGGAAGAAGTCGGCGCCGGTCTTGTCCATCTTGTTGACGAACACGATGCGCGGAACATTGTACTTGTCGGCCTGGCGCCAGACGGTCTCGGTCTGCGGCTCGACGCCCTGGTTGCCGTCGAGAACGCAGACGGCGCCGTCGAGCACGCGCAGCGAACGCTCGACTTCAATGGTGAAGTCGACGTGGCCGGGGGTGTCGATGATGTTCAGGCGCTTGCCGTGCCAGAAAGCGGTCGTCGCGGCGGACGTAATGGTAATGCCGCGCTCCTGCTCCTGGGTCATCCAGTCCATGGTGGCAGCGCCATCATGGACTTCGCCGATCTTGTGGCTCTTGCCGGTGTAATAGAGGATCCGTTCGGTCGTGGTGGTCTTGCCAGCATCAATGTGGGCCATGATGCCGAAGTTACGGTAGTCTTCGATAGCATTAATGCGCGACATATCAGATCCTCGTCCCGGCTCTCGTCATCACCAGCGGTAGTGAGAGAAGGCGCGGTTGGCCTCCGCCATGCGGTGCGTGTCTTCACGTTTCTTCACGGCGGTGCCGCGGTTGTTCGAGGCGTCGAGCAGTTCGCCCGACAGACGCTCGACCATGGTCTTCTCGTTGCGCGCACGGGCCGCAATGATCAGCCAGCGGATCGCGAGAGCCTGACGACGCTCGGGACGCACTTCGACGGGCACCTGGTAAGTGGCGCCGCCGACACGGCGGGAGCGCACCTCGATGGCCGGGCTGACATTGTCGAGCGCCTGGGTGAACACACCCAGCGGCTCCGACTTGGCGCGGTTCTCGACGAGGTCGAGAGCGCCATAAACGATCTGCTCGGCAACCGACTTCTTGCCGTCATACATGACGGCGTTCATGAAGCGGCTCAGCACCTCGCTCCCAAACTTGGGATCCGGGGTGACTTCACGGCGCTCTGCACGATGACGACGGGACATCGTTCAATCCTCACTTCGGCCGCTTGGCGCCGTACTTGGAACGGCGCTGCTTACGATTCTTGACGCCCTGCGTATCGAGCACGCCGCGCAGGATGTGATAGCGCACGCCGGGAAGATCCTTGACGCGGCCGCCGCGGATCATCACCACGGAGTGTTCCTGCAGGTTGTGCCCCTCGCCGGGGATGTAACCGATGACTTCGTAGCCATTGGTCAGACGAACCTTGGCGACCTTACGAAGCGCCGAGTTCGGCTTCTTCGGGGTCGTCGTATAGACGCGGGTGCAAACACCACGCTTCTGCGGGCTGGCCTGCAGCGCCGGAACCTTGTTCCGGGCCTTCTGGGCTTCCCGCGGCTTGCGGATCAGCTGGTTGATCGTCGGCACGTGTCTCGCCTTCGTCTCGCTGCGCTACGGACAGGAATGCCCTCGCGCTAACCCAATTTCCGCGGCCACAACCGCATTCTTCTTTCGCGACGGATCGGAACAGTCAGCACTACCGGCCAGTCTGCGAACGAAAGAAGCGCCGCCGGCCAGGACCTGGCCGAGGGCGCTCAACGTTCAGAGGATCACGCGACGGCTCGAAGAGCCCTCATATGCGCGATCATGCGCCGGAATTGGTCGTGCTTGCGTCCCGGCAGCGTCTTGACGTTCTGTGTCCAGACAGGGTGTCCGAACGCGGTAACATCAACCGCCTGCCGTGAAAGTAGGCGCCTTCTACGCGCCGACTCGCCTTTCGTCAACCCTTAACCGCAAGATAACCCGCTCACAGGGTCGTGCGAGCCATTGCAGGCGTTAGATTTCGTAGAAACCGGTCGCCACGCAACGAACATGCGTCGATCTGCCGGAAGGCCCCTCGCTCACCGACTCGCCCGATTCTCCCGACCGATCGCGCGGAAGGACCGTCGAACGGTTTCCGCTGACGATTCGCGACTCACGGCGCAGCGGGTGGCCGACACCTTATCAGGCGGCGGAGAAACGCACGGAGCTTTGGCTTGCGAGCCGGCCCCCTCCGCCTCAATCGCCGGCCCCCGTCGCAAGTACCGCGCAGATATGCCGATCAACCGCACACGGGGCCGCGTGTGCCCCCGCTGCGGTCACCAGGCACGGAACTGCGTATCGTCGCCCCCGGGCGTAGCGCGCCCGCACGGGCGGCTCACCGGGCGCCCCCTGCCCCGCAGAGCCGGCAAGTAAAAAGGGCCGCCCCCTTCAGGAGCGGCCCTTCTTCATTTCAAGGATTTCCGACGCCGGTCACTCGGCGGCGGCGGGACCCTCGATGCGGCGCGCATTGGCAGCGGCGCCGTCCTGCTCGTTCTGCGCGGTGATCAGCTCATCGCGCGTGGTCGCGGTCACGCGGAGCTTCGCCATCTGGGCGCCGGTACCCGCCGGGATGAGGCGGCCGACGATGACGTTCTCCTTGAGGCCGGCGAGATCGTCGGACTTGCCGTTGACCGCCGCCTCGGTGAGCACCCGGGTCGTCTCCTGGAAGGAGGCGGCCGAGATGAAGGAGCGGGTCTGCAGGCTCGCCTTGGTGATGCCGAGCAGGACCGGATGACCGGAAGCGGTCTTCTTGCCCTCGGCGATCAGGCGCTCGTTGATCTCGTTGAGCTCCGACGCGTCGATCTGCTCATTGGTGAGCAGGTCGCTCTCGCCGGCGTCGTCGATCTCAACCTTCTGCAGCATCTGACGGACAATCACCTCGATGTGCTTGTCGTTGATGAGCACGCCCTGCAGCCGGTAGACCTCCTGGATCTCGTTGACGAGATAGGCGGCGAGTTCCTCGACGCCCTTGATGGCCAGGATGTCGTGCGGCGCCGGGTTGCCGTCGACGATGAAGTCGCCCTTCTCGACAAGGTCGCCATCCTGCAGATGGATGTGCTTTCCCTTCGGGATCAGGTACTCGGCCGTGTCGTCGGTCGAATCCTGCGGCTCGATGCTTACGCGACGCTTGTTCTTGTAGTCCTTGCCGAACCGGATCGTGCCGGAGATTTCGGCGATGATCGCCGCATCCTTCGGACGACGCGCCTCGAACAGCTCCGCCACGCGCGGTAGGCCGCCCGTGATGTCGCGGGTCTTGGCGGACTCCATCGGCACGCGGGCGAGCACGTCGCCCGCCTTGATGGTCGAACCGGGGTCGGCCGACAGGATGGCCTCGACCGGCAGCGTGTAGCGGGCATCGCCGCCGCGCTGCAGCTTCAGCACCTTGCCGTCCGGACCCTTGACGACCAGCGAGGGGCGCAGTTCCGAGCCACGGCCGGTGCGCCAGTCGGTGACGACGCGCTTGGCGATACCGGTCGATTCGTCGACCGTTTCGCTGAGCGAGGCGCCTTCGACCAGATCCTCGTAACCCACGATACCCTCGACCTCGGTGAGGATCGGGCGGGTATAGGGGTCCCACTCGGCGATGCGCTGGCCGCGCTTGATGGCGTCGCCGTCATCAACCTTCAGCTTGGCGCCGAACTGGATGCGGTGAGTCGCCTTCTCCGAACCGTCGTGATCGATGATCAGGACGGAAAGGTTGCGGCTCATCGCGATCAGCTCGCCTTCCGAATTCCGCACCACGTTGCGGTTGCGGAGCTTCACCGTGCCCTCGAACGAGGCCTCGATGAAGGACTGCTCGGAGAGCTGCGCCGCGCCGCCGATGTGGAAGGTGCGCATGGTGAGCTGGGTGCCCGGCTCACCGATAGACTGCGCCGCGATGACGCCGACGGCCTCGCCCATGTTCACCGGCGTGCCGCGAGCCAGGTCGCGGCCGTAGCAGGTGCCGCAGACGCCGTTCTTGGCCTCGCAGGTCAGCACGGAGCGGATCTTGATCTCCTGCACGCCCGCCTTGCCGATGCGCTCGACATCGGCCTCGTCCATCATGTGGCCGGCCGGCACGATCACATTGCCGGTCGCCCCCTCGATCACGTCCTCGGCCGCGGTGCGGCCAAGAACGCGCGAGCCGAGCGTGGCGACGATGTTGCCCGCGTCGATGATGGCGCGCATGGCGATACCGTTGGTGGTGCCGCAGTCGCGCAACGTGATGATGCTGTCCTGGGCCACGTCGACGAGACGACGGGTCAGGTAGCCCGAGTTGGCGGTCTTTAGCGCGGTATCGGCCAGGCCCTTACGGGCACCGTGGGTCGAGTTGAAGTACTCGAGCACGGACAGGCCTTCCTTGAAGTTCGAGATGATCGGCGTCTCGATGATCTCGCCCGACGGCTTGGCCATCAGGCCGCGCATGGCGGCGAGCTGGCGCATCTGTTCGCGCGAACCACGCGCGCCGGAATGCGCCATCATGTAGATCGAGTTGATCTGCTTCTCGCGACCCGTCACCGGGTCCTTCTTCACCGCCGAAATCTCGGCCATCATCTCGTCGGCGAGGCGGGCGGAGCACTTGCCCCACGCGTCGACGACCTTGTTGTACTTTTCGCCCTGGGTGATCAGGCCGTCATTGTACTGCTGCTCGTACTCCTTGGTGAGCGCACGGGTCTCTTCGACCATGTCCCACTTCTTGGAGGGCACCACCATGTCGTCCTTGCCGAAGGAGATGCCGGCGCGGAAGGCGTTGGAGAAGCCGAGCGTCATGATGCGGTCGCAGAAGATGACCGTCTCCTTCTGACCGCAGTGGCGGTAGACGGTGTCGATCATGTTCGAGATTTCCTTCTTGGTCATCAGCTTGTTGACGACGTCGAAGGGAGTCTTGGCGTTCTTCGGCAGCAATTCGCCGAGCTTCATGCGGCCGGGCGTGGTGTCGTGGATCTTCGAGACCGGCTTGCCGTCCTCGCCCACGCCGATATAGCGCCCGCGCACCTTGGTGTGCAGCGTGATGGCCTTGGCAGCCAGCGCGTGGTCGATCTCGCCCATGTTGGAGAAGGCCATGCCTTCGCCCGGCTCGTTCTCCTTCATCATGGTGAGATAATAGAGACCGAGCACGATATCCTGCGACGGCACGATGATCGGCGCGCCGTTGGCCGGGTGCAGGATGTTGTTGGTCGACATCATCAGCACGCGCGCTTCAAGCTGCGCCTCGATGGACAGGGGCACGTGCACCGCCATCTGGTCGCCGTCGAAGTCCGCGTTGAAGGCCGAGCAGACCAGCGGGTGAAGCTGGATCGCCTTGCCTTCGATCAGCACCGGCTCGAACGCCTGGATGCCCAGGCGATGCAGCGTCGGGGCGCGGTTCAGCATCACCGGATGCTCGCGGATGACCTCGTCGAGGATGTCCCAGACCTCGGGACGCTCCTTCTCGACCAGCTTCTTCGCCTGCTTCACGGTCGCGGAAAGGCCCTTTGCGTCGAGGCGCGAATAGATGAAGGGCTTGAACAGCTCCAGCGCCATCTTCTTCGGCAGGCCGCACTGGTGCAGCTTCAGCTCGGGACCGACGACGATCACCGAACGGCCGGAATAGTCGACGCGCTTGCCGAGCAGGTTCTGGCGGAACCGGCCCTGCTTGCCCTTCAGCATGTCGGCGAGCGACTTCAGCGGGCGCTTGTTGGCGCCCGTGATGACGCGGCCGCGACGGCCGTTGTCGAACAGCGCATCGACCGCTTCCTGAAGCATGCGCTTCTCGTTGCGGATGATGATGTCCGGCGCCTTCAGCTCGATCAGCCGCTTGAGGCGGTTGTTGCGGTTGATGACGCGGCGGTAGAGATCGTTCAGGTCGGACGTGGCGAAGCGGCCGCCGTCCAGCGGGACGAGCGGGCGCAGGTCCGGCGGGATGACCGGGACATGCGTCAGGATCATCCATTCCGGCTTGTTGCCGGACTCCTGGAAGGCCTCGACGATCTTCAGGCGCTTGGCGAGCTTCTTCGGCTTGAGCTCGGTGGTCGCCTCGGCGATCTCCTTGCGGAGGTTGCCGGCGATCTTCTCGAGGTCCATGCCGCGCAGGATCTCGCGGATCGCCTCCGCGCCGATCAGCGCGGTGAACGAATCGTCGCCATACTCTTCCTGGGCGCGCAGATAGTCTTCTTCCGAGAGGAGCTGACGCTCCTTCAGCGGCGTGAGGCCGGGCTCGATGACGCAGTAATACTCGAAGTACAGGATGCGCTCGAGGTCCTTGAGCGTCATGTCGAGCAGCAGGCCGATGCGGCTCGGCAGCGACTTCAGGAACCAGATATGGGCAACCGGGGCAGCAAGCTCGATGTGGCCCATGCGCTCACGGCGCACGCGCGACAGCGTGACTTCCACGCCGCACTTCTCGCAGATGATGCCCTTGTACTTCATGCGCTTGTACTTGCCGCACAGGCACTCATAGTCCTTGATGGGACCGAAGATGCGCGCGCAGAACAAGCCGTCACGCTCGGGCTTGAACGTACGGTAGTTGATCGTCTCCGGCTTCTTGATCTCACCGAAGGACCACGACAGGATCTTCTCCGGACTCGCGATCGAGATCTTGATCTGATCGAAAGTCGGCGCCGGCGCCGCCGGGTTGAAGAGATTCATCACCTCTTGATTCATCGCCGTCTCCTTCGGCTGGACCCCGCCTCCGCCGCCGCGGCTGGTTGGGGTCACGGAAAAGTCTGGTCTGTCGAGCGGTCGAAGGGGCGGACGCACCGGGTGCACCCGCCCCCTTTGGTTCAGTCGGTCATTCGGCCGCTGGCAGGCTCTCGCCGGGCGTCGCCACGGCCGAGAGGGTCTTGGAGTTCATCAGCTCGACGTTCAGGCCGAGCGAACGCATCTCCTTCACGAGAACGTTGAAGCTCTCGGGAATGCCCGCCTCGAACGTGTCGTCGCCGCGCACGATCGCCTCGTAGACCTTGGTACGGCCCGCGACGTCGTCCGACTTGACGGTGAGCATCTCCTGCAGCGTGTAGGCCGCGCCATAAGCCTCGAGCGCCCACACTTCCATCTCGCCGAAGCGCTGACCGCCGAACTGCGCCTTGCCGCCCAGCGGCTGCTGGGTAACGAGCGAGTACGGGCCGATCGAGCGTGCATGGATCTTGTCGTCGACAAGGTGATGCAGCTTCAGCATGTAGATGTAGCCGACCGTGACCTTACGATCGAACTGCTCGCCGGTACGGCCGTCGAACAGCGTCGACTGCGCCGACTTGTCGAGGCCCGCCAGCTCCAGCATGTGCTCGATATCCGCCTCGCGGGCGCCGTCGAACACCGGCGTGGCAATCGGCACGCCGCGACGCAGGTTCGATCCCAGCTCGACCAGACCTTCCTCGTCGAGCGAGTCGATGGTGTCGTCCTTGCCGTAGATCTTGCCGAACGCATCCTTCAGCGGCGCGATGTCCTGCGTCTGACGGTAGCCTTCGATGGCGCGGTCGATGACCCGGCCGAGACCGGCGCAGGCCCAGCCGAGATGCGTCTCGAGGATCTGCCCGACATTCATGCGCGAGGGCACGCCGAGCGGGTTGAGCACCATGTCGACCGGGGTGCCGTCCTCAAGGAACGGCATGTCCTCGACCGGGACGATGCGCGAGACCACGCCCTTATTGCCGTGCCGGCCGGCCATCTTGTCGCCCGGCTGGATCTTGCGCTTCACCGCGATGAAGACCTTGACCATCTTCATCACGCCGGGCGGCAGCTCGTCGCCGCGCTGCAGCTTCTCGACCTTGTCGAGGAAGCGCTGCTCGAGGCGCTTCTTCGACTCGTCGTACTGGTTGCGGATCGCCTCCAGCTCGCTCATGAGCTGGTCGTCGGCGACCGCGAACTGCCACCACTGGCTGCGCGGGTACTCGGTCAGCACCGAACGGGTGAGAGCCGAGTCCTTCTTGAAGCCCTTGGGGCCGGCGACGCCGGTCTTGCCGTCGAGCATCTCGGCGAGACGCCCGAAGACGTTACGGTCGAGAATGGCCTGCTCGTCGTCGCGGTCCTTGGCCAGACGCTCGATCTCTTCGCGCTCGATCGCCTGGGCGCGCTCGTCCTTGTCCACACCGTGGCGGTTGAACACGCGCACTTCGACGATGGTGCCGGTGACGCCGGGAGGAACGCGCAGCGAGGTGTCGCGCACATCCGCCGCCTTCTCGCCGAAGATGGCGCGAAGCAGCTTCTCTTCCGGGGTCATCGGGCTCTCGCCCTTCGGCGTGATCTTGCCGCAGAGGATGTCGCCCGCCTGCACTTCGGCGCCGATATAGACGATGCCGGCTTCGTCCAGGTTCTTCAGCGCCTCTTCCGACACGTTGGGAATGTCGCGCGTGATTTCCTCCGGACCCAGCTTGGTGTCACGGGCCATCACCTCGAATTCCTCGATGTGGATCGAGGAGAAGACGTCACCCTTGGAGATGTTCTCCGACAGCAGGATGGAATCTTCGAAGTTGTAGCCATTCCACGGCATGAAGGCGACGAGGATGTTCCGGCCGAGCGCCAGATCGCCGAGATCGGTCGAGGGACCGTCAGCGATGATGTCGCCCTTGCGCACGCGGTCGCCCACCCGCACCAGCGGACGCTGGTTGATGCAGGTCGACTGGTTCGAGCGCTGGAACTTCTGCAGCCGGTAGATGTCGACGCCGGACTTCGACGGATCGTTCTCTTCCGTCGCGCGGATGACGATACGGGTCGCATCGACCTGGTCGACCATGCCGGTACGACGGGCGCCGATGGCGGCACCCGAGTCACGGGCAACGATCGCTTCCATGCCCGTGCCCACGAAGGGCGCGTCGGCGCGCACCAGCGGCACGGCCTGGCGCTGCATGTTCGAGCCCATCAGCGCGCGGTTGGCGTCATCGTTCTCAAGAAACGGAATGAGCGCGGCGGCGACCGAGACGAGCTGCTTGGGCGACACGTCCATGAAGTCGACGCGGTCCGGGGTGACGAGAAGCACGTCGCCGGCGTGCCGGCAGACGATCAGGTCCTCGGTGAAGCGGCCTTCCGCGTCGAGCGGGATGTTGGCCTGCGCGACGTAGTACTTCCCCTCCTCCATGGCGGAGAGATAGACCACTTCGTCCTGGACCTGGCTGTCCTTCACGCGGCGGTAGGGCGCCTCGATGAAGCCGTACTTGTTCACGCGGGCAAAGGTCGCCAGCGAGTTGATCAGGCCGATATTCGGGCCTTCCGGCGTCTCGATCGGGCAGATGCGGCCGTAATGCGTCGGGTGCACGTCGCGCACTTCGAAGCCGGCACGCTCGCGCGTCAGGCCGCCCGGGCCAAGCGCCGAGAGGCGACGCTTGTGGGTGATCTCCGACAGCGGATTGGTCTGGTCCATGAACTGCGAGAGCTGCGACGAGCCGAAGAACTCGCGCACCGCAGCCGCAACCGGCTTCGCGTTGATGAGGTCCTGCGGCATCACGGTGTCGATGTCGACGGACGACATGCGCTCCTTGATGGCGCGCTCCATGCGCAGCAGGCCGACGCGGTACTGGTTCTCCATCAGCTCGCCGACCGAGCGGACGCGGCGGTTGCCGAGGTGATCGATGTCGTCGATCTCGCCCTTGCCGTCGCGCAGCTGGACCAGCGTCTGGATGACCGCGAGAATGTCCTCGCGGCGCAGCACGCGCACGGTGTCCTCGGCGTCGAGGTCGAGGCGCATGTTCATCTTGACGCGGCCGACGGCGGACAGGTCGTAGCGCTCACTGTCGAAGAACAGCGAGTGGAACATGGCCTGCGCGGAATCGAGCGTCGGCGGCTCGCCGGGACGCATCACGCGGTAGATGTCGAACAGCGCGTCTTCGCGGGTGACGTTCTTGTCGACGGTCAGCGTGTTGCGGATATAGGCGCCCACATTGATGTGGTCGATATCGAGGATCGGCACCTCGTCATAGCCAAGCTCGACAAGCTGCTTGAGCATCTTCTCGGTGACTTCCTCACCGGCCTCGACGTAGATCTCGCCCGAGGTCGGGTTGACGATGTCCTCGGCCACATACTGGCCGACCATCTCGTCGTCGGAAATCTTGAGCGCCTTGAGGCCCTTCTCGGCGAGTTGGCGGGCCTGGCGGACCGTCACCTTCTTGCCGGCCTCGACCACGACTTCGCCGGTGTCGGCGTCGATGAGGTCGGAAACGGCCTTGTAGCCCTTCATCCGCTTGGGATCGAACGGCATGCGCCAGCCATCCTTCGCGCGGGCGAAGGTGATGGTGTCGTAGAAGGTGTTGAGGATCTCTTCGCCGGCGAGGCCGAGGGCGAAGAGCAGGCTCGTCACCGGAATCTTGCGGCGGCGGTCGATACGCGCATAGACGATGTCCTTGGCGTCGAACTCGATGTCGAGCCAGGAGCCACGATACGGGATGATGCGGGCGGCGAACAGCAGCTTGCCCGAGGAATGCGTCTTGCCCTTGTCGTGGTCGAAGAACACGCCGGGCGAGCGGTGCATCTGGGACACGATGACACGTTCGGTGCCGTTCACGATGAACGTGCCGTTCATGGTCATCAGCGGGATGTCGCCCATGTAGACATCCTGCTCCTTGATGTCCTTGACGGACTTGGAGCCGGTATCGGGATCGACATCGAACACGATGAGGCGCAGCGTGACCTTCAGCGGCGCCGCGAAGGTCATGCCGCGCTGGCGACACTCGTCAACGTCGTACTTCGGCGGCTCGAATTCGTAGCGGACGAATTCGAGCATGGCAGCGCCCGAAAAGTCCGAAATCGGGAAAACCGACTTGAAAACCGCCTGAATGCCGTCGTCGGCGCGACCGCCCTTCGGCTCAACGATCTGCAGGAACTGGTCGTAGGATGCCTTCTGAACCTCGATGAGGTTCGGCATCTCCGCCACTTCCTGGATCTTGCCGAAAAACTTGCGGACCCGCTTACGACCGGTGAACGTCTGCGCCATGTCGCTCCTCGCTCCGTCCGAGTATCCGTCAGCGCCTTCCACGATACCGGCGGGAGGGCCGGTGGCCTTGCGTGGAGGCATAAGATCACGGAACAATCCGACGAGGATGAGGCACAAGCGGTGCCTGCCTCTCCGGCGTTCCCTGACCGACGGCTCGCCAGACGACCCCGATCCGGATCGTCTGGGAAGCCGTCGGGCTTCCCTAAACCATGCCCTCGGCTATCCCGAAGGCAGAGGCCGCCGGCGAACCGGCGGCCTCGAATGATCAGATGATCACTTGAGCTCGACCTTGGCACCGGCCTTCTCGATCTGCGCCTTGATCTTTTCGGCTTCGTCCTTGGTCACGCCTTCCTTGACAGCCTTGGGGGCCGCCTCGACGAGATCCTTGGCTTCCTTGAGGCCCAGGCCGGTGATGGCGCGGACTTCCTTGATGACCTCGATCTTCTTATCGCCGGCCGAGGCCAGGATAACGGTGAACTCGGTCTGCTCTTCGACGGGGGCAGCGGCAGCGGCCGGGGCAGCGGCGACAGCCACGGCGGCGGCAGCGGAAACGCCCCACTTCTCTTCGAGGAGCTTCGCGAGCTCGGCAGCCTCGAGAACGGTCAGGGAGGACAGCTCGTCAACGAGCTTCGACAGATCAGCCATTTTACTTAAGTCCTTGGATTTCGGTTCGAACCAGTATTACCGGGAAGCCTCACGCGGCTTCGTTCTCTTTGGCATAGGCCCCAAACACGCGGGCGAGCTTCGCAGCCGGCGCGGTGGTGAGCTGGGCGATCTTGGTAGCCGGGGCCTGGATGAGGCCGATCAGCTTGGCGCGCAGTTCATCGAGGGACGGCATGGTGGCCAGAGCCTTCACACCATCCACATTCAGGGCCGTCGTGCCGAACGCTCCGCCGAGGATGACGAACTTGTCGTTCGTCTTGGCGAAGTCGACGGCAACCTTCGGAGCCGCAACAGGATCGCTGGAATAAGCGATGATGGTCGGACCCTTCAGCAGGGCCGCGACATGAGCGACGTCCGATCCTTCGAGAGCGATCTTGGCGAGGCGGTTCTTCGCCACCTTCACGGTCGCACCATTCGCCTTCATCTGGCGGCGCAGGGCCGACAGCTGGGCGACGGTGAGGCCGGAATAGTGGGCCACGACGACAACCGAGGTGTTCTGGAACACGTCGGTCAGCGATGTGACGAGCTCTTCTTTTTGTGCTCGATCCACTTCACTTGCTCTCCGGTGGCGAGGAAGAGGGTCTTCCCCGCCGGGTTTGCGCCTTGCCGCCCCTCCTTGCGGAGCGGCGACGGTTGGTATCCTGTCCCCTGGGACCGGAAAACCGGCCAAGGCGCTGGTTCGAGCCGAAAGCCAGGACCCGGTTGCCCGGAACCCTTCGTCGGTCGTACCCCGTCTATGCTGGCCCCGGAGCGGGATTAAGCCACCTCGAGCGAGGGGCACCGGCAGTCTCGGACAGGACGTAAAGCCGGCAGGGCGAACCCTACCGGCCTCTCCGCCCGATTTTACGCGGGCGAAAGTTGAAATTGCTTCGGTTCGCGATCGACTCGTCGTCGATAACGAAACCGCCCATATAGTGGGTCGCTTGGGATTTGTCACCCCTGATAGCACCAAGGGCTTGACAAATCCACACCGTCGCGATCACGGGGCCGCGACCGGCCCCGTGCCGCAGATAGGTCGAACGCGCGGTCAGCCGGCAGCCAGAACGGTGCCAGGCTCGACCTTCAGGCCGGGGCCCATGGTCGAGGAAACGGCAACGCGCTGGAGATAGGTGCCCTTGGCGCCGGTCGGCTTGGCCTTGACCACCGCGTCAACGAAGGCGCGGATGTTCTCGGCCAGCTTGTCGACCGGGAACGAGGCCTTGCCGATGCCGCCATGGATGATGCCGGCCTTCTCGACGCGGAACTCGACCGCGCCGCCCTTGGCCGCCTCGACGGCGCCCTTCACGTCCATGGTGACGGTGCCGACCTTCGGGTTCGGCATCAGGCCGCGCGGGCCGAGCACCTTGCCGAGACGGCCGACGAGCGGCATCAGGTCCGGGGTGGCGATGCAGCGATCGAAGTCGATCGTGCCGCCCTGGATGGTCTCGAGCAGGTCCTCGGCACCGACGATGTCGGCACCCGCCGCCTTGGCTTCGTCAGCCTTGGCGCCGCGCGCGAACACCGCGACGCGGACGGTACGGCCCGAGCCATTCGGCAGGTTGCACACGCCACGCACCATCTGGTCGGCGTGACGGGGATCGACGCCGAGGTTCAGCGCCACTTCGATGGTCTCGTCGAACTTGGCGTTGGCCCGGTCCTTGAGAAGCGTCAGCGCCTCGTCGAGGCCGTACAGCTTCACCGGGTCGATGCCCTCGCGGACGGAGCGAACACGCTTGGAAATCTTGGCCATCAGCTCAACCCACCACTTCGAGGCCCATGGAACGGGCGGAGCCCTCGATCATGCGCACCGCCGCTTCGACGGTCTCGCAGTTGAGGTCCTTCATCTTCTTCCCGGCGATTTCGCGCATCTGTTCCTGCGAGATCTTGCCGACGAAGCCGCCCTTGCCCGGCGTCTTGTGGCCGGAGCCGGGCTTCTTCTTGGTTTCGAGGCCGGCGGCCTTCTTCAAGAAGTAGGAGACCGGCGGGGTCTTCAGCTCGAAGGTGAAGGAACGGTCCTGATAGGCCGTGATCACCACCGGGATCGGCATGCCCTTTTCGAGCTGGCCGGTCTGGGCGTTGAACGCCTTGCAGAATTCCATGATGTTGAGGCCGCGCTGACCGAGCGCCGGGCCGATCGGCGGGGCGGGGTTGGCCGAGCCGGCAGGCACCTGCAACTTGATGTAGCCGGTGATCTTTTTCGCCATGACGAACTCCTCGGCGGCGCGACTGCCAGTCGCAAACGCCAAAGCACGCCGTCGCGACGGCTTCATCGCGGGCGGCGTAAATGGAGGGTCGCGGTAGCGGCACGCTTAACGCCGGCTGGCGAACCGGCCGTGCCTCCCGCGTATGAATGCGGCCCATAGGCTTGCACCTTCGGACACACGCTCGGTGCCATACAGGATCGCGCAGTGAAACGCAACGGGTGCGCGAGCAGCAGGCCTCATCCCGCGCCGTGGCAGGGCGCCGTCAGGCCGCCGACAGCGCGCGGCGGCTGCGATGGGCCTCGCGCGCCAGAATCGCATCGGCGTCGAGGCTACGAATCGGCGTGCGCAGGTCTCGCGGCACATCGCCCTCCAATTGGAGAGCGAGATAGCGCCCGCAGCACACCCGCAGGAAGGAGGCGAAGTTCTCGACCCCGCCATGGGCGAAGGTCAATTCGTCGTGCAGGCGCGCCAGCAGCTGCGGCAGGCTCATGCCGTCGCGCAGGGCGATCTCCTCCAGCACCTGCCAATAGAGGTTCTCCAGCCGCACGCTGGTGGAGAATCCGTTCAGCCGGAGTGATTTCAGCCGGGTCTGCCACAGGGCAGGATCGGCCTCGATGAAGAGCTTGCACATGGCGCGCCTCCCTCGGTGGCGGAGGCTCCTCCCCCGCCACGCGCAGTCTAGTCCGCTTCGGCCCGGCTGCGAAGACGGCTCACGCCGCCTTGCGCGCCCCGACCGTGGCCTCGCCATGGGCGATGGTGGTGCCGAGCACCGTGAGGAACTGCCCGATCCAGGCGGGATGCGCCGGCCAGGCCGGGGCGCTCACCAGATTGCCGTCGGTGACAGCCGCGTCGATGGCGATGTCGGCATAGGTGCCGCCGGCGAGTTCAACCTCGGCGCGGCAGGCGGGATAGGCCGAACAGGTACGCCCCTCAAGCACCCGCGCGCCAGCGAGAATCTGCGCGCCATGGCAGATCGCCGCCACCGGTTTGTCGGTGTCGAAGAAGTGTTTCACGATCTCGATGGTGCGGGCGTTGAGCCGCAGATATTCCGGTGCGCGCCCGCCGGGAATCACCAGCGCGTCGTAACGGGCGGGATCGATGTCGGCGAAGGTGGCGTTAAGCGCGAAATTATGCCCGCGCTTTTCCGAATAGGTTTGGTGGCCCTCGAAATCATGGATCGCGGTCGCCACGCTGTCGCCGGCCTTCTTGTCGGGGCAAACCGCGTGGACGGTGTGCCCGACCGCCAGCAGCGCCTGGAACGGCACCATGGTCTCGTAGTCCTCGACGAAGTCGCCGACGATCATCAGGATGCGCTTGCCAGCCATGGCGTCCTCCCCTGTTGTGCCGCCATCCGCCATGTGCGGCGGCAGGCTTGGCGAAGGATAGGCCGCCGGGCCGGAAAGAGGGTGTTAACCCGTTAACGCGGACACCAACGAAAAAGGGCGCCGCCGAAGCTGCGCCCTTGAAACCGTTACGAGGCGTGGTCCTCAGACCTTCTCGACCTGGGCGAACTCCAGCTCGACCGGCGTGGCGCGACCGAAGATCGACACCGCCACCTTGAGGCGGGAGCGACCCTCGTCGACTTCCTCGACGACGCCGTTGAAGGAGGCGAAGGGGCCGTCCGAAACCTTGACCGTCTCGCCGACCTCGAAGGTGATCGAGGGCTTGGGCCGCTCGATGCCTTCCTGCACCTGCTGAAGGATGCGCATGGCCTCCTTCTCGGCGATCGGCATCGGCTTGTTGTCGGCACCGAGGAAGCCGGTGACCTTCGGCGTGTTCTTGATGAGATGGAAGGCCTCGTCGGTGAGGTCCATCTTCACCAGCACATAGCCGGGGAAGAATTTGCGCTCGGCGTCGACCTTGCGGCCGCGGCGCACCTCGACGACCTTCTCGGTCGGCACCAGCACCTGCTCGAACAGGTCGGTAAGGCCACGCTGCGCAGCCTGCTCCTTGATGGAGTCGGCGACCTTCTTCTCGAAGTTCGAATAGGCGTGGACGATGTACCAGCGCATCGGCATCGCGTCTCTCCTCAACGGCCGATCTGCAGAATCTGAGCGACAACGAAGCTCAGGATCTGATCGGCGACCAGGAAGAACAGCGAGGCCAGCACCACCATGACGAAGACCATCGCGGTGGTGATGAGCGTCTCGCGACGGGTCGGCCAGGTGACCTTGCGGGCTTCCGCGCGGACCTGCTGAAAGAACTCGACCGGGTTCGTCTTCGCCATGCTCGTCTCGAAACGCCTCTGATGCGGCCCGCGCCGGAATCGGCTGATCGCGGCGCGCCGCCTGCGGGTCTCGCCATGTGCCACCTTATCGGCGCCACCGGCACGACCGTCTAAAAATGCACGAAGCGGGCGTATAGCCCGCAAAGCCGCCTCGCGTCAAAGAACCTTTGGCGCCTTGCCTGCCACCCGGGTGGGAAGGGTGGCAGGAGTGGAGGGGCTCGAACCCCCAACCCCCGGTTTTGGAGACCGGTGCTCTACCAGTTGAGCTACACTCCTAGAAGAGGCGGACGGGGCATTGCCCAGATCGCCCGCCTCTCGAATCGCGAGGCACTATAACCGGCGGCGCGTCCACGTCGAGGGCCGAGCGCGCCGGTTTCAACAGTTAGGCACCGAAGCGGAAAAAACTTCGGTGCCGGAAAGGGATGCGACAGGCGCACCCCTCCCCTTCACCCATCACTCGATGATCGAGGCGACGACGCCGGCGCCGACGGTGCGGCCGCCTTCGCGGATGGCGAAGCGCAGCTTGTCTTCCATCGCGATCGGCACGATCAGCGCCACGTCGACCGTGATGTTATCGCCCGGCATCACCATTTCCGTGCCTTCCGGCAGGGTCACGATGCCCGTCACGTCCGTCGTCCGGAAGTAGAACTGCGGACGGTAATTGGTGAAGAACGGCGTGTGGCGGCCGCCCTCTTCCTTCGTCAGGATGTACGCCTCGGCCTTGAACTTGGTGTGCGGCTTCACCGAACCCGGCTTGCACACAACCTGGCCGCGCTCGACGTCCTCGCGCTTCGTGCCGCGAACCAGAATGCCGACATTGTCGCCGGCCTGGCCCTGGTCGAGCAGCTTCCGGAACATCTCAACGCCGGTCACCGTCGTCTTGATGGTCGGACGGATGCCGACGATCTCGACTTCCTCGCCCACCTTGATGATGCCGCGCTCGACGCGGCCGGTCACCACCGTGCCGCGACCCGAGATCGAGAACACGTCCTCGATCGGCATCAGGAACGGCAGGTCAACCGGACGCTCCGGCTGCGGGATGTAGGCGTCGACCGCCTTCATCAGCTCCAGCACCGCGTCATGGCCCAGCTTGGGGTCGCCGTTCTGCAGCGCCACCAGCGCCGAGCCACGGATGATCGGAATGTCGTCGCCCGGGAAGTCGTACTTCGACAGCAGCTCGCGCACTTCCAGCTCGACGAGCTCGAGGAGCTCCTCGTCGTCGACCTGGTCGCACTTGTTCAGGAACACCACCAGCGCCGGAACGCCGACCTGGCGGGCGAGCAGGATGTGCTCGCGGGTCTGCGGCATCGGGCCGTCGGCGGCCGAAACCACCAGGATCGCGCCGTCCATCTGCGCCGCGCCGGTGATCATGTTCTTCACATAATCCGCGTGGCCGGGGCAATCGACGTGGGCGTAATGGCGGTTCGTCGTCTCGTACTCGACATGCGCCGTCGAGATCGTGATCCCGCGCGCCTTCTCTTCCGGAGCCTTGTCGATCTGGTCGTACGCCGTAAACGTCGCGCCGCCCGATTCCGCAAGAATCTTCGTGATCGCAGCCGTCAAAGACGTCTTGCCATGGTCAACATGGCCGATCGTCCCAATGTTGCAGTGAGGCTTCGATCGGTTGAACTTCTCTTTGGCCATAACTCGTTTCCTTCAGCGACATGCGGGCCGCGAAAAATCGGGCCGTGGGATAGGCGGTTTCACGGAATTCCGCAAGTGCCGCGTTGCGCGGCCTTTGCGGGGAGAGGGGAAACGCGCCGCCCTCGGGGCTGCCGGCCGTCCCGTGTGGGACCCGCGCCGTCGCTCATATGGGGGCTTGCGCGGAGATTTGGAGCGGGTGAAGGGAATCGAACCCTCGTCATCAGCTTGGAAGGCTGTTGCTCTACCATTGAGCTACACCCGCGAGGATAGGCGCATTGTAGCGTGAAGCGACGTGGTGGGGGAGGTAGGACTCGAACCTACGAAGGCATAGCCAGCGGATTTACAGTCCGCCCCCTTTGCCGCTCGGGACACTCCCCCTCGCACGTCGGCCGATCTGCGGTGCGTCGAATTGCGCCGTCTCATCGACCTGACGGAAGAACCGGCGCAAAGCGCGGCTCCCGTGCGGCCGGCTTTATGGTGAGGTGCCCCTGCCCTGTCAACCCCGCTTGCGTCGCGCGCCTCCCGGCCTGTGGATCAAACGGTGTCGCGGGCAAATTGCCAAGCCGTGCGCGGCGTGACAGAACGCGCGCATGAACGATCGCCCCAGCCGCCCGCCCGGCCGTCCCAAGCCTTCCGCCGGACGTCCCCGCCAGCCACGCCCCCGCCCCGCCGGGCGCCCCTTTGGCGCGTGGCCGGACGACGTGGCGATTCTCTATGGCTGGCACAGCGTGGTCGAGGCGCTGCGCAATCCCCGCCGCAAGCTGCGCCGGCTGATGCTGACCGAGAACGCGGCGCGCCGGCTGGAGGAAGAGGCGATTCCCCAGCAGATCGCCCCGGAAATCGTCCGCCCCGGCGAGATCGACCGGCTGCTCGACCCCGACGCGGTGCATCAGGGGATGCTCGCCGAGTGCGATCCCCTGCCCTCCCTCAGCCTCGCCAAGGCGGCGGAGAGCGATCTCATCCTCGTCCTCGACCAGATCACCGATCCGCATAATGTCGGCGCCATCGTGCGTTCGGCGGCGGCGTTGAAGGTGGGTGCCATTGTCACCACGGCCCGCCACAGCCCCGCCGCCACCGGCGTGCTCGCGAAGAGCGCCAGCGGCGGGCTGGAGCATGTGCCCTTCTGCTTCGTCGGCAACCTCGCCCGGGCGCTCGACGAGTTGAAGCAGAACGGCGTGCTGGTGGTCGGCCTCGACAGCGAGGGGCCGGCGGACCTCGTCGATACACGCCTGTCCGCGCCCACCGCCCTGGTGCTCGGGGCGGAAGGCAAGGGCCTGCGCCACCTCACCCGCCAGACCTGCGACACGCTCGCCCGTGTCGACATGCCGGGCTCGATCGTCAGCCTCAACGTGTCGAACGCGGCCGTGCTGGCGCTCTATATTGCCCGGCGGGCCATCGGCCAGCCGGCCTGACCCGGCGTTTTACTTCGCAACGACAGCATTTTATCCCGCATTGCAGCGTCGGCGGCAGTTTACGACCAATTGCCAATCGTCAAAGCGCCGCAGTTTCGACACTCTCCGCTGAGGCATGCGACGGAATCATAGAATTCCGCGTGGCGTGAAGCTGGAGAGTGCCGCTCGCCGATTCGTGCGGGCCACCTCCGGGAGGAAACAGCCCGAGCGCAAGGTTCCCAACCGGAACTCCCAAACTCGGCCATCACGACAGGCAGCTCTCGCGAGCTGAATTTTTCGCGCGTGCGAGGGTGTTCGCATGCTTCTGCACGAGCGCGGCCTTACTCTGGGGAAGGGAAACACAATGAGCGTAACAACCAAGGGACCGGCCGGAACGACCGCTCCCATGACCCGCGAGGAACGGAAGGTCATCTTCGCTTCCTCGCTCGGCACCGTCTTCGAGTGGTACGATTTCTACCTGTACGGCTCTCTGTCGGCGATCATCGCCGCGCAGTTCTTCTCGGGCGTCAACCCGACCGCGGCCTTCATCTTCGCCCTCATGGCCTTCGCCGCCGGCTTCGCCGTGCGTCCGTTCGGCGCCATCTTCTTCGGCCGGCTGGGCGATCTCGTGGGCCGCAAATACACCTTCCTCATCACCATTCTGCTGATGGGCGCCTCGACCTTCGTCGTCGGCATTCTGCCCAACTATGCCACCTGGGGCATCGCCGCCCCGGTCATCCTCATCATTCTCCGCCTTTTCCAGGGCCTTGCGCTGGGCGGTGAATATGGTGGCGCGGCCACGTATGTCGCGGAGCATGCGCCGCATGGTCGCCGCGGCTTCTACACCTCCTGGATCCAGACCACCGCGACGCTCGGCCTGTTCCTGTCGCTGCTGGTCATCCTCGGCACCCGCACCTATCTGGGCGAGGCCGCCTTCGCCGAATGGGGCTGGCGCATTCCGTTCCTGGTCTCGATCATCCTGCTCGCGGTCTCGGTGTGGATCCGTCTGACGCTGAACGAATCGCCCGTCTTCAAGAAGATGAAGGAAGAGGGCAAGACCTCGAAGGCGCCGCTCACCGAAGCGTTCGGCCGCTGGGAAAATGCCAAGGTCGGCCTCATCGCGCTGTTCGGCGGCACCGCCGGCCAGGCCGTGGTGTGGTACACGGGCCAGTTCTACGCGCTGTTCTTCCTGACGCAGACGCTGAAGGTCGACGGCTGGACCGCCAACGTGCTGATCGCCATCTCGCTGCTCATCGGCACGCCGTTCTTCATCGTCTTCGGCTGGCTGTCCGACAAGATCGGCCGCAAGCCGATCATCCTCGGCGGCTGCCTCATCGCGGCGCTGACCTACTTCCCGATCTTCGCCGCCATCACCCACTATGCCAACCCGGCGCTTGAGCGGGCGCAGGCGACCTCCCCCGTCACCGTCGTCGCCAATCCGGCCGAGTGCTCGTTCCAGTTCAACCCGGTGGGCACGTCGAAGTTCGTGACCTCGTGCGACGTCGCCAAGTCCTTCCTGGCACGCAACTCGGTGAACTACTCGAACGAGGCCGCTCCTGCCGGCACCGTCGCCAGCGTCAAGGTCGGCGACAAGGTGATCTCCTCCGTCAGCGGCGTCGGCCTCGACGCGGCGGCTTTCAAGGCGCAGTCCGACGCCTTCACCGCCAGCATGACCGAAGCCATCCGCGCCGCCGGCTATCCCGCCAAGGCGGACCCTGCGGCGATCAATACGCCGATGGTGGTGGCTCTCCTCACCATCCTCGTGCTGTTCGTGACGATGGTGTACGGCCCGATCGCCGCCTGGCTGGTGGAATTGTTCCCCACCCGCATCCGCTACACCGCCATGTCGCTGCCCTACCACATCGGCAATGGCTGGTTCGGCGGCTTCCTGCCCACCACCGCCTTCGCCATGGTGGCGGCCACCGGCGATATCTATTACGGCCTCTGGTACCCGATCATCGTGGCTCTCGCGACCTTCGTCATCGGCCTTGTGCTGGCGCCGGAGACCAAGGATCGCGACCTCGAAAACTGGCACTGATCGCCGGCATCGGGGGCGCCCTCCGGGGCGCCCCCCAACGGAAAGGCCCCGTCTCGCGACGGGGCCTTTTTTCGTTCCGGCACCTCACGGGGCCTTCATGATCGCGATGTTCAGATGGCCGCCTTGACGACGATCTCCACCTTGTATTCCGGCGTGGCCAGAGCCGCCTCGACGGTGGCGCGCGCCGGCGTGTTGCCGGCCGACACCCACGTGTCCCACACCGCGTTCATCTCGCCGAAGGTGGCGATGTCGGCGAGATAGATGGTGGCGGTCAGCAGCTTGGTCTTGTCGGTGCCGGCCTGCGCCAGCAGCGCGTCGATCTGGTCGAGCACGGCCTGCGTCTGCGCGGTCACGCTGTCGCCCTTGGCGACCTGGCCGGCGAGATACACGACCGACCCGTGGATCACGGCCTCGCTCATGCGCGGACCGACTTCGATTCTCTGGATGCTCATCTGATAAACTCGTTCCGGTATTGGAAAACGAAAAGACCGGGCACCGCAGGCGCCCGGTCGTCGCTATAGCCAGAAAGACCGGCGGTGCAAAACCGTCGTGGCCTCATTCCAGCCCGATGTTGAACAACTGCACCCGACGATTGATCGGGTTGGTCGGATCGTTCGGAGTCTGCAGGACCTCCTGGCCGAGGCCGACCGCCTCCAGACGGCCCGGATCGACGCCGAACACCGTGACAAGCGCCTGCTTGACGGCGTCTGCGCGGGCCTGGCTCAGCTTAAGATTCTGCGCTCTCGTACCGGTCGTATCCGTGTTTCCGACAATCAGGAAGTGGTAGTTGAACAGGATCGGATGGTGCAGGGCATCCGAGATCGCTCCGATAGTCCCATAGGATTCCGGGCGGATGATGTCGGAGTTCAGCGCGAACTGGATCTGAACGGTAATCTGCGCCAGCTTGAAGAGCTGTGCAGCGACCGCAGACGTGTTGAGGTTGAGCGGCACATTCTGCGCCACGGCCTGCTCGGCCATCTGGCGGAGCAACTGGGCCGTGATGGTCGGCTCGTCGTCGGTGGTGGCAGTCAGGCCCTGCAGGATCTGCTGGTTGGTCAGGTTCGTCTGTGCAGCCGCTGGCGTGACCGCAAACGGGACTGCGAGCAGGGCTGCAAAAGCGGCATACCGGGCGCTCCGCGCGACGCGGGCGATGATGCGGGTCATGATCTCATCTCTCCGATTGGGCGTGGTTGCGGTGCGTCACTGCCAGCCGGCGTCGACAAGCACCTGCTTGCAGGTGCCGCGGACAACCTTGCTCGACGCGATGAGACAATCGAGAATACGCGCATCACCAGGCTTCACGCCCGGGCAGAACTGGCGGATGTCCGCGTTGCAGACGTTGAAGGCGCTGTCCTGCGCGGCGTCGCGCTTGGTCAGCGACGCAACCGCCGCCGCATAGTCAGTGAAGCACTGGGCGGGGACCTGATCCTTGTACTGCGTCAGGCACTGCTGCACCTGCCCCGAGCCGATGTTTACCTTCGCGCAAAACTTTTCGATCGACGGACCGCAGCTCTTGGCGATCAGCGCCCCCGCCTGGGCATAGCTCATCGTTTGTGCCGACGCGCTCCCGGCCATGCCGACCAGCAGCAAAGCCGCCAGTCCGACCCAAAATGCCTTCATGTTCCAGCCTCCCAAATAGCGTGCTCTCCGATGACAGCATCGGGAGGGGTTCGGCACGCGCCCTCAGAAAGAAATCCCCGCAGATTCGTCTCGCAGAAGCAACGCCTCGGCGCAATGACGTATTTTGGCCGGTTCGGACGGAAGGCTCCGGTAATCCGGGGGGTGATCGCCCGTTCAGCCCTCCACGCGGACGCCCCTGGCGGCGGCGCACATCACCTTGCGGGAGCCCAGGGCCCCCGACAGGGGCGCGCGGCGACTGTGGAGATGATGACGTGGCGGGACAGGCGGTGCGGCGCCCTGAAGCCGCACAGGCGAGACAGCGCCGTCTTGACCGGGCGCCGGCCATCGGCGAAGAGAACGCTGTCGAGGCTGGCGTCAGCGCCAGCGCGACAGGACCAGCCGACGCCGCCCCTCGCCCGATGCCGGGCCGGCGGGCAGGTCGGCGACACTGGCGGGCCGGGTTAGCACAGCGGTAGTGCAGCGGTTTTGTAAACCAGTTCGCTCGCTGCTCTTCGCCGCCTAATTCCCAGCAGAAAGCAAGCATTCTCAAGGCGCTACCTTCTACGCAAGGGGCGCCAAATGCGCATTCTCCGCACAGTACATCGGTTCGCGACGGCACGGCACACGGCACAGCGCCCTGCCCGTCCGTTCCCCACCCGTTCCGCAGGAGGCGCGCATGCTTGAGCGCGCCCTCACCCTCGCCCGCCGCCTCTGGCGCTGGCTCACGAAGATGGATTGCGGGCCGGGATGCCCGCACCGCGGACCGGCTGGGGAGATGTGCGAGGAGTGCGCCAGGCTGTGGGAGATCAGATGAGCCGTTAAGGCTCCTCCCGCTTCCGCATCAGGCCTATCGACTTGTCCGTGCAGCACCAAAGATTGCTCTCATCAGTGTCGTCGAAGGGAAATGGCCCGTTCGGCGCGCGCTCTCCGCAATGCCGGCAGCGCATCCTCAGCCGGATGTCGTGCATGGTCTCGCCGGGACGGCCGAGCAGCGCCAGCGCTGCGGCACGCTCGTACACCGTGCGGCGGCCGCAGTTGCACTGGAATCCGACAAGACGGCTCCTTCCATTCATGGGAACATAGAAGGAACACGCGCGCCGAGAGTCAATGAGCCATGCCGGCCCAGCCAGGGCCCCTCACACCTCCGGCAGCACAGGCGGCTCCGGCCACTTGCCCTCATAGGCATCCAGCCGCACGCGCTGCCGGGCCTGCCGAATGAAGCGCTCGACCCGCTCCCAATCCTCCGGCGTGGCGATGCCGGAGAAGCCGGGGCCGTCGATGATCAGCAGGCCTGTGGGCTTGTCGAAGGCGTCGCGGAAGGGCTCACGGCTCGATGACAAAGCCGATCTCCCGAGACGGCGCATAGATCGGCCAGAGCGCGTTGATGGGCGAGCAGGTGAAGCGCGAGGTCGTCCGGTAGATGGCCGGGCCGGGCGCGGCCTGCACAGGCACGTTGACGACCGACACGTATTGCTCCTGGCCGATCGGCCCGGCGCCCGTGGCGAAGACAAGCGGATCGAGAATGAACCGCGTCTGCCGGCTGTCGACGACCATGCGGTCGACGATGGTGTCGCACTGGCGAAGGCGGTTGAGGGTGTAGGCGATGCGCAGGGGCCCGCCGGCAACGGCCGGCCCCTCTGGCTTGGCCGAATAGACGACGACCGGCGGAGATCGGTCGGAAACCTGCCAGCCCGCCCAGCCGGCGAGCAGGGCGAGTGATGTGAGCGTGATGACGCGCCAGATCATTTCGGGCCTCCTATCGAGGTAATCCAGCCCCAGATTTTGCCGATAGCCTCCCCCAAGGCCGCCGTCGTCAGGAACACGGCCACCACCGTGATCAGGCACCATTTCAGGAAGCGCGAGACGGTCTTGGTGGCGCGCGTGAACCGGATGGCCTCTTCGAGCTCGGCCACCTTCTCCTCATCAAGATCGGCCAGGAATTCGCGGACCTTGGGATTGAGGTCGTCATAGTGGACAGGCCCCATCTACCGCCACCCGCACACGACCTTGCCGGCCGCATTGTTCGCCTTCACCTGGCGAATCGTCTCGTCGGTGTCAGCGGCAGACCACCTCACGGGTTGGAGCACGGTGCAGATGGCCTTACCCGTCGTCCCGCTTCCAGCCGTCGTTGTCGCGCAGCCGCCCAGAAACAGCGTCCCGATCAGCACGCTGGCGAGCGGCAGTGCCGCGCTCAATGATTTGGTCCGCACGGGCCTGCTCCTGTTCGGTTGCGCGCTGGAGAGCACCGGACGCGCCTTTGTTGCGGCCGGCGAGATAGGCGAGGCCGCCCGTCGCAATGACGATGGCGGCGGTCTTGATCGGCGTCGGGAGAAGCGCCCACACGGGGCGCCAAAGGGTGTAGGTGGCGGCGAGAGCCGCGATGCCGGCAGCAAGCCACAGCCACCAAGGCGTCCAGTCCAGCACAAGGCCGAGGAGCCAAGTCATGCCATAACCTCGGCATATTCAGACGCCCGGCGCTTCTGGTGCCAGCGCCACGCCATGCCGCCGGCCGCAGCCAGAATGCCGGCAATGACGAGGGCGAGGACGATCTTAGCGATGATGTCGCTGGCATAGGCGTAGGGCTCGAGCTGCTGCCGGACACCCTCCAGCATGCCGCCGGCCGTCACGGAGGAGCCGCCGGCGCCTATCGCAGCGTCTGCGCCCGCAGTTGTCGGGATAGCCTTCGCGTCCACGTCCTCGGCCTTGGCCATCGGCTCGTCGAGAGGCTCGGCTTTCGGGCCGATGGAGCCTGTGGCCCACGCCTGCCCGGTGCGGCGGACGGCAGCGACGCGGCGGCCCCATCCCGTGCCGAACGCCTTCCACGTCTTCAGGCGTTGGAGGAAGGCGAGGCGCTCGGCGCAGATCGCGGCAACAAGCAGATCATGGTCCGGATGCCGCTCGACCGCCGCCATGGTGACGCTGCCGAGGGAGCCGTCGACATTGTTGATGCGCAGCGCCTTCTGAAGGATGCGCACGGCGCGGTCGACGCCGGAATTGACGGCCAGATCATAGACCGCGAAGTCGACGCCGGAGGGCAGTTCATCGGCGCGCACGGCGTCCCAATACTGCTTCCGGTAGATGGCGTTCCGGTTCTTCTCCCAGTCCTTCCATGTGCCGGTCTTGGCGGTGAGCTGACGTTTCGGAAGCCCATGGAGCGCGCACCAGGCATCCCACACGCGCTGTGTGATGCCCTCATAGGTGCGCCCGCCCGGGTCGGACGGGTGGTTCGAGAATTTGCCTTCATAGGCGAGGACATGCGGCTGCGCCCGCGTAAAATTGGCGGCGGTCATGGCGGTCTCCGATATCGGGATACGAAAAAGCCGCCCGGAGGCGGCTGGGGGTCAGGTGGACCAGTAGGCGGCAGCCGAGTTCTCGACGGCCTGCCGGTCAGGCGTCGACAGAGCCGCGCCGTCCCACGTCACCCGCTCCGGCACGTAGCCGTTGACGGAGCCGAAAGTGTTGGGGTCGAGGGTGCCGTAGGTCACCGTGCGCGTCCCGGCGAAGGTCTGAGCGTTGACTGCGGCGCCGCTGGCAATCTTGTCCAGCCAGATCGCGGCGTTGGTCCCGTCATAGGCCACAGACACCAGCGTCGTGTCATTCGCCGCAATGACCGCCCCTGTCGACGTGAGGATGTTCGTCGTCAGGTATTTTTGCAGGTTCACCCTGCCGCCAGAGGTGACTTCCGCGTGGTAGGAGCCAGACCCACCAGCGCCAATGATCCCTTGCTGGCTCAACGCCAGCAGGCGAAGCACCGCGACGATTGAGCGTGCGTTGTTCGCAGGCACCGCCGAGAGCGTGCTGTTCGGGAAAGCCCTTGGGTTGGTGAAAAGCGGCGCGGCTCGTCCACCCACCGTGTTGAGAACCCCAGCCTGCGCGAGGATGGGCCACGAAGCCACGCTGCCCGACGTGTAAGCGGCGGTCTGGTCGAACCCTCCGCCAGACTGGTCGTAGGCGCGCTTGAGCAGCACATCCCCGCCGAGCGCCCACCTCAGCAGCCAAGCTGCGTCGAGGTCACCGTTGGCGTCGAACCCAATCGGTGCCTCCAGGCCGTCCGCCATCCGCCGCCCGTAGTACGCCGGCCCGGTGTAGGCCGACCGGAGTCGGCGAGAGGAGAGAGCCTGCACGGGAGCGGCGGAGAGGCCGTCGAGTGTCAGACCGGAGGGCGTGGCCTGCGTCGAGACGACCACGACAGAGGAAACTGGCCCCGCGCCCTTGCAGTTGATCGCCGTCACCCGCACCCGGTAGGACGTCGAGGGTGTGAGCCCCGTCCACTTGTAAGTTGTGCAGGGCTCATAGGTATGGATCGGCGCCCAGGTCGATCCCCCATCAGACGATAGCTCGACCAGATGATCCGAGGGGCTATTGGTGGTCGCATCCCACGTCGCGGTGATGGCGACGTCCGACGCCGAGAGCGCAAGATTTGCGACCTGCGACGGCACGGCGGTCGGCGCCGGGATCATGATCGAGCGGGCCTCGCTCGCCATCATCGGGACGCCGATGGCGTTGCTTGGGTGACCACCGCCGACGATCCAGCTCGCCACATTGTCGGAGACGCGATATTTTTCGAAATTCGTCGGCGCGCGCGAGCGCCCCCAAGGAATGACTCCGGCAAGAGTGCCATCCCCGGCCTTGGTGTCAAACCACGCATTGAGTTCGAAGCGAATGCCCCCAGGCTGCTGTGACGCGACCACCGTCTGATTAGCCTCGGTGGCGTAGCTGTCTGTCGATGTCGCGATGGGCCATAGCTTGGTGCGCCAGATGCGCTCCACGCCCTCCGCAACGTATGCGCCCCACAGAGCCTGCAAGCGACCTTGGAGAGCGGCAAGGTTAGTGCCGCCGGTGTCATTGGTGCCGTACTCGTCATGCATGTCGGTGCAGTATTTGTAGTACGGCCGGCGCGGATCAGCAGCAGGATCGTAGCTATTAACGCCCGTCCCGAAAATGCCAAAGTTGATGTAAGGGTAGAGCCCCGACAGGTCCCCCTTGAAGTCGATCATCGCCCGCTCGAAGACATCGGCAAATAGGCGTAGCGGGTAAGTTCCGGCAGCGGTCTCCTGGTCGCTGTCGCGGGTGAAACTATCGCCTGTACTGCCGAAATGCCGCCCACCAGCAGTGAGCGGACGCCCCAGCACGATGGCGCCGAACGTCTTGCCGCTGATCAGGGTCTTGCCGGTGGCGTCCAGCGCACCCACGCCGTCAGCCACCAGGGCCGGGAAGGTCGCAGGGTCGCACGAATACGCAGCCATGCCGGCATAGCCAGCGCGGCGCGGGACGTTGGCCGGGTAGGTGTTGCCGGTGGGGGCATCAAAGACGAGGCGCTCCCAGAAAAGCGTGCCCGCGTCGAACTTCGTCAGCCCGAAGGCGCTCGGGAGGATCGGATCGGACTGCACGTCCGACGTTCCGAGGGGGATGCTCTTCGAGCGGTTCGCGCCACCGTCGAAGGTCACCGGCACAGACATCGACCCGTTGCCGGCCTCGATGGCGGCGGAGACGACGGTGAAGGCGCCGGACCCGCCAACCCCCGCCCAGGCGTTGAAGTAGCTGCAGACGAGTTCTGACGCCCCGCCGATGCCGATGTATATCGGGCGCCGAGAGATGAAGCGGGTATTTGATCCGCTCGCCGACTGCATGCCGGTCGGGTGCCAGTTCGGAGCGGTCACCACCCTAAGCGGGAGCGGTTCACCACCACCCCCCGCCCGCCGGCGCCCCAGGCCGAGGCCGAATCCATATCCGCTCATAAGAGGCCCTCAATCTGTCGTGGTGTCGTCTTGCCGGATCAGGCGATCTCAGGCGTCCAGTCGGCGGTGAGCGCGGGCACCAGGGCGTCGCGCTCGGCGCCGGTCAGGAGCGCCTCGTACGCCTCCTGCGACAGCCCGATCTGCGCGTCGCTCGGCGTCGCCGGGATCATCAGCGCGCCCCTGCCGTCCGTCGGGTGATCAAGGCAGAGCCAGAGGCGATCCGTGCCGCCGGCCTCGTAGCCGCAATCGAGCCAGGCCTGCGCGCTGCGGTCCTGCGCGTCGGCTGCGATGTCGAAGATCAGGTAGGTCATGGCATCACCTGCGCGAGTGCTGCGTTGAGCGCAGCGATGTCGAGCGCCGACTGCGCGAGCACGACGGTGGACATGCCGCCGGTGAGGGAAAGAGAGCCAGACGAAAACTGGCCGATCCTTACGCCTACGACTGTGTCCGCGATCGGCGTGTTCTGCGCGGGCGTCATCGCGCCCGTGTTGACCGTGCCATTCACCGCGATGTCGGCGCCACCGGCGGCATAGCGCGCGCGACCAATGAGCCGGGTCCATGCGCCAGACGATACCGCCACGCCCGTCAAGGCCGTGAGGGTACTGACATCGGTATTTCGCGCCTGAAAAACTGGCGCGGTCGAATTGGGCGAGTAAGCAAGAATGCTGCGCGCCTGGGCCGCCGATCCTGTCGTAGAAGTGGCGAGAACGGACTGGCCGCTCGCCGCCGTCGCGCGAGAGACGGCGGCATAGGTCGCCGCCGCGACGTCGCGAACGAAGCCAACCGAGCTCTGCAGCTCCAAATACTGCGCGCCCGAAAACACCAGAGCCGGCCTGCCGTTGGGCCCGACGTCGAGGACCCCGGCATTGACGAGCCGGGGCTGGGCGGCACCTGTCGCCTGCGCGCCGTGGTGCCCATTGCCTGTCTGATCGTGCCAGAGCGTGGAGTAGGCGCTGCTCGCGCCGGCAAAGGCGAGCAACGCGGCGACATCGAGCCCGCCATCCTCCACGAATCCGATGTCGGTCTCGGCCCCATCACTGGCACGGCGCATCCGCACCAGCGGGCCGCCATAGGCCGACAGCAGCCGGCACAGACCAGAGGTCGCGTAGAGCTGCCCCGCGAACCCGTCGAGCGGCCCGACATAGGGCACGCCACGGCGCTGGGTGATCCCCAGCCCGTATCCCAAACCGTACATGGTGCGCTCCCTACGGCAGATCGAATTGCCGGTCTTGCTTGATCTGCGCGTAGAGATTGCCGAGTTGCGTCGTCGATAGGCGGCTGCTCCAGCCGGCGAACATCTTGATCTTGTTGCCGCTGGTGCCGGCGATCGGGCCCGAGACGTCATAGGGCCCGGACGATGCGGCTGCAGACGGCGAGGAGTAGGTGCTGGTCGCCTGCACGTTCTGGCCGTTGCAGTGGAACGTCAGCCCGTTTGAGCCGACAGCTTCATCGATCGCAATCGCCACGAAATTCCACGAGCCCTCAACAAGACCGGGGGCCATGTCCGCATACGTATCGAGCGAGTAGCCGCCCGACCCTTTGGAGACCTTGAGATCAAGGCGCATACCTGAGACGCTGTCGAGGTATCGCGCCCGCATGCCGACTGACGAGGTCGCGCCGTCGCACGTCGAGAACAGAAAGGCGCCACTCCCAGAAGCCAGGGACGGCACATAGACCAGGGCCGCGAGCGTGAAGGCACCATTGTTCTTGTGCCACGCCTCGGCGAAGGTCCAAGCGCCAGTGGCCCGGAAGAGGCTGCGCGTGACGCTCGACATAGCGAAAGCGCCGGTCAGGGCACCGACAGCCCCCTCGAACTGCGGGAAACCGCCGAAGCCTGAACCGTCGTCGCCGCGGTAGAAGTTATTGGCGGACTGGACGTCCGTCCATGTGTTGCCCGACGTGTAGCTGGCGGGGTCGCCGGCATCGAGCACGACGTTCGGCGTCGGCAGCGAGAGGCCCGTGATGATCTGCTTGAGCGTAGGCACCGGGCGCAGCGGTGCGATCATCCCGACCGGCATCATGTCGCGAGGTTCCCGACCAGCGCCCATTCATTTGACGCGAGGCGGATCAGCGAGGCCGCCCCGTAGCGCTTGGCGATCTTCAGCTTGCTGTCCTCGCTGCGGATCGTGACGCCGGAGCCGGCGGCAAAGGTCGGCTGGCCGGCGCCGTACCACAGGAAGTCGATCCGGGTCCGGTCGAGCCAGGCAACGGAGCCCTGCGGGGGCACGGTGATCGTCGTCGCGGATCCATTCGTCGAGCGGATCAGCTTGCCGCGATCGGTCAGCACCAGCGTGTCGGCCGTCAGCGTGATATCCCGGATCGCCGAATAGCGCCCGATGTCTTCCTTGGCGCCGGCGAGCTCCGCAAGCGCGGTCTGCGTGGTCGTGCTCGTCAAGCCGGTGCCGGTCGGCGAAAAGGCGTGGTTCGCGGCGTTGAACGTGTCGCTCTCGACGGCGCCCGGATCGTAGAGCCCGGCGTTCATCGCGCCGAGGTTGATGTCGCGCGCCTCGGCGATCAGCAGGCCCGAGGTGGCCTCCAAGCGGTAGAAGCCGGCGGCAACGTAGAACCCCGCCAGCCCATTGCTGTCCGCTGCGAAGGGGTTGGCGAGCGGCACGGCCCCAGCTTTGTCCGAGAAGAGCGTGGCGAGCAGGCCAGTCGCCTCGCTTCGCACCTCGACGGTCGCGCCCGGCATGACATTGCCGTCCTCATCCTGCACAGGCGATTGCCAGCGGTAGAGCGTCATATCGTCGACCTCAGTTGATCTGTGCGCCGCGCACGTCAGGCGTGCCGGTGAAGGTGAGGTAGCTCACGCCGTCGATCGCAGCGCCCGCTGCACCGCCGTTCGCGCCGCCGCTCGTCAGGCTTGGCCGCCCGGCCTGTCCCGGCCCGCCGCCCGCGCCCGCGCCGAAGCTGCCCGCGCCTGGGGCCTCCGATGTGCCGGCCTTGCCGTTGCCCTCGGTGCCGATGCCGCCTGCGCCGCCGATAAAGCCCTGTCCGCCGCCGCCGCCCTGCGTGGTGTATTCCGAGCCGAGCCAGACCACGCCGCCGCCGCCGCCGCCCCAGATGGCGCCCGATCCTTCAACCTGTACCGCCAGCGCGCGCCGGGCATACATCGCCGGGCCGCCGGGATAGGCGAATGGCTTGAGATACCAGCCGCCGGCACCGCCCGCGCCCTGGATGCGCCCGCGCAGGATGAGGATGAGGTTGACGCCTGCCGCCCATGTCCCGACCGTGAAGGCCGGCTGCGCGGTAGACGTCGAGCCGACGATGACGCCTTCCTCGATGATGCAGGTGACGGTGTCGCCGCTCACGGCCACCGGATAGAGCTGGTCGTGGGCCGAGCGGAAATTGAAGTTGTAGGTGTTGGCGTCGATGATGATGACGCGGTTGTCGAGGTCTTCTTCGTCGAGGATCAGGCCACGCATTTCCTCGGCCGTGACGTCGTAGCCGCTCGCAGTCGCCTTCTGGCTGATCACCTGCACCGGGATGCTGTCAGGCTCGCCTGTGTCAGCCTGGAGCACCCGCGAGGCCAGCAGAAAGCCGCGCCCCAGCAGCGGCATCGGGCCGGCGCCTGGAAATGTCTTGAAGGTGAACTTCCGTGGCGGATCGCGGAATCTCCCGAGCTGAATATCATTGACGCGCAAGGCAACCTGCCGGCCGAAGGGCGGGATCCAGCGGGCGAAGATCGTCTTGATCGCCGGCGCGCCGTAATCGTCCTGCGCCTGGGCGTCGATGGTCAGAGCCGCCGATCGATAGTTGTCGGCGTCGTCGGACTTCTTGAGAGGATTCGCGATGCGGAAATAGGTCCAGACCTGCGACACCCGCTTGTCGGTCTGCTCACGGACCTTGAGGCTTTCCGCGATCATTACGCTGTCGTCGATCACCTCGGCGTCAGATGGGATTTGACGCAGCACCTGCAGGCGCACTTTGCGATCGATCTCATCCCACCAGACTGCGAGCGCCGCCTGCTGGATCATCGCCGACACGAGCTTATTGACGCCCGTCGGTTCGGCGATCAGGCCCGAATAGACCCTGCGGAGATAGGTCGCGCATTCGAACTCCCACTCGGCGATCTGTATGAAATCCGAGGGCATATCGGCATAGGTTTGGAACAGATCGGCGATGATGAAAGCCGGCGTCTTCCCGAGATACTCGACGCAGACCTGCACACGGTCCTGCGCCTCGTGCGCGACGGCGACCGTGCCGTATTGCGCTCGCGTCAGCGTCAACACGTCGGCGACGCGGGTGAAGGCGCAGATTTCTTTGCCCCCGATCGCGACGAGGCCGGACGCGGGGTATTCGGCATTGCCGACGCCCGATGGCGCCAGCGTGGCCGTCGTCGCGCCGGACGTAATGTCGGCGGTCAGGAATCCGTTGGACGGGCGCGGCGCCTGCGCGCGGTCCTCATCCGCCATCTTGAGCGCGTCTTTCGCCGTGATCGAAAACCGACCATCCAGCGATGGGCCCTCGATGCTCTCGACGAGGAAATGCCGGGTCTCCATCTCGGCGAGCGACTGCCCCAGCGTGCCGCGAATGATCCGCAGCGGGCGGAAGCGCAGATACGGCTGCCGCGCGCGGAATTTGCCCCAATAGGTGCCGACCTTGAACGGATCATAGGGCCGCTCGGTGACATAGGGGTCGTAGCCCGGCCCGGTGTCGGGCCATGGGGAGTCGCTGAACTCGACAGTTACCGACCCACGCTCGCCGAGGTTCTCGCCCAGCGAGACGATGGCGGATTTCAGCGTCACGCCCTCGATGCAGGGGATGGCGTCAATGCCGCTCTCAGCGAGCGAAGCGGTGCCCTCCGCAAATCGCAGCGTCACCGTGGATGCCGCATAGTTCGGACGATCCTGGCACGTCGAGCGGGTGTTGAAGCATTTGCGCGTGCCGGTAGGCGTCAGGCCACCCGTCGTTGCCACGCAGGGCGCGACGCCATAGGCGAGGCTGCACACCTCGATGTCGATCTCCACAAAGGTCAGCGAAGTCGTCATAGGGCGAGCGCCATCATCGAGATATCGACATGGGCGACGATCCCGGCAGACGTGCGCTCCAGCGTCGGACGGATGTCGCCGTCAAGCCAGGCATAGCCGGCGTCGTCCGGGTAATCGGCAGGCGCCCACGCGAAGAAGAACGGGATGGTGCGCGCGGCCCGAGCGAACGGCCCCATGTTGGCGCGGAACCAGTCGTAGGGCAGATACCGCACCGACACGGCCGACTTGAGCGACCGGTTTATGACGATGCGTCCGAGGAAGTCGCCGCTCTCAGCCTTGGCCGACACGACTTCATCGGACGCGGCGAAGGCCAGCGGCACAAGGCCGGCCTGTAGCCCGCGCGGCAGACGCAGGAGCTGCCCGACATAGAGCACCGCGGCGCGCGGCGGAACGGCGCCCGGCGGGATCAGCCGCAGGCGGATGGCCGTCGCATAGGTCGGCTCGAAGCGCAGCACCGCCGGCCCGTCGCCCGCCAGCACCACGGCAGCGAATATCTCGATCCAGTCGCCCGGATTGTCCGGGTCGGCCGCCTCGATGCTGATGTTGATACCCGCCGAGCCGAAATTGTGCCGGGCGATGCCGACATAGTCGATCGCGTCGCCGCCGGACGTTGCGACCGTCACGAACTGCTCGGCCGTGCTCGCCGAGCGCCACGAGGCTTGCGGCGCGGTCGAGGGATTGGCGAGGTTGGTGACGGGATAGCCGTCCGCCTCGGAATCGGCCTCGATGCCGCCGGCCGCCACGATGTTGCGCCAGCCAATAGCGGGCGCGTTCGGACCAGTCGGATCGGTCGGTGCCGAAAGGACCAGCGCGGAGGAAAGGACGATCGCCATCAGGGACCGACCACGAGCTGGTAGCCGTTCTTCTGTGCCTCGACCATCATGTCCATGAGGTCGCGGAGAGCTTCCTGCGACACGGGGCCCTCGCCCTTGATGCTGACGTACATGGTGTTGTTGAGCGCCTTGTTGTCGTTGCTGGCGCTGCCGCCGGACGAGCCGCCTCCTCCGCCGCCTCCGCCGGAGGAATAGCTTCCGCCGCCGCCGGAGACAGCGGGCGCGCGTGCATTGCCGGGCCGCGCGCTGGCGATTGCCGCGATTTGAACCGCGCCAGCAGCAGCGACGGCGGCGGCAGCGGCAAAATTCCAGGGGGGCGGAGCAGATGCCAGAGCTTCCGTCACGGCTTCGGCTGTATTCATCACAGCTTGGCCAATAGAGAAGGCTTTCGCTGCGATGAAGCCTTTTTCGCCGAACGCTTCGGCAACAGTAGCCAAGTTCCCGAACATCTCGCCGGCCACTCGGAACTGCTGTTGCCTGATGTTGTTCTCGCGCTGCGCCTGCCGCTCGCGAATTTCCTCGACCTCGCGCGCGTGGTCTTCTTCGGCTGACGTTTTCCACTGGAGGTATTCTTCAAGGCTCATCTTGCCTTGTTCGTAGTACTCCTCCAGGTCCTCCAGTCGCTTCTGGAGGCTCAGGTTTTCCGCGTCTTCCTCCGACAGCAGCGCCCACTGATGCGCTTCGACCCGGCGGGCGAGAGCGTCTTCCTGCTGCTCGGCCTCGCGCACAAGGCGTTCGGCGTTTTGCTCGCCCTTCCGCTTGTCGATCTCCGCCTGCTTCTCGGCCTCGCGCTCCTTGATGCGGGTCTTCGTGGCCTCGTGTTGTTCGTAGGCGTAGAGCTCCTTGACCGGATCGCCGCCAGAGTTGGCAAGGGCCGTTTCGAGCTGCTTCTGCGCCTCCTGGAGCGGCGTCAGGTCCGGGAGGGCGATATTGCCGAGGGCATTCAGCGCCTCGCCGTAGGCCTTGAGGGCCGCGATCTGGCCGCTAGCTGCGAGGCCAGTCTGCTCGATCGCAGATCGGCTGGCGATCAGCGCGCGCGACGTCGTGTCCGCATCGTTCGTGAGTTGCAAGAAGGTCTTAGCGAGGTTCCTTAGCGGCTCGCTAGTTCCAGACGTGTTGATAATCTCAGCGAGCCGCTCCCGAAAGAGAGCTATGTCGGGTTGTCCATCCTTGGCCGACTTGATGAGGTCATTCACTGACTGTTCAAGCGGGGCGAATACAGGGTTCGCTCCGATGTTCCCGGCGCTGTCGATCTCGACCGAGAGCTTCCTGATCTCAACAATCGCGTCAGCTGTCTGCTCTGAGAGCTGCTTGAAGAGGTCACCCTGGTCGATCCGCTCAAGCGCCTCCGCCACGCGCTCGCTCTCTTTCGCGACGGCCCGAACCTTGTCGAGCGCTCCGTCGTAGGCGTCCTTGAGCCGATCGATGCTCGCGGCGTGGCGCCTCAGCAGCGCGTCCGACACGGCTTCGCCGCTGGACAGACCAGAAAAATACTGGATCATCGCGGCGCTCAAGCCGACAACGCCGAGCGTCACGAGGCTAACGGGGCTAGCTATACTCGCGAAGGCGGACGTGAGCGCCGCGCCAACCCCGAGGCCCTGCGTCTTCAAGTCGCTGAATACGGCAGAAAGCTGCGTACCCTGCTGGAGCGCAATCTGTAGCGGGCTCATGCCCATGGCGGCGGTGACGCCGATATCTTGGAACTGCGCCGCGATGTTTGAGCTATAACTTGCGCCGGTGCTTGCCGCGATAGCCTGCTGCCGCTCGCGGAGGGCTGCCAAGCTGCCGAGCGTCGCCTGCCGCTCGCGGCTGATCGCTGCGGCCATCTCGTCGGCCGAGACGGCGCCAAGCCGGTGCGCGGTCCTGATCTGCTCCACCTGCTCGCGGTACTGCCGAATCGCAGCGTAGGCCGGGTTGACCTTGGCGCGCATCTCGTCGAGCGCGCGGCCGTAGGCCTGGATATCGGCGGCGCGCTCCGCATAGCTGTTGCTGCCGCCACGGCTCTCGGCCGCCGTCAGCGCCTGGATCGCCTGCACATGTCGGCTGATCGCGCGGGCGGCGTTGTCGTTGGCACCCGTGGCCTCGCGAATCGTGCGGGACAGGCCAGCGGTCGCGCTCTCGCTGCGCTTGGCCCCTGCCGACATGGAGTCGGTGGCCTTCTCTGTGCGGATGGCGGAGGCCGCGAGTGCGTCAAGATCGACGACAGCACCCGCCGCCTGCCGGCTATCGACGGCAAGGCCAAGATTTGCAACGGTCATTGCTTACTCACCGGGGGGAGGATGGGGTGCATGCAAAAGACGATAATCACGCTCGCGGCTGTGATCGTGAGCGCGGCTGCGATCTACTTCGTGGTTTCGGATCAACTGGACAGGAAGGCGAGGCGGGAGGCAGCCGCAGCGGCGCGCCACGCCGCTATGTGCAATGAGGCGCTAAGAGAAGCGAAGGCCTATACGGAAGGACGGTCGACCGCCGGGATGGAGTCGCTCAACGTGGTTCAGGCTAAGCTGCGGATATGCTCCGGCACATAGAAAAAGGGCGGCTCGAAAGCCGCCCCTCTGTCTTGCCGTTGGTGGGGTCGTCAGGCGGCCGGGGTCGCCTTGATGAAGTCCAGCGCGCTCTGAATGAGCGAGTTGATGAGCCGGTGGCCGTCAGACCCGTCGTCAACGTACCTGCCGAACTCGCGCTGAGCCTCCTCCAGAGAGGCAACGGCGCCCTCCGGCGAGACTGCGCGGCACGCCATCATGTCGCGATCCAGCCCGGCCATCCGCTGCCAGACTCGATCAACCTCCTGGTCGTCATCCATGCCGGCCATCTCGGCTTCGAGACGGCGCCGCTCGGCAGCAAGAAGGACCATGCGGTCGGCGGCGATGACGGTGCCAGTCGCGAGGGCGCCGGCCGCGACATAGGCCCCGGCTGCGTGCCCGAAGAAGCCGCGCCTGCTGGTCTTGATCGCCGTTTCCATCAGACCATCTCCCGCGCGGCAGCAGCGCCACCGGAGAGGACCGGCAAGCGCGGCGCAGCGACGACAGCGACAGAGTCGGCGGGCGGGAGCACCGATGCCTTGAGCAGCATCAGCGCAATCGTTGCCGAGTCTTCGGGGCGGCGGCGGGGTGTGGGGTGCTGGTTCATCAGACCCGAGCCTCCCCGCCCTTCGCCGGGATCACGAACAGGTTGCCCTGTCCGCGCTGCCGGGCGTTGTGGTCGGCGACAAGCGCCGCGCCGGACTCCTTCATGTACAGCGACGCGAAGTCGCGCTGGAACAGCCACACGCCAGAATGCGGGCAGCGGCGGCACGGCGCCGGATGGCCGGCCAGCAGCGCCCGGTTCTTGAGTTCGTGCCCGACCTTGCGGTTCAGGCCCCGGCGCCCCTTCTGGATCGCTTTCGCCTCCTCCAGCAGTTCGCGCACGCTCACATATTCCAGCGCCGCCACCCGCGCGTTCACGCTCACCAGCAGGTTGTCGATCCGGCCTTCAAGCGCCGTGACCTTGCGCGCGAGCATGCGCGAGATTCCGTCGTCGCGGCGGATCATCTCCAGAACGTCGGGCGCAAGCGCCGCCAGCTTCTCCACCGCGAAATAGCGGTCGATCATCTCGCCCTGCACATCCCAAGCGCGGTCATCGGTGAGGGGCTTCACCAGCTTGAGATAGCCGCGACGGGTGATCAGGGTGCCGCGCGACGAGCGAGGCGGGAAAGTGCCGGTCTCCGACATGCGACGAATTTCGTCGGAGGTCAGATCGACGTAGTCCTCGCCCTCTACGAAGCGGGCGCGGTTCTCGCGGAAGGTGCGGCCGGCCGTCCCCTCCGGGCGCTGGTGGATCGCATCGACCATTGCGAACGTCACGACCGGCTCGTCCTGATAAAGGACCCGCTGCACGTCCGTGCCGGCGATGGATATCTTCTGAGACTTGTTATATTCCTTGGTGGTCATCGGGCATCTCCAGTGCCTGGTTGATGATCTCGCCGCCCTGCAAGGCGGCGGAGTTCTGAGCGACGGCGGGGGTGTCTGCCTGCAAGCTGGCCCCCGTCGTCGCCGCCATCCTCTCCGAAAGGATGAAGATGATTTCTTTAGTCACAGACCGCATATTTTTGGCGGCCTCGATTGCCACCCACCGCTTTATATCTGCCGGCAGGTTCATTTTGAATTGCACCTGAGTCGTCATCGCCTCCTCGACCGGACATAAGACGTCCCATAGGTACATTTCGTGTACCTTGCGTCAAGGACATTTTTGGTACATCCACCCCTCATGAGCGAAGATGATCGGGTCCAATACAAATTCATGATCCCAGCCAGCCTTAAGGCAAGGCTGGAGGATCAGGCTCATGAGAACCGGCGGAGCCTATCCGCCGAGATCATCTCGCGCCTAGAGCAGTCCTTTTCCCGCCCGCTTCCCGAGGGAATGACCGACCCGACCGAATGGCTGATGATAGTCCGGGGCGTCGTCGATCAGGCGCTCCAGCAGTCAGAGCCCAAGCGCACGTCCCTCATCGGGCCGTATCGGAAGCCCGAACCCGAGGAAGGCGAGAAGCCTCGCGCGCTTCAGCTCGACGTGACCCCGCCAGAGCGCCGGCCATCGTTCATTCGCAAGAAGCCCAAAGCCGACTAGGCCGCTTTCTCTGCTGTACGCTACCTATTTCCGGGGGCCCCTTCCCGGCCCTAATAATGAGGCCATCGTTAGCTTCTAACCATGTGTCGAGGATGAAGGCCCATGAGCCTGGTCCACAACGAGCGGACGAAGCTGACGGCGACCTATCTCAATGGCGTGGCCACCTCGTAAAAATATCTTCGTTCGGCGGAGGTAGACTCTTCTTAACAACCTCCGCCCTTGCCGAAATTGCTGGGTGCAACTCGCATATCGTCGTCGAGTTATCTACATGCCTGACGACGCGCAACATTCCTTTGTCCAACAAATTTGACAATGGTGAATACATCCCCACTTCAAAACGTTTAGGCGCAATATCCAAAAGCAACGCTGAAAGCAGGCGCAATTCATCGTAATTCAATGATTGAATATTCCTGATACACTCTTCGTCTTGCCGGCGATTATAATTTCTTTCAGCGATCGCCATCTTTGACCAATTGACAATTTTAATAAATAGATCAAATACAAATATAACACTCGATAATATTAGTATTACGCCTGTCCATTTTTCAATTTCTGCAGGTACTTTAATCCCGTAATTGCTAGCGATCAATATAAGTCCGCTAACGACTGCCAATATAGCGGAATAATACATCCGGCCACTCACTATTACTTCGACTATTTTGGATAAAAGGTCGGCCACTTTGTCACCCCCACACCCTCGACGGATCTCCGCAATCATGTGCAGAGCGCGCCAGGAGTCGAGTCCGTCCGCAACGTTCTAGCCGAACAGCGCGTCGAACATCTCCGGTGTGAGGTCGTCGTCCTTCGGCTTGTCGGTGGCCTTGTCGTCCCGCTTGTTCAGCCAGGCGAGCCGGGCGCGGTCCATTGCTAGAAGCGCGCGGCGCTCCCACGGGCGGAACTGGACCCCGGCGCAGGCTTGAAAGCCGGCAATGTCGGCGTGGGTGACCGACGAGTAGATGTATCGGTCGCCGCAGACGAGGCCGCCCCGACACTGGTCCATTTCCCAGAACGCTTGCCAGACCCGCTCTACAGCAAGCGGGGGCGATGTCGGCTGACCTTCCTGTGCCTCCCCGAGAGAGGAGGTCAGGGCATCGGTCAGCCGTTCATAAAACGCGAGCGGTCGACAGCCTTATCGACCTGCGGCGAGATGAAGCCGAACCGGCGATAGAGCGCCAGAGCCGCCGCCTCGGAGAAGTCGTGAACCTTCCCGTCGAACTTGACCTGGCCCTCCCACGACATGGAGGTTTTGGCGAGGTAGCGCAGACCGTGGTCGTAACGCTCGGCCTTCGTCGCATTCCCGGCGCCGCCCTCGGCGGTCAATTCGTCGATGAGTGCTTCCAGTCCCTCCCGCGCCCTCGCGCTGTCCGGCCCGGCGACCCTGATCTTGAGCCCGAGCGGCGTCTTGCCGTCCGGGCCCATGATGTCGACGACGATGCCCTCGTCCTGACGCTTGATCGACGCCTCGATGGCCGAGAGGTCGACGACGCCGGGGGCGGGAGTTGCGGCGGGCACGCTGGCCCGCTTGGTGGTGTTGCGCTTGGCGGTGCTCATCAGCCCAGGGCGTCCTTCTCGACCGTGTTGGAATTGACGGCGATCGAGGCGGCGATCGTAGCCGCCGTGTTCGCCTCGCCGCCGGGTTCAGTCACATTCAGGGGGAGGCCGACATATTTGCGCTCGGCGCCGGTCGGCACAGTCGTGGCGGTGTGCACGCCGGTCTGCGTGCTGGTGGTGGTGATCGCCGCGCCGCCGGGGGTTGCGGACAGGCTGAAGGCGTCGGTCGTCGGGCTCACGACATAATAGGTCGTGCCGGCGGTCAACCCGGTCGGCAGGGTGCCAGTGGTCGAGAGCTTGACGGACGTGCCGGCCGCGAGCCCATGAGCAGTCCACGACACGACGCCGGGCGCCGCGATGGTGATCGTCACGGTGTTCGCCTTGGGCGCGGCGAGCGCCGGCCAGACCACCTTGAAGCGTCGATTATAGCCGGCCTTCTGAGCTGCCTTCAGCGCGACCTGCCCGGCGTCGCCGGGGATGATATTGAAAACCTGCTCTTGCGTATTTCCGTTGCGAGTCCCGCCCATGACGAAGTCACGCTCGCGGTTCACCTCGGAAATGGCTATGGGCGTGATCGTGTCGCCAATGGCGGCAACCGTCGTCCAGCCCTTGATTTCGATCCACGTTTCCGTCGCGAAATCGGCCTCGACCAGATCCGCATCGGGGACGTCGACCGGCGTCGAGCCGATATACAATCGCTGCCCAGCGATCTTCATCCGCACTGCCATTGTCTCTTCCTCTCAGATGGTTAGATGAATTCTTCCCAGAGGATCGTCACCGGGATCATCACCCGCTGGTCCTCGACGATGACGCCGGCGACGGCCGGGCGCTCATAGACACGCACGCGAAGGTCGCCATCCCAGAGCGGGAGGTCGACGGGATAGGCGGCGACGATGGCTCCGGCGATGTCGTACGGGTCGTCGATGCCCTCGCCCTTCGGCCACATCACCGACACCTGCAGCAGGCCCCGCATCTGGTGGGCGCCGTCCGATGCGATCTCCAGCCGGTCGACGCGGTTCGGGATGAAGTCCACGCGGAGGAACTTGCCCGACGCCGGCGGCGTGAAGTTGACGTTCTGGACGGCCAGCGGCAGCGCGCCGGCAGCGCCCGTGAGCGTGCCCAGCCGGGCGAACAGCAGCGCCTTGATCCGGGCTTCTGTCGACGTTGCCATTGCGCTACCTTGCCCGGATGAAACTCAGCGATCTCGCGATCTACGACCGCATGCACGCCGCCCTGGAGGCGCTCGGCCGCGAGGAAGGCGAGACCGGCCACGGTGACACCGCGATCAGGGCGGCGCGGCGCGCGCTGGCCCTGCTACAGGCCGGGCACCTGATGAAGATGGACGGCGTCGAGGAAGCCCCGACGACGGTCAGGACAGGCCCCGAGCCCTCATGATCGCCGCCTCGTTCTTCGCGACGATCTGCTGCCAGCCTTGGGCGGCGGTTCGCACGAAGGCATAGGGAGCGAGCGAGCCCGACCCATATTCCATCGCGGCCGCATAGGCGGCCGTGTAGCCGATGTAGATGGTCTGGCCGAGCGTGGCGCCCTTGATCACGGTTTCGACCTGGCCGGGCTGATAGGTCACCGGCTGCCCGGTCGGGTTGTTGTTGTTCGGGTCGATGCTTGGCATCTGGCTTGTCGATGCCATGAGCGAGGCTCGCAGGTGCCCGGTGTCCACCGGCATCCGTCCGCCATGTCCCGCCGGCTGCGGCGGGCCGACGAACTTCTTCTTGGCGTTCTTGATGTCGGCCTTGGTGGCCGCCTTCGACGGCCCGGCCGTTTGCATCACCGACACCACGTCGGTCACGGAATCCTCGTGGATCGCCTCGATGGCGCCCACAACGCCGTGGCACCAGGCCCCGACCGATGCAGCGAAGCCGCTCACGCCTGCCGCTCCCGGTATTGCCGCAGGAAACGCGATATGGCGCTCGGGCGATAATCGCACCAACACCGGCACCCAAGCGTTTCAGACGTCGGCGCTGCGGGGTCGTGCGGGTACATGAGCCGGGCCCCGGACGAACTGATGAACGGCTGGTCGAACGGCACTTTCTGGCCGCCGAGCGATCCATGCTTGTGGGTCGGCCGGACGCGGCTGTCGCCGGCATCCCACCACGTCTTCGTCGTCGTCTCGGCGTCGATCTTTCCCGCCGTCACGGCCTGCCGGATCGCGTCGTCGCGCCCCTTCGCCATGGCCTGCATGGTCTCGTTGTGGGCGATCGTCTCCCCGCGCAGCTTGAGGTAGCTGTCGGACAGCCGCCGCGTGATCTTCGTCACCTCATCGCGGGAGAGCGCCCTGCCCTCCCGGATCGCCTTGAGCACCGTCCGGTCGTGGCGCTTGTCCCGGCGGGTGAGCGTCAGATATTCCCGCATCCGGGCAGGATCGCCCGACAGCAGGTTATCGCGGGCGCGGTCGACGTAGCTGGCCTGCTGGCTGGTGAGGCCGATGATGCCGCCCTCCCGGCGCTGCGTGGCGCGGTTGATGCGGCCGATGACATCCAGCGCCGTGGTGCGCGGGTTGTCGCCCCGCGCGAGGCCGGCGGCGAAGCTGGTCCGCAGGCCGATGACTTGATCGGCGTCCATCCGCGTCACCAGCGCCGAGGAAGACGACTGCAGCCATTGCTCGGCTTCGAGGTTCCGCACCCCGAACCGGAACACGACGCGGTTGCCGTCGGGATCGCGCGCCCGGATGCCGGCTGCCTCGCCCATCCCGCCAGCGTAATAAGCCTCGCTGATCGCCAGTTGCAGCGGCCCGAACGCCGCCGGGTCCAGCCCGACAGCGCGCACCGCCGCCTCGATGTCCCGCCGCTCCAGCGCCTCCACCACCCTCAGCAGCACGATGGCGTCGACCGTCTCGTTGACGGCCCGCATGAAGGCGTCGCGCAGCCTCGGCTCGTACAGCGCCAGGAGGGCGTCGATCTCGCTGCGGGTCATGTCACAAGGTCGATGTCGTAGAGCACCGCGACGCCAGCGGGCGCCAGCGGGCGAACCGCAGCTACCACCTGCCACGCCACGGCATCGTCACCGGCGGCAGTCGCCTGCTCGGCCGTGATGCCTTCGGCGATCCGGTCATCGTCGCTCGGGACGACACCAGCCGCCCCGGAAATGGTGATCGTGCGCTTGGTCTGGCCGATGAGCGTCCCGTTGATGTCGCGCAGCTCGCGCTCGGCCACCATGACGCGCACGGTGAAATAGGTCGGCAGGCCCGAAGGCGGCTCCCACGGCTGGGCAGGGGGCCCGCTCGGCGGCTTGCGCAGCGTCGCGGGGTAGCCGTCCGGCGCGGAGACGTCGCCGATGGAGCGGATCGCCTGCTCGACCTCCGCGGCGATGGATGCCCAATTCTCGGCCACGGCTCACACCACCATGATCGCGGGCTCGTCGGTGCGGACGAGCAGCGGCCACAACAGACCCTCAATGAGGGTCGAGGTCGGCGTGGCGTCGGCGAACCCGACGCCGGCCTTGCCGCGGGTGATGACCTCCCACTCGATCTTGTCGACCTTAGTCAGCACCTTGCGCTGGTCCGGCGTGAGCGTGACCGTGAGCGAACCGGGCGACGCCAATTCGAGCAGGGCTGCCTCATAGGCCGCGCTGACGACGCGGTCGGGGATGGAATCGGGGGGGATGGACTGTCCGTAATAGTCGACGGCGCCCGTGCGGGGCCACGCCAGCGCCTGGGTGGCGCCTCCCGTCGGGCGGCCGGCGAACCGGATGCCGTACAGCCCGTCGATATAGGCGGATGCCCGCAGCAACGCGGCATCACCATTCGCGTCCGTGGCGCTCGTGGGGGCGCCGTTGCCGCGCGCCGTGGCGTAGGCCCGCCATCCGGCAAGGGTGCCATAGCTGGCCATCAGTACAGAGCCCAGATGTTGTCGGCCGTGCCGCCGGTGCGGACCTGGAGGCAGCGCAGCGGGTTGTAGCCGATCTGGAGCGGGACGTCGGTCGTGGTGACGCCGTCGGCGTCCTGCAGGTTCGCAGTGCCCTCGGTCCCGACCAGCAAAGCACGGCAGATGCCACCGGCGAGGTTGGAATCTGCCTTCGTCACCTTCACCCACTTCGACGCAGGCGCGCTGACGACGTCATAGAACGGGGGCGCAGCGACGGCCTGGCCGACTTCGTTCTGCACAATCGGAGGGGTGATGCTCATAGCGCGGTCTCCTGCCGATCAGGCGGCGGGCTTGGGATTGTCGGCCAGCCACTTCGCCTTGCCAGCGGCGTCGAGCGCGTTGAACGCCTCGGCCTGTTCGCGCGGCAGCTTCTCGCGGATCTCGGTGTCGCCCTCCATAATGGAATACGAGCCGGCGCCGCGGTGCTTGGCTTCGGGGACAACTGCCGAAGGGATGCGCTTCGTCAGATCCTCGTTTTCGAGTTCGAGTTCGGCCACTCGATCCTTGAGGGTGACGATCTCGCTGTTGGCTGCTGCAAGGCCCGCCGTGGCTGCCTCGTGCTCGGCCGACAGGGCTGCCCACGCCTCGTCGAAACGCCCCCGCAGTTCCGCCATCTCGGGCGTATCGCCATTGACGTCGCGGCCGTCATTGACAGCGGCGTCAGCGCTCCGCTCACCGTTGAGCGAGAAGAACGGCAGCTTCTTGAGGCGCGGAAGGTAGTCTTCGGCGACTTCGAGTTCCCGGGTCTGCCCAGCCTCGATAAAGGCCATCCCGTCGGTGGTGTGCACGCCCTGCAAGGCGCGCGAGTTATTGGTGATGGTGGTTTTCATAACCGCCTCCAGCTTCGATCGGTGAGAACCCTGCCGAGACCGCCCCGGCAGGGTCATGCGCTCGCTCAGGCCGGCGGGGCCGTAACCTCGTCCGCGTAAGCCGCGGCCTTGGGCAGGCGCCACTCGGTGCCGCCGGTGCGCGCGATGATGCCGGTCTCGAAGCCCATGATGGACTTCTGGCGCGGCTGCAGCACGGTGCGGGGCATGGGCAGATGGAAGCGCAGCACCTCGGTGTCGCGGCGGTAGGCGACCATGCGGCCGCCACCATCCTGCGAGGCGGTAGCGAGCTCGCGCACCGGGATGATGGTGAGCGGCTGGCCAGTCTCGGCGGTGTAGATGTTGTTCTTGCGGATGTACTCCAGCACGGTGATCGTGCCGTCGCCGGCTCCGAGGCGCTTGGTCGCGATCGCGCGGAAGGCATCCGGCGGAATCGCCAGGGTGTCCGCCCACTCGACCTCATTGGTCTGCGTCCGAACCCGGCTCAGAACCTCGTTCACGTCGATCAGGATCTGATCGACCGTCTTGGCGGCCCAGAACGTGCCCGGCGTCGCGACGTCGGCGCGCGGTACGTCAGGGCTATTCGCGAAGCCCGTCCAATTCTTCTCGGTGGAGCCGACGAACGCGATGGAGTTGAGCAGGCGCTCGACCTTGTCGGACGCCGACATGGCATCGGTCGAGGGCAGAGCAATGCCGTAGAGGGCAGCCTGATTGATATCCTCGATGTTCCACTCCCAACCGGAACCGACCATGGCGAAGTCGTGCGACGCCTGATCGCGGGTGGTCTTGTTGAACGGCATGTCGGTGCCGGCGCCGGAGATGAACTTCGCTTCGCCCGCGCTGTCGACCGTGAAGAAGGTCGTGCCGATCGCCCACGGTGCCCCTTCGGTGACGACGGGGACGACCTGCGCGTAATTGAGGGTGGGATAGCGCTTCTGATAGATGCGCGTCTCGATGTTGCGCCCCTGCGCGATGACGAAGGGGAGCGCGGCCTGCGCATCAGCGAAGGCCTGCCGGACAATCTGGTTCATGGCGGCTGGTCCTTTCGCGATCAGCGGAGCTTGAGGGAGACTTCGACGATGTCGCCGTCCCCGCCCGACGTATCGAACTTCGCGCCCGGGATGCGGACGTGCGTCGTGGTGGAGGTGTAGCGACCGTCTGCCGGGTCCCAGTAGACGTCGCCGCCATCGACGACGGTGTCGCCGGCGGTCACGTACATCTGGCCCATCGTCATGAAGGCGCCGGTGAAATACTGCGGGTAGCGGTCGGCAACACCCGAGGAGACCGGCGGGACGGCGGGGTTCAGCACGGCGAGGCCGAGGAAAACGGCGTTCGCGGTGTAGGTGACGTCGATGTAGTAGGTGTCGCCCGCCGTCATGGTGCCGGCGTTCGAGATGGTGAAGGTCGTGATGCCGGGGATCGAGGTGTTCGCGGTCGCCACGAGGCCATCGCCGACGACCAAGCCGTCCGGGTCATAGACCAGGTAGGGCGCGGTCGCGGAGGTGCCGATCAGGACGATGCGATAGCGGCCCTGCTTGGCGCCGGCAGTGATCGCCGGGCTCGCCGTGATCGTGCCGGTGCCGACGTTGCCGGAGGCCGCGGCCGAACCGGCGCCCGTGGCAGCGAAGGTGCCGCCCAGGACAACACCATGATCGCCGGCGCCCCGGAAAGCGGGCTGGCCGAACGCGATGCCGGCCGCAGATTCGACGGTGCGGCTGACCTTGTTGCACTTCTCCTCGTTGGCGATCTGGCCGGGAAGGCCCTTCGCCGGCGAGACGCCATAGGTGGTCTGATAGGTCGCCATGATGCGCGCTCCCTCAGTTGGCCGAGGCGAGGCTCGCCGACGTCATGTCGGCCAGCATCTTCGCGCGGGCATCGTGGACGGGCTTGAGCTCGTCGGCGGTCGGGGTGAGCCCGTCCTTGACGATCTCGCGGAACGGATCGGACTCGCCGGTCTTCTTGACGGCATCCTCGACCAGGATGTCGAAGCGGGCGTCGATGTAGGTCGGCGACTTGTCCTTGGCGCTGTCGCCGACGACGGCGATCACGACGGCCTTCTTGATGTCGGCATCGGACAGGCCGTCGGTCTTCACGTCCTTCGCGAGGACCTTCGCCTTGCCGATCAGGTCGGCGCGGTCGGCGACGAGCTTGTCGATGGCGGCGGCGTCGAGCACCTTGCCCTTGAGGGCGTCGATCTCGGCATCCTTCTTGGCGATGTCGGCGTCCTTGGCGGCAAGCGCCTGCTGATGCTTGGTCTCGGCGTCGGTGAACTTGGCGGCGGCGTCGGCAACGCGGCTCTGCAGCGTCGCGATCACCGTGGCGCCCTGATCGGTCACTTCGATCGGGATGCCATCGACGGTAACCGTCTTGAGCGTCATGGTGATTTCCTTCTCAGGAGTTTTGTCGGTGATCGGGGCAGCGCCCCATTGAGCCGCATCGCCGATGCGGACCTCGGAACCGGCCCGGCCACGGGCGACGATCGCCACATGGTTCAGCCGGATGTTTCGCTGGACGGCGTCATAGGCCTCGCCCGAAGGCGTCTTGCCGGCCGTCCAGTCCAGATCGCAGGTGTAGCCGGCACTCAGCTCGCGCTTGCCGGCCTCGATGTCACGGATGGCGGCCTCGTCGCTCACCATCAGCGGGACGCGGATGAAGATGCCCTCGCCTGCCACCTCGTCGCCGGTCTGACCGACGGCGTGCTGCTTCCAGTTCTGCGAGGTGACGAGGTCAGCGGGATGATCGTTCGTGACGGGCCGATGTGCCGCGCTGCTGAGGGTATCGGCGCTGAACACCTCGTCGCCGGGCCGGTAGACCCGCACGGTGGCCATCTCCGCCTTGCCCACCTCACGGCCGAGGTAGACCTGCACGCCGGTGCGCGCGATCCTGGCGTCGGCGACGAGATAGCCGTCTTCGCGCCGGCGCGTTCCCGCGACGACTGCGACGTCTGTCAGTTGCATGAGAGCCTCTGTCGGCCTATGTTTCGCTCAGTCGCGAGCGTTTCGGACGTAAGCTGTGGGACCGTTCACGCGGGGCACGAGCATCGCGACGTTTCATTTCTTGTACATCGTCACAGCATCCAGCCGCTTCTTGCCGGCTCGAACCTCTGCGATGTAAGTGTAGGAAATCCCGTCGATATCCGCCCGATAGACCAGCCTTGGCTGGCCATTCTTGCCGCGTACGGGACTCAGCGCGGGCGCCGTGCGCACCACGTCTGGAAGCCGTTGGAAGTCCTCGGGCGTCACCGCCCGTTGTCCGCGCTGGATCTCCACCGAGGGGACGCCATGGCGACCGATGGCGTGCTGGATCGCCTGATTGCTCACCGAATGCTTGAAGCCCCGGACGTCGACACCGACCAGCTTTGATAGTTCAGCAGGCCGCCGCACTTTGGCGAACGGCACATGCTCCACAGTGTTCTGCCCGGCCTTGCCGGCGAGCGCCTCGATACGCTTGCCCGTCGGCACCCAGCGGCCATTTCCGCCGCGCGGCTGATTAGGATCGAACCCCTTTCGGCTGGGCCCGCTTCCTCGGCGCTTTCTGCGAGCGTCCTCGAAAGGTCGCGTCGTCGACCGACGCACCTCGCGTCTCCTGGCCAGCCGGCGGCTGCTGCGCCATCGCGGCCGCCTGCAACTCCTCCTCGCTCTCCTCCTGCTCCGAGAGCTTGCCGTATTCCTCGATGGCGCCTTCTAACCCCGGAAGCGAGCCGTCCTGCACGAAGGCGTTCACCAGCGAATCCGACAGCGCCTCGATCGGCATCAGCGGCGGGGAAGCGCCACCGGTGCCGGCGATGGTGCGCGCGGCTTCCGCCTTAGTCTTGAAGATGTCGGCCTTCTCCTTGTCGGAGAGAGCCCAGAGCGGCGCCCAATCGTAATAGACCTCCTCGGGACGCGCGCCGAGCGCCGAGCGGATCAGCACCTCATCAAGGCGCTGCATCGCCGGCGTCATCTCCAGCTCCTGCATCGAGGACAGCCGGTCGTAATAGTTCCGCAAATCGCTCTCGCCGGTGGCGTTCATGCCAGCCGGGGACTGGCCGAGCAGCCGGGTTGCCGGGATGTCAGCGGCGCCGGAGACGATCTGCAGGAAGCGGTCGAGCACGTCCGGCAGCGTCGCGAAAGACGTGGTCTTGGTCTCGTATTCCTCCTCCTTGTCGAGGAGCAGCGTGCCGTTGATGCCCTTGGCGGTGTTCGCGAGCGTGTATCGCTCCAGCAGCTTCGCCCGATAGGCCGCATCGGCGAGGTTCGCCATGAAGTTCGGCACCCGAATGATGTCGATCTTCGCCTCGAACACGAGCGAGGCGATGTTCGCCGAGGTGCCATCGGCCTGCTTGATGGCGTCCATCACGGACAGCAGGACGCTGTCGCCCCATCCCAACTCGGTGCCGCCGACGAGATCGACGTCCGGCTGCGCGTTGCCGGTGAAGATCACCAGGCGCGAGGGGTGGATCGCCACCATCGTCTTGTCGCCAGCCGTGAGATTGTAGACCTTCGGCCGGCCGTAGAACTCGCTCTCGACGTCGCGCTCGATCTCACCGACGGAAAGCTGCCGGCGCGAAAGCACGGTCAGATGGCGAATGCCGGCCAGCCCGACGCGGTCGACGTTCAGCGGCGCGGCGAGGTTCTGATCGCCCGTCCCGATGTGGATCGCAGCCCCGCCCCAGAGCCGCGCCTTGACGCGGGCCTCCAGCACCTTGCCGCGCAGGTTGAGGCGCTTCTCCTCCGCCTCGATCTTCTCGATCTGATCGCCGTCAGCCTGCCAGTCGCGCCATGCCCGCACGCTGTCGAAGGCAGGGATGTCGACGATCTTGCGGGGGAGCCAGGCACCCCGATAGGCGTTCAGCAACTGGCCATCGTCCAGCAGCGGCAGGCCGTAGTAGCTCGACGACGCCTTGTCGCGCTCGGTGCCCATGCGGCTGACGAGGTTCGTCAGGCTGTCGCCGACGAAGCGGGCGAACTGAACGACGCTCATGTCCGCTCCTAGACGTTGGCCAATGTGAAGGTCGAGCCCAGAGCCAGCTCGTTCAGAGCATCGGCGAAGGCATCGACCTGATCATCGTGTTGTGCATTGGGGAACGAGCACACCTCGTCGAGGAAAGTGTCGTTCCATGGGCCTCGCACCAGCTTCACGTTGCCGGCCTCGGCCTGGGCAGATGCGGGCTTGGCACGCACCGACTTCTCGCCGGTCGGGAGCACGACGATGACGTCGTAGCCTGCGAGCAGCTTGACCTTCGTCGCCGCGTCAGCCTTGCCGGCGGCGCCGGGGTCCTGCGGCATGCGAACGCGGACCCCAAGGCCGTCTTGCGTGGCGGTGTTCTTCAGGTTCGTCTCGACATCGCCCGGCGACCAGCGATCCCTGCGCACATCCTGCACGTAGAAGATGCCCCCGACGTATTTCATCTTGAGCCCGACGGTCCAGTCAGGCGAACGGCCGGCGACTGCCTTCGATGCCGCGAAGTCCCAAGCCCTACATTCCTGGCCGCCGGCGGGCACGGCGTCGACGATCTCGAAGTCTCCCCGCTGGAACATGCCGCCCGATCGGGGCGCCGGCCGCTGCTGGTACTGGCCCGAATAGGCGTATGAGCCCTTGGCCTTCTTGAGCCGTTCGATCTCGCCCGGCGGGAACCGCTCGGGAAAGAGCAGCTCGCCCTCCGCCGTGCGCGGATCCTCGAAGAACAGCTCATTGCCGACATAGGTTCGGCACGCCCTGTCAGGCTCGAACTCCATCGGCAGGTTCAGATGGGTGAACCCGATATCCAGATGCATGGCCACGGCAGCGATATCCTGCTCGTGGAGGCGCTGCATGATGATCACGATCGCCGACGAGGTGACGTCGTTCAGTCGATCCGAAATGCCCTCTCGGAAGATGCGGACAGCGGTGTCGCGCTCGGTATCGCTCTCGGCCGTCTCGGTCGAATGCGGATCGTCGATCTTCACCCGATCGCCGCGGCCGCCGGTCATCGATGAAAATGGCCGGGCCTCGCTGAAACCGCTGCCGGTGTTCTCGAACTTGCCCTTGGCGTTCTGATCGTCGCGCAGCTTCAGCGGCCACAGTGCCTGAAACTTCTCGCTCTCGATCAGGCGCCGCAGCTTGACGTTGTCGCGCAGCACGTTCGGCTGGCTGTACGAGGTCGCCAACACCTGGATATCAGGCCGGCCTAGCGGCCCCCATTCCCATGCCGTCCAGAAGACCAGCAGCAGGGATTTCATCATCCCCGGTGGCACGGTCATCAGCAGGAATTGGATCAGCCCCTCAGACACCGCCGTGAGATGCCGGCACATCGCCAAGAGCGCCCAACCAAACTTCAGCTCTCGCTTTGGCTCAAGGACGGACCAGAATTCTTCGATGAAGCCATCGAGGGTCTGGCATTTCGCCCGGATTCGCTCGGCATCCTGCCGGATGCCAACCCGTTCAGCCTCCAGCGCCCTCCTCGCCCTCTCCGCCCTGATCTGCCGAAGCAGCTCCGCCGGCGGCACTGGCAATTGGACCGAGAAGCGCTTCGAGGCGGGCGAGGTCATCGTCTGTCGCGTTCGTCAGGTCCACGGTCTGGATGGGGCCGCCGTTGGCGCCCGTATGCTGCATCGTCGAGAGCTTCGGGTGGACGTAGGGGGCGGCGGCACGGGCCATGTCATCCCGGCGGCTTGCATCAGCGCGCGGGTTGCGCATGACCTTCAGCATGTATTCGAGCGGGGTGTCGCCGCCCCGGGCGATCTCGCGCTCGCGGCGCGCAGTCGCCCGGTTCGGGGTGCCCTTCTGGCGCCCGCCTGTCTTCTTGCCGACAGCCATGAGCGGTGATCTACTTTTCGTCTAAATCAGAGGGGGGACGTCGATGCCATCGCCTTCAGCGCTGTCGAGAGCAATTGCCGACGTGATCCGCGATGAACTCGATGACGTCGATCGCTACATCAAGCGCGAGGAGTACGAACGCGCTCGCCGCGAGTTGGATGACGCGGTCGGCAAGCTGCGGAAGATTGCGGATCAGGTTCGACGCCTACAGCCGCGCGAATAGAGGGCCGCTTGCCGCACAACAACAGTCATTTTTGGGCCGTCCTGCAGCCCATGAATGCCGACTGGGAATCTCGGAATGAACGATGAGACGTCAGATCGCGAGGTCGGAGACGCTTGGATGGCTCACATCCTTGGCTCCCTTTATGAGCGATGGCCAAGGCGAGTGGATTTTTCTGCCCTCGACCTAGGGGCGAAAACCAGCCTTGAACCGCCGCGCGATCCTGAAGAATTCTTCGACGACCTCATCCGGTTTCTCGATCGAAACGGCTACGTCGACGCGGATCAGAGGATCGAAGGGAGCGCATTCGGTGTAGCGCTCACCGACAAAGGCCTTTCCACACTTGGCAGCCCAATCGAGGCGGACCAGAAAGCTCTCGGCACGCGGTTGAAAGAGGCTGCCACGGAGGCCGGGAAAGAGACCGGGCGGCACGTCATCGCCGAGCTAGTCGGATTAGTAATTGGCTCGGCGCTCAAGAGCGCATCGGGAGGTAGCGCATGACCAAGCGATCGGAAGTTCACTGGCGCGTGTCTGAATTCGAAAGCGGGCAGCCCTTCATTGTCATGGAGCAATATGCCGGCGACGAGTTGGACCTGTTCAAGAAGTTCATCGGGTTTGACCTACCTGACGGTACAAGCCTCGATGAGGCCAAACAGATCCGCGATCTTCTTTCGCGAAAGCTGATCCGCGTGTCCGAAACCTGACCACGGTGCGGAGCCTTCATCGTCTCGCGCGGGGTGTAAGAGCAGTTCCTAGTAACGTCGTCTTCGTCCCGACGCTCTGGGCTCGCTCAGCCCCCTTGCCGGGGGCGAGCCCTCCGCTGGGGCGTTCCCTCGGTCACAGTTCGGTGCATCCCCGCACGAGAGCCGCACCAAATGCTCATTGTCAATCCCGAGCCGAAACCCGCACGCAAGTTCACGCAACTAGAAGGGCTTCACCGAAGCCTTTGTAAGCATTGCGGCACATAGGTTTGCGGCATCATCGCGCAGGCGCCTCCAATGCGTGTACGAGTAGCCGGAGCGGGCCGCCTCTGCCTCGATGTTCAGATTGAACGCCTTGCAAAACGCCCAGCGTCCGAGGATGCGCGCATCTTCCGGGTAGCCCTTCAATACTGTCATCGGCCACTCGATCACCTGGTGCATGGCGCCGATCTCCTCGATCGCGGCGCCCCGGATTGGCCGATTTCGGCCCCTTCCAAGCTCCCCCGTGTCGACCTGGGCAACAAGATCGCCGAACTCGCTAACTATTGGCGGCCAGAACGAAGAATAACCCTGGGGCCCGACTGGTCCCTCCGTAGCAGAGAGCACCCTATAGGCGCGCACCATGCGTTTGCGCACCCACTCGCCCGACCATTCCGCCGGCGGCCCATCGCCATGCCGCCGCCGACGCTCTGAACGCTCCTGCATCCGCGCCGCCTTGCCGGGATCAACTTGGCCGGGCATCCAACCCTTTGCGCGCAGGCTGGCGTCGATGTCCGGGTTTTGTCCGGGTTTTGTCCGGGCGTCGTCACCGGCCTCAAGTTCAGCGTTCATAAGCGTTTTCCTCGAAAAACCCGCCGAAATCGGCCGCTTCGTCACCACCAGCGCCGAAGCCCTGTGTCCAGGAATTGTCCGGGTTTTGTCCGCTTGGCGCAGGCGCCGGCATCGTCTCGGGGAAGCCCCGGATGTGCCGGCCCTTCCACCACAGATGCGGGCGGCTCCAGCCGATGATGTCGTGCTGAGTGAGCTTGCCCTGGATCACGAGACGGTCGAACATCTTGCGCACCGCCTCGTCGCTCTGGGCTTCGCCGTCGCTGCCGGGCGCCCCAACCTGCTTGAGAGCGTCGCGCCAATCGCTGTAATGGACCGCGATCACATCGGCGGGCACGCCAGCGGCGATCATCTCCGGGGTCGGGACGATGCCCTTCTCCTTCTGCGCCAGCATCAGCGCCCGGAAGATCGGCTCCTCCTTGCCCATCAGCGCGTAGCCGGCGGCGGCGGTCTTCTTCTGCATGATCTCGCGCTCGCCGACCTGGAGGCAGACGCACGAGGTGATCGGCTTGCCATCGTCGGCGCGCTTGCCGACCTCGACCGATGCCAGTTCGAACCGGACATGCGCGTTGTCCTCGTCGTCCTTCTGCTTGCCGAGCACCGCCGTGCGAACCTTCGTGACCTCGTCGCGGGTGACGAAGACGACCTGGTCGATGTTCGCGTAGATCGAGGTGTGCCCGCGCAACTTCGTGCCGGCGGCGTTCATGTGGTGGACGAGGCAGACGTGGCAGCCGGCCTCCCGGTTGATCCGGTCGATGTTCTCCATCACGACGGACATGTCCTTGCCGCTGTTCTCGTCGGCGCCTCCCTGCGCCGTGGCGAGGGTGTCGATAAAGAACGCGCGCAGCGGCAGCCCGTAGATCGCCCGGATCGCCTTGAGCTCGGTGATCAGCGCGGGCGTATCACCATCCTGGCGGTAGAGGTCGATCTTCGACTGCAGCAGCACGAAGGGCACCGCCTCGTCGGGCGGGATGTCGAATTGCTTGCGGTAGGCGCGCAGCCGCTTCTTGATGCCCCGGACGCCCTCGCCGGCCTGATAGACCACCAGCCCGGGTGAACGCACCTTGCAGCCGAAGAAGTCGGTGCCGCGCGCGATCGACATCGCGGCGTGGATGGCGAGGAAGCTCTTACCGGAACCGGATGGGCCGCCGATCACCGACTTGTCGCCGAGCGTGAACCAGCCATCGATGATGTATTCATATTCCGGCCCGGCATCGTCGAGGTGCTGCCACGCCAGCGCGCCGAACTTAGAGACGATGGCGGGCGCCCATGGCGCCGTCGCCTTCACCATGTCGAACAGGGCCTGCGCGGTCCCGCCGGCGGCCAGCCAGTCGACGACGTCACCCTTAGGCGGGCACAGCGGCCAGTGGTCGGCTAGGTCGACGATGCGGACGCGGTCCGCGATGCCGTTCAGCCCGGCGGCGATCATGCTGGCGTGCTGGCGCCCGGTGTCGTCATTGTCCGGCAGCACGACGACCGCGGCATCGCGGAAGATGTCATTGAACGCGGGCTGCCACTTCTTCGATCCGCCCGCATTACAGGTCGCGGGGATCCCGAGCTTCCAGAGCGAATCGACCTTCTTCTCGCCCTCGACGATGAAGACCTGGCGCTCGTCGCCCAGCGCTTCCAGCACCTCCGGCAGGCGATAGAGCACCGGCGGCGGCTCGTCGTGGAAGTCGCGCGTTTCCGTGCAGCCCCAGGCCTTGAACTTCTCCTCGTCGAAGCGGGACCAGTTCGCCCCGGGCCCCTTGCGCATGAAGGTGCCGGCATCGAGCGCGTTGATCCACACGCCGGGCTCGCCGGGGGCCGGCCGGCGCTGCGAGAAGGTCTTCTTTCGCTTCGCCCCGTCCTTCGTCATCACCGGGCGGCCGTCGAGCGTGAAGACCTGGCGCACCACCTGATAGAGCAGATCGCCGATGTCGCTCACATAGTCATAGGTCGCCTCGATCTCGCGGCGCTCGACACCCTGCTGCTGCTGGCGCGCCGGGCCGGCGGCGTGGTGCTGGTGCTCCTGCCGGTCCTCGACCTCGAATCCGTTCTCGCGCATCCACTCGACAGCCGCGCCGTTCGCGCGCCCGGTCTGCCGCTGGATCAGCCAGAGCACCCCGCCGCCCTCGCCCGATTCATGATCGGCGGCGACGCCCTTCTTGAGGTCGACCGACAGCGAACCATTCGATCCGAACCGCAGCTCGGCCTTGGACGACATGGCCTTGTTCGGCTCGCCGAGCAGCAGCCGGGCCACGCCTTCCATATGCCGCGCGAGGTCGGAGACGTCGGTCATGCCGCGGCTCCGAACTTGCAGGTCTCATTGCCCCAGGCGTTCCAGCCGGGCCGGCGCTCGCGGGCGAATATCTCGCAATAGGGTCCGGGGATGCGCGCCTCGATCTCGGCATGCAGGCGGGGCGGCTTGCGCGAGTGTTCGCGGCGGGGCTCGATCAGCACGCCGGGGAACGGGTTGCCCTTGATCGAATGCGGGCGCCCGGCCTTCAGGATCACGCAATATTCCGCGTTGCCCATGACCTCGAAGCCCGTCCCGCGCGCGACGGAATTGGCATAGACGAACATGCCGCCCTCGCCGTTCCAGAGCTTTATCCAAGGGATCATCGACGAGTACCGCAGCCGCCATGCCTTCGCGATCTCGGGCATGCGGTGCATCAGCGGCGCGGTCATCCAGAGGCAGACGCGGCCGCCCTCGGGCAGCAGCAGGCTGCGCACCGGCATCGCCTTGATCTCGTCGAGCGTCATGCGGGGATAGTGCTGCGGCCGGGACGTCGTGCCGCCGGACCAGCGCCAAGGCGGGTCGACCAGCACCACGCTATGGTGCTGCGGCTGCAACTCGCCGAAGGGCCACGCGGGCGCCATGCTCAGGCCTCCAGCGGCGCGAGGCGGAAGCTGGCGCCGCCTCGGCCGGGGCCGGTGCTGGTGATCGTCCAGCCAAGCGGACCGAGCTTCAGGCGAAGGCGGCGCATCAGGATGAAAAGAGAGCCAGCCGGCCAATTCGGCCCGCCGTCAGGGTCGTCGCCCCATACTGCTTCCGCAAGCCGGCGCCCCTCGATGGAGGCGGGATAGGACTCGACAAGCGTGTCCAGGATGGCGCGCGAAACCGGGCCACGCGCGAGGCCGGTCAACGCCTTGACGTCGGTCCCGGCGCGCATCGGCTGGCCGCAGGTCGGGCATGTGCAGGCGGCGGTCATCCTTCGACCCCGTCATCGAGCACGTTGTCGGTCAGCACCGCGCCGCCTTGGGCGTGCGCTTCGGCGATCCGCTCCAGCAGCTCGGCAACGTCGATCCCGCGCGAGGCGGCGGAAGCCTGGAGAGCTTCGATCACCTCCGGTCGCAGCTTCACCACCACGATGCGCCGTCCGACCGCGCAGGACGGCGCAAGCCGGCTCGACAGCGCGATTCCATTCCGCCGCGCAGCATCCCGCGCCGCCTGGGGCGATATGCGCAGCGCCCCGGCGATGTCCTCGGCGGTTCCGCCGGCGCCCGCGATCATCGCCATCTGGATGACCCGGTCCTTGCTCCACGGCGTGCGATCGCGCTTCATCGGCGGTTTCCCTGGGGCTGCTGTTGCTGGCGGGCGCGGATGTCGGTCAGGCCGGACGCGATGGCGAGGAACACCTTCGCGCGCCGTAGCTGCTGGGCCTCCGGGCCGGAGCGCAGGCCGGAGGCGACAAGGGCGGCTTGGATGTCCTCGATCCGATAGGCCTCCTGCTGGGCCTCGCGGATCATCTCGTCGAAGGTGATGGGAGCGGGGGGCTTGCTCATCGTGCATCGCTCCCGATCAGCAGCGGCTCGACGTGCTGGGCATGGCGCGGGTAGCGGGTGTGGCAGGCCCATGCCCAGGCCGCCGCCGCGTCCGCCTCGTCGAAGCCTTGAGGGTTCCAGCCGAGCGCCTGGCACTTCGCCATGACGGCCTTCTTGCCGTCGTTCGTTTCCTTGAACCGGGAGCGGTCCACGAAGTAGCCCCGGACCTTCTGGACGTTCGCGAGGATGATGTCGTTGACGCCCCTGCCCCGCGCGACCGCCTCGCAGACACCGACCGCGCCGAACAGCAGCATCATGGTGTCGACACCGCGCAGGGACATGGGCGCCTCGATGACGATGATCTTCGGCTGCGACACGGCGAGGTGCTCCGAGAGGTGACAGAGGAGCGAGAACAGGCGCTCCGGACGCGTGGCGCCGGCCTTGCCGAGCTGCCACTTCCATGTGCGCGGCTTCTCGCCGGGCCGGCCCTCGGCGCAGCCCGTGGTGCTGGCGACGTCGAGGGCGAGGATCAGCGGGAGCGCCGTGGTCGACATCATCAGTGGCGGCGGCCGGTCAGGTCATCGAGCGGGTTTCCGGCGAGGCGCCGCCCCATCTCCTCGGGATCGGTCGTGCTGCCGTCGTCCATCTTGGCAGCCGCTTCCATGAGCCGGCGTTCGCGGGGCTTCGGCCCGAGCTTCACGACCTCGCCGCCGACCCGCACCGTGCCAGGGGCGAGCACCTCGTCATCGCTGGCGGCAGCCGGCGCGCTGGCATCCCATTCGTCCGCCGCATCGGCATCCGTGGCGTCGGCATCACCGACGTCATCGCCCTCATCGTCGCCGGCATCGTTCTCCAGCAGGTCACTGGTGCCGCGCTGGTCGAGCTTGAGGTATTCGCGGTAGAGGTCGAACGAGCGGAGGAAGTCCTTGGCCTTGAGGTCCTCCATGCCGTCGAGCTTGAGCACCAGCTTGAAGGCGCCGCGATGGATGCCGTGCGTTTCCTCGGCGTCCTTGATGAAGCTCCCGATCTCGCCGCGCTGCGTCGCCATCTTCGAGTTCATGGCGCCGACCCGCGAGACCAGCGTGTCGAACACCTTCTTGTTGACCACCCTGCCGGTGACCATGGAATCGGGCTGCTTGGGCATGGTGCCCTCCTTTGGGGTTCGTCGGGTCAGGCTGCGAACTTGTCTTTCAGGACGCGGCCGCTTTCGGTGACGATGCGGTCGACCATCCCCGCGATTACGGAGTGCCCGCGCACGATGCCGGGCCCCCGAGCGTCATCGGGCACGATCAGCGTCCTGATGCCTTCCATCTGCCGGCGCGCCACGTCGGCGTTGTTCAGGTCGCCTTCCAGATCGCGGATATGACGCTTGCCATTGTTCCGGTTCATCAGACTGTCCTCTCGGTCTGGCGGGTTCGGGCATCGGGGAGCGCGGACATCGAGCGCGCCATGCGCGTCGGTCGCTTGATCGGGGTGCGCGGCGGCCATTCATTGAAGGCCTTCACGGCATGGGCTTCGCAGTAGGAGGAGCCGTGCTTCGACTTCTGGCAGCCGCAATAGGTCTCGTGCCCGTCGGCGCCCGGCCCCATCAGCCAGCGGCAGTGACGGTCCTGCAGGTCGCTGATGTGCAGGCCCTTGCCGGGCACGGGGATCTCGGTGTTGCAGCCGGCGGCGGTCCCGGGCGCGGGGATCGCCCAGGGAAGAGGGTCCAGCTTCTCAGCGGCGGCCTTGCGCTCAGGCTTGGGCTGCGCGGCCGGCGTCGTGACGGTCACCCGCGTCGGCTTGGTCTTCGGCTCACGGGGCGCAGGCTTCGGAGGCACAGCAGCAGGCGCGCTGGTGCGGGGCTTGGCGATGTAGCCGCGCGCGGCGTTGATCTTGTCGCGCTGCTGCTGGCGGAAGCCGGGGATCAGCAGGCACCGGACCTTGAAGTCGGTGGCGCCATGCCATTTCAGATCGCCAGCAATGCGGAACGGCGGCAAGCCCTCGGCGTGCATGGCGAGCGCCCTCTGCGCCCAAGGCTCGTTGATGGCCGGGTCTTCCGGGTTCGGCCACGCTGGCACATCGGCTTCCAACTCGGCCGGCTTGTCTTCCACCGGGGCGGCTTCGTGATCCACAACCGGCGTTGCGTCGCGCGGCTGATCGGCAACGGGCTCGGGCTCGGAGGGCTGCTCCAGCACCTCCTGCACCGGCGCCACCTGCTCGGCCTGCACGGCAAGCACGGCAAGCTCCTCCGGCGCGGGCGCGTCGTACCGGCAGTCCAGGTCGAAATGCATGATGGCGGCGAGCAGCACCTGTGGCGTCACGGCCAGCCCGAACACGATCGACAGTGCGACTGCCACCTCCTGCGCCGTGCGTCCGAGCGCACGCTCGCTGCGCACCAGCGCACGCACCTCGTCCGTCCACCCCTCCGGATTGACCGTCGGCACCTCCAGGCGCGCGGGCCGGGTCGCCTCGACGGGCGCGGCATCCGGCTTCGGCTCGGCGGCTTCGATGATCTTGACGAGCGAGGCGTCAGTGATCGCCAGCATGCGCCGGGCGAACTTCGCCTCCTCGATCAGGTCGAACGCGGGGTGCTGGTCAGACTGCATCGTCGTCGCCTCCCGGCTCAGGCGTGGCGATCCAGGGGGCGATCAGCACCGCGAGCCAGCTCGCGCCGCTCTCCAGCCAATTCGCGATAAGCGTCCTCGTCCGAAAGGCGAAGGGCCGCTTCGAGCCGCGCAATCCGCGCGACGAGTCTCTGGTGCTGGTCACTTGCGTTCCTCTGGAGCTTCGCGTCGCGCGCGGCTCGAATGGCGTCCAGCTCCTCCGCATTGACCCGGCGCGCTTCACGCTTCCACAGGTCCTCGATGCGGGAGTGCTTGATGGGCGCACTCAAGATTTTCGATTTGATGCCGATGTCGTTGACCAACTTCGTCGCGATCGCCACGGCTTCCTTGAAGCTCTTTCGAGCCGGCCACGGCTGGACAAGCTGGTCCAGCGCTTCGGAGGCTTGCGCTACCCCGCTCATGTGACTTGCCTCGCTCTCGGCGGAATCAGCCGAGCCCTCGGTGAGATGAACCGACACAGAACCGTCTCCTTGTGGTTTGCTATGACCACGTTGGACGGCAACTGTTCGGAGGACTTGAAGCGATGAGAGAGAAGCGCGCCGCCGCAGCGAATGGAGAGACGGCGCGCCAGGTGCCGGCCCGCGAGGGTCGGGAGGAAACCGGAACGCGAGCGGAGGGCCTGCCAGCCCTCGTGCTGCGCGGTCGGGAAAACGATGGAATGATGGGCGCTCATGCCAGCTCAACCTCGCGGGGCGAGGCCGGCGACGGCGCCAGAAGGCCCCGGAAGATGCCGATGTCAGGCGTCTGGACCGGGCGAAAATGGAGCCACGAGAACCAGATGCCAGTGCCGTAGGGCTCGAAGCCCAGGAAGATTCCGCCGAGATACTCGTGAGCCTCGGCAATCGTGTAGACGCATCCCGAGACGGGCGTCGGAACGCGCGGACGCTCGCCGATAATGTTCACCCATTCATCGTCGATGCACTCGACGAGCTGGCCGGGCTGGAAATGGCAGACCTCGGGGGCGTTCATGGCGATGCCTCAGAACGGGACGTTTTCGTCGTCGACCAGCACCTCGTCCGCCCGATCCCACGGCGACATTTCTTCGGTGATGACGTCGGTCTTCTTGGAGACGCTCACGGTGCGCAGCACGAAGAACTCGATGCCGGGATGCACGCGGGCGAGGCGCTCGGCCTCCAGTGCGGCGCTGGCGCGGGTCTTGTGCCGCACCGTCGGCTGGCGCTGGCCGAGGCCATAGACCATGAAGAAGGGCTGGCGGTTCATCGCGCGGCCTCCATCGGCGTCGCGGATTCCTGCGCCGGCGTGAAGCCGCCGGGCTGCGCGTGAGCGCCTACGAGCCCCTCATAACTGAGCTCGATCCCGCGACCTGCAGCGGCCGCAACCATCCGCGGCCAGTAGGTCACCGGCACCGAGTTGCGGAACTTCATCTGGGAGGCGTGCTTGGCGGTGACGTCGATATCGGCGGCGAAAGCACCGATCGAGGGCCAGAGCGCAATGATGTCAGCCGGGGTTCGCATGACTACATTGCTACATCCCGTAGTTTTTCGTGTCAACCACCAATCGTAGCAATCCGCTCGGTAACTTCCACAACATGAAGACACGGGGCGAAAGACTGAAGTTTCTGCGCGAGAAGGCGGGCTATTCGTCCGCCCGCTCGGCTGCCGAGGCCATGTCGGTGGCGACCTCGACCTACAACGCCCACGAGCGAGCCGGGCAGCCTGGGGCGCGGGATTTCGACGAGCGCGACGCGGCGAAGTATGCGCGCTTCTTCGACGGCAACATGCTGTGGCTGTTTCACGGTCGGGGTTCCGCCGACGCTCACATCGACTCGATGGATGTCGCCGACCTCGCAGGGTTAGGCGACCCTGACGAGGCGAAGACCGTCGGCAGCGAAACCGGCCGGCGCGGCATCCCGAAGGATACGCTCGCCCAGATCGACGTGACGGGCGGCATGGGCGGCGGCGGCCTCACCATCGTGTCCGACGGCGTCCCCGGCAAACACGGGATGACCTTCGCTGCAGAGCATGTGCGCGACTACTGGCGCCTACCCCCCGCCCTGATGACCGGCATGGGCTTGCGGCCGCACGACACCATCGTGTTGCCGGTGCAGGGCGATTCCATGCTCCCGACCCTCAACGAGGGCGACTTCGTGTTCGTAGACACCAGGCACCGCCTGCCGTCGCCCGATGGGCTCTATGCGCTGACCGACGAGTTCGGCGGCATCGTCGTCAAGCGGCTGGAGGTGCTCGGCCGGCGCGATGACGAGGTGCTCGTGAACGTCATATCCGACAACGAGCGCCACCCGGCGCGTGAGCGGATGCTTTCCGAGGTTCAGATCATCGGGCGCGTCGTGCGGCGGTTCGGGGTGATTGGTTAACGAAAGATCGATGGGAGGGGCTGTAATGGCAGACGATGAGATCGACGACAGCAAGGCAAGCGTATTTCCAGGCGCGTCGTTTTCGACCGCTTATGCTGATGGGGTAGTTAATCTTGCATACAATTCGGGTGTGTTTAAATTTTATCTGTCGCGGGTAGACCCGGACTTCGGAGGAAATGGCGACAACCAAGTCACTACGTTCGCCCAAGTTGTAATGAACGGCAGCGGATTTCTGAATATGCTTTCATTCTTTAATTCATCTATTGAGCAATTCATTAAAGACGGACGACTGACTCAGGAACAGGTAGATGCGGCCCGCGCAACACTTACCTCGTAACGAAGCGGCGAGACGTCCGCCGCGGCGGCTCGTAGATATGAAAAATCTGATGGCGCCGAATGGGCTCTTAGCGGCTATAGCGGCGCCCACCCGGGCTGGCCGCGGCACCAATCCGGACTTGCCAGAACCCGCTGCCAGCGTCACATATGATCCCATGACCCGCGAAGAAATGGACGCCAAGATCGCTGCAACGGAGGCCCGCATGGAGGCCACCGAGCATAGGATTGATGCGGCCCTTGCTCGTCTCGAAGCCGGCAGCTCGGCGGCATTTGCGGAGATAAACACCACCCTTCGCCACCTTCCGACGTCGTCAACCCTGTATGCAACGGTTGGCGGCGCAGTCGTAGCAGGCATCCTAGCCGTGATCGCGGTGCTTTCCTTCGGCGGGGACCGCTTCGATGGTGGGGTGCAGTTGACCTCGGCAAGCGTCCAGGCCGCGACGGATGCCCAAGCTCTGAGCAAACAGAACGCTCAGCAGATAGAACTCCTCACCGGCCGCATCAATGATGTCTTGAAGGCTCTCGCGCCACGCCAAGAGCCGCCGCCGCCGACCGGCCCCTGACCGCCTGCGTCCTCCCGACCAGCCCGCCCTCCCCGTGAGCGGCGGGCTTTTTCATGCCGCTGAGGGCCGGACAGAACCCGGACAGATTGCGGACAAACCCCGGACAAGCACCCCTCGGCGCCTTTCCCGCGTACGCGCGCGTTAAGCCGTTTCGCGCGCGGGGTAGTAGAAGAACTTTCTTCATATAGGTTCCTCTCCATCCTGAATCGTCGCTCCAAGGGGAAGCGCCGCATCAAGCGGCGCCCTTCCACCTCATGAAGCAGAGGGAACCTGGACAGGTTCGTTCTAGCGACCCGCGAGGCCCGCCTTCGGCCCACCTTCGGCCCGCACCTCGGACATCACCAGCCTGCGGACGGCGCGGGGCGGCTTGAGCGCCGCCCGCCTCGATGCGTAGCAACTCATTCACAAATTGCTACGATGGGTAGTTGACAGGACTGTCTACGGTCTGTAGCAATGTGTTCATCAGCCGACGCGCTGACGACCCCGCAGGCGATGGAGCCGCAGATGACCCGCAGCACCCCCTACACGGACATGATTGCCCAGCGGAAAGCGCTGGTCGCCGACATCATCGAGCGCCGCGACGAACTCGGCGGCGAGATGGCGCTGGAGCACATCGACGATCGCTTCGGCGGCTACTGCATCGTCACCCGCGAGAAGGCGATCGACGCACTCGACGCCAAGCGCCCGGCCTTCGCGACGGTCGCCACCTATCATCAGGGCGCCTGGGGCGCCTTCGCGATCTACGCCAACGAGTCCGGCCTCGATGCCGCGCTGGCGTGGAGCCTGAGCGCCACCCATCCCGCCAAGACGCAGGACGTGCTGCTGGCGACCCTGACCCCCCTCAACAAAGCCGCCGACGAAGCGCTCGCCGCCTATGACGAATGGGCCGCCGCCGCGCCGTCGCTGATCGCTGCGGAGTGAGCGCGATGTCCCGCCCGAACGAACTCGCCGAGCCGCTGGAGATCGCGCAGGACCGAGATGGCTGGATGGAGGGCTCCTTGTGCGCCATCCGCCTCGATGACTGCCGCAGCGTTGGGCGGAAGCTCAACCGGCCCGTCCGCATCCTTCTGCAGGGCGACGCCTTCCAGGCCACCTATCTCGCCTCGCACGCCGACCTCGTCGCCATCCGCGACTGGACGTCCAAGGCCATCGCCGCGCTTGAGGCCGCCCGGCCCGAGCTGACCGATGCGTGAACCCCTCCGCCTCCGCACCGTCCTCGCCCAGGTGCTCCCGCTGGCGGTCTGCCTCGGCGGGCCGGCGATCTTCGGCGCCTTCCTCTTGTTCACCTTCGGAGGCTGACATGGCCGACGCCTGCAACTGCCTGACCTGTCAGGCTGAGAAGATCATAGCCGCCGAGGTCGACCCGCGCGGGGCCAAGATCGAAGCGATGGAGATCATCAGCCTCGCCGTCGACCTGCTCGCCTCCGCGCTGTCGGGGCTGAGCGTCAACAAGCGCGTGCTCTTGTCGATCGTCATTAGCAAGGCGCTCTCGGAACGCCTCACAGCGATGGACGCGCAGGCCGGCGGCATCGTCCCGACGCACGAGCCGGAGGCGCGGGTGCAATGATCACCGTCGGCCTCCTGACCACGCCCCTGCCGTTCGTGATGGTCGGCGCTGTCGGCGGCGCGCTCGTCGCCACCATTGCCGGCGCGTTCGTTGCCGAGTTCGCCGCCCGCCGCCGGGACCGGGCCGACAACGCCCTGCGCGCCGCTTCCGCCCGGATGGCGATCGGCCTCCGCTACGTCATCCAAGCGCTCGACCAGGGCGAAGACCCTGCGGAAATCCGCGCCATCGCCAGCCGGCACCTTAACCCGTGCGCCCGCCTTCGCAGCGGCGCCGTCATCCCTCTCGCTCGCGAGGCTCGTCATGGCTGATCGCAACGACGCGCGGAACCTGCGCCAGTGGCTCCATCGGATCGAGGAGGCGTGCGCCCGCGCTGATGCCTCGCCGGAGCTGGTCGGAATCCGCAACGCCGCGCTCGCCGCTCTCGCCGGCAAGCCTGCGCCAAAGGCCACCTGCTTCGGGAGCGACGCCCATGACTGACACCTTCCAGCCGATCGGCGCCCTCGCCGCGCGCGTGGTCGAGAAGTCCGCATCCGCCAAGACGCAGCGCATCGAGGTCACGGACCGCGAATCCTGGCTGGCGCTCCGCCGGCAGGATCTGACCGCATCCGACATCGCTGCCGTCGCCGGCCACGATCCCCGCCGCACGCCGCTGCGCGTCTATCACGAGAAGACCGGCACGCTCCCGCCGATCGAGGACAACGACATCATGCGCCGCGGCCGCTGGCTGGAGGCGTCCGTCGTCGAGGCGATCAGGGATATGCACCCGGAATGGGAGGTCCGCCGCGCTGGTGTCTATCTGCGCGACCCGGTCAATCGCTTCGGCGCCACCCCGGACGTTGTCGCCATCGACCCGGCCCGCGAAGGGCTCGGCAACATCCAGTGCAAGGTCGTCGCCCGCCCGGTCTTCGAGGCCATGTGGGAGGATGGCGTTCCGCCCATCGGCTACCAGCTCCAGACCCTCGGCGAGGCATCGCTGATGGATGCCAGTTGGGCAATGGTGGCGGCCCTCGTCGTCGACACCTTCTCCGCCGAATACGTCGAGTTCGCCGTCGAGCGCCATGCCGGCGCCGAGGCGCGCATCCGCCGCATCGCTGCCGACTTCTGGGCGAACGTCGCCGCCGGCCGCGAGCCGCCCGTCACCTATTCCGCCGACGAGGATCTCGTGAAGACGCTCTACCCGGCCGAACAGCCGGGCAAGGAGATCGACCTTTCCGGCGACAACATGCTGCCGGGCCTGATGGCCGAGCGCGCCACGCTGACGAGCGTGATCAAGACCAGCGAGACCCGCAAGACCGCGATCGAAACCGAGATCAAGTCGAAGCTCGGCGATGCCGAGATCGGCACGCTCCCCGGATGGCGCGTGACCTGGAAATCCCAAACCCGCGCCGAGCACACCGTGCCCGCGAGCACGTTCCGCGTGCTGCGCCTCACCGACCGCCGCGCCAAGGAGCTTGCCCGATGAGCAACACCGACATTATCGACCGTGCCGACCCGCGCGCCGCCCTCGATGCCTTCTCCCGTTCCGAGGAGCGCGGCGGCGCCGTGGCAACGACCGCGCAGCCCTTCGCCGCGCCGGCGGACAGGATCGTCGGTGCCCAGCCTGTCGCGGTCTACCGGGACGACGTCCGCGTGCTCGGCAAGCTCAAGGCGCTCGCCGCCGCCGCCGGGCAGGAATGGTTCTACCGCTATCCGGTGAAGAACAACCGCGAGGGCCGCACCGATTGGATCGAGGGTCCGTCGATCAAGCTGGCAAACGATCTGGCGCGGACCTTCGGCAATTGTGGCGTCGACACCCGCGTGCAGGACCTCGGCGACGCCTGGCTGATCTACGCCCGGTTCACCGACTATGAGACCGGCTTCGACATGGTCCGCCCTTTCCAGCAGCGCAAATCCCAGCGCGGCATGAAGACCGGCGACGACCGCGCGCTCGACATCGCTCTGCAAATCGGCGTGTCCAAGGCGATCCGCAACGTCGTCACCAATGCTCTCCAGACCTTCGCCGACTTCGCATTCGAGGAAGCCCGGAACGCGCTGGTCGGGAAGATCGGCGCGAATCTCCAGCAGTACCGCGAGGTGACGGCGCGCAAACTCGCCGACCACGTCGACATCAAGCGCGTCGAGGCCGTGATCGGCCGCACTGCCGCCGAATGGCTGGCGCCGGACGTCGCCCGTGTCATCGCGATGATGAAGGCTGTCACCGACGGCATGGCGAGCCTGGAGGATACCTTCCCGCCCCTGCACGCCGCCGGCCCCGCCGATGGCAAGGAGACTGCAGCCGAGAAGGCGAAGGCCAGCGTCGCCGAGTTCGGCAACGACACCCGGGCCGCCGATCCCGCACCGAAGCCCAAGACTTCCGATTCCGCGAAGCCCGCTGCCGCTCCCCAGCAGGCCGACGCGGATGAGGCGCCCGCCGCCGATAGCCCCCCTGTCGGCGAGCGGGCGCCTTCCCCCTCTGAGTTCCTGGAGCAGTGCCGCGCGCACATCGCCGCCGCGACGGACCCGGACGCGCTGGGGGCTTGGTTCCGCAGCGATCAGCAGAAGCAGCTCAGGCTCCAGCACGAGCTCATGGCCGACGAGGTCGATGACCTGCAGTCCGCCGTCAAGGCGCGCGTGACGGCGCTCCGCCGGCAGGAGGGTTGAGCCATGCTGATCCGCTGCATCGACTTCGAGACGACGGGGATCCCGAACGACGACGATCCGCACGCGGTCTGCGAGATCGGCTGGTGCGACATCGAGGTGAGCGCCGGCGACCCCGTCCCGGACGCGGTTGTGACGACATTTGGACCGCCGCAGACGATCCTCACCAACCCCGGCCGGCCGATGCCTGTCGAGGCGCGCGCCATCCACCACATCAGCGATGCCGACGTCCTCGGCGCCCCGTCACCCGATGTCGCCTTCCTTCGCCTCGGCAAGCCGCCGGCGGACTATCTCGCCGCGCACAATGTCGAGTTCGAGCGGAAGTTCTACGGCAACGGGCTGGTGCCCTGGCTGTGCTCCTACAAGACCGCGCTGCGCCTCTGGCCGGATGCGCCGTCGCACAGCTTGCAAGTCCTTCGCTACTGGCTTGGGCTGGAGGTGGACTTCGACACCGCCATGCCGCCGCACCGCGCCGGGCCGGACGCCTATGTCGGTGCCGCGCTCCTCTGCCGCGTCATCGAGACGGCCGCCAAGAGCGGCGTTGACCTGCCGACCTTGGCTCGCTGGTCGAGCGGCCCGGCTCTCCTGCCGCGCGTTCCGTTCGGCAAGCACCGCGGCAAGCGATGGGAGGAGGTGCCCGCCGACTATCTGGAATGGGTGATCGGCCAGAAGGACATGGATTCCGACGTCAAGGCGAACGCTCGGCATCACCTGAAGCAGCGCAGCATGGCGAGGGCGTCATGACCCCCGCCGTCTGCAACCTCTGCACGCCCGACTGGTGGCTTGTCGTCATCGGCGCGGTGCTTGGGCTCGTCGCCGGCGTCGGCTTCGCGCTGCTCGGCCGCCGCGCCCTCGACCAGGACGACTACCCGGACGACGCCCCCCCCGCCCGCCCCTTCGCCGACGAGGGAGGGCCGCGATGAAAACCCTCACGTGCAACGGCTGCGCTTATGACGGCGCCTGCGAGCGGCAGAAAGACAAGCGCGCGGCCCTTCGCGGCCTCGGCATCACGACCGTCAAGTTCATCTGCAAGGAGCGGCGGGACGCCTTCGCGCCGGGCCAGCCGGTCATTTTCACGACCTACGTTGTCGATGAAGACGAAGCCTATCGCGGCGGCTCAATGGCCGTCCGGTACGCAGGTTACGCGGTTCAGCAGAAGGGCGCAAAACTCGTCGGGTTCATCAAGCCGGAAGAACCAGACCTAGACGAGGAGGGGTTCCCTTTCGACACCAAGGGACGCGGCTTCGTGAAGATGCCGATCAAGCGCGTTGCCGCCGACCCGTCGCGTGAGCCAATCGCCCTTTCGATGTGCTCGTGGTGTGGCGATTACCCGGCGCTTGGGCTGTGCGGCAAAGACCCGTCATGGACGCCAGATAGCAAATGCGACGCCGAGAACATGGCTCGCGCCGACGAGGGGGGGCCGAGCCGTGGGTGAGGTCGATTGGTCCATCGAGGAATGCCCCGATTGCCAGACTGCGAAGCTGACCCGCGCCGAGTGCACCAGCGATCAGATTGACGAGGGCTGCACGGTCTACTGCGAGGGATGCGGGTTCGCCATCGAAGGGCGCGACGCGGTCATGGTGCAGTCCGCCATGCTGGTCCTGAAGCGTTGGAGGGCGGCATGATCGGCGAGAATAAGCACGTCGCTTTCGACGCTGACCTCTGCCGCGCCAATCCAGAGGCGGCGGCCGACAAGATCGCCGAGCTTGAATACGCGCTTTCCGCCGCTGGCCAGCTAGACCGCATGAGGGTCATCGGGTTCACCAAATTGCAGGGTGCGTTGCAGCTCAGCGAGACCCGCCGCAAGAGCCTTACCGCCGATTGGAAGAGCCTCGATAGCGTCTGCACCCGGCAGATGGCGCGCATTGCAGAGTTGGTGGAGACGCTCCGGCGCGCCGAGTGGTGGCTGACTACGAAGCCTGACGGCGCCAATATGGCGCAGGTTATCCGTGCCGTCGTGGACGGCCGGGATGTCGATGGCGCCACGGTTCGCGACCCTGGCATACCCGAGATTGTCACCCGCCTTCGCGAGCGTGCTGTCGCTGCCCGCGCCGAGGGCACGGCTACCGCCCTTGGCGACGCTCTGCATTTCGAGGAAGCGGCGGCGCTGATCGCGATGATGGCCACGCCACGCGGCTACGACCCCACGACCCAGCCGTTTGACGAGCCCTTCCGCCACGTCGATGCGGAGAACCCCTCCCATGACTAACCCCCTCGCCGCGATGAAGGACGGAGAGCGGGTGAGGTTCGGGACCGAATACGGCTGGGCCTGCGCTTGGCTGAACGGAAGGCCCCGCCCATTCATCATGGCCCACACGACAAGCCGAACCCGCACTGATGCGCAGACCATCATCGGCCGCGCGTGGAAGCGACCGGGCGAAGATTGGCGGGCCGGATGGAAGCGCGCCTACCGCGAAGGCTGCCGCTGCATCCGCGTTTCAGTGTCGCCATCCCATGGTTACGGAGCCCTCCCGTCCCCCGCGAGCGCGGAGGAGAGCCGATGAGCCGCGCGAGCACCCGCGCCCTCGCGTTCGGCTGGAGCCTGCCCGGCGTGATCGGCATCCCGTATTTCGCCGAGACGCACGGCCACATCCTGAGCACCGCCGCCTCTGCGATGGCGCTCGTCATTAATGGAGCAGCGAAGTGAACGTCGACCAATCCACCCTTGCCGTCCTTGCCGGCGCCGAATGCCAGGGCAACGCGCTTACCCTCGTTGGTCAGCTTGACCGCAAGGCCTACGAGGCCGTGAACAAGGTTATCGCCGCAGCCGGCGGGAAGTGGAACCGCAGCGCGAAAGCTCACATCTTCGACGGCGATGCGGCTGAGGTGATCGAACCCATTCTGCTGACCGGCGTCGTCCAGCGCACCAAGCAGGACTTCGGCCAGTTCGACAGCCCGCCCGCCGTGGTGGCGCGCGTCATGGAACTCGCCCGGATCGGGCCGCGCATGAAGGTGCTGGAGCCGAGCGCAGGCGTCGGCAACATAGCTCTCGCGGCAGCGGCGTGGGGCGCGCAGGTCATGTGCTACGAGGTTGACGAGCGGCGCTGCAATGCCCTCGTCAAGGCAAGCTCTCAGGCTGCGCATCGGCTGGATATGGTCATCCAGCGCGACTTCCTCGGCGCCGACCCCGTGCCCGTCTATGACCGCGTGGTGATGAACCCGCCCTTCGCCAAGCAGGCGGATATCGCGCACGTCATGCACGCAGCCGGCTTCGTTCGCCCCGGCGGCCGGCTGGTCTCTGTTATGGGAGCCGGCGTGAGCTTCCGCCAAGACCGCCGGGCAAGCGAGTTCCGCGCCTTCATTGCTCGACAGGGCGGGTCCATCGAGGCGCTGCCGGATGAGAGCTTCCGCGATTCCGGCACGAGCGTGAATGCCGTCATCGTCAGCCTCGACGTCCCCGCCGCCCTTTCGGAGCCCCGCCATGACTGAGAACACGCCGGACGCTGCCGAGGCCGCGCGACAAGCCGTGTTTGCGAATGCAGAAGCCCGCACCCGACTTGGCGTCGATCATACCTCGGCGTTCACCATCGCTCTGTGGGGCGCCCGCGCCATGCAGGCGGCCATGCCCGCCCCGGTAGGGGTGAGGGTGCCGGATGGTTGGAAGCTCTCTGTAACTGAAACTGATGGACGCGTGTGGCTGAATATCGTGGCCCCGAGCGGTGCGTCTGCGTCCCTTAGCTGCGCCGCTGGATCGGACAACGGCCCCACCATTGCGGCCCAAGTCCTGCGCTGGATGCGTGATGACCTCTCCGCCATCGAGGATGCTGGGGCGCGGGAGGGGGCGACGTGCGGAACATGCGGCAAGATCATTCGCCCGTGTCCGACGCTCGGCACCATGTGCGGGTGCTCGCCGACCGCGATCACGTTTACCCCCACCCCCGCAGGGGCGGGCGATCTGGTGGAGCGGACACGTAGGGCCACTGATGATCTTCGACTTCTGAGATGCCCAACGGCAGCGGCGGACGTAGACGAAGCCGCCTCCCGCATCGAGGCCCTGGAGGCCGAGATCGTCGAATACCGCCGCGCGATCATCGAAGGGGATCCCGACCCTATCCTGAAGAAGGGCAATTTCTTGGAAATGATCCGTTCTTTGCACTCGGCACAGAAGGGAGGACTGGCCCGCGCCACGACCGCAGAAGCCGACCTCGCCGCGCTGACAGAGCGCAACGCCGAGCACGAGGCGCGGTTCGCGGCGGAGAGCAGCCGTGCGGACCATTACAAGGCCGAGTTGGCGAGGCTGCGCGTGATTGTCGAGCGCTTCTACCAGGCGAACGATGACGGCAAGCTCTGCGACTGCATCGACAACACGGGGGCGCATTACCCGTCGCAGTTCCTCGCCGACACGCTCGACATGGCGGCCGCCGCCCTGTCTCCGGCCAAGGCGGGAGGGTGAGATGGCGAAGGTTCGTCACATCCTAACCCCCATCGGCGGCGGAGAGTATTCATTTTGCGGGCTGGCCTTTGACTCATTCGGCAGCGGCGATCACGAGACGGATGACGACTTTATCGACCCTGCCCCTGGAGTTCGGGTCACCTGCCCCGATTGCTGTCGTGCAATTCGCTTATTCCGAGAGGCTTTCAAGGGCCTCAATCTGAGGCCACACCCCCATGACTGACCGCACTGTCCCGACCGAAGAAATGATCGTGGCTGGCTTGGAGCACTACGCCGAGGGCGGGTGCATGGGCCTGACAGAGGACGAGCGCCGCGAGGCCGTCTGCGCAATCCTTGCCGCTGCGCTCGCCGCCTCTCCGGCAGCGCCGGGCGCTGAGGAGGAGCCGGCGGCGATCCTTAGCACATGGGATAACGGTCAGTATCGACGGGTTGATCTGACCCCACAGTTTGAGGCGTGGCTGCGGGACAAAGACTCGCAGAAATACCCCCTCTACCGCTCCCCACCCACCACCGACGCCATCCGAGCGCAGGCGCGGAGGGAGGCGGCAAAGGCCGCAGCCAGTCGCTTGAGGCTCGTCGCGGATAGCATGGAGGAGCGCTGCACGGGGTTCTACCCTGACGATTTGCGCGAGATCGCCTCTGCGTTGATCGTGGACATGGCCGAACCTTTCGCCGACAAGCCGGGGGAGGCGGAGGGGTGGAGGCCGATAGCGACGGCGCCGAAGGATGGGACGCGCATCCTTGCCGTCGAGAACTTCAAGCGCGAAGGCGACGATGGACGCCTTTACCCGGAAGACGCCGCCGTAGTCCGCTGGGCCACCCCAAGACATGACGACCATGGCGGATGGTCCGGCTACGGGCTTTTCCTCGAGAGCTTCGAACCCACCCACTGGCGCCCGCTCCCCACCCCTCCCAGCGCACAGGGAGGCGGGGATGGGGAGTGAGAGAATGTCGCCCCTCGAAACTGACTTGCTCGACCATATCATCACGGGCCGGACAACGCACCACGACGGCGCGCCTATCGCGTGGGGCGCATGGATGTCTGTGTGCCTTGAAAGTTTGGAGGCTCGCGGTTTCGTGGTCCGAGAACGCTTCGCCGCTGGCGTCGTCTATTCGCCCACAGAAGCAGGCCGCGCCGCTCTCGCCAATGGCGACGGCGGATGACGAACGCGATCCGCCCGAACCTTCAGCACGCCGCGGCCTACGTGCAGTCGCACGAGGCATCGCCGGAGCTGCGCCGCGTCCTGGATGCGAACCGCCCACTCGTCGATTTTGAGTACGAGCGCCAGAACCGGCCGCCGCGCTTTCTTGCCATCGTGGACGACTACATGCGCGGCGTGCTGGTGCAGGACATCTGCGACAAATACGGGTGCAGCAAGCACACCGTGATGAAATACCGCGCCATGGCTGGACTGCCAAAGAGGCCGAAGCACTCCCTCGGCGTCGCGGACCAGATCGAGCGGATGTACCGGGCCGGCACCCCCATCGCTGAGATCGCTCAACGGCTCGGCTGCTCTCCGTCGCTTGTGTCACAGATGGCGACGCGGCTGGGGATCAATCGGCGGAAGTTTGGGCCGAGGGGGGCGGGAGCAAATGCTTGACCTCGACGACGAGCAGCAGGCCGAGAACGACAACCTGCCGCCTCGGGCGCCGCATGGCCGGCTGCCGCTCAGCTTCTGGCTGATCTTCGCCGGCCTGCTGATCCTGATCGCGGGCATCTTTCTGTGGCGGATCGGCCCCGCCGCTGCGGGCATCTACGTGACCGACGGCGACACCATCGTGCTGACCTCCCCAGGCCAGCCGCGCGAGGTCGTGCGGATCGTCGGCTTGGATGCGCCGGAGACGCGGCAGGCAAAATGCGATTCCGAGCTCCAGCGCGGGCTCGACGCAAAAGCCGGGCTGATGGGGCTGCTGTCGGCGGCGTGCGGCGATCTCGCCAAGGCCGAGCCATCGCGGTGCCTTGGCATTGCCCGCTTGCCCCGCCGGGATCGCTACGGCCGAACGCTCGCGAATATCACGGCAGGCGGACGCGATGTGACCGCCGCGATGATCGGCGCAGGCTGGGCGCGACCCTACGACTGTCCGAATGGGCGCTGCCCACGCCGGGCCGGCTGGTGCGGAGGTGGGGGATGAAGCGCAAGCCCATCGTCTTCGAGCGCATCCGGGCGGACGCTGCAGCCGGCATCCTTGGCGTCGAGGTTCGCACTGTGCAAGCCTTGGCGGCGCGCGGCGAGGTGCCAGGGGCGGCCAAGATCGGCGGGCTCTGGACCTTCGATGAATCCGCGCTGCGATCATGGATCAAGGAGCGAACGCAATGCCCGAAAGACCGCCGGCCCCGAAACACTGCTACTGGCGAGGGGAAACGCTCTGGGCGCGATTTACCGTTGCAGGCCTCGAAGTCCGCGAAAGCCTGCGAACAGGCTCTCCGCGAATTGCGGCAAAGCGTGTAGCCGAGATGAGAGAGAAGGCCGTCGGCCGCGCCAAGTTCGGCGAGGAGCAGCGGCTTTGGGAAGACGCCATCGTCGCCTGGGCGAGCTATATCCGCCAGCAGGTCGGATCCCCGCGCACGGTGAAGCGCTATGCCGATTCGCTGGTGATCGCCGGCCGGTCGCTCGGCGGCATGCCGATCTGCGATATAGGGAAAGCCGAGATCAACCGCTTCGTCGCCACCCGCCGCGCCGGCAGCGTCACTAACGCCACGATCCGCCGCGACCTGATGGCGATTTCGTCGCTACTGGATTTCTCGGAGGATGAGGGATGGCGGGAGGGGAACCCTGCGCTCGACAAGATGCGGCGCCTGAAAGAAAACCGCGACCCCATCACCCTGCCCGATGAGGAAGACTATCGCTTCGTGCTCTCGCGCCTAGCGCCTGCCTACGCGGACATGATGCGCGCCGCCCGCGCCACCGGCATGCGCCAGGACGAGCTCGTGCGTGCCACCCGGAAGCAGTTCAACGCCTCCGGCCGCAGCCTGCTGGTGCGCGGCAAGGGGAACAAGCAGCGGGCGATTTCGCTGTCGGCGGAAGCCTCGGAGATTTTCGAGCGGCAGCCGGCATCCCTGCTGTGCGACAACATCTTCCACGTCAACGGCAAGCCGATCGGCCAAGCAGCGTTCGTTTATTCGCGCGCCCGGCGGGCGGCACAGAAGGCGGCACAGAAGGAAGGCCGCGCGTTCCGGGGCTTTCGCTTCCACGACATGCGCCACCTCTACGCCGTGGAGTTCCTCCGAGGCGGGGGCGACATCTACACGCTTAAGGAGCACCTCCGGCACTCCTCGGTGAAGACCACCGAGCTTTACCTGGAGTTCCTGACGCCGGAAGAAGCCGAAGCCGCGAAACGCGGGCGGCTTGACCGGCGCGCCGCCTTGGGCGAATAAGCGACGGTCGGCACCCGAGCGGGGTTGGCACAAAGCACGACACAGGACCATCGGTCTGCATCGTGCCAAGTATATACGAAGATACTGACGCGCCTTGAGAATTTAAGCTCTATGCCGGGTTAGCACAGCGGTAGTGCAGCGGTTTTGTAAACCGAAGGTCGGGGGTTCGATCCCCTCACCCGGCACCAGCGCCCCCCTCAAGCTGCACGCTGTTCTGCAGCTTGAAGGAGCAGCAGCGGCCGCAGTTGCGCCAGCGCCGCATCAGCCGGTCGCGCCCTGCGGGCGAGGTGTCATTCCTCGTCGGAATAGCGCTCCTCCTTCCAGGGATCGGCGTGATTATGGTAGCCGTTCTCCTCCCAGAAGCCCCGCTTGTCGGCGGTGACAAACTCGATTTTTTTCAACCACTTGGCGCTTTTCCAGAAATAAAGATGCGGCACCATCAGCCGCGCCGGGCCGCCATGCTCGGTCGTCAGCGGCTTGTCCTCCCAGCTATGGACGATCAGCGCATCCTCGGCGGCGAAGTCCTCCAGGGCGAGATTGGTGAGATAGCCGTCATGGGAGTAGAGGAGGACGAAACGCGCCTCCTCGCGTGGCATCACCACGTCGAGCAGGTCGCGCGTGGCGAGCCCTTCCCAGCGATTATCGTAGCGCGACCAAGTGGTTACGCAGTGGATGTCAGTGGTTTCGCGCGTCTGCTTCTGGGCTTTGAACGTCTCCCAGTCCCAGGAGACGGGGTGCTCCACCTCGCCCGTCACGTCGAGCCGCCAGCGATCCAGCGGGATGCGGGGCTGCATGCCGAGGTCGAGCACCGGCCAGTCGCGCACCAGATGCTGGCCGGGCGGCAGGCGGTCTTCCTCCGGGCGGGCGATCTTGCCGGTGAGGAACTTGCCCTGCCGCGCCCAGGCCCGCTTCGTCCGGGTGAGCTTGCTGTCGGTGGGCGTAGCGGGATCGGTTGGTTCCGCCATGATCCGGGGTCTCCTCCATGGAGTGAACCCGGATCATAGCATCGTCCGGCGACGTGGGGCTTTCACTTCCCCACGTCGTCGCAAGGCCGAATCAGGCACCCAGTCGCCCGTGATCGGCCGGCTGCGCATTCGGCGCGGGGTGCGGATTGCCTGCCACCGCCTGACCGACCGCCGTGGGACGGCGCCTGCGCTGGAGCATGTTCAGCCCCTCCACCAGCGCCGAGAACGCCATGGCAGCGTAGATGTAGCCCTTCGAGACATGGGCGCCGAAGCCCTCGGCGATCAGCGTCGTGCCGATCAGCAGCAGGAAGCCCAGCGCCAGCATCACGATGGACGGGTTGCGGTTGATGAAGTTCGCCAGCGGACCCGCCGCGAACAGCATGGTGAGCACCGCGAACACGACCGCGATGACCATGATGGGAATGTGCTCGGTCATGCCGACGGCGGTGATGATGCTGTCAACCGAGAAGACGAGATCAAGGATCAGAATCTGCACGATGGCAGCGCTGAAGCTCACCTGCAGCGTGCCGCCCAGCGATGCCTCCTGCTCGTCATGCGAGGCCATGCTGTGGTGGATTTCCTTGGTCGCCTTCCACACCAGGAAGAGGCCGCCGGCGATCAGGATGAGGTCGCGCCAGGAGAACGGGTGTCCGAACACGGAGAACACCGGCTCGACCAGCGTCACGATGATGGCGATGGTGCTGAGCAACCCAAGGCGCATCACCAGCGCCAGCCCGATGCCGATGCGGCGGGCGCGCGGACGGATGTCCTCGGGCAGCTTGTTGGTCAGAATCGAGATGAATAGCAGGTTGTCGATGCCCAGCACGACTTCCATCGCGATCAGGGTAATCAGCGCCGCCCAGGCTGCCGGGCTGGCAGCAAGTTCCATCAAATAGTCCACCGGATCACTCCCCCGAAATCGATACGACAAGCCGCTCGCGGCAGTATAATGCGCGAGGGCCACTTCCGGATGCATATGGAATGGGTATCAAAGTCATTACTGACACAATCCTGCCGGCGCGACGTCGGAAAGCGATCCGACATCACGCGAACGCCGGCGGCTCGCGTCAGAGGGGCCCGGATCAACGGGTGCGCAGAAGTTAAGGCAGCCGCGTTCCAAAGCCAGCCTCGCCGCACATGACAGATTGTCGCACCCGGCACCCCGGGCGCCATCCTGCCGGGAAGCCCGCAGCGGCATCCCGGTACAAAGGCGACATCTCCACTGTCCTCGAGCGACAGCGACTTTCTCACGCGAGGTGGTCGTGTCATCGTCCATTCATCGCCCCAAACTAGAGCGGACGCCGTTTCGCCCTCCGGGGGCAAAGGGAGGTACTGATGACCCGCTTTTCACGTCGTGACCTGATGAAGGCCGGCGCCTTCGTGCTCGCCGCGCCCGCCGTTTTGCGCGCGAACGACGCGCTCGCCACCTCCGGCTCGCTCAACGTCTATGCGTGGGGTGATTATTTCGACAAGAACACCCTGCTGGCCGACTTCACCAATGCCACCGGCGTGAAGGTGAACCTGTCGACCTACGGTTCCAACGAGGAATGCGAGAACAAGCTGCGCGCCGCCGGCGGCAAGGGCTTCGACATCATCTTCCCGTCGGTCGATACCGGCCCGAACTACTACAAGGACAACCTTCTCCAGCCGATCGACGAGGCGAAGTTCAAGAGCGCGCAGATCATCCCCTCGATCTACCGCAACTCGCTCACGCTCGGCGCCGCCTATCGCGGCAAGCGCTATCTCGTGCCGTTCGATTGGGGCACCGAGGGCATCACCTGGGATTCGAGCAAGTTCCCCGGCAAGAAGTCCGGCGAGATTTCCTATGGCGACATGTGGCTCGCCGACCACCCCAAGCAGACCGCGATCCGCCAGAAGTCGGTTTTCAACGGCGTCGCGCTCTATCTCGACGCCACTGGCGAGCTCAAGTCGGACCGCGGCCTGGACCTCTACAAGTCCGAGGCCGAATCCCGCCGCGTCTTCGAGGGCGTGCTGAAGTACATCCTCGCCCACAAGGGCAATATCGGCGCCTATTGGAACAACGCGACCGAAGCGACGGCGGCCTTCACCGACGCCGGCTGCACGATCGGCCAAACCTGGGACACCACCGGCATCCTGCTCCACCGCAACACTGACAAGAAGTGGAGCTACGGCATGCCCAAGGAGGGTGGCCTCGCCTGGACCGATACGCTCGGCATCCCCGCCGGCGCCGAGAATGTCGAGCAGGCCTACGCCTTCGCCAACTTCCTCTACCAGCCGGAAGTCGGTGCGCGCTTCGCCAACACCACCGGCTACAACAGCTGCGCGGCCGGCGCCCAGCAGTTCCTCTCGGATGAAGCCCGCACGGCATTCGAGGCGGCCTACCCGGCCGGCACGATCGACAACCTGTTCTGGTGGCCGATGCAGACCGACTTCTACGCCAAGCTGCGCGGCGAGTATGTCGAGAAGCTGACCAATAGCTGAGCCGACGACGCCCTTCTCGCAAACGTCATCCCCGGGCGTGTCCCGGGGATCCACGCCCGTCTCGCGGATGGCCCCCGAGGACGTGGACGACCGGGACAAGCCCGGCGCTGGCGACCCACATCATGGCCGATGGAACTCCCATGCGCGGCAAGGACGTGCGTCTCGACCAGGTCTCGATCCGCTTCGGCGATTCCACCGCCGTGCAGCCGACCGACCTCTCCATCCATGCCGGCGAGTTCTTCTCCATTCTCGGCCCCTCCGGCTGCGGCAAGACCACCCTGCTGCGCACCATCTCCGGCTTCATCGAGCCGACGGCGGGCCGGGTGCTGATCGGCGGCGAGGACATGGCCGGCAAGGGCCCCAATGAACGCCCCACCGCGCTGATCTTCCAGAACCTCGCGCTCTTCCCGCTGATGAGCGTGGCCGAAAACGTCGCGTTCGGCCTGGAAGCGCGCGGCATGCGCAAGGCAGAGCGGCTGAAGCGCGCGCAGGAACTCCTGGAGCTCGTGGCGCTCGGCGGTTACGGCGACAAGAAGCCGGCGGACCTTTCGGGCGGCCAGCGCCAGCGCGTGGCCATCGCCCGCGCCCTCGCCGTCGAGCCAGCGGTGCTGTTGCTGGACGAGCCGCTTTCCGCTCTCGATCTCAAGCTGCGCCAGCACATGCGCAGCGAGCTGCGCGCCATCCAGAAGCGCGTCGGCATCACCTTCATCTACATCACCCACGACCAGGGCGAGGCGCTCGCCATGTCCGACCGCGTGGCGGTGATGAGCCGTGGCAGGCTGGAGCAGGTCGCGGATGCCGATACGCTCTATGCCGAGCCGGCCACGCCCTTCGTCGCCACCTTTGTCGGCGAGCAGAACGTGCTGCGCGGCACGGTGGCGGGCCTGGCCGACACCGCCGCCGTGCTCGACACGCCGATCGGGCGGATCGAGGGACGGATCAAGGGACCGCTCCGGCTCGGTGAGGAAGCTCTGCTGATGATCCGGCCCGAGCGTATCGTGCTCGGCCCCGGCGGTGCGAACGCGGTTCCCGTCCGGCTCGCCGCCCGCAGCCTGGAGGGCCCGGCCGTGCATCTCCAATGCGCCGCCGCCGGCCAGACGCTCACCGTCACAGTGCCGAACGGCCCCTCGGTGCGCGATCTGCCGGAAGAGCTGACGCTCTCCTTCGGTGTCGAGGATGCGCTGGTCTATCCGGTGGGAGCGCTGGCCCATGGGTAGCCTCGCCCGCGCCTATGGACGACCGCTCGCCTCCGTCATCGCTGGCATCGCGGTGCTCTGGATTCTCGTCCTTATCCTCGTGCCGCTCGGCGCGATGGTCGAGCAGTCGTTGTGGTGGCGGGAAGCCAAGGGCGACGTCTCGCTCACCATCGACCGTCTCTACAACGACATCTCGCTGATCGAGCTCGACCGCGCGACCGAGACCGACCCGGCCAAGAAAGCCGCCTTCGACCAGAGCGTCGCCGAGAAGCAGGCGGAGATCGCCACGCTGGAGGCGCAGGAGAAGAACCCGCCGAAGACCTACGGCCTCGCCAACTTCACCCGCATGAGCGGGCTGCATTTCTACATCTTCGTGCGCACCATCTTCTACGCGCTGCTGGTCACGGCGCTGGCGCTGGTCGTCTGCTACCCCGTCGCCTATGTGGTGGCGCTGGCCAGCGGGCCGCGCAAGGCGATCATCCTCATGGTCGCGCTCATCGTGCCCTACGCGATCAACGAATTGCTGCGCGTCTATGCCTGGCTGATGATCCTCGACTATCGCGGCGTCATAAACGGCGTGCTGCAATGGATGGGCTTCATCAATCTGGACGCCCGCGAGTGGATCCCCTTTCTGGAGAACCCCTCCGCCGTCTTCCTGGCGATGATCTATACCTACGTGCTGTTCATGGTGTTCCCGATGGTGAACACGCTGGAGACGCTTGACCGCAACCAGATCGAGGCGGCGCGGGACCTCGGCGCCTCGACACTGCGCATCCATCGACGGGTGATCATCCCGCACGCCAAGCCGGGCATCGCGGTGGGCTGCATCATGACCTTCATGCTGTCGGCCGGCTCGTATTCGGTGCCGGCGATCATGACCCGCGGCCAGGGCGGGGACTGGTTCAGCCAGCTCGTCTACCGGCAGTTCTATGAGAGCAACAACTGGAACATGGGCTCGGCCTATGCCGTCTCGCTCCTCGTCGTCTGCACCGCCTTCATCCTCCTCATGATGCGCCTGTTCGGCGTCGGGCTGAGGGATATCGCGAAATGAGCACCGCCACGGAAAGCGCCGGCGCGCGGCTGGTGCTGAACATCTATATCGGGCTGTTCGTCCTCTATCTCTTCCTGCCGCTCGCCGTGATGTCGGCGGCGGCGTTCAACGCCTTCGACTACCCGTCGGTCACACAATGGCAGGGCTTCACCCTGAAATGGTTCGTGGCGCTTGCCCATGACCAGCGGCTGCTGCAGGGGCTGGTGAACTCTGTCCTCGTGGCGCTGGGGGTGATCGCCGTCTCGATCCCCGCCGGCCTGTCGGGCGCGCTCATCCTCACGCGGCTCGGCCAGCGCTCCGGCACGGTGCTCTATTCCGTGCTGGTCTCGCCGGTGCTGACGCCTGGCATCATCCTCGGCATTTCCAGCCTCATCTTCTGGCGCGAGTTCGGCGTGCCGGGCGGGCTCTTCGTCGCCGTCATGGCGCAGTCGAGCTTCATCGCATCCTACGCCATGCTGCTCTTCCTCGCGCGCCTGCAGCGGCAGGACCGCACGCTAGAGGAAGCGGCGCTCGACCTCGGCGCCAGCCACACGCTGGTGTTCCGGCGCATCACCCTGCCCTTCCTGGCGCCGACCTGCTTCACCGCGGCCGTCGTCGCCTTCCTGCAATCGTTCGAGAACTACAACACCACGGTGTTCGCCATCGGCGGTGAATGGACGCTGGTCACCGAGATCGCCTCGCGCCTGCGCTTCGGGCTCTCGCCGGTCATCAATGTCGTGGGCGTGATCTTCGTGGCGCTGACGCTCATTGCGGCCATCTCCTACGTCCTGCTCAAGAGCCGGCCGAAGAGCTAGCCATACCAATGTGTGATTGCAGCAGGCCGGCACGCATACTCAACTCGGCCGATATTGTGCACGCTTAGAGAACAATCCTGGGGGCCCGTACATGCGCGCCATCGCACTCCTGCTTTCCGGCCTGTTTGTCTCCACTATCGGGGCAACATCCGCAGTCGCGGGAGACAACGTGATCGGCGTGTCCTACACGACCGAACGCGCGATCGACGATTTCAGTGCGACGAAATCATCCGATTGGCAGGTCGATTACACCCACACCTTCGACAACAAGGTCAGCATCGGCGGCGCCGTCAAATATTACGACACCGCCGGCACGAGCGATTCCAAGACCAATGCCCAGATCGGCATCGGCTATACGGTACAGCTCGAAAAGCTCTCGGTGACGGGCACGGTCGGGATCGGCCAGCACTTCATCGATTCGGACGAGTCGTCAGATTTCACCTATTATTATCTGACGCTCGCAGGCGCGCTGCCGATCGACGACAAATGGACCTGGAATGCGTTCCGCCTCCGCTATCGCAACGCCTTCGACAGCAAGAACGACTACATCACACCCGAAATCGCGACCGGCGTCAGCTACAAGATCGATGGCAAGAACAGTCTTTCCTTGATGGTGGAGTATGACTGGTCGCAGAACGAGCCCTCCTATACGGGCATCGAGCTGGGCTACAAATACCACTTCTGAGACGCAGTCACGCCAACGTGACACCCCCCGGTCGTGACCGCGAGGGGTGGGACCCCTAGCTTCGGGCGCCCAGATTCCCCCCAGTGGAGAGCCCGCCCATGGTCGAGCTACCCGTCCGTCTTCCCGACGCCTCTTCCTCAACAGGTGTTTCCCGCCGCCAGTTGGTGGCCGGTGCCGGCGCATTGCCGGTTGCCGCCGCGCTGGTCAGTTCGGCGACCTTTGCCGGCATCTCGGCCGCATCCGCGCAGACCGCCTCCGGCCAGCAGGTGCCAAGCCTCTACCGCTACAAGATCGGCGGCATCGAGGTGACGGCGGTCAATGACGGAATGCGCACCTCCCCTCTCGCCGACGGCTTTGTGCGCAACGCCACGCGCGAGGAGATCAATACGGCGCTGGAGACCGCTTTCCAGCCCAAGGACACGATTGCGAGCCAGTTCAACCCGCTGCTGATCAACAATGGCGGCAAGCTGACGCTCATCGACACCGGCAACGGCCCGCAGTCCGGCAACTCCACGGTCGGTCGCCTGCAGGCCAATCTCGCTTGGGCCGGCGTGAAGCCGTCGGACATCGGGACGGTGGTGATCTCGCATTTCCATGGCGATCATATCAACGGTCTGCGGGCCGCCGATGGCGGGCTAGCCTTTCCCAACGCCGAGATACTGGTGCCCGAGGCCGAATGGGCCTTCTGGATGGACGAGGGCGAGATGAGCCGCGCCCCGGAGGCGCTGAAGGCCAATTTCCAGAATGCGCGTCGCGTCTTCAAGGATATCGACAGCAAGGTGAACCGCTACGCCTGGGACAAGGAGATCGTGCCCGGGCTTACCTCGGTCGAAGCCGTCGGCCATACGCCGGGGCATACCGCCTTCATCCTCGCCGCCGGCAATGACCGCCTGTTCATCCAGTCGGACACCACCAACACGCCCATCCTTTTCGCGCCGCACCCGGAATGGCAGGTGCAGTTCGACATGGACGGCGAAAAGGCCGTGCAGACCCGCCGGCGCATCTACGACATGGTGGCGGCCGAGCGGCTCCAGCTCACGGGCTACCATTACCCCTTCCCCGCCACCGGCTTCATCCGCAAGGAAGGCGAGGGCTACGCGGTGGTGCCGGCAATCTGGCGGCCCGTGCTCTGAGGCAATGGCGGGACGATCCCGCGCCGCTGGCTTGGCAAATCCGTCGGGGCGAGGCTATGTCTCCCCCGATTGTCACTTTCAGCCGAGGCCCAGCCATGTCCGCCCCCCTTCCCGATCGCCTGTCGAGCGATCCCAACAGCCCGTTCCACGACGCCGAACTGCTGGAGCGCGGCGTCGGCATCCGCTTCAAGGGCGCGGAGAAGACCAATGTCGAGGAGTACTGCGTCAGCGAGGGCTGGATTCGCGTCTCGGTCGGCAAGGCCAAGGATCGCGCCGGCAACCCGATGACGGTGAAGCTGGTCGGGCCGGTCGAGCCCTATCTGCGCGAGCCGGAGAGCTGAACGGCACCTCCCGCGCCGCGCGGCGGGACATCAGCCGAGGCCTTCGATGGCGGGCGGCGTCTGGCACCGTTCGCCGGCCGCGCCGCTTCCGCCTCGACGGCACCGGACGAGATCGTATAGATCAACGCCGTGCGCCGTTCTCATCGGGCATCGAATCCCACCACGCACCGGGCCGTCCCGCATGAACGAAGTCGCCCGCCCCGACGCACAGAACAGTGCGGAAACCGATAGCGCACCCGCCGGTCGGATCGCCTTCGTCGCGAGCGAGGCGCCGGACGCCCATCAGGCGCAGGCCCGCCTCGTCGCACGCTACGGCACTGTCGCCCCGGAGGACGCCGACATCATCGTCGCCCTCGGCGGCGACGGCTTCATGCTGCAGACCCTTCACCGCTTCCGCGACAGCGGCACGCCGATCTACGGCATGAATCGCGGCTCGGTTGGCTTCCTCATGAACAGCTTCCGGGAAGAGGAATTGCCCGAGCGCATCGCCGCCTCCCAGCGTGTCGTCATCCATCCGCTGATGATGGAGGCGACCGACATCAAGGGACGCCAGCACCGCGCCTGGGCGATCAACGAAGTCTCGCTCATCCGGCAGTCCTACCAGGCGGCAAAATTGCGCATCGCCATCGACGGCAAGATGCGGATGGAAGAGCTGATCTGCGACGGCGTGATGGTGGCGACGCCCGCCGGCTCCACCGCCTACAATCTCTCTGCCCAGGGCCCGATCCTGCCCATCGGCACGCCCCTGCTGGCGGTGACGCCGATCTCGGCCTTCCGGCCCCGGCGCTGGCGCGGAGCACTGATTCCCGATCGTGCGCGCGTCGACATCGCGGTGATGGAGTTCGAGAAGCGCCCGGTGAACGCGACCGCCGACCATTTCCAGGTGCTGGACGTCGTCGCCGTCCGCGCGCGTCTCGACCAGTCCTCATCCATGACCATGCTGGTCGACCGCGACCATTCGATCGAGGAACGCATTCTCGCGGAACAGTTCGGCTGAAGCTGGCTCAGGCCGCGAGCGTCTGCTCGCGCTCGCGCGCCTCGCTCTGCCAGCGATGCAGCATGCCGACAATGCGGTTGCCCTCGGCACTCTCGCCCGCCTCTTCGTAGGCCGCGAGCACTTCGTCGAGGATGCGCAGGCGCAGGCCCGGCGCGGCGTCGACATCGTCGAGATAGGCTTCCGACTGAAGAACGGCGAGCGCAGTGCGGAACGCGGTGAACGCGCCGGCCGGCAGGCCGAGACGCGCATAGAGCACCCGGAAGGCCTCGCCCGAGCGATCCGCCGCCAGCGCTGCGACGTGATCGACGGCGATGCCCGACAGCACGGATACTGCCTCGAGGAACAGCCGCATCTGTCCCGACAGCAGCGAGCGCAGGACGAGAGCCGAGGTGAGTTCGCCGCGCGCCTGCAACCCTTCGACCAGGGCGCGACTTTGCGTGAAATGGGGAACCGAGGCCTGGGTCACCGTGGCCTGGTCGCACGCCTCGCGCGCCAGCCGTGCGGCCTCGGCGGGGGAAAGCCACTGCCGCTCCGACACGAAGGCCGAGAGCTCCCCCGCGACGACGCGGATGAGCGCCTGGTGTGCCGCCGCCGGAAGGTCGGGCCGGGTGAGCAACGCTTCCCGCAGCTCCGGCACCCGGCCGAAGCGCGCCACGATATGCCCCAGCACGAAGCCGGGGATGTCCGCCGTCTGATTCTGCACCAGCGACAGGCAGGCGCCGACATCAGCCCCCTCCGCCAATACGGCGGTCACCGGGGCTGGCAGATGGGCGCGGCGCGCCAAGGCCCCCTGTCCGGCCGCATCAATTTCGGCGGACAGCGCGATCAGCTCACGCACATTGAGCACCGGCGAATGTTCCAGCATCAGCGCGCCGGCATAGCCGGGCAAGCGGGCAAGCTGAAGAACAAGTTCGACCGGCACCAGCGGGTGGCGGCACAGCACCGAGACCAGTTCGAACTGCACGAGGGGGGAAGGATCGGCAGCGATGTCCGGTAGCGCCGCGTCCATCTCCGACCGGTCCGCCGCTTCCAGCTCGGGCCTCACATAGGCGCGCGCCAGCGCCGCAACGGCTTTGGCCCGCGCGGGCTCCGGTGCCGTCTGCGCCCATTCCAGAAACTGCCGCACGATCATTGCCGTCTCCCGGCCCCGTTCACCATGCTGGCGATGATGCGCACCACGCGCTTAAGAAAGCGTTGACCATGCGAGGCCGGCAAGAAGCGTTCAGTCGCCGCTGCCATCTTGCGTGTCGAGCGCGTCAGGCGTCACCTGATCGCCGACCAGAACGTCGACCGGGCCATTCTTCCCGGATTCGACATTGAACACCTTCGAATAGGTCTTGCCCTCATAGCGTGCGACGGCGGTGTATTCCCCTTCGGCGAGCACGAAGGTTGGCTGGGCGTTGATCGATTCCTTCACGCTGTCGCCGCCCGGCGTACCGATCGACCATTGCGTTTCGGGCAAGGGCTCACCGCCCGCCACCTTCAACAGCCGCAGCGTGACCTCGCCGGCACGGTGGTGCAGCGTCGCATCCGTAACCTTACCCGACGCAACGGCCAGGTCCGCCTGGATGACCGCGTTGCCGTCGCCATAGGTGGAGACGACATAGTACTCGCCGGCGGGCAGGATGATGAGATCGCCCGGCAGTGCGCCCCGATAATAGGGACGGCTCGACGCCCTTCCCTGCAGAAAGCTGCCCTCGAAGAGATCGTACGTTACCTTCTCGGCCGGCAGCGGCTTGTCGTTGACATCGCTGTGCAGCGTCACGGCGCCCGCCGGCACGGTGAGCTGCTCACGCCGCGATTCCTCGCCGACCACGATTCGCCGCGCCACGCTGGCGAGGCCATAGGCGACATGCACCACGTACCCCCCCGGCGACAGGAAGAACACCGGCGCGGGATCGGCCGCTTCGGCAACCAACGGATAGGCCCCCGACGCTTCCGGCCTGTCGGCGAAGACGCGCCAGATGAGGCCGCGGGGAATGAGCCCCTCCTTCTCGCCGAAGCGGGCACTCATGCCGATCGCGACCTTGCCGGCCGGCGGCTGCGGAAGGATGGTGTGCGGATCGCCGCCCTCGACGCGCCCCGCGGCGGGAATCCGCGCCGCCGGGCCGGCGCTGCCCGAAGGCACCTCGACCGGGGGCGCCCCGACAAATGGCAAGGCGCGGGAGGGCTGTATCTGGGACGAGTTGAACTGCGACGGCGAGAGCGACGACGGCGGAGACTGGAAGGGCGAGAACTGCGCGATCTGGGCGGCAGGTGGCGGGCCGGCCACCTCGGCAACCGCCGCCGCCGGCACGGCCAGCACCAGCATGGCGGCCAGCGCGGCGGCAACGCGCCGCTGCGTCGCCCTGCGGCGGCGGCAACGCGTCGGATCCTGGCGGGAAGCGCCCGCGAGCGCGCGAACGGAAGCGTGAGGAGGCTGAGACATCGCCCCGTTGGTGCCTCCAAACAGAGGCAAATTCAAGTCGTCTTGCGTGCCTGCGCCGCCCACTGCCCGGCTCCGTCATCGCCCCGCGATGCGGCCTGCGCCATTTGCCCGCCCAGTGCCCGCTCCGTGAACACGCAGCGCACCCGAACGTCGCCGTCCCGGCCGCGCCTTGGTCGGCTGCGCTCCACCATGCTAGGCAGATTCAGCGTGCCGCGGGTGCCTCGACAGGCGGAGCGGCGAATCGGAACCGAGCCATGACCCCAGCCCCCTCGATGCTCCATCTCTTGAAGACGCGCAAAAGCCCGAAGCTGTTCGACCTGACCTCCCCGGGGCCGAACGCCGCCGAGCTGGATGCCATGCTGGCCATCGCCTCGCGCGTGCCCGATCACGGCAAGCTCGCCCCCTGGCGGTTCATTATCTTCGAGGGCGCGGGGCGCGAAAGGGCGGGCGACGCCATCGCCGCACTGTTCCTCAAGGACCACCCCGACGCCGACGCCGATCGGGTCGCCATCGAACAGACCCGACTGACCCGCGCGCCGGTGGTCGTCGCCGTCGTCTCGAAAGCCGGCGCCCACGTCAAAATCCCGGAATGGGAACAGACTCTCTCCGCCGCAGCCGCCTGCACCTTGCTGGTCGTCGCCGCCCATGCCCATGGCTACGCCGCGACCTGGCTGACGGAATGGTACGCCTATGACTCACGCGCGCGCGCGGCGTTGGGACTCGAAGAACATGAGCGCATCACCGGCTTCGTCCATATCGGCACGCTCGCCCGGCCACAGGAAGACCGACCGCGACCGGCCCTCGCCGACATCGTCACGAGGTACTGACTCATGTTCTACGAGCCCGCGCGCCAGAACCACGGACTGCCGCACAATCCGCTGAAGGCGATCGTCGCGCCTCGGCCGATCGGCTGGATTTCGACGCTGACGGAGGACGGGATCGCCAATCTCGCCCCTTATTCCTTCTTCAACCTCGTCAGCGAAAGTCCGGATATCGTCATGTTCTCCAGCGCGGGCCTGAAGGACACGGCGCGCAACGCGAGGGCGACCGGTGAGTTCGTCTGCAATCTCGCGACGCTCGAACTGATCGAGGCGGTGAATCTCACTTCCAAGCCCATCCCGTCCGGCGAGAGCGAGTTCGATCTCGCGAGCCTTGCTCAGGCCCCATGCCGGCTGGTGAAGCCACCCCGGGTCGCGGCCTCACCCTGCGCCCTCGAGTGTATCTGGATAGACACACTCGACATCAGCGACCGCCACGGGGATCCCACCGGACGTCACGTCACCTTCGGCGAAATCATTGGCGTGCATATCGACGAGCGGTTCATCGAGAACGGACGGGTGAGCACGGAAAAGTTGCACCCCCTCGCGCGTAACGGTTACTTCGACTACTCGTGGGTCGAAGCCCAGAGGTCGGTTGCCCGTCCCCGCTGACGCGTCGGGCGGCCGGCGCAGAGGGCGCGCGTAGCCCCATCGCGCCCTGGAGAGAGATCAGCGCACCTGACGCAGCCATCCGTGCGTGCCGGCAGCTGCGTTCAGCAGACAATCGCCTTCAGCAGGCAATCGCCTGCAGATAACCGGTCTCGGCATAGTCGAGCATGATGCGATCACGCGTCATCAGCCGATAGCCATGGTCGCGCGCGGTGGCGATCAAGACGCGGTCGACAGGATCGAGGGGCGCCGCGCCCGGTAGAAACGACGACGCAATAAGCGTCTCCGGCGTCATCGCCGCAATGCTCATGCCCGGCAGCGCCGCCAGTGCCGCGAACCACTTCGCCGGTTCCATGGCAAGCCGCACCCGCCCCTGCTCTACCAGCCGACCGAGTTCCCACGCCGACATCGGCGAGACGGAAATTGGCGCGCCACGCAGGCGTGCCTCGATCAAGGTGCCCCGCGCCTCGTCCGAAATTGGTGCGCCCTGCGCAATCCAAAGCGCCGCGCAGGTGTCGAGTAGAAGCGGCATTCCCATCAACCTTCCTCCGACGTCGAATGGCCGGAAATCGGATTATAATCCTGCCGCGTCATCGTGAGATCGTGCTTTGATTCCGGCGCCCAGTCCGTCGACAACGGCCGATGGTCCTGGTGTGGCAGATCGGCATCGACGCTTTCATAGAGGTAAATCGGTGCTGTACTGGGCAGGGTCAGATCGGTGCCCGATTCGATATGGACCGTGCCCTTCAATCCGCCGAACAGTCCCGCGAGCGGCGACCCCGTCGACGCCGGCGCGACCCGCGCCCCAGGTCCCGGCGAGGCGTTCGGCAGATGACGGGCGAACACAAGTTTGCGCCCCGTCATGTCGACTTCTTCCGATCGGAAGCCGGCGGACAGCCAGGCTCGCGTCATGACACTGTTGGTTGGATTGTTGCTCCACCAGGCTCGATGATTGAAGGCCGACGGCGGAAGTCGCGTGCCAACGATCCGCTCAATGTCCTCAAAAGACATAGATATTCGTGGCTGCGTGCGGCTCGACAAAAACGTGGTCAATGCGCTGTATTTGGACATAGTCAGCTCCCTCCAATTGGAGACAGAAACGATACTAACTATGTCAGTGTAAATTTTTCGTTGGCAAATTGCCGCTCACGGCCCGGCCAGCTCAGTCGCTCCTGTAAGAATCGCAGCGGACCAGGTTATTTAGCGTGGGCCATCACACGCTTTTGGAGCGGTGTTCAAGGCCAGAACATATATCACGAAACGGAGGGACTGTTTGTTTTTTCTGCGATTGGATCCGTCACAATTTTTCAGATCTAATTACTTATACACTCTCTAGAAGTCCTTATATAATCATCATTTTTCAAACGAACTGTATCAGGCGCCTGTCGATAAAATTGAGACATTCGGTCAAACACACATCGGCACTCAGAGTCGCAGTGTGGCTCGAGATTATAACCCTGAAGTCTAATTATCCACGCACAAGGCGACGTAGACGGCGCCCGTGCCGGAAGCAGTTCGGCTGGCGCCCGCGCACGCCCTCTTTGTCGACCTCCGACCAGGTGGGCGGCGACGCGACATCTCGATCTGCTATTTTCCACCCGGCCGAAACCCGTCTAGCCACCACGAGTCCCTCTCACCTCAAGCCTGGAATAGTCACCTCAGTTCAACTTAGGTCAGAGTGTTGACTTGTAATTCTCCGCGACGCCAGAATCTCATATTTGACATCATATTTATCGTTCAATTAATTGAATTTTATGTCTTTTTAGATCGAGCTAATCGTCCGCAACATCGATGAAAGTTTTGTTTCACTTTCTTTTTTTGATATGCAGTAACTCTGAAAAAAACGGTAGTGCAACGTACCTTTAGCGGATTGATCGAGCCGACCTTCAGGGACATACACAAACCTGTTCCCGTGGGAGGCTTCGACGATCCGGCCACGCGTACCCTCGTGCACCAACGTTCACGTGCTCGGCAACGACTTGTTTACCAAGATTGCGTTAAGATTTTGAGAACGGAGCCAAAGGGGTTGCCTTATGTTGATTCTTGATCGTCGCACCGTGGTGGGCGCCGCTTTGGCCTCTGTTGCCATGGCGCTCGCGGGCTGCAAGCGCACCACGCAAAGCAGCGCACCCGTCGCCTCGCTCCCGTCCATGTCGGCCTACGCCCCGTCTGGCATTTACGGACCGGTAGCGGATAAGTTTCCTATTGCGGGAGTCGACACGTCGACGATCGATTCCGCCTATCTGAGGCGCGAGGTTGCCTATGCCTCGGCGTATCCGCCGGGCACGGTCGTCATCGATCCGAGGGCACACTTCCTCTACCTCGTGCAGCCAGGCGGCACGGCCATTCGCTACGGCGTCGGTGTCGGCAAGGAAGGGTTCGGCTGGTCGGGCGCGGCGACGATCAACTCGAAGCAGGAATGGCCGGACTGGTACCCCCCGAAGGAGATGATCGAGCGTCGGCCCGACATCAAATCCCAGCTCACCAAGCTGCAGAGCGGTGAGGGCGTCGCCGGAGGCTTGTCGAACCCGCTTGGCGCGCGGGCGATGTACCTGTGGCAGAACGGCAAGGACACGCTCTACCGCATCCACGGGACGCTGGAGCCGGCCACAATTGGCACCAATGTCTCATCGGGCTGCATCCGGATGATCAATCAAGATGCCATGGACCTCTATGGGCGGGTCAATGTCGGAACCAAGGTGGTCGTCCTGGGCGGCGTCGCCGGCGCCTGACACCCCAAACCCTCCATCGGCCGACCGCAACCATTGATTGCCAAGACCCCACCCTGATTATGGCCGCGCTCGTGAAATAGTGTTATTTTTGACACATACCGCTAGCTCGGAAACGGAAGGGACCTTTCCATGAGTGGCAGAATTATCACTGTTGCGCAGCAGAAGGGTGGGTCAGGAAAGACGACCCTGGCGGCACATTTGGCTGTTGCTCTTTCGCAACGCGGGCCGGATGGCAGGCGTGCTCAAATCGCCGTGCTGGATTGCGACCCGCAGGGCAGCCTTGGCGAATGGTTCGAGGCGCGGGAGGCAGCACTGGGTGAGAACGGAACGGGACTGACGTTTCGCACCGCCTCGGGCTGGGGAGCGCGCCGCGAGGCGCGCAGCCTCGCGCGCGACTTCGATTATGTGGTCATCGACACGCCGCCGAAATCGGATGTCGAATCGCGTCCGGCGATCGAGGCCGCCGATCTGGTGGCCGTGCCGGTTCAACCAACGCCCATCGACCTTTGGGCCACGCAATCAACACTCGACATGATCGCGAAAGAAGGAACGGCTTCGCTGCTCGTCATCAATCGGGCACAGTCTCGCGTGGCGCTCACGCAGGAGATCAGCACGGCGATCGCCGCGCTGGGCCATCCCGCGGCCCTCACCCGGCTCGGCAACCGGGTTGGCTATGCCGCGAGCATGGGCCACGGGCTCACCGTGCTCGAGACGGGACCCGGCTCGAAGGGAGCCCTCGAAATCGAGGCGCTTGCTGCCGAGTTTCGCCGTCACCTCGGCGGCTGAGCACCACGCCAATGCGCCACCGTTAGGCAGAGCCACGTCCAAGCTCGGCGCGCTGCAGCCGCGTATTCGAGCATTGCGAGTGCTTGGCGCTAGGGTTCGCTTCCGCTTAACGCCGAGATCGGATAAGCGCGACGAGCCCGCGGGCGCTGGTTTCAGTTGGGTCGCGGGCGCCTTGTGGGCCTAGGGATGTCGCCGTCACGTGGCGCCGTCACTGCAACAACCCGCCAGCCGTGACATGCCGGCGGCTCTCGCGCCCCCTCGGTGGCAGCGTGAGGGTGCGTAGCTTCTGCATCGTGTCGAACCCTGAGGGCGTCTCTTCATCGCCCCTGCCGCGCCGCGCCCATCCCGAGCGGACAACTTAACGCCGCGCACCTCGGCCAGCACTCCGCCTGACGGAAGGCACGCGGATCGTATCCTGCGAGAGGCTCCTGAGGTTGTTCGCGGCAGGAGAGCGCCTTGCCCTGGAGTAAGGGATTTTCCCGCTTCGACCCGATAGACGCGCGACGCAATGCTCTCGTCGAGAAGCGCCCGGCGGAACGCGTGGTGTCGGTGCCGCGATCGGCGATGAGGGACGTGGTCGGCGGATGCGATTAAGCATCCATCTTGGGAGTTCCCGAGTGCCCAACCGGCCCTGCAAGGACTGGACGGTGGTTGGAACGACGCGCGTCACCGACCTTTGGGCTCAGGCCGCCGTTGATCCGTTTGATGCGACAGCGAACACGCCTTTTTGAGTCGACTTGCCGCCATGGGGCAGGCCGTCAAAAGCTTGAGCTCGATCAGGATGCGCTCGGGCGCCGGCTTTGGCCTGGACCCTTCGCCGGCCCGACGCCGAGGAAACCACTGCCTCCAGCCGGCTCCATCAGAGCGATTGCGGAGCGCCCTGCGCGGGCGCCGGTCCTCGGGCGTCTCCGTCGCCGGCAGAATGTTCGCGGATCAGCTGAACGACCCCTGCCGCACGCATCCATCGCTCATGGGGAGTACCCCGTGCGGCAGTATAAAATTACCATTCGATCCGCGCCATCCCGCGTTCGCATAGCCGCACAGATCACCCATCACAGCGTCTTCCCAGGCGCAGCGAGTTGTCTCATTCCAGCGCACCTCCACTTTAAATGCGGCTCATCTCCTGCGGCAACGACGTCGGTTGCGCAATTGGCTGGCACGGAGACGTCGAGAGGCGCACCGACAGCGCCCATCAGGCACCGACGGTGCGTTCGGCTCTGGCCCTCAGGAGTGACCTGCGATGGGCGAAGGCACTCTCGATTGAGTTGAAGTCCGGGCTGTAGGGCGGCAGGTACAGGAGGGGACCGCTTGCCTGAGCATGGCGTCACGGACGTCCTGCACGGCGGGCGACTGAGAAGCCACAGCGCGCATTGGTCCGGCGCTCCCCGCTCCGCAACAGCGAGCACGGGCGCGGGCACTGATGCGCATTGCTGCCTCGAGAAAGCGATTTTGCCAGCAGCGAGGCGGACGACGTCGGCCGAAAGTTCTGTCGGTCGACGCGCGCTACGCCGCTGTCGAGGCGCTTGAGGCGGTCGACACGAGATAACTCCGGGCCCCGCTTTGCCAGTTTACCGCCGCTGTGCCACGGCGCGCGGCGAGTCGGAGGGCAACGCTGGGGGGCTTGGACTCCGCGCTGGAATGACGCCTGTGAGACATCCGAACGGGTTGGAAGTAAAGGTGATCCCCAGATGGCCCGCCTTGCTCTCTCCTGCCGTGATCTCTCCTGCCCTGATCTCTGCGGCTTGACGACGCCGGCAACACGGAGCTCGCTGGCCCGACGATGAGGGCATAGCCAAGTGCGCCGGCGCCGATATCACCTTTCACCCGATCCACCTCGGGAACGCTGCGGCGCGTGATTACGCGCCTGCCACGCACGCGGCCTGTCGCGGATCGGCCGTGAACGAGATCGCCCGTTTGGGGATGGTAGCTCGACGTGCCTCTTTCCGACGGCCGCCCACTGGGAGGTCGGACGACGCCGTCGGTGCGTCGCATCGTCATCCGCCGCACGGAGCAGCCGCACTTCTTTTCTGCGCGGCGCGGCTCCGCTCGATCGAGCGCCGATAGGGCGTGTCGATGGGACTGCGAAGGTTTCCAGCCGCGACGGCTTTTTGGTCGCTACAGCGGCCACCTGGGTCCGGCGCAGCAGCCCCCGCTCGGAGCCGGACCCCTTTCGCCTCGAGCCGGACCCCTTTGCGGGCCCGACCGCCGCCCCGTCCGGCAGGGCGTGTCTCAGCCTTCCCGATCTGCCAGCAAATGATCGCTCGGCGCCCTCGCGAGGATTACTGGCAGCGCCCCGTGAGGCCGCACTCTCCGGCGCCGCGATATTTAGACACACAGAGGCTGCGGCGTAACCCGCCACCGATTTACGCCTGCGGGGAACTTTGCCGCGCGCCGGCCGTAAAGGTGAGGCGGTGGGGGCAGGCGCCGTTTGGGGGAAGCCATGGAGAGAATGCGTAGGATTCACGGATCGCGGCGCCGGAGATTTCTCTTGGCGCGGCCCCGCAACCCGTTCGGCAACGACGGAAGTTTGCATTCTTTGCGCTGAAAAGGTTGACGCTTCCGTGTTCCGCACGGCAATCAGGGAAGGGCTGCCGCTTGGAAAGCCAATGTTCATTGTCGGGGCACTAGGCTGGCGGCGTGAGGTGAGCGATCGGCAACGCGGCGGCGCCAGATGTGGGGGAGACAGCAGTTTGGGTGGCCTGAAGCGGAGCGGATACCGTTGGCTTGCATTCGCTTTTTGCGGTGCGCTGGCGCTGTTCGTGCTCGCGACGCCGGCCGCCGCGCAGCTGTTCGGTGGCAACCAGGACGACACAGCTGAGGACGGCACGCGCGGCGGCTTCTTCGGACCGATCGTAAACCTGTTCAGCCCCAAGCCCACTAATGCCGGCCCGCCGGCGCCGGACGCGACGCCCTATACCGTCGCCCTTAAGGTCACTGGCGGCGACCGCGCCCTGACCGAGCGGGTCGAGGGGGCGTCAACTTTGGAACGGCTGAGCGACCGCCCGCCCTCAGGCGCCGCCGGCCTGGTGCGCCGGGCCGTGGCCGATCAACGCGACATCAACGCCGCACTTTATTCGGCCGGTTATTATGGCGGCGTGATCCGCATCCGCATTGCCGGCAGTCCACCCGATGCCCCCGACATCTTCGAGCGCGTGGAATCCGCGCGCCGGAGCGGGCCGGTGCCGGTAGCGGTTCAGGTGGAAGCAGGTCCGCTGTTCCAGTTCGGTCGCATCACCGTGCTCGACGCCGCGACCCGTCGCCCGCTGGCCGACGCGCCCAGCCTCGAGCGGCTGCGGCTGGTGCCGGGCGAGCCCGCCCTCGCCACCTCCATCGTGCGGGCAGAGGGGATGCTGGTCGACCATTGGCGACGGATGGCCCACCCCTTTGCCCGCATCGCCGACAAGGAAGTCGTGGCCGACCATGTGGCGAAAACGGTCGATGTGACCTTTCTCGTCGCTCCGGGACCGGTGGCCACCTTCGGCCGATTCAGCGTGGTCGGCGCCGATTTCCTCACACCTGGCTTCATCGAGGAACGCATCGAGATTCCGCCGGGCACACCCTACTCGCCGGACACGCTCGACCGCCTGCGCCGCCGGCTGCTGGAATATGAAGCCATCGCCAGTGTGCGCATCCGCGAGGCGGACAAGCTCGACGCCGATGGAAGCCTGCCGATCACCCTCGAGGTCTCCGCCCGCAAGCCGCGTTATGTCGGCTTCAGCGCCACCTATTCCTCCACCGAGGGTTCGGCGCTGAACGGCTATTGGGGCCATCGCAACCTGTTCGGCGGCGGCGAGACGCTGCGACTCGACGCGCAGGCCTCCTGGTTCGGCGAGAAGTCCGAGGCGGTGCCGAACGCCGATCCCTTCGGCTACAAATTCGCAGCGACCTTCGTGAAGCCCGGCATCTACACCGCGCGCGAGGATCTCGTGGCCGAGGCCGCCATTCTGCGCGAGGTGACCAACGCCTATGTCCGCGAGGCGGTCACGCTGCTGGTCGGCATACGTCACCGCTTCAGCGACGATCTGAAACTGCAGGTGAGCCTCGACATCGAGGAATCGCGCGTCGAGGACAGCACCGGCACCAATGATTACGGAATTCTCGGCATCCCGTTCGAGCTGACCTACGACAATACGGACAGCAAGCTCGATCCCTCGCGCGGCTGGCGCGTGAGCGCGACCGTGGAGCCGTTTGCCTATCTCGGCGATGCCGGCGCCGGACCGACCTTGTTCAACGGCTCGGCCTCGACCTATTACGCCTTCGACGAAGGCAAGCGCTTCATCCTCGCCGGGCGTGTCGCGGCCGGCAGCATCATCGGCGCCGGGCTCTACGACGTGCCGCCGCAGCGGCGCTTCTATGTCGGCGGCGGCGGCTCGCTGCGCGGCTATGACTACCAGTCCGCCAGCCCGCGCAACGAGGATGGCATCATCATCGGCGGCCGCAGCTTCTTCGAGGCGTCGGTCGAGGCGCGGGTGCGCGTGACCGACACGATCGGCATCGTGCCGTTCTTCGACATGGGCTCGGCCTTCGCCTCCGAATGGCCGGACTTCGATGGCATGAAATATTCGGCCGGCGTGGGCCTGCGCTATTACACGGCCATCGGTCCGTTGCGGGTCGATCTCGCCTTCCCGCTCAATCCGGGGCCGGAAGACGGCGATTTCGGCATCTATGTCAGCCTGGGGCAGGCCTTCTGATGCGAAGCATGCTCAAGATCATCGGCGTAACCCTGCTCTCGCTGCTGGTGCTGCTGGCGGCGGCGTTCGGCGCGCTGCAGACCCCGCCCGGCAAGGCGCTGCTGGCCAATTTCGCTTCCTCGCTGGCCTCCTCTCCCGGCCTGACAGTGACCATTCGCGGCCTTGGCGGGTTTGTTCCGTTCGATTTGAGCGTCGACACCGTCGAACTCGCCGACGCGCAGGGCCCGTTCGCGAGCATCGAGGGCGCACGCCTCGACTGGCGGCCGCTGGCACTACTGGCCGGCAGGGTCGACGTCACATCCCTTGGTGCCGAGCGCGTCACGCTCGACCGCCGCCCCCACCTGCCGCCCTCCCCGGCCTCGGACCCGGCCAGCACCGGCTTCGCCCTGCCCGTGCGGGTCGAGCGCCTCTCGATCCCGGAGATCGTGCTGGCCGAGCCGGTGCTTGACCATGCCGCGCGCCTGTCGCTGAACGGCGCCGCGGATGTCTCGTCGCTGGCACAGGGCCTGTCGGCCACTTTCGCTTTGGAACGGCTGGATGCACCCGGCACATTGAACGGATCAGCCGGCTACGCACCCGACACCGGCCGCCTCGATCTCGACATTGCTGCGCGCGAGCCGGCCGGTGGGCTGATGGCGCGCGCCGCCGGCTTCGAGGGCCTGCCGGAGATCGCCGCCTCGCTGAAGGGCGCCGGTCCGCTCGACGCGTGGGATGGCCATCTGCGCCTCACGGTCGGCGACAAGGCGGAAGCCAGCGGCGCTGCGGGGATCCGCGCCGTTGCCGGTGTGCATAAGGTGAACTTCGCCATCGACGCCGATATCGCCAATATTTTGCCGGCAAATATTTCGTCACTCTTCGAGGGGCGAAGTGAATTAGCCGGCTCAGCACTCGTCGATTCCGACCGGAATCTGACCATCGAGACCTTCTCCGCCCGCACGGCCGGCTTCCAGGCGACGCTGAGCGGCAGCATCGACGCGAGCGAGCAGGCCGACCTCGCCTTCCAGGCGACGCTCGGCGATGCGGCGCGCTTTGCAGCGCTCTCGCCGGGTGTCGGCTGGAGCCAGTTCGGCCTCGCCGGAACGCTGAAGGGCGCGCTGCGAAGCCCTGCCCTTGACGCGCGAATCACGGCAACGCAACTCACCGGCCTAGGCTACAGTGCCGGCTTGCTTGCGGCCACGCTGCGCACCATCCCCGATCCCTCCGGCGCGCTCGCCTTCTCGGTTGACGGGACGGCGGAAGGGCTCTCCGCATCCGACCCCCAGGTCGCGTCGGCTTTGGGCACGCAGGGCCGCTTTACCGCCACCGGCACCTTGCCGGCGAATGGCGAGGCCATGCTGGAGGCCGCGTCCGCCGAACTGGCCGCCATTTCCGCCCGCTTCGCCGGCACCGCCGACAAGCGCGCCATCGATGGCGATTTGGCGATCAGCCGGCTTAACCTCGCCGCGTTCTCGCCCCTGGCGGGCCGGCCCCTCGCCGGCACGGCCACGCTCGACGCGCGGCTTTCCGCCTCCACGGATCTCAGCCGCGCCAGCGCCCAGCTCAAGGGCAGCGCACAGGGACTGGAAACCGGCATCCAGCGGGTCGACGCACTGGTCGGGCGGGCGATAGCGATCGACGGTGCGCTGGCCCGCGACGGCGCCAACGCCCTCTCCGTCAACAATCTGAAGATCGACGCGGAAGGCGTGGCGGCGACAATCAATGGCCGCATCGCCACCGATCTCGCCGATCTGACCGCCGCGCTCACGCTGGACGACCTCGCGCGGATCGATCCGCGCCTCGGCGGCGGGCTGCAGGCCAATGCCGCCTTCTCGGGCACCCTCGACGCTCTCAATGTCAAAGCGACGCTGCTGGTGCCCAATGGCGTGGCTGAAGGGCGCTCGGTCCGCGATCTGGCGCTCGACATTACCGCATCCAACATCACCAGGGATGTCGCGGGCACCTTGAACCTCAGCGGCGATGTCGGCGGCAAGCCGGCGCGCGGCACCGCCTCGCTGTCCAGCCTGCCGGACGGCACGCGCCGGCTCTCGGGGCTCGATCTTGCCATCGGCTCGGTGACGGCGCGTGGCGATCTCGCGCTCGATCCGGCCGGCCTCGTCGCCGGACAGCTGACGATCGTCGCCGGCGAACTGGCCGATATCGCGGCCCTGGCCCTCACCGAGATGGCGGGGGCGCTGAATGCCGATGTGACGCTCAGCGCCACGGAGGGTCGCCAGAACGCCGATGTGCGGGCCACGGCCAACCGGCTCAGCGGGTTCGGCCAGTCGATCGGCTCGGCCGATATAAATGGCAGCGTCCGCGACCTGCTGGGTGTGCCGCTGCTGAACGGTTCAGCCGATCTGCGCGCGCTGAATGTGTCCGGCGTCGCGGTGGAGACGGCCACACTGCGCGCAAATGGCACCGCTTCGGGGACCGATCTGACGCTTGAAGCGCTCGCGCAGGGCACCAATCTGCGCGCCGCCGGCCGGTTGGAGCCGGAGACGAACGGCGCCCGGCTTCGGCTGGACCGCTTCACCGCCGCGCGACCGGGGCTGAATGCCGCCCTGAACGCGCCGGCCATTTTCACCCTGTCGAACGGCACGGTCGCGGTCGACCGGCTGGCTCTGACGGCCGGCGGCGGCACCGCCACCGTGACGGGCAGCGCCGGTGACAGGCTCGACCTCGCGGTGGACCTTCGCGCCCTGCCCCTCTCGCTCCTCAGCCTTGTCGCGCCGGGTACTAACCTCTCGGGCACGCTGGCCGGCACGGCACGCATCGGCGGCACGGCCGCAGCGCCGACCGGCACCTATGAGCTCCGCGTCACGCGGCTGAGCAATCCCGACCTCACAAGTTCCGGCGCCGGGCCGTTCGACATCACCGCGAACGGCACTCTCGGCAACGGACGCGCTCAGCTGCGTGCCACCATTGCCGGCCAGAATGTGCAGAATTTCACGGTCAATGGCTCGGTGCCGCTGGGAGCAGGCGAACTCGATCTCGCCTTGCGCGGCGCCATCAACCTCGCCATCGCCAACCCCATGCTGTCGACGACGGGCGCGCGGGTCACGGGCAACGCCAATGTCGACGCCACGTTGCGTGGCACGGCGGCTGCGCCGCGTGCCGGCGGAACGGTGCGCATTAGCGGCGCGCGCTTCGACGATTCCGTAAACGGCGTGGCGCTCAGCAATATCGAGGCGGTACTCACCGGCACCGACCGCTCGGTCACCATCACCAGTTTCCGCGCCGCGACCACCAATGGCGGCAGCATCACCGGGCGCGGCAATGTCGCGCTCGATCCCTCCGCCGGTTATCCCGGGCGGGTCGATCTCGATCTCGTCAACGCCGCGCTGGTCAATAGCGACCTGATGCGCCTGGTGGCGGAGGGCCGGCTGGGTGTCGAAGGCGCCTTCCTGAACGGTCCGCGCCTCACCGGCCGCCTGGTGTTGCGCGCGCTCGACATCAACATCCCGGATCGCTTCCCGGGTGGCGTACAGGACCTCAATGTCCGCCACGTCAATGCCAGTGCCGAGTTCAAGCGCAATAGCCCGACGGTGCAGCGCCAGCAGCAGGCCCCGGGGCCCACCCGCAACGGCATCGCCCTCGACCTCGTCCTGTCGGCCCCGAACAACAATGTCTATGTGCGCGGCCTCGGCATGGAGGCGCAACTCGGCGGCGAACTGAAACTCAGCGGCACCACCCGGGCGCCGGTGACGCTCGGCGCCTTCCAGCTTCGCCGCGGCTCATTCGATTTCGGCGGGCGCCGGCTGACCTTCACGCGCGGCAATATCACCTTCACCGGCACGACCAATCCGGAACTCGACTTCATCGCCGAGACCACCAGCACCGACATCACCGCACGGGTACTGGTCTCCGGCCCGGCCTCCCGTCCCGTGGTCAGCTTCTCCTCCACCCCGACGCTGCCGCAGGATGAGGTGATTGCCCGCCTTTTGTTCGGCCGCTCCGCCGGGTCGTTGAACGGCGGCCAGGCGATCCAGCTTGCGCAGGCCGTGGCGCAGTTCTCCGGCGGCACCAATGCGCTGGAAAACGTACGCCGCTCGCTCGGCGTGGACAGCCTTGAGCTGGGCACTGATGCGGAGGGAACCGGCGGCCAGGTTGGCATTGGCCGCCGGCTGAACGACAACATCTATCTCGGCGTGCGGCAGGGCACCTCCTCGGGGTCCAGCCGCGTCACGGTCGATGTGGATGTGACGAAGAACATCCGCCTGCAGGGTGCGACGGGCGCCGATGGCGCGGCCGAGGTCGGCATCGGCGCGCAGTGGGATTACTGAAGGCTCAGGCCGGCACGGCCTCTTCGAGCCCGTAGCGCGCCGCCGGACGGCGCAGCGACAGGCCGGGCACCATCCGCATGCGGTCATCCACCACCGACTGCCAGGCCGCCATGTCGGGCAGCGAAGGAATGGTGATCGCCTCGCCTGCTTCCAGCCCGCGCAAGGCGGCCTCGACGAGGTCCTCCGGCGACATCACCAGCTCAGACGGTACGGCAGCGGCATCGATCCCGGCGCGGTCGAAGAATTCGGTCTGCGTGTAGCCCGGCAGCACGGCCTGAACGCGCAGCGGGCTGTCCTTGAGTTCGCTGTGAAGCGACTGGGTGAAAGCCAGCACATAAGCCTTGGTGCCCGCATAGGCGCCGGGGAAGGCCTCCGGCACGAGAGCGACGACCGAGGCGATGTTGATCAGCGTCCCTACGGCGCGCCCGGAAAAGGCATTGACGGCGGCGACCGAGAGGCGGGTGAGTGCGGCGATGTTGAGCTGCACCATGACGTCGATCTTTCCGGCATCGGCGCCCACCACCGGGCCCTCGGTGCCCATGCCCGCATTGTTGACCAGCAGGCTGATCTCCGTGTCCGAGGCGATCCGGGCGGCGACCTCCTCGACCCCTTCCGCCCGCGAAAGGTCGGCCGCGAGCACGCTCACCCGGCGGCCGGTCGCGCCGGTGATTGCCGCCGCCAGCGCATCGAGGCGGCTGCGGTCGCGCGCCACGAGCAGCAGGTCATAGCCGCGCTGCGCGAGTTTCTCGGCATAAACCCTGCCGATGCCGCTGGAGGCGCCGGTGACCAGTGCGGTGCCGCGGGAAAGGTTGCTCATCTTACGTCTCCATTGCCGCGACCCCGAAGCGGCGGCCGCTGTTTCATGATGAGCATAATTATTAAATCGTGAGAGGTTGCGCCAGCCGTGCTGATCGCTTCTGCATGCTGTTTCGTAAAAGCTCGCCGATCGCCAGGAACACCCGCATGCCCACCTCCCCCGACCGCCCTGCGCTCATCTGGTTCAGGGACGACCTGCGGCTCGACGACAATCCGGCGCTGGACGCGGCTCTGGCCAGCGGGCGCCCCCTGATACTGGTGTTCATCTTGGACGAGCAAAGCGACGGCATCCGCCCGCTGGGTGGCGCCGCGCGGTGGTGGCTGGGCCGCTCGCTGGCGTCGCTTGCGGCCGCCCTAGAGCAAAAGGGCGGGCGGCTGGTCCTGCGGCGGGGCGCGGCGGGCGATCTGCTGCCGCAGCTCGCCGAGGATGTTGGTGCCGACGCCCTGTATTGGAACCGCCGCTACGGGTCTGCCGAGATCGCTCTCGACACGGCTCTGAAAGCAACCCTCGCCGCGCGTGGGCTGACCGTCGAGACGTTTGGCGGCAATCTATTGCACGAGCCTTGGACCATGAAGACGCAGTCGGGCGGACCCTTCCGCGTGTTCACACCTTTTTACCGCCGGGCGATGGGTCAGCCCGTCCGCACGCCTGTGCGCGCCCCGGCGGCGCTGCCATTCGCCCCCGCGCCGGACAGCGAACTGTTGCGGGACTGGGCGCTGGAGCCAAGCGCGCCCGACTGGGCGGGCCGCCTGCGCCGGGCGTGGACACCGGGCGAGAACGGTGCGCGCGCGGAGCTCTCAGCCTTTATCGATGGCGGGCTCCACGGCTATGCCGAAGGGCGCGACCGGCCCGATCTTTCCTCGACCTCGCGCCTGTCGCCGCATCTGCGTTTCGGCGAGCTCTCGCCCCATCAGGCGCTGGCCGCCGTGCGGCACGCCGAGGCGGCAGGCGAGGCCTCGTCGCGCGACGCCGAGAAGTTCGTCAGTGAGGTCTATTGGCGCGAGTTCAGCTATCACCTGCTGTTCCATTTCCCCGATCTGGTGCGGGTCAATTTCAATGCGCGCTTCGATGCGTTCGAATGGACAAATAATCCGGCGCTCGAGCGGGCGTGGCGGCGCGGATTGACCGGCTATCCCCTTGTCGATGCCGGCATGCGCCAGCTCTGGCAGACCGGCTGGATGCACAATCGCGTGCGCATGGTCGCGGCCTCGTTCCTCATCAAGCATGGCCTCACGGACTGGCGCCGCGGCGAGGACTGGTTCTGGGATACGCTGGTGGATGCCGACCCCGCCAACAACCCGGCGAGTTGGCAATGGGTGGCCGGCTCGGGCGCCGACGCCGCCCCCTATTTCCGCATCTTCAACCCTGTCGCGCAGGGCGAGAAATTCGATCCCGACGGGGACTATGTGCGAAATTTCGTCCCTGAGCTGGCTGCGCTGCCGAACAAATTCATTCATCGGCCGTGGGAGGCGCCATCGGACGTGCTGCGCAAGGCCGGCATCGTGCTGGGCGAACACTATCCGCGCCCGATCGTCGACCACGCGCAGGCACGCCAGCGCGCGCTTGAACGATTTCAGCGCATTCGCGGGGATTAGCGCGCAACCCGGTTGCCGAGGCAAGCGTGGATCACTACCTTCGGGGGCCTTCAAACGGCAAAAGAAATCAGCACCATGGACATTCGCAACGGTCTCGTCGAGGCGATCGGCAACACGCCGCTCATCAAGCTCAAACGCGCCTCCGAAGCCACCGGATGTACTATTCTGGGCAAGGCTGAATTCCTGAATCCCGGCCAGTCGGTGAAGGACAGGGCGGCCCTGTTCATCATCCAGGATGCGGTTGCGGGCGGGCAATTGCGGCCCGGCGGCGTCATCGTCGAGGGCACCGCAGGCAATACCGGCATCGGCCTCGCCTTGGTGGGCAATGCGCTGGGGTTTCGCTCGGTGATCGTCATTCCCGAGACGCAGAGCCAGGAAAAGAAGGACATGCTTCGCCTTGCCGGCGCCACGCTGGTCGAGGTCCCTGCCGTCGCCTATGCCAACCCCAACAATTACGTGAAGGTTTCCGGCCGTCTGGCCGAGGCGCTGGCAGCGTCGGAGGCCAATGGGGCGGTCTGGGCCAATCAGTTCGACAACGTCGCCAACCGCCTCGCCCATATCGAGACGACAGGCCCGGAGATCTGGGCGCAGACGGACGGAAAGGTCGACGGCTTCGTCTGCGCCGTCGGCACCGGCGGCACGCTGGCCGGCACCGGCATCGCCCTGAAGGAGCGCAACCCGGCGATCAAGATCGGCCTTGCCGATCCCTTCGGCGCGGCGCTGTTCAGCTACTACACCACCGGGGAGCTGAAATCCGAGGGCTCCTCCATCACCGAAGGCATCGGCCAGGGGCGCATCACCGCCAATCTGGAAGGCGCGCCGGTCGACGCCGCCTACCAGATTCCCGATGCGGAGGCGGTGCAGATCGTGTTCGACCTGCTCGAGCATGAAGGCCTGTGCCTGGGCGGCTCGTCCGGCATCAATGTCGCCGGGGCGATCCGCCTCGCCCGGGAGCTTGGCCCCGGCCATACCATCGTCACCGTGCTGTGCGACTACGGCACCCGGTATCAATCCAAGCTCTTCAACCCGGTCTTCCTGCGCGAGAAGGGCCTGCCCGTCCCGGGCTGGCTCGAGCGCAGCGTCGACGTTCCCAGCGTACTGGTCTAATGGCTACCCTCCTTCTCTTCCGCGACGATGCCTATTGCCAGGAAACCTCTGCCGTCGTGACGGCGGTGACCCCGGAGGGCGGCATCGTCACCGACCGCACGGTGTTCTATGCCACGGCAGGCGGCCAGCCCGGCGATCGCGGCACGCTGCTGCGCGCCGATGGTTGCGAGATCGCCATAGAGACGGCCCTGTACAGCCCTTCCAAGGTCGACGTCATCCACGTTCTCGCCAGCGGATGCGAACTGCCCGAGCCGGGCGAAGCGGTGACCTTGCGGCTGGACTGGCAAACCCGCCACAAGCGCATGCGCATGCACACGGCGCTTCACCTGCTCTCCGTCGCCCTGCCCTTTCCCGTTACCGGCGGCTCGATCGGCGAGGAGGAGAGCCGGCTGGACTTCGATATTCCCGACGCTGGCATCGACAAGGACGAGATCACCGCCCGGCTCGCCGAAATGATCGCGACCAGCGCGCGGGTGAGCGAGCGCTGGATCACCGACGACGAGCTCCTCGCCAATCCCGGCCTGGTGAAGACCATGGCCGTGAAGCCGCCCATGGGCAGCGGCAAGGTGCGCCTTGTGGAGATCGAGGGGCTGGACCTGCAGCCCTGCGGCGGCACCCATGTACGTGGCCTGGACGAGATCGGCGCCGTGCAGGTGACCAAGATTGAGAAGAAGGGCCAGCAGAACCGCCGCGTGCGGCTGGCCTGGGCCTGACGCCGCGCGCAGCTCTGGAGTGCTCGATGCCCGAACGCGAACCGCCTGACACCAGCCGCCTTGTCTCCACCGAATGGCTCGCCGCGCATCTGGGCGCGCCCAACCTGGTCATCGTCGACGGCTCCTGGCACATGCCGGCGACCGGGCGGAAGGGGCGCGAGGAGTTCCTCAAGGCGCACATTCCCGGCGCGGTGTTCTTCGACATCGATGCCGTCTCGGACGTCGCGAGCCCCCTGCCGCACATGCTGCCCTCGCCGACGCTGTTCCGGGCGGCAATGGAATCGCTCGGCATCGGCCGGCAGATGAAGATCGTGGTCTATGACACCGAAGGCCTGTTCTCGGCGCCGCGCGTGTGGTGGACCCTGCGCGCCTTCGGCGCCGTGGACGTCGCCATTCTCGATGGGGGCTTTCCGAAATGGCTCGCCGAGGGCCGACCAACGGAATCCGGCGAGGCGCCCTATCTTCCCGCCCGTTTCGACGCCACTCTCGACCATGACTGGGTCGCTTCGATCGACGACGTCGCGGCGCGGGTCGCGGATCGCCGGGCGCAGATACTGGACGCGCGCCCGGCCGAACGTTTTCGCGGCGAGGCCCCGGAACCCCGCGCCGGCGTGCGGCCGGGTCACATTCCCGGCGCGCGCAACCTGCCGGTTTCCGAATTGGTGAAGGACGGCCGATTGGCCGATGCCGCCACCATCCGCCGGGCGGTCGAGGCCGCCGGTATCGACCCGGCGAAACCGGTGATCACCAGCTGCGGCTCGGGGGTCACGGCGGCGATTCTCTGGCTGGCGCTGGACACCATCGGGGCGCCGCCGGTGGCTCTCTATGACGGGTCCTGGACCGAATGGGGGGCCTCCGATCGGCCGGTGGCGACCGGGCCGGCGGACTGACGCCTTCGGCGATCCCAAATGCCGGATAAATGACAAAGGCCGGACCGCCCGCGCGGTCCGGCCTTTGTTCGTGGCGCGTCGGCTCAGTGCAGAATCTGGCTGAGGAAGAGCCGTGTGCGTTCGTGCTGCGGGTTGGAGAAGAACGCTTCCGGCTCGTTCATCTCGATGATCTGCCCGGCATCCATGAAGATCACCCGGTTGGCGACCTGCCGCGCGAAGCCCATCTCATGGGTCACGCAGAGCATGGTCATGCCCTCTTCCGCCAGGCTCACCATGGTCTCCAGCACTTCCTTGACCATTTCCGGATCGAGCGCCGAGGTCGGCTCGTCGAACAGCATGATCTTCGGCTTCATGCACAGGGCGCGGGCGATGGCGACGCGCTGCTGCTGGCCGCCGGAGAGCTGGCCGGGATATTTATGCGCCTGCTCGGGGATCTTCACCTTGGTGAGGAAGTGCATCGCCAGTTCGTCGGCGTCCTTCTTGGGCATCTTGCGGACCCAGATCGGCGCCAGCGTCAGGTTTTCCAGGATGGTGAGGTGCGGGAATAGGTTGAAGTGCTGGAAGCACATGCCGACCTCACGCCGGATCTCGTCGATCCGCTTGAGATCATTGGTCAGCTCGATGCCATCGACCACGATCGAGCCCTGCTGATGTTCTTCCAGCCGGTTGATGCAGCGGATCATCGTCGACTTGCCGGAACCGGAAGGCCCGCAGATCACGATGCGCTCGCCGCGATGCACCTTGAGATTGATGTCCTTGAGGACGTGGAATTCGCCATACCATTTGTGCACCCCGACGAGGTCGACGGCGACCTCGCGTCCGGGAGGCGTGTGGACGGCAGGCAGAGCGTCGCTCGGGACGATCGAATGAAGGTCGGACATACCGCAAGTCTCCGTCAATGCCGGTGAGAGGTGTTCAGCCGCCGCTCCACGAAGAGCGAGTAGCGTGACATGCCGAAGCAGAAGAGAAAGTAGACCACGCCGGCGAAGGCGAAGCCGGTGTAGAGCGTTACCGGCGTCGCCCAGTTCGGGTCGGTGAAGGACGCGCGGAGCTGGCCGAGGAAGTCGAAGATCGACACGATCAGCACCAGCGTCGTGTCCTTGAACAGGCTGATGAAGCTGTTCACGATGCCGGGAATGACGAGTGTCAGCGCCTGCGGCAGGATGATGAGGCGCATCATCTGGCTCCAGGTCAGCCCGACAGCCATCGCGCCCTCATACTGCCCCTTCGGAATCGCCTGCAGGCCGCCGCGCACCACCTCCGCCATATAGGCGGCGGAGAACAGGGCGACACCGACCAGCGCGCGGAGCAGCGCGTCGGGATTGGTGCCCTGCGGCAGGAACAGCGGCAGCATGTAGGTGGCGAAGAACAGCACGGTGATCAGCGGCACACCGCGCCAGAACTCGATGAACACCACCGACAGCAGCCGGACGATCGGCATCTCCGAACGCCGCCCGAGCGCCAGCAGGATGCCGAGCGGCAGTGAGGCGACGATGCCGGTCACGGCGATCACCAGCGTGACCAGCAGGCCGCCCCACTGGCGGGTTTCCACATATTCGAGCCCGACATCGACGTCCCAGGCGAAGATGAGCAGCCCGAGCGCCAGGAAAACCCAGAAGGTCGTCAGGGCGGCGGAGCGACCGCTGCCGCCGAGCAGGGCGATCAAGCCGCCGATTGCCACTATAACGAGCAGCGCGGTCAGCCCGTAATCAACCCAGAATGCGAGGTTAACGCCGCCGATCTGGCCGTCGCCGACCAGCCCCCGGATCAGGCCGAAACGTTCCAGCAGGAAGGCCGAGGCGTTGATGTTGCCGCCGGTGAGCAGCACGAAGGCCACCACCGGGTAGACCACGAAGAACAGGAACGCGCTCACCCGCTTGAACGGCAGGCTCGGCACCAGCAGCGGCACCAGCAGCAGCGCGCCGGCGGCGAAGACGATGTCCACCCGCCAGCGCTGGTCGATCGGGTAGAAACCGTAGATGAGCTGGCCGAACTTGGCCTTGATGAACGGCCAGCAGGCGCCGACCTCGGGGCCAAGGCACGCTTCGCGATTTTCGCCGGTCCACACCGCGTCAATGAACATGAAGCGGACAAAGGGTGGAACGACCATCACCACCAGCAGGATGCCGAGAACGGTCAGGATGGTGTTGAAGACGCCGGAGAACAGGTTCTCGCGCATCCATGCCACGGCGCCGATACGCTGCCGGGGCGGCGGGAGAGGCTCCACCATCTCGTTGCGGATGAAGGTGCCGTCGTCGAAGGTCATGCTCATGCGCGGGCCCTCACCTTTCGACCAGCGCGACGCGCTTGTTGTAGGCGTTCATGATGGTCGCGGTGATGATGGACAGCACCAGATAGACGCTCATGGTGATGGCGATGATCTCGATGGCCTGCCCGGTCTGGTTCAGCGCCGTGCCGGCAAACACCGCCACGAGGTCGGGGTAGCCGATGCCCACCGCCAGCGACGAGTTCTTGGTGAGGTTGAGATACTGGCTGGTGAGGGGCGGAATGATCACCCGCATGGCCTGCGGAATGATCACGAGCCGCAGCGTCTGCCCGTGGCGCAGGCCCAGAGAGTGCGCCGCTTCCGACTGGCCGTGGCTGACCGACTGGATGCCTGAGCGCACATTCTCGGCGATGAAGGCGGCGGTATAGGTCGCCAGCGCCACGGTCAGCGCCACGAATTCGGGAATGACCCGCACGCCGCCGACAAAATTGAACCCCTTCAGTGCGGGCGCCTCGAAGACGATCGGAAAACCGGTGGCAATCATCGCCACCAGCGGGAGGCCGATGATCAGGGCGAGATTGATCCACAGCACCGGGAGGCGCTGCCCCGTCTCCGCCTGGCGGCTCGCCGACCAATGGCCGAACAGGATGGCGATGAGCACGGCAAGCCCGATCGCCCACATGACCATCCCCGCCCCATCGCCGAAGATCGGCCGGGGGATGATGATGCCGCGGTTGGAAATGAACACCTCGCCGAACAGGCTGATGCTGTCGCGCGGGCCCGGCATGGCGCTCAGCACCGCGAGATACCAGAACAGGATCTGGAACAGCGGCGGCAGGTTGCGCAGCAGCTCGACATAGACGGTCGAGATCGTTCGCACGACGAAGTTCTTCGACAGGCGGCCAATGCCGACAAGGAAGCCGATGATCGTCGCGAGGAAGATGCCGACCACTGCGACCAGAATGGTGTTGAGGAGGCCGACGAGGAAGGCCCGGCCATAGGTCGAGGTTTCGCTGTAGGGGATCAGCGTCTGGTTGATGCCGAAGCCGGCCGTGTTGTCGAGGAACCCGAATCCGGTGGCAATCTTCTGCGCCGCGAGGTTGTCGCGGGCGTTTTCCGTGAAGCTCCAGCCAAGGAATACGACCACGATCAGGGCGATCAGCTGAAGGCCGATGCTCCGGACCTTCGGGTCGTTGATGAATGAACTCTTTGCACGCCCGCCGACGGGCCCAGCCAAATCCGTCATAGTCCCCCTCGCCTCGAAACGAGGCCCCAATGTCTCCGGCGCCAAACTTGATGTCGGCTCTGCCAGAGCGAAGAGGCTCCCGAATACCGGGAGCCTCTCGTTTCACGTGCGCTCAGCGCACCGGCGCGGCGTACTGGATTCCGCCCTTGTTCCACAGCGCGTTGAGACCGCGCGAGAGCTTCAGCGGGGTGTCGGGACCGACAGTCCGGTCGTACATTTCGCCGTAATTGCCGACGTTCTTGACGATCAGGTAGCCCCAGTCATTGCCTAGGCCCATGCCCTCGCCATACTTGCCCTCGGTGCCGAGGAGACGCTTGATCTCGGGGTTGGTCGCGCTCTTGAGCTGCTCGTCGACGTTCTTGGAATCGACGCCCAGTTCCTCGGCGTTCAGCTGGGCGTAGAGCACCCACTTCACGATATCGAACCACTGGTCGTCACCATGGGCGACCACGGGGCCGAGCGGCTCCTTGGAGATGATCTCGGGCAGCACGATGTGATCGTCGGGGTTGGTCAGCTTGAGGCGCTCGCCGGCAAGGCCCGAACGGTCGGTGGTGAGCACGTCGCAGCGGCCGGCGTCATAGGCCTTGACCACTTCGTCATTGGTGGCGAAGGCGATGACCTCATAGGTCATGTTGTTGGCGCGGAAATAATCCGCGAGGTTCTGCTCGGTCGTCGTGCCGGTCTGGGTGCAGACCGAGGCGCCGGACAGTTCAAGCGCCGAATTCACCTTCTTGTCCTTGCGGATCATGAAGCCCTGGCCGTCATAATAGGTGACGCCGGTGAAGTTCAGGCCCAGCGAGGTGTCGCGGGTGATGGTCCAGGTGGTGTTGCGCGACAGGATGTCGATGTCGCCCGACTGCAAGGCCGTGAAGCGGTCCTTGGCGGAGAGGGGCGTGAACTTCACCTTGGTGGCATCGCCGAAGATCGCGGCAGCGACGGCGCGGCAGAATTCCACATCGAGGCCGCTCCACTCACCCTTGTCGTTGGGGTTGGAGAAGCCAGGCAGCCCCTGGCTGACGCCGCACTGGACGAAGCCCTTGGATTTCACCTGCTCGAGCTTGGTGGCGGCTTGCGCGCCGAACGCGCTGAGGCCCATGGCACCCGCAAGGGCGAACGTGGAGAGGAGGCGTTTCATTATGGCAGCCTTCTTCATTCGGATGGAGCTGATGTGTCCGACGCAAAGGTGCGAGCGGCACGAGTGACAGAAAAGGCAATTCGCATGCCGCCAACGGCGTCCAGCAAACCGACATGCCTACTTCCTTCGTCTGGCGGCGCCACAAAAGACCCCCTCGGGCACCACCGTAGTAGACGCATCGTCATCAGAGCGCCGCAATCCGGTCCGGTCAAGCGCTTGACGACGCGCAGCGGCTCCGTTCCCTATGCGACCTTTGATTAGGCACGTCAGACAGGCTGCAACCATGGCGAACACGACGAATAGCACCTGCTCCGGCAACCTCTCGGTCGAGACCGAGCTCGTGCTCGCCGGGCGCGATCCGTTTCGCTATGACGGCTTCGTGAACACGCCCATCGTGCGCGGTTCCACGGTGCTGTCCCCCACCGTTGCCGATCTCGAAGGCCACACCGGCCGCTACACCTATGGCCGGCGCGGCAATCCGACAGTCGAGACTCTGGAGGTCGCGCTCACCCGGATAGAGGGCGGTGCAGGTGTCGTCCTCACCCCGTCCGGGCTCTCCGCCGTCAGCGTCTCGCTGCTTTCCGTGCTGAAGGCCGGCGACCATCTGCTCATGGTCGACAGTGCCTATCAGCCAACCCGCCGCATCTGCGACCATGTCCTGACGCGCTACGGCATAGAAACCAGCTATTATGACCCGCTGGTCGGCGCCGGCATCGCCGAGCTGATCCGCCCGAACACGCGGGCGATCTTCCTGGAATCGCCGGGCTCGCAGTCCTTCGAGATTCAGGACGTGCCCGCCATCGTCGACGTCGCGTCCCGGCATGACATCGTCACGCTGATGGACAATACATGGGCGACGCCGCTGTTTTTCCGCCCACATGACTTTGGCGTCGACATCTCCATCCAGGCCGGCACCAAATATCTCGGCGGTCATTCCGACCTCAATATCGGAACGATCTCCGCCAATGAGCGCACGTTCCGCAGCGTGCAACTGACCCATGGCGACCTCGGGATCACCGTCGCGCCGGAAGACGCGTTTCTGGCGGCGCGCGGGTTGCGCACCATGGCCGTGCGGCTGGAGCGGCACCAGCAATCGGCACTCACGGTCGCCCATTGGCTGGCGGCGCGGCCGGAGGTGCGGGAGGTGCTGCACCCGGCTCTGCCGGACCATCCCGGCCACGCGCTGTGGAAGCGCGACTTCAAGGGTGCCTCGGGGCTGTTCAGCATCATCCTGCAGCCTGTGCCGAAGCCAGCCGTCGATGCCTTCCTCGACAGCCTCGCTTTGTTTGGGCTCGGCTACAGCTGGGGCGGCTTCGAGAGCCTCGCCATTCCCTTCGACTGCAGCACATACCGCAGCGCGACGCGCTGGGCGCCTGGCGGCCCCGCCATCCGGCTGCAGATCGGCCTTGAGGACCCGGCCGACCTCATCGCCGACCTCGACAGCGGCTTCACCGCGATGGCGGCCACCCGCTAGCGCCGGAACGTCAGCCGCGGTGGTAGGGCGCGAGCCGAACTTCGCGCAGGCCATTGTAATCGAAGCCGCGAAGATCGGCCCCCCGCTGGATGCGCAGGCCGATCGTCTCCGCCCGCCGGGCGAAGCCGCGCTCCTGCCGCCGCTCGACGAAGACGACGCGGCAGCCTCCCCCGGCCTTGAGGAAATCGGCGGCCGCGGCACCGTCCAGAAAACGCGGCGCGTCCGGCAGCAGCAGGGCGAAGCTCGGCTCGTTATAGCCGGCAATGCCGACCTGGATCTTTCCCGTGCCCGGGGCGCACGATTCGCGCGCGACCGCCGCCACGACGCGCGGCGCCATCCAGAAGCTCTCCAGGTTCGGCAGCACCAGCTGCATCACACCGAAGCCGGAGACGAGCATGCCGACAATGGCGACCAGCGCGGATTTCTCGACCCCATAATCGCGCACCGAAGCCGCTGCGATCACCAGCGCGAGGAAGCCGAGCAGCAGCAGCGGCCAGGCCAGGACGCTGGTCGAGCGGTCGAACACCGCCATGCCCAGAAGCGCCGCCACCGCGATCACCGCACCGATCACCGGCCACAGCCACAGCACGCGGGTGAGCCGCATATTGCCGAGCGCGAGGGCACCGCGCTCCACGGCGATGGCGATCAATATGGCGATGGCCGGCAGGGTGGGCGCGACATAGGCGGGAATCTTGGTGGGCAGGATCTCGAACAGCACCCAGACCGGCACCACCCAGGCCAGCAGGAAGCGAATCGCACTGTTGCGCCGGGCCTTCTAGACAAAGGGGGCGGCCAGTGCCGCCAACGGCGCCGCCGGCCAGAACAGCGCGAAGAACAGCAGCAGGTAAACGCCCGGCAGGCCGGTGAATCCCTGATAGTCGGCAGCCACCGGTCCGAGCATCGTGCGCGCGACGAACTCCGCCTGCGTCTCCGGCGGCGCGTAGCGCCGCAGCAGGAACCAGCCGGCAGCCACCAGAACCAGCAGCGCGAGCCCCGAATAGGACCGTGCGCGCTGAAGGAATCGCGCCGAACGATCCACGAGCACCAGCGCCAGCAGCGGCGGCAGCACATAGACCGGCGTCATCAACCCCTTGGTGAACAGTCCAAACGCCAGCGCTGCCCAGAAAATCAGCGCGAGTCTCGCCTCATGCGGTGTCTGCTGCCAGACGCCGACGCCGTCGCTCTGCCGCTCGGCAAGATAGAGGCGGCCGGTCGCTCCTATCATCGCCGCCACGGAGGCGAGCAGGAACACTTCCGGTACGGCAAGGCGCCCGCCCACGCCGAGCGCGACGCTGCTCGCCAGCAGGCTCGCGGCCAGGACGGCGGCGCGTCGGTGCGCGAAGGCCAGAGCCGCCCAATAGGTCAGCAGAACGGCGGCGATCGCGGCGGCGAGCGAAGGCAGCCGGTACAGCCAGACGCGCGTCGGCGCCTGCGGAACGCCCACCAGCTGGGCGGCCTTCACCACGCCGGCCTGAAGCCAGTGCAGCCCCAGCGCGCGCGTGCGCTTTGTCTCCCAGCCGAGCCTCGTCTCGGTCAGATCGCCGGTTTCCACCATGTGCCGGCTGGTCAGCGCGAAGCGGGCTCCGTCCCTGTCGACAGGCGGGATGGAAAAGAACCCCGGCAGCAGCGCCACCAGGCACAGCAGGACGAGAAATAGGCAGGCGCGCCGGTCGGTCCGGCAGAAATGGTCGAACAGCTCGACGATCCGGTCGGGAATGCGCGGGCCGCGCTTGGTGTAGAGCGGGGCGGAGCGCCCTTTGCGGCCCATTGTCAGTGACTTCATCAAGGGAATCCCTTCCAGCCTGACAAACTCATATCAGACGGAAGCGCGACGCCCCATCGGCCGCCGCCTGCACGGCGCATCATCTGCGCGAGTGTTGCCGACGGGACGACGGTGCCCCGCGACAGGGCCACCGTCGCCAGCTCAGGCCGGCGCCACGTCGTCCCGCAGCGCGGGCTCCGCCACCGAGAGCCCGCCGGCCTCCTCGATGAAGCGCGCCACCTCCGCCACGCCGTTACCGGCGCGCACATTGGCGAAGACGAACGGACGGCGCCCACGCATGCGCCGCGAATCGCGGTCCATCACCTCCAGCGAGGCGCCGACATAAGGCGCGAGATCGATCTTGTTGATGACCAGCAGGTCCGAGCGGGTGATGCCGGGGCCACCCTTGCGCGGAATCTTCTCGCCGGCCGAGACGTCGATCACATAGATCGTCAGGTCCGCCAGTTCGGGCGAGAAGGTCGCGGCGAGATTGTCGCCACCGGATTCGATGAGGATCAGGTCGAGCCGGGGAAAGCGCCCGCGCATTTCGGCGATGGCGGCGAGATTGGCGGAAGCGTCCTCGCGAATGGCGGTGTGCGGGCAGCCGCCCGTCTCCACGCCCATGATGCGGTCGGCCGGCAGCGCGCCGGCGCGGGTGAGGATTTCCGCGTCCTCCTTGGTGTAGATGTCGTTGGTGATGGCGGCGAGGTCGTAGCGCTCGCGGAAAATGCGGCACAGCGCCTCCATCAGCGCCGTCTTGCCGGAGCCGACCGGACCGCCAATGCCGACCCGAAGCGGGCCGCTGCTATCGCTCGCCATGGAATTTCCCCTTGTTCAGCTTCGGAACAGCCGCGTGTACTGCGTCTCATGCCGCATCGACGCGATATCGGATTTCAGCGCCGCCCCGCCGAGCTGGTCGAGCGGCACATTCGCCGCGCGCACGGCAACGTCGCGCACCACCCGCGTCGCGGCGGCCAGCGCGCGGTTGCCATCGGTCTGGCCCAGCGGCACGAGGCGCACGGCGGCGGAGATCAGATTGGCCGCCACGGCGTTCAGATACAGCGAAAGCGTCTCCGGCAACGGCAGGCCATGTGCCGCCGCCGCGATGCCGACGGCGGCGGGATAGGCGACGCGCCCGTCCCAGAGAGCGGCAAGGCGCTCGAAGATCGGCGCGGGCCAGGCCATACGCGTGGCGGCGATGAAGGCGTCGCCCTGGTTCAGCGTCTCCATCTGCCGCTCGCGCGAGGGCGCGAAGGCGGAGGCAAGTTCGAGCACCTCGCGCAGCCGGTCGTCCTCGCCCGCGCGGGTCGCCTCGAAGGCGTGCGCCAGCAGAGCCGCATCGGCAAACGGGCCGCCATGGCGCAGAAGGTCGTCGACCCAGCCCGTCAGCGAGGGCAGGTCGGAAACATCCTGCGTCTCCACCGCCCATTCGAGACCGTGCGAATAGGCAAAGGCGCCCACCGAGTAGGCCGGCGAGAGCCAGACGAACAGCGCCAGGAGGTCGGGCGAGGCGCCGGGCGGCGCTGCGGCGGCCTCGCTCATCCCCTGCCCCTAATGGCCGTGCTTGTGGCCGTGCGCGTGGCCGTGGCCATGGTCGTGGGAATGGCCATGGTCGTGAGAATGACCGTGATCATGGCTGTGGTCGTGCCCGCAGCCACAGCCATGCTCATGGGCGGGCGCGGACGTCTCACTGTGGACATGCAGCACGTCATGCGCCTTGGCGTGCGGCTCGTGCCCGTGGGCCTCGTGCCCGTGTGGCTCATGAGCATGGGTCTTGTGGTCGTGGCCGTGATGCTCGTGCCCATGATGCGCGTGATCGTGCTTGTGAGGCTCATGATCATGGTGGTCATGGCCGCAGCCGCAGTCCTCGCCATGGGCGTGGTCGTGATGGGCGTGGGCCTCATGCCCGTGGCCGTGCGCCTCGGCGGCCTCATAGGCGCCGCCCTCGGGCTCGAAGGCCGCTTCCACGACGTCGACGCTGGCGCCGAGGCCGCGCGCCATCTCCTCCAGCACGCTGTCGCGGGCGATGCGGATACGGTCGGAAAGCAGCTCGGCCGCCACGTGCCGGTTTCCCAGATGCCAGGCGAGGCGGGCGAGGTGATGGGCGTCGCGGGCGACGATCTCCGCCACCGGCTCCTCCGCCGCGACCACCGCGACGACGCGCCCGTCTTCCAGCGACAGCCCGTCGCCATCCTTCAGCCGCGTCGCCTCGTCGAGGTCGAGCAGAAACGTCACATCGCCCTCGCCGCGCATGGCGATGCGCCGGCGGTAGCGCCCGTCATGAGGCAGCACGACGCGGTCGGCAGCGGTGGCGGCGTCCCAGCTACCAGCGGGAAGAATCTGGCGGGCACGGATCATGATCGTCTCCTTCGGAGCGCATTCGGCTATGCGGCAGCCTGAAGCCCGATGCTTAGAACAGGAAGTAGCGCTGCGCCATGGGCAGTTCGGTGGCCGGCGCGCAGGTCAGCAGCACGCCATCCGCCCGCACCTCATAGGTTTCCGGGTCGATTTCGAGATGCGGGGTCGCGCTGTTGTGAATCATCGACGCCTTGGAGATGCCGCCGCGCACGTTCTCCACGGCCACGGTACGCTTTTCCAGCCCGAGCTTGGCGGCGACATTCAGGTCGATCGCCGCCTGCGAGACGAAGGTCAGGCAGGTCGCCGTGCGCGCCTTGCCATAGGCGCCCCACATCGGCCGGTAATGCACCGGCTGCGGGGTGGGGATGGAAGCATTCGGGTCGCCCATCACCGCCGCGACAATGGTGCCGCCCTTGATCACCATGTCCGGCTTGGTGCCGAAAAACGCCGGCGACCAGACCACGAGGTCGGCCAGCTTGCCGTTCTCCACCGAGCCGATGTGCCGGGAGATGCCGTGCGCGATGGCCGGGTTGATGGTGTATTTGGCGATGTAGCGCTTGGCGCGGGCATTGTCGTTGCGCTCGCTGTCGCCCGGCAGCAGGCCGCGCTGCAGCTTCATCTTGTGCGCGGTCTGCCAGGTGCGGGTGATCACCTCGCCCAGCCGGCCCATGGCCTGGCTGTCCGACGAGATCATCGAGATGGCGCCGAGATCGTGCAGGATGTCCTCCGCCGCGATGGTCTCCTTGCGGATGCGGCTCTCGGCGAAGGCGAGGTCCTCGGCGATCAGCGGGTCGAGGTGGTGGCACACCATCAGCATGTCGAGATGCTCGTCGAGCGTGTTGATGGTGAAGGGCCGCGTCGGGTTGGTGGAAGACGGCAGCACGTTGGGCAGGCCGGCCACCTTCATGATGTCGGGCGCATGTCCGCCGCCGGCGCCCTCGGTGTGGAAGGCATGGATGGTGCGGCCCTTGAAGGCGGCGATGGTGTCCTCGACGAAGCCGCTCTCATTGAGCGTGTCGGTGTGGATCATCACCTGGATGTCGTAGTCGTCCGCCACCGACAGGCAGTTGTCGATCGTCGCCGGCGTGGTTCCCCAGTCCTCGTGCAGCTTCATCGAGCAGGCGCCCGCCTCGATCTGCTCGACCAGAGGGCCGGGCAGCGAGACGTTGCCCTTGCCGGAAAGCGCGAGGTTGACCGGGAAGCTGTCAAAGGCGCGCAGCATCATCTCGATATGCCACGGACCGGGCGTGCAGGTGGTCGCGTTGGTGCCGGCCGCCGGGCCGGTGCCGCCGCCGAGCATGGTGGTGACGCCGCTCATCAGCGCGTGCTCGATCTGCTGGGGGCAGATGAAGTGGATGTGGCAGTCGAAGCCCCCGGCCGTGATGATCTTGCCCTCGCCCGCGATCACCTCGGTCGAGGCGCCGATGACGATGTCGACACCGGGCTGGATATCCGGGTTGCCGGCTTTGCCGATGCCGTGGATGCGCCCGTCGCGAATGCCGATATCGGCCTTCACGATGCCCCAATGGTCGAGGATCAGCGCATTGGTGATGACGGTGTCGACCGACCCTTCCGAGCGCATGACCTGAGACTGGCCCATGCCGTCGCGAATGGTCTTGCCGCCGCCGAACTTCACCTCTTCGCCATAGACGGTGAAGTCCTTCTCCACCTCGATGACGAGCGAGGTGTCGGCGAGCCGTACCCGGTCGCCCGTGGTCGGGCCGAACATCTCGGCATAGCTGGCGCGGGAAATCTTGATGGACATGGGGCAATCCGTTTCGGCAAAGGGGCAGCGGGCGGCGGGAGCCTTCAGGCGGCAGGTCCTAGGCGAGAGGCGTCACAGCTTGCCCATCACGTCCTGGCGGAAGCCGTAGACCTCGCGCTTGCCGGCGAGCGCCACCAGCGTCACCTCCCGGCTCTGCCCCGGCTCGAAGCGCACCGCGGTGCCGGAGGCGATGGCCAGCCGCATGCCGCGCGCTTTCTCCCGCTCGAAGGCGAGTGCCGGGTTGGTCTCGTAGAAATGGTAGTGGCTGCCGACCTGGATCGGCCGGTCGCCGGTATTGGCAACGGTGAGCGAGACGAATGCGCGGCCGGCCAGCAGCTCGATGTCGCCCTCTTCCAGCAGCATCTCGCCGGGCGCCCCGGCACCATGGCTGGAGGCGATCGGCTCGTGCACGGTGACGAGCTTGGTGCCGTCGGGAAACGTCGCTTCGACCTGGATTTCGACGATCATCTCCGCCACGCCCGGCATCACCTGGTCGCCCGTCAGCACCGTGGTGCCCAGCGTCATCAGCTCGGCCACCGTCCTGCCGTCGCGTGCGCCCTCGACCACCACATCGGTGATCAGCGCCACCGCCTCGGGATAATTGAGCTTCACGCCACGCTCCAGGCGGCGGCGGGCCACCTGGGCCGCCATGGCGACGAGGAGCTTGTCCTTCTCGCGCGGGCTGAGGTTCATGGATGCGTCTCCGGCTCTGCAAAAGGCGAATGTCAGTTCAAACAGCGGGCGGCTTGCATCAGGAATGCCAGATGCGCGGCACTTCTTCGACCCCCAGCGCGGCGATTGCCCGCCGGATCGCGCTTTCCAGCGGCGCGCCGTCGCGGGCCAGCAGCCGCACCGAGAGCATCCCGTCCCAGGCGCTGGCCCCGGCATCGAGGCCATCCGGCAGTTCGCAGGCCAAACCATCCGGCTCGCTCTCGCCGAGGCCTAGCGCCGCGCGCACCGCCTCCAGCCGGCTCTCGGCATCGGGCGACACCAGCAGCAGCGTCGCGAAGGCGGCCCAGCCGCCCGCCGTGGCACGACGATCCAGCGCGCCGGCGATGTCGCCATCGAGCTGCAGGCCGTCGGCATAGACCAGCCGGCCGCCGCGACGGATGCGCCAGCGGTCGTGCAGCCGGCCATAGGTGAGGCGTTCGCCGCGCGCTGTGCGGCCGAGAATGACAGGCTCCACCAGCAGCAGGCTGGCATCCGCCGCCACCTCGGCGGCGATGGAGCGCTCCACCCGCGCGCCGTCGAACACGATGGTCGCCTGCGGCATCCAGTGAAGGCGGGCACCGGCTTCCGCCGTCAGCTCCACGGCAATGCGCGAGGTGGCCCCGTCGGAGCGGTAGATCTTTTCCGCCGCCTGGGTGGTGACCACCAATTGGGCATCGCGCCCGGCATGCAGGCAGCTTTGCGAGGCGTCGCCGCCGGCCAGCCCGCCGCCGGTGTTGATCATCACCGCCTCCAGCGAGCGTCCACGCCGGCCGGAGCGCGGGAAGCGCACCCGGGCGAACCCTTCCTCCTCGATCCGCCCCCGCACCGTGCGCCCGTCCAGCGCGCGGGCCTCGACCAGTACCCGCCCCTGTCCACGCCGCTCGACCGGGATCGAGGCGGCGACGGCGTCAGACGGCAATGCGGTTGCGAACATCGGGATCCTCGAGGGCGGCACCGTCGCCCGACATCACCACCGCCCCGCGCTCCATCACGATGAAATGGTCCGCGAGTTCCCTGGCGAAATCGAAATACTGCTCGACCAGCACGATGGCGATGTCGCCCTTCGAGCGCAAGTAGCGGATGGCGTTGCCGATATCCTTGATGATGGAGGGCTGGATGCCCTCGGTCGGCTCATCCAGCACCAGCACCTTGGGACGCATGGTGAGCGCCCGGCCGATGGCAAGCTGCTGCTGCTGGCCGCCGGAGAGATCGCCGCCGCGCCGGCGCATCATGGAATCGAGCACCGGAAACAGCGAGAACACATCGTCCGGGATGAACCGCTCCGCCCGCTTCAAGGGCGCGAAGCCGGTTTCCAGATTCTCGGCCACGGTGAGCAGCGGGAAGATCTCGCGCCCCTGCGGCACGAAGGCGATACCGCGCCGCGCCCGTTCGGAGGGCGCCATCGTGGTGATGTCTTCGCCGTTGAAGCGCACCGAGCCCTTGGCCACCGGCGCCTGCCCGACAATGGCGCGCATCAGGCTGGTCTTGCCCACGCCGTTGCGGCCGAGAACGCAGGTCACCTTGCCCGGCTCGGCGGTGAGGGAGACGCCGCGCAGCGCCTGTGCCGCGCCGTAGAAGAGGTTGATGTCCTGAACTTCGAGCATGAGCCTCAGCGCCCCAGATACACTTCGATGACGCGCTCATTCGCGCTCACCTGGTCGAGCGTTCCCTCGGCCAGCACCGAGCCTTCATGCAGGCACATCACCCGCACGCCGAGGTCGCGCACGAAGGTCATGTCGTGCTCGACCACCACCACCGAATGGCCATTGGCGTTGATCGCGCGCAGCAGTTCGGCGGTCTGGGCGGTCTCGGCATCGGTCATGCCGGCGACCGGCTCGTCGACCAGCAGCAGCTTGGGGTCCTGCGCCAGCAGCATGCCGATCTCCAGCCACTGTTTCTGCCCATGCGAGAGCGCGCCGCCCAGCCGGTCGCGGTGCTCGGTCAGCCGGATGGTCTCGAAGATCTCGTCGATGAGATCGCGCTCCGCCGCGCTCTCGCGCCGGAAGATGTTCGGCAGTGCGCGGCGCTGGCCCTTCAGCGCGAGGCGCAGATTGTCGAGCACCGTGTGGTTCTCGAAGACCGTCGGCTTCTGGAACTTGCGACCTATGCCCAGCGTGGCGATCTGGGTCTCGTCCAGCTTCGTCAGGTCGGTGGTGCCGCCGTTGAAGAAGACGTCGCCGCGGTCGGGACGTGTCTTGCCGGTGATGACGTCCATCATCGTCGTCTTGCCGGCGCCATTGGGGCCGATGACGGCCCGCATCTCGCCGGGATCGACGGTGAAGGAAAGCGCGTTGAGCGCCCGGAAGCCGTCGAAGGTAACGGTTACGGCGTCGAGATAGAGCAGCGCTTCGGTCAGTTCCTTCTTGGCGGCGGGTGCCGCCTCGGCGGAGGTGGTGGCGGGGTCAAGCGTGGCGATGTCGGTCATGTCGGCGTCCCTCACTCGGCCGGCCGGGGCGAGGCGAGCGGTTCGCCGGGGATGTCATCATGCTGCCGGCGCTTCTCGCGCCACTCGTAGAACGTGCCGACGATGCCCTTGGGCAGGAACAGGGTGACGGCAACGAACAGCCCGCCGAGCATGAACAGCCAGTACGGAGCCAGCATGCCTGAGGTGAAGTAGGTCTTGGCGTAGTTCACCAGCACGGCCCCGAGTGCCGCGCCCACCAGCGTGCCGCGCCCGCCCACCGCCACCCAGACGATGATCTCGATCGAGTTGGCGGGCGAGAATTCCGACGGGTTGATGATGCCGACCTGCGGCACGTAGAGTGCGCCGGCGATGCCCGCCAGCATGGCGGAGACGACGAAGGCGACCAGCTTGTAGTTTTCCGCCCGGTAGCCGGTGAAGCGCACCCGCGTCTCGGCATCGCGGACGGCGACCAGCACCTTGCCGAAATGCGAGCGCACGAGGAACCGGCAGAGAATATAGGCGAGCCCCAGCGCCAGCGCCGAGAGCACGAACAGGGTGAGCCGCGTGCCGTCCGCCTGGATGTTGAAGCCGAGTATGTCCTTGAAGTCGGTCAGCCCGTTATTGCCGCCGAACCCCATGTCGTTGCGGAAGAACGCGAGCAGCAGGGCGAAGGTCATCGCCTGGGTGATGATCGACAGGTACACGCCGGTGACGCGCGAGCGGAAGGCGAACCAGCCGAACACCAGGGCGAGGATGCCCGGCGCCAGCAGCACCATCAGCGCGGCGAAGGGGAACATGTCGAAGCCGTACCAGAACCAGGGCAGTTCCTTCCAGTTGAGGAACACCATGAAATCCGGCAGCACCGGGTCGCCATAGACGCCGCGCGTGCCGATCTGGCGCATGAGATACATGCCCATGGCATAGCCACCGAGCGCGAAGAACGCCCCCTGCCCGAGCGAGAGAATGCCGACATAGCCCCAGATCAGATCGACCGAGAGCGCCAGCAGGGCGTAGGTGAGGTATTTGCCGAGCAGAGAGACGACATAGGTCGGCACGTGCACGGCCGAGCCCGGCGTGGCGTAGAGGTTGAGAAGCGGCACCAGCACCGCTGCGGCGAAGAGCACCGCGAGGAAGACGATGCCGCTGGTGCCCAGCAGGGCGGGCTGGCGGGTGATGGTGGTGCTGCGCGTGCTCGCGCTGCCGGTGCGGGTCATGGGCGCGCTCATGCCTCGATCGACCTCCCCTTGAGGGCGAAGAGGCCGCGGGGCCGCTTCTGGATGAAGAGGATCACGATGACCAGCAGCGCGATCTTGCCCAGCACGGCGCCGGCATAGGGCTCCAGCAGCTTGTTGGCCACGCCCAGCGTCATGGCGCCGACCAGCGTGCCCCACAGATTGCCGACGCCGCCGAACACCACGACCAGGAAGCTGTCGATAATGTAGCTCTGCCCGAGGTTGGGCGAGACATTGTCGATCTGGCTAAGCGCCACGCCCGCCATGCCGGCGATGCCGGAACCGAGGCCGAAGGTCATCGCGTCCACCCAATTGGTGCGGATGCCCATGGAGGCGGCCATGCGGCGGTTCTGCGTCACTGCCCGCATCTCGAGCCCGATGCGGGTCAGGCGCAGGGTGGCGAGCAGCGCGAAGAACACCAGCAGCGCGAACACGATGATCCAGAGCCGGCCGGAGGTGATCGAGAGCTGGCCGATCTCGAAGCTGCCCGACATCCAGCTCGGCGCCCCGACCTCGCGGTTGGTGGGCCCGAAGATGGTGCGGATCGCCTGCTGCAGGATGAGCGAGATGCCCCAGGTGGCGAGCAGCGTTTCCAGCGCCCGGCCGTAGAGAAAGCGGATGACCGTGCGTTCGATGAGCACGCCGATCAGGCCGGTGAACAGGAAGGCCAGCGGAATGGCGATCAGCAGCGAGACGTCGAACAGGCCGGGATAGGAGGTGCGGACGACCTCCTGCACCACGAAGGTGGTGTAGGCGCCGAGCATCACCATCTCGCCATGCGCCATGTTGATGACGCCCATCACGCCGAAGGTGATGGCGAGGCCGATGGCGGCGAGCAGCAGCACCGAGCCGAGCGACAGCCCGTACCAGACATTCTGCGCCATGCTCCACAGAGCGAGGTTGCGCTCGATGCCCTCGATGGCGGCGGCGGCGGCCTGCTTCACCTCGGGCGCCGCGCTGTCGGGCACGCTGCGCAGTATGGCGAGCGCGTCCTGGTTGCCTTCCGCGCCGACCAGTTCGACCGCCGCGATGCGCTCGGCGGGGCTGATGCCCTCCTTGCCGATGAGGATGGAGGCGCGGGCGAGTGTCATCGCCGACTTCACCTTCGGATCGGTCTCCTTGGCGAGCGCCATGTCGAGGGCCGGCAGCGCCGCCTCGTCGCGCGAGCGGCCGACCGCCAGCGCCGCCTCACGGCGCTTCGCCGCGTCGGGGCTGACCAGCGACAGGGCGCCGCTCGCCGCATCGAGGGCGCGGCGGACGCGGTTATTGACCCGCACGGGCTTGACGGCGGGCGCATCGGTGACCGGCTGCATCGTCAGCGGGTCGAGCAGCGCACCGCCCTCCCCCTCGATGAAGACGCGCGGCGGAAGGCCGCCAAAAACCAGCTTGCCATCGGCAAGCGCCGCGACGATGCCGGCGGCGGCGGGGCTGCCGCTGAGCGCCAGTGTCGCCAGCGCCGCTTCGGTATCGTCATATTTGTTGGTGGTGAGTTGCGTCAGCGCGCCGCTGATGTCCTGCGCCTCGGCGCGCCCGGGGAAGGTCCCTGCGAGCGCGGCAGCAAAAAGGACGGCGAGCGCGGCACAGAGCACGCGGATGAGGTGAGGCAGTCGAGCGCGTGAGGTCATCATCGTCCGTCGATGTGGCGCTGCGGATGGCCGGAGCAGGTCTCCGGCGGCGACGGCGGTACGCGGTCCGGCATCGCCCGCATCTTGGCAGGTCGCCGGGCACTCAAGATCATGGTGGATCGGGGCCGGGGCCCGGCCGCCACGAGGGCGGCCGGGGATCGTCCAGCGGTCAGGCAGCCGCGCGAAGCGGTCGCCCGGGCGTCGGCGTCACGTGTGCCGGATCACTTGCCGGCGCCGCCGCACTTGCCGGTCTTGACGTTGAAGTTGCCGCAGTTGAGCGGCTTGCGCCAATCGGCAATCAGGTCCTTGGAGCCTTCGAGATAGGGGGACCATTCCTCGGCGACGATCAGGCCGGGGGTCTGCTCGACGATGTCGAACTGGCCGTCTTCCTTGATCTCGCCGATGAGCACCGGCTTGGTGATGTGGTGGTTCGGCATCATGGCCGAGAAGCCGCCCGAGAGGTTCGGCACGGTAACGCCGATCAGCGCGTCGATGACGGCGTCGGCATTGGTGGTGCCGGCCTTCTCGACCGCCTTGACCCACATGTTGAAGCCGATGACGGTGGCTTCCATCGGGTCGTTGGTCACGCGCTTGTCGTTCTTGGTGTAGGCCTGCCACTTCTTGATGAAGGCGGCGTTCTCCGGCACGTCCACCGACTGGAAGTAGTTCCACGCGGCGAGATGGCCGAGCAGCGGCTTGGTGTCGATGCCGGCGAGTTCTTCTTCACCGACCGAGAAGGCCACGACCGGGATGTCGGTCGCCTTGATGCCCTGGTTGCCGAGTTCCTTGTAGAACGGCACATTGGCGTCGCCATTGATGGTGGAGACGACGGCCGTCTTCTTGCCCGCCGAGCCAAACTTCTTGATGTCGGCGACGATGGTCTGCCAGTCGGAATGACCGAACGGCGTGTAGTTGATCATGATGTCTTCGGACTTGACGCCCTTCGACTTCAGATAGGCTTCAAGGATCTTATTGGTGGTGCGCGGGTAGACATAGTCGGTGCCGGCGAGCACCCAGCGCTGCACATTCTCGTTCGCCATCAGGTAATCGACGGCGGGAATGGCCTGCTGGTTCGGCGCGGCGCCGGTGTAGAACACGTTGCGCTCGCTCTCCTCGCCCTCATACTGGACGGGGTAGAACAGGATGCTGTTCAGCTCCTTGAAAACCGGCAGCACGGACTTGCGGGACACCGAGGTCCAGCAGCCGAACACCACCGCCACCTTTTCCTTCTCGATCAGCTCGCGGGCCTTTTCGGCGAAGAGCGGCCAGTTCGAGGCGGGATCGACCACCACGGCTTCCAGCTTCTTGCCGAGCACGCCGCCGGCCGCGTTCTGCTCCTGCACCATGAACAGCACGGTGTCCTTCAGCGTGGTTTCGCTGATCGCCATGGTGCCGGACAGAGAATGGAGCACGCCGACCTTGATCGTCTCCTGAGCGCTCGCGACGCCGCCCCCGGCCAGCGCCAGCGCAGCCGCACCCACAAGCGCGCGACCGGCCGCACGCCGGGCATGCGTGAACATGTTCAGCATCTTTATTCCCTTCTGGAGTTCACACGCAGGACCCCCGTCCGCGTGCCGGAGGGATGGAGTGCAACCTGCGTGCCAAGGCCGGGAATAGGGCGATGAGGCGGCGCGCCGATGTTCGGTTCACGGCCGCACCAACATATAACGGAGAAAATGCCCGCATATTGGGCAATGTTTCGAAATAGTGCGCACAGACGGGCCTTGAACCGCCCCCTGCCCACTTATTGCGCGGAATGGGCTGCCTGCTTGGCGGGCTCGACGCGGCTCAGCCGCTCCAGCGCGCGGTCGATGGTGGCATCGGTCTTGGCGAAACAGAAGCGCACCACGCTCTCCACCGGCTGCTCGGCATAAAAGGCGGAGACGGGGATGGCCGCCACGCCCTCGCGCGCCACCAGGGACCGGCAGAACGCCTCGTCGCGCAGGCCGGGATCGAGCGGGGCGAGGTCGACATTGAGGAAATAAGTGCCGGCCGAGGGCAGCACGGGAAAGCCCAGCGCGCTCAGCCCGTGCGCCAGACGGTCGCGCGAGCGCTGCAGCCCGGCGCGGGTGGCGAGAAACCACTCGCGCTCCTTGCCCAGCCCATAGGCCACCGCGTGCTGCAGCGCCGGCGGCGTGGTGAAGGTGAGGAACTGATGCGCCTTGGACAGCACCCGCATCAGCTCCGGCGCGGCGCAGACGAAGCCGACCTTCCAGCCGGTCATGCCGAAGATCTTGCCGGCCGAGCCGATCTTCACGCTGCGCTCGCGCAGGCCCGGCAGCGACAGAACCGACTGGTGCTGCAGCCCGTCAAAGATCACATGCTCCCACACCTCGTCGCTGACCAGCACCGCGTCGGAGCGGGTGCAGAAGCGCGCGAGCAGCACCAGTTCACCGGCATCGAACACCCGGCCCGTCGGGTTGTGCGGGTTGTTGAACAGCACCAGCCTTGTGCGCGGGGTGAAGGCCTGCGCCAGCGCCTCTTCCGTCAGCCGCCAGTGCGGCGGCACCAGGCGGACGAGGCGCGGCACCCCGCCGGCGCGCTTCACCAGCGGCAGGTAGGCGTCGTAGAGCGGCTGGAACAGCACCACCTCGTCGCCCGGCTCGATCAGCGCCAGCAGCGCGCCGGCGATCGCCTCGGTGGCGCCGGAGGTGATCATCACCTCGCGGTCGGGGTCGAGATCAAGCCTCTGCCAGTCGCGGTAATGATCGGCCACCGCCCGGCGCAGCTCCGGCGTGCCCATCATCGGCGGATACTGGTTCCAGCCGTTCAGCACCGCCTCGGCCGCCTTTTCGCGCACATCGAGCGGGCCGGGGTCGTCCGGGAAGCCCTGTCCGAGATTGACCGCGTCGTGCTGGCGCGCCAGCGCCGACATGGTCTCGAACACGGTGGTCGGCAGGGCGGCGAACAGGGAATTCATTTCACAACCGGTGGCAGGACAAAAACAGGTCGAACGCGACCGCCCTGTTTTATCGGTACGCCGCCGAAAGAAAAGGGCCCCCGGGCGGCCCTTCCTCTCACGCCACCAGCACGGCGTGGTTGTCGTAGCGCGGGCCACCGGAGCGGCGGGCGATGACGCCTAACCCCTCGCCATCCGTGCCGATCAGCACCGTCTCGCCCAGCCCGCTGGTGGCGAGGAACTGGCCGGCCTCGCGCGTTGTGGCAAGGCCGCAGCCATCGACCAGCGGCAGCGCGCCGATGAAGCGCCCGTCGCGCCGCCACAGCGCCACCCGGTTGCCGCGCGGGCTGGCGGCGGCGACATAGGCACCGGACGCATCGAGCGCCACCGAGCCGACATAGGTGCGCAGGCCGCGCCACGCCTCGTCCGGGGCGTCGAAGGCGCGCAGCCCTTCGCCCTCCACGGCATAGAGCAGCGGCCGGGCGACGCCATCGGCCAGCAAATCCTGCGCCGCCACCACGGTGAAGCCGTCGGTCCCGGTGGTGAGATGGCGAAGCGAGAGCGAGGCGAGGTCCTCGCTCAGCGCCGCCACGGAGCGCACCGCGCCGCTCACCGGGTCGAGTTGGGCGAGGCTGGAGCCGGCGATTTCGGCGCCCAGCGCTTCCGGCGTGTGCGGCTCGATGCCGCCATTGGCGACGACGAGCGCGCCGCCCATCGGAAGCGCAACGGGGAGCATGTCGTGCGGGCCGATGCCGGAGGAGGCCCATTCCGCCTCCACTGCGAAGCCGGCCTCCACCGCGCGCCGTGTCACCACGCCCTGCCCGTCCGCCCTGGCGATTTCCACCGCGAGGAAGCGCCGGCCGCCGTCGATGAAGCGGCCATGGCCGGAGAACACCCGCCCCTCCCCGGGCTCGAAGGTCGCCAGCACCGTACCGGCGCGGCGGTCGAACAGCACGGCGGTGGTGCCGGGCCGGCGCGCCACGGCGACGGCGGTGCGCCCGTCCGGGCTCGGCTCCACCCAGTGCAGGCGCTGGGCGCCTGATCCGACCGGGGTGGCGGCGAAATCGGGGGAGAGCACCACCGGGGCGAAGCCTTCGCCGACGCCGGCGGTGGCAAGCCATTCCGCTTCCAGCAGATGGTCGCGCGCATGCGCCGCCCCGCTGGCGAACAGCACGCGCGGCACGGCGGCGAGGGCGCCGAGCGTGCCGATCATCGACCGGCGGGTGAGGTCGATCAGGCCCATAAGTGCCTCCCTCAATCGCCGTCGAGCGCGTTGAAGCCCAGCGGCACGCCGAGCCCCGACGCCAGCGGCTTGGCGACGGCGGCCTGGGCCGCCTTGAAGCTGGCAATGGCCGCCTGCAGCGCCTTGCGGCCTTCGGGCGTGGTGGCGGCCGCGCCGATATCCTCGGGCAGGCCGTTCGCCGCCGCCCGCGCCGCCTGCATGGTTGCGGCAAGGCTCGCGCGGTCCTTGGCGTCGAGCCCGGCGCCGAGCGCATCGGCCAGCGCGCCCGCGCTGTCGATGATGGCGACGATGGTCTCCTTGGAGAGCCCGCTGCGGCGGCGGTCCGCCATCAGCGGCTTGGCCTCGTCGGTGCTCTTGCCCAGCACCACCAGCAGGCGCTGGTCGACCACCCGCTGATAGGCGCCCGCGAGGTCGGTGACCACCTGGCTGAGCAGCGCATCGGGATCGGGGAAATAGACCGGATCGGCCTTCCCGGCGCGCAACTGCGCCAGCAGCCCCTCGTCGCGGCTGCCCCAGCCGGTGCGGATTTCCCCGGCGATGGTGGCGAGGTTGAGCGCGATGGCCTGGCCGATGGCGCAGCGCCGGCCCGCTTCCGGGCCGGCGAGCAGCGCGGCGTCCGCGCCTTCGTCATAAAGCAGGCGCTCCAGCGCCGGCAGGCCCTGCGCCGCCGCGCTCAGCCGGAAGAAGCGCGCCGGCTGCAGGCGCTCATCGGTGGGATCGGCGACCAGTTCCGCCACCGAGCGGCCCACCGCGTTGCGCCGCTCCGGGAACAGATTGAACCGGTCCGGCCGCAGCGACAGCATGATGGGACCGAAGGTGATGAACTCCACCGACGCCCACGCATCGGAGACCGCCGCGAACCGCGTCTTCAGCGTTGACACGCCCTCGGCCGAGGGCGCCTTGCAGAAGGCGTCCCACGCGCCCTGTTGCGCGTCCGCCGCCGCGCGCAGCGTGTCGTAGCGCGGCAGCAGCCAGCTCTCGACGACATCCGGCGCCGCGACCGGCGCGGCATGCACGCGGCTGACGAACAGGGTGGTCAGCAAGGTGGTGGCGGCGGCAATCGCCGGCACGCCCTGCGCCGCCTGCCCGATCTGGCTCGCCAGCGCCAGCGCCACGGCGACGGGGGATCGGTTCATGGGATGCACCTCGCTCTAGAGTGAAGAAACATAAGCGATCAGCCGCCGGCGCTCCGCCGCGTCGAGGGCGTCGAAGCGGGCACGTGCGCCCGCCGCCTCGCCGCCATGCCAGCCAATGGCCTGCGCCACGGTGCCGGCGCGGCCATCGTGCAGCAGCCCGGTGCCGGTTGCCAGTGCGCGCGACAGCCCGGCCAGTGGCGCGGTGCGCCATTCGCCGGCCGCCGCCCCGGGCACGCCGGCCGGGTCGGCGAGACCGTCGCCCATCTCGTGCAGCAGCACATCCGTGTGCAGCGCCACCGTGCCGCCCTGCCGCGTGGCGAGCGTCGGGCGGTGGCAGGCGGCGCAGCCGGTGGCGGCGAAGAGCCTGGCGCCGCGTCGGTCGTCCGGCGGTGGCGGCACCTTGAGGCCGCGCAGATAGGTGACGATGCGCTGGACGATGGCGTCGGAAATCTCTGGCTCGCCCTCCGCGTCGCGCCCATGCGGGGCGTTGCGGCAGGCGGTCTGCGCTTCGGTGCAATCGCCCCACGGCTCCGGCCGAAGCGGTGTCGACAGGCCGAGATCGAGCGCGAAGGCCTCCGAGGCCTGTCCGGCAAGCGTGGCATGGCTGGCCTTCCAGCCGAAGCGGCCGATGGACGAGCCACCCTCGGGCGTCGCAAGGCGCCGCGCCCGCCCGCGCACGCCGTCGCCGTCGCGATCATCCGGGTCCTCCAGCGCGAGGATGGTCGCGTCGTCGACGAATTCCAGCTTGCCGCGCCCGCGCAGGTCCGGCGCCGCGCGCAGCGACATATGGGTCGCCGGGTCGAGCGGGCCATAGCCGGGCGAAGCGAGGCGGGGTATGCGGCGGCCATCCTGCACCTCCACTTTGAAGCCGCCCTCGGCCGGCACGCCGGGCAGCGTCATCGTCTCCAGCCGGTGGCCATAGGCCGGATCACCGCCGCCATCGCTGCGGAACAGCGACAGCACGAGGCCGAGCGCTTCCGGCCGGCCCTCGGCGTCGAGCGCGGTCGTGCCAGGACCGGCGCCGCCGGGGTGGCAGGCGGAGCAGGAGCGGGCGTCGAAAAGCGGGCCGAGCCCGTCATTGGCGCGGGTGGAACTCGGCGCCGGCACCCAGGGCCGCTCGAACAGCGCCTTGCCGATGGCGGCATCGAGCCGCGCCTCCTCGGCGGTGGCGGGAGCGGAGGCACAGACAAACAGGGCGCTGAGCAGGACAACACGACGGAGAAGGCCGCCGCGCGGGGTCTCTGCCGGGTCCCGGATCGGCGCTGCGCCGCGCGCAGCTTGTCCGGGAAACAAGGACGTGTCCCGGACAAGCGGAGGCGAAGCCGGAGCGCCGATCCGGGACCCAGGGGAGACACCGCCGAAGGCGGCATCCGCACTGATTTGTCGGCGGTGCTGGCCCGCCATCACACGATCCGGAACCAGCCCATCATCCCGGTCTCCATATGCTCCAGGATGTGGCAGTGGAACACCCAGTCCCCGGGCGCGGCGACGAAGGCGACGTCCACCGCCTCGCCCGGCTGCACCAGCACCGTATCGGCCCAGTGGCGCGGCAGGCGGCCGAGACTCGAGGTCAGCACCTCGAAGGCGTGGCCGTGCAGATGGACGGGATGGGGAAAGCGCGTCTCGTTCTTGATGGTGACAGCATAGGAGGCGCCCTCCTCCATGCGGGCCAGCGGCGGCGGCAGGCTGCGGTTGGCGCCGGTCGGCCAGGATTCGGACTGGATGCCCCAATAGGTGGTCGAGCCGACGCACAGGCTGTCGATCAGCGCCTTGGCGAGCGGATCATCCGCCGGCAGGGCAAGGTCCTTCACCGCCTGGTCGGTCGCCTGCTGCAGCGTGAAGGACAAGCGCCCGGCCTTCTTCAGGTCCGCTCTCGGCAGCTCCGCCCGGGGAAGCGCCAGCGGGCCCTTGCGGGGCTTCTGCACGCGCCCTTCCGCCGTGAGCGTGGCGAACGCGTAGATGTCGGCGGCGCGGTAGTCGCCCAGCGTCACCGGCGAGCCATCGGCCGGCATGCGGATATCGAGGTCGATGCGCTGCGCCGGGCCCATGCGCCAGATGCCGTCGGGCAGGTCGTCGAGCCGCACCGGCTTCAGCGCGTGGCCATCCACCGCGATGAGCCAGGCCTCAAAGCCCGCGGCCTTGCCGCCCTCGGCGCCGATATCCATGACGCGGGTGGAATCGAGGTTGAGGATGCGCAGGCGCGCATGCCCGCCGGCAGGGGCAGTGAGAGCGAGCGAGGCCGCGCCGTTCACCGTTCGGGTGGCGCCGAAGGTGCCGGCCTTGGAGGCGCCATCGGGCTCCGACATGGCCAAAAAGCTGCCATCCTCCGCCAGCCGCCAATCCTTCAGGCACAGCACATGCTCGGCGTCGAAGGCGGGGTCGCGCGGATCCTCGACGATCAGCACGCCGGCAAGGCCCTCGCCGACCTGGCCGGTTTCGTCGCAATGGGGATGGAAGAAGAAGGTGCCGGGATCGTCCAGCGGGATGCGGTAGACGAAGCGCCCGCCGGGCTGCACCAGCGGCTGCGTCAGCGTGGGCACGCCGTCGAACTCGTTCGGCATGCGGATGCCGTGGAAATGCAGCGTCGAGCCTTCATCGAGGCCGTTGACGAAATCGGCCTGGAGGCGGGTGCCGCGCGGCAGACGCAGCGTCTGGAAGGGGATGCCGTCATAGGCGAGGACGCGGCTCGCCGGCTTGTCCGGACCGAGCAGCTTCATCTCCATATGGCCGGCGGCCAGCCTCACGGTGCGGGTCGGCTCAAACGGCGCGGCGGCGCGCGCCATGCCGGTGCGGGTCGGCGCCAGCAGGGCCAGCCCACTGATCGCCGCGCCCGCACCGAGGAAGGCGCGGCGCGAGAAACCCGCGCCGCCGGTGTTCATGACAGGCTCACTCGCCGACCTTGGAGGGATCGTCCAGGCTGTCGGAACCCTCGACCTTGATCTTCAGCTTGAGCGCGCCGACCACGCCTTCGATGGCGCGGGTCTGGGCGACGAGCGAATCCACGCCCTTCTGCACCAGCGCGTTGCCCTCGGCATTGCCCTCGCCGATCATCTGGTCATAGGCCTGCTTGCCGCTGTCGGCCTCGTCCTTGATCGCCTTCAGCGCGGCGAGCGCGGCGTCGATCTTGGATTCCGCCTCGGCGGCGGCCTTGGGCGCCTTGGCGCTGGCATAGGCCGCGACGGACGCGCCATCGACCACCGAGCCGTCGACGCGGGTGTACTTAGCCCGATAGATCGAGGCGATGCCCAGCTCGTCATAGTAATGCGAGTTGTGGGTGTTGTCGGAGAAGCAGTCATGCTCCTCTTCCGGGTCGTGCAGGATGAGGCCGAGCTTCATCCGCTCGCCGGCCAGTTCGCCATAGGAGAGCGAGCCGAGGCCGGTAAGGATGGTGGCGAGCGCGGTCTTGTCCTTCTGCTTCACCACGGCGGCGCGGGCCTTGCCCTTCTTGCCCCACCACTTCGCCATGTCGCCGAGGTCGGTCACCAGCAGGTCGGTGGCGGCCTTGAGATAGGCGGCGCGGCGGTCGCAATTGCCGTTGGTGCAGTTCGTGGTGGAATAGTCGGTGGCGGGCCGCTTGCCAGCGCCCGGCCCGGTGCCATTGAGATCCTGGCCCCACAGCAGGAATTCGATCGCGTGGTAGCCGATGGCGACGTTGGATTCGACGCCGCCGGCCTCCTGCAGGCTGTCGAGCAGCTTGGGGGTGATCTTGGTGGCGTCGATGGTCTTCTTGCCGACGCGGATCTTGGTGTTGGCGATCACGTTGGCGGTGTAGAGCGGGTTCTCGTCGGAGGTCTCGCCATAGCCCTTGTCGACATAGTCGATCAGCCCCTCGTCGAGCGGCCAGGCATTCACGCGGCCTTCCCACTCATCGACGATCGGGTTGCCGAAGCGGAAGCCCTCGGTCTGCTGGTAGGGCACGCGCGCCGCCTTCCACGCCGTCTTGGCGGCGTCGAGAGTGGCGTCGGTGGGCGTGGCGATGAAGGTGTTGACGGCGCTTTGCAGCTGCTGGGCGGTCGTCAGGCTGTCCGTGTACATCGCCTCGGCGATGTCGGCATAGGTGGCGACGATGTCGCGCACCTTAGGCGCCGGCGTGTCGGCCGCGGCAGGACCGACCGCGAAGGCCGCTCCCAGCGCGATGGCCGCGACGAGCGGCGTGGCGAACAGTGATCTGGCTCGCATGGATTGTCTCCTCCCGCGCCCCCGGGGCGCCTTAGCGGGAGACTCCTACGCCACCGCTGCAAGCAGTCGCAAGTCTTCGGTCGCACATTAGAATGGTTTCACAGTGTGAACACCCGGCGATTGCAGGATGTATTTTCGCCCATGCGTCAAAATACTTTATTTCACGCCGGGCTTCCTGACGCAGCGTCAAATAAAGGCCGCAACGCCTCGGCGAGCTCGGCGTCGGTCACGGTGGCGAGAGGCTTCAGGAGCTTCGCCGCCTCGGTGCGGCGGCCCGGCCGCATCACCAGCACCACAGTTTCCGCGCCGCCGCAGGCGGGATCCCCGCAGGCGATCTCGCTGATGGAGATGGTGGTCTCCTCGTCGACACCCAGGATGGCCCGCGCCTTGGCGGCCAGTTCGCGGGCGGCATCCGGAGCCGCCTCGGCGCTTGCTCCCCGGCGAAAAAACAGACGTGCCATCGTCTCTCCTTCCTTCATTCCCGCGCGGCGTGGCCGGGCGCGGAACCGCCCCGCAGGGAAGTAAGCCCGCCCTCCCGCCGGCGCAAGCCGCCGCTGGGGAAGCGCCCGCTCGCAAGTAAACGTCACCGTCTTTAGTTTAGAACTATAACAATAACGGAAGATAATTCTTGTTCGCGCTGACGGATGATCGTATTCATCCTGCCAACGCTGGTGACGAGCTGCGAATACGCAAAGCGGCTCCGGTCATCGGCAACGACTTCGCGAGGCCACTTTTCCCGGCAGGTCTCGTGAACCACGCGGGACGACGGCACGCGCTCCCTCAGCCGTCGTCCCGCGACCACTCTTCGCGCCTGTCCGCCGCTTCCCCGGCATCGGCTTCCCATGCGCCGTTCCAGCGCTCCGGCACGGCAAGGCCGAGCCTTGCGAGCATGGCGCGGGCTGCCGCATGGCCGGTGGCAAGGCACGCCTGCAGCAGGTAGCCGCCGGTGGGTGCTTCCCAGTCCAGCATCTCGCCGGCGATGAACACGCCCGGCCGCGCCTTCAGCATCAGCCCGTCGTCGACCATGGTGCGCGTGACGCCGCCGGCGGTGGAAATGGCGCGTTCCAGCCCCGCCATGCCGGTGGCCGTGAGCGGCAGCGCCTTGATGCGCCGGGCCAGCGCTTCGGGCTCCGCCGGTAGCGGCCCCGCCTCGCGCAAAAGGCCGGCGGCGACGGGGGAGAGGCCAGCGGCCTTGCGCAGCCGGTTGGACATCGACTCGCCCTTGCGGCCGGCCGCGAGCCGAACGGCAAGCGCTTCCGCCGTCACATCGGGGCGCAGGTCGACATGGAGGATAACCGCGCTCTCCCGGTCGATGGCTTCGCGCAGGGTGGCGGAGAGCGCATAGACCGCGCCGCCCTCCAGCCCCGCGCCGTCGATCATCGCCTCGCCGCGCACCCGCGTCGCACCTAGGGAAAGCGCGATGCGCTTCAGCGGCGCACCGGCGAAGCGCGTACGGAACGGCGCCGACCAGTCGATCCGCACGCCGCTATTGGCCGGGCGCAGCGGGGCGATCTCGACGCCGTCCTCGCGCAGAATATCCGCCCAGCCGCCATCGCTGCCGAGGCGCGGCCAGCTCGCCCCGCCAAGTGCCAGAAGCACGGCGTCGGCCTCCGCCTCGCTCTCCCCCTCCGGTCCGGCGAAGCGCAGCGCGCCCGCGCGGTTCCAGCCGAGCCAGCGGTGCCGGCTCTCCAGCCGCACGCCCAGCGCATCAAGCCTGCCGAGCCAAGCCCGCAGCAGCGGCGACGCCTTGAAGCTGCGGGGGAACACACGCCCGCTCGACCCGACAAAGGTCGGCTCGCCCAAGCCTTCCGCCCATGCCCGCAGCCGGGCGGGCGGGAACGCATCGAGCGACGGCGCCAGCCATTCGGTCGCTGCGCCATAGCGGGCGAGAAAGCCGGCGCGCGGCTCGGAATGGGTGAGGTTCAGCCCGCCACGGCCGGCGATGAGGAATTTGCGCGCCGGCGAGGGCATGCGGTCATACACGGTGACCCGGCAGCCGGCGCGCGCCAGCACCTCCGCCGCCATCAGCCCGGCCGGACCGGCGCCGATGATGGCGATGAGGGGAATTCGCGAGTCGCTTCCGGCCTCTGGCGTCACCGGCTCAGCTTTCGATTCAAAGACCGCCCCGCGCGGATTGCCGAGTCGTTCCCGAGGCTTGCGGCCATGGGTTGAAACCCCGATTCCGGCCGCAACCGCCCCTGCCGGGCGGCCGGCATCTCAGTGCCTGATTCAGAAACGGCGCCCAAGCCCATGATGTCTCAACCGATTTCCGGCAGCGAGGCGTCGGAGATACGCAGGCTCACTTGCGTGCGCCCCTGCCAGCTATCGAGGTCGAGCGTGCCGGCGACGTGGATCTGCTGCCCGCGCGCGGCCAGCAGCGCCGCCCCGAGCGGCGTGTCGACGGCGCGGAAGACGACGCCCGATATCGTCGCGCCGTCGGTGCTGCGCAGGCGCACCCGGATTTGCCCGGCGCTGCCGGGCTCGGCATAGACCATGCGATGGGCGGGAAAGGCGAAGACCGGCTGCGGGTTGCCGGCACCGAACGGCCCTGCCCGCTCGACCAGCTCGACCAGCTCGGGCGTCGCCCCGGCCGCCGAGAGAGCGCCGTCGATCATGGTCTCGTCCACCGCGCGGGCTTCCTCCACCGTTTCCGAAAGCGCCTCTTCGAGAAAGGCACGAAGATCGCCGAGCCGGCCGCGCGCCACCGTCAGTCCCGCCGCCATGGCGTGGCCGCCGCCCTTCACCAATATGCCGGCCTCCACCGCCCCGCGCACCGCCCGCCCGACATCGACGCCGGGAATGGAGCGCGCCGAGCCGGCGCCGGTCTCACCGGTGAAGGCGATGGCGAAGGCGGGGCGGCCGAACTTTTCCTTCAGCCGCGCCGCCACCAGCCCGACCACGCCGGGATGCCAGCCCTGCCCGCTGGAAAGCACCACCGCCCCCGCGCCGGCAAGCCCGAGCGAGGCATCGGCCTCCGCCTCCGCCTCGGCGACGATGGCGCGCTCGACCTGCTGTCGCTCGGTGTTGAGCCGGTCCAGCTCGGCGGCGATCATCTGCGCCTCGATGGGGTCGCGCGTGAGCAGCAGCTTGGTGCCGAGCGTGGCATTGCCGATGCGCCCGCCGGCATTGATGCGCGGGCCGAGCAGGAAGCCGAGATGCCATGCCTTGGGCGGGCCGGTGAGCCGGGCGGCGTCCATCAGCGCCGTCAGCCCCGGCCGCTCGCGCTTGCGCAGCTGCAGCAGCCCCTTGGTGACATAGGCACGGTTGAGCCCGAGCAGCGGCACCACATCCGCCACCGTGCCCAGCGCCACCAGGTCGAGGCTGGCGAGCAGGTCCGGCGCCGGGCGGACGTCGTTCCACCAGCCCCGCACACGCAGCTCGCGCAGCAGCCCCACGGCGACCACGAAGACGAGGCCGACGGCGCAGAGATGGCCGAGGCCGGAAAGGTCGTCGGCGCGGTTGGGGTTCACCAGCGCCGCGACCTCCGGCAGGCTCTCGCCGGCCTGGTGATGGTCGATCACCACGACATCCAGCCCGAGCTCATGGGCGCGGGCGAAGGGCTCGAAGCTCATCGTGCCGCAATCGACGGTGACGAGCAGCGTGGCGCCGCGCTCGGCCAGCGCCTCGATGGCCGGAATGTTCGGCCCATAGCCCTCGAAGATACGGTCCGGGATATGGAAGGCCGGGTCGAGCCCGCCGGCGCGCAGCACCTCCACCAGCAGCGCGGTGGAGGTGGCGCCGTCGACATCGTAATCGCCGAACACCGCCACCTGCTCGCCGCGCGTCACCGCATCGGCGAGGCGGGCGACGCAGGCCGGCATGTCGGTCAGCGTGTCGGGGTCCGGCAGCAGGCGCTTCACCGTCGGGTCGAGCCAGGCCTCGACCTCGTCGATCGCAACCCCGCGCCCGGCAAGCACGCGGGCGAGGATTTCCGGCACGCCGTGCCGCTGCACGATGGCGAGCGTGGTCTGGGCGCCGCGCGCGTCGAGCCGCTCGCGCCAGAAGCGCCCGGTGGCCGAGCGGGACACGCCGAGAAAGGCGCGGGGCGCCGGCGCGGCGGTGGGAAGGTTCAGACTCATGGCCCGCAGGATAAGCCCTATCCGCGCGCCCGCGTCGAGAGGCGCGGCGGCGACGCCCGGCCTCCACCATGCGGCGCGTCATCGCCGCGTCACGGTTCCGTGACGCGAGGGACATGGGCGGCGGGCAGAAGGCGGCTCCGGCCTCGCGCCGAATGCCCGAAAGGAGCCCCCCAATGAATCGCCTCCCGCTGCTCGCCGGCGCCGCCCTCGCGGTGCTTGCCCTTGCCACCACCGGCCTGCGCGCCGACGAGACCTACCCGGCCACGCTTGCCGGCCATGCCGTGCTGCCGGCGCAGACCTTCATCGCCATGCCGGCGGATGCGCCGCAGGACCTCAAGGTCTCCGGCAAATACACCACCGGCACCCGCGTCGAGGCGGTCGGCACGGTGGAAGGCACGTCCGGCGGGCGCCCGACCGGCGTGTCGCTGCCCTTCGAGGGCCAGCCGGTGCAGGGCCATTCCGGCATCAAGGCGATGCCGGACGGCAGCTTCTGGATCATCACCGACAATGGCTTCGGCTCGCGCGCCAACAGCCCGGACGCGGCGCTGTTCCTGCGCCATTACAAGATCGACTGGGCGACCGGTGCGTTCGAGCCGATCGAGACCGTCTTCCTCACCGATCCCGACAGGAAGGTGCCGTTCCGCATCGTCCATGAGGGCACGGAAAAGCGCTATCTCACCGGCGCCGATTTCGACCTTGAGAGCTTCCAGATCATCGGCGACCAGCTGTGGATCGGCGAGGAGTTCGGGCCGTACCTGATCAAGGCCGACAGGACCGGCAAGGTGCAGGCGGTGTTCGAGACCGTGGCCGGCGAGATGCCGGTGCGCTCGCCGGACCATCATCGCGTGGTCTCCGCCGCCGCGCCGAATGCGCCCGCCACCTTCAATGCCCGCCGCTCCAAGGGCTATGAGGGCATGGCCGCCTCCAAGGACGGCAAATATCTCTATGCGCTGCTCGAAGGCCCGCTCTGGGACGCTGACAAGAAGGACTGGCAGAAGACCGCCGACGGCCGCGAGTTCCTGCCGATCCTCGAATTCGACGTCGCCGCCGAGAAATGGACCGGCCGCATGTGGCAGTACGTTCTGGAGAAGAACGGCAATGCCATCGGCGACTTCAACATGATCGACGGCACCACCGGGCTGATCATCGAGCGGGACAATGGCGAAGGCACGGCCGACAAGGCCTGCGCAACGGGGACCAAGGGCGCGGACTGCTTCCACGACCTCGCCAATTTCAAGCGCGTCACCAAGATCGAGCTGACCGACGCCAATGCCGGCGGCCCGGTGCGCAAGATCGGCCATATCGACCTGATGAAGATCGCCGACCCGAACAAGGTCGCCCGCAAGCCACTGAATGACGGGGTGCTGACCTTCCCGTTCTTCACCATCGAGAATGTCGACGTGGTCGACGCCACCCACATCGTGATCGGCAACGACAATAACCTGCCCTTCTCCTCCTCGCGCGACCCGGCGAAGGCCGACGACAACGAGATGATCCTGCTGGACGTCGGGGAGTTCCTGAAAGCGAAGTGAGCCCCATCCACGCGTGACGCCAGGGGCCGGGGCGGCGACGCTCCGGCCTTCGCGCGTCAGGCCGTGTCAGGCAGGGTCGGATCGGGCAGGTTGCGCGGCCGGCGCAGGATGAGCGCCACGCCGGCCACCATCACCAGCGCACCGACGATTTTCACCGGCGACGGGTCGTCCCCGATCAGCACGATGCCGAACAGCACGGTGAGCAGGGGCGTCAGCATCGAATAGGGCACGACGGCATTGATCGAGTAACGCTGCAGCAGCCAGTACCAGATGCCATAGCCGATGATCGACGACCCGATGGCGCTGTAGGCGACGCAGAACCAGCCATTCCACCCCGCGCTGCCCACCATCCACCAGCGGTCCGACTCGAAGATCCACGACATCAGCAGCAGCTGCGGCACGGCGAACAGCGACGACCAGCCCATGATCGTCATCGGCCGAATGCCCTTGAGCTCCTTGATGATGAGGTTGGTCACCGCCCAGCCGGTGGCGCTCACCACCAGCATGCAGAGCGCCAGCGGCGGCGGCAGGGTTGGGCCGAGCGCGAGCACCATGATGCCGGCGACCGAGACGAGAAGCCCGGCGAGCCGCATCCGGCCCAGCGGCTCGCGCAGCACCAGGCAGGCGAGCAGGGTGGCGATCGGCGCGCCAAGCTGGATGATCACCGCGCTGGTGCCGGCCTCGGAATCGGCGAGCGCGGCGAAGAGTACGCCGAAATGCAGGGTGCCGAAGGTGAAAGAGACCAGCAGGACGCCGCGTATCTGATCACGCCGGATCCGCAACACCGGGCAGAGCAGCGCTGCCGCGAGCGTGAAGCGCAGCACGCTCATCAGCATCGGCGGAATCTCCGCGATGCCCTGCTTGACGACGATCATGTTCAGCGACCACACGCAGATGACGGCGAGAGCGAGCAGCTTGTGCTTGAGCGGCATGTGACCGAAGAGAGCAGGAGGCGACGCGGCGACCCGGGGCGAGTCACAGGCTGGCAGCGCTGGAAACCGCACGCCGGCCGTTTTGCTGATAGTCCACTGCCTGCCATCTGCAAAGTCCCGCGTCACCATGTCTGCCCTGCGCCGCCCTCATGGCAGGCCGTGCGCGCCGGCCACAGGCGGGTTGCACGCGCGGGCGGGCCGATTATGGTGCGCGCCATGCTGAACCTGTCCCTGCTCGGTCGCCTCTCCTTCCACCACGCCGCCCCCACAAAGCCGGCGCTCGCCCCCGGCCGCCACGATCTCGGCCTGTTCGAGACGCGCGACGCCGTGCTGGTCGTGCCGGAAGGCATCGACCCCGCGCGGCCGACGCCGCTGATGGTGCTTTTCCATGGCGGCGGCGGCAGCGCCGAGAAGATCCTGCCGATCATGCTGCGGCACGCGCAGGAGCGCGGCTTCCTGCTGCTGGTGCCGCAATCGCTGCTGCCGACCTGGGACATCGTCATCGCGGGCAATGGCCCGGATCTGGAGCGGCTCGACCTCGCCCTCGCCGAGGTTGCCGCGCGCTTTGCGCTCGACCCCGCGCATCTCGCCTTTGCCGGCCATTCCGATGGCGGCAGCTATTCGCTCTCCACCGGGCTCAGCAATGGGCGCATCGTCACCCACATCCTCGCCTTCTCCGCCGGCTTCATGACCGTGCTGGCGCAGGACGGCGCGCCGAAAGTGTTCATCGCCCACGGCCAGAACGACACCCAGACGCCGATCGCCACCGCCGGCCGTTCGCACGCCGCCAAGCTGCGCCCAGCGGGCTACGAGCTGACCTATGTCGAGCACCCCGGCCCACACGCCTCGCAGCCCGACATGGTGCAGATGGGCGTCGACACGTTCCTGAAGGGCGTGGCGAGGGCCGGCTGAGCAGCCACGCTCCCGCGTCATCCCGGACGGCCGAAGGCCGATCCGGGATCGCAAGCCGGTCCCGGGCGATCCCGGCTCTCCGCGTCGCTTCGGCCGGGATGACGGACTGATGGCACGGATGACCGCCCGCCGCGAAGCCGAAAGCGGCCCGCCAACAAAAAAGGCCGGCGCGAGCCGGCCTTTCCGTCGAGAGCGTGCAGCCGTCAGCGCATCACGCCGCCTTGCGGATCACGCCGCCTTCTTGGCGATGCCGGCAATGTCCGCCTCGTATTTGGCGACCAGCGCCGAGAAATCGCTCGGGCCGGCCTTCAGCGCCGACTTCACGTCCGACGCCCAGGTGGTGTTGCGCAGGGTGAAGGTGTTGGTGGCCGAGGAACCGTACTTCTTCGCGAAGGCGGTGTTCAGCTTGAAGGGGATCGGCTCGGAAGCGAGGTAGTTGGTGGTCGGGTGCTCCTTCACGAAGGCCGTGTAGGCCTCGGCGACCTCCTGGTACTTCTCGGCGCCGATAAGGCCGTCGATCTTGGTCAGCAGGGGCGGAAGCAGCGAATGAGGAGCGGTCATGGGGCGTTCCCTTGGCAATTGGCTTGGCGTTCGGGTGCGAGGCGCCCTGAAGGGCCAGCCCGCGCACCGCTCTGGTATACAGCACACCGGGCCAGCGCCAAAGCGCGAGATGCAAGACCGCCTCGCGCCGGGACAACGCCGGACGGCGAAACGAAAACGCCGCTGCCACTGAAACGAGAACGCCGCGCTTGCGCGCCAAGCTCTGAAATGAAACGGGGCGCTTGCGCGCCAAGGGCTGGAACGAAAACGGGGCGCCTAGGCGCCCCGTAGGAAAAATCCGTCGTCGCGAAGCGGTGCGCCGGCATCGGTCGCCATTCCGCTCTCGGTCCCGGATCGGCCCCGGCCGTCCGGGACGACGTGCCGCTCAGCCCAGGTGGAATTTGGAGAGGTCGCGGTGCTCGGCCTCGATCCAGCGCACCGTGCCGGTGGCCGAGCGCATGACGACGGTGTGGGTCTTCACCACGCCCTTCTCATACTTCACGCCCTTGAGCAGGTTGCCGGTGGTCACGCCGGTCGCCGCGATCAGGCAGTCGCCGCGCACCATGTCGGTGATGGTGTAGATCTTCTTCGGGTCGCTGACGCCCATCTTCTTGGCGCGTTCGCGCTTGGCCTCGCTGTCGAGGATGAGGCGGGTATACATCTCGCCGCCGATGCAGCGCAGGGCCGCCGCCGCCAGCACGCCTTCCGGCGCGCCGCCGGTGCCGAGATAGATGTCGACGCCGGTCTCGTCCGGATTGGTGGTGTGGATCACGCCGGCCACGTCGCCATCGGCGATGAGCTGGACGGCGGCGCCGGTGCGGCGCACCGCCTCGATGATCGCGGCATGGCGGGGCCGGTCGAGAATCAGCGCCGTCAATTCGGACGGCTTCACACCCTTGGCGCGGGCGAGCGACTGGATGTTGTCTTCCGGGGAGGCGTCGATGTCGATGGTGCCGCGCGGGTAGCCCGGCCCGATGGCGATCTTCTCCATGTAGACGTCCGGCGCGTAGAGCATGGTGCCGCCCTCGGCCATCGCCATCACGGCGATGGAGCCGGGCATGTCCTTGGCGCACAAGGTGGTGCCTTCCAGCGGGTCGACGGCGATGTCGACCGCCGGGCCCTTGCCGGTGCCGACCTCCTCGCCGATGAACAGCATCGGCGCCTCGTCGCGCTCGCCCTCGCCGATGACGATGCGGCCGGCGATCGGCAGGCGGTTCAGCTCGCGGCGCATGGCGTCCACCGCCGCCTTGTCCGCCGCCTTCTCGTCGCCGCGTCCGCGCAGGCTGGCCGAAGCCACTGCCGCGCGCTCGGTGACGCGCACCAGTTCGAGCGTCAGGATGCGCTCGAGCGCCTGGTCCGCCTTGACCGTAATCTCCGCCATCGTCCCCAGCCCCCTCAGTCCTTCTCGATACGTATCACCTGCGGCGGCGAGGCGATGACGCCATCGATCTCGATGGCGGCGATCGCGCGGCGCACCGCGTCCTCATTGGTGGCGTAGGTGACCAGCACCACCGGTGCCGGGTCCTCCGCGCTTTCCGCCCGCTCGCCGCCATGAGGCCGGCCGCGACGGTGCTGCATGATCGATTCGAGCGAGATGTTCTGCTCGGCCATGTGGCGGGCAATGGCGGCCGCCGTGCCCGGCCGGTCCACCGCCGCGAGGCGGATGTAATAGCCGCCCTCATGGCGCCGGATCGCCGCCTTCTCCGCTGGCTGCAGCGTGTCCGCCTTCCAGCCGAAGGGCGCGCCGCTTTGGCCGGCGGCAGCGTCGCACAGATCGGCCACCACCGCCGAGGCGGTGGCGTCGCCGCCGGCACCGGGGCCGACAAGGGTCAGCGCCACCGCGTCGCCGTCGATAGCCACGGCGTTGGTGACGCCAGAAACCTGCGCGATCGGCCAGTGCTTGGGCACCATGGTCGGGTGCACGCGCAGTTCGACCTGCCCGCCGGTGCGGGCGGCGACGCCGAGCAGCTTGATGCGGTAGCCGAGCTCGTCCGCCGCCTCGATATCGGCGAGGGTGATCGAGCGAATGCCCTCGATATGGATCGCCTCGGGGTCCGGCTGGACGCCGAAGGCCAGCGAGGCGAGCAGCGCCAGCTTGTGGGCGGTGTCGAAGCCGTCGACATCGAAGGTCGGGTCGGCCTCGGCATAGCCGAGCTTCTGCGCCTGATCGAGGCAGGTGTCGAAAGACAGCCCCTCCTCCTGCATCCGGGTGAGGATGTAGTTGCAGGTGCCGTTGAGAATGCCGGAGACGCGGGTGATCTCGTTGCCGAGCAGCGCCTCGCGCAGGGTCTTGATGACGGGAATGCCGCCGGCGACCGCCGCCTCGAAACGGATCGCCACGCCCTTCGCCTCGGCGGCGCGGGCGAGCGCGACACCGTGATGGGCGAGCAGCGCCTTGTTGGCGGTGGCGACGGAGTGGCCGGCGGCGATGGCCGCTTCGACCGCCGCCTTGGCGATACCGTCCGGGCCGCCGATCAGCTCGACGAACACGTCGATATCCGGGTCACGCGCCAGCTCGATGGCGTCGTCATACCAGCGCATGCCGGAAACGTCGCAGTCGCGCGGGCGCGAACGGTCGCGGGCGCTGACGGCCACCACCTCGACCGGGCGGCCGACACGGGCGGCAATCGCGTCCCCACGGCGGGCCAGCATGCGCACCACACCCGCGCCGACCGTACCGAGGCCGGCGATGCCAATTTTCAGCGGCGGCGCCATTGTCTATCCGAACTCAACAAACGATCCGAATGCGGCGCCGCCCCGATGGAAACGGGTATCAGCGCGCCGCGGCGAGAGGGACGACGTTGTGCAATGTTTCCGCGCCGGTTTCAAGGAAGCGGCGGATGTTGCGCGCCGCCTGCCGGATACGCTGCTCGTTCTCCACAAGGGCGATGCGCACATAGTCGTCGCCATGCTCGCCGAAGCCGACGCCGGGCGCCACCGCGACATCCGCCTTCTCGATCAGCAGCTTGGAGAATTCGAGGCTGCCGAGATGGCGGAACTTCTCCGGGATGGGCGCCCAGGCGAACATGGAGGCGGTGGGCACGGGAATCTCCCAGCCGGCCTTGCCGAAGCTGTCGACCAGCGCGTCGCGGCGCTTCCTGTAGACGCCGCGCATCTCGGCGATGCACTCCTGCGGGCCGTTCAGCGCGGCGGTGGCCGCCACCTGGATCGGCGTATAGGCGCCATAGTCGAGATAGGACTTCACCCGCGCCAGCGCCGCGATCAGCCGGTCATTGCCCACCGCAAAGCCCATGCGCCAGCCGGCCATGGAGAAGGTCTTGGACATGGAGGTGAACTCCACCGTCACATCCATCGCGCCCGGCACCTGCAGCACGGAAGGCGGCGGGTTGTCGTCGAAATAGACTTCGGAATAAGCGAGGTCCGAGAGCACGATGAGATCGTGCTTCTTCGCGAAGGCCACCACGTCGCGGTAGAAATCGAGGTCGGCGACCTGCGCCGTCGGGTTGGACGGGTAACAAAGCACCAGCGCCAGTGGCGAGGGAATCGAGTGCGCCACCGCGCGCTCCAGCGCGTGAAAGAATTCCGGCCCCGGCTCGCAGGGCACGGAGCGGATCGCCGCCCCCGCCATCAGGAAGCCGAAGGCGTGGATGGGGTAGCTGGGATTCGGCACCAGGATCACGTCGCCGGGGGCGGTGATGGCCTGCGCCATGTTGGCGAAGCCTTCCTTGGAGCCGAGCGTTGCCACCACCTGCGTGTCAGGGTTCAGCTTCACCCCGAAGCGGCGCTCATAATAGTTGGCCTGCGCCCGACGAAGGCCGGGAATGCCCTTGGAGGCGGAGTAGCGGTCGGTGCGCGGGCGGCCGATGGTGTCCTTGAGCTTGTCCACCACATGGGCCGGGGCATCGAGATCCGGGTTGCCCATGCCGAGGTCGACGATGTCGGCGCCGCCATTGCGGGCGCCGGCCTTCACACGGTTGACCTGCTCGAACACATAAGGCGGCAGCCGGCGGATACGATGAAAATCGGTCATGGGTCCCAAGCTCCAGGCCGCCCCGTTCCCCGGCGGCGGCGTCACGGGCGCTTCATATCACCGTTCGTGCGCCCGCACAGCGAGGCATGTCAGGCCAAATGGGCGGAAGAATGGTAATGGCGGCGGCACTTCGGGCCAGGCGCGACTATTGGTCCGCCTCGATCTGCCGCAGCATTGTCTTCTCGCGGTCGCTCGCCAGCCCTTCGAGATTCTTCTGCATGGCCGCGCTCTGCTCCTTGGTCAGCACCGGACGGTCGCCGACCTGCGCCGGGGCGCCGAAGCTGGGATAGGCCTTCTCCGGCTCCTTCTCGCGCCCCGGCAGCACCGGCGCCGCGCGCGACGCGCCGGTCGCGGATGCGGCGGAGTTGGTCGCCGGCGTCCCGGTCGATTCGACGCCACCCGCCGCCGCCACCGGCGCATTGCCGGCGATTCCGTCCGCCGAGGCACAGCCGCCGAGCAGCAGCGCCATCAGACCGCAGCCGGCGAGAACGTGCATCCGTGCGGCGCTGCCGCCTTGCCTGCCTTGCCCGTGAGCCAAGATGGTCTCCCTCTCCTGCGCTGTTTGCCTGCGCCGGCCTGCCTGTGCGTCAGCATTGCGCGCGTGCGGTCCGTTACGCTCTCGCTAGCACCCGATGGCACGTCTATTATGCCACCTATGAACGCACCAACCCGCGGGGACAAGCGGTGAGCACCCGACGCAGCAGCAAGATACCTTCCAGTCCTTCCCGCGCCCGCGCGCCGGCGGACAACGCGACGGCCACGAGCGCGGCGCCCACACCCAAGGCCACGGCGAAGACCGCGCCCAAAGCCGTGCCAAAGGCCGCAGCCAAGACTGCGGCCAAGACCGCGCTCAAGGCCGCGCCGGCCGTGAAGGCGGCGGCGAAATCCGCGCGGACGACGAAAGTCGCGACGGCAAAGGACCGCAAGGCGGCGCCCGCCGCGTCGGCGCCGGTAACGGTCGCGGCTCCTGCTCCGAATCAGCCGGCCCGGCGCACTGCTGGAAAGCCGGGCCCGGCGCCGAAGAGCGTTGCCCCTGCCGCGACCGAGGTCCCGCCCCGCGCGATGCCCCGGCCCGAGACGGCGCCGCCTGTCGCGCCCCCCTCGCCTGCCGCCGCTCCCCCCGACCCCGCCGCTGGGCCCGAGGCCGGGCGGGCCAGCCCGATCGACCTTGAAGTCTTCGCCGCCAATCTCGCCCGCATGGTCGAGGAAGGCGGGCGGGCGATGGCGGCCTATCTGCGCCCGCGCGAGGACGGCCGCATCAAGGACGAGGTGGCCGAGGATCTCGCCGAGGTCGCCAAGACCATCGGCAATGTCGCGGAATACTGGCTCTCCGACCCGCAGCGCACCGTGGAGGCGCAGTCGCGCCTGATCGGCGGCTATCTCGATCTTTGGACCTCGGCGCTGAAGAATCTCGGCGGCGAGAAGACGGCGCCGGTGGTGGAGCCCGCCACGCGCGACGCGCGCTTTGCCGATCCGGAATGGAAGTCCAACCCGTTCTTCGACGCCATCAAGCAGGCCTATCTGCTCACCGCCAACTGGGCGACCGACATGGTGGAGGAGGCGCAGATCGACGCCCGCACCAAGCACAAGGCCGACTTCTACGTCCGCCAGATCGCCGGCGCGGTCTCGCCCTCCAACTTCGTACTCACCAATCCCGAGCTGCTGCGCACCACGCTGTCCTCCAATGGCGAGAACCTGGTGCGCGGCATGAAGATGCTGGCCGAGGACATCGAGGCCGGCGGCGGCGACCTGAAGATCCGCCAGACCGACGATTCCAAGTTCCATGTCGGCGAGAACCTGGCGGTCACGCCCGGCAAGGTGATCTTCCAGAACGAGCTGATGCAGCTCATCCAATACGCGCCGCAGACCGAGAACGTGCTGGCGACCCCGGTGGTGATCATCCCGCCCTGGATCAACAAATTCTACGTGCTCGACCTGACGCCGGAGAAATCCTTCGTGCGCTGGGCGGTGGCCAACGGGCTCACCGTGTTCATCGTCTCCTGGGTGAACCCCGGCCCCGAGCTCGCCGGCAAGGGCTTCGAGGACTACATGAAGGACGGCGTGCTGAAAGCCTTCGAGGTGGCGAAGAAGGCGGCCGGCACCAAGGATTTCCACGCGGTGGGCTATTGCGTCGGCGGCACCATGCTGGCGATGACGCTGGCCTGGCTGGCGGCGACGGGGAAGAAGCCCGGCCTCGCCAGCGCCACCTTCCTCACCACGCAGGTCGACTTCACCTTTGCCGGCGACCTCAAGGTGTTCATCGACGAGGAACAGATCGCCAGCCTCGAGCGCAAGATGCTGGAAACCGGCGTGATGGAAGGCCGCACCATGGCCAACGCCTTCAACATGCTGCGCGCCAATGACCTGATCTGGCCCTATGTTGTGAACAATTATCTGAAGGGCCAGGCGCCCTTCCCGTTCGACATTCTCTACTGGAATTCGGACTCGACCCGGCTGCCGGCGGCCAACCATTCCTTCTATCTGCGCAACTGCTACCTCGACAACAAGCTGGCGCAGGGCAGCCTGCTGCTCGCCGGCAAGCGGCTCGACCTCGAGGCCATCGACCTGCCGATGTACAGCGTGGCGACGCGCGAGGACCACATCGCCCCGGCGGCCTCGGTGTTCCTGGGCCTGCAGAAATTCGGCAATCCCGGCCGCTTCGTGCTGGCCGGCTCCGGCCATATCGCCGGCGTCATCAACCCGCCGGCGCGCGGCAAGTACCAGTACTGGACCGGCGGCCCGGCGGCCGGCGCGCTCGACGACTGGATCGAGAAGGCCGAGATGCACCCCGGCTCCTGGTGGCCGGACTGGCTCGGCTGGATCGAGGCACAGGACGGAAAGCGCGTGCCGGCAAGCAAGCGCCTGCCCGGCGAGGGCCCGTACGCCGCCATCGAAGACGCACCGGGCAGCTATGTGAAGGTGAGGTCTTAGATAAACTGGCCGTCATGGCCGGGCGTGGCCCTGCCATCCACGACAATGGCCGCGCGATGTCACATCGTGGATCCCCGGGCCAAGCCCGGGGATGACGAAATCGGGGCTGGACGCCTCACCTCACGGGAACAGCGCGATCTGCTCCAGCCCCATCGTCTCGGGATAGCCGAGCACGAGGTTCATGTTCTGCACCGCCTGGCCGGAGGCGCCCTTCATCAGGTTGTCGGTGGTGGAGATCACGATCACCCGGTCCGGCGCGCGGTCCTTCACCACGCCGATGAAGGCCATGTTGGAGCCCTTCACGAAGCGCGACTGCGGCACCTGGCCGAGCGGCAGCACATGCACGAAGGCCTCGCCCTTGTAGAAGTCGGACAGCACCCGGTGCACGCCCTCCGCCCCGACGCCGGCGCCGGTCTTCAGGTAAATGGTGGCGTAGATGCCCCGGCTCATCGGCACGAGATGCGGGGTGAAGCTGGGGGTCAGCGTGCGCCCGGCGGCCTTGGAGAATTCCTGGTCGAGCTCGGCCATGTGGCGGTGGCCGCCGACGCCATAGGCGTGCATGCCGTCCGTCACCTCGGTGAACAGCAGGTTCTCCTTCGCCGAACGCCCCGCGCCGGTGACGCCGCTCTTGGCGTCGATGACGATATGCTCGGGCTCGATGGCGCCGGCCTCGATCAGCGGCACCACGGGCAGGATGGCGGTGGTGGTGTAGCAGCCGGGATTGGCGACGAGCCGCGCCTTGCGGATGTCGTCGCGGTACAGCTCGACGACGCCGTAGACGGCCTCCTGCTGCAGCTCCAGTGCCTGGTGCGGGTGGCCGTACCAGCGCTCATAGGCGCCATCGTCGCGCAGCCGGAAGTCGGCGGAGAGGTCGACCACCTTCACATGCGGCGCGGTCTCGAAGACGTTCTTGATCACGAGCTGGGTGGTGCCGTGCGGCAGGGCGCAGAAGACGAGGTCCACGTCCTTCCACGCCACCTGCTCGATGGTGATGAGGTTCGGCAGGCTGAAGGGCGCGAACTGGGGGAACACGTCCGCCACCGCCTGCCCGGCCTTGCGGTCGGCGGTGAGGGCGACGATCTCGACGCGCGGGTGGCGCAGCAGCAGGCGCAGCAGTTCCGAGCCGGTATAGCCCGAGGCCCCGAGGATGGCGATCCGCGCCTTGCTGTCCGTCATGGTGGCGACCCTTCTCTCTGCCGCGCCGCCCCATTTCGCCGGCGCGCGTGGATTTGCGCCATTACACCTTTCGCATGTCCGGCGAAAGACAAGAGGGCGGCGTCCGGTGCATGGCGGCTGCGCGTGGGAGACCGGAACCGAATGCGCCGGCCGCCGCTTCTCGTCCGGCCCTCACCAACCCGGAGCCCCCAATGACCGATCCCTTCTCCTGGTTCGAGACCGGCCTGCAGCTGGCGCGTCTCGGCATGGACATGCAGGTGGTGATCGCCGAGCGCATGACCCGGCTGGCCCGGGGCGACAGCGCGGCCGGGATAGAGGCCGTGCGCATGGTGACGGAGAAGGCGCTGGCGCTTGGCGAAGCGAACGCCTACCTGATGACGGCGGCGGCTGCCGGCCATATCGAACGCGCCGGGCCGGAAATCCTCGCCCTCTATGGCCGCAAGGTGCGGGCCAACCGCCGCCGCCTGAAGCGCTGACCCCTGCCGCCCCGCATAGCGTCCATGTTCACGGAGCGTTCCGGTTTCGCGCCGGCCCTGCCATAGTGCTAGGAACACCGAATCGATTGCCCTAGCCGAGACCTTCCGCACCCATGTCGAATTCCGACGACCTCTTCGCCTCCGTCCCCACCCCGCGTCCGCGCGTTGCCGCACGGGCTCCCGCGCCGCGTGAGGGAACGCCCGGCGAGGCCGGCTATACCGCCGCCGACATCGAGGTGCTGGAAGGGCTGGAGCCGGTGCGGCGCCGGCCGGGCATGTATATCGGCGGCACCGACGAGAAGGCGCTGCACCACCTCTTCGCCGAGGTGGTGGATAATTCCATGGACGAGGCGGTGGCCGGCCATGCCAGCTTCATCGAGGTGGAGCTGACCGATGACGGCTTCCTGACCGTCACCGACAATGGGCGCGGCATCCCGATCGAGGAACACCCGAAATATCCCGGCAAGTCGGCGCTGGAGGTCATCCTCACCACGCTGCATGCCGGCGGCAAGTTCGACAGCAAGGTCTACGAGACCTCCGGCGGCCTGCACGGCGTCGGCGTGTCGGTGGTCAACGCGCTGTCCGACGTGCTGGAGATCGAGGTGGCGCGCGGGCAGACGCTCTATCGCCAGACCTATTCGCGCGGCGTGCCGCAGGGCAAGATCCAGGAGGTTGGCCGCATCCTCAACCGGCGTGGCACGCGGGTGAGCTTCCATCCCGACCCGCAGATCTTCGGCGAGGGCGCCCGCTTCAAGCCGGCCCGCGTGTTCAAGATGGCCCGCTCCAAGGCCTATCTGTTCGGCGGCGTCGAAATACGCTGGAGCTGCGACGCCTCGCTGGTCGCCGGCACGGATATCCCGGAAAAGGCGGTCTTCCGCTTCCCCGGCGGCCTGCGCGACTATCTGGGCGCCGATATCGAGGGCCATACGCTGGTCCATCCCGACATCTTCTCCGGCAAGACGACGCGCCCCGGCGGCCATGGCTCGGCGGAGTGGGCGGTGGCGTGGCTGGGCGATGCCGACGGCGCCATCTCCTCCTATTGCAACACCATCCCCACCGCCGAGGGCGGCACCCACGAGACCGGCCTGCGCGCCGTGCTGCTCAAGGGGCTGCGCGACCATGCCGAGCGCACCGGCGGCGCCAAGCGCGCCGCCATCGTCACGGCGGACGACGTCATGGCCGGCTGCGTCGCCATGCTCTCGGTCTTCGTGCGCGAGCCGGAATTCCAGGGCCAGACCAAGGAAAAGCTGGCCACCGCCGAGGCGACCCGCATCGTCGAGGCGGCGCTGCGCGACCCGTTCGACCACTGGCTGGGCGGCAACCCGACACAGGCCAACCGCCTGCTCGACTGGGTGGTGGAGCGCGCCGAGGAGCGGCTGCGTCGCCGGCAGGAGAAGGAAATCTCCCGCAAGACCGCCGTGCGCAAGCTGCGCCTGCCGGGCAAGCTGGCGGACTGCTCCAACAATTCGGCGGCCGGCTCCGAGCTGTTCATCGTCGAGGGCGATTCCGCCGGCGGCTCGGCCAAGCAGGCGCGCGAGCGCCAGACCCAGGCGGTGCTGCCGCTGCGCGGAAAGATCCTCAACGTCGCCAGCGCCGGCCGCGACAAGCTCGCGCAGAACCAGCAGCTCGGCGACCTCGTGCAGGCGCTCGGCGCCGGCACCGGCGCGCAGTATCGCGACGAGGATCTGCGCTATGAGCGCGTGATCATCATGACCGACGCCGATGTCGACGGCGCCCACATCGCCTCGCTGCTCGTCACCTTCTTCTACCGGCAGATGCCCAAGCTGATCGAGAACGGCCACCTCTTCCTCGCCGTGCCCCCGCTCTACCGGCTCAGCCAGGGCCCCAAGACGCTCTATGCCCGCGATGAGGCGCATCGCGACCAGTTGCTGAAGAAGGAATTTTCTCCGCGCGGCAAGGTCGACATCGGCCGCTTCAAGGGCCTTGGCGAGATGATGCCGGCACAGCTCAAGGAAACCACGATGAGCCGCAAGACGCGCACGCTGCTGCGCGTCACCATCGAGGAAGCCGAGCGCGCCATGACCGCCGACATCGTCGAGCGGCTGATGGGCAACAAGCCGGAAAGCCGCTTCGCCTTCATCTCCGAGCGCGCGGCCTTCGCCAGCGAGGAACTGCTCGACATCTGAGAGCGGCCCGGGCCGCGTCGCGCCCGCTCACCCCGGCGAGGGCGCGCCGTACTTCGTGTCGATGATCGCCTGGATCGCCGGCTTGTAGACGTCGCGCGCCACGCGCAGCGCCGCCTCGCGCACCAGCCGCCCGCTGGCGCGCTGCGCCTCCTCGGTGGCGCCGGTCCACACGCCCTGCGCATGCTGGCGATAGACGCTCATCGGCCGGTCGAGATAGCCGATAGGCCCCAGCGTCTCCAGGTGGAAAGCCAGCGCGATCTCGCTCAGCCGGTGCCGGAACAGCCCGTTCGGCAGTGCCTTCATCACATCGCTGCGGAACAGGCAGCTGGAGAAATTGGCGATCAGGTTGAGGCTGGGATCGGCGAGGAAGTCGGACCCGTCCAGCTTGTCCGTGTTCAGGCGATCCTGTCGCTCGAGCGTGGTGCGCCCGCGCGTGCCGGGCGTCTCGATCTCGATCTTGCAGAACACCATCGAGCAGTCGGGATTTTCCTGCAGGAAGGCGATCTGCCGGGCGAGCTTGTTCTTGTCCGACCAGTAATCGTCGCCCTCCAGCACCGCGAGGAATTCGCCCCCCGCCGTCTCGAAGGCACGGCGGAAATTCCCCGAGATGCCGCGATTGACGCCGTCGCCGATCACCCGCATGCGGTGGGCGTAGCGGGCGTGGAAATCGCGCACGATTTCGGCCGTCCCGTCGGTGGAGCCGTCATCGGCCACCACGATGTCGTGGAAGAAGTCGCCGCGCTGGGCGAGCACGCTCTCGATCGCCTGCGCGATATAGTCCTTCTGGTTGTAGCTGACGATCACCGTGGTCACCGTCGGGCGCACCTTGTAGCGGCGCAGGATGCGCGCCATCGGCAGGGTGACGGCCTCGCGGTCGCTGATCCGGTTCAGCTTGGCGGCGTCGCGGTCGCGGTAGTTCAGCAACACCTCGCCGATGAAGACCGGCGGGAAGCGGTGGACGAATTTCAGGATCACGTCCCAGTCGACCAGCCGGCGCAGGCTGATGTCGAAGCCGCCCAGTTCCCGGAAGCAGGAGATGTTGTGCACGAAGACGCCGAGGTCAATGTAGTTCTGCTGGCGCAGTTCATCCAGATCGAACGGCTTGCCGATGATGCGCTGCCGGCTCTCCTGGTGGAAGCGCGCGTAAAAGGTCATCGTCCCGTCCTCGACCACGATGCGGCGGGCGAAGGCGTCGAGAAAACGCGGGCGAATGGTGTTGTCGGAATCGACATAGGCGATCCACGGATGGCGCGCCACCAGCAGCCCGGCATTACGGGCGGAGGACACGCCGATATTGCGCGAGAAGCGGAGATAGACGATCCGCCCGCTCTCCAGCTCGGCGCCGTAGCGGGCGCGCAGCCGCTCCTGCGTGCCGTCCGTCGAACCGTCATCCACGATGATCAGCTCGAAATTCCGGTGCGTCTGGCCGAGCACCGCGTCGATCGCGTCCTCGATGATGCCGGCGCGGTTGAAGGTGGCGAGAATGACCGAGAAGGCGACGTCCGCCGCCGCCGCGTCGGTATCCGCCGGGGCACGGATCGCCCGCCCCTCCGCCGCGCCCTGCAGGACGTAATGCACCAGCGGATTGACGCCGGAGGCGGCGACATCGGGATGGGCGGCGAGATAATCCGCGCCGTCGAAATAGGGCGAGGGATCGGCGCCCTGCTTCCAGCCGCTCGCGAGGTAATGGTCGAAGAGGCGCGCCTCGCCGGCCGGAAGCTGCGGATGGCGGGTCTGATACCAACGCGCGTCGAACAGCCCGCTCTGCCGGACCGCCTCATATTCCTCGAAGGCCGAGACGAAATCGTCGAGAGGTCGCCCGGACGCGGTGCCCGGCTTCACCGGATGACGCGTGAGGCGGCGCCCGCCCGCGAGCGCACGAAACACCCCGCGGAGTTTTTTCCGCAGGCGTCTGGGTATCTCGGCGAGTTTCATTCTTCACCCCGTGGATGGCGCGGCTCTCTCGCCGTCCATTAAACCAGTTTCGCCGGCAGCGCTGCTACACCGCCGCGCCGGGCTACGGCACGGCCTCCGGGCGCGGATCGACCGCGACGATCTCCATGGTTCCGCCCGGCAGCGCCACCTCGTCGCCGCTCCATTTGCCCATCAGGGCGCGGGCGACCGGGGATACCCAGCCGATGCGCCCCTGTGCCGGATCCGCCTCGTCCTCGCCGACAATGCGGAAGGTGCGGCGGGCGCCCTTCGTGTCCTCGATCGTCACCGCCATGCCGAAGGTGACGGCCTCTCCCGCCTGCGGCGGATCGACCGGCTCGGCGCTGGAACGGCGGGCGGACCAGTAGCGGAGTTCGCGCGAGGCGGCGGCGACCGCGTCCCTGTCGCCCCGTGCGCCGGCGGCGGAAAGCGCCTCGCGCTGGCGCGCCACTTCGGCGTCGATGAGAGCCAGCCCGCGGCGCGTCACGAGGTTCCGATTGGCGCTGACGGGGCGCTCGGGCAGCGTGTCGGCACCGCTGTCCTCCTTGACGAATGCACGGCTCATTGCGTCGCTCGCCTCCCCGATAACCGTCCTATGGGCCGAAACTTGCCGAAAAGCCCTTGACAGCGGCCAAATCCGTTGACTTTCCGAGCGTTATCCCTATGGTGCAACGCGTCGTCATACCATATCCGACTGATGCGCTCCGCGCGACGACGATGCAACCATCCCCGGTTACGGCTCGGGGAGCCGGTGTGCGGTGCGCAGCCGCAGAATTGATCCAGATGCCTTTTAACGAACTGGGCCTGAGCGACAAGGTGCTCGCGGCCGTCGAGGCCACCGGCTACACAGAGCCGACACCGATTCAGGCGCAAGCCATTCCGCACATTCTTGCGCGGCGCGACGTGCTGGGTCTTGCCCAGACCGGCACCGGCAAGACCGCGGCCTTCACTCTGCCGATGCTCACCCTGCTGGAGCAGGGCCGCGCCCGCGCCCGCATGCCGCGCACCCTTATCCTTGAGCCGACGCGCGAACTCGCCGCGCAGGTCGAGGAAAACTTCACGCGCTACGGCAAGAACCACAAGCTCAACGTCGCCCTGCTGATCGGCGGCGTCTCCTTCGGGGATCAGGACGCCAAGCTGCTGCGCGGCGTCGACATCCTCATCGCCACGCCGGGCCGGCTGCTCGACCATGTCGAGCGCGGCCGCCTGCTGCTCTCCGGCATCGAGATCCTCGTCATCGACGAAGCCGACCGCATGCTGGACATGGGCTTCATCCCGGACATCGAACGCGTCTGCAAGCTGGTGCCGTTCACCCGCCAGACGCTGTTCTTCTCGGCCACCATGCCGCCGGAAATCCAGCGCCTCGTCTCGCAGTTCCTGTCGAACCCGGTGCAGATCGAGGCCTCGCGGCCTTCCTCCACCGCCTCGACGATCACCCAGCTGCTCGTCCCCTCCGCCAAGGAGGATTTCGCCAAGCGCGAGACGCTGCGCGACCTGATCAACAATGCAGAGGCGCTGCAGAACGGCATCATCTTCTGCAACCGCAAGAGCGAAGTCGCGGTGGTTCACAAGTCGCTGCTGCGCCATGGCTACAAGGCCGTGTGCCTGCACGGCGACATGGACCAGCGCTCGCGCATGCAGGCGCTCGACCAGTTCCGCACCGGCGAGGCCACCCTGCTGGTGGCATCCGACGTCGCCGCGCGCGGCCTCGACATTCCGGCGGTGAGCCACGTCTTCAACTATGACACCCCGCACCATGCGGAAGACTATGTGCACCGCATCGGCCGCACCGGCCGTGCCGGCCGCGCCGGCGCCGCCTTCACCATCGTGACGGCTGGCGAGGTCAAGTCGCTGGCGGCGATCGAGAAGCTGATCGGCCGCCCGATCGACTGGAAGGACGGCGCCGGGCTCGACAGCGTGCCCGCCTCCGATTCGCGCACCCGCCCCTCCCGCGAGAAGCCCTCGCGCGAAAAGCCGTCCCGCGAAAAGGGTCGCGGCGGTCGCAGCGCCGGCCGCGAGCGCGAGGATGGCGGCGAGAGCCGTGGCGCCCGCCCGGCCCGTCGTCGCGATGCCGAGCCTGTGTCCGTGCCGGTCGAGGCCGCCGAGGCGCCCCTCGCCGCCGTGGCATCCGAGGCTGCACCGACCAGCGCCAAGCCGGCCCGCCGTCGCGGCCGGGGCAAGGAAGCGGAGGCCGCGCCCGCTGCTGCCGCCGTCGCTGCTCCCGCTGCCGCCCCTGCGCCGCGCGAGCGCAACCGCGAGAAGCCCGCGCCGGCCCCGGCCCGGGCTCCCGTCACCCCCCTCACCCATCGCCGCAACGACCGCGCCCCGATGGACGAGCCGGCGGACACCTCGCACCTGCCGGCCTTCCTGCTGCGCCCGGTGAAGATCAAGGCCGGCTGAGCGGCTGGCGGGACAGCGACCCGGGAACCGGCACGCCGGTTTCCGCGCGCGGGTCGTCCGCCATTGCGCGGTCGGCGCCCTCCTTGCGCAGGCGCTTCGGCCGCTCCGGCACCGCTGCCGGCTCGGCCACCACGGGAACGCGCGTGATCTCGCGCAGGCGGCGGACAAGTTCGCCGCGCACCGCGCCGGCATCGCCGGCCGAGGCCCATCCGGAAAAGCCGATCTCCACCCGGTCCAGCGCCATCTTGGCGATGGAGGCCGACGGTCCCGGCGAAGTCGAGACGCGCGGGTCGCTTTTCAGGAAGGCGAGGCCGCGGTCCATCACGCCCTCGATGTCGTCCTCGGGCTTCAGCTCCAGCGAGAAGGCGAAGTTGCGCTGGCCATAGACCGATTTGTTGACGATCGGCGAGCCCCACACCCGGCCATTGGGCATCAGCACCTGCACATTGTCGCCCGCCGCGAGTTCGGTGGTGAACAGCGTGATCGCCTTCACCGTGCCGCTCTGGCCGCCGACCTCCACCGAATCCCCCAGCTTGAACGGGCGGAACAGCAGCAGCATCACCCCCGCCGCGACATTGGACAGCGTCCCCTGCAAGGCGAGGCCAATGGCCAGCGATGTCGCGCCGAGCACGGCAATGAGGCTGGTGGTCTGGATGCCGAAGCGCTGCAGCACGGCAAGGCCGACAAAGACCAGCACGCCGTAGCGCGCAATGCTGGAGAAGAACCCGGCCACGGTAGGATCGACGCGCCGCGTGCTGCCGAGCGCCCGGGCGATCATCCGCTCCACCAATCCGGCGATCCACCAGCCGCCGATCAGCAGCGCCACGGCGTAGAGTATGTTCAGGCCATAGAGAACGAACAGATTGCCAAGTGCTTCAATATCCACGCCATCGCTCCGTAAAGTGTCGTCCGGGGGCAACGGCTGAAGCGCGGCTGGGTTCACTCTTCGGGTGCGTCTGTCGGCGTTCGCCGGCGCGCGGGGCGCCGGAGTGCGGCGGTCTGCGCGATCATGGCGGCACGCGCGGCAAGCTCGGCGGCGAGATCGGCATCATCGAGCGCCGCCTCGGGGAGCGACCAGAAGCCGAGCGTCACCGGCCTGCCCTGCCGCTCATAGCCGAAGATGCACGACCCGGCCGACTGCAGCCGCGCGGCGAAGTCGGCATCGGTCTTGAGGTAGATGGCGTCGTCGACCGCGATGGCAAACATGACGCCATCGGCATAGAGCCCGAGACCGCCGAACATCCGCCGGCAGCGCACGGGCCCGAAGGCGGCGAAGATGTCGGCGATGTCGGCCGTGTTCATCGCCGTCCCGGATGCTCAGGCGCCGGCTTCGGCGGTCTCCGAGCGGACCGGCGTGATCGCCACGGATTCGCCGCAGCCGCAGGCCGAGGTCTGGTTCGGGTTGTTGAACACGAACTGGGCAGCGAAGGTGTCGGACTTGAAGTCCATCTGGGTGCCCAGCAGGTACAGGATCGCCTTGGGGTCGATCAGCACCTTCACGCCCTTGTCCTCGACCACCTCGTCGAACTTGCCCGCCTCCTCGGCGAATTCCATCGTGTATTCCATGCCGGCACAGCCGCCATTCTTCACGCCGATGCGCAGGCCGGCCACCGGCTTCTCGGAACGCGCGATTACCGCGCGCACGCGGTCGGCGGCGGCGTCGGTCAGGGTCATTACCTGCGGGCGCGGGCGGGGTTGAGGCTGGGTCATTTCGCTGTCTCCACATCGACGCCGGTTCAAGGCCGGCGGATCGGTATGCTTAAGATGGGGGATGCGGGGGGCGCAGGCAAGGGCGAAGGCGGCGGGGCTGCCTTGCACGGCGCGGAACCGGATATGCAGAAAAGTCTTTGCTGGGTCCCGGAGCGGCGCTTCGCCTTCGGCTCCGCTGGTCCGGGACACGGGACTCTGTCGTTTCCCGGACAAGCCGCACAAAGTGCGGCGCCGCTCCGGGACCCAGCGAAAACCCTTGGGCAAACGTCCTGCCGCGCCGCCTCAATAGTTCGGCCACAGCCCCGGCGTTGCCAGCTCCACCAGGTTCCGGTCGGGGTCGCGGAAATACAGGCTCACGCCGCCGCCTTTCCACGTCACCCGGCTCTCCATCGCGACGCCATGCGCCGCCAGATGCTGCTCCCACTGCGCCACCGCGCTGGCGGGAATGGCCAGCGCATAGTGCAGCGGGCCGTTTCCGTCATGCGGGGGAATGGTGCCCTCCGCCATCACCACCGGCTCCAGCGTCTGGCCGCGCGCGAACAGCAGCAGCACGCTGCCGGGCCCGGCATCATAGGCGCAGAAGCGCGCATCGGCGATCATCGGCTTCAGGCCCAGCACGCGCTCATAGAAGGCGCGGGCCGTGGCGAGATCGTCGACATAGAGCCCCGTCTCCAGCACGCCGGAAAGCGGCGGCACCGTCGGGGTCTCGCTCACCAGAGGTTCAGCGACAGCCGCGCTTCCTCGGACATGCGGCCCTGGTCCCAGGGGGGATCGAAGGTGAGGTTGACGGTCACGCCCGATACGCCGCCCACCCCGGCCACCGCGCCTTCCACCATGCCCGGCAGTTCGGCGGCGGAGGGGCAGTTCGGCGTGGTCAGCGTCATCTCCACGGCCACCTGCCGGTCATCGGCGATGTCGACCTTGTAGATCAGCCCGAGCTCGTAGATGTCGACCGGGATTTCCGGATCGTAGACGGACTTCAGCGCCGCGACGATGTCGTCGGTCAGGCGCTCAAGCTCCTCCTCCGGAATACCGGACTGGATCGCCGGCGCGTTCGGGTTTGCGGATGTCTGGGGTTCGCTCATGCGAAGAGATCCTGAGCCTTGATGAGGGCGTCGGCGAGAGCGTCGACTTCCTCATGGGTGTTGTACAGCGCGAACGACGCCCGGCACGTCGCATTGACACCATATCGCCCCAGAAGCGGCATCGCGCAATGGGTGCCGGCGCGCACGGCGATGCCGGCCCGGTCGATGACGGTGGCAATGTCGTGCGGATGGGCGCCCTTCACGTCGAAAGCGAAGATCGCTCCCTTGCCCGGCGCGTCGCCATAGATCTGGATCGAGTTGATCTGCGACAGCCGCTCGCGCGCATAGGCGCCGAGCGAGGCCTCATGCGCGGCGATGCGGTCGCGGCCGAGGCTTTCCATATAGACCAGCGCCTCGCCGAGGCCGACAGCCTGGACGATGGGCGGCGTGCCGGCCTCGAAGCGGTGCGGCGGCTCGCCATAGGTTACGCCCTCTTCGGTGACGGAGCGGATCATCTCGCCACCGCCCTCATAGGGGGGCATCTTTTCCAGCAGCGCCCGCTTGCCGTAGAGCACGCCGATGCCGGTGGGGCCGTAGAGCTTGTGGCCGGTGACGCCGTAGAAATCGACGTCGAGGTCGACTACGTCCACCGGCATGTGCACCGCCGCCTGCGCGCCGTCGACCACGACCAGCGCCCCGACCTCATGGGCCAGGCGGGCGATTTCCTTGATCGGCGTCACCGTGCCCAGCACGTTCGACATGTGGGTGATGGCGACGATCCTGGTGCGCTCGGTGAGCAGCGCCTTGAAGGCGTCGAGGTCGAATGCGCCCTCTTCCGTCACCGGCGCCCATTTGATCACCGCGCCCTTGCGCTCGCGCAGATAGTTCCACGGCACGATGTTGGAGTGGTGCTCCATGATCGAGAGCACGATCTCGTCGCCCTCGCCGATCGACTGGCCGAGCGAGGAGGCGACGAGGTTGATCGCGCCCGTCACCGAGCGGGTGAAGATCACCTCTTCCAGCGTCGGTGCATTGAGGAAGGCGCGGCAGCGCTCGCGCGCCTGCTCATAGGCATCCGTCATCGCATTGGCGAGGAAGTGCAAGCCGCGATGAACGTTGGAATATTCGTTCTCATAGGCGTAGCGCATCCGGTCCAGCACCTGCACCGGCTTCTGCGCCGAGGCGGCGTTGTCGAGATAGACCAGCGGCTTGCCGTAGACCTGCTTGGACAGGATGGGGAAATCCTGCCGCACGCGGGCGACGTCATAGGTGCCGTTGGCAACGGCGGGGTGAAGGGTCATCTTCCGGCCTTTCGTTAAGGCGTCATCCCGGCGGGAGCGAAGCGCAGAGCCGGGATCGCGGGCCGAGAGATGGCCCTACTTCTGCGGACGATCCCGGATCGCGGCGTTGCCGCGTCCGGGATGACGGCTCTAGGCGACTGGGCAACAGCGCCTCACGCCCGCGCCGCGAGCCAGGCTTCGGCGCGCTCGATAAGCGCCTCGCGCAGCCCGTCATGCTCGACGGTTTCCACCGCCTCGCCGACAAAGGCCTGCACCAGGAGGCTCTGCGCCTCCTTCATCGGAATGCCGCGGGCGCGCAGATAGAACAGCAGCTCGTCGTCGATCGCCCCGCAGGTGGCGCCATGGCCGCACTGCACGTCGTCGGCGAAGATTTCCAGCTCCGGCTTGTTGTCCATCTCCGCCTCGTCGCCGAGAACCAGCGCGCGGCTCATCATCCGCCCGTCAGTCTTCTGCGCCGCCTGGCGGACGACGATCTTGCCCTGGAACACGCCGCGCGCGGAATCGTCCAGCACGTGCTTGAACAGCTCGCGGCTCTCACAGCCGGGCACCTGGTGGTCGACATGCAGCGTCGTGTCGGCATGCTGGCGGTTCTTCAGCAGCGAGGCGCCGTTGAAGCTGACATGGCTGTCCTCGCCCGACAGCGTCGCGTAGAGCGTGGTGCGCGCGACATTGGCGCCGAGCGAGAAGCTGAAGGTGTGGACCTTCGACTCCCGGCCGACGTCGAACAGCAGGGTGGCAAGGTGGAAAGCCCCCGCGCCCTCTTCCTGCAGCCGCACCACGTCGAGATGCGCCTCGTCGCCCACCGTGAACTCGGTGGCGGAATTGGCCTGGTAGGCCAGCCCGTCCGGCCCCTCGAAGCTCTCGGCATAGGTGAAGGACGCGCCGGCCCCGACCACGACCAGCGAACGGGCATACATCGCCGCGGCGGTCGCCCCGGTGAAGACATGCGCCACATGCACCGGCCGCTCGATGCGCGCGCCGGGGGCCACGGTGATGACCACGCCATCCCTGGCCAGCGCGGTGTTCAGCGCCAGCGAGGCGTCGTAGCGGCTCGGCACGATGCCGCCGAGGCGGCTCAGCACCTCGTCGCCCGCCGCCATCGCCGCCTTCAGCGTGGTGAGGGTCAGCCCCGGCTCAAGATCGGCGAGGTCGGAGAGTTCGGGCACCACCGCGCCATTGGCGATGACGATGCGGCGCGCCTCAATGCCGCGCAGCAGGCGCGCGCGTGCCTCCGCCTCGGCCACGGCGGCGGCGCCGGCCACCGGCACGGCCTCGCGCATCAGGCTGCGCAGGTCGGTGTATTTCCATTCCTCGACCCGCCGGTGCGGCAGGCCATGTTCCTCGAACGAACGGGCGGCGGCGCGGCGCAGATCCGCCAGCCGGTCGCTGCCCGCCGGCACGCTGCCGAGAGCGGCGAGGATCGCCAGCTCGGCCGGCGTGCGGATCGGACGGATATCGGCGTTCATGTCATCCACCTCACGCCGCGTCCTGCTGGTACTCGGCATAGCCATTGGCTTCGAGTTCCAGCGCCAGTTCCTTGCCGCCCGAACGGACGATGCGGCCCTTGTTCATCACATGGACGAAGTCGGGCACGATGTGGTTCAGAAGGCGCTGGTAGTGGGTGATGACGATCATCGCGCGGTCGGGCGAACGCAGCGCGTTGACGCCCTCGGAGACGACCTTCAGCGCGTCGATGTCGAGGCCGGAATCGGTCTCGTCCAGCACGCAGAGCTTGGGCTCCAGAATCGCCATCTGCAGGATTTCGGCGCGCTTCTTCTCGCCGCCGGAGAAGCCGACATTGACGCCGCGCCGCAGCATGTCCTGGTTGATGCCGAGATTGGCCGCCTTGTCCCGCACCAGACGCAGGAAGTCCGGGGTGGAGACTTCCGCTTCGCCGCGCTTCTTGCGCTGGGCGTTCAGGGCCGCGCGCAGGAAGGTCATGGTGGCGACGCCGGGCACCTCGACCGGGTACTGGAAGGCGAGGAACACGCCCTTCGCGGCGCGCTCGTCGATTTCCATCTCCAGAAGGTCCTCGCCGTCGAACATGACGGAGCCGTCGGTGACCTCATAATCATCCTTGCCGGCAAGGATGTAGGAGAGCGTGGACTTGCCGGAGCCGTTCGGCCCCATGATCGCGTGCACCTCGCCGGGATTCACCTTCAGCGTGAGCCCCTTGAGGATCTCCTTGCCGTGTTCCCCGTCGATCTTGGCGTGGAGGTTTTCGATGTCGAGCAGAGCCATGTCAGTTGTTCCGTGTCTGGTGCGCGTCGACCGGCGGGGGTGAAAGCCGGGAGCGCGCTGAAATCTGCGAGCAATCCCGGAGCACGGCGCGGCCGCGTCCGGGATGACGATTACGGCAGGGGCGTTAACCCACGCTCCCCTCGAGGCTCACCGCGATCAGCTTCTGCGCCTCGACCGCGAACTCCATCGGCAGCTGCTGCAGCACGTCCTTGACGAAGCCGTTGACGATCAGCGCCGTCGCTTCCTCGGGATCGAGGCCGCGCTGGCGGCAGTAGAACAGCTGGTCGTCGGAGATCTTCGAGGTGGTGGCCTCGTGCTCGAACTGCGCGGAGGAGTTCTTGCTCTCGATATAGGGCACGGTGTGCGCCCCGCATTTGTCGCCGATGAGCAGGCTGTCGCAATTGGTGAAGTTGCGCGCGCCCGTCGCCTTGCGGTGCGCCGAGACGAGGCCGCGATAGGTGTTGTCGGAATAACCCGCCGCGATGCCCTTGGAGATGATCCGGCTCGACGTGTTCTTGCCGAGATGGATCATCTTGGTGCCGCTATCGACCTGCTGGCGCCCGTTGGAGATGGCGATCGAGTAGAACTCGCCCTGCGAATTGTCGCCGCGCAGGATGCAGCTCGGGTACTTCCAGGTGATCGCCGATCCGGTCTCGACCTGCGTCCAGGAGATCTTCGAGCGGTCGCCCCGGCAGTCGCCACGCTTGGTGACGAAATTGAAGATGCCGCCCTTGCCGTCCTTGTCGCCGGGATACCAGTTCTGCACCGTCGAGTACTTGATCTCGGCGTCGTCCAGCGCCACCAGCTCGACGACGGCGGCGTGCAGCTGGTTCTCGTCGCGCATCGGCGCGGTGCAGCCTTCGAGATAGCTGACATAGGCGCCTTCGTCGGCGATGATCAGCGTGCGCTCGAACTGGCCGGTGTTGCGCTCGTTGATGCGGAAATAGGTCGAGAGCTCCATCGGGCAGCGCACGCCCTTGGGCACGTAGACGAAGGACCCGTCGGAGAACACCGCCGAGTTCAGCGTGGCGAAGTAGTTGTCCGTCACCGGCACTACCGAGCCGAGATACTTCTTCACCAGCTCGGGATGCTCGCGCACCGCCTCGGAGATCGGCATGAAGATCACGCCGGCCCTGGAGAGCTCCTCCTTGAAGGTGGTGGCGACGGAGACGCTGTCGAACACCGCGTCGACCGCCACCTTACGGCCCCCGTCGGCAATGCCCAGCAGCGCGTCGCGCTCGCGCAGCGGAATGCCGAGCTTGTCATAGGTGGCGAGAATCTCCGGGTCGATGTCGTCGATCGACAGCTCGCTCGGCCGCTTCGGAGCGGAGTAGTAATAGAGGTCCTGATAGTCGATCGGCGGGTAGCTCACCCGCGCCCAGTCCGGCTCGCGCATGGTGAGCCAGCGGCGGAACGCCTCGAGCCGCCATTCGAGCATCCATTCGGGCTCGTTCTTCTTCGCCGAAATGAAGCGGACCGTGTCTTCGCTCAGGCCCTTGGGGGCCTTCTCGGTCTCGATTTCGGTGAAGAATCCGTATTTGTACTGATCGACGTCAAGCGAGCGGACCTGGTCCACTGTCTCCTGTACGGCCGGCATCGTCTCATCTCCTCTCCCACGCGGGGTCAAGGCCCACGGGTCAGGTCAACCAATTCCGCCAGTGGCCGCCATGTGCGGGGCGCCGGCGTCTGCTCTGCCGCCCGAAGGCGGCCTTTCCCTCACGCCGCCGCGCGGCGACGCAAAAGACCCGGCAACACCCGGCGGAATACGCCGAGCGCCCGGTCGACATCCTCTTCCCCGCTCGACCAGCCGAAGGACAGGCGGATCGCCGAGCGCGCGATACGCTCGGAGACGCCCATCGCGCCCAGCACGTGCGAGGCGGCGACCTTGCCCGACGAGCAGGCGGCGCCGGCGCTCACCGCCACCCCCGCCAGATCGAGCGCGATCACGATGGTTTCGGCCGGCACGCCCGGCAGCGCGAGGCACGAGGTGTTCGGCAGCCGGTCGACATCGCCCACGAGCAGGACGAGCTCGGGAAACTCGCACCTTAGAGCGTCTTCAAGCCTCTCGCGCAAGCCATTGATGCGCACGCCATCGGCTTCCACAAACGCCGCGGCGGCATGAGCCGCCGCGCCGAAGGCGGCAATCGCGGGCACGTTCTCGCTGCCGGCGCGCCGTCCGCGCTCCTGGGCGCCGCCGGCGAACACCGGCGCCGGGCGCAGATTCGGGTCGGCGAGGATCAGCGCGCCCGCTCCCGGCGCGCCGCCGAGCTTGTGGGCGGAGACCGACATCATGTCGACGCCGAGTTCCGGCAGCGAGAGCGGAATGCGCCCCGCCGCCTGCACCGCGTCGGTATGGATCAGCGCACCATGCGCATGGGCCCGGCGGGCCAGTTCGGCCATCGGCTGAAGCACGCCGGTCTCGTTATTGGCCACCATCACGGAAACCAGCGCCCGCCGCCCGGCTTCGGCGTGGCGCTCCAGCGCCGCCGCAAACGGGTCCATCAGCACGCGCCCGCGCGCATCGACGGGCAGCACTTCCACCCGGTCGGCCGGGAAACGATGGCCGCGCAGCACGGCGGCATGCTCCACCGCGCTGACCAGCAGCACGTCGCAGGTGACGGGCGTCTCGCCGCGCCGGAAATCGGGGGTCAGCGCCAGCGTGTCCGCCTCGGTGCCGCAGGAGGTGAAGATCACCCCGCCGGCCTCCGCCCCAACCAGCGCCGCCACCCGCCCGCGCGCCGTGTCGATCGTCGTGCGGGAGGCGCGGCCCTCGCCGTGCACGGAAGAGCCGTTGCCCGTGGCGTCCAGCGCCTCCAGCAGGGCCGCCCGTGCCTCGGGGCGAACCGGCGAGGTGGCGTTATGGTCGAGATAGGTCCGTTGGTTCATGATCTCGGGGGCTCGATGTTCCGCGGTCGTCTCCTATATAGGAATGCGTCGCGCCGTCTGCCGTCCTTTTCCGCTCGATGCTTGCAAATTCAGGCCGCGTCCGGCATAGCTTGGCGTCCTGTCTTCTTCGAAGGGATGCCTGCCGCGCAGATTGAACGCGACAAAATCGCAACCCGACGTCGAATATTAGAATTATTCTAATAGTTTAGGGCTGCCACCCTATGTCGTCAAGGCGCATGCGGTAAGGCCGTCCTCCGGGACGCAGCCCGTACGCGGGTTCCGGCCCCTCCGGACGGATCGCCCTACCCGCCGCCGCATTCAAGGTCACGAACTTCATGCCCGAGGTCATCTTTACCGGCGAGAAGGGGCGGCTCGAAGGCCGCTACCAGCCCGCCAAGACGCGCCATGCGCCCATCGCCATCATCCTGCACCCGCACCCGCAATTCGGCGGCACGATGAACAACCCGGTGGTCTACAACCTCTATTACCAGTTCGTGAACCGGGGCTTCTCGACCCTGCGCTTCAATTTCCGCGGCGTCGGCCGCAGCCAGGGCTCGTTCGACCATGGCCAGGGCGAGCTGGCGGATGCCGCCGCCGCGCTGGACTGGGCGCAGTCGATCAACCCGGACGCGCGGGCGTGCTGGATCGCCGGCTTCTCCTTCGGCGCCTGGATCGGCATGCAGCTGCTGATGCGCCGCCCGGAAGTGGAGGGCTTCATCTCCATCGCCGCGCCGGCGAATCTCTACGATTTCTCGTTCCTCGCCCCCTGCCCGTCCTCCGGCCTGTTCGTGCATGGCGACAAGGACGCCGTGGTGCCGTTCTCCGCCGTCACTGGCCTCGTCGAGAAGCTGAAGACGCAGAAGGGCATCGTCATCGACCAGCAGACCGTGCCGGGCGCGAACCACTTCTTCGACGGCAAGACCGAGGACCTCATGGAGGTTGTCGGTGCTTATCTGGACAAGCGCCTGCCCGAGACCGCCAAGAAGACCAGCGCCGCCTGATATCGGTTCGCAAGGGGCCGGCGACAGAGCCGGCCCCGTTCGCGGGGGTCCTATATCTGCCGCGACCACGCGGCGCGCGGCTACACTTTCACAAGAAAGCTGCGGATGGGCCCACGATTATGGGCGTCATTGGCGCTGTCGTCGCCCGGACATTCCAACAGCAACTCGACGGAACGGCCGAAAGGCGGCTTGTCGAGATAAACGCCTGACCCGCGCAGCAGGCGCGTACTGCTGCCATGCACATGGTCCAGATTGGCGACCCTGAAATCGCTCGCCGAAGGCTGATGCTCCGTCACGATGACGTATTTGAACGGCGCGAGTTTTCGCAGAATGGTCTCGATCTGCGCGTTGGACAGATGCTGAAGCACCTGCCGGATCAGCACGAGATCCGCCGACGGAAGCGGCTCGCTCCCTGCAACATCCAGACATAAAAACCGCCGACCCGGCGTCCCGAACGTCGCCTGATTGTGGGATATAAGGTCAGGGACGACGTCTATCCCCGTATAGTCTTCACATTTCAATCCGCTGCCGACGTGAAAATCGCCGCAGCCGACATCTACCACTGACAATACATTGTTAGCTTTTATGAATTCATTTATTTTATCGGCATACTGTTCTGCCAATACACCGCGTGAGCCGGGACCTGAGAAGAGGACATGGTCCTCACCGCCCCAAATATTATTCTTGTATATTTCCGAGAACACCTCGGACGTTGCTCTGTGGCGGTTACGTCGACTCTCCAGGTAACCATCCCACTTTGCCTTGCGTGCCAACAGTTCTTTTTTGACGGATTTGGGCAAGACCTTCTTGGCCAAAGCAAGAAACAAAACAGCCTCCTCACCACCCAAATACCACACCCCGTGTTCTACAGGAACCTGTGGTACTCACCAAGGCAGAAGTGCCGTCATGCGGGCAGGGAACGGCACCCTGCCCCCATCGCGAGAAACGAAAAAAGCCCGGCGCTGCAAACGCCGGGCTTTTTACGTGGTGGAGACGGCGAGGTTCAGTTGAGAACCAACCGGGTCGGCGGGTTGGTCACGGTGATGCTGTCGCCGCGACGGGAAATCTGGACGATGCTCTCTGCGGTGTCGGCGGCGCCGGGCACGGAGAAGCTGACCACCTGCTCGGGCTGAAGCGTGGCGGCGACGCGGATCGGGGAGCCACCGGCAACGGTCAGAGTGGCGACGACATGGTAGCCGTCGGCCTGCGGGGTGTAATAGGCAACGCCGTTCACGTAACCGATATTGATGGTCTGCGCCGTGGCCGGCTTCAGGCCGACCTTGTCGGCGGCGCGGACGGGGGCGATGACGGCGACGGCAATGAGGCCGCCAGCGACGGCAAGCGGCAGAATATCGCGGCTGAGGCTGCGCATCTCGAAGGCTCCAAGTTTCTGTCCAGGCCTGTTGAAGAGGAAGCTGCCTGCCTGGCGAGCCGGACTTCCGGGAGCCCGTAAAGTACATGGAATATTGTGCACCGCATCATACGATTTTGCATCGCACTAATGCGTTTCAGGAATAGTGCGACAATCTGTTATGGAATTCAGATTTTCTGAACTTAATGTTCAGATTCGCTGCAGCCCCACATGGCTGCAGCTTGCTCCCGCCGGTTCTGCAGCTTGCTTCTGCAGCACGTCATGCAGCCGACGGCGGTCGTTCGATGAGCCCGCCCGTCATCGGTGCCGGCACGCCGGTGGTCGTCGGGAAACTGAGCGGCAATCCCCTGAGCGCGCGCACCGCCAGAAAGGCAAACGCCTGCGCTTCCAGGGCGTCCGTCGACCAGCCGACGGCATCGGCGGTCACGGTCGCGATGCCGGTGCGAAGCTGCAGCATCCGCAACAGCGTCGCATTATGCGCCCCGCCGCCGGCGACGATGAGCCGGGTAGGCCGGTCGGGCAAAAAGGGCAGCACCGCACCAATGCTCGCCGCGCTGAGCGCGGTCAGCGTCGCCGCCCCGTCCGCCGTGTTCATGGAATCCAGCCCGGCATGCTCGTTGACCCAGGCGCGGAAATCGTTGCGGTCCAACGATTTCGGCGGCGGCCGGTGGAAGAACGGGTGGGTCATCAGCCTGTCGACCACCGCCTCATCCACTTTGCCCCACGCGGCGATGACGCCTTCGTCATCAAAGGGCAGATCGGTGCGGTCCTTGAGGAAATCGTCGATCAGCGCATTGGCCGGGCCGGTATCGCAGGCGATCGGGTCAGCCATGCCGTCGACATAGGTGACATTCGCCACTCCGCCGAGATTCAGCACCAGCAAGGGCTTGGGCGGCCCCAGCCCGCGCGCCAGCGCACGGTGATACACCGGCACCAGCGGCGCCCCCTGCCCCCCGGCCGCGACATCGGCGGCGCGCATGTCATAGACCAGCGTCGCCCCGCGCCCGGTGGTCGTCCCCCTCACCGCGCGCGCCAAGGCGGGCCCATTGCCGAGCTGGACGGTCAGCCCGATCTCCGGCCGGTGCAACACGGTCTGGCCGTGATAGCCGATGACATCGACGTCGCGGTAGGCGGGGAATTCCTTGAGAAAGGCCGCGAGCGCCTGCCCGTGTCGCTCGGTCGAAACCCGCTCGGCGCGGGCCAGAATGCCGGGACGGGCGGCGCGGTCGGTCATCTCGCGCGCATCCGCCATGGCCCGAAACAGCAATTCCCGCGTCTCCGGCGCGTAGACATAGGTACGCCCCGGCCCGAACGAGGCGATGGTCTCGCCATCGGTCTCGATCAACGCCACGTCGATACCGTCGAGCGACGTTCCGCTCATCAGCCCAATCGCCGTCAATGGCCGATCCATCACTGCCCTCGGGGTGCTTTCGCCGCGCGAAGCTGATACATGACCGGCCAATCCTAACATGGCGTTGATGCCCCGCAGGCCCGAGATGAGCACGTTCAAATCCGACTTCCTCCGCACCCTCCACGAGCGCGGCTTCATTCATCAGATGTCCGATGAACAGGGGCTCGACGATCTCTTCGCGAAGGAAACGGTCACCGCCTATATCGGCTTCGACCCGACGGCGCCGAGCCTGCATGCGGGCGGGCTGATCCAGATCATGATGCTGCACTGGCTGCAGAAGACCGGCCACCGCGCGGTCTCGCTGATGGGCGGCGGCACCGGCATGGTGGGCGACCCTTCCTTCAAGGACGATGCCCGCCAGCTGATGACGGTCGACACGATCGAGGCCAACATTGCCTCGATCAAGCGCGTCTTCTCGAACTACCTCGCCTATGGCGAAGGGCCGACCGATGCGCTGATGATCAACAATGCCGACTGGCTGCGCGATCTCAACTATCTGGAGTTCCTGCGCGATGTCGGCCGGCACTTCTCGGTCAACCGCATGCTGTCCTTCGACAGCGTGAAGACCCGGCTGGACCGCGAGCAGTCGCTGTCCTTCCTCGAATTCAACTACATGATCCTGCAGGCCTACGACTTCGTCGAATTGTCGAAGCGCTACGGCGTGCGGCTGCAGATGGGCGGCTCCGACCAATGGGGCAACATTGTCAACGGCATCGATCTCGGCCACCGCATGGGCACGCCGCAGCTCTACGCACTGACCTCGCCGCTGCTCACCACCGCCTCCGGCGCCAAGATGGGCAAGTCGCTGAACGGCGCGGTGTGGCTGAACGCCGACATGCTCGGCCCCTACGAGTTCTGGCAGTACTGGCGCAATACCGAGGACGCCGATGTCGAGCGCTTCCTCAAGCTCTACACCACCCTGCCGATGGACGAGATCGCCCGGCTGGCGCAGGAGGCGAAGGGCGCGGCGATCAACGAGGTGAAGAAGATCCTCGCCACCGAGATCACCGCCCTGCTGCACGGGCGCGCCGCAGCCGATGCCGCCGCAGAGACCGCCCGCAAGACCTTCGAGGAAGGCGGCATCGCCGCCGACCTGCCGAGCGTCGAGGTGCCCGCCGGCGAGCTGGCGGCGGGGATCGGCGTGCTGGCCGCCTTCGCCGAGAAGAGCGGCCTCGTCGCCTCGAATGGCGAGGCGCGTCGCCAGATCAAGGGCGGCGGGCTGAAGGTGAACGACGCCGCCGTCACCGATGAGAAGGCGGTGCTGACCGAGCGCGACCTGACGCCCGAAGGCGTCATCAAGCTCTCGCTCGGCAAGAAGAAGCACGTGCTGCTGAAGCCGGTGTGATCAGCGGCGCGGCGAGGTGATGCCGCGCAGGATGAGATCGATCCCGGCGAGGAAATCCGCGCGGTCGTCATGGCTGCGCAGCGCTGCGGCGATGCTGCGGGTGAACGGGTACTCCTGCGCATCGAGCTGCGACCACGCCGTCGCCACCGCGTCGAGGAAGTCCGTCCGGTCGAGAGCCCGCGCGCGGCCGAACTGTCCGTTGGCGGCGTTCTGCCCGCCGACGCCGAGCATGTAGTTCAGCAGCGTGCCGACCGCCGCCCACTGCTCGTCATCCGGCACGCCGAGCGCGCGCACCTGCTGGCCGAGTGGTTCGAGAATGCGCACCATGGGCGACTGCCCGGGGGCCTGGGTGAGCGCCGAGCCGACCCAGGGATGGGCATCGATCGCGTCGAACACCCCCAATGCGAGGGCACGGATCGTTGCCGCCGGCCGTTCGCCGACACCGCATGAGGTGATGGTGCGGGCGATGACGGCGTCGCACGCAGCGGTCAGCAAGTCGCTCTTATTGGCGACATGCCAGTAGATCGCGCCGGCACCGGTGGCGAGCCGCTCTGACAGGGCGCGAAACGTCAGGCCCCCCTCCCCGCTGCTGTCCAGCAGTTCGATCGACGCCTCGATGATGCGGTCCCGCGAAAGCGAGTCCTCCCGCCGTTGAGTGCCTGTTTTCCTGACCATGGGTGATCTTGACATAAATGGAACGACGTTCCAACTATGGAATGACGTTCCATTGTTCGCGAAAGACATCCGGATGAACATCCCCATCGCCATCATCGGTGCCGGGCTCGGGGGCCTGACGCTTGCCCGCGTGCTCCACGTTCACGGCATCCCTGCCACGATCTTCGAGGCGGAGGCTTCGCCTGATGCGCGCCCGCAGGGCGGCCTGCTCGATATTCACGACTATAACGGCCAGCTTGCCCTCAGGGATGCCGGCCTCCACGCCAAGTTCCTCGCCATCATCCTGCCCGGCGCCGAGGCGCAGCGTGTGCTCGACAGCCGGGGCAACGTACTGCTCGACCAGCCGGACAAGGGCAATGGCGGTCGGCCCGAGGTGCATCGCGGCGATCTCCGCCGGGTTCTGCTCGATTCGCTCCCTGCGGACACCATCCGCTGGGGCCACAAGCTCGAAACGTTATCGGCGCGTGGCGGCGGGAAGCACCAACTGATCTTCGCGAACGGCCGGACGGTGACGACCGATCTCCTCATAGGCGCGGACGGCGCGTGGTCGCGCGTTCGCCCGTTGTTGTCCGGGGCCAGGCCCGCCTATGTCGGCACGTCCTTCATCGAGACATACCTGTTCGACAGCGACAATCGCTACAAGGCGAGCGCAGAGGCGGTCGGCGGCTGCACGCTGATGGCGCTGGCGCCCGGAAAGGGCATTCTGGCGCATCGCGAGGCCGAGGGCGCGCTGCATGCCTATGTCGCGCTGAACAAGCCGGAGGCGTGGGTCGCCGGCATCGACTTCTCCGACCCGCAGGCGGCGCTGGCCCGCATCGCCGCCGAATTCGACGGCTGGGCCACCGTGCTGACGGACCTCATCACCCAAAGCGAGACCGCCCCCGTGCCTCGCCCGATCCATGCGCTGCCGATCGGGCATCGGTGGGACCGCGTGCCCGGCGTGACGCTGATCGGCGACGCCGCGCATCTGATGTCGCCCTTCGCCGGCGAAGGGGCGAATCTGGCGATGTTTGACGGCGCCGAACTGGCCAAGGCCATCGCCGCCAACCCCGAAGATAGGGAGGCCGCGTTGACCGCCTATGAGGCGGCCATGTTTGCGCGCAGCGCGGCCATCGCCGCGGAGTCCGCCCGCAACCTCGAACTGTTCTTCGATGAAAACGCGCCGCAGGGCGTGGTGGACCTGTTCAATGCCTACCGTCCCGCCGCGTAGCGCCTTAGCGCGTCGGTACAACGGCGGGCGGCGTGGGGTCGGGGGCCTGGCGGAACTCGAATATCTTGCGCAGGAAGCCCGGCGCCACCGCCGAGATGGGATTGACCCGCAGCGTCGGGCCCGACACCGGCCCCACAATCTCGTAGGTCACGCCGACCAGCCCCTCATTGGGCCCGCCGCCGAGGAAGAAGCCGAGCACCGGCAGGCGGCTGAACAGATTGTTCAACCCATAGGCGGGCACATAGGTGCCGCGCACCGCGACGCGGTCATTGGCCAGGTCGAGCGTGCCGTCGAAGGTCGAACCGATCGACGGGCCCCAGATCGCGCCATCGCGCAGGGTGATCTGCTGAGCCGAACGCTGGAACTCGACCTGCAGCTTGCGGAACGAGATGGCGGAGCCCGGCTGGGGACGCCCGTCGCGCATGGTCGCCGGCGCAGCCGCGATCAGCCGGTCGAGCCCCTGTTCGCCACGGATGACGAAGTCGCGCATGTTGATGACGCCGGTCTGCGGACGGCCGTCGCCGGCCGGAGCATCGACGTCGATCCAGAAATCGCCGCCATAGATCTTCGGGTAGAGGTCGATGAAACGAAGCAGCGCGCCGGCATCGCTGGTCGCCACCCGCAATTGCGGGCGACCATTTGCCTGCGCCCGCATGTTTCCCGTGACGCCCCCTTCGCGGCCGACGAGAGCGGCGAGCGAGAATGCCCGGAGATCGCCGTTGCGGCGGGAGATCACCAGGGCGACCTCGCGCATGGTCTCGCCATTATTGCCGACGACGACGCCGAGCTTGACGTCGAGATCGATGTCGCCCGGCTTGGCGGCGCCGGCGCCTGCCACAGGCTTGTCGGTGAGCTGCTTGAGGAAGGCGCGCGCCTGGATCACCTCGCCGCGCACGGTCACCTTGTAGGCGCCGTCGTTATTCTCCAGTTTCACGCTGGCCTTGTCGCCATCGGAAAGCTGAAAGGTGGGCAGATTGGCGCTGACCAGCGCCGCCTTGGCGTCGAGTTCGACGGTTCCCCTGATATCCACACCCTGCCCGGTCACCACCAGATCGTCGAGCCGGGTGCCGCTGGCGTTCATGATGGCCTTCGCGGTCATCCGCGCCGGCTTACCGGCCGGCTTGGTCCATCCCGGCACCAGATCGGCCAGTTTCACGCCGGTAAGGTCCAGCTCGACATCCGCCGTCTTGCCCTTGGCTCCGACGACGCCGTTGAGCTTCACGCCCAGCGTGCCGGACATGCCAGGCAGCTCGAAGCCCAGCTTCTGCCGTGCCGCATCGTCGAGCGAGGCGGCCAGCGCGAAGGTCATGTCGCCGGTGGCCGAACGGCTGTAGTCGAAGCTGGCCGGCGCGCCGCCGAACTTGCCCTGGCCGCGCGCCACCGTCGCCGCCTGGGTCACGAAAGCGCGCACGGTGGCGTCGTCGAGGTTCTGGTTGAGCACCATCTTGGAGGCGCCGAAATCGTCCAGCGTGGCGTCGAACGCGTAGTCGATATCGGAGGGCTGAATGTTGTCCGACAGCTTGACGCTGATCTGCGCCGTTCCCTTGATCGTGCCCGACACCGTCTGCGCCTCGACCGGCACATAGGTCGGGCCGCGCAGCGGCGGGATGCCGGCGAGTTCGATCGCCGCCGCAGCCGGCCCGCTTACATTCACCCGCACCTTGGCCTCGGGCTTGTCCGGGGCGGTGTCGGAAATGTCGAAAATGCTCTCGCCAATGTCCAGCCGGCGGTCGCCGGGCGTCTGCATCGCCGCCTTTGCGACCTTCACATGCGCAGTGCGGCCGGTGATCTTCACCGCAACGTCGGCATCCATGATGGGGGGAAGACCAGGCACCGGAATGAAGCGCCCATTGGTGCCGGTAATGTTGATGCGCAACGCCTCGTCGGCAAGCGGGCGGTCGTCATTGCCGATGGAATCCAGCGGCGCATCGAAGGAAATCTCCGCGGCGCTCACCTCGCCGGAGATCAGATGGTCATACACCCATTTGCGAGGCGCCGGCGCGGCGACGGCCGGCCAAAGGCGGATCAGCGAGGGCACCGTCATCGGCGTGGCCGACACGGACATCGACAGCGAGGGCACCGGCGCGCCGAGATCGAGCGCGCCGCCCAGCGTGATGCCGCCCTGCGGCCCCTTGAGGTCGCCACGGTCGATCGTTGCCCGCTGTGCCACCGGGTCGAAGGAGAGATCGAGCGCGATATCGTCGAGGACGAAGGGCGGAACCTGCGACTGGTGTGGACCGCCGCCGATGAAGCTCGCCCGCGCCGAACGGGTTTGAAGCTGCCAGTTGCCTGCGCGATCGGCGGGCATCTGCACCACGCCGGCGAGGTCCATGGCAAACGGCCCCGCTTGCGCGGTCACCGAGGTGAGGTTGATCCGCCGGGCTGCGGGATCGAGCGAAAACGCCAGCGCCGCCTCGTCGATCAGCATCCTCCCGTCCGCGTCCGGGCCGACCTGAAGCTCGCCCGCGCCGGCCGCCAACCGCCCCGTGGTGGCCAGCACCACGCCGCGTGCGTCGATGGTCGCGGCGAGATCCACCGAAAGCGGCGAGGTGGCGAGAATGTCGGCGCCGGCCTTGCCGGCGGCGATCAACAGATCGCGCGGAGCGAGATCGCGCACTTCCAGTTCCAGGTCGCGCTGCCCGTCCACGAGCGCGCCGACGGTGGCGCGGGCGGACCAGGGCCCGTCCATTCCCCCTGCCGTGATGTTGAAGGTGACGCCGCCTTCCGCCGGGCGCGACAGCGACAGGTCGATGTCGTCGAACGTCCACTGCCGGCCACTGGCCTCGTTGCGGATGATGACAACGCCTTCCTTAAGGCCGATCTCGCTCAGCTTGCCACCATCAAGCCCACCCTGGTCGAGCTGGCGCGCAAGCGCGGCCAGGCTCGCCAGCCGCAGCGGCCCGAAAGGTGTCACGGTCTCGGCCCCCCCGGGGAGTGCCGCAGCCTCGGCCGGGACGCCCTCCGCCGCGGGAGCGGGAGCCGCTTCGGGCACCGCCGCGAGTTCGGAAGCGGGAACCGTGGCGAGCGCCTTGGGATGCACGGTGGCGCCGGCCGAGTCGCCGCCACCATCCGTGGAAATGGAGAGCTGTCCCTGCGCATCGATGAACACATTGAGCCGGACACCGACGAGATCGACGCGCTCGGGCTGCATGAGCCAGGGCAGCCAGCTGTCCTGCAGCGCCACCTCGGCCTGCGGCGCGGTCGCAATGACATCGCCGTCATCGTCGCGAACCGTGATGTCCGCGGCGTGCAGGATGATGCCGCCATGTGGCGCCCTGTCGGCGACGATGCCGCCGATCTGCACCGTGCGGCCGGCGCCGAGCCGCGCCTCGAGCGTGCTCTCCACATAGGGGCGCGCCATGTCCACGGTGAGAATGCCGGTGCTGAAGAGCAGATAGACCGTCACCGCAATGGCGGCGACAACAGCGAAGACCGAACCGCCCGACCAGGCGCAATAGCGCAGCCAGCGCCGACGCCCGGTCGGCGCGGCACAGAGCTTCCGAGCCCGCCGGACGCGCAGGCGCTTGACATGGCGCTTGCCGCGCGTCTCCGACCTCTGGGTCGTAGGCTCATTCATCTACGGCACGAATCCTTGCATCTTCAGCCATAATGCCCTTGCGAAAGGCCGGCGGCGACACCTTATCCCCGCACTCGCTGACACTATGCTTTCACTCCGCGAGACGGCACGGCACGTCTCCGGCAAATGTCGTTCCGTCAGCCGATCACCCCCAAAGACGCCGAAAGGAAGGCATATGAACGAGATTGCGGTTGGGGCACACGCTCCTGACTTCACTCTGACGACCGATTCAGGCGATGTGCTGTCGCTGGCTGCCTGCCGAGGCCGCAAATTGGTGCTTTATTTCTACCCGAAGGCCGGCACCTCCGGCTGCACGGTCGAGGCGCATGATTTCAACCGCCTCAAGGCCGATTTCGATGCGGCCGAGACTCGTGTCGTCGGCATCTCTCCCGATCCCGACAAGGCGCTGGCGAAATTCCGCTTGAAGCAGGGCCTCACCTTCGACCTCGCCGGAGACGAGACCCACGCGATGCTGGAGGCCTATGGCGTCTGGGGTGAGAAGAGCATGTACGGGCACAAATATATGGGCGTGGAGCGCACCACCGTACTGATCGACCGCGACGGCAAAATCGCCCGGATCTGGCCAAAGGTGAAGGTCGCCGGCCATGCCGACGAGGTCCTGGCCGCCGCGCAGGCGCTTTGACGGCGCCGCGCGGGGCGCGACATCAGTCGACGTCCTCGACGCTGGCCGGGCCGCCGCCATAGGCGCGCTGGGCCAGCGCCGCTTCCATGAACGGGTCGAGATCGCCGTCCAGCACTTCCTGCGGCGTGCCAGACGTGACGCCGGTGCGCAGGTCCTTCACCAGCTGATAGGGCTGCAGCACATAGGAGCGGATCTGGTGGCCCCAGCCGATATCGGTCTTGGCGGCCTGGTCGGCGGCCGCCTGCGCCTCGCGCTTCTTCAGCTCCATCTCGTAGAGCTTGGCGCGCAGCATTTCCCACGCCGTCGCGCGGTTCTTGTGCTGGGAGCGGTCGCCCTGCGCCACGACGGCGATGCCGGTGGGCAGATGGGTGAAGCGGACGGCCGATTCGGTCTTGTTGACGTGCTGGCCGCCGGCGCCGCCCGAGCGCATCGTGTCGATGCGCAGGTCGCTTTCCTTGATGTCGACGACGATGCGGTCATCGATCACCGGGTAGACGTCCACACTGGCGAACGAGGTCTGGCGCCGGGCGTTCGAATCGAAGGGCGAGATGCGAACGAGGCGGTGCACGCCGCCCTCGGTCTTCATCCAGCCATAGGCGTTGTGGCCCTTGACCAGAATGGTCGCGGATTTCAGCCCGGCGGTCTCGCCCGCCTGCTCGTCCACCAGTTCCACCTTGAAGCCACGGCGCTCGGCCCAGCGCGTGTACATGCGCAGCAGCATCAGCGCCCAGTCCTGGCTGTCGGTGCCGCCGGCACCGGCATGGACTTCGAGATAGCTGTCATTGGCGTCGGCCTCGCCGGACAGCAAGGCCTCCAGCTGGCGACGGGCGACCTCGGCCTTCAGCTTGGTCAGGGCGTTTGCCGCCTCGTCGACGATCGAGGCGTCGCCCTCGGCCTCGCCCATCTCGATCAGTTCGACATTGTCGGAAAGCTCGCGGGTGATCCGCTCCAGCGCACCGAGCCCATCCTCCAGCGTGCCGCGCTCCTGCATGAGCTTCTGCGCGCGCTCGGGGTCGTTCCACAGATTGGGGTCCTCCGCGAGCGCATTCAGCTCGGCAAGGCGGGCCTTGGAACGGTCGAAATCGATGTGCTGCCGCAGCAACTGGGCGGCTTCCCGGATTTCGTCGACGCTCGCGGCGAGCTCGGCGCGCATGATGGCTACTCTCGATAGGACGTTGAAGGCGGCGGAAAATAGAGGCGTTGTCCGGCAGTGTAAACGCCCCGCGCGGGTGATCGCCCGGTGCGGGCGACGTACGCCCGTTTCCAGGGCGCACAGCCGGCTCTAACATGCCGGTCCATCACTGGAGAAACGACCATGCACCTTATCGGCATGCTGGATTCGCCCTATGTGCGCCGCGTCGCGGTATCGATGACCTGCCTCGGCCTGCCGTTTACACACGAATCCGTGTCCGTCTTCCGGCACTATGAGCGGTTTGCCGCCATCAACCCGGTGGTGAAGGCGCCGACGCTGGTGACCGACGCCGGCATCGTGCTGATCGATTCGACGCTGATCCTCGAACATGCGGAGAAGCTGGCGGCGCCCGGGCGCTCCCTCACCCCCGGCCATCTAGCGCTCCATGCGCGCTCCCAGCGCATTATCGGCCTCGCGCTCGCCGCCTGCGAGAAGTCCGTGCAGATCGTCTACGAGCACCAGCTCCGCCCCGAGGAGAAGCGCCACCAGCCCTGGCTCGACCGCGTGACCGAACAGCTCTTCGCCGCCTATCGTCTGCTGGAGGGCGAGATCGGCGAGCGGGACGGATGGCTGCTGGGCGGGGAGATCCAGCAGGCGGACATCACCGCCGCCATCGCCTGGACCTTCACCACCCGCATCATTCCCGATGTGGTGCCGGCAGATGCTTTCCCGGGCGTGGCGCAGCTCGCCGCCCGGGCCGAGGCGCAGGAGGCGTTCCGCGCCTGGCCCTATGATGGCTGAGCGCCCGGGCGGCGGGGCTCAGTAGAGCCCGCCGGTGCCGCTGGCACCCACCGCGCGGTCGGCGTCCGGGTTGATGCCGACCGGATTGCCGGCGGCATCGGTGGCGCCGATGATCGAGTAGCTGTCCGGCGGCGCCGTACCCGGCTTGAACGCCTCCAGGATCGAGCCCTCGCCCGGGCCGGCGCGCAGGCCGCTCTTCGGGTTGATGCGGATGAGCTTGATGCCCGGTGGCACGCGGAAGGGCACGGCCGGGCGATCCGCCAAGGCGAGCTTCATGAAGTCGCGCACGACAGGCGCGGCGATGAGGCCGCCGGTCGAGCCCTTACCCATCGGCTTGGGGGTGTCGAAGCCGAGATACACCGCCACCACGATTTCCGGGGTGTAGCCGACGAACCAGGCGTCCTTTTCTTCATTGGTCGTGCCGGTCTTGCCGGCAATGGGCTTGCCCAGCACCTTCAGTGCCGTGCCGGTGCCGCGCTGGACGACGCCTTCCAGCATCGAGGTGATCTGGTAGGCGGTCATCGGGTCGAGCACCTGCTCGCGCCGGTCGACCAGCACAGGCTCGGTCTGGCCGCTCCACGCATTGGCGTCGCAGCCGCGGCACTCGCGCTCGTCATGCCGGTAGATGGTCTTGCCGTAGCGGTCCTGCACGCGGTCGATCAGGGTCGGCTTGATGCGCTTGCCGCCATTGGCGAACATCGAATAGCCGCCGGCCATGCGTAGTGCCGTGGTCTCGCCCGCCCCGAGCGACATGGAGAGCACCGGCAGCAGATTATCGGAGACGCCGAAGCGCTTGGCGTATTCGACGATCAGCGGCATGCCGAGATCGTTGGCGAGCCGCACCGTCATCACGTTGCGCGACTGCTCGATGCCGAAGCGCAGGGTCTGCGGGCCGTAGAACTTGCCGGAATAGTTTTCCGGCCGCCACGTCGCCTGCCCCTGCTGCGCCAGCTCGAAGGGCGCGTCCAGCACGACGCTGGAGGGCGTGTAGCCATTGTCGATGGCCGCCGCGTAGACATAGGGCTTGAACGACGAGCCCGGCTGGCGCTGGGCCTGCGTCGCACGGTTGAACTGGCTCTCATCGAAGGAGAAGCCGCCGGCCATCGCCAGCACGCGCCCGGTGGAGGGGTCCATCGCCACCAGCGCGCCCTCGATCTGCGGCTGCTGGCGCAGGCGCCACTGGTCCGGCTTGCCGTCCACCGGCTCGACATAGATCACGTCGCCCGGCTTGAGCACCCCGCCGACGCCGCCCTTGGCGTTGCGGATCGCCCATTTGGCGCCATCGGCGGTGATCATGCCGACATCGCGCTGCGTGCCGAGCACGCCGGAACGGTCGCGCTGCGGCTGCAGGCCGATGCGCGCGCCCTTCGCGTCCGAATCGAGCACGACGGCGAGCCGCCACGGGATGTCGGTGAAGGTGCGCACATCGGCAAGGCGGGCGCCCCAGTCGCCGGTGGTCTCGATGCGGGTGACCGGCCCGCGGAAACCGCGCTGCTCGTCATAGCGCGTCAGGCCGTCGAGCAGCGCCTGCTTGGCATATTGCTGGAGCTTGGGGTTGAGCGTGGTGCGGACCGACAGGCCGCCGCCATACAGCTTGTCCTCGCCATAGCGCTCGAAGATCTCGCGGCGCACTTCCTCGGCGAAATATTCAGCCGAGAAGATGTGCGCGCCGGTCGGGCGAACGGTGACGGCAAGGTCGCTCTTCTTGGCCTCGTCGGCCTGCGCCTCGGTGATGTAGCCGTTCTCGGCCATGCGATCGATCACCCAGTTGCGGCGCTCGACGGCGGCGTCGTGGCGGCGGAACGGGTGATAATTGTTCGGGCCCTTCGGCAAAGCGGCGAGATAGGCCGCCTCGGCGATGTTGAGCTCGGAAACCGACTTGTCGAAATAGAGCAGCGAGGCGGCGGCGACACCATAGGAGCCGATGCCGAGATAGATCTCGTTCAGATAGAGTTCGAGGATCTTGTTCTTGGAATAGGCGCGCTCCATGCGCAGCGCCAGCAGCGCCTCCTTCACCTTGCGGTCGATCGAGACCTCGTTGGTCAGGAGAAAGTTCTTCGCCACCTGCTGGGTGATGGTGGAGGCGCCCTGCGGGCGGCGGCCGGAGCCGTAATTCTGCAGGAAGGCATAGGCGGCGCGGCCGATACCCGTCAGGTCGATGCCGCCATGCGAGTAGAAGTTCTTGTCCTCGGCCGAGATGAAGGCGTCCTTCACCAGGTCGGGAATGTTCTGGATCGGCAGATAGAGCCGGCGCTCGCGCGCATATTCGGCCAGCAGCGACCCGTCGGCGGCGTGGACGCGCGTCATCACCGGCGGCTCGTAATTCTGCAGCTGGCTGTAGTCCGGCAGGTCCTGCGAGAATTTCCACGCAAAATAGCCGGCCGCCGCGCCACCGACCACGAAGACGATCGTGCCGAGCGCGAACATGAACCCTAAGAACCGCAGAAGCAGCCGCATACGGCCGAGCCCCCATAAGCTGAGGACGCCACCGCGCCAGCGCGATGCGAGTCCGAATGTGGTCGTCGCCCAAAGGGCAGCGTGTGCGCGGCAACTATGGCCTTATCGCGACCGTTCAAGGTGCCGTCACGGCCACCGGCTTGGCACTGGCCCGGTCGACACTGGCAGGCAACGCCACCGTGGCACGGTCGCGCGGCCTTTGTGCCGCGAAATAAGCCTCGATCGCCACCGCCATGGCGTCGGTGACACTATCCTGCCATTGAGACGATGTCATGAGTTCGAGGTCCTTGGCGCTCGAAAGATAGCCAAGCTCGAACAGCACGGACGGCACGTCGGGCGCCTTCAACACCTTGAAGCCCGCCGATTTGAGCGGCGATTTATGCATGCGCGCGACACCGCTGACGCTTCCGGCAAGGCTGCGCGCGAAGAGCGCGGAGAAATTGCGCGTCTCGCGCTGCGCGAGGTCGAACAAGATGCCCGCGACATCCGCCGGCTCTTCGGAAAGGTCGAGACCGGCGATCATGTCGGCCTTGTTTTCCGAATCGGCCAGCCGCTGGGCCTCGGCGTCGGAAGCCCGGTCGGAAATGGTGTAGATCGTCGCGCCACGCACATCGCCATCGTGCGAGCCGAGCGAATCGGCGTGCAGCGAGATGAACAGCTTGGCCTCGTTCTCGCGGGCGAAGCGGACGCGCTGGCCCAGCGAAATGTACGTATCCTTGGTACGCGTCATCAGCACGCGGTAGCGCCCGGTCTCCTCCAATTGATGCTGGAGCTTGCGGGCGATAGTAAGAACCAGCTGCTTCTCGGTCACGCCGAATTTGGCGTTCACCGCGCCGGAATCGACGCCGCCATGGCCGGGGTCGAGCACGATGACCGGACGCACATCGCCGGCGGCAGCCACGTCGGCCTTCGGCATCTCCGGCTGCTCCGTGGCCCGCAGGGGCGCGGCCACGGCCTTCAGGAAGGTGCTGCGATCGGTCCTGACGAGATCGATGACCAGACGGGCCGGCTGGTCGTCCATCGGCTCCAGCACGAAGGCCTTGTCGACCGTCACCGGATCGGTCAGGTCCATCACGATGCGGGCCTTGCCCGGCGCGAACAGGCCGAAGCGATAGGCCGAGACGAGGCCGCGCCCCTCCTGCCCCGCCGAGGCCGGCAGCGCGAAGATGACGTCGGGAATGTCGACCACGACCCGGTAGGGATCAGCGAGGGTGAAGGCGCCCAGCGGCACGGAGCGCGAGAGGTCGATCACCAGGCGCGTGCGCTCGCCATCGCCGGCGAGGCGCGCATCGGTGGCCACCACGGGCTCGCTGGCGCGGGCCGGCGGGGACGCCGAAAGCCACGCCGGCAACAGCGCAAGCGCCGCCGCCAGCCATATCTTCCGCATGCCCGTTCGCACCGCCATGGCTGCCTGCATTCTCCTCCGCCGGCTTCCCGACGTGAAGGTCGGGCCGCGCTGCCGACCTTTCTACCGAAATACGCAGGAAGCGTTAACCAGACCTTGCAAACCGAATCGCTTCCGCTGGCAGCCGTTGCCGGCGCGCAACGGCGGCCCGGATGCGATCCTTGCCAAATCGGCACGCATGCCGCTATTAAGAGCATGCATATGGTTCGCATTCCGGTCGCTCGTCGACGTCCGGCTTTCGCGGCCCCTGCGGCGAAGGGCGCTCCAGCAATGGCAGAGCCCGGCACAAGGCGCGATTTCCTTTCAGGACCCGTAGCCGTGCCTCTGGCGGTCGTCACGACCGCGCGCCGGGGGGAACGCGGCCCGGCCTCGTCATTCACGGACGATCGGACACGGGGTGCTCGCGCGGCTTATTTTGCTGCGCCGTTCCCCGCGCCTTCGTGGCCATCTGCCTTGAGCCGGACCACACACGGTCGCGGCTCGTCCTGTTCGGTCGTGTAAGGACGGCAGCCAACGATGATGCGTCAGCCGGCAAGTGTGGGTCACGTGCGCAGGGTGGATTTCCGCCGCGCACCCGCCCGCAGGCCCGCGACCAGCGCACCGCGTCGGCGCCCCGCCTGCGAGGCTCCCCGTCCTGCCCGCCGCATACCCTTCGCGCTTTCAGTTTCCGCTTACTGGCACGGCCAGAGCCGTCCGGCGTCCATGGCGACGTCGACGCGGCCGTTGCCCCATATGAGAGTTCAATGGCCAACAAGATGCTCATCGACGCCACCCATCCCGAGGAGACTCGGGTGGTGGTGGTGCGCGGCAACCGTGTCGAGGAATTCGACTTCGAGGCCGCCAACCGCAAGCCGCTGCGCGGCAACATCTACCTCGCCAAGGTTACGCGGGTAGAGCCCTCCCTCCAGGCCGCCTTCGTCGAATATGGCGGCAACCGGCATGGCTTCCTCGCCTTCAGCGAGATTCATCCCGATTACTACCAGATCCCGGTCGCCGACCGGCAGGCGCTGCTCGCCGAAGAAGAGCGCCAGCAGCGGCGGGACGCCGAGGCGGAGAACGAGGACAAGCCCAAGGGTCGCACCCGCCGCCCGCGCGGCGCGCCGAAGGCCGCCGAAGGCGACGAGACCGTTTCCGAAGACGCTGCCGGCGAATCCGCCGAGGGCGATGCCGGTTCGGATGCCGGCCCCGCCCGCCGCTCCCGCCGTCGCCCCTCCTCATCCGACGACGAGTCCGGTGGCGAGATCGAGGAGATCGCCGGCGAGGAGGAGATCGTCGACGAGGTCGGCTCCGACGACGCCATGGAAGAAATGCCCGAGCGCGGGGCGCCGCGCGGCCGGGCCCGCACCTACAAGATCCAGGAAGTGATCAAGCGCCGGCAGGTCATGCTGGTGCAGGTCGTCAAGGAAGAACGCGGCAACAAGGGCGCGGCGCTCACCACCTATCTCTCGCTCGCCGGCCGCTATTCGGTGCTGATGCCCAATACCGCGCGCGGCGGCGGCATCTCCCGCAAGATCACCTCGGCCGAGGACCGCAAGCGGCTGAAGGAGGTCGCTTCCGACCTCGAAGTGCCGGAGGGCATGGGCGTCATCCTGCGCACCGCCGGCGCCAACCGCACCAAGCCGGAGATCAAGCGCGACTTCGAATATCTCCTGCGCCTGTGGGAGAATGTGCGCGAGCTCACGCTGGGCTCGACCGCGCCCTCGCTGGTCTATGAGGAAGGCTCGCTGATCAAGCGCTCGATCCGCGACCTCTACAACAAGGACATCGACGAGGTTCTCGTCGCCGGCGACGAGGGCTACCGCGAGGCCAAGGACTTCATGCGCATGCTCATGCCGAGCCATGCGAAGAACGTGAAGCCCTACAAGGAGACGCAGCCGGTGTTCACCCGTTTCGGGGTGGAGAGCCAGCTCGACGCGATGTTCCTGCCGCAGGTGCAGCTGCGCTCCGGCGGCTATCTCGTCATCAACCCGACCGAGGCGCTGGTCTCCATCGACGTGAACTCCGGGCGCTCGACCCGCGAGCACAACATCGAGGACACGGCGCTGAAAACCAACCTGGAGGCCGCCGAAGAGGTGGCCCGCCAGCTGCGCCTGCGCGATCTTGCCGGCCTTGTCGTGATCGACTTCATCGACATGGACGAGAAGCGCAACAACCGCGCGGTCGAGCGCAAGCTGAAGGACTGCCTGAAGAACGACCGCGCCCGCATCCAGCTCGGCCGCATCTCGCATTTCGGCCTGATGGAGATGAGCCGCCAGCGCATCCGCACGGGCGTGCTGGAAAGCTCCACCGAGGTCTGCCCGCACTGCGGCGGCACCGGCCATGTGCGCTCCTCGCCGTCCGTCGCGCTGCAGATGCTGCGCGGCGCCGAGGACATTCTCCAGCGTTCGAACACGCATAACCTCGTCATCCGCACCCGGGCCGAGAACGCGCTCTATGTGCTCAACCACAAGCGCGCGCATCTGCACGAGCTGGAGGAGCGTTTCGGCGTCCTCATCACCATCTCGGCCGACCCGTCGCTTACCGGGCTCACGCCCTTCGCGATCGACAAGGGCGAGGCGGTTCTGAACCCGATCCCGCTGCCGCGTCCGCCCGAACTGGTCTTCGAGCCGGAGGACGAGATCGACCTTGCCGTCGCGGATGACGCCGAGGACGAGACGGAGGGCGAGAGCGAGGTCGCGAAGGTCGCTTCCGACGAACCCGAGACCGAGGGCGAGAGCGAGGCCGGCGAAAGCCGCACCCAGCCTGCGCCCGCCAATGGCGACCCGGCCGGAGACGGCAGCCGCCGTCGGCGGCGTCGGCGTCGGCGGCGGCGCGGCGGTGGCGCCAATGGCGAACACGGCGAGAATGGCGATCGCGGCTCCGAGGGCGATTCCGGTTCTGAGTTGGCCGGCGCCGAGTTCGAGGATGATGGCGAGGACGGCGAGGCCGAGGGCCCGACCGCCGTTCACGCCACCACCGAAGAAGGCCCGCAAGAGGTGACGGCGGAATCGCCGACAGCCGCAGAGCCGGCCGAACAGGCCCTGGCTGTCGCCGAGGACGCGGCCGTCGCGCCGGAAGCGGCCTCCACCGAGGCTGTGCCCGAAACCGTCGCCGAAGCCGCGCCGGCCGAGGACGAGAAGCCGCGTCGTGGCCGCCGTGGCGGACGTCGCACCAAGGCGGCTGCGGCCGAGACGGCCGAGGCCCCTGCGGCCGAGGCCGCGCCGGTTGCCGAAGCCCCGGCTCCGGAGACGGCAGCCGCCGAAGAGCCGGCAGCGGCCAAGCCGAAGCCCCGCCGCCGTCGCTCGACGGTGCGTGAGGCCGCCCCGGCGGTCGCGGCCGACAGCGAAGGCGTGAGTGAGGCGCCGGCCGAGGCCCCAGTGCCGGAAGCACCGGCCCCCGTCGCCGAGGCACCCGCCGCCGAGCCGGAGACGAGCGCACCCGAGACGGAGGCGCCGGCTTCCACCGAGGCCGCCCCGCCGGCCGAGCCGGAGCCCGACCGTCCGCGCCGCACCGGCTGGTGGCAGCGCAAGATCTTCGGCGAGTGAGCGTGGCCGCAGCCGCGTAATGGACCTCGGCGCGGGCATCCCCCTCGCCTGCTAAACAGGGGAACGGCGCCACAGGGCGCCGTTTTCTTTTGCCGCCTGCCGTTAATCTCATCATCTCCGCCCGGAACCTCAACCGGCTCCCAGTGTTCTGCCCTGCAATGGCGCGAAGCGGGGACGGAATGATCACCATCGAATGCGGTTACCGGATCGAAATCGTCTGTAACCAGTTCACGGCCGGGATCACGCTGCTCGATCCCCACCCTGAACGACAGGCCGACATCGCTGCAGGCGCGCGCGTAAGTGTCACGTCGCTCTATGACGGCAGGGACGTTCCCTGTGTCGACTATGAAGACAGCTTCGGAAATACGTGCCGGCGGCTGATCGTCCCGCCGGGCGGCGTGCGGTTCGAAAGCCGGATGAGCGTTTCTGACACGGGCAATGTCGACGTCGTCGACCGCAACGCCTCCGAATGGGCGCCCTCCGACCTGCCGCCGGAGGTGCTGCAGTTCCTGCTGCCGAGCCGCTATTGCGAGGTCGACGAGCTCTCCGGCACCGCCTGGAACCTGTTCGGCAACTACGCCCCGGGCTGGAACCGGGTCCAGCAGATCTGCAATTTCGTCAACGCGCAGATCCGCTTCGACTACCAGTTCGCCCGCAACACGCGCACTGCGGCGCAAGCGTTCAACGAGCGCGTCGGCGTCTGCCGCGACTTCACCCATCTCGCCGTCGCATTGACGCGCTGCATGAACATCCCGGCGCGCTACTGCAACGGCTTCCTCGGCGATATCGGCGTGCCGGCGAACCCGGCGCCGATGGACTACAATGCCTGGTTCGAGGCCTATCTCGGCGGACGCTGGTACACGTTCGACGCCCGCCACAACGTGCCGCGCATCGGACGCATCCTGGTGGCGCGCGGCCGCGACGCCGCCGATATCCCGATGATCCATACGTTCGGGCCGCATATGCTGCAGCGATTCGAGGTCATCACCGACCAGGTCGCCGCCTAGGCTGCGGCACGCGCACTCCCCGGGCGCGAGGCCCGGAGAGTGCAGGCCTATGGCCTCAGGCCTTGAGCGCTTCGGCGTTGTCCGTCGCCCACTGCGCCACCGAGCGCGGCTCGCGGCCGGTCAGCGTCTTGACCGCGTCGGTAACGCCGGCGGTCCAGCCTTCGCGCACGGGATAGAAGATGGTGGCGAGGAAGCGGGCATAGTCCTCGCCAATGCCCACCCCGGTGAGGATGCCGACAAAGGTGTCGTCGTCGATCGGGGTGTAGCCGACCGGCTTGCCGATCACCTGCGCGAGGATGTCGGCCGCTTCGGCATAGCCCAGCGCTGCCGGCCCGGTGAGGTTGAAGGCCTGCCCGTCGAAGCGGTCCGTGGTGAGCGCGCTAGCGGCACTGGCAGCGATGTCGCGCGCATCCACGAAGCTCGACGTGCCCTCGCCCGCCGGCACGGCAATGGCGCCGGTATGGTCGATGCCCGGCTTCCAGAAATTGAGGAAATTGTCGGTGAACCAGTTCGGCCGCAGGATCACATAGGGCACGCCCGACGCGATCAACGCCAGCTCGACCTGGCGATAAGGGATGGAATCATCCGCGTCGACGCCAAGGGCGGTCTGCAGCACCACCTTCACCTGGCGCGCCGCTGCGGCCTCGATGACGGGGGTCAGCAATTCCTTCGAATTCACATAGCCGCCGGGCAGCATCACATAGGCGCGGTCGACACCCTCGAACGCCGCCGCGAAATCCGGCGCGGCGAAATCGAACGCGACACCCTCGGCGCCCTCCACCGGCTGCCCGCCCCGCGAGGCCGCCTTCACCACCTCGCCCTTGGCGAGCAATTCCTTGACCAGCGGGCGGCCGACATGCCCGCTCGCGCCGAGCACCAGAATCTTCCCTGCCATGTTCACTCTCCTGTCTCTAAAGTTTCTATTTGAAACCATGTTTCGATTAACTACATACTCTCCATCGAGATGAGCGGAAAGAGAGCACTTTCATCTCACCTGGTGTCGCTGAGGAAACCTGCCCGCCGGCACGGCGTGCCGAAACGAGAGACGAGATGCGACACAGCTACGATGTCTATGAAGAACGCTGCCCCACCCGGATGGTGCTCGACCGGCTCGCCGACAAATGGGCGCTGCTGATCCTCGACCGGCTGGAGGATGGGCCGGTGCGGTTCAATCATCTGCGGCGCGACGTCAAGGGCATCTCGCAGAAGGTGCTGTCGCAGACATTGAAGAAGCTGGAGCGCGACGGGCTGGTGACGCGGACCGTCTTTCCCACCGTGCCGGTGACGGTGGAATACGCCCTCACCCCGCTCGGGCGGGCACTTGCCGAGACCGCCGCCGCCCTCACCCACTGGGCCGAGCACAACATGGACGCCATCCTCGCGGCGCAGGCCACCTATGACGCAGCGGCGGCCGCGCGCTAGACGCGGGCGGCATTCACCTGCGTGCTTCGAGGCCGGCCATGCGGCCGGCACCTCAGCATGACGACCGTTGGGAACACGCGCGGCGGCACACCCCCCTCATCCTGAGGCGCGAGCGCAGCGAGCCTCGAAGGACGCAGGACCTCCCCGTCAGTCAGTCACGGAAATAGCGGGCGGCTAGACGCGGGCGGCATTCACCTGCGTGCTTCGAGGCCGGCCTTGCGGCCGGCACCTCAGCATGACGACCGTTGGGAACACGCGCAGCGGGCACCCCCGTCATCCTGAGGTGCGAGCGCAGCGAGCCTCGAAGGACGCAGGTAACGGCCCGCATGCCTCACCCCTTGCGCAGGAAGTCACCGATGCGCTGCACCGCCTCGCGCATCTGCGCGGGCGAGCCGGCATAGGACAGGCGCAGATAATGGTGGCCGCGATGCGGGTCGAAATCGACCCCCGGCGTTGCCGCCACATGGGCCTCGTCGAGCAGCCGCCGGGCGAAGGCGGCGGAATCGTCGGTGAAGCGCGAGACGTCGGCATAGAGATAGAAGGCACCGTCGACAGGCAGGAATTCCGGCAGGCCGGCAGCCGGCAGGCCCGTGGTGAGGATCAGCCGGTTCTCCTCATAGCCATGCTTCACCGCCTCCATCTCGCGTGCCCCGTCGAAAGCCGCCTCGGCGGCGATCTGCGAGAGGGTCGGCACGGAGATCATCAGGTTCTGCTGCAGCCGCTCCACCGCGCGCACCAGGCCTTCCGGCATCACCATCCAGCCGACCCGCCAGCCGGTCATGCAGAAATATTTCGAGAAGGAATGGATGATGGTGGCGTCCGGGCTGATCGCCGCCGCCGTCGAGGCGGGGAAGGCATAGTCCAGCCCGTGATAGATCTCGTCGGAGAGGAAGCGGATGCCGAGTTCCTCGGCGGTGCGAACAAGTTCCGCCAGCGCCTCGGGCCGCATCATCGTGCCGGTCGGGTTGGCCGGGCTTGCCACCAGCAGACCCTTCAGCGGCGTGCGCCGGTGCGCCTCCCTCAGCGCCTCCGGCGTGATTACCCAGCGCGAGGCGGCGTCGGTTTCGATCAGCACCGGCTCGCAGCCGAGCGCGGTAAGGATATGGCGATAGGGCGGATAGCCGGGATTGGCGATCGCCACCCGGTCGCCCGGCTCGAACTGCGCGAGGAAGGTGAGCAGGAAGCCGGAGGAGGAACCCGTCGTCACCACCACCCGGCCCGGGTCAAGATCGACGCCGTAGGTCTCACCATAATGGCGGGCGATGCGGGCGCGCAGCGAGGGAATGCCGAGCGCCGTCGTGTAGCCGATGCGACCATGGTCGAGCGCGCGCCGGGCCGCCTCGCGGGCAGTGCTTGGGGCGGGGGCGGCCGGCTGGCCAACCTCCATGTGGATGACATGGCCACCCGCCGCCTCGATCCGCGCCGCTCGCTCCATCACGTCCATGACGATGAAGGGGGCAATCTCGCTGCGCCGCGAGGGGCCCGCGAGGCGGGAGGCAGCCGCGAGGCGGATTGACGACGGTGTTGAGGTCATGTTTCCGAACCTTGCCGAAACCGCCGCACCCCTGCCGTATTGTCCGGCTCGTGTCGGCAGACGTTCAATAGAAGATGATGATGCGCGGGCTTGACCCTGCCTTCACGACAGCGTCAGTTCCCCCGGAAACATTTCGTGTCGATGGATGATGCCTTCCCTGCTGATTGACAACCCCTCGCCCGCGCAAAGCCCGGGCGCCCTGCCGCGCCGCCGCGCCAGCTTCGGCGCGCGCGTGGCGCGTGGCGCCGCGTTTCTCGCTGCCGCCGCGCTGGTCATCCCCGCCGGGCCGGCCAGGGCGCAGGGGCAGGGCCGCCAGCCCAGCATCATCCGCGACGCGGAGATCGAGGCGCTGATGCGCGATTACACGCGCCCGATCTTCAAGGTAGCGGGCCTCCAGCAGCAGAACATCCAGGTGGTGCTGGTCGGCAGCGACAGCTTCAACGCCTTCGTGGCCGACGGGCGGCGCATCTTCATCAATACCGGCGCGCTCAAGCAGTCCAAGGTGCCGAACGAGATTATCGGCGTGCTTGCGCACGAGACCGGACACATCGCCGGCGGGCATCTGGCCAATATGCGCCAGCAGCTCGAATCGGCGCAGACCGCCGCCATCGTGGCCATGCTGCTCGCCGCCGGCGGCGTTGCTGCGGGCGCGGCGAGCGGCGCGAATATGGGCGGGGCCGCCGCCGGTGCGATCATGGCGCCGCAGGAGGTCATCCGCCGCACTCTGCTCTCCTACCAGCGCGGACAGGAAGCCTCGGCCGACCAGGCGGCGGTGAAGTACCTCACCGCGACCAAGCAGTCCGCCAAGGGCATGCTGACGACGTTCGAGCGCTTCCAGAACGACCAGATCTTCCTCAGCCAGCGCATCGACCCCTATGTGCTGAGCCACCCCATGGCGACCGAGCGCATCGCCCTGCTCTCGGAGCTGGCACGCAAGAGTCCCTATTTCGACGCCAAGGATTCCCCGGCGCTGCAGGCCCGCCACGACATGATGCGGGCCAAGCTGATCGGTTTCACCCAGACGCCCGACGCGGTCGATCGCGCTTATGGCCGCGCGGACACCTCGCTGCCGGCGCGCTATGCGCGGGCGATCTCGGCCTATCGCTTCGGCAGCATTCCGGACGCGATTCGCCAGATCGACGCGCTGATCGCCGAGCAGCCGAACAACCCCTATTTCCACGAGATCAAGGGGCAGGCGCTGCTGGAGGCCGGGCGCGCACGCGAGGCGGTGCCGCCGCTGCGCCGCGCCGTCGCCCTCTCCGACGGCAACCCGCTCATCCGCATGCTGCTCGGCCAAGCCCTCGTGGCCAATGACGACAAGTCGACGATGGAAGAGGCCGTGCGCGAGCTGACCTTCAGCCTGCAGCGCGAGCCCTCCTCCCCCGCCGGCTGGCGCTATCTCGCCATGGCCTATGGCCGCAAAGGCGACATCCCCAATGCCGACCTCGCCTCGGCCCAGGCCGCCTTCATGAGCGGCGACTTCCGCCTCGCGCGCACGCTGGGCTCCCGAGCCCGCGACGGCTTCAAGCTCGGCACGCCGGGCTGGCTGAAGGCGGACGACATCGTCAACTACAAGCCGCCGGTGGACCCGAACGCCCGCCGCAAAAGCGCCGGCCCGTAAGATGGCCAGGCCCTGCCCTTTCCCGCTGGAGAAGCCCATGTCGCCCATCGCCTTCCTACGCCGCGCCGGCCGCGCGACCCTCGCGCTCGGCCTCGCCGCGGGCCTGCTGCTCGGCGCCGCGCACACCCCCGCCTCCGCGCTCGACGACGCCCAGCGCAAGGAGTTCGAGGGCGTGATCCGCGAGTACCTCGTGAACAATCCCGAAGTGATCCAGGAAGCGATCATGGTGCTGCAGAAGCGCCAGGCCGCCGCTGAATCGAAGCAGCGCGAAGCCGCCGTGGCCGAGCTGAAGCCCCGCATCTACGACACCACGCGCGGCATCGTGGTCGGCAACCCGGACGGCGACGTCACGCTCGTGGAGTTCTTCGATTACAATTGCGGCTACTGCAAACGGGCGCTGGGTGACCTTGTCGACCTCGTCAAGGGCGACCCCAAGCTCAAGGTGATCCTGAAGGAATTCCCGGTGCTCGGGCCGGGCTCTGTGGAAGCGGCACGGGTCGCGGTCGCGGTGCGCCTGACCGACCCGGACAAATATTTCGACTTCCACAAGAAGCTGCTCGGCGAGCGCGGCCAGGCCAACAAGGACAAGGCGATCGAGGCCGCGGTGGCGGTCGGCATCGACAAGGCGAAGCTGGAAAAGGCGCTCGACAATCCGGAGGTCAACGCCACCCTGCAGGATGACCTGCAGCTGGCCGAGGCACTCGGCATCGACGGCACGCCGAGCTATGTGCTGGGCGACCAGGTCGTCGTCGGCGCGGTCGGCCACGACCAGCTCAAGGACGCCATCGCCTCCGTGCGCAGCTGCGGCAAGACCCAGTGCTGATGTCCACACGGCGCTAATGCCGGCGGCGCCCCGCTTCGCGCGCGGCGCCGTCGCTTGCGCAAAGGCCGCCCGATGGCAGGCAGCCGGGGGATAATCCTGCGGAAAGCACGGCGGGGCTTGGCGCGGGGCCAGCCATTGCCTATAAACCCGCGGCCGTCCCGGCATGGGGCCACCGGCGGCAGGCTGAATGAGGCGCGATGCCCGACACGGTGCATGTTCTCAACGGACCGAACCTCAACCTGCTCGGCACGCGCGAGCCGGAGGTCTATGGCCGCGCGACCATCGCCGATGTGGAGTCCGCCTGCCGCGCCGCCTGCGAGCGCCATAGCCTCGCGCTGGTGTTCCGCCAGACCAATCACGAAGGCGAGCTCGTCAGCTTCCTGCAGGAAGCGCGCGGCTCGCTCGGCGTGGTGCTGAACGCGGCGGCCTACACCCACACTTCCGTCGCCATTGCGGACGCCATCAAGGCCGTCGGCCTCAATGTCGTCGAAGTCCACCTGTCCAACGTCTTCGCGCGCGAAGCCTTCCGCCATCATTCCTATGTGTCGCCGGTCGCCCGCGGGGTTATCTGCGGGCTGGGGATCGATGGCTACCGGCTCGCCATCGACGCGCTCGCCACCGCCGGTGGTAGGGTCAGCTGAGGGAGACGGCTAGCGACCGTCACGGGATCATGATGAAAACCAACAAGCCGAACATCGACCCCGCGCTGGTGCGCGAGATCGCCAATCTCCTCTCCGAGAGCGACCTCACCGAGATCGAGGTACAGCAGGAAGATTTGCGCATCCGCGTCGTCCGCGCCCCGCCGACCGTCTACGCCGCCGCCCCGGCGCCGGTCGCCGTCGCCGCGCCGGCCCCGGCGGCCACCGCCGTGCCCGCCCCGCTGGCGGCCGCGCCCGTGGACGACATCTCGAAACATCCCGGCCTCGTCACCTCGCCGATGGTGGGCACCGCCTATCTCGGCCCGGAGCCGGGCGCCAAGTACTTCATCGATATCGGCTCGGTGGTGAAGGAAGGCCAGACGCTGCTCATCGTCGAGGCGATGAAGACCATGAACGCGATTCCCGCGCCCCGCGCCGGCACCGTGACCCGAATCCTCGTGGAGAATGCGCAGCCGGTCGAATATGGCGAGCCACTCCTGATCATCGAGTGAGGCGCGCCTGATGTTCGGCAAGATCCTGATTGCCAATCGCGGCGAGATCGCGCTGCGCGTGCTGCGCGCCTGCAAGGAAATGGGCATCGCCACCGTGGCGGTTCATTCCACCGCCGACGCCAACGCCATGCATGTGAAGCTGGCCGACGAGAGCGTGTGCATCGGCCCGCCGTCTGCCAAGGACAGCTATCTCAACATTCCTGCCCTGCTCGCCGCCTGCGAGATCACCGGCGCGGAAGCGGTGCATCCGGGCTACGGCTTCCTTTCCGAGAATGCGCGCTTCGCCGAAATCCTGATTGATCACGGCGTCGCCTTCATCGGGCCCAAGCCCGAGCACATCCGCGTCATGGGCGACAAGATCGAAGCCAAGCGCACCGCCAAGAAGCTTGGCATTCCGTGCGTGCCGGGTTCCGAGGGCGGCGTCACCTCCGATGACGAGGCGATCAAGGTCGCCAATGAGATCGGCTATCCCGTGCTGATCAAGGCCGCCGCCGGCGGTGGCGGCCGCGGCATGAAGGTGGCGCGCTCGGAAGACGAGCTGTCCGCCGCCCTGTCCACCGCGCGTTCGGAAGCGCGGGCCAATTTCGGCGATGATGCGGTCTATATCGAGAAATATCTCGGCACGCCCCGCCACATCGAGATCCAGGTGTTCGGCGACGGCAGGGGCAATGCGGTGCATCTGGGCGAGCGCGACTGCTCGCTGCAGCGCCGGCACCAGAAGGTGCTGGAGGAGGCCCCCTCCCCGACCATCACCGCCGAGCAGCGCGCCCGCATTGGCGAGACCTGCGCCAAGGCGATGCGCGACATGAAGTATCTCGGGGCCGGAACCATCGAGTTCCTGTACGAGAATGGCGAGTTCTATTTCATCGAGATGAACACCCGCATCCAGGTGGAGCATCCGGTGACGGAAGCCATTACTGGCTTCGACCTGATCCGCGAGCAGATCCGCGTCGCCGCCGGCGAGGCGTTGAGCTTCACCCAGGACGATGTGGTGTTGAACGGCCATGCGATCGAGTGCCGGGTCAACGCCGAGCACCCGCGCACCTTCCGGCCCTCGCCGGGCAAGATCGGCTACTGGCACGTGCCGGGCGGCCTTGGCGTGCGCATCGATTCAGCGGTCTATCAGGGCTATTCGATCCCGCCCTATTACGACAGCATGATCGGCAAGTTGATCGTCCACGCCGCCACGCGCGAGGAATGCCTCGCCCGCCTGCGCCGGGCGCTGAACGAATTCGTGGTGGAAGGCATCGAGACCACGCTGCCGCTGTTCCGCGAACTGGTCGAGAACGACGACATCAAGCGCGGTGCCTACGACATTCACTGGCTCGAACATTTCCTCGCCGAAGGCGAGCCCGGCGCCTGAGGCACCCGCCCCCTGCGAGAGCGGTGTGAACGACGTATTGGCCGGGCTTGTCCCGGCCATTCACGTTTTTGCAAGGTGCGCGTGCGGGCATCGTGGAAGCCCGCCTCAAGGCGGGAATGCCACGCCTGCGCCTTCACAGCGCCGCGCATCTCCGGCATGCTGACGCTATGTCACGCCCGCGCGAACACCAGGTCGAGATCACCCCGGAAGTGCTGCTCAAGGCCTATGCCTGCGGTATCTTCCCGATGGCCGAGAGCGCCGACGACCCCGGTCTCTACTGGATCGAGCCGGAGCGGCGCGGCGTCATCCCGCTCGACGACTTCGCCATCTCCAGCCGCCTCGCCCGCACCATCCGCTCCGACAAGTTCGAGATACGCATCGACCATGATTTCGAGGCGGTGATCGATGGCTGCGCGGCGCCCGCCGACGGGCGCGGCTCCACCTGGATCAACCGGCGCATCCGCAAGCTCTATTGCGATCTCCATGCGCGTGGCTATTGCCACTCGGTCGAGGCCTGGCAGGATGGCGAACTGGTCGGCGGGCTCTATGGCGTGCGGCTGGGGCGGGCGTTCTTCGGCGAGAGCATGTTCCACATCGCCCGCGACGCCTCGAAGGTCGCGCTCGTGCATCTGGTGGCGCGGTTGAAGAAGGGCGGCTTCGTGCTGCTCGACACGCAGTTCGTCACCGATCACCTGAAGAGCTTCGGCGCCATCGAGGTGCCCCGCCGCCAGTATCACCGGCTGCTGTCGCAGGCGCTGGAAGAAGGCGAGGCCGATTTCTACTGCTGGCCGCCGGGCGAGGCGATCACCGGGTCGGTCTGCTTGCAGTCGGTCAGCCACACATCATAGATCGGGTGCTCGACACCGTGCAGGCCGGGGCTGGAAGCAAACATCCAGCCGCCGAACAGCGGCTGCACCTTACCGTCGAGCCCGATCTCCTGGATTTCCACGAAGCCCGTCGTGTTCTGCTGCTCGGTCTCGGGCCGGGTGTAGCAGGCGCGCGGGGTGATGCGCAGCGCGCCGAACTGCACCGTCTCGTTGATCGACACGTCGAAGCTGGTGATACGCCCGGTGATCTTGTCGAGGCCGGAGAACGCGGCCGTCTTGTTCTCCACCTTCTGGTCCGGCGGCTGGATCACCTCGATGTCGCCGCTTGGGCCGACCGTGGCCTGTCCGGGCACTTCCGGCGGGGCCGCCGCCGGGGCGCGCGGCGTGCCGGCATCGGGGTCTTCCATGATCGAGGGAACGCCGGGGCCGCCGGGCGGCGAATCGGGATCCTGCACCGGGCCTTCCATCAGCGGCGGCGGCGCCAGCGGCTGCGATTCGACGCCCCCCTGCCAGCCCTGTTGGGCCGCGAGCGGCGTGGCGAACGCCATCAACCCTGCAGCGACCAGCAGCGCGGCGCGCAAGGAACGGGAGATGGGACGGAAGGCGGAAATGCCGTGCACCGAAAAGCCTCGCGAAGCGCACCAGCCCTCCGGCACGCGCTGGGGGCCAAGATGCCGGCCAATGCGGCGATGTCGGGGCGGCCGCGAAAATGCGGCGTGCGGCCCACCCCGCCCGGCCGGGCTTTGAAGGCTCACTCCGGCGTCCAGGCCTTGTAGTCGCCGGTCACCTGCGGGCGATGGCCGAAGCCGACCGCCGAGCCCGGCGGATGATAGGCATTGACGGTGCCGGTGGGGTTCGGCCGGTGGGGCTTCTGCCACTCGTGCGGGACATAGGTCTCCTCGCTCGGCGGCACGTCGGAGCGCTGGTGCATCCAGGCGTGCCAGCCCGGCGGAATGGCGGTGGCCTCGGCATAGCCGTTGAAGATCACCCAGCGCCGCTCGAAGCCGAGCGACGGATCGATCTTGCGGCCCTTGGTGCGGTAGTAGCGGTTGCCGAACTCGTCATCGCCGACGAACTCACCATGGCGCCACGTGTGGAAGCGCGTGCCCATGGTCTGGCCGTTCCACCAGGTGAAGGTCTCGATGATGACGTCGTACAGCTTCACGGAATTGGTCCCTGCGCCGGCCTTAAAACTTGGGCGGAACATGCCACTCGCACCGGCTGGTGTCCAGCCGGCCGCGCGCCCTCCGGGCGCTTACGCACGCGTGCGGAATTCCGTGGCGTAATAGGCCAGCGCCAGCAGCATGATGGCGCTTCCCGCCAGCGTCACCGCGCTCCAGCCGCCCATCGTGTAGAGCGGGCTTGCCAGCGCCGAACCCAGGGCGCCGCCAAAGAAGAAGGTGGCAATGTAGAGCGCGTTGAGCCGCGAGCGGATCTCCGGCGCCAGCATGAAGATGGCGCGCTGGCCGAAGACGAGATTGGCGGTCACGGCGAGGTCGAGCACGATGGCGCCGAGGGCCAGCACCACGACGGAAGACGTGACGGCGCCGAGTTCGGTCATCAGGAAGCCGGCGATTGCCAGCAGCAGCGCCGCCCCGGTCGCCGCGCGGGCGAAGCCGCGATCCGCCAGCCAGCCGGCCAGCGGCGAGATGACGACGCTGGCGGCGCCGGCCAGGGCGAAGATTGCGATTCCCTGCTGGCCGAGGCCGAATTCCGGCGCCGCCAATTGCAGCGGCACCGCCGTCCAGAACAGGGTGAAGGCGCCGAACATCGCCGCCTGATAGGCCGCGCGCCGGCGCAGCACCGGCTGTGAGCGCATCAGCGGCCAGAGCGAGCCGACGAGGCGGCGATAGCTGGTGCGCCCGCCGGGATGGCGTTCCGGCAAGGCGAGCCGCAGCCCGACCGCCAGCGCCAGCATCGCCAGCGCGGCGAGAAGGAACACCGCCCGCCAGCCGAACCAGTGCGCCAGCATGGAGGAGGCCGGGCGCGCCAGCAGGATGCCGGTCATCAGCCCGCTGACCACGCTGCCGACCTTGCGGCCACGCTCCTCGGGCCGGGCGAGATGAGCGGCGAAAGGCACCGCAACCTGCGCCACCACCGAGCCGATGCCAAAGACCAGCGCCGCGAGCAGGAACAGCGCCGGGGCGGTGGAGACGAAGGCAAGGGCGAGCCCCGCCGTGGCGCAGAGAAGAATCGCCCCGATCAGGCGCCGGTTCTCGACGATGTCGCCCAGCGGCACCAGCAGCAGCAGGCCCAATATGTAGCCGACCTGCCCCACCGTCACCACCAGGCTCGCAAGCGTCTCGTCAAGCCCGATGTCGTCGGCGATCAGCGCGATCAGCGGTTGGGCGTAATAGAGATTGGCGGCACCCAGCCCGGCCGCGAGCGCGAGCAGGAAGAAGGTCAGCGCGCTGGCGGGGGCCGCCGCGTCGGTCGAGGGGGTCATGGCTATGCCGGGGCTGCAACAACGGAAGCACGCCATTTGAGCGCCGCGCCCCTCCCTGTCCAGATGCCCAAGGGTCAATCGAGGCGGCCCCTCCGCCAAAACGGGATTGCGGAGACGCACATGTTGCCCGTCATCCCCGCTGTTCACCGCGTCTCCCGGCATCACGTATTCGCGCTGGACTTAGGGCGCGAATCCCCGCTCGATAACGCTTCGCCTCTGGCAAGGGGGCCTTGGAATTACCATCTACATTTAGAGTTTTTTCACATACTCCACACTAGAGTTTGTGACATAAGGTTGACGCGTAAGAGGGAGTCGGCCAGTTTGGCGCCGTCGGACGCAGCGTAGTTTTCGCAGCCGGCACAATCCAGATTGAAGCGGGCTCCATCGCCGGTATCGACCTCCGGCGAGGCGTTTGTGCGTGCCAAGAACACAACGGAACGGCGCGGCCCTCGCGGTGGCCCGATTCCGGGATGACAGCTGTGCGGACGCAGGGTCCGAGGCTTTGAATGTCGATCAGCGGGCCGCGGACAGGTCCGCCGCGAACCGGGGACGAACCAGAATGCGCATCGAGCGCCGTTACACACAGGCCGGCCGTTCACCCTATGCGGACATCGCGTTCCGCAAGGCGACGAGCGAGATTCGCAATCCCGACGGGTCGGTGGTGTTCCGCCTCGAATCCATCGACGTGCCCGAGCATTTCTCGCAGGTCGCCACCGACATCATCGCCCAGAAATATTTCCGCAAGGCGGGCGTGCCCGCGCGGCTGAAGAAGGCCGAGGAAGAAACCGTTCCGTCCTTCCTCTGGCGCGGCGTTGCCGACGAGAAGGCGCTCGCCGCGCTGCCCGAGAAGGAACGCGTGATCGGCGAGACCGATTCCCGGCAGGTCTTCGACCGTCTGGCCGGCACCTGGACCTATTGGGGCTGGAAGGGCGGCTATTTCGATTCGGAAGAGGACGCGCAGGCCTTCTTCGACGAGCACCGCTACATGCTGGCCATGCAGATGGCCGCGCCGAACTCGCCGCAATGGTTCAACACCGGCCTGCACTGGGCCTATGGCATCGACGGCCCGAGCCAGGGTCATTTCTATGTCGACTACGCCACCCGCGAGCTTACCCGCTCGGCGACCTCCTATGAGCACCCGCAGCCGCATGCCTGCTTCATCCAGTCGGTCTCCGACGATCTGGTGAACGAGGGCGGCATCATGGACCTGTGGGTCCGCGAGGCGCGCCTGTTCAAATATGGCTCGGGCACCGGCTCCAACTTCTCGGCCCTGCGCGGCGAGGGCGAAAAGCTCTCCGGCGGCGGCCGCTCTTCCGGCCTGATGTCCTTCCTGAAGATCGGCGACCGCGCGGCGGGCGCCATCAAGTCGGGCGGCACCACGCGGCGCGCCGCCAAGATGGTGGTGGTCGATGTCGACCATCCCGATATCGAGACCTATGTCGACTGGAAGGTGAAGGAGGAGCAGAAGGTCGCCGCTCTCGTCACCGGCTCCAAGACCGTCGCCAGGCACATGAAGGCCGTGATGAAGGCCTGCGTGAACTGCGAGGGCGACGGCGACGATTGCTACGACCCGGAAAAGAACCCCGCCCTGAAGCGCGAAATCCGCGCCGCCAAGAAGGCACAGGTGCCGGAGAACTACATCCGCCGCGTCGTCCAGTTCGCCAAGCAGGGCTACACCGACATCGAGTTCCCGATCTACGACACCGATTGGGATTCGGAGGCCTATCTCACCGTCTCCGGCCAGAACTCGAACAATTCGGTGCGCGTCGACGACGCCTTCCTGAACGCCGTCGAGGCGGATGCCGACTGGAACCTGACCTCGCGCATCACCGGCAAGGTGACCAAGACGCTGAAGGCCAGCGACCTTTGGGAGAAGATCGGCCACGCGGCCTGGGCCTGCGCCGATCCCGGCATCCAGTTCCACACCACCATCAATGACTGGCACACCAGCCCGGCCGGCGGCCCGATCCGCGCGTCGAACCCGTGCTCGGAATACATGTTCCTCGACGACACGGCGTGCAACCTCGCCTCGCTGAACCTGCTGCAGTTCCGCAACGCGGACGGCACGTTCGATGTCGAGAGCTACGAGCATGCCTGCCGCCTGTGGACGGTGGTGCTCGAAATCTCGATCCTGATGGCGCAGTTCCCCTCCAAGGAAATTGCCCAGCTCTCCTTCAACTACCGCACGCTGGGCCTCGGCTACGCCAACATCGGCGGCCTGCTGATGACCTCCGGCATTCCCTATGATTCGGACGCCGGCCGCGCCTATTGCGGCGCGCTCACCGCCATCATGACCGGCGTCGCCTATGCCACCTCGGCCGAGATGGCCAAGGAGCTCGGCCCGTTCCCGGAATACGAGCCCAATGCCGTCCCCATGCTGCGCGTCATGCGCAACCACCGGCGCGCCGCTTATGGCGAGCGCGAGGGCTATGAGGGGCTGAGCACCAACCCGGTGCCGCTCGACCACGCCAAGGTGCCCGAGCAGCGGCTCGTCGAGCGCGCCAAGGCGACCTGGGACCTCGCCCTGTCGCTGGGCGAGGAACACGGCTACCGCAACGCCCAGACCACGCTGCTCGCGCCCACCGGCACGATCGGCCTGGTGATGGACTGCGACACCACCGGCATCGAGCCCGATTTCGCGCTGGTGAAGTTCAAGAAGCTGGCCGGCGGCGGCTATTTCAAGATCATCAACCGCGCCGTGCCGGAGGCGCTGCGCACGCTCGGCTATTCCGAGAGCCAGCTCGCCGAGATCGAGGCCTATGCGGTCGGCCACGGCTCCATCACCCAGGCGCCGGCGATTAACCATTCGACGCTGCGCACCAAGGGCTTCGACGACGCCATGCTGTCGAAGATCGACGGCAGCGTGAAGGCGGCGTTCGACATCAAGTTCGTGTTCAACCGCTGGACGCTGGGCGACGAGGCGCTGGCCAAGCTCGGGGTGCCGGCCGACAAGCTGGCCGATCCGTCCTTCGACCTGCTCTCCTTCCTCGGCTTCTCGAGAAAGGACGTCGAGGCCGCGAACATCCATGTCTGCGGGGCGATGACGCTGGAGGGCGCGCCCTTCCTGAAGACCGAGCACTATCCGGTCTTCGACTGCGCCAATCCGTGCGGGCGCATCGGCAAGCGCTACCTCTCGGTGGTCAGCCACATCCTGATGATGGCGGCGGCGCAGCCCTTCCTCTCGGGCGCGATCTCCAAGACCATCAACATGCCGAACGAGGCGACCGTCGAGGACTGCAAGGAGGCGTATCTGCTCTCCTGGCGCCTGGCGCTGAAGGCCAACGCGCTCTACCGCGACGGCTCCAAGCTCTCCCAGCCGCTGAACTCGCAGCTTATCTCCGACGAGGATGACGAGGAAGACGCGGTCGAGGCGCTGCTGGAGAAGCCCGCCGCCGCCCGCGCCACCCACATCACCGAGAAGGTGGTGGAGAAGATCGTCGAGCGCGTCGTCGCCATGCGCGACCGCGAAAAGATGCCTGACCGCCGCAAGGGCTACACCCAGAAGGCCGTGGTCGGCGGCCACAAAGTGTATCTGCGCACCGGCGAATATGATGATGGCCGCCTCGGCGAGATCTTCATCGACATGCACAAGGAAGGCGCGGCGCTGCGCTCCTTCATCAACAACTTCGCCATCTCGGTGTCGCTGGGCCTCCAGTACGGCGTGCCGCTGGAGGAGTATGTCGACGCCTTCACCTTCACCCGCTTCGAGCCCGCCGGCCCGGTGCAGGGCAATGAGGTGATCAAGTACGCCACCTCGATCCTCGACTACATCTTCCGCGAGCTTGCGGTGTCCTATCTCGGGCGCAACGAGCTCGGCCATGTCGAGGCGAGCGAGTCGAATTTCGACGCGCTGGGCAAGGGCGTGGACGAGGGCAAGGCCTCGCCGAATTCGGCGGCCTCGCGCATGGTCTCCAAGGGGCTGATGCGCGGCAAGAATGTGAGCCTGATGGTGGTGCCGGCCGGCACGACCCTGCCCACCACCTCGGCGTCCAACGTGACGGCGCTGCGTGGCGGCATCCAGGGCGCCACCGCGCTCAAGGCCGAGCCGATGGACGACGAGGAGATGGAGCTCGGCAGCACCGACGCCCTCCCCTGGTCCGCCCCCACCCCGGTGGCGGCCACCGGCCCGAGCAAGGCGGAAGCCCGCGCCATGGCCCGCGCCAAGGGCTATGAGGGCGAATCCTGCCCCGAGTGCCAGAACTTCACCATGGTGCGCAACGGCACCTGCCTGAAGTGCGAGACCTGCGGCTCGACGACGGGCTGCAGCTGAGGGGGCGCACGAGGGTATTCGTAGATGAGATGCGGCCGGGGTCACTCCCGGCCGCTTTCGTTGGAAACGACAACATCACGGCACGCATGATTCCCCCCACCCTCACCACCGCCCGCCTTACCCTGCGCCCGCACCGGGCCGAGGATTTCAACGCCTATGCGGCGATGTGGGCGGAGCCGGCGGTGGTGCGGTTCATCGGCGGGGCGCCGTTCTCGCGGGAGGCGGCGTGGAGCCGGTTCCTGCGCCATCCCGGGCTCTGGCAGTTTCTCGGCTTTGGCGCCTTCGCGGTGGAGGAGCGCGCCAGCGGTGCCTTCATCGGCGAGGCTGGCTTTCATGATTTCCGGCGCGCCCTCTCTCCTTCCATCGAGGGCACGATGGAGGCGGGCTGGGTGTTCGCCGGCGCCGCGCAGGGCAAGGGCTATGCGCAGGAGGCGATGGCCGCCGCGCTCGGCTGGGCGGACGCGCACCGGGCCGAAACGCGCATCACCTGCATGATCGAGCCCACCCACGCCGCCTCGCTGCATGTCGCCGGCACGCTCGGCTTCCGCCACAGCGCCGACGGGCTCTATAACGGCCATCCGATGGTGCTGCTGGAGCGGCCGCGCGGCGGCACCGCAACCGGGGACTGACCTGCCTCGCACCGAGCGCGTCGGCCGCAGGCGAGGCTCTGGGAGCGCCGGAGGCACCCTGCCCCGCGCAAAAAGAAAGCCGCCGGCGGGGGCCAGCGGCTTTCCATTGTTCACGCGGAAGCCGGCAAGGTGCCGGCGTCTGGATCAGCCGACGCGGAGATTGACCGCCGAGTCCTTGCCGGAGCGCTGATCGGTCTGCAGCTCGAAGGACACCTTCTCGCCGTCACGCAGGCCCTGCAGGCCCGAACGCTGTACCGCGCTGATGTGGACGAACACGTCCTTGCCAGCGCCATCGGGCTGAATGAAACCGTAGCCCTTCTGCTCGTTGAACCACTTCACGGTGCCGGTCTGGGTCGACATTAGGATAGTCTCACGTATCGAGGTTGCACATCGGCGCAGGCACGGCCCCGCCGTTCGGTCGAACTTGGAAGAAAAGCTGACCGTGCACCCGCAGCCAGGTGAAACGGTCCTGAGTCCAGCCAAAGTCTGTTAGCGAGACTACCGCGAATGGCCGTGTTTGCAAGAGGTGCCAGCGGTATCGCGGTCGCCTGGCCAGCATAAATGTCGCCGTCCCCCGGGAGAACGACGACATTGTATTGGATCTAATCGGACGAAACCGTCCGATTTCAATCAAACGTCCGCATCAGAGCGGCCGAAGATCCACCGCCGAGGTCTTGCCCGAGCGCTGGTCGGTTTGCAGATCGAAGGAGACCTTGTCGCCGTCGCGCAGGCTCTGCAGGCCCGAGCGCTGGACCGCGCTGATGTGGACGAACACGTCCTTGCCGCCATTATCGGGCTGGATGAAGCCATAGCCCTTCTGCTCGTTGAACCACTTAACCGTGCCGGTATCCGCCATCAGAGACAACCTTCGAGACCAGTGAGCCACCGGCGACCTCCTGCGGAGCCCGCCGAATTGCGCCGAACCCCGCCGTTCCGCGCCGCCCAACGGGCAGCCGTCCGGCCATGTTCACGCTGAGCACAGCTTGGTTAGAAATGTGTCATTTCCACGGCAAATTCTGCCGCATTTCGGGCGCAATGCCGCGCGCGGCGGAAAAATGACGCAGGGGCAGCTCTCGCGGAGACGCTGCGGCCGGCAGCCGCGTCAGCGCCAGCAGCGCCGACGGTCCACGCGCACCACCCGGCCATTGCTCTGGCGCAGATAGCAGCGTCCGCCGCGCTGGAAATAATAGGACCGCGCGCGGCGGCTGCGGTTGGAGCCGATCACGGCGCCCGTGCCGGCGCCGATGGCCGCCCCTGCGGCCGCGCCGCCCGCCGTGCCGGTCGTCGCACCGCCAATGGCCGCACCGGCGACACCGCCGACAATGGCGCCGCGCGCGGTGCTGTTCTGGGCGGAGACCGGCGGGGTCGCCCACAGCATCAGCCCCGCGACAGTGGCGGCGATCATCCAGCGCATCGTCATGTCGGTGGTCTCCCGCTTCGCCGGCGGGAGCGGAAGGCACCGCGCAGGTCGGTATGTCGGCCTAGATTAGACCAGAAGCGCGCGCCGGTCAGCGCGCGCCCCGGCATTGGGCAGCTCAGGCGTGCTGCGCTTCCACCACCGCGATAGCGGTCATGTTGACGATGCCGCGCGCCGTCACCGAGGGCGTGAGCACATGCGCCGGCCGCGCCGGGCCGAGCAGGATCGGGCCGACGGGGAGCGCGTCGCCGAACACCTTCACCATCTGGTAGCCGATATTGGCGGCGTCGAGATTCGGCATCACCAGGATGTTGGCCACCCCCTGCAGGCGCGAACCCGGCAGCACGCGCTCGCGCATTTCCGGCACCAGCGCGCTGTCACCCTCCATCTCGCCATCGACCATCAGGTCGGGGGCGCGCTGCAGGATGAGGTCGAGAGTGCGGCGCATCTTCTCCGCGCTGCCATCGTCGCGGCTGCCGAAGTCGGAATGCGAGAGCAGCGCCACCTTCGGCTCGATACCGAAGCGGCGCACATGGGCGGCGGCGAGCTGCGCCATCTCGGAGAGGTCCTCGGCGCTGGGCTCGTTCTGCACCTGGGTGTCGCAGAGGAAGAAGGCACCCTTCTGGGTCAGCAGCATGGACAGCGCCGCCACGTCGCGCACCCCCGGCGCAAGGCCGATGATGGTGCGGATGTGTCGGAGATGGCGGGTAAAGCGGCCCTCGACGCCGCACAGCATGGTGTCGGCATCGCCGCGCACCACGGCAATTGCCGCGATCACCGTCGGCGTCGTGCGCACCAGCGTGCGGGCGAGCTCGGGCGTCACGCCGCGCCGGCCGGAGCGCTCGACATAGGTCGTCACGTAATCGCGGTAGCGCGGATCGTCCTCGGGGTTGATGAGGTCGAACTCGCGGCCGGGGCGGATGGACAGGCCGAAACGCTGCAGCCGGGTCTCGATGACCGAGGGGCGGCCGATGAGGATGGGGCGGGCGAGCCCCTCTTCCACCACCACCTGCGCCGCGCGCAGGATGCGCTCATCCTCGCCCTCGGCGTAGATGACGCGCTTGGGCGCCTGCTTGGCGAGGGCGAAGATCGGCTTCATCACCAGGCCGGAGCGGAAGACGAAGCGGTCGAGCTGCTCCTGATAGGCGTCGAAATCGGCGATCGGCTGCTTGGCCACGCCCGATTCCATCGCCGCCTTGGCCACCGCCGGGGCGATGCGCAGGATGAGGCGCGGGTCGAAGGGCGAGGGAATCAGCGAGGCCGGGCCGAACACCGGCGTCTCGCCGCCATAGGCGCGGGCGACGACGTCGGACGGCGTCTCGCGCGCCAGCTCGGCGATCGCATTCACCGCCGCGACCTTCATCTCTTCGTTGATCGTCGTCGCGCCGGCATCGAGCGCGCCGCGGAAGATGAACGGGAAGCACAGGACATTGTTGACCTGGTTGGGAAAGTCCGAGCGGCCGGTGCAGATCATCGCATCCGGGCGCGCCTCACGAGCGAGGTCGGGCATGATTTCCGGTGTCGGGTTGGCGAGCGCCATGATCAGTGGGCGCTCGGCCATCGCCGCCAGCATCTCCGGCTTCAGCACGCCGCCGGCGGAAAGGCCGATGAAGATGTCGGCGCCGGCGATCACCTCGGCGAGGGTGCGCTGCTCGGTCTTCTGGGCGAACACCCCCTTATAGGGGTCCATCAGCTTCTCGCGGCCCTCATAGACCACGCCCTCGATGTCCGTGACCCAGATGTTCTCCAGCTTCGCGCCCATAGAGCGCAGCAGGTTCAGCGTGGCGATGGCGGCCGCGCCGGCGCCTGACGTGACGATCTTCACGTCTTCCAGCTTCTTGCCGCCAAGGAACAGCGCATTGACGATGGCCGCCACGACGATGATCGCCGTGCCGTGCTGGTCGTCGTGGAACACCGGGATCTTCATGATCTCGCGCAGCCGGGTCTCGATCTCGAAACACTCGGGTGCCTTGATGTCTTCGAGGTTGATGCCGCCGAAGGTCGGCTCCAGCGCCGCCACCACGCTCACCACATGGTCCGGCTCGAGCGCGTTGATCTCGATGTCGAACACGTCGATGCCGGCGAATTTCTTGAACAGGACCGCCTTGCCTTCCATCACCGGCTTGGAGGCTTCCGGACCGATATTGCCGAGGCCGAGCACGGCGGTGCCGTTGGTCACCACGGCGACGAGGTTCTGCCGGGCGGTCAGCTCCGCCACCAGCGACGTGTCGGCGGCAATCGCCTCGCAGACGGCGGCGACGCCCGGCGTGTAGGCCAGAGCGAGATCGCGCTGGTTGGCAAGCGGCTTGGTCGGCTGGATCTCAAGCTTACCGGGACGCGGATGGCGGTGATAGAACATTGCGCCAGAGCGCAGATCGTCGGAGATGTAAGAGGCCATTGTGTTTCCTTCCCCGGAGCTTGGCGCGGGAGCATAGGGATTCTGCTCCGGCACACAACGCCTTTCCCATTTTCTGATGCTCGTCTTTGGGCGGTTGGTTTAAGGTGCGGCATCGGCCGGCATGCCCCCCGGCCTCATCAGCCACCAAGGCAAGTCCCCAGGTCAGCCTCGCATGCGCAAGCCGTTTCTCGTCGCTCTGCTAGCCCTCCTCGTCATCGGCGTCGGCGGCTATTTCGGCCTCACGCACTACGTCAATTATCTCGCCCGAAGCGAGGTGGACTCGGCGCTTGCCACGCTGCGGGGCGGCGGCGCCGAGGGAAGCGTCGGCGATGTCCGCTACGACCTGTTCGCCGGACGGTTCGAGCTGCACGACCTGTCGCTCACCGGCCCGGGCAAGGGCATTCTCAAGATCGGCTCGCTGGTGGCAAACGGGGTCGAGCAGCGCGATTCGGGCCGCGTCTTCGCCCGCACGGCGGAGATCGGCGATCTCACAATGGACATCCCGGCGGGGCTCAGCACCCCCGGGATTACGCGCTACAACGCTCCCCGTGTCGATATTGCCGCCATGGAGTTTCCCGCCCAGGCGCCGGTCGACGGCAGTCCGTCGCAGATCGCGCTCGAGTTCTTCCGGAAGATCTCCGCGGAACGCATCGACATCCCGGCCTCGACGGGCACCGGCAGCAGCGGCACCGGGGAAACGCTGGTCAAGAATGAGGAAACCAACGGCGCCATTCGGCTCGAGGGGCTGGCCAATGGACGCTTCGCCACCATGACTGCGGAGCCCTCGCGCCTGGTCATCAGCGGCGAGCCTGAACTCTCCGGCCGGGGCACGGTGGGTCGGATCGACGTCAAGGGCTTCGACGTCGCGGGCATGCTGATCCTGTTCGATCCCGAACAGCGCCAGGCCAGCGACGGGTTCATCACGATCCACGATTCCTTGTCGATCGATGGCTACGACTTCGTCATGGGCAGCGGCGTGACGTATCGCGTGGCGCATTTGTCGATGAAGGACATTGCGATCCGGCCCTCCGCCATCCCGGTGGAGGAATTGGGCGACGCCGGAAGGCAGCTGATGAAGCTGCAGCAGGAGGGAACGGAGGCTCCGCCCAAGGAGACGGCGCAGTTCTTCCGAATGGCCGCCTCCGTCTATGACGAGGGCGTACGCATCGGCGGCCTCGCCGTGGAGGGTGTGGAGGGCACGGCCCCCGGCGGCATCGCCTTCGGCTTCGGCTCTTTTGCGGTTGGCGCGATCGAAGGCGGGCGGATGGAGAACATCACGCTGGAAAAGGTGACGGGCAAGGGACCCGGCGGCGACGGGTTCCAGATGGGCAGGTTCCAGTTGTCCGGGCTCAAGGCCGGCACGCTGATGGCGCTCATCGCCGACGCAGCGGAATCCCCCAAGGACATCGCCCGTTGGCCGGCGCCCTTCTTCAACACCATCGAGTCGATCGAGATCGACAATGTCGTGACCCCGACCGAGCAAGGCTCGCCGCTCAACATCGACAGATTCGCCCTCACCTGGACGGCCGAGCCGGACGCGCTGCCGACCCGCATTTCCGCCACGCTGCGCATGAGCGGCCCCACCGCCATGGTGAACAAGGGCAACTCGGCGTTTGTGATGGTGCCCGGACAGGTGGACCGGGCCAGCGTCGCCATGGATTTCGGCGCGGCGTGGAACGAGACCGAAAACACCGTGGTGGTCGACCCCGCCTATGTCGAAGTCTCCGACGCCTTTTCGTTCAACGCCAAGCTCACGCTGGATGCGGTGGACGACTCGGTGTTCTCCACCCAGCCGGACGAAGCGCTGGCGGGAGCCGCCGAGGTGAATCTCGGCGCGCTTGAGCTTTCCGTCACCGATTCCGGCCTCTACCAGCAGAAGCTGGAAGAGGCGGCAAAGGAACAGGGAATCAAGCCCGAGGAAATCCGCCAGCTCTTCGCCGGCTTCGCCGACCTGCTGCTGGCGCAGGCTGTATCGGACCGGCCGGAACTCGGGCCGGCGGTGGAAGCCTTCGTTGCCTTCGTCCAGAAGCCGATGAGCACGCTCGCCCTGCGCATCACGCCGCGCTACGAGCCGCTGCCGGTGACGATGATCATGGAGACGTTGAGGGGCGAGGACCCGCTCGCCGTGGTCGACGACGTGAACGTCGAGACGCTCGACAAGCCCTGACGCGCTGGGCGTCAATTCACACAGAAAAGGGCGGCCACCGGCCGCCCCTTTTTTTATTCGCGCCGTCCGGTCCGGCTATTTCTCCGGCAGGTTGGTGCGGATGTGCAGCTCGCGCAGCTGCTTCGGGCTCGCCTCGTTCGGCGCGCCCATCAGAATGTCCTGCGCCTGCTGGTTCATCGGGAAGATCGAGATCTCGCGCAGGTTCGTGGTGCCGCACAGCAACATCACGATGCGGTCGACACCCGCCGCCATGCCGCCATGCGGCGGCGCGCCATACTGGAAGGCCCGGTAGAGGCCGCCGAAGCGCTCCTGCACCGTCGCCTCGTCATAGCCGGCAATCTCGAACGCCTTCACCATCGCCTCGGGACGATGGTTGCGGATGCCGCCGGAGGCGATCTCGAAGCCGTTGCAGGCGATGTCGTACTGGAACGCCTTGATGGTCAGCGGGTCCTGCGTGTTCAGCGCCTCCAGCCCGCCCTGCGGCATGGAGAACGGGTTGTGCGAGAAGTCGACTCGTCTGTCGTCCTCGCTCCACTCGTAGAACGGGAAGTCGACGATCCACGCCAGCTCGAACCGGTCATGGTCGACCAGCTTCAGCTCCTCGCCGACGCGGGTGCGGGCCAGGCCGGCGAAGCGGACGAACTTCGAAGGGTCGCCGGCGACGAAGAAGGCGGCATCGCCGGCGCCAAGGCCGAGCTGCGCGCGGATCGCCTCGGTGCGCTCCGGGCCGATATTGTTGGCGAGCGGGCCGGCACCCTCCCCACCTTCACGCCACATGATGTAGCCGAGCCCCGGCTGGCCCTCGCCCTGCGCCCAACTATTCATGCGGTCGCAGAAGGCGCGGGAGCCGCCGCCGGTGCCGGGGATCGCCCAGACCTGGTTCTTCGGGTCTTCCAGCATGCGCGCGAAGACCTTGAAGCCCGAGCCGCGAAAATGCTCGGACACGTCCTGCATCTCGATCGGGTTGCGAAGGTCGGGCTTGTCGGTGCCGTATTTCTGCATCGAGGTTGCGTAGGGGATGCGCGGCCAGTTCTTGGTGACGGGCTTGCCGTCGGCGAACTGCTCGAACACGCCGGTGATGACCGGCTCGACGGCGGCGAAGATGTCGTCCTGCTCGACGAAGCTCATCTCCAGGTCGAGCTGGTAGAACTCGCCCGGCAGGCGGTCGGCGCGCGGATCCTCGTCGCGGAAGCAGGGGGCAATCTGGAAATAGCGGTCGAAGCCGCTCATCATGATGAGCTGCTTGTACTGCTGCGGCGCCTGCGGCAGGGCGTAGAACTTGCCGGGATGCAGGCGCGAGGGCACGAGGAAGTCGCGGGCGCCTTCCGGCGAGGAGGCGGTGAGGATGGGCGTCTGGAACTCGAAGAAGCCCTGCCCCTTCATCCTGGCGCGCATGGCATCGACGATGGCGCCGCGCGTCATGATGTTCTTGTGCAGCTTCTCGCGGCGCAGATCGAGGAAGCGGTAGCGCAGCCGCGTCTCCTCGGGGTACTCGACATCGCCGAACACCGGCATGGGCAGCTCGGCGGCGGGGCCCAGCACCTCGATCTCGGTGGCGTACATCTCCACCTGCCCGGTCGGCAGCTCGGGGTTCTCGGTGCCGGCGGGGCGCGAGCGCACGCGGCCATCCACCCGGATCACCCATTCCGCCCGCACGCTCTCGGCCAGCTTGAAGGCCGGGCTGTCGGGATCGACCACCACCTGCGTAAGGCCGTAATGGTCGCGCAGGTCGATGAACAGCACGCCGCCATGGTCGCGGATGCGGTGGCACCAGCCGGAAAGGCGCGCGGTGGAGCCGACATCGCTGGCGCGAAGGGCGCCACAGGTGTGCGAGCGATAACGGTGCATGGCGTCTTCCCGGAGTTGGTGCCGCCGAGACGTGGGTGAACGACGTGGCGGAACATAGCAAAACACCCCTCACGCGGGGCGCGCGGAGGGGTGCATGCGAGGCTCGGCTTTGTCAAGAAGAGACGGCCCGGCGCATCGCCGGGGTCCGCCGCCTCCGAGAGGGATCAGGGCACGTAGCGCAGCTTCAGGCCGCCGACGCCGAGCGCCAGCGACGCCCCGACATTGCCCTCGACCGAGATCGGGTTGAGCGCGAACGACTGGTCGGAACCGACCAGCACGTTCGCGCCGACCCCGACGCCGAGCGCCACGTCGCCGGTCACGCCGGCATAGGGGCCGGCGAGCGCGCCGGGCGCCACCGAATTGGTCAGCGCCAGCACGCCCCAGGTGAGCACGCCGCCGCCGGTCACGCCCAGCTCGACGCCGATGTTCTGGAGGGTGCCGGCATAGCGCTGCTCCGGGCCGTTATCGGCCGGGGTATAGGTGCAGCTGAGCTCCTGCTTCGACTCGATCAGCATGCCGATGCTGGCGCCGGCATTGCACACCAGCACACCGGCCTTCACCCGGTCGGCGGCGGATGCCGGCACGAAGGAAAGCGCCAGCGCGGTGGTGGCGAGAGCGAAGACGGCGTGTTTCATGGATATCCCCCAGAGGTGGCGGCGGTGCCGCCGGTAAGGCATTGCGACTCGACGCCGCGTGCGGTTCATCCTTCCGCGCAATTGCGGCATGATTTCGGGGTCGAAACGGCGCCGCGACTCCGATATGTAAAAATCGACATGAACATGATCACCACCACAGACGACCTCGCCGCGGCCTGCGAAAGACTCGCCCGCCATCCGTTCATCACGATCGACACCGAGTTTCTGCGCGAGACCACCTTCTGGCCGAAGCTCTGCGTGGTGCAACTCGCCAGTCTCGACGAGGCGCTGGTGGTCGACGCGCTGGCGGAGGGCATCGATCTCGCGCCGCTGTTCGCGCTGATGTCGGACACCAACGTGCTGAAGGTGTTCCACGCCGGCCGGCAGGACATCGAGATCGTGTGGCACCTCGCCGGCATCATCCCGCACCCGGTGTTCGACACCCAGGTCGCCGCCATGGTGCTCGGCCATGGCGATTCCATCTCCTACGACCAGCTGGTGCAGCGGCTCACCGGCGAGATCCTCGACAAGTCGCTGCGCTTCACCGATTGGTCGCGCCGCCCGCTGTCCACGGCACAGGTGGCGTATGCGGAAGCCGACGTGACGCATCTGCGCGACGTGTTCCTCAAGCTCGACGCCGACCTGAAGAAGCGCGGCCGCGCCGAATGGGTCGGCGAGGAGATGGCGGTGCTCACCTCGCCGGACACCTATCGCCAGGAGCCCGAGCGCGCCTGGGAGCGGCTGCGCTCGCGCGCACGCAAGCCCAAGGACCTCGCCGTGCTGATGGAAGTGGCGGCCTGGCGCGAGCGCGAGGCGCAGGCGCGCGACACGCCGCGCTCGCGCATCCTGAAGGACGACGTGATCGGCGAAATCGCCTCGCAGCACCCGACGTCCATCGAGAAGCTCGGCCAGCTGCGCGCCATCCCCAAGGGGTTCGAACGCTCCCGCGCCGGCGAGATGATCGTGGAGGCGGTGAAGGCGGGCCTTGCCCGCGACCCCAAGACGCTGCCGCGCATCGACCGCGACAAGCCGCTGTCCAACGGTGCCTCCGCGACGGTGGAACTGCTGAAGGTGCTGCTGCGCATGACCTCCGAGCAGCACGGCGTCGCCGCCAAGGTCATCGCCACGGTGGACGATCTGGAGCGCATCGCCTCCGAGGACGCGCCCGATATCGGCGCGCTGCACGGCTGGCGGCGCGAGCTGTTCGGGGACCGCGCGCTGGCGCTGAAGTCCGGCCGGCTGGCGCTGGCGATGCAGCGCGGTCGCGTCATCGCGCTGGAACGCAACGCGGGCGACGGCGCGGCCCTGGAAGGCTGAGCCCTCCCGCCGGCACCTCGCGCCGCGCCGGCTAGGCCGCGTTCTGCCGGGCCTGATGCTGCCGCGCCGTGCGCAGGCGCACCAGCAGCGCGCGCAGCAGATGCGGGTCGTCCCACGGCACGCCGTGCCAGGTCGCGCGCAGTTCGGCATCCGGCGCGCCGGGAATGAGCGCTTGCGGAAACAGCGCGACACGCGCCGGCTCGCTCACCGTGGCAATGTCCTTGTCGCGCAGTCGCGCATCTTCTCCCGCTATCGCTTCGAGAAACAGCCGGGCGAGGTCCAGCCCAGCCCGAGGACCGAACGGCAGGATCGGCGTCGGCCGGGCGTTGCATTCGAGCAGCCAGGCCTCGTTCTGGCTGTCGATCAGGAAGTCGAACGAGACGAAGCCCGTCGCCCCGAACGCCGCCACCATCTTCGCTGACGTCTCGATGAGATCGCGGCGGTCCGTGTAGCGCAGCACGTCGGCCGGCAGTATGTCGCGGGCCTGCCGTTCCGCCATCGCCGCCAGCACGCCGAGCGTGCGCCCTTCCCATGCAGCGGCGCAGGTCACCGCCAGTTTGCCCTCCACATAGGGCTGCACGCTCACATGGGTGGACGGCTCCATCCAGCCCCGCTCCAGCAGCCGCGCCTTCAGGCGGCGCCGCAGCGATCTCGGCCGCATCCATTGGGCGCATGCCGCGTCGAGTTCCTCAAGGGTTCGGCAGATGCGCACCCCGCTGCCGCCGCAGCTGCGGGGGCGCTTCACCACCACGGGAAAGCCGAGTTGCCGCGCTGCCGCGCGCGCCTCTCCCGGTGTGAAAGCCTCGATGTCACGCGGCGCACGCAGGCCGAGCTCGCGGGCGAGTTGCTGCGTCAACGGCTTGATGGTGCGCTGGGGCAGCGTGTCGAGCCGGCCGAGCGAGCGCGTCAGGCAGGCTTGCAGACCGGCCGACACTCTCGCCAGGCCGACACGGCCGGCATGCGCGCGGCAATGCTCGAGAAACCACAGCGCCTGCTCGTCGCACGGCACCAGCAGGTCCGGGGTGAAGCGCGCCACCGCGTCTTCGAGCTCGGCCAGCAGGCGCCGCGCGTTCAGCGTGTCGGAAAGCGGAAAGCGCACCGCCATATGGCGGGTCTTGCACATCAGGCTCTCAGCGGTCGCCAGCACCCCGACGCGCGCCCCGGCCGCCGCGAAGGCAGCGGGAAGCCGGCAGCTGGACATGTGCCGCGCCGCCAGCGCCAGCATCAGCACAGAGACAGGCCGGCCGCCGCCCGGCTCAGGCGCCGCATCATCGTTGGAGTGAAACAACTGAAGCGGCCCCCGCCGACGCACTTTTGCGCAATGCCGGCTCTTCTAGCGGGCTCGCATCGCCGAATCCAGAGGCGCGTCGGGGTCGCGCCTCCGTCGTATCAGCCGGCCAGCACCACGGATTCGCGGCCGATGAGACGGGCCAGCGAGCGCAGGCGGTTGGCGATGCGGTCGCCGCTCAATGGCGCGAGTTCGCCGCGCAATTGCAGCGCCAGCTTGCCGCGGTCAACGGTGAGCGGGGTCAGCGGCAGCGTGCCCGGCATGGCGGCGGAGAGGATATAGCCCACCCGCATCGCCGCGCCGAGAATGCGCGCACGGTCGAGCAGCCGTGCGGAGACCAGTTCACGGATGCGGGGCGACAGGTCCTCGTCGACCAGACCCATATGCCGGTAATAGATGGCGAGCGCCAGGAAGGCGCGGCCGGGATGGTCCACCCCGATGAACGACGCATGGGCGATGAGGTTCAGGCTCTGCTCGCCGCGATAATCGGGATGCGCCCGCCAGCTGATGTCCGAGAGCAGGCAGGCGGCATGGCGCAGCCGCTTCTCCTCGGTGCTCTCGTCGATGCCGGTGCGCTTCATGAACTGGTCGGTCCAGTCGATCAGCTCCCAGCCATGGGCCGGGGAGCGCGAGCGGACCTCGTTCAGTTCCGCTGTCGCGGTGATCAGCGGATCGTTCTTGCGCTCGGCAGGTTCGAGCAGTTCGTAGAGCAGCCCCTCGCGCACGCCCTGCGCCGAGACAAAGATATTGGCCGGCTTGCCGATGCGGATGATGTGTTCGAGCACCAGCGCGCCATAGGGCAGCAGCGGCCGGCGCACATCCGACACCGTGTCGATGCGCGAGAGCGTGTCGATCGGCACCCGGCGCACCAGCCGGCAGAATTCCAGCGCCTCGCGGGCGGGAATGACATAGCCGTGCATCACATGCAGCGGGTAGCCGCGCTGGAACATGTGCAGCCGCGCCAGCGCGCGCCAGGTGCCGCCGACGGCGTAGAAGGTGCGGCCCTTCAGATGTTCGAGGTGCGGCTCCTTCGCCAGCAGGTCCTTGACGATCTTGTCGGCCTTCTTGAGCGAGCGGCCGGACGTGTCCTGCAAGGCGAGGCCGCCGAGCGGGAAGGTCACGCCGCTACCGATGCGCTGGCCGTGCAGATCGGCGAATTCCAGCGAGCCTCCGCCAAGATCGCCCACAACGCCGTTGGCGTGATGCACACCCGAGAGAATGCCGAGGGCCGAGAGCTGCGCCTCGCGCTTGCCCGACAGCACCTCCACCTCGGTCCGGCAGATCGTCGCGCAGGCGTCCACGAAGTCCGGCCCGTTGGAGGCGTCGCGCGCCGCCGCCGTGGCCAGCACATAGACCTTGCCCACGCCCATGCGGTCGCACAGCACGCGGAAGCGCCGCAGCGCCGCCAGCGCCTTCTCCACCGCGTCGGGGTTGAGCTGCCCGGTTGTCAGCACTTCCCGGCCGAGGCCACAGGACGCTTTCTCGTTGAAGATCGGCGTCGGGCTGCGGGAGATCCGCTCATACACGACGAGGCGGACCGAATTCGAGCCGATGTCGATGACGGCAACCGACATGCTGGACAACAGGCCGTGTCCGGCATCACGCAAGGCTTCGCTCATGCGCTCACGTCCGCTCGCGACGGCGCAGGAGGTTGCGAGGCGACGATTCCTTGAGCGACTTGCCACGTCCCGACAGGCTCGGATTTGTCATGAAATACTGTTGGGCGTTGAACTTTTCCTCGCCCTCGCCGGGCACTATGCGTTCTGACGAGCCATCGGGCAACACGCGCCAGCTCTGCTGGTTGTCCTGCAGGTTGGCGACCATGATCTGGTCGAGAATCTGCATGTGCACGGTCGGGTTGGTGATCGGGCACAGCGATTCGACGCGGCGGTCGAGATTGCGCGGCATCAGGTCGGCCGAGGAGATGTAGATCGCCGCTCCCGCATGGGGCAGCCCGTGGCCGTTGCCGAAGGCGTAGACCCGCTCATGCTCCAGGAAGCGGCCGACGATCGACTTGACGCGGATGTTCTCCGACAGGCCGGAGACGCCCGGTCGCAGGCAGCAGATGCCGCGCACGATCACCTCCACCGGCACGCCGCTCTGGCTGGCGCGGTAGAGCGCGTCGATGATCATCGGGTCGACCAGCGAGTTCATCTTCAGCCAGATCGCCGCCGGCTTGCCCGCCTTGGCGAATTCGATCTCGCCGTCAATATGTTCGAGGATGTTCTTCTTGAGCGTCAGCGGGGCAATCGCCAGCTTCTCCAGCCCCACCGGCTCGGCATAGCCGGTGATGAAGTTGAAGATGCGGGCGATGTCGCGGCCGATCGCCGGGTCGGCGGTGAAGAAGGACAGGTCGGTATAGATTCGCGCGGTGATCGGGTGATAATTGCCCGTGCCGACATGGCAGTAGCTCGCCAGCGCCCCGCCCTCGCGGCGCACCACAAGCGAGAGCTTGGCGTGGGTCTTCAGCTCCAGGAACCCGAACACCACCTGCACGCCGGCCCGCTCGAGGTCGCGCGCCCAGCGTATATTGGCCTCTTCGTCGAAGCGCGCCTTCAGCTCGACCAGCGCGGTGACCGACTTGCCGGCCTCCGCCGCCTCGGCCAGCGCCTTGATGATCGGGCTGTCGGAGGAGGTGCGGTAGAGCGTCTGCTTGATGGCGACGACATTGGGGTCGCGCGCCGCCTGCCGCAGGAACTGCACCACCACGTCGAAGGATTCATAGGGGTGGTGGACGACGAGGTCCTTCTCGCGGATCGCCGCGAAGCAGTCACCGGCATGGTCGCGGATGCGCTCGGGGAAGCGCGGATTATACGCCTTGAACTTGAGGTCCGGCCGGTCGACGCCGACCAGCTGGCTGAACTCGTTCAGCGCCAGCACGCCGTCGACGAGGAAGATCTCGTCCTCCATCACGCCGAGTTCGCGGCGGACGAAGTTGCGCAGTTCTTCCGGCATGGAGGCGTCGATCTCGAGGCGGATGACCTGCCCCAGCCGGCGGCGCTTCAGCGCCGTCTCGAACTGGCGCATCAGGTCCTCGGCCTCTTCCTCCACTTCCAGGTCGCTGTCGCGGATGACGCGGAAGCCGCCCTGGCCCTTCACCTGATAGCCCGGGAACAGCCGGCCGATGAACAGGCCGATCATCTGCTCGAGGGTGATGAAGCGCTGCACGCCGCCTTCACCATCCGGCAGGCGGATGAAGCGGTCGATCTTGGCCGGCACGCGGATGAGCGCGTTCATCGAACGCCCGTCATGAATGCGCGACAGCTGCAGCGCCAGCGAGAAGCCGAGATTGGGAATGAACGGGAAGGGATGCGCCGGATCGATGGCGAGCGGCGTCAGCACCGGGAACACATGGGCGAGGAAGAAATCGTCGAGCACCGCCCTGTCGGCCTTCTCGACATCGGGGCCGTCGACCATGACGATGCCGCAGCCGACGAGGGACTGGCGCAGCCCGCGCCAGCGGGCCTGCTGGTCCTCGGCGAGTTCGGCCGCCGCCACGCCGATCCGCGAAAGCTGCTCGATCGGGTTCAACCCGTCCGGGCTGCGCGCCGTATAGCCCTCGCGCACCTGTTCCTTCAGGCCGGCGACGCGGACCATGAAGAACTCGTCCAGATTGTTCGCCGAGATGGAGAGGAAGCGGAGTTGCTCCAGCATCGGGTGCTCGGTGTTGGAGGCTTCCTCCAGAACGCGGCGGTTGAACTGCAGCCAGGAAAGCTCACGATTGATGAAGCGCTCCGGCGAATTCATCAGCTCGTCTTCGAGCGGACGGGGCGGCACGGTCGCCTGAATGGGCATTTCGGTCAGTTCGCCAACCTGCTCGACCTGCATTTCCGTCTCGCTCACCGTCGCCACTCCATCCTTCTCGCGGGGGGCCCGCTTCGTCCGGCGCGAAGGTCGCCGGGCATCATGACGGCTGGATGACATGTTGGGACTAACCTATCGTCACGTCGTTAAGGGTAACCTCGTCCGGCGAGGAGGCCGGCTCGTCCGGCGGCTCGGCCCGTCCGCGCAGCAATTCGGCGGCGAGCGCCCGGGTCAGCGGCCGCTTGCGCGCCAGCGCTTCGCGGTCGAGCTCGCCGACCACGTCGCGCAGCCCGGCGATGGAGCGCTCGACGCGCGGCAGAAGGTAGTGCAGCAGGTTCTCATCGGGAAGGATCTGCCGGTCGGCGAACAGCTTCAGCGCCACCGACGCCAGCAATTCCTCGTCAGGCGGGCCGAGCGTGACCACCGGCAGCGCCCGTAGCCGCGAGGCAAGGTCGCGGGTCGCCACCGTTTCGGAAAGGGCGGAGGGCAGCCGTGTCGACGTGATCAGCACGCCCGCCTTCTGTTCGCCGGCGAGGTTCAGCAGGTGGAAGAGCCCCGCCTCCGGGATCGGGCCGTTCCCGAGGTCCTCGATCACCAGCGCGCCATCCGCCAGCAGGGCAGGCACGGACGCGCTATCCAGCGCCGCCGCCGGCAGCACGCGGGCGCCGGACCTTTCGGCGAAAATGGCGGCGAGATGCGATTTGCCCGAGCCCGCAGGCCCCACCAGCGCCACCGCCCGTGCCGGCCAGTTCGGCCACGATTCGACCAGCGCCAGCGCCGCCTCATTGGCGAGGCCGGGCAGGAAATCGTCCCGCGACCGGCTGTCGGCATGGGGAAGGTCGAGGGCGAGCTGCCGGGTCGCCATGCTCAGCGAACCCGGCTTTCCGGCAGGAAGGGCACCGGCGCGGGGGCGCTGTTCAATTCGGTCTCGTCCTCGCCGGTATAGAGCGGACTTTCGAGATATTGGTTGATGGCGAACCTCACCACCACCCCCACCGCTGCGGCCAGCGGCACGGCGAGCAGCAGGCCGAGGAAGCCCAGCATGTAGCCGAAGGCCAGCAAAGCGAACATCAGCCACACCGGATGCAGGCCGACGCTGTCGCCCACCAGCTTGGGTGAGAGGATGTAGCCTTCGATGAACTGCCCGAAGACGAAGATGCCGATGACGATGGCGATCATCGAATAGTCGGGGAAGAACTGCACGATGGCGACGCCGCCGGCGAGGACGAGGCCGGTCAGCGAGCCGACATAGGGGATGAAGGTGATGATCCCCGACACGAAGCCGATGACGAAGCCGAAATTCAGACCCGTCATGGTGAGGCTGACGGCATAGAAGCTGCCGAGGATGAGGCACACCAGCGACTGCCCGCGCACGAAGCCGGCAATCGCGCGGTCCATCTGCCGGGCGAGATCGCGGATGGTGCCGCGGTGCCGGACCGGCAGCCACGAATCCACCTTCTCGACCATGCGCTCCCAGTCATTGAGAATGTAGAAGGCCACCACGGGCGTGATGACCAGCAGCGAGAACAGGGAAAGCAGGGCCTGCCCGCCGGTCCACAGCCCCTGGATGAGGGTGAGCATGTAGGTGGCGCCCTGCGACACCAGCTCGTTGAGCCCGCTCTGGACGCTCGGCATCCGGTCGCCGACGAAATCGCGCAGCCACGCGGCGCTTTCGCCCTCGCCGGTGAGCATGTTCTGCAGCTTGCCGATATATTCCGGCAGGCGCTGGATGAAGGCGGCGAGTTGCGAGCCGAAGATCGGCACCACCAGCAGCATCAGCAGGATCGCCAGCAGCAGCGTCAGAGTGATGGTCACCAGCGAGGCCGGCAGCCGGTGGACGCCCCAGCGCTCCAGCCGGGTCGTTACCGGGTTGAGGAAATAGGCCAGCGCGAGACCGGCGACGAAGGGCAGCAAGACGCCGCTCAGCAGCCATGAGGCCGCAATGAACAGGCCGAGCATGGTCAGCCAGAACATCACCTGCTTGTGCCACGCCATGCAAACCGCCTCTCGACCGGGACGACGACCGTCGCCCCCATAAATACAGAAAAATCCGGTGCCTGCGATGCACAAGCGCTGCCAAAGCCGCGGCTACCCCCGCCATTCACAGCGCATCTTCCCCAACGCCGCCGTGGCGTTAAGCGTTCCGGCGTGGCACAAGGCGCTCGGCACCCTCGTGTCCCGATGTGCAGATGGCCGACCGCATGCGCTCCTCGCTCGTTACCTCCGGCATCGTCGCCGCGCTCGTCGGCTTCGGCGGCACCCTCACCCTCATCGTCGCCGCCGCGCAGGCGCTTGGCGCCACCCCAGGGCAGATCACCTCCGGCGTCATCGGCCTGTGCCTGTCCATGGCAGCGACCTCGGCATGGCTCGGCTGGCGCCACCGCATGCCGATCATCACCGCCTGGACCACGCCGGGCGCGGCGCTGATCGCCGGCTCGCACGGCCTGACCATCGAGGCGGCCGTGGGCGCCTTTCTGGTGGCGGGCGTGCTGATCCTCATTACCGCCGCGGTGAAGCCGCTCGGCACGCTGGTGCAGCGTCTGCCGGTATCGATCGCCGCCGCCATGCTGGCGGGGGTGCTGTTCCGCTTTTGCAGCGCGGTGTTCACCGCCGGGCAGGTCGATCCGCTGCTCGTGCTGCCGCTGGTGCTGATCTTCCTCGTCGCCCGCCGCATCAGCCCCTTCGGCGCGGTGCTGGCCGTGCTGGCGATCGGCATCGCGCTCGCCTTCTTCCTCGGCCGGGTGGGTCCTCTGCCGGACGGCGTGCCGCTGCCGACGCTGGAACTCATCATCCCGCATTTCGACCTGCAGGCGATGATCGGCGTGGGCATCCCGCTCTATATCGTCACCATGGCCTCGCAGAACCTGCCGGGCCTCGCCGTGCTGCAGGCGGCCGGCTACAAGCCGCCGGCGCCTTCCATACTGGCCTCGACCGCCATCGCCTCGCTGATCACGGCGCCGCTCGGCTCGCTCACCAGCAACCTCGCCGCCATCACCGCCTCCATCTGCACCGGGCCGGACGCCCATCCCGACCCGGACAAGCGGTGGATGGCGACGTCGTTCTACGCGCTGAGCTATGTGGTTCTCGCGGGCTTCGGCGCGGGCGCGGTGGCGCTGATCGCCGCCCTGCCCCCGGCGCTGGTGGCGACCTTCGCCGGCCTCGCCCTGCTCGGGCCGCTGGTGAACGCGCTCGGCGCCGCCATGGGCCATGTGGGCAAGCGCTTCCCCGCCGTGCTGACACTGGCGGTCACCGCCTCGGGCATGTCGCTGTTCGGCCTCGGCTCGGCATTCTGGGGCCTCGCCGCCGGCCTGATCGCGCTCGGCATCGAGCATGCGGGGGCGCGGCGCTGAGGAAAACCGCCCGCGACCTTGCCCCAGGTCTCATAAGCGGCTAATCCGCCAGCATTCCCAGAGGGCGCGCGATGACCGGTACCGACAAAGGCCTGAGCTACCGCGATGCGGGCGTCGACATCGACGCCGGCAACCGGCTGGTCGATCTCATCAAGCCGCTGGTCAAGGCGACCCGCCGACGCGGCGCCGACGCCGATATCGGCGGCTTCGGCGGCGTGTTCGACCCGAAGGCCGCCGGCTTCAAGGACCCGCTCATCGTCGCCACCACCGATGGCGTCGGCACCAAGCTGAAGATCGCCATCGAAACCGGCCGGCACGAGACCATCGGCATCGACCTCGTGGCCATGTGCGTCAACGACCTCGTCGTGCAGGGCGCCGAGCCTCTCTTCTTCCTCGACTATTTCGCCACCGGCAAGCTGTCGCCGGAGGTGGGCGCCACCATCGTCGCCGGCATCGCCAAGGGCTGCGTCGAGGCCGGCTGCGCGCTGATCGGCGGCGAAACCGCCGAGATGCCCGGCATGTATGCCGAGGGCGACTACGACCTCGCCGGCTTCTCGGTCGGCGCGGTGGAACGCGGCGAACTTCTGCCCTCGCCGAATGTGCGTCCGGGCGACGTGCTGCTGGGCCTCGCCTCCTCCGGCGTGCATTCCAACGGCTATTCGCTGGTCCGCCGCATCGTCGAGGTCTCCGGCCTCGCCTGGGATGCCCCCGCCCCCTTCGCCAGCGGCCAAACGCTGGGCGAGGCGCTGCTCACCCCCACGCGGCTGTATGTGAAGTCGTCGCTCGCGGCCATCCGCTCCACCGGCAAGGTGAAGGCGCTCGCCCACATCACCGGCGGCGGGCTCACCGAGAACCTGCCGCGCGTGCTGCCCAAGCACACGGTCGGCCGCATCGACCTTGATGGCCTCAAGCTCCCCCCGGTGTTCCGCTGGCTGGCGCAGGTGGGCAAGGTGGCGCCGGAAGAGATGCTCCGCGCCTTCAACTGCGGCATCGGCATGGTGGTGGTCTGCGCGCCGGAAGACGCCGAGACCGTGGCCAACGCTTTCGCCGAGGGCGGCGAGGACGTGGTGCATCTCGGCGTCATCGAGCCGGGCGAAGGCGCGGCGCACACCGTCTATGACGGCAGCCTCGTCCTCGACACCCCGCTCTGAGGCGCATCCGGCCATGAGCAAGCCCCGCGTGGCCCTCCTCATCTCCGGGCGCGGCTCCAACATGATGTCGCTGATCGAGGCGGCGAGCGCCCCGGACTTCCCGGCCGAGATCGCCGTGGTGATCTCCAACCGCCCGGATGCGCACGGCCTCGCCCGCGCGCAGGCCTGCAACATCCCCACCCGTACCGTCGACCACAAGGCCTATGCCGACCGCGCCGCCTTCGACGCTGCGCTCGACGCCGTGCTGGCGGAGGAACAGGCCGACCTCGTCTGCCTCGCCGGCTTCATGCGCCTGCTCACCCCTAGCTTCACACAGAAATGGGCCGGGCGGATGATCAATATCCACCCCGCTTTGCTGCCCAGCTTCAAGGGGCTGCACACCCATGAGCGCGCCCTCGCGGAAGGCGTGCGCATCCATGGCTGCACGGTGCATTTCGTCACGCCGGAGATGGATGTCGGGCCCATCATCATGCAGGCCGCCGTGCCGGTGCTGGACGGCGACACGCCCGAGACGCTCGGCGCCCGCGTGCTGGCGCAGGAGCATGTGATCTACCCGGCCGCGCTGCGCCTCATCGCCGATGGCCGCGCCCGGCTCGACGGCGACCGCGTCGCCCTCGACGAGTTCACCCTCGCCCCGCCGGCGCTGGTGGTGCCGCCGGTCGGCTGATCTCAGGCGATGCCGACCGCCCGCACCGTGGGCGCTTCTTCCACGTCCTCGAGCGGGGCGATGGAGACCTGCATCGCCGTCATCACCGCATTGCCGTAGATGGTGGCGAAGGCCGCATCCGCCGCATCGCGGCCGACGCCGATGCGCACCAGCCCCTGCAGCGCAGCCTTGCGCGTGGGGTCGAACAGATACCAGGCGCCGTCGAGATAGCACTCGAACACGGCGTGGAAATCGGGCGGATCGAGCTGCCAGGCATAGGAACTGGCAAAGCGCGAGGGGATCGCCAGCGCGCGGCAGAAGGCGATGCCGAGATGGGCGAAATCCCGGCAGACGCCGGCCCGCTGCACCATGGTGTCATAGGCCGAGGTCTCGGAGTTCGAACTGCCGTTGAGATAATCGACATTGTCGTAGATCCAGTTGCAGATCGCCGTCACCCGCTCATGGCCGGTGGGGAGTGCGCCGAATTCGCGATAGGCGAAGCGCGCCAGCTGGTCGGACTGGCAGTAGCGGCTGGGGTTTAGAAACGGCACCACCTCCAGCGGCAATTCCGCCACCGGCGTCTCCGCGAGCGTGGCCGGGTCGGCGTCATACATGGAAAGCTCGACATTGGCCTCATAGTCGACCTCGAACGTGCCGGGCTCCACCACGACGCGCACCAGCCTCGTGCCGCCGTCGAGTTCGTGCCGGTCGATGGCGACGGCGGGGGTCAGGTCCAGCCTTTCCGAGAGAACCTTCTGGTTGCGCAGCGCCGCCGCCTCGATGTTGAGGATGAAGACGGTGGTTTCGCGCACCTCATAGGCGAGCCGCGAGGCGACGGTGAATTTCATGGGAGCCGGTTCCGATGGGAGGATTTGCCCCTATGACGCCCCGTCCGCCATTCGGTTCCCTCCGCTACCACATCTTTCGCCGCCTGCGCGCGGATTTAGTTGACACGGAAACCATTTCAACTAGTTTCCGCGTCAACCATCTAACGGAGACGACCGCCATGGGGACACCCCCGCCTCCCTCGGAACTGTCGGATCATCTCGGCTTCTGGCTGCGCTTCGTCTCCAACCATGTCTCGCAGGCCTTCGCCGCGCGCCTGGCGGAAAAGGGCGTGACGGTGGCCGAGTGGGTCGCGCTGCGCACGCTGTATGGCGCCCCGGCACTGGCGCCGAGCCGGGTCGCCGACGCCATGGGCATGACGCGCGGCGCCATCACCAAGCTGGCGGACCGGCTGATCGCCAAGGGCCTCGTTTCACGCGCGGCGAGCCCGGATGACGGCCGCGCCCAGACGCTGGCGCTCACCCCGGCCGGGCGGTCGCTGGTGCCGGAACTCGCCGCGCTGGCCGACGCCAATGACGACGCCTTCTTCGCCCACCTCACGAGCGAGGAGCGGGCAACGCTTGAAGCGCTTCTGCGCCGCACGGTGGCGCAGCACCGGCTGAACGCCGTTCCCCTCGGCTGAACTTTTCCAGGAGAGAGATCCCATGGACCCGCACCTCGCTGCTGTCGCCGCCGCCTGCCTCAAGGCTGCCGAAGAGGACACCATGCCCTTCCCGCACATCGTCGGAACGCTGATGCAGGCCGGCTTCGAGAGCTACGCGGTCGACTTCCGCCGGGCGACGGCGACCTATTTCCTGCCCGACGGCGAAAGCCTCGAAGTGCCGATGCACGCGCTCGACACCCCCGTTGCCCCCGCCTTCGACCCCGCGCCGCTTCGCGCGGCGATCCGCGAAGCGCAGCTTCAGGTTCCCGGCTACAGCTATAAGGGCTTCTGCGCCAAGGCCGCGCAGGCCGGTTGCGCCGGCTACATCGTCTCCTTCTCCGGCCGCCGAGCCCTTTACATCGGCCGCACCGCCGAGACCCATGTGGAGCTGTTTCCGGCTTAGAGCCTCACGATCCGCACCCGTTTGTCGTGCAGAGCCCCTGGGCCGCTAATGGCCGCCCGGCCAGCGGGCTCTGAGTTCCCGCTGTACCCTTAGAAGCGCTTCGATGCCCTCGGGCACGTAGTAGGCGAGTTCATCATCCATGTTGTGGGGATAACCCGTCAGGTTGTTCAGCGTATCGAGCACCGCAAGTCTGAAGTCCCGCAGGTCCATCTTTGGCTCAGGCCAGCCCATATAGACCTGCCGCAACGTCGCTCTATCAATGCCGAATATGGTAGAAAACTCTACTTCGGGGAAAAAATCACCTTCCGTCGCGGCTTTTACTGCACGGCCAACCATGTCGACATCCTCGGACGACAGCATATCCATGATCTTCGGCATGGCGCTTCTCAAAAAATCACCAAACACTCTACTGGCTTAGACTGCCTCACGGATGGGAGATCGAACAGTGGAAAACGCCAACCTGAATAAGATATGCCGACTTCTATACGATGCCTTCATTGAAATCCGAATGGCGTCCCGCGACGGCGAAAACACCATTAGCTTCGGGCTTGCAGACCTGCTCCACACGGTTCCCCTCTCAATCGCGAGAGAAGCGGCCGCCGGCAGCGATTTCGGCGACACACTTCGCACCGTCCTGGAGCGCGCCGAAGAGCGCGGAATAAGTTCGTGGGCGGAAACCCGCCTGGCGACGACGGCCGAGCCAGACCGCCCGGATTGAGGCGAGCCGTCTCTCGTCCTCCGCTCACGCCTTCCCGATCCGCACCCTATTGTCGTGCAGAGCCGCGCCGCCGGCCGGGGCGACGGGGTCGGCGCCGGTCAGGCTGTTGATGCCGCGACCGCCCGCATGGGCGCGGTTCGGCCAGATCGATTCCGCCACCACCACCCCGCGCCGCAGCCCGTCGAACAGGCGCGCATGCAGCCGCACCTCGCCCCGCGCGCTGGCCACGACGAGGAGGTCGCCCTCGCCCACCCCCAGCGAAGCCGCATCCTCCGGGTGGAGCATCAGCTCCGGCCGCCTCTCGCGCGCAATCGAGCCCGCCGTCTCGGTGAAGCTGGAATTGAGGAAGGACCGCGCTGGCGAGGTAACGAGGCGGAACGGGTAATCCTCATTCGCCTCCTCGATCACCGCCCAATGGTCCGGCCATGCCGGCATGTCGTGATAGGGCCCGAACTTGGCCGGCGCGGCGTAGCGCGCATGCGCCCAGTCCGGCTTCAGGCGGAATTTTCCGTCCGGCCAGTTGAAGCCCTTCGCATAATGCGCGGTGTCGAAATCCGGCTGCACGTCGAGGAAGCGCGCCTCCTCCAGTTCCTCCACCGTGCCGCGCCCCGCCGCCTGCAGCATCCAGTCGACATGCGCGCGCGGGCTCATCGCGAAGCCGGCATGCGCCGCGCCGAGCCGCTCCGCCAGCGCGCCGATCACCTCGTGATTGGTGCGGCACTCGCCCAAGGGCTCCACCAGCTTCGGGCCGAGGATGACATATTGATTGCCGCCGCCCTGGTAGAGGTCGTCATGCTCGGTGAACATGGTGGCGGGCAGCACGATGTCGGCCATGGCCGCCGTCTCGGTCATGAACTGCTCATGCACGGCGACGAACAAATCGTCCCGCGCGAAACCGCGCCGCACCTTTTCCTGGTCGGGCGCGATGGACACCGGGTTGGTGTTCTGGATCAGCATGGCGCTCACCGGCGGGCCGCCCAGCAGCGCCTCGGGGTCGCCGGTGAGGATGTCGCCGATGCGCGACTGGTCGAGCTCGCGCGCCGCGGTGGGGATATCCAGCCCCTCCACCATGGTCTTGTTCCAGCGATAGATCGCGCTGTTGGAATGGAAGACGCCGCCGCCCTCATGCTTCCACGCGCCGGTGATGGTGGGGATGCAGCTCACCGCGTGCATCGCCACCGCGCCGTTGCGCGAGCGGGTGAAGCCGTAACCGGCGCGGATGAAGGTTTTCGCGGTCCGGCCGATGGCGTGCGCGAACGCCTCGATCTCCTCCGCCGGCAGCCCGGTGATGGCCGCCGCCCATTCGGGCGTGCGTTGCTGGAGATGCGCCTCCAGGCCGGCGGCATCGTCGGCGAATTCCGCGAGATAGGCGCGATCGGCAAGGCCGTCGCGGAACAACACATGCATCACCGCGCAGGCCAGCGCCCCATCCGTCCCCGGGCGGATAAGCACGGCGATATCAGCCTGCTCCATGGTCGGCGAGCGGTAGACATCGACCACGGCGATCTTCGCCCCCCGCTCCTTGCGGGCGCGCATCGCGTGGGTCATCACATTGATCTGGGTGGAGACCGGGTTGGTGCCCCAGATGACCACGAGGTCGCTCTTCGCCATCTCGCGCGGGTCCGGTCCGGCGAGCTTGCCGGTGCCGGCCATGAAACCGCTCCAGGCGGGGTTGACGCAGATCGAGGAGAAGAAGCGCGAATAGCCCTTGGCGCGGGTCAGCCGGTTGATGCCGTCGCGCATCACCAGGCCCATCGTGCCGGCGTAGTAATAGGGCCAGACGGTTTCCGGCCCGTGCCGCCGCTCCGCCTCGCGAAAACGGTGGGCGATTTCGTCCAGCGCCTCGTCCCAGCCCATCGGCGCGAAGGCGCCGGCGCCTTTTGCCCCCATGCGGCGCAGCGGGCGGGTCAGCCGGTCGGGATGGTTCGCCCGCTCGGCATAGCGCGCGACCTTGGCGCAGATGATTCCGGCGGTGAAGCTGTTGGCGCGCGAGCCGCGCACCCGGCCGATGCGCCCGTCGCTGACCTCGACCTCCAGCGCGCAGGTGGAGGGGCAATCATGCGGGCAGGCGGAATAAAAGGTGCGGGTGGGCGAGAGGTGCTGATTCATGGGTGAGGCGCTCCACCACCTTTGTAGCGGAGCGCCTCACCTTTTTACACCTCAACCGAGGCCGGTCGCGCTCAGTGCGCGGCCGCCTCACGGCGACGGTTCTTGACGATCCAGCCGAAGCTGATGACGAAGACCGCGCCGACCACAGCCGCGAGATAGTGCGGAATGGCGGAGGGCTTCAGCCCCACCGGGTCCTCGGGATCGGCGATCACGTCGACCAGCCACGGGGCCATGCCCTGCATGGTCTCGAGCACCACCTTGTCGCTGACCAGCATCTCGCCGGCGATCCAGCCGAGCAGCGCCGCGCCGAACCAGATGAGGATCGGGAAGCGCGAGATCAGCTTCAGAATCAGCTGCGAGCCGAAGATGATCAGCGGGATGGTGAGCAGCAGGCCGAAGATGAACAGTTCGGCATGGCCGCGCGCCGCGGCGGCAATCGCCACCACATTGTCGAGGCTCATCACCGCGTCGGCAATGGCGATGGTGCGCACCGCCTTCCACAGGCTGTCCGCGCCTTCCACATGATGCCCCTCGCCGCCCTCGTCGAGCACCAGCTTGATGGCGATCCAGAACAGCAGCACGCCGCCCACCACCTTCAGGAACGGCACGCCGAGCATGTAGGAGACGACAAGCGCAAAGATGATGCGCAGGCCCACCGCCGCGCCGGCGCCGAGCAGGATGCCCCATTTGCGCTGCTTCTCGGGCAGCGAGCGGCAGGCGAGCGCGATGACCACCGCGTTGTCGCCGGAGAGCAGCAGGTCGATCCAGATGATCTGAAGCAACGCTACCCAGAAGATTGGGCTCGAGAAATCCATCATGTCCTCTCTGGTCGTCGATGTCGCAATGTCAGAAGGGAAACCCGCCGCGGCGATTACTGGAATACATAATTATTTACACCAGACTTCGCCTCTTGAACGCCGAACGCCCGCGACGGTGGATGTCGCGGGCGTCGACGGGAGGGAATCCCGGTCAGATCAGGAGCCGTGCGGCCCTGCGGTGTGGGCCGAGCCCTTCAGGCGCGAAATGCCCCAGCCGGCCGCCAGCACGATTGCCGCGCCGGCCACTGCCGCCGCATATTCGTAGTGATGGACAACGGCCTCGCCGAAATATTCCAGCACCTTGATGTCCGACACGAACATCTCGCCGGCGACCCAGCCGAGCAGCGCCGCGCCGGCCCAGACAAGGAACGGGAAGCGCGAGAGCAGGCTCATGATCAGCGCCGCACCGGCAATGATCATCGGGATGGAGATGACGAGGCCGATGATGATCAGCGTCCAGTTGCCATCCGCCACGGCGGCGATGGCGACCACATTGTCGAGGCTCATCACCAGATCGGCGATGGCGATGGTGCCCACCGCGCGCCAGAGATTGTCATGGGCGGCAACGCCGCCGTCCTCGCCCTCTTCGGGCAGCACCAGGTCAACGGCGATATACATGAGCGCCAGCGAGCCGACGATGCGCAGCCAGGGCAGCCCCAGCAGCACTGCGATGATCGCCGTGAAGACGATGCGCATGGCAACGGCGACACCCGCGCCGAGAATCATGCCCGTGCGGCGCATGCTGTCGGGCAGCGAGCGGCACGCCATGGCGATGACGACGGCGTTGTCGCCGGAAAGCAGGACGTTGATCCAGATGATTTTGAGAAGTGCCAGCCAGAATAGCGGCTCGAGATAGCTCATGGTCGTCATTCCCTCACCTTCCCGCCCGGATGCGGGCAGGACTCCAAGTCTGTTTGTCGGCGTTGGCGCGCCATTGTTTTTGGTGAGGCAAGAGGAGGTGGCTCCGGCGGGCCCACTCCCGGGCGCTCTTGGCGCGCCATTAACGGCATCCCCGCTGCGGGCCACTTCTCCATGGCCGGACCCCCGCAGCGCCATCTAGGGAACATACATAATAATCTATGCGGTGGCCAAGCCCGAATACCGCATTTTCTCAAAGATCGATGCTGCGAACGCTTAGTCTACGCTGCTCCGCAAAAGGAAACACCCCGCCCGGTAGTCCGGACGGGGTGCGATAGTAACGCTCTGCAAAGAGCGGAAAGCCGATCAGCCGACGATTTCGTTACCGGCGAAGAATTGGGCGATCTCGAGCTGGGCGTTCTCAAGGCTGTCGGAGCCGTGGGCCGAGTTCTCGCCGACCGAAAGAGCGAACTCCTTGCGGATGGTGCCCTCGGCGGCATTCGCCGGGTTGGTGGCGCCCATCACGTCGCGATAGGCGGCGACGGCGTTCTCGCCTTCGAGAACCTGCACGACGATCGGCTCGGAAATCATGAAGTCCACGAGCTCGCCGAAGAAGGGGCGCTCCTTGTGGACACCGTAGAAGGTTTCGGCCTGGGCGCGGGTGAGCAGCATGCGCTTCTGCGCGACGATGCGCAGGCCGGCCTTCTCGATGGTGGCGTTGATCGCGCCCGTGAGATTGCGACGGGTGGCGTCGGGCTTGATGATCGAAAAAGTGCGCTCGAGCGCCATGACGTGCTTCCTGAGGATACAAGGGGGCGAAAGGTTCGCAGCGGCTTATAGCGGCGCCTCCGCCTGCGGACAAGAGAACCGGACGCGGCGTTTTCGACAGCGTTTCGACAGCTGCGCGGCGTTAACCGTTCATCAACGAAATAGGTGCCTTGCGGGGGAACCGACCAGCGCTCATCTGTTTACCCGAAGGATGCGGTCCGTGGCCGCGGCTCAGGGGTTCAACTGATGAAGAAATGTTTTGTCGCCGCGTTGGTTATGGCGGCTGTGCTTGTCGGCCTTCTGGCACTCCCTTTCCTGCCGGTGGCCGACGCGACGACGGACCCGCTGCGCACCCCTAAGGGCTACAAGACCTGCTTCCTGGAGCGTCGCGCCGTGTACACGGATGGCACGCCGCGCTGGGTGAAGGCGTCGCGTTGCGTATTCGCGGAATAATCGTCGGATCACGACTTCATGATTGCCCCTTGGAACTTCATTCGGAGTTCGCACGTTAAGGGGGTGTTAACGGACGGGAAGAGGCAAAACAGGAATGACAGAACGTTCAACGTTCCGTTCCGCTGGGCCAGCCGCGACAAGCGGCGCAGCAGCAGGGCGTCCTGTTTTCTCTCAGCCGGGTTCGCAGGCGTGAGTGACCTAATGGCAGTTTAATATCCGGTGGTTCATCCGCCGGCAGGTGGATGAGGTGCCGAGATGTACAAGGCCATTGCCATCAGTGCCGTCGCAGCCGCGATGGGGTTTACCGCTCTCTTCGTGGGAGCGGCGGACGCCACGGGATATTTCAAGCGCCAGTCGCCGGCCGCGACGGTCGAGATTCCGATCGAGCAAGTCGCGGGTGATTGCGTGATGCAGTCGCGCTGGGTGAGCGATGCCGGCCGCATGGTCGAAGTCGACCGTCCGGTTTGCTACTGAGGTCGGTCTTGTCGGCCTCATCGGCCTTACACTCCACCTCACTGCACTCACCCTCCACGCATTTTGAAGGTTAGGCTCGCGGCATCCCCACTCCCCCAAGCCCCAACGCGAGCCCATCAGCCCCGGCTTCTCCCCCAAGGAGCCGGGGCATTTTTTTGTTCCGTGCGGCAGAGCGGACGCGGCGGGCGGCCATCACCGCGCTCGGCACCTCCGCCAGAAAATGAATGTTGGCCAACAGCGCATTCAGCAGCGGTTGCCCATGCCCCAGGCATGATCGCGCTATTCCGGCAACGGAAGCGGACGACCTCCTCCGTCCCCGCCGACCCGGCGGAGGCCCGACGCATCGCCCCGGCCCGTTGCTCGCAGCGGAGCCGGGGCGCCTGCCTGCGCCGAACGGGCCGCGGCACGGCCCTGACGACCGATTGATGGCGCTCATCACGACTGTGAATTGGAAATGGGTCACCGGGCGGTGCACCCTGGTGCCGGCCTTACCTGCCGGTCGCTGCCGAGAGGTCACGGGAGAACACGCGCCATGACACCCGCCATCATCCCACCTGCCGCCTCATCCACCGCCCGGCCTGACATTGCGCGGGACAATCTCGCCACCCGGCGCTACCGCGATTTCGCGGCCTACAATGAATGGGCCAATCAGCGCCTCTACGCCGCCGCCGCCCGGCTGAGCGAGGGGCAATATCGCGCCGATCGCGGCGCCTTTTTCGGCTCGGTGCACGGCACGCTCAACCATATCCTCGTCGGCGACCGGCTGTGGATGCGGCGGATCACTGGCACCGGCGACGCCCCCGCCGGCCTCGACACCATCTTGTTCGAGACACTGGCGGAACTCGCGCACGCCCGCGCCGCCGAAGACACCCGCATCATCGACCACATGAACCAGCTCGACGCGACGGCGCTGGAGGCCGAGCTGTCCTACGCCAATGTCTCAGGGAGTCGCTTCAGCCAGCCACTCGCCTCGGTGCTCGACCATGTCTTCAACCACCAGACCCATCATCGCGGCCAGGTGCACTGCCTCATCAGCAGCCATCTCGGCAATGAGGCCGCACCTCCGCTGGACCTGATCGCCTTCCAACGCGAGAGCGGCGCGGCGCGGACCGGATGAGATCGCGGCCTCTGGCCTCCCCTCTATCCCTCTGACGCTCTTGCCCGCCGGGCCTTGGCACGGCACAAGACCCGCATGATCATTCTCGACGATATCTCGCTGCGCGTTGCCGGCCGGCTCCTGATCGACCACGCCTCGGTGGCGCTGCCGGAAGGCGCGCGGATCGGGCTCGTCGGCCGCAACGGCACCGGCAAGACCACCTTGTTTCGCGCCATTACCGGCGACCTCTCGCTGGAGAGCGGCGAGATCCGCATTCCCTCCGCCGCCCGCATTGGCCAGGTGGCGCAGGAAGCCCCGGCCGGACCGGAGAAGCTTATCGACGTGGTACTGGCCGCCGACACCGAGCGCGCGGCGCTGTTGAAAGAGCGTGAGGAAACGAGCGATCCCACGCGGATTGCCGATATCGAACTGCGTCTCGTCGATATCGACGCCCATGCCGCACCCGCGCGCGCGGCGCGCATTCTTGCCGGCCTCGGCTTCGACGACGACGCCCAGCAGCGGCCTTGTTCGGAATTCTCCGGCGGCTGGCGCATGCGGGTAGCCCTCGCCGCCCTGCTCTTCGCCGAGCCGGACCTGCTGCTGCTCGACGAGCCTACCAACTATCTCGACCTCGAAGGCACGCTCTGGCTGCAGGACTTTCTCGCCCGCTATCCCCGCACCGTGCTGATCGTCAGCCATGACCGCGAATTGCTGAACCAGTCGGTCGGCTTTATCCTTCATCTGGATCAGGCGAAACTGACGCTCTGGCGGGGCGGCTACGATTCCTTCGAGCGGCAGCGGGCCGAAAAGCTGGTCGTCGACCAGAAGGCGCGCGCGAAGCAGGAAGCCAAGCGCAAGCATATGGAAGCGTTTGTGGAGCGCTTCCGTGCCAAGGCGACGAAGGCAAAGCAGGCGCAGTCGCGCCTCAAGGCGCTGGCGCGGATGGCGCCACTGGCGGAGGCCGCGAGCGAGACCGCCGCGGCCATCTCGATACGCCATCCAACGCGCATCCCCTCGCCGCCGATCCTGACCCTCGACGGCGTCTCCGCCGGCTACGAGCCGGGGCGGCCGATCCTGCGGAGCCTGACGCTCCGCATCGACCATGACGACCGCATCGCCCTCCTCGGCCCCAATGGCAACGGCAAGTCGACCTTCGCCAAGCTGATCTCGGGCCGACTGGCGCCGCTCGGCGGCACCATGGTGCGCGCGGCCGGGCTCGACATCGCCTATCTCGCGCAGCACCAGCTCGACGAACTGATCGCCGACGAGACGGTCTATGATCATGTGCGCCGGCTGATGCCGGACGCGCCGGAAGCGAAGGTGCGCTCGCGTGCCGCCGAGATGGGCTTTTCTGGCGGCACCGCCAATACCACCATCGCCGCGCTGTCCGGCGGCGAAAAGGCGCGGCTGCTGCTCGGCCTCGCCGCCTTTCACGGGCCGCATCTGCTGATCCTCGATGAGCCCACCAATCATCTCGACATCGCCGCCCGGCAGGCGCTGACCGAAGCGATCAACGATTTCCCCGGCGCCGTCATCCTCATCAGCCATGACCGCACCCTCCTAGACGCCAGCGCCGAGCGGCTATGGCTGGTGGCGGAGGGGACGGTGCGCCCCTATGACGGCGATCTCGACGAGTACCAGAAGCTGGTTGTCGGCCGCAGCGCCTCCTCGTCGCGCAAGGAGGCAAGCGGCACCCGCGCCGATGAGCGCCGCCAGGCTGCCGACCGGCGGGCCGAGGCGGCGCCGCTGCGCAAACGCGTCAAGGAACTGGAAGCGGCGATGGTGAAGCTGGAGCGCAGTATAGCGGCGCTCGATGCCAAGCTCGCCGATGACTCGCTTTACATCCGCGCGCCGTCGGAGGCGCAGCGTTTCGCCCGGGAGCGCGGGTCCGCAGCAGAGGCGCTGGCCAAGGCGGAAGAGGACTGGCTGCACGCGTCAGCGAGCCTCGACGAGGCCATGGCGTCCTGAGCCTGCCGGGCTCAACCCACTAGAAAATCCAGACTGCCTGAATCTTCGCCCGCGCGGACCTTTGTCCGGGCGGCTGACGCGCGTGCTACAGGCAGGGGCAACTCGCGGGCACGCCCACAAACACCGGCCGCAAACGCAAAAAGCCCCGGCGCAAGGCCGGGGCTTTCCGTAGAACCGATCTCGGAGAGATCAGAAGGTGCGCTTGGCAGAGAACACAACGCGGTTCTGCGAGTATTCTTCCGAGTAGCTGAACGGCTCGAGCCAGTCGGAACCAGCGTATTCGGCGGTCAGATAGTCGTACTGGAGGACGAGGGTCAGACCCTTGACCGGAACCCAACCGATGTTGACGCCGACATTGTAGCCGGTGAAGTCGGTCGAGGCCACGCCTTCAGAGTCACCCACAGCGTAGGCGATGCCGAAGTTGTCGGTCTGCGTGTAGCTGCCGACCAGGGTGGTGAACACCGAGGGGGTCCAGTAGTGGATCAGCGCGCCGCCGACGTACCAGCCGGTGACAGCATCGCCAAGAGCGTCGACGACCGGGATCGTGCCGGCAAGGCCGAGATAGCCCGGAGCGCCCGAGGCGTAAGCGCCTTCGACGTACAGGGTGGTGGTCTCAGCGAAGTCGAAACGAACGCCGGCGAGAACGGCCCAGCCAGCCTTGTCATTGGAATAGAACGGGATCTCATCGCCGAACCCGTCGAGAGCGCTGTAGTTTCCGATGTCGTGATACGCACCGGAGACCTTGAACGCGCCCCACGTGCCTTCGTAGGCAATGTTGGCAACGATGTCCGGAACCTGCTGACCATCAAGGTCAGTAAAGTTGTCGTACTCGTCATCGCGGTTGTACGAATCTTCGAGGGCGATGGTCGCCGAGAAGCCGTTACCGAAGTCAGCGGTGTACTGGATCACGTTCAGGGTCGAATCCGAGTAGTAGTTACCCGGCTGAATGCCCTGCCAGCCGTCGCCAGCCCAGAAGTCGAACGCCGAGGTGGCGCGACCGAAGGTGAAGCCAGCGAACTGGATGTAGCCGTACTTCATGTAGACGGTGTTCAGCGACTCATCGTTGAAGCTGAACTGACCGGTCTCGACTTCCTGGCCGAAGCCGTAGTACTCGCCCGCCTCGAAGCGACCTTCGAAGTACGAACGCAGGGTGCCGTATTCGGTCTGCGTACGGGCATCGAGCTGAACGCCGACGCGGGTATAGAAGTAGGTCTGCCCGTCCGGATCGTTGTCGCCACGGATGGCAACACCAGGCGCCGTGAAGCGGGTCTTGCCTTCGATGTCGGCGTAGTAGGTGTCGGCCGTCACGTAGCCACCAACCTTGAGGCAGGTGTCGGTGCCGGGGATATAATAGAAGCCCGCGCCGTAGGTGGAGCAGATCTTCACATATTCCGCAGCCTTCGCCTTCACAGGCAGATCGGCCGCCGCAGCAGTCCCGACCATAGCAAGCCCAGCAACCGAGCCGAGCAGCACATTCTTAATGACCGTCTTCAATTTCATTCTCCCCCAAATTGGACCAATGTTGGGTTTTCGATTGTCAGGACCCGCCGCACGGCGCGGCACCCACAGCGATACTGTTCGAAACCCCCCGGCGGTGCAAAGCCAAAGTAGCCCTCTGACCGCCTTCCCGCCTATTCCGCAACGAAGTGTTGCCATCGAGACACATTTTTCACGTTGCCCCCAAAGTACCGAAGCGCCGCCGGAGCGGCATCGAAAAGCGTTGGTAAATCAGGGATTAACGGCCCTACGGGAGAAAGGCAGGTCCGTGGAGGCGCGGCAATTGTGGCATGGCGCGTCACCGCACCGCCCCAATCAACGGCGCTGCCAGCGCCCGTTTGTGTCCTGCTGCCAGTATGTGACCTCATGGCCGCCGGCCCGCGCGCTGCGCCAGGCCTCGCGCACCGGCTCGACAGCGTCGGAATCGTTACCGTCAAACAGGTGGATCACTCTCTGATAGGCGCCGACATCGGAAATCATCGCGCCATCGATGAGGAATCGGACTGCGGCATCGTTGGGATTTGATTCGTCGATGGTCAGGAGAATCGGCTGGCGCGCCGGCTCGGACTGGCGGTCGGTGCCATGCGGCAGGAACGACGCATCATCATAGGTCCAGAGCAACTGGTCGAGGGCTTCGACCCGTTCAGGCGACGTCGCCTGAACGGCGCAGCGCCAGCCCCGCTCCAGGCACTTCTCCAGGAGCTGGGGCAGGACAGCGTCAAGTGGCCGGTTCTGCAGGTGATAGAAAAGCACTTCCGTCATGAAACGCCTCCCCTCTCCCGCTCAGCTCCGGCCGCGCAAGGCGCGGGTCACGATTCGTAGTGGCGGGCGACCAGATCGTCGAGCAGGCGCACGCCCCAGCCGGCGCCCCAGCTGCGGTTGAACTCCGTCGCGGGCGAGGCCATGGCGGTGCCGGCGATGTCGAGATGCGCCCACGGCACGTCGCCGACGAAGCGCTGGATGAACTGCGCGGCGGTGATCGAGCCGCCGAAGCGCCCGCCTGTGTTCTTCATGTCGGCAAACTTCGAATCAATGAGCTTGTCGTATTCCGCCGAGAGCGGCAGGCGCCACACCTTCTCCCCCGTCGTGAGGCCCGATTCGGTAAGCCGGGAGGCGAGCGTGTCGTTGTTGGAGAACAGGCCGGCATGCTCGGTGCCGAGCGCGACGATGATGGCGCCGGTGAGCGTGGCGAGGTCGACCATGAATTGCGGCTTGAAGCGCTCCTTGGCGTACCAGAGCACGTCGCCCAGCACGAGGCGGCCCTCGGCGTCGGTGTTGATGATCTCGATGGTCTGGCCCGACATGGAGGTGACGATGTCGCCCGGGCGCTGCGCCTTGCCGTCGGGCATGTTCTCGACGAGCCCGATGAGGCCGACCGCGTTGACCTTGGCCTTGCGGCTGGCAAGGGCGTGCATCAGCCCGACGACGCAGGCGGCGCCCGCCATGTCGCCCTTCATGTCCTCCATGCCGGCAGCCTGCTTGATCGAGATGCCGCCGGTGTCGAACACCACGCCCTTACCGACGAACGCCACCGGCGCCTCGCCGGACTTTCCGCCATTCCAGCGCATGACGACGACGCGGGTTTCCTGCTCGGAACCCTGGCCGACACCGAGCAGCGCGCCCATGCCGAGCTTCTTCAGGTCCTTCTCGCCCAGAACCTCGACGTCGACGCCGACCTTGGCCAGATCTCCGGCGCGCTTGGCAAACTCGGTTGGGGTGAGCACGTTGGCGGGCTCGTTGACCAGATCGCGGGCCATGACGACGCCCTCGCCGATGCCCTCGCGCTTCTTCCAGGCGCGCTTGGCCGCCGCATCATCCTCTATATAAAGAGTGACCTTCGGCTTGGGCGACGCCTCGTCCGCCTTCTTCTTCGTCTTGTAGCGGTCGAAGGCATAGGCGCGCAGGCGAAGGCCGAGCGCCAGTTCGGCCGCCGCTTCGGCCGGCACTTCGCCGCCCGGCAGCGCCACAACCACGCTCACATCCTTGGCCGAGGCCGGCAGGCGGCCCATGATGGCCCCGCCGAGCTTGAGCCAGTCAAAGGCGTTCAGGTTCGGCACCTTGCCGACGCCCATGATAATGAGGCGCGACGCGTCGAGGCCGGTGGGAGCGATGAGTTCCAACGACTTGCCGGACTTGCCGGTGAAGCGATCGGCCTGGACGGCGCCCGCGACGAGCGGGCCGGACGGCGCGAGAAGGGCCTCCACCGCCGGTGCGAGCGCCGGTGCCTCGCCTTCCGCCGGCTCGGCGGCAAGGAGAACGACGATCCCTTCCAGGGCGGCCGGAAACTTGGCGAAACTGATCTTCACATGGTCGGGCATCGGGGCACCTTGATTGGTCTCGGCTCTCTTCGTTCTCTTTAGCCGAATGCGCGACGGGGGACGAGCCTCAAAGGATCACGGCGTTAACGCGGCTTCGCCCGATTTGCGCCGGAACGCGCAGCCAATTATGCATCGTGCGCAGTGAAGGCCACGCCGGGGCGGCGGGCGCCATCGACAGGGATCAGGATACGCCGCTCGATGAACCGCCTGGATCGTTACGTGTTCCGCTCGGCCGCCACGGCCTTTCTGGGAATACTCGTGGTTCTGACCGCCATGATCTGGGTGACGCAGGCCCTGCGTGAACTCGACATCATGACGACGCAGGGCCAGACGATTCTCGCCTTCGTCGTCATCACCGCCCTCGCTTTGCCCGCCCTCATCCTCGGCCTCGCGCCGGCGGCACTGTTCATGGCGGTGACGCACACGCTCTTCCGCATGAACAGCGATTCCGAGATCGTCGTGGCGAGCGCTGCCGGGATTTCCACCTGGCGCTTCCTGCGCCCTCTCATCATCCTCGCCCTGCTCGTCGCCGCCTGCTGCGCCGCGTTGTCGATGGAGCTGGTGCCGGCGGCCATGCGCCAGTTCCGCTACGAGATCACCCGCGTGCGGGCCGACGTGGTCGCCTTCATCGCCCAGCCGGGCCGGTTCACCACCCTCTCCCAGGGCATGGTGTTCCACGTGCGCGAGCGCAACGCGAATGGCGTGCTGGGCGGCATTTTCATCAATGACGCCCGCGATCCCAAGCAGGTAAACACCTATCTCGCCGAGCGCGGGCAAGTGATCGACTCGGCGGAGGGGACGTTCCTCGTTCTCGAAGACGGCGCCATCCACAGGCGCACCCCCGGCAAGGCCGACAGCAATGTCGTCGAGTTCCAGCGCTACGCGTTCGACCTCTCGCCCTTCACCAACAGCGGCGAGAAGACGGTCTATCGCGCACCGGAGCGCTCGTTCGGCGAGCTGTGGAGTCCTAACCCGAAGGATGTCGTCATTCTGCTCGAAGGCAAGGGCCGCTTTACCGAGGAGTTGCACCGACGCCTCTCGCTACCGCTCTATGTGCTGGCCTTCTTCGCCATCGCCTGCGCTGCGCTGGCGGAGCCGCGCACGACGCGCGAAGGGCGCGGACTGGCGTTGGCGGGAACCGCACCCTTCATCATCTTCCTGCAGGTCACCAGCTTCGGGCTGATCAACCAAGTGCGCAACGAGCCGGGCCTGGTTCCCGTGGTCTACCTTGTGCCCATCGTGTTCATTCTCGGGTCGCTCCTGTCGCTGAGCGGGCGCTTCAAGCCGCGCATGCCCGCCGCGATTCGGGAAAAGATCGATCGCCTCGCCCAGCGCGTCGTGCGCGCCACCGTGAATTGAGCCGGCACATGCGCGCTCACGAAAATATCACCGGCGACGGAGCAGCCACGTGATCGGGCGCACGCTTGGCTTCTATTTCGGCCGCCGGTTCATCAACTCCGTGCTGGGCATTTTCGTCGGCTGCGCCGGCCTCATCATGCTGATCGACCTGCTCGAACTGTCGCGACGGGTCGGCGAACGCGACGTCGACTTCACCACGCTGCTGCTGCTGGTGTTCTACCGCATGCCGTACTTCACGGAGCAGCTTCTGCCGTTCGCCGTGCTGTTCGGCGCCATCGGCACCTTTCTCACCCTGTCGCGGCGGCTGGAACTGGTTGTGGCGCGGGCGGCCGGCATCTCGGCATGGCAGTTCATGGCCCCTGCCCTGCTGATCGCCCTCGGGCTCGGGGTGTTTTCCACAACCGTCTACAATCCCGTTTCCGCCGACTTCAAGGAACGCGCCAGCCGGCTGGAGGCGGAAATATTCGATCGCCAGACCGGGCTGTTTGCGGCGGGCAGGAGCGGCTTCTGGCTGCGCCAGCAAAGCATCGACGGACAGGCGATCATCCAGGCCGCCGCCACCAGTGGCGGCGGGCGGGAGCTCACCGGCGTCAACGTTTTCCTGTTCGACTCGCATGACAAGCTGCTCGAACGAATCGAAGCGCGGCGCGGCGTGCTCGACGCTGGTGCATGGCGGCTGGAAAAAGCGCGCGTCTTAACTCCTGCAATAGGGTTGGAGGAGTACGACGTGTACATGCTCGCGACCAATCTCACCCCCGACCAGATCCAGGAATCGCTGCAAAGCGAGACGGTTCCGTTCTGGCAGCTTCCAGCCGCCATCGACGCCGCAACACGCGTGGGCTTTGGCGCGGAACGCTACAGGCTGCAGTATCAGAGCCTGCTGGCGCGCCCCATGCTCTTGCTGGCGATGGTGCTGATCGCGGCCTCGGTGAGCCTGCGCGTCTTCCGCTTCGGCGGGATCGGCCAGACAATTCTCGGTGGCGTCGCGGCCGGCTTTCTGCTTTATGTTTTCACCAAGCTCGCCGAGGATCTCGGTGAGGCCGGGATTGTTCATCCCATTATCGCAGCGTGGTTTCCAGCAGTCGTCGGAGCATTGATGGGCATTCTCATCCTGCTTCACCGGGAGGACGGATGAAGGTCGGCAGCGTGATAGCCGGCCAGGCAGATTCGGCAATCCGGCGACTGAAGAGTCGCCTGCGCCATTCTGCCTGCGCGTTGATTTTAGGTGCAGGTTCCGTTGCGTTGGTCGCGTTGGGCCCGGCGTCGCTGGCGCATGCCCAGACCGGCACGGCTCAGCCGGGGATGACTCATACCGGCACGGCCCATGCCGGCGCAGCCCAGACGTCCGCCCTCGCCTCCGGCCTCGTCAATCGGCAGACAGACCCCAACGCCAAGATGCTCGTGACCGCCGATGAGCTGGTCTACGACAACACGCGCAATGAGGTGATCGCGGAAGGCAACGTCCAGATCTATTACGACGGCGCCGTGCTCGAGGCGCGTCGCGTCGTCTATGATCGGAATGCCAACCGGCTTCGCGCCGAAGGCGGGGTGCGCCTGAAGGACAAGGACGGCACGGTCATCGCCGCCGACAACCTCGACCTGTCCCAGGACTTCAGCAATGGTTTCGTGAACTCGCTGCGCATCGATACGCCCGAGAGCATGCACTTCGTTGCGGCGCGTGCCGATCGCTCGAACGGCGACACCACCGTCCTGACCAGCGGCGCCTACACGCCGTGCGAACCCTGTAAGGAAAATCCGCAGAAGCCGCCGCTCTGGCAGGTCAAAGCCGCGAAGATCATCCATAAAGAAAAGGAACAGATGATCTATTTCGAGGATGCCAGGATCGAATTCCTCGGCATCCCGCTCGCCTGGGTTCCTTACCTGGAGGCTCCCGATCCGACGGTGAAGCGCAAGTCCGGCTTCCTGATCCCGTCTTTCGTGAACACATCCGAAATCGGCTATGGCGCAACCGTTCCGTATTTCTGGAACATCGCGCCCAACATGGACGTGACGTTCTCGCCGCTGATCGTGTCCAAGCAGGGCGTGATGCTCGACGCCGAGTTCCGGCATCGGCTGGAAACGGGCACCTACAGCATCCGCGCCGCCGGCATCGACCAGCTGGACAAGGACGCGTTCATCGGGACCAACGTGCTGGGGCAGCCCGATCCAGAGCCGGGCTATCGCGACCAGCGCGGCGTGATCGAGACGCACGGCAAGTTCAACATCAACAAGAACTGGTACTGGGGTTGGGACGGCTGGCTGATGTCAGACGAGACCTTCCTGCAGGACTACAACCTCATCAACACCACGACGCGTGAGGTCACCTCGCAGCTCTACCTCGTCGGCCAGGGCGACCGTTCCTATTTCGACCTGCGGGCGATGTATTTCACCGGCCTGACCTCCTACGACATCCAGGACCAGCAGCCGGTCATCCACCCGGTGCTCGACTACAGCAAGACGCTGGGCGAGTCGGTGTTTGGCGGCCAGTTCAGCTACGACATCAACTTCACCAGCCTGACGCGCGAGCAGGCCGACCTGCGCGCCACCTCGGCCAATTATGCCCCGCTGGTTCCCGAGCTTTACGATGGCCCGACCAACCAGTGCGACCTCTCGCGCATCCCGCCCGGCACGAGCCTGCGCGATGCCTGCCTGATGCGCGGCATAGCTGGCAGCTATTCCCGCCTGTCGGGCGTGGTGGACTGGCGCCGGACCTTCATCGACACCGCCGGCCAGACCTGGACGCCGTTCTTCAACATGCAGCTCGACGTGGCGTCGGTGCAGGCGGAGGCGGAAGATGCGCCTTGGCTCGGGACGGGCGGCGACGAACAGCTCATCCGCGCGATGCCCGCCGTCGGCCTCGAATACCGCTACCCCTTCATCTCTGTCGAGAAGTGGGGCACGCAGACCATCGAGCCGATCGCCCAGGTCATCGTCCGCCCGGACGAGACCGATATCGGGAAGTTTCCGAACGAAGACGCACAGAGCCTGATCTTCGACGACACGAACCTGTTCGAGATCAACAAATATTCCGGCTATGACCGCGTCGAAGGCGGCGGGCGCGCCAATGTGGGCATCCAGTACACCGCCAACTTCAACGATGGCGGTCAGATCAACGCCCTGTTCGGCCAATCCTACAAAATGTTCGGCAAGAACTCGTATGCCTATTATGACATGGCCAATACGGGCGCCGAATCCGGTCTGGAGGACGACGCCTCCGACTACGTCGCCCGCCTGTACTACCAGCCGACCGAGCACTTCTCGCTCATCAACCGCTTCCGCTTTGACAATGACGACTGGTCGGTCGAGCGCTACGAGGTCGAAGGCCGCGCGACCATCAACAAGCAGCTGACGGTCTCCGCCCTTTACGGCCTGTACACGGCGCAGCCCCTGCTCGGCTATTACGAGGAGCGCGAAGGCATCCTCGGCACCGGCACGCTGAAGCTGAACGAAAACTGGAACATCAAGGCGGCCGCCCGCTACAACCTCAACCTCGACGAAATCGACTACACCCTGTTCGGCATCTCCTATGTCGACGAGTGCTTCGGCATCGCCCTGAACTACCGTTCGGACTACACGGAGAGCGGCAATCGTGAGCGCGTCGACACGGTCCTCGTCACCTTCACGCTGAAGACCCTCGGCGAAGCCGGTTTCTCGACCGAAGTGGGATCGGGCGGCAGCAGCAGCGACGACTAGGCAGCGGCGTCGCATTGACGCCACATCCGCCGACCAGAACAGCGCGGACACGGCGTCGACGCAACGGAAGAGGCCCCGTGCGACGCGCTGAAGGAAAGAGTGGAGAGAAAATGCTTGGACGGTCTTGGGTATGGGAGGGCTGGTGCGCGGGTCGTGATCGGGTCGCGGGCCCGGTCGTCCGCGCACTGCTTCTAGGTTGCGCGGTCTTCGCCGCCGCGGCGACCCTCCCTCAGCCCGTTCGCGCCCAGCAGATTCTCGTCCTGGTGCAGGGCCAGCCTATCACCAGCTTCGACGTCGCCCAGCGCATCAAGCTCGCCCAACTCACCGAACGGCAGAACCTTTCGCAGAAGCAGGCCCTGGAGGAATTGATCGACCAGCGCCTCAAGGTCGTGACCGCCGAGCGTTTCGGGATCACCGCCGACAAGGACGAGATCGAGAAGTTGTTCGCCCGCATGGGTAGCCGCAGTGGCCGCTCGCCGGAGCAACTGACCCAGGCGCTCGCGCAGTCCGGTCTCGATGCGGCCATGCTCAAGGCCAAGATGCGCGCCGATTACGTGTGGAATAACTACGTCCGCGGCCGGTTCTCGTCGGTGGCGACGGTGCGCGACTCCGACGTGTTCGCCGCCCTCCAGTCAAAGGGCGAGGATCTCACCCGCGCCCAACGCACGACCGAATACACGGTGCGCCAGATCGTGCTTGTCGTCGGCCGCACCGCGAGCCCGGGCGAGCGCTCCCAGCGCCTGGCGGAGGCCAACGGCCTGCGCAAGCAGTTCTCGGGATGCGAGAGCGGCGTAGAAACGGCTCGCGGCATGCGAGAGACGGTTGTCCGCGATCCGGTGATCCGCACCTCGGCCGATGTCACCGCCGCCGTGCGCAAGATCATGGACGACACCCCGGTCGGTCAGTTGACCGCCCCCGAGGTGACTCGTGCCGGGATCGAGATGATCGCCATCTGCAGCCGCCGCGAAGTGGTCGGCGAAAGCGCGCAAAAGCGCGAGGTGCGCACCGATCTGGAGAACAAGCAGTTCGAGGCTGTTTCCAAGAAGCTGCTCGACGACGCGCGCAAGTCCGCCATGATCCAGTACCGCTGACCGACCCATGGCGCCCCCCTCGCCGGTCCTGGCACTGAGTTTGGGCGAACCGGCCGGCATCGGCCCCGACATCACCCTCGCCGCCTGGCTGCTGCGCGACGCGCGGCATCTGCCAGCCTTCTTCGCTACCGGCGATGCCGAACTGCTGCGCCGCCGGGCCGCGCTTCTCGGCCTCGACATTCCCGTTCGCGAATGCACGCCGGAAGACGCCGCTGCGGTCTTTTCCCATGCCCTTCCCATCGTTCCGGCCGGCCCATCGGCGACAGCCGCCCCGGGCCGGCCGGACGCGACCAGCGCAACCGCCGCCTGCGCCGCCATCGATAGCGCCGTCGCCTTGGTGAAGGCCGGTCGCGCAGCCGCCGTGGTGACCAACCCCATCTCGAAAGCCGTGCTCTACGCCGACGGCTTCGCCTTTCCCGGCCACACGGAATATCTCGCCCATCTCGCCGGCACGCCGGCACTGCGGCCGGTGATGATGATCTGGTCGCCGGAGCTCGCCGTGGTGCCGGCAACCATCCACGTGCCGCTGTCTGAGGTGTCGCGCCTGTTCACGCGGGAACTGCTCATCGAGACCGCGCGCATCACCGCCCATGACCTGCGCCAGCGCTTCGGCATTGCCGCCCCGCGCCTCGCCATTTGCGGCCTAAACCCCCATGCGGGCGAAGACGGCACGCTGGGCCGCGAGGACGAGGACGTTACCCGTCCCGCCGTCGAAGCGTTGCGGCAGGCGGGAATCGACGCGCGCGGGCCGCTGCCGGCCGACACGCTGTTCCATGCGGCGGCACGCAGGACCTATGACGCCGCCATCGGCGCCTATCACGACCAGGTTCTGGCGCCGGCCAAGGCGCTCGCCTTCGATCGCGCGGTGAATGTCACGCTCGGCCTGCCTTTTGTCCGGACATCGCCGGACCATGGCACGGCGTTCGACCTTGCCGGCACTGGGCGCGCGGACCCGTCGAGCCTCATCGAGGCGCTGCGTCTCGCGCGCCAGCTCGCCGAGCGGGACGCCGCCAATGCCGCGCATCACCTTCTGTCGGAGCGCCAGCCGCTCCACGCCGAGCCGGGCTGATCCTCACCCATGAGCATCGACAGCCTGCCGCCTTTGCGCGACGTCATTCGGGACCACGAAATCTCGGCACTGAAGTCGCTCGGCCAGAATTTCCTGCTCGACCTCAATCTCACCTCCAAGATCGCCCGCACCGCCGGCCGGCTCGATGGGCTGACGGTGATCGAGGTCGGTCCCGGTCCGGGCGGGCTGACCCGGGCCATCCTGGCGCTCGGCGCCCGGCGCGTCATCGCCATCGAGCGCGATGCGCGCTGCGTGGCGGCATTGGCCGAGGTGGCGGCGCATTATCCCGGCCGGCTGGAGATCGTCGAAGGCGACGCGCTGGTGGCCGATTATCGGGCGCTTGTGGCGCCGCACGAGCGCGCGGTCATCATCGCCAACCTGCCTTACAATGTCGGCACGCCATTACTCATCGGCTGGCTGTCGTCGGATCCCTGGCCGCCCTGGTATGAGAGCCTGACGCTGATGTTCCAGCGCGAAGTGGCCGAGCGCATCGTTGCCGCGCCGGGCGAGGACCATTATGGCCGCCTCGCCGTGCTCACCGGCTGGAGGGCGCAGGCTTACATCGCCTTCGACGTGCCGCCCTCCGCCTTCGTGCCGCCACCCAAGGTGACATCCTCGGTCGTTCATCTCACACCGCGCCCGACGCCCCTGCCCTGCGATCGCAAGGCGCTGGAGCGCGTTACCGAGGCCGCCTTCGGCCAGCGCCGCAAGATGCTGCGCCAGAGCCTCAAGAGCCTCGGCGTCGATGTTGGCGCCTTGCTGGAGGCCACCGGTATAGCCCCGACGGAACGCGCCGAGCGCGTGCCGGTCGAGGGCTTCGTCGCCCTCGCCAATGCGTGGGTGGCGATGCGCGGCGCGGGCGCTCAGGACGTCAGCGTCGCCAATTCCTGATCGAGCCGTTCGACGATCGGCGGTAAGCCAAGCTGACGCTCGCGGCGCAGGCGCTCGGCCAGCAGGATATTGCGCAGGTTGGCGAAGGTGCTGTTGAGGTCCTCGTTCACCAGCACGTAATTATAGTCCTCCCAATGGGCGATCTCGGTGCGGGCGTTCTTCAGCCGCTTCTCGATGACCCCCGACGCATCTTCCGCCCGCCGCTCCAGCCGCGTCTTCAGCTCCGTCGCGGAAGGGGGGAGAATGAACACGCCGACGATATCCTCGCGCATGCGGGCATAGAGCTGCTCGGCACCCTGGTAGTCGATGTCGAACAGCACATCCCGGCCCGCATCCAGCGCCGCCTCCACCGGCTCGCGCGGCGTGCCGTAGAAATTGCCGTGAACCTCGGCGTGTTCGAGCAGGTCCGCCGCATCGCGCAGGCGTTCAAAGCGCTCGCGGGTGAGGAAATGGTAGTGAACCCCCTCCACCTCGCTCGGCCGACGATCGCGCGTCGTCACCGACACCGACAGATAGATGTCGGGGTTCTGCTCCAGCAGCAGGCGCGCCAGCGTCGACTTTCCGGCGCCGGACGGCGAGGAAAGGATCAGCATCAGGCCGCGACGGGCAATTTTTGATTCTTTCATGCGGCTCACTCGATGTTCTGGACCTGCTCGCGGAACTGTTCGACCGTTCCCTTGAGCTCCAGGCCGATCGCCGTCAGCGAGACGTCATTGGCCTTGGAGCAAAGCGTGTTGGTCTCGCGGTTGAATTCCTGCGCCAGGAAGTCGAGCCGGCGCCCGATGGCGCCGCCCTCGGCCAGCATGGCGCGGGCGGCGGCGACATGGGTCACCAGCCGGTCGAGTTCCTCGCGCACATCGACCTTGGAGGCGATCAACAGCGCCTCCTGGTGCAGCCGGTCGGGATCGAAATTGGCGCCCGTATCCAGCAACACCCGTATCTGGTCGGCCAGCTTGGCGCGGATCGCCTCCGGCCGCCGGGAGGGATTGGCCTCGGCGGCGGCGGTGAGCGCGGCGATGCTGGTGAGGCGCTCGCCCAGCACGACGGCCAGCGCCGCGCCTTCCTGCACCCGCATGGCGACGAGTTCGGCCAGTGCCTGCTCGAAGCCGGCAACGATCGCCGTCTCGGCCGCTGCGCGCGCCGCCTCGCTATCCTGCGCCTCGCTGATCTCCATCACGCCCTTGAGGCCGATGAGGCTTTCCAGCTGTACCGGCGGCGCGCCGAGTTCGTCGGCAACACGCCGCACCGACTGCGCGATGGCGCGCAGCACGTGCTCGTTGACGCGCACGCTCACTTCCGGATCGGTCCGCGTGAGGGAGAGATTGCCGTTCACATTGCCACGCGTCAGCACGCGGGCGGCGGTCTGCCGGAGGCCGTTTTCCAGCCCTTCCCACCCGCCGGGAAGACGCAGGCGGACATCGAGCCCCTTGCCGTTGACCGATTTGAGTTCCCAGGCCCAGCTCCACGCGCCGCTGCTGCCTTGCGTGCGTGCGAACCCCGTCATGCTGGCCAGCGTCATGTCGTCCCCCCTGCCCCGTCTGCGGACGGCGGGCGGACCTTAACGGCGCACGCCGGCCGTCTCAAGCCGATCGTGCGGGACATTGGGCTCAGTCGACGGCCGTGGCGCCCGTGGTGCCGGACGTGCCGGCAGGCTGGGCCGCCGGGTCGACCTTGCGGTCGCGCTCGACCTGGCGCCAGCGGGCCACATTCTTGTTGTGCTGGTCAAGCGTCTCGGCAAAGGCATGGCCGCCCGAACCGTCGGCGACGAAGTACAGGCTCTTGGTCTTGGCCGGGCGGGCGGTGGCCTCCAGCGAGGCGCGACCGGGATTGCCGATCGGGCCCGGCGGCAGCGCCGGGATGGTGTAGGTATTGAACGGCGTCGGAGTCGAAATGTCGGTGCGTGTCAGCGGGCGTTCCAGCCGGCCCTTGCCGCGCACCAGCCCGTAAATGATCGTCGGGTCGGACTGCAGCCGCATCTTCTTGTTAAGCCGGTTGACGAACACCGCCGCCACCTCGGTCCGCTCCTCGGGAACGCCGGTTTCCTTTTCGACGATAGAGGCGAGGATCACCAGTTCCTCCGGCGATTTCAGCGGCAGCTCGGGATCGCGCTTCGCCCAGATCTCCTTCAGCGTCGCGTCCTGTGTGCGCGCCATGCGGCGCAGCAGGTCCTCGCGCGAGGTGCCGCGGGTGACCTTGTAGGTGTCCGGCATGAGGCTGCCCTCGCGCGGCACCTGCCGCACGCCACCAGACAGTTCCGCCACCTCCAGCACGCGCTCGACGATCTGGTCGCTGGTCAGGCCTTCGGGAATGGTGACGGTATATTCTAGCACCTTGCCGGAGACGAGGGTGCTCAGCACCTGCTGGATCGAGGAGCCTCCCGCGAAGGCATACTCGCCCGCCTTGAGCTTGCTGGACGCGCGGGTGCCGACCGCCGCGCCGACGAAGACCCATTTGTCGTCGATGACGCCTTGCTTCAGCAGAAGATCGGCGATGTCCATCACGCCGTAATCGTTCGGCACGATCACCGCCTTGTCCTGCGCAAGCGGCCCCGGCGCGTAATAGCGCGTCTTGCCGATCCACAGCGCCCCGCCGCCCAGCACGATGGCGACGATCAGCAGCGTGAACACCATGCTGCCGGCGACGACCAGAGGATGATTCGCCCGGCGCGAGGCCTTGTGCGGATCGGGCACTTTCCCGAGCGGCGTAGGGCCGGGAGCGCCGGGTGGCGTCGGGGAAATGGGATCGGTCATCGGATGCCTCGCCTTGCGTCCGCGGGCAGCGAAACGCCCGGGCAGAGTACCCGAAAAAGTGGCGAAAGCTGGAAAGCCGCCACTTTAAACGGCAGCGGCTTCCCCAGCGTTTGCGGTGCCGCGCTCAGTTCGCGTAGCGCTTGAAGACCACGGAGGCGTTGGTGCCGCCGAAGCCGAACGAGTTCGACAAGGCGTACTCGATCTCCCGCTTGCGCGGCGTGTGCGGCACGAGGTCGATCGGGCTGTCGACCGACGGATTGTCGAGATTGATCGTCGCCGGGGCAATCTGGTCACGAATGGCGAGCAGCGAGAATATCCCTTCCACGGCGCCGGCGGCGCCCAGCAAATGGCCGATGGCCGATTTGGTGGACGACATGGAGACCTTCGCCGCGTTGTTGCCGAGCAGGCGCTGCACGGCGCCGAGCTCGATCTCGTCCGCCATGGTCGAGGTGCCATGGGCGTTGATGTAGTCGATCTCGGCCGCGGTGATGCCCGCCCGCTTCAGCGCCGCCGTCATGCAGCGGAAGGCGCCGTCGCCATCCTCCGAAGGGGCGGTGATGTGATAGGCATCGCCCGACAGGCCGTAGCCGACGATCTCGCCATAGATCTTGGCGCCGCGCGCCAGCGCGTGTTCGAGTTCCTCGACCACGACCACGCCCGCGCCCTCGCCCATGACGAAGCCGTCGCGGTCCTTGTCATAGGGACGCGAGGCCTTTTCGGGCGTGTCATTATAGCTGGTAGAGAGAGCGCGGCACGCAGCGAAGCCGGCGAGCGCCAGGCGGTTGATCGGCGATTCGGTGCCGCCCGCTACCATCACGTCCGCATCGCCGAAGGCAACGAGACGGGCCGCATCCCCAATGGCGTGCGCGCCGGTGGAGCAGGCGGTGACCACCGCATGATTGGGGCCCTTGAGGCCATGCTCGATCGAGACATAGCCGCCGGCGAGGTTGATCAGCCGCCCGGGAATGAAGAAGGGAGACACACGGCGCGGGCCGCGCTCCTGGAGCAGCAGAGACGTCTCGGCGATGCCCTGCAGGCCGCCGATGCCGGAGCCGATCATCACGCCGCTGGCGCACTGGTCCTCATAGGAGGTCGGATGCCAGTCGGCATCGTCCAGCGCCTGCGTCGCCGCCGCCATCGCATAGATGATGAAGTCGTCGACCTTGCGCTGTTCCTTCGGCTCCATCCACTGGTCGGGATTGAAGGTGCCGTCGGTCCCGTCGCCACGCGGCAGCTGGCAGGCGATCTTGGCCGGCAGGTCCGAGACGTCGAAATTCTCGACGCGGCGGGCGCCGCTCTGTCCGGCAAGCAGACGTTGCCAGGTAATCTCGACACCGCATCCGAGCGGCGTCACCATGCCGAGGCCGGTAACGACGACGCGCCTCATCCGATATCTCCGGAGAACTTCTGATCAATTGGCGCCGCGACGGACAAGCCGCCGCAGCGCGCGAGAGCGGCGATCAGGCCGCGTTCTTTTCCAGGAAGTTGATGGCGTCGCCGACGGTCAGGATTGTCTCGGCGGCGTCGTCCGGAATCTCGCAGTTGAAGGCTTCTTCAAAGGCCATGACCAGCTCGACCGTATCGAGGCTGTCGGCGCCGAGGTCGTCGATGAAGCTCGCATTCTCGGTAACCTTCTCGGGCTCGACGCCCAGATGCTCGGCTACAATCTTCTTCACGCGCTCGGCAATATCGCTCATAGGTTCACCCTCGTCCGTATCCGGAGGTTGCTACGTTATACCATTTGGCCCCCGCGCGAACGCGGTGTTGGCGGCCTGCTTTTTGCCCCGAGTACAGGATGTTCTGAACGTTTCCGCGATGGAGTTGCGGTGTCCAACCCTGTGAGCCGTGGCGGTCGTTAGCACACTTCAAACGCCAAAACCAGCACCGTAAAGAGCGGGTTAACAGCGGTCTCGGTGGGCCTCGTCAGATCATGGCCATCCCGCCGTTCACGTGCAGCGTCTGCCCCGTGACATAACCGGCTTCGTCCGATGCAAGATAGACGGCAGCGGCCGCGATGTCCTCCGGCGAGCCCAGCCGGGCGGCCGGGACAGCGGAAAGAATCGCCTGCTTCTGCTTGTCGTTCAGCACGTCGGTCATCGGCGTGGCGATGAATCCCGGCGCGATGCAGTTCACCGTCACGCCGCGCGCCGCCACTTCCTTGGCCAGCGCCTTCGACATGCCGATCATGCCGGCCTTGGCGGCGGCGTAATTACCCTGGCCGGCGTTGCCGGTCACGCCGACCACCGAGGTGATGCCGATGATGCGGCCGGCCCGCCGACGCATCATGGTGCGAGCCGCAGCGCGGGTCAGCCGGAACCCGGCGGTAAGGTTCACCGCGATCACCGTGTCCCACATCTCGTCGGTCAGCCGCACGAACAGCCCATCGCGGGTAATGCCGGCATTGTTGACCAGGATGTCGACCTCGCCCATGGCCTCTTCGGCCTGCGGCACCAGCTGCTCTACCTGCTCGATGTTCGACAGGTCGCAGGGCAGCACATGGGCGCGCTCGCCCAATTCGGCGGCGAGCGTCTCGAGTACCTCGCGGCGCGTGCCGGAAATTGCCACGGTTGCGCCGCGCGCGTGCAGCGCCTTGGCGATGGCGCCGCCGATGCCGCCGGTGGCGCCGGTAACAAGTGCGGTCTTCCCCGTCAGATCGAACATGGGAACCTCCTGAATTGCTGTCTCAAGCCTGTGCCGGCGCGGCGGCGAAGGCGGCGACGTCCTCGGGCGCGCCCACGCTGGACGCGACCACCTGACGGGCGATGCGCTTGGTGAGGCCGGCGAGCACCTTGCCGGTGCCGACCTCGACGAGCCGGGTGACGCCCTGCTCGGCCATGAAGGAGACGGATTCGCGCCAGCGCACCGTGCTGGTGACCTGCCGAACCAGCAGCGCGCGGATGTCGTCCGGGTCGGAAACCGGAGCGGCGGTCACGTTGGCGACCAGCGGCACGCGCGGCGCGCGCACCTCCACGCCGGCCAGCGCCTCGCGCATGGCGTCAGCGGCGGAAGCGATGAGGCGGCAATGGAACGGGGCCGAGACGGTGAGCGGAATGGCGCGCGAGGCGCCCTCGCGCTTGGCGATCTCGCAGGCGCGCTCCACCGCGGCGGCGGTGCCGGAGACCACCACCTGGCCGGGCGCATTGTCATTGGCGATGTCGCAGACCTCGCCCTGCGCGGCCTCGGCAGCGACGGCCGCGACCTGGTCGAAGTCGAGGCCGAGGATCGCGGCCATGGCACCGATGCCCACCGGCGTCGCCGCCTGCATCGCCGTGCCGCGCAGGCGCAGCAGGCGGGCGGTGTCGGCGATGGAAATCGAGCCTGCGGCGGCGAGCGCCGAATATTCACCGAGCGAATGACCGGCCACGAAAGCCGCGTCGCGGGCAAGGTCGAGGCCGGCTTCGGCTTCCAGCACGCGCAGCGCGGCGAGCGAGGAGGCCATGAGCGCCGGCTGGGTATTGGCGGTCAGGGTCAGGGTCTCGAGCGGCCCGTCCCACATGATGGCGGACAGCTTTTCGCCGAGCGCTGCGTCCACCTCATCGAACACGGCGCGCGCCGCCGGGAACTGATCAGCGAGGGCCTTGCCCATGCCGACCACCTGGCTGCCCTGACCGGGAAACACGAAGGCTGTGCTCATGACGTTGCGCGATCCATCCGCCTCGAATTGGCGGGCGCAGGAACAACGCCCTGCGTCCCATGTCAAGTTGCAGGGCATCGCCGGGCCACTACCGCACAGCTTCTCGCCGCAGGATCGGGCCGTTCCGAGTCACTAGAGACGCGATGGCGAGGGGTGACCGCAGGCGCCAGCCTCATTATAAATCGCCCGCGAGCCGGACAGGGCGACCGCACAAGCCGGCCTGTGCGCAGGACCGCCGTTCCAACCTTGATTTTCCGCTCTTTTCGCGTATAAGCCCGCGCACTGTCAGTCCCGGCCGGGGGCTGAACGGACGGTTGCGCTCGGCTTTTTGCCGGACGTGGCAGCGGATCTGAGGTTTCGCGTCGTCCCGTGTCCCCGCCTTCGAGAATATTCGAGCCTTTCCGGGCTCGAAGGGCTCGGCGTCGGGAGGATGGCCGCAATAGTGCGGAACACAAGGAAAGGCACGAACATGGCTCTTTACGAGCACGTGTTCCTCGCGCGCCAGGATGTGACGGCGCAGCAGGTCGAGGAACTCACGACACGCTTCAAGGGCGTGATCGAAGCGAATGGCGGCTCGGTCTCCAAGACCGAATATTGGGGTGTGAAGACCCTCACCTACCGCGTCCGCAAGAACCGCAAGGCTCATTTTTCGCTCATGAACATCGACGCCCCGGCTGCCGCCGTGACGGAGATGGAGCGCCAGATGCGCATCGACGAAGACATCCTCCGCTACCTCACCATCCGCGTCGAGGAGCTCGAGGAAGGCCAGTCGGTCATGCTGCAGAAGCGCGACCGCGACGATCGTGGCGATCGTGGCTTCGGTGATCGCGGCTTCGGCGGCGACCGCGGCTTCGGCGGCGGCGGGCGCAGCTTCGGCGGCGACCGTGGTGGTGATCGTGGCGATCGCGGCCCGCGCCGCGACCGTGAAGAAGCTCCGGCCAACGTGGAGACTGAGTGATGGCTTTCGGTGGCACCGGCGGCGCAGCCGCGAACACGTCGGGCGCGCGTCGCCCCTTCTTCCGCCGTCGCAAGACCTGCCCGTTCTCCGGCGCCAATGCGCCGAAGATCGACTACAAGGACGTGCGTCTGCTGCAGCGCTACATTTCCGAGCGCGGCAAGATCGTTCCCTCGCGCATCACGGCCGTCTCGGCCAAGAAGCAGCGCGAACTGGCCCAGGCGATCAAGCGCGCGCGCTTCCTCGGCCTGCTGCCCTTCGTGATCCGCTGATCGCGTGACGTCTTCGTCCCCGGCTCCGGCCGGGGACGCCCTTTAAAGTGTATTCCGACAGGCCCCCGGAATTCCGGCGGCCTTGGCTGGGGCGGACAATGATCCTCCCCTAACCGCTAAGGGCGGGACAGCGTGTCGATGGTTCAGAACTGGCTCATGGCGCTTGGCGCCGGTGCGGCTTCCGCACTCCTGGTCGCGACGGTGGCGACCGGAAGTCCGCTTGCGCTCCCGCTGTTCTACCTCGCCCCCCTCCCCGTACTGATCGTGGGCCTCGGCTGGACGCATGTCTCAGCGCTGATCGCCGCCTCGGCCGCTGCCGTCGCCATCGGCGTGTTTTTCGGTGTCGAGCTGCTCGTCGCCTATGTCGCGGGCGTCGGCCTCCCCGCCTATGTGCTCTCCTATCTGGCGCTGATGGCACGCGAGCCGCAGCCAGGCGCGCCGCTCGAATGGTTCCCTGTCGGTCGGGTCGTGCTAGCTGCCGGCATCCTCGGCTGCCTTGCCGTGGCGGCGCTCATCCCGCTCGTCGCCGGCAGCGTCGAGGGCTATCAGGCGGCGCTGCGCACCCTGTTCCAGGCGATGTTCGAGGAGCGCCCCGGTGCCGGCGGGCCGGATGTCGAGCGGCTGGTGTACCTGCTGGTGCTGGTCATGCCGCCGGCGGCGGCCGTGGTCACCATGGTGACGCAGATCGGCAATCTGTGGCTCGCCGCGCATATTTCCCGCGTTTCCGGCCGGCTGATGCGGCCCTGGCCCGACCTCGCGACGATTTCGGTGCCGCGCGCCGTCGCCGCGCTGCTGCTCGGCGCCTTCATCGCCACCAGCGTGGCGGGGGGCTTCATTGGGCTGTTGGCGGAACTGCTGACCGCCACGCTCGTCATGGTGTTCGCCTTCATCGGGCTCGCCGTCATCCACTGGATCACGCGCGGCGCGGCGGGGCGCACGCTGGTGATCGCCACCGTCTGGATTGCCGCGCTCGCGCTCGGCTGGCCCTTCGCCATCCTCGCTTTGCTCGGCCTTGCCGAAACACTGTTTGGGGTGCGCCAGCGCTTCCGCAAAAGCGCCCCCCCCGGGCGGCCTCCGGCGGCCAACGACCTCTGACCTCACTCAATCTTTCCGCTTTGACGCATTGAATGGAGAATCGAAATGGAAGTCATCCTGCTTGAACGCGTGGCCAAGCTCGGCCAGATGGGCGAAATCGTGCGCGTGCGCGACGGCTATGCCCGTAATTTCCTCCTGCCCTCGGGCAAGGCGCTGCGCGCCACCAAGGACAATAAGAGCCGCTTCGATTCGATGAAGGCCCAGCTCGAGACCCGCAACCTCGAACTCAAGTCCGAGGCGACGAAGGTCGGCGAGAAGCTCAAGGGCACCGAGGTCGTGCTCGTCCGCCAGGCTGGCGAGACCGGCCACCTCTACGGCTCGGTGTCGACCCGCGACATTGCCGACGCCCTGACCGCCGCCGGCTTCTCGGTGGAGCGCCGCCAGATCGTCCTCAACCAGCCGATCAAGACCATCGGCGTGCACGAAGTGCCCGTCACGCTACACCCCGAGGTCGAGGTGTCGGTCCGCGCCAACGTCGCCCGCAGCCCTGAGGAAGCGCAGCGCCAGTCGCGCGGTGAGGACCTCAGCGTCGTTCGTGACGACGAGGACGAAGACGAGAGCGAATACTTGGAAGAGGCCGACACCGAGGCCGCTGCCGAGGAAGAGGCTGAGGAAGCCTGAAGCATTGACGTTACGTAATACGCCAAAATCGAAGCCCGGCCGGTCACGGCCGGGCTTTTTTGCATGTGGGCACTTGGTGGCATGTTGCGAGGCGGAAAAGGTTGTGATGCAATGATCGGCAGATAAGAGACATGCCCAGTGCATGGGCAGGCAGTCTTCAAGCGGAGACCAGCCTTCGCGGTTTGTCGTCGCCGACTGCCCATAGCTCGGGGTTGGCCGATGGAACGGTTGCTCGCCCAAGTCCTCGCGCGCATTGCGCGCCGTGGCACACTTGCCGTCACTTTCGCGTCCGGAACGCGCGCCGTGTTCGGCGACGGCAGCGGCGATCCGCTGGCGGTGCGGTTTACCTCCCAACTATGGCAGCGCCAGATCGTCCTCGATCCCGAACTGAAGTTCGGCGAGGCCTATATGGAAGGCGGCATGGTGGTCGAACAGGGCGACATCGCCCAGGTGCTCGCGCTGCTCATGTCGCAGGTCGGCCTGGAAGTCCCCAGCGCGACCGCCAAATTCTTCCTGCGGCTGCGCTTCCTGTTCCGCCGCCTCGCCCAGTTCAACCCGCCGGACCGCTCACAGAAGAATGTCGCCCACCATTACGACCTCGACGGACGCCTCTATTCGCTGTTCCTCGATGCCGACCGGCAATATTCCTGCGCTTATTTCGAGACGCCCGAGCAGACGCTGGATGACGCGCAACTCGCGAAGAAGCGGCACATAGCAGCCAAGCTGCTGTTCGACCGACCGGGCCTCTCCGCCCTCGACATCGGGTGCGGCTGGGGCGGCATGGGCCTTTACCTCGCCGGCCATGCTGGCGCCCGCGTCACCGGCGTCACGCTTTCGCAGGAGCAACTCGGCGTCGCCCGCTCCCGGGCCGAGGAGCGCGGCTTGTCCGACCGTGCCGATTTCCGATTGCAGGATTATCGCGACGTGCCCGGCCCGTTCGATCGCATCGTCTCGGTCGGTATGTTCGAGCATGTCGGGGTCGGCCATTACGACGAGTATTTCGCCAGGGTTGCGGACCTGCTCGACGATGATGGCGTCGCCCTTATCCACTCCATCGGCCGCTCGGAGGGGCCGGGCATCACCAATCCGTGGATCGCCAAGTACATCTTTCCCGGCGGCTACATCCCGGCGCTGTCTGAGGTGCTGCCGGCGGTCGAGAAGGCGGGACTGCTGGTGACCGATGTCGAGATCCTGCGCCTGCATTATGCCGAGACGCTGAAGGCCTGGCGCGAACGCTTCCTCGCCCATCGCGAGGAGGTCGAGCGGCTCTACGACCCACGCTTCGTGCGGATGTTCGAGTTCTATCTCGCCTCGTCCGAAATGGCCTTCCGTCATCAGGGAATGATGATCTTCCAGATCCAGCTCGCCAAGCGCGAGGGCGTGGTGCCGCTGACACGCAACTACATCGCCCAGGGCGAGGCGGCCCTGCGCGGCGTGGAAAAGCAGAGCCGCCCCGACCTGCGGCTGGCGGGCGAGTAGCCCGGCACCATACACCGGCGGGTCGGCGGCGCGGGAATCCCGTCAAGGGAGATTCAGCTTTCCACAGGCCCTCCACAGGACAAAATAGGGCGTGCGCGATTCGTGCCGGACTCCTCCCCGGGGCGGCGCTAGCAGTGGCGTCGACCCACCCGCACCCGGAACAGCCATGCTCGATTCTCCGAACCGCCCCCGGGCGGAGACCGACGCGACCTTTCGCAGCGCCCCGCACAACATCGAGGCGGAACAGGCATTGCTGGGCGCCATCCTCGTCAATAACGAGGCCTTTTACCGGGTTTCGGACTTTCTCGAGCCGCGCCACTTCTTCGAGCCGATCCACGTCGCGATCTACGAGACCACGTCGGCGCTGATCCGTGCCGGCAAGGTGGCGACACCGGTGACGCTGAAGACCTTCCTGCCCAGCGATTTCGATGCGGCTGGGCTGACGGCGCCGCAATATCTCGCCCGCCTTGCCGCCGAAGCGACGACGATCATCAATGCCGAGGACTATGGTCGCACCATCTACGACCTCTCGGTGCGGCGCGACCTGATCCAGATCGGCGAAGAAATCGTCAACGAGGCCTATGAGGCCCCGATCGACGCCACGCCGCAGGAGCAGATCGAGGAGGCGGAAAAGCGCCTCTACGAACTCGCCGAGACTGGCCGCTACGATGGCGGCTTCATGCGCTTCAACGACGCGCTGAAGGAAGCCGTCGACATGGCGAGCCGCGCCTTCCAGCGCGACGGGCACCTGTCCGGGACCGCCTCCGGCCTCAGCGATCTCGACCAGATGATGGGCGGGCTGCAACCGTCCGACCTCATCATCCTCGCCGGCCGTCCGGCGATGGGAAAGACCTCGCTCGCCACCAACATCGCCTTCAACGTCGCGGCGGCCTATAACTCCGAGACGCTGCCGGACGGCTCCATCCGCGCGGTCGACGGCGGGGTGGTTGGCTTCTTCTCGCTGGAAATGTCGGCCGAGCAGCTCGCCACTCGTATTCTCGCCGAACAGGCCGAGATCGCCTCCTACAAGATTCGTCGCGGCGACATCTCCGAGCACGAATTCGACAAGCTCGCCAGCTGCGCCCAGATGATGCAGACAATCCCGCTCTATATCGACGACACCGGCGGCATCTCCATCGCCCAGCTGCGGGCCCGCGCCCGTCGCCTCAAGCGCCAGCGCGGCCTCGACTTCATGGTGGTGGACTATCTCCAGCTGCTCACCGGCTCCTCCAAGAGCTCTTCGCAGGGGCGTGTGCAGGAAATTACTGAGATCACCACCGGCCTGAAGGCGCTGGCGAAGGAACTCGCCGTGCCGATCATGGCGCTTTCCCAGCTTTCGCGTCAGGTGGAAAGCCGCGACGACAAGCGCCCGCAATTGTCCGACCTTCGCGAATCCGGCTCCATCGAGCAGGACGCCGACGTGGTGATGTTCGTGTTCCGCGAGGAATATTACCTCAAGGGCCGCGAGCCTAAGGAAGGCACCGAGGAATGGTTCAAGTGGGACCAGGACATGAAGGCGGCGCTGGGCGTGGCCGAGATCATCATCGGCAAGCAGCGCCACGGCCCGACCGGCACTGTGAAGGTCTCGTTCGAGCCGCAGTTCACCCGCTTCTCCAATCTGGTTCAGGCCGACCGCCTGCCCGAGCCGTGAGAACCCGACCGTGAGCGCGCACACGATTCCCCTGAATGAGGCCGGCGGCGTCCTCACCATCGACCATGCCGCGCTGGCGGCGAATTATCAGGAACTGCAGCGCCGCGTCGCGCCTGCCGCCTGCGCCGCCGTGGTGAAGGGCGATGGCTACGGGATCGGCCTCACCTCCGCCGCCACCACATTGTGGCAGGCCGGCGCGCGCAGCTTCTTCGTCGCGCTGCTGGCCGAAGCCCGCACCCTGCGCGACCTGCTGCCGGACGCCGAGATCTTCGTGCTCAACGGCCTCTTCCCCGGTACCGAAGCGGTCTACCAGGAGCGCGACCTGCGCCCGGTGCTCGGCAGCACCACGGAGATCGCCCACTGGCAGGCGTTCTGCGAACGCACCGGCGAAGCCCTGCCCGCCGCCCTCCATGTCGACACCGGCATAAACCGGCTCGGCCTCACCCCAGCCGAGGCCGTGCATGTCGCCGAAGGACGGGACGAACTCGGCTTTCCGCTCGCGCTGCTGATGAGCCACCTCGCCTGCGCCGACGAGCCGGACCACCCACTCAATGCGCGCCAGCTTGAGGATTTCCGCGCCATCGTCGCGCTGTTCCCCGGCGTGCGCGCGTCGCTGTCCAACTCGGCCGGTACGGTGGGCGACCCCGCCTATCATTTCGATCTGGTTCGCCCGGGCATCGCCGTCTATGGCGGCCGCCCGCGCGCGGATGTCGCGCCGCTGCGCCCGGTGGTGCGGTTGGAACTGCGGATCGCCCGGATCCGCCATGTGCATGAGGGCGAGACCGTGGGCTATGGCGGCGCACACACCGCCATCCGGCCCTCGCGCGTCGCCATCCTCTCCGCCGGTTATGCCGACGGCATCCCGCGCCTCGCCGGCGCGTCCGACCTACGCCCCGGTGCGGAAGCGGTGGTGGCCGGCCATCGCTGCCCGCTGATCGGCCGCATCTCGATGGACCTGCTCGCCGTCGACATCACCGAACTGGCCGAGGACGCCGTGCAGCCCGGCGATTTCACCACCCTTTTGGGGGACGGGCTGACGCTCGACAACCTCGCGCGCCATTCCCACACCATCGACTACGAGATCCTCACCTCGCTCGGCCGCCGCTATCACCGCCGCCCGGCGTAGCTCGAGCGTATGCGCCCGCGCGCCACGCTTTCGCGAAAGCCGGTGCGGAAGGCCTGCACGACCTCATCGCCATTCTGCAGCCAGTCCGGCGCGATGAAACCCCTGCCGACCTCGAACTGTATGTCCACCCGCGTGATACGGGGCCCGGCGCTCTCCAGCCGCTTGCGGAAATGGAAGTTGCGCACCTTCCTCCAGGAGAGCCTGCGCCCGGACCACAGCGTGACCCCGGCATCGTCGACGCGATAGACAAGGAAGCGGCGGCGCAGCCACAAGCTGAAGCTGCCAATGCCGAATGTCAGCGGCAGAAGCACGACGAACCAGAACACGAAGCGTCCATTCATTCGCGCAACGACCTGCATCTTCATTGCTCGGATTGATGGAGCATCACCCGGCAGAAGCACCGGTACGGTGGCTCGAAGCAAATGCTGCGCCAGATACCACCATGGCGGCCGGCGCCGGCTTCTCCATTTTGGCTCGTGGCCTATAACGGCTAGAAGACGGCGCCCAACGAATCTGATCGGTCCCCCATGGCCAAGCGAACCGCATCCTTTATCTGCCAGATCTGCGGCGCGGTGCATGCGCGCTGGCAGGGCCGCTGCGACTCCTGCGGGGCATGGAACTCCATCGCCGAGGAAACGACCGCTTCCGATACGCTGCCGGCCAATCTGCGCGGTGGGCGGCGGGGCCGGCTGATCGCGCTGGAAAGCCTTGCCGGCACGTCCGAGGACGCGCCTCGCGTGCAGGTCGGCATCTCCGAGCTTGATCGCGTGGCCGGCGGCGGCATCGTGCCGGGCTCGGTGCTGCTCATCGGCGGCGATCCCGGCATAGGCAAGTCGACCCTGCTTATCCAGGCTTCCGCCGCGCTGGCCACCGCAGGGCATCGCATCATCTATGTCTCGGGCGAAGAGGCGGTCGCCCAGGTGCGGCTTCGCGCCGAGCGGCTCGGCCTTGCCGGCGCGCCGGTCGAACTCGCCGCAGAGACCAATGTCGAGGACATCGTCGCAACCCTTTCGGAAGGGCGGCGGCCGGTGCTGGTGGTCATCGACTCGATCCAAACCATGTGGACGGACACGGTCGAATCCGCTCCCGGCACGGTGACGCAGGTACGCTCCTCGGCGCAGATCCTCATTCGCTACGCCAAGCGTGCCGGCGCCGCCGTGATCCTTGTCGGCCATGTCACCAAGGACGGCCAGATCGCCGGGCCGCGCGTGGTGGAGCACATGGTCGATGCGGTGCTGTCCTTCGAGGGCGACGGCGCGCATGATTTCCGCATCCTGCGCGCCCAGAAGAACCGCTTCGGGCCGACCGACGAGATCGGCGTGTTCGAGATGACCAATCTCGGCCTCGCCGAGGTTGCCAACCCCTCGGAACTGTTTCTGTCGAACCGCGACAGCGGTGCGCCCGGCACGGCGGTCTATGCCGGCATGGAAGGCACCCGCCCGGTGCTGGTCGAAATTCAGGCGCTGGTGGTGCCCACCAGCCTCGGCACCCCGCGCCGCGCGGTGGTCGGCTGGGATCCGAGCCGACTGTCCATGGTGCTGGCGGTGCTGGAAGCGCGCTGCGGCATCAAGCTCGGCGCCCATGACGTGCACCTCAACGTCGCCGGCGGCTTCCGCATCAGCGAGCCGGCGGCCGACCTTGCCGTGGCGGCGGCGCTCATCTCCTCGCTCTCCGGCTCGGTGCTGCCGCCGGACAGCGTGTATTTCGGCGAGGTCAGCCTCACCGGAGCGGTCCGCGCCGTGCCTCACGCCATGGCGCGGCTGAAGGAGGCGGCCAAGCTCGGCTTCACCCGCGCCGTGGCGCCGGAAGCCAAGAGCCCGGCCAAAGGTTCGGCCAAGAGCGCGGCGGCGGCGCGCGAGCCCATGGAATCGCCGCTCGCCATCGAGGCCATCGCCTCTCTTGGGGATATCGTCGTCGCCATCGCCGCCAAGGGCCCCCGCCGCGGGGCGCGCGAGGCCCAAGAGGGATGACGCGCGCCCGGCGCCGCGCTATACGTCGCCGGGCTCTGCTGCGAGGCCGTAACGTTCAGATTCGCTGCGCTTTCGCCTGAAGGCCAGCTCGACCACGGTGAGATCGTCTTGACGCTGCTCGACATCATCCTGCTCGCCGTGATGGTCGTCTCCGGCCTCCTCGCCATGGTGCGGGGTTTCGTCCGCGAGGTCTTCGCCATCGCCTCCTGGCTCGCGGCGGCGCTGGTGACGCTTTACGCCTATCCGCACGCCCTGCCCTTCGCCAAGCAGTACATCGCCAACGACACCTTCGCGATGGCCGCCACGGTGGGCACGCTGTTCATCGTCACGCTGCTGATCGTCTCGATCATCACGGTGCGCATCTCCGACCTCGTGCTCGACAGCCGCATCGGCGCGCTCGACCGCACCCTCGGCTTCCTGTTCGGCCTGGCCCGCGGCTTCCTCATCATGGTTGTAGCCTTCCTGTTCTTCAACTGGCTGGTCCAGAACGAGCAGGGCCAGCCCGAGTGGATTCGCGATGCCCGCGCCAAGCTGGTCTTGCAAAGTGCAGGTGACTGGCTCATCTCCATTCTGCCGGAAGATCCCGAGAGCCTGATCCGCGAAATGCGCAGCTCGAAGGAAGCCGAGCCGACCGAGCCGCCGCCTGAGCCCGTCACTCCGGGCACCGTGCCGGTCACGCCGGCCCCGGTGACGCCGTCGGCGCCTTAATTCGACCGCGCCCATGGGACAAAGGCGTCCCAGGCGCAGTTGCTTTTGAGCACATGGAGCGGGCGCAGCCTTGAACTGCGCCGAGGAGCGAAGGTCCTATGGCCGATCTGATGGGTGATCACGTGGCGCCGAAATCGGCGGAAGCGGACGATTTCTTCGACGAATACGGGGACACGCTGCGCGAAGAGTGCGGCGTGTTCGGCATTTATGGACACCCCGACGCGGCGGCGATCACCGCCCTCGGCCTGCATGCCCTGCAGCATCGCGGGCAGGAAGCGGCCGGCATAACCACTTATGACGGCAGGCGTTTTCATTCGGAACGTCGTCTCGGCCTGGTCAGCGACGCCTTCTCGGACGGCGAAGCCATCAAGCGGCTGCCGGGACATATCGCGGTTGGCCATGTCCGCTATTCGACGACCGGCGAGACCATTCTGCGCAACGTCCAGCCGCTATTTGCCGAGCTTGATGGGGGTGGCTTCGCGATCGCCCATAATGGCAACCTGACCAATGGCCTGACGCTGCGCCGCCAGCTCATCCGCGACGGCGCCATCTGCCAGTCGACCTCCGATACGGAGGTGATGCTGCACCTCGTCGCCCGCTCCAAGCGCCCGCGCTTCACCGAACGTTTCGTCGACGCGCTTCGCATGCTGGAAGGCGCCTACGCCTTTGTCGGCCTCACCAACAAGAAGCTGGTCGGCGCCCGCGACCCGCTCGGGATTCGCCCGCTGGTGCTCGGCGAGCTCGATGGCCATCCGATCCTGACCTCCGAGACCTGCGCGCTCGACATAATTGGTGCGCGTCACGTGCGGGACATCGAGCCCGGCGAGGTCATCGTCTTCTCCTCCGACAAGGTGGAGACGCTGCGTCCCTTCGGCACCGTGCCGCCGCGCCCCTGCATCTTCGAGTACATCTATTTCGCCCGTCCGGACTCGGTGATCGGCGGCCATTCGGTCTACCAGGTGCGCAAGACCATGGGCATGCATCTGGCCGCCGAAGCCCCGGCAGATGCCGATCTCGTGGTGCCGGTGCCGGATTCCGGCGTGCCGGCGGCGATCGGCTACTCCCAGGCTTCCGGCCTGCCCTACGAGCTCGGCATCATCCGCAATCACTATGTCGGCCGGACCTTCATCCAGCCGACCCAGTCGGTGCGCGACCAGGGCGTGCGGATGAAGCACTCCGCCAATCGCGCCGTGGTCGAGGGCAAGCGCATCGTGCTGATCGACGACAGCCTCGTGCGCGGCACCACCTCGGTGAAGATCGTGCGCATGATGCGCGAGGCCGGGGCGCGCGAGGTGCATTTCCGCATCTCCTCGCCGCCCATCACGCACCCGGACTATTACGGCATCGACACGCCGGACCGCGACAAGCTGCTGGCCGCCACGCATGACCTGGAAGGCATGCGCCGCTATATCGGCGCCGACAGCCTGGCCTTCCTGTCCATCGACGGCATCTACAAGTCTATGGGTTATGAGGGCCGCGACCCGTTGCGCCCGCAATTCACCGACCATTGCTTCACCGGCGAATACCCCACCTTGCTCACCGATCGCGAGGGCGAGGTTTCGCCGCGTCAGCTCTCCCTGCTGGCCGAAGCGAGCTGACGGCATGGTCGAATTGCGGGAATGGCATCGTGGCCGGCTGATCGACCATATCTCGCTGGTGGTCGCGGACTTCGAGGCCAGCCGCCGTTTCTACGCGGCGGTCCTCGATGTGCTCGGCGTTCCGGTGGTCGAGGGCGACGGCTATTTCTTCGCCGACGAGCTCTTCGTCTCGCCGGGCGAGCCGACGACCGGCCGGGCGCACCTTGCCTTCCAGGCGGCGGACGAGGAAACGGTGCGCCGCTTCCATGCCGCCGCCCTCGCGGCGGGCGGGCGCGACAATGGCGCGCCGGGCCTGCGCGACTATCACCCCGGCTACTACGCTGCCTTCGTGCTCGACCCCGAGGGCAACAACATCGAAGCGGTCTTCCACGGCCCGGCGAAGCGCTCAGCGCCCTCCGTGATCATGACCGACGACAGCTGAGCGTTCGAGGAATCCCCATGTCCGACATCCCCGTGGCCGATCAGGCCGCGCGTCCGCTTGCCGGCCGCATCGCCCTCGTCACCGGCGCCACCCGCGGCATCGGCCAGGCGACCGCCCTTGCCCTTGCCGAAGCCGGCGCCCATGTCGTGGCCGTGGGCCGCACAAGCGGCGCGCTGGAAGAGCTCGACGACCGGATCGTCAAGGCGGGCTCGACCGCGACGCTGGTGCCGCTCGACATCAAGGACGGCGAGGGCATCGACCGGCTCGGCGGCGCGCTCTATGAGCGCTTTGGCAAGCTCGACGTCTTCGTCGGCAATGCGGGCGTACTCGGCCCGATGACGCCGCTGGCGCAGGTCGATCCGAAGGAGTGGAACGACACGCTGGCGGTGAACCTTACCGCCAATTGGCGCCTCATCCGCTCGCTGGATCCGCTGCTGCGGCTCTCCACGGCCGGACGCGCCGTCCTGGTGTCCTCAGGCGCCGCCCACAAGGCACGCGCCTTCTGGGGGCCCTACGCCGTCACCAAGGCCGCGGTGGAAGTGCTCGCGCGCACCTGGGCCGCCGAGGTGGAGAACATCTCCAGCCTGAAGGTGAACCTCATCAACCCCGGCCCTATCCGCACCCGCATGCGCGCCAAGGCCTTCCCCAGCGAGGACGCGAACACCCTGCCCGCGCCTGAAGAGGTGGCGCAGGCGATTCTCTCGCTCTGCCTGCCGAGCTTCGAAGAGACCGGCCGGCTCTATGACTTCCCCACGCGCGGCCTCAAGGGGTTTGCGGTTCCGGCATGATGCGGCGGCGGGAGAAGATCGCTACCGCCACGACGACGCCCACCAGCTGCAGCAGCCCACCCACCGCCTCGGCGGGGGTCGGCCAGCGCTGCTCGAAGCACAGGCCGTAGACGAGCGCGAACACTGTTTCGGCGACGATGAGCTGGGCGGAAAGCGCCATGGGCAAGCGCTCCGAGGCCACGACCCAGCCATATGTGCCGAACCAGGACGTGACGACTCCGAGCCCCAGCGCCCAGAGCAGGAAGCGCTGCGTGGCCTCGCTGTCGAGATCGAGCATGGCCGGGCCGCCGGAGACCAGCGGAAGCAGCAGCAGCGCCAGCGTGCCGCAGCCCAGCCCCTGAACCCCGGTCCAGCGCAACGCATCCGGTGCATCCGGTGCGCGCATCACCACGGCATTGGCCATGCCATAGGTGATCCACATCAGCAGTGCGACAACCGACAGGGCCACACCGCCGAGCAGGCGCCCCGTCTCGCCGGACGAGGCTTCCTGCAGGCTGGCGAGATTGACCACGCCGAGGCCCGCCGCGATCAGCAGAAGCGGCAGGGCAAGGCGCCCCCAGGGCAGCGAACGCTCGCGAAAATTGGCGACGATAGCCAGCAGCACCGGCGCTGTGCCTGTTATCAGCGGCGGCAGCACCGCGCCCGCCAGCAGCACGGCATAGGAGATGGCGAGGAAATAGCCGAACGTGCCGACCGCACCGAGTACCAGTCCTGTCACCAGCATGCGCCACGACATTCCCGTGGGGCGGAAATGCGGGATGACCATCAGCGCGACGCTCACCACCCCGAAGATCAGGTAGCGCGCCACCGAGATGTCGAGAGCGGAGAACGGCGCCACTACGCGGGGGGCGACGAAGGCCAGCCCCCACAATGCCCCGGTCATGAGGCCCGCGAGAATGCCGATCAGCATGGGCGACGTCCAATGAGGGCGCTGGCGCCAAAAGGCGCGTCGCCGGATTCCGGATTGAAGGAGGTGCGTCGACCAGGCGCGACGCGGAAGGGAACTTGTCTACACCGGCGACGGCGATCAGGCGCGAGATGAATCTGTTCTGCCGCAGGAAAGGGGCGACGCCGCTTCACGCGAAGCCCACCGCCCTACTCCTTTTCGGCGTAGGGATTGTCCTTCTCGCGGAGCGTCAGCCGGATCGGCACGCCGGGCAGGTCGAAGCTCGCGCGCAGATTGTTCACGAGGTAGCGCACATAGCTCTCCGGCAGCGCATCGGCCCGCGAACAGAAAAGAACGAAACTCGGCGGGCGGGCCTTGGGCTGGGTAATATAGCGCAGCTTGATGCGTCGACCCGAGACGGCCGGCGGCGGATGCTGGTCGGTAGTCTCGATCAGCCAGCGGTTCAGCGGATTGGTCGCCACGCGCCGGTTCCACACATCATGCGCCTGCTGCACCGCGCGTACGAGACGGTCGAGCCCCTCGCCCGTCAGGCCGGACACCAGAACGACCGGCGCACCCTTCACCTGCGACAGCCGGTCGTCGGCCTCCTCGCGCATGCGGGTGACGAAGCCCTGCTGGTCCTTCACGAGATCGGACTTGGAGATCGCCAGCACCACCGCCCGCCCCTCGCGCTCGACGAGGTCGGCGATGCGCAGGTCCTGTTCCTCGAAAGGATGCGTGGCGTCCATCAGCACGATGACGACTTCGGCGAAGCGCGCGGCGCGCAGGCCGTCGGCGACGGAGAGCTTTTCCAGCTTGTCGTCGATGCGGGCGCGCTTGCGCATGCCGGCCGTATCGAAGACCCGCAGTTCGACGCCGTGGCGCTCCACGTCGACGGCGATGGAATCGCGGGTGATGCCGGCCTCCGGGCCGGTCAGCAGCCGGTCCTCGCCGAGCAGCGCGTTGATCAGGGTGGACTTGCCGGCATTCGGGCGCCCGAGCACAGCGACGCGGATACGCCGACCGGCTTCGGATTCGGGTTCCTCGTCTCCCTCGTCCGGCACACAGATCGCCAGCGCCCGCAAGAGATCGCCCATGCCGTCGCCATGCTCGGCGGAAACCTCCACCGGCTCGCCGAGCCCCAGCGCATAGGCGTCGAGCGTACCGCTCTCCGACCCCTTCGCCTCCGCCTTGTTGGCGACAAGGATGGTGTGCTTGCCGGAGCGGCGCGCGAGTTCGCCGAAGGCACGGTCGCTCGGCGTGATGCCCGCCTTGGCGTCGATCATGAACAGCAGCACGTCGGCATCAGCGATGGCGAGCTCGGTCTGCCCGCGCATGCGGCCTTCGAGCGATTCAGCCTTCGCTTCCTCCAGTCCCGCCGTGTCGATGACGCGAAACGACAGATGGCCGAGCCGCGCATCACCTTCGCGGCGGTCGCGCGTGACACCGGGCCGGTCGTCGACCAGCGCCAGGCGCTTGCCCACAAGGCGATTGAAAAGCGTCGACTTGCCGACATTCGGCCGGCCGACAATGGCGACGGTCATCGTCATGGGAAGAGTGGGCCTCCGCGCCCGGCAGTCTTACTGAGCCGGGGCCGCTGCCGGACGTGCGGGAGCCGCCGCACCTTCGGCCGGCGGCTCGTTCTGGTAAGGATTATAGCTGGAATTGGCGGGCTGCGGCGGCGCCTGGTTGTAATCGACGCCCGGCACGCCCTCGGGGAACACCGGCTGGCGGGCCCCCGGCAACGGCTTCTCGCGCTCGTTGAACGGGTTGAGCGAGTCAAGCGTCTCGCAGCCGGCAGCAGCCAGCGTCAGGCCAAGCACCGGCACCAGGAGCAATACCCGGCGCAGCCGGGACGGAAACGAGGACCTGTCGGTACGCATCAGCACCTCCTCACGGCGCGGCGGGGGTGGTGGCCGCCGGCTCGGATGGCGAGGCTGCCGCAGGGGGCACCTCGGGCGAAACGGCAGGCTCGGCCGGGGCCACAGCCTCGGGAGCAACGGGAGCGGGCGCTTCTGCGGCCGGCGCCTCGGCGGCCGGGGCCGGCGCGGCGGGCTGCGGCATCGATGAGGCCGCGAGCGTGCGCATCAGATCGGCGCGGCGGCGCAGGCCGGGAGGCGTCTGGCCGTCACCGAGGATCGTGGTGAAGCTCTCGGTCGCCGCCTTGAAGTCGCCGGCCTTGTACTGGGCCATGCCGAGGATTTCGCGCGCCGAATGGCGAAACGCGCCGTCGGGCGTGTCGAGCGGCTTCACCCGGCCTTCGATATCGGCGAGCGAGGCACTGTCGACCAGCAGCAACGCGGCGCGCACCTGCGCAACGTTCTGCATCAGCGTGCTGATCGACGGGTCCTTGGCCAGCGCGTCATAGGCGGTGACGGCGGCAGCGCGATCGGACTTGGAGAGTTCGTCGGCAGCACGGAAGCGGGCGAGAATGCGATAGCCGCCCGTGCCGTCCTTCTCGAGCGCGGCGAAGGCCGCCTCGGCCTCGGCGGCCTTGCCGTCGACCGCCAGCTTCTGGGCCGCCTCGAACTGCGCACCGGCTGCCTGATCCTGCTGCAGCTTCCACCACTCATAGCCGCGCCAGCCGGCGACGGCGACGACGATGAGCACGGCAACGCCGATGAGATGGGCGCCGTAGCGGGTCCATAGTCGCCCGAAACGCTCGCGGCGCAGGTCCTCGTCGATCTCGTTGAAGATGTCAGCCATGAAACGTCCGTGAGCAACTCGTCGGAGGGCGCCGCACCGAGGCGGGGCCGGCACTGGAAAGGGCCGCGTAAACTACCGATGCGGCTTGAACAAGGCAAATCGCGCGGCGCGCCCGGAAGGCGCGCCGCATTCGGCCTGCGGATGCGGGGTTCTACGCCTTTTTCGGCGCGTAGACGTGCTCGGGGCCCGGAAAGCTGCGCGCGCGCACTTCGCTCGCATAGGCTTCCACGGCCGCACCGATCGCCGGGCCGATCTCGGCGAACTTCTTGACGAACCGTGGCACGCGGTCGGACAGGCCGAGCATGTCCTCCAGCACCAGGATCTGACCGTCACAGGCCGGCGAGCCGCCGATGCCGATGGTGGGCGGCGCCACCTCTTCGGTGATCTGGCGGGCGAGCGGTTCGGAAATCGCCTCCAACACGATCGAGAACGCGCCGGCATCGGCGATGGAGCGGGCATCATCGAGGATCAGCGCCGCGCTCGCCTCGTCGCGGCCGAGAGCCTTGAACGAGCCGAGCGTGTTGATCGCCTGCGGGGTCAGGCCGACATGGCCCATGACCGGCACGCCGCGATCGGCGAGAAAGCGCACGGTCTCGGCCATGCGGCGCCCGCCTTCGAGCTTGATGCCGCCGGCGCCGGTCTCCTTCAGCACGCGCGAGGCGGTGGCGAAAGCCTGCTGCGGCGATCCCTCGTAGGAACCGAAGGGCAGGTCCACCACCACCAGCGCCCGCGACGAGCCGCGCATCACCGCCTGCCCCTGAAGGATCATCATCTCGACCGTCACCGGCACGGTGGTTTCCATGCCGTGCATCACCATGCCGAGCGAATCACCCACCAGCATGAAGTCCACATGGGGATCGACGAGGCGGGCCGTATGGGCGTGGTAAGCGGTCAGCGAGACGATCGGCTCACCGCCTTTCCTCGCCCGGATATCGGGTGCGGTGAGACGGCGGGCAGTGGACTGGACAGACATGTCGAGCGGTTTCCTCGTTTTCTTGCAAGGGCTTGCTCAGCCCATGACCGGCACCCCGACGATATAGGGGTGGAACCAGAAAGAGAGGATCGCATAAAGCACGACACCGCCGGCCACCGCAACGAGATCGCCCCACCAGTTGGCCGGGGCCGCCGGCAGCGGCGCCGCGCGGCGCTTGGCCATGATGCGCAGCACCACCGCCCAGGCGAGCAGCACGACCGCGAGCGTCACCGTCGCGGCGTCGCCATTGGCCAGCAGATGCGCCAGCGCCCAGGTCTTGATGGCGACGAGGAAGGGGAATTTCAGCCGCGCCTTGATGTGGCTCGGCACCAACGCCGCCACCGCAAAAATGCAGGCGAACAACATCAGCAGCAGCGCGAGGTGCCGGAGTCCTACCGGCGGATTATACAGCTGCGCCGGGCCTTCCGCCCGCCACTGGCCGAAGCCATAGGCGATCATCAGCACGCCGATGATGGCGAGCACGCCGTGCACGATCCGGTAGGTGGTGGCGCCGAACTGCGCCGTGACCGCCGCGGCCATCTTGCGCCGGGCGGCGACGATGTGGATGGCAACGAACAGGGCAAGCCCCGCCAGCATCAGGATCATGATCGGACTCCCCGTGTGCGATGGCGCGCACGCTAGATTGTTTCCAATCCGCGCGCCATCCGCCTGGTCGTCGCACGGCGTGATGCCCTGCGGCCTCATCGGGATGTGTAAACCATAAGCGGCATCACCCCTCCCGCGCCCGCTCGGCGCGTGTCACAATGAGGACGCAATCGGTTGGGGGACCGGGGATGAAATCCACAGTTGCGGCACTCGCCTTTGCCCTGATGCTGCTGACGCAGCCGGGCCACGCGAACGACGTCGTGGCCACGGCCGGCGACGTTCCGGCGGCGGAAGCTCTGCGCGAGGCCCCTCCCGACGCCGCGCCGCCCGCGACCATTGCGGCTCCGGCCGAAACGTCGCCGCCTTCCACCGCCACGCCGGCGGCGCTCTCCGCGCCGGCCATTTCGACGACACCGCCGCCTTCCACCGCCATCGCCGTGCCGGCAGCCCCGCCCACGCCGGGCCCCGATGCGCCCGCAGTGGCTTCGCCGGCGCCGATGCTGCAAAGCGCGCTCACCCCGCCGGCCGCCGATCCGAAGCCCGTCTTCACGCCGAGCGTCGTGGCACGGATAAACCTGTCGCGGCAGCGCATGGAAGTGTGGGTGGATGGGGTGCAGCGACACTCCTGGCCCGTCTCCACCGCCCGCAAGGGCTATCGCACCCCGGTCGGCACTTACCAGCCCGAGCGCATGCACAAGCGTTATTTCTCACGCAAATACGACAACGCGCCGATGCCCTACGCGATCTTCTTCCACCAGGGCTGGGCCATTCACGGCACCAATGATCTGGGCCGGCTCGGGCGCCCCGCCTCGCATGGCTGTGTGCGCCTGCACCCCAACAACGCCCGGGCGCTGTTCGCCATCGTCAGCCAGCACGGCCGCGCCAATACCCGGATCGTGGTCAGCCGCTGAGCGCCCGCACGACGGCGGGCCTTACGCCGCCTTCTTCACGTCTTTCACATCGGTGAAGACGATGCCCGGCCAGCGGTCGCCGGTATAGCCGATCATGAAGGCGGACGGGCTCAGGAAGACCAGGTCGCCGTCGAGGTCCTCCGCCGTCGAAAGGCGATTGCCGGCGGCGAAATCGTCGAGCTTCTTCGGGTCCTCCGAAGACACCCAGCGGGCGAGCTGGAACTCCGACATGTCGAAGCCGACTTCCAGCCCGTACTCGGCCTCCAGCCGGTTCTTCAGCACGTCGAGCTGCAGCGAGCCGACCACGCCGACCAGAGCTGGCGAGCCGTCAGTGGGGCGGAACACCTGCACCACACCTTCCTCGGCCATTTCCTGCAACGCCTGCTTCAGCTTCTTGGCCTTCATGGCGTCCGGCAGCTTCACCCGACGCAGAATCTCCGGCGCGAAGCTCGGCACGCCGACGAAGTTGAGTTCCTCGCCCTCGGTCAGCGTGTCGCCGATGCGCAGATTGCCATGGTTGGGAATGCCGACCACGTCGCCGGCATAGGCTTCCTCGGCGAGTTGGCGGTCCTGCGCGAAGAAGAATTGCGGCGTCGACAGGCTCATCGGCTTGCCGGTACGCACCAGCTTTGCCTTCATCCCGCGCTGCAGCCGTCCCGAGCACAGCCGCGCGAAAGCGATGCGGTCGCGATGGTTGGGGTCCATGTTCGCCTGGATCTTGAACACGAATGCCGTCATGCGCGGCTCTTCCGCCTCGACACGGCGCTTGTCCGCCTGCTGCGCGCGCGGCGGCGGGGCATAGCGCCCCAGTCCTTCGAGCAGGTCGCCAACGCCGAAATTGCGCAGAGCCGAGCCGAAATAGACCGGGGTCAGATGCCCTTCGAGAAAGGCCTGCAACTCGAAAGGGTTGCAGACTTCGCGCACCAGCCCGAGTTCCTCGGCCAGCGTCGCCTCCTTGAGGGTGACGTTCAGCGCGGCGATATCAGCCATGCTCATCTGCCGGAGCGGGCCGGTCTTGCCCTCGTCGCCATCGAGCAGGCGCATGCCGCCGCTGGCGATGTCCATGGTGCCGACAAAGTCGCGCCCCTGTCCCACCGGCCAGGTCATCGGCGTGGTGTCGAGCGCCAGCGTCTTCTCGATCTCGTCGAGGATCTCGAACGGGTCGCGGCTCTCGCGGTCCATCTTGTTGATGAAAGTGATGATGGGGATATCGCGCAGGCGGCACACTTCCAGCAGCTTGCGGGTGCGCGCCTCGATGCCCTTGGCGGCGTCGATCACCATCACCGCCGCGTCGACCGCGGTCAGCGTGCGGTAGGTATCCTCCGAGAAGTCCTCATGGCCCGGCGTGTCCAGCAGGTTGAACACATGACCGTCGAACTCGAAGGTCATCACCGAGGTGGCGACGGAGATGCCGCGCTCCCGCTCGATCGCCATCCAGTCCGAACGGGTCGAGCGCCGGTCCTTCTTGGCGCGCACCTGACCGGCGAGCTGGATCGCGCCGCCGAACAGCAGCAGCTTTTCAGTAAGCGTGGTCTTGCCCGCGTCGGGATGCGAGATGATCGCGAAGGTGCGCCGGCGCGCGACCTCGGTCGCAATGGGCGAGGCCGCAGAATTCGAGAGAGCGTTCATGCAGGCGGATGTGGCAGGGAAGCCGTCGGGGATCAAGGGGTGGCAGGATTTCGTTGGAAAAACGTCCGGCCCGGCCGCGGACCCGACATTCATGCCTCACCCCGCTGTTTGTCTCACGCCGCCATCCCGGCCGTGCGCAGCGAACGCCGGGATGAGACGCATGAAGCGGTCGCTCAGCCGAACGTCGCGCCATACGCTTCCGGCTTGAAACCGACCAGCAGCGAGCCATCGACATCAAGCACCGGGCGTTTGATCAGCGAGGGCTGCGCCTGCATCAGCGAAAGCGCCTTCGCCTCGTCGATATCCGCCTTCTCAGCATCGGACAGCTTGCGGAACGTGGTTCCGGCGCGGTTGAGCAAGGGCTCCCAGCCGACCTTGCCGGCCCATTCCTGGAGGTGCGCGGCATCAATACCGGACGCCTTGTAGTCATGGAAGACGTAGGCGACGCCGTGACTGTCCAGCCAGGCGCGCGCCTTCTTCATCGTGTCGCAGTTCTTGATGCCGTAAATCGTGACGCTCACGCCCGCCTCCTTGCAATGCCGCCCCCGTCATAGCGGGGACGGCATGCCGTTCAAACGACGAAGCGAGGCGACCGTGCGTAGATCACTTGGCGGTGGCCGCGCCGATGGCGCCGCCGGCCACCGCGCCGATGCCCGCGCCCCAGGCGGCACCGGTGCCGCCCCCGGCGATTCCCCCGATCACCGCGCCGGTACCGGCGCCGATCAGCGCGCCCGTGCCCGTGCGGCGCTGGGTGTTGGTGCAGCCGGCCGCCACGAGGGCGACCACGGCGACGACGGTGAGCTTGACGGCAATGGACTTGGACATCGGACTTCCCCCAGATGAGACTCGGAAGAGATTACCTCCGAGCCACCGCGCCTACAATCGCACCACAGCGGGTAACCGGACACAGGGACAACCGGGCCGATCCGTCGCGTCCCGGCTTAGCGCCAGCTGCGCACCCAGCGGCCCGGCTCGTAGATCCACTGGCCACGGCGGAACACCCAGCGCGGGCCGACGAACTCAAAGCCGCGGCGGCTCGGCTCCCAGTGGCCGGCGGTCCACACCCACCCCCGGCGCGGCAGCCAGGCCCAATGGCCGGGGATCCAGGTGTAGCCGCGCCGTGGCGTGGGACGCGGCTCCCGGCGCGGGTCCGGCGGCCGGCTGGTGGGGGCGGACTGCGCCTGCGAGTCATCGCCCGCCGCGATGCCGAGCGGCACCGCCAGCAGCGAAGCGGCGGCGGCCTTGAAGAGAGAACGGCGCGAAAGCATGCTGTCACCCTGATGTTGAGGTGTCTGAGAGGACGAACGCCGCCTCACCCGGACAGCGGGGGAACAGGCAGCGCGCGACGCACAAGGATGACGGCCTCGCCTTAGCCGTGCAACCCGCCTGGGCGCACTCGCGTGTTCGTGCCTGCGATTCCACGCGGCGATAGTGTATGATGCGGCCAACCGCCGGACGGGCAACGATCCGGCAGGCCGGGAGGTCGCCATGCATCGCCGTATCCGCCTTTTCCTCGCCGTCGCTTTCTTTTCCGCTCTCGCGCTCAACGCCGCTGCCGCGCAGGAGCCGGGGGCCGACGCCTCCTGGAAGTCGTTCCGGCCCGACGTGTTCGGCGAGCGGCCGATCGAGGAGGCCAGCCCGCTCGTGCGCCTCACCGCCCCCAAGCGGGCGGAAGACGCCGCCATGGTGCCGGTCGACGTAGAAATCGTGCTGCCGGAGGGCGATCCCCGCACCATCGCCAAGCTGACCCTCATCGTCGACGAGAACCCCGCCCCGCTGGCCGCCACCTTCACCTTCGGCGGCAACCGTCGCGACGTGGCGCTGGGAACGCGGCTGCGGGTGAACTCGTATTCCTATATTCGCGCCATCGCCGAAACCAGCGACGGCGGCCTGCACATGGCGGAACGCTATGTGAAGGCGTCGGGCGGCTGCTCCGCCCCGGCGATGAAGGACGAGGAAGCCCAGCTGAAGAATCTCGGCCAGCTCAAGCTGAAATCGGTAAAGGCCGACGGCGTGAGCGACGCCAGCCAGGCCAGCCGCGTGTCGCAGCTGCAGCTGATGATCCGGCATCCGAACTATTCCGGCCTGCAGATGGACCCGCTGACGCGCGCCTATATCCCCGCCAAATTCGTCGACAACATCAAGGTGACGCAGGGCGGCGAGCTGGTCTTCTCGATGGTCGGCGGCATCTCGCTGAGCGAGGACCCGGCAATCCGGGTCTCCTATGACCCTGCGGGCAAGGAAATCCACGTCGATGCCGGCGACACGGACGGGCGCAGGTTCGAAGGCGCCCTCAAGCCGGCGAGCTGAGGCCGGAGACGGCGGGAGCCGCGGCTCCCGCCCGCTGCTGTCAATAAAAGCAGGTGACTTCCGCTTCCGCCTGCGCCCGGTGCAGGTCGGCGACGATGTCGCGGAAGATGCCGGTGCTGCGGAACAGCTCCGCCTGCTGCCCGGCGACCTGCCCGACGCTCATGATGGTCTCGGCTTCCTCATAGCGCTCATAGGGCAGGATGGTGGCGATGGTGTCGATCGAGCACGAGCACTTCTCCAGCGCCGTCCGGGTCTGGCCGTTGGCGACCATGCAGCCGAACACGTAGTCGGCGCGGGCGACGGTGGGATAATCGTTGATCAGCCCGGATTGCGGCACCTGCGGAACCGGCTTGCGGGCACCGGCGGTGAGGCCCGGCGAGAGCTCGCTGGACTGCGCCAGCGCGGGGCCGGCGCCAAGTGCCGCTACCAGCAGCGCTCCGGCGGTCAGGCGAAGCGCCCTGCCCGCCCGTGTCGTGCGTCTATTTCCCATGGCAGATCCTCCCGGCCGGCCGCCTATTTCGCCGCCGGCGCCGTAGAGGCGCCGGTCAGCGTCAGGCTGGTCTCAATGATGTTGGTGCTGCCATCCGCCTTGGGCGTGACAACATCAATGGAATAGAGCCCGCCGGGCACGCTGTCCGCGAACAGGAATTCGTAGCGGCGCCCGACCAGCTCTTGCAGCTTGTCCTTGTTGGGGTCTTCGGTAAAGGGAAGCATGGTGAGCTTCCAGCCCTCGACCTCACGTCCGTCGAAGGAGAAGCGCGCCGGCGTCACGGTGCCGCTGGAGAGATGCTCGCGCACGCGGTTGCGCAGGTAGAACGGGCTACCCTTGCTGAGCTGCGCCATTTCCTTGACCTCGCGTTCCAGAAGGATCAGCGCGATCGGATTGCCGTTCATGGTCGGGAAGGGACCGGCCTCGCCCTCCTTATCGCCGCGATGGATGAGCACCTCGGCGACCCGCTTGGCGGGATCGTCGGCGGGCGCGGTCACCTTCATATCCAGCGTCTCATCGAAGCTGTCGCCGAGCTTTGCCTCGCTGGCCACGTGCTTGTAGGCGTACGTCAGTGTCGTGCCGGGCTCGACCTTTGACAGATAGGGTGTCTCGAAGAACAGCTCGGATGCCGTGGGCGCCGCCAGTGTGGCGGTGGCAAACAGGGCGACGATCGAGGTAGCAACGGCAAGGGTGGTCGCCCGACGCAACATGGGAACTCTCCGGTCAGCTGGCGCGATCCGGCTGGAAATAGCGCCGGTAGTCGTAAATGTCGGTGCCCTCGGCATCGGCCTCGGCCAGCGCCAGAAGATTGGCATGCAGGGGCGACAGATGGCAGGCGGGATCGGTGGCGGCGGCATCGCCGGCGATCGCCATCGCCTGGCAGCGGCAGCCGCCCCAGTCGACTTCCTTGCGCGCGCAGCTCCGGCACGGGTCCGGCATCCAGTCGGTGCCGCGAAAGGCGTTGAAGGCGGGCGAGTTCAGCCAGACATCGGTGAGCGAATGCTCGCGCACATTCCAGAAATCGAGGCTCGGAATGGTCTCAGCCGCGTGGCAGGGCAGCACCTTGCCGGAGGGCGTGACGTTCAGCGACTGGCGACCCCAGCCATTCATGCAGGGCTTGGGATATTTGGCGTAATAGTCCGGCACGACGGCATCGATGGTGAGCACGCCCTTCAGGCGGACCCGCGCCTCCTCCACCACGTCGAGCGCCCAGAACACCTGGTCGCGCGTCGGCATCAGCGCGCCGCGATTGCGCAGCGCCCAGCCATAATATTGCGAATGGGCGATCTCGATGCGCCGGGCATCGAGCGACAGTGCCAGCTCGATGAAATCGGGGATCTGGTGGATGTTCGCCCGATGCACCACCGAATTGACGGTGAGCGGCAGGCCGAGACGCCGCACCTCGCGGCCAACCGCCAGCTTCCGCTCATGGGCCCCACGGAAATTCGAGACCTTGTCGGTCATCTCCGCCGTGGCGCCCTGGAAGGAGAGCTGGATGTGGTCGATGCCGGCATCCGAGATCGACTGCAGCCGCTCCGGCGTGACGCCGACGCCGGCGGTGATGAGGTTGGTGTACAGCCCCACCTCGACGCAGTGGCGGATCATCTGTTCCAGATCGCGCCGCGCCGTCGGCTCGCCGCCGGACAAGTGAACCTGCAGCACGCCCAGCTTGGCGGCCTCGGAAAACACCCGCAGCCAGCTCTCGGTGTCGAGCTCGACATTGCGCCGGTCGAGTTCGACCGGGTTGGAGCAATAGGGGCATTGCAGCGGGCAGCGATGCGTCAGTTCCGCCAGCATGCCATAGGGGATGGGAGGTGCCGGGCGGACCGGCACCTCGACGCGGCCGATGGGTTCGTCGACCATGCTCATGACGCGGCATCCCCGAGCGACGGCAACCTCACCTCGATCAGCCCCTTCTCCGCGAGGCCGGCAAGGAACGCGTCGACGTCCGTCGCCACGGTGCCGCGCTCCACGGTGAAGGCGCTCGCCAGTTCGTCGACGATGGTATCGATCGAGCGGGCGCCATCCACCTTTTTCAGGATCTCGACCGCGACGGGGTCCGGATTGAGCACGCGCTCGGGCGCCAGCAGCACCCACTGCCCGCGCGCCTCGTCATGGCGCAGGCGGACGCCGCGCGCGAGCCTCGGAACTCCGTTCGCAGCAAGAGTCGCTGTCATTACCCCTCCTTCGGGACGAAGGCCCCCGGATAGGCCATTTTGGGATCGATATAGGCGAAATACAGCGCGTCGAGCTGCACCCAGAGCACGTTGCACTTGAACTCCAGAGCGCGGATTGCCGCTTCCTGCTGTTCCGGCGTACGGGCGTGCTGCTTGACGTAGTCGAGCGCGAAATCCGCGTCGCGCGGCGCCTGCGTCAGGCGCTTGTCGAAATAGGCCAGGGTGTCTTTCGAGACGAAATCATAGTTCTTCAGCATGCCGGCGACACGCTCGCCGATGATGCCGGGCGAAAACATCTCCGTGAGCGAGGAGGCGATCGCCTCCAGCAGGCTCTTCTCGCGCACGAAATGCACATAGGCATCCACTGCGAATTTGGTCGCCGGCAGCAGGCCGGACAGCGAGGTGACCATGTGGCGGTCGAGGCCGAGGCTGTCGGTCAGCACCAGCCAGCGGGCGATGCCGCCATCGGCCTCGCTGTCGCCGTCATGGTCGATGATGCGCTGGCGCCAGACGCGGCGCAGCTCGGCTTCTTCCATGCGGGCGAGGATGGCGGAATCCTTCACCGGGATCATCGCCTGGTAATAATAGCGGTTCAGCGCCCAGGCCTGCACCTGCCCGAAGGACAGATGGCCATTGTGCAGCAGCTTATGGAACGGGTGCAGGCTGTGATAGCGGCGAGTGCCGACATCGCGCAGGCGCGCTTCAAGTTCTTCGGGCGACAAAAGCGTGGTCATAGGTCGATCTCCATCCCGTCCTGAGCGATTTCCCATCCGGCTTTATTCGCCGTTACCCGCTCTTCCGAGCCATCAACGAGCACCGGATTGGTGTTGTTGATGTGAATATAGATTTTTCGGCCCACCTTGACGTGTCGCAAAGCCTCCATGGAGCCGCTCTCGCCGGACATGCTCATATGGCCCATGCGGGCGCCGGTCTTGCTGCCGACGCCGGCACGGATCATCTCGTCATCGCGCCACAGCGTGCCGTCGAACAGCACCGCATCGGCCCCTTCCAGCCGGGCGCGCAGCGAATCCGTCATCGCCGCGCAGCCGGGAATGTAGAGAACGCGCCGATCACCGGCGGCGAGTTCGACGCCGATGGTCTGCTCGCCCTCCATGTCGGTGGTGAGCGAGCCCTTTTCCGCCTGCTCGCGCGCTTCGAGATAGAGGGCAATCTTGCCCGGCACCGGGAAGATGGTGGCGCGAACCCCGTCGACCAGATCGAAGGACGATCCCAGTTGCACCGGACGCCGCTCCACGACATCGGGCGCCAGCACATCGAACGCGCTGCTGCCGGCGAGCACGCCATGCACGCCGGGTGTCGCCATCAAGGTAAAGGGCTGCCCTTCGCGCAGGCTCAACAGGCCGGCAACGTGGTCGATATCGGCATTGGTGAGCAGCACGGATTTCAGCGGGGAGTGGCGCAACCCTTCGCGCGGGTGAAGCACGGCGCACGCCTGCAACTGGGCGAGAATCTCGGGGGCACAATTGATCAGCGCCCAGTCCTCGCCATTGCCGGTCACGGCAACCGACGCCTGCGTGCGGCGCCGGACGCGCGGATCATTGGCCCAGGCGAGCGAACAGACCGCGCAGCGGCAGTTCCACTGCGGGAACCCGCCGCCAGCGGCCGATCCGAGAATCACGAGTTTGAAGCGGGACGGGGACGTTTCCATCGGCAGACCGATTTTGCGCCATCCCGTCCCTTAGAAGGCTCAGAAATCAGCCGGATAGTAGGCGTTGACTTCCATGCCGACGCAGACTTCAACAATGCGGGGAGCAGTCCAGGCCATATCGTCCTCCTCGTTTATTCAATCTCTCTTTACTTCTTAAGAAGATCATAAGAGACTGAGTTGCTTTGCGGATAGTCGGCCGCACCAGTAATGTGATGATCGTTTCGCCGGACGTCAAGAACACCTGATCATTTTTCGCTCAGGTGCACATAATACCAGCGACTTCTCTACGTAATACATACGCTGTCAGCCGCTCACGATCCCGTGGCTTCAAGCATAAAGCCCCTCCCCCGCACCGTCACGATCAGATGCGCGCCGTCCGGAAGGGCCTCTGCCAGCTTGTGGCGGAGATAGCCGACATAGACGTCCACCACGTTGAGCGATGCGCCGCCATGCCCGGCCCAGAGCGCGGCAAAGATATCCGCACGCGACAGGGGCTCGCCGGGATGACGCATCAGCAGCGCCAGAAGTTCCACCTCGCGCTCGGTGAGCCGCACGCGCGTGCCGCCGAGCTGGGCCTGCCGCGTGTCGAGATCGAGCGACAGGTTGCCCACTTCCAGCGTGCGCGGCTCGCTGCCGGCATTGCTGCGGCGTAGCGCCTGCACCTTCACCCGGGCCAGCAATTCCTCGAACGCGAACGGCTTGACGATATAGTCGTCTGCCCCCGCCATCAGCCCCTCGGTGCGCTCGTTCACGCTGGAACGGGCGGAGAGCATGAGGATGGGGGCAGTCTGCCCGCCGGCCCGCAGCGCCTTGCACACCTCAATGCCGGAGCGCCCCGGCAGCATCACATCGAGGATGATCGCCCCCCACGGCTTGCCGTTGACCACCCGCAGCGCCGCCTCGCCATCCCCCACCAGCTCGACATCGTAGCTCTCCGAGGAAAAGCCGCGTCGCAGCAGGGAGCCGATGTCGGGATCGTCCTCCACGACCAGAATGTTCATTGGGCGGCCTCCAGTGTGATGTCTGGCACCGGCAACGGCAGGCGCACGGTGACGCAGGTGCCACGCCGCCGTCCGTCGACCCCGGTGCTGCTTTCTATGTCGATGCGGCCACCATGACGATCCACGATCCATTTCGCCAGAGCGAGGCCGATTCCGAAGCCGGTCCCCTCGCGTGTGCCCGCGCTGCCGCGCCAGAACCGTTCAAAGACATGCGGCAGTTCGTCGGGGGGAATGCCGGTGCCGTTGTCACGCACCCTGATCGCGATGGCGCCGTCTTCGCGCACCGCTTCCAGCCGCACCGTCTCGCCGGAAGGCGAATGGCGTACGGCGTTGGCGACCAGCCCGTCGAAGGTCTGGCGCAGCCATTCCCGGTCGGCATCGACCGCGAGGTCCTCGGCCGCCCCGCCCGCCTCCAGCACCAGCCCGCCCGCGCGCGCCACCGGGCTCATGCCCTCGCACACTTCGGTCAGCAAATGCGACACCAGGAACAGCGAGCGATCCAGTTCGATCTGGCCGCTCTCCGAGCGCGCGATGCGCAGCAAATCCTCGACCCGGCGGTGCAGCCGCCGGGCGCGTGACTGGATCACCAGCAGCGCGGCGCGCAAATCCTCCTCCCGCGGACGCTGCGGGCGCAGCGTGATCTCCACCTCGCCGAGGATGACGGTCAGCGGCGTGCGCAACTCGTGGCTGACATCAGTGAAGAATCGCCGGCGCGCCATGTCGACATTTTCCAGCCGCGTATTGGCGGCGCGCAGCTCCGCGGTGCGGGCGTCGACGATCTCCTGCAACTGCTTCTGCGCCGCCACCAGCCGTGCCTCGCGTCGCGCGAGATGCACCGCCATGCGGTTGAAGCGGGCCATGGCGAGACTCAGCTCGTCATGCCCCGTCACGTTGACACGGGTATCGGAGCGCCCGCGCGCGATCGCCGCTGCAGCGGCCGAAACATCGGAAACACGGTTCACCAGCGAGCGGCCGATTACATGATAGAGTGCCACAGCCAGAAGGCAGGCCAGCGTTACGCCGATCAGCCCCCAGCGTATGGTGCGCTCCCGCAGTTCGCGAACCTCGGTGTAGGCATCGAGGGCGGTGGTGCGCTCCTCTTCCATCGCCTGGCTGAGCGGCGCGCCGAAGCCGGCGGCGAACACATCCAGCGCCACGCGCGCGGCCGTCGCCGGCTCTTCCGAGGCCAGCGCCCGGTCGACCTGCCGGTCCAGCACGTCGAACTGCGCCCGCAGCCGGGCAATGGTGCGGCTGCGCGCGGCCATCAGCGTGCGCTGCTCCTCCCCCACCAGCCGGCCGACATAGGCAGCGAGCGCCTGCTCGAGCCGGGCGAAGGCCTCGCGCGTGCGATCGGCAGCCAGCACCCTTCCGGCGCGCATGGGCGTGCGCTCACTCCCCGGCTGTTCATGCCCGGCCTGAAGCGCCAGCAACGCGTAGTCGCCGATGCGGCCGGAAATGGTGGAGAGCATCTCCAGCCGGCTTTGCGCCGAGACCAGCCGGTCAAGCTGCGTGTTAGCCGCGCCGAGCGCCAGGACAAGCGCAAAGGTCGACGCCGCCGTAACCAGTACGGTGATCGAAAGAAGCAGCGCCATGCGCGCCCTGAGCGACGAGAACAAGCCACGCCCCATGCCGTCTCACCGGATTACGCCATCCCAAACGCGATGGCCTGCCGATGATTTCACGGACGCGTCGCCCGCGCACGCTGCGGTGCAACACATGGCACCCGCAAAAGCTCGGACGGCGCGGTCAGATCTCGCGACCGGCCGCTCCCGGCTGGGCGCAGCGCCACTTGAGCACCTTCCACTTGGGGTGCGTCTCGCGCCACTCGGCGATCACCGGCATCGCTCCGAGCATGCACTGCACCGGGGCGGGCGGCATTTCGATGCCGACGGAGACAGCTTCCTCGCGGCACGTGCCGGGGCTCGCGATGAGGCAGATCGACAGAATGAGCTCCATGTAAACTCCTGGTGGCGTGAGTTCGACGCCGTCCGAGCGTTTCCCAGTTCCGCTATTTGAGTCCATTACGCCGCACGCGGCAATTGGATCACCTTGTGATGCTGCAATGCAGCAAAAGGCAGGCCATGCGCATGACCGTTTGAAATGGGCATGCTCCGCAGGTCGACGGGACCACTCTCTCGCTGCCCACTCATCGCGGAACCATGCCGCATTTTTGGTCGTGCCGCCAGAAACCGCAGCCAGGTCCGCCGTCCTCCTCCGCGACAACAAAGCATTGGGCAAGCGTCGGCGCGAATGTCACACGGGTGAAGAATCCCTTGCGGATAAAGGCGAAGCGGGCCTAGTCTCTCATCGTAACGTGTCTGGTCGCGCTATCGGGCCAACCGGTTTGGTGTTCCAAACGCTGCAACAAAGATAGCCGGGACATCGGGGGACAATTCCCGTCCCTTCATGCAACCCCGTTCTGGGAGGAATAGATGGCCAAGATCAACAAGGTACTCATCGGCGAGTCGCTGGTGGGCGACGGCAACGAGGTCGCCCATATCGACCTCATCATCGGGCCGCGCGGCTCCGCGGCCGAGAGCGCCTTCCTCAATGCGCTGACCAACAACAAGGACGGCTTCACCTCGCTGCTCGCGGTGGTGACCCCGAACCTGCTCGCCAAGCCGAACACGATCCTGTTCAACAAGGTGACGATCAAGGACGCCCGCCAGGCCGTCCAGATGTTCGGCCCGGCCCAGTACGCGGTCGCCAAGGCCGTCGTCGACAGCGTCGCTGAAGGCGTGATCCCGGAAGAAGAAGCCGACGACCTCTTCATCTCGGTCGGCGTGTTCATCCACTGGGAAGCGGCGGACGACGCCAAGATCCAGCAGTTCAACTACGAAGCCACCAAGGAAGCGCTCAAGCGCGCCGTGGATGGTTCGCCGACGGTGAAGGAAGTTCTCGCTCAGGCCGCTTCGGCCAAGCATCCCTTCGCCGCTTAGATCGGAAGCAACCCTGGGCAGACAACAGCTCCGCCCGCGGCCCAGTATCCGAAGGGCCTGCTCCAGCGGTTGGCGGCGATATTCCTGAACAAGTGACGGCGCTTTGCCGGCGTCACTTGCGCCACGGAGGCGGCGGGTTCCGCCGTCTCCCGCCGACGCAGAACATTTGGCCCGGGGCGTCACCGCTCCGGGCCTTTTTCATTGCGCGTCGTCGTGTTGGGTACGGCTAATCCGGCGCGGCAGCGGTGCCGAGAAGGCGGCGCACTTCGTCTATATGGCCGGCGCTCGCCCGCTCGGCCGGCGTCAGGGCGAGCGGCATGTCGCGGGCTATGCGCACCGGCGCGCCTTCCAGCACCACGATGCGGCTCGCCAGTTCCACGGCTTCGCGGCGGTCATGGGTGACGAACAGCACGGTGGCCGGCCGCCGCGCGAGAAGCCGCCGCAGCAGGTCGCGCAGCCGCGCCGCGCCGGTCTCGTCCAGCGACACGAAGGGCTCGTCCATCAGCAGCACGTCCGGATCGATCGCGAAGGCCCGCGCCAGCGCCACGCGCCGCTGCTGGCCGAGCGACAGCCGCTCGGGATAGGCCTCGGCAAGCTCGGCCAACCCGACCTCGCCGAGCATGTCGCGCGCCCGCCGGCGCCCCCCCTCGCCCGCCGGCAGCGGCAGAGCCACATTGTCCAGCACGCTGCGCCAGGGCAGCAGGCGCGGGTTCTGGAAGGCATAGGCCACGCGTGGTGACGTCGCGTCGAAGCGCACATGGCCGCGATAGTCGCGGTCGAGCCCGGCCACGATGTTGAGCAGCGTGGTCTTGCCGATGCCGGATTCGCCGAGCAAGGCCACGAACTCCCCGGCGCCGACATCGAGACGAAACGCGCGAAATATCTCCCGCGCCGGTCCCCCGGCTTGCGCGGGGTAGCGCTTCTCATCGATGGCGATGGTGATCGCGCTCATCGCCGCCACCGGTTGGCCCGCCGCTCCCAGGGCTGGAGGACGCCGAGCTCGATGACCTGCACTACCGCCGTGAACGCCAGCGCATAGGCCAGAATGCCGGCGACATCGAAAAGCTGAAAGGCGGTCTGCAGTTCGAAGCCGACGCCGTTGGAGCGCCCGAGCAATTCGACAACCAGCACGATCTTCCAGGTCAGCGCCAGGCCGGAACGGGCGCTGGCGGCGAAGAACGGCACGAGCTGCGGCAGGGTGACATGGCGCAACGCCCGCAGGCGCGGCAGGCGGTAGACCTGCGCCATCTCGTCGAGATCGCGCGACAACGCCACCGCGCCCTCGCGCATCGTCACCGCAACATTGGGAATCTTGTTGATCGCCACCGCCGTGATCGCCGCCACCTCGGTAAGGCCGAACCAGACATAGCAGAGGATGATGACCACGAGCGCCGGCAGGTTCAGCAGCACGATCACCCACGGCCCGAACAGTTCGTTCAGCGCCACCGAGCGCCCGAGCACGATGCCGATGGCCGAGCCAAGCGTCATCGCGATCAGGAAACTCGCCGCCACCCGCGCCAGGGTGATTGCGATGCTCTCCGGCATCACGCCGCTGCGGGTCGCCCGCACCATCGCCTCGAGCACCGCCGGCGGACCGGGCAGCAGCCGCGACTGCGCCCACAGCGCCGCCAATTGCCAGAACAGCAGCAGAGCCAGCAGCGAGGCAGCAGTCAGCAGCAGGCGCTTGGAGGTCGACACCGCGTCACTCGCCGACCGGGCCGAACAGCGACCGATCAAACCCCGGATTTGGCCCGACCAGTTCCGGTCCGCCGATCTGCGCCAGCACCTCGTAGAGCTTGCCGCAAGAAACCCGCTCGGCCTCGCCGAAGCTGCCGGGAATGCCGGCCCGGTAATAGTCGCGCAGCCGGGCGAATTCGGCATCGTCGGCCGCCTGCATCAGCGGGCGGATACGCTCCCACGCGGCGCCGCTGGTGGCGAGGACGCGATTCGCTCCTGCGGCCGCGCGCAGGAAGGCGGCGATCGCCGCGCCACGCTCCGCCATCGCCGCATTGCGCCAGACAAAGCCGACCAGCGGGGGCACGGGAGCGATGCCGAGCCCGGTGATCATCTCGCTGACATCCATGAGCCGGGCAAAGCCCCGCGCATCCAGCCGTGCGGCATAGGGCCAGAAAGTCAGCACCGCATCGACCCGGCCCAGCGGCAACTGCTCGCTCACCAAAGGCGGGGCGCCATAGACCGGCTCGGCGGCGCTGGCGAGGTCGACGCCGATCTTCGCTTTTGAGTAGGCGCGCAGCAGCAGCCAGCTCTTGTCGAGCGTGCCGCCGGCGACGCCGATCCGTCGCCCGCGCAGATCATCGAGTTTTTTCACCGGCCCATCCGCCGCCACCATCAGCGCGCCCAGCGCGTTGGAAAACGGCGCGAAGCGCATGCGCTCACCGTCATTGCTGCGGCGCAGGGCCCACAGCCAGTCGCTGACGATGAGATCGACATCGCCGGCCTGCAGCGCCACGGTGGTCGCCTGCCCACTGGCGAAATCGACGCTCTCCAGCGCCAGCCCTTCCCGCGTGTCGAGCCCCTCGGCACGGATCGTCTCCACCAGCCAGTTGAGCGTACCGAATTTCAGCGTGCCCACCCGCAGCCCGAGCGGCGGCCCGCCCTGCGCACGGGCGAGCGACGGCACGGCGAGAAGCGCAGCGGCTCCCGCGAGGAGCGTGCGGCGGGACGGCAGGACGAGAGCGCCGGCACGTGTCATGGAGCGGCCTTTCCGGTCAGCGGCGGATCGAGCAGCCGGTTTCGTACCAGATAGGAGATGCCGCGCAGCCAGGATTCATCCGTGTTGTTGCGGATATCGGCACTGCCCGCCCGCAGCACCTGCCCGGTCGCCACGTCGCGCAGCTGGAAATTGATGTTGAGGATGAGGTTGGACACCTTCTGCACCAGCCCGATTACCTCGATCTGCGCGCCGAGGTCGCGGGCGATTTCAAGCTCGCAGCCATTGCAGTTCCGGAACGGAGTCGCCTCGTCGATGCGGGCATCCTGCGGCGCGAGGTCGACGATCTCATAGCCCGCCTCCTTCAGCCGCTGGCGCATGTCGTCGGTGATGAGGTTGAGCCGATGCACCTCGTCCGGCTTGGGACCGCGAATATCGAACTCGCCGCTGGTGTCGAGCAGTTCGAACTCGAATACCGCCACACGGGTTGCCGCGTGGGCTTCGGTGCCCAAGCCCGCAACCGCAAGCGCCATGAACGCGATAGCCATGAGGGGAACGGCAAGAGCGCGGCCGATGAGGGTTGGCACTGTCATGGCGTTTTCACTCTCTGGTGGCGACTTCTTCCCGACGCCGGCCAATCATATCGTCAAGAAGTCCTGCTGCAACCTACCGGGAAAAAGTTCCCGATTTTAATATTTGAGCTATGCTTCCAGTAACGTGAGCGTTAGATGTTCTTATTAGTTTCTTATGCTCGCAATTTTATTGAATGCTTGATTTTGTTTGCGTAGAGTTTTCCCTAAGGCGAACGAGAAAAGTTCCGAGGACTTTGTCCCGGACGAACAAGCCGCGGGATGGAAAGGCCAATGACGAGGATGGCAAGCGCCGTCGGCGCGACGCTTATTGCGATGGCATGCGCGTCCTTCCCCGCAAGGGCGCAGGACTCCAACGGCACTGCCCCGGCACCCCAGACTTCGCCGGCGCCCCCGTTGGCGGCCAAGCCGGCGGCGGTGATCGGGCCGGAACAGACCTTCCTCATCGGCGTGGTGCGCCAGATGCCGGAGCCTCCGCCATGGATCGCCCCGTTGCAGATGCCGCCCGAGGACCTCGGCATTGCCGGCGCCGAGCTCGGCATCCGGGACAATCTCACCAGCGGCCGATTCCTCAAGCTCGACTACAAGCTCACCAGCGAGATCGTGCCGACGGATGGCGACCCGCTGCCGGCGGTGCAGAAGCTGGTCGACGCCGGCAACCGATTCATTCTTCTGGACGTGCCGCCGGACGCGCTGCTGAAGATCGCGGACACCTACAAGGACCGCGACATCGTCTTCATCAATGTCGGCGCCACCGATGATCGGCTGCGGCAGCAGGATTGTCGCGCCAACGTGTTCCACATCGCGCCGAGCCGGTCGATGCTGACCGACGCGCTCGCCCAGTTCCTCGTTACCAAGCGCTGGCAGAACTGGTTCCTGATGGTCGGGCGCACCGACAATGACAAGCTCTATGCCGAGGCGGTGCGGCGTTCGGCCAAGAAGTTCGGCGGCAAGATCGTCGCGGAGAAGACCTGGGATTACGGCCCCGACGCACGCGCCACCGCCCAGTCGGAGGTGCCGCGCGGAACGCAGGTCGGTGATTATGACCTGCTGATCGTCGCCGATGAACTCGGCGAATTCGGCGATATCCTGCCCTACAACACCTGGCTGTCGCGCCCCATTGCCGGCACGCAGGGCCTGATGGCGCTCTCCTGGCACCCGACCATGGAGAACTGGGGCGCCTCGCAATTGCAGAGCCGCTTCTTCAAGCAGTCCAAGCGCATGATGCTGCCGCTGGACTTCCAGATGTGGCAGGGCGTGTTCGCCGTCGGCTCCGCCAGCCTCAAGACGCGCAATAGCGCCCCGGCCAAGATCGAGGCGCAGATGCTGGCGCCCGATTACGACCTCCCGGTGTTCAAGGGCGTCGCCGCGACCTTCCGCGACTGGGACCACCAGCTGCGCCAGCCGATCCTGCTGACTCACGCCACCAACACCGTCACGCTCTCGCCGCAGGCGGGGTTCCTGCACCAGAGCTCGCCGCTCGACACGCTTGGTTTCGACCGCCCCGAATCTCTCTGCAAACTTAAATAAAATCAAATGATTGCCTGGAGGAAACGATGAAACGACAGATCCTGCTGTCCACCAGCCTAGCGACCCTCGCGGGACTTATGCTGGTAGACGCACTGCCGGCGCAGGCCAGTCCGCGGGCCTTCGTCACCAACGAGCGCGACCACACGATGAGTGTCGTCGACATGACCACGCTCAAGGTCATCGACACCATCAAGACCGGCCGGCGCCCGCGGGGCATCATCGCCAGCCCGGATGGCAAGCTGATCTATGTCTGCGCTTCCGACGACAATCGCGTCGAGGTCTATGACGCCGCCACGCTGAAGCTGGTGAAGACGCTGCGCTCGGGGCCGGACCCGGAGCTGTTCGTGCTCCATCCCTCGGGGAACCCGCTCTACATCGCCAACGAAGACGACAACATGGTCACGGTGGTGAATGTCGAGAACAACGACCTGATCGCCGAGATACCCGTCGGCGTCGAGCCGGAGGGCATGGGCATCAGCCCCGACGGCAAGTACATGGTCAACACGTCCGAGACGACCAATATGGCGCATGTGGTCGACACCTCGAACAACGAGATCATCGAGAACATCCTCGTCGATTCCCGTCCGCGCATCGCCCAGTTCTCCGATGACGGCAAGCAGCTCTGGATCTCGTCCGAGGTCGGCGGCACGGTGGCGGTAGTCGACCCCGCGACCTGGAAGATCATCAAGAAGATCTCCTTCAAGATCCCCGGCGTGGCCGACGATGCCATCCAGCCGGTCGGCGTGCGCATCACCAAGGACGGCTCTAAGGCCTTTGTCGCGCTTGGCCCGGCCAACCGCGTCGCGGTGATCGATGCCAAGACGCTCGAGGTCGAGAAGTACCTGCTGGTGGGCCAGCGGGTCTGGCAGCTCGGCTTCACGCCGGACCAGAAGTTCCTGCTCTCCACCAACGGCAACTCGAACGACATCTCGGTGATCGACGTGGCGAACGAGAAGGTCACCAAATCGGTCACCGTCGGCCGCCTACCCTGGGGCGTGGTCGTGGTGCCGTGACGTTCGCCATCAACACGCATCAAGTATCAAGCAATTTCGGGAGGAATAACCCATGAACCTGCGCCGCCAGACAACCCTCGCCCTCACCTTCGCCGCGGCGCTCGTCGCTTCCGGTGCCGCCCATGCGGCGGGCGACCTCACACTGAAGCCGACCGAGCTGAAGACGCTGACCGTCGGTCTCGGGGATGCCGGCTACGGCGTCTCGGAGAAGACCTACAACCTCGAAACCGGCAAGGCGTACAGCCTCGAGCTCAAGTCCACCGGCAAGAAGGAATGCGCCTGGCAGGCGCCGGGCTTCTTCCAGAGCATCTTCCTGCGCAAGGTCGAGGTCGAGGAGGTCGAGATCAAGGCCATCGCGCTCACCGAGATCGAGTTCGAGCAGGATGGCGAAGCCGAGCTTTTCTTCGTGCCCATCAAGCCCGGCACCTATGCCTGGTACTGCAAGGGCATGGAAGAGCGCGGTATGAAGGGCGAATTCATCGTCAAGTGAGCGCACCTCCACGCTGATTTCCTGTACTCCTCGTGAACACTGTCCCCGGCTAATCCCCGGGGACTTTTCTTCTCTCGACCCGGGAGATGCCATGACGGCCCGGACCGGCGACACCCCTCCCCCGCATGTGGCCGACGGCAGCGTTCCGGCGCTGGACGTTCGCGGCGTCAGCCATGCCTTCGGCGCGCGCAAGGCGCTCGACGCTGTCAGCCTCGATGTCCCCTCGGGAAGTTTCACCGCTCTGCTCGGCCCGAACGGCGCCGGCAAGACGACGCTTTTTTCGCTGGTCACCCGCCTCTATGACAACCGCAGCGGCGCCATCCATGTGCTGGGCTCGGACGTTCGCCGCCAGCCTGCTGCCGCGCTGAGCCGGCTGGGCGTGGTGTTCCAGGCACGAACGCTCGACCTTGAGCTCACCGTCCTCGACAACCTGCTCTACCACGCCACGCTGCACGGCATCGGCTTCGCCGCCGGCCGCCGGCGCGCGCTGGAGCTGCTCGAACAGGACGGCCTCGCCGACCGCGCACGCGACAAGGTGCGCAACCTCTCCGGCGGGCAGATGCGGCGGATCGAAATCGTCCGCGCCCTCATGCACCGCCCGCGCCTGCTGCTGCTCGACGAGCCCACCGTCGGGCTCGACATCGCCTCCCGCGCGGCGCTCGTCGCCCTGGTTCGGTCGCTGGTCGTCCAGGAGGGGATCGGCGTCTTGTGGGCGACCCATATCATCGAGGAAATTGGCCCCGGGGACCGCATCGTGGTGCTGCACCGCGGGCGCATCCGCGCCAGTGGCACCTATGAGGAGTTGCTGGCGCAATCGGGCCGGGACGATCTCTCCGCCGCCTTCCTCCAGCTGGTCGGCTATGCCGGCGAGGTCGCGGCATGAGCCAGCCTTCCGCTCAGCACCCCGGCGCCCCGCCCCCGGCCGGCTTCCGCCTGCCGCCGTCGGGCTATCTCGTCGTCCTCGTCGGCATTTGCTGGCGCGAGGGCCTGCGCTTCCTCAACCAGCGCGGTCGCTTCCTTTCGGCGCTGGTGCGCCCGCTGGTGTGGCTGTTCATCTTTGCGGCCGGATTTCGCTCTGTTCTCGGCGTCTCGATCATCCCGCCCTACGAGACCTATGTGCTCTACGAGGTCTATGTAACACCCGGCTTGGTGGCGATGATCCAGCTTTTCAATGGGCTCCAGTCCTCGCTCTCCATGGTTTATGACCGCGAGGTCGGCGCCATGCGCATCCTGCTGGTGAGCCCCTATCCGCGTTGGTATCTGCTGGTCTGCAAGCTGGTTGCCGGCATCTGCGTGTCGCTGCTGCAGGTCTATGCCTTCCTCGCCGTCGCCTGGTTCTGGGAGGTGGAGCTGCCGCCGATCGGCTATTTCACCGTGATCCCCGCGCTGATGCTCTGCGGCTTGATGCTGGGAGCCATGGGCCTGCTGATGTCCTCGCTGTTCCGGCAGATGGAGAACTTCGCCAGCGTGATGAACTTCGTCATCTTCCCGATGTTCTTCGCGTCTTCGGCGCTCTATCCGCTCTGGCGGGTGCAGGAGAGCAGCCTGACGCTGTGGTGGATCTGTACGTTCAACCCCTTCACCTATGCTGTCGAGTTGATCCGCTTCGCCCTCTACGGCCAGTTCGCGCCTTTCGCGGCGCTGGTGGTCGCGGGCTGCGCGCTGGTGTTTCTCGCCGCCTCGATCCTGGCGTATGATCCCTCCGCTGGCGTCATGGCCCGCCGCGGCGGGCCGGAGAATGCGAAATGAGCCGGCACTGTCTGAACGGAAGCCGGAGAGCTTCCGGACAAAATCTCGAGGAAAAGCCCATGCCCACATGCCACAACGCCCTGCGCGCTCTACGCTTGGCCGTGCCTCTCCTGCTGCTTGGTGCCGCGCCCGCCCTTGCGGCGGCGCCATCGGGCGGGCTCTGGCCCTGCATTCAGCGCAAGGTTCCGGAACTTGCGGTCGGCCAGATGTGGTCGGGCCCGCCGATCGAAAATCTGAAATGGCGGGACGACCGGGAGGTAGCCGAGCTGGTGCCCGTGCTCGCGGCCCAGCGCACGCCGATCGAAGAGGCGACGAAGCAGATCGACACCTTCGCCGGCACGCTGGGGCCGAATGGCAAGGACCGGCTGACCCTGCTCTTCGCCGGCCTGTTCGAGCAGATCAACGCCCGCCGCGCCCGGATCATGAACGGCATCGAGCGCTACGCGCAGCACCAGATCGAGCTTTCCAAGCGCATCAAGGAGGAGAGCTTCGCCTTCGCCAAGGCCAAGAAAGCCGCCGCGAGCGACGAGGACAAGGCCAAGACGCAGGAGATGGAGAAGCAGCTGCTCTGGGACACCCGGATCTACGATGCGCGCCAGCAATCGATGTCGGCGGTGTGCGAAAGCCCGGTGCTTCTGGAACAGCGGGTTTTCGCCCTTTCCCGTGCCATACAGGAAAAAATGCAGTAACGGGCCAGCCCCGGCCCAGGCGGCCGGGGTTTCGCCGCGCGCAGGGCGGCTGTCAGGGGTAGGGCTCGGCCTGTTCCAGCGGCAGGCCGGCCTTGGCCCAGCCGTCGCTGCCGGCGGGATACCAGGCGATGTTGGTGTAGCCGTATTCTTCCAGCGCGCGCCTGGCGGCGTTCCAGCTCATCCAGCAATCGGTCTGGCAATAGACAATTACGGCCGCGTCGCGGCGCCCCTGCGTCAACGAATCGAGGCGGCTGCGGAAATAGCCGTCCGTCTCGGCGCTCAGCGCGCCATAGCCGACATTCGGCAGCCAGACGCTGCCCGGCAGATGGTCGCGCCGCTTGTCGCGCCAGAGCGTGCCGGGCGGCAGGTTCGCCGGCTTGACGTCGCGAGGCATCACGTCGAGGAACAGGGCGGCCTTGGCGCGCCAGAGGCGCTCGGCCTCGGCCGTGTCGATCACCCGCGCGCCCTTAAGCGTTGCCGGTGTCGGCGCCCGGTACTCCTCCATCCGGTAGCCTTCCGGCTCGGCTACCCCTGTGGCGCCTCTCCCGGTGGTCGGGGAGAAGACATAGAGCACGGCCGCCAGACCGGCCATGCCGAGCCAGGCAAGGCGACTGAGCGATGGTTCGGGACGATTTCCGTGCATCGTCTCCTCCCCGCCGCGCTCAGGGCGCCTGTTCGATTGGCCGGTCCTGGCCATCGAGCAGCGGCACGCCGTAATCCAGCAGGATTCGGTTGATGGCGCCCTGCTCGTCCTTGATGAAGGCGTTGAGCTGGTGCTTCCAGTTCAGCTCGCCCGGGCGAATGCCGAAGGTGATGCGGTAGACGAGCGAGGGATCGCCCTTCTCCTTCACCAGCGGCACCACGGAGAGCGGCACGTCCGACTTCTTGGCGTAGTAGCCGCCGATCGGCCCCCAGAGGATGCCGGCATCGATCACGCCGTCGTCGAGATCGGCGATCATGGCTTCGGCGGGGCTCTCAAAGCGGCGGTCGACCATCAGCGCATAGGGGCGCGCCAGCGGCATCAGGCCGTTGCGGGTGAGCAGGTCGCCGGGCGGCGTGCCGGCGATGACGCCGATCCGCCGGCCCTTCAGCCGCTGATCCTCCAGCGTGTCGACATCGGCGAGGTCGCCGTCCTTCTTGGTGATCAGCACCCAGGCCGAACGATAATAGGCGTTGGTGTTAAGCACCGGGTCGCCGCCGGCGACATAGCCCATCACCACGTCGCAGCGCTTGGCGCCGAGCGTCATGCGGTAGAAGCCGGTGGCCTGCGGGAACCACGTATAGTCCAGCGGCATCCCCAACTTCTGCGCCATGAGATCGGCGATCTTGTTCTCGAAGCCCTCCCCCTCTTCATTGGTGAAGGGCATGTTTGCCGGGTCGGCGCACACGCGCAGCGTCGACCGGTCGACCAGATCCGCCACCTGGGCCGAGGCCGGAAGGGGCAGGGAAAGGAGCGTGGCGAGCGTCAGGAGCGCCGCGGCGCCCCTCCCCTTCATGCGCGCCGAGCGATCGGTGTTTCCCGGCTGCGCCATGATCCGCATGGCGTCAGCCCGGCCGTCCGAAGCACTGGTTCTCATTTGCGGTGTACGCCTTGGTCTTGTCCTCGCGCTTGCTCGGACGTTCGCGACCGAGCGCACCATCGGCACGGGCCTTGAGATAGATGTAGATGTCGTCGAGATAGCACATGACATTCTTGTTCTCGCCGAAGGCCGGCATCACCTGGTCGGCCGTGCCGACGCCGATGTTCTGCTTGCCATTGACGACGATCTCCATGAACTGCGGATAGGTCATGGTCTTCAGGGAGGTGGCAAGCGCCGGCGCGTAGCTCGACCCCATCCCGTCGGGGCCATGGCAGACATGGCACTCCGCGTGATAGCGGCGGTAGCCGGAATAGGTGTACCAGTCCAGCGTCCCGTCCGCCTCGATGTTATAGATCGGGTCGCCGTCGGCGGTCGTGTACTTGCCCAGTTCGTCCTTTTCCTTCTCGACCGGTGCTGCGGCTGCGGGTGCCGGAGCGGTGGCCTCGGGCTGCTGGGCATGGACCGGAAGCGAGAAGGACAAGGCGGCGGCCAGGATCAGCGCCGACGCGCCGGCGGACGCCGGCAGCATGCCGGAAACAAACCATCCGCAAACGGTATTCTTCATGAAGCAGTCTCCTCAAGGCGCCGCATCGGGGGCCGGTTCCGGCATGGGGCGGGTGCCTTTGAGGGCGCCGCCCGGCGGCTCGGAATTGTTCTAAGATTCTCATAAAGCTCGATGTCCCGAGACGTCAGGGCCCGGCTCACCGGATAGACCGGCGGCCAGGCCCTTTGGTTGTCTCGGGAAAAGCGGGCACTCCAGGGAGGCCCGCCTTCCGTTGGCTCAGTTCGGCAGCGCGAACACGGTGAGCTGACCGCCGAGGTTGGTGTAGTTGGACAGGGCGGCATAACCACCCACCGCACCGAGACCGGCGTTCGGGTCCGTCAGGCCGGCCGCAAGGCCGATGCCCGCCCAGCCACCGACACCCGAGAGGATGGCGATGAACTGCTTGCCCTTGTGCTCATACGTGGTGACGTTGCCGATGATGCCCGACGGGGTCTTGAACTTGTAGAGTTCCTTGCCCGTCTTGGAGTCGACAGCCTTCAGGTAGCCTTCGAGCGTGCCGTAGAACACGATGTCGCCGGCAGTAGCGAGAGCGCCCGACCACACCGAGAAGGGCTCGGGGAGCGACCAGACGATCTTGCCCTTGGTGTTATCCCAGGCGATGAAGTTGCCCATGCCGCCATGGCTGTTCGGCGCGGGGTACATCGACAGGGTGGCACCGACATAGGGCTGGCCCGCGGTGTAGCTGACGCGGAACGGCTCGTAGTCCATGCAGACATGGTTGGTGGGCACGTAGAACAGGTTGGTCTTCGGCGAGAACGCCGCCGGCTGCTGGTCCTTGGTGCCGAGCGCCGCCGGGCAGATGCCCTTGGTGTTGACGTCTTCACCCTGAGCCTGGGTCGAGAACTTGGACACCACCAGCGGACGACCATAGGTTGCGCTGCTCTTATCCATGTCCACCTTGGTGGCCCAGTTGACCACCGGATCGAACTTCTCGGCGACGAGGAGTTCGCCCGACACGCGGTCCAGCGTGTAGCCGAAGCCGTTACGGTCGAAATGGGTGAGCAGCTTGCGCGGCTTGCCGTCGAACTGCTGATCCGTGAGGATCATCTCGTTGACGCCGTCGAAGTCCCACTCGTCGTGGGGGGTCATCTGGTAGACCCACTTGGCCATGCCGGTGTCGGCGTCACGCGCCCAGACGGTCATGGACCACTTGTTGTCGCCGGGACGCTGGGCCGGGTTCCAGGTCGAGGGGTTGCCCGAGCCATAATAAACGAGGTTGGTCTCAGGGTCGTAGGAATACCAGCCCCAGGTGCAACCGCCGCCAATCTTCCACTGGTCGCCTTCCCAGCTCTTCAGCGAGGAGTCCTTGCCGATCGGCTTGCCGAGCGCCGTGGTCTTCTCCGGGTCGACGATCATCTCGCTGTCGGGGCCCATCGAATAGCCGCGCCAGATCTGCTTGCCGGTCTTGCTGTCGTAAGCGGTGACATGGCAGCGCACGCCGAACTCGCCGCCGGAGATGCCGACAATGACCTTGTCCTTCACCGGCAGAACGGTGGCGGTGTTGGTCTCGCCCTTCTTGGGATCGCCGTTGACGACCGACCACTTCTTGGCGCCGGTCTTGGCATCGAGCGCCACGAGCGTGGTGTCGGCCTGGTGCAGGTAGACCATGCCGTCGGAATAGGCGAGACCGCGATTGACCGTATCGCAGCACATCACCGGGATGACGTTCGGGTCCTGCTTGGGCTCGTACTTCCAGATGATCCGCCCGTCATCGTTGAGATCGAGGGCGTAGACAATGTTCGGGAACGGCGTGTGGACGTACATCACGTCGCCGATGATGAGCGGACCGCCCTCATGGCCACGCAGGACGCCGGTCGAAAATGTCCAGGCCACCTGGATCTTGCCGACATTGCCGGCATTGATCTGATCGAGCTTGGAATAGCGGGTGTTGGCGTAGTCGCCGGTCTGGATACCCCATTGCTTGGGGTCTTTTATGATGTTCATCAGCCCATCATTGGCCGATGCCGGCCAAGCATAAAGTGCCGCAGCACCCAGCAATGCCGTCGCAAGAATCTTGCGCATGCCTATTCTCCTCCTGAACGATCCTCCGGGACCGACCGAATGCACGGACGATCCGCCGCGGCTTGTTTGCCGTCTGACCTTTTTGTCTTCGACAGCGTGTCACGACCGGCTGGGGGAGAAACAGCCGGATCTCACGGGGGCGTCCCGCCCCAAGCTGGCCTACGAACCGGATCGGGAACTTCTTCCCGAGCGCCGTTGAAGCCGAAGACGAGATTACGCTAATCCGAATCCCTGAGACTGGCAATAAGAACTCTTATGAGAAATCGCTCTTATTATGATTTTGCTGCAACAGCGAATAAATATACAATATACCAGACACAAATACTGGATTTAGGACATTTGCCGGGCAGCAACCATGTTGCACTGCACAATCTACTCCCACTCCATTTCATGATATGCAGCGATGGCATTGCGAGCGTTAAATTCGTCGAAAAGTGCCCATTCGGCACGTTCCGAAATGGCGGCATGGGCGGGCGCCTCGCTCATCGGGCGGCCCCCGGCAAGCAGGCGGCCAATGTCGCTTCGCAGCGCATCGAGGTAGCGGCGCTCGGCAGCGCTGGCCTGCGGCCATACCACGCTGGCGGGGCCGTGACCGGGCACGGCGCGCCCGGCGGGAATCGCCGTCAGCGCGTCGAGCAGCTTCAGCCAGCCCAGCAGGCTGCCGTCGAGTGTGGGTATATGGCCGATGAAGAGGATGTCGCCCATCACCCAGGTGTTGGTGGCAACATCCAAAATCGTGAGGTCGTTGTCGGTATGCGCCGTCGGGTGAGCCTGCAGCTCAAGCGGCCTTCCGCCGAGGTCGAGCACCAGGCGATCCTCGACCAGCAGGTCCGGCAGCACGATACGGGTCCCCTCGGCCTGCGCGCCCAGCAGACGCTCGACCTGGGCGAGATAGGTCTCCGACCGTAGGGAAAGGGCGCGCGGCATCTTGTGGTGCGCGACGAACCGCACTCCGTCCTCCACGAACGCCGCGTTTCCGAGCGTGTGGTCGGGATGCATATGGGTGTTGATCACATAGCGCAGCGGCTTGTCGGTGGTGGCCCGCACCGCCGCACGCATGCGTGCGCCCGCGAGATGGCTGTTGCCGGTGTCGATGACAGCGGCGGCCTCGTCGCCGACTATGAGCGTCATGTTGGCGATAGCCCCGCCATTGGCGGTGTCGATCAGTTCATAGGGCGCCCGGAACACGTGAACGCCGTCGGCGACGGCGTCGAGCGGCAGGGCGCCGACGCCGCGCCCCTCCTTCGCATGGGCCCGCGGCGCCTGCCCGCCCCCCGCCGCGAGCGCGGCGGCAAGGGCGAGCAGGGCGCGTCGATCCAGTCGCGGCAAGACCGGCATCGCAGCCTCTCGCGTAGGCGGCCTCGTGCGCCGAGGCGGCGGAGGCTACTTCTTGGTGCCGTCGGCGTTGAAGGTCGCGAGATAGGCCTCGAGGTTCGCCCGGTCGGTTTCCTTCGGCAGGCCGGCGAACACCATCTTGACGCCGGGCATGTAGGCTTTGGGATTCTCAAGATAGCTGCTGAGGATTTCCGCCGTCCACACGTCGCCCTTGGCGTTGTGCTCCTTCAGCGTATCGGAATAGTTGAAGCCTTCGACGGCACCCATCTTGCGGCCGATGATGCCGTTCAATTCCGGGCCGACCTTGTTTTTGGCGTTCTCGCCAATGGCATGGCACGCCATGCACTTCTTGAAGACGTTGGCGCCCTTTTCCGGATCGCCGGCCGGGCTCTGGGCCAAGGCGGCGGTGGAGCCGAGCACGAACAGGGCAGCAGCTGTAGCGAAGCGATTCATGGCGTCCTTCCAGGCAATGATCATTGAACGGCGCCCTTATGTGGGACGCTTGCGATGAGGCGCGAATGATAGCGCTACCTTTAGAATGATCCTAGGGGATCAAAGGTCCAGCCCAACTTCCTCAAAAATCCCGGCACATTTCGTCGCGGGAGCCGCCGAGCGGCCTCGGGCACGCTGCGGCGGAACGTTCCCGATCCGCCTGCCGTCTATTACGACCGTGGCGCGGGCGCTTCCCGATCACACAGGGTCAGCAAGCTCTCGAAATGCACCATCTGCCAGACCGCCCAGCGCTCGAACTCGGCCAGGAAATCAGCATCGACGCCTGCAAGGCGGCCGCCCGGCTCAACGCGGAACCAGCCTTGTGCTGCGGCTTCCGCAAACAGGCTGCCAATATGGGCGGGGGAAACCTGGAAGCGGCCGGCCAGCGTGCGCCTGAGCAACAGGCGCGGTGCCGATGCGGCATCGAGCGCTTGCGCGTAGTGGGCGGCGATCACCGCAGTCAGCAGCGGGTAGCCGCAATCGCGCTGGGTGAAATGCAGCACGCGGGGAAAGGGATGCAGCAATGTGCCATTGGCCAGCACATAGGCCGCCGAGAGAGCGATCAGTTCCCCCAGTGCATCCGTGTCGCCGAGCCGCACGGCGCGTCCGGGGTGGCGATCCTCCATCAGGTCGAGCGCTTCGACGAACAGGCGCAGGGAGCGGCCGATCTCACCGATGACAAGGGGCGACGGTCGTAACAGCGTCGCGCGGCGGTCGGCGGGATCGGGCTCCGCCGCCACCAGCCGCCCGGCCTTGAGCGCGGCGACGAAGCCGGCGGTCTGCCGCGGGCTCACCCCGGCGACCTTCTGCAGCGCCGAGAGCGTGGGCGTCGCTCCGCCGCGCTGGCGCCAGCTGAAGTAATTATGGATCAGCATAAAGCAGACGAGATAGCGCCCAAGCTGGTCGAACAGCTTGTAATAGGGCCAGCGAAGGGTCGGCCCGGCGGCCATGCCCTGGCAATAATGCATCAGGGCCGACCGCAGGCGTGGATGGCCGAGCAGGCGCCCGGCGCTTTCGCCGAAACCTTCGGGCAGTTCAGCCGCCCCTCGTCCGGTCGGTCCGGTCGTCCCGTCCCGCAATGGCCGCCTTGGCACGTGCGCATACCTGCAAAGTTTAGGCTGGTTTGCTCGCTCCACTCAGAAATACTTGGAACAAAGTCGAATGCGGAGGTAACACGGAAGGGTGGGGCACCCGCTGTCGCCGACCGCGAGTAACAATTCTCAGCCCCGACATGCCCCGGGAGGCAGCCCATGTGCATTGATCATCCCTTCGCCCTTTCGCGCCGGCGGGCGCTCGGTCTCGGTATCGGGGCGGCCTCGACCGCCTTCCTTGGCGGATTTGCGCTTCCAACCGGCGCATGGGCGCAGGACCCCGCGCCGGCACCGAATGCGATCAGCCCGGATGAGGCGCTCAAGCGCCTGATGGACGGCAATGCCCGCTACGCCGCCAATGCGCAATCAAACAGGGACTACTCTGCCGGCCGCGCCGCGCGCGCGCAGGCGCAGTATCCGTTTGCGGGGCTGGTGAGCTGCGCCGATTCGCGCGTGTCGCCCGAACTTGCCTTCGACCAGGGCCCCGGCGAACTTTTCGTGGTCCGCGTCGCCGGCAATTTCGTGAATATCGACGGGCTTGCGAGCCTTGAATACGGCGTCAAGTTCCTCGGCGTTCCGCTCATCATGGTGCTCGGCCACACCAATTGCGGCGCGGTCGACGCGACCATCAAGGTGGTGAAGAACAATATCAGCCTGCCGGGCCACCTCGACGACCTCGTCGACAACATCAAGCCCGCCGTCGAGATCGCGCTGAAGGAAAAGCCGCAGGATCCCCTCAACGCCGCCATCGTCGAGAATGTGCGTTTCAATGTGAAGGAACTTGGCGAAGCAAACCCGATCATCACCGAGTTCGTGGCCAATGGCCGACTGAAGATCGTAGGCGGCCTCTACGATCTCTCCAGCGGCAAGGTAAGCCTCATCTGACACCGGCGGCCCGGCTCCGGCCGGGCTACCCTCCTCGGTGCGCGCGCCCGCATCCGGCGCATGGCGCATCGCGCTCAGACAGACGGGCCGAGATCGACGATCCGCTCATGCGTGACGGCGGGCGGCGCGGCGAAAGTGCCGGCAACCAATGCGCGCCAGCTTTGGAAATCTTCGGAATTGCGGAAGTCCACCATGTGGTTCTCCAGCGTTTCCCAGCGCACGACCAGGCGATAGATGCCGGGCGACTCGATCACCTGATGCAGTTCCACGCCGTGGCAGCCCTTGGCGCGCAGGAACAGTGGCACGGCATTGGCGACACCGCCTTCAAACGCCGCCTCTTCACCCGCCTTGATGTGCAGTTCGGCGATCTCGATGATCATCTCTCACTCCGTGTTGCCTCTCATCCGGCACTGCCGCCGCCTGTGCCCACATTTCCCATCGCGTTGTCCGCAGTGCAACGGGAATGCACGCGGCATACCCGCCGGAGGCCGTGTCGGGTCATCGTTCGCGCCCGGATTGATCCGCAAAGTTTTTGCCGCCGTCGCCATGTATTTTTCCGCCATCGGACGAGACATTCTGTTCTGCTAAAAGGTCGTTCAAAATTAAAAAACCGTCGGCTCTTGAATAATACGTCCCAACGGCGCATATTGGGATGGTCGATGGACGGTGACTTTGGCCAGTTTGCGCACGTGTATTCATGTGTGTTTCGTGGCGTCTTATCCCTGAAAATGCAATTTCGACAGCCCGCACCCAACGCGGGCAAGCTATGCCTACAAGTACGAAAGGGTTTTCCCATGACCACGGGAACCGTAAAATGGTTTAACGCCCAGAAGGGCTTTGGATTCATTGCGCCGGACGACGGCGGCAGCGACGCCTTCGTGCATATCAGCGCGGTGGAACGTGCCGGTATGAGCGATCTGCGCGAAGGTCAGAAGGTGGGCTTCGAGCTCGTCACCGACCAGCGCAGCGGCAAGATGACAGCCGACAAGCTCGAATCGCTGAGCTGATGGCTCGATGCCGGAAGCTCCGTATCGGAGCCGGCCGGCGTCGCCATTGCTCATCCCGCGTCGACCACGGATGTACTGGCGGCCGGAACTGAGCGATGCGAAAACGACAATGCGCCTGGCGCTTGTCAGCCCCGCTCCTCCTGGAGGCAGCGGGGCTTTTCATGTGATGGGCTTCGTTCAGCCTCATTGGGAGCAAGCAGCATGGCCAAGCAGCAGCGCAGCAACCGGGAAGCCAAGAAGCCGAAGAAGGCCAAGGACCCCGTGACGGCGGTTACCCCCGCCAAGGGAACATCGCCCCCGCTTGCACTTCCCAAGAAGAAGAACTGAACGTCCGATCCGCAGAGACAGCAACGGCAAGCGTTGCGAGGCAGTCGGAGCCAGCAACAGGTTAATGCGCGGGTCCGATCTGAGGATTAGATCGCGCCGTTTAGGACAGAGAACATGGACTATCTCGGCGGATTGCAGGGGACCGGCGTCCTGATACGCGGAAAGGTGCGTCTTGCCCCCGCCCAGTATGATTTCGACGGCTATCTCACCAAGGGCGGGATGGTGACGAGTTGCGGCGAGATACGCGTGCCACCCCCCGTGCTCAAGGGTGTCTTCGGTCGCGTCGACCTGCATCTGCGGACAGCGGATGGCCGGCTGCTCAAGCTGCGGTTTTCCGAGAAGCGCCTCGCCTCCGGCGAGGCCGCCGCGCATGTCGACGTGACCGGCGACCTGCCGGTGGGCGCGGACTGGCAGCGGCTCTAGCCTCTCACGTCCGGTTCCTTCTCCAGCCATAGCTTATGTCGCGCGCCTTACGTCGGGGGCGCTTCGGCAACCTCGTAGGTCCACACTCTGAACGACTTCAGAAGGTGGGGGCCGAACGAGTTGATAAGCGGAATATCCGCCGCGTCGCGGCCGCGCGCGACGACGATCCGGCCAATCCGCGGCTTGTTGTTGCGCGGATCGAAGGTGTGCCATCTTCCGTCGAGAAAAACCTCGATCCAGGCACTGAAATCCATCGGGTCGACCACGGGCACGCCGATATCGCCGAGATGGCCGTTCACATAACGGGCCGGAATGTTGAGGCATCGGCACAGGGTGACGGCGAGATGCGCGAAATCGCGGCAGACGCCGATGCGTTCCTGATAGGCTTGGAAGGCCGACCGGGTCGAGCGCGCCTGCTGGTAGTCGAAGCGGATATGGTTGTGCACGAAGTCGCAGACCGCTTGAACGCGGCTCCAGCCGGGCGCGAGCCCGCCGAACAGGTCCCAGGCGGTCTGGCTAAGGAGATCTGTCTCGCAGTAGCGGCTGCCTAGCAGATAAACGAGGCAATCGTCGGGCAGCTCAGGCACCGGAATCTCGCGAGCGTCGAGATGGACCGGGTCCAGCTTGCCATCATCCTCGATCGTGGCGTCGCCCCAGATCATCAGATCACCGACAGGAGCCACCAGACGCCGGCATCGGTTGCCGAACAGGTCGAAATAGGTCGAAGAGGGAATGTCCGGCGTGGTGAAGAACGTCTCGCCCGCACGGATGTCGGCCTTTCTGTCCTGGTGAACGGACAGCAGGCAGACCAGCGCGGTCGGCTGCGGGCAGTTAAGCGTCATCTCGTAGCCGTAGCGGATCAGCATGAAGTGTTCCCGGAAACAGTGATCGATCAGCGAAGGTCGGCGGATGTCAGGACGCGGGGCGCCCGTCGCCCCTCGGCATAGGCCTTCGACGCCGCTGCATAGATCGTGCCGCGCAAGGTGTCGAAAGCTGTCAGGCACGTCGCCTCCAGCGCCTCCGGCATGCGCAGTTCGCTGGCGGATTTGCCGAGCGCGGCGATCTCGATGAGAAACGGCACCTCGAACATGCCGTCATAGCCGGAGAAGCGCACGGCGCTGCGCGCCTTGTCGAAGCTGCGGCTCGGATTGGGAAAGATCAGCGTCATGACGGGCCCGCCATGGCTCGACCATACGCATCCCGCCTTTGCTGGCGGACACCCTTGAACGGCGCGGTTTCGCGTCCTTCGGCCCTGTTGAGCTCAGGCTTCACGGCATAGGCCCTTCTGCATCGCTCTGGACGCTGTCAAAGGTGCAGGAATGGAGCACCCGCCCATCGGCATCGGTGATCGCAAGCGCGTCGGGCCGCTGCGGCATGTCGAGCGAGGAGGACAGCGCACGCGCCAGTTCGATCGCCGCGCGGAGGTCGATCACCTCGGCAGTCTGGCGGCCGAGAAGCGCGTGCGCGCTGTCCTGCTCACGGGTTCGATAGAACTCGATCACGATCTTCATCGCGCATTGCGCCCGCCAGACACCGGCGTCAGCGGCTGAACGTCTTGTCCAGAAGCGCCACGCCCTCGCCCGGCTCGGTCGCACGGACCGCCTCGAGGCTGTCTTCCGTCGCCACCCGTTCGTGCTGCTCGCGCTCGTTGCGGATGCGGTACTGCAACGAGCTTCCGCTCGGCGGCATCGTGGCGGTGATGCGGTAAATGTCGCCGAAGCGGGAGGTGAAGATGCCGTATCCACCCCTCAGCCGGACGACCTGGCCGACCTCGAAGAGATGTGTCGTGGAATCCCGGGGGGCCGGTTCACGGCGTGACGGCGTATGGGCGACGGTCATGGTAACGGGTGGTCCTTTATGCAGGCAGTGCAGCCGCCGGAGTCAACGCACCGGTGGACTGAAGGAAAATCGTCTTCGAGAACATTGAAGGAGGCGCGCCCGACCGCTCCCCTCCCCTGAACCGACCTGCCTCGACGACCGCGAGTAGATCGGTAAGCGCGGCAGGAATTGATCTGGAACGGGATAGGGCCAAGTCAGCACCGAGGCGGCGCCACTTCCTGTCCATCGAAAATATTACGGGCGAGAGCGGCCTTATAACCGGCGCCGCAATGTCGATTTAACCGGATACTGTCTTTATCTTATACGCAAATTACGATTCAAACAAGGCTGAAACCAATAGACTACAGCGCCAGGCAGGGCTCCTGGCCCTGCAGGCCGAATAAACGCACCCTTCCGGAAATAAAAAACGGCCAACGCCAGCACCGCCTCGCGCCCATCCGACGGAAGAACCTGTCGGCGGCCCGGTCTGACACTCTGGAGAACGGGCGATCCGGCGAAAAGGCGAGGAAGATCAGCGCATCAGCCCGGCCGCGCGCAGCGCATCCTCGATGATACTTTTCACACCCGGAAAACCTGTTGCGGCCGGCGGCGCACTCGGCCGAGCCTTCTCCTTCGGTGATGTGGAGGCAGGGGCGACGGGAGGCTGGACCTTCGCCAAAATGCCCTTCTTGGGGACCGGCGAGGGTGCGGCGACCGTCTTTTCCGTCGCGTCCAGCCCCCAGAATCGGGCGATCTCGCGCGTCGACGAAATGCCGACATCCAGCATATATGGGCCCGGCGCACCCAGATCGTCGGCCAGCGGAGTGCCATGGCCCATCGCGGCAACGGTGTTGAGTTCGATCACCGGCTCGCCGCTCTCATTGCACCAGACGCGCTTGGCCCGCCCACCGGACACTTCGGAAAGGGTCGGCCTGTCATCGAGGTGGTGAACGTTCCGCCACTGCAACGCGATGTCCTCGGCATTGGAAGGCGCGACGGTGTGATCGGCGGCACCCTGCCAGATCGCGACGCGCGGCCATGGCCCGGAATGGGCCGATGCGTCTCGTAGCAGCGCCCAAAGTTCCTCGTCGGAGGCCGTGCCCTGCCCGCGCATGCAGTCGAACGCCTCCGGCACGGTGGTGGCCGTGCCATAGGCCAGGCCGGCGATGATGGCGCCGCCGGCGAATAGCTCGGGATAGGTCGCGAGCATCACGTTCGCCATGGCCCCGCCTGCGGAGAGGCCGGTAACGAATACCCGGTCGCGGTCGAGATCGTGGCTCTCTATCATCGCCTCGATCATCTGGCGGATGGAGAGCGCCTCGCCGACATCGCGCCGCGCATCGCCGGGCCGGAACCAGTTGAAGCACATATTGGGATTGTTGCCGTGCCGCTGCTCGGGATAGAGCAGCGCGAACCCGGCCTGATCGGCCAGTTGCGACCAGCCGGCGCGGTGGTCGTATTCCGGTGCGTCCTGCTTGCAGCCATGCAGCACCACGACGAGAGGCGCGCGCTTGGAAAGGTTCGCCGGACAGTAGTAGCGCGCCTTCAATGCACCCGGATTAGAACCGAAATCCGACAGCACCGAGAGACGGTCATTCGCCGGTGACGTCGGGAAAAACGAAGGCTGTTGCCCACCGAGGGCAGTGAGCATCGCAATGGTATCGGACATCTTCCGCAAGGGAGGCCTCCTGGTTGCGGCGCCCAGGGACTGGACGGCAAAGGGACAACGCGCTCGCAAAGACATCGTTGCTGCACTGCACAAAAACAAGAGGCTCGACCGAAGCCTGTCGTTGTGGAACGATCCCCGCTCGAGATGACGTAGCGTCCCCGGGGCTCGGCGGGGCGTTACCGAGCGACCGTTCGCAGCGCCGCGACGCCGGCTGCATGAAAAAGGCTTTTGCTCAGAATGGCGTGTACGCCCCAATTGCCATCCACCACCTGGGTGATGCCGAAATCAACCGCGGCCGACATCAGGGCGATGGCCTCGTCCTCGTTCAGGCTCTGCGTGGTCATCAGGAAGCGCCGCATCTTGCGAAAGGCGTCGCGCATGGCGAGGTCGAGCGAGGATTTGGAATAGACCTCGCTCTGGCCGCTGGCACCGAATTCGGCGAGGTAGTTGGGGTGGCTGAAGCCGGTCAGCACCCAATCCTTCGGGGTCTCGATCAGCGGATAGGTGAGGTCCGCGAGCACCGTGCCGCCGATATCGGCCTTCTTGTGCAGGGTGACACGGAAGGTGCCGGTCATCGAACATTCGATGGCGGTGCCGGAAAGTTCGCCATCGCCCTGCACGGCGTGCGGGTCGCCGACGGAGAGCAGGGCGCCCGGCACGGAAACCGGCAGGTACACGGTCGCCCCCTTGCCCAGCCGCCAATTGTCGAGATTCCCGCCGAAATAGGCCGGCGGCACCGAATCGACGAGCTCCGCCTCGCGCGGCGCCACCGCGATGACGCCGAAATGCGGCCGCAGCGGAATGCGCACTCCTTCCAGCACCTTGGTCTGGAAGGTGACGCTATCGGGCCGCACCAGCACGCCGGGATAGTCGTAGAGCACATGCTGCACGCCGAAGGGGTCCGTCTGCGGTTCCCAGCGGTAGGAATGGAGAGCCTTCGCATAGGGCTCCTCAACCTCGGTGATGATCTCGTAGATCGTTACCGACTCGCGCGGATGCGGCTCGCTCAGCAATTCTGAGTAGTGATAGCCCCACCAGGCCGCGACGCTGCTGCCGAAGACCCGTCCGGCATGGGCGGGGTGGCGCGAGCGGCGCGGCTCGATGTCCACAATGTGCACTTCCAGCACATCGCCGGGCTGGGCACCGCGCACCGCGATCGGGCCGGTGCAGATGTGCACGCCGAACCCCTCCCCCGCCCCGCGCCCGAAGACCGACGCGTCGAGTGGTCCGGCCCCTCGCCGGTCCACCGCCTTGGCAGTGGACGTCCAATGGAACACGCTCTCGGCGCCGGGATCGCCCTCGATCATGCGCTCTGGATCGTCGGAGGCGTGCTGGGTCAATGTCTCGACGGTGACGATGTCGCCGGAGGCTATCTCGACCAAAGGTTTGAGAGAGCGGCTGAAATAGCCCCAGTGGACGTTCTGGGCGTGAACCGGCAGATAATGCCGCTCCGGCGCTTCGGGTGCGGTCGCGTCCGCGCTTTGGTCGCTCAGCAGTGGCCGGCGTGCGGCGGGCCCTCCCACCCCCTGGCGGGCGCGCAGCTGCACCAGCGCTTCCTGCGGCCAGCCGCGCTGGCCGCTCGCCACCGCGCTGTGCGTCTGCCGGTCCGCTTCGCGGCGGCGCAGCTCGCGGGGCGGTAGGCCGAACCGCTCGCGAAACAGGCGGCTGAAATGCGCGCCATCCGAGAAGCCGTAGCGATAGGCGATGTCGGTGATGGGCACGGCGGCTTCCGCCGGGTTGGCAAGGTCATGCCACGCCCGTTGCAGCCGGCGCTCGCGCACATAGTGGCTGAAGCTCTCGCCCGTTCCCTCGAACAGCTTCTGCACATAGCGCTCGGAAATACCCTCGGCCTGGGCGATGTCGGCGATGGTGATCTCCTCGCCGCCGATGCTGCGCTCGATGGTGGCGTACAGACGCTGCAGCAGCGCCGCCCGGCCGGATGAGGGGTCGGCGGTCGTCACCACGAGCTCGGCCGACAAAGCGAGCAGCAGCTCGGCGGCGCCCTGTGCCACCGCCTCCCATTCGGCCTCCGACAAGCGATCGAGCGCGTCGGCGGTGGCGTGCGCGGTACGCCCCAGAATGTCCGGCAGCCCCTCCGCGCTGAACACGCGCGGCTGCGAGCCGGCGAGAGGCGGCACCTTGCGGCCACGGAACGCTTCCGCCGGAACGGAAAGCACCACCGCCCGCAGCCCACGCTGGAACTGCAGCTGCCAGTCCGCTCCGCGCGGCGCGAGGATGAGCTGCCCGGCCGGCACGATCTGGCGGTCGTCGCCGGTGACGAGCAGGCTGCTGTTCTCCAGCGGGAGAAGCAGCAACGGCAGGCCGGCGCGTGCGGGCAAGGACCGCAGGATCTGCGCATCGGCCGTGAACTTGCCCACCCGCACACCTGCCGAGGACAGGCGCGAGAGCGCCGCCGCGTGGGCGGGTGCGCCGATCCGCGACCGGAGAGACTGCAGGCCGAAACCGCGCAGCACGTCCTGCCAGGCGTGCTCGCCCGCGTCCCCGGAATAGGACTCGCTGGTGAAGGGCTGCGCGTTCATAGACCGGCTCTCGGCATGGCCTGCCTAGAAGCAAGAAACATGCCCTCCACGTCGGCGGCACGGCTCCCGTCACATCTTGGCCGCGCGTCGTCCGGCGGCTTAGCGGCTCTGGAACAGGCTCTTGCGGATCGAGCCGGTGACACCCCAATTCGCGTCGACGACCTGCGTCACCGCGAAGTCCGCCGCCACCGACATCAGCGAGATGGCCTCGTCCTCCGAGAGCTTGTGCACCGTCATCAGGAACCGGCGCAGCTTGCGGAAGGCGTCGCGCATGGCGCTGTCGAGGCTGCCGCGCTTCAGGATCTCCGACTGGTGGTCGGGGCCGAGTTCGGCGAGGTAATTGGCGACGCTGAAGCCATAGACCGACCAGACCTCGTCGTTTTCGAGCAAAGGATGGGTGAGCCCCTCCAGGAAGGTGCCCTCGAGCTGCTCCTTCTTGTGCAGGATGAACTCGAACTCGCCGGTGAGCGAAATCTCGATGGCCGTTCCCGACAATTCGCTGTCGCCCTGCGAGGCATGGGCGTCGCCGCAGGAGAACAGGCCGCCCGGCACGGCGACCGGGTAATACATCCGCGCCCCCTTGGCGATGCGCCAGTCATCCATGTTGCCGCCGGTATAGTTCGGCGGAATGGTGGAGACGAAATCCGCCTCGGCCGGGGCCAGCCCCATCGTGCCGAAATGCAGCCGCGCCGGCACCTTGATGCCCGGCAGGATGCCCTCCTTCTTGACGACCGTGGAATGGTCGACCTGCACGCCGGGATAGTCGATGGTCGGGTGGACGATGCCGTCGGGGTCGGTCTGCGGCGTCCAGAGATAGGAGTAGAGCGCCTTCACCACCGCCTCGCCCATGTCAAGCTCATAGATGGTGACGACCTCGCGGGGCTTGGGCTCTTCGATCAGGTCCTTGTACTGGAAGCCCCAATTGGCCGAGGGGTTGGAGCCGAAGAAGCGGCCTTCATAGGCCGGGTTGGCGCTCGGGCGCGGCCAGGTGTCGATGACGCGCACCTCGATGATGTCGCCGGGCTCGGCACCTTCCACCGCCACCGGGCCGGTGAGCAGATGCACGCCCAGCCCCTCGCCGGAGCCATAGGTGAACGGTCCGTCGGTGGCGCCGGCACCGCGTCGACGAAGGGTCTTCTGGTCCTTGGTCCAGCGGAAGATGTCTTCCGCCGCCCGGTCGCCTTCGATCATGCGGGCATAATCGTCATTGGCATGATGGGTGATGGATTCGATCACTGCCCGCTCGCCGGACTTCAGCGTCAGCACGGGGGCGAGGGTCTTGCTGAAATAGCCCCAATGAACCGTCTCGGGCGTGGCGGGCAGGTGATGCTTGGTCATGTCGAACCTCGGAACTGAAGAGCGGCGCGCAGGTCGTCGCGCCTATTCGGCGGTCATGGAGCTGAGGAAGCGCACGGTGAGCGGATGCGACGGAGCGGTGAGAATGCGCTCGGCCGGGCCTTCCTCGACAATGGCGCCGCCGGAGAGGAACACGATGCGGTCTGCCACGTCGCCGGCGAAACGCAGCTGGTGGGTGGAGATGATCATGGCGAGCCCCTCCTCCACGGCGAGGCGGCGGATCACCTCCAGCACCTCCCCGACCAGCTCGGGATCGAGGGCTGAGGTCGGCTCGTCGAGCAACAGCACGGTCGGTGCCGGCGCCACGGCGCGGGCGATAGCGACGCGCTGCTGCTGGCCACCGGAGAGGTGGCGCGGCAACGCGTCCGCCCGGTGCGCCAGGCCGATGCGCTCCAGCAATTCCCGCGCGCGACGGTCGGCATCGAAGCGGGAGAGCCCCTGCACCCAGCGCAGCGGGCCGGCAATGTTCTCGCGGGCGGTGAGGTGGCCGAACAGGTTGAACTGCTGGAACACCATGCCGACGCCAACGCCGGCGCGCATCTGCGCGGTCAGGCGGGGCGAGAGCGCGCGTCCGCTCTCGTCCGTCCCCAGCGAGCGACCGCCGACGCGGATGGTGCCGTCCTCCCAGCCTTCCAGCCGGTTGATGCAGCGCAGCAGCGTCGACTTGCCGGAACCGGAGGGACCGAGCAGCGCCACCACCTCGCCGGCCCGCACCGTCAGGTCGATGCCGTCGAGCACGGTCTGGGCGCCATAGCTCTTGCGCAGCCCGCGCACTTCCACCGCGACATTGTTGCCCGCGAGGCGTGCCGCGCGGGCGGCACGGTCGCGCGGCACGGATTTGGGCGCCGCCGGCGGCAAGGGATCGGCCACGATTTCCGCGACGATTTCGCTGGCGACCTCCGGCGGGACGGCATCTGCCGCACCGGCCAGCGCCGGCACCGCCTCGGGCCGCCCCGGCACCAGCGCACGCGCAAAGCGGCGAAGCTGCTCGCGCGGCGGCGGGCGGTCGAGGTCGAGCAGCATCTCGACCACGATCTGGATCACCGCGATGGCGCCGGTCAGCACCAAGTACATCAGCCCGGAGGCGAAGAAGATGGAGAAGAAGTCGAAGGTCGCCGAGGCCAGTTGGGTCGAGCGCAGCGTCAGCTCCTGCACCGCCACCACGGAGGCGAGCGAAGAGTTCTTCAGCGCGCTCACCGCTTCATTGCCGAGCGCCGGCACCATGGAGCGGATGGCCTGCGGGGCGATGATGCGGCGCATGATGGCGGCCGGCGTCATGCCCAGCGCCTGCCCGGCGCTCACCTGTCCGCGCTCCACGCCGAGCACGTTGGCCCGCAGGATCTCGGCGATGAACGGCGCCTCATTGAGGGCCAGCGCCAGGCTGGCGGCCGAGATGGCGGACAGCTTGATGCCGATCATCGGCAGGGCGTTGTAGCAGAACACCATCTGCAGGATCAGCGGCGTGCCGCGGAACACGATGGCATAGGCGCGCGCGACGATCGCCAGCGTGCGGAACCGCGAGAGCTGCATGGCGGCGAGGACGACGCCCATGACAAGCCCGCCCAGCAGCCCCAGCACGGTGATGAGCAGGGTGTAGCCCACCCCGTCGAGGAGATAGGGCATGCGCAGATAATGAAGGAAAAGATCCATCGGCCTGTTTCACAACCGTAGGAGAGTGGCGGCCGCGAGGGGGTGCGCGGCCGCCGGCTCGTCAGTGCCGCGTGGATCAGTCCGCGAGCACCAGCTTGGGGGTCTCGAGCTGGTCGGCGGGCAGGTTCCACTTCTTCATCAGCTCGGCCTGGACGCCGGCCTTCTGAAGCTCGGTGAGCGCCGACATGACGGCGTCGCGGAATTCGAGATTGTTGCGCGGCACGGCGATGCCGACCGAATAGGGCAGCGTCACCGCTGTCGCCTTCTCCAGCTTGTCCGGATAGGCCTTCACCGCGCCGTCCACCGTGTTGACGTCGTTGATATAGGTGTCGGCGCGCCCGGCGAGAATCGCCTGGATGCAGTTGGCGTTGTTGTCGAACAGCAGGATTTCCGGCGCCGGCTTGCCGGCGGCCTTGCAGTCGGCTTCCAGCGCCTGGATCAGCGGCACCTCGACATAGCCGGTATTCTCGGCCGCCACCGCCCCGCACAGCGAGGTGTCGATGCCGGTGATCTTCTTCGGGTTGTCCTTGGCGACGAGAACGCCGTCATACACCTTCAGATAGGTGATGAAGTCGGCCGCCTTGGCGCGGTCCTTGGTGGCGTAGATGTCGGAGATGACGATGTCCGCCTGCCCGGCCTGCAAGGTGGTGAGCAGGGAAGCGAAGGTCACCGCCTTGTAGCTGAGGGTGAAGCCGAGGCAGTCGCCGATAGCCTCGCCGAGATCGATGTCGAAGCCGATATATTTGGTCGGGTCGCTGGGATCGATGGTCTCGTAACCCGGCGTGTGCGGGTTGATGGCGTTGACCAGCGCCTTGCCCTTCAGGCCGGGATACTTGGCCTGCAGCGCGGCGCAGGCTGCCGGCGTCGCGGCTTCGGCCTTCTGCGTCAGGCCGGCGGTGAGCCCGCCAGCGGCGACCAGCCCCAGCGCGCCGAGCAGCGCCGAGCGAAGATGCGAAACGACAGACAGGCGAGACCTGCCGGAACGGATGTCGAGAGCGTGTGCCACTGAACCTTCTCCTCTGCTAGCTTGCCCTTGACGGGCGGCCAGACGGATACCGAGGCCGAAAGTGTGACGCAGGACGTGTCGAGGAGACTTGTCTGGGAGCGCACCGATTGTTGGATGGGCAGATATCAAGGCGCAGGCACGACCGCCCAATTAGTGGGCATTCACGCCGTGGAAGCTCCGCCCGCTACTTCTCGATGATTTCGCGGATGCGGTTCGCGAGGACTTCCATGGCGAAGGGCTTGGTGATCATCGCCATGCCGGGCTCGAGGAAGCCGGAGGCCAGCGCCGCATTCTCGGCGTAGCCGGTCATGAACAGCACCTTGAGCCCGGGCCGCGAGACCCGGCCGCCATCCGCGACCTGCCGGCCATTGAGGCCCGGCAGACCGACATCGGTGATGAGCAGGTCGATGCGGCGCGAGGACTGGAGAATCTCCAGCCCCTTCGGCCCATCCCCGGCCTCGATGGCGTGGTAGCCGAGATCGCCGAGCACCTCGACGATGAGCCCGCGCACCACCGGCTCATCCTCCACCACCAGCACGACCTCGCCGGCCTCGGAGCCGGGCGCCTCGCCCAGACCGACAATCGTCTCGTCCTGGTCCTCCTGCCCGCGAAAGCGCGGCAGATAGAGCTTGATGGTCGTCCCCTGCCCGACCTCGGAATAGATGCGGGCATAGCCCTCCGATTGCCGCGTGAAGCCGTAGACCATGGAAAGGCCGAGCCCCGTGCCCTGCCCGATGGGCTTGGTGGTGAAGAATGGCTCGAAGGCCCGCGCGATGGTTTCCTTGCTCATGCCGGTGCCGGTATCGGTGACGCAGATACACACATACTGGCCGGGCTTCACCTCGCGCTGGCGGGCGGCGAAGTGGCTGTCGAGATGCGCGTTGCAGGTCTCGATCGTCAGCTTGCCGCCCCCCGGCATGGCATCGCGCGCATTGATCGCGAGGTTGAGGATCGCGCTTTCCAGCTGATTGGGATCGCAGCGCGTGAGCCAAAGGCCGCCGGCGAGGACCAGTTCCAGCTCGATCCGCTCGCCGAGAGTACGCCGCAGCATGTCCTCAAGCGAGGAGATGAGCGGGTTGGCGCGCACCGGTCGCGGATCGAGCGGCTGGCGGCGCGAAAAGGCGAGCAGGCGGTGGGTGAGCGCGGCCGCGCGGTCGGCGCAGGTCTTCGCCCCGCCTACCCAGCGCGACAGGTCGTCGGTCCGGCCCTGCGCGATGCGGTTGCCGAGAATATCCAGGCTTCCGGTGATGCCCTGCAGCAGATTGTTGAAATCATGCGCGATGCCGCCGGTGAGCTGGCCGACCGCCTCCATCTTCTGGCTCTGGCGCAGCGCTTCCTCGACAACGCGCTGTTCCGTCACGTCGCGTCCCACGGCGTGGATGCGGCCATTGTCGGAAACCGCGCTCCAGGCGAGCAGCCGAAACTCGCCCGCCTTGGTGCGGTAGCGGTTCTCAAAGGCAGAGGTGGTGCCACCGGCCGAGGAGGCCGCCAGCGCCTGCGCATTGGCTTCGACATCCTCCGGGTGCAGAAAATCGGAAACCTTCCGGCCCACCATCTCCGCTTCTTCCCAGCCCAGAAGCGTCTCGGCCGACGGGTTGACGGCGGTGATAACGCCCTCGAAATCGCAAACCAGCATGAGGTCGCGGCTGATCCGCCACAGCCGGTCGCGATCCTGGGCGTAGGCCTCCTCGGCGCGCTTCTGCGCCTCGATGTCGGTATTGGTGCCGATCCACGCGGTGATCGCACCGCGCGTGTCGATCAGCGGCACGGCCCGCGACAGATGCCAGCGGTACGAACCGTCGACGCCGCGCAGCCGAAGTTCTGCCTCGTAGGTCTCGCCGGAGGCGAGCGACTGCGACCAGCGCGCACGCGCGGCGGCAAGATCGTCCGGGTGAACGAGGCGGGTCCAGCCATCCGTGTCGAGGCTGCCACGCTCTGCGCCGGAATAGGCGTAGATCTTGTCGTTGAACCAATCCAGCCCGCCATCGGCGCGTGCGGTCCACACCTGGTTGGGCATGTTCTGCGCCAGCGCACTGAACTGCGCCTCGCTCTTTTCCAGCGCGAGCTGGATCCTGCGCCGCTCGGTGACGTCCAGCACCGCACCCACCAGGCGCACCGGCCGGCCGGCCTCGTCACGATCGAAACCCGCCTTGCGGGCAAGGATCCGCTCCTCCCCCGTGTCATGGCGGCGGATGCGGTACTCCACGTCCAGCAGCGCAACCCCGGCGGCGCGGCTTGCCGCGTTTGAGACGAGGGCGGCATCCTCCGGCACCACCAGACGCTCGATCGTCGCCGCGGCGATTTCCTCTGCCGGCGGAATGCCGAACAGCCGGCAGAATTCGGCAGTGGCACTGATGAGGTTGCTGCCAAGGTCGATGGAAAAAAGCCCGACGCCGCCCGCCGCCTGCGCACGGCGCAGCCTCTCCTCGCTCTGGCGCAGCGCTTCCTGCGCCTCATACTCGGCGGTCCTGTCGCGTATCAGCTTGACGAAGCCAATCGGCGCGCCCCACTCGTCGCGCAGGGGCATCATCTCGCTGAGACCCCAGAAACGCTCGCCCGAACTCCTCAAATGCCAGCGCGCATCATGGGCACGCCCGGATTCGAGCGCTTCGTGACGCTTGGCGGCCGGCCGCCCCGCTTCCAGATCCTCGGCGGTGAAGAATGTTTCCATCGGCCGGCCGAGCATCTCGGCCTCAGTCCAGCCCAGCATCTCCGCCGCACCCCGGTTCCACAGGGTGACGTGGCCGTTGAGGTCGGTAGCCACGATGCCGTAGTCAACGGCACTGTCGAGGATCTGCCGGTGATGGGCCTCGCGCTCGCGCAGCACGCCTTCGGCGCCGGCCCGCTGGATGTGCGCCCAGGAGCGTTCGGTAACCTCCCGCAGGACGCTTAGCTCATAGTCGGACCAGACATGCGGCGCCTTGTGATGAACCGCCATCAGGGCCGTAAGCCGCCCCTGCTTGACCAGAGGCATGCAGATGGTCGCGGCAACACCAATGGCCTCGAAGGCGCGGGCTACGTCGGGCTCGAGCTCGGCGGGGATGTCGTGGAGCACCAGGGGGCTGCCGGCGCCGAGTTCCGCAACCGCAACCGCACCGAAATCACGGAGGCTGTAGTGCCCGACAATGGAGGGAGACCCTTCCGCGTGCCAATTCCCGCGAATGTTGAAGCCGTCCCCGTCCTCGTCCATGTCGGCATAGGCGCAGATGGACACGCCAAGATGCTGCGCGGTCATGCGCGTGGTGATGTCGAGGATTTCGGCCGCGTCGCGGCATTCGGAAACGGCGCGGCCGAGATCGTCGAGAAAGCGCAGCCTCGTCTCGCTTTCCTCCAGCGCAACCCGCGTGCGGTGCGCTTCTGTCACCTCCACGACGACGGCGATGACGCCAGCCGGCTGGCCATCGTCGCCGGGAACCGGGGAATAATCGAGGTTCAGCCACACCTGCTCGGGATGACCGTCGCGGTGCAAGGTGAGGGGGAAGTCCCGGTAGCTGAGCGTGCGGCCCGCCAGCCCCACGCGCATGACGTTGTCGTTGAACTCCCGGACCTCCGGCCACCCCTCCCGCACATTGGAACCCAGCAGCCGGCTGTCGCGGCCTCCGGCGAAAACGGAATAGGCGTCATTATAAATCATGACGCCGTGCTCGCCCCACAGCAGAACGAGGGGTACGGGACTTGCGAGCAACAGGCTGACGGTATTGCGCAGGCTGGAGGGCCATTCGTCTATCGCGCCGATGGGTGTGGCGCTCCAGTCGAACTCGGCAATGCGGCGCGCGAGCGCGCCATCAACGGCGAAATAGCCGCGGCGGATTTTACCAAGGCTATCGTCCGCCTGCACGTCAGTACCCATGGCTCAGGCTTAGACCCCAAGAGAGTTCGCGGACGTACGTCCAGCGTTCCAGAACGCGCCATCGCGCGAGCGGTTCCACACGCCAACGTCCTTTTGATGCCGGTTGCGCGGCGATGTCAAAGCCGCGCAGCCCTATCCTTATAAGACAGTCACGCGCCGTCTCCGCGCGGGCACGCAGGGACCTCGGAAAAGCGGCACAATCGGGGGGCTCGGTTCGGCGAATCTGCTAGGCTGCGCTGGCTCTCGCAGAGCAAGTGCGACGCGCCATCACAGAGAACGACTCGGCATGACTCTCAAGGCAATGGTCGTTTTTGGCGGCGCCGGCTTCATCGGATCGCACCTGTTGCGGAGCCTTGCTGAGCACGGCACCCATCGGCTGATCAGCGTCGATATACGGGAACCGCGAATGCGCGTGCCCGGCGTCGATTATCGCCTGCACGATGTGAGAGACCTGTCAAGGTTGCGCGTCGATGCGCCGATCGACCGCATCTACAATCTCGCCGCCGTTCACACGACGCCGGGCCATCCCACCCATGAATATTACGAGACCAATATCCGCGGCGCCACCGAAGTAACCGCGTTCGCGCGCCGGTGCGCGGCCGGGTTCATCGTCTTCACGAGTTCGATCTCGGTTTATGGGCCGAGCGAAGAGCCAAAGTCCGAAGCAACGCCCCCGGCTCCGACCTCGGCCTATGGCTGGTCGAAATGGCTGGCGGAGGGAATTCATCGCGCGTGGGTGGAAGAGGATGACAGGCGCCGTCTGGTTATCTGCCGCCCGGCGGTGATCTTCGGCCACAAGGAAGGCGGCAATTTCACCCGGCTGGCGCATCTGCTCAAGAAGGGCGTCTTCATCTATCCCGGCCGCAAGGATACGATCAAATCCTGCTTCTATGTCGGGGACCTGTTGCAGGCGATCGAGTTCGCGACACTTCAGAATGACAAATACATTCTTTTCAACGGCTGCTATCCCGAACGCTACACGCTGGAAGATATCGTCACTATATTTCGGTCCAACCACTTTCCCAAGGCAAGGACCTATGTCATCCCGCGCCAGCTGGTGCTGGGTCTCGCGCAAGTGCTCAAGCCGATGTCGAAAGCCGGCATCGGCATTCATCCCGATCGCGTCATGAAGCTGGTGCGTTCCACCGATGTCCTGCCCGGCTGGCTGGAATCGCGCGGGCAGGCACAGCCGCATCGTCTCGCTTCGGCGCTCGATCGCTGGAAAAGCGATTCATCGGGCAGCTTCGACTGAGACCCCGCCACCGCTTCGCGGCCGGGCGACTGACGGATCGCCCTCATCTCGTCCGCACGATCGAGCCCGCATCGGCATAGAGACCTTGTCGACCTTGCCGAAATCGGCGGCGGGCACCGGTAAGACGTCATCGAGCACGTCGACGAGAGCCCGCCGCTGGACGGACATCTGCCGCCGTCCGGGATCAGCCGGACGATCTGCGGCGGCACGCTATTTTATTTCAACGAGTTAGAATGCCCCGCAGCGCAGCTTCGGATACCGCCGGAGGGACAAAAATCATTCCCACTCGATCGTGCCCGGCGGCTTGCTTGTCACGTCGTAGACGACGCGGTTGACGCCTTTTACCTCGTTGACGATGCGGGTGGCCACGCGGCCGAGGAAGGCCATGTCGAAGGGGTAGAAGTCCGCCGTCATGCCGTCCACCGAGGTCACGGCGCGCAGGCCGACCACGTAGTCATAGGTGCGGTAGTCGCCCATCACGCCCACGGTCTTCACCGGCAGGATCACCGCGAAGGCCTGCCAGATGTCGTCATAGAGGCCGTGACGGCGGATCTCTTCGAGGTAGACCTCGTCGGCGAGGCGCAGGATGTCGAGCTTCTCGCGGGTGATCTCGCCCGGGCAGCGAATGGCGAGGCCCGGCCCCGGGAAGGGGTGGCGGCCGACGAAGACCTCCGGCAGGCCGAGTTCGCGGCCCAGCACGCGCACCTCGTCCTTGAACAGTTCGCGCAGCGGCTCGACGAGCTTCATGTTCATGCGTTCGGGCAGGCCGCCGACATTGTGGTGGCTCTTGATGGTCACCGAGGGGCCGCCGGTGAAGCTCACGCTCTCGATCACGTCGGGATAGAGCGTGCCCTGCGCCAAAAATCCGGCGCCGCCGACCTTCTTGGCCTCCGCCTCGAACACGTCGATGAACAGCTTGCCGATGGTCTTGCGCTTCACCTCGGGGTCGGTGACGCCTTCCAGCGCGCCGAGGAACATCTCGGCCGCGTCCACGTGCACCAGCGGGATGTTGTAGGCGTCGCGGAACAGCGTCACCACCTTCTCCGCCTCGCCGAGGCGCAGCAGGCCGTGGTCGACGAACACGCAGGTCAGCTGGTCGCCGATCGCTTCATGGATCAGCACCGCCGCCACCGAGGAATCGACGCCGCCCGAGAGCCCGCAGATCACCCGGCCATCGCCCACCTGGTCGCGGATGCGGCGGATGGATTCCTCGCGATAGGCCTTCATGCCCCAATCGCCGCGCGCCCCGGCGATCTTGCGCACGAAATTGCGGATCAGCGCCGCGCCGTGCGGGGTGTGCACCACTTCGGGGTGGAACATGGTGGTGTAGATGCGACGCTCTTCGTTCACCGCGACCGCGCAGGGCGCATTCTCGGAGGTGGCCACCACCTCGAAGCCGTCCGGCAGGCGGGTCACGCGGTCGCCATGGCTCATCCAGACGGGGTAGCGCTCACCCACCTCCCACACGCCCTCATAGAGCGCGCTCGGCTTGTTCACCGTCACCTCGGCGCGGCCGAATTCGGCGGCGTGGCCGCCCTCCACCTCGCCGCCGAGCTGCAGCGCGGTGGTCTGCTGGCCGTAGCAGATGGCGAAGATCGGCACGCCAAGCTCGAACGCCTCCTGCGGCGCGCGCGGGCTGCCCTCGTCCGTCACCGAGGCCGGGCCGCCGGACAGGATGATGCCGACCGGGTTGAGCCGCCGCACCGCCTCGGCCGCGCTCTGGAACGGCACGATCTCCGAATAGACCCCCTCCTCGCGCACGCGCCGGGCGATGAGCTGCGTGACCTGCGAGCCGAAGTCGATGATGAGGATGGTGTCGTGCTCGGCGGGGGAGGCGGTCGGTTCGATCTGGGTCATGGCGGGCTCTGTCTGGTGGCTCTCGGCGGCTTTGCGGCCTTGGTTCAGTTCAATATCCGGCTCAGTCGCCGCGCACCATGAGGCTGACGAAGAAGCCGTCAGTGCCGGTGCGGCGCGGGGTCAGCAGCAGCCCTTCCGGGCGCTCCAGCGCTGCGGCGCGCAGCGTCATGCCGCGCTCGCCCAGCGCCAGCACCATCTCGGCCGGCGGTACGAGGCGGAAGGCGGGGTGGCGATCGACGAAGGCGCGCACCTGGTCGACATTCTCCTCGTCGAGCAGCGAGCAGGTGACATAGGCAAGGCGCCCGCCCGGCTTCACATAGCGTGCGGCGGCGTCGAGGATCGAGGCCTGCTCCTTCACCCGCTCGGCGAGCGCGCCGGGGCGCATGCGCCATTTGGCGTCGGGGTTGCGGCGCCAGGTGCCGGTGCCGGTGCAGGGAGCATCGACCAGCACGAGGTCCATGCGGTCTTCGAGGTCTTCCAGCACGTCCGTCTTGCCGCGCGGCGAGCGCACCTGCACATTGTGGGCGCCCGCGCGCTGCACCCGCTCATGGATAGGCGCGAGGCGGCGCAAATCGTCGTCATAGGCATAGAGCTGCCCGGCGCCATCCATCAGCGCGGCGAGTTCCAGCGTCTTGCCGCCGCCGCCGGCGCACAGGTCCAGCACCTGCCCGCCGCGTGGCGGGGCGGCGAGGATGGCGGCGATCTGCGAGCCCTCGTCCTGGATTTCGACCAGCCCCTTGAGATAGGCCGGCTCGGAGGTGAGCGGGGGCGCCTTGCCCTCAGCCTCCAGCGCAATGCGCAGGGCGAGCGGCGACCAGCCGCCGGCTTCGGGCGAGAGGTGGGAAATCAGCTCGCGCGCCTTCTCGATATCGCCCTTCAGCGAGTTGACCCGTAGGTCCAGAGGCGCCCGCTCGGCCAGCGCGGCGCCCTCCTCCGCACGGGCCTCGCCGAAGACGGCGGCCAGCGAGGCGTCCAGCCACTCGGGATAGTCCCCCCGCACATGGGCGGGCGCGTCTTCAAGAGAGCCGCCGGCAAGCCGCGCCTGTTCATCGGCGCTGAGCGCCGCCGGGGCGAAACGGGAGCCGTCGCACAATGCGGAGATGGCCTCGGCATCGTGTCCGCGCGCCACCTTCAGCATGCCCAGCAGCAGAGCGCGCGGAGTCTCCTCGCCCATCACCCAGGCGGCGGAGGCGCGGCGGCGCAGGGTGTCATAGACCAGTGAGGCCAGTGAGGACCGGTCGCCCGAACCGGCGAAGCGGTGGCTGCGGCCCCATTCTTTCAGCACGTCCGCGGCCGGTCGGCGTTCGGCAAGGAGGGTGCCGATCACCTCGATAGCGGCGGAGAGCCTGGCAGCCGGCGTCATTTGAACTCCGATATGAAATGCGTCACGGCAGCGCCGGCGCGAGCAGGATCGCCATCGCGAAGAGAACCCACATCACCAGGAGCACGATGGCGCCGACGGCATAGGCCGGGAAGCGCCAGCGCACATCGTTGGTGGTGACGTGGACGAGGGCGTGGACGACGCGGCTGATCACGAACAGCCACGCCAGAACGAGGAAGAGGAAGCTCGCCTGACGCGTCACCAGCGCCAGGATGACCAGCACGTAGAACAGCACCGGCAGTTCGAACTGGTTGCGGAAGCAGTTGCCGGCCTGCCGCACGCTCACCGGCCACGCGCGGTCGTCGATGATCGCGTCGTCGCGGACGATGCCGCCCTGCCGCAGCGCGTGCCGCCGCACATAGCCGAGTCGGAACAGCACGGCGAAAGTGAGGGCGACCTGCACGAAGACCGGAAGCAGCGTAGCGGTAACGTACATGGGTCAGCCCTCCTCATCGGCTCTGCGCGGGCGGTTGGCCGGGCAGTCTCAGACGGCGCCCGGATAGTTCGGGCTCTCGCGGGTGATCGTCACGTCGTGAACGTGGCTTTCACGCAGGGAGGCACCGGAGATGCGCACGAACTGCGCCTTCTCGCGGAAATCCTGCAGGGTGGCGCCGCCGACATAGCCCATGGCGGCGCGCAGGCCGCCGGAGAGCTGGTGCAGCACGCCGCCGACCGGGCCCTTATACGCCACCTGCCCCTCAATGCCTTCCGGCACCAGCTTCAGCGTGTCCTTCACCTCGGCCTGGAAGTAGCGGTCGGCCGAGCCGCGCGCCATGGCGCCCACCGAGCCCATGCCGCGATACGACTTATAGGAGCGGCCCTGATAGAGGTAGACCTCGCCCGGGCTCTCATCCGTGCCCGCCAGCAGCGAGCCGATCATGGCGCAATCGGCCCCCGCCGCCAGCGCCTTGGCAAGGTCGCCGGAGAACTTGATGCCGCCATCGGCGATGACCGGCACGTCGCTCTTCCGCGCCGCTTCCACGGCATCGAGAATGGCGGTGAGCTGCGGCACGCCGACGCCGGCGACGATGCGGGTGGTGCAGATCGAGCCCGGGCCGATGCCGACCTTGATCGCGTCCGCACCGGCGTCGATCAGCGCCTGCGTGCCCTCGGCGGTGGCAACATTGCCGGCGAGGATCTGCACGCTGTTGGACAGCGTCTTGATGCGGCTGACCTGGTCGAGAACCTTGCGCGAATGGCCGTGCGCAGTGTCGACCACCAGCAGGTCGACGCCCGCCTCGATCAGCAGCTCGGCGCGGCGGAAACCGTCGTCGCCCACCGAGGTCGCGGCGGCGACGCGCAGGCGGCCCTGCTCGTCCTTGGCGGCGTTCGGGTTGGTGACAGCCTTCTCCATGTCCTTCACGGTGATGAGGCCGACGCAGCGGCCCTCCTCATCCACCACCAGCAGTTTCTCGATGCGGAACTGGTGCAGCAGCCGCTTGGCCTCGGCCTGATCGACGCCCTCGCGGACGGTGATCAGCTTTTCCTTGGTCATCAGTTCGGAAATCGGCTGGGCCGGGTTGGTGGCAAAGCGCACGTCGCGATTGGTGAGGATGCCGGCCAGCTTGCCGGCGCGCCCATTGGGGCCGCGCTCGACCACCGGAATGCCGGAAATGCCGTGATTCTTCATCAGCGCCAGCGCATCGGCCAGCGGCTGGTCGGGATGGATGGTGACCGGGTTCACCACCATGCCGCTCTCGAATTTCTTGACGAGGCGCACATGCTCGGCCTGCACCTCGGGATCGAGGTTGCGGTGAATGACGCCGAGGCCGCCGGCCTGCGCCATGGCGATGGCGAGGCGCCATTCCGTCACGGTGTCCATGGCCGAGGAGATGATCGGGATGTTCAGCGAGATGGTGCGCGTCACCCGCGAGCGGATATCGACTTCGCCCGGCATGACATCGGACAGGCCGGGCTTCAGCAGCACGTCGTCGAAGGTGAGCGCTTCCCGCGCGAGGCCGTCATAGACCGACATCGCCAACTCCCGATTAGGGGCAAGGGGGAGCACGCGCTCGACCCGCCCGATGGATGGATGAACGAAGCGAGCCGGGCCTGAATGAGGTTGCCCGCTCCCTTCGAGTTGGCGAGGGCTCATACCATGGCCTTGCACGCTTTCCTAGGCGTCTATCTCTGTGCTGCACGCAATGCCGACCTGCACGGCATGGCCCCTGCGTAACCCGCGTGCGATGACAGATTTGTGCGTGCGAACGTGATCGCCGGAAGCGCCTGCCGGCGTTATAGCCGGAAAACACCACGACGCTGCTTCCTCGTCCCCCACCCCCGACCCGGATGGGCCTGTGCGCTCCGAACGTCTCGTCCCGCTCATCGTCGCCTGCGCCTTGTTCATGGAGCAGCTCGATTCGACCGTGATCGCCACCTCGCTGCCGGCCATCGCCGCCGACCTGCACGAGGACCCGATCGCGCTCAAGCTGGCGCTGACGTCCTATCTCTTGAGCCTCGCCGTGTTCATTCCGGCCAGCGGCTGGTTCGCCGACCGCTTCGGCTCGCGCACCGTGTTCCGCGCCGCCATCGTCATCTTCACCGCGGGCTCGCTGCTGTGCGGCCTCGCCCAGGCGCTGCCGGACTTTGTCGCCTACCGCATCCTGCAGGGCATGGGCGGGGCGATGATGGTGCCGGTGGGGCGCCTCGTCATCCTGCGCACCGTGCCGAAGGAAGACCTCGTCTCGGCGCTCGCCTGGCTCACCATTCCCGCGCTGCTGGGGCCGGTGCTGGGGCCGCCGCTCGGCGGCTTCATCACCACCTATTTCGACTGGCGCTACATCTTCTTCCTCAACCTCCCCATCGGCGTGCTCGGCGTGGTGCTGGCCAGCCGTTTCATTCCCGATATTCGCGAGCCGAACGTGCCGCCCTTCGACATGCGCGGCATGGTGCTGTCCGGGCTCGGGCTGGCGGGGCTGGTCTTCGGCTTCGCGCTGCTCGGGCAGCATGCGGTAAGCCCGCTGATCGCGCTCGCCATCATCATCGTCGGCGCCGTGGCCATGACCTTCTATGTCCGCCACGCGCGGCGCACGGTGAAGCCGATCCTCGATCTCGCGCTGCTGAAGATCCCCACCTTCTTCGCCGGCGTGGTGGGCGCCTCGCTGTTCCGCATCGGCATCGGCGCCCTGCCCTTCCTGCTGCCGTTGATGCTGCAGCTCGGCTTCGGCATGAGCCCGTTCGCGTCCGGTATGATCACCTTCGCCTCGGCGGCCGGCGCCATGACGATGAAGTTCACCGCCGCGCCCATCATCCGCGCCTTCGGCTTTCGCCGCGTGCTGGTGGTGAACTGCGTCATCGCGTCGGCCTTCATCGCCGTCGCGGCGCTGTTCCGGCCGGACATGCCCTACGTGCTGCTGATCGGCGCGCTGCTGCTCGGCGGCTTCTTCCGCTCGCTGCAGTTCACCAGCACCAACGCGCTGTCCTATGCCGATGTCTCCAGCGAGCAGATGAGCCGGGCGACGAGCTTCGCCAGCGTGGCGCAGCAAGTGGCTATTTCCACCGGCGTGGCAGTCGCGGCGCTGGTGCTGGACGCCATGCGCGGCTGGGGGGGCACCGGCACCATCGCGCTGGAGGATTTCAGCGTCGCCTTTCTCGTCGTGGCGATGATCGCGGTGTGCTCGGTGTTCTTCTTCCTGCGGCTGCCGGCCGATGCCGGTGCCGAGCTCTCGCGCCACCGGGTGAAGCCGGCCGTGCCGGCCGAGACGCCCGGCGAGATGGGCAGCGCCGCCTAGTCGACCGGCTCTGCCTGGCGGCCGCGAAAGCCCGTGGCCACCACATAGAGCTCGGAGGAATCGGCCCGGCTCGCCTGCGGCTTGATATGGCGCACCGTGCTGAAATCGCGCTTCAGCTCGGCCAGCAGCGAGTTCTCCGTGCCGCCCTGGAACACCTTGGCGATGAACACGCCGCCCGGCGCCAGCACCTGGCGGGCGAAATCGATGGCGAGTTCCACCAGCCCGACAATGCGCAGATGGTCGGTGGCGCGGTGTCCGGTGGTATTGGCCGCCATGTCGGACATGACGAGATCGGCCTCGCCGCCGAGCATCTGCTTCAGTTGCTCAGGTGCCTCGTCGGTCAGGAAGTCCATCTGGGCAAAGTCGACCCCGCTGATCGGGTCTATCTCCAGAAGGTCGATGGCAATGATCTTGCCGCGCCCTTCCTCCACCTTCACCTTCTTCGCCGCCACCTGGCTCCAGCCGCCCGGCGCGGCGCCGAGGTCGACCACCCGCAGGCCGGGCTTGAGGATGTTCAGCCGCTCGTCGATCTCGATCAGCTTGAACGCCGCGCGCGAACGCCAGCCCTCGCGCTTGGCGCGCGCGACATAGGGATCGTTGAGCTGGCGCTGCAGCCATTTCTGCGAGGACGAACTGAGCGAGCGGGCCTTCTTCAGCCGAACCTTCAGCGGCCGCGCCTCTCCACCCTTGCCGGGCGTGGGCTTGTCGATCACGTAGGCACTCCGCTCCGATGCCGCCAGACACTGTCTGCGCGCATCAATTCCACCAATATGCCCTCGCGCAGGCCACGGTCGGCCACGCGCAGCCGGTCGCAGGGAAACGCCCGGCGCACCGCCTCAAGAATCGCGCAGCCGGCCAGCACGAGATCGGCGCGCTCCACCCCGATGCACGGATTGGCCGCACGCTCGGCGAAGGGCATGGCAATCAGGCGGTCGACGACCACCCGCACCTGCTCGGCCCCCAGCCAGGTGCCGTCGACCTGCGAACGGTCATAGCGCGGCAGGTCGAGATGCACCCCGGCGATGGTGGTGACGGTGCCCGACGTGCCGAGCAGATGCAGCCGCCCGCAATTATGCGGCCCCACCGCCTTCACGAAGCCGGCGAGATGCGGGCTGAATTCGTCGACCATGGCCTCGAAGTCGTCGCGCGTGACCTTTACGCCGCCATGGCGCTCGGCCACGGTGACGACGCCGAGCGGCACCGACACCCAGGCGCGAATCACCGCCGCCGGCGGGCCGCCGTCGCGCGTCTCCAACCGGTCGAGCCAGACGACCTCGGTCGAGCCGCCGCCAATATCGAACAGCACGGCGCCGTCCGACGTGGAATCCACCAGCGGCGTGCAGCCGGAGGCCGCCAACCGCGCCTCGGTTTCGCGGTCGACGATTTCGAGTTCGAGCCCGGTCTCGCGGGCGACGCGGTCGATGAACTCGGCACCATTGACCGCCGAACGGCAGGCCTCGGTCGCGATCAGCCGCTTGTCGACGATGTTGCGCGCCTCGATCTTGGCGGCACAGACCTTAAGCGCATCGACCGCACGATCCATCGCCGCCTCGCTGAGACGGCCGGAGCAGATCAGCCCTTCGCCGAGCCGCACGATTCGCGAGAACGCATCCACCACCCGGAAGCCGCCGACCGTCGGGCGCGCCACCAGAAGACGGCAATTATTGGTGCCGAGGTCGAGCGCCGCATAGCACGGGTCATTGTTGCGCGGGCGGCCATTTGGCGCCGGGTCGCGCCCCATAGCGCCCGAAGACGCCCCGCCATAGCCGTTTCCACCGCCGGGGCGGTGGCGCGTGCGGGCACGGGACCGCTCGTCGCGGGCCGACTTGTCGGTTACCCGCTCGCCGGCCCACATATGGGTCTCGTCGACCATTTTAATATCCCCGGCCGAAGCCGTCGTCCCGGCCACCCGCCGGGGCAGCTCAGGCTCGCATTGTTCAACATCTCACGTGAAATGTAACATTCGCGAGCGCAGGCGCAATCGACTTCATGGCAGCCCGGCGTGGGAGGCGGGGCTCGACGACCCCGCCGAGCTCGCTTTCCGCCCTCGCAGGCACCCCGCAAGGCGGGGCAGCTGCGCCTTTTCCATGCGCCGGTCGGGAGTCCCCATGCCGACCGGCCGCATCGGGCTGGCCGGATCACTGCTCCCGCTGACGGCCGGAGCCACGATTCCCTTAGGACGAGGGCGCGGTCCGCGCCCTGCCAGGCTGGCCTCGAAACCCTCTCACGGCGGCGGAGGCGCGCCTTCAAGCGCGCTGCGCGCGCCGGGCGTCCAGGCCCGCCGGGCCACGCCGGGATCAGCCCTTCAGCGCCGGCAGCGCCTTGTCGATCCCCACGATCGGCAGGGTGACATTGACCGTCTGGCCGTTGGACAGGACGAAGCTCGCCACCACGTCCTTGGCGGTGGCGAGTTCCTTGCCGAACCCGTCATCGAACGGGCCGATGGCCTCGCAGCCGCCCTTGCCGCAGGAGGCATAGTCGAGCTTGCGGGGTTTGCCCTTGCCGATGATGATCTGCACGCCGTCCTTCAGGCGCACCCCGAGCGGCGTGCGCACCAGATAGGTCGGCACCCCGGCCTTGTCCTGGCCGATCTGCCACAGCATGACGGTCTTCTTGGACTTGCTCTCGGTCACTTTCATCGAGGCGACGCAGGTCTTCTTGGCGCCCTTCTCGATGCTGGAGCGGCATGTCACCACCCAATTGTCGAACACCGTCGTCTCGGTGCGCACCGGCGGCTTGGCGGCGGCGGGCGCCGCCTGGGCGGCCGGGGCGGGCTGCTGCTGCGCCAGCGCGGCCGGCGCGCCCGCGAAAAGGAAAGGCGCCAGCAGCAGGCCGGCCGCCCGTTTGGCGAAATGATGCATGATGTCCTCCGGCGAAGTTCCCGGGCGCTCTTCGATCCATTGCGGCCATCCGCATCCGACGAAGAAGCAGCGGGTTGAGAATCGTGGATCCGTTTGTGCCATTCGGCAAGGCGCATGGCGAGAGGCGCCGGCCAGATATTCAGCCGCATCACGCCTGCCCTGTGTGTGTCACGCAGGGGCGGCGGACGACCTCCACGCTCCGTGTGCGACAGGCGCGTCGGCGATGAGCGGCCTTAACCGATGAATGAACGTGCGGGACGAGTGGCCTCCGCAACGAACAGCGGCTTCGCAAAGCAATGGGCCGGCCTCGCGGCCGGCCCATCTCGATGAGGTGTCAGGTGCTACCGCCCTGACCTGTCCCCCGGCGGGGCCTACCAGCGGTACTTGATGCCGCCCTGGCCAGCCCAACCCTGGACGTCGCCGAAGTTGTACTCGCCCGCACCGAACAGCGCGATGGAGCCATTGAGGTCCGCCGTGAAGCCGATCCCGGCATTGTACCAGGTGCCGTTGATGTCGCTGGTCAACACCGTGCCCGCGACATTGGTCTTGTTGTCGCCCATGAACTCGGAATTCACGTTGAAGATCGCGTGCGGCGTGATGGTCTGGCCCGTCGCCATGACGAAGGTCGACTGGATCTGCAGGCCGAAGCGACCGATCAGGGATTCCGCATCGCCCGGCGAGATGTAGGTGCCGACCGAGTCGTAATAGGAGTCCTGATTGGCATTGGCGTAGGTGAGCTGGGCCTGCGGCTGGATCACCCAGCCATTGGACAGCTCGAAGCCGTAGCCCATCTCGATCGAACCACCCCAGACGGTCGCGTCTGTGTTCGCCGTGACATTGCTGGTGGACGCGATGTCCAGATCGAGCACGTCCACCTTGCCGACGATGTCGGTGTAGAAGCCCGCACCGGCAACCAGGCCGACCTGGCGGATGGTGGCGTAGACGCCCGCCGCCCAGCCGTCGATCTTCAGGCTGGAATTGCCGTACCAGGACGACCAGTTACCGTCGACGTCGACATCCGACCAGCCATAGCCGCCGAAGCCGCCGGCGCTGATCCGCCAGTCATTCCAGTCGAAGGTATAGTCCGCGCCGGCCTGCAGGCCCCAGGTCTGCTGCGAGAAATCCCACCCGCCGCTGACGTCGTAGCTGAGGTCCGAACCACCGCCGCGGCCCCACATCTGGAACTTGGGCGCAGGAACCGGCTGATAGGCCGGGGCCTTGTTCACGGCAGACGGCGCGAGATCGGCGTTGCGGCCCTCAAGCTGGTCCTGCTGGCGAATTTCGCCCAGCCGCTTATGCAGCGTGTCGAGGCCGGCATAGAAGTGGCGCTGCATGGCCGAGGGCGCCGTCGCATAGCCCGTCGCCTGGGCCGTGTAGCCCGAACGCAGGTACCAGTCGCCCGCACCGGTATCCTCGGACTCCAGGAGGGTGATCTCGTTCTCCGGATCCTGGAACAGACGGTAGGAATAAGCGCCCGCCATCACTTCGCGCTGGCCGCTGACCTTGTTGCGGGCCAGCTGGAAGGCGTCGTCGGGAGAGGCGTCGTATTCGCCGACATCCACCACCTTGATGCCGTCGCCCTTGCCGAAGCCCGTGAGCGAACCCTGCCCGCCATTGGTGTTGTTGATGTAGATGGTCGTGGTCGCGTCTTCCGCCACATTGCCGTTGATGACCAGCACGTCGGTCGGGCTGTTGGAGCCGCCGAGATAGGTATCGAGCAGCAGGTTGCCGCCGCCAATGTAGTTGCCGTTGATGGTGAGGCGGTCACCGACGACGTCGTCGATGCCATTATGCAGCGCGATGGTGCCCTGGTTGATGAAGGTGGCGTCGGGCAGATCCTCGTCCGGCTCGCTGCCTTCGGTGTCATAGAGCTCGATCCGGGTGTCGTGCGCGCCCGTCTCCGAGTCGCCCGCCACGTCGAGCACGGCGCCGGTATTGTCCAGCCAGCCCGCATCGGCGCCGGTGTAGATCGAGCGGTAGCCTTCCGCCCCCTCTTGCCAGCCCGCGAGGACAAAGGTGCCGGTGTCGAGATCGGCCTTGGTGTTCGACAGGCGCAGGTAGGAGTCGGAGTCGACGACTACCAGGCCATCCTTTCCGCTGTTGCCGTTGAAGTTCACCCAGCGCTGCGTGAGGTCCAGATAGGAATTGTCTCGGACGACCAGCTGCTGGAAGTGCTCCACATCGTCGAGGATCAGCGTGCTCTCATTCGTCACGACCAGCGTGTCGAACCCACGACCGCCATCGATCTCACCGTCGATGTAGAAATTCGAGTTCATGTTGTCGAGGCCCGACAGCACGACCAGGTCATCGCCGCTTCCGCCGCGAATATTGTCGAGGGAAATCCAGGTCCCCTCCGTGTCGGTCGCGGCAACGACGATGGTGTCGTCGCCACGGCCGCCGTCGATGTCGTCGATCGCGATCTCGCCGCCATCGGCATAGAGGACGATGCGGTCATCGCCCGAGCCGCCGTCGACGTCGTCGGCGCTGATGTCGCTGCGGCGGTCGAGCGCCGCCAGCACGATGGTATCATCGCCACGCCCGCCATCGATGTCGTCGACCCGGATGTCGCCGCCCTTGGTGGCGAACAGGCCGATGAAATCATCGCCCGAGCCGCCGTCGATGTCGTCGGCACGAATGTCGCCGCCCTTGGTCGCGATCAGGCCGATGATGTCATCGCCCCAGCCGCCGTCGATGTCGTCGGCGCGGATGTCGCCGCCCTTGGTCGCCAGCAGGCCGATGAGGTCGTTGCCCGCGCCGCCATCAATGTCGTCGACGCGGATTTCCGCGCCTTCGGACGCCAGCAGCCCGATGAAATCGTTGCCCCAGCCGCCATCGATGTCGTCGGCGCGGATATCGCTGCGCCGGTCGGTCGCCGCCAGCACGATGACGTCATCGCCCCAGCCGCCGTCGATGTCCTCGACCCGGATGTCGCCGCCTTCGGAGGCGAACAGGCCGATGAAGTCGTCGCCGCGATCACCGTCGATGTCGTTGCCGGAGATGTCACCGCCTTCCGTCGCCGAGAGCACGATCCGGTCGTCGCCGCTCGAGAACCAGCTGCCGTCGCCGGAGATGTCGTCGAAGCGGATCTCGCCGCCACGGCTCGCGCGGAGCGTGATCTCGTCGTCGCCATCGCCACCGGAGATGTCGTCGACGCGGATCTCGCCGCCACGGCTGGCGCTCAGGTTGATCTCGTCTTCACCGAAGCTGCCGGAGATGTCCTCGGCACGGATCTCGCCGCCGCGGGTTGCCCGGAGCGTGATTTCGTCATCGCCGAAACCGCCATTGATGTCCTCGACGCGCACTTCGGCGCCGCGGCTGGCGAAGACGCCGATGAAGTCGTCGCCGAAGCCGCCCGAGATGTCATCGGCGCGGATGTCGCTGCGCCGGTCGGTGGCCGACAGGATGATGGTGTCGTCGCCCCAGCCGCCGTCGATATCCTCGACCCGGATGTCGCCGCCTTCGGAGGCGAACAGCCCGATGAAGTCGTCGCCGCGATCGCCGTCAATGTCGTTGCCGGAGATGTCGCCGCCTTCCGTCGCGGAGAGCACGATCCTGTCGTCACCGCTCGAGAACCAGCCGCCGTCGCCGGAGATGTCGTCGAAGCGGATGTCGCCGCCCTTCGAGGCCGACAGGAAGATGGAGTCGTCGCCATCGCCGCCGGAGATGTCATCGACGCGGATATCGCCGCCGCGGGTCGCGATCAGGCCGATCTTGTCGTCACCCGAACCGCCATCGATATCGTCGGCGCGAATCTCTCCGCCGCGGGTCGCCAGCAGGCCGATGACGTCATCGCCGGAGCCGCCGTCGATGTCGTCGACGCGGATTTCCGCGCCTTCGGTCGCCAGCAGGCCGATGAAATCGTCGCCACGGCCGCCGTCAATGTCCTCGGCGCGGATGTCGCTGCGCCGGTCGGTCGCCGCCAGGATGATGGCGTCGTCGCCCCAGCCGCCGTCAATGTCCTCGACGCGGATGTCGCCGCCATCGGAGGCGAAGAGGCCGATGAAGTCGTCGCCGCGATCGCCGTCAATGTTGTTGCCGGTGATTTCGCCGCGGTCGGTGGCCGCAAGGACGATGATGTCGTCGCCGCTCGAGAACCAGCCGCCGTCGCCCGAAATGTCGTCAAAGCGGACTTCGGCGCGGTCGGTGGCGAACAGGCCGATGAAGTCGTCACCGTCGCCGCCCGAGATGTCGTCGACGCTGACGTCGCTCCAGCGCCCGGTCGCCGCCAGCACGATGGCGTCGTCGCCGTCATTGCCGCTGATGTCGTCGGCACGAACGTCGCCGCCGAAGGCCGCGCCCAGCACGATCAGGTCGTTGCCGTCATTGCCGCTCACGTCGTCCGCGCGCACGTCGCCGCCGAACGCCGCGCCCAGCACGATCAGGTCGTTGCCGTCGCCGCCCTCGATGTCGTCGACGCGCGTCTCGCCGCCGAAGAGGCTGAACACGCCGATGAAGTCATTGCCGTCGCCGCCGTCGATGTCGTCGGCACGGGTCTCGCCGCCGAACGCACTGCCGACGAGGATGAGGTCGTTGCCCCGGCCGCCGTCAATGTCGTCCACGCGGGTTTCGCCGCCGAGCGCGCTGAACACGCCGATGAAGTCGTTGCCCGAACCGCCGTCGATATCGTCGGCGCGCACATCGGCGCCGGGACCGACCGCCGCCAGCACGATGATGTCGTTGCCGCGGCCGCCGTCGATGTCGTCGACGCGGGTCATGCCGCCGACGAGGCTGACCACGCCGATGACGTCGTCGCCCGAACCGCCGTCAATGTCGTCGGCGCGGGTGTAGCCGCCGAACAGATTGCCGACGAGGATGGTGTCGTCGCCGCTGTCGCCGTTGATGTCGTCCACGCGAGTCTCGCCGCCGAAGCCGCTGACCACCGCGATGAAGTCGTCACCCGAACCGCCCTCGACGTCGTCGGCCACCACGTCGCTGCGGAAGCCGAACGCGCCCAGCACGATGGTGTCTTCGCCGCGACCGCCGTCCACGTCGCCGCCGATGAAGATGTCGGCACCGTCGGTCGCGAACACGCGGATATCGTCATCGCCCGACTCGCCCATCACCGAACCTTCGATGGTGATGTCCTGGGTCGACGAGTTGAAGATGTTGATGTCGTCGTCGCCGCGGCCGCCGAGGACGTTGCCGCCGCTGCCGCCGACCTTGTTGATGCCGGTCAGGAGCTGGTCCGAGGCCGTGATGTTGATGGTGTCGTCGCCGTCGCCGCCGTCGACATCGCCGTTGACGTTGACCCAGCCGGTCCAGCTCGAGTCCGCGAACGAGCCGCCACCGATCGTGATCACATCGTCGCCGCCGTCGCCCGAAACGGAACCGTCAATGGCAATCGACGATTCACCCGGACCCGGGACCGGACGGATGGTGATGGTGTCCGCGCCGCCGCCGCCGTTCACATTGGTGCTGGGATAGGAGCCGAGCGTGTACGAACCGCCGATGATGTCGATGGTGTTGGCATCGCCGTTACCGTCGATATTACCGCCCTGCTCGCCGCCGCCGCCATTGTCGCAGAACCAGCTGCCCGTGCTCGGGGTCTCGGTGCAGCCCGCCGGCGCCGCGTCGGCGCGCTGCGGCGCCATCACCACGCCGGCGACGAGCATCGCCGCAACGGCGAGACCCGATGCCGAGCCGAACAATGCGCCCTTGCGATGGTCCAAAGCTACCGAGGTAAGAGGACTTGCCTTGCGCGAGACGCGCCGGAAACTGCCCGTCCAACGACGCGCGACGACAATCTTCTTCGACATCGAAATGCCCCCAAATCCCTAAAATTATCGAGCGACCTGGGCCGCTCTTTTTTCGAATCTTCCGGTACCCGCATGACCGGTTATCCGAGTCGACGGCAAACTAGTCCGACCTCATCGTCGGTCGCAAGGCCACCTCAGCGCCTCATTCCAGTTGCAAAAATGTCTTCAAATAATTCTGCAAGAATGACCTGCACGCCTTGGAAATGCTAGATACGTGGAAATTCAAGGCTTTATTAATCGTAATTTCGCCCGATCCCATTTCTCAGAAATTTCATCAAAATAATACCGACGAGAAATTACCCAACGTCACCATGGCGGTTCTCGCCGAGTGTGCTATTTTTGTTACTCATCGAGGGAGGGCCAGAGGCTGGTCGGAGCGGCTCCGACCAGACGTTCTTTTTGCGGGGAACGCTCGGCCTGCGGGGAAAAATGCTCATTGGCTATTGCTTAGTGGAATCCGATGGCGGATTGGCCGGCGGAAAGGGAACTGACACAGCACATCCGGTGGCGGCAGGCGCGCCACCACCGGAGGCTCCGCGACTTTCGTCACCGGATGCCTCCGTGCTTCAGAATCTCGGCTGCGAACAGGTCTTCACCGATATCGACGATGATCGCCGCGCGGACCGGCCCGGCCTGCGCGCGGCGCTGGATTTCGTGCGCGCCGGTGACGAGATGGCGGTGTTGTCGCTCGGCCATCTGGGCGCAGAAGTCGAGGCGGTGGTCCGGCTGATCGCCTCGCTCAGCGAGAGAGGTGTGACCATCCGCATCGGCCGGATGCCGATGGACATGATGATCCCGTCCGGCGAGGCGCTGGCCTTCGCCTGCCGCGCCCTGGCGCAGATGACCGATACCGGCCCGCCATCGACCAACGGGTCGGAGCCGCCGCGGCGGCGGGGGCGCCCTCAGTCGCTTTCCGCCAAAGACATCGCGAAAGCTCGCCGGCTGCTGGCGAATGGCAGCGCGGTCCCGGAAGTCGCCCGTGCGCTCGGCGTCTCACCGGCCACGGTCTATCGCATCTTCCCGCGGCGCTCGACGAAGCCTCCGCATCCGGACGATGCCGCCCCCTGACAGGGGCGCATCAGCACGAAGCGGCGGTGGCGGCAGTTGCCCGAACAGCCGCTTCATCCGCCAGCATCGTGGACGCAGACGAGCGCCCCGGGCGCGCTACCCCGCAGGCGCCGGGTGCCCGCTCGCCTGGAAGCGGAAGACGGTTGGTGCTCGCGCCCGGCAGATCGCGAGCAACCCGCGAGCCGTTTTGATGAATTGCTTCGAAACTTGGCTCAATCTATCGTGCAGACGGGTTGCGCCCGCGCCTTGCGGTTGCGGGAGGGAAGCGTGCCGGCGGCGATGCGGGGAAGCGATAATGAAGAAGCACATCCGCACGCGCGGCGGCGTTGTTTCGCGTCACATCACCACGAGTGGGCTGAAAGCCGGAAACAGGTTTGTGGCCGCACCCGCATCGTCGCCCTTGCCGCCAGGGCGCCTCACGGGACACGGGCTTTGTCTCGGCGCGGCGCTCAGCGCGCTGCTGATGCTGGGAGGCGCGTTCGAGCCGGGGGCAGCGATGGCGGATCCGGCGATCACGTACACGCCCCCAGCGGGCATCAAGGTCGTCGACGTCACCGGTGGACCCACGCAATTCGGTGACCTGGAACTTGCGGTGCCCCCGATAAACCGGGGATTCTTCATCTACAATCTGTTCCTAGGCCCGGATGATGACTGGATGCTGGAAGTCGTACCGACCGCTATGGCGTACCAGCTTCCGAGCCTCGTCACCGGCGCCCAGAGCATCTGGCACACCACCACCGGGCTGTGGCTCGATCGACAGGTCGATCTGCGCAGCTATCTCCTGAACCCTGCCATGACCGCCCCCGCAAGCACCCCCGGCGCCCGGGAGACGGCCCTTGTCCCCGGGGCGCTGCGGCCGGCCGCTTCCGGCGTCACGCCCAGCGTATGGGGCAAGGCACTCGGCAGCTGGGCGTCGCGCGACGCGAAGCAAAGCTATGTGGGCCTCACCGGGATTTACAATTACGACACCGGCTACGACCAGGACACCTACGGCTTCATCGCCGGCGCCGATTTCGGCAAGACCACGGCCGAAGCCACCTGGGTCTTCGGCGTGCTCGGTGGCTACATCCATTCGAAGATGAGCTTCGACAGCAGCGGCACGACGGCCGATTACACCGGCGGCACGGTCGGCGCTTATGTGACCTACCTGAATGAAGGGTTCTTCGTGGATGGCCTTCTCAAGGCCGACTTCCTGAGCCTTGACTATGGCGCTCCCGCCCTGGCCGGCATCGGCTATGTCGGCGAGAGCACCGACGTGACCAATATCGGCGTCGTCATCGACACCGGCTATCGGTTCGCCGTGTCGGAGACCGCCTGGTTCGAGCCTGTCGCGACTCTGTCCTACGTCAACACCCGGATCGACGATCTGGATGACATCCCGGGCACGGCGGTGCGGTTCGAGGACGGCGAAAGTCTTCGCGCCGCCCTCGGTGCGCGCATCGGCGGGAGGGTGCGTGACGCGGCGGTCTACTGGATCGAGGCGTCGTTAGCCGGACGTTTCTGGTACGAGTTCGAAGGCGACAATCAGGCCTGGATTCTCGGCCCGGACACCAATTTTGTGGCCTATGACAATTTTGACGGTGGCTTCGGCGAAATCGTCGCCAGCCTGAACGTCTTCGGCAAAGAGAATGGTTGGAGTGGCTTCCTGAATGGCAGCTATCTCTTCAACGGGGACTATAATAACGGATCTGCCAAGACCGGAGTTCGCTACCAGTGGTGATGTGGACGGCCGTCAGCGGCTCGTGAAGCGGGGATTTCCAGCCGGAACCCGCCCGATCTTTTCGGGGCGGCGGCGGCGCCCTTGTCCTCGACCGGTATGGCGACCCGCCCCTGAAGTACCGTGACCATTTGCGTGATGAAGGCAGGCGGTTGGCGGACTGCCGCGAGAACCCGGCTCTCTTAAAAAAGGCACCGATCTCAGCGCCAACGAGATTCGCGCAGAGCTTGGAATGCGCTTCCACGCGACACGGGGCGACACCGCGCCCCTCCGAGTAATCAGGCAACTATGTGATTTTACTCGGGTTGGGTTGGCTGGGGGACCTGGACACTCCGATTCTACCTCTCAAACCCATATTCTGTAAGGAAATCATTGCATTGGTGTAGCCGATGGGTGTATTCGCCGGGTGTATTTTTCTTCCCCAGCCGCCCAATCGGAGCCCCCCATGCGCTATGACCGAACGCACCTTGAGCAGCATCGGCGGCAATGGCGCGTCCGCATCGCGGTGCCCAAGGACATCCGAGCGACCATCGGCAAGCCTCATATTGTGGTGTCCTTGGGCACGGAGAGTCTGTCTGAAGCCGCCCGGCTGAAACACGCGGTCATCGCTGAAATCAGGCAGACCTTCGAGGAAGCGAGGGGCAGAAGTGTGAAGGCTCGGGATAGCCGCTTACAGGAGGCTCTCCGCTGGAAGACCGCTGAGGTGCTCGGGGGCGTGCCCGAGGAGGAACGTGAGGGCCTCCTGCGGGAACTCATTTACCAGCGCGCGGAGGCGATTGAGGCGAGCGAGGGAGAGGCGGCCGCTGTCGAGTTCGCTTCTGTCGCGACGGGCGCCGCCACGCCTTTCCTGCCGTTGGTCGATCCATGGCTTGATGAACGCATCAGCATGAAGCCCCGGCAGAAACACGACTACCGGCGCGCCATCACCAAGTTCGCGGCCTTCTGCTCAGCGATTGAGGACGTGACCCGGCGCAAGGCAGGGCAGTACGTCACGGAGCACTTCATTCAGAAGGGCATTCACCCGAAGACGATCAACAAGGATGTGTCCTGCCTGTCCTCCTTCTGGCGATGGCTGGAGAAGCGAGGCTATGTGGAGGGGGACAATCCTTGGCGCGGACAGGGGGTGAACGACCGAGACCTAGAGGTGGTGGCGACCACCAAGCGCCCCTTCACCGACAATGAGATAACGACCCTCATCAAGGGCACCGAGCCGGCGACAATGCTGGGTGACGCCATCCGCATCGCGGCGCTGTCAGGAATGCGCGTGTCCGAGATTGCCAAGCTGCGGGTGAAGGACGTGCGCGAAGGTCTCTTCCACGTGCTGGACGCGAAGACCAAGGCCGGAAACCGTGCCGTCCCCATCCACCCCCTTGTGGCCCCCCTCGTGGCCGCGCGGACGGACGGAAAATCACCCGAAGACCGCCTCTTCAGCGAGCTTCCGGCCGTCAAAGAGGGCAGCTCTATCGAACCCGGACAGGCCATCACGAAGCACTTCGGCCGCCTGCGGACGACCCTTAAGGTGGACGAGAAGGCGCCCGGAGCGAGACAGAGTAATATCGACTTCCACTCCTTCCGTCGCTGGTTCATCACGAAGGCTGAGATGGCCGGGCAGCCCCCGCACATCATCTCCAGCGTGGTCGGACACGTGCGGCAGGGAATGACGCTGGGGACCTATTCTGGCGGCCCTAGCGTGGACCAGTTGCGGGCCTGCGTGGCGTCCGTGCAGTTCCCGAGGGAGCAGCCGAAGCGGCCGGAGGGTGATGCCCCTGCCGAGAGTGAGGCCGTCCTTACGGGTCCAGTATAGGGAGGGAAGGTTGTTACCTATGGAGCCGAGGCCGTGACCGGGATGGTGGTGCCGGCACTCATCAGCCCTGCCTCCACCATGATCCGCGCTACCTCGTCCGCTTTCGATGCCGGAGCGAGGAGGCCATCATGAATGCCGAGACCCACAACCCCCCTCGCCTGCATCTCAGCCAGCACCGCCACGAGCACCTCGCTCTCCGTGTGCATGAGCTTGAGCCCGATGCCGGAGCCGAAACACGGCGCGAGAGACGGGTGCAGCGAGAGGATGGCGGCCTTTACCCTCTTCACCGTCCAGCCCGTGGGGAGTGATTTGCTCAAATCGCCGCCGCCCTCGCCTTCGAGCAGCGACGCGGGCCACGAGTTCCGCCTGTGGCTGTCGTTCAGAAGGACATTGAACGCCGTCTTCACCGCCGCGCGGTGGCCGACCAGCCCCGGCACTGCGTACATGTCGCCCTCGGGAGGGGTGGCTCCTACGTGCGCGTAGGCCAGCCTCACGGCCATCTGCCCATAGTCGAGTTCCACCGCCTGCTCACCGCTGATGCGGATGCCGTTGCGCCGAGCCGATGGGAGATTTTGCCAGAACCCGCCGAACAGACGCCCTCCCCGGTCAAATCCCTGGCCCTCAGCCAGAGCGGTGATGAAGTGTCTGCGCATCGTGCGGTCGTGCGCATCAACGGGGCCGGCTCCGTCGTCCACGAAGGCGATGTCTGCGGATGAGAGAAAGGAATTCAGCCCCTCCATAGTCCGACGCATGGCGACCGTCTCGGGGGTGTCGATGTAATCCACCAACTGCCGCGCGACGACGCCGGAGCCCAATCCAAGGCGCTCCTTGCGCGTCAGGATGATAGTCTCCTCCCCCGGCACGCGGCCAAAATCTTCCGTCCAGATGCCGGCGCTCTCCACCCGCTTGCGGAAGGTCGCGGCGGGCGACACGGCCCACCCCTCGCGCAATGACGCCGGCTTGTGCCAATCGATCAGGTCCAGCTCGGTGATGCGCACCAGCAAGTCCCGGAGGGGTTTCCCAAGCGCCTTGTTGTCGTACCGGGTGGCGCCCTTCGGCCCGTTGCCCGTGAGGATGGCGAGCCGTCCCGACTCACTCGGCACCAGCACCTCATGCGCGAGGTTGCTCACGACCACTTCCACAGCCATCTCAAAGCGGCTCTGATCGACCGTCTTACGGGCGCGTTTACGGGCACCCTTCTCCCGCTCCAGCGCCTCCACCTCAGCCGTGATGTCCGCGACCAGCTTGCGGAGGGCCGGGCCTCTCGCGCCGCGCCAGTCGTCAAACCAGCGGTGCCGCTCCGGGGGTTGGGAATGCTTGCTCATGGGGACTCTTTGCGGCACCGGGAGTCCGCGTTCAAGGGGCGTTTCGGGGGTCGTGAAGGGGCGCGCAAAGGGGATAGACACCCCCACACACGCCCACACCGAGATATCCACAGGAGGCTTGTGGGGATGTCGCGACGCTGTGACTTGAGACCTTGTGGACTAGGTAACAACTGCCCGATTGGCAGGCCCGCGTGGAGCATTTATTCTGCTCGGATGATTGACGCTTCATCATCGCCCCCGGCCCAGAAAGGTGGCCCATCTTCATCCAGCTATCTACACCCGTATGCTTGCTTTAGATGCCGGAAGAGCTTCAAACGCGCCAGTCGGACGGAGGCTGTGCTTCCCTGCCCCGAATGCGGAGGGCCAAGCATTGGCCTTACTCGAAAGTTCAAGCCCCCTAAACGGGCTGATGAGAAACAGTGGCGAAAGGTCGAGGCTCTAGTCCGGCATGGCTTTCTATTTTGGCCGGTTGGCGAACCGTACCCGCAAACGCTTGGCGAGGTTCCCGCATTTGCTAAGCGCCATTCTGCGTTCATAGAAAAAGAGCGCGCAATGAGGCCGGAGGCGTACCGAGAGATTGACGCTGCATTGGCGGCCTCGACTGACCGGGCCTGACCTTTGAGGGAGGCGCCCGGCAGCCGCAACTCTTCCTATAGTGGGGGCTTAGCGGCCGTCCACGCGGCAGCCTGAGGCCGCTGGGGGCTTCCTATAGTGAGGGGTTGGCCGGGCATCGCGCCGGGCCTGTCACTCCTCCCAAGGCAACCCTTCAGGCGCGACTTCCGGGGCCACTTCGGGCACCGGCTTGGGCTTCCTCTTCGGGGAGCCGTTCTCCATCACATCCACCATCCACGGGCCGAAGGTCTTCACCTTCTTCGCTGCGGCACCCGCCACCAGTTCATCCAGCCCGGCGCGGGTGAGGAAGGTGGCCTTGGGAAAGGTCGGCTCGGGGCGGCCTTCGGTGGTGTCGAAGTCCTCGCGGGTGAGCGTGATGCGGTTCGCATCGGAGACCTTGAGGCCCGCGAGAATGGGCCGGGCACCGTGCGGGGGCTTCGGGGTGTAGCCGATGGCAAGGAGGACATCGTGCGCCATCAGCATACGGCCATGAGCGGGGTGGCGGGTGGCGCGAATGGTCTTCTCACCGAAGGGCAGCTTGTGGAGGACGGGGGACGTGGGGGCGTGCATAGGGGTGGCATCGGTCATGATGCGGTGGTCTCCAGATGATGGGGTAATCAAGGCGAATACGAGAAGTTCGAAATTGCAGATAAAAATCGCCGATCTACATCTTGTGTGCGACTGGCACCCACCCACCTACATAGCTCATCCTAACCAAGGGGAACGAGCATGTCTCTCGATGGCTTTTACAAGGTTCAGTTCGCAACGCCTTTGGGCGCTGGTGCCGGCGTGGTGGTTCTTCGGGAAGGGACAATCGAAGGCGGCGACAGCGCCCTCTTTTACAAGGGCACGTATTCGTTGAACGGCAATCAGTTCACTGCCACCGTTTCGACTGGCAGGCATACGCACGGGCTGGACTCGGTGTTTGGCAAGGATAACGTGACTATCAACCTCCATGGCGAAGTCTCAGCGGGGCATCTGCGTCTTCAGGGCTCAGCGCCGGCAGCACCCGGCGTGCCCTTCACTGCCGAACTTCAAAAGCTTTAGGGGCTGTTCGGCTTCCTCAGGGGCGCCTTAAACGACCCCTGAGGTATGCCCTAGCGTACATCTCTGGCGACGCCAGAAACCCCGTCCGCTGGGGTTGACATCGAGTCTACGTACATCTTATCTGCGGACACCATCCTTGCCGACACCGGAGAGGCCGATGTCCACCATCCTCTATGCCCGCGTCTCGACTGCCGACCAAACCCTTGCCCACCAGCGCACGCAGGCCGAAGCGGCCGGCTATAGCTTTGACATGGTGATTGCCGATGACGGCGTGTCGGGTGTCTCCGTGCCCCTCAGGGAGCGCCCCGAGGGCCGCCGCCTGTTCGACGTGCTGCGCTCCGGGGACACCCTCGTGGTCCGCTGGGTGGATCGTCTAGGCCGCAACTACGCCGATGTCACCGAGACCATCCGCGAGTTCATGCGCCGGGGCGTGGTGGTGAAGACCATCATCAACGCCATGACCTTCGACGGGGCCACCAAGGACCCCGTGCAGATGGCCGTGAGAGACGCCCTCATAGGCTTCATGGCGGCCACCGCACAGGCGCAGGCAGAGGCGACCAAGGAGGCGCAGAAGGCCGGCATTGCCCACGCCAAGGCCGCTGAGGGGGCCACCAAGTACAAGGGGCGGAAGCCGACCTTCAGCCGGGAACAGTTCACCCGCGTGGCTGAGATGCTGGCGCAGGGCGCGGGCGTGAGCGACGTGTCGAAGCACACCGGCCTCACCCGGCAGACGGTCTACCGGATCAAGGACGACCCTGCTGGACAGGCGAAGGCGCTGGAGGCTTGGGGCCTCTGAGGTGGTGTTGATGGTGGGGACCATCTCCAAGAACCCCTCCCCGGCCGGCACCGGCGCCTATAGGCATGGACCTTCCCTCCCTCTACTGGACCCGTAAGGGGCGTTTCAGGCTGGCCTTTGGTTTGTCGTGAGTTTCGCTGAGGTACATTACCCGCGCCCACAACACGGTCGGAAACGAACCTAGGCCGGCGCCTGCCGCTCCAGCCATCCCCTCAGGTACTCGGCAAGGGCCGCGTTCTGCGTAGCGATGACGCCCGCATTGTCCTTGCGCTTGCCCTTCTTGCGGCGCCGCTCCCTGAGCTGCCTGCGGAGCTGGGCATAGCCCTCATCGGTCTCAGCCGAGCCTTGGCGCCAACGGTTCGCCATGTCTTCCACCTCCTGCGCCACGACCATCCGGGCCTCCTCCCGCGTGAGCCCCTCATTGCCGCCATTGATCCGCAAGAGGCGCTCGTAGTCCGTGCATTCGTGCCGGACATAGTTGCTCACGAGGATGCCCGCGACTTCCCCGAGGCGGCCGTAATGGCCCTTGTTGCGGGCGCGTCTGAGTATCCTGCGGCGGGTCCTGTAGCCCGCTGAGGGGTACATGGCCGCGAGGTAGGTGCGGAGCTGATCGAGGAACGCGTCGCGCTGCTCCGGGGCGGGCTCGGTCGGCGCGCGTTGGGGCTGGGGTTCGGCGGGCGTGTAGGGTGTCATGATGCCCGCGAGGATGCCGCGCAAGGCGACACCGAGGAAGGTGCTCAGGGCGAGTCAGATTGACTCACCAGCGACCGGGAGCGGTGCCGGGCACGATGTGGAGCGCCGGGACAGAGCGGCCGTATATGAGGCTCGCAGGGGCGGCCCTAAAGGGGTCAGAATGCGGAACGGGAGGCCCCCGAGGGGGGTATCGCGCGCCGCCTCTTATTCAGATGGGCGCTCAGATTTCTCCAGCAAATTACCCGGAAACATCCTCACGATATCCCAAATTTCAGAAGTAATTCGAGCCCCTTTCGTAGGGTATGTCTTCGAACATGATCGTGTCTTGTCCGCGCCGCACAACGCGGTAATTCCACTTGCGGGCAGCAGTCTCAATATGGGTGCGGGCCGAGCCCGGTTCCAAGCGCAGTTCTCGGTCCACATCATCAAACTTAATCGCCCTCTTGTTGTCGCTGGATGGACGCGCACCCATCCACGACTCTAGAAGCGAAATGCAGTCGTTAGGGTCAGATATCAAAGGTTCATGATTTACGGCATCTACAGGCGGGACATCTTGCTTTCCGAGACTGCTCACGGCTTTGCGGATACGATTGCACGCCGGCCCCAACGCAGCGGCAATATTTCCATCCTGTCGATCCGCATCATATAGTGCAGGCGTCAATCCAAGCAGATCAGTTGGAAGCTTTAAATCCTGTGCATTTCGGGGGATAAGGATGAAATTCCTTTCCTTGCCAAGCCGGCCTACGAACATTCCTAGTTCAAAAATGACGTTGTCACGCACCGTCATTTTGCTTTCATCGCGAATTAGATGCACATCGTCGGGCGCAAAAATGAAGATTCCGAAATCCGCGGCATCGAGAGCCTCCACCAGCGATTCGATGGAGTATTTCGACGGCACGAATACATTTTGATCCCATACTGTGCATTCGGCACTATGTTCAAGATTCTCCTGAACGCCATATGCCATGTCAAGATTCTCGACTGACGAGGCTATGAAAATGCGCGGCTTCATGGGTTACGCCCATTCGAATCGATGGCAATGCAGTGACCAATACTAACCCCAAGGCGGCGCCTTAACACCGCCTTGGGGTCTTGTTCATCCCGCCCTCACCTCGCCTTCGGCGCGAACTCCGGCCGGCCCTGCGACATCGCCCCGAAGAGCGTCGTGACGGGGAGCGTGTTCTGCCAGATGAGCGGGCGCAAAACGGCGCGCATCTCCTGCCGGGACATCTGCCGCCCCTGAGAGAACGGCGCGACGATGGCGCTCACGGCGTTCGGCAGGTCGTCCACGAGGCCCATGGTCGGGTTCCCGAAGATGCTCGCGGACAGGCCCGTGGAGCGGCTGGAGAACACCGGGTCCTGCCCCGTGATGCGCGCCGCCGTGTCCACCAGCATCGGCACGAGGGCGGCCATTCCCGTGCGCTGGAAGGCGCCCAAGGCGATGCCCTTGGCGGACAGACGCTCCTCAAGCTGCCGCTCGGACAGCGCCGGAGCGTTCGCCACGGTCTGCGCTATGTGCCCCATGGCCCCCGCGAAGGTGGTCGCAAGGAACACCGAGACGCTCTCCCGGTCCCACATGTGGATGTTGTGGAGGAGCTGCTTGGAGTGCGCACCGATGACGAAGGTGCGGAACTGGAGCATCACCTGCGCCACCGGGTGTGACATCCACGGCGCCAGCATGCCGAGCGAGTTCTCCTGCACCATGCGCCGCGCCCGCTTGTCCACGGCCCTCTCGAAGTGAGCGGCGGCCTCAAGGTCGTCCCACTTGTCGAGGTTGATGCGCTCCAGCTTGAAGGACGAGCCGTCCACCAGCGTGCGGTGGGTTCGCATCTGGCTGAAGACCCGCTCCGCCATCTCGTCTGTCAGGGCAAGCGAGCGGAGCCGCTGCACCGGGATGATCGTCTCCCCCGATGCCGCGCGGGAGAACCAGTGCAGGATGGAGCTGGTGGACCAGCGATGCAGCCCGGTGTTGATCGCGTTCAGGCCGGACACCTCAAGCGTCGTGTGCTTGGCGACACCAAGCCCGCGCTCCACCTTCCCTACCCACGGCGCGGTGACGGCTTGCGTGCCCCATTCCGGGTCGCCACTCTGGCGCCAGTTGCCGGCATTGCGGAGCCGCTCGGCACCGAAGCCCCAAATGGCCTCGATTTCCTGTCCGATGGCGGAGCCGAGCTTTCCCGTAGCGGCATCGCGCGAGAGCACCCGGAAGCCGGGCATGGAGGCGATGGCCGCCTTCACCCCCGAGGAGGCGAAGATGTTCCCCAGCTCGGCAATTTGAGCGAAGCCCACCTGACCGAGGACGCGGGCGAGGCCATAGTCCCGCGCCAGCCTCCCGGCCGTCGCCATGCCGGTGTTCTGGTCGTGCACCGGGATGCCCACCGTTCCCTTGTAGAGATAGGTGAGCAGGTTCACGTCACTCTCCAGCTCCGCCCGGTCCTGTCCCACTTCGGCCGCCACGGCGCGAACCTTGGTGATGAGGGTGTCGAACTCCCCGTCATGGGTGATGCCGTCAATGAGAAGGTGGCGCTCACCGTCCACGGCATTCTCCACGCGCATGCGTGCCGTTGCGATGCGCCCCGACATCTGCCGGTTATAGGTCCGGGTGAGCTTCTGCACGTCCCGCTCTAGGAACAGCTCCGCGAAGCTCGTCACCGTGCCGTCCGGCATCGCAAGACGCAGGTTCTCGTCGAGAAGCACGCGATGCTTCGCGCGCGTCACCGACGCCTTGTCCGTGGGCCGTGTGAGCTGGGCCATGACGTTCTCCACGTCATCCGGGGAAAGCCCGTCAAGGTCGCTGAGGAGGCCGCGAACGCCCTCAAGGTCGTTGCCGAAAAAGGCCCCATGGGCACGGATGTTGCCGCCATAGGCCAGCTCCCGCATCTTCCTCACATAGCCCCGCGCCACCTTGTCGAGCAGCTCGGGCGCCATGTCCGGGTTGAGCCGGCGCATCGCTGCGGCGGTTGCCTCCGTGAGAGCCGGGAGGCCATGCCGGGCATAGCTGGTCGTGACCTTGGCGTAGTCGAAGATGCGCGGCAGGTAGCCCTTCGCGGGAGGCGCGCCGGGACCGAAGCCGGCCACCGGGCGGAGTTGACCGGCAAGGCCGATAGCCGCTCCGGGGTCGCTCGCCATCGCATGGTAGTCGTGGAAGAACCGCTCCGTGCCCTTCGCGGCCTTCACCACATGCGTGTCGAAGCTGTCCGAGGGGTCCAGCGAGGAGGCCGCGCGGGCCACCTCCTCATTGAACGTCTGCCGGGCGAGGTCCCGCTCGCTGAGGCCATAGCCCTTCTCCTTCACCCACGCCCGATAGGCGGTCTCGTGCTCCTGCGAGAGCCGAGCATCCATCTTGCGGGCGATGCGGGCTTGGTCCTCCATCGCGGTGTAGATGGTGGCGTCCGCCTTGTTCGCGCTGCCCACCGCATCCTCACCGAGAACGTTGGCGAACATGCGGGTGAGCGGGTTCTTCGACATCTTGGCCCGGCCGGTGGCGTCAAAGCGGACCTTCCCCATGGCCGCCTGCGGGGCATTCTTCGGGTTCGCGTGCTGGACGTAATCGGCCGCATCCATGCGGATCGAGCTGTGCTCCATCCCTGAGGAAGCCGCACCCACCGAGCTGTCCTTGGTCCGCAGCGGGACGGCGCCGTAGGCCCCTTCCACCTCCTCCACGGTTTCCTTGGAGAGCTGCCTCAGGGCCGCCGCCTCATCGGTCATGTGCGGCATCTTCGAGAGCGCGCCGAAGCCCGCCCCGAGGAACGCCCCGCCTGCCCCGGCGAGGAGTACCGCATCCCACTCCGGGTTCGGCTTGAGGTTCTCTTCCGCACCCGCGAGGCCGGCATTGACTGCCGCCCCGGCCACCCCGGCGCTGAGGACGCGCTGCATGCGGGAGAGCTTGGTGCCCCACATGATGGCATTGCCGGTGCCCGCCGTGGCGACACCCACGCCGATGCCGATGGGGTCCCCGATGGCTGCGCCCACGGAGAGCAGAGCGCCCGTGATGCCGGCCTCGGAGAGCGTCCGCTGCCGGTCCATCTGAGCGATAAGCTCGCGCCGGATCGACTCCGCTTGGTCCGCCGAGTAGGCGTTCTCGAAGGCGCTCCAGCGGTCGCTCGGGATGCCCTGCGTGAGGGCCTTGAGGCGCTCATCGGTCATCTGAAAATCGGGGTCATCGGGCATCAGCCACGGCTTGGTGACGAGCCACCCGGTGAGGGAGTGCTCGCGGGCGGCGGTGAGCGCGGTCTCCCCGATACCTGGCCCCGGAGCGGCCTCAGCGGCCATCTGCTCGGGGACCGTGATGGGCCGTGTGGGGGAACGGTCGGACATCCGGATGTCGGGCGCTGAGGCGCTGGAGGGCGTATAGGTGCCGCCTAGGAGGGCCGCAGCCTTGGCCTGATGGGCGGCCATCTGCGTCTCCACCTTGTCCCTGACGGTGCCCGGAGCGCCACCAGCGGCGGCGTCTGAGCGATTGTAGAGGCCCACCCCGCCCGCGTTGATGGCGCTGTAGATGTCGAGGAGGCCCATGCCGGGCTTCACCCCGGCGTCCTTCAGATAGCGCTCAGCGGCCTCTACCTGCGCCGCGACGGGCATGCCCTGCGACACGCCGTACTTGGCGCGCTGCGGCTCGCCCCACTGGATGAGGCCGCGATGCTCGCCCCATTTCGTGGTGGGGCCTTTCTTCCACGGGTCGAAGGTGCCGGCCGTCTCGTAGGACATGGCCGTGGCGAGGTGGATGGGGTCCACCCCGAGGCGTTGGGACGACGCGCGGATGGCGTCTGCGAGTTCGTTGTTCATGGTGATGTTCAGGGGCTCGTTAGGCGGTCGCGAGGGGGACCGGCCGGACATAGAAAAGCCCCCGCTCAGGGGTGCTGAACGGGGGCGTGAGGGGAACTTGAAAGAGTCGTGGAGGTGGTGGAGAAGGGCGGTGGGCGTCGCCTCCTGCCCTCATGGGTTCCATGCTCAACCGCTTCGGATGGAGTTCACGTTCCCGCGTGAACGAGCCCGAACCTTTTGAGGAGTCTATTGGAAGTTCTTAGCCTGATCATTCTGGCCTGCTCGGCGGTCTATGCCGTGCTGCGTGTGGCACTCATTTCAGCTCGCGTCGTTACCGAATGGTGCAAAGCCATAAGGAGCGCGGTTCGAACCTACAGGTACCTCCGCGACGGCTAGAATGAATGACTGAGGAGGTGGCGCCCGCACACTACGAGGAGCCGGGACAGACGGGTGTCAGCCGGTGTTCGACACCGGCGTTTCGGGTCTGCCGATAGTGGGGTGTTAGGTCGGGAGTGCGCCGGCGCAAAAGTTCTCGGCGCTGAGAACTATTTTATCACTACAAAGGTACGGACGTCCGTACCTTTTCTGTCACTACAAAGGTCGCGTCGCCGCAACCTTTTTGCCACGACAGCCACGCACTACGAATTACGTGCGCCGTTCAGTGCCTCTCGGATTTCCTGAGCGAGGTGGTCCAATTGATCTACCTCACTCGGCTTGGTCACGCGGCGCTCGTCAAGGGAACGCTGAACGGCTGCCTCATCCACCGGGCCGAAGTGGACGAGATGCACCCGCCGCAACTCTGCCAGTTGCTCCTCGGCTCTCGCTTTTGCTGCGAGCGCTTCCTTCAAGCCCGTTTTGCATCCGCTGACCGCGCGTTCCTCCCGCGAGGGCCAGCGATACCCCCGCGCTCGCACTCGCTCGACTTCCGCTTCGGCCATCACGACTTTGTTCTCGTGCCACTCAACCCACTTTGCGCGGCTTGAGACTTTGCCTGTGATGGCGACGATGGCCTCAAATAGGCTGGGGGCACCGTAAAGGTTGGCAATCACGCGGTGCCTAGGTCGGCCAGTCTCCGGGCAGCGGTATGACTCCATGAGCGTAGTTGCTGTTGAGCCGGTGGGCGTTTTCCGCGTTCTGACGAACATCGTTATCCCCGTAGTGTCACAGGACTGGCCCCGCAGGACCGTTTTCTGCCCATCGTAGTGTCAGAGGAAATGTGGGGGTCCACGTTCCCCACGCCGCTGTAGTGTCATGAAAGGTGCAGCGTGCTGCGCCTATTTTGTCACTACAGAGCGTTGGTGGTAGTGGCACCAAAACGATGGAGCCCCACCGTTTCATGCATCGCGATGCCTGTAGTGGCAAGGAAAGCGTCACGCATGTCGCGCGCGCACGACATCACCGAAACGCTCGACGCCGATCATTTTCATGACACTACAAACAGCCCATCGGCGGCTCATGTTTGTGACAGGCAGCGGCGATAGGCCGAGAACATCGATAGTGGGGGGTTAGCCATCGGCTGCTGGAAGGTCTGGACGTCCAGACCTTTTCTGTCACTACAAAAGGTGGAGACGTCTCCACCTTTTCTCTCCCTTCACCCGAGCACCCCAAACATCGTACTCACGAGCCCATAGCCCGGCAGGATGAGCGACAGCACGACGCCCAAGAGCCAGCCCTTCGCGCCCCAATAGATCATCCCGAGGGGCGCGCTGGCGATGTAGCCGAGCACGAGAACAAGCATCCCGAAGGACCCGAGGCGTTCCATGAGGTCCCTCATGGGTCACGCTCCAGCGGCCGCGAGGCGTTCAGCGAGGCGGCGCTCTACCTCAGCCTCAAGTGCAGCCTCTTCGGCCACCATCCGCTCAGCCTCGCGCGCCACATAGAGCCGCACCATTTCCTCGTGGTCGCTCGCTTTCGTCGCCCACGCGCGTGCCTTGGTATCCAATTGCTCCGGCCGTATCTTCCACGCGAGGCGCAGGGCAAGGCGTTTCAGCCGCCACCGGAAGGGGTTAGTGAGGGCGGTAAGAAGCGCCACAAAGAGCACGATGGCGATGAGCAGCGGCAAGCCGAGAAGGAACCACGGCACAGAGGCAGCCAGCCGCGCCGCGCGAGGCCAGTGATAGGCCGGCTCCGAGAGGTCGGCTTGGATCGTCGCGCGCCCGCATCCAATCTCAATGGAGCCCGCCCGTTGAAGGTCGAGCGAGAAGAAATCACGCCACGTCACGGCGGCTGATTGCCGGTAGAAGTTCCAGTCGAAGAACGCCCCGCCGATAAGCGGCAGGGTCACGGATACCCCAAGCCGCTGAGGGGTCGGGCACGTGGCGGCGATGTAGGCCCCCCGCTCATCGGCGCTGAGGAACGACCACGGGCGCTGAAGCAGGATATGGAGGCGTCCGGCGCGAAGCTCCAAATCGCCCCTACCGTCACTCCAGCAATCGAAGAAGGGGCCCTCAGCCTTCGGCCACCACTCGGCCACAACGCCACCGATGCCCGGTATGCGCAGGGATCGATGCTCATACCAGCGCCCACGGGCGGCCGGGCCTTCCGCCGTATGGGGCTGTTCGGTGGTGGCGGGGGCATCGGAGGCGGCACGAAAGGTCATCGGAGGAGCCCTTTATGGAGACGTGAGGGCACCTGAGTAATGGCGTCGAGAATCTGCCGTCCAACGAGTTTTTGGAATCCATCCGCCATTTGGATTCACGATGCTGATGGATCGGCATCAGCTCCGCGCCGTGCTCTTCCCGCTGCCGCCGCCCTCGATATGCTCCAGAACCCGCCTCCCCGCCTTGGTGAGGTGTATCGCCACCGCCCGGCCATCCTCATGGGGGAGTGCCGCCACGAGGTTCAGTCCTGGCCCCGTGTAGTCACCACTTCCGAGACGCTGGAGCTGCCGGAAATACTGCCGCCCTACGCCAACCCGCCGGCCTATCTCGGAGGACGTGGCGCCCTCCCTCTCCGCGACCGTGAGGAGCATTATCGCCAGCGGCAGGGGCATCTCTGAGAAGGTCTCACGGATTTGGATGAGGGACCTGAGAAGGTCATCCGTGGCTATCTTCGGCATCCCCGAGCGGCTCCCCTAGCGTGCCCTAACTGTATGAATCCAAGGGGATTCAGGGTCAAGGCGCGGAATCCGCAACTTCACGCGGTGTCGCGCTCAGCCCCCTCAGCATTGCCAATAACGAATGGGGTACTGGTCATGCCGCAGCTCTGGCTGCGTGATGCGCTTGCCATACTGCCCCACGTACATCTCCCAAATGTCAGCAGGCGCCTTGTCCCCCTTGAATCCGAAGCGATGCGCCTCCGAGCCGTCCGCATAGGGAATATCGGGGTAGAAGTTCTCGGGCGTCGCGGGGAGCCACTGATGGGCCTTGTAGGCTCCAAGGACGACGCCCCTTAGAACCGCCAGCACATAGTCTGCGCGCTCTGCGCGCACCTTGTTAATCCGCCAGCAGTAGCGGACCAGCCGGTAGATATCCTCTTGGCTTTCGCGTGCGGTGAGCTTCCGAATGTTGATCAACACGAGGCGGTGCGGCGGGTTCTCCAAAAGCTCAGGGAGGCCGAACTTGATCATGACTTCCTTGGTCGTCATGAGGCCGAATTCACCCGAACCATGGCCGCCAACGGCATTGGTGAGGTTTTGGTAGGCGTCTATGAGCGACGCCTCCACGAGAAATGCTTCCGTCTCGGTAAGGCCGTGGCGGTGGATGAGATGGACGACCTCAAGCCCCGCCGCCTTTATCTGGTGGATGGTGTCGAGCTTGGGCGGCAGAAGCGCCTCCGGATCAGGCTCTATCTCACCGCGAGCGTGCTCGAAGACCCGGTTCCCGGTCCCCTTACCCACATAGAAGGTCTCGTTCTTGCGTGGATCGACCAGCCGGTACACGTACATGCCGAGCCGCCATTGAACCTCATCGGGAAAGAACGTCGGCTGATCTGACAGTGTAAGCAGCGACACGGGGCTTTCTCCTACGTGCGGATCAGGGCACCGCCACTCCTAGCGTGCTACCCTTGTGCGCGCCACCCGCCGCGAGCCACTCGCGGAACTCCTTAGCGGCCGGTTTGGTGGAGGCCATGAGGAGCTGATGAACGCCCGCGCGGGTGAGGAAGGTTGCAGAACCAAAACGGAGAGGGGCACCCAAGTGATCCACTAGGGTGCTTCCAAGTAGGTGCACCCGCTCCGGGTGGTCGATGTCGAGTGTCTCGGTGCCACCCGGCCGCCTCAAAGCGCCGCCCTGCTCTACCGCCATGGGGCACAGAACGCCTCTCCCGCCTGCCGCTACGGCAGAGATTTGACTTTGGCGGTGGCAGCCCCCAATTTCCGGCTATGACTATTGCGCGCGCACAGCATCAGCACTTTCGGGTGTGTCCCATCGCGGGACACTAGCCCCCGGCTGGGCCGTCCTGCGCCCTAGTACCGGGGCGCGTGGTCACAGGCTGTAGACCGCGAAGCCGCCCTAGGCGGCACAATTCCACACCATCGGACCAATGACACGCGAAGCGCGCGCCGCGCTCTGCGTTCATCTCAATTGGAGACTTCAATGACGCTCGCAAGCCGCAAGCCGGCCATCCACATCACCCGCGACGACCATGCTCGCCTGACGAAGCTCGCGGACAGCTATGCGACCAGCCATCCCGACCTTGCCGAAGAGCTTTACACCGAGCTGGACCGTGCACGGGTTGTCGCCCCGGAGAAGCCCGGCTCCCCGTTCGTGCGCCTCGGCTCGCGGTTCAGGTTCACCACGGATGACGGGGACGACCGCACCGTGACGCTCGTTCTCCCCGGAGAGGCGGATATCTTGGCGGGGAAGGTGTCCGTGATGACGCCCATGGGGGTCGCGTTGATCGGGCTTTCTGGGGGGCAGTCGATGAAGTGGACGGCTCGTGATGGCACTGTTCACACGCTCACGGTCGTCAGCGTGGAGGCGGACGAGGAGGCTGTCAGCGGCGATTTGGCTGAAGCGCACTCCTGAGGGGGCGGATGGCCGGCTTTCCGGGGCCGTGTGGAGGAGGCGGGGTTGTCGTTGATATTGGCGATGGTGAGGGCGTCGCCCCTTAGGGGACAACCTTCCCTCCCTCTACAGGACCCGTAAGCCTCCCCCAACGTCCGGCATCTCGGCCACCGTGCCCTCGCCCACGGTCGCCCGGTCGGCGCCCCGAAGGACGTAGCCGCCCGTCTTGCAGGCGCCCCCGGCGCTGGGGGATGGTGGGGAGAACCTCTCGCGTCACCCACTCCTGAAACTCCCGAGCCTCCGGCTTGTCGGAACGCATGATGTATTTGTAGAGGCCGCTCTCCGAGACAACGAGGAGGCCGTGTCCCTTAAGAAGAACTCCGTTCATCTCACGGATCGTCCGGCGCTCGTCCGCACCTATGAACACGGGCTTCCGCCCACCCTGCGCGCGACGAATAACGCGGTTGCAGTCTGCCAAGGGGAACCACGGGTTCACCTCCAGCGGCACCACGCGGATGCGGTAGGTGGTCGTTGCGGGTGATGAAATCGAGCGCGGTAGGATTGCGCATCAACAGCAAATTGTGCTGACGTGCGAGCATCTTCCGCTAAGGTGTTTTGGCATGATCTCAGATGATGATTATCTTGATTTGCCTGAGGATCCAGAGTTAGCATTCCTTCATTTGGAACGAGCTTTCCGAGAAAAACTACAGGAAAGAATTGATAAGGGAAACAATAATACCAGTCCCTATCAAGATTATTACACCGACTATGTGACTGACACCTGCGCAGCGGCCGAGGCGCTAGACGTAGGCCCCAAAGAATGGAAGAATATTGAACTCGACAGAGATAACTATTACGCCGATTATCGCGACTTTGCCGCCTCGGCCCAAAAGTTCACGCTGACTTTGCGAATTAAGCATTCACGACGAGCGAAAAAATACTCCGTCCCCCTCGACGCAAATACACGATCAGATATACATGATTACCTCACGAAACTTCTCGAGCTTGCAAATAAACTAGAGATACCAATTTGGAAACGTGAGTCTATTCTAAATAAAATTAGCGATCTAGCTACAGAAATTGAGCGCCCGCGCGCACGATTCGATGTTGTTGCATCGTTTCTTCTTGAAGCAGCATCTGTCGCGGGGCAGATGGGAGAGAAATTGGAACCGTGGCGGAAGTGGGTAGACTCCATTTCTCGGCTGCTGGGGGCTGCTAAGGAGGACGAGGCAAAGACTCTCCCTGCACCGGAGAAGCCAAGAGAATTGCCCGCCCCGGACAAGTTGGCTGAACTTGACGATGAAATTCCATTCTGAGCAGGCCGCAATGCTGTTGATCCACCTTGAAGGCGCGCGCCGGCTTCCCGGTGAAGCCCATCGCGAGGAGCGTGAAGCCGTCGCGGGTCATCTCATAGGCGGGCCGCAGCTCGCCCTTCGCGTCTCGATAATCAACCAGCTCAAAATTGAGCCCGATGGACGAAGAGACCGGGCCGTTTAGCTTGGTGATGGGCACTCCTTGTGCGAGATAACCCTCTCAAATTCTGAGGGGGATGGAGTGGCATTTGTGGGTTTGAAGGTGGCGGTAGCGGCGCTTATGCTTTGCGCGCTGCACGAGAGCGCCGTCGCGGAGAGCTACGTCTGCATTCCCGACATGAGGCAGGGTTTTGCCTTTAGGGAAGGCCATTGGCAGGCGGCCAACGTCACAATCAAGGACAAGCTGTTGGTCAAAGCCACTGGGCGGGGGCGCTACGAGGTGTCGGAATTCGGCGTCAAAAAACCACCGTCAGAGTGTTTTCGAGAGGGCGTACATGTCCGCTGCGGGGGCTACATAAGGGGCTTCTTGATGAACGTTAACACATTGAGATTCCAAGAGTTTTTTCTTCAGGGGTACGTGGACGGCGACAGCCCGCATACACCGTTCATGTCCATTGGCAGGTGTTCGCAGCTCGACTGAGAGCCCCCTCAGGCGGCCCCGAAGAGGCTCTGCCCTTCGGCTAGGGGCCGCTAGTGGGCCGCGCGGGGCCGTCTTCATCCCAATGAAGTGCAGCGAGTGAAGGCCCCTCCACGACCCCGCCCGCGTGCCGCTGAAACGCCACTGCATCGGCCCTGTCAGCAAAGCATATGAGCACCTCCCGCAAACCATTCCTCGTGCGCCCCACGCTCCGCACTGCATGTGAGCGATAGAACCCGGCGCCCCGCATGTGGTCGTGGTTCACCTCCGCCTCAGGGAACACCACGCGCCACGGATGGTCCCTCAGAATCATTCCGGGGCTCAGCTCACCCTTCCGGCGCATCCTTCGTCCACCGCGAAGGCCGTCCCCTCACATAGCCCCAAGACGCCTCCTTGCGGGCTTCTTCAAGCGCCGCCTCTAGGAACTGCTGGCCTATCAGAAGGGCGCGGATGGCCGCCCTAGGGTCCCCTGAGCAGGCCGTTATCACCTCGTCTATGTCCGCATCGGTAATGTCGAAGGCGGGCGCCTCGGGGGCGTCAGGCTGCTCTTCGGGGGTGCTGTCGGGTTTCGTCTGCATGGCGGTCTCTCCTCGCGCCCGGATCGAAGCATGAGAACGAAAAGAGAACAAGAAGGGAAAGTGTGTCCTGCGGGGTTGACACTTTCGCCAGATGCCCCGGATGGCGCGCGCAGTCGCCAAGCTCGTTGCAGAGACCGCCCTTTCGCGCCCACGCAGGCGCTCAGCCCGTTCGATCAGTCGCGGAGAGTGCGGCCGGAGAGCGCCTCAACAACGGACTGCGCTAATTCCTCCGTGGGGCGTTCACCTTGCAGGCGAAGCACCGGCGCGGATTGATCGGCTAACCAGCGCTCATGCTGCGCCTGATTACGCCCCTCGAACGAGGGATCATCATATCGCGATGCCCAATCACGAAATGCGCGGTGGGCTTCATGCATATCGCCGCCGGGCAGAATGCGCGCACCGTGCCGTTCCGCATCCCGCGCGGCCAACCGCTGCAATCGAATCTCCGTGGGCGTCCAAAGAAAAACGATCAGATCAACGACCTGAATAAGCGCGTCGCCCCAGCCGATGAACGACCCCGTGAGGACCCAACCTTCGGCCCCATTCTGATTCTGCGTGATGAGGCGAACTCGATCCTCCGGGGGACGCTTGATGCTGTAGGGAGGATCGGTTGGCATCCAGTAGAAGTCGTCCACATCGAGATGCGGCACCCCAAGCTGGGCAGCCAAAGCACTCCCCAGCGTGGAAACGCCTGAACACGATGCCCCCATGACATAGATACGCGGGCGTCGGGTCATCACTCCCTCCGAGAAAGCCATATCAGTTCATCAAGCGCGTAGGCTTGCGGGTGTATTCGTGGGTGTATTTGGCGGGTGTAGCCGCAGATTAAAGCCTTTGATTTCAAAGACTTATCTGGGGTGGCTGGGGGACCTGGATTCGAACCAGGACTAACGGAGTCAGAGTCCGCAGTTCTACCGTTAAACTATCCCCCACCGAAGCGCCGCGGGCGGCGCTTTCCGTGGCCCTCCGCGGCGACAGGTGATGTCGGATCGCGGCGGCAGCGGCAGTGGCGCGCTCTATAAACGCTCCCGCCGGCCCGGTCTACCCCCTCGCGCATAGTTTCGACGGGCGGCCGCGCCCGCATGTGGATGAAGCGGCGATTGCACCCGGACCGCCGCCTTCACCGCACTCTTGCCGCCACTCTTGCGGCCGCTCGTGCCGCTGCTTTCGCTGTCGCCCGAAACGGCGGCCGGGGCGGCCGGGTCGGAACCGGTGCGCTCGTTGATGTGACCGTGCCGCCACGCCGGCAAGGTGGCACAACCCGCGCCCACTCATGCGAATCCTCGGCTTGGCGCGGCAGGCCGACCTCGGCATTTCGTGCCGTCTGGTTCCGGCATACGGCTATGTCTTCGGCCCGGGCCCGACAGCCCTCGACGCAACGATCCATGGATTCGTCGCCAACAGCCTGTTCTACGAGATCGACAACTCGCTTCGCCGCCTCATTGCTTATCAGTTGACTCTCATCCGGCATTGCCGGGCAATCGATGCCGCGATTACCGGCCGCTGCTCCATGACGGCCCCGGGAAAACGGCACGCCGCATCGCCCGTCGTTTTCGACATGGCTCACGCGTCGAAAGGCGTAAAAAACGGGCACGAATTCAGCATAACTCGGCACGTATCAACCTTTTTGGTTGAATTTATCGCCATTGGAACGGTTAAGGCCGGGTTAAGGGTCGAAACGAGGCATGCGCCGACCTCAGTGCTGCCATGCAGCATTTCGTCTTTTGCGCCGCCACAGAGCCTCTATATTCACTGGCATACAGAATACTGGAGGCTCAGATGAACACCACGACCCTTACCCACCACACCTCGCCGGACTTCTTCTCCCGCGTTGTCGAGACCGTCACCAGCTTCTTCGAAGCGGTTGGCGAAGGCCGTCGCATCGCCCAGCGCTACGAGGCTCTCGCCCGCCTTTCGGACGCCGCCCTCGCCAAGCGTGGCCTGACCCGCCAGGACATCGCCCGCGCCGCTGTCAACGGCCGCTGAGACGTCCCGGCTGAGCGCCGCCATCCTGGTCGGCCGCTCCGCGAATACGCAAGGTGACGCTGTCGGTTGAACCCGCAGCGTCCATGACGGTCAGACGTACGAAGCCGGTGCCCGCCGGCCGCCAGAACATCGTGGCGGCACGGGCGGGCTGGCCGGCCGGAACTCCATCGACGAACACGGTCAGTGGGCCGGCACCGCCGCTCACCTTCAGCACCAGCGGCTCGTCGCCCTCGCGGTCGAGGCTGGCGCCATCCGGCGGGAACGCGATCAGCGGCCCTGCCCCATTTTCCTTCCCCGCCATCCGCCCGAAATGCCGCAGCGGCAGCGGGAGCTCGGCGTTGCGCACGTCCAGCGCCTCGCGCGGTAACGGGCCGAACGGCACGGGTCGTGTCACCAGTCGGGCGAACGCATCGAACAGGATCGGCGCCGCGGCTTCGCGCCCGATCATGCCGGGCACGGGCTGGCCGTCCGGCCGCCCGACCCACACGGCAATCGTCCAGCGCCCGTCAAATCCCACCGCCCACGCGTCGCGATAGCCGAAGGACGTTCCCGTCTTGAAGGCGATGCGCCCCGGGCGCTCGTTGTGCGGCGCCGGCGTGCCGGCCAGCGCCTGCGCGACATAGGCGGCGGCGACCGGGCTCATCAGCCGGCGGACGTCCTCCACCTCGGACGCGCCGCCATCCAGCCGGTCGCGCAAGCCGTGCGCCTGCCCGCCATTGGCGATGCCGGCATAGAGGCCCGCCAGCGCGTCGAGGCTCATGCCGACGCCGCCGAGGCCCACCGCCAGACCCGGCACCTCGCCCGGCGGCAGCTTGAGTGCGAACCCCGATTGTCCCAGCCGGCTGGCCAGCCGCTGCGGCCCCACCGCCTGCAGCAGCACCACCGCCGGCACGTTCAACGACAATTGCAGCGCCTGCCGGACCGACACCGTGCCCTGATAGTCGCGGTCGAAATTGCGCGGCCGGTAGGCGCCGAATCGCGCCGGCCGGTCCTCGATCAGCGTCTCGGGATGGGCGAGGCCATCCTCGAAGGCGAGGCCGTAGATGAAGGGCTTCAGCGTCGAGCCGGGGGAGCGGACGGCGCGCGTCAGGTCCACCGCGCCGGCGCGCTCCGCGTCGAGCGGATCGGCCCCGCTCACCCGCGCCAGCACCTCGCCGCTGGCATTGTCGACCATCACCAGCGCCAGCGACACACCCTTGCCGAGCTCGCGCACCCGTTCGGCGGCGAGGCCCTCCAGCCGCGCCTGCACCGAGGCGTCGAGGGCGAGACGGTGCGCCGGCGCGGCGGGGCGCGCGCGGCGGGCGGCCTCGGCGGCATGGGCGGCGAGCATCGGCAAGGCGAGGCGGCGGGCGGCAACGGGCGCGCGGCCGGCAAACACCACCTCCGCCTCCCCGAACAGCCCGGCTTCGCCGAGCCGCGCGAGCACCGTGTCCCGCGCCCGCGCCGCGCGTGCGGGATGGCGGTCCGGCCGACGCGCTTCCGGCGCCTGCGGCAGGGCGACCAGCAGCGCCGCCTCGGCCAGAGAGAGCCGGCGCGGCTCCTTGCCGAACCAGGCCAGGCTGGCGGCGCGCACGCCCTCGATATTGCCGCCATAGGGCGCCAGGGTGAGATAGAGCGCCAGGATCTCGCGCTTGCTCAGCCGCGCTTCCAGCTCAAGCGCGCGACGCATCTCGGCGAGCTTGGCGCCGAGCCTGGCTGTGAGCCCGCTGCCCTCGCGCGGCTCCAGCAGCCGCGCCACCTGCATGGTCAGCGTGGAGCCGCCCGAGACGATGCGCCCGTGCAGGATCACCTGCCCGGCGGCGCGCAGCAGCGCCAGCGGATCGACCCCGCCATGCTGCCAGAAGCGCTTGTCCTCATAGGCGACGAGCATGTCGAGATAGCGCCGGTCGACGTCGCTCGTCTCCGCCTTCAGCCGCCAGCGCCCATCCGCCAGCGCGAAGGGGCGCAGCAGCCGGCCCTCGCGGTCCAGCACCTCGACCGACAGCGCGACGCGGGGCAGCGGCGGGGCGGCCGCGCGCATGCCGGCGAGCCAGGCGGTGCTGCCGCCCGCCAGCAGCATGGCAGCCAGCAGCGCGATCCCCGCCGCGCGCTTCACCACATGCTCCTCATGGCGCCGGCCCCGTCACCTCGGTCTGGCCCGCCGACGTGCGGGCGAAGCGGCCGGGGCGGTACATATCCTCGACGATGGCGGGCGGGTGGGCGTAGCGCCCGGGCGAGACGGCGCGCACGATATAGGCGACGCGCAGCAGCTCCGGCTCCTCCGAACCCTGCGTGCGATCAAAAGCGGCGGCGAAGAAGGCGTCGCGGAACTCGGCATGCGCCGGCGACGTCGTCTCGCCCAGCCAGGCCAGCGCGCCGACATCGGACCCCACCGCCAGCGACGGGTTGTCGATCTCCAGCCCGGCCGGCAGATGGTCGACGAGCAGCACATGGCTCTGCGCCGCCTCCATCTCCTGCGCCTCCAGCACCACGACGAAACGCTGGTTCTGCGCCACCTTGGCGGGGTCGGCGGGCACGCCTTCCAGCGTGAAGTAGCTGCGCGTCAGCGAGAAGCCGTTCGCCGCCGCCGGCTCCGGCGCCACCGGCGGGCCGTCGATGGAGACAGCGACATCCAGCGGCGCGGTGCCGCGATTGGTGAGCACGATCGGCCGTGCCAGCTCCTCCCGAGACAAGGTGCGCTCATAGAGCCCGGTATGGGCGGTGCCGTCGACATCCACCGCGATGCCGCGCCCCTCGCGCAGCGCGCGGGCGGCGAGCAGCAGCCAGGCATCTTCCTGCGTCGAAGTCGGGCCGGCATCGATGAAGGCGGTGGCCACGCGCTGGCGGGCGGTGCGCGCCGTACCGGTGAAGCCGGCCTCGGAGGCGAGCGTCGCGACGCCTGCCGCGTCGCGCAGGATCGAGCCGAAATCCGGCCGGCCGGAGGTAAGCGTCTCGGATGCGTCCGGCAGGATTTCCAGCGCCGCGCCGAACACCTTCTCCGCCCGCCCCTTGTCGCCCAGCATGGCGAGCGAGGCGGCGAGCTGGCCGCGCGCGAAGGGGCTCTTCACCTCGTCGAGCTTGGCGTCCGTGACATAGCGCAGGTCGCCCAGCGGCGCCCGCCCGTTTCGCGCGAGCACATAGATGGCATAGGCCGTGCCGTCGTCGGTGGCGCCGTCGCTGGCATAGGCCAGCGCGTTGCGCAGCCGGTCGAGCGCCATGGTGAAGGGCTGTTCCGGCACGGCATGGCCGCGCTCACGGGCGCGGGTGAGGAAATCGCTCACATAGGCGTCGAGCCACAGATCATTGCCGCCGGCGTCCCACAGGCCGAAGGAACCGTCCGAGCCCTGCCGGGCGATCAGCCGGGCAATGGCGTTGCGGACGGTCTCGGCCGGGTTCTTGGTCAGCCGGAAACGCGCCGGCGGCCCGAACTCGCTGAGATAGAGCAGCGGCAGCGCCTGGCTGGTCAGCTGCTCGGAGCAGGCGAAGGGGTAGCGGTCGAGCGCCCCGATCAGCGCCGGCACGTCGAAGGCCGGGTCGAGCCCGGCGGAAACGCTCACCGCACCACGGCCCGGCACAAGATCGGCGACAAGGTCGGCGCTCAGCGTCAGCGCCGCCCCCGGCGCCAGCGTTTCGACGCTGCGGCGGGAAATGGCGGGATAGGCCGGCCGCACATTCAGCGCATAGTCGCGCACGATGGCGAGCCCACCCGGGCCCGACAGCCGCACCGAGACCTTCGCCGCGCCGATGCCGGTGCCATCCAGCTGCACGGCGAAGCTCTGCCGCGCGCCCTTGGCGAGCGGCACCGTCTTCGGCGCGCTCGCCATTTTCACCGGGCCGTCCGTCACCAGCTCCAGCGCATAGTCGCCCGCTTCGCCATCCACATTGTCCAGCGAGAGATTGAGCGTCGAGCGGTCGCCGGAGGCGAGGAAGCGCGGCAGGGTGGCGGTGATCACCACCGGGTCGCGGATCACCACATCGGCCTGCGCATGCCCCACGGCGGCGCCGGACCACGCCACCGCCATCAGCCGGCCGGTGCCGTCGAAGGGCGGCAGCACGAAGTCGATCGTTCCCCTGCCCTGCGCATCGAGCTTCACCAGTCCGGAGAACAGGGCAAGCGGCGGCTGCGTCGGCGGCTCGGCCTGCAGCCCGGCATCCATGGCGTCGCCACCCGAGCGCAGGCGCCCCCGGCTGCCCAGCATGCCGTCGATGAGCTGGCCGTAGAAGTCGCGCACCTGCGTGCCCAGCGCCCGCTGGCCGAGATAGAAGCCATCCGGGTCGGGCGCCTTGAAGCCGGTGAGGTTGAGAATGCCGACATCGACAAGGGCAAGCGTCACATAGGCCTCGCTTTGCCCGGCCCCCGTCACCTGCACCGGCACGGAAAGCGTCGTCTCCGGCCGCGCCAGCTGCGGCGCGTCGAGCTTCACCGCCAGCACGCGCGCGGCACGGTCGACACCGAACCAGGCAAGGCCGATGGCCCGGCCGGGGTTGCGGCTCGCCGCCACGTCCAGCGGCCGGTGCAGGAAGGCCAGCGCATAGGCGCCGGGGCCCCATTCCGGCGCCACGGTGAACGAGACGGCGCTGTCCCCGGCCTTCACGTCGAGGGTGTTGGAGGCGAGCACGCCGTCGCCGACGATGAGCACCGTTGCCGAGCCGGCATAGCGGCTGGTGAGGTTCACCTTCAGCGTGTCGCCGGCGGCGTATTGTGCCTTGTCGAGGCCCACCTCCAGCCGGTCCGGCGCGTCGGCGGTCGCGCCGCCACCCCAGCCGGCATCGAAGGAAACCGCGGTGGCGCGCGTGCCGTCGGTCACCTCCAGCCGGTAGCGCCCCCAGCCCACCGGCACGCTGAGCCGCGCCGGCGCCTCGGCCGCGAGGTCAAGCGCGCCATCCGCGACCTTGGCGATCGATTCGACCGGCTCGAAGTCCCAATTGCCGTTGAGGCGATACCATTGATAGCGCGTCTCGATGCGGTAGAGCGCCCATTGCGCGCCCTTCAGCGCCACCGGCTGGCCGGCGGCGTCAAAGCCCTGCACCTCGAAGCCGGCATTGGCGTTCTCGCCCGGGCCCGCCTTGTCGAACAGTGGCTTCACGCCGATGCCGTCACCGGTCGGGCGCACCGGCAGCACGAGCGAGCGGCGCACCGCGCGCCCACCGCCCTCATTGAGTGCGACGAAGATTTCCGCCTCGAGCGGGCGGGCGGTCGCCGGCAGCGCGGGCAGCAGCACCGACAGGCTCGCCTTGCCCTGCGGGTCGGTCACCGGCGCATCCGCCAGCGGCTGGCGCACCGGGGTGAAGCCGTCATCGGCGCGCCCGAAGCGCCAGCCCGGCAGGCCCGGGCGGGCGTCCGCGACACGCACCTCGACCTCGGCCTGAATGTCGAGCCCGGCCGCCGGCGGGCCGAACAGCCAGCGCCCGTCAGCCGCCACGGTTACGGAGGCGTTCGCGGCAAGGAAGGTCGCGGTGGTGGAAAGGTCGAGCGCGAGGCGCTCGGGCACATAGTCTTCCAGCAGGAAGGTGGTGGAACCCACCGGCGCGCCGCGCGGGTCGACATAGGCCTCGACCCGCCAGGTGCCGGTCATGGCATCGCCCATCAGCGGATAGGTCAGCGTGCGGCCGCCCGCCCCCTGGTCGTCGGCCAGCACGCGGCGCTCCTCAACGCCATCGGGGCGCTTGAAGATCACCGTCAGCGGCGCGCTGGCCGCCATCACCTGCGGATTGCGCAGCAGCGCGGTGACATGCACCTCTTCGCCGGAGCGATAGACACCGCGCTCCGTGGTGACGAAGGCGTCGAAACGCTCGGGCGCCGCGCGTCCGCCGACGCCGCGATCCGTGAGGTCGAAGGCCTGATCGTCCAGCGAGAGGAAGGCATAGTCGCCCTCCTTCGCCTGCGCCACGATCACCGCCGGCGCGAACCCGTCGGTGCCGCGCATCAGCCCGGCATCGAAGACGGCGGTGCCGGTGGCGTCGGTGCGGGCGGTGGCCAGCACGTCGTTGGACTTGGCGAGGAGGCGCAGTTCGGTACCCGCCAAGGGCTGCGCGTTGCCGAGCCCACGCACCAGCACGGTGAGTCCATTGCTGCCGGAGAGCGCGGTGAGGCCGAGATCGGAGACCACGAACCACTGCGTGGAGCGCGTGCCCCACTCGTCGTTCGGGTTGGACGCGTCGCCGGCCGGGCGGGCCGCCAGCACATAGACGCCGGGTGCCAGCGTCTTCACCGCCTCGTCGACGGGAAACGAGGTGGTGACATCCTCGTTCAGCGGCGAGGCGGTCTCCAGCTCGCCGGAAAAGACCAGTTCGGCCTTGCTGCTCTTGAGTTCCTGCAGATCGTAGCCGGCCAGGTCCCGGCGGAAATTGCCGTCGAGGGCGGTCGGGATCAGGCTGCGGTCGCCGATGCGGTAGAGCTCGACGCCGACCCGGCTCGTATTGACGGAGACAACCGGAATCCCGCGAGGGCCGGTGCTGGGCAGCACATAGTTGCGGCCGCTGAAGCGCACGCCGGGCTTGCGGTCGCGGACATAGATGGTGAGTTCGGCATTGGCGCGCAGAGGCTCGGCGGCGATGGACGACGGCAGGCCCTCGCGCAGCTTCACATCATAGCTTTCGCCATGCTTCAGCCCCTCGACGCAGAGCTGGCTGTCCTCCGCCGTCACCGCCGGCTTGTCGACCGGCCCACCGGGGCCGCTCAGCGTCACATAGGACGAATAATCCTTGCCGCCCTTCACCAGGGGCTCGGAGAATTGCACGCAGATGCGCGGATTGGTGGCATCCGAATCGACGCTGTAGTCGAGGATGCGGAAGCCGCGTTCCTCGCGCAGCTTGTCGTAGAAGGCGCGCTGTTCGGGCACGTCGGCATAGCCGAGCGCCGTGGCGAAGGTGTCGAGCGCCGGGCGCCAGAGCGAGCGCTGGTCATAGAGATGGCCGATGGCGAACAGCGCCTCCGCCTGCGCCACGCGCGTCGTCGCCGCCCGATAGGCCAGGAAGGCGGCGGCCTGCGCACGCTCCAGTAAGGTGTCGGCGCTCTCATTGTCGTTCGGCTTGATGCGGGAAAGCGCGCGCGACAGGCGCTGCCACAGCCCGGCATCGGCGGGGTTCGCCTGCGCCAGTTTTCCATACAGGCCGGCAGCGGTGCGCGCGTCGCCGGCGGCGAGCGCGGCATCGGCGTCCTTGCGCAGCTGGGCGGCGGGTTTCGGCAGCGGCGCGCGTTCACGCTGCAGCAGCGCCTGCAGGCGCCGCGCGGCCTCGACAAGCTCTTGCGGGGCATAGGTTTTCGGCAGAGCGTCGGGCGCCGGCTTGGCGGCAGTCGCTGCAGTCTGTTTTGCAGCAGCGCCCGCAGCGGGTTTTGCAGCCGGCGTGGCAGCAGCGGGCTTGGGCGCCTGCGCGCCTGCCGGGGCAATGAGCACGGCGGCAAGAATCGCCACGGCAGCCCCGTGTCCGAGCCATGAAAAGGCCGAAGTAAACGGGTTCATGGCACCTGCTCCGTGACTGACTGCCTGTTTGATGACGCGACGATAGGCCGAATTCGGCCACGTCGCCATGACGATGCGCAGTCGCTGCGGCAGCCCGCGCGGCGGCACGGATGTCACACTGCCGAGGATTGCCGCGCCGCCGCCATTGAATCGGCGCCTGCGCTTAGGTATACGGGCCGTCATCCATTCGGGGGCCTGCGACGCGGGAGCGCCGGGCGAACCCATTCAACCGTGGCCGGACGCGGCCGCCGAGACCAGAGGCCTTTCATGTCGACCACGTTCGAGACCGTTGCCAACATCATTGCCGAAACGTGCGACATCCCGCGCGAGAACATCACGCCGGAAAGCCATGCCATCGACGATCTCGGCATCGACAGCCTGGACTTCCTCGATATCGCCTTCGCCATCGACAAGGCTTTCGGCATCAAGCTGCCGCTGGAAAGCTGGACGCAGGAAGTCAACGAAGGCAAGGCCACGACCGAGCAGTACTTCGTCCTCAAGAATCTCTGCGCGCGTATCGACGAACTGATCGCTGCCAAGTCCGCCTGACCGGCGGAAGGACGTTGTACAAGCGGGACAGGTGATGCGCCTCGAATATTTCCAGATGATCGACAAGGTGGTCGAGCTCGATCTCGACGCTCGCACCTTGAAGACCGCCAACACCGTCCCGTGCGAAAGCCCGATCTTCGAGGGCCATTTCCCCGGCCATCCGCTGCTGCCCGGGGTGCTGCTTTTCGAGATCATGGCGCAGAGCTGCGGCATGCTGCTGCTGCGGCTGCATAATTATGACCGCATGGCGTTTCTCGCCTCGGTCGACAAGGGCAAGCTGCGTACCTTCGTGACGCCGGGCCAGGTGATCGACGTGTTCGCGCGGCTGGAGCATGACGGCTCCGGCTACGCCCGGCTGAAGGCCGAGGGGCGCGTCGACGGCAAGCTCGTCTGCAATGCCGACGTAACGCTGAAGACCATGCCCTTCCCGGCCCCGGAGCTGCGCGGCTATCTGCTCTCCACCGCCGAGCGCATCGGCATGCCCATGGGCGAGGCCGTCCTCGACACGGCGGAGCGCGCAGGAAATCTCACGCATGTCTAATCGTCGCGACGTCTGGATCACCGGCATCGGGCTTGTTTCCTCGCTCGGTGAAGGGCCGGAAGCCCATTGGCACGCCCTGTCTTCCGGCGCGCGCCCGGTGATCGACGAGACGGGCTTCGCGCCCTATGTCGTGCACCCGCTCGCCACGATCAGCTTTGATGCGCAGATCCCCAAGAAGGGTGACCAGCGGCAGATGGAGCCGTGGCAGCGCATCGGCACCTATGCCGCCGGCCTTGCGCTCGATTCGGCCGGCATCAAGGGCAACAAGGACATTCTCGGCACCACCGACATGGTGGTGGCGGCGGGCGGCGGCGAGCGCGACCAGTCGGTCGACGGCGCTATCCTTACCGATATCGAGAAGCAGACGAACCCCGAGGTCTTCCTCAACGAGCAACTCCAGTCGAACCTGCGCCCGACGCTGTTCCTGGCCCAGCTCTCCAATCTTCTCGCCGGCAACATCTCCATCGTGCACGGCGTCACCGGCTCCTCGCGCACCTTCATGGGCGAGGAGAGCTCGGGCACCGATGCGGTGCGCATCGGCTGGTCGCGCATTGCCGCCGGCACCAGCGAGATCGCGCTGGTGGGCGGTGCCTACAATGCCGAGCGCCGCGACATGCTGCTGCTCTTCGCGCTGAAGCGCCTGGCCATGCACGCCCCCTGGGCACCGGTGCTGGCGGAGCCGAAGGGTGTGCCTACCGGTTCGGCGGGTGCCTTCCTCGTGCTGGAATCGCCCGAGCACGCGACAGCGCGCGGCGCCAAGCCCATCGCCAAGCTGTCCGGCGTCTGGTCCGAACGGGCCCGGCGCAACGAGCCCGGCGCCGTCGAGGCGGTGCTGGAAGAACTTTTGAAGACCGCCGAGGCCGGCACCACGGATGAGACCGCCGTGTTCTCCGCCGCCTCCGGCGCACCGGAGCCGACCCAGGCGGAAGCTGCCGTGCTGGCCCGATCGGGCCTGCCCGTGCGCTCGGTGACCGATCGCGTCGGCCATGGGCTGGAAGCGCAGATGCCGGTCGCGCTCGCACTGGCCACGCTCTGCATCGCCGAGGGCAAGCTGTTCGCGCCGCTTGCCGGCGAAACGCTGGAAAAGCCTTTCGATGGCCCGCTTTCCCGTGCCATCGTCACCGCAGTGGGGCATTGGCGTGGGGAAGGCGTCGCGCTGGTCGAGCGCGCCGGCTGACCCACCACGCGGAAGCACGCCGCTTCCGAGGAGCAGATCATGGCTTCCTATACCGACAAGGCCGGCCGGCCGATCGTCGTCGTCACCGGCATGGGGCTCGTCACCTCGCTCGGCCAGGGCAAGCAGGACAACTGGGCGAAGCTGACATCCGGCACGTCCGGTATTCACCGCATCACCCGTTTCCCGATCGACGCGATGCGAACCACCATTGCCGGCACGGTCGACTACCTGCCCAAGAGCAAGAGCACCGCGCCGGACCTCTCCGAGGAGCTGGCGACTCTGGCGGCGGACGAGGCGATTTCCGAATCCGGCATCGGCACGCGCGGCAGCTTTCCCGGCCCGCTGTTCTGCGCCGTGCCGCCGATCGAGCTGGAATGGCCGCAGCGTCGTATCCTCGCGCAGGAAGCGGCTGCCAACGCGCCGGTTTCCTACGATGACCTGCTGCGCGCCGCCGAGGCCAATGGCCACGACGCCTGGCACGAACGTTTCCTCTACGGCTCCATCGCCGACCACCTCGCCGACCGCTTCGGCACGCGCGGGCAGCCGATCTCGCTGTCCACCGCCTGTGCCTCCGGCAACACGTCCATCCAGCTTGGCGTCGAGGCGATCCGGCGCGGCGACTGCGATGCCGCGCTCTCCATCGCCACCGACGGCTCGGTGACGGCGGAGGCACTGATCCGCTTCTCCCTGCTCTCCGCTTTGTCGACAAATAACGACGTGCCGGAAGCCGCTTCCCGCCCCTTCGCCAAGAATCGCGACGGCTTCATCATTGCCGAAGGCGCCGGCGCGCTGGTGCTGGAAAGCCTTGAGCACGCGCTGGCGCGCGGGGCGCGGATCCTCGGCGTGGTCGAGGGCGTCGGCGAGATGGCCGACAGCTTCCACCGCACGCGGTCGTCCCCCGACGCCAAGCCGGTCATCGGCTGCATGCGCCGGGCGCTGTCCGATGCGGGTGTGGAGCCGGAAGCCATCGACTACATCAACGCCCACGGCACTTCGACGCCGGAAAACGACCGCATGGAGTTCACCGGCATGAGCGCCGTCTTCGGCGAGCGGCTGGCGGGCATCCCGATTTCGTCCAACAAGTCGATGATCGGGCATACGCTGACGGCGGCGGGCGCCATCGAGGCGGTAATCTCGCTGATGACCATCGCCAATGGCCGCATTCCGCCGACCATCAATTACGAGCTGCCTGATCCGGCCATTCCGCTCGACGTGGTGCCGAATGTGGCGCGCGACGCGACGGTAACGCGTGTGATGTCGAACTCCTTCGGTTTCGGCGGCCAGAATGTCTGCCTCATCCTGACCGGCGAACCCGCGTGACCCAGCGCGTTCTCGTCACCGGCGGCGGGCGCGGCGTCGGCGCGGCCATTGTCCGCATACTGGCGCTGGCCGGTTTCGAGGTCGTCTTCACCGTGCGCACGGCAGAGGCCGAGGCGCAGGCGCTGATCGCCGAGATTACCGCCGCGAAGCCGGACGCCCGGGTCGAGGCGCGCGCGCTCGATCTCGCCGACAAGGCAGCGGTCGAGGCCTTCGCCGCCGTCCTCGCCGAGGAGCCGACCTATTTCGGCTTCGTCCACAATGCCGGCATGAGCTACGACACGCTGGCCGCGCTAGTCGACCAGAACCGCGCCGAGCAGCTCATGCAGGTGAATTACTGGTCCTTCGTGAAGCTGGTCGGCGCGCTGGTGCGGCCGATGACCCGCGCCCGTGCCGGGCGGATCGTCGCCATCGGCTCCATTGCCGCCGATGTCGCCAATGCCGGCAACGCCATCTATGCCGGCTCCAAGGCGGCGCTGGCGGGCTATTGCCGCACGCTGGCCATCGAGAGCGCCCGGCGGGGGGTAACGGTCAACGTCGTGGCGCCCGGCTTCGTCGACACGGCCATGCTGGCGCCCTATGCCGCCTACCGCGCCAATGTCGAGAAGCAGATCCCCGCCGGCCGCTTCGCCGCGCCGGAGGATGTCGCCTCGGTGGTGTCGTTCCTGCTCTCCCCCGGCGCCGCCTATGTCACCGGCGCGACCCTGCCGGTCGATGGCGGGCTCACCGCCGCACTAGCCATCCAGCGCTGATTTCGGTATCCACCCTCATCCTTTTGCGGACGGCATCCAGCCGCCCCCCATCCGCCCTTTTGGCGTAGGGCGGGGCACAGAGTGCCGCCGACATCTGTCCGGAGTTGTTCATGCGCGCGCTTCAGCTGGTCTCCGACCGCGAACTCATCCTCACCGACCTGCCCGCCCCCGGCGCGCCGGAGCCCGGCGAGGTGCAGGTGAGCGTGAAGGCGCTGGCGCTGAACCATATCGATGTCTGGGGCTGGCGGGGCATGGCCTTCGCCAAGCGCAAGATGCCTCTGGTGGTGGGCGCCGAGGCGGTGGGCGAGGTCACCGCCATCGGCGAAGGCGTCACCCGCTTCAAGCCGGGCTCCAAGGTCGCCATGTATGGCGCGCTGACCTGCGGCCAGTGCAAGATGTGCCGGCAGGGCCGCGACAATCTCTGCGAGGAGGTCGCCGGCGTCATGGGCTTCCATGTCGACGGCTTCGCCCGCGACCAGCTCAACATCAAGGAACGCCTGTGCGTGCCGATCCCGGATGGCATTTCCTGGACTGACGCCGCCACCGCGCCCGTCACCTTCTCCACCGTCGAGCACATGCTGTTCGACAACGCCAAGCTGGAGCCGGGCGAGACCATTCTGGTCCACGCCGCCGGCTCCGGCATCGGCACGGTGGCGATCCGCATGGCGAAGGAAATCGGCTGCACCGTCATCACCACGGCGGGCGACGACGAGAAATGCGCCAAGGCCACCGCCCTCGGTGCCGACCACGTCATCAACTACAAGACCGACCGCTTCGAGCACGAGGTCCGCAAGATCACCAAGAAGAAAGGCGTCGACGTCGTGTTCGAGCATGTCGGCGCCGAGACGTGGAACGGCTCGCTGCTCTCCATGAAGCCCGGCGCGCGCCTCGTCACCTGCGGGTCGACGTCGGGCGTGTCGGTGAGCATGAACCTGATGCAGCTGTTCCAGCGCCAGTATCGCATCATCGGCTCCTTCGGCGCGCCGATCCGCGCCATTGCCGACGGGCTGAAGCGCATGGAGCGCGGCGTGCGGCCGGTGATCGATTCCGAGTTCCCGCTCGCGCAGTTCGGCGCCGGGCTGGAGCGGCTGGAAACGCGCCGCGTGTTCGGCAAGGTCGTCATCACCTTCTGACGCGGGAGCCAGGACCGAAGCAACCGCCGATGGCCGCGCCCCGCCCCTGGACCACGCGCCTGCGCGACGCCGCCCTTTCGGCCGGCGTGTGGACGCTGGCGCGCGCCATGCGCCTGCAGCCGCCGCGCTTCGCCTCCTGGGCGGGCGGATTCTGGGCGCGCAAGATCGGGCCGCGGACATCGATCCACCGCACCACGCTGAAGAATCTGCGCCTCGCCTACCCCGAGAAGACCGAGGCCGAGCGCGAGGCGATCGCGCTGGGCATGTGGGACAATCTCGGCCGCATGGGCGGAGAGTTCGTCCATCTCGACCGCATCTGGCAGTACAATATGTGGGAGCCGGCCAAGAGCCGGATCGAGACCACCGGCGTGTCCAACTTCGTCGCCATGCGGGTGGACGGCAAGCCGGCCCTCGTCTTCACCGCGCATCTGGCGAATTGGGAACTGCCGGCCATCGCCGCCGCCGCGCAGGGGCTCGACAGTGCGGTGCTGTTCCGCGCGCCGGACAATTCCTTCTTCGCCGACCTGCTGTTCGAGGCCCGCAGCCGGGTAATGGGCAACCTCGTCGCCGCCTCGCATGTCGCGGTGTTCGAGCTCGCCGCCGTGCTCGACCAGGGCAAGCATCTCGGCATTCTGGTCGACCAGGCGCGGAAGGGCGGGCCGGTGGTGCAGTTCTTCGGCCAGCCCTGCTCGTCCAACCCCACCATCGCCCGCCTCGCCCGGCTCTATGAGTGCCCGGTGCACGGGGTACGGGTGATCCGCCTGCCGGAAGGCCGCTTCCGCATCCAGTGCACCCCCGCCCTCGACCTGCCGCGCGACGCCAAGGGCAAGATCGACGTCGACGGCTCCATGCAGATGATCACCTCGGTGGTGGAAGGCTGGGTGCGCGAATATCCCGAGCAATGGACCTGGTTCTACAAGCGCTGGCGGATGTAGCCCCGCGCAGGCGCTGGGAAGCACGTTCCCAGTCATTCGGCGGCCGAAGGTCGCTCCGGGATCCCACGGCGCCCAGCCGGGCTGACGGCTCCCAATCCCCCTCCATGCTGAGGTGCCGGGCACAGCCCCGCTGCGAAGTACGCGAGCCCTGTGCGTGACGACCATCCCTCGCGGCGCGCTGTGCTCGCACCTCACGCTGACGGCGCACCAAGGCGCAAATGCAGGGAGAGCAACGGCCACGGCACCCCGCCCCAACAAAAAGGCCGGGCGCTGGGCCCGGCCTTTCGTATCAGCTGGAAACGTTGCTCGCCCAGGGCTCACTTGCCGCGCTTGAAATCGCTCCAGGTGCGGGTGACGACGCGCTGGACCTTCTGCGGATAGGTGGTGACGGTGAACAGCTTGTCCTGCGTCTCCTTGTCCGGGTAGATCGCCGGGTTGTCGAGAATCGCCTTGTCGATGAACTTCTGCGATTCGAGATTGCCGTTGGCGTAGGAGATGTAGTTGGAGTTCTTCGCCGCCACTTCCGGCTTCATCATATAGTTGATGAAGGCCAGCGCCTCCTCGGGGTGCGGGGCATCCTTCGGGATGGCGAAGTTGTCGAACCACATGAGCGCACCTTCCTTGGGAATGATGTACTCGATGTTGACCGCCTTCTTGCCGGTCTTCTCGGCGGCTTCCTCGGCGCGGGCCTTGGCCTGGAACACGTCGCCCGACCAGCCGAGCGCGATGCAGATGTCGCCGCCGGCCAGCGCATTGATGTAGCCCGAACTGTCGAACTTCTTCACGAATTTGCGGATCGGCGCCATCATCTTGCCGGCCGCCTCGATGTCCTTCGGGTCCTTGGAATTCGGATCCATGCCCATGTAGCGCAGGGCGGTGGGGATCACCTCTTCCGGGCCGTCCAGCAAATAGACGCCGCAATCCTTCAGCTTGCCGAGGATTTCCGGCTTGAAGATGATGTCCCAGCTGTTGAGCGGGATGTCGCCGAGGCGCTCCTTCACCTTGTCGACGTTCAGGCCGATGCCGGTGGTGCCCCACATGTAGTTCACGGCATATTCGTTGCCGGGATCATAGACGGCCAGGCGCTCGGAAATCAGCGGCCAGGCATATTGCAGGTTCGGCAGCTTGGACTTGTCGAGCTTGAGGAACACGCCGGCCTGGATCTGCCGCTGCAGGAAGGAGCCGGTCGGCACCACCACGTCATAGCCGGTCTTGCCGCCGAGGAGCTTGGTCTCAAGCACTTCGTTCGAGTCGAAGACGTCGTACCGGACCTTGATGCCGGTTTCCTTGGTGAACTCCGCCAGCACCGACTCGTCGATATAGTCGGACCAGTTGTAGACGTTCACGACCTTTTCCTGGGCCGACGCCGGCACGATGGCCAGCGCGCTCAAGAGGCCTGCCGCGATTGTCGTAAGGAGGCGGGACATCCTATTCTCCTCGGGAGGTGGGTTGTTGCGTGGAGCGAGAGCCACATGGCGCCAAGGCTAGAGCGTCGAACGTTTCTGCTCAAGCCATGAGCCTGCATAGAAACTCGGCCTTGCCTACAAATAAGTCTCATATTCGAGCGGGTTGATCCGCCGCTCGAAGGCGTGCAGTTCCGCCTCCTTCATGATGGCGAAAACGCGCTGGTATTCGGCACCGAAGGCGCGGGCCACGAAGTCCGACTGCCCGAAGGCCCGGATGGCGTCGCCCATGTCATAGGACAGATGCGGCGCGCCCTGCTCATAGGCATTGCCGGTCAGCGGAGCGGGGGGCTCCAGGTCGCGCTCGATGCCCTCCAGCATGCCGGCGAGAATGGCCGCCAGCACGAGATGGGGATGGGCATCGGCGCCGGCGATGCGGTGTTCCAGCCGGCGCGCCTTGGGCGGCCCGTTCGGCACCCGCACGGCGACGGCGCGGTTGTCATAGCCCCAGGAGATACTGGTGGGCGCGTAGCTGCCGGGCACCAGGCGGCGGAAGCCATTATAGCTCGGCACATAGAGCACGGCGGTGTCGGCCATGGTCTCCAAAAGGCCCGCCGCGCCCTGGCGCAGCAGCCGCTCGCCCGCCTCGCCGGCGCCGAAGGCGTTGTTGCCGGCGCTATCTGTCAGGCTCACATGCACATGCATGCCCGATCCGGCGAAATCGAGGAACGGCTTGGCCATGAAGCTGGCGCGCACGCCACGCTTGCGGGCCACGCCGTCGATCAGCCGGCGCAGCAATATGGCATCATCCGCCGCCGCCATCGGGTCGCGCCGGTGATAAAGGTTCACCTCATACTGGCCGGGCGCCGCCTCGGAAATAACCGTGTCGGCCGGCAGACCCTGTATGCGGGCGGCCTCGCGCACATCGTGGAGCAGCGGCGCATAGGCGTCGAGGTCGGACATGGAGTACATGTTCTGCCGTGCCGGCCCGCTCGACGAGGCCGGGAAGACCGGCTCGGGCACGCCGTTCGGCCCGGGCGCCGGCTTGAGCAGATAGAATTCCAGTTCGAAGGCGACGCAGGGAGTGAGCCCCCGCGCGGCGAGGCGCTGCACCTGCGCCTCCAGCTTGTGGCGCGGGTCGAGGTCCCAGGGCCGCTCGCCGCCCCGCCCGTCCGGCTCATACATGGAGAGCATCACCTGCGCCGCCGGGCGCGGCGACCACGGCACCGGGGTGAGTGTACCCGCCACCGGACGGCAGATGCCGTCACGGTCGCCGGTCTCGATATGGATGCCGGTCTCCTCGACCTCGCGGCCCCATATGTCGAGGCCGAAGATGGACAGCGGAATGGCGACACCATCGCCCCAGATCTTGGCCCCGGCGCCGCCGGGAATCCATTTGCCGCGCAGAATGCCATGCGTGTCGGGCAGCAGAACCTCGACGATCTCGGGGGCGCCATGGGCGGCGACATAGGCACCGAAGGCGTCGATCTGCGGGACGGTTTCGCGTGCAGCGGCCGTGGCGTCGTCCACGGCTTGGGGCAATGGCATGATCCACCTGGTAAAAGTCGATAGGTAATTCTGGTCACGGCACGGGCGACCGGGTCAAGCCCCACACGCGCCGACGGCAGTAGTGCCACGGCGGATGGCTTGACGCACGCGAAATGTGATCACATTGTGCGTCGCAAATTCCGTCCCCCCTCGCGAGTGCACGTCATGTCCCACACCCTCTCCACTGCCGAGCTTCGTGCGCTCGATGCCGCCCATCACCTGCACCCCTTCAGCGACATGAAATCGCTGAATGCGGAAGGCTCCCGCATTGTGGTCAAGGCGGAGGGCGTCTGGCTGACCGATTCGGAAGGCAACCGCATCCTCGACGGCATGTCGGGTCTGTGGTGCGTGAATGTCGGCTATGGGCGGGAGGAAATCGTCGAGGCTGTTGCCGCCCAGCTGCGCGAGCTGCCCTATTACAACACCTTCTTCAAGACCACCCACCGGCCGGCCATCGAGCTGGCCGCCAAGCTCGCCGAGCTGACCCCGCCGCAGTTCAACCGGGTGTTCTTCACCGGCTCGGGCTCGGAATCCAACGACACGGTGATCAAGCTGGTCCGCCGCTTCTTCCAGATCAAGGAGAAGCCGGAGAAGAAGATCATCATCTCGCGCCGCAACGCCTATCACGGCTCCACCGTCGCCGCCGGCAGCCTGGGCGGCATGGCGCCGATGCACGGCCAGAGTGCGCCGATCCCCGACGTGATGCACATCGCCCAGCCCTATTTCTGGGGCGAGGCGCGCCAGGGCGAGACCCCGGACGAGTTCGGCCTGCGCACCGCCCGCGCGCTGGAAGCCACCATCGACGCCATGGGCGAGGACCGCATCGCCGCCTTCATCGCCGAGCCGATCCAGGGCGCCGGCGGGGTCATCATCCCGCCCGCCACCTATTGGCCCGAGATCGCCCGCATCTGCCGCGAGCGCGACATCCTGTTCATCTCCGACGAGGTGATCTGCGGCTTCGGGCGCACCGGCAACTGGTTCGGCTGCGAGAGCTTCGGCACCGAGCCGGACATTCTCGTCATGGCCAAGGGGATCACCTCCGGCTACATGCCGCTCGGCGGCGTCATGGTGGCGGACCGCGTGGCGGAGGTGCTGCTGGAAGGCGGCGACTTCAACCATGGCTACACCTATTCCGGCCACCCCGCCGCCTGCGCCGCCGCGCTGGCCAACCTCGCCATCATGCAGCGCGAGGACCTTGTCGGGCGCGTCGCCAACGATGTCGGCCCCTATCTCCAGGCGCGCTGGAGCGCGCTGGCCGAACACCCGCTGGTGGGCGAGGCGCCGATGATGGGGCTCGTCGGCGCGCTGGAGCTGACGCCGGACAAGACCGGCCGCACTAAGTTCGCCGATGTCGGCAAGGTCGGCACGCTGGCGCGCGACTTCTCGTTCAAGAACGGGCTGGTGATGCGCGCCGTGCGCGACCGGCTCATCATCGCCCCGCCGCTGGTCATCTCGCATGAGGAGTGCGACGAGCTGGTGGCCCGCACCCGCAGGACGCTGGACGAGACCCATGCCGAGCTGAAGCGCTGGGGCTGGGTGCGGTAGACACCGGGCGCCTTGCCGGCGGAAACGTGCTTATATCGCCCGCAGGCAGAACACGCACGAGCCCGACATGAATGCCGTGACCTCGATCCCGGAAGGACCGGGCGTCAGCCCCGCCCGCACCGCCGCGCTGCGGGCGGAGGCGGAAGCGCTCTATCTCGGCACCCGCCCGAAGACGCGCGCCGCCGCCGAGGCCGCCGCGCATCTGCTCGACGGCGTGCCCATGCACTGGATGGTCGACTGGTCGACCCCGGTGCCGCTCGTCATCGCCGAGGCTGACGGCGCCCGGCTTGTCGATGTCGACGGCCATTCCTATGACGACTTCTGCCTTGGCGACACCGCCTCGCTGTTCGGGCACGGTCCGGCGCCGGTGGCGGAGGCGCTGGCCCGTCAGGCCAGGGCCGGCCTCGCCACCATGCTGCCGAGCCCGGATGCGGCGATCGTCGGCGACCTTCTGAGCGCGCGCTTCGGCCTGCCCTTCTGGCAGGTTGCCACCACCGCGACCGACGCCAACCGCTTCGCCCTGCGCGCCGCCCGCGCCGCCACCGGGCGCCCCCGCATCCTCGTCTTTGACGGGGCCTATCACGGGGCGGTGGACGAGACCTTCGTCGAGATCGGGCCGGACGGGCGGGTGGGAAACCGGCCGGCAGTGATGGGCGAGCCGCGCGATCTCTCCAAGCTCACCCGCGTCGTCCCGTTCAACGACCTCGACGCGCTGGAGACAGCGCTGGCCGACCGCACGGTGGCCTGCGTCATCGCCGAGCCTGTCATGACCAATTGCGCCATGGTGCTGCCCCAGCCCGGCTTTCACGAGGGCCTGCGCGAGATCACCCGCCGGCATGGCACGCTGCTGCTGATCGACGAGACCCACACCCTCTCCACCGGCCCGGGCGGCTACACCCGCGCACACGGCCTCCAGCCAGACATGTTCGTGGCCGGCAAGGCGGTGGCGGGCGGCATTCCGGCGGCTGTCTGGGGTATGAACGCAGAGGTCGCCGAGCGCTTCCGCACCGCCCGCATCAATCGGCCGGACGGCCATTCCGGCATGGGCACCACGCTATCGGGTAGCCCGCTGCAGCTCGCCGCGCTGCGTGCCACGCTCGAACACGTCGCCACCGACGCCGCCTATGCGCAGATGGATCGCCTCGCCGACCGCATGGAGACGGGCCTTGCGGACGTGCTGGCGCAGGCACGGTTGCCCTGGCATGTCGCGCGCTGCGGGGCACGGGTGGAGGTGGTGCGCGCGCCGTTCCCCCTCACCGATGGACGGCAGGCCAAGAGCGCGCATTACCCCGCGCTGGAGGCGACGACCCATCTCGCGCTGCTGGTGCGCGGGGTGCTGATCTCACCCTTCCACGACATGATGCTGGCCTCCCCCGCCACGTCCGACGCACAGGTCGAACGGCTCATCGAGGCGACGGCGCAGGTCGTGGGGCGGCTCACCGAATAAGAACCGACGCGGCGCGCGCCGAGCCCTCACCCCTTGTCGGTAGGAAAGCCCGCGTCCTTCCAGGCGAGGATACCGCCCGCCATGTGCCGGTGCAGGTCGAGGCCCGCAGCCTGGGCGGCAGCAGCAGCCTTCTGCGAACGCTGGCCCGAGCGGCAGGAGAAGACCAGCGTCTTCTCGCCGGGATCCGGCAAGGCGGCGACATCGAAGGTGGAAAGCGGGAAGTCGACGGCGCCGGGAATGCGCTCGGCGGCCGTCTCGTTCGGCTCGCGCACATCCACGAGCAGAATGGTGCCGTCGTCGAGGCCGGCCTTGACCTCCTCGACCGTGAGGTTCTCGATCACGCCACCGAACGGATTGGGCTGCATCGTCGTGCTCCTTGGCTCCGGCAGGAGGTAGTCCGGCTGTCCCGGCAGCGCAAGTGCGTTTGCAGCCGCCGCCGTTCAGCCGGGGCCGCCCGGGCGGGCGGTCGCGACGCCGGCGACGACCAGCAGGCCGCCAAGGAAAACGGTCAGCGAGGGAATTTCGCCGAACATCAGCGCCGCCAGCGAGACGCCGACCACGATCTGCAGCAGCAGAACCAGCGAAATGAGCCCCGCCGGCAGCCGACCCAGCGCAAAGGTGGCGAGGCCCTGCCCCGTCGCATGGGCAATGAGGCCAAGGCCGATCACCGCCAGAAGCCCCTGGAGCGACCGCGGGATCAACACCTCGCCGGTCGCCACCGCCCAGCCGAGGCAGACCACGGCGCCGGTTGCGCTGGCAATGAGCGAGACCATGCCGCCGCCCAGGGGCAGCGCCTCCCCTCTCCCGGCGCGGCGAACCACACGCGTGACCAGCATGTAGCTGGCATAGAAAAGAGCCGCCAGGACACACAGCACATCACCAGCGACGCTCACCGGGTGCCCGCCGATGCCGCTGGCGTGGAAGGCGCTGGAGCCGATGATGATGACCGTGCCCATCAGCGCCATCACCAGCGCCACCATCAGTCCGCGCGTCGGCCGCTCCCGCAGGATGAGCCAGCCGAAGGCGAACACGAACACCACGGCAAGATTGCCGAGCAGCAGCGCATTGGCGGTGCTGGTCTGCGCCAGCCCCTTGTGGAACACGATGAGATCGCCGCCGAAGAACAACCCGGCCAGCATCGCCAGCAGCACCTGCTTGCGCGAGGGGCGTCGGGTAGCGCCGCCCACCCTACGGGCATGGCGGGCTGCGGCGCGATGCTCGGCATAGGCCCAGACCAGCATCGGCCCGAGCGCGAAGAACAGACGCCAGAAGCCAATGGCGGCGGGGCCGGCGTCGGCAAGCCGGACCAGCGGCGCCGAGAAGCCGATGCACATCGCGGCCAGGACCGCGGCGAAAAACGCCTGGCGCCGCAGATGCGTCTCGCCAGTCGCGGACGGGACGGAATGAGAGAGCGCGAGCGACGGCGCGATCACGGCGGCGGGGGGCGGAGACATTGCCGAACTCGACAGGTGCATTTATGGCGGAACGCAGCGCTGGCGAGCCGGCTTCCGGCTCTCGCTGCGGCGTGGAGTCGAATACCCACCCCAGCACAACCTGTTTAGACTGAAGACACGCATCGCGAAAGCGAGTTTATTTTGTCATTCCATCATCGTTTCTGATATGAATGGCGGTGTGTCGGCATCAGGCGCCGCACATCCTCATCGGGCGGACCGGAGGGCGCGATGCGACATCTCGACACCGAATCGCTTGGCATGCTGATCGCCATTGTTGATACGGGCGGGTTCACGGCCGCGGCCGAGCGCGTGGGCCGCACACAATCGGCGGTGTCCGCGCGCATCGCCCAGCTCGAAGATAATCTCGGCGTCCGGTTGCTGGAGCGCTCGCGGCGCGGCATTTCGCTCACCGAGACCGGGGAGCGCCTCGTCGCCCATGCGCGCCGGCTGCTGTCCTATGAGAGCGAGGCGTTGGCCGACCTGAAGGGCGGCACGCCCGAGGGCAGCGTGCGCGTGGGCATGCCGGACGACTATGTCGACGCCTATTTCACCCCCACCATCGCCCGCTTTGCCGCCGCCTATCCGCGCGTCGAGATTTCCATTCGCTGCGAGTTGTCCAAGCATATCGAGCCGGAAGTCGATCGCGGGCACATCGACGTCGCGCTGCTCACCCGCGACAGCGCCCGACCGACCGGCGAACTCATCAAGCGCGAAAAGCTGTTCTGGCTGGCGGCGCGCGGCTACCGGCCGGAGCGCAATTCGCCGCTGCCGCTGGCGCTTTTTCCCACCGGCTGCCGCGTGCGCCCGCACATTGCCTCCAGCCTGGACAAGGCGGGACTTGGCTGGCGCGTCGCCTGCACCTCGTCCTCGCAAGGTGGCATCCACGCGGCCATCGAGACCGGGTTGTGCATCACCGCCCTGCCGGAATGCGCCGCGCCGGCGGATTGGCGCCGGCTGGGCGCGGCGGAGGGCCTGCCGCCGCTGCCGGATATAGAGATCGCGCTGTTCCTCGCGCCCGCCGCCTCCTCGGCGGCCCGCCGCCTGGCCGACATGCTGCGCGCGGCGCTGGCCATGCCGGTGGTGGAAGCCGCCTGATCCGCCGGACGCGCGCCGCGGCGTCGAAAATTCACATGCAGAGCCTGCAGCGCCGCGCTATCGCTGCGCCATGAGCGATGCGCCGGCCCCTGTCGAGTCCACAGAAAAGGGAACGCCCCTGGAGGTGTTCCTTGTCTTCTTGCGTCTCGGCCTGACCTCGTTCGGCGGGCCGGTGGCGCATCTCGGCTTTTTCCGCGAGGAACTCGTGGGCCGCCGACGGTGGCTGAGCGAGGAGAGCTATGCCAGCCTCGTGGCGCTGTGCCAGTTCCTCCCCGGCCCGGCGTCCAGCCAGGTCGGCATGGCGGCCGGGTTGCTGCGCGCCGGGCCGGCCGGCATGGCGGCCGCGTGGGTAGGCTTCACCCTTCCCTCGGCGCTGCTCATGCTGGCCTTCGCCTATGGCGTCATGCATGCGGACAACGCCGGCATTGGCGGGGGATGGCTCAATGGGCTGAAGGTGGCAGCCGCCGCCATCGTCGCCGACGCGGTGCTCGCCATGGCGAGAACGCTCTGCCCGGACCGCCCGCGCCGCAGCCTCGCCCTTCTCGCCGCCGCGATGGCGGCGCTGCTGCCCGGAGCCTTCGGCCAGATTGGCGTCATCGTCGGCGGTGCCCTCATCGGCCTCGCCTTCATTCGGCTCGACGGCACGCCGGTGCGCGAGCCGGCGGGGACGTATCTGCCCGGCCGCGCTGCTTCCGTGGCCGCTTTCGCGCTCTTTGTGGTGCTGCTCGTCGGTCTTCCCCTGCTGGCGCAGACCAGCGGCAATGCCGGCATCGCGCTGTTCGACACGCTGTACCGCGCCGGCGCGCTGGTCTTTGGTGGCGGGCATGTGGTGCTGCCGCTTATCGAGGCGGAAGTGGTGAAACCCGGCGGGCTGACGCGCGAGGTGTTCCTCGCCGGCTATGGCGCGGCGCAGGCGGTACCGGGCCCGCTGTTCAGCTTTGCCGCCTATGTCGGCGCCATGATGCCGGGCTCGCTGCAGGGCGTGGCGGGCGGCCTGCTGGCATTGGTTGCGGCGTTCCTGCCCTCGGCCCTGCTCGTCTTCGCGGCGCTGCGCTTCTGGACCCGGCTGGCGGCGAACCGGCGGGTGCGCGACGGCCTCGCGGGCGTCAATGCCGCGGTGGTCGGCCTGCTCGGCGCGGCGTTCTGGGACCCGGTGGTGACATCGAGCATCACCTCCGGCCGCGCCTTCGCACTGGCACTGCTCGCTTATCTGGCGCTGGCGCTGTGGCGCGTGCCGGCCTGGGCGGTGGTCGCGGGCGCCGCGCTCGGCGGCGCCTTCCTGCTGTAAGATCCCCCCGCGCGCGGCAGGGCGGCAGTGCAGTGCTGCTGCAAACCCAGGCTGCAGAAACTACCGCTGCAAGCTGCGGAGGTCAGCCGCGCGACACCTTGAACGGGGCGAAGCTCTGGCAGGTGGCGAACGCCTGAATGCGGTTGATGTTGACGCGGCGCGGCAGGGTGGACGCGAAGAACACCTGCTCGGCGATATCCTCGCCACTCATCGCCTCGGTGCCGGCATAGACCCCCTCCGACTTCGCGGCATCGCCATGGAAGCGCACCAGCGAAAACTCGGTCTCGACCATGCCCGGCTCGATATTGGTCACGCGCACCCCCGTCCCGGCAACGTCGGAGATGAGGTTGAGCGCGAACTGCTTCACGAAGGCCTTGGTCGCCCCATAGGTGTTGCCGCCGGGATAAGCGTAATCGCCGGCGACCGAGCCGGTGAACAGCACGTGCCCCTCCTTGGCTTCCACCATCGCCGGCAGCGTCGCCCGGACGGTGTAGAGCAGGCCCTTGATGTTGGTCTCGACCATGTCGTCCCAGTCGTCGAGGCTTGCCTTCTGCGCCGGCTCCAGCCCCAGCGCGAGGCCGGCATTGGCGAACACCACGTTGAACGGGGCGAAGGCCTCCGGGACGCCGGCCAGCGCGGCGACCAGGGCGTCATTGTCGCGCACATCGACTTCCAGCGGGTGAAAATGGCTGCCGAGTTCATCGCGCAGCGCGATCAGGCGGTCGGCGCGGCGGCCGGTGCCGACGACGCGGGCGCCCGCCAGCGCAAAGCGCCGGGCCGTGGCGGCGCCGATGCCGGAGGTCGCTCCGGTGACAAGGACACGCAGTGTGGCGGGATCCAGCATCTGGTACATGGCGCAACTCCTCTTCGCTGCATCGCACATAGAACAGTTTGCGGCAGAATTGAACGTGCCGGCGTACAAAAGCCACCTCCGGCAGCTGCCTTCGGTAGTGCGGCCGCGTTAAGCCTTCGTTGAGCATAACCGCGCGAAATGGGGCCCTAGCGGAAGCCAAGACACGTTGCGGGGCGTTGGGGTCATGCTGATGCCATCTTCCCCGGGGAAACAGGGAGTGTGCGAATGCCACGCGAGGCCGCGCACCGTGTAGAATCTGAGCAGACGTCCGGCGAACTTTGCCGGGCGAGGAGTACAGCGTCGATGAAGTTCACCGCCGTCGCCATCACGTCCGCAACCGCCCTCCTTCTGGGCGGATGCAGCACGGTGCTCGACGGGTTCGGCGACAAGGATTCGAGCCCGGTCGAGACCAGCCAGATCACCCCGGCCCCCTCGGGCTCGATCACCAGCGCGCCCTTCCCGGCGCCGGCCGCGACGACCTACGGCGCCTCGGCCAGCACCGCCGCCGCCGCCGTGACCCCGACAGAGCGCACCACCGCCTCGCAGGTGGCGCTCGCCCCGCCGCCCGCCACCGCGCCGGGCGGCGTCGCCTATGCCGAGCCGGGCGCCGCGCGCACCCAACTCGCCGGCACCTGGAAATTCGCGTGGGACGACGGCCAGAAGAGCTGCAAGGTCACGCTGTCGACCGAGCGCGGCATGTCCGGCTTCGCCGCCACCGCCGATGTCGACTGCCCGAACGACATCTTCATGACCAAGGGCTGGGATGTGTGGGGCAACGAGATTGTCTTGCAGAACCATGTCGGCAAGGTCACGGCGCGGCTCCAGCCGGCCGCCACCGGCCAGTATGACGGCGTCGCCACCGGCGACGGCGCCAAGGTGACGCTGACGCGCTCCTGACGCCCGCAGCCCGTTTCAAGCGGCGCTGTCCAGCCTGCCCCTCCGGGACCGCGTCATTCCTCGCCCGTTGGCTCCCTCCCCGCCTTGTTCCGCGCGTCCCGCGACGTCGTGCGAGGCGGACATTCCGGTTGGATATTGAAAATACCAGCGCCTCGTCTTCGTGTTGTCTCGAAGGACGACGAAGGTGGGCTGTGAGAACTTGGCCACACCCTCGTTCACAAGATCGGGAACGTAAAATTAGATCGTGCGTTTCACGCTCATCGGCCTCATTTTAAGCATGAGGAAAGCTGATTGATTCGTGTCGGCGATCGGAGGAAGTTGTGATGCTGCAGTCTGCGAGCGTGACAGTGACGGTTCCGGCTGCCGCCAAGCTGCGCGAAGCTGACGCCCCCCGGATCGGCTATCCCCGGCGCGAGCCGGCCACGGTGGCGCAGATGATGTCCCAGCACCTCGATCTCGCCCGTCCCGGCTCGGACGCGGAGGCCCTGCGCGTGCTGAGGCAGGCCTTCCCCAGCGCATCTCTCGCGGCGCGGGTCGATGCCATGAAGCTGCGCGCCCGCTGAACGGCACTTTCCTTTGGCCGGTTCGGTCCGGCAATCCCGTCTTGAAATGTGCGGCAGCGTCTAGTTGAGGTGCCCGGGCCGGTCGCTGCGGTCCTCGCCGGTAACAGGCGCGGCGTGCGGTCCGGCATTTCCCGCCGCGACCATCTGTTTCTTCTCATGTTCGCGCGCCAGCTGCGTGTAGCGCATGGCCGAAAACGGCAGCGCCGCGAGATAGGCGACGCAGATGATGGACAGCACGGTCCACGGCCACGTGACCAGCACCGCCACGAACAGCACCACGCACACGAACAGCGGCAGCACCTTGTCGCGGGGGATGCGCGCGCCGAGACGCTTGCCGGAGAAGGCCGGCACCTTCGACACCATCAGCAACGCCAGGCACAGACAGTAAAACGCCGCCACCGCCGGCGAAGCGATGAGGCGCGGCAGGCCGATCAGTTCCAGATAGACCGGCAGCAGCACGCAGATCGCCCCGGCAGGCGCCGGCACGCCGGTGAAGAAGTCGCCGGCGAAGGGCGGCTTGTTGGGGTCTTCCAGCATCACGTTGAAGCGGGCGAGGCGCAACGCCGCGCAGATGGCGAAGGCCAGGGCGGCGATCCAGCCGACCGAGCCGAGCGTCTCCAGCCCCCACATATACAGCACCAGCCCCGGCGCCACGCCGAAGCAGACGAAGTCCGAGAGGCTGTCGAGCTCGGCGCCGAAGCGCGACGTTCCCTGCAGCATCCGGGCGAGCCGGCCATCGAGACCGTCGAGCACCGCCGCCAGCACGATGGCACCGAGCGCCAGTTCCAGCCGCCCCTCGATCGCCATGCGAATGCCGGTGAGGCCGGCGCACAGTGCCAGCAGCGTCACCAGGTTGGGCAGCAGCACGCGCAGCGGCACCGCCTGGAAACGCCGGCGCGGCGGTTCGGTCGCCTCGGGCTCGAAGGGAGAGAAAGGATCGGCCATCGCACGCTCGCTCGGTTGGATCAATCGACGCGGAAGGTCGGCTCGGTGCCCAGCGCCGCACGATCCGCCAGAACCGTCTCGCCGGCAATCGCCCGCTGGCCCTCGGCCACGGCCGGACGGGTGCCCAGCGGCAGGTAGACGTCGACGCGCGAACCGAAGCGGATCAGGCCGAAGCGCTCGCCCGGCGCCAGCAGGTCGCCCTCGCGCACGAAGCTGACGATGCGCCGCGCCACCAGGCCGGCGATCTGCACCACGCCCACCGGGCCGATGGCGGTGTCGAGCACCATGCCGCTGCGCTCATTGTCCTCGCTCGCCTTGTCGAGGTCGGCATTGAGGAACTTGCCGGGGCGATAGGCGATGCGGGTGATGCGGCCGGCCAGCGGCGCCCGGTTCACATGCACGTCGAACACGTTCATGAAGATGCACACGCGCGGCAGCGGCAAATCGCCCAGCCCCAGCTCGACCGGCGGCACGGCCGGGCCGACAAGGCAGACGCGCCCGTCGGCGGGAGACACAACTAGGCCTTCGCGCACCGGCGTCACCCGCTCGGGATCGCGGAAGAAATAGCAGATCCACAGCGTGATCAGCACGCAGATCCAGCCCAGCGGCGGGAACAGCCACAGCAGCACCGCCGAGACGGCAGCGCCGATCAGGATGAAGGGGTAGCCTTCCCGATGAACGGGGGCGAGACCGCTGCGGATCGAATCGAGGACGGACATCAACTAGCCTTTCTGCCCGGCGCCCATGGGGCAGGACCGGGTCCTGCCGCGAGAGGTAGGGCCAGCCGGCCCGCCCGTCAAATGCCGGATGCGCGACATGGTTCCGCACCGGCAGCCAAGCCGGTGCGGAAGGGCTTCAGGCGACGACGGCGTCCGGTGCCGCCACGGAGGTGGGCGCGGCGATGGCCGCATCCGCGTCGTCCTCGTCCGCTTCGCCGGCCGCCTTCAGCGTCTCGCGCGCCCGCTCGGCCTCGCGCTGGCGTTCCCACATGGAGTGGTACAGGCCCTGCCGGTCCATCAGCTCGTTATGGGTGCCACGCTCGGCGATGCTGCCATGCTCCAGCACGATGATCTCGTCGGCGCCCACCACGGTCGACAGGCGATGGGCGATGACCAGCGTGGTGCGCCCGCGCGAGACCCGCTCCAGCGCGTCCTGGATTTCACGCTCCGTGTGGCTGTCCAGCGCCGAGGTCGCCTCATCCAGAATGAGGATCGGCGGGTCCTTGAGGATGGTGCGGGCGATGGCGACGCGCTGCTTCTCGCCGCCGGAGAGCTTCAGCCCGCGCTCGCCGACCTCGGTGGCATAGCCCTTGGGCGTGCGGCGCACAAAGCCGTCGATCTGCGCCAGTTCCGCCGCGCGCGCCACGTCGGCGTCACTGGCGCCGGTGCGGCCGTAGCGGATGTTGTAGCCGAGCGTGTCGTTGAACAGCACCGTGTCCTGCGGCACCATGCCGATGGCGGCGCGCAGGCTCGCCTGCGTCACCTCGCGCACATCCTGCCCGTCCACCAGAATGCGCCCGCCATTGATGTCATAGAAGCGGTAGAGCAGCCGCGAGATGGTGGACTTGCCGGCGCCGGAGGGACCGACAATGGCCACGGTGCGCCCGGCCGGCACCTCGAAGCTGACGCCCTTGAGAATCTCGCGCTCGGGATCATACGAGAACCGCACATCCTCGAAACGCACCGTGCCGCCCTTCAGCTCCAGCGGCGCGGCGCTCGGGCGATCGCGGATCTCCGGCGAGCGGGCGAGAATGGCGAACATCGCCTCGATGTCGATCAGCGACTGCTTGATCTCGCGATAGATCATGCCGAGGAAGTTCAGCGGCTGGTAGAGCTGGACCATCATGGCGTTGACCATGACGAAGGAGCCGACCGACTGGCGCCCGGCGCGGATGTCGAACACGCACAGCGCCATCACCGCCGTGAGGCCGAGGGTGAAGATCGCCGCCTGCCCGGCATTCAGCCAGGCGAGCGAGGTGTGGGTGGTGACGGTGGCGCGCTCGTAGCGAGCCATGGAGCGGTCATAGCGCTCGGATTCCCATTTCTCGGCGCCGAAATACTTCACCGTCTCGTAGTTGAGCAGGCTGTCCACCGCCTTGGCGTTGGCCTCGGTATCGCTCTCGTTCATCGCCGCGCGGATGCCCATGCGGTACTCGGTCATCACGAAGGTGAAGACGGTGTAGCCGAGGATCATGCCCACCGTGGCCGCGACATAGCGCCAGTCGAACTGCCAGAACAGCACGCCGATCACCATCGCGAATTCGAGGATGGTGGGGCCCAGATGCAGCACCAGCATGCGCACGATGGTTTCGATGCCCTCGCGCGAGCGCTCCAGCACCCGCGTCAGGCCGCCGGTCTTGCGCTCGAGGTGGAAGCGCAGCGACAGCGCGTGCATGTGCTGGAAGGTCTCCAGCGCGAGGCGCCGCACCGCGTGGATCGCCACCTTGGCGAACAGCCCGTCGCGCCACTGCGTCAGCGACGCCATCACGATGCGCGAGAAGCCATAGGCCAGCGTCAGCATCAGCGGGCCGGCGATGAGCCACGCGATGGTATCGGTGGAAATGCGGGCGCCCTCGCCTTCCGCTACCGCGTCGGTCGCCCATTTGAAGAAGAAGGGCGTCGACATGGTGGCGATCTTGGCAAGGACCAGCAGCAGCAGGCCCCAGACGACGCGCGTGCGCAGATCCGCCCGGTCGGCCGGCCAGAGATAGGGCCACAGGCCCCTCAGCGCGACGAGCAGGCTGCCGCGCGGGTTGATCTCGGAGGCCTTGGGGGAGCGCGAGGCGGCCGGGCCGCCATCGGTTGCGGACATAGGAATTCCAGTTCTTCTCAGTCGCGGGCGGCAGGGGCCCGGTTGGTGTCGGCTGTCGTGCAGATAGGGACGTGGGGCGCTCAGACCAGAGCGTCCTCGCGCGTATCAGGGTTGCCGGCCTCGCTGCCGCCGGGCACGGCCGGAGGCGTCGCGACGAGCAGGGCGAAGAGCGGCGCCAGATCCTCCGCCAATGCCGCGACGGTCGCGCGGTCGAGGCAGTAGCAGGAGCGCGGCCCCTCGATGGTGCCGGTGATGAGCCCCGCCTCCTTCAGCACTTTCAGGTGCTGCGAGACGGTGGACTGGGCCAGCGCCAGCCCGCGCACGATCTGCCCGCACTGGCAGCGCTCGTTCCGCGCCAGCGCCCGCACAATGGCAAGCCGCGCCGGATGCGCCAGCGCCCGCAGGCGCAGGGCCAGCAGGTCATCGTCGCGTTCGGAAGAGGCGGAGGCGGAAGACATCGTCATCGTCTATCGTCGATAGACGATGATTTCAAGACGGCAGCGGCCAGCGTGAGGCGACAACTACCCCGATGCCACTCATAGTGGTGTCCCATCCACGGAGAAGGTCGATTCGTGTCTCGCCAGCATGCCACTCCGCTGCTCCTGCGCAGCGACAGCACCACTGCCCCCTTGAAGCTGACGCCAATGGCGATGCTGGCTGGCGAGGGAGCTGTCGCCGAGACCGATATTCAGCGGCTGGTGCACGAGCATCCGACTGTTCTGCCAATCGAGGAGATCGACCCCACCTTTGTCGGCGCCGTTTCGATTTGCCGCGAACTGCGCACGCCCGCCGGCCCCATCGACAATTTCCTGGTCACGCCGGGCGGCCTGCCGGTGCTTGTGGAGTGCAAGCTTTGGCGCAATCCGGAAGGTCGGCGGGAGGTGGTCGGCCAGATTCTCGATTATGCCAAGGAGCTTAGCCGCTGGACCCAGTCGGACCTTCAGCGCGAGGCCAATGTGCGGCTGCGGACGACCGGCAATATTCTCCTGGAGAAGGTGCGAGAGGTCGCGCCCGAGGTGGACGAGATCGCCTTCAACGATGCCCTCAGTTCCAATCTCCGACGTGGGCGCTTCCTTCTTCTGATCGTCGGCTACGGCATCCGTGAGGGCGTAGAGGCCATCACCGAATATCTGCAAAGGCACGCGGGCCTTCACTTCTCCTTCGGTCTGGTCGAGCTTCCCATCTTCCTCCTTCCCGACGGCAGCCGCCTCGTGACGCCCCGGGTGCTGGCCCGCACCGTCAACATTGTCCGCCAGGTCGTTGCGGTTCCGGAAGGCATGGCCATCGCCGATGTTGGCTCTGATGACGAAAGCGCGGAGTCGATAGACCCCGACCAGGCCGAGTTGGCGGCCAGGCGCCAGCAATTCTGGAAAGAGTTCCTCGCCGTTCTGAAGCTCGACGACCCCGAGCAGCCGATTCCCCGTCCCGCGCGGCAGGGCTATCTCAGCTTCATGTTCCCGGCGCCGAATGGCAGCAGCTGGCTGACGGTTTATCGCGACATGAAGAAGAACGAGGTGGGCGTTTTCCTGTCCGCCTCGCGCAACAGCGCGGGTGAATACGCGGCGGCGACGATCGCCGAGGAATGGAACTCCGTTCAGCCCCAACTGGGCGGCACGGCGGCACTCTGGAAGGACAGCTATGGCCGCCCGAAAGTCGGCGACCATCGCAGCTTCTCAGACCTTGAAAACCCCGGCCAGCGCGAACTGGCCTTCGCATGGCTGGCCGAACGGGTGAACACCTTCGTCAATGTCCTGCGCCCGCTTGTCCGTTCCGCAGTAGACGACTATCGAGCACGCGAAGGTCTGTGAGCGGTCCTCACGGAACCTCGACGCCCCGCAGCAACTTCACACCGCAGGCCGGACGGCCGGACTTGACGGGCCTATTGCGCAGTGCACCATGGTATCTATGACAAAGATCAAGAGCATATGCGTCTATTGCGGTGCGGCTACGGGAGCCGAGGCCGTCTATCTCGAAGCGGCTACGGCCCTCGGCCGGTTACTGGCCGCCGAAGGCATCCGCCTCGTCTATGGCGGCGGCGGCGTGGGGCTGATGGGGGCGACCGCCCGCGCCTGCGCCGAGGCCGGCGGCAAGGTGACGGGAATCATCCCCGACTTCCTGCTCGGCAAGGAGCAGGCCTTCGACCACGCTCACGAGCTGATCGTCACCAAGGACATGCATGAGCGCAAGCGACTGATGTTCGAGCGCGCCGATGCCTTCATCGCGCTGCCGGGCGGTATCGGCACGCTGGAGGAATTGATCGAGCAGCTCACCTGGGTGCAGCTCAATCGGCACTCCAAGCCGGTGATGGCGCTGAACATCGCCGGCTTCTGGGACCCGCTGCTGACGCTGCTCGACCACATGCAGTCGACCGGCTTCGTCAACATCGCCCGCCCGGTAAAGCTGCTGGTGGCGCATAATGTGCGCGCCATTCTGCCCAAGCTGCAAGGCGCCGTCGCCCATCTCGGCGAGGGGGAACTGCACGGCGAGGCCGAGGAGCGGGTGCTCGACCGGATGTGAGTGGTCGGCCTTGCGGGCCGGCCTCCCTCCGGCTTTCGTGATGCCGAGGGCGATGGCGTTGCGAGGCCAAGGACGGTATTCAAGGGCCGTCGCCACTCCGGCCCGCACGAGTTCATCATGTCGTTCTCCACCCATATCGGCCGCCGCTCCCTGGCACGGCTGCTGCCAGCGGCCGGTATCTCACTCACCCTCGCGGTCGCGCCGAGCGCGCAGGCCTGCACCTCGCTGATCTATCGCGATGCCAATGGCGGGGTTTATTTCGGCCGCACGCTGGAGCTGGCGATGGAGCTTCCCTACCGGGCGACCTATCTCCCGGCCGGCCAGCGCTATACGTCGACCGCCGACGCCGGTGCCCCCGCGCTCACCTACACCACCAAATACCGCATGCTCGCGATCACCGTGCCGGACGGCTCGCTTGACGATTTGAAGATCGTCGAGGGCTTCAACGAGAGGGGCCTCACCTTCAGCCTGCTCGCCTTCGCCGGCGCCGCTGGGCCCGCGCGCGCCTTCGAGATGACCAAGGCTGCGCTCTCCGCCATCGATCTTGGTTCCTGGACGCTCGGCCAGTTCCAGGACGTGGCCGAAGTGAAGGCCGCACTTGCCAGCCAGCCGGTGCTGCTTGCCCCCCTGGCCGTGCTCGGCAACGCCAAATCGCCGTTCCACTATGTGCTGCATGACCGGAGCGGCGCCTCGATCGTCATCGAATTCGCCAATGGCAAGCAGACCGTCTACGACAACCCGGTGGGGGTGATGACCAACGGGCCGGAACTGCCCTGGCATCTCACCAACCTGAACAACTACACCTTCCTCAGCAATGTCGATCAGTCGAGCGGCCAGTTCGGCTCGCTGAAGGTGGCCCAGCCCGATTCCGGCATCGCCACGGCGGGACTGCCGGCGTCGAACACATCGGTGGGGCGCTTTGTACGCGCGGTCTATTATTCGCAATACGCGCAAAAGGTGACCAAGCCCGACGACGCGGTGCGCACGCTCGCCCACATCATGAACAATTTCGACCGCCCCAAGGACATCACCATCGACACCAACTCTGGGGGCAATGAGGGCATCGCGGCGGTGGCTACCAAGGATTCCCCGCCCTTCACCAGCGAATACACGTCCTGGACGGCGCTGACCGATCTGAACCGCAGCGTGCTCTATGTCCGCACCTATGGCGGGATGAACTACAGCAGCTTCGATCTCACCAAGCTCGCGGCCGGCGACGCGGTGGTCTCGCTGCCGCTGGCAACGCTGAACGGCATGGCTGGCGACGCCACCGCCGCTCTCATCGCCGCCAAGGCACCCTGAGGGGAATGAGAAAAGCGCCCGGGCGATGTTCCGGGTGCTTGCCGTCAGTGCGTCGTCTCAGGAGCCGCCAGCGTCTTTTCCAGCGTCGTGTTGCCGAGCCAGACCCCGCCGAGCGAGACGGTGTTGCGCTGCTTGGGAGTGAAGCCGCGCTTGGTGAAGAAATCGAGCGCGGTGTCGCTGGCATCGACGGTGAGGCTCGTCGCCCCGCGCGCACCCGCCAGCCGCTCGACGGCGTCATAGAGCAGCGCCGCGATGCCCTCGCCCGCTACTTCAGGGCGCACATAGAGTATATCGATCAGCCGGTTGTCGGCCAGCGCGATGAAGCCCACCGTCTCGCCCTCGCGCGTGGCGACAAGCGTGAGTTGGTCGGTGAGCCGTGCCGCCAGCGCCTCTTCGTCGGAGGCCACAGCCGCCCAGGCTTCCTGCTGATCCGTGTCGTAATCCTCGCCGGTCAGTTCGAGAATTGCCGCCTCGGCGATGGCGGCGAGCATCGGCACATCGCCCGGCAACGCCGGGCGCAGCGCGGCGGCCGGGGCCTTCTTCGCGTCCCCGCTCACCGCTTCGGCTCCCATGAGGTGGTGCCGTCCTTGTTGTCCTTCAGCGCCACGCCGAGCGCCAGAAGCTCGTCGCGGATGCGGTCGGAGGCCGCCCAGTCGCGGTTGCGGCGGGCCTCGATGCGCTCGGCGATCCGCGCCTCGACCGCTTCGGCCGGAATGGAAAGCTCGGGCACCCGCGCCGCCGCCCAGGCCTCCAGCGGGCCGGGCTCGAAGCCGAGAAAGGCCAGCGTGCCCGCCAGCGCCTTCTTGCCGGCATGGTCGCGCAAGGCGTGCATCTCGGCGATGGCCTTGGGCGTGTTCAGGTCGTCGGCCAATGCCTCCAGCACCGCCGTCGCAGGGCGCGGATAGGCGTCGGGCGCCGCCGCGTCGAACCACTGTTCCAGCGTCTTGGCACTATCCTCCAGCCCTTTCAGCGTCCAGTCGATGGGCTGGCGGTAATGGGTCTTCAGCATGTTCAGCCGCAGCACCGGGCCGGGCCAGTCGGCGAGCAACTGGCGGATGGTGATGAAGTTGCCGAGCGATTTCGACATCTTCTCGCCTTCCACCTGCAGGAAGCCATTATGCATCCATACCTTGGCCATCACGCCGGAATGGAAGGCGCAGCGCGACTGCGCGACTTCGTTCTCGTGGTGCGGGAAGACCAAGTCGATGCCGCCGCCATGAATGTCGAAGGTCTCGCCCAGATGCTTCCACGACATGGCGGAGCACTCAATGTGCCAGCCCGGACGGCCCTGCGCCGCGATGCCGGCGGGCGACGTCCAGCCCGGCTCGCCGGGCTTGGAGGGCTTCCACAGCACGAAGTCCATCGCGTCCCTCTTATAGGGCGCGACATCGACCCGGGCGCCGGCCAGCATGTCGTCCAGCGGCCGGTTCGAGAGCTTGCCGTAATCGGGCATGGACGGCACCGAGAACAGCACGTGGTCCTCGGCGACATAGGCGTGGCCGGAGGCCACCAGCTTCTCGATCAGCTGGCGCATCTCATGAATATGCTCGGTGGCGCGCGGCTCCACATCCGGGTGCAGCACGCCGAGCGCTTCGAGATCGTCGTGGAACTGCGCCTCGGTGGTGAAGGTCACCCGGCCGATCGCCTCATTGAGGTTGAGGCCCGGGAATTCGCTGGCGGCGCGCGCGTTGATCTTGTCGTCCACGTCGGTGATGTTGCGCACATATTTGACATGGTCGGCGCCATAGAGGTGGCGGAGCATCCGGTAGAGCAGATCGAACACGATCACCGGGCGCGCATTGCCGATATGGGCGAAGTCATAGACCGTCGGGCCGCACACATACATGCGCACCTTCGCCGGATCGAGCGGTGCGAACACCTCCTTGGTCCGGGAGAGCGTGTTGTAGAGCTTGAGCTCGGGAAGCGCCTGCGCGTTGGTGCCCGACATATCTGTGCCTTCCGGATCCTGCCGCGTCAGGTGAGGCACGGCGCCGCGTCTGTCGTCGGTTTGGCCGGCCGCGTCAAGCCGAACGCCGCATATCTGCGCATTCGCCCGGTCACGCGGCCAATCGCATGACGGCGGATCGCGGTATGGTTGACGCTGCGGGGCGGGCCGGGCTATCCCCCGCCAACGACGACGAGCGCGCGAAAAACATTAAGGGTCGGTTCAAACCTTTTCGCCACATTCGCGTTGTCCTGCCGCCACCTTGTCGTCACAAGAAATGCTCCCGCCATGATCGCGAATGCACGCGGCTTCCGCCGCCTCCGTCCTGCCCTGTTCGCCCTTGCCCTGTCGTTCGCACCCGGCCTCGCCGTGGCGGACGAGAGCAACGGCATCTTCCTTGTCGACCTGTCAGACGGCTACGGAATCGACACCTGCGTCGCCTCCGGCTCGCCCTGCGGCCAGGCGATGGCAGATGCCTGGTGCCGCGTGCATGATTTCGAGCGCGCCACCAGCTTCGGCATCGCCCGCTCGGACGCTACGCCGGTCAAGGCCAGCGCCAAGCCGGTGCGCACCGCCGCCTGCGAAGGCGCGGCCTGCCAGGAAGCCGTCGCCATCACCTGCGCGCGCTGAGCGCATCGCGCCTGCACGCTTCGATCTCGGGCGCGTCGAGCAGACGCGCCCCGCGCCTCATTTCAGATAGTCGCCGCATTTGGGCGCCTCATTGGTCGCACCCCACGGCATGACCGGCACGGTCGAGGTCGAGTTCTTCGGGCTGCCCTCGATCAGCCTGTCGGAATAGACCAGATAGACCAGCACGTTGCGCTTGGCGTCGCAGCCACGCACGATCTGCATCTTCTTGAAGATCAGCGAGCGGCTCTCGCGATAGACGATATCGCCCTGGTCGAACTTGCTCTTGAAGGTGATGGGGCCGATCTGCCGGCAGGCGATCGAGATGTCCGACACCTCCTCCGCGACGCCCAGCATGCCTTTCACGCCGCCCTTCTCGGGCACGGTGTAGTGGCAGGCCACGCCATCCACCACGGGGTCGTCGATCCCATAGGTCGCCAGCTTGTCGTCGGGCGTGAGGAATTTCCACACCGTCGATTTGCGGAAGATGAGGTCCGGCTCCTGCGCCCGGACGGGGCCGGCTGCGAGACTGGTGGCCAGCACGAGGGCGGCGAGAGCGAAAGCGCGGAACGTGGAAACCCGGAAGGCGCGTGTCATGCGGATGTGAACTCCGATCGCAACGCTCCGCATATGGGGGTGCGCGAAGGCAGCGCAACGGGCGGCGGCCGCGACGCATGACGAACGGTTACCCGCTTGTGCTCCGGGGCGAAAGCCGCTTCAAACTTTCGACAACCTTGCAGTGCTCCTTGCGGCCTCCGCCCGATTCCGGCACACCGGCTCATCTCCGACACCCGATTGCAGTCCCCTTGATGACATTCCGCCGCCACCGCCTCGCTGCCCGCCGCGCCGTCCGTTTCCTGGCCGCCGCGATGCTCGTCGCCTCGACCGGCCTCGCAGGCGCGCAGGACTATCCGCCCGGAAGCGTGGACGGCGGCGATCGCTCGACCTGCATCCGGCTGGAAGGCCAGCTTGCCGGCCTCGACCGCGGCCGCGGCGGTGGCCAGCCCGATCTCGGCGCCGCCATTGCCCAGCAGCAGCAGGACATCGCCAACCTGTCGGCCCAGGTCCGCCAGCTCGGGTGCGACAAGCGGGGCTTCCTGATTTTCCAGCCGCAGCTCCCGCCGCAGTGCGAGGCGCTCAACCGTCGCCTGACGCAGGTTCGCTCGACCCTCGACCGCACCATGATGCAGGCGCGCGGGCAGCAGAGTGGCAATGACGAGCAGCGCCGCCAGCTCATCTATGCCCTCGCCCAGAACAATTGCGGCGCGCAGTATCAGGCAGCCCTCGGACAGGGCAGTGGCCAGGGCGCCGGCGGCAATTACGGCAACCAGAACCGCCGCCCGCGCAACTTCATCGAGCAGCTCTTCGGCGTGCCGCTCGAGGAAGCCGAGCCGCTTGACGTGCAGCCGCTGGAGATGCCGAAGGTCTCGACCTATCGCACCGTCTGCGTGCGCACCTGCGACGGCTTCTTCTTCCCGGTCTCCTTCGCTGCCACCCCGGCGAAGTTCGGCTCGGACGAGGCGCAGTGCCAGCGCCAGTGCCCCGGCACGGAGGCGCGCCTGTTCGCCTATCGCAACCCGGGCGAGGATATCAACCAGGCGGTCGGCATTAACGGCCAGACCTACATGTCGCTGCCGACCGCGCTGCTGTTCAAGAAGCAATTCGTGCCTGCCTGCACCTGCCGCCCCACCGGCATGAGCTGGTCGCAGGCACTTGCCGGGCAGGAAGACCCGACCCTGCGCAAGGGCGATATCGTCGTCACCGAGGATGCCTCGCGCGAAATGGCGCAGCCGCGACCGGCAGCGCCCCCGGCAACCAAGAAGCCCTGAACCACCAATAAGCCCTGACCGCCAAGAAGCCCTGACCGGTCGCCCTGTCAGGCCCGCTCGCCCCGCAGTCGTGCGGCTGCCTTTTCGCGGCTGATCAGCGGCAGCAGCGCCTTCATTTCAGGGCCGCTCTCCCGCCCGGTGAGAGCGAGGCGCAGCGGGTGGAACAGCGTCCGCCCCGCGCGCCCGCTTGCCGGTTTCACCGCCGCGATCCAGCGCGGGTAGACCTCATTGTCCCACGGCCCTTCCGGCAGCAGCGCCGCCGCCTGCGCCAGGAATGCCGCGTCGGCCGGCTCCACCACCGGGTCGACCGGCCCCTCCACGACGCGCCACCAGTCGGCGACGTCGGCCAGCCGGGCGAGATTGCCGCGCACCGCCCGCCAGAACGCCTCGCCGCCGCCAATGCCGAGCGCGGCCAGCCGGCCGGCCACCGCCTCGAAAGGCAGGTGATGCAGCGTCGCGGCGGTGAGCGCCGACAGTTCCGCCGGATCGAACCGCGCCGGCGCGCGGGAAATCTTGGCGAAGTCGATCTTGGCGGCCAGCTCGTCCAGCCCGGCTACCGGCTCCACCGCCAGCGAGGTGCCGGTGAGCACCGCAAGCGCGGCGACCGCCAGCGCCTCCTCGCCCTCTTCGCGCAGGGCACGCAGCGAGAGGTGGCCGAGGCGCTTGGAGAGCCCCTCGCCGCTCGGCAGGGTGAGCAGATTGTGGTGGCCGAAGGTCGGCACCGTTCCGCCCAGCGCCGCGATGATCTCGATCTGCACGCCGGTATTGGTGACGTGGTCCTCGCCGCGCACGACATGGGTCACGTCCATCTCGATATCGTCGACAACCGAGGTCAGCGTGTAGAGATAGGAGCCGTCCTCGCGCACCAGCACCGGATCGGACAGGGTGGCCGTGTCGACGCCCTGGCGCCCGCGCACCATGTCGTCCCACACCACCTGCCGCCCCTCGAGCTTGAAGCGCCAGTGCGGGCGGCGGCCATCGCTTTCCAGCGCGGCGCGGGCGGCGTCGGTCAGCTTCAGCGCCGCGCGGTCATAGACCGGGGGCAGGCCACGCCGGCGGCGCGACTGGCGCATCGCCTCCAGTTCCTGCTCGCTCTCATAGGCGGGATAGAGCCGGCCGAGCGCCTTCAGCCGCTCCACCGCCGCATCGTAGCGCGCGAGCCGGCGGGACTGGTACTCGACCCGGTCCGGCGCGATGCCGAGCCAGGCGACATCCCCGGCGATAGCCTCGGCAAAAGCCGGCGTCGAGCGCGCGGTGTCGGTGTCGTCATAGCGCAGGATGAAGGTGCCGCCCCCGCGCCGCGCGAACAGAGCGTTGTAGAGCGCGGTTCGGGCATTGCCGACATGCAGCAGGCCTGTCGGCGAGGGGGCGAAGCGCAGGACGGGCGGGGTCATGAGGCTCACACCGTCTCGCGGAAGCGGTTGGTGATGGGGTAGCGACGGTCGCGGCCGAAATTGCGCGCCGTCACCTTCACCCCTGGCGCGGCCTGCCGGCGCTTGTACTCGGCGATGTTCAGCAGCCGCTCGACACGCGCCACCAGCGCCGGCTCGAAGCCCTCGGCGACGATGGCGGCAAGCGGCAGCTCACGCTCCACCAGCCGCTCCAGAATGGCGTCCAGCACCTCATAGGGCGGCAGGCTGTCCTGGTCTTTCTGGTTCTCGCGCAGCTCGGCGGTCGGCGGCTTGGTGATGATGTTCTCGGGGATGACCATCCCCGAAGGCCCCAGCGCCTCGGCCGGCTTCCAGCGGTTGCGCAGGTGGCACAGGCGGAAAACCTGCGTCTTGTAGAGGTCCTTCAGCGGATTATAGCCGCCATTCATGTCGCCATAGAGCGTGGCGTAGCCGGTCGACATCTCCGACTTGTTGCCGGTGGTCAGCACCATGGCGCCGAATTTGTTGGAGAGCGACATCAGCAGCGTGCCGCGCACGCGCGACTGCAGGTTCTCCTCCGTCACGTCGCGGGCCGTACCCGCGAACAGCGGCGCCAGCACCGTCTCCAGCGCCTCCACCCCCTCGGCGATGGGAAGGATGTCGTAGCGCACGCCCAGCGCCTGCGCGACGCCGGCCGCGTCGGCCAGCGATTCGTCCGAGGTGTAGCGATAGGGCAGCATCACGCAATGAACCCGCGCGGCGCCCAGCGCGTCCACCGCCATCGCCGCCACGAGCGCGGAATCGACGCCACCGGAGAGGCCCAGCACCACGCCGGGAAAGCCGTTCTTCCCGACATAGTCGCGCAGGCCCATGACGCAGGCGGCATAGTCGGCCTCGTCCTCCAGCAGCAGCGGGGCGCGGGCGCCCTCCTCGCAGCGCCAGCCATCCGCCCAGCGCTCCCAGCGGGTGAGGCGGACGCGCTCCTGGAAATTCGGCAGCTGCACCGCCAGCGTGCGGTCGGCGTTCAGCACGAAGGAGCCGCCATCGAAGACCAGCTCGTCCTGACCGCCGACCTGGTTGACATAGGCGAGCGGCAGCCCGCTCTCCACCACCCGCGCCACCGCGATGTTGGTGCGCTCGTCATAGACGCTGCGGCGATAGGGCGAGCCATTGGGGATCAGCAGGATTTCCGCCCCGGTCTCGGCAAGGCACTCGATCACGTCCGGCGACCAGATATCCTCGCACACCGGCACGCCGAGCCGCACGCCGCGAAAGGCGATGGGGCCCGGCATCGGGCCGGGGGTGAACACGCGCTTCTCGTCGAACACACCGTAATTGGGCAGGTCCACCTTGGTGCGGATGGCCGCCACGGTGCCGCCCTCGAGCAGCAGCACGGCGTTGTAGAGCTTGCCGCCGTCGACCCAGGGCGCGCCGACCAGCAGCGCCGGCCCGCCATCGGCGGTCTCTGCCGCCAGTTCCTCCACCGCCTGACGGACCGCCGCCTGGAAGGACGGCTTCAGCACGAGATCCTCGGGCGGATAGCCGGAGAGGAACAGCTCGGAGAACACCACCAGCTCCGCCCCCTGCCCGCCCGCCAGCGCCCGCGCCTCGCGCACCTTGCGCGCATTGCCGGCGATGTCGCCGACGATGGGGTTGAGCTGCGCGAGGGCGATGAGAAGCTGGTCGGCGGGGGCTTGGGACATGGCGGTGATTTAGCCTCCCCCCGGCATGGCGGCAATGGGGCGCGTGCGGCGCTCCCTACTCCCAATCCGTGCCCGGAACCCGGATGGCAGCGACACCGAAGCCCGCCTTGCGCACCGCCATCGGCAGCAGCCGCTCGACGCCGTGCATGACCGTGCCATCGAGCGGTATCGGCTCGGGTGGATAATCGTCCCATTGCAGGTCAAGGGCGAGAATGCCGGCCAGCGCCGCCGGGCGCACGGCGAACATGTTGCCGACGGGAAAGTCGACATAGGTGCCTGCCGGCTCGGCAATGCCGAGATCCGCCCGCAGCTCGTCCGCGATGCGGCCATTGCGCGCCCAGTCGAGCAGATTGACGTCTTCGGGGTAGACGAGCCCGAGCCTGGGATCGGCCTCCAGGCAGGCGAGAACCGAATCGATCATCGGCCGCTGCCCGCCGATCAGGTTCTCCCACAGGAAGCTGCGCCACGGATCGCCGATGGCGCGGCGCCGGCCTTTGGTCTTCTTGCCGTGCACATGGAAGAACACGTCATAGCCGCCGCCGGTGAGCGCGTCGCGCAGGGCGGTGAGGAAGGGACCGATGTCCCGGCCGAGATTGGGCACGACATCGACGCGCACCGGGGCGGGATAGGCCGCCGTCAGGGCGCGCAGATCGTCCGCCTTTTCCGCGGTGTCGGTGGTGAGGAAAAGGTCCGGCCGCGCGGCATTAGCCGCCACCCGCTCCAGCAGTTCGGGCAGCAGGTCGGTGTAGAAGAAATGCCCGTGCAGCCCGGCCTTCAGACGGCTGGGCGCCGGCGCCGCCAGCGGGCCGAAGACCGGCAGGGTCCACGGGCCGTCGGGCCTGCCGCGTTCCACCCAGTGCGAGAGCGGGTAGCGACGCTGGTCGAAGCAGGCGACCGGATGGTGCTCGGCATAGATGAGCGCATGGAAGCCGGAGCAGTTGCGGCGCAGCGGCGGGCGATTGGGGTTGAGGTGCAGCAGCGCGCTGTGCCGCCAGGCGGCGATGGCGCGCTCCAGCCTCGCCTCCAGCGAGACCAGGCCCGGCGGGTCCTTCTCGCGCGGAAGGGTGAGCATCTCCAGCCGCGCCGGCCCCATGGACATCGCCAGCGCCCGCTCATTGTCCAGCTCCGCGCCGATCTCGCGGCCGAGCGCGCAGACCGTGGCGACGCCTGAGGTCAGCGGCCCGGCGACCGCCACGCGCCGGCGGCGGGCAGCGAACTGCGGCAGGGCGGCCAGCGCGGCCTCGCGCACCGCCTCGGACGGAAAGACGACGGCGCTGGCCCGGTCCAGCAGCCTTTCCAGCGCCAGTTCCGGCATGTCGGCCAAGCCCGCTTCGGAAGGATCGACCACCGCCACGACCGGAACATTGCGCCGCTCGAAGGCATCGGCCGCGTCCGCGACCTTGCCGCCGATGGTGACGGCGAAGAAAGGCCGGTCCTGATAGGCCCGCAGCGCCAGCGCTTCGACCAGCACGGCACGCGGCACCCGGCGCCCCGCCACGGCCACGGCAACCTCGCTGGCCGGCGTGGTGGCAGCCTCACCCGGCGGCGGGCCGTCGAGCCGCAGCACGACCACCTCATATTCGTGGCCGAGGTGACGGGCGAGGTCCCGCGCCGGCGCCGCATCGGCCTCGACGATGACGAACACCCGGCGGCGTCCCGGCGGTGGGGCCGCGGGAAATTCCAGCCCCGCCACGAGCGGCGCCAAGGCGTCGTCCGCCTGCTCCAGCCAGGGGGCAAAGGCGCGCCGGGGCCAGCCCGGCTTCTTGAACACAATGGCTTCGAAGGCCGGCCGGGGACGGTGATAGGCATCGAAAAGCAGCGTGCGCAGCACCGCGCCAGGCCGGCCATCCGCCTCGAACAGCAGGCGGTTGAACAACCGGCCGATCTTCTGGCTGTACGCGGTGATGGTGCGGCGAACCTTGCCGCGCTGCTTCGGCACGAAATAGCGGCGGCGCCCCACCGCGTCACCGGCATCGGGCGCCGGCGGCAGCGCCGACAAGGGAGGCTCGGGACGGTTCATGACACTCCGGGCGGGCCGATGCGGAAGATCCTGCGCCGCGTTCTAATCAGCGCCGGCGCCGAAGGCCAGAGCCACGGCCGCAAACTCATTCCGCGGCAATGTCGAAAAGCCCGCGCGGGCGGCTTCCCCAGCGGTGCAGTTCCTCGATTGCGGTACGCAGGCGCCCGCCCTCCGGGGTGAGGCGATAGCCGACCTGCGGCGGCACGGTGGGATAGACCGCGCGCGCCACCACACCGTCCGCCTCCAGCTCGCGCAGGGCCTTGGCGAGGATGCGCGGCGACACATTGGGCATGCGCCGGCGCAGTTCGCTGTAACGCAGTTCGCCGGCGAGCAGGTGATAGACGATGCCGCCCTTCCATTTGGCGCCGATGATCTCCAGCGCTGCCTCGACCGGGCAACCCGCGCCGCATCCGTAATCCTGATGACGCCTCGCCATGGGCTGTCTCCGCTTCGTGCCACGGGAATTTAGGTCGTCCACCATGTCGAGGAAAGGGACTCACATTTTCGATACCTGCCGACAATTTCGTGCGTTCTTGCGCTTGGCGCCCGCATCGCGACATTGGAGATCAGATTGTCACACCATCGGGCACGCGTCTGCGGACGCGGTGCAGGAGACCTCTCATGAAGGCCATCGGCTACATCCAGTCCCTTCCGATCACCGAGGAGCGGGCGCTTTTCGATTTCGAGACTGCCGCGCCCAGCCCCGGCCCGCGCGACCTGCTGGTGCGGGTAAAGGCCGTCTCGGTCAATCCCGTCGACACCAAGGTGCGGATGCGCCGCGCCGGCACGGACGCCGCGCCCGTCATCCTCGGCTGGGACGCCGCCGGCGTGGTGGAGGCCGTCGGCACGGAGGTCACGCTGTTCAAGGTCGGCGACGACGTGTTCTATGCCGGCGACCTCAACCGGCCCGGCACCAATGCCGAGTTGCACCTCGTCGATGAGCGGATCGTCGGCCACAAGCCGGCCTCGCTGAGCTTCGCGGAGGCTGCCGCCCTGCCGCTCACCTCACTCACCGCCTGGGAAGGCCTGTTCGACCGGCTGCAGGTGCCGATGAGCGGCGGCGAGGGCAGCAGCGTGCTGATCATCGGCGCAGCGGGCGGCGTCGGTTCGCTGGCGGTGCAATTCGCCCGCCAGCTGACGCGCCTCACCGTCATCGGCACCGCCTCGCGTGCCGAGAGCCGCGCCTGGGTCGAGACCCTTGGCGCCCATGCCGTCATCGACCACTCCCGCCCGCTGAGCGCCGAACTCGACTCGGCCGGGCTGGGGCTGGTGGACTACACCTACACGCTGACCAACACCGACACGCATTGGGCGGAGATCGTGAAGGGCGCCAAGCCGCAGGGCCGCATCGCCATCATCGATGACCCAGCGTCGCTCGACGCGCTGCCGCTCAAGGGCAAGAGCCTGTCGCTGCATTGGGAACTGATGTTCACCCGCTCGCTGTTCCAGACCCCGGACATGATCCGCCAGCACGAGATACTGGACGAGGTCGCGCGCCTCGTGGATGCCGGCACGGTGCGCACCACGCTGGGCGCGAATCTCGGCACCATCACCGCCGCCAATCTCAGGCGCGCTCATGCGCAATTGGAAAGCGGGCGCTCCATCGGCAAGATCGTGCTGGAAGGCTGGGACTGATCCCCGCTGCGGCGAAGCAGACCCTACACCGCGCGGTCGGGCAGCAGCCCGGCCGGCTCCGCCCGGTCCGCCGTACCGAGCCGGCGTTCGAGCAGACGCTCGATGAGGACATAGCGCAGGCGCCGGAAAATCCCGGTGCTCTTGCGCCGCCTTATCTTCTCATAGGTCGCCGAGACCAGCCGGTGCTGCCAGATGCGGCGCTCGAACCGCGCGGCATCGAAGCGCCCTTCGGCGATGTCGAGCACGGCGCTGTCCAGCAGGCCGCATTCCTGCACATAGGTGATGGAGGCGTGGCCGCTGAAATAGATGCGCACGAGGTCGAGTTCCGCCTCGCGCGACAGGCCGCGAATATGGCGTCGGTCCTGGTTGAGTGGATCGTAGAAGACATATTTGACCGCTTCCGCGCGTGGCTTCTGGCGGTCCCAGAGCACAGAGCGGCTTTCCGAGCCCCAGCGCCGTTCCCACCATACCCGCCAGCGGTCGATGCTGTATTGCGGCGAGAAGGCGATGACCACATCCGCCCGCAGCGGCTCGGAAAAGCGCAGCGCCGCATAGCCGCCCATGCTCATGCCATAGGTGACGACGCGCGCGCTCTCCGCGATGTCGGCGCGCACGCGGGCCAGCGCCTCGGGCATTTCCGGGTATTGATACCAGCAATTTCCGGTCGGCATGAAATGGTAGGCGGTGCGCTCGCGCTTGGCGAAGAACACCTCGCCGAAGGCCTTGCGGTCGTCCGGCCGGTCGGGGCGCAGCGATTCGAAGGTCACGAACACCGTCTCGTCGTCATGGCCCGGAACCTTGACGACCTTGAGGTTCTCGCTCTCGAAGATGACCTGACGCACGCCGCAACTCCCGCTGGCCGCGGGGCGGCCTCTTGCGAGAGGTCACGCTAACGGCCGGCGGCGTTACCCGACAATCACAATTTCCAAAGATTGCGCAATTGCGCGGGAATGCGGCAAATCGGTCGCAGCGTTGCCCAAAGCGGGCGGGGGTCACCCGAAACGGTCGACGAGGGCGGCGCGGAGCCGGCGGAACAGCCGGCCGCGCTTGCGCGCGCGCTTTTCCCGGTAGAGCGGCGAGCGGTCGAGATGGGCGGCCAGCTCGCGCTGGAAGGCGGCGGCATCGAAGCGGTTCTCGGCGACGTCCAGCACCACGCGGCCGAGCAGGCCGGACTGCATCAGCACGGTGATCGAGGCATGCCCGGCATAGGGCACGCGCACCCGCACCACGTCGGCGACACGCGCAAGCAGCCGGACATGCCGGCGGTCGCGGTTATGCGGGTCGTAGAAGAGAATGATCGGCACGCCGCGCGGAAGGCTCAGCCGCTCCCACAAGATCTGGCGCGGGCGGTCGAACAGCCGGTCCCAGCGCTTCTCCCACGGCACGATTTTCGGGTCGATGCTGTATTGCGGCGAGAAGGTGAGAATGCGCGAAATGCCGAGCAGCCCGGAAAAGCGGATGGCGGCATAGCCGCCCATGCTGACGCTGTACGCGACGATCTCGGTCCCCGGCGCGATATCGGCCCGCACGGCTGCCAGAACCTCCTCCATCTCCGGGTACTGGAACCAGAAATTGTCCTTGGCGAGAAAATGATAGGCGGGGAAGCCGTTGTCGCTGAGGAACTTCTCGCCAAAGCCGGCCCGCTCGAGGTCGGGGTTGAGCTGGTGCGCCTCGAAGGTGACGAAGACGACGTCGCTGCGCGTGCCGGCGGTGCGCACCACGCGCACGTTCTCGGTGTCGAGAAAGACCTGACGTCCGGCCTGGCCCTGCGGCACGCGGGCAACCTCCCAAATGAAAACACCGCGCCTCCGGGGAGCCGCGGTGCTTCCTAGTCCGTCTGGCGGGGCCGGCAAAGCCCTGCCGGCGCGCTGGCGCTATTCGGCGGCCTCGAACGCCGGGCGCACCCGGCCGGAGCGCGCCTGCTTCAGCAGCTCGGCGACGAGGAAGGCCATCTCGATGGCCTGCTCGGCATTCAGGCGCGGGTCGCAATAGGTGTGGTAGCGGTCCTTCAGGTCCGCATCCGAGATCGCCCGCGCGCCGCCGGTGCATTCGGTGACGTTCTTGCCGGTCATTTCCAGATGCACGCCGCCGGCATAGGTGCCCTCGGCCGCATGGACGGAGAAGAAGTCCTTCACCTCGCTCAGGATCTTCTCGAACGGACGGGTCTTGTAGCCCGAGCCGGCCTTGATGGTGTTGCCGTGCATCGGGTCGCACGACCACACCACCGAGCGTCCCTCGCGCTTCACCGCCCGCACCAGGCCGGGAAGATTGTCGAACACCTTGTCGGCGCCGAAGCGGGCGATCAGCGTCAGCCGGCCCGGCTCGTTCTGCGGGTTCAGCATGTCGATCAGGTGCAGCAGATCGTCCGGCTTCAGCGAGGGGCCGCATTTCAGCCCGATCGGGTTCTTCACGCCACGGCAATATTCGAGATGAGCGTGGTCGGCCTGGCGGGTGCGGTCGCCGATCCAGATCATGTGGCCCGAGGTCGCGTACCAGTCGCCCGTGGTCGAATCCACCCGCGTCAGCGCCTGCTCGAAGCCGAGCAGCAGCGCCTCATGCGAGGTGAAGAAGTCGGTCGAGCGCATTTCCGGATGGTGCTCCGGGTCGAGCCCGATGGCGCGCATGAAGTCGAGCGCCTCGGTGATGCGGTCGGCCAGCGCCTGGTAGCGGCCGGATTGCGGTGAGTCCTTGATGAAGCCGAGCATCCACTGATGCGCATTGCCAAGGCTGGCATAGCCGCCATTGGCGAAGGCGCGCAGCAGATTGAGCGTCGCCGCCGACTGGCGGTACGCCTCGATCTGCCGGCGCGGATCGGGAATGCGGGCTTCCGGCGTGAACTCGATATCGTTGACGATGTCGCCGCGATAGGACGGCAGTTCCACGCCGTCCACGGTCTCCATCGGCGCCGAGCGCGGCTTGGCGAACTGGCCGGCAATGCGGCCAACCTTCACCACCGGCGAGGCGCCGGCATAGGTCAGCACCACCGACATCTGCAGGAAGACGCGGAAGAAATCGCGGATGTTGTCGGCCGAATGCTCGGCGAAGCTCTCGGCGCAGTCGCCGCCCTGCAAAAGGAAGGCTTCGCCATTCGCCACCTTGGCGAGTTCGCGCTTCAGCCGGCGGGCTTCACCTGCAAAAACCAGCGGGGGAAAGGTGGCAAGCTGACGCTCCACCGAAGCCAAGGCTCCGGCGTCCGGATAATCCGGGACCTGCTGAACGGGCAAGGCCCTCCAGCTATCCGGCGTCCAGCGATCAGACATGACGGCCTCCAACAAGCGTAATACGCCGCCGGAGCTTGTCCCCGGCGGGAAAGGCGGGCCTTATACACCCAAGCATCCCGGCAAGACCAGAGGCCGGCGACGGTGCGTCATTGCAGCCGCGCCCAGCGCTCTTTGCACCCGGCCTTCCCACGCCCTACAGCGCCGGCGTCGCCTCGGCGGAGGCCTCGGGAAGCGGATCGCTGGTGGCGTGCTTGGAGCGCAGCGTGACGAGTTCCTCGGCGCTGGAGGGATGCAGCGCCATGGTGCGGTCGAAATCCGCCTTGGTGGCGCCGACATTCATCGCGATGGCCGCCATCTGCACCATCTCGCCCGAGCCCTCGCCGATGAGGTGGACGCCCAGCACCTTGTCGCTGGCTTGGTCGACCACGATCTTCATGAAGGTACGCGAGGTGCGGCCCGACAACGTCGCCTTCAGCGGGCGGAAATCGGTCTGGTAGATGTCGAGCCGGCGGCCCTGCGCCCGCGCCTGCTGCTCGCTCAGCCCCACCGTGCCGATCTCCGGCTCGGTGAACACGGCGGTCGGGATGTTGTCATAGCTCACCTGCCAGGGCCGCTTGCCGAACACCGTGTCGGCGAAAGCATGGCCCTCGCGGATGGCGACCGGGGTAAGGTTCACCCGGTTGGTCACGTCGCCCACCGCATAGATGGAATCGATATTGGTGCGCGAAACGCTGTCGACCACAATGGCGCCGGCGGCGTCGAGATGCACCCCCACCGTCTCCAGCCCGAGCCCGGTGGTGTTCGGCACCCGGCCGATGGCCAGCATCACCTCGTCGACGAACAGGTCGCGGCCGTCATTGAGGCTCACGCGCTTCTCGGCGCCGTTTTCATGGATGGCCTCGATGGTGACGCCGAAGGCGAACTCCACGCCATTTGCCGCCATCTCGTCGACGAGGCGGGTGCGGATATCCTCGTCGAAGCCGCGCAGCAGCTTGTCGCCGCGGTGGACGACGGTGACCTTGGCGCCGAGCCCCGCCAGCAGGCTGGCAAATTCCAGCGCGATATAGCCCGCGCCCTGGATGACGATGCGCTGCGGGAAACGTTCGAGATGGAAGATCTCGTTCGAGGAGATGCCGAGCGCGCAGCCGGGGAAATCGAGGCCGTGATTGGGCCGCCCGCCGGTGGCGATGAGAATGGTGCGCGCGGTCACCGCCGTGCCGTCGGCGAGGCGAACCGCGTGCGGCCCTTCGATGACGGCCCGCTGGGCCACGATCTCCACCCCCGCCCGGCCGAGATTGGCCCGGTAGGCGCCTTCCAGCCGGTCGATCTCCTTGTCCTTGTTGGCGATCAGCGTCGGCCAGTCGAAGCGGGCGCCTTCCACGGTCCAGCCGAAGCCCGCGGCATCCTCGAATTCGTGGGCGAAGCGGGCGGCATAGACGAACAGCTTCTTGGGCACGCAGCCGCGGATCACGCAGGTGCCGCCGAGCCGGTATTCCTCGGCGATCTTTACCTTGGCGCCATAACCCGCCGCGATGCGCGCGGCACGCACGCCGCCCGATCCCCCACCGATGACGAACAGGTCGACGTCGAACTGGTCCATGATGGGTCTCTCCACTGCGCGCCCGATTGCTGGTGGCATGTCGCCCCGCCAGCCGCCCGCGTCAAGGCGGTGCATGGCTGGCGTGCGCAAACTCTCATCCTTCCGGCGAACTCGACATCGGGGGGGCAGCGGCCTTAGCTTCGCTCACCGCGTGCCAAGCGGCGGCCAGCGTAGAACGTGCCGCCGCCCTGTCTCTTGGAGGAAACCATGAAACATCTGCTCAGCGGGGCGCTGCTCGCCGCCGCCGTCGTCGCCGCTCCTTTGGGGGGCGCCTTTGCCGAAATCAACGAGTTGAAGATCGTCGCGCCGGCCGCCCCCGGCGGCGGCTGGGACCAGACCGCGCGTTCGATCCAGCATGTGCTGCAGTCTGACAAGCTGGTGGAGAACGTGCAGGTTCTCAACGTCCCGGGCGCCGGCGGCACCATCGGTCTCGCCCAGTTCGTCAATTCCAGCAAGGGCGACCCGAACGTCCTGATCGTCGGCGGCTACGTCATGGTCGGCGCCATCATCACCAACAAGTCGCCGGTCAACCTGTCGCAGGTAACGCCGATCGCTCGCCTCACCGGCGAGTACGAGGCCATCGCGGTGCCGACGAATTCGCCGCTGAAGTCGCTGGCCGATCTCGTCGCGGCGCTGAAGGCGGACCCGCGTAAAGTGTCCTGGGCCGGCGGCTCGGCCGGCGGCACCGACCACATCACCGCCGGACTGTTCACCAAGGCCATCGGCGTCGACCCGCGGATGGTGAACTACATCGCCTTCTCCGGCGGCGGCGAATCGCTTGCCTCGATTCTCGGTGGCAAGGTCACGGTCGGCATTTCCAGCCTGTCGGAATATGACGCGCAGGCGAAGGCGGGCAAGCTGCGCATTCTCGGCGTGTCCAGCGCCGCGCGCCTGCCGGAAGCCCCCGACGTGCCGACCTTCAAGGAATCCGGCGTCGACGTGGAAATCCAGAACTGGCGCATGATCGCCGCCGCGCCGGGCATCACGCCGGAGCAGAAGCAGGAACTCTCCCAGACCATCGAGAAGATGGTGAAGTCCAAGGCGTGGACCGAGATGCTGGCGCAGAAGGGCTGGGCCAACACGTACCTCGCCGGCGAGGCATTCGACGCCCAGCTCGCCAAGGACATTACCGCCACCCAGACCATCCTGAAGGATATCGGCCTCGCCCAGTAAGGGACGCTGCCTTCACGACCGATCCGAGACTCCCTCGCGGCGTGCCGCGGGGGAGTCTTTCGTTCCGACACCCCGGAGCTCCCGCTGATGAGCGATTCCCGCCCCACCTCCACCGCCGGCCCCGACAAGGCCCGCTTCGTCATCGCCTTCGCCCTCGCCGTGCTGGCCCTCGTGGTCGGCTGGGATGCGTGGCGGCTCTCCGGGATCAACTCCTATTCGGCCGTGGGGCCGGAGGCGTTCCCCGCCATCATCGCCGGCGGCCTCGCCTTGCTGGCGCTGGCCAATGCCGTCGAGGCCGTGCGCGAGGGCGCGCAGCAGCGCCCGCGCGACGAGGTCGGGCCCATGGCCTGGGTGCTGGCGGGACTGATCGGCCAGATCGTGCTGCTGGCCTTCGGCGCCGGCTTCGCGATCGCCACCGGATGGCTGTTCGCCGCCACCGCAAAGGGCTTCGGGCGCGGGCCGGTGTGGAAGCACTTCCTCGTCGGGGCGGTGATGTGCTTCGTCATCTATGTCGTCTTCGCCAAGGGACTGCAGCTCGCGCTGCCGGCCGGCCCCCTCGAACGGCTGATCTGAGGAGGCACCCATGGACACGTTCGCCGCCCTCGGCTCCGGGGTGATGGTCGCCCTCCAGCCGATAAATCTCCTCTTCGCGTTTGTCGGCGTCATGCTCGGCACCGCCGTCGGGGTGCTGCCCGGCATCGGGCCGGCGCTGACCGTCGCGCTGCTGCTGCCGATCACCTTCAAGCTCGACCCGGCCGGCTCGCTCATCATGTTCGCCGGCATCTATTATGGCGGCATGTATGGCGGTTCCACCGCCTCCATCCTGCTCAACACGCCGGGAGAAAGCTCGTCGATCGTCACGGCGCTGGAGGGCAACAAGATGGCCCGCGCCGGGCGTGGCGGGCCGGCGCTCGCCACCGCCGCCATCGGCTCCTTCGTGGCCGGCACCATCGCCACGATCGGGCTGGCGCTGGTGGCGCCGACCGTGGTCGACCTCGCCATCTCCTTCGGCCCGGAGGACTATTTCGCGCTGATGGTGCTGGCCTTCACCACCGTGTCGGCGGCCTTCGGCTCGTCGGTGACGCGCGGGCTCACCAGCCTGTTCATCGGCCTCTCGCTCGGCCTCATCGGCATCGATCTGCAGAGCGGGCAGGCGCGCCTGTCCTTCGGCGTGCCCGACCTGCTCGACGGCGTGGAGGTGACCACGCTCGCCGTCGCCCTGTTCGCCATCGGCGAGACGCTCTCCGTGGTGGCGGCGGGCGCCCGCGCCGACGAGATCATCGAGCCGGTGAAGGGCTCGGTGTTCATGACCCGCGAGGACTGGAAGCGCTCGTGGAAGCCCTGGCTGCGCGGCACCTTCCTCGGCTTCCCCATCGGGGCCATGCCGGCGGGCGGCGCGGAAATCCCGACCTTCCTGTCCTATGCGCTGGAGAAGCGCCTGTGCCGCAAGCCGGACGAGTTCGGCAACGGCGCCATCGAAGGCGTTGCCGGGCCGGAGGCGGCGAACAACGCGGCGGCGGCCGGCGTGCTGGTGCCGCTGCTCACCCTCGGCCTGCCGACCTCGGCGACCGCCGCCATCATGCTCGCCGGCTTCCAGCAATACGGCATGAACCCCGGCCCGCTGCTGTTTGCCACCAACCCCGATCTGGTCTGGGGCCTGATCGCCAGCCTGTTCATCGCCAACGGCATGCTGCTGGTGCTGAACCTGCCGCTCGTGGGATTGTGGGTGCGCCTGCTGGCGATTCCGCGCCCCTGGCTCTATGGCGGCATCCTGGTGTTCGCCACGCTCGGCACGCTGGGCGCGAACCCATCTCTGATCGAACTGGGCATGCTGCTGATCTTCGGCCTGCTGGGCTACGTGCTGCGCCGCTACGACTACCCGATCGCCCCGGTCGTGGTGGGCCTGATCCTCGGCCCGCTCTCCGAGCAGCAGTTGCGCCGCGCGCTGGCCATCAGCGTCGGCGATCCGTTCGTGCTGTTCCAGAGCCCGGTGGCGCTGACGCTCTACGCGCTGTCCGCCCTCGCCCTGTTCGGGCCGCTGCTGTTCTACGTCATCACCGGCCGCAAGGCGCCGGTCGGCGCCGACGAGGACTGAGCGGCCGGCCGCACACACGAAAATGCCCGGCGCGAGCCGGGCATTTCTCTTTCAAAATCAGAGCGTAACAATCAGATGGTGAAGCCGCGCTTCTTCATCTCTTCGCGCACCCGGCCGTCCATCTCGCGCGCGAAGGTGGCGCTCCAGGCCTGGATGCTGCTGAAACCAACCTTGAGCAGTTCCTCGCGCTTGGCCACCAGCTTCTCGCCCGCCGGCGAGCGGTAGAAGGCCAGAAGGTCCTTCAGTTCCTGGGTGGTGAACTGGGTGGCGTAGATTTTGGCGAGGATCTGGACGATCTCGGTGCGGCGGCTCTCATATTGCGCCGAGAGCTGCTTGGCGACTTCGCGCAGGTCGCGAATCAGGTCCGGGTTGGCCTGCACGAAGCCGGCCGCCGTCTGCTCCACCACGTTGGGGATCACCGCGTCGAAGCTGCTGGCTTCGCCATTGGCGACGAGGAGTTCATTGGCGAGCTTCATCTGCTCGGCGTTGGGCTCGGGCACCGCCGGGGTGGCCGCCTGGGCGATCTGGAAGGGGGCGGTGTCCTGCGCCAAAGCGGGAGCCGCACCGGCGAGGCCCAGCACCAGCGCCGCGCCTGCAAAACGCGCTGCAAGCGCTGCTGCACTATCAAGCTGCATGAAAGTCTCCCTGCGAACTGCGTTCATGCGCGATCAATGACTGTCACGCCGCCGGCGCCCGCGAGAATGACGCGGCTCGCCAGATTGATGAAAAGGCCATGCTCCACCACGCCCGGCACAGTGGAGAGCTCGGCGGCAAGCGCGGTCGGGTTGGCGATGCTGTGATAGGCGGCATCAAGGATCAGGTGTCCCTGATCCGTGACGAAAACATGACCGTCCGGCCGGCGGCGCAGGGTCAGAAGGCCATGGCAGCCCGCAGCGCGGGCGGCGCGGTCGATGCCCCGGCGGATGGAAGCGACGCCGAAATCCACCACCTCGATCGGCAGCGGGAAGGTGCCGAGCACCTCGACCTTCTTCGACGCGTCGGCGATGACGATCATCTGCTTGGCGGCCGAGGCGACGATCTTCTCGCGCAGCAGCGCGCCGCCGCCGCCCTTGATCAGGGTCAGGTCCGGCCCGACCTCGTCGGCGCCGTCGATGCACAGGTCGAGCACGGGATGTTCGTCCAGCGTGCCCAGCGGAATGCCGAGGCTCTCGGCTTGTGCGCGGGTGGCCTCGGAGGTGGGCACGCCGACCACTTCCAGCCCGTCATTCATGCGCAGGGCGAGAAGGTCGACGAGATGCCGCGCGGTCGAGCCGGTGCCGAGGCCGAGCTTCATGCCCGAGCGCACATATTCCAGCGCCTGCGCGGCGGCCAGTCTCTTGAGGTTGTCTGCGTCGGACATGGTCGTCGCGTGGCCCCTGCCTTTGAGCGCTTCCAGCTTCTACTCGTGCGTAGCGCCCTTGGGCCGCGCGGACAAGCCCGCGAGCCCCCCCGGCGCAGCGCCGCCCCCGTCGATCATTGGGTGGAAGGCGGCGTGCAGACCACCGCAGGCTCGACCCCGCCGCCGTCCTTCGGCATGTCGCGGACATAGCAGACGCTCATCTGCCCGGTCCCGGCATTGACGCGGAAAATGCCGGTCTCGCCGGAGTAGCGGGTCGACATGATGTCATAGGTGCCGGGTGCCCCCGCCTGCGCGCTGGCATCGCGCCGGAAGCAGCGGGTGACGCCGACGAGACTGCCCTCCGGGCGCTCGAACTGGCAGGCATTGACCTCGCCATTGCGCATATTGACCGAATAAAGCCGGTTCGCCTGTGCCGAAGGCGGCGCCGCGAACACGAACGGGCCGGTCGCCCCGCCGGCAGCGGACTCGCCCTGAGCCGCGGCCGGCGCCGCGTCCTGCGCCTTGGCCGGAACTCCCGCCAGCATAGCGAACATCAAGGCGGCACCCGCCGCGGTCGTCAGCCAGCCCTGCATCATCACCTTCATCGCCGGAACACCCCAGATAGGCCTCGGATACCATCTTCCCGCCGCGTGACGGTCTCGTCCGCTGCGCCCGATGGACGCGGCACGCTGGACAGCAAAAGCGGCAGGATTGTAGGCCTAACGTGCAAGTCCGTCTCGCGGCGGCGGGCAGGCGCCGTTTCCCGTCACAATCCACGGAAATTGTCATGACAGCCTCCCCGCCTCCCGCCGTCATCGCCTTCGACCTCGACGGCACCCTTGTCGACACCGCCCCCGACCTGCTCGACACGCTCGACATCGTGCTCGACGAGGTGGGCGCCGCCCGCCTGCCGCGCGAGGAAACCCGCAAGATGATCGGCGCCGGCGCCAAGGCGCTGGTGAATCGCGGCCTCACCGCCGCCGGCATCACCGTCGCGCCGCCGGAATTCGAGAAGCTGTATGAGAGCTTCCTTGCCCATTACGCCGCGCATATCGCCGATTCCTCGCGCCCCTTCCCCGGCCTCATCGAGGCGCTGGACGAGCTTTCCGCGCGGGGGCATGTGCTCGCCGTGTGCACCAACAAGCTGGAATATCTCTCGCGCCTGCTGCTCGACCGGCTGGAACTCACCGACCGCTTCGCCGTGATCGCCGGTGCCGACACCTTCGCGGTCCACAAGCCGGACGCCGGGCACCTGCTCGGCACCATCGAGCGTGCCGGCGGCGTGCCCACCCGCGCCATCATGGTGGGCGACAGCCTGACCGACGTGCTGGCAGCGAAGAATGCCAATGTGCCGTCCATCGTCGTGCCCTTCGGCTACACCGAAACCCCGGCCGAGGAACTGGGCGCCGACGTGTTCATCGCGCATTACGGGCTGCTGGTGGAAACGGTCGAGCGCCTACTCAGCCGTGGGTGACGGTGCGAGCCCGCTTGACACCCGGGGCGCGGACACACTACATCCCGCCGCGATGGCGCTGGCCTCGGGGTAACCCGCCGAGGCCGACGGGCGATTAGCTCAGCGGGAGAGCACTCCCTTCACACGGGAGGGGTCGCAGGTTCAATCCCTGCATCGCCCACCATCCATCGCCTCTGCGCGGGGATGGCGACGGCCTTCGCGCCGTTCGGAACGCCCTCATGTGCAACCTCTACAGCCATCATTCGAATCTCCGCGCGATCACCGATCTTGTCGGCACGCTGCGCAACCTTGCCGGCAACCTGCCGCCGCAGCCCGGCATCTTCCCGGATTTCCCCGCCCCTATCGTGCGCACGGACCCGCTAGGCATGCGCGAGCTGGTGCTGGCGCGCTGGGGCATGCCCTCGCCGCCCCAGGTCGGGGGACCGCCGGTGACCAATATCCGCAACCTCGCCTCGCCGCATTGGCGGGCGTGGAGCGGGCCGGCGCATCGCTGCCTCGTGCCGTTCACCAGCTTTTCCGAATATGCGCCCGTGCCGAACCCGGCGACGGGGCGCAAGGATGTGGTGTGGTTCGCGCTCAACGAGGAGCGCCCGCTCGCCTTCTTCGCCGGCCTGTGGACAGGCTGGACCGGCACGCGCGGCACCAAGGCGGCGCCGGTGGAAGGCCAGCACGAGCTGTTCGGCTTTCTCACCTGCGCGCCCAATGGCGTGGTCGAGCCGATCCATCCCAAGGCGATGCCGGTGATCCTCACCACCGCCGAGGAGCGCGACATCTGGCTGCGGGCGCCGTGGAACGAGGCCCGCGCCCTGCAGCGGCCCTTGCCGGATGAGAGCCTCGTCATCGTCGCGCAGGGCGCGGCCAAGGAAGACCCGCCGCCGGGACCCGCAAACGCAGCGCCGCCCGCCGCGCCGCGCCCGCCGGCCGCGCCCGAGCAGGGCAGCCTGTTCTGACGTGCGCTTCGGCGCGTCCTGTGGCGCATCCTATCGCGCGTCCCCTTGCCCGTGCTGCCGGGTGGCCATAATGGTCGTGGTTTCCGCCTGAACGAGCCCGCCATCCGTGCATCATCATCTGCGCTACCGCGCCCATATTGACGGACTGCGCGCCATCGCCGTGCTCGGCGTCGTGCTGTTCCATTTCGGCGCGAACTGGCTGCCGGGCGGCTTTATCGGCGTCGACGTGTTCTTCGTCATTTCCGGTTTCCTCATCACCAAGTCGATCTATGCCGACATGGAGGCGGGCAGCTTCTCGATTTTCGGCTTCTATGAGCGGCGGATGCGGCGCATCGCGCCGGCCTTCTTCGTGGTCACCGCGCTGACCAGCGTGTGCGCCTTCCTCCTCTTCTTTCCCAACCAGCTGATGACCTATGGCCGCTCGCTCATCTGGGCGGTGCTGGCCTTCGGCAATGTCTATTTCTACCTGCGCACGGATTATTTCGGCCCCTCGGCCGAGGAGACGCCGCTGCTGCATTACTGGTCGCTCGGCGTCGAGGAGCAGTTCTATTTCCTGTTCCCGGCGCTGATCCTGCTGTGCGCGCGGTTCTTTCCCCGGGCGCGGGGGCAGATGGTGCTCGGGCTGCTCGTCGCCTCGCTGGCGGCGTGCGAGATCATCCGCCCGCTGAACCCGGCGGCGGCGTTCTATCTGCTGCCGTTCCGCGCCTTCGAGCTGCTGGTCGGCGCCGCGCTCGCCTTGCCGGGCCTGTGGTTTCCGCAGGAGCGCCGCACCGGCGGGGCGGCGGTGGCCGGCGGGTTCGCGCTCATCCTCGCGGGCATGGTGCTCATCACCGAGCGCTCGCCCTTTCCCGGCCTGCTGGCGCTGGTGCCGTGCCTTGGCACCGCGCTGGCGATCTGGGGCGGGGAGCGGACCATGAGCCTGCCGGCGCGGCTCCTGGGGCTGCGCCCGCTGGTGTTCTTCGGCGCCATCTCCTATTCGCTCTACCTCGTGCACTGGCCGATCGTGGTGTTCGCCCGCCCGCTGCTGCCGGACCTGCCGGCGCCGGCCTTCCTCATCGGCGGCGTGGCGCTCTCGACCGCGCTCGGCTGGCTGTGCTGGCGCTTTGTCGAGCAGCCGGTGCGGCTGAACCGCGCCCTGTTCGCGCGGCGCGTGGTGTTTGCCGGCACGGCTTTGGGCGGCCTGCTGCTCATCGGCTTCGGCGCGCTGGCCTCGCAATATCGCGGCTTTCCCGAGCGGCTGGACCCGGAGATCCAGCGCGTGCTGGCCTTCACCCGCTACCCCTTCCGCGAGGTGGTGCGCGACGGCACCTGCTTCATCAATGACCGCCGGCCCAAGCCCCGGCCGGAGCCGGAATGCCTGCCCGAGAGCCGGCCGAGCCTGGTGCTGTGGGGCAGCAGCCATGTCGCGCAGTTCATCGGTGCGCTGGAGCCGATCGCCAAGGCGCACGGCTATGCGGTGGGCCAGATCACCGGTGCCGCCTGCCCGCCTTTGGTGCATGCCTCCATCTCGCCGATGTGCGACACGCTGAACCGCTTCGCCTTCGACTGGCTGCTGGAGCACAAGCCCAGCATCGTGGTGATCGGCGGCGACACGCTGAACTCGCCCGCCCATTTCAAGCAGCTCGACGCGGATCTCGCCCGGCTGCATGGCGCGGGCATCCGCGTGGTGCTGCTCGGCCCGGTGCCGCAATATACGCGCCCGGCGCCGGAGATTCTGGCCGAGCGGATGTATCGCGGCACTGCGAGCCGCCTCGCCGATGACGACCTCACCGAGGGCACGCGGCGCGCCGACCGGCTGATGGCGGCGCATTTCGGCGACAACCCCGACGTCACCTTCGTCTCCATCCTCGCCATGTGCCCGGGCGACAACTGCCCGATGATGGTGGACGGCACGCCGCTGCAGTTCGACCCCACCCATTTCACCCGCGAGGGCGTGGCCTATTATGGCGACAAGCTGGGCGCGCTGATCTTCGGCGCCGCGCCGCCGGCGGCGACGCCATGAGGCCGGGCGCTGCCGCTATGTCCGCCCGGCCACACCTGCGGCCCTATTGCGTTCCGCCGGGCGGGGGAACGTGCCCGGCCTCGCCGGCGCGGTCATAATGCCGGCGCCGTCACCCTCCCCCACCAGCCTGCGGACTGCCGTGCATCATCCTCTGCGCTATCGCGCCCATATTGACGGCCTGCGCGCCGTCGCCGTGCTGGGCGTCGTGCTCTATCATTTCGGCGCGGGCTGGCTGCCGGGCGGCTTCACCGGCGTCGACGTGTTCTTCGTCATCTCCGGCTTCCTGATCTCGAAATCGATCTATGCCGACGTGGCGGAAGGCCGGTTCTCGATTCTCGGCTTCTATGAGCGGCGCATCCGCCGCATCGCGCCGGCCTTCCTGGTGGTCACCGCCGTTACAGCGCTCTTCGCGGCGCTGATCCTGCTGCCGCGCGAGATGCTGATCTTCGGCCGCTCGGTGCTGTGGTCGGTGTTCGCCGCCGGCAATTTCTTCTTCTTCGAGCGCACCGACTATTTCGGGCCGGCGGCGCGGGAAATGCCGCTGCTGCACTATTGGTCGCTGGCGGTGGAGGAGCAGTTCTACCTCGTCTTCCCGGCGCTCGTGCTGGGCTGCCGCCGGTTGGGGCTGCGGGCCTTTGGCTGGATCGTGCTGGCGATGCTGCTCGCCTCGCTGGTGGCCAGCCAGATGATGCTCGCGCACGACCCGGCCGCCGCCTATTTCCTGCTGCCCTTCCGTGCCTTCGAGATGCTGATCGGCGCGGCGCTGGCGCTGCCCTTCCTGCCCTTCCCCGAAGGCCGCGCCACCCGCCTGATCGCGGTGTCGGCCGGCTGCGCGCTGGTGATCGGCGGAATGGTGGCGCTCAGTTCGTCCTCGCCCTTCCCCGGTCTGCTGGCGCTCATTCCATGCATTGGTGCCGCGCTGGTGATCTGGGGCGGCGAGCGGGGTCCGAGCCTGCCGACGCGGGTGCTGGGCAGCCGGGGGATGGTGTTCTTCGGCCGTATTTCCTATTCGCTCTATCTCGTCCACTGGCCGCTGGTGTCGCTCGGCAAGGAATGGCTGGGCCCGGTGTCGCCGCTGCCCTTCCTCATCGGCGGCGTGGCGCTCTCCATCCTGCTGGGCTGGCTCTCCTACCGCTTCGTCGAGCAGCCGGTGCGGCTCAACCGCGCCCGGTTCACGCCGAAGGTTCTGGTCGGCGCCACGCTGGCCGGCACGCTGGCGCTGGCGGGCTTCGCGCAGGTCACCATCGCCACGCGCGGCCTGCCAATGCGGCTCGATCCCGAGGTGCGGCGCATCGCCGACTATTCCTTCTACAAGGGCGACGCGGTGTTCCGGCAGGGCCTGTGCTTCACGCCGTTCTTCCAGGCGAAGCTCGCCATCAAGCCGGAATGCCTGCCCACCACCCACCCCTCCGTGCTGGTGTGGGGCAGCAGCCATGTCGCCCATTTCATCAATGCCATCATCGAGGCCGGCCGCGCGCGCGGCTATGCGGTGGGGCAGATCACCGGCGCCGCCTGCCCGCCGGCGCTCGACACCGACACGTTCCGCCTGCCATTCTGCGAGGCGATGAACGCCTTTGCGCGCGACTGGGTGCAGGCGAACAAGCCCGACATATTGGTGCTCGGCGGCATCGACACGCCTTCGCCGGCGCTCGACCGGGCCATCGAGGCCTTCGCCCGCGAGGGCATGCGGGTGGTGGTCATCGGCCCGGTGCCGATCTACCGCGACGCGGTGCCCAAGCTGCTGGCCCGCCGCGCCATGGCCGGCGATGCCGACACCGCGGCACGGGGCGACACGCTGCCGGTCTCGCGGCGCAACGACCAGGCGCTGCGCGCGCATTTCGCCGGCAATGCCGCCGTCACCTATATCTCCGTCTTCGATGCCGCCTGCGGCGACGCCTCCTGCCCGCTGATGGTGGAGGGCGAGCCGCTGCAGCATGACAGCTCGCATTTCACCAAGGCCGGGGTGGACTTCTTCGGCCGGCCGGTGAGCGACCTCATCTTCGCGCCCCGCCCGCCCGCCGCACCGGGGCCGCCGGGCGAGGCCCCGCCATGAGCGGCAGGCCTGTGGCCGCATTGCCATAGCGTCACACAAATTTACCTTCGCCTACCAGGATGACGGCAGGCTGCGGATTTTCGCCGCATACTGGGCGCCGCGGCCGGCACATTTCGCCGGTGCAGCCGATTCTCCGATCGCATTCGCGCGGGCGGGAAGGGCATTCTATGGGGCTTACGATGCGATTGAAGACAATGGCCGCCATGGCGCTGGCCGCAGTGACGCTGGCGGGCACCCTCCCCGCCATGGCGCAGAGTTCGACCAAACCCTCGTTCTTCAGCTTCCTCCGGCCGTCGAATTTCGGCAACGGGCCGGTGAGCGGCGCCTCCTCGATCCGCCGGCAGGTGGTGCCATATTATGGCAAGTACAAGCCGGGCACGATCGTGGTGAACACGGCGGAACGCCGGCTCTATCTGGTGCAGGACAATGGCACGGCGGTGAAGTACGGCATCGGCGTCGGCCGCGACGGCTTCCGCTGGGGCGGGGTCAAGACCATTACCCGCAAGGCCGAGTGGCCGGGCTGGACGCCGCCGGCGCAGATGCTGCAGCGCCGCCCCGACCTGCCGCGCTACATGCCCGGCGGCATCGACAACCCGCTCGGCGCCCGCGCCATGTATCTCGGCTCGACGCTGTACCGCATCCACGGTTCCAACGAGCCGGAGACGATCGGCCAGGCGGTGTCGTCCGGCTGCTTCCGCATGACCAATGACGACGTGACCGACCTGTATGACCGGGTCCGCGTCGGCACCCAGGTCGTCGTGCTGAACTGACCCGAAGGCGCATCCCGGACAGCCGGAAGGCCGCTCCGGGATCGTCTCTTGAACGACAGGACAACTGAGCGTCGGCGCCTGCGCGGGGCGCGGCCGGCATTGTCCGGTCAATGCCGCCGCACGGCACCCGGTGCGTCGCGCGAGAGGTTCTTCGAGGCCAGCTCCTGCAGATAGCGCGTCCAGCGCATCTCCTGCTCGCGGCCGAGCGTGTGCAGCAGGTCCCAGGTGAAGATGCCGGTGGAATGGCCGTCGTCGAAGATCAGCCGCACCGCGTAATTGCCGACGGGAATCGCCTCGTCGATGCGCACTTCGCGCTTGCCCGCCACGAGCTGGCGGTCGGCCGGCGAATGGCCCTGCACCTCGGCGGAAGGGCTCTCCACCCGCAGCAGCTCTGCCGGCAGGTTGAAGCTCGCCCCGTCCTCGAAGGCGATGGTCAGCGCACGGCGGTCCTTGTGGACCTTGATCTCGGTCGGCCAGATGGCGGCGTCGGTCACGGGCGTCTTCCTCTCTTCGCGTTCATCCCCACATAGACAGACATGGTGCTTTCGCCAAGCGCAGGCCGCGCGCCTGTCGGTTCCGCCCGGTCCTTGCGGGAAGGCCTGTCACGAATGGGTTAGGCTATCGCCCCATAGGGCCCGGCGCCTTGGCACGCGGCGTGCCGACCATTAGAAACAGACTGAAGAAAAAGCGCCTTTGCGCGCGGGAGCGACAGCGTGATCAGCGACGAAGCCGTCATCGACCGGATCCAGCGCGAGGCGCCGCGCGCGCCGCTCGTCGACACGTTCGGCCGCGCCGTCACCTATCTGCGCGTCTCGGTCACCGACCGCTGCGATTTCCGCTGCGTGTACTGCATGTCCGAGCACATGACCTTCCTGCCCAAGCCCGAATTGCTGACGTTGGAAGAGCTGGACCGGCTGTGCTCCGCCTTCGTGGCCCGTGGCGTGAAGAAGCTGCGCCTCACCGGCGGCGAGCCGCTGGTGCGCCGCGATGTGATGACCCTGTTCCGCTCGATCAGCCGCCATCTCGATTCCGGCGCGCTGGAAGAGCTGACGCTGACCACCAATGGCTCGCAGCTCGCCCGCTTCGCCAAGGAATTGGCCGATTGCGGCGTGAAGCGCATCAACGTCTCGCTCGACACGCTGGACCCGGCGAAGTTCCGCGCCCTCACCCGCTGGGGCGACCTCGGCAAGGTGCTGGCCGGCATCGACGCGGCGCAGGACGCCGGCATCCATGTGAAGCTCAACGCCGTGGCGCTGCGCGGCGAGAACGAGCACGAGATTCCCGCGCTCATCGAATGGGCGCATGGGCGCGGCATGGATGTCTCGCTGATCGAGGTCATGCCGCTTGGGGAAACCGGTTCGGAGCGCGTCGACCAGTACCTGCCGCTTTCCACCGTGCGCGCCCAGCTGGCCGAGCGCTGGACGCTGGAGGACATCGCCTTCCGCACCGGCGGCCCGGCGCGCTACGTCTCGATCAAGGAGACCGGCGGCAAGCTCGGCCTCATCACCCCGCTGACGCATAATTTCTGCGAGGGCTGCAACCGGGTGCGCGTCACCTGCACCGGCACGCTCTATATGTGCCTCGGCCAGGAGGACGCGGCGGACCTTCGCAGCCCCCTGCGCGCCTCCGAGGGCGACGAGAAGCTGCACGCGGTGCTCGACGACGCCATCTTCCGCAAGCCGAAGGGGCACGATTTCGTGATCGACCGCCCCGGCCAGGCGCCGGCCGTGCGCCGCCATATGAGCCTTACCGGCGGCTGACGCGAGACCGCCGCTGCGAGCGCACTGCATGGCTGCCGCGCGCCGGGCTTTGTTGCTGCACTGCAATGCAACGTGCATATGCTTGGGTGAATCGCGCTGCTAATCCGGCAGCGACCGCCTATCTCGACACCCAGAGCTTCCGCGATGCAGCTTCCGCTGTTGGCCCTTGCCATGGCCTCTTTCGGCATTGGCACCACCGAATTCGTCATCATGGGCCTGCTGCCGGAGGTCGCCGCCGACCTTTCGGTGACCATTCCCGCCGCCGGGCTGCTGGTGACGGGCTATGCGCTGGGCGTCGTCGTCGGCGCGCCGATCGTCGCCATCATCACCAATTCGCTGCCGCGCAAGGGCACGCTGATCGGCCTCGCCAGCATGTTCGTGGTGGGCAATTTCCTCTGCGCCATCGCGCCGGACTACTGGTTCCTGATGGGTGCGCGGGTCGTCACCGCCTTCTGCCACGGCGCCTTCTTCGGCATCGGCGCGGTGGTGGCAGCGAGCCTCGTGCCGCCGAAGCAGCGCGCCAGCGCCATCGCGCTGATGTTCGCCGGGCTGACGCTGGCCAATGTGCTGGGCGTGCCGCTGGGCACCGCGCTCGGCCAGGCGCTGGGCTGGCGCTCCACCTTCTGGGCGGTGGTGCTGATCGGCATTCTCGCGGTCACCGCCATCGCGCTGTGGGTGCCGCGCGCCATTCCCCATTCCTCGGGCAACATCATCCGCGAGTTCGCGGTGCTGAAGCGCCCGCAGGTGGTGCTGACCATGCTGATGAGCGTGATGGCCTCGGCCAGCCTGTTCTCGGTGTTCACCTATATCGCGCCGCTGCTGCGCGACGTCACCGGCTTCACCCCGCACGCCGTCACCTATGTGCTGCTGCTGTTCGGGGTGGGCATCACCATCGGCAATCTGCTGGGCGGCAAGCTCGCCGACTGGCGGCTGATGCCCTCGCTGATGGGCACCTTCATCGGCCTCGCGGCGGTGCTGGTGGTGCTGGTGTTCGTCAGCCCTTTCGACGTCGCCACCGTCGCCACCATCTTCGTCTGGGGCATCCTGGTCTTCGCCGTCGTCGCGCCGATCCAGATGCGCGTCGTCGACGCGGCGGTGGGCGCGCCCAACCTCGCCTCGACACTCAACCAGGGCGCGTTCAACCTCGGCAACGCCGCCGGCGCGTGGATCGGCGGGGCGGCGATCACCTTCGGCATCGGCTATGCGGACCTGCCCTGGGTCGGCGCCGCGCTGGCGGTCGGCGCGCTCGGCCTGTGCGTCGCCTCGCAGGCGCTGGAGCGCCGCACCGGCGGTCTGGTCGAGGCCGACGACCGGCTCGGCGACGTCGCCTGCGAGGAAGGCTGAGCGCTTTCTCGTTTGACGACAAACATTTTTTTCCAGCGCCGGCCGCCGGTCGCGATTCCGTCGCGATTGGATGGCTTAAGGGCGCCACCTCTTTCGGACCTTTCCCATGCACGCCCCCAGCGCCCAGCGCGGCATCCTCCTGATGATCGCCGGCTCGTCGATCTTCTCGACCAATGACGCCTTCTCCAAGCTCGCCCTCGAACATATCCCGCCCTCGCAGATCCTCGCGCTGCGCGGCGTCATGGCGGCGCTGTTCCTGATCGCGGTGCTGGGCTGGAAGGGGCAGTTGCCGGCGCTGCGCTTCGTCGCCGACTGGCGGGTGCTGGCGCGCGCGGTGGCCGAGGCCTGCGTGGCGATGCTGTTCATCACCGCCATCACCAAGATGTCGATCGCCGACGCGACGGCCATCCTCCAGATCACCCCGCTCGCCACCATGGCGGTGGCGGTGCTGTTCTTCGGCGCGCACATAGGCTGGCGGCAATGGCTGGCGGTCGCCATCGGCTTTGCCGGCGTGACGCTGATCGTGAAGCCGGGCAGTTCCGCCTTCGACGCCATGGCGCTGCTGCCGCTCGGCGCGGCCCTGCTGATGGCGTTCCGCGATTTCATCACCGGCCGCATCGGCGCCCATGTGCCGACGCTGGTCGTCACCTTCGGCACCACGGTGATGGGCATGAGCTTCGGCTTTGCCGGCAGCTCGGTCGAGCAATGGCACGCGATCGACCCGGCAACCCTGGCCTATCTGGTCGGGGGCAGCGTGTCGCTGGTGGTCGGCCACATGCTGACCATCTCCGCCTTCCGGGCGGCGGACACCGCGCTGGTCTCGCCCTTCCGCTACGCCGCCGTGGTGTGCGCGGTGGGCCTCTCCGCCCTGCTGTTCCACGACATGCCCGATCTCATCTCGATCGGCGGCATGGCCCTCATCATGGCGGCGGGGCTGTACACCATGCATCACCACATGAGCGCGCGCCCGGTAGTTGTGGTGCGCAAGCAGCCGCGCGGCGCCGCCTGAGCGGCGCGCGGCGCGCCTCTCATCGGCGCGGCCTCACCCCTTCTGGCGGGCGCGGATCATGTAGCCGTCATAGGGATATTCGCCGACCTGCCACCAGAGGTACTCCTCGTTGCGGAAGCCGAGCATCGAGTCGTAGATCTTCTTGAAGTCCGCGTTCCTGGCGGAAATCTCCGCCATCAGCGCGATGTTTTCCTTGTAGCAGGCGTCCATCACCTCCGGCGGGAAGGGGCGAAGCTGCGCCCCGGCGGCCACCAGCCGGCGCAGAGCCGCCGGGTTGCGGGCGTCGTATTTCGCCAGCATGTCGGCATTGGCATAGGCGGAAGCCGCCTCGAACGCCGCCTGGTAGGCCTTGGGCAGCTCGCTCCACGCCTTCATGTTGGCGATGAAGTGGATGGTCGGACCGCCCTCCCACCAGCCGGGATAGTAGTAATAGGGCGCCACCCGGACGAAGCCGAGCTTCTCGTCATCCACCGGCCCGACGAATTCGGCCGCGTCGATCGTGCCCTTTTCCAGCGCGGGATAGATATCGCCGCCGGCGAAGTTCTGCGGCACCAGCCCGAGCCGCGCCAGCACCTGCCCGGCAATGCCGGGAATGCGCATCTTCAGCCCCTTGAGATCGCCGACGGTCTTGATCTCCTTGCGGAACCAGCCGCCCATCTGGGCGCCGGTATTGCCGCCGGCAAAGCCGACCACGCCGTATTTCGCGAGGAAGGCGTTCTGCAGCTCGTTGCCGCCGCCATGGTAGAGCCACGCCGTCTGCATCCGCGCGTTCAGCCCGAAGGGCAGCGTGGTGAAGGGGGCAAAGGCCGGGTCCTTGCCGATATAGTAGTAGAGCGCGGTCTGGCAGACCTCGACCGTGCGGTTCTGCACCGCGTCCAGCGCCTGCAGCCCCGGCACCAGCTCGCCCGGCGCGAACACATCGATGGTGAAGCGCCCATCCGTGGCCTCGCCGACATATTTCGACAGCAGCGTCGCCGCGCCATAGATGGTGTCGAGCGATTTGGGGTAGCTCGACGTCAGCCGCCAGCGCAGCGTCGGGAGGGTCTGTGCGAGGGCGGGCGCCGCAAGAGGCGCCGCTAGGGTCGAAGCGGCGGCGGCAAGCCCGGCGCCCTTGATGAGGCCGCGGCGGGAGGTCGAACTCGGCATTGGCGTTTCCTCATTGCTTCTTGCTTCCCTCTCCCCGTCGGGGAGAGGTGGCCCGCGAAGCGGGTCGGTGAGGGGTTTGCGAGGCGGGAGACAAGACCCCTCACCCCACCCTCTCCCCGCCGGGGAGAGGGAGAAGCACCTCACCCCCGCGTGCGGGCGCGGATCATGTAGCTGTCATAGGGGTATTCGCCGACCTGCCACCAGAGATATTCCTCGTTCCGGAAGGCGACCTGCGCGTCCATGATCTTCTTGAAACCGGGGTTCTTGGCGCCGATCTCGGTATTGAGCTCGATCGCCGCCTTCCAGGAGGCGTCGAGGAAGCTCTGCGGGAAGGTGCGCAGCTGGGTGCCCGCCGCCACCAGCCGGCGCAGCGCCGCCGGGTTGAAGGCGTCGTATTTCGCCAGCATGTCGACATTGGCATAGGCCACCGCCGCCTCGAAGGCGGCCTGGTAGGCCTTGGGCAGTTCGTTCCATTTGGTGCGGTTGACCACCACATTCATGGTCGGCCCGCCATCCCACCAGCCGGGATAGTAGTAATAGGGCGCCACCCGGTTGAGGCCGAGCTTCTCGTCATCATAGGGGCCGACCCATTCGCAGGCGTCGATGGTGCCCTTTTCCAGCGCGGCATAGATGTCGCCGGGGGCGATCTGCTGCGGCACCACGCCGAGCTTGGCCACCACCTGCCCGGCAATGCCGCCAATGCGGAACTTCAGCCCTTTGAAGTCGGCAAGGTCCTTCACCTCCTTGCGGAACCAGCCGCCCATCTGGGTGCCGGTATTGCCGCCGAGAAAGCCGACGAGGTTGTATTGGGCGAGGAACTCGTCCTGCAGCTCGCGCCCGCCGCCATGGTAGAACCAGGCGTTCTGCATGCGCGCGTTCAGCCCGAAGGGCATGGTGGTGAAGCAGGCGAAGGACGGGTCCTTGCCGGTGTAGTAATAGAGCGGCGTCTGGGCGATCTCGACCGTGCCGTTCTGCACCGCGTCGAGCGCCTGCAGCCCGGGCACGATCTCACCGGCGGCGAAGTTCTGGATGACGAAGCGCCCGCCGGTCACCTCGCTCACATATTTCGACACCAGCTCATTGGCGCCGAAAATGGCGTCGAGCACCTTGGGCACCGAGGAAGTGAGCCGCCAGCGGATCTGCGGCGCGTCCTGTGCGTAGGCCGGCGCGGCCAGCGTGGCGGCGGGCGCCGCGAGGGCGGCGTTGCGGAGAAAGTCACGGCGCTTCATGGGCGGGCATCCCTGGCAGACGGGCGAGGGATGTTTGCAACAGCCGGCCGCGCAGGGCAACCGCCTTCCCGGCCCGACGTCGCCCGCCTGCCCGCGCGACGGCTCAGGCGGCGCTGTAGTGCCGCTGCCTGCCGGGACGCGGAACCTCGAAGTCGTCCATGTCAGCGCCGTCCGGTGCCTCGATGGCCGCTGGCGTGGGGGCGCCTTCATTGCGGTGCCGCGCCGCCGGATAGCTCATGGAGGAGAGCACGCTGGACACCCCGTCGCGGTTCACCACCGTGCCGCAGCCGGTGGCGAAATCCGGGCGCGGCAGCAGGCGCGCCTGACCAAGCTCCATATGGACGTCGATCAGGCAGTCGACGAAATGGCGCGCGAGTTTGAAGTCGGCGGCGGCCGGACCCATCATCGCGGTGATCGGGTTGACGATGCGCACGAGATCGGGCCGCAGCGCCCGCAGCGAGCCGCCATCGAAAAGCGGCTGCGCCGTGTGGTCGAGCACATAGCCGATATTGCGCCCGGACAGGATCAGCGCCAGCTGGGACTGGATGCCGAGGCCGATATCGCCGCGACGCGCCCGCTCGGGATGGTAGTATTCGAGATGCCCCCGGTTGCAATAGGCGGCGGATTCGATGTCCGCCATGGTGAGCTGCGCGTCGGGGACGGCGAAGAGCGGGTGCCGGCTGGAGCAGCACATGAAGCCCTGCTCGTCGAACAAATGCTCATAGGTCAATTGGGGGTAATGCTCATTCACCAGGCCGATGCCGACATGCACAATGCCGTCGGCTACCCGGCCGGCGAGCTGGAAGCCGAGCATGACTTCCATGCGGAAACGGACATTGGGGTAATAGTCGCAGAAGCGGTGAATGGCGTCGTGAATGCGGGCGTGCGGGTTCTCGACGATCCCGTCCTGTATGCCGATCGACAGCTCGTAGACGGTGTTCTGGTTGATGTTCGAGGCCTTCTGCTTGAAGGCTTCGACCGAGGCGAACAATTCCTTGGCCGCCTTGTAGACCACCTCGCCCTCGCGGAAGAGCTTGAAGCCCTTGGGCCCGCGCCGGCACAGTCTCGTGCCCAGGCGTATCTCCAGTGATTTCAGGTTCTCGCTGAGGGTGGATTGCGAGAGGTTGAGCGCCGCCTGCGCGGCGGTGAAGCTCCCCTCCTCGACGATGGTGCAGAAGCAGCGCAGCAGCTTCAGGTCGATATCGTAGATCTGGCTGATGTGCGACATGGCTATGCCTCTCTCCGCGTCGATGGCGCCCCTTTCCCCCCGGCGCACCGCACGTAGCAATTTGTGCGCCGCACCAGCGCCGACGCCGTTTTGCCGGCATTCCACGGCCGCCGGAAGAGCGCGCCGCGCCGCCTTGCGCGCGAATTGCACAGCGTTTGCCCACCCCCCTACCCTCTGCCCAATGTTGAGCCGCCTCCCGCCGGAACATCGCTTGGGCTTTTCGCGATGGTGCCGGGGAGGACCGGCGCCCTAGCGTGGATGCCTACTCGCAGCGGGCAGACAGGGCAGGCATCATGAGTCCACGGCCACTCCACCTCGGCTGGTTCACCAATTTCGCGGTCGATGAGTGGACGAAGCCGTTCACCGGCGGCGGCGGCGATCCGTGGGACGGGAAGTTCTACATCGACATGGCGCAGGCCATGGAACGCGCCTGCTTCGACTACATCATGCTCGAAGACACGCTGATGATCTCGGAGGCCTATGGCGGCACCAACGAGGTCTATCTCAAGCACAACATTATGGGCCCCAAGGCCGACCCCTCGCCGATGGCGGCGCTGATCGGCGCCAACACCACCAATCTCGGCGTGGTGGCGACCTTCTCCACCATGGCCTACCCGCCCTTCATGCTGGCGCGCCTGTGCTCGACGCTGGACGGCATCTGCAAGGGCCGGTTCGGCTGGAACATCGTCACGACAGGCGAGGACCTCGCTGCCGAGAATTTCGGCATGGACAAGCTGCCGCCGCGCCAGGAGCGCTACGACATGGCGGACGAGTATGTCGAGCTGGTCAAGCAGCTCTGGGGCAGCTGGGACCCCGACGCCGTGGTGCGCAACCACGAGACCGGCACCTATGCCGACGCCTCGAAGGTTCGCCCCATCCATTTCAACGGCAAGTACTTCAAGAGCCGGGGCCCGCTGAACTGCGTGCCCTCGCCGCAGGTCCGCCCGGCCTTCGTGCAGGCGGGCGGTTCGCCGCGCGGGCGGCAATTCGCGGCGATGACCGCCGACAGCATCATCGCCCCCTCCATGGGCGTTGCCGGGCTGAAGGCCTATCGCGCCGACGTGCGGGCACGCGCCGAGGCCGGCGGGCGCGACCCCGACGAGATCAAGGTGCTGTTCGTCGTGGCGCCCATTCTCGGGGAGACCGAGGCGGAGGCGAAGGCGAAGGCGGCGCGCATCGTCGAGGCACCGGATTATTGCGAGAAGGCGCTGGCACTCATTGCCGCCATCACCGACATCGACTTCTCCACCTTCGATCTCGACGCGCCCCTGCCGCACCTCACCACCAATGGCGAGCAGGGCTCGCTCGACGCCTTCCAGCAGACCGGCTCGGGCAAGACGCTGCGCCAGCTCTGCGCCGACCAGCTCTCGCGCGGGCTCGACGGCCTTGTCGGCACGCCGGACCAGGTGGCCGAGCGCATGGGCGAGGTGATGGCGGAGGTAGGCGGCGACGGCTTCCTCATCACCCGCCCGTTCACCGCCAATATCAGCCGGCAGTACATCGCCGACATCTGCGAGGGGCTGGTGCCGGCCTTGCAGCGCCGGGGCCTCGCCCGCACCCGCTACACCGAGGGCGCGACGCTGCGCCAGATGCTGCGGGAGTTCTGAGCGGCTGCCGGGAGACCGCTTCGTAAGACTACGCCTCAGAAAGCGTCATCCCGGAAGGACCGCAGGTCCTGTCCGGGATCGCGTTTCTGACGGGGTACGATCCCGGCTCTGCGCCTCCGGCGGCGGCCGGGATGACGGTCGCCTAAGCACCGTCGCGGTAGGCCTCAGCGCAATATCTGCGCGAGGAAATGGCGCAGCCGCTCGCTCTTCGGCGCCGCGAAGAAGTCCTGCGCCCCGCCCTCTTCGACGATGGTTCCCCGGTCCATGAACACGCAACGGTCGGCGACCCGGCGGGCGAAGCCCATCTCATGGGTGACGCAGATCATGGTGACGCCGCTGGCGGCCAGTTCTTCCAGCACGCCGAGCACCTCGTTCACCATTTCCGGGTCGAGCGCCGAGGTCGGCTCGTCGAACAGCAGGATGCGCGGCTCCATGCACAGCGCGCGGGCGATGGCGACGCGCTGCTGCTGCCCGCCCGACAGGCGCGACGGATATTTGCCGGCGTGATCGGCAAGGCCGACCCGCTCCAGATGGCGCAGGGCGAGCTTTTCGGCCTGCGGCTTCGACAGGCCGCGATTGAGCCGGGGCGCCAGCATGCAGTTTTCCAGCGCCGTGATGTGCGGGAACAGGTTGAAGTGCTGGAACACCATGCCGACTTCCTGCCGGACATCCTGCACGGTGCCCTCATCGGCCGTCAGTTCGATGCCGTTGACGATGATGCGGCCGGCATTGTGGCGCTCCAGCGCATTGATGCAGCGGATCAGCGTCGACTTGCCGGAGCCGGAGGGGCCGCAAATCACCAGCTTCTCGCCGCGCCGCACCTCCAGATCGACACCGTCGAGCGCGCGATGCGTGCCGTAGAGTTTCACCAGCCCGGAAAGGGCGATGGCGGGGGTGGGGTGCGCGAAAGCGTGATCGGTTGCGGACGGGTTCACGACGCCTCCTTGCCCAGGGCGACGGGGCGCGGCGCCGGGCCGACGCTGAGGGAGGACGCCGGCGCAGCCACCGACGCGCCAATGGCCGTCTCGGCGTTGTGGCGGTCCAGCCAGCGGCCCCAGCCGGCAAAGGCGAGGCGGATCAGGTTCACATAGGCCCAGTACAGCGCCGCCGCGCACAGAATGGGCGTGAACGGGTCATAGGTCTGCTCGAAGATGCCGTTGGCCACCGCCGTGAGGTCGGTCAGCGTCACCACGGAGACGATCGCCGTGCCCTTCACGAAGCTCACCACCTCGTTCTGGTAGGCCTTCAGCCCGTAGCGCATGGCCAGCGGCATCTTCACCCAGATGAAGATATTGCGCCTGGTGATGCCGAGCGCCTCGCTGGCCTCGACGATGCCATGCGGCACCGCCAGCAGGCTCCCGCGCAGGATCTCCGCCATATAGGCGGCGTGGTTGAGCCCGAAGGCGACCAGCGCGCAGCCGAGCGGCGAGCCGAACAGCAGCCAGAGCGGGCCGTTGCGCAGGGATTCGATCTGGCCGAGGCCGTAATAGACGAGATAGAGCAGGATCAGCACCGGCGCGCCGCGAAAGAACACCACGAAGATTTCCGCCGGCAGCGACAGCCAGCGCCGTTCCGACATGCGCGCGAAGCAGACGGGAAAGGCCAGCGCCAGCCCGAGCGCCATGGGCAGCACGGTGACCAGCACCGTGACCTTCAGCCCCTGCAGCAGCGCCGGCAGGCTCTCCCAGGCGAGGGCGAGGTCGATGGGCAATGCGCTCATGCCTCCATCCCGGCAGCCGCCCTTCCCTGCGCCGGGTCGCGGCGCTGGCCCCGGTCGAGCCGGATTTCCAGCCAGGTTCCGAGCTTGAGCGTGAGCGCACTGAAGGCGATGAAGACGAGGGCCGTGGCGATGAAGAACAGGAAGGGCTCCTTGGTCGCCCCGGCGGCGATCTTGGCGCTGGCGACCAGATCCTGCAGGCCGGCGAGCGAGACCAGCGGCGTCTCCTTGAGCATGAAGCTCCACACATTGACGAGGCCGGGCAATGCCAGCCGCATCGCCTGCGGCAGGATCACCCTGCCCCACAGGATGAAAGGCGGGATCGCCAGCGCGCGGGCCGCCTCGAACTGGCCCTTGGGCAGGTTGGCGATGGCACCGCGCACCAGCTCGGCGACATAGGAGGCATAGACGATGGCGAGCGCGGCGACACCGGCGCCGAAGGGCGAGATGTCGATGCTGGCGCCGAACTCGCCCAGCGCCGCCGACAGCATGGCGCTGCCGCCGTAATAGACGAGGAAGATCACCAGCAGTGAGGGCACGCCCATGAAGATGGAGGCGTAGACGCGCCACAGCGCCGTGATGATCCGGCTGCGCGACAGCGTCGCCACCCCGATCAGCACGCCGAGCGTGAAGGCGAGCGCGAAGCTGGCGAGGAACAGCTCCAGCGTGATGAGCGCCCCCTCGCCGAGCTGGCGCAGATAGCCTGCGATGTCGGCGGGGGAGAGATTCGTCATGCGCCGTTCTCCGCCCGGGGCGTGATCAGTTGGTCTTCTCGCAGGCCGCTTCCGCCGCGAGCGTGGCCACCGGCACGTATTTCTTGCGGATGGTGGTGTAGGTGCAGTCCTTGATCATCTCGGCCAGCGCCGTGTTGACGCGCTTGACCAGCGCTTCGCTCTTCTTCGGGAAGATCCAGCTATAGCCGCGCTCGGCCTCGGGGATGGACGGGTCGCCCAGCCAGTGGTCGCCGCCGGCGAGCATGTAGTCCTTGCCCTCGGGCTTGGCGATCAGCTCCAGCGTCCAGTTGATCTTGGAATCGAACACCAGATCGAGCCGGCCGGCGAGCAGGTCCAGCTTCATCTGGTCGGGGTTGTCGTAATAGACCTCGACGAAGGTGTCCTTGCCGAAATGCTTGTGGATATAGGGCACCATGGAGGCGCCGCGCTGCAGCGCGATGCGCAGGCCCTTGCCGGTGACGCCCTCCTTGGTGAGCGTCAGGTTGCTGTCCTTCTTCACGATGAAGGTCGCCGGATTATAGACGATCGGCGTGGCGAACAGCGCCTTCTCGACCCGCTCGGGGGTGGGCGAAATCTGGGTGACGATGCCGTCGAACTTGCCCTGCAGCATGGAGGGGATCAGCGCCTTGAAATCCATGACCACGATCTCGCAGTCGGCGCCGATGCGCTTGCACATCTCGCGCGCCAGCTCGGGCTCCATGCCGGTGAGGTTGCCGGAGGAATCGACCATGGAGAAGGGCGGATAGACCCCTTCATTGCCGAGCTTCAGCTTCTCGGCCGAGGCGGCCGACAGGCCGGCGCCCAGCACGAGGACACTGAGGGCGAGGCAACCGGCCCGGCGGAGATGATGATGCGGAAGGCGTGAGATCATCGGCGTCTTTCCATGAGAGGGACGGTTGAGGGGTCAGAATTCGGTGAGGGTGTCGCGCAGATGCTGGTGGGCGTAGGCGCGGCGCGTGAGGCCCCGGCGCTGCAGCACCGGCACCAGCCCGTCGGTGATGGTGGCGACCGAGCGGCGCGAGACATCGCCGAGGGCGATGAGGAAGCCGTCGCCACCGATCTCCTCCATGATCTCGTCCATCTGGCTGGCGACGCTGTCCGGCGTGCCGACCACGTCGACGCAATAGCCGCCGCTCACATGGTCGATCATCGCCTCGCGCAGCGGCTTGTCGCCGGCGCGGGTGAGGAATTGCGACAGGCTCGACTGGTGGCCATTGGTGGTGAGGGTGAGCTGGCTCACCGGCGTATCGAGATCGAGGCTGGAGAGATCGAGATTGGTGCTCCAGCCGAAGCGGGCCATGCGGGCGTTGAGGTTCTGCGCGGCGGAGACGCGGCGCTGGTCGGCGGCCCATTTCGCCTGGTCCTCGGTCTCGGCGACGATGGGCGAGAGCAGGAACAGGATCTTGCAGTCATCCGGGTTGCGGCCCATCCCCGCCATCTGCGCGCGGACATCGTCGCGGTACTGCTTCATGGCGGCGACGCCGCTCGGCGCGGCGACGATGGTGTCGGCATGGGTGGCGGCGATCTTGCGCCCGCTCTTCGAGCCGCCGGCCTGCGCGATCACCGGCAGGCCCTGCGGGCAGGGCCCGGAATTGAGCGGCCCGCGCGAGGCGTAATGGGCGCCCTTGTAATCGATGGTGTGGACCTTGGCGGGGTCGATCAGCACGCCCTTCTCATGGTCGTCGAGGATGGCGCCGGGCTCCCACGAACCCCAAAGGCTCTTGACGATGTCGATGTATTCCTCCGCCATCACGTAGCGCTGGTCGTGCTCGGGCAGCTTGTCATTGCCGAAATTCTGGGCGGAGAAGTCCGACGAGCCGGTGACCATGTTCCAGCCGGCACGCCCGCCGGAAATCTGGTCGAGCGAGGAGACGATGCGGGCGGTGAGGTAGGGGTGATAGGCGAAGGTCGACAGCGTCGGCACGATGCCGAGCTTGCGGGTGGAGGCCGCCAGCAGCGTCGCCACCACGCTCGGCTCCTGCCGGGGCACGCAGATGCCGCCCTTCAGGAAGATGTCGCGCGAATTCTGCCAGTTCTCGCCGACATAGATCGAATCCTCGATGAGGAGATAATCGAAGCACGCGCGCTCCATGGCCCGCACGAGGTCGACGAACAGATCGGCGGTCATCCAGTCCTGGCCGATATTGCCGGTCCACGGCTCGCCCCAGGCCTGAATGCTCGAACCCTGCAGAAACCAGGCGAGATGAAAGGGATTCGCCGCCATGCACGCTACCTCTTGCTGAATCGACGCATCGGCTTCCGCCGAGACGTCCCGGAGGTTAAGGCGGCGGGCGGCGCGGGGAGTATCGCCAAGAGGCGAAGCTTGCTTGTCTGCCCGGGAAATAAGCCTGCCTAAAAAATATTCAGAACACCCATGACAGGTAAGATGTTCTTTCTTTGTTCCCGTGCCACTGCTAGCGTCGGGCCACATGGATGGAGACCCGCCGATGGACGACAAGGCCCGCCGTTTCCGCGCCCTGCATGAAGGCCCCGGCGCGTTCATCCTGCCCAACCCGTGGGACGCCGGCACCGCGCGCATCCTCGCCGCCTGCGGCTTTGCCGCGCTGGCCACCACCAGCGCCGGCTTGGCGTTCGCGGGCGGTGTGCGCGACGGCGGCACGAGCCGCGACGACATGCTGGCCCATTGCGCGCTGATCGTCGGCGCCACGCCCTTGCCGGTGTCGGCCGATCTGGAGAACGGTTTTGGTGATTCCCCCGAGGCGGTGGCCGAGACCATCCACGCCGCGGCCGCCGTGGGGCTGGCCGGCGGTTCGATCGAGGACCATACCGGCCGGCGCGACGCGCCAATCTATGATTTCAGCCTCGCGGTCGAGCGCATCGCGGCCGCAGTGGAAGCGCGGCAGGCATTGCCGGGCGATTTCGTGCTCACCGCGCGGGCCGAGAATTTCCTGTGGGGCCGGCCCGATCTCGACGACACCATCCGCCGGCTTCAGGCCTTCGAGGCGGCGGGCGCCGACGTGCTCTACGCGCCGGGACTGCCGGACATCGATGCGGTGCGCGCCGTGTGTTCGGCGGTGTCGCGGCCGGTGAACGTGGTCATCGGCATTGGCGCGGCGCGCTTCACGAGGGACGAACTCGCCGCCGCCGGGGTGCGGCGCATCAGCATCGGCTCCAGCCTCGCACGCCTCGCCTATGGCCGCTTCGCCCGCGCGGCGCAGGCGATGCAGCGCGAGGGCCGCTTCGATTTCCTCGACGAGGCGATGGGCTTTGCCGAGATCGAGGCCTTCTTCACCTCGTTCGCGGCGCGGGAGCGATAGGCGCGGGAGCGATAGGTTGGAAGCACCGAGAGGCCAGCAACACCGACAGGCGGGAAAAGCCGTCAGGTGGGCGAGGCCTATCCGCACGGCCGGTCGGCGCTGGGCGAGGAGCGGCGCCAAGCCTTGCTCACACCAAACCTTGCTCGCGCCTGGCCTTGCTCGGGCCTAGCCTCCCTCGCGCCAAGCCTTGCTCACACCAAGCCTTGCTCGCGCAAAACCGCCCTCACCCCTCCATGACGATGCGCGGCGCCGGGCGGGCGGAGCTGCGGCGGCCGGCCAGCGATTCGCGCACCGCATTGGCGATGGAGCGGTAGATTTCCGCCTCCGGGCTGTCCGGCCGGGTCGCCACGACCGGCCTGCCGGCATCCGAGGTCTCGCGGATCGACATCTGCAGCGGCACTTCGCCAAGGAAAGGCACGCCGAGCCGCTGCGCCTCGTGCCGCGCCCCGCCATGGCCGAACACGTCGGACCGCGTGCCGCAATGCGGGCACATGAAATAGCTCATGTTCTCCACGACGCCGAGCACCGGCACGTTCACCTTCTGGAACATGGCGACGCCGCGCCGCGCGTCGATGAGCGCAAGGTCCTGCGGCGTGGAGACGATGACGGCGCCGGCCAGCGGCACCTGCTGCGCCATGGTGAGCTGCGCATCGCCGGTTCCGGGCGGCATGTCGACGACAAGAATGTCGAGCGGCGCCCAGTTCACTTCCTTCAGCATCTGGCTGATGGCCGACATCACCATCGGCCCGCGCCAGATCATCGGCGTCTCTTCCTCGACCATGAAGCCGATGGACATCACCTTGAGGCCGAAGGCCTGCATCGGCGTGATCATCCGGCCGTTCACCTCGGGCCGGCCCTTCAGCCCCATCAGGCGCGGCACGGAGGGGCCGTAAATGTCGGCGTCGAGCAGCCCGACCTTCAGCCCGAAGGAGGCGAGGCCCAGCGCGAGATTGGCCGCCAGCGTCGACTTGCCAACGCCGCCCTTGCCGGAGGCGACGGCGATGATGGCGCCGACGCCCGGCAGGCCCGGCGCTCCCTTCTGCGGATCGGCCGGCGGCGCGGCGTGGGAATGTCCGGCATGCGAATGGCCGGCATGCGAATGGCCGGCATGCGAATGGCCGCCTTGCGCGGGCGCACGCGCCGACGCCGGCGTATGCGACGCGATCGGGGGCAGGCCCGCCTTGCGCTCGGCGGTGAGCGCCACCAGCGCCGAGGTGACGCCGGGCGTGCCGCGCACCGTGCGCTCGACGGCGGCGCGCACCGGCTCCCACGCCTTCGCCTCCGCCGCGTCGACGGTGATGGACATGTAGACCTTGCCGTCCGAGACGAGGATGTCCGACAGCACGCCGGCCTCGGTCACAGGGCGGCCATCGGGGCCGGAAACCTGCGCCAGCCGTGCCTTTACGTCGTCTGCCGTGGCCATTGCGCGCTCCTCTTCACCGGACGTCAGTCATGGGACGTGGAGTGTGGTGAGACACCAGCCCGGCCAAGGCGTCAACCCGTGCGGCCCCGTCGCCCGATCGGCGCCGCTTATGGCGCTGCAATGCACACAAATGGGTCAGTTCGACTTTCTGGCTAGGGATGCGGCACCCCCGTTGCACTCGCTTCGGAAATAGTGCCAGCATGGGTTGCCGGAAATCACAGAACAGCCGGCCCCGTGCAAGAGCTTCCAGAGGGGAACATCATGAGCCTCGTTACCCGAATAGCGGCCGCGGCCCTTCTCGTCACGGCGATGGCCGGCGGCGCTTCGGCCAAGGAATGGAAAACCGTCCGCATCGGCACCGAGGGGGCCTACCCGCCCTTCAACTACATCGACAAGGGCGAGCTGAAGGGCTTCGACGTCGAAATCGGCAAGGCCCTCTGCGAGAAGATGAAGGTGACCTGCACCTTCACCGCGCAGGATTGGGACGGCATCATCCCCGCGCTGCTCGCCGGCAAATACGACGCCATCGTCGCCTCGATGTCGATCACCGAAGAGCGCAAGCAGCAGATCGCCTTCACCAACAAATACTACAAGACCGCCGCCATCTTCGCCGCCGCCAAGGACAGCAAGATCACCGACACCTCGCCGGCCGCGCTCAAGGGCAAGGTGCTGGGCGCGCAGGCTTCCACCATCCACTCGAACTACCTCGAGGACATCTATGCCAAGGCCGGCGCCGAGGTGAAGCTGTACGGCAAGCAGGACGAGGCCAATCTCGACCTCGCCAACGGTCGCCTCGACGCGGTGCTGGCCGACAAGATCGTGCTGCTGGAATGGCTGAATTCCAAGGAAGGCACCTGCTGCAAATTCGTCGGCGCCGACCACACCGACGCGAAATATTTCGGCGAGGGCATCGGCATCGGCATCGGCAAGGGCGATCCCGACCTCGTGGCGATGTTCAACAAGGCGATCGACGAGATCGTCGCCGACGGCACCTACAAGACCATCAACGACAAGTACTTTCCCTTCAGCGTCTACTGACGCGCCTGCCGTGGCGCCGTTCCGGCCGGGCCGGGGCGGCGCCTGTTCGTCGATGACCGTGGGGCGCGCCATCCGTCATGCTGAATTTCCTTGAGCTGCTCTCCTTCGGCCCGAATGGCTGGGGAGACGAGATCGCCAAGGGCGCGCTGCTCACCATCGAGCTGGCCGTCGTCACCCTGCCGGTGGGCATCGTCATCGGCCTCGCCGTGGCGCTGGCCAAGGATTCGAATTCGCGCCTGCTGCGCGCGGTCGGCGACCTCTACACCACGGTGTTCCGGGGCCTGCCGGAGCTGCTGACGCTGTTCATCGTCTATTATGGCGGGCAGATGCTGCTCACCCGCATCGCCAATTACCTGGTCGAGGGCGCCGCCATCGAGGTGAACCAGTTCGTCGCCGGCGTGGTGGCGCTCGGCCTCGTGCTCGGCGCCTTCTCCAGCGAAGTGCTGCTCGCCGCCATCCGCGCCGTGCCCAAGGGCCAGAAGGAGGCGGCCTCCGCGCTCGGCCTCTCGGGCTGGAGCACCTTCCGGCTGGTGACCTTCCCGCAGCTCTGGCGCGTCGCCCTGCCGGGCCTTTCCAACAACTGGATGGTGCTGCTGAAGGACACCTCGCTGGTCTCGGTGATCGCCATCAGCGACCTGATGCGCCAGACTTCGATCGCGGTGGGAGTGACCAAGCAGCCCTTCTTCTTCTACCTCGTCGCCTGCCTCATCTACCTCGTGTTCTCCGGGCTTTCGAGCATCGTGTTCACCGCGCTGGAGAACCGGGCCTCGCGCGGCTTCAAGCGCGTGGGAGGCCATTGATGGAATCCTTTCTCGGATCGCTGGGCGACGGCTTCCTGTGGACGATGAGCCTGATCGGCCTCAACGCCGACCTCATGTCGCGCTACGGCCTGCGCTTCCTCGACGGCGTCTGGGTGACGCTGCAGCTGGTGGGGCTGTCGGTGCTGTTCGGCGGGCTGCTCGCGCTGCCGCTGGCCATCGCCCGGGTGGAGGGCGGCAAGTTCCTCGGCCGCGCGGCCTTCACCTATTCCTATTTCTTCCGCGGCACGCCGCTGCTGGCGCAGACCTTCCTGGTCTATTACGGCGCCGGCCAGTTCCGCGAGCAGCTGACCGATATCGGCCTGTGGTGGTTCTTCCGCGACGCCTTCAACTGCGCGGTGTTCACCTTCACCCTCAACACCGCCGCCTACCAGTCGGAAATCCTGCGCGGCGGCATCCAGACCCTGCCGGTCGGCCAGATGGAGGCGGCGCAGGCGCTCGGCCTGTCGCGCGTGCTGGCCTATCGCAAGATCGTGCTGCCGCAGGCGATCGCGGTGGGCCTGCGCCCGCTCGGCAATGAGCTGGTGCTGATGATCAAGGCCAGCGCCATCGCTTCCGTCATCACGGTGTACGACCTGATGGGCGTCACCCGCCTCGCCTTCTCCCGCTCCTACGACATGGAGGTCTATCTCTGGGCGGCGGTGCTATACCTGCTGATGGTGGAGATCATCCGCCGCGTGTGGAACGTGCTGGAGCGACGGCTGAACCGGCACCTGCTGGTGTCGCGCTAGCGCAACCGGAGGGAAAGCCAATGTCGCTGGCCGAAGAAGCCTGGCGTGTCTTCGTGAGGAAGGACGGGCTGGACGAGAATGACGAACCCTTGCACCCGATCATCGCCTACCTCTCCGGCTTCGGCCTGAAATTCCAGGCGGAGGAAGCCGTGCTGAAGCAGCTGGACGACGCCGACTATCTCGTCGTCTCCTCCGACCGGATCGAGCCGGACGCCATCGCGAAAGCCAATCTCCAGGCCGAGCAGGTGATCCGCGAGCCGTGAGGCGCGAGCCCTAAGCAGAGTTAGCCGAGCAGCCGCGCCACCTCGGCGCGCAGCACCGGCACGAGTTCCTCCTCGAACCAGGGATGGCGCTTCAGCCAGCCGGTGTTGCGCCAGGAGGGGTGCGGCAGCGGCAGGAGGCGCGGGCCCTGCCGCGCCTGCCAGATCTCGCGCCAGCGCTCCACCCGCTCGGTCAGGCCGCCCCCAGCGAAACGCTCCAGCCCCAGTCGCTTCAGGTGATAGGCCTGCGCGGAGGCCCCCACCGCCACCACCAGATCGAACGGCGCCCGCGCGGCAAACAGCCGGTCGTGCCAGAGGCTGGCGCATTCGCGGCGCGGCGGCAGGTCGCCGCCCTTGGCGTCCTGCCCGGGAAAGCAGAAGCCCATGGCGGCGACGGCGATGCGGTTGGAATCATAGAATGTCTCGGCGTCGACGCCGAGCCAGGAGCGCAGCCGATCGCCGGACGCATCGGTGAAGGATTTGCCGGAGGCGTGCACCTTCGTCCCCGGCGCCTGCCCGGCAATGAGGATGCGGGCCTTCGGGCCGACATGCAGCACCGGCCGCGGCGCATGCGGCAGCGGCTTGCCCCGCGGCGTCTCCAGGCAGAAGCGGCAGGTGCGGATATCGGCGAGCAAGCTGTCGAGCAGGTCGGGCGGCATGGGGGATAGATAGGGAGGCGGGCGTCTTCCGCCATCCCGTCCACCGTCATGGCCGGGCTTGGCCCGGCCATCCACGACTTTCCTCGTCGCGTCGCAAGCAGCCGTCGAAGAAGTTGATCCTCGGGCCAGGTCCGGCGATGACGTTGCTCGGGTCACGTCGTCGCTCTGCCGTTCATAGCCGGGACGGATCGAATACCTCTCGCGCCGAGAACTGCTTACGCGGAAGATACCCCTCGCGCCGTCACGGCCGACCCAAGCCCCCTCCTGCCCGATCGCCGTCATCCTGAGGTGCGGGCCGAAGGCCAGCCTCGAAGGATGCCCATGGCGGAACGGGAGACCATCCTTCGAGGCTCGCTTCGCTCGCCCCTCAGGATGACGGTGCGTGCCGGTCTTAACGACGGCACCTCAGGGCGACGCTACGTCGTGGTCCCGACGACGGCGTCCCCTTACTCCGCCGGGCGGGGATGCCGCGCCCGCCAGTCCGCCGGCATGTCGAACGGGCCGGACCAGATGCCTGCGCCCGCCGCCCGCGCGGCCCGCTCCTCGGCCCGGTACGACAGCCCCAGCGCCACCGCCCATCCCTGCCGCACCAGTTCCGCCCCGATGTCGGCACCCTCGACAGCACAGCGCGCGACGGCGCGGCCATAGCGATCCTCGTCCACCGGGCGGCAGCTCACCTCGCCCCGCGCGACAAGGGCAGCCAGCGCCCCCCGCGCCTTCATCCCGCACGGCCAGGCCTTCATCCCCTCGCCGCACTCCTGATGCAGTTCCGGCGCGTCGATGCCGTCTAACCGCACCCGCTCGCCCTCGATCTCAAGGCTGTCGCCATCCGCCACCCGCACCGCACCGGTGAGCGGGGGGATGACGCGCTCGACCACCAGCGTCACCACGATCAGCACCAGCGCGAGGAGGATCCCCCGCAGGGTCTGCGGCCGCCAGCCGCGCGGAGGGCGCGAGCCGCGCGTGCGGCGCGGAGAGGTCAGGTTGTCGAGCCGCATGGCGTCATCCCGGCCGCAGCGAAGCGCAGAGCCGGGATCGCGCGCCGGTTCGCCGCGATCCCGGCTCGGCCTGCGGCCGTCCGGGATGACGGCAATCCCCGAACCGCTTCATCGCCCTCACCCCTCCGCCACGCCCGCCTCGGCAAAGGTCGCCATGCCGCCATGGCAGGCGAGCGCCGACTTGATGATGCCGATGGACAGCGCCGCGCCGGAACCCTCGCCGAGCCGCATGTCGAGATCGAGCAGCGGGCGCAGGCCCAGCCGCTCCAGCACCGCGCGATGCGCCGGCTCGGCCGAGACATGGCCGGCAAGGCAATGGTCGAGCGCGGTGGGGTCCAGCGCCTTCAGCACGGCGGCGGCGGCGGTCACCACATAGCCGTCGAGCACCACCGGCACGCGCTGCAGCCGCGCGGCGAGGATGGCGCCGGCCATCGCCGCCACCTCGCGCCCGCCCAGCTTGCGCAGAACCTCCAGCGGATCGTCGAGCTGGCCCCTGCAGCGCGCCACCGCCGCGCGCACCGCCTCCACCTTGCGGGCCAGCACCTCGCCGGTGGCGCCGGTGCCGGGGCCGACCCAGTCCTGCGCCTGCCCGCCATAAAGCCCGTGGAAGATGGCGGCGGCCACCGTGGTGTTGCCAATGCCCATCTCGCCCAGGCACAGAAGGTCCGGCTCGCCCGCCAGCGCTTCCATGCCGAAGGCCATGGTGGCGGCGCATTCGGCCTCGGTGAGCGCGTCCTTCTCCACGATATCGGGCGTCGGCACATCGAGCGCGAGATCGAACACCCGCAGCCCGGCGCCGAATACCCCGCAGATCTGGTTCACCGCCGCCTTGCCCGCCGTGAAGGTGGCGACCATCTGCTTGGTCACCTCCGGGGGATAGGGCGAGACGCCGCGCGCCGCCACCCCGTGCGTCGCCGCGAACACCGCCACCGTCGGCCGGTTGATCTGCGGAATCTCGCGCCCCTGCCAGCCGGCGATGTGGATGGCGATTTCCTCCAGCCGCCCCAGCGCGCCGGGCGGCTTGACAAGTTGCCCCTGCCGGGCGGCGGCGGCGGCGCGCGCGTCCATGTCCGGGCCCGGCATCTGGGCGACGAGGTTGCGGATGTCGTCGAAAGGCAGGCCAGTGGCGGAGCGCAGCATGGAAGCCTCAAGCAGCTAAACGGGCGGCGGCCACGGAAGAGTGTCGCCTCGGGCGCGAGGGCGGGGTAGACCCTCACTGACGCACGCGCAACCCTCACGCCCGCAGCCGCGCCCCGAGACGCACGCATGGAGGCCCAAATGGAGGCCCGCATGGAAGCCCGCATGGCCGTTCCCCCGGAAGCCCGCACAGACACGCCGCCGAGCTTCGACGCGGCATTCCGCGCCGGGCTGGAGGCGCTGTTCGCGTGGCGGCGGGATGTGCGCTGCTTCCACACGACACCGCTCGACGAGGCGGAATATGCCGCGCTGCTGGGCGCCGCCTGCCAGGCGCCGAGCGTCGGCTTCAGCCAGCCCTGGCGGCTGGTGCGGGTGCGCGAGGGCGCAAGGCGCGCCGCGATCCGCGCCATTTTCGCGACCTCGAACGCCGCGGCGCTGGCGCTCCAGGCCGATGAGCGCGCAGGGCTCTATGCCCGCCTCAAGCTCGCCGGGCTCGATGACGCGCCCGAGCATCTCGCCGTCTTCGTCGAGCCGCAGCCCGGGACAGGCCACGGCCTCGGCCGTGCCACCATGCCGGAGACGGTGGCCTATTCCGCCGTGCTGGCCATCCACACGCTGTGGCTGGCCGCCGCCGCGCGCGGCATCGGGGTGGGCTGGGTGTCGATCCTCGACCCGCAGCACGTGGTTCGCGCGCTCGATGTGCCGGCGCATTGGCAGCTCGTCGGCTATCTCTGCATCGGCTTTCCCGCCGAAGCCTCGAAAGTGCCGGAGCTGGAGCGCGCGGGATGGGAGCATCGCCTGCCCCTCGCCGACCTGCTGGTCGAGCGCTGAACGGAAAACACGCCCATGCCCCTGCCCATTCTCTCCGACGTTCCGGCCGCGCTGCGCTTCCTCTCGCGGCTGCCGGTGCGCCTGCCCTCGGAAACCGCGCCGGACGGCCCGCCCGACCTCGACCGCCTCGGCCCGGCGCTGCCGATTGCCGGCGCGCTGCTCGGGCTCATCGGCGCCGCGGTGCTGGTCGTCGCCCATGGCATCGGGCTCGGCGATTTCCTCGCCGCCACGCTGGCCGTGGCGGTGCTGGTGGCGATCACCGGCGCGCTGCACGAGGACGGGCTGTCCGATGTCGCGGACGCGCTCGGCGGCATGAGCGTGGCGCGGCGGCTGGAGATCATGAAGGACAGCCGCGTCGGCGCCTTCGGGGTGTGCGCCCTCATCCTCGCCTTCGCCCTGCGCATCGGTGCGCTGGCGGGCCTGCTGGCGGTCGCGCCGCTGGCGGCGGCGGCGGGCCTTGTCGCGGCGGTCGGCGTCTCGCGCCTCGCCGGGCTGTGGATGCTCGCCGCCCTGCCCTTCGCCCGGGCGGACGGCCTCGCCCGCAGCGCCGGGGTGCCGGGCGCAGAGAGCCGGCGGCTGGCGCTGGGCGTCGGTCTCCTCGTTCTCACTGTCCTCATCGTCCCCCTCATCGGCCTCACCGGCCTGATCGGCGGAGCCCTTTTCGGGCTCGTCGCCTACCTCCTCGTGGTCCGCCTTGCGCGCGCCCAATTCGGCGGGCAGACCGGCGATGTCGCCGGAGCCGCGACCCTTCTGGTCGAGATTGCCTTCCTGATCGGTCTGCTTATCTTCGCGCGCTGACGCATTCGCCACCGGCGGCTTAACCGGATCGACAGGAAGATGCGGCAGAGTCAGGCGTCCCTTAGCGTACCGAATCAATGCCCCAAACCCTTTCCACACCTTGCGTTTCCGTCTGCACGCTCGATGCGGTCGGCCGCATCTGCCTCGGCTGCGGCCGCACCCTGGAGGAGATCGGCGCGTGGCGAACGCTCAGCGAAACCGAGCGGCGCGCCATCATGGCCCGCCTGACCCTCCGCCCCGCCGCGGGAGCCGCGCGATGAACGCCGACCGCCTGATGTGGATCGTCGTCATCGGCCTTGCCGGCGGCATCGGCCTCATCTTCTGGACCTCGCGCTATGGCGACATCGCCGGCCTCGGCGCTAACGATCTGGCGCAGCTGGTTTTTTATGGCTCGCTGCTGATGGTGGTGGGGGCCAGCGTGTTCGCGACCCTCACCGGCCGGCTCGGCGAGGCGCTGCGCGCCGCCGCGCTGTGGCTGGTGATTTTTGGCGTGCTGGCGGTGGGCTACACCTACCGCTTCGAACTGCACGCGGTCGCCTACCGCGTGCTCGCCGAGCTGGCGCCGGGCTACGCGGTCCCACTGGCCAAGGATGACGGCCCCGCCGTGGAAGTCGCCCGCGCCCGCGACGGCGATTTCAACGTGCGGGTGGAGGTGAACGGCAACCGCATTCCGATGCTGGTCGACACCGGCGCCTCCAGCGTCGTCCTGACCCCGGAGGACGCGGTCGCCGTCGGCCTGCCGATCGAGTTCCTGCGCTACGACATTCCCATCGACACCGCCAATGGCCGGGGCCGCGCCGCCGCCGTGGTGCTGGACCGCATCGGCATCGCCGGCTCGATCGAGGAACGCGACGTGCCCGCCCTCATCGCCAGCCCCGGCACGCTGAAGCACAGCCTGCTCGGCATGACCTTCCTCTCTCGCCTCGCCAGCTTCGAGATTCGCGGAGAGAAGCTGGTGATGCGCGCCAAGGTGGTGGAGTAGACAGACCCCGCCTCATCCGGCGATCAGCGCCACCACGAAACGCAGGCCGACGATCAGCAGATAGAGCCCGAACCCGACTTCGAGCTGCCGCTTGGTGAAGCCGTGCGCCAGCCGTGCCCCGAGCGGGGCCGCCAGCGTCGCGACGCCGCCCACCAGCAGCAGGCCCGGCAGCGAGACATAGCCGAGCGAGAACGGCGGGAGCTCATGCAGATGCGGTATGCCGCTGATGATGTAGCCGATCGTGCCCGGCACGGCGATCAGCGCACCGAGGCCGGCCGAGGTGGCAATGGCCGTATGGATCGGCACCCGGTAGAGCGTGAGCACCACGGTGGCGATGCCGCCGCCCGAAATGCCGATCAGTGGCGCGGCCACGCCGATGCCGAAGCCATAGAGCGACATGGCGAAGCGACCGGGCAGCGTCTCGGCCAGGACCCAGCGGTCGCGGCCGAACAGCAGCTTGGACGACATCAGCGTCGCGAACAGCACGAAGGCGATCTTCAGCACCACGTCCGGCGACACCGCCGCCAGCGACGTACCGGCGATGACGCCGACGACCAGCGGCACGGCCCACTGCCGAAGCACGCTGTTATCGATCTTGGTACGGCGCCGATGCGCGAAATAGGAACGCAGCGCCGTCGGCACGATGATGGCGATCGCCGTTCCCACCGACAGGTGCATGCGCACCGAATTGTCGACCCCGACGGCACCGAACACCTCGTACAGCACCGGCACCACGATGGCGCCGCCCCCTATGCCGAACAGGCCGGCCAGGATGCCGGTCGCCAGGCCCGCCACGAGCAGCACGGCGGACAGCCACAACAGATGTTCGAGAGGAATTGCCTGCAGCATCACGCCACCCGTTCACGCCACCTGATCGATCACGCTACCAGCGCCCGTCGCTCCTCGGCCCTGCGCACCTCGTCGAGGGCGGCGCGCAGCACGTCGAGGCCGGCATCCGCCTTCACCCCCTCGGTCGCCAGATGGCGCCGGTAGGCGCGCGCGCCCGGACGGCCGGGAAACAGGCCGAGCATGTGGCGGGTAATGTCGTGCAGCCGCCCGCCCGCCGCGAGATGGGCGGCGATATAGGGCTCGAACGCCTCGACCGCCACGAAGGCGTTCCCGTGCAGATCGGCGGCGCCGAAGAACAGGCTGTCGACGCGCAGCAACAGTTCCGGCTGCTGATAGGCGGCGCGGCCGAGCATGACGCCATCGAGATAAGCGAGATGGGCCTGCGCCGCCTCCAGCGTGGCGATGCCGCCATTGATGCTGACCGGAACGGCGGGCAGCCGGGCTTTGAGGCGATACACCCGGTCATAGTCGAGCGGGGGAATGTCGCGATTCTCCTTCGGGGAAAGCCCCTCCAGCCAGGCCTTGCGGGCATGCACGATGAGCGCATCCGCCCCCGCCGCCAGCACGGCGTCGGCCAGCGCGTCGAGCGCGATTTCCGGGTCCTGCTCGTCGACGCCGATGCGGCATTTGACGGTGACGGGCAGCGCGACCTCCGCCTTCATCGCCGCGACGCCGTCCGCGACCAGCGCCGGGTCGCGCATCAGGCAGGCGCCGAAATTGCCGCCCTGCACGCGATCGGACGGGCAGCCGACATTGAGGTTCACCTCGTCATAGCCCCACTCCGCGCAGATCGCCGCCGCCTTGGCCAGTGCCGCCGGGTCGGACCCGCCGAGCTGCACGGCGACGGGATGCTCGACGGGCGAGAAGCCGAGCAGCCTTTCGCGGTCGCCGAAGATCACCGCATTGGCCGTCACCATTTCCGTATAGAGCCGCGCGCGGGCCGAAAGGACGCGATGGAACGCCCGGCAATGCCGGTCGCTCCAGTCCATCATGGGGGCGACCGCGAACCTATGTGATTGATCGATCGACATTTTTCTCAGAAATTAGGAAATGCGGCGCGTTTTGCGCTCTCTTTCTACGCTATCCGGCGCCGCTTTTCCCGCGGTTTTGACGCCGCCTCAACGTCACGCCGGGGCGGAGACCCGTTCCAGCAGGAAGCGGACGTCCGCCGCCGTGAGGGGGCGTGGATTGGTGGCCGAGCTGTGGTCGGCGAGCGCCCGCTCGATGAGCCATTCATGCGTGTCGCGCGTGACGCCGAGCGATGTCAGGTCGGCCGGGATGCCGAGCCGGCGGTTCAACCGGTCCAGTTCGTCGGCGAGATCCGCCGCCGGCTCCAGCCCCAATGAGCGGTTCAGGCGCTCCATCTTCTCGCCGATGGCCGGACCGTTGAACCGCAGGACTTCCGGCATGAGGAGCGCGTTCAGCGTGCCGTGGTGCAAATTGGGCTCGCCGAGGCCGCCCAGCGCATGGGAAAGGGAATGCACGGCGCCCAGACCCTTCTGGAAGCTCAGGCCGCCCTGGAGCGAGCCCATCATCAATTCCCGGCGCGCCACCACGTCGCGGCCATCGGCGAAGGCACTCTCGATATGCCTCCAGATGCGGCCCGCGCCATCCAATGCGATGGCGTCTGCAGGCGGGTTGTAGCGGGGCGACAGGAAGGTCTCGACGCAATGGGACAGCGCGTCGAGAGCCGTCGCCGCAGTGAGGAAGGGCGGCAACCCATAGGTCAGCTCGGGATCGCACAGGGCCTTGCGCGGAAACAGGTGCGGGCTGATGAAGCCGAGCTTGCGCCCGTCGGCCAGCGTCAGCAGGGCGGCGCGCCCGACCTCGGCGCCCGTGCCGGAGGTTGTCGGCACCGCGATGACGGGAGCGACGGCGGGGGTGATGCGGGACAGCCCGCCATAGATGACGGCGTAATGCTCCAGCGGCCCCTCGTGGGTGGCCAGCAGGGCGACACCCTTGGCGAGATCGATGGGAGACCCGCCGCCGAGGGCGACGATGCCGTCGGCGCCGCTGTCGCGATAGAGCGCGAGGGCCGCAAGCACCGCCGTCTCCGTGGGGTTGGACGGCACATCGAGAAACGTCGCCGACCCCGGCGGACAGAGCGCGGCCACGCGGTCCACCAGCCCGGTCGCGGCAAGGCCCCGGTCGGACACGATGAGCGGACGACGAATGCCGGTGAGCGCGAGGTGATCCCCGAGACCGGCGATCGTTCCTTCACCGAATTCGATCGTCGTCAGATAGGTGATCGTGCCCTGCACAGGCTTCCTCCTTCAGATGGCGCATGCTTTGCGCATGCTTGGCGTGGCCAACTCTTGGCGCGTTCAGGCAGCGCCTGCGCGCCCGGGGACGAAACGTTCGACGCCGCCCGGCCTCGTCGAGCGCGGCACCCCTGCGGCCGATCATGCCGGAGAGCGACACACGGAGAATCGTATCAGGCCGCCCGTCGATAGGTGCGGGGAATGCCGGCCTTGGTCACGTTGCCGAGCAATGCCGCGCCCGGCAAGCCGCGCTGCAGCACCTCCCGCGCGCGGATGAGGCCATCGAGATCGACGCCCGTCGCGAAACCCATGCTTTCCAGCATGAAGACCAGATCCTCTGTGACGATATTGCCGGATGCGCCGGGGGCGAACGGGCAGCCGCCGAGCCCGGCCAGCGCCGAATCGAAGCAGCGTATGCCTTCCTCCAAGCCCGCCAGCGCGTTGGCGAGGCCGAGCCCCATCGTGTCGTGCAGATGCAGCCGGTCGAGCACCGGACCGATTTCCTGCCGCACGGCGCGCACCGTGGCGCGCACCTGCATCGGGTTGCCATAGCCCACCGTGTCGGCGAGAACGACATTGTCCACCCCGGCCTCGGCCAGCGCGGCGGCGACCATGACGACGCGCTCCTGCGGGACATGCCCCTCGATGGAGCAGCCGAAGGCGGTGGCGCAGCCGGCATCGACCTTCATCGGCCGTTCCTGCGCCCTCACCCAGTCGACAATGCCGCGCAGCTCGGCCACCTGGTCGAGGCTGCCCTTATTGGTGTTGGCGCGGCTGTGTCCCTCGCTGACGGAGACCGGAACGATGATGACGTCGGCGCCGCTCTCATGGGCGCGCTGCGCGCCCTTCAGGTTCGGCACCAGCGCCGCGACGGTGAGGCCGTGCATGGCGCGGCTGGCGCGCACCACCTCGGCGGTGTCGGCCATTTGCGGGATGAGCTTGGGCGGGACGAAGCTGCCGACCTCGATCTCATGGATGCCGGCCTCTACAAGGGACGCGATCCATTCGATCTTGACGGCGGTCGGCATGATGGATGCCGCCATCTGCAATCCGTCGCGCGGGCCGACCTCGCATATCTTGACCTTCTCACCCATGACAGCGTGCTCCCATGCTTGCAGCGTTATTTTTGAAACGTTTTCCACGACAAGACTAAGGGCACCCTCGCCCGCCGGTCAAGCAACGAGATGCGCGTGAGGCGTCCGCCATCGGCTTCGCTGGAACGGAATTTCCCAGTGTGTCGCGCAGGTGGATGACGGCGCGGTTGTGCACGAACACCGTCGCGCACTCGCCAGCTATCGGCTAAGCATGGAACGTTCTCGCGCACGGGAACGCATAGCGAGTACCACCCGATGGACGACGACAAGCCGGCGAAAATGGTGCCGATCCGCGCGACGATCAGCGATGTCGCGCGCCACGCCGGCGTGTCGATCGGCACCGTGTCGCGCGTGCTCAACAAGGCGCGCAACGTGAAGCCGGCCCTCCAGCGCCGCGTTCTCGACGCCGCCGCCGCTCTGGACTACCGGCCGGACAGCTTCGCCCAGGGCATGCGGTCGAAGAAGACCCATGTGATCGGCGTCATCGTGCCCGATCTGCGCAACCCTCTATCTTCCGAAGCGGCTTCGGGGGTGGAAGAGGAACTCACCCAGCAGGGCTACTCGTTCTTCCTCGCCAATTCCCGCTATGAGCGCGGCCGCGAGGAGAACATCCTCAACGAATTCGCCCGCCGGCGGGTCGACGGTATCATCGCCATCCTCGCTCGCGATCAGGACCCGCGGACCGTCGAGCAGCTGCGCCGCCTTCCCATGCCGGTGGTGCTGCTGGAGCGCGAGATCGGCACCGAATTCGACGCCGTGCGCACCGATCAGGTGCAGGGCACCTATCGCGCGACCCGCTATCTCGCGGCGCTCGGCCATCGGCGCATCGCCCTCATCACCGTCCCGGCCGACAACATGTCGGGGCGCTACCGGCTTCAGGGCTACGAGGAAGCGCTCGCCGATGTCGGCGTGCCGGTGACCGAAGACCTCGTGCATATGGGCGGATACACCCGCGAATACGCGGTGAATGCCGCCTATTCCGTCCTCTCCATGCGCAACAAGCCGACGGCGCTCATCGTGTCCGGCGGCATGCTGGCCGGCGTGCTCGACGCCATGCGCCAGCTCAATCTGTCGATACCGGACGAGCTTTCCCTGGTGGCTCTGGGAGATACGGAACTTGCAGCCCTCACCCGCCCCGGCATCACCGCCATACGCTATGACTGGGCGCAGACCGGGCGCGTCGCCGCGCGCCTGACCATTTCGCGGATCGGCGGCAGCCAGACGCCGCCCGAGCGGGTGATCGTGCCCTACGAGTTCATCCTGCGCGAATCCTGCCAGGAGCTTGTTTCCGCCGATTAGGCCGACGCGAGGATGGGCGTCGCCGGCAGCAGCGGGCTGGCGGCCGCCTTGGCATAGGCATCATCCACCAGCCGCATGATCGGCACCATGTCGGAAAGGTTCGCGAGCGGCGGCTTTCCCGTCCGCACCCGCTCCAGCACATCGTTCACGAAGGTTCGGTAGTGCGGGACATTCGTGGTGACCGAGGGCCATTGGCGGGACGTGCCGTCATTGGCGAGGCTTTCCACCGTCTGCATGTCATGGGCGATGGTGTAGCTGCGCGGCGAGCGCAGGGCATAGTGCATGTCGAAATTGCTGGTCGGCGCCGGGTAGAGATAGCCGGTCTCGACCACGCAGAGCGCGCCCGCACGCTCGAAGGTCACCACCGAATAATCCTCGACGCGCTCACGCCAGGCATGGTTGGCCATGGTGGCGTTCAGCACGCGCACCTCCGGCCCCAGCAGACGGAGCGCGAGATCGAAGAAATGAATGGCAAGGTTGATGGTGCAGCCGCCGCCGGACAGTGACGGATCGAGCATCCAGTCGCAGCCGGCCTGCCGGTAGCGGGCGGGGAAGCCGGCGATGAAGCGGAAGCTGGCATAGCTCACATCGCCCTCCTGCTTCAGCGATTCCAGATGTTGGGCGAAGTCGCCATTGCGGAACACCAGCGGCACCGCCGCGAAGGCGCCCTTGCGTGCCGCGAGTTCGGCCATCGGCGCGACATCGGCGGCCGACAGGCCGCAGGGCTTCTCCAGCGCGAAGGGTATGCCCTCGTCGATGAGGAAGCGCGCCTCCTCCGGCATGTCGACATGGCGACCGAGGGCGAAGACGAAATCGGGCCGCAGGCGCCGGCACAGCGCACGGAAGTCGGTATCGCCGGCGCAGCCAAGTCGCTCGACCAGCCGCGCGACCACGCCGGGGTCCGGATCGGCGATGCCGACGAGTTCGGCCTCGGGGTGGTCCAGCAGCGGAAGCAGATAGAGGTCGAGGTGCCAGTGAGAGGCGCCGATAAAAACGATTTTCATGTTCACCCTGCCCGCATTGCCCATCTCGAATCGCTGTCACCCCTCAATCGCCCGGAATTTGTGGCGACCTCGGATCGGGCCATCAGTCTGCCACGTCGCATCAATCTTGAAAACGTTTCATAGACGAGTAAAGTGACCTTCAAGAAGGACATGCCCCGCCAATGGGCACGTCCTGCCGCCCGAAGGCGGCAGAAGAAGACTCAAGGTGAGGAGAGCTGCATGGCTGTTGACGAACTGGTGGATCACATCACCTCCGAGGTGCGCGCCGTGATCGGCGCCCGCTCCGACTGGCTGGAGGCGCCGCACCCGGTGGAAGCCAGCGAGGTCCGGCGCTTCTTCCAGGCGCTGATGGACCCAAACCCGCGCTTCTGGGACACGGAGCACGCCGCCGGCACGCGCTACGGCGCCGTCGTCGCGCCGCCCGGCTTTCCGGTGCACGCCTTTCGCCGCCCGGCCGACGAGATGGCGGACAGCCTTGCCGCCGCGGGCGACCCCGATTTCGACGGTGTGTCCCGCGCCATGCGCCTCGGCCTGCCAAAGCTGCCGATCCCGCTCTCGGGCATCCTGAATGGCGGCTACGAATACGAGTTCTTCAGCTACCCCAAGGTGGGCGACCGCATCCAATGCCGCTCGGCCTATCTCGACATCTACCAGAAGCAGGGCAAGGCCGGGCCGATGGTGCTCGTGGTCATCGAGGACGAGTACCGCACCGCCGACGGTCGCCCGCTGCTCAAATCCCTGAACACCATGATCATGAGATAGACGATGGCCGAAACCGTATATTTCGAGAACGTCGCGGTCGGGGACGACATCCCCGCGCTCACCAAGGGCCCGATGACCACCGCCCACATCATCCGCTGGTCGGCGGCGATGGAGAACTGGCACAAGATCCATTACGACTGGCGCTATGCCACCGAGCATGACGGCCTGCCCGATGTGCTCATCAACGGCTCCTGGAAGCAGCACGTGCTGGCGCAGGTGCTGGTCGACTGGGTCGGCGAGACCGGCTGGCTGTGGAAGATGAATTTCCAGTATCGCGGCATGAACATCCCCGGCGACACGCTGACGGCCTGGGGCCGGGTGACGGGCCGGAGTCAGCGCGGGCCCTACGGCGTGATCGAACTGGAGATCGGCTTGAAGGACCAGAACGGCAAAGAAGGATCGCCCGGCACCGCCGTGATCGTCTTGCCGCTGCGCGACGGGCCCCCGGTTCCCTACCCGTTCGATCCGGCCGCGCTGCACTGACGCGCCGCCACACGTCTCCCGAAGAACCTCTCGGGCAACTCCCGGCCAGCGCCTGCGCTGGCCGGCTCCTTTTGGCGAGAGGCCCTAATAGGGCGCGTAGCTGTTCGCCATGTCGAGAAACCGCGCCGCCTCGCCAAAGGCCGTCGCGTCGAAGGCGACAGGCTGCGGCGCGCTCAGGCCCAGCATGACGAGGAAGTCGACTTCTGCCCCGTGGGGATGGGCGAAGACCCGCATCTGCACCAGCCCCGGCGCTCCCTCGAAGCATGCCCTGGCGCCGGCAATCACCGCGTCGCCCAGCGCGGCGGGCGCACCGCTGAAGCGCAGCAGAAACGTGCGCACGGTCGGCACCGTCACTGCGCCGCCGGGGAAAATCTGCTGTCCCGCCGACCGGTAAACCTTCACCCGGCTGGTCACCCGCCGCGTCCACGGGCTCGCCCGGTCGGCGGAGACGCGCAGATAGGACTCGGTCTCCAGCACCGCCTCGTTCTCCATGTCGTACATGGCAAGATAGCGGGGGTGCCCGTCGAGGCAGACATAGCGGCGCCCGCTCTCGAAGCCTTCCACCGCCACCCGCTCGGGCACATGCTCAGTGTCGTACCAGGCGTTGAACTCGTCCTCGAAGGCCGGCGGCGGCTGCATCAGGACGAGAAGGAAGCCTTTATTGGCCATGGTCACACTCCGGAATTGAGGACGAGCCCGGCCTCGCGGCCGACGAAATCGAGCACCATTTCCGCAAAGCGCGCCGGCTTCTGGTAGGGCACAAAATGCGCGGCATCCTCCATCGCGACGAGCCGCGCCTGCGGCACCAGCGCGGCGACCGCCTCCGCGCGTTCCATGGGCAGAAGCACGTCATGGCGGCCGGGCACCAGCAAGGTGGGGCATGCGACCCTGCCGAAGGCATGGGTCGCATCCGCCTGCGCCGCCGCCAGCAGCGCCCACGCATAGGCGGCGGGATCCTGCGCGGCGAAACGATTCATGTAGTGGAGATAGCGGGCACCGCGCGGCTGTTCGAGAAAGGCGCGCTCGACAGCGCCCGGCAGCACCGCCGCCATGCCGCTCGCGCGCACGGCTTCGGCGCGCTCCGCCAGCATCTGCCGGGCCGCCGGGGCGCTGGCCGGGGTGGGATTGGCCAGCACGAGTGCCGCCACCACGTGCGGATGGGTGGCAGCGTAGACACCGGCGGTCATCGTACCGACCGCACAGGCGACGACGGCGATCCTGCCGATATCAAGGCCCCGACGCAGCGCGTCGAGCGCCGCGACCTGCGCGTCGAGCGAGACAGGGCCGCCAGGCGACGGGCTGGAGCCGGCACCGGGAAGATCGACGGCCAGCGTCGTTGCCCGCCCATCCACAGCCCGTACGACATCATCCCAGAAGGTCAGGTCGGCGCCCATCGGATGCACCAGCAGCAGGGCGAAATCCCGCTGCGAGCCCGTCAGCACGTGGGAAAGAATTTGGTCCATGACGCGCGCCTATTCCGTCCCCACCCGCCGCCCGGCGAGAAAGTCGCCGACGGTCTCCGTGAACAGGCCGCTCGTCTCCAGCTGCATCATATGCGGCGCACCGGGCAGCGTCGCCAGCCGGGCGTGGGGGATGGTGGCGGCGAGCGTAGCGGAGGCGGCGGGCGACGTGGCCGCGTCCTTCTCACCGGCGACGACCAGCGCAGGAACCGCCAAGGTGCCAAGGCGCGGCAACGCGTCGAAGCCGCTGATCGCCTGCCAGCCCTCGGACCAGGCGCGCGCACTGTTGCCGCGCAACCGGGCACGCACCCGCTCCACCACGGGATTCTCGACGAAACCGGGCGTAAACCACCGCTCGATGGTGAGGGGAACGATGGAGTCCATGCCCTCGCGCTCGGCCGCCGCGCCGCGCTCGCGCAGGGCGCTGCGCGCCTCGGCCGGGATGCCTCCCGGACATCCGCACAGGATGAGCCGCGACACGAGCTCGGGATGATCCAGCGCGAGGGTCTGGGCGACCATGCCGCCGAAGGAGAGGCCCAGCACGGCCGGCCGCTCAAGCCCGTAACGACGGATCGCCCGGTGAACGTCGGCGGCATAGGCTTCGATCGGCGCCGCCTGTGCGCCCATCGGCGAGCCGCCGAAGCCGCGCAGGTCGAGACGGAGAACGCGGTGCGTGTGCGCGAGCATGGCCGGCATCGCGCCCCAGAAGGAACTGTCGAGGCCGATCGGGTGGAGAAGGACCAGTTCCTTCCCGGAGCCCTCGACGATACCGTGCAGCGCGACCGTTTCCATGGCTGGCCTGTTCATTCGGTGGTTCGCCGCAGCGGGGAGACGCACGGCAGGACGCAATAAGAATGTCGACCGCCTACCCCGGCGGCCGGCGCAGATCGCTTTAATTTAAGCCGCAACAAACACGTCCTTATAGATAGTGTCGACAGAATTGGCGCGTCCGTTCCAACCTGTCAAGCGATGGCGGAGCGGCCCGGGTTCATTCTGACGGCGCCGGGGCAATGTCGCCCGGCGCCGGCGCGTGGCTTGCTGGGCGGCTTCCCGCACGTCTACAGTACAGGTCGCGCGACGTCGTGAGCCGCCGACTTTCCCCTACCTTCAGCCCCTTGATGGCCCTGTGAAACAGCCGCACGCCACCTCCGCGACCGTCACCATCAAGCATGTCGCCCGGCACGCGGGGGTCTCGCTCGGGACGGTTTCGCGGGTGCTGAACCATGCGGGCAATGTCGACGCCACATTGCGCCAGCGCGTCCAGGAGGCCATACGCGACCTCGGCTACGAGCCCAATCCGGTGGCGCAGAGCCTGCGATCGCGCCAGAGCCGGGTGATCGGCGTGCTGATGCCCGACATTCAGAATCCGCTCACCGCCGCCGCCGTGACGGGGCTTGAGCCCGTTCTCACCCGTGCCGGCTACACGCTGTTTCTCGCCAACTCGCATTCCGACCGCGAGCGCGAGAGCGACGTGCTGGAGCAGTTCAAACGCCGGCGGGTGGATGGCGTCATCGTGATGGTGGCGAACGACAATGACGAGGCGACGCGAGCGCAGTTGCGCGATTTTTCCGTGCCGCAGGTGATGCTGGAGCGGGTGATCGACATCGATGTCGATTGCGTGCTCACCAACCAGTATGAAGGCACCTATCGCGCCACGCGCTTTCTTCTCGGCCTCGGCCATCGGCGCATCTGCCTCATCACCGTGCCCGCCATCACCCATTCGGGCCGGGAGCGGCTGCGCGGTTTCGAGGCCGCCTTCAGCGATCTCGGCGCTGAGGTGCCTCGCGACCTCATCCACTCCGGCGGTCGCCAGCATCCCTATGGACGCGACGCCGCCTATTCCTCGCTGATCGGCCGCGACCCGGCGACAGCCATCGTGGTGAGCGGCGGCCATCTCGCCGGCGTAATCGAGGCAGTACGCCTGCTAAACCTCAGCATTCCCAAGCATTTGTCGCTGGTGACGCTCGGCGACACCGAGCTTGCCGCCCTTATCGAGCCCCCCATCACCGCCATCCGTTACGACTGGGCGGCGACGGGGCGCTGCGCGGCGGAACTGCTGCTCGATCACCTCGCCGGCAGCCGTGGCTCGACGCGGCAGCGCATCACGGTGACGCACGAATTCATCATTCGCGGCTCCTGCGCAGCGCCGGGAGGCAAGGCGCCGCTCGCCGGCTAGCCGGCCCTGCTGCCAAGTATTGGCAGGGACGGCGACGCTCGCAGTTCAGTGATGAACCGTTTCATTTCTTTCTTGCCACATCGTTTCGCGCGTCCTATCGTCCGTTTAAAGCGACCTGCAAAGACAGGCACGGACGTCCCCGGCAGCATCGGCACTTGTCCGGTCATGCACAGGGCGACGCCAATCAGGAGGAAACCATGTCCCAGCCCGGAGCGCCGCGCTGTCGCGCGGCCGCGTGCGCCTTTGTCGCCACCCATTTTCGCCCTCTGACGTCCCGCAGGATGGCCGGCGTCTTGCCGCCGCCCGTCCGGCGCCGTCCGGTGGGGCTGTCCGCCCGTGAGCCGGACGCCCGCCGCCCTGCCCTTCCCGTTGTCAGAGAGCGCGCCTTCCATGCTTGACGTCTCCAGTTCCGCCGCGCATCTCGCGCGCCATGGCAATGACCGGGCCGGCGCGGCGCCGTTCCTGCGTGTCGCCGGCATCGACAAGAACTTCGGGAGCTTCAAGGCGCTCTCAAATGTGACGCTGGACGTGGAAGCGGGCGAATTCGTCTGCTTCCTCGGCCCCTCGGGATGCGGCAAGTCCACCTTGCTGCGCATCATCGCCGGGCTGGAGCGCCAGAATGCCGGCACGATCCACAGCCTCAACCAGGATATTTCCGATCTGCCGCCGGCGCAGCGCCAGTTCGGCATCCTGTTCCAGTCCTATGCGCTGTTTCCCAATCTCAACGTGCGGGAAAACATCGTCTACGGGCTGCGCAACCGGCGGCAGCCGGCTTCGGAAATCGATTCCCGGCTACAGGAGCTGCTGGAGCTCATCGACCTGAAGGGTTCGGAGAAGAAATACCCGGCCCAGCTTTCCGGCGGCCAGCAGCAGCGCGTGGCGCTCGCGCGCGCCATCGCCCCTTCCCCTCGGCTCCTGCTGCTCGACGAGCCGCTCAGCGCGCTCGACGCCAAGGTGCGGGTGCATCTGCGCCAGCAGATCCGCGATCTGCAGCGCCGCCTCGGCCTCACCACCATCATGGTCACCCACGACCAGGAAGAAGCGCTCAGCATGGCCGACCGGGTGGTGGCGATGCGGGACGGCGAGGTCGAGCAGATCGGCACGCCGACGCAGATCTACCACACGCCGCGCAGCCTCTTCGTCGCCGGCTTCGTGGGCAAGATGAACATCTTTCCCGGCCATGTGAGCGAAGGCCGGCTGACGGTCGGCAGCCTCGCTTTCCCGGTGCCCGCGCCCTATGACACGCCCGAAAACCAAGGCGATGTCATTGCTTGCCTGCGCCCCGAGCAGATCCGTCTGCGGGCGCTCACCGGCAGCGAGGCCGGCGACACCCTGCCCGCGCAGGTGACGCATCTAGAATTCCTCGGCTCGTTCTGGCGCGCCAGCCTTCTGGTTCCGGCGCTCGGCAATGCCGAGATGTCCGCCGACCTGTCGAGCCGCGACATGTCCGACCTGCCGGTCTCGGTGGGCGACCGGGTCGGGGTGGGGTTGCCGCGCGAGCGTTTCGCGGTGTTCCCGGCCGCCCAGTCCGGGCAGATCCGCGAGGCGGCGCAGCCATGAGCGACCTCACCTCGCCGCACCTGCCCGCGCTTCGCCGCAGCCTGGACTGGGAGCACATCACCCGGTTTGTCACCGGGGCGATCATGCTGATCATCGCGCTCGTCATCATCGTGCTGCCGCTTTACGCGCTGCTGTCGCAGAGTTTCGAGGACCACCAGGGCAACTTCATCGGGCTGGCCAATTTCGTCAGCTACGCCAAGGACCCGATCCTGCGGCAATCGATGATCAACAGCGTGTGGGTCGCCAGCCTCACCGTAGCCCTCGTGGTGCCGCTCGGCTTTCTCTATTCCTACGCGCTCACGCGCAGCTGCATGCCGCTGAAGGGCACGTTCAAGGGCATTGCGCTGCTGCCCATATTGGCGCCCTCGCTGCTGCCGGCCATCGCGCTGATCTACATTTTCGGCAATCAGGGCTATTTGAAACCGCTGATGTTCGGCCACACCGTCTATGGCCCGGTCGGCATCATAATGGCGCAGGTGTTTCATTGCCTGCCGTTTGTCGTGCTGATCATGACGACGGCGCTGGGAACCGCCGATGCGCGGCTTTATGAATCCGCCGAGACGCTGAACACCTCTCGCTGGCGGATCTTCTGGACCATCACCTTTCCCGGGGTGCGCTACGGCCTGATCAATGCCAGCTTCGTCGTCTTCACCACCGCCATCGTCGATTTCGGCATCGCCAAGGTGATCGGCGGCAAGTTCAACATGCTGGCGGTCGATGTCTACCGGCAGATCATCGGCCAGGCGAATTTCCAGATGGGCGCGGTGATCGGCGTCATCCTGCTGCTGCCGGCCGTGCTCACCTTCGTGGTCGAACGCCTGACCTACAAGCACCAGACGTCGCAGCTCACCTCGCGGGCGGTCATGCTGCAGCCGAAGCCCTCGCGCCTGTTCGACAGGCTCATGCTGGCGGTGGTGGTGGTGCTGGCCCTGCCCATCGTCGGCATCATCGGCACCGCCATCTTCGCCTCCTTCGTCACGATGTGGCCGTACAACCTCGCCCTGACGTTCAGCAATTTCGACTTCGGCGCCTTCGATCCCGGCGGCTGGCTGTCCTATTGGAACAGCGTCGAGATGGCGGCCTGGACGGCACTGTTCGGCACCGTCATGGCATTTTGCGGCGCCTATCTCACCGAAAAGCACCGCAAGGGGTCGCGCGTCCTGCTGGGCTACCACATCGTCGCCATGGTGCCGCTCGCGGTGCCCGGCATCGTGCTCGGCCTCGGCTATGTGTTCTTCTTCAACCTGCCGAGCAACCCGCTCAACGTGCTCTACGGCACGATGGCGATCATGGTGATGTGCACCATCGGCCATTACTACACGGTGCCGCACCTGATGGCGCTGACCGCGCTGAAGCAGATCGACAACGAGTTCGAGGCGGCCTCGCAGGCGCTTGGCGTCTCGTTCTGGACCACGCTGCGGCGAGTGACGATCCCGATCTCGATCCCGGCCATCATCGACATCGCCACCTTCTTCTTCGTCAACGCGATGACGACGGTGGCCGGCGTCATCTTCATCTACGCCTCCACGACCAAAGTCGCCTCCATCGCGGTGGTGGCGCTCAACGACACGGGCGACGACGGCGCCGCCTGCGCCATGGCGCTGATGATCCTCTACACCTCCGCCGGCGTGAAGCTGCTGCAGGTGCTGATCACCAAGGTACTGCTGCGAAGCCAGCAGCAATGGCGCGCCAATCTGCGGGAAGCCTGACACCTGCTCCACACGGATCCGCCCGGCATCGTAGCGACCGGCAAACGTTCGAGACTGATATGAATCGTTTCACACACCCACCTTTCCAAGGCCCGCTGGCCGGCCTCACCGTGCTCGAACTGGGCTCCGACATCTCGGTCGCCTTCGGCGCGCGGGTTCTCGCCGATCTCGGCGCCGAGGTGGTGAAAGTCGAGCCGCCGGAGGGCGACCCGCTGCGCCGCGAGGCGCCGCTGACACCAGGCGGGGACAGCGCGCTCTTCGCCTATCTCAACCGTGGCAAGACGCTGGTGAGCCTGGACGGCGAAACGGCCGATGGCTGGCGGACGCTGGGCGAGCTCGCCGGCCGGTCCGACCTCGTCCTCGCGACCGACCTTGCGATGCGCGGTGCGGCACCCGATTGGCCGCAGCGCCCCGCCACCCTCATTGTCTCGCCGCAGGGCCAGTCGGGCCCCACGACCGGGCGGCCCTCCTCCCCCTTCATCCAGCAGCATGCCAGCGGCTTCGCCTTTCACCAGGCCAGCCCGGTGACCGATCCGGAATCGACGCCGCCCGTCGGCTGCGCGGATTGGGAGGGCGACATGGCCGGCGGGCTGGTCGTCGCCATTGCCGCGCTGTGGGCGGTGGAAGCGGCCAAGGGCGCCCGGCCCGGGCCGGTGGTCGATCTCTCGCATGAGGACCTGCTGGTCTACATGCTGGTGGAACCCTTCGCCGACTGGCAGGCAGGCACGGATGTGACCGACCGCCGGCGCGACCCGGCCAAGGGCCTCACCATCGCCGGCGGCTTGGTCTGGTATCTACCCTGCGCCGATGGCGCGGTGATGGTGTCGCCGCGCGAGGACCATCAATGGGCGCGCTGGTGCGAAGTGATGGGCCATCCCGGCTGGACGCGCGACGCCAGCCTGTGCGGCGACCGTGTGGTGCGCACCAACAATGCCGCACGGCTGCAGGAGCTGATGGCGCGCTGGTCGACCACGCAGCGCACCCATGATGTCGTCGAGGCCGCCAAGCAGGCGCGGGTGGCCTGCTTCCCGGTCAGCACCCCGCGCGATCTCATCGAAAACGCCCAGTTGCGGGCACGCGGGTTCTTCGACGATGTCCGCTTCGCCGACGGCACAATGCTGCCCATGCCCGCGCTTCCCTTCCGCTTCATCAACCAGGGCGGCGAGGAAATGGGGCGCGGCGGCGAGACGGCGGCGCCGGGAAGGGCCGGCGACGGCGATTTCGCCCCACCCCAAGCGTCCACCAAGCGCAGCGCCGTAGGAGGCATGTGATGAACCCGCTCGCACTCGAAGGCATCCGCGTCATCGATTTCAGCTGGGTGATGGCCGGCCCGATGACCACCAAGATGCTCGGCGCCATGGGTGCCGAAATCATCAAGATCGAGTCCTCCACGCGCCCGGAATTCTCCGTCCGCGACGGTATGTTTTCGGTGATCAACAACAACAAGCGGAGCGCCACGCTCAACATCACCACGCCCGAGGGGCAGGAGCTGATCCGCGACCTCGTGCGCTCCAGCCATGTGGTGGTCGAGAACTTCTCCTCGCGCGTGCTCAGTAAATACGGCCTGTCCTACGACACGCTGCGCGAGATCAAGCCGGACATCATCTTCGTGTCCGCCTCCGGCATGGGGCGGACCGGGCCGGAGAAGGACCTCCTGGCCTATGGCTCGCTGCTGCAGGGCTATAGCGGCCGCGTCGGCATGATCGGCGAACCCAATGCGGCGCTGGAGGCGATGGGCATCCTGCCGGCCTGGACCGACCCGATCACCGCGCTGTGGGAGACCACCGCCATCCTCGCCGCCATCCGCCATTGGCGCGAGAGCGGACAGGGCGCCTATGTCGACCTGTCCATGCTAGAGGCGACTGTCGCCCTGTTGCCGGAAGCGCTGCTGCACGCCGCGCTCGGCCGGGATGTGCCTGAGCGGCGCAGCATCACCGAGACGGGCGCGGCGCCCTCCGGCTGCTTCCGCTGCGCCGGCGACGACGCCTGGCTGGCGCTGTCGGTGCGCACGAACGAGGAATGGCGCGGCCTGTGCCGCGTGATGGCGGAGGCCGATCTCGACGGCCAGCCCTTCGCGTCCGGGGCCGCGACGCGCCTCGCCGCCAAGGAGGAGATAAACGCCCGCGTGGCCGCCTGGCTGCGCACGCGCGACTCGCACTCCAGCGAGGCGGCGCTGCAGGCCGAGGGCGTGCCGGCCTCCCGCTCGCGCCACATGGCGGAGATCGTCGCCGACCCGCACATGCGCGAGCGGGGCATGTTCGGCGAGATCGACGGCACGGTGCAGATGGCCACCCTGCCCTGGCTCACCGAGGAAGGCTGGCGCGGCGCTTTCGCGCCCACCCCGGCCATCGGGCAGGACAATGATTATGTGTTCGGCACGCTTCTCGGCCTTTCCGCCGAGGGCCGCGCCGCACTCGCCGAGGCCGGCACGATCCGCTGACGCGGCGGCCGGTAACGCTCCAACCAGAAAGATCCGCCTCAAGGCGGGCGTCATGGGCAATGGAAACAAGGAGGAAAAGATGCGTAGATTTGCTTGCTTGCTCTCTACCACGGCCGCGGCGGCTCTCGTCATTGGCATTGCCGGCCCCGCGGCGGCGAAGACCCAGCTCACGGTCTATTCGACACTGCAGAAGGAAGTGCTGACGCCCTACGAACAGGCGTTCGAGAAGGCACATCCCGATATCGATATCACCTGGGTGCGCGACGCCGGCGGCGTCATTCACGCCCGCCTGCTGGCCGAGCGGGCGAACCCGCGCGCCGACGTGCTGTTCGGCGTGCCGGTGACCAACATCGTGTCGCTGGCGCGCGACGGGCTCATCGAACCCTATGCGCCCAAGGACTACATGAACCTGCAGCCGATGTTCCGCGACAAGAACAACCCGCCGATGTGGACCGGGCTTGAGATGTACCTGAACATCGTCTGCTTCAACACGGTGGAAGCCGAGAAGCGCGGCATTCCCAAGCCCAAGACCTGGGCGGATCTGGCCGACCCGGTCTATAAGGGCCAGATCGCCATGCCGAACCCCACCATGAGCAATACCGGCTATGGCTATGTCCATAGCTGGATCCAGAAGATGGGCGACGAGAAGGCCTGGGCCTTCCTCGACAAGCTGCACCAGAACGTCTCCGTCTACACCAACTCCTCGTCAACCCCCTGCAAATACGCGGCGACGGGCGAGTATGTCATCGGGCTTTCCACCGACCTGACCGGCCCGTTCCTCAAGACCAAGGGCGCGCCGATCGACCTGCTGGTGCCGAGCGACGAGACTGCGTGGGATATCGAGTCGACCGCCATGGTGAAGGGCAGCCGCAACCCGGAAGCCGCCAAGGTGCTCATCGACTGGGGCGCGAGCCGCGAGGCGCACGAGCTGTTCAACAAATATTATGGCTCGGTGGGCATGGACGGCATCAATGGCGGCCCGCCGAACTCGATCCCGGACGGCGCCAAGAAAGCGCAGGACTACAGCGTGGAATGGTCGATCGACAACCGCACGCCCATCCTCACCGAATGGGCCAAGCGCTACGACTCGAAGTCCGAGCCGAAGTCGAACTGACCCGGCCCGATGCACTGCAGATGGCGTAACTCCAAAGGCCCCCGGCATGCCGGGGGCCTTTTCCATGTGGGCCTTTCCGCCAGGCGGGCTACTGAACCGGCGTCAGCTCTCTTCCTGAAACGCCGCGTCGCGCGTGCGCCGGAACACCGCAGAAACACCCGCACACGGGCTGGAGCAACTTGGCGGGCGCGGCCGAAGCGGCGTCCGCCTCGCCCTCCGCTCACGCCGTGGCGGCGGCGTCCAGCGTGGGCTTGGGCAGCTTGGGCTGGTAGCCGCGACGGTAGAGCATGATGGTGCGCCGGAAGGTGATGATCACCTTGCCGTCCTGATTGAAGCCGGTGGTGGACACTTTCACGATGCCGACGCTTTCGCGCGACTTCGACAGGCGCTTTTCCAGCACCTCCGACTGGGAATAGATCGTGTCGCCCTCGAATACCGGGTTCGGCAGGCGGATCTCGTCCCAGCCGAGATTGCCGAACACGTTCTGCGAGAGGTCGGAGACACTCTGCCCCATCACCGTGGCGAGGGTCAGCACCGAATTGACCAGCGGCTTGCCGAATTCGGTCTGCGCCGCATAGTGATGGTCGAAATGCACCGGCGACGGCGCGCCCATCAACAGGGTGAACCATGAATTGTCGGCGGAAAGCAGCGTCCGCCCGATCTGGTGCGGGTAGACGTCGCCGACCTCGAAATCCTCATAGAAGCGTCCCTGCCAGCCGATTTTCTCTGCCATTCTGGCCTCCTTGTTGGTGAATCTGCGTCACGCGGGTCGAACGGGCGCGAACTCCGCGCGGATGCGCGCGCTGTCGGCACCAAGCGCCGGCACCTTGCTGCCCGAGGCGACAGTTCGGCCGGCCGGGCGGGGCATCTCGACCCTCTCGCCGCCCGGCATTTCGACGCCGATGCGGCGCAGCGCCGGGTGGACCGAGAGATCCTGCAGCGTCGACACGCGCGCCCAGGCGATCTGCCCCGTCTCCAGCCGCTCGATCATCTCCGCGCAGCCATGAGGCGTGAACACCGCATGGACGGCGGCGTCCAGCGCATCGCGGTTCTGCACCCGCGCCCAGTTGTCGATGAAGCGCGGGTCCTTCGCGAGGTCGGGAAGGTGCAGCACATGGGTGCAGAAGCGCACCCATTCGGCGGTCGACTGGATCGACACCACGATGTCGCCATCGGCGCAGTGATAGGGCCGGTAGGGATAGACGGAAGCGTGCGAGAGCCCGTAGCGGGCCGTCTCGACGCCGAGATAGTCGTAATGCAGCAGCGGCAGCGACATCCATTCCGCCATGGCGTCGAACATCGCGACCTCGATGGCCTGCCCGCGCCCGGTGCGCTCGCGCTCGAACAGCGCCTCCAGCACCGCGCAATAGGCGTTGGTGCCGGTGCCGATATCGGCGATGGAGATGCCGACCTTGGAAGGGACGTCGGGCGTCCCGGTCACCGCGCAGACGCCGCTTTCCGACTGCACGAGCATGTCGTAGGCGCGCTTGGCGGCATAGGGCGTGCCGCGCCCATACCCCATGATGTCGACGACGATCAGCCGGGGAAACGCCGCCAGCAACGGCGCCGCGCCGAGGCCGAGCCGATCGCTGGCGCCGGGCGCGAGGTTCTGGACGAAGACGTCGGCCTTTGCCAGCATGGCCCTGGCGAGAGCGAGATCGTCGGCCTCCTTCAGATTGAGGACGACGCTCTCCTTGCCGCGGTTAAGCCAGCCGAAGGCGGCCGATGTGCTGCCCAGCGCCGTATCGTAGTCGCGCGCCCGGTCGCCCTCGCGGGCCTCGATCTTGATGACGCGCGCGCCGGCATCCGCGAGCCGCAGCGTACAGAGCGGGCCGGCCACCGCCTGGTCGATGGACACCACCAGAATGCCGGCGAGCGGACCGGAGCAGGCGGAAGCGGCAGCGTGCGGCATGGCGGAAGGCTCCATTGTCATTTCTGCTGCCCCGCGACCTTGTCGAGGCCGACGAGCCGGTCGAGGAGGAAGACGAGGACAAAGGCGATGTAGATCGTGCCGGCGGAGACCGCGGCGATCATCGGATCGACCGAGTACTGCACGTAGTTGAATACCTTCACCGGGATGGGCGATTGCGCGATCACGGTGTTGAAGATGCTCACCTCGACGTCGATCCAGCTCATGATCAGGCCGAACAGGCAGCCGGCGATGATGCCCGGCTTGATCAGCGGCAGCGTCACGAAGAAGAAGGTGGCGAGGCCGGAGGCGCCGAGATCCTGCGCCGCCTCCTCCAGCGACGTGTCGAAACCCTCCAGCGAGGCGAGCGTCGTGCGCACGATGTACGGCAGGATGATCACGACATGGCCGGCCAGCATCGCCTCGAAGCTGCGCGCGAAGCCGAGCGCGTCGGAAATCTGCAGCACCCCCACCCCGATGATGATGGCCGGCAGAATAAGCGGCGACAGGAACAGGTTGCCGAGCGTCCGCGCGCCGGGCAGGCGGCCGCGCTTGAGCACCAGAGCCGCCGGCACGCCCAGCAGAAAGCCGAGCAGCGTCGAGCCGAAGGCCAGGCGCGCGCTCAGCAGGATCGCGTCGACATAGGACGGATCGGCGAGGAAGCGCTGATACCAGCGCAGCGTGAAGCCGACCGGCGGGAAGGACAGATATTCGGTGGTGGTGAAGGAAATCGCGATCACTACCGCGAGCGGCAGGACCAGATAGGCCAGCACCGCCCAGGCGATCACCGAGATCAACAAGGGCCCGGCCGCGTCGCGGGCACGGGTCAGCCGGCGGCGGTTCATGACGGCGCCCTCCGTCCCGGCCGACGCTCCAGCAGCAGCGTGTAGGCGACGATGAGGGCGAAGCTGGTGACCAGCAGCACGACGGCGATGGCGCTGCCCAGGAACGGGTTGAACACCAGCATGAACTGGTCGTAGATCAGCATGGACGACACCACCGAGCGCCCGCCGCTCATGATGCGCGGCGTCACATAGCTCGAAATGCTCAGCGTGAAGACGATGAGCGTGCCGGCGACGATGCCGGGCGCGCTGAGCGGCAGCGTCACCCTCAGAAAGGTGCTGAATGCCGTGGCGCCGAGATCGCGCGAGGCTTCTCGCAGCGAGCCGTTCATGTTCTGCAGCACGCTGGCGATGGCCAGCACCATGAAGGGCAGCATGACGTAGATCATGCCGACGATGATCGCGACCTCGGTCGACAGGAGCCGCAGCGGCCGGTCGACGACGCCCAGCAGCACCAGCGTCTCGTTCACCAGCCCCTCGCGCCCGAGAAGCACGATCCAGCCGAAGGACCGCACGATGTTGGAGGTGAACAGCGGCATGAGGATGAGAATGAAGCAGAGCCGGCGCACCGCCCGGCGGCGCTCGATCAGGCTCATGTAATAGGCGAGCGGGTAGCCCAAAATGAGCGTGGCAACGCAGGTCACCAGCGCGATCCATAGCGTGTAGCCGAGCACCCGCCAATAATACGCCTCGCCGAGCACGGTGACGTAGTTCGCCAGCGTCAGTTCGCCCGCCGGGTTCGAGAAACTGTCGACCACCACCATGCCGAGCGGCGTGACGAAGAAGACGATCAGGTAGATGAGAGGGATGCCGAGCAGGATCGCCGCCCAGAAGCGGTTGATGTGCATGGCTCAGCCCGCCAGCACGCGGGCGGCATCGCGCGCCCAGCTGATGCGGACCGGCGCTCCGGTGGGCAAGGCCCCGTCCGCGCCCGACCCGGCCTGCTGGATGACGATGGACTGGCCGCTCGCAAGATTCACATAGAGCCGAGTGGCGTTGCCGATGAACACCCGGTCGGTCAGCGTGCCGGATAGCGTGACCCCGCCCTCCGGCGCGGGGCCGAGGCGGATTTCCTCCGGGCGGATGAGCAAGGTGGGGGCGCCGCCGCCGGCCGGGGCGCGATAGGGCAGAGCCTCCGCCTCGCCGGCGATGCGCAACGCGCCGTCAGTGGCGACGTCCAGCGGCAGGAGGTTCGCCTCGCCGATGAAGTCCGCGACATAGCGGTTCTGCGGCCGGGCGTAGATGTCCTCGCCGGTGCCGATCTGCGCGATGTCGCCATCCTGCATGACGACGATGCGGTCGGCCATGACGAGGGCCTCCTCCTGGTCATGGGTCACGAACAGGAAGGTGATGCCGAGCTTCTGGTGCAGGTGCTTCAGTTCCATCTGCATGCGCTTGCGCAGCTTGAGGTCGAGCGCGCCGAGCGGCTCGTCGAGCAGCAGCACCTTGGGCTTGTTGGCGATGGCGCGGGCGAGCGCCACGCGCTGCTGCTGGCCGCCGGAAAGCTGGGCTGGCAGGCGGTCGGCATAGCCGGCCATGCCCACGGTCTCCAGCGCCGGATCGACGATGGCGGCGATGCCGGCCTTGTCCACGCCGTTGCGGCGCGGGCCGAAGGCGACGTTCTCGCGCACGGTGAGATGGGGAAACAGCGCGTAGTTCTGGAACACCATGTTGACCGGCCGCCGGTTCGGCGGCTCGCCGACCAGCGAACGGCCGCCGATCGAGATGTCGCCGCCGTCGATGTCGACGAAGCCGGCAATGGCGCGCAACAAGGTGGTTTTGCCGCAGCCGGAGGGGCCGAGGAGAGCGACGAACTCGCCCTCCTCGATAGCAAGCGACACGCCCTTCAGCACCTGCAGCGACCCGTAGGATTTCGTCACGCGGTCAATGGTGATCAGCGGCATCGGGTGGCCTCCGCCTGGAAAACGCGCACGCTCAGCGCCGGCCGAGGACGTCGCGGTTCCAGGCATCCAGGATTTGCTGGCGATGCGCGTTGATCGCGTTGGCGTCGGAGAAGCGCAGATCCTTGATGGAGCCGTCGGGCCCCCAGGGAAGCCGGGCCTTGGCCTTCTCGCTCAGCGCAAGGTTCTTTACCGACGGGCCGTAGAAATAGTTCTCCACGAAACAGGTCTGGGCGTCGGCCGTCAGCGCGTGGTTGATGAAGGCATAGGCCGCCTCGGACGGCTTGATGAGGTGAAGCCGCGTGCCGGAGGCAAGGCCCCCTTCCTTGGGAATGACGAATCCCACCTTGAACGGGTTGGCATCGGCCAGCGACCAGACGGCGCCGCTGTCGAGCACGCCGATGATGGCCTCCTTGCGGGAGAGGATGTTGCTGGCATTGCCGCCCGAGTCGTAATAGGCGGCGACTTCGAGCTCCTTCATCTTGTCGACGCCGGGCTTCAGATTATCGACCCCGCCGCCGAGCAGTTCCGCGACATAGACCAGCATGGGCGGGCCCGAGCCATCCGACATGGAAGGCCAGGTCGACTGGCCCTCATATTCTGGCTTCCAGAGGTCGAACCAGGATGTCGGCGTCTGCTTCACCTCATCCTCGTTGTAGACGATGCCGACCGAGTAGTAATAATCGTCCAGACCGGTGATCTTGCCGTCCTTGTCCTTGTGGATGGCCTCCGGGATGATGTTGGCAATATTGGGCACCTTTGCCGGATCGACGGCCGCGAACACGCCCTCCGTTTCCGCCGCCTGCGAGACCTCGCCGTCGAGCCAGATGACATCCAGCGACTGGTTGCCCTTCTGCTGCTTCAGCTTGGCGACGGTGACCGACGACACGCCCTGATCCACCGTGACCTTGATGCCGGTCTTCGCGGTGAAGGTGTCGATGACGCATTTCTGCAGTGTCTGGCCGTGCTTGCCGCCAAAGGCCGCAACCACCAGCGAATCCTGCGCCACGGCCGGCGCGATGGCGAGCGAAGCCACGAAGGTTCCGCCCAGGAGATAGGAAAGGCACCGGGACATGACGTTCCTCCTTTTGAATGATTGTTCTCGTTGGACCGGCATTCAAGCGGAACGCGCGGCCTATCGTCAAGACATGTGTCGACAGATTCGCAATTGCCCCGCTTCACAGCCCACGCGCCCGCCTGCTGGCAAAGGGCAAGGCCTGAGCCATAGTATCCCTTAAAAATTATCTTTATCAGTACGTTATGGATTATCCGACCGGCATTCTTGGGGCATTTCGGACAGATCTTCAACAGCGAGAAATCGCATCTGATGCCTGCGGCGCATCTGAGGTCGACACATTATGTCGACAAAATTAGCTCCGCGCCGGCTTTCACGCGGCGCGGCCGAGACGTCGCGGGATGTGTGGGCAAAGCCCGCGCGAGCGCGATCCTGTCGACAGGATCGGCCGCCCGCCTGTAGGCTCAGGCGGCACGTCCGGCCCGTGAGGCGGCCGGCACAGCGGCGGAAGGCGACCCATTCCTTGACGAAGACCACCTTCGAGCGCGCCGATTCCTGGATCGCCACGCCGCCATCCAGCCAGTCGGAATCGTTTCTCAGCGCCGTGATGGTCGTTCGCCGCATCGTCGCCGAACATCACGACCGGCCCTCCCTGGTCTCGCGGGTGGCCTGCGAGGTGGGGGCGGAGATCATCGAGAACATCCGCCACAGCGGCGAGGACCTCAGCTCGGTCGAGTTGGCCGAGCGCTACGAGACCAGCCGCACGCCGATCCGCGAGGCGCTGCTGCTGCTGGAAAAGGAGGGCCTGGTCCGCATTCCCCAGCGCCGGCGGCCGCATGTGGCGGTGCTCGATATCGCCGAGGTGCGGGAGATCTATCGGGTGCGCGCGGTGCTGTTCGGCGCGGTGGCCTCGGACGCGGCGACGCAGCGCACGCCCGAGGACCTCGCGGCGCTGCGCGACCTGCTGGGCCGCCTCAGCGCCGCCCATGACGCGCACGACCTCTCCGCCTATCTCTGGGCGAATGTCGAATTCTACAACCGGCTGACGGTCGCCGCGCACAACGCCACGGCCAAGCGCATCCTCGATTCCCTGCTGCTGCGCACGCTCCGCCTGCGCCGGCTGTCACTCTCGCAGCCGACGCGCCGGGAGAAGTCGATGGCCCACCATGTCCAGCTCATGACCGCCATTGAGGAGCAGGACGCGCCGCTCGCCGACGTCCTCATCCGCTCCAACCATCTGCATGCGCTGGCGGTGCTGGAGCAGATCTACGCCGAGGGCGGCATCCCCTCCCCGACGCGCTCGCGCCGCCGGCGGCGCCCCGCGGTTACCGCGGCGCCGTAGCGGGTGACGGGGCTCAGCCCTCGCCCTCGATCGGCACGAGGAAGCGGCCGTCCTCGATCCGCTTGACGCCGTCGACATAGAGCGTGGGCTCCAGGATGACGCCGTCCATGTGGATCTTGGACATGATCGAGCCGCCGACATCGACATTGGTGCCGAGGCCGAAATGCATCGTGCCCATGATGTTCTTGTCCTCGCGCTGGATACCGCGAATGACCGCCTTGGCATTGACGCCTACCGAGGCCTCGGCCGGGCACATATAGGCATTGTCGTCGCCATAGGTGGCGAGGAAGTCGCGCAGGATTCGGGCATCGGCGCCGCCGTCAATGCTCACCACCCGCCCGTTCTCCACCGTCAGCTCAATAGGCGAGCCGAGCCTGCCGAGATGGTGCATGGTGAGATCGATCACCAGCTTGCCATTGGCAGTGCCCTCGATGGGCGCGACGTTGAACTCGCCGGTGGGGTAGAGATAGTAGTAGAGCTTGCCGGCCGGACGGTTCTCGTCCTTCTGGAAGTTGATGATCTTGTACGGATCGAAGCTCTCACCCGGCAGCGGCGGGATCCAGATCATGTTGTCGACGCTGTAGGTGAAATCCGTGCCGTGGCGCGAGGTCACGCGGCAGGTCTTGGCCTCGGTGCCGAACACGTTCTTGCCGACATAGTGCTTGCGCACGGCAATCTGCTTCATGTCATCGGCGATGGCGCCGGACTGCAGCCACTCAAGCCGCATGCCGCCATCGAGGCAGATCGAGGGGATGCCGGCTTCCATGGAACGCAGGCTGGCGGCGCAGTGCAGCATGCCGGTGGACGAGCACAGGATGTTCACGTCCGACTTCATCATCGCCTCGCATACGGCGGCCGGCGGGTCGTAGTAATCGGCGGGGCGGCGGCTGAACAGGCAGAGCGTCGCATCCGCCTCGATGTCCGCCAGGACGGTCATGATCGCCTGCCACACGCGGGGGTCATGCTCGGTGTCCGACAGCACGAGGACGCGCTGGCCCTTGGTGATGTTGCGCACCAGCGGGCGGCGCAGATGTTCCAGCGTGCCTGTGATCAGGCCACTCACTCCCGACATTTCTCTCTCCCCATCGCCAAGCATCGCGCTTCGGCTTGATTGTCAATAGTGTCGACATTTTTGACTTTCGGGTCAAGAGGGTGCACTTCCTCCACCGTGCCGCGACGTGCCTTTATGCGCTCTTCATAAGGGAATACGCAGCGACGAGAGCCGGCTGGCAGCCCCTTCAGCGGCGAGCACGTCACTAAATGTCGACTATTCTGCCGCGTGAGCCGGCATCAGGCAAAGCGCGGCGCCGCCAAGGGCGAACACGCCCAGCACCAGAAAGGCGACGGGGAAGCCGGCCAGCGCCGCGAGTCCCCCGAACAGAGGCGGGCCGAGCACAATGCCGAGATAGGAGAACAGCAGCGCGCCGCTCGCCGCGAAGCCGGCCTGCGCGGCCGGCACCGACTGCATGAGGCTGGCGAGGAACACCCCGTTCCAGCCGCTCGTCGTGCCGCCCAGCAGGAACGCCACCAGCGCGATGGTCCAGTCCGGCGTCGCCGGTGTGAGCGCCCAGGCCATGACGCAGGCCATCGCCATGCCGAGCCCGATGGCGCCGAGAGTGCCGCGCAGCCGCCCGATCCGGTCGGCGATGAAGCCCCAGGCGATGCGCCCGCCTACCGCCGCCGCCTGGCTGATGCCGAGCATCATGCCGGCCGTGACGAGGTCGCGACCGAGTTCGCGCATCACGAACACCACCAGCAGCGAGCTGACGACAAGTTGCAGGGCGCCATAGATCATCGACGCGAACGACATGGCCAGCAGCGCGCGGTGGCCCAGCATCAGCCGCAGCGGCGCAAGGAAACCGGCGCGCGCCACCGGGCGCGGCTCGCGCTTTTCGTGCCGCACGATGCCGAGCAGGCTCCCGGCCAGCAACCCCGTCAGCGTCGCCGTGCCGCCGACGATGAAGAGGGCGGTTTCGAGATCGGTTCGCACCACCAGCGCCGGCACGACCAGCCCCGCCAGCATGCCGCCTAGCGGAACCGCCGTCTGCCGCACGGAAAGGAACAGCGCCAGATTGGCGATCGGCTCGCCATTGGCAATCGCCTGCTGGCCGGCGGGGGTGAGCGGGCCGTAGCACAGGCCCATCAGCGCCGTCGCAAGCACGACGAAGGCGAGCGAGCCGAGCCCAAACAGCGCCAGCGCGCAGCCGCCGGCGACGATGCAGGCGAAGCTCAGCCGCAGCGGGCCGACGCGCGGAATGACCGACGCGGTGGCGAGCGTGCCGATGGCGACGAAGACGTAGCTGGCCGCCGCATAGACCCCGGCCATCTCGGCGGGAAGGCCGTAGGCCGACGTCACCTGCTCGGCCACCACGGGCGGGGTGAGCACCATCATCGACATCAGGGTCTGCGGGTACATGGTGGCGAACAGCAACGCCATCGGGCCGTGACGGGACATGGGCCTTCCGCAGAACCGAACGGCGTGGAAGGGGCCCGCGCCGGGATAGCCGGCAGGCCGAAGCGACGACCCTACCGGCATCTTCATTTATCGTTTTCCACCTAACGCATGCTCCCCAAGTCGTGTCAACGTGGTAGTAGCTGACACTCGGCCTACCATTTTCGTATAACGTTTACCGAACGGGAGACCTGCGTGCCGGCTGCCTATGAGACCTTGCTGGTTGAATCCTTCGCGCACGTCCAGCTCGTGACGCTGAACCGTCCCGCCACGGGCAACGCCATCAATCTCGCCATGGTGGAGGAGCTGAATCACTGGCTGTGGGAACTCTATGTCGATGCCAGCCCCATCCGCTGCATCGTGCTCACCGGCGCGGGCGACCGCATCTTCTGCGGCGGCGGCGACATGAAGGAGCGCCAGCACATGGACCCGCCCGCCATCCGCCGGCAGCGGGCGCTGATGGAACGGCTGATCCGCCAGATCGCCGACTGCCCGGTGCCAATCCTCGCGGCAGTGAACGGTGCGGCGGTCGGGGCCGGCTGCGAAATCGTCGCCGCTGTCGACTTCGCCTATGCGAGCGAGGCCGCCCGGTTCTCGCTGCCCGAGGTTCGGCGCGGCATCTCGCCCGGCGCCGGCGCGACGCAGACGATCCCGCGCGCCTGCGGCCTTCGCCGCGCCAAGGAGATCATCCTGACGGGAGACATGTTCTCGGCGGCGGAGGCGTTCCAGTGGGGGCTCGTCAACAAGGTGGTGCCGGCGGCCACGCTGCTGGAGGAAACCATGACGGTGGCGCGCACCATCGCCGGCAACGCGCCCCTCGCCGTGCGCCAGGCGAAGAAGGCGCTCGATGTCGCCCTCGATGCCGATTTCGGCACCGGCTTCCGCTTCGAGCTGGAAGCGCACGCGCCCACGGCGCGCTCACTTGACCGGCAGGAGGCCCTCGCCGCCTTCGCGGAGAAACGCGAGCCCGTGTTCCGGGGCGAATGAGGCGCGCGCTGTACCCCGCCCCCTCGCCCTGCGGCTCAGTGGTTGAAGGATGGCCTGCGGCGTTCGAGGAAGGCCGAGATGGCCTCCTTGTAGTCCGGCCCGTCGACCAGGCGCGACGCGCTGACCTCGTGCGCCGCATCCCGCCCCTTCTGCCAGCCGATCTCGTCGATGAGGTTGGCGCTTTCCTTGATGGCACGCACGGCGGCCGAGCTTTTGGCGGCGATCATCGCGGCGAGTTCCAGAGCCTTGGGCAGGACCTCGTCTTCCGGCAGCACATGGTTGAGGAAGCCGACCTGGCGCAGTTCCGCCGCGCCGATGCGGCGCCCGGTGAGGATCATCTCGCGGATGAAGCTCACCGGCAGGTTGAGCCGGTTGAAATAGGAACCCGCCCCGCCGGTGAGGCTGCGGTCGACCTCCGGCATGGAGAAGAAGGCCGTGTCCGCCGCGACGATGATGTCGCAGAAGCTGGCGAACACCATGCCTCCGCCAATGGCGGGCTTGGTGACGGCGGCGATGGTGGGGCAGGAGAGCCGATAGAAACGATCGGTGACGCCTTCGACATAGTCGTGGCGCGCCCGCCGCGTTTCGGAGGTGAAGGAAAGGAACTCCTTCAGGTCGCCGCCGCCGATCCACGCCCGCGCCTCGGGCTTGCAGGCCAGCACGACGACACGGATCGCCGGCGTCGCCTCGATATGGTCGATGACCTTGCCCAGGCTCTCATAGAGCTCGCGCGACAGCGCATTGACCGGGGGGCGATCGATGGTGAGGACGGCGACGCCGTCCTTCGTCACCAGATGAAAGAACTCAAAGGCCGGCGCGTCGGACATGAAAGGCTGTTCCTCGCTTCAAACAGTGCGGCCCTTGGACACCCCTGCGGCACAGATCCTGTCCGCGGCAAGGAGAGCGAGCCCGCCTCTGAACAGCGTTTTACCACGCGGAAAAGACTTTGGTAAACGTTTCATTTTTCTATGTCTGGTCCCGCCTATCCCGTTGCCCTGGGCTTTTAAAAGTCGGTATTACGATTTTCCGCTACCCGACAGCTCACCGCCTCGGGTGGATAGCGATCTGCCTGCGCCCGTGCCGACGCCCTAAAGCCCGCTATGGCCGCGCCGGCCTCGCGCCCCGTGGGGGAAGCCGGGATAGGCGCCGACGCCCGGCAGGCGCGACCGCCCCACCTTGGGATAATCCGCCCGATTTACCGCCGCTTTTACCCGCGAAACACTAGCCTGCCCGAGTCAGATGAGTACAAATGGCTTTTCTTTCGCTGCGTCATGCGCGCGGCCTAGGGAACTCGGGGGATTGGAATGAGAATCAAGGCAATCGGCCTGCTGGCGGCATGCCTGTTGATGCCGGCCATGCTGGTCGCGCAGACCGGCACCGGCGAGGCGCGCAACAACGCCGCCCGGGGGGCCGCCGCGGCAGGTATCGTGGGATTGGCGGTCGGCGCCATCATCGCGGACAGCATCAATCGCGACAAGAGGGTGTACGGCCCGCCGCCGCCGGTGGTCTATGCGCCTCCGCCGCCCTTCTCCCCCGCCCCGAGCGTGCTCTGCTACCCGGACCAGCGTGCCTGCTACTATGACGGACGCGCGTACAGCGCGGACTGGACGTGGCGCGTGTTCGGCTCAAACTGAGATAGCATCATGAAAATGGATTGCATCCGCACGACCGCTGCCGGGCTCGCCGTTACGCTGGCACTGTGCTCGCCGCTCGTGGCCCAGACCGCGACCGAGACCGATAATGACCGGCTCGATAATGCCTGGTCCGATATCATCGAGGGCGAAGGCCAGCTCCTCTCCCCCACTCAATATGCCGCGCTCAACAACCTCGCCTTCCAGGCAGCGGCGGCGCGGGTGTGCGACGGGGAAAAGCTGGATTCCGAAGCGTTCGGAAAGGCCGTGGCCGATATCCTCGTGGATACGGAAACCGAGCTCACCGACAACGAGCACATGCAGCGCAATGCAGCGGTGCTGATTTCGTTCGGCACCCGCTATGGCCTGTTCGTCGCCGAAGCCAATGGCGACAATGAAAAGGATTTCTGTGCCGTCGCCACCAAGCTCAAGGCCGAGCCCGGCAAGGTGCCGCTCTTCCTGAAGTGACGCCGCGATGCGGCCGGGCGCTCCATGAGGCTGCCCGGCCGTGCCGTTTCCTTGATCGCCACAAGGCGACGCGATTGTTCTTGCTTTGTTCAATGGTTTGACGCCAGAATCCCGCAACCCGGGAGTCGGCCATGACCAAGAAGACCTTTTATGTCGTCCAGCCCTTCGTGGCGGGCAAGCGCGGCGCGATAAGGGCCGGCCTTCCCATGGAAGTGCGCAATGCGGCCGACGCCGCGCGCATTGCCGAGCGCATGAGCCTGGTGAAACTCGGGGCCATAGCTTTCTCGACCGATGTCGAGCCCGAAAGCGGCGACGCCGACCCACCGGTGCTCATCGCCTCCTTCGGCCAGGTGCCGGACGGGGTGCTGGAACCGGCTTAAGTCGCGTCGAACGGCTCGGCGGCCCGCCCGGGCATGGGCGGGCACTACCGAGAAGGGCAGATGCCCGCGACCTGCCCTTAGCCATGCCCACCCGCCGGCACATGCCGCCTCGGGGACGCCGGTCACATTGATACCGCAATGGGGCGCTACAAACCCCGTCGTCGCTCTTGCGGCCAGCCCCGTCCCAACGGATGCCGGGCTCTTTCTCATACATCGACGCACGCGCGTCCGCCGCCGACCACAGGTCGATGCGGCCAAGAGGAAATATGCGTAGTTACAAGCCTAACGAGACCACCCACCCCATCATCCGCTCCAGCCCCGACTGGAAGCCTGAACCCTGCGGCCTCACCCGCGAGCAGATCCGGGCCATCATCATCGAACAGATCGGCTGACCGGTCGGGGGCATGGATGCCCCCGATTCTTTTTACTATCAGTCGAGCCTGCGCCGCGCAGGGCTCATGCCGCGCCGACGGAATTCCGGCGCCGCCATTGGCCGCCGAGCAGGATCGGCCCCGCTCCGATAGCATCGCCCCCTCCGCCATTTGGATTTGCGGAGGCGATGGATTATCGCTAGCGCCCCTTCGCTGACAGGCTGCTTCACCATGCAATTCGTGCTCACCGCCCACGACCGCGCCGACGCCCTCGCCCTGCGCCTCGACACCCGGCCCGCACATCTCGATTATCTCCGTTCCATCGCCGGCAGCCTGGTCTTCGCCGGCCCCATGCTGGACGACGAGGGCAAGCCGTGCGGGTCCGTCATGGTCTATGAAGCGCCGGACCGCGCGGCGGCCGAGGCGCTGGTGGCGCAGGACCCGTACAGCAAGGCGGGGCTGTTCGAGAAAGCTGAGCTGAAGGGCTACCGGGTGGTCGTCAGGGACGGCGTTGTGGGGGCGTGAGGCGGCGCCCGCGAACGGGCGACGAGGCCGGCATGCGTCATTGAGCGGCTAGGATGGGGGCGGCGCGGCCTCTATAGATCGCGCACCACCTTCCCTAACGGCCCCTTGCAGGACCCTTGATGATCGACCTGTTCAGCCTGATCTCCGGTTTCGCCATTCTCTGCGTTTCCGCTCTCATTGCCTTCTCGGTGCGCAAGCTGCTGCCGGCCGCCGCCATCATCGGCGCCATCGTGATCCTGGCAGCCGTCGCCGCGGTCAATTTCGGACTGTTCGAGGGCCTGGCCCCGCTGCTCGTCATCTATGTCAATGGTGGGCTGATGGGCGGGCTGGGCGGCTTTCTCTATGCCCAGAAGCTCGCCCAGGGCCGCGACGGCGACAGCTGACGCGCCCTTGCCGGGCGCCCGCCCGCTAGGCGCCGGCAAGCATCGCCATCACGCCGCGCCCGGTATGCATCACATGGGCGGCCAGCCGTCGCCCGGCGCTTTCGCCGTCGCGAGCCTCGAGCGCCGCGAGGATATCGCGGTGTTCCTCGATCGATTCGGCCCAGCGGGCATGCGCGCCCAGTGCGAAATAACGGGCGCGCTCGGCCCGGGCGAAGAGCCAGCGATGCATTTCGACCAGCGTCGCGTTGTGGGCGCCGGCGAGGATGGCGCTGTGAATGGCCTGGTTGACCGCAAAATAGGCGGCGAGGTCGCCGTCGCGGTAGTGCTGCTCCATCGTCTCCTGCAGGTTCCGCAGGCTGGCGAGTTCGGCCACGCTCAGCCGCTGGGCCGCGTATTCGGCGGCGATCCGCTCGACATTGCTCAGTGCCTCGAACAGTTCGGTGATGTGCGTGGCGTCGAAGGGCGTGATGCGGGCGCTGCGGTTGGGCCGCAATTCCACCAGCCCCTGCGCGGCCAGCATCTTCACGGCCTCGCGCAAGGGCGTGCGGGAAATGCCCAGTCTTTCGCAAAGATCGGCCTCGACGAGCGACGCGCCCGGCGGCAGCGCGCCGCTGACGATCATGTCGCGCAGCCGGCGGGCGGCGTGCTCGTGCAGCACCGTGCGCTGCAGCCTGCCGGCGCCAGGGCCCTCGGCCGGGCGCAGCTTGCGCGGGCGGCCACGCTTGCGCGCTATGTCCACAATGTCCGTCACGTGCCGATCCTAGCATGGCCCCGCACCGGGGTAAGGCGGTGAACAGCTACAATTATAATCAAATTGCGCTCGTCCAATAGGCACTTGGAGTAAATTGTATTCAGCATACAAAAAATGATTGCACCCAAATGCGCAGCGACGTTTACTGCCCGCAAGCACAGGCTCGGCGCCGTTTCACACGCAGCGGCGTCGGGCCATACGCCAAAATCCCCCCCGGACGCGGGGTCGCATGATCGGTAGGCGCAAACGCGAATAAGCGAGTCTGTTCGGCTCATTTCGTGTTCAGAAGTTCGGATATCCTGACGCTTATTTGCGCTTTTTTGCCGATATCAGTCGAGTATAGTGCGGGTGTTTTCGCCGCACCTATGGTGTAGCGCAGGGCGAAAATGCTCTTACGGGTTGGCGTGCCCATCATCGTGATCCTGTCTGAGGATCCCGCTGCGCGGTATGCTGCCGTTCTGGCGTGATCTACAGTTCGACAACGAGCGGGCTGTCAGGCGGGGTCATATCGGTTCTCAAGATCCGGAGGGGATCATGTGTGATCGTGACGGCACTTTCTTTCGCAACTTTTCGCGCCGCAACTTCCTGAAGACGTCTGTGGCGGGCGCTGCGGCAACCATCGCCTTGCCGGCTTCGCTGGCCAGCCTGTTGGCGCCAAACGCCGCCCGCGCGGCGGGCACCACCATCAAGGCCACGCACGGCTCCGGCTTCTGCAACATGGGCATCTTCCTCGCCAAGGAGCGGGAACTGACCAAGGCAGACGGCGTCGAACTCGAATTCGTCATCACGCCGTCCAACACCGAAATCACCACCATGTTCGGCGCGGGCCTCGTCGACATGTCGATGATTCCCTACTCGAACTTCATGACGCTGTATGACGCCGGCGCGCCGGTGAAGATCGTTGCCGGTGGCGGCGTCGAAGGCTGCATCATCGTCGCCAAGGAGGGCATCACCTCCGCTGCCGACCTCAAGGGCAAGACCTTCGGCACCTTCCAGGCCGACACGCTGGAAGTGCTGCCCTATGATTACCTGAAGAAGGCGGGGCTTTCCTTCAACGATGTCCAGATCAAGTATCTCGACACCTCGCCCGAACTTGCCCAGGCCTTCCTGGCCGGCGCCCTCGACGCCATCTGCCATATCGAACCCTACGCGTCCCAGTGCGTCATGGGCCGCAAGGGCGCGACGGTGCTGTCCAACGGCACCGACGTCTACGGCAAGGGCTATTCGGACTGCGTGCTCGCCGTGCGCACCCCGCTGCTGGAAAGCAACCCCGAGGCGGTGAAGGCCGTGATCAAGGCGCTGTTCGTCGCCCAGTCGCAGGCCGAGACCAACAAGGAAGCCGCCCTGAAGGACACGGTCGGCAAATACTACAAGACCAGCATGGAAGCGGCGAAGGATGCTTCCAGCAAGCAGCCCATCGTCGTCGACCAGCGCAACCAGACGCAGTTCATCATCGACCGCGGCCAGTCGATGATGGAACTCGGCTATGTCAAGAAGCAGCCCGACCAGGGGGCCTTCGACTGGAGCCTGATGGAAACGGTGATCGCCGCCAACAAGCCGCTCTATGACAGCCTCAAGCTGAAGTCGGCCTGATCCGTCGAACCGGCCCGGCCGGCCTTCACGCCGGCCGGGCCTTTGGAAATCGACGACTTTCCTGCCCGACCTGACCTCGGAAGGATGCCATGACGATGAGCGCAGATGCCGGACATACCGGTCTCGGCGGCACCGATCCCGTGCGGCCCGCCGCCCCGCTGCTGTCCCCCGCACTCCGCCGGCGCCTCGCCGCCATCGGCTGGGGGCTTCTGTCGGTGGGCCTGTTCGCGGGCGTGTGGGAAGCGCTGTGGTTCTTCGGCGCGCTGAACCCGCTGCTGCTGCCGCCCCCGCACATGTTCCTCTCCGACATTCCCGGCACGCTGCAATATTTCGATCGCTCGAACCGCGTCGGCTCGGTGGCCACCGGGGGCGGTGTCGGTGCGCTGCTGACGGTGATGGGCTGGACGCTGATGCGGGTGGTGGTCGGGCTTTCGCTCGGCTTCACCTGCGGCGTCGCGGTGGGCGCGACCATCCATTACGTGAAGATCCTGCGCAACCTGCTGCTGCCGACCATCCTGCTGCTGGCGCCGATCTCGCCGGTGGCATGGCTGCCGGTCGCCATCTTCGTGTTCGGCATCGGCGACGTGCCGGCGATCTTCCTCGTCTTCATCACCGTGTTCTTCGCCATCGTGCTGTCCACCGGGGCGCAGATCGAGAGCGTGCCGAAGAACTATATTCACGTCGCCCGCATCATGGGGGCCAGCCAGCGGCAGACCTTCTGGAAGGTTATCCTGCCTTCCATCCTGCCCGGCCTGTTCATGACGCTGCGGCTGAACCTGTTCGCGGCCTGGATGGTGGTGCTGATCGCCGAGACGGTCGGCGTCGGCACCGGTCTCGGGCAGATCACCTCCATGGCCCGCTCCACCTTCAACGCCAAGCTCGTCTTCTTCACCATGGCGATCATCGGCCTGCTCGGCTTCCTGTCGGATTTCACGCTCCGTCAGGTCCAGCGAAAGATGCTCTGGTGGATCGCCCCGAACCAGGGAGCCGCACGATGAGCCGCCCCGCCGTTTCCATCCAGTCGGTTTCCAAACGCTGGACGCCGGAGGGCCGCGCCCCGGTGCAGGCGCTGGACAACCTCACCTTCGATGTCGAGCCGGGCGAGTTCATCGTGCTGCTCGGTCCGTCCGGCTGCGGCAAGTCCACGCTGCTCTACATGATCGCCGGGCTGGAGGACGTCTCCGGCGGCACCATCGCCTGCGACGGCGAGCCCGTCAGCGAGCCTTCCGCCGAGCGCGGGCTGATCTTCCAGGAGGCCTCGCTCTTCCCCTGGCTGACCATTGCCGACAATGTCGCCTTCGGCCTCGCCGTGCAGCATGTGCAGCCGGTGAAGCGCCGCGAAATCGCGCTGGAAACGCTGCGGCGCGTCGGTCTCGGCGACATGCTGGACAAGAAGCCGGACGAGCTTTCCGGCGGCATGCGCCAGCGCGCCGCCTGCGCCCGGGCGCTCGCCATGCGCCCCAAGGTGCTGATGATGGACGAGCCCTTCGCGGCGCTCGACGTGCAGACCCGCGCGCGCATGCAGGACTTCCTGCTGCAGATCTGGCGCGACAGCGGCGCCTCGATCCTGCTCGTCACCCACTCCATCGACGAGGCGATCTCGCTGGCCGACCGGGTGGTGGTGTTCACCTCGCGGCCCGGCAAGGTGAAGACCATCGTTCCCATCGACCTGCCGCGCCCGCGCGAATCGCGCGATCCCCGCTACCACGCTTATCGCGACATGTTCACCGAGCTGTTGGCCGACGAGGTCGACCGCGCTTTCGCCGAACAGGAAGCGGTGTAGCGCGTCATGGCTGCCGTGTTCCTCGCCGCCGCCCTGCCGATTGGCCCGGCCGGCCGCGATCCCGCGCTGCTCTGGCAAGAGGCGGAGGCCGGCATTCGGGCGGCGGCGAGCGCCGGCGCGGAGCTGGTCGTGCTGCCGGAACTGTTCGCCGTTCCCTATGTGGCCGGCGAGGATCCCGCGGATTGGGGCCAGCTCGCCGAAGCTATCGACGGGCCGACCGCCTCCCGCATGCGGGACGTGGCCATGCAGTGCGGCATAGCGGTGCTGTTCGGCATGGCGCTGCGGGGCGAAGTCGGGCTGCCCTTCAATGCCGCCCTGCTCGCCCGGCCGGACGGGCGCATCGAGCCGCTGGCGCATAAGATCCATTTGCCGCCCGGCGAGCCTGGCGCGCGCTTCGGCGAGACCGATCATTTCGCCGCCGGCGCGCCCGAGATCGACGCCGTCGCGATTGGTCCGCTGCGCGTCGCCGCTCTCATCTGCTACGACCGCCGCTTTCCCGAATGCTGGCGTGCGGCGGCGGCAGCCGGTGCCGATCTGGTCGCGGTACTGGTCGGCGGACCGGCACCAGGCGATCCGGACGGGCTGTACGCCGCCGAATTGCAGGCGAGCGCCCGCGCCAATGCCGTCTATGCGGTGGCGGCCGCTCGCTACGGCACGGAAACCGTCACTGGCGGGCCGGTGCGCCATGACGGCGAGACGCTGGCCTTCGGCCCGGACGGCGCCCTTCTCGCCCGCGCAACGCCCGGCGAGCGCCGGCCCCTGCTCATCTCCATCGATCCCGCACGCCTCGCCGGCGCGCGGACGACAAATGCCACGGCAGCGCGCCTGCGCCTGCCAAATAAGCCTGAGGTAGCATCATGTCTGAATTGATCGTGCAGGCCCGCTGGGTCGTCACCGGCATCCGGGACCGCTTCACCCCCGAGGTGATCGACGAGGGGGCGGTGCTGTCGCGCGACGGCGTGATCGTCGCCACCGGCGCGCTGGAGGAGATGCAGAAGCTCGCGCCCACCGCCGAAACCCGCAAATATCCCGACCACGCCATGCTGCCGGGCTTCGTCAACAGCCACCATCATGTCGGGATGACGCCGCTCCAGCTTGGCTCGCCGGACTACGCGCTCGAACTGTGGTTCGCCGGACGCCTGCCGGCGCGGCGGCTCGATCTCACGCTCGACACGCTCTATTCGGCCTTCGAGATGATCGCCTCCGGCGTCACCACCGTGCAGCACATCCATGGCTGGATGCCCGGCGGCTATGATGCCGTGCATGGTGCCGCCAGCAAGGTGCTGGGCGCCTATCGCACGCTCGGCATGCGCGCCTCCTATTGCTACGCGGTGCGCGAGCAGAACCGGCTGGTCTATGAGGCCGACGAGGCGTTCTGTGCCCGGCTGCCCAGCGATCTCGGCGAGACGCTGGCGGCGCATCTGAAGGCGCAGGCCATGCCCTTCGACGACTTCCTCACCCTGTTCGACCAGCTCACGGCCGAGAATGCCGGCCACGACCTCACCCGCATCCAGCTCGCCCCGGCGAACCTGCACTGGTGCACGGATGAGGGCCTGCAGGCGCTCGACGCCAAGTCCAAGGCGGCCGGCGTGCCGATGCACATGCATCTGCTGGAGACCATCTACCAGAAGGAATATGCCCGCCGCCGCACTGGCAAGACGGCGCTGCGCCATCTGTATGATCTCGGCGTGCTCGGCCCGCACATGACGCTCGGCCATGGCGTGTGGCTGAACGGGGAAGACATCGACATCGTCGCCGATACCGGCACCTGCATCTGCCACAACTGCTCGTCCAATTTCCGCCTGCGCTCCGGCCTCGCCCCGCTCAATCGCTGGGAGGCCAAGGGCATCAATGTCGGCATGGGCCTCGACGAGGCCGGCATCAATGACGACCGCGACATGCTCTCCGAGCTGCGCCTCGCTTTGCGCGTCCACCGCGAGCCGGGCATGGACGAGGCGGACGTGCCGACCTGCCCGCAGGTGGTGAAGATGGCGACCGAGGCCGGCGCCATGACCACGGCCTTCGGCGCCACCATCGGCCGGCTCGACGCGGGCCGCTTCTTCGACGCCTCGCTGATCAACTGGACCAAGGCGACCTACCCCTACCAGGACCCCGACATCCCGATGCTCGACGCGCTGGTGCAGCGCGCCAAGACCGGGGCGGTCGACGCGGTGTTCGTCAATGGCGACCTGGTCTATGAGGACGGCCGCTTCACCAGGGTCGACCGCGAGGCGGTGCTGGCGGAAATTGCCGACACGCTCGGCAAGCCGCGCAGCGCAGAAGAGGTCGCCCGTCGCGAACTCGGCCTCGCCGTGTTCCCGCATGTGAAGAAGTTCTATGAGGGCTACCTGCCCGAGACCGAGCCGACCCCGTTCTACGCCAACTCCGCACGGGTCTGAGGGGGCGCCGAGCCGGGCGTCGGAGCCGCAACGCTCCGCCGCCCCGTTCCGTCCGCGCGACGGGAGGCGCGGCGCACTGAGGGCGCCGCGCTCACATGACGGCGCCGATCTGCCAGGGCACGAACTCGTTGCGGCCATAGCCCAGCAATTCGGATTTGGAGCGACGGCCGGAGGCGATGTCGAGCACCAGCTGGAAGATCTCGCGGCCCTTCTCCTCGATCGACACGCCGTCGAGCACGTCGCCGCAATTAATGTCCATGTCCTCTTCCATCCGGGCGAACAGCTCCGAATTGGTGGCGAGCTTGACCGAGGGCGTCGGCTTGCAGCCATAGGCCGAGCCGCGCCCGGTGGTGAAGCACAGCATGTTCGCCCCGCCCGCCACCTGCCCGGTCGCGGCGACGGGATCGTAGCCGGGGGTGTCCATATAGACGAAGCCACGACGGTCGATGCGCTCGGCATAGCGGTAGACACCGCGCAGGGTCGAGGTGCCGCCTTTGGCGACCGCGCCGAGCGATTTCTCGAGAATGGTGGTGAGCCCGCCCGCCTTGTTGCCCGGCGAGGGATTATTGTTCAGCTCCCCGCCCGAGCGGGCCGCGTAGCCGGTCCACCAGTCGATGAGATCGACGATCTTGCGCCCCACCGCCTCGCTCTCGGCCCGGCGGGTGAGCAGATGCTCGGCGCCGAAGATTTCCGGCGTTTCCGAGAGGATGGCGGTGCCCCCATGGCGCACCAGAAGATCCACCGCCGCGCCCAGCGCAGGATTGGCGGTGAGCCCCGAATAGCCGTCCGATCCGCCGCATTGCAGCGCCAGAACGAGCTCCGAGGCGGGCACGCTCTCGCGGGCGACGGCATTGGCCGCCGGCAGCATCTCGCGGATCCTGGCGACGCCGGCCTCGATCGATTTGCGGGTGCCGCCGGCTTCCTGGATCGTCAGGCTCTGGAAATGCGGCCCTTCGACAAGGCCATATTCCTGTTTCAGGCGCGGAATCTGGAACACCTCGCAGCCGAGCCCGATGAGCAGCACGGCGGCGAAATTGGGGTGGCATGCATAGCCCCATTGGGTGCGGGCGAGAATGTCGAACTCCTCGCCCTTGGCGCCCATGCCGCAGCCCGTGCCATGGGTGAAGGCGACCACGCCGTCAATGTTGGGATAGGCGTCGAGCATGCCGGAACGCGTCACCGCGTCGGCGATGAAGTCGGCAACGGTCGCCGAGCAGTTCACCGAGGAGAGTATGCCAATATAGTTGCGCGTGCCGACCCGGCCGTCGGCGCGGCGGAAACCTTCAAAGGTCGCGGGAAGCTCCCCCGGCCTCAGGCCCTCCTCGGGCGTCGCCTCGGATGCGAAGGCATAATCGCGGGCAAAATCCTGCAGCTGCACATTGTGCTCATGCACCCAGTCGCCGGGCGCAATGTCCGATGCGGCGAAGCCGATCACCTGGCCGAATTTGCGGATCGCCTCACCCGCCGCGATCGGGCGGACGGCGATCTTGTGCCCCTTCGGGACATGCCGCCGGGCGACGATGCCTTCCGCCAGCGCCGTGCCGCCGGGAAGGCTGTCAATGGCGACAAGGACATTGTCGCTCTCGTTGAGACGCAGCGTGCGAGGTGTGGTCATGGGGTTGAAACCTGAAGCCTGCCCCGTCCGGCATGGGCGCGCGACCTGACCGAAAGCGGGGTCCGCGCTGCGACGGAGGATTGTCTTTTATGTATAAACGACAGCGTCACGCCGGCACTGTCAATGCACATTCAACGGGGGCAGGCCCGTTCCTCCAGCATGGCCCGCCGTGTCAGCGCGGTTCACTCTCGATCCAGCGGCGCTTGGATTCCGCGAGATGGGCGTGCATGCGCATCTGCGCGAGCGGCACGTCGCGCGCCTCCAGCGCGGCGAGAATCGCCTCATGCTCGGCCAGCGCGTGCCGCCACGTCGCCGGCGTGTCGAACCGCGCGCGAAGCCGCGACGAAATCGGGCTGTGGCGCTCGTCGAACAATTCCCCGACCAGCCGCACGATCACGCTGTTGCCGGTCTGCGCGGCAATGGCGAGATGAAACTGCCGGTCATGCCCGAGCGGCTTGCGGCCTTCCTCGATATCCGCCCGCATCGCCTCCAGCGTCAGGCGCAGCCCGCGCAGGGTGGCGGGCGTGAAGCGGGCGGCGGCCAGACCCATCACCGCCGCCTCCACCGTGGCGCGCGCTTCCATGAGTTCGACCGCGCTCTCCCCGGTCGCCGCCTGGGAAAGCGCGCGGCGCTCGACGGCGGCCGCGACATAGATGCCGGAACCCATGCGGATCTCGACCGTGCCGTCGATCTCCAGCGCGATCAGCGCCTCGCGCAGCGAGGGGCGCGACACGCCAAGCTGCTGCGCGAGATCGCGCTCGGCAGGCAACCGGCTGCCCACTTCAAAAAGGCCATTCTGGATCAGGCCACGGATCTGATCCGCCACCTGTTGGTAAAGCCTGCGCTCCGAATTTCGATTGATGTTCATCTTCACACTCTGATTTGGCCTTACCATACCTTGAATGCCGCCATCGGCCAAGATCGATCATCCCATTGAATCTCAATGTATTTTCATATTCTTGGCAGAAAACTCCGCAGAAGATCAAAAATTGGCTTGACCACATCGGCCGGGATGGCACCATGAGGTTGCAACGGCCACCGGCCGAAGAGATCCGCACCAGCGGGCGCACGTCGCTTCATGCGGCAGGGAGGAATGCCAATGCCGCGCGGCGGGATCGCCGACGGCCGGATCGACGCGCCGCCCGCGCAGGCGGTGGGCGAGCCGCTGCTGTCACTGGAAAACATCTGCAAGGAATTCCCGGGCGTCAAAGCGCTGCAGGGCGTGCATTTCAATCTTCGCCGGGGCGAGGTTCATGCCGTTTGCGGCGAGAATGGCGCCGGCAAGTCGACCCTGATGAAGATCATCAGCGGCGTCTACGCGCCGACCTCGGGCCGCCTCGTCTACAAGGGCCGGCCGTGCAGCTTCGCCTCGCCGCTGGACGCGGAAGCCATCGGCATCGCCATCATCCACCAGGAACTCAACCTGGTTCCGCATTTGTCGGTGGCGGAAAACATCTACCTTGCCCGCGAGCCCCGGCGGGGTTTCTTCCTCGACCGCAGGGCGCTGCGCACCAGCGCCAAGGCCTGCCTCGACCGGCTCGGCGTCGCCATCGATCCCGACCGGCTGGTGCGCGAGCTCTCGGTTGCCCAGTGCCAGATGGTGGAGATCGCCAAGGCGCTGTCGCTGGACGCACAGGTTCTCATCATGGATGAGCCGACCTCCTCGCTCACCGAGCAGGAAACACGGCTGCTGTTCAAGGTGATCCACGATCTCCGGGCGTCCGGCGTCGGCATCATCTACATCTCGCACCGCCTCGACGAGATGGCCGAGATCGTCGATCGGGTGACGGTGCTGCGCGACGGGCGCTATATCTCCACCGACGATTTCGCCGCGACGAGCGTCGACGAGATCGTCGCCCGCATGGTCGGCCGCTCGCTGGAAGAGAAGTTCCCCGAGCGCCGCTCCCGGCCGACGGGCGACGTCATTCTCTCCGCGCGCGGCCTCACCCGCCACCGCGTGTTCCGGGACATCGACTTCGATCTCCATCGCGGCGAGATACTCGGTTTCGCCGGGCTGATGGGCGCGGGGCGGACCGAGGTCGCGCGCGCCATCTTCGGCGCCGACCCGCTCGACGCCGGCACGGTGTCCCTTGAGGGGAGGCCGCTCGACATCCGCTCGCCGCGCGACGCCATCGCCGCCGGCCTCGCCTATCTCTCGGAGGACCGCAAGGCGCAGGGGCTGGCCGTGAAGATGCCGGTGGACGCCAATATGACGCTCGCCAACATGGCGGCGGTGTCCAACCGCTTCGGCCTGATCGACTTCGCCCGGCACGCGCAGGTCGCCAACGACTATATCGACCTGCTCAGCATCAAGACCCCCTCGCCGAGCCAGCCGGTACGCCTTCTCTCGGGCGGCAACCAGCAGAAGATCATCATCGGCAAATGGCTGTTCTGCCAGTCGCGCGTGCTGATCTTCGACGAGCCGACGCGCGGCATCGATGTCGGCGCCAAGCTGGCGATCTACCAGATCATGGACGAACTGGCCGCCAAGGGGATCGGGGTGATCCTGATCAGTTCCGAACTGCCGGAAATCCTCGGAATGACCGACCGGATCGCGGTGTTCCATCACGGCCGCATCGCCGGCGTGCTGGAAACCGCTGCGACCACCCAGGAAGAGATCATGCACTACGCGTCCGGCTACGGACGGCCAAGCAGCCGCGACTGACGGAGCAGGGAATGACGATGAGCGTGACGACACCGCCGGCGCCCACGCGCGGCCTGACCGACCGGCAGAAGGACATCCTGCAGAAATTTGCCGCGCTGGGCAGCCTTCTGGTGCTGATCGTGGTGTTCTCGCTGACCAGCAGCGCCTTCTTCACCGTCAATAACGGCATGACCATCGCCTTGCAGGTGACCTCCATCGCCCTGCTGGGCATCGGCGCCACCTGCGTCATCATCACCGGCGGCATCGACCTCTCTGTCGGGTCGGTGCTGGCCTTGTCCGGGGTGGTGGCGGCTCTGGCGGTGAAGGAACTCGGGCTCGCCGTTCCCCTCGCCATGATGCTCGGCATTCTCACCGGGGCGTTTTGCGGCCTCGTCAACGGCATCCTCGTCACCCGCCTGCGCCTGCCGCCCTTCATCGCCACGCTTGGCATGATGCTGATCGCGCGCGGCGTCGCGCTGCAGATCACCGGCGCCCGGGCGATCTCGGGCCTCGGCGAATCCTTCGGCGTGCTCGGCAATGGCGCGTTGTTCCGGGTGGTCACCATCGGCGATGACGGTTTCCCCACCGTGGTGTTCCCGGGCATCCCCTACCCGGTGATCCTGATGGCGGTGATCGCCATCGCGGTGTCGCTGATGCTCAACCGCTCCGTGCTCGGCCGCCACATCTACGCGGTGGGCTCCAATGGCGAGGCCGCCCGGCTTTCGGGCGTCGATGTCGCCGGCGTCACCCGCTTCACCTATGTGCTTTCCGGCGCGCTCGCCGGCCTCACCGGCTGCGTGCTGATGTCCCGCCTCGTCACCGCCCAGCCCAATGAGGGGGTGATGTACGAGCTGGACGCCATCGCCAGCGCCGTCATCGGCGGCACGTCGCTCATCGGCGGCGTCGGCACGATCTCCGGCACCTTCATCGGCTCGTTCGTGATCGGCATCCTGCGCAACGGGCTGAACATGAACGGCGTCTCCGCCTTCACCCAGCAGATCATCATCGGCCTGGTGATCCTGCTGACCGTGTGGATCGACCAGCTGCGCAATCGCAAATAACGCCGGCGACCGCAAAGCGGCGCCCCATAACAGGAGGAAACCATGAAGAAAATCGCTCGTGCCCTGCTCGCCTCTGCAGTCCTGTTCGGCGGTGCTGCCGTCGCGCAGTCCACCGCCCAGGCGGGGGAAATCGCCGTCATCGTGAAGACGGTCAATTCCACCTTCTGGCAGAATGTGCAGAAGGGCGCCGATGCCGCGCTCAAGGAGGCCGGCGGCGGCAACACGCTGACCTTCCAGGGCCCGGCCTCGGAATCCGCCATCGCCGACGAGGTGAACATGGTCGAGAACGCCGTCAATCGCGGCGTCGCCGGCATCGTGCTCGCCCCCTCGGACCCCGACGCGCTGGTGCCCGCCGTCAAGAAGGCCTGGGAAGCCCGCATCCCGGTGGTGATCATCGACTCGCTGCTCGCCAAGGGGGCGGAGCAATATTACCAGTCCTACCTCGCCACCGATAACCGCAACGCGGGCGAGCTCGCGGCCAAGGCGCTGATCGACAAGGTCGGCACCGAGGGCAAGATCGCCGTCATGTCCTATGTCGCCGGTGCCGGCTCCGAGATCGGCCGCGTGGGCGGCTTCACCGACTACATCAAGGCGCATTCCAAGCTGCAGATCGTCGGCCCGTTCTACTCGCAGTCGCAGATGGCGACGGCGCTGAACCAGACCACCGACGTGCTCGCCGCCAATCCCGACCTCAAGGGCATTTTCGGCGCCAATGAGCCCACCGCCATCGGCATGGCGCGCGCCATCAAGCAGGCCGGCAAATCCGGCAAGATCGTCGCGGTCGGCTTCGACGGCAATCAGGACCTGCAGGAATTCGTCAAGGACGGCACGCTGGCCGCCATCATCGTGCAGGGCTCGTTCCAGATGGGCGATCTCGGCGTCAAGACGGTCTCCAAGCTGATCAAGAAGGAAAAGGTCGACAAGTTCGTCGACACCGGCGCCGTGGTCGTGACCAAGGCCAATATCGACCAGCCCGAAGCCAAGAACGTCCTCTACTGAGCGCGCCCCTCCCGCGCACCTTCCGGGACGCGCCCCTCGCCGCGTCCCGGCTTTCCCTGGAACGGACCCGCACCCTCATGAAAGCCGGCGATCAGCGCATCCATGCACGCAGCACCGTGGCCGTGACGGCGATGGGACTTGGCTGCGCGCAGATGGGCAACCTTTACCGCGTCACCCCTTACGCCGAATCCGCCGGTGCCTTCGAGGCCGCGTGGGACGCCGGCATCCGCACGTTCGATACCGCGCCCTTCTATGGCTACACCCGCTCCGAGTTGCGCCTGGGCACCCTGCTCGGGGAGCGGGCGCGCGCCAGCTACACCGTCTCCACCAAGGTCGGGCGGGTGATGACACCGGACCCGAGCGTCGGGCCGGAGGAGGATGGCTTCGCCGCCCCCCTGCCCTTCCGGCCGGTGTTCGACTATTCGCACGACGGAATCCTGCGCTCCTTCGAGGCCAGCCAGAGCCGGCTCGGCCTTCTCGCTCCCGACATCCTCTATGTCCACGACATCGGCCGCGTCACCCATGGCGAGCGCCACGCGCATTACTGGGCGCAGCTCACCGCAGGCGGCGGCTTCCGGGCGCTGAGCCGACTGCGCGAGGAAGCGGCGATCAGGGCGTTCGGCCTCGGCGTCAACGAATTCGAGATCATCGAGGCGGCAATCGAGGTCGCCGACATCGACATCTGCATGCTGGCCGGCCGCTACACACTGCTCGAGCAGGCCAGCCTCGCCTTCATGGACGCCTGCGCGGCGCGCGGCATCGGCATCGTCATTGCCGGCGCGTTCAATTCCGGCATCCTCGCCGGCAGCAGCAAATTCAACTATGGCGACGCCCCGGCCGAGATCGTCGCGCGTGTCGAGGCGTTGCGCGGCGCCTGCGCGGCGGAGGGCGTGAGCCTTCAGGCCGCGGCCCTGCAATTCCCCCTCGCCCATCCCGCCACCCTCGGCGTCGTCTCCGGCGCCCGCAACGCGCAACAGGTGCGCGCCAATATCGGCTGGTTCGAGGAGCAGCTGCCGGCGACCTTCTGGACGCGGCTGAAAGAGCGCGGCCTCATCGCCGACAGCGCCCCGGTTCCGGCATGACCAGGGCGGCTCCTTTGCGCATCGACGCACACCAGCATTTCTGGCGGATCGCGGACCGGGCGGGGCAATGGCCGCCGGCCGATCTCGCGCCCATCCACCGCGACTTCGGGCCGGAAGATCTGCAACCGCTGCTGGCTACGGCGGGGATCGTGGGAACGGTTCTGGTGCAGACCATGGAGCGCGCGGCCGACACCGCCTACATGCTCGGTCTCGCGGACCGGCACTCCTTCATCAGGGCGGTGGTCGGCTGGACCGACCTGAAGGCCCCCGATGCGCCGGGCGCCATAGCCCGACTGGCGGGCCATGCCCGGCTGAAGGGCCTGCGCCCCATGCTGCAGGACATCGCCGACGACGACTGGATCGCCGACCCGGCGCTGGCGCCCGCCATCGCCGCGATGGTTGCCCATGATCTCGCCTTCGACGCGCTGGTGCTGCCGCGCCATCTGCGGCCCCTGCTCGCCTTTGCCGCCCGCTACCCCTCTTTGCGGATCGTCATCGACCATGGCGCCAAGCCGCTCATCGGCGAAGGGCGCATCTCCGGGTGGCGCCGCGACCTCGCCGCCCTCGCGTCACTGCCCAATGTCTGCTGCAAGCTCTCCGGCCTGCTGACCGAGGCGGATGGGCGCGGCGCCGTCGCCGTGCGCCCCTATGCCGAGACGCTGCTCGACCTGTTCGGGCCCGGGCGGCTGATCTTCGGCAGCGACTGGCCGGTGCTTCGCCTCGCCGGCGACTATGCCGGCTGGCTGGCGCTGTGCCGCGACATCGTGCCGGCGGCCCACCATGACGCCGTGTTCGGCGGCAATGCGGCCCGCTTCTACCGGCTGGACGGCGCTCCTCCCGCCGCCGCGAACTGAGAGACGCTCATGCTCACCATCATCTGCGACACGCCCGGCACGCTGTCGGCCATCGAACGCGAGAAGCCGGTGCGCGGCGAAGGCGAGGTGCTGCTGAAGCTGCGCCGGATCGGCATCTGCGGCACCGACCTGCACATCTTCGCCGGCAAGCAGCCCTACCTCTCCTACCCGCGCGTGATGGGCCATGAGCTTGCCGCCACGGTGGAGGAAGCGCCCGCCGGCAGCCCGCTCGCCCCCGGCGACCTCGTCTCGGTGATCCCCTACATCTCCTGCGGCCATTGCTCCGCCTGCCTCAAGGGCAGAACCAATTGCTGCCGCAACCTCGGCGTGCTCGGTGTCCACCGCGACGGCGGCATGGCCGAGTTCATCTGCCTGCCGGAGCCCTTCGTGCTGAAGGCGCAGGGCCTCAGCCTCGATCAGGCGGCCATGGTGGAATTCCTCGCCATTGGTGCCCATGCCGTGGCGCGGGCAGGAACGGCCGGAGGCGACCGGGTGCTGGTCGCCGGCGCCGGCCCGATCGGCGCAGCGGTCGCTATCTTCGCCCGCATTGCCGGTGCGCAGGTGACGATGATCGACGGCCGGGAGGACCGGCTGGCCTTCGCCCGCGCCCATCTCGCCATCGCCTCCACCGTCGGGCTCGGCCCGGGCGACACCGACGAGCTCGCGAGGCTGACCGGGGGCGACTTCTTCGACGCGGTGTTCGATGCCACCGGAAACCCGCAGGCGATCGAACGCGGCTTCGGCTTCGTCGCCCATGGCGGCACCTATGTGCTGGTGTCCATCGTCGCCGGCGACATCACCTTCGCCGATCCCGAGTTCCACAAGCGCGAGACGGCGCTGCTCGGCAGTCGCAACGCCACGCGCGACGATTTCGAGCGCGTGATGGCGGCGATCCGCGCCGGCGAGGTGCCGGACGCGCTGGTTACCCATCGCCTGCGTCTGTCCGAGGTGCCGGAGAAGTTCGCCACCCTGTCCGAGCCGGGCGCGGGTGTCGTCAAGGCATTGGTCGACGTGGCGTGAGCGGAGCGGCGGGCATGCAGCGCATGGGAATGATGATCGGCGTCGAGCCGCAGATGGTGGAGCGCTACAGGCAACTGCACGCGGCGGTGTGGCCGCAGGTGCTGGAACGGCTGAGCGCCAGCCATATCCGCAACTACACGATCTTCCTGCGCGAACCGGAGAACATCCTGTTCGGCACGTGGGAATATCACGGCAGCGACTTCGCGGCCGACATGGCAAAAATCGCCGCCGACCCCACGAATCAGGAATGGTGGAGCCTGACCATCCCGTGCCAGCGCCCGCTCGCGACCCGACAGGACGGCGAATGGTGGGCCTCGATGGAAGAAGTGTTCCACCTCGACTAACGACAAAAGGGAGAAATGCCATGGCCAGCCTTGAGGGTAGGACCGTCCTCGTCACCGCGAGCGCGCAGGGCATCGGCCGCGCGAGCGCCCTCGGCTTTCTGGCCGCCGGCGCCCGCGTCTATGCCACCGACATCAACGAGGCGTTGCTAGCCGAACTGCCGCCCTCTGACCGGCTGGTGACCGCGCGGCTCGACGTTCTGGACGACGCCGCCGTTGCCGGCTTCGTCGACAGCATCGGACCGGTCGACGTGCTGTTCAACTGCGCCGGCATGGTGCATGCGGGCAGCATCCTCGACATGAAGGAGGGCGATCTCGACGTCGCCTTCGATCTCAACGTGAAATCGATGGTCCGCACCATCCGCGCGGTGCTGCCCGGCATGATCGCGCGGCGCGACGGCGCCATCATCAACATGTCCTCGGTCGCCTCCTCGGTGAAGGGCGTGCCGAACCGCTTCGCCTACAGCGTCACCAAGGCGGCGGTGATCGGCCTCACCAAATCGGTGGCGGCCGAGTATGTCGGGCACAACATCCGCTGCAACGCCATCTGTCCCGGCACGGTGGAAAGCCCCTCGCTGCAGGACCGGCTGCGCGCCCAGGGGGACTATGAGGCGGCGCGCGCGGCGTTCATCGCCCGCCAGCCGATCGGGCGCATCGGCACGCCCGAGGAGATCGCCGACCTCGCCATCCATCTCGCCGGCGCCACCTACACCACCGGCCAGGCCTTCGCCATCGATGGCGGCTGGTCGCTCTGATCCGCCTTTCCGGGAGAACACAGCATGAAACTCGTACGCCACGGCCTCGCGGGCCAGGAAAAGCCGGGCCTGATCGACGCGCAGGGCCGCATTCGCGATCTCTCCGCCCATGTCCCTGATATCGCCGGCGCGGCGCTCGACCCCGCCGCGCTGGCCGACCTGTCCGCGCTCGACGCCGCCGTGCTGCCGCTGGTCGCCGAGGGCACGCGGCTCGGCCCCTGCGTCGCCGGAACGGGCAAGTTCGTGTGCATCGGCCTCAACTTCTCCGACCACGCCGCCGAATCCGGCATGGAGGTGCCGCCCGAGCCCGTTGTCTTCATGAAGGCGACCTCGTCCATCGGCGGGCCCAATGACGACGTGCCGATCCCGCGCGGCTCCAGCAAGACCGACTGGGAGGTCGAACTCGCCATCATCATCGGGCGGACGGCGAAATACGTCACCGAAGCCGAAGCGCTCGATCATGTCGCCGGTTACTGCGTCTGCAACGACGTGTCCGAGCGCGAGTTTCAGCTGGAGCGCGCCGGCCAGTGGACCAAAGGCAAGTCGTGCGACGGCTTCGGCCCCATCGGCCCGTGGCTGGCGACCAAGGACGAGATTCCGGACCCGCAGAACCTTGCCATGTGGCTGAAGGTGAATGGCGAGACCCTGCAGAACGGCTCGACCCGGACCATGGTGTTCGGTGCCGCCTATCTCGTCTCCTATCTCAGCCAGTTCATGTCGCTCTACCCGGGCGACATCATCTCCACCGGCACGCCGCCCGGCGTCGGCCTCGGCTTCAAGCCGCCGCGCTACCTGAAGGCCGGCGACGTCGTCGAACTCGGCATCGAGGGGCTGGGGTCGCAGAAGCAGACCTTCGTGCCCGATCTCTGATCCGCGCCCACGCACCGGGAGGCACAGCCATGGCGAAAATCACCGACATGCGGGTCATCGACCTGCGCTTTCCCACCTCGCAGGCGCTGGACGGATCGGACGCCATGAATCCCGATCCGGACTACTCCGCGGCCTATGTCATCCTGGACACGGACGAACCGGCGCTGAAGGGGCACGGGCTCACCTTCACCATCGGGCGCGGCAACGACATCTGCTGCATGGCGATCCTCGCCATGCGCCACCTCGTGGTGGGCACGGAACTCGACGAGGTGCGCGCCGCGCCGGGGCGGTTCTGGCGGCATCTCACCAGCGACAGCCAGCTGCGCTGGATCGGCCCGGAGAAAGGCGCGATGCATCTGGCGACGGGCGCGGTGGTCAACGCCTTCTGGGACCTGCTCGCCAAGCAGGCCGGCAAGCCTGTCTGGCGGCTCGTCGCCGACCTGTCGCCCGCGGAGATCGCCGACATCGTCGACTACCGCTACCTGACCGATGTGCTCGACCGCGACGAGGCGCTTGCCATCCTGCAACGCGCCGAGGCCGGCAAGGCCGCGCGCATCGCCACGCTCGAGCGCGAGGGCTATGCCTGCTACACCACTTCGGCCGGCTGGCTCGGCTATGATGACGAGAAGCTGCGGCGCCTCTGCCGCGAGGCGATCGATGCCGGCTTCAACCATGTGAAGATGAAGGTTGGCCGCGACCTCGACGACGACATTCGTCGCCTGACCATTGCCCGCGAGGTCATCGGACCGGACCGCCATCTGATGATCGACGCCAACCAGGTGTGGGAGGTCGGGCAGGCGATCGATTGGGTGGGAAAGCTCGCCTTCGCCAACCCCTTCTTCATCGAGGAGCCGACCAGCCCCGACGACGTGGCCGGTCACCGCAAGATCCGCGAGGCCATCGCCCCGGTGAAGGTGGCGACCGGCGAGATGTGCCAGAACCGCATCATGTTCAAGCAGTTCATCGCCGGCGGCGCCATCGACGTGGTGCAGATCGACAGCTGCCGCATGGGCGGGCTCAACGAAGTGCTGGCGGTGCTGCTGGTGGCGGCGAAATTCGGCCTGCCGGTGTGGCCGCATGCCGGCGGCGTCGGGCTGTGCGAATATGTGCAGCATCTGTCGATGATCGACTATGTCGCCGTGTCCGGCACCAAGGAAGGCCGGGTGATCGAGTATGTCGACCATCTGCACGAGCATTTTCTCGACCCGTGCGTGATCGAGCACGCGGCCTACATGCCGCCCCGGCAGCCGGGCTTCTCCATCGAGATGAAGCCGGAAACGCTCGCCGCCTTCGCCTATGCGCCTGCGCAGGCCCGACCCTCGGCGGCCTGAAGGCGCGGGCGTCCCCCGCCTGCTGTCGACGCCTCAGCCCGCCTTGTGCCGCGCAAGGATGGCGGCAAGGACGGGCGTCGCCGGCGCGCCGGGCCGGCCGGCGATCCAGTCGAGAAACGCGCCGATGCGGCGCTCGACCTTCACGCCATGGTTCTGCGCGATGTCGGCGATGCGGTGGTCGAGGAACGGGTTGCGGAAGCGGTCGAGCGTGACCTCGACATAGGCGCGGGCCTCCTCCGCCCTGCCGTGAGTGGCGAAGCCCGGCACCACTTCGTCGGCATAGACCGCATCGAGCCGCTCGCGCACGGCCTCGTCGCCCAGGATCTCGCGGACCGTCTCGCCCGCCGGGCGCCCCTCGCGCGACCAGGTCTCGGCGAGAACCGTGTGGCCGAGATTGAGGATGTGCAGCTTGAGCCGCTCGAACGGTTCGAGATCGTCGGTCAGCACCACGCTGGGATGGCTGAAGGGAAGTTCCAGCCCCGGCCGGCGCTCGATCGCCCACAGCGCATAAGGCTCGGCGACGGCACCCACGGGCTCGATGGGCTCGGAAACGATGCGATCCACCAGCGTATTGGCGAAGATCACCGACGTGTCGATCCACGCCACGAACGCCGCCGGCGCACCGCTCGCCACCGCAAGCCGGCGGATTTCCGCCGCCAGAACCTCGCCATTGCGATTGATCAGTTCGCAGGGCAGCACGGTCAGCGGCGTCCCGCCGGCGGTCCAGCGATGGTGCAGCAGCGCAGTGAGCTTGCCGGGAAAAGAGGCGGGCACGCTGCCGGCGAGGAGTGCGGGCGTCGCCTCCTGCGGCTCCACGCGATAGCCGGAATCGCCCATATTGGAGATGACCAGTTGCGCCTCGGCGGCAAACAGCGCCTTGATCTCCTGCCAGTCCGCGATGGCTGACAGGCCCCGATCGACCGACCGAACCGCGACGTCACGCTCGGAGGGCATGCCGTCGACCAAGCCGCGAATGCACACGGGGAAACCCTCGGGACGCCCAAACGCCGCTACCCTGCCCGCCCGGTCCGCCGAGCCGGAAGCCTGGATAACCGCGATGGGCCCGATATCCTGCCCGGCCTCTCGTGCCTCATGGACGAAGAGATCGGCATGGGCCTGCAGAAACCGGCTGGTGCCGAACTGGACGATACGAACACTCACGCGCGGACCTCGACAGGAGCGGACGGCAGGAAGCGCGGCGGCTCGCCGGAGCACTGCCGGCGTCGGAAAGCCCGGGATAGCCTGCAGGCGCGCTGCGGTTTGACGGGGCGCAGGTGTCCATGCTGGACGGCGGGTGTCAACCGGTTCTTAATGTAAAAAGAACAGCCGCGCGGCGTTGAGGGTCGGCAATTTCGGAGGTGCGGGGCGGCATGAGGGGCAAGGCGGTTTTCAAGGCGGGTACCAATCGCTGCCTGCACCTGCTCGCCCGGATGCCTCTCGGCGCGCCGCTGCCCTCCGAGACGGAACTCGCGCAGACGCTGGAGGTCAGCCGCACCACCATCCGCGCGGTGCTAGCCATGCTCGACGACAACGGCATCCTGCGGCGCTCGAACGGGCATCGCCATCTTGCCCGCCAACCGGCCGATGTCGACTATTTTCCCGAACCGCAGACCTTGTCGGCCGGCGCCTCCTTCGAGCGTCTGTTTCTGGAGTGGATATTGCAGAGCGGGACCAGCCCCGGCCAGTTGCTCAACGCGGCGGAACTCGCGCGCCGGTTCGGCACCTCAACCACCACCATCCGCGAATGCCTTGCCCGATTCCAGCATTTCGGCTTGCTGGAGCGCCGGCCAAACAGCTCCTGGCTGTTCAATGGCCTCACCGCCGGGTTTGTGAGCGAAATCTACGACGTGCGCGAGATGTTCGAACTGCGCGCGACCCGCAGCCTTCTCGCTTTGCCGGACACGGCGAGCCAATGGCGGGAATTAGCGGCGATCGAGCAGGAACACCGGGCGATCCTGGCCCATATGGACCGCGACCACGCGCTGTTTCCCCGGCTCGACGAGCGGCTGCACCGGGTGATCCATGAGACCACCGGCAACCGGTTCATCCTGGATTTTTACGATGTCGTCGCGACGCTGTTTCACTACACCTATCGGTGGAACCGGGAGGATGCGAAGCAGCGCAGCGTCATCGCGCTTGGCGAGCATCTCGACTATATCGCCGCGCTTCGCAGCCGTGACCAGCGCGCGATCGACATCCGGTGCCGCAGGCATCTACGAACGGCCCGCGACACGCTTATTCGCTCGCTGCACCAGCAGGGCGTCGCGTCGCCCTGAACCTCAAGGAACCGGCGAAGGCCGTCTGCCCTCTCGGCGGGTACTGCCGAAGGGGCGGACGTCCGATGAGGGCGCCGCTCACCAGCTGTGGCGATCCCGGCCGAGCATATAGCCGACCACCACCCCGGCAAGAGCCGCAGCGACCATGCCGGGAAGCACGTCGACCCGGCTGGCCACGGCGGCGTTGCCGGCGGCGTAAAGCCCGGAGGCACGGTCCGCCGCCTCGCTCATGGTTTCCTTACCGGCGGCGTAGAGGCCGGAGGCGCGATCGGCGGCATCGTTCACCGTTTCCTTCACGGTATCGGTCGCGGCCGACACGTTGCGGCCGGTCTCGCGCATGAGCGCGTCGGCGCTGGACGGCAGATTTTCGTTGATCTTGTTGGCGTCGGCCATCGGAGTGCTCCTGACGATTGAATGCCGGAACAACGCCCCGGCCCGGTGGACGTTCCCCCCGGGCGCTCGGCACGTCACCGCTTTGGCCGGCGGCCTTCACTCCGCGCGGATCAGGAAGGCATCCATGGCCTGCTCCTCGCAGTCCTGCGCGGTCCCCGCCTGCCAGGATTGCACGAAGAACCGCCCCGGCGCGCCCAGCCCGATGATCGGCGTGTGCCAGACGCCGCGCCGATAGATCATGCCGCCGCCGGAAAAGCGAAAGGCGCGCAACGAGGAAAGGTCCGGGCGGCCCTGCGCATCGTCGAGGCAGACGGCGAGGATGAAGTCTTCCGCATGCATGGCGATGATGGCCTGCTGCGAGAAGGGGTGCCGCTCCATCAGCCGCACGGCAAGCGGAAGCGCCTGCGGCGTTGCCTCGAACACCGACACCATCAGCCGGCTTCCGGGCCGATGGTCCGGCTCGATCTGCACGATGTCGTGGCGAAGCGCCGTGCCGGCATTCACCTGTAGCGGCTCGGCAGCGACGGGGCCCGCCAGATGGCCGTAGGGGTGCAGACCCTCGGCCGTTGCCGGCAGCGCCCGCAGTTCCAGACCTTCCGTCCTTTCGCTCACGGCAGCACCCCCGCCGGCACGGCATAGGGCGAGAGCTCGCGCTTGAGGAAGCCGCCATCGCCGGGCTCGCCGACGATGCGCCCGTCCTCCGCCATCACCTTGCCGCGCAGCAGCGTCATGACAGGCCAGCCGGTGACGTGCATGCCCTCATAGGGCGTGTAGTCGGCTGCATGGTGCATCAGCTCCTGGCGGATGATCTCTTTCCGGTTCGGGTCCCACAGCACGATGTCGGCGTCGAAGCCAGGCGCGATGGAGCCCTTCTTCGGGTAGAGGCCGTAGATCTTGGCGTGGTTGGTGGAGGTCAGCGCCACGAACTCGTTGAGGGTGATGCGCCCCTCCACCACGCCCTTGCTGAACAGGATCTGCAGCCGCGTCTCGACGCCGGGAATGCCGTTCGGCACCCAGCGGAAGGAGGTGCGCGCCTTCGGGTTCAGCTTGCCCATCTCGCCTTCGTAGAAGAAGGCGCAGTGATCCGACGAGAAGGTCTGGAACACGCCGGTGCGGATGCCTTCCCAGATGGCGTCCCAGCTCGCAGGGTCGCGCGGTGGCGGCGAACAGACATATTTGCCGCCGCTCTCATCCATGTTGAGGCCCTTCATGTCCTCGGCGGTCAGCGCGACATATTGCGGGCAGGTCTCGCCATAGACCTTCAACCCCTTCTGCTGCGCCCAGCGGATCTGCTCCATCGGCTCGCGGCCGGAGACATGCACCACCATGATCGGCACATCGGTCAACTCGGCATGGCTGATGGCGCGGTGGGTGGCCTCGCGCTCCACCGATTGCGGGCGGGAGACGCCGTGATAATAGGGCGCCGTCTTGCCGGCCGCCTCCAGCTTCTGGGTCATGAAGCGGATGGCGTCATATCCCTCGCAATGCACCATGACGAGGGCGCCGCAGCCGCGCGCGCAGTCGAACACCTCCAGCAGCTGGCGGTCGTTCAGCACCAGGTCGTCATAGGTCATGAACACCTTGAACGAGGTGTAGCCGTCACCCACCAGCGCCGGCAGTTCCTGGCCCAGCACGCTGGCGGAAGGGTCCGAGATGATGAGGTGGAAGCCGTAGTCGCAATAGCATTTGCCCTCGGCCTCCTTGTGATAGTCCATCACGCTCTGGCGCAGGCTGGCGCCGCGCGGCTGCAGCGCGAAGGGCAGCACGGTGGTGTTGCCGCCGGCGATGGCGGAGCGGGTGCCGCTCTCGAAATCATCGGCCATGGCCGGGCCGCCAAAGGCCGGCTGGGCGAGGTGCACGTGGCTGTCGATGCCGCCCGGCATGACCAGCAGCCCCGAAGCATCGATCACCTTCGCCCCGCCGGTCAGGCTCTCGGCCACCGCCACGATGCGCCCGTCGCGAATGCCGACATCGGCGCGCACCGTGTCCGAAGCGGTGACGACCGTGCCACCACGGATGACCGTATCGAATTCGTGCATGGGTGCCTCACTGGGATGCGTCGGGGAAAGTCGGGGTCAGGCGACTGCCTATAGCCAGCATAGAAGGAGCCGCCGGCCGAGGCGAGCGTGCGAGAGGCGCCCGCGAGGGCAACGCCCCGCTACGCCTCGCTCTGGTGAATATGCGGGTGCGAATGGGTGTGGCTGTGCGGGTGCGTGTGGATCTCGGCCGGCGACAGGTGGCCATCGTGGATCGCCATCGCCCGCGTCGCGAGTTCCGCGATGAAGCCGTCATCATGCGAGACCAGCAGCATCGCGCCGGGAAAGGCATGCAGCGCCGCCCGCAGGCGCCGGCCATTCTCCGTGTCGACGCCATTGGTGGGCTCGTCCAGCAGCAGCACATCCGGCTTCATCGCCAGCAGCCCGGCGAGGCAGACGAGGCGCTTCTCGCCGCCGGACAGCCGGTGGCTGATGCGCGGGGCGAGCGCGGCGATGCCCAGCATTGCCAGCACCTCTTCCGCCCGGCGAAAGGCTTCGGCCTGCGAGAGGCCCAGATTGAGCGGACCGAACGCCACGTCCTCGATCACGCTCGGACAGAAGAGCTGGTCGTCGCTGTCCTGGAACAGAAAGCCGATGCGCGGGCGAAAGGCCCGGAAGTCGCGCTCGCCGTGGCACGGCGTGCCGAACAGGCGCACCCGCCCGGCGGCTGCCCGCTCCAGCCCGATCAAGGTTCGCAGCAGCGTGGTCTTGCCCGCCCCGTTCGGCCCGACAATGGCCAGCCGCTCGCCTGCCGCGAGGCTGAGATCGACCTGGCGCAGCAGCGTGGCGCCGTCGCGAACAACCGTGACATTCTCAAGGGCGAGCAGCGCGCTCATAGCCGGTCCGCCAGCGTGAGCACGGCGCCGAAAACCAGTGCCGCCATCGCCCGCAGCCAGTCGCGCGGCGCCGGGCGTGGCTGCGCGAGACGCGGAAAACGCCCCTCATAGCCCCGGCACAGCATCGCCTCTTCCACGCGCTGCGCGCGGTCCAGCGCGCGCACCAGCAGCATGCCGACGAGATGGCCGTAGCTGCGCCAGCTATGGCGGTTCGAGCGGGCGCGGAATCCCCGCGCGCGCATCGCCTCCAGCAGGCGCCGCGCCTCGTCGCGGATCAGCCCGAGATAGCGCGCCGTGAGCACGAACAGCCGCACGATGCGCTCGGGTACGTAAAGCCCGCGCAACGCCGTGCCGAGCCGCGCCGGCTCGACCGCGCCGAGCATCACCATCAGCATCAGCACGGACGATGAAACCTTGGCGGCGATCAGCACCGCGCGCTCGGCCCCCTCGACGCTCGCCGTGAGCGGACCAAGGGTGAACAGCGTGCGCCCCGCCATGGTGAAGGGCAGGGTCGCGAACAGCAGCAGCAGGAAACCCTCGACATGCAGCAGGCGCTTCCACAGGCGCGGCTCCGGGCGGCTCCACGCCGCCACGCCGAGCACGGCGACAAGCGCCCCCACCGCCACCGGCAGCGTGTGCAGTTGCGACAGGCAGGCGATGACGACGAAGGCGGCAACGATCCGCAGCCGGAGGTCTTCCCCCGGGGCTGCCTGCACAAATGTCGAAGACATTCGCCTCATGCGCGCCGCGACCGTGCCCACATCCCCATGCCGGCCAGGCCGAGAATGAGGAAGACGCCGGACATCACATCGGCAAGGCGCAGGCGCGAGTCCAATTGCTCGATCTGCTCCATCAGCGGCTCGACCTGCCGCTGCACGGCGGCCTCGACCAAAGCGGCAAGCTGTTCGCTTTGGCCCCCCGGCCCTCCGGCCGGCGCCGCCACGGCAACCGCGTGGCCCGATGCCGCGCTCGGGCTCGAAACCGTGTTTCCGGGCGCGCCAGCGAAGCGGGCGGCGAGCAGGGACGCCGAGGCAATGTGGCCCTCGCGCGTGTCGACGGTGACGGTAACGTCGGAAGGCGGCGGGGGCACGTCGAAGGCAAAGCGCCCCTCCCCGTCCGTCGCGCCCTCGGCGAGGCGCGCGCCGGCGCCGTCCTCGGCGATCCAGGGCGCCTGCGCCGCGCGGCCGCCGCCGATGAAGAAGGCATAGCCCTTGACCGAGCCCCCCTCGACCGTGGCGAACACCTTCAGCTTGTGAGCCTGCGCCGGCCCCGAAAAGGCCAGTGCCAGCAGAAGCGGCAGCAGGAAGCGGATCATGGGGCGGCAAGCGCTGGCGCTACGGGCCGCAGCGCGTCCGGCTGCACGCGGGCGAGAAAGGCCACGATGACGGCGGTGACGAAGGCCTCGCCCAGCGCCAGCGGCAGATAGGTGGCGATCACCACGCTGGCCACGGGCGTGTAGTCGGTCGAGGACATCCAGAGCGACAGCGCCACGAGCCCCGCCGTCCCCAGCACCGGCAGCGCCCCCGCCAGCGCCCCCGCCGCCAGCCGCACCGAGGGCCGCGTGGTGCGGCGGATCAGCGGTCCCAGCAGCATGCCGAACAGCACGCCGGGCAAAGCGATATTCACCGTGTTCACCCCCAGCGTCGTCAGGCCGCCAAAGCCGAACAGCAGCGCCTGCAACAACAGGGCCACCAGCACGGCGAGGAAGGTGGCGGTGCCGAGCATGACGCCCATCAGCCCCGCCAGCAGAAGATGCACGCTCGACGGCCCCACCGGCACCGCGATCAGCGATCCCGCGAAGAACGCCGCCGCCAACAGAGCGGTGCGCGGGATCATGCGGTCGTCGAGCCGGCGCAGCCCCAGCGCCACCCCCGCTGCGGCAAGGAGCCCGCCGCCGATCAGGACGGGCGCGGAGAGAATGCCGTCGGGGATATGCGCCATGAGGGGCTATTTCCCGCCCATGTCGGTAGCCTTCACCCAGATCAGCGCTCCGTCCTCGACTGGCACCTGCTTGCCCTCGGGCGAGGTCATCGGCGCGTCGCCTTCCAGCAGCGCGGCGAAGCCCCACCAGCCGGCGCGCGGCATGGCATAGGTGAAGGTGCCGTTGGCGTCGGCCTTCAGCACCTGGGTGACGAAGGCATCGTTGGGCGGCTTCACCGCGCCGTCATTGACGAACTCGACCTCCACCTCGGCGAAGGGGACGGGCTTGCCGCCCTTCAGCACGACGCCGGTGAAGACATTGCCGGCCCACAGGCCGGTCGGGCGGGTCAGCGGCTGGATCTCCACCGGCAGGCCGACCAGTTCGTCCCAGCCCTCGCCGGAGGCGTAGCTGTCGACGATCACCTTGGAATAATGGACGATGTACTTGCCCTCGGAGGGCTCCCAATAGGGCTGCGGCTCGACGAAGAAGATCGCCGCGCCGGGCTCCTTCAGCGCGTGGGTGAACGACCAGCCGGCCTTGCCGTCGACGGGTTTCTCGACAATGCGGTCGAGCAGGTCCGTCTGCGTCCCGCCGACCAGAACGCCCACTTTTGCCGGCTTCTTCATTTCCATGACCGGCCCGCCCTCGACCGGGTGGGTGAACACCATGTCGACGCTGACCTCGCCACCCTCCGGCAGCACGTCGGCGGAGGGAATGATCTCCTGGAAATGCGCCAGCGCCGGCAGCGCCAGCAACGGCAGGAGAACAGCGGCGAAAGCGACACGACCGGCATGGCAAAAGACGGGCATGGAAGACGGCAACCTCGCGCATTATGAAATATGATTCAAAAAATCATACCCGACGGCGCGGCGCGGCGGCAAGCGCGCATGACGCCCGACGCCCTGAATCCTCTCGGCTCGCTATGCTAACATGGCAGGCATCGCCGGACGGAGCAGCCCATGCAGCGGATCACCATCGCCATTGACGACGAGCTGGCCGCAGAGCTGGACGCGTACATGCAGGAAACCGGCGCGACCAGCCGCTCCGAGGCGATACGCGACCTGGTGCGCCGGGGCCTTTCCGCCCGCCCGGACGGCCCGGCGCAGGCTCCCTGCTTCGGCGTCATCAGCTGCGCCATCGACCAATCGGTGCGCAACCTGGCCTCCCGCGTGCCGCAGGGCCGGCTTGACCGGCACGACCAGACGGTAGCGGCCCTGTCAGTCCCCCTCGACCACACGACGTCGATCGATGTGACGGTGATGCGCGGGCAGGTCACCGACATCTCTACTTATGCGCAGGCGCTGTTTCTGGAGCGCGGGGTGATGCACGGCGCGCTCAGCCTGATCCCGGTGGCGGAAGATGCCGCGCACCACGTCCACAACCAGAGTTCGACCCATGAGCACACGCATCTGCGGGTCAAGAGCGGTTTCTGATCGGGCCGCCCGAACAAAAGAGGGCGCCCGGGGGCGCCCTCTTCCGCGTGCGTTGCTGCACGTCAGTTTCGTACCGCCCTCACCAGGCCGATGAGGATACACGCGCCGAGCACGCCGGCCACCAGATAGCCCAGCCAGCCGCCGAAGCCGACGCCGATCAGGCCGAAAAGGAAGCTGGCAATCGCCGCGCCGATAATGCCGAGCACGATATTGAGGAAAATGCCGGTGCCGGTCTTCATGATCGCCGAGGCGATCCAGCCTGCCAGACCGCCGATGATGATGGCGGCGATCCAGCCAATCTGTGCGTCTTCCATGCTATTTCTCCCATAGCCCCAGATAAAACCGTGGAGAAAACGCACGGGCCCGCGCGCTGTTCCCGCCGCAGGCTACGTCGCGAAGGTATTTTTGGCGACTGGCCTCATGCGGCCGCAGATACCTTCTGGCCAATGGCCCGCCCGGCCGCATCCGGCCGCGCCATCGCCGCATGCGCATCGGCGATGGCATTGACCTTCGCCAGCACATGCGCCGCCGCTGGGGCGGCACGCCCCGCCTTGGCATCCACGTGCAGCAGCATGTGCTCGCCGGTGGCGATTTCGCGACGCTCAGAGCCCGCGAAAAGCCGGTGGAAGAGATGCAGGCGCTTTTCGTCGCTGGCCAGCACCTGCGTGGTCACCACCAGTGCCTCGCCCAGCTTGGCCTCATCGAGATGCCGAAGATGGGTTTCCACCGTGTAGTAGCTGTGCCCGGCCTCGACATAGGCGAGGTCGACGCCGATCCGGCGCAGCAGCGCGTCGCTGGCGTCGCCGAACACCTGCAAATAGCGGTGCTCGGTCATGTGGCCATTATAGTCGATCCAGGCCGGCGAGACGCGGGTCTCCAGCAGCACAAGCGGCGAAGCGATGCCCGGCGCGGCCGCGCCGCCGGCCTGCGCCATCAGCTTCTGCTCGAAATCCTTCAGCAGCTTGCCGGCGCCCCAGCCCTCGCCGCCCCGGCCGGCTTTCAGCGCCTGCACGATGCCGACGAGATTCTCGTCGCGGATGCGCTCCAGCTCGCGGATCTTTAGGCCACCCGCCTGCGCGTCCGACTGCGCACCGATCTTCTCCACCAGAGCGTCGTCGAGGTCGACCACGTCGGTGAGCTTGGTCCATGGCCATTGCAGGCAGGGGCCGAACTGGGCGAGGAAATGACGCATGCCGGCCTCGCCACCGGCGATGCGGTAGGTCTGGAACAGGCCCATCTGCGCCCAGCGCAGGCCGAAGGAATAGCGGATCACGTCGTCCAGCGTCTCGACGTCGCAAATGTCGTCCTTGATCAGCCAGAGCGCTTCGCGCCACAGCGCCTCCAGCAGCCGGTCGCCCACGAATGCCTCGATCTCGCGGGCGATGACCACGCCCTTCATGCCGATGGCGTCGAGCACGGCCTTGGCCTGCGCGATGGTGGCCGGCACGGTCTGTGCCCCACCGACAATCTCGACCAGCGGCAGCAGGTACACCGGGTTGTAGGGGTGGGCGACGAAGAGCCGGCCGGGATGGGCCAGCCCCTCTTGAAGATCGGTCGGCTTGAGGCCGGAGGTGGAAGAGCCCAGCAGCGCCTCCGGCGGCGCGCCGACATCGATTTCCGCCAGCACGCGGCGCTTGAGGTCCAGCCGCTCGGGCACGCTCTCCTGCACCCATTGCGCGTCCGCCACCGCCTCGCTGAGGCTGGCGCAGAAGGTGAGGGTGCCGCGCGGCGGCAGCGGCGCGCCGGTGAGCAGGCCATAGGCGCGCTCGGCATTGGCCAGCACCTCGGCCACGATGCGCTGCGCGTCGGGGTGCGGATCGAACACCTTCACGTCGATGCCGGCGAGCAGGAAACGGGCGATCCAGCCGCCGCCGATGACGCCGCCGCCGATGCAGGCGGCGCGGGAGATGGGAGAAAGGGCGGACATCAACGTCTCCTCAGCGCTTCACCAGCTTCAGCTTTTCGCGCACCTCGGCCGGGCCAATGAGGCGTGCGCCCATGTTGGCTACCACCGTCGCCGCCTTCTCGACGAGCTGGGCGTTGGTGGCGAGCTGGCCCTTGCCGGCATAGAGGTTGTCCTCCAGCCCCACACGCACATTGCCGCCCGCCAGCACCGCCGCAGCCGGATAGGCCATAGCGTTACGGCCAATGGAGAAGGCCGAGAAGGTCCAGCTGGCGGGCACATTATTGACCATCGCCAGATACGTGTTGAGGTCGTCCGGCGCGCCCCACGGAATGCCCATGCAGAGCTGGATCAGCACGGGATCCTCGATCAGCCCCTCCTCGGCCAGCTGCTTGGCGAACCACAGATGCCCGGTGTCGAACGCCTCGATCTCCGGCCGCACGCCCAGCGCCGTCATCTGCCGCGCCATCTCGCGCAGCATCGAGGGCGTGTTGGTCATGACGTAGTCGCCGAGGTTGAAGTTCATCGTGCCGCAGTCGAGCGTGCAGATCTCCGGCAGGCACTGCGCGACATGGGCGACGCGCTCGGTGGCGCCGGCCATGTCGGTGGCCTTCTGGTTGAGCGGAAACGGCGCCTCGACATTGCCGAAGACGAGGTCGCCACCCATGCCGGCGGTGAGGTTCAGCACCACGTCGACCTCCGCCGCGCGGATGCGGTCGGTGACCTCGCGGTAGAGCTCGAGCCGGCGCGAGGCGGCGCCGGTTTCGGGGTCGCGCACATGGCAGTGCACCACCGCCGCGCCGGCCTTGGCCGCATCGATGGCGCTCTCGGCGATCTGCTGCGGGGTCACCGGCACGTGCGCCGAGCGTCCCACCGTATCGCCGGCACCGGTGACGGCGCAGGTGATGAAGACGTCGCGATTCATCTGCAAAGGCATGGCATGGCTCCTGAACGCATGGCGGGAGCTTGACGGCAAAGCGAAGACGTGACGCAACTATTTGCGCAACCCGTTTTTCATTCTGCGAAGCGATGATCTTTACCCATTCCGACGACGCGCTGGACGTCACGCTGCTGCTGTTCCCCGGCCTGTCGCTGCTCTCGCTGGCGGCGACGCTGGACCCGATGCGCGGCGCCAACCGGGTGCTGGGGCGACCGGCCTTTCGCTGGAAGCTGGTGTCGATGGACGGCAAGATGCCGACCGCGAGCTGCGGCCTGCCGATCCCGGTGGAGGGCGCCTTCGACGCCGGCGCGCGGCAGGACGTGCTGATGGTGGTGGCTGCGTTCGAGGCAGCGCGCTTCGCCACCCCGCCGATCCTCAAGGCGATCCGTGCCGGGGCCAAGCGCTCGGCCGCGACGGGGGGCATCGAATCGGGCTCGTGGCTCATGGGCTTTGCCGGGCTGCTCGACGGCAAGCGCGCCACCACCCATTGGGAGGACCTGGAAGACTTTGCCGCCCGCTTCCCCGAAACCGACGTGCAGCCGGACCGCTTCGTGGTGGACGAGCCGGTGTTCACCACCGGCGGCGCCACCCCGGCGCTCGACTGCATGCTGGCGCTGATCCGCGCCCGGCACGGCTATTCCGCCGCGCTCGATGTCGCCAGCCTCTACATCTATGAGGAAGTGCGCACGGGATCGGACGTGCAGCCCATCGTCTCGCTCGGCCGCATCCGCCAGCACGAGCCGCGCGTGGCCGACGCCATCCGCATGATGGAGACGCATATCGACCGGCCGCTGACGGTTGCCGCCATTGCGCGACGGGTGGGCGTTTCGACGCGCGGGCTGGAAACGCTGTTCCTGAAGACGGTGGATGTGTCGCCGGGCGCCTATTACGTCACGCTGCGGCTCAAGGCGGCACGGCGGCTGGTGCTCGACACCAATCTGCCGATCGCCGACATCGCCGAGCGCACCGGCTTTTCCGCCATCGCCTCGCTGTCGCGGGCATTCCGGCGGCAGTTCGGCGCGCCACCCTCGGCGGCGCGCCGTCAACGCCTGTAGCGTCTCAGAGACCGAGGCCGGACTTCACCGCCGCCGCGCCGGGCTTGCCGTCGAGCGTGGTGACGCCGGCGAGCCATGTGTCGACGGTTGCCGGGTTCTCCTTCATCCACGCGGTAACCGCCGCCTCGGGCTGCATGTTCTTGTCGAGGATGTCGCTCATCAGCCGGTCCTCCATCGCCACGTCGAAGACGAGGTTGGTGAGCAGCTTGCCGACATTCGGGCATTCCTTGGCATAGCCCGGCCGGGTGAGGGTCAGCACCGTGGCGCCGCCATCCTTCGGGCCGAAGACGTCATTGCCGTCGGCGAGATAGGCGATCGGCAGGTTGACGTTCATCGGGTGCGGACGCCAGCCGAAGAACACCACCGGCTCGCCCTGCTTGATGCGGTGGCCGACCTGCGAGAGCATGGCCTGCTCGCTGGACTCGACGAGATCGAAGCCCTTCAGCCCGAAGGTGTTGTCGGTGATCATCTTGGAGATGGTGGCGTTGGCGCCGCTGCCGGCCTCGATGCCGTAGATCTTGCCCTGCAGCTTGTCCTTGAACTTGGCGATGTCGGCATAGGTCTTGAGGCCGGCATCATAGGCGGCCCTGGAGGTGGCGAAGCCGATGCGGGCGCCGTCGAGATTGGTGGCGACGACGTCGATCTTGCCGGCCTTCACCAGCGGCACCTGCGTCGGCTCCTGCAGCGGCATCCAGTTGCCGAGGAAGATGTCGCGGTCGCCATTTTCCAGCGCCTTGAAGGTGATGGCGACGGAGAGCACCGCGACATTGGGCGTGTAGCCGAGATTTTTCAGGAGTTCGCTGGCCATCGCGGTGGTGGCGGTGATGTCGGTCCAGCCGACATCGGAGAAGCGGGGCTTCGCGCAGGCGGCCGGGTCCACAGCGAAGGCAGAGGTCGACAGGAGCGTGGCGGATAAGGCGACGCAAGTCACGAGAATGCGTGAAATCATTGCTGTTCCCTCGATTGGCGATCATGCCGCAGGACCGGCATCGCAGGGGAAAGCCTATCGACCGGGGGACGGGCTGATTGACCCTGTTCGAAGTAAAGATGACCGAATGCGCAACCGGTCGCGCTGCGGGCGGCTAACCGCGCCCGCTCAGCCGGCGCAGCTCGGCGTGCACCTTGGCGTTTCCGGCCCACATGGCGCCGGGGTGGGTGAAGTCGCCGTCGAAGGTCACCAGCCCGCCGGCCTCGCGCACCAGCACAATGCCGGCCCAGCAGTCCCAGCAATGCAGCGTCGGGTCGTAATAGCCGGCGAGGCGGTTGGCGGCGACATAGGCCAGCATGAGCGCGCCGGAGCCGACGCGGAACAGCACGCCGCCGCCGCGATACAGCCCTTCCACGAACGCGCCAACCTCCTTGGCCGGGGCCTTCTGGGTGGCGCCGAAGCCGATGGTGGTGGAGGCGATGGTCCAGTCCGGGTTCATCGTCAGCACGCGCCCGTTCAGCCGGGCGCCGCCGCCGGCGACGGCCGAATAAAGCTCGCGCAGCATCGGCGCATAGATGACGCCGGCCACCGGCTCGGTTCCCCGCGCGAGCCCGATCGACACCGTCCAGTTGGGCTGGCCGACGAGGAAGGGCATGGTGCCGTCGATCGGGTCGATCACCCAGACGAAGCCGGACGTGCCCTCCGTGGCAGCCTCTTCCTCCCCGACGATGCCGTCGCCGGGAAACTGCCGGCCTATGGCGCGGCGCAGCCAGGCTTCGATGCTGCGATCGGCCTCGCTGACCAGATCCTGCGAATCGGATTTCAGCTCCGGGTGCAGCGTGTCGCGCTGAAGGAAGAATTTCCGCGCCCGCGCACCCGCTCCGCGCGCCAGCTTTTCGGCCAAGGCCTGCCGAATGAGGAGCGGATCGGTGCCCGCTTCATTCCCTGCTGCCATCCTGCCCGTCTCCACGCTTGTTGACTGCCACGCGTCGGCCACCTTACCCGTCCCCGATGCTATTGCATATTTCAGAATACAAATGTATCGCTTTCGTCGTCGCGACGGCACTGTCGTCGCTGCCGGGCTTCTCGAAAAGCGCCGGACAAGGGTTAGGCCGGCACGTCCGGCGGAACTGCGGAGGGCGCGGCGCCGGAGACGGCCCGCCCCGCCGCCAAGACGAGAGACGGTCCGAACCGTCCGCATGTCGGCCTCGCCCGAACCGTGGCGCTGCGCCATTTCAGGAGGAAACCATGAAGCGTGCATTGAAAATCTGCGCCAGCGTCGTCGCCCTTGCGGCGGCAACGGCAACCATGCCCGTCGCGGCCATGGCCGACTGGCTCGAAGAGGCGGCCAAGCCCCTGAAGGGCACCGAAGTCAACGGCATCTTCCTCGACCGTCCGGGCTATCGCGCCATCATCAAGCTGCTGCCGGAGTTCGAGAAAAAGACCGGCATCAAGGTCAATTACGAGATCGTTCCCTACGAGAACGCGCGCGAGAAGGAAGTTCTGAACTTCACCTCGCAGGGCGACCTTACCATGGCACTGGTCGATCTGGTGTGGATGGGCGAGTTCGCGGAGAATGGCTGGCTGGTGCCGGTCGACGACCTCGCCAAGGACAAGGCAGTCACCGACCCCAACCTGAAGCTCGACGGCTTCTTCCCGCTGCTGCTGGAAGCCTTCGGCTCGTGGGGCGGCACGGTCTATGGCCTGCCCTTCGACAATTATTCCGGCCTGCTGTTCTATAATTCCTGCAAGCTCAAGGAAGCGGGCTTCGACAAGCCTCCGGCGACCTGGGAAGAGGTGATGACCGTCTACGGTCCCAAGCTCACCGACGCCTCCAAGAACCAGTACGCCTACGCCCTGCAGTCGCGCCGTGGCGAGACCCAGTCGGCCGACAGCTTCATGCGCTTCCTGTGGCCCTTCGGCGGTTCGCTGCTGAACAAGGAATTCAAGTCGAACCTGCTCAGCAAGGAGAGCCAGGCCGGCCTGAACTTCCGTCAGGACCTGCTCAAGTATCAGCCGCCCGGCGTGGTTTCCTTCGATCACGCGGAATCGGTGAACGCGCTGGCCCAGGGCCAGGTGGCGATGATCACCGAATGGTCGGCCTTCTACTCGACCCTCGCCGACCCGGCGACCTCCAAGCTCGGCGACTGCCTCGCCGTGGCTCCCGAGCCCGCCGGCCCGGCCGGCCGCCTGCCCGCACTGGGCGGCTTCTCGCTCGCCGTCGCCGCGCAGGCGACCCCCGAGCAGCAGAAGGCCACCTGGTTGTTCATCCAGTGGGCAACGTCCGAAGAAATCGCCAAAGCCTATGTCGAGGCCGGCGGCGTCTCCGGCCGCATGGCGGTCTACAACGACCCGGACATCAAGAAGTTCAAGTTCGTCGAGCCGATGGTCGCCTCGTGGCAGGCCGGCGTTCCCGAATATCGTCCGCGCTTCCCGGCCTGGCCGGCGATCTCCGAGATCGTCGCCGAGTGGGGTTCCAAGATGATGCTGGGTGAGGTCACCGTCGAAGGCGGCTCCAAGGAGATTGGAACCCGCATGGAAGCCATCCTCGGCAAGGAAGGCTACTACGACGGCAAGAAGAAGCTCCTCCAGTGAGTTGAAGCCGGCGGCGGGGCCTCTCTCCCGCGCCGCCGGCCTCCGGGCGGATGCTGCAACCCGCGAAGCGGCATCCGCCCACTTCCTTCCCAGGCGTTCCGGGATCCGACGACATGACCACTCTTCACGGCCGGGCGCTGGATGAAATCCGCGCCTGCCTCGACAAGGTGCGCAGCGACGAGCTTGATGCCGCCATTCGCGAGATCGCCGGTGCCCACCGCATCGCGCTCTATGGCGTCGGCCGCGAGGGCCTGCAGATCAAGGGGCTCGCCATGCGCCTGTTCCATCTCGGCCGCAAGGCGGCCATGGTGGGCGACATGACCACGCCGCCGGTGGGGCCGGGCGATGTGCTGGTCGTCTCCGCCGGGCCGGGCGATTTCTCCACCGTTTCCGCCCTGATGGGCGAAGCCCGCGCCGCTGGCGCCCGCACGCTTCTGGTCACCGCCGAGCCGGGCGGCGCCGCCGCCGCCCGTGCCGATGTCGTGCTTACCGTGCCGGCGCAGACCATGGCCAGCGACCAAGGCGCGACCGCCAGCGCGGTGCTGCCGATGGGCTCGCTCTATGAGGGCGCGCTGTACGTATTGTTCGAGATCGTGATCCTCGGCCTGCGCGAGCGGCTGGGCGTGACGCCGGCGCAGATGCGCGCCAACCATACGAACCTGGAGTGACCGGACCATCGTTCCGGGCACTGATCCAGCAAGACGCCATAGGGATGACGCCATGAGCGAGGCCGCGACAACCGCCGCACGACGCAAGCCCAACCGGGGCTATGGCCGCTGGACGCCGCTGTGGTTTCTCGCGCCGGCCGTGCTGACGCTGCTGCTGATCGGTATCTACCCGACGCTGTTCGCGCTGGTCACCTCGTTCCGGCAGTACAACATCACCCGGCCGCGCGACGGGTTCCCGTTCGTCGGCTTTGACAATTACGTCGGCGTGCTGACCGACAGCACGTTCTGGTCGTCGCTGTTCCTCACCGCCAAGTTCTACGTCACCGTGCTGCCGGTCCAGGTGGTGCTCGGGCTCGCCATCGCGCTGCTGCTGCACAAGCCCGGCATGGGCCTGCTCAAGTCGCTCGCACGCGTCACACTGGTCGTCCCACTGGCCACCACCTACGCCGTGGTGGGTCTCATCGGCCGCCTGATCTTCAACCGCGATTTCGGCGTCGCCAACCAGTTCCTCTCCTTCGCCGGCCTCGGCCCGATCGACTGGCTCTCGACGCCCGACGGCGCCTTCGCCGCCATCGTCATCATGGATGTGTGGCAGTGGACGCCGTTCTGCGCGCTCATCTTCCTCGCCGGCCTCTCCATGGTGCCGGGCGAGATCGAGGAAGCGGCGCGGCTTGAGACCTCGTCGAAGCTGGCGCTGCTGCGCTATGTGCAGCTGCCCTATCTGCTGCCCGGCCTCACCGCCGTGATGATCCTGCGCTCGGCCGACGTGCTGAAGCTGTTCGACATGGTGTTCGTGATGACACGCGGCGGGCCGGGCTCGGCCACCGACCTGATCTCGATCTACATCCAGCGCGTGGGCTTCCGCATCTTCGATCTCGGCACCGCCTCGGCGCAGGCGATCCTCTTGCTGATCCTCACCATCCTCATCAGCCGCCTCTACATCCGCGTCCTCTATCGGGAGGTCAACTGATGCGTTTCTCGTCCGGCAAGCTCCTCCACGCCCTCGGCCTGACGGCGGTCGTCATCTTCTCGCTGTTTCCGTTCTTCTGGATGGTGTCAGCCAGCTTCAAGACCCAGGCCGACATCCTGTCCTCGCCGCCGGTGTGGTTCTTCACCCCGACGCTGCAGAACTATGCCGAGATTTTCGCCGACACGAAGGTCAGCGGGGCGATCATCAATTCGCTGATCGTGGCCACCTGCTCGACCCTGCTCGCCGTCATCCTCGGCGCTCCCGCCGCCTTCGCGCTGGCCCGGTACGAGTTCCGCGGCAAGTCGGATTTGTGGTTCTGGTTCATCTCCAACCGCATGATCAGCCCGATCGTGCTGGCGCTGCCGGTGTACCTGCTGGCGATCCAGACCGGGCTGCTCGACACGCATCTGGTGCTGATCCTCATCTATCTCACCTTCCAGCTGCCGATCGTGGTGTGGATCGTCACCGACCAGTTCAAGTCGATCCCGCCCGATCTCGAACAGGCGGCGCGGCTCGACGGTGCCGACCAGTTCACCATCTTCCGCAAGATCTACCTGCCGCTCGGCGCGCCGGGCATCGCTGTGTCGGCGATCTTCTCCTTCATCTTCTCGTGGAACGAGCTGCTCTATGCGCTGGTGCTGACGCGCCGCGCCGTGCAGACCGCCCCGGTGGTCGCCACCAGCTTCATGTCCGGCTATGAGCTGCCCTGGGGCAAGATCATGGCCACCGGCACGGTGATCGTGCTGCCGGTGACGATCTTCGCCCTCATCGTCTCCCGCCATATGGTGCGCGGCCTGACCATGGGAGCGACCAAGTGAGCGGCGACATGGCGCAGGCGCCGATCCCCTTCGGCATCAATCTCGGCTTCTGCACGAAGCGCTGGGTGACGCCGGAACTGTGGGTGCCGGTGGTGCGCGAGCGGCTCGGGCTGGACCTCGCGCAGTTCTCCCTCGACATCGTCGACCCGATGTGGCCGGACGCCATCGTCGATCGCCACGCCGCCGACATCAGGCGCGCGACGGAAGCCACCGGCATCACGCTTCACAGCGCCTTCATCGGCCTCGCCCATTACACGTTCAACCAGCTGCTGCACCCCGATCCGGCCGTGCGCAACTATGCCGAATACTGGCTCGGGCGAGCCTATCGCTTCGCCGCGCTGGCCGGCATTTCCCGCGTCGGCGGCCCGCTCGGCGCCATCCCCGCGCGGCTCGACGGCAGCGAGGCGGACGCGCTGGACGCGGCCGATTATGCGGAGCTGATCGCCCGCATGCACCGGCTCGGCGAGCGCGCCGCCGCCGAGGGATTGACCGAGCTTTATGTCGAGCCGACGCCGCTGCGCCGCGAATGGCCGTGGAGCGTCGAGCAGGCGCGGCAGATGATGAGCGACACGGCCGACAGCGCCGTGCCGTGGCGACTCTGCGTTGACTGGGGGCACGGCACCTTCGCGCCGCTCTATGGCGAGGAGGATGGCGGCATGGAGCCCTGGTTCCGCGGGCTTTCCGACGTCATCACCGCCGTCCATATACAGCAGACTGACTACGCGCTCGACCGCCATTGGGACTTCACCGTGCCCGGCAGGGTCGACCCGGCCGAGGCCGCCGCCCTGCTGCGCCGCACCGGCATCGCCCCGGCGCCGGTGTTCCTCGAAGTGTTCTATCCGTTCGAGCACGACAGCCGGTCGATCCTGGACGCGCTGGAGACGACCTGCGCGCGTCTCAAGCAAGCTTTGGCGTGAAGGGGATGCGATGAACGGCGGTGCACGCGAGCGCGGAAGACCGGCGGGGCCGCAGGACGCGGAAGCCGCGCAGATCCGTGCGCGCGTGGCGTGGCTCTATTTCATCGGCGGCCTGACCCAGCAGGAGATAGCCGACCAGCTCGGCCTCACCCGGCTGCGCACCAACAAGATCCTTGGCCAGGTGCGCTCCGACGGCTCCGTCTTCATCGACATCCGCCTGCCCATGGCCGATTGCATCGAGGCCGAAGAGAAGCTGAAGGCCCATTTCAGCCTTGAACACGTCACCGTCGTCCCGGCGCTGCCGGACGAGAGCGAACAGCAGCGGGTGATCGGCGAGGCCGCCGGCGGCCTGCTCGACACGCTGCTGGAGAACGGCATGGGCCTCGGCGTCGGCTGGGGCAAGACGCTGGCCGCCGGGCTGAAGCGCGTCACCGCCCGCCCGATGGCGGAAAGCTGGGTGACCTCGGTGATGGGTGGGCTAACCCGGGGCTCGGGATCCAGCACCTTCGAGGTCGCCACCGGCTATGCCCGCGCCATTTCGGCCGAGTGCTACTATCTCGCCGCGCCGCTGTATTTCCCGACCCCGGAAAGCCGCACCATGCTGCTATCCCACCACGGTATCAGCGAGACCATGCGCCGCGCGCGCACCGTGGACGTCGCCCTGCTGTCCTGCGGCGACATGACAACCCGTTCGCTGCTCGTGCAGACGCAGACCGTCTCGGAAAACATCGACAGCCTGCGGGCCGCGGGCGCGGTGGGCGACCTGCTCGGCATGTTCCTCGATGCCGAGGGGCGGCCGGTGGACCACCCCCTCAATGAGCGCGTGCTGTCGCTGGCGCCGCACGAACTGAGCCCGGTGCGCCACTCGATCCTCGCCTCGGGCGGGCTCTACAAGGTGCCGATCGTGCGGGCGATCCTGCGCGCCGGCTATGTGAAACGACTGGTAACGGATGAGCGCTGCGCCAACGCGCTGCTTGAGAGCTGATGGACGGCCGCCGGACCCTTGCGGCCGGCCTATCTGGAGACTGCACGATGACCTTCCTGCGACTGGACAACATCAAGAAGAACTATGGCGATGCCGCCGTCATCAAGGGCGTCAGCTTCGAGGCCACCAAGGGCGAGTTCGTCGTGTTCGTGGGTCCCTCGGGCTGCGGCAAGTCCACCTTGCTGCGCATGATCGCCGGCCTGGAGGATGTCAGCTCCGGCGAGCTCTATATCGACGGCCGCGACGTGACCTATGAGGAGCCCGCCAAGCGCGAGGTTTCCATGGTGTTCCAGTCCTATGCGCTCTACCCACATATGAGCGTGTTCGAGAACATGGCGTTCGGCCTGCGCATGGCGAAGAAGCCGGAGGCCGAGATCAAGGCGCAGGTGCTGGAGGCCGCGCGCATCCTGCAGCTGGAAGCGCTGCTGGAGCGCAAGCCGCGCGCCCTTTCCGGCGGGCAGCGCCAGCGCGTCGCCATCGGGCGCTCCATCGTGCGCCACCCCAAGCTGTTCCTGTTCGACGAGCCGCTGTCCAATCTCGATGCCGAGCTGCGCTCGCAGATGCGGGTGGAGATCGCCAAGCTGCACCGGGCGCTGGGCGCCACCATGGTCTATGTCACCCATGACCAGGTGGAGGCGATGACGCTGGCGGACCGCATCGTGGTGCTGCGCGCCGGCCTCGTCGAGCAGATCGGCTCGCCGACCGAGCTTTACGACACCCCGGCCAACACCTTCGTCGCCGGTTTCATCGGTTCGCCGAAGATGAACTTCATCAACGCCAAGGTGGCTTCCGTCACGGGAAGCACCCTCGCGCTGGAGCACCCGACCTTCGCCGGCGGCACGCTCACGCTCGACACGCCGGCCGCCGCCCGCGCCAAGGTCGGCGCCCCGGTGACGGTGGGCCTGCGGCCCGAGCATCTCACCGTCAACACCGGCAATCCGGTGCTGGCGCTGACGCTCGACTTCGCCGAGAGCCTCGGCGGCTCGACGCAGCTCTACGCCCGCTCGGAAGGAGAGCCGATCATCGCGCTCACCCCGGGCCGGCCGAACCTCAAGCCGGGCGATGCCCTCACCCTCGGCATCGACCCCACCCACATCTATCTCTTCGACGCCGCCGGCCTCGCTCTCTGAGCGCTGCCGACGACGGCAACTCCAGCAGGACACGCCCCATGGTGCAGGCACTGGTTCTCGAAAAGAAGGGCGAGCTCTCCCTTCGCGACATCGATCTCCCGATGGAGGTCGGCCCGGACGACGTGAAGATTTCCATCCACACGGTCGGCGTCTGCGGCAGCGACGTGCATTACTACACCCACGGCGCCATCGGCTCCTTTGTGGTGCGCGAGCCCATGGTGCTCGGCCATGAGGCGGCCGGCACCATCACCGCCGTCGGCGCCCATGTGAAGAACCTCAAGGTCGGCGACCGGGTGTGCATGGAGCCGGGCGTGCCGAACATGAATTCGCGCGCCACCAAGCTCGGCATCTACAATGTCGACCCGGATGTGCGCTTCTGGGCGACTCCGCCGATCCATGGCGTGCTGACCCCCGAGGTAGTCCACCCTGCCGCTTTCACCTACAAGCTGCCGGCGAACGTCTCCTTCGCGGAGGGGGCGATGGTCGAGCCCTTCGCGGTCGGCCTGCAGGCGGCGACGCGCGCGCGCATCACTCCCGGCGATGTTGGCGTGGTGATCGGCTGCGGCCCGATAGGCATCATGACGGCACTCGCCGCACTCGCGGGTGGCTGCTCGCGCGTCTACATCTCCGACCTGTCCGCACCCAAGCTGGCCATCGCCGGCCAGTATCCCGGCATCCACCCGGTCAACATCACCGAGCGTCCGCTCAACGAGGTGATCGCGGAAGAGACCGAGGGCTGGGGCGCCGATGTGGTGTTCGAGGCCAGCGGCTCGCCGCGCGCCTATGAGGGGCTGTTCGACATCGTCCGCCCGGGCGGCACGCTTGTGCTGATCGGCATGCCGGTGGAGACGACGAAGTTCGACGTGGCGGCGGCGATCATCAAGGAAGCGCGGATCGAGACCGTATTCCGCTACGCCAATAATTTCGATCGCGCGGTGAATCTCATCGCTTCTGGCAAGGTCGATCTCAAGCCGCTGATCTCCGAGACCTTCGACTTTGCTCGCAGCATCGAGGCGTTCGACCGCGCCGCCAAGGGGCTGCCGACGGATGTGAAGCTGCAGATCGTGATGCCGGGCTGAGGCGCGGCAAGCCCCCTCTCCCCGCCAGGGAGAGGGGCAAAACAGCCTTCTTCCGCCCGCTCGATCGGGCGTCTGACAACTTCATCGGAGCTCTCACATGGCAAACCGGCTTGAAGGCAAGGTGGCCGCCATCACCGGCGCGGCGTCGGGCATCGGGCTCGAATGCGCCCGAGCCATGCTGAACGAGGGCGCCACCGTCGCCCTGGTCGATCGCGCCGGCGACACGCTGGCCGCGCTCTGCGCGGAGCTCGGCCCGAAGGCGGTGCCGGTGGTCGTGGACCTGCTCGACCCCGCAAGTGTCGCCACCATGCTGCCGCAGATCCTGGACAGGTGCGGCGGGCTCGACATCTTCCACGCCAATGCCGGCGCCTATATTGGCGGCGACGTGGTAGAGGGCGATCCCGACATGTGGGACAGGGTGCTGAACCTCAACATCAACGCCGCCTTCCGCACCGTGCAGGCGGTGCTGCCGCACATGGTGGCGCAGAAGGGCGGCGACGTGCTGTTTACGTCCTCCATCGCCGGCGTCGTGCCCGTGGTGTGGGAGCCGATCTACACCGCCTCGAAATTCGCCGTGCAGGCCTTCGTCCACACCACCCGCCGGCAGGTCGCCAAGCATGGCATCCGCGTCGGCGCGGTGCTTCCCGGCCCGGTGGTCACCGCCCTGATCAAGGATTGGCCGCAGGCCAAGCTCGACGAGGCCCTTGCCTCCGGCGCCCTGATGGAAGCAAAGGAAGTGGCGGACTGCGTCATCTTCATGCTGACGCGGCCGCGTAACGTGACTATTCGCGATCTGGTGATCGTGCCGAACGGAACGGACCTCTAGGCCATGGGCGGATGCTTCGCGGGAATCGATGTCGGCACTGGCAGCGTGCGCGCCGGCATATTCGACGGTGACGGCCGGCAGCTCGCCGTCGCCAAGCGCGACATCCGCATGTGGAAGGAGCCGGGCGATATCGTCGAGCAATCGAGCGACGACATCTGGGCCTGCGTCTGCGCCTGCGTGAAGGAGGCGCTCGACAAGGCCGGCCTGGGCCCCGCCGACATTGCCGGCATCGGCTTCGATGCCACCTGTTCGCTTGTTGTGCTCGGCGCGGGCGGACAGCCGCTGCCCGTCGGCCGGCATGGCGATGCCGCCCGCAATGTCATCGTATGGATGGACCACCGCGCCACCGGGCAGGCCGACCGCATCAATGCGCTCGGCAGCCCGGTGCTGGACTATGTCGGGGGCACTATCTCGCCGGAGATGGAGACGCCCAAGCTGCTGTGGCTGCGCGAGGAGCTTCCCGCTACTTTCGACGGCGCGTGGCAGTTTCTCGACCTTGCCGACTTCCTCACCTGGAAGGCCACCGGCAGCCTCGCCCGCTCGGTCTGCACCGTCACCTGCAAATGGACCTATCTCGCCCATGAGCAGCGTTGGGACGAGGGCTATTTCAGCAAGATCGGTCTCGCCGCCTTGGCGGATGACGGCTTCGAGAGGATCGGTACCCAGATTGTCGCCGCCGGCACGCCGCTGGGTGCGGGGCTGACGGCGCCGGCGGCGGCGGAACTCGGCCTTGCCCCCGGCACGGCGGTGGCGGCCGGCCTCATCGACGCCCATGCCGGCGGCATCGGCACGGTCGGCGCGCGCGGCGGCAATGGCGGCGTGCTGAACCGCATGGCCTATGTGTTCGGCACCTCGGCCTGCACGTTGCTCACCACCACCGAGCCGGCCTTCGTGCCGGGCGTGTGGGGGCCGTATTATTCGGCCATGGTGCCGGACTTCTGGCTCAACGAGGGCGGCCAATCCGCCGCCGGCGCGGCCATCGACCGGCTGGTGCGCCTGCACCCCGCCGCGCCGCAGGCGCTGGAACGCGCCAGTGCGCAGGGACAGGGCCTTAATGTGTGGCTCGCCCAGCAAGCCGAGGCGGCGGGCGGCGCCAGCGCCATCGCCGAACTCGCCGGCACGCTGCATGTGGTGCCGGAATTCCTCGGCAATCGCGCTCCGTTCGCCGACCATCTCGCGCGCGGCATCGTCGCCGGGCTCGGCATGGATGAGGGCCTCGACAGCCTCGTCGGCCTCTACATGGCGGGGCTGGCCGGCATCGGCTACGGGCTGCGGCAGATCCTCGATGCCCAGGCTGCCAAGGGCGCGCGCACCGACATGGTGGTCGTCTCCGGCGGTGCCGGGCAGAGCGGGCTGGTGCGTCAGGTGCTAGCCGACGCGGCCCAGGTGAACGTCGCCGCCACCTCGTCGCCGGAGCCGGTGCTGCTCGGCTCCGCCATTCTCGGCGCCGTCGCCGCCGGTCGCTATGACAGCTTTGCCGGCGCCATGTCGTCCATGTCGGAGATCGAGGTGGTGTACACGCCGAGCGTGCAAACGCGCGACTGGCACGCACGCCGGTTCAACGCCTTCCAGACCCTTCAGGCCGCCTATCGCAGCCTGCGCGACTGAGGCGCCGAACGGCCGGCCGCAGTCGGCCGAGGGGGCGACACGTAGTCTTCCGTCTTCCGCTTTTCATAGGCGTGCGACACCTTTGCTGTGGCGCAGCGTTGCCGGACGGTACACGCTGCAGCCATCTGTTGCAGGGGACCCGCCATGACCGAGCGAGAGACGCGTATCCGTGAATGGGCCTACCGGCTTTGGGAGCAGGAGGGATACCCCCATGGCCGCGATGGGGAACACTGGTTCCGCGCTGTCGAAATCGTGCTGCAGGAAGAAGGCCAGCCGGCCCCGGCGACGGTAGACGCCTCCACCGAGGCGGCTCCTGAGGCCGCGCCTCCGGCTGCTGGTGCAACAACCGCACCCGAATCGGGGGTCTCGGTCGCCGCTGCCAAGCCAAAGGCCACGAAGGCCCGCAAGGCCGCCGCAGAGCCCAAGATAGCCGAAGCGCCGGCTTCCGTGACGCCCTCCGGCCGCAAGCGGTCCTGATCCGCACCTGGCAAGGCCGGCTCGCAGGGCAATGGAACGCCCCGTCCCTTTCGTTCGTTCATGACGACACGCAACGAATGGGCGGGGAGAGACATCAATGTCCAAGACGGCAGCACGCAAGGCCGGGCCTTTGCCGCCCGAGGTCGCGGTTCACGGCGCCTCCACACTGCCGCAGGTCAAGGTCGACGGGTTCAATGCCCAGTTGCGCGACGAGGACGGTTTCATCGGCGACCGCGCCCGCCGCGCCGCCTTCTTCGAAATCTTTGACCGCTGGCGCGATCTGGGTGACCGCAAGCTGTCGGTGCTCGGTGAGAAGCCCACCGCCGAGCTTTCCAAGACGGAGATCGACGAGGCGCTGGCCGAGGGCAAGCCGCACGAGCAGGCGATCATTCACAGCGCCATCGAGGAATATGCGCAGGAGCTGTTCTCCGTCGTCCGCCGCTTCCTGCGCACCAAGGAATGGCGGGACACGCAGCGCATCGTCATCGGCGGCGGGCTAAAGGCGGGCCGCTTTGCCGAGATTGCGGTCGCCCGCACGGAATTGCTGGCGCGGGCCGAGGGCATCGACATCGAGATGCGCCCCATCCGGCACGATCCCGACGAGGCCGGTCTCATCGGCGCCGCCCATCTCGCGCCGAGCTGGATGTTCGCCAGCTTCGACGACATTCTCGCCATCGACATCGGCGGCACCAACATCCGCTGCGGCATCGTCCGGCTCAACCTCGACAAGGCGGACGACCTGTCGAAGGCCCGCGTGCGCTCGTTCGAGCTCTGGCGCCACGGCGACGACGACCCGAGCCGCGAGCAGGCGGTCCAGAAACTGGTGGGCATGCTCGAAAAGCTCATCGCGCAGGCGGAAAAGGACGATCTTCGCCTGGCTCCCTTCATCGGTGTCGGCTGTCCGGGCTCCATCGCCGGCGATGGTACGATCGAGAACGGCGCCCAGAACCTGCCGGGCAATTGGGAGAGCTCGCGCTTTCACCTGCCGGCGGCACTGTGGGACGCGATCCCATCGATCGGCGGCAACGAGACCACCGTGCTGATGCACAATGATGCTGTCGTTCAGGGGCTGAGCGAAGTGCCGTTCATGCAGGATGTCGACCGGTGGGGCGTGCTCACCATCGGCACCGGCCTTGGCAATGCCCGCTTCACCAACCGCCATCTGAGCGAGAAGGCGAAAGCGGGCGAGAAAGCGAGCGACGACAAGGAAAGGGACGCGCCGTCGCAAGGCGGCAAGAAGGCGGGCGGAAAAGACTGATCGCCGCTACGGGGCCGGCGCCGGTGGTTTGCCGGCGCGCGGCTTCGTGGCGCGGGGCGGGGCACTGGGGCGGCGCGGCGACGGCGAATCGGTGCCGTCCTGCCCGCCCTCCCGCTCGCGGCGGGCGAGTTCCTCATATTCGGCGCGGATCTTTTCCAGCGCGGTATCGTCCAGTTCCTCGAGATCCAGCAGAACCCGCCGCGTACCTTCGGTGCGGGCGATCAGTTCGTCGATCTTGATATGAAGCGCCGCCGTGTCGCGGTTCTGGCTGTTCTGGATCACGAACACCATCAGGAAGGTGATGATCGTCGTCGAGGTGTTGATGATAAGCTGCCACGTGTCGCCGAAACCGACGAAGGGACCGGTGAGCGCCCAGATGACGATGAGCCCGGCCGCGCCGGCGAAGAGCACCGGCTTGCCCGCCTGCGCAGATACCCATTGAGAGAACCGGGTAAACAGGGAACGCTGAGGCTTGCCACGATCTGGAACGCTTTCCGGCATCGAATTTCCCCTGTCAAACGCCGGGAAAAACGCACCGGCAGCGGCGAGGTTCCGCCCGCTGCCGCCGTCTCTCGTTCTCTAAGTTGATCAGTGGTCGACGCGGTCAGGCTTGCCCTTGCGCGAGGTGCCGGCGAGTTCTTCCAGCTCGCTCTCTGTCATGGATGTCTCCATGGACTTCGAGGCACCCCTCAGTTCGCTTTTCTTGGCGTCGCCGCTCTTGGCGGCAAGGGCCGCACCGGCAGCCTTCTGCTGGGCCTTCGATTTGGCGGGCATGAAAGCCTCCCTGCCATAAGCGACCGGCACCGATCCCTGCTCTCTGTCACAAGGATCGGCGCCACGTCGACGGTCATTCCGCCGCGTGCAGATTGACCCGCGATTCCGCCAGCTTGGTCAGCTTGGCATCCGCGTTCTTTTCCTCGTCGAGGTTCCGGGCGAGCACGCTAGCGCAATCAGGGCGACCCAGCAGCTTGGCCCAGGCGACCAGCGTGCCATAGCGGGTCATCTCATAATGCTCTACCGCCTGCGCGGCAGCGATGAGCGCGGCGTCGAGCACCTGGTCATCCGCCACCTCGCCGGAAATTTCCTCGGCTTCGTCGATGATGCCGTCGATCGCCGGGCACGTTACCGCCTTCGCCTCGACACCATGCATCTTGAACACCTCCTCGACACGCAGGATGTGGCCCTCGGTTTCAGACAAGTGATTCTGGAAATCGGCCTTGAGCTGCGGATCGGTGGCCTTCTCGATCATGCTCGGCAGCGTCTTGGCGATCTTCTTCTCCGCATAATAGATGTCGCGAAGCGTATGGACGAAGAGATCGTCCATGGTCTTGATGTCCTTTGAGAACAGTCCCATGGTAAATTCCTCCTGGTAATTGGTCGTCAGGACCTCTTCACATGGTCCCTGCTGGGGGGAATGAGCCTTCTCCCGCGTGAGACAGAAGAAACACGGTTGCCTCGTGCAACGTTCCCGCGATCACATCTTTTTGGGCGTGGCTACATCGGTGCCGGAACCGGGTCGCGCGGGGGAAGGTCGACCGGCGGGGCGATCGGCTCATCCAGCGGCTCGGTGACATCGGGGGTGATGTCGGGATCCTGATCCGGCGGCATGAGTGGCTCATCTATCCCCGGCTGAGGGCGGTCCGCCGGCGGCTCGCGCGGCGGCGGCATGGTGGGGATGGATGCGGCCTGCAGCCCCTCGCGCTGCGGCACGGGCGGCGCCGGCCAGGGGTCGCTGACCGCGGGGGGAACGGGATCGCGGATCTCCGGCACGTCGGGATCCTGGATCGGCGGCTGCACTGGATCGTGGATCGGCGCCGTATCGGGCACCGGATTCGTGCCCGGCATGGGAACGCCGCCGGGAATGTCGGGTGTCGTGGGGGCGGCCTGGTGGGCGATCATGAAGTCTTCTCCCGTTTGCCTGTCTGGCTCAACGCCTCCCGCGAGCGGGGGGTTCCGGGGAAGAATTCGTCACGCTGTGTCAGTACAACTCGGCAAGCTCGCGGCGCCAGGGCGGGTTGGCGCCGACGCGGGTGACGGAAATCGCCGCCGCGGCCACCGCAAAAGCCAGCGCGGCCTCAAGCGCCTCAGTGGAAAGCGCGGCCAGGGCCGCCGGCGTGGCCAGCCCCTGCTCGATGAGCGCGCACAGGAAGGCAGCGTTGAAAGTGTCGCCCGCGCCCACCGTGTCGGCGACGGCGACGGCCTGTCCCGGCACCGCCACGTCCAGCCCCTCACCGAACGCCCGGGCCCCCTCCGCTCCCAGCGTGATCAGCACGAGGCACGGGCCCATGGCGCGGATCGCCTGCGCCTGCGCCGCAAGGTCGCCCGGCCCGGTAAGCCAGAACAGGTCTTCGTCCGAGAGCTTCACCACATGGCTGAGGCCGATCAGGCGGAGGATGCGGGCGCGATAGGCAGCCTCGTCGCGGATGAAGCCGGGGCGGATATTGGGGTCGAGCATCATCAGCCGCCCCTGCCCGTCGCCCGCCGTACGCGCTGCCAGCGCCTCCATCGCGGAACCGACAGGCTCGCCGACAAGGCTGATGCCGCCGAAGAACAGCACGCGGACCTCGGGCGGAAGGTCGGGAATATCGGCCGGCGTCAGCATGCGGCCGGCGGTGTTCTCGTCGAGGAACAGATAGCGGGCCTGCCCCTCCACCAACGTGACGAAGGCCAGCGTCGAGGGACGTTCGACGGGGATGCACAGGCTGGCATCGGCGCCCGCCGCATCGAGTGCCGCGCGCAGTTGCTGGCCGAACATGTCGCTGGACAGCCCGTACCAGAAGCACGTGGACACGCCGAGCCGCGCGGCGGCAATGGCGGTGTTGAACACCGCGCCGCCCGGCAGCGGCAGGAAGGCCTGCCCCTCCTGCGTCGGGCGCGGCACCATGTCGATCAGCGCTTCACCGGCGCAGAGCAGGACCGGCGTGGAGGGGGTGGCGGGTGCGGACATGGTGGACCTCGGGACGCTCGGATCAGCCCGCGAGATAGTCGGTGATCACCGCCCGGGCGCCTCTCGCCCATAGCGCGTCGAGCGCCACCGCGAAAGCCGCCACGACCTCGGCATCCTGACCCAGTTCGCCGTAAACCTCGCTCATGGCAAGCCAGACTGCCGGATGCTCCTTGGCCTTCACGGCGCGGGCGGTCAACGCGTCCCAATTGGGGTCATTGGGCTCGATCACCGCGCCGCTGTCGCTGGTGCCGGCGCAGTAGCGGCACCACAGGGCGGATTCGAGGATCAGCCCCCTCGGCAACCGGCCGGCAGCGCGGTTGTCGCGAATGGAGGGGACGATGAATTTCGGCTGGCGGTTGGAACCGTCGAGGCAGAGCCGGCGCACCGTGTCCGCCACCTCTGGGTTGGCGAAGCGCTCGCGGATAACGCTGTGATAGGCGCCGAGATCGGTGTCGGGCACCGGCGGCACGATGGGGATGATCTCCTCGCGCTCCACCTTGTCGAGGAAGGCGGAGATGAGCGTCTCCTCCATCGCCTCGTGCACCAGCCCGATATCCATGAGCCCGCCGGGATAGGCGATGATGGCGTGGCCGCCATTGAGGATGCGGATCTTCATCGCCTCATAGGCGTGCACATGGTCGGTGAAGATCACGCCGACCTTTTCCAGCGCCGGACGGCCGGCGGGGAAATGATCCTCCAATACCCACTGGCGGAACGGCTCGCACGTCACCGGCACCGGGTCGTCGAGCCCGAACGCCGCCGCCATGGCGCGCTCGCGCTCCCCGGTAGCGGGGGTGATGCGGTCGACCATGCCATTGGGGAAGGCGACACTCGCCTCCACCCACGCGGCGAAGTCAGCATCGAAAAGCTGCGCCAGCCCCACCACCACCTGCCGGGTCACGTCGCCATTGCCGGGAAGGTTGTCGCAGGACATGACGGTGAAGGGCAGCACGCCCGCCGCCCGTCGGGCTTTCAGCGCGGCGAGGATGGCCCCGAAGGCGGTCTCCGGCGCGGCGGGGTTTGCGGCATCGGCGCGGATCGCCGGCGCGCCGGTGTCGAGCCGGCCGGCCGAATCCATGAAATAGCCGCCCTCGGTAACCGTGAGGCTGACGATGCGAATCTCCGGCGTCGACATGGCGGCGATGAGCGCGCCATTGCCGGGCTCGACGGGGAGAAAGTCGATCATCGCGCCGATGCGGCGGGCACGGCGGCCATGGGGGTCGAGCTCGATGACGGTCGACAGGCAGTCCTGCGCCTTCAGCGCGTCGCGCATCGCCGCATCGGCCGGACGCACGCCGGCGCCGATGATCGCCCAGTCATGAGCCTCGCCGAGGGCGAACAGATCGTCGAGATACACCGCCTGATGGGCCCGATGAAAATTGCCGAGGCCGATATGCACGATGCCCGGGGTGAGGCGGGCGCGGTCATAGGCGGGGAGCGTATAGGCGGGGGTCGTCATCTCTTAGTCTTCCGGTTGTCGCGCCGTGCCGAGGCCGGGGCGACGTTGAAGGCGCGGCGAAGTCAAAGGCGCGGAACGAGCGATGCGTTTCAGGCGAGGGCTTTGCCCTGTGCATCGAAGCGGTGGAGCTTGTCGGCCTGCGGGGCGAGACCCACCTGCGCCCCATGGCGCAGCGGCACGTCGCCGCCGACGCGGACATTGATCTGGCCGATGCCCGCCACATCCACCTTGAGGAAGGTGTCGGAGCCGAGATGCTCGCACAGGCCGACCGTGCCCTTCCACGGCCCGTCATCGGCGATGTCGATGTGCTCGGGGCGGATGCCCAGCGTATGCGCACCGTGCTTGGCGGCTTCCGGCCCCTCGACGAGGTTCATCTTCGGGCTGCCGATGAAGCCGGCAACGAACAGGTTGGCGGGGGAATGATAGAGTTCCAGCGGGCTGCCTACCTGCTCGATGCGCCCGGCGTTCAGCACGACGATGCGGTCGGCCATGGTCATGGCCTCCACCTGATCATGGGTGACGTAGACCATCGTGGTCTTGAGCGTGTGGTGAAGCTCGGAGATTTCCTGCCGCATCGACACGCGCAGCGCCGCGTCGAGATTCGACAGCGGCTCGTCGAACAGGAACGCCGCCGGCTCGCGCACGATGGCGCGGCCGATGGCGACGCGCTGACGCTGGCCGCCGGACAATTGGCTCGGCTTGCGGTCGAGATAGGGGGTGAGGTTCAGCACCTTCGCCGCCGCCTGCACCTTGCGCTCCTGCTCCTCGGCGGAGGCGCCGGCCATGCGCAGCGGGAAGGCGATGTTCTTGGCCACGCTCATATGCGGGTAGAGCGCGTAGCTCTGGAACACCATGGCAAGGCCGCGCTTGGCCGGCGGCAGCCGGGTGGCATCCTTGCCGTCGATCGAAATGGTGCCCGAGGACGTGTCCTCCAGCCCGGCGATGAGCCGCAGCAAGGTGGACTTGCCGCAGCCCGAGGGTCCGACAAACACCACGAACTCGCCATCGGGGATGACGAGGTCGATCCCCTGGATGATCGACACGCCGCCGAAGGACTTGCGGACTTCGGTCAGAACGATCTCGCCCATAAGTCTCTCCCTATTTCACGGCGCCGAAGGTCAGCCCGCGCACGAGCTGCTTCTGGCTGAACCAGCCGAGGATCATGATCGGCGCGATGGCCATGGTGCTGGCTGCCGACAATTTGGCGTAGAACAGCCCTTCCGGGCTGGAATAGCTGGCGATGAAGGCGGTGAGCGGCGCGGCACTGGCGGCGGTCAGGTTCAGCGTCCAGAAGCTCTCGTTCCAGGCGAGAATGACGTTGAGCAGCAGCGTCGAGGCGATGCCCGGCACCGCCATGGGCGTCAGGACATAGAGAATTTCCGAGGACAAAGTGGCCCCGTCCATGCGCGCGGCTTCAAGGATCTCGGCCGGGATTTCCTTGAAGTAGGTGTAGAGCATCCACACGATGATCGGCAGGTTCACCATGGTGAGCACGATGACGAGGCCGGTCTTGGTGTCGAGCAGGCCGGCGTCGCGGGCCAGCAGGTAGATCGGCACGAGGACACCCACCGCCGGCAGCATCTTGGTGGACAGCATCCACATCAACAGGTCCTTGGTGCGCTTGCCCGGCACGAACGCCATCGACCACGCCGCCGGCACCGCGATGATGAGCCCGAGCACGGTCGAGCCGACGGAGATCACCACCGAATTCCAGAAATGGGCGAGGTAGTCGGAGCGCTGGTTCACCGTCTCGTAGTTTTCCAGCGTCCAGTCGAAGAACAGGAAGGACGGGTGCGAGCTGATCGCCTCGCCCTCGGTCTTGAACGAGGTGAGGAACGTCCACAGGATGGGGAAGAAGATCAGCAGCGCCACGCCCCAGGCGAGGACGGTGACGAACGCCTTGCGGCCCTTGGTAGCCTCGCGTGCCATCTCATGCCTCCAGGTTCTTGCCGATCATCCGCATCAGGAAGATCGCGACGATGTTGGCGAGAATGACGGCGACGATGCCGCCCGCCGAGCCGAGGCCGACGTCGAATTGCAGCATGGACTGCATGTAGACGAGGAAGGTGAGCGTGGTGGAAGCCGTGCCCGGCCCGCCATTGGTGGTGACGAGGATTTCGGCGAACACCGACAGCAGGAAGATGGTCTGGATCAGCACCACCACCGTCATCGCCCGCATGAGGTGCGGAATGGTGAGGTGCACGAACCGCCAGAGCGGGCCGGCGCCGTCCATTTCGGCGGCTTCCATCTGCTCGCGGTCGAGGCTCTGCATCGCGGTGAACAGGATCAGCGTCGCGAAGGGCAGCCACTGCCAGGCGACGATGGCGATGATGGAGGCGAGCGGCGCGTCGGCGAAGAAATCGATGGGCTGCAGGCCCAGTCCCCGCGCCAACGCGGCGAAAAGCCCGTTCACCGGGTTCATCAGCATGTTTTTCCACACCAGCGCGGAAACGCTCGGCATGACGAAGAACGGCGCGATGACGAGGATGCGCACGATCCCCTGCCCCCACATCGGCTGGTCGAGCAGCACCGCCAGCGCGACGCCGCCGACCACGGTGATGACCAGCACGCCGAGCACCAGGGTCAGCGTGTTGGTCAGCGCCGGCCAGAAGGCGGGATCGGTGAAGAAGTAGGTGTAGTTCTCGAAGCCGGTGAATTCTTCCGTTCCCGGCATCAGCAGGTTGAAGCGCAGGAAGGAGAAATAGATGGTCATGCCCAGCGGCACGATCATCCAGAGAAACAGCAGCACGACCGCCGGGGAGAGCATCAGCCGGCCGGCAATGCGTGAGGCTTGCGTCGCCATGGAGGGTCTCCCTGGCCGGAGCGCACGCCGGCGCAGGCCGCCGCGGGCTCGGGTGGACGGAACGGATCAGAGTATCAGGCGACGCCTTGGCGCCGACATCTCACCCTTTGAGGGGAGGTCCCGACACGGCGCGAGAGCGGGAGACACCCGCGCCGTGTCGGGAAACAGCCCGGCGCGGGCGGGCGCCGGGCGGACCTTGGGGCCACCGCTTTTTCGCGGCGGCGCGGAGAGGCGCCTACTTCTTCGGGTAGCCGGCGCGGGTCATTTCGCGCGTGGTGAGCGCCTGCGCGGAGGCCAGCGCCTGGTCGGCGGTCGCCTTGCCCGCAAGCGCGGCCGAGAACTGCTGCCCCACCGCCGTGCCGATCGCCTGGAACTCGGGAATCGCGACGAACTGGCCGCCCGTATAGGGCACCTGCATGTCCGACGGCTTCTGGGTGTTGGCCGCCTCGATCGCCGTCAGCGTCATCGCCGCGAACGGCGCTACCTTCAGATATTCTGGGTTCTTGTACAGCGAGGTGCGCGTGCCGGGAGGCACGTTGGCGATGCCGTCCTTCTCCGCCACCAGCTTGGTGTAGGCCGGCGAGGTCGCCCAGGCGACGAAGGTCTTGGCGGCTTCGGCCTTCGAGGTCGTCGCCGGAATGGCGAGGTTCCACGACCACAGCCAGTTGCCGTGGTTGCTGCCGCCCTTGCGCACCGGCGAAGGGGCGAAGCCGACCTTGTCGGCGACCTTCGATTCCTTCGGGTCGGAGATGAAGGAGGCGGCGACGGTGGCGTCGATCCACATGCCGCATTTGCCGGTCTGGAACAGCGCGAGGTTCTCGTTGAAGCCGTTGGAGGACGAGCCGGGCGGGCCGTATTCCTTCATCAGGTTCAGATAGGTGTCGAGCGTCTTCTTCCACTCGGGGCCGTTGAACAGCGGCTTCCACTCCATGTCGAACCACGCGCCGCCCATGGAATTGTTCATCGAGGTGAGGAACGCCATGTTCTCGCCCCAGCCGGCCTTGCCGCGCAGGCAGATGCCGTAAATGCCGGCGCCCTTGTCGGTCATCTTCTTGGCGGCGTCGGTGATGAAGTCCCAGTCGGGATTCTCGGGCATCTTCAGCCCGGCCTTCTCCAGAAGGTCGGTGCGGTACATCAGCATGGAGCTTTCGGCGTAGAATGGCACGGCGTGCAGCTTGCCGTCGACGGTGAGGCCCTGTGCCACCTGCGGCAGCAGATCGGCCTGGTCGTAATCGGCGCCGAGATTCTCCAGCGGCATCAGCCAGCCCTGCTTGGCCCAGATCGGCACTTCGTAATTGCCGATGGTCAGCACGTCGTACTGGCCACCCTTGGAGGCGATGTCGGTGGTCACGCGCTGGCGCAGCACGTTCTCTTCCAGCGTCACCCAGTTAACCTTGATGTCCGGGTGCAGGGCGTTGAATTCGGGCGTCAGGCGCTGCATGCGGATCATGTCGCCATTGTTCACGGTGGCGACGGTGATGGTGGTCTGCGCCGAGGCTGTGCCCATCAGGGCTACCAGCAGCGAGGCGCCCGCGAGGGTGCGGGATGTCACGTTCATAGCTTCCTCCCTTCGGCGTTTTTGAGCAAATAATCGCCGTATGGGCAAATACTCACGCGCACCCCGGCGGGCGTCAAGTGAATTCGATGCTGCACGCGCGAGCATGCCGCCCGTCTTTCGTCGGACAGATGCCTTGTGGAGGTAACTTGTTATGAATTCGCCGCCGCTTTATTGGGCAGCACGGCTCAGCCGGCCAGAATCCCGGCGGCGGTCGGCTCGTCGGTCACCAGGCCGTTGATGATGCCGGAGGTGAGCGCCGCCCGCAGCGCCACCACCTTGGCCGCGCCGGCGGCAATGCCGATGACCGGGCGCTCGGGATGAGCGATCTCCACCCGCACGCCGGTGAGGCGCCGGTTCAGCGTAAGGTCGAGATAGCGCCCCTGCCCGTCATAGATCCACCCGGCGACCTCGCCGGCCGCCCCGGCGCGCTGGATTTCGTGCAGTTCGTCCGGGGTAAGGAAGCCGTCGGTCATCAGCGGCGCGTCCTCGGTCATCTGGCCGACGCCGACAAAGGTCACGTCCGCCGCCTGCGCCAGCCCGCGCACCTTGCGCACGGAGCCGAGCGACTGGAGGGTGCGGTTCTCTTCCACCGTATCCACCAGCACCGGCACCGGCATCGGGTAATGCGGCGCTCGCACCTTTTCGGCGAGGCGCATGATGACCTCGAAATACGAGGCCGAACCGTCCAGCGCGATATTGCCGAGCAGCGAGACCAGCCGGTGCTGCGGCGCCTCCACCGGGCTCAGCGCGTCCACCATGCCGCGCAGCGCCCGCCCCGTGCCGAGCGCGATGACGCGCGAGCGGGTTTCCGCCAGCACCCGTTCCATCTCCTCGGCGGCGGCAGGCGCTATGGAGCGCACCGGGTCGCGCGACGGGCCGAGGCCTGGCATCACCCGGCAGCGCACGAGGCCGAATCGCGCGCGCAGCGTCGCTTCCAGTTCCACGCAGCGCGCGAGGTGGTGGTTGAGCCGCACATGGATGAGCCCGGCGCCCACCGCCCGGCTGACCAGACGCTGCGCCCGCTGGCGCGACAGCCCCATCTCGCCGGCGATCTGGTCCTGGGTCAGGCCGCCGACATAATACAGCCAGGCCGCCCGCGCCGCCTGGTCGTCGATGGTTGCGTCGGGGTCGGGCGTCATGTTCATGTCGGGCCTGCCGCATCCGGCGCGTGGAAGAGATCGGGCCGCGCCGCCCGGATGTCCGAGAATGCGGCGAAGCGCCGATGCGGCGTTACCTCGGCGGGCAGCTTCATGTCCATGGCGGCAAAATGACCGCCGCCGACGAAATGCCAAACCTCCATGCCGGCGGCAAGCGCGGCGGCGACCCCCGCCGCGCTGTCTTCCACCACGATGCAGAACGCGGGGTCCGCCCCCATCTGCTTCGCCGCATAAAGGAAAAGGTCCGGCGCCGGCTTGCCCCGAGCAACCTGAGAGGCGGTGAAAGCGCGCCCGGCGAACACCGCGTCCAGCCCGACGATGCGCAGCGACGCCGCAAGGCGCGGCGGGCTGGACGAGGTGGCGAGGCAGAACGGCACGCGCAGCCCCGCCAACGCCTCGACCGCGCCTTCCATGGGGCGCAGCTCGGCCTCGAATGCGGCCAGCAGCCGGGCGCGATAATCCTCCTCGAAGCGTGCCGGCAGGTCCACGCCGAAGCGCGCCTTCACCTCGGTCCGGATGATGGTGTGGGCGCGGCCGATGAAATGCCGCGCCACGAAGCCCACGTCGACGGCGACACCGTGACAGGTAAGCTCGCCAACAAGCGCGCCGGCAGCGAGCACCTCGCTGTCGATCAGCACGCCGTCGCAATCGAAGATGAGGAGCGCGGGCTGCATGCAAGCGGTCTAGCCCTCCCCCCGCCCGCCGTCCAGCGGCGGCAGGAGCGTCCAGCCCGCGCGCCCGGCCTCAGCTCTTTCGTTCGCCGATCAGGCGGGCCGCCCACATGCCGGCCAGCAGGGCGGGGATGAACGCCAGCGTGCCGGGGGCGGCAAGGGCCAGCGCGGTGAAGGCCGGGCCGGGGCAGAAGCCGCCCAGCCCCCAGCCAATGCCGAACAGCGCCGGCCCAACGATCAGCCGCGCATCGATATCGGTGCGGGCCGGCAGCTGGAAACGCGGCGCCAGCAGCGGCCCGCACCGCGCCACTACCAGCCGGTAGCCGATGAAGGTGACGATCACCGCCCCGCCCATCACGAAAGCCAGCGAGGGATCGAACGTGCCGAACGGATCGAGAAAATTCAGCACCTTGGCCGGATTGGTCATGCCCGAGATGATGAGCCCGAAGCCGAACAGCAGGCCGAGGCCGAGATTGACGAGGATCGACATCCCCTCACCCCCCGATCACGTGACGCATGACAAAGACCGTCGCGAAACCTGCCGCCATGAAAATGCCGGTCGCCACGAAGGAGCGCCGCGACAGGCGGGCCAGGCCGCACACGCCGTGGCCCGAAGTACATCCCGAGCCCCAGACGGAGCCGAAGCCGACCAGCAGTCCTGCAATCGCCATCAGCACGAGATTTGCCGACACCGCCTGCACCACGGCCCCGCCGGTCGCCACCGCATGGACGACGGGCGCGGCAACCAGCCCGGCAATGAAGGCGAGCCGCCCGGCAAAGGCGGATCTCTCGGCGGCCGATGTGTCGGCATAGGGCGGGACAAGCTGGCTGGCGATGCCGCTGATGCCGGCGATGCGGCCTTCCAGGAGCATCATCAGCACAGCGCTGAGGCCGACAACGGCGCCACCGGACAAAGAGGCAAGCGGGGTGAGCTCGGTCATGACCCGTTCCCCGCCGCGCTCGCACGCGGCGCGCAGAACAGGGCGTGCAGGGTGGCGATGAAGGCTTCGACGCGCGGGTCGGCCAGCCGGTAGAACACCTGCTTGCCCTCCTTGCGGCCGGCGATCAGGCGCGCCGCGCGCAGCCGGGCAATCTGCTGCGACAGGCCGGGCTGGCGAATGCCGAGAAGTTCCTCCAGCGCCCGCACCGAGCGCTCGCCGTCCACCAGCGCGCAGGCCACCATCAGCCGGTCGGGGCTGGACAGTGTCTTGAGAAAGGCCGAGGCCTCGCCGACCCGCGCCTTCATGTCGGCAGTTCCGCCGGAGAGCAATTCGCTCACGGTTTGAATCCCGATTGCCTGGGCCAAGGGGCCTTGTTGAAACGCCCCAGCGACATCGCGGGCAACCGCCCCGTTCAACGCCGCCCGAGGGACGCATACGCTGCGTCCGCCGCAAGAGCTAAAACAATTGCAAAAACATGCAATCGTCTTAATGCAATTGAAGACGCCCGTATTCGCGTGGAATCATCCGCACGGGCTGCCACAACCGGGGCAGGACCGCCACGCCACCATGGTCGACAATCGGACACCCTGTCATCAGTTGCCTCGTCGTATGGCGAAATCACACGACCCCTTGCCTTTTCGACCTAAATTGTTGACAGTTGGCAAAACTCGGATAGTTCGATCCGACCCGAAAGAGGAGAGTCGCCATGGCCGTCGCCGAAGCCGTTCCCGAACTCGTGCCGACCACAAAGCTGATGGAGGGCTTCACCTTCCAGCGCATCAAGACCCGTGGCGCCGAGATCAATGTGGCTACTGCCGGCGAGGGCCCCCCGCTCCTGCTGATCCATGGCAACCCGCTGACCCTGGTGAGCTGGCACAAGATTGCCCCCTCGCTGGCCCGCGACTTTTCGGTCGTCGCCATCGACATGCGCGGCTATGGCGACAGTTCCAAGCCCTATGGCGGCGAGGACCATTCCGGCTATTCGTTCCGCGCCCTCGGCGAGGATGCCTTCGATGTGATGGACGCGCTTGGCCACGACACCTTCGCCGTCGCCGGCCATGACCGTGGCGCGCGCGTCGGCTTTCGCATGTGCCTCGACCATCCCGAGCGCGTCACACGCTACGCCGCGCTCGACATCGTGCCGACCCACCATGTGCTGAACAACATCACGCTCGGCTGGGCGCGCGAGAGCTACCACTGGTTCTTCATGGCGCAGAAAGCGCCCTTTCCCGAGAACCTGCTCGGCGCCGATCTCGATTATTACATGCGCTACAAGCTCAACAAGAAGGGTGTGGGGCTGGAGATCTTCACGCCCGAGGCGATGGAAGAATATATACGCTGCGCGACCAAGGAGCAGATCCACGCCGTCTGCGAGGACTACCGCGCCACTATCACCGTCGATCTCGACATGGACACGGCCGATTACGGCACGCGCAAGATCGAGTGCCCCACCATGGTCATCTGGGGCACCAACAGCCATTGCGGCCGCCACTTCAAGCCGGTGGAAGCGTGGTCGGAATGGGCGGACGATCTCGTCGGCCTCCCCGTGCCGACCGGCCACTACCCGGCAGAGCACCGCCCGGACCTGATCTATGCGGCCTTCCACCGCTTCTTCCGCGGTGAGCCGGTGGCATGAGCGCGGCTTTGGTGACGGCGGAGGCGGCGAAAGACCGCCTGCACGCCGGGGAGGAGATCGCCTTCCTTGACATACGCGAGGCGGCCGCCTTCGGGGAAGGGCACCCACTTTTCGCCATTCCCTGCCCGTTCAGCCGGCTTGAACTGTCGGCAGTTGCGCTGGTTCCCCGCGCGGATTGCCCGCTGCTGCTGATCGGCGGGGGCGACGGCATCGCCCTCAAGGCCGCCCGGCGCCTCGGCGCCTGCGGCTACACGGATGTTTCGGTGATCGAGGGCGGCCTGCCCGCCTGGGAAGCGGCGGGGCACGGGGTGTTTGCGGGCGTCAACGTGCCGAGCAAGACGCTCGGCGAGTTGCTGGAGCACGAGCATCACCCCACGATGATCGACGCCGCCACGCTGGAGAGCTGGCGGCGCGAGGGCCGCGCGCATGCCTTCTTCGATGCCCGGCCGCCGGCCGAATATGGCAAGATGCGCATCTCGGGCGCGCGCTGCGTGCCGAATGGCGAGCTCGCCCACAGGCTGGATGCCGCGGTGCCGGACGAGGCGACGCCCATCGTCATCACCTGCGCGGGGCGTACGCGCGGCATTGTCGGCGCCCTGACGCTGCGCGCCATCGGCACGCGCAACCCGGTTTACGCGCTGGAGAACGGCACGCAGGGCTGGGCCCTGGCGGGAATGCCGCTCGACCGCGGCGCGACCGCCGAACCCATGCCGGCGCTGGACCCGGCGCAGGCGCAGGTGAGCCGTGCGCGCGCGGCGAGCCTCATCGCCACCTCCAAGCTCTCGTCGATTTCGCCGCCTGAAGCGGAGGAGATGCTGGCCGACGCCGGCCGGACCACCTTCCTGTTCGACCTGCGCAGCGACTCGGAGCGCGCGGCGCGGCCGGTGCCCGGCGCCGTACCCGCCCTTGCCGGCCAGCTGATTCAGGCGACCGATCAGTATGTTGGGGTGCGTCATGCCCGGCTGATCCTGATGGACGATACCGGGCTGCGGGCGGCGCTGGCGGGGCTGTTCCTGCGCGCGCTCGGCTTCGAGGTGCATGTGCTGGCGCTCGACGACGCCCCGGAAACCGATGGCCCGCTCGTGCCCGCCTCGCCGTTGCGGCCGCCCGTCCTGCCACGGGCGATCACGCCCGGCGCGGGCTGGAGCCTCGCCCAGAAGGGCGTGCCGGTGCTGGATTTGCGGCCCTCCACCGAGTGGGAGACGGGCCGCCTCGACGGCGCCCGCTGGGCCTTGCGCGGTGACCTGCCCGGCATTCTCCCCCCCGCCACGCGGCGGGCGATCCTGCTGGGCGACGCCACTGCCGTAGCTGCTGCTTGCTGCGAACTGCACGCTGCCGGCATCGCTGCCGATTGGCTGCCGGCCGATCTCGATGCCTGCGCGCAAGCGGGGTGGCCGGTGGACCGGGTGAAGCGGCGCATGAGCCGCGAGGACGCGCGCGACCGCGTTTGGTTCGTCCATGACCGCCATGACGGCAATGCCGAGGCTTCCCGTCAGTATCTCGCCTGGGAAATGAACCTCATCAACCAGCTCGACCAAGCCGAGCGCGCGTCGTTCGGCCAGGTCCCGATTGGCGCCGCTCCCTGAGCCTTCGCCGCCGCTCGTCCCCAGCCCTCAACCCCCGCCGTCATCGACGGTGGGGGTTTTTCGTTCGTGCCGGCGCCGCACCTGGAAGCATGAGCGCCGCGTAATGGAAAAGGGCGGGTTTGCACCCGCCCTTTCGGAAGTCGTCTCGAGAAGAAGAAGCTCTCAGCCCTTGCTCGGCGTGGTGTGCGCGGAGCCCGCGTCCTGCTGCATTCGCAACATCGCCTCGGCCTCCGCCGCTTCCGCCCGGTTCTGCTTGCGCTTGCCCCAAGCGGTCATCGCCAGCGAGGCGAACATGACCGCGAAGATGGCCATCGCGCCCGGCCGCTCCAGCACGTAGAGCGGGTTGCCGCCCGAGAGCTGGTAGGAGCGCAGGAACTCCGTCTCCAGCATGCGCCCGAGCAGGATGCCGACCACCACCGCCGATACCGGATATTGGTAGCGGTTCAGCGCGTAGCCCAGCAGGGCGAAGACGAACAGCGTGATCGGGCCGGCCGCCTCGCCCGTCACCGCGAAGGTGCCGAGCGTGGCGATGACGAGGATCGCCGGCAGGACGTAGCGAGTGCGCACCTTCATGATGTTGGAGGCGACGTAGATGAAGCCGATGCCCACCGCCAGCAGCACGATGGCCTGGACGATGTTGTTGAGGATGATGGCGTAGACCATCGGCTTCTGGGTCTCGATGAAGCTCGGGCCGGGCACGATGTTGTGCATCATGAAGGCCGCGATCAGGATCGCCGTCGCGCCGCCGCCGGGAATGCCGAGCGCCAGCATGGTGGCCATGGAGCCGCCCTCGCCGCTCGCCACCGCCGATTCCGCCGCGATGACGCCCTTGGGGTTGCCCTTGCCGAAGGTCGCGCTGTCCTTGGCGGTGCGCTTGGTCTCGGCATAGGCGATCAGATTGCCGATGGACGAGCCGACGCCCGGCACGGCACCGATGATGATGCCGATGATGGAGCCGCGCAGCAGCACGCCGGGATATTTCAACGTACCCCAGCAGCCCTTGAGTATCTTGCGCAGGCTGACCTCGCGCGAGCCCTCCGCCTCGATGATGTAGTCGCGTGTCGCCAGGCTAAGCAGTTGGCTGGCGGCCAAAAGGCCGATCATGGCCGGGATCGGCGCGATGCCGTCCAGCAGCACCGGCAGGCCCATCGTGCCGCGGGTGAAGCCGGCGGTGTTCATGCCGACCGTGCCCAGCAGGATGCCGAAGGCGGCAGCCAGCAGGCCACGGCTGATATAGGTGGAGCCGAGCGAGCCCAGCAGCATCATGCCCCATATCGCCACCGCGAACATCTCCACCGGGCCAATGCGCAGCACGATGTCGGCCAGCGGCTCGATCACCAGCAGCAGCAGCACATAGCCAGCGATGCCGCACAGGGTGGAGGCGAACAGCGCGTAGCCGAGCGCCTCGTTGTGCTCGCCCTTCTGCGACATGGCATAGCCGTCGAAGGTCGTTGCGAAGGATGATGGCGACCCCGGTATGTTCATCAGGATGGCCGGCACCGACCCGCCGAAGCCCGCCCCCGTATAGACCGAGGTCAGGAAGACGATGGCCGAGAAGAAATCCATGTAGAGCGACATCGGCAGCACGATGGCCATGGCCATGGTGATCGATATGCCGGGAATGGCGCTGAAGACGAGGCCGACGACCAGGCCGGGGACAATCCACCCCCAGGACCCGACCGACGTGAACATGATGCCCAAGGCCTCATTGAAGGCGGAAACGTCGATCATCGGGCGCGCCTCACAGCAGGGTGGTGTGCATGGGATAGGAAATCAGGGCGCGGAAGCCGTAGATCGTGACCAGGGTCACCCCGAGCGAGAACACCAGCAGGTGGAAGGGGCGCCGCTCGCCGCAGATGGCCATCGCCGCGGCCGCGAAGAGAAAGATGGCGATGTCGAAGCCGATGACGTCGAGCAGGAAGACCATAAGGCCCAGCGAGATCCCGAGGGCGAGCATGCGCATAATGTCGGAGCGTTCCGACGGGATGGTCACATGCAGCGGATCCTTCTGCGCCGGGCTCTTGGCCACCTCGCGGGCGTCGACCTTGTGGAAGCACTGGGGCAGGATGAAAAGGTACATCGCCAGCGCGAAGATGGCGATCGGCTGCACCAGAAGCAGATTGTTGACGCTGAGCGATACGCTGCGCGCGTCGAACAGATACCAGATGACCGCAGCGGCAATCACCGTGATGAGTGCCAGATGGCCGTAGTCGATGGCGTAGGTTTGCCGACCGATACGCATCTTCATCTCCATTCGTCAGAGGAGCGAGAAGGAAAGGCAGGCCGGCTCGTGGGCGGCCTGCCTTCGCTGATGCGGCCTACTTCAGCAGGTCGACGTATTTGGCCATCTTGGCGGCGTTGTCGAGATACGCCTTGTCGGACGCCTCGGGGCCGTACCAGGTGGTGGCCAGTTCCTGCAGCTTCAGGGCCTCGATCGCCTTCGGGTTCTTGCTGGCCTTCTCGATCGCGGCAACAAGGGTCTTGTAGATTTCCGGCTGCTCGTTCTTGAGCTTGGTCGTCACCGCCCAGCCGCGCTGCGAGCCTTCGACGAAATCGGTCTTGATGCCGGCCTCGCCGATCAGCGGCGCGTCGGGATACCAGTCCACCTTCTGCGCGGCGAAGATGGCAAGCGGGCGAACCTTGGTCTTGAGCGGCAGGAAGCCCTCGCCGCCGACGAAGCCGACATCGACCTGGGCGCCGGCCGTGGCGTTGCGGGCGGGGCCGCCGCCATCATAGGTGACGATGCGCAGCTTGGAGGCGTCGATCTCTGCGGCCTGGAAGGCGAGCACCATGTTGGCGTAGTCGGCGGAGGCCGGCTGCACGCCGATGCTGAGGCTGGCCGGGTCCTTCTTCAGCTTCTCGATCACTTCGGCGAAGGTCTTCACCGGGCCATCAACCGAGGTGGCCGCCAGCGTGTAGTCGCGCGACGGCAGGTTGATCATCGAGAAGTCTTCGAACTTGTAGGGCGCGTTCTGCAGCAGGATGGTGAGCGGAATGTAGGGGGCCGCCGAGGTGCACAGGATCGAATAGCCATCCGCCGGCTGGTTCAGCGCGTAGGAATTACCGAGCTGCGTGCCGGCGCCGGGCTTGTTGACGATGACCAGCGGCTGCCCGAGCTCTTTTTCGAGATAGGGCAGGAAGGCACGGGAGAGACGGTCATTATAGCCGCCGGTGGCGAACGGCACGATGACGTTGATCGGCCGCGAGGGATAGGCAGCGGCGCGCAGGATGGACGGCATGGCGACCATGCCGGAGGCCGCTGCGAACGCACCGGCCGAGATTTTGAAGGCGTCTCTGCGTGTGAAATCTGTCATGTTTTCCTCCCGCCGTTCCATCTGGGTCCTTCGGCCGGCGGCCAAGAGCGGCCGGCCCGTGTGGATTAGGCGGATCAAGACTGTCCCCCTCTCCGTCAACTGTCAACAGATTTGCGGGCGGCATTGCTGACCCTCTCCCCTTCCCGGGCGGCGACAGGCTAGGCGGAGCGCGCGGCAAACCACGCATTGATCGCCTTTTAACGTAACAAATCTGGGCATGTAGCCGCCTTAACGAGACCTCGCCCCACGCGGGTGCGGTAGAAGCGGCAGCGATGCCGATCTGTTGACAGTTTTCATTCAAGCTGTCTCTATCGCCGCATGCCCTGCCGGGCGGGGTCGCCCCGCCGCCGAGACGGGCGCCAAGAATGAGTTGCGGCAACGCCGATCCGTGCGGCAGAGCCTTGGGAGGCCGTCATGTCTGTCCGCTCGCCCGATTGCCGGATACCGGCGCGCGCCGACGCGCGAATCGCCGCCGCCGGCACTGAAGGCGCGCGCGTCAGGGCGATGGGCTGATGGCCGACGTGCCCGAACTCCCCAAGCTGATGGAGCCGCCGCGCCCGTCCCGGCTGAAGATGGGGCTGCGCCTTCTGGCCACCTATGCCATTGCCGCCGCGGCGGGTTATGCCGCGTCGCTCGTCCACATGCCGCTGCCCTGGATGCTGGGGCCGCTCTTCGTCTGCGGCCTGCTCAATGTTTCCGGCGCGCCGCTGCAGGCGGGACCGCATCTGCGCGAGATCGGCCAGGTGATCGTCGGGCTTGCCATCGGCATGCGCTTCACCCCGCATCTGCTGCTGGCCTCGCTTGAACTGCTGCCGGCCATGCTGCTGGCGACGCTCTACATCATCGTCGCCACCTTCATCGGTGCGCTCATCATGCGCCCGCTGGCGCGCATCGACGCCACCACCGCCTTCTTCGCCACGGCGGCCGGCGGCATGGCGGACATGGCGGTGGTGGCGGCCGCGCGAGGCGGCGACACCAATGCGGTCTCCATCGTCCATGCGCTGCGGGTGACGACGGTGGTGAGCATCGTGCCGTTCATGGTGTTCGCCTTCGGCGAGACCGGCACCGTCAATTCGGTCGATCCCGCCGCCTCGCACGATCTGCTGCTGCTCGCCCTCGGCCTCGTTATCGCCTATCTCGGCGCGCAGGCGCTGCGCCCGACGGTGATCCCCAACCCATGGCTGCTCGGCTCCCTGCTGCCGAGCGCAGCGCTGGGCGCTTCGGGGCTGATGAATGTCGCGGTGCCCGGCATCCTCATCATCGCCGCCCAGATCATGATCGGGGTGTGGCTCAGCATGCGCTTTCGGCGCGACCTGTTCGTGCGGCTGCCGCGCGTTGCCGCGTCCGGGCTGCTGATCGGCGTGCTGCTGATCCTCGCCGCCGCGGTCGGGGCGGAGGTGCTCTCGCTTGCCACCGGCCTGCCGCTGACCACCAGCTTCCTCGCCCTCGCCCCGGCGGCGATCACCGAAATGGTGTTGACCGCGAAAGCGATGCACGCCGATGCCGAGTTGGTGACCGCCTTCCACATCGTGCGCATCGCGGTGATCTCGTCGACCATCCTGATCGTGTTCCGCGTCTACCGCTTCGTGCTGAGGAGCCATTATGAATCTGGGGTTTGACGGGCGCCGCGCGGTCATCGTCGGCGGCAGCTACGGCATTGGCGAGGCCACCGCCGGCATCCTGCTGCGCGAGGGCGCGCAGGTGATGATCGCCTCGCGCAGCCGCAACAATCTCGACGCCGCCAGCGCCCGCCTCGCACAGGCCACTGGCCGCGCGCCGGAGGTCTTCGTCGCCGATGTCGTCACGGACGCCGCATCGGCCGCTGCGCTGATGGAGCATGCGCGCGCCCGCTGGGGTGGCCTCGACATACTCGTCAGCGCGGTCGGTGGCAGCGTGCGGGCCGATTTCGACACGCTGAGCGATGAGGACTGGCTCGCCAGCTACCAGTTCAACGTGCTGTCCACGGTGCGCACCGTGCGCGCCGCCCTGCCTTTGCTGGCGGCGGGTGACGCACCTTCTGTCGTCACCCTCGGCGCGGCGGCGGCGAAGATGCCCTACGCCCACCAGATCATGACCAACGTCCACAAAGCCGGCCTGCTCGGCCTGGTAAAGACGCTGGCGCTGGAGCTGGGCGAAAAGGGCATCCGCATCAACGCGGTCGGCCCCGGCCGCACCAAGACCGCGCTCTGGATCAATCGCGCCACCAAGATGGCGGCAGAGCGCGGCGTCCCGATCGACGACATCTATGCCGAATTCTCGCACGAGATCCCGCTCGGGCGCTTCGCCGAGCCGGACGAGATCGCAATCATGGTCGCCTGGCTGGCCAGCCCGCTCGCCAGCTACATCACCGGCCAGTCCATCAATGTCGACGGCGGCATCGCGCGCGGCCTCGTTTAAAGGAGAACAGAATGTCCAACAAAGACGTCACCCGCCAGCTCGCCACCTGGATCGTCGGCTGCAAGCTCGACGACATTCCCGCCTCCGTACAGGCTGAAGGCGTGCGCACCTTCTTCAACTGGATGGGCTGCGCCGTCGGCGGTGCCCGCCATGAGACGGTGGACCGTGCGCTCGCCGGCATCTCGCCCTTTGCCGGCAACCCGCAGGCAACCGTGATCGGCCGCGGCGAGCGGCTGGACGTGCCGAACGCGGCGCTGATCAACGGTATCTCCTCGCATGTGCTCGACTATGACGACACCCATCTGAAGACCATCATCCACCCCGCCGGCCCGGTGGCTTCCGCGCTTCTGGCGGCGGCTGAATATCAGCCGATGACCGGCGCCGACTTCCTCAACGCGCTGATCGTCGGCGTCGAGGTGGAATGCCGGATCGGCAACAGCGTCTATCCCGAACATTATGATCGCGGCTGGCACATCACCGGCACGACAGGCGTGTTCGGCGCCGCCGCCGCCGTCGGCCACATGCTGAAGCTCGATGACACGCAGATGGTGTGGGCGCTGGGCATTGCCGCAACGCAGGCTTCGGGCCTGCGCGAAATGTTCGGCACCATGTGCAAGAGCCTGCATCCGGGAGCGGCCGCCCGCAATGGCGCGCTGGCCGCGTTCCTCGCCAAGGCCGGCTTCGACAGCTCGCTGCAGGCGATCGAGGCGCCGCGCGGCTTCGCCAATGTGCTCTCCACCAAGCAGGACTATAACGAGATCCTCGGCGGGCTCGGCCAGAACTGGGAAGCCGGGCTCAATTCCTACAAGCCCTTCGCCTGCGGCATCGTCATCCACCCCACCATCGACGGCTGCCAGCAACTGCGCGAGGAACTGGGTGACGCGATAAACAACATCGCCGCCGTGCGCCTGCGCACCCATCCGCTGGTGCTTGAACTCACCGGCAAGCGCACGCCGAAGACCGGGCTGGAAACCAAGTTCAGCGTCTTCCACGCCGCCGCCTGCGCCCTGCTGCGCGGCGATGGTTCGCCCACCGCCTTCACCGACGAGGCCGCCAACGCGCCTGATATCATCGCCCTGCGCGACAGGGTGCATGCGACGTCCGACACTTCGATCCACGAGGCCTCCGTCGTCATCGAGGTCGAATTTGCGGACGGCCGCGTGATCGAGAAGTCGATCGAACGCGCCATCGGCAGCCACGACAAGCCGCTGAGCAACGAACATCTGGCGCGCAAATTCGCCCATCAGTCGGCGCTGGTCGTCGGCGACGAGGTGACGGAGCGCCTGATGGCGCTGTGCTGGCGCCTGCCCGAACTGGGCGATGTCAGCGAGATCGCCCGCGCCTCGGTGCCGGCGAACCTGCGCGACGCGGCGGAGTGAGCGCCATGGCTTCGCATCCACCCCTGCGCATCGGAGTCCTCAATGGCGACGATATCGGCCACGAGATCGTGCCGGCCGCCCATGCCATCGCACAAGCGGCGGCGCAGGCCTGCGGCCTCGCCATCGACTGGCGCCCCATGCCGCTTGGCCGCGCCGCGCTGGACGAGCTTGGCCACACCATGCCGCCGGGCACGCTGGAAACGCTCGGCACGCTCGACGGCTTCATTCTCGGGCCGATCGGCCATCAGGCCTATCCGAAGGTGCCGGAGGCGATCAATCCGCACCCGATTCTGCGCAAGAGCTTCGACCTGTTCGCCAATGTGCGGCCCACCCGTTCCTATCCCGGGCTCGGCTGCCTCTATGACGATATCGACCTCGTCATCGTGCGCGAGAACAATGAGGGCTTCCAGCCGGACCGCAACGTGGTGGCCGGCTGCGGCGAGTTCCGGCCGACGCACGACACCACCATCTCGGTGCGCGTCATCACCCGCGAGGGCAGCCGCAAGGTCGCCCGCGCCGCCTTCGAAATCGCCCAGGCGCGCAAGAAGCGGCTCACGGTGGTTCACAAGAACACCGTATTCAAGCTCGGCTGCGGCATGTTCGTGGAAGAGTGCTACGAGGCCGGCAAGGAATTCCCCGATGTCGCCATCGAGGAAGTCATCGTCGATACCTTCGCGATGAAGCTGGTGCGCGAGCCGCAGCGCTTCGATGTCGTCGTCACCACCAACATGTTCGGCGACATCCTCACCGACGAGGCGGCCGGGCTGGTCGGCGGGCTCGGCATGGCGCCGGGCCTGTGCATCGGACGCGGCGACATCGCCATGGCGCAGGCCACCCACGGCTCGGCTCCCGACATCGCCGGCAAGGGGCTCGCCAACCCCTATGCGATGATCGAATCGACGCGGATGCTGATCGAGTGGCTCGGGCGCCGACGCGGCATTCCCGCTGCCGGTCAGGCGTCCGCTCTGATGAAGGCCGGCATCGACGCGGCGCTGGCCAACCCCGCCACCCGCACCCCCGACATTCGCGGCACCGGCACCCAGACCGACATGGTCGACGCCATTATCGCCTATATGGAGAACGCTCATGCGCCGGCATAAAATCGCGCTCATTCCCGGAGACGGCATCGGCTCCGACGTCATCAATGCTGGCCGCGAGGTGCTCGACGCGCTGGCTGCCGCCGATGGCGGCTTCGGTTTCGATTTCGAGAGCTTCGACTGGGGCTCAGACCGCTACCGCCGCGTCGGCACGATGATGCCGGAAGACGGCGTCGACACCCTGCGCGGCTTCGACGCCATCTATTTCGGCGCCGTCGGCGACCCCAATATCCCGGACCACATCACCCTCTGGGAACTGCGCCTCGCCATCTGCCAGGGGCTCGACCAATACGCCAATGTGCGCCCCTCGCGCCTGCTGCCCAACATCAATGGCCCGCTGCGGCCGGAACTCGGCAAGGACATCGACTGGGTGATCGTGCGCGAGAACAGCGAAGGCGAATATGCCGGCGCCGGCGGGCGGGCACATCGCGGCCTCCCGATCGAGGTCGGCATCGACGTTTCGGTGTTCACCCGCGCCGGTATTGAGCGCGTCTGCCGCTTCGCCTGCGAACTCGCCATGTCGCGGCCGCGCAGGAAGCTGACCATCGTCACCAAATCCAACGCCCAGCGCCATGGCATGGTGCTGTGGGACGAGGTCTGCCGGGGGGTGATCAAGGACTTCCCGGAGCTGGACGTCGACTGGATGCTGGTCGACGCCATGACCATGCGCCTCGTGCTGCGCCCCGGCACGGTCGACACGGTGCTCGCCACCAATCTGCACGCCGACGTGCTGTCCGACCTCGCCTCGGCGCTGAGCGGCAGCCTCGGCATCGGCGCCACCGCCAATCTCGCGCCGGATCGCGCCACCCCCTCCATGTTCGAGCCCATCCACGGCTCCGGCTTCGACCTGATCGGCAAGGGCATCGCCAACCCGATCGGCGCGTTCTGGAGCGCGGTGCTGATGCTGGAGCATCTGGGCGAGGCCGACGCTGCCGCGCGGCTGATGGCGGCTATCGAGCAGGTGACGGCGGACGGCACGGCCCTGACGCCGGATCTCGGCGGCACGGCGCGGACCGAGGCGGTGACGGCGGCCGTGATCGCCCTTCTTCAACGTCAAAGTGTCGCAGACACCGGCACAACCCGCAGCGTCGCGTAGAAACTGGAAGCCTTCCAACGCAGAACTGTTTACAATTAACGGATGAGCATTGTGAGCGATTCCGCGCATTTGAACGATCTGACCGTTGTGAAGAGCGTCTCGCTGACGAGCGCGCTCGAGAAGGAACTTGAGCGCCTCATTCTCACCGGCGAGCTGGAGCCGGGCGTGCGGATCAACGAGATCCACCTGTCGAACCGCTTCGGCACCAGTCGCGGCCCGATCCGCGAGGCCACCCGCAGCCTTGAGGCGAAGGGGCTGGTCGAGGTGGTGCGCAACCGGGGCGTCTTCGTGCGGCGCCTCTCGGTCGAGGATGCCGTCGAGATCTATGACGTGCGCGCCGCGCTGTTCGGCCAGGCCGGCCGGCTGCTGGCGGAACGCATGACCGACGGGCTGCTCTCAGAGCTCACCCGCATGGTGGACGAGATGGACGCAGTCGCCGAGCGCGGCAGCTTCGACGATTATTACCCGCTCAATCTCGGCTTCCACAACCTTATCGTCAGCTCCTGCGGCAACCGCACGCTGCTGGCCGAGTACCACCGCTTCGTCAACAAGCTGCACCTGTTCCGCGCCCGCGCGCTGGTGCAGGGTGGCGGCCTCGCCGTGTCGAACCGCGAGCACCGCACCATGCTGGAGGCGCTGGCCTCTGGCGATGGCGACCGGGCGCAGGTGACCCATTGGCGCCATGTGGCACTGGCCAAGCGCCGCCTCATCGCCGCCGTCGACGGCCCGGCACGGCACGACTGAGTCTGCTCTTTCGAGCGCCTGATCCCAAACTCGGCTTCACTTCTGGAACAACGTCATCCTGAGGTGCCCGGCGTTTTGCCGGGCCTCGAAGGATCCTGAAGCCGCACGCCCGATGAGCATCCTTCGAGGCTCGGGCTGCGCCCGAGCACCTCAGGATGACGTAGCACTGGGCAAATGGTCGCCCCATGTTCGTCTGCCCTCTCACGCAGCGGCGGCGCGGGCTTCGATCTTGCGCGACGCCACGCGGGCGGCGAGGCGGATGGCGGATTGGAACGCGCCGATATCGGCCACGCCCTTGCCGACGATGTCGAAGGCGGTGCCATGCGCGGGGGTGGTGAACACCACGTCCAGCCCAGCGGTGATGGTCACGCCCTTGTTGAAGCCCTTGAGCTTGGTCGCGATCTGCCCCTGGTCGTGATACATCGCCAGCACGCTGTCGAACGCGCCCGAGAAAGCCTTAAGGTACACCGTGTCCGAGGGGTACGGCCCGCTGCAGTCGATGCCCTCGCCGGCCATTGCCTCGACGGCCGGGCGGATGATGTCGATCTCCTCGGTGCCGAACAACCCGCCCTCGCCGCCATGCGGGTTGAGCGCCGCCACCGCGATGCGGGGAGTGTCGATGCCGGCCTTGCGCATCGTCTCGTCGGCGAGGCGCAGCGCGCGGCAGACGCTGTCGAACGTCACCTGGTCCAGCGCGGTGCGCAGCGAGACATGCGAGGTCACGCGCGTCATCCACTGGCCCTCCAGCACGTTCATCTCGCTGAACGGCCCCTTATGGTCCAGCAGATGGGCGAACATCTTGTGCTCGTCCGGGAAGCGCCAGCCACCCCTATACATCGCCTGCTTGTTAAGCGGAGCGAAGCACACGCCGTCCACCTCCCCTGCCTTGGCGAAATCGATGGCGCGCGCCAGCGTGTCGCCGGTCAGCTTGCCGGAATCGGGACTTGCGACGCCGAGTTCGAAGGCATCGGGATCGGTGTTGCCGAGATCGATGAGCGGAATGCCCGGCGCGCTCCAATCCACCGCACCGGGTGAATCATAGCGCGCAAAGACGAGGTCCACCCCGGCATGGCGGGCGCCCATGTCCAGCACGCGCGCATCGCCCACCACCACCAGCCGCGCCGCATCGCCGAAGCCGCCTTCGCTGAGCAGGCGCGCGGTCTGTTCGGGGCCGATGCCGGTGCAGTCGCCGGGGGTGAGGGCAAGAATGGGGAGCGGGTGTGAGATCATCGAACTACCTGTCTTTCGAGCGGGAATGTCGGGGGTCGAGCGGCCCGGGGCGGGCCTCGGTGGCGCTGTCGTCTTCCAGCGTGCGCAGGAAACGGGCCTTGCCGGCGAGGATGTGACGCTCCAGCAGCCGCGCCGCACCGGTGCCATCGCTCTGGCGCAGCGCGTCGAAGATCGCCTTGTGCTCGTCATTGGAGGTGCGCATCGAGCCGGGAAGCACCAGCCCGCGCCGGCGGAACAGATGCAGTTCCGCCTCCAGCAGCGGGTAGAGCTCGATCAGCTTGTCATTGTCGGAGGCCACCACGACCTCGCCGTGGAACGCATTGTTGAGCGTGTAGAAGGTCGCGATGTCGGGCGCCTCGATGGCGGCATCCATCTGCGCGATCAGCTCTTCCAGCCCCCGCAACTGCACCGTGGTGATGATGGCGGCTGCGAGCCGTCCGGCGGTGCCGAACAGGCCGGCGCGGATGTCGTAGAGGTCGAGCGCTTCCTTGGTGCTGACCTCGCGCACGAAGAAGCCGCGATTGAGCTCGCTGCGCAGCAGGCCGATCTGCTCCAGCGCCCGGCACGCCTCGCGCACCGGCCCACGGCTGATGCCGAGCCGCAGCGCCAGCGTGCTCTCATTGATCCGCGTGCCGCCGGTGAGTTCCCCGGTGCCGATCATGCGCTCGATCTCCCGCTGGATCAGCGGGACATAGGACGCGGTGCGGGGCGTGCGGGCGGGATGTGCGACGGGGCGAAGCATGAAGGCATTTCGCCCGCAAAATCGCCGATTGTCAACAATGATGCGGAAAATCTGCGAAAACGCGGGCCAGACCCCCTAGCGGAACCTTTCCGCTAGTCAAGCCGTACTCGGCGGCTATCCTGAGCATAAAACATTGTTTTAGCAAAACTTTGTAAGAGATCGGCAACTTTCGTTCGCCATCGATGGCAAGGATCGGACGCCGTCGGCTGCCAAAAATTGTTGACAGTTACCCCTACGTTGAACACTGTCCTGCCGCATGCGCTGCGGTTTCGCCGCCGATATTCCAGGAGTTCCCATGACGACATATTCCATAGCGGTCATCCCCGGCGACGGGATCGGCAACGAGGTTGTGCCGGAGGCGCAGCGCGTTCTGGAAGCGGCGAGCCGCATCGGCGGTTTCGCGTTCGACTGGACCCATTATGACTGGAGCTGCGAGCGCTTCGCCAAGACCGGCGCGATGATGCCGGCCGACGGGCTCGATCAGATCCGCGACAAGGACGCCATCTTCCTCGGCGCCGTCGGCTTCCCCGGCGTGCCGGACCATGTCTCGCTTTGGGGGCTGCTGATCCCGATCCGCCGCAGCTTCCATCAATATGTGAACCTGCGCCCGGTGAAGCTGCTCGCCGGCGTCGAGAGCCCGCTGAAGGGCCGCGAGGCCGGCTCGATCGACTTCTACGTCGTGCGTGAAAACAATGAGGGCGAATATTCCTCCATCGGCGGCCGGCTCTATGACGGGCTGGAGGACGAGCTGGTGATGCAGCAGTCCATCTTCACCCGCCGGGGCTGCAACCGCGTGATGCGCTACGCCTTCGAGCTCGCCAAGGGCCGCAAGCAGCACGTCACCTCGGCTACCAAATCCAACGGCATCAGCCACACCATGCCGTACTGGGACGAGCGCTTCGCCGCGATCTCCAAGGAATATCCGGGCTTTACCACCGACCAGTACCATATCGACATCCTGACCGCGCATTTCGTGCGCAACCCCGACTGGTTCGATGTGGTGGTCGCCTCCAACCTGTTCGGCGACATCCTGTCCGATCTCGGGCCGGCGGTGGTCGGCTCCATCGGCATCGCGCCCGGCGGCAACATCAACCCCGAGAAGGAATACCCCTCCATGTTCGAGCCGGTGCATGGCTCGGCGCCGGACATTGCGGGCAAGGGCGTCGCCAACCCCATCGGCCAGATCTGGTCGGGGGCGATGATGCTGCGCCATCTCGGCGAAGAGTCCACCGCCCACGCCATCGAACAGGCGATCGAGGACGTGCTGGCCCGCCGCGACAGCCTCACCCGCGATCTCGGCGGCACCGCCGGCACCCGCGAACTCACCGACGCCATCATCGGCGCCCTGCCCACCTCGTCGGTGTGACGCCGTCCAACGAGACACAAGGAAACGCCCCATGACGCTGCACCAGACCAACCCCGCGCAGGCCCAGCCCGTCGTCGAGGGTCTTACCAAGGAAGTGGCGGAATTCGTCGTCGGCACCACCTATGCCGACCTGCCCGCCGACGTGATCGAACTTGGCAAGAAGTCGATCCTCGACGGCATCGGCCTCGCGCTTTCGGGCTCGGTGGCCAAGAGCGGCGAATACATCCAGGCCTATCTCAACGGACTCGGCATCAAGGAGGGGCCGGCGACCGTCATCGGCACCTCGCTGAAGGTACCGACCCGCTTCGCCGCCTTCGCCAATGGCGTCGGCATCCATGCCGACGATTATGACGACACCCAGCTCGCCGTCGCCAAGGACCGCGTCTACGGCCTGCTGACACATCCGACCGCGCCGGCCCTGCCGGCCGCGCTCGCCGTGGCCGAGGCGGATGGGCGTTCCGGGGCGGACATGATGCTGGCCTATCATCTCGGCGTGGAGATCGAGTGCAAGATCGCCGAGGCGATCAACCCGCGCCACTACCAGCACGGCTTCCATGCCACCGCGACCTGCGGCACCTACGCCGCCGCCGCCGCCGCCTCGAAGCTGAAGGGGCTGGATGTCGAGCAGGTCGTGCGCGCCTTCGGTTGCGCCGGCAGTCAGTCGGCGGGGCTGCGCGAGAATTTCGGCACCATGATGAAGCCCTTCCACGCCGGCCGCTCGTCGGAAAGCGGCGTGGTGGCGGCGGACTTCGCGGCGCTGGGCTGGACCACCACCGACAAGATCCTGGAGGCGCCGCGCGGCTTCTTTCAGGCGGCGGGCGGCGGCTTCGACCCCAACGCCATTGTCGGCAAGCTCGGCCAGCCCTGGACCTTTGCCTCGCCGGGCGTCTCCATCAAGCCGCATCCGTCGGGCTCGCTCACCCATCCCGGCATGACCAAGATGCTGGAGCTCATCCGCACGCACGGCATCAAGGCCGAGGATGTGGAGCGGGTCGATGTCGGCACCAACCAGAACATGCCGAACGCGCTGATCCATCATCGCCCGAAGAACGAGCTTCAGGCCAAGTTCTCGATGGAATTCTGCATGGCGATCCTGCTGCTCGACGGGCGCGGCAGCCTGCCGGAATTCACCGACGAGACGGTGGAGCGGGCCGACGTGAAGGCGATGATCGAGCGGGTGAACTTCCATGTCCATCCGGAGGCCGAGGCCGCCGGCTACGACAAGATGACCACCATCATCGACATCCACATGAAGGACGGGCGCACCATTTCCGGCCGCTCGGACTTCGGCAAGGGCAGCCCGGCCAACCCGATGAGCTATGACGAGGCGGCCGACAAGTTCCGCGGCTGCGCCGAATTCGCCCGCTGGGACAAGGCCAAGACCGAGGCGATCATCGAGACGGTGCGCCGGCTCGACCAGGTGAGCGACATTCGCGAGCTCACCCGCCTGTGCGCCTGAGGCCATCCACATGAAGGAAAGGGCGCCCCCAGGGGCGCCCTTTTTCGTGGGCGAGCCTCAGCTCGCCTGCTCCAGCTTGTCCTGCGTGCGCGTGTCGAAATCGCCGGCGTCGTGGCGCTCGCGCAGCTGCTCGGCGAGGTCGCCATTCATGCGGTTGACGATGCGCCCGCGCTTAACCGCCGGCCGGGCGAATACCGCCTCGGTCCAGCGCAGCACGTTTTTGTACTCGTGCGTGGAGAGGAATTCGGCGGAATCGCCATAGGCCCCGCCCCGCACCAGCGTGCCGTACCAGGGAAACACCGCGATATCGGCAATGGTGTAGTCGTCGCCGGCAAGATAGGCGCACTCGGCAAGGCGCCGGTCCAGCACATCCAGCTGGCGCTTCACCTCCATGGCGAAACGGTCGATGGCGTATTCGATCTTCACCGGCGCATAGGCGTAGAAATGACCGAAGCCGCCGCCGAGATAAGGCGCGCTGCCCATCTGCCAAAACAGCCAGGACAGGCACTCGGCACGCTTGGCCGGCTCGCTCGGCAGAAAGGCGCCGAACTTCTCCGCCAGATAGAGCAGGATGGCGCCGGATTCGAACACCCGGATCGGCGCCGCGCCCGACCGGTCCATCAGCGCGGGGATCTTCGAGTTGGGGTTCACCTCGACAAAGCCCGAGCCGAACTGGTCGCCCTCGCCGATCTTGATCAGCCAGGCGTCGTATTCCGCCCCGGCATGGCCGAGCGCCAGCAGTTCCTCAAGCAGGATCGTCACCTTCTGCCCGTTCGGCGTGCCGAGCGAATAGAGCTGGAGCGGGTGCTTGCCGATCGGCAGCTCCTTCTCATGCGTCGCCCCGGCGGTCGGGCGGTTGATGTTGGCGAAGGTGCCGCCATTGCCCTTGTTCCAGGTCCAGACCTTGGGCGGCGTGTAGGCGGGCGTATTGGACATCAGGAGAACTCCATTCATGGGCGGCCCGCACGAGGGGGCGCCGCCGAATCCGTGTGGCTTCCCGGCGACTTTATCCGCGCCACGACGCCGGTCACCGCCTTTCGCCTTCACATCCCGGCGACACGCCGCAGGGTAAGCCGCGCCATGGCGGTTGCACGTGGCTGCGTCCTTGCCTAGTCAAACAGGACTGGTCCCGACCGAGTGCCCACGTGACCTCTCATTCAGCCGACGACGACGAACATGTTGCGCGCGGACTGCGGCGGCTGGTGCGGACCAGCGAGCTCGGCATCGTCGCGCTCGCCGCCCTTGTCGGCGTGCTGGCCGGGCTCGTCGTCATCGCCATGAACGGCGCGCTGGAAGCGTTGCACGAGCTCGTCTTTCGCATTCCGGACGGCAGCCACCTCTCGATCAGCGAGGGCATGGCGCCCGTTGTGGTGCTGCTTGGCCCGGTGCTCGGCGGCCTCGCCTTCGGGCTCTGCGTGAAGGCCTTCCTGCGCACCCGCGCCAGCCCGCCGGTCGATCCGATCGAGGCCAATGCTCTGCATGGCGGGCGGATGTCGCTGCGCGACAGCGCCGTCGTGGCGGTGCAGACGCTGTTTTCCAGCGGCGTCGGCGCCTCGGTGGGGCTGGAGGCCGGCTATACCCAGGCCGCCGCCGGCCTTGCCTCGCGGATCGGCCGGCTGCTGCATGTGCGCCGGGCGGACCTGCGGCTGCTGGTCGGCTGCGGCGCCGGTGCCGCCATCGGCGCGGCGTTCAACGCGCCGCTGATGGGTGCGTTCTACGGTTTCGAGCTGGTGCTCGGCACCTATGCCATCCCCGCTTTCGTGCCGATGATGACGGCAACCTTCACCGCCGCCCTCACCCAGCAGGTGCTGGCGCCGCAGCAGCACCCGGCGCTTCCGGTGATCGATGCCCCCAGCCTTGCCGATCTGCCGGCCGTGCTGCTGCTCGGCTTCCTCTGCGCGCTGGTCGGCATTGCGGTGATGCGCGGGGTGACGGTGGTGGAGGCCGGCTTCCGCCGCTCCGGCCTGCCGGTGTGGCTGCGCCCGGCGGCGGCGGGGCTGATCATCGGCGCGCTGGCGGTGTGGAACCCGACCGTGCTCTCCGCCGGCCATGGCGCCGTCTATCATTATCTCGGCGCCGAGACGCCGCTGGCGCTTGCGGCGCTGCTTTTGCTGGCAAAGGTGACGGCCTCCTCTGTGTCGATCGGCGCGGGATTTCGCGGCGGCCTGTTCTTCGCTTCGCTGCTGATGGGCGTGCTCGCCGGGCGGGTCTACGCCGCGGGGATGGAATTGCTGCTGCCAGACCTCGTGCCCTCGCAAGGCTTCTACGCGCTCATCGGCATGAGCGCGCTGGCGGTTGCCGTCGTCGGCGGGCCAATGACCATGACGCTGCTGGCGCTGGAGATGACCGGCGACCTCAAGCTGACGCTGGCCGTGCTGGCGGCGGCCGGCACCGCCTCGCTGGTGACGCGGCGGCTGTTCGGCTTCTCCTTCGCCACCTGGCGCTTCCATCTGCGCGGCGAGAATATTCGCGGCGCGCACGATATCGGCTGGCTGCGCGATCTCACCGTGGGCGCGCTCATGCGCCGGGACGTGGCGCAGCTCGACGTGGAGACGCCCCTCGCCGAGGCGCGCCGCCGCTACCCGGCCGGCACGACGGCCTATCTCATCGCCACCGAGAATGGCCGCTATGCCGGCATGATCGCGCCCGCCGCGCTTTACGAGACCGCCGAGGGCTTGGCGCCGGCAACGCTGCGCCCGCTCCTGCGCCATGCCGACATCAGCCTGCTGCCGACCCAGACCATCCGCGAGGCGCTCGACCTGTTCGAACGCACGGAGACCGACGCCCTCGCCGTCACCCTGCCCGGCGGCCAGGTGGCGGGCCTGCTGAGCGAGGCGCATGCGGTCCGGCGCTACAGCGACGAGATGGGGCGGCGCCTCAACGAGCTCACGGGCGAGAAGGTGGAGTGAGGCGCGCTACGCCCCCCGCCGTGCCGGGGCGTAGAAGCTCTCGGACATGTCGATCTCGTTCAGCGTGAAGCGGTGGTCGGTGGGTGGCTGGGCGCGCTGCTCGCAGTCCAGCCGGGGGCAGATGCGGCAGCCGACGCCGATGGGCACGGTTTGCGAGGGATCGGACAGGTTCATGCCGTCGGAATAGACCATCTGGTGGGCATGGCTGATATGGCAGCCGAGCCCGATGGAGAGGTGCCGGCGCGGGGCATTGTGGCGGTGACCGCCCTTGGTGATCGACTTGGCGATGCAGAAATAGCGCTGGCCTTCCGGCATCTGGCTGAGCTGAACATTGATCCGCTCGGGGTGGAAGAATGCGGCATAGACATTCCAGCGCGGGCAGGCGCCGGAATGCCGGGAGATATGGATGCCCGACAGCGAGAAGCGCTTGGAGATGTTGCCGGCGATGTCGGTGCGCACGAGATGCAGCGGAATGCCCGCGCGCCCTGGCCGCTGCAGCGTCGTCATGCGGTGGCACACCTGCTCGAAGCTGGTGCGGAAGCGCCGCTGGATGCGCTCTATGTCGTAGCGCGTCTCCTGGCAGGCGGCGAGGAACGGCTCATAGGGCATGACCAGCGCGCTGGCGAAATAGCTGGCCAGTGCGTTGCGGGTTACCACGGGCGCGTCCGCCGGCAAATTGGCAGCGGCGATCAATTCGTCGATCTGGCGCGAGGCGGCGAGCAGCCCGAGCTGGTGGGCGACCACGAACAGCGCCGATTCCGGCGGCAGCACCTCGGCGGTGATGAGTTCATGCGCGCCCGCATCATAGCGCCGGGCGATGCCGGCCGGCAGCGACGCGGAGCGCCAGTTCAGCCCGAAGACGTTGGAGAGATAGCTCTTCAGCCCGTACTCGAACGAATCCGAGGCGAAATCGATGTCGCGGCGGATGCGCTCGGCCTCGGCCTCCAGCGTCGGGAAATGATTGGCGTTCTCCTGGATGAAATCGGAGACCGCGTCGGTCGAGGGATGATACCCGCCCTCGCCTTCCGGCGTGCCGGCGGCGCCGGTGCGGTGCGCCTCGCGCAGCGTCTTGAACTGGTCGTAGAGCCGCACCACCGCCCGCCCGACCGCCGGGTTCGAGGCGGCGAGGTCGCGAATGTCGGTGTTGGTCAGCGCGTTCTCGGCGAACAGCTCGTCGCTGAAAAGTTCCATCATGTCGCCGACGAGACGGGATTCGTCGTTCTCGACCAGCTCGCCCGGCTCGATGCCGAAATACCCCGCCAGCTTCATCAGCAGCGGCACGGTGATGCGCCGGCGGTTGTGCTCGATGAGGTTGAGATAGCTCGCGGAAATGCCCAGCGCACTGGCGAGGTCCGCCTGCGAGATGCGCTTGCCCCGGCGCAGCCTCTGCACCCGGCTGCCGATGCGCGGCTCGGTGGCGAGCATGGCCTGATCCTTTGCTGGCTTTACAAAAACAGCCGATGAACTTTACAAGCCTTATCAGCTTAACACACTCAAATCACTATCTTTCTTGCCTTCTTGTGTCGAGTGTTAAATCTTTACACCACACGACGCGGGAGATTTGAGATGAACATGCGCGACACCACCCACACCACATCCGGCGAGGACGAGTTCGTCACCATCATCGGCGGCGACGCCGAGGAGATCGGCCAGGTCTTCAAGGCGGAAGGGCTTGCCGCCAAGGACTTCACCATCGTCCACCGCATCGGCCGCCACCGCATCGCGATGGCGCCGGGCCAGCAGGACATGAGCGCGCTGATCAATGCGCTGGTGGGTGGGCGGCTGGTGGCCGCCACCTATACACGGCGCGGCCGGTAGCGGGCCGACAGCCGATGGCCGCCAGACCTCGTTTCAGGCCGATCCGCATCGAGGACGCACGATCCGGCCCGGCCGGCGCGGGGGCCGCCCCCTCCTCGGCACCCGCGCCCCTTTCATCCTCCTCACCTTCAGCAGCAGGGAAACACCATGCTGGACCAGCTCCGCACCACACCCGACAGCTTTCCCGCCCCGCACTGGGCGCCGGAGCGCTGGCGCCATATCCACCGCAGCTACGCGCCCGCTGAGGTCGCGCGCCTCGCCGGCTCGCTGCGCATCGAGCACACGCTCGCCGCCAACGGCGCCCGCCGGCTGTGGGACCTGCTGCAGACGCAGGATTTCGTGCCGACCATGGGCACCTATACCGGCATCCAGGCGGTGCAGCAGGTGAAGGCCGGGCTGGAGGCGATCTATCTCTCCGGCTGGCAGGTGGCGGCGGACGGCAATTCCGCCGGCGACATGTATCCCGACCAGAGCCTCTACCCCGTCGACAGCGTTCCCGCCGTGGTCCGTCGCATCAACAAGGCGCTGATGCGCGCCGACCAGATCCAGACCATGGAGCGGGCTGACGGCGCCAAGGGCCCGGAACTCGATTATTTCGTGCCGATCATCGCCGATGCCGAAGCGGGCTTCGGCGGCCAGCTCAACGCCTATGAACTGACCAAGGCGCTGATCGAAGCCGGCGCCGCGGCGGTGCATTTCGAGGACCAGCTGGCCTCCGAGAAGAAGTGCGGCCATCTCGGCGGCAAGGTGCTGGTGCCGACGCGCCAGTTCGTCCGCACGCTGAACGCCGCCCGCCTCGCCGCCGACGTGCTTGGCGTGCCGACCGTCATCATGGCCCGCACCGACGCGGAATCGGCCCGGCTCATCACCTCGGACATTGACGAGCTGGACCGCCCCTTCATCACCGGCGAGCGCACGCAGGAAGGCTTCTACCGCTACAATGGCGGCTTCGAAGCCGGCATCGCCCGCGCCATCGCCTATGCGCCCTATGCCGACCTGCTGTGGTGCGAGACCTCGACGCCCAGCCTCGACGACGCCCGCCGCTTCGCGGAAGGCGTGCACCGGGTGCACCCGGGCAAGATGCTCGCCTATAATTGCTCGCCCTCGTTCAACTGGGCCAAGCACATGGACAGGGCGCAGATGAAGACCTTCCAGCGCGAGCTGGGGGCCATGGGCTACAAATACCAGTTCATCACCCTGGCCGGCTTCCACAACCAGTGCTTCACCACGTTCGACCTGGCGCGGCGCTACCGGGAGGACGGCATGGCCGCCTATTCCGAGCTGCAGCAGCGTGAATTCGCGGCGGAAGCGCAGGGCTTCACCGCCACGCGCCACCAGCGCGAGGTCGGCACCTCCTATTTCGACGCCATCGCCACGGTGCTCAGCGAGGGCATGAGCGCGACCACGGCCATGCAGGACTCGACCGAAACGGCGCAGTTCTGACCACCGGCCTTTCTTCGTCACCCCGGGGCGGCGCGCGGCGCGCCCGGTAGAGGTTTGGGGAAGACCTCCACCGTGGTCCGGCATAGGCCGGGCGCTCCGGGGCGACACCTTTGTCGTCCGGCGGCGGCATCCAGGCGATGACATTTTCGCGACGTGCTGCAGCGCAAACGCCTTGCCGCGCGTTGAACTGGAACGCGCACGCTTGTCAAACACCGAACTCCGACTATGTGCGATGTTGCGCCGCACCCGCACTTTTGTTTAATGGAATGCACAGCTGTGCCGGCCGCTCGCGGCGACCGGCTTTCCGCTCGCGTTAAGGAACCCGTCATGAGCACTACCGACGTCGCCGGCCTGAAGGTCGATTCCGCCCTTGTCGACTTCATCGACAAGGAGGCAATCCCCGGCACCGGGGTCGCGGTCGCCGCCTTCTGGGAGGGCTTCGCCGGCATCGTGCGCGATTTCGCCCCGCGCAACGCGGAACTGCTGGCCCGCCGCGACGAATTGCAGGCACAGATCGACGCCTGGCACCGCGCGCACCGCAACAAGCCGGTCGATCCCGTGGCCTATGAGGTCTTCCTCGCCGAGATCGGCTATCTCCTGCCCGAACCGGAAGCGTTCGAGGTGGTCACCGCCCGGGTCGACGAGGAACTCGCCCGCATTCCCGGCCCGCAGCTGGTCGTTCCCGTCACCAATGCCCGCTACGCGCTGAACGCCGCCAATGCCCGCTGGGGCAGCCTTTATGACGCGCTGTACGGCACCGATGCGTTGCCCGAGGATGACGGCGCCAGCCGCTCCAACGGCTTCAACGCGGTGCGCGCCCAGCGGGTGATCGAGCGCGCCCGGGCCTTCCTCGACGAGAGCGTGCCGCTGGCCTCCGGCAGCCACGCCGCGGTCGCCGCCTATCGCGTGGCGGATGGCGCGCTGGTGGCGGAGCTTTCCGCCGGCGGCGCCACCTCGCTGAAGGACCCGGCGCAGTTCGCCGGCTTCAGCGGCGCGGCGGCCGCGCCATCCTCGGTGCTGCTGATCAATCACGGCCTGCACATCGACATCGTCATCGACCGCGACCACCGCATCGGCAAGACCGACCCGGCCGGCATCGCCGACATCGTCATCGAGGCGGCGGTAACCACCATCGTCGACTGCGAGGACAGCGTCGCGGCAGTGGATGCGCAGGACAAGGTGCTGGTCTATCGCAACTGGCTCGGCCTGATGAAGGGCACGCTCAGCGCCAGCTTCGCCAAGGGCCGCGAGACGGTGGAGCGCAGCCTCGCCGCCGACCGCCGCTACACCTCCGCCACGGGCGGCGAACTGACCCTGCACGGGCGCAGCCTGATGCTGGTGCGCAATGTCGGCCAGCACATGATGACCGATGCCGTGCTGGACGCGCAGGGCCGCGAGATTCCCGAGGCCATTCTCGACGCCGCCGTCACCGCGCTGATCGCGCTGCACGACCTGAAGGGCAATGGCGAGCTGCGCAACAGCCGTGCCGGCTCGGTCTATATCGTCAAGCCGAAGATGCATGGGCCGGAGGAAGTCGCCTTCGCGGTGGACCTGTTCGCCCGTGTCGAGCAGGCGCTGGGGCTCGACCTCAACACGCTGAAGATCGGCATCATGGACGAGGAGCGCCGCACCAGCGCCAACCTTTCCGCTTCGATCCGCGCCGCGCGCGAGCGTGTGGTGTTCATCAATACCGGCTTCCTCGACCGCACCGGCGACGAGATTCACACCGCGATGGAGGCGGGTCCGGTGGTGCGCAAGAACGAGATGAAGGCGCAGATCTGGATCAAGGCCTATGAGGACAACAATGTCGATGCCGGCCTCGCCGCCCATCTCGATGGCCATGGCCAGATCGGCAAGGGCATGTGGGCGATGCCCGATCGCATGGCCGACATGATCGAGCAGAAGGTCGCCCATCCGCTGGCCGGCGCCAACACCGCCTGGGTGCCCTCGCCCACCGCCGCCACGCTGCACGCGCTGCACTACCACAAGGTGGACGTGTTGAAGCGGCAGGCCGAGCTGCGAAGCCGCAAACGGGCCTCCCGCCGCGACCTGCTCACCCTCCCCGTGGTCGACCGTGGCAATTGGGAGCCGGCGGCGGTGCAGGAGGAACTGGACAACAACATCCAGGGCATTCTCGGCTATGTCGTGCGCTGGGTGGACCAGGGGGTCGGCTGCTCCAAGGTGCCGGACATTCACGATGTCGGGCTGATGGAAGACCGCGCCACCCTGCGCATCTCCTCGCAGCACGTCGCCAACTGGCTCATGCACGGCGTCGTTACGCAGGCGCAGGTGGAAGAGACGCTGCGCCGCATGGCAAAGGTGGTCGACGGACAGAACGCGGGCGACCCCGCCTATGTGCCGATGGCGCCTTCCTATGACGGCTTCGCCTTCCGCGCCGCCCGCGACCTGATCCTCGAAGGCCGGGCACAGCCCAACGGCTACACCGAGTTCGTCCTCACCCGCCGCCGCCGCGAAGCCAAACAGGCCCAGGCCGCCGCCTGATCCCCGTTCGAGGAAGCGCCAAAAACGCCAGCACGAGAGGCCGCCCCGGTTAGCCGGGGCGGCCTTTTTCATGGAGCGGGAGGAGCGACCTGAAGGGGTGGCATCAGAAGTTCGGCGAGAAACTCGCGAGGGAACGGCTCGCCCGGCTTACGTGCGAAATGCAGAATATCGGTCGCACCTTCGAAGAATCGATAGGTTTCTAATCTCTCGTCAAACACCTCGATCTCGAAATTGTCCCAGCTCAGGGAGAAGGTGCTCCAGTAGCCTTTGTTGAAGACATCCGGAGGCGTGAAGCGCGCCCGCAAATAGGCGATTAATTCCCGACCATTAGAAACCGTTTGCGAATCAAACGGCTCGGCGGCTTCCGCGACGATGAGGTCGAGCCGGGCGGTTATCTCGTCCCAGGACGATCGGGTCAGCTCCACCAAAAACTCCCGCTGTTGCTTCCCGATGCTAACAGAAGTCGCGAAGCTAAGCAGGCCCAGGTCGCGCAGGGCCTTCATCCTGAGGTGCCCGGCGCAGCCGGGCCTCGAAGGACGCAAAAGCCTCCCGCTCGGCCTGCGTGCTTCGAGGCCGGCCTCCGGCCGGCACGTCAGCATGGCGGAGAAGAACGGCAGACGCGTTCCCTATCCCCGCACCATGTACCGTGCCGCCGTGCACGCTGGACGCGTAACAAGCCCGTGTGCGGGCGGGCGGCAGCTTTCCCTGCGACACATTCCCGGCGCAATGGACCTGTGTCGTTGGGGAACCGCCCTCAACGTGCATCCCTTTCACGCCTGCCTTCCCGAAGGGACCCCTCATGGCTTCTGCGCTGCGTGCCGGCGTGGCCGGGCTTGATGTCACCCTGCGCCTGACGCTGGGCATCCTGGCCCTGGCCTCCGGCGTCTACACCTATCTCGGCGTGCGCGACCTGCTGGACGGTGCGCCGGTGCTTACCTTCTTCGCCGCGCTGATCTATTCGGCGGCGGTATCGGTGGCGATCTACGCCTTCTGGACGATGCTCATGCAGTTCCTGCCGCATGTGCGCGAGACGGCGAGCCGGATCTGGCTGTTCGGCGCCATGGTGCTCGGCTCGCTGATGATCGTCGCCATGTCGTCCTGGCTAAACGCGGCGGCGCTGGCCGGCGCGGCGGCGATCGAGCAGCACCTCGCCGTCACGCTGCAGGACTACACGCGCGATCTCGACCGCTCGCATAACCGGGCGCTCGGCGCGCAGAGCCTGCTGCCCGACATCCAGCTCGCCTCCGCGCGGTTTTCCCGGCTCGCCGAGGCCGAGCGTTCCGGCGCGCTCACCGGCACGGGCGGTTCCGGCACGGTGGTGCAGCTGCTCAGCCAGATGTCGAACCAGCTCGACGATCTCGGCCGCCAGCTGGTGGAGAGCGGCACCCGCACCGAGCAGCTCTACACGGATGGCAGCGCGCAGATCGCCAAGATGCGCGAGCTGGTGTCCGGCAGCGGCGCGATCAAGGAACGCAGCGATGCCTTCGGCGCCGAGGCGCTGCGCCTCATCGGCACCATCGCCGCGATGGAGCAATCGTCGATGGCACCGGCGGTCAAGCGCGCCGCCGACGACATGGGGCGCGGCTTCATCGCCCCGGCCGCCGATGGGCGCACGCCGGACCTCGCGGGCCGGCAGAACGCCGTCGTCGGCAATGTGGAGAAGGCCGTCGCCGTGCAGGCGCGCGCGCTCTCACAGGCGGCCGACGGCATCGTCGGCGATGGCCCGGTCGAGCCGGCGCGCTTCCAGCCGCTGTCCACCGCCGAGGCCGTGCTGCGCTATGCCGGCGACTTCCTGCCGAGCTGGGCGGGCGCCATCTCCATCGATCTGCTGCCGGCCGTGCTGGTGCTGGCCCTGTGCGTGGTGCACGCCGCCATCCGGCGCGAGGATGACCCGACCGATGCCGAAAGCATGACAGCGGCCCAACTCCTCACCGCCATGCGCCTGCTGCGCGAGGTGGAGGACGAGCGGCAGATTGCGGCGACACCGCAGCCGGCGGTCGAGCCGGCGGAGACCGGGCCGGCCGACCTTCCCGCCGCGCACTCGTCCACCGTCACCCCGCTGCAGCCGGGTCGCGGCGCCAAGAAGGAATGAGCGCGACATGAGCGAAGCCGCGCAGAGCGCACCCGCCCGCTGGCGGCGGCTGCTGGGAGACCGGCCGGATGAGACGCTGCTGCGCGCGCTGTTCCGCGCCCTGGTGGGGATCACCGTCGCTGTGCTGGCCTTCGACATGTACGAGCGCATGAACGCCCCGCCCCCACCGCGCGAGCAGCTCCTGCCCGGCGAGGTGCCGCAGGTCGAGCCCTTCCTGCCCTCCTCCCGCCCGAACCTCGACCCGGCGGAGCAGGAGCGTGGCCGGCCGACCCCGGACGGCCTGCGCGAAGCCATGCGGATCGAACTCGCTGCCGACGGACGCCTCACCGCGACCGGCACCATCACCCCCGGCACCGCCGAGCGTTTCGCCGCCGAGGTCGAACGGCGCGGCAGCTATGTGAAGACGGTGGTGCTGAACTCGCCCGGCGGCTCGGTGCAGGACGCGCTCGCCATGGGCCGGCTGATCCGCGACAAGGGCTTCGCCACCGAGGTTGGCGCGGACGCGCATTGCGCCTCTTCCTGCCCGCTGGTCTTCGCCGGCGGGGTGAAGCGCGTCGCGCGCAAGGGTGCCTCGATCGGCGTGCATCAGGTATTCGCGGTCTCGGCGCAGGGCAATGCCGCCGATACCGGCATGGCGGATGCCCAGCGCGTTTCCGCCGAATGCCAGCGCCATCTCGTCGCCATGGGCGTCGATCCGCGGGTGTGGATCCACGCGATGGAAACCCCGCCCAAACGGCTGTTCTATTTTTCGCCCGAGGAACTCACCGAGTTGAAGCTGGCCACCGCCCCGTGACTCCCGCCTTCAGCCGGGTGGCGACCAGCGCGTGGTGAGCGCTTCGACATCCGGGCGCGGCCGTTCGCCTGGTGCCTGCGCGGCCGTGCCGACATGGACGAGGCCGGCGACACGCTCGCCCTCGCCAAGGCCGAGAATCGCCCTCGCGGCCGGATGCGTCGCCACCCAGCCGGTAACCCAGATGGCGTCAAAGCCCATCGCCGTGGCGGCGCTCAAAAGGTTCATGCACACCGCGCCGGCGGAAAGTTCCTGCTCGAAATCGGGGATCATGGTGCCGCCCACCGGCCGGCTCACCACCACCACCGCCAGCGGCGCGGGAAACAGCCGGCCCATGATGGCGGCGAATTTCTCGCGCTTTTCCGGGGCCATCTCGGGGTTGTTGTCGCGATAGGCCTGCGCCAGCAGGGCGCCGATATCCCCCCGCGCCGCGCCGTCGATGACGATGAACCGCCACGGCACCAGCATGGCGTGGTCGGGCACGCGGGCGGCGATCTCCAGCAGGCGGCGCGTCGCCGCGTCGTCCGGCCCCGGCGCGCCGAGACCGGCGGCGGAAACCGAGCGCCGCGCCTCCAGCAGGGCCAGCATTTCGGGCGAGGGCGGACGGCGTGTGGGCAGGGTCATTGGGGGGTGCCTTCCCGACAGTTAGGGCTGCCCTATATCGGACCCAGTCGATAAATTCACCCCGCACGACCGGACGGGGGCGACACCGCATCCGTTTTGGTCGACAATATCCCATGGCGCCCGAACAACACGCCAAGCCGGCCATCACGAACCCGAACCGGGCGCCTCCAAGGAGAAAAACATGACCATGAACGGCGAAGTCCAGGTGCGCGACAACCGCGCGGCCGACCGTTTCGAGATCGAGCAGGACGGCCAGATCGCCGTTGCTCAATATATTCTTGCGCATGACCACATCATCTTCACCCACACGGAAGTGCCGCCGGAGCTCGGTGGGCGCGGCCTCGCCACCAAGCTAGTCGAAGCCGGCCTCGCCAGCGCCCGGGCGCGCGGCCTTGCCGTCGTGCCGCGCTGCGCGGTGTTCGGCCGCTACATGATGAAGCACCCCGAAACGCATGACCTGATGCCGGCGGAAATCCGTGCCACGCTAGGCTTGCCGAGCTGAAGGTCGCCAAACTCTGGCCGGAAGGACCGCGCCGGGGGTACGAATTCACCCACACGCCGCGTGGGGAAAACAGCCGCTTCATACCGTTCGTTAACGCTGTGCGCCTAACCATATGGCACGGCCGAGACGGCGCCCTCCGCGCTTCGGCCGGATGGTTCAACGGCAGTAGCGGCAAAGGTTCCAGCGTCCCATGCGTAATCCGGCGCGTCCCTCCGATCCGAATGCGGACAAGGCTTCCGAGTCGAAGGCGACCGCCCAGACTCATGTGTTCTCCCGCGCCAACCCGCAGGTGACGCACGCGCCGCCGGCGCCGAAGGTGACGAAAGCGGCAGTGGCGGCCCCGGCCGCCCGGCCGCCCGTCGTCGTGGCGCCGCAGCACGAACTGGTGCCGAGCTGGCTGCAGCCCTTCACCATGCCGCCCAATACGCGCTTTACCCGTACGCCGGACTATCTGATGCGCCAGCCGCCGGCGGTGGTGTCCGCGCTGGAGGCGCCGGCCACCGCCACCGCCGTGGTGCCACCCCGTCCCTCGCAGACGCCGGTTCTGCGCGTGCCGCCGCGCAAGCCGCCGCTCGGCGCGGTGCCGAAGGCGCTGATAGCCGCCCATGCCCGCCGCGCGCTCTCCGCCCAGCCGGTGCCGGAACCGGCGACGGTCGCCGCTCCCGTGCCGGCCCCCGCCGTCGAGGCAGCGCCCTCCCCGGCGCCGGTTGCTACGGCTGCGACGTCGGTGCGGCAGATGTCCTCGATGATCCAGTATGGCTGGGATGCCTCGCCGGTGATCCCCGCCTCGCAGACCCCGGCGCCCGGCGCGGGCTGGATGCCAGAAGAGACCTTCACCGCCGCCAATGACGTGGCCAATGTCTACGACCTCATCCCGCTCGAAGAGGGCGACTATGAGGAGGAATTCCCGGAGGAGGAGCGCCTCCTCGCCGCGCGCTACGGCGCGGTGCGCGAGATGGCGCCGACGCCGGCCGCAGCGCCGGTTCGGCAGCCCGTGCCCGAGCCGACGAGCGCGCCGGCACTCGCGGCTGAGGCCGACGATGACGACGCCTATGAGGCGGACGAGGATTTCGACGACGCCGAACGGGCGGAAGATGTCGAGCTGAACGAAGACGACGTCTTTGAAGACGACGCGGCCGATGCCGAGATGGCCGAAGATGTCGTCGTCGAGGAGTTCTGGGCGGAAGACGAGACCGCCAATTCGTTGCTCGGCACTGTCGGCGAGGACGCCCTGACCGAGGAAGCACCCGCTGCGGCCGAACCGCCGGCCGCTCCTCTGGCGGGCTTCTCCGGCTACAGCGCCACGCCCGCCGAGCTTTCCTTCTCCTGGCCGATGTTCGGCATGGTCGCGGTGGCCGCCGCCCCGGCCACCGTCGCTCAGGCTGCTGCGCAGGCTCCTGCTCCTGCCCCCGTGCCGGCCGCCGTGATGCCCGTGGCGGCACCGGCGCCGCGTCCGGCTCCCGTCCCCGCCCCGCGCGCGGCGATCGCGGCGGGCGACCAGTATGAGCTGCCGCCGCTGGAACTGCTCACCGAGCCGCCGGCGAACGAGCCGGACTATGAGCTTTCCGAGGAGTTCCTCGACCGCAACTCGGTGAAGCTGCAGCAGGTGCTGCATGATTTCGGCGTGCGCGGCGAGATCATCGACGCCAATCCCGGCCCGGTGGTGACGCTTTATGAACTGGAGCCGGCGCCCGGCATCAAGTCCAGCCGCGTCATCGGTCTTTCCGCCGACATCGCCCGCTCGATGAGCGCCATCTCCGCCCGCGTCGCGGTGGTGGAAGGGCGCAATGTCATCGGCATCGAGCTGCCGAACCAGCGCCGCGAGACGGTGTGGCTGCGCGAGATGCTGGCGAGCCATGAATTCGAGGCCGCCCGCGCCAAGCTCGGCATCGGGCTCGGCAAGACCATTGGCGGCGAGCCGGTGATCGTCGATCTCGCCCGCATGCCGCATCTGCTGGTCGCCGGCACCACCGGCTCGGGCAAGTCGGTCGCCATCAACACCATGATCCTGTCGCTGCTGTACCGGCACCGCCCGGACCAATGCCGCCTGATCATGATCGACCCCAAAATGCTGGAGCTCTCGGTCTATGAAGGCATCCCGCACCTTTTGACGCCGGTCGTCACCGACCCGAAGAAGGCCATCGTCGCCCTGAAATGGGCGGTGCGGGAGATGGAAGACCGCTACAAGAAGATGAGCCGCCTCGGCGTGCGCAACATTGACGGCTTCAACGCTCGCGTGGCGGAGGCGACCGCCAAGGGCGAGATCATCACCCGCACGGTGCAGAAAGGCTTCGACAAGGAAACCGGCGAGTTGCAGGAAGAGGAGGAGATCATGGATCTCGCTCCCCTGCCCTTCATCGTCATCGTGGTCGACGAGATGGCCGACCTGATGATGGTCGCCGGCAAGGAAATCGAAGGCGCCATCCAGCGCCTGGCCCAGATGGCCCGCGCGGCCGGCATCCACCTCATCATGGCGACGCAGCGCCCCAGCGTCGACGTCATCACCGGCACCATCAAGGCGAACTTCCCGACCCGCATCTCCTTCCAGGTGACGTCCAAGATCGACAGCCGCACCATTCTCGGCGAGATGGGCGCCGAGCAACTGCTGGGTCAGGGCGACATGCTCTACATGGCCGGCGGCGGGCGCATCTCGCGCGTGCACGGGCCGTTCGTCTCCGACCAGGAGGTGGAGCGCGTGGTCGAGCATCTGAAGGCGCAGGCGCGGCCGGAATATCTCGAAGAGGTGACGGCCGAAGAGGACGAGGAGCCCGTCGCCGAGGACAGCGCCGTGTTCGACAAATCCGCCAATGGCGCCCTCTCCGGCGATGATTGCGGCGATCTCTACGACCAGGCCGTCGCCGTGGTGCTGCGCGACAAGAAGGCCTCCACCTCCTACATCCAGCGTCGGCTGCAGATCGGCTACAACCGTGCCGCCTCGCTGATGGAGCGGATGGAGCATGAGGGCATCGTCGGCCCGGCCAACCATGCCGGCAAGCGCGACATCCTGCGCGAGGCGCGCTGAAGCCCCAGCGATCCGGCCCCATGACGGGCCGGATCGCCTGCGCCTGCAGGCCATGGCGGGCGACCCAGAAAGTGGATCCAATAACGCTGCGGCAGGCCGCCTTGCCCCTTTCCGTCCGGCATCCGGGCGATTAGGTATGCGCCAGCATCCCAGCTTGAAAGGTCCGGCCATGTCGCATTCCGTGTCCTACCCCGAGGTCCAGCTCTACATTGACGGCGCGTGGCGCGGGGGCAGCGAGCATGGCGGCGCGCCGGCCAGCCAGCCGGTCATCAACCCGGCGACGGAAGAGGCGATCGGCACGGTCGCCCATGCCAGCCGGGCCGATCTCGACGCCGCGCTCGCCGCCGCCGAGAAGGGCTTCGCGGTGTGGCGCCACACGCCGCCGCATGAGCGCTACAAGATCATGCGCAAGGCGGCCGAGCTGCTGCGCGAGCGGCATGAGACGATCGCCACCCTCATGACCATGGAGCAGGGCAAGCCGCTGCCCGAGGCGCGGATGGAAACGCTCGCCTCCGCCGACATCATCGACTGGTTCGCCGAGGAAGGCCGCCGTCAATATGGCCGGCTCATCCCCGCCCGTGCCGCCGGCGTGCAGCAGGTCGTGCACCGCGAGCCGGTAGGCGTCGTCGCCGCCTTCACGCCGTGGAACTTCCCGATCAACCAGGCGGTGCGCAAGGTTTCCGCCGCGCTCTCCGCCGGCTGTGCGGTCATCCTCAAGGGACCGGAAGAGACCCCGGCGAGCTGCGCCGAACTGGTGCGCGCCTATGCCGATGCCGGCGTGCCGGCGGGCGTGGTCAACCTCGTCTTCGGCGTGCCGTCGGAAATTTCGCAGTACCTCATCCCGCACCCGGTGGTGAAGAAGATCTCCTTCACCGGCTCCACCGTTGTCGGCAAGCAACTGGCGGCGCTGGCCGGCGCACACATGAAGCGCGTTACCATGGAGCTGGGCGGCCATGCCCCGGCCGTGGTGTTCGAGGATGCGGACGTGGAAGTGGCGATCAAGCTGCTCTCCGGCGCCAAGTTCCGCAATGCCGGGCAGGTGTGCGTCTCGCCGACCCGCTTCCTCGTGCATGAGGACCTCTATTCCCGCTTCGTCGACGGCTTCACCGAGGCGGTGAAGGGCGTAAAGGTCGGCAATGGGCTCGAGGACGGCGTGCGCATGGGCCCGCTGGCCAATCCGCGCCGGGTCGAGGCCATGGAAGCGCTCACCGCCGACGCGCTCGCCAAGGGCGCGACCCTGCGCGTGGGCGGGTCGCGCATCGGCAATAGCGGCTATTTCTTCGAGCCGACCGTGCTGACCGACCTCGCGCCGGATTCGCGCATCCTCAATGAAGAGCCTTTCGGCCCCATCGTGCCGATACAGTCCTTCACCTCGACCGAAGCGGTGATCGCCGAGGCCAACCGGCTGCCTTACGGCCTCGCCGCCTATGCCTACACCACCTCCTCCGCCCGCGCCGACGAGTTCGCCCGCCGGGTGGAAAGCGGCATGATCTCGATCAACCATCACGGCCTCGCCCTCCCTGAGGTACCGTTCGGCGGCATCAAGGATTCCGGCTACGGCTCGGAAGGCGGCACCGAGGCGATGGAAGCCTATGTGAACACCAAGTTCGTGACCCAGCTCGGCGTCTGACGAAGGTCGGCCCGCGTCTTTCGGCACGGTTTCACGCGGCGGGACCGCGGTGTAGGGTATCAAGGTAGCACCCGACATCGCGGTTCCACATGGACATTCCCGTTCTTCTCGTCGTCCTTCTGTCGGCAGTGCTTCAAGCCGGGTGGAACGTGCTGCTGAAGCTGCGGCTCGACCCACTTTCTTCCCTCATGCTGGTGGTGCTTGGCGGCGGCATGGTGGCGCTGCCGTTCGCGCTCTGGCTCGGCCTGCCCGAGCGCCCGCTCTGGCCGTGGATGGCCGGCTCGATGGCCGCTCATATCGGCTTCTATGCCTGCCTCGCCGGCGCCTATGCGCGTGCCGATCTCGGCCTCGTCTACCCCGTCGCCCGGGGCGGCGCCCTGCTGATGACGGCGGGCATTGCTATTACGGTGCTGCATGAGCCTATCGGGCCCATCGGCATCGCCGGGATCGCTTTGCTCGCGGCGGGGGTGCTGGTCACGGGCTGGCGCAGCCGGGACGAGGCGTCGCAATCGGTGGCGCTCGGGCTGGCGCTGGGTTCGGCCGCGGCTGTCACCGCCTACTCCATCATCGACGGCACCGCCGCCCATATGGGGTCGCCCGCCACCTATACGGCCTGGTTGTTCGTTGGCGATGCCGTGCTCGTGCTTGTCGGTCTTTCCGTGTGGAAGGGCCCGGCCTTCCTGCGGCCGGTAATGCGGCATCTGCCGCTGGCGCTCGCGGGCGGCGCGATGCTGTTCGTCAGTTACTGGCTCTGTGTCTGGGCGATGGCGCGGGCGCCGATCAGCCTGGTCGCGGCGGTGCGCGAGGCGAGTGTGCTGTTCGCCGCCGCTTTCGCCGTGCTGGTGCTGCATGAAAGGCTGCGCCCCGAGCGTGCCGTCGCCGCCCTCTTCGTGGTCGCGGGAGTGACGCTGATCAAACTGCATTAGCGCGCCGAGCCCCTCGGCAGCGCGGGCGGAATCGGCTAAAGCCCGCGCACCCCTCTCCGGCCGGCTGTTGCATGGAACCGAGCGTTTTCCTCGCCGTCATCGCCGCCGCAGCGATGCATGCCGGCTGGAATGCCGTGCTGAAGATCCGGCTCGACCCGTTTCTCGCCGTGGTGCTGGTCAACGCCGCCTGCGGCCTGCTCGCTCTGCCGGTGGCGCTGTATCTCGGGCCGCCGGAGCCGCATGTGTGGCCGTGGATCGCCGCCTCCGTCGCCATCCATCTCGTCTATTACCTGACGCTGTCCGGCGCCTATCGCCGCGCCGATATGGGGCTGGTCTACCCCTTGGCACGCGGCAGCGCGCCGCTGCTCACCACCATATTGTCAGTGACGCTGGTCGGCGAGGCCGTCGACGCGCAGGGCTTTCTCGGCGTCGGCCTGCTGGCGCTGGGCATCCTGTCCATCGCCTGGCGGCGGTCGGGCGCGGGCGCCTTCGACACGACCGCGCTGCGGCTCGCCCTGCTGTGCGGGCTGTCCATCACCGCCTATACGCTGGTTGACGGGCTCGGCGCCCGCAGCGCCACCTCGCCGCATGTCTACACATCCTGGCTGTTCGTCGCCGACAGCCTCGTCATCACGCTGTTCGGGCTGGCGTGGAAGGGCCCCCGCGCGCTGGCGCCGACGCTGTCCTTCATCGGCCCCGGCCTGGCGGGCGGCGCGATGTCGCTGACCGCCTACTGGATCTCCATCTGGGCGATGACCAAGGCGCCGATCGGTCTCGTCGCCGCGGTGCGCGAATCCAGCGTGCTGTTCGGGGCGGTCATCGCCGTGGTGGTGCTGCACGAGCCGGTCCGCCGAGAGCGCCTGCTGGCCGCGGCGCTCATCGTTGCCGGGCTTGTGCTGATCAAGTTGCATTGAGAGCGATGGAAGGCGGACCCGCAGCGTGGCGGAGCCAGAAAACACCGTGTTGCCGGCTGGGGCCAATGAGCCAAGGCGTTCGCGCACGGCATTTGCGCACGTTCAATCGGTTGACAGATCGGGCGCAAGGTGAAGAATTATCAATATGTTATGTCACTTCAACCCAAGGTTTCCATGCGCACCGCAATCTGCTTCGTGACCGACGCGAAGGGCTTTGAGCTCACCGAGCATGCGGCCGCCATCGCCGCTCTGACGCAGGAAACGGTAAGGGATATCGTTGTTTTCTGTGTGGATTTTTCACCGGAAAATAAAAATGATTTGATAAATTTAGGTAATAATTTCGGCAAGAACATAAACTATCGCACTATTTCAAGAGATGGCGTAAAGGCTTCGTCCAATGTGACATCTACTCATGTCACCGGCGCAGCAAATATGAAACTTACGGCGCTTAATGAGCTTTCGTCTGATTACGAAAGATCATTATATATTGATAGCGATATAATTCTCGTGAAAAATATCGATCTTGAAAAAATCAATTTTCGCGGACGACCTATTGCCGCAGTCTATGACATAGCGAAAGTTGGCGATATTCCTAACGAAACTTTTCATCGGCGCTGTGAAGAGACAGGTCGCTCCCCCCACTATTTCAATTCAGGTTTTATCGCGGTCAATTACGAGCATTGGGACAGCGACTGCCTGCGCCTTTTCAACGTCGAATTCGAGCGGCATCGGCTCTCATGTGACTACTCAGTCAATTGCGGCCTCCAAGATCAATGCGTGATGAACCTCGTGTTTGAGAAAAATTGGGCACGACTTCCGCTGACATTCAACTTGCAAGGATGCGCCATATTCTCCGAAAGATGGACGCAAGCGGCTGTTCGTCATTACGTTGGCAAGGGGAAATTTATTCCGCTCAAATTTCTCTACAATGACAGCGTAGATGTAGGCTTGATCAATCGAGCTCGCGCAGCGCTCGGCAGGGAAGGACTTGGCTCTGCCGCCCCTGACTGGATGATACATTTGAATAGATTTCGGCATCGTCGGTACAAAAAGATCATCGACAACGCGATCACCTCGGTCGAAATGATGTTTGCTGAAGACTTTGATGAGCCGGGCACGGCCCCCCGTCATGGTGGCGGGACGCCGTAACGCCTCCCCCGAGAGGACGGGCAAGCCCTTGCGTGCCACGCATCGGTCGGAGGGGGAAGACCGGCGAACGGCGCTGGCGCCGCGGTGCCCGACGCCTTGGTCGGATGCGTCCTCCTGTGCTCCATTGCGCCGATGAACGATAAAGTTGCGCTTCCGATTCGCCCTTCGCTTCCGGCCGAGGCCTTTGCCGGGCCGCTGGCTCTGGTGGGGTCCGGCGCGCCTGTTGTGATGGTGCTGGGGGGCGCGGGCACGGGGAAGACGACGTTCCTTCACGCGCTTCGCAAGCATGGCGGCGGCCGGCAGGCCTTTCTCGCACCGACGGGCGTGGCGGCGCTGCAGCTCGGCGGGCAGACGATCCACTCCTTCTTCGGCCTGCCGCCCCGCTTGGTGGACCCTGACCAGGTGCGTCCGCGCACGCCCAAGCGCACGCTGATGAAGAAGCTGGAGCGCCTCGTCATCGACGAAATCTCGATGGTGCGGGCCGATGTGCTCGATGCCGTCGACCGCTCCCTGCGCATCGCCCGCGGCAATCCCGAACCCTTCGGCGGCGTGCAGGTGGTGTTGGTGGGCGATTTCCTGCAATTGCCGCCGGTCGTGCCGAACGCGGAGCGCGAGATCCTCGGCCATCTCGGCTATGAGGGGCCGTTCGCCTTCGACGCCCGCGTGCTGCGCGAGGTCGAACCGGCGCGGCTGCCCTTCCTGCAGGTCTACCGCCAGACCGACGACGCCTTTGTCGGTTATCTCGCGGAACTGCGCACTGGCCGCCATGTCGGAGATGCCATCGCCGCCATCAACGCCGCCTCCTTCCGCGAGCACCGGCCCGGCCGGGTGCCGGTGGTGCTGGCGCCAACGAATATGCGCGTCGACGCCTATAACCGCCGGGGCCTCGATTCCCTGCAGGACATGGGGCGGGCCTATGAGGGCAAGAGCGAGGGCGAGTTCGATCTCGCCAATGACCGGCTGCCGGTGCCGGAGACGCTGGCGCTCAAGGTCGGTGCCCGGGTGATGACGGTACGCAACCACCCGGAGCGGCAGTGGGTCAACGGCTCGGTGGGCACCATTACCGGCCTCGCGCCGGACCGCGCCTATGTCCGGCTGGACGGCGCGGGCATCGTCGAGATCGAACGCACCAGCTGGGAGCGCATCCGCTACGATTGGGACGAGGCGACGGGCAAGGTCGCCGCCAAAGTCGTCGGCAGCTATACGCAGCTTCCGCTCGTGCCCGCCTGGGCGGTGACGGTGCACAAGGCACAGGGCCTGACGCTGGAAGATGTGCGGATCGACTTCGACAGCGGGGCCTTCGCCGCCGGGCAGGCCTATGTCGCGCTGTCGCGTGCCCGCTCGCTGGAAGGCCTCTCGCTCGCCCGCCCGCTGCGCGCCTCCGACATCCGCATCGACCGGCGGGTCGCCGCCTTCACCGCCGCTTTCGAGACCGGCGGATCGCTCGGATCAGCGGTGCGCGCCTTCGAGGAGGACTGACGCTTTACATATTCCTACTTTGTCCATAGATTACTCTCCAACTGGAGTGTGATCCATGAGCGAGACCGGCCTTCGTCGCAACCGCGACAAACTTCTTTTTGCCATCGCCTACGGCGCCGTCATCGCGGCCGTGCTGTTTTTGCACCCGGCGCCGGACGTGCGTCAGCCGGCAGGCCTCGCGCTGGCGAGTGAAACGGCGCGCTAAGTCGGCGCCCGGCACTGGTAAATTACTTTTCAATCTACCATTTATAGGGAGTGCTGGCGGCAGAGATTCGGCGCCCGGCGGACCAATCCCATTGCGCTGCTCCTCAAGCAGCCGAATGACGAAGCGGACATGCTGACCAACAAGGGCAAATACGGTCTGAAGGCGATGCTCTTCCTCGCCCGCCTCGAACCCGGTTCGAGCGCCATGGGCCAGGAGATCGCCACCGCCAACAACATTCCGAAGAAGTTCCTCGACGCCATCCTGCTGGAGCTGAGGAATGCCGGCATGCTGCGCTCGAAGAAGGGGCCGGGCGGCGGCTACGCGCTTTCCAAGACGCCGCGCGACATCCGCATCGGCCATATCATCCGCGTGCTCGACGGCCCGCTCGCACCAATCAACTGCGCCAGCAAGAGCGCCTTCGTGCCCTGCCAGGACTGCGAGGACCTTGAGACCTGCTCGGTGCGCATCACCATGAGCAAGGTGCGCGACGCCATGTCGGATATTCTCGACGGCATGTCGCTGCATGACATGGTGATATTCGCCCAGACCCCCGAAGCCGACCTCATGTACAATATCTGAGTGGATCCGCCGCCCCCGGGCAACACCCGGGAACGGCGCTCTTCGCGGCCTCTCAGAAGAACGCTTGGTGCCCGGTGATGGCGCGACCGAGGATCAGCGCGTGAATGTCGTGCGTGCCCTCATAGGTGTTCACCGTCTCCAGGTTCACCATGTGGCGCATCACCGGAAACTCGCCGGAAATGCCGTTGCCGCCATGCATGTCGCGGGCGTTTCGGGCGATGTCGAGCGCCTTGCCGCAATTGTTGCGCTTAAGCATAGAGATCGACTCGATCGGTAGCTGCCCTTCGTCGAACAGCCGGCCGGCGCGCAAAGCGAGCTGGAGGCCGAGCGTGATCTCGGTCGCCATGTCGGCGAGCTTCTTCTGGATCAGTTGCGTCGCCGCCAGCGGCTTGCCGAACTGCTTGCGGTCCAGCGTGTACTGGCGCGCACTGGCATAGCAGGCTTCCGCTGCGCCCATGACGCCCCAGCCAATGCCAAAGCGTGCGCGATTGAGGCAGCCGAACGGACCCTTGAGGCCGGAGGCATCCGGCAGCAGGTTTTCCTCCGGCACCTCCACCCCGTCCATGACGATCTCGCCGGTGATCGAGGCGCGCAGCGAGAGCTTGTGCTCGATCTTCGGCGTGGTGAAGCCCTTCATGCCGCGCTCCAGCAGGAAGCCGCGGATCTCGTCGCCATGCGCCGCCGACTTCGCCCACACCACGGCGATATCGGCGATGGGGGAATTGGTGATCCACATCTTGGCGCCGGAGAGACGGTAGCCGCCGTCGATCTTCTCGGCGCGGGTGCGCATGCCGGCGGGATCCGAGCCGGCGTCGGGCTCGGTGAGGCCGAAGCAGCCCACCAATTCGCCGGTGGCGAGCCTTGGCAGGAACTTCTTGCGCTGCGCCTCGCTGCCATAGGCGTTGATCGGGTGCATGACGAGCGAAGACTGCACGCTCATCGCCGACCGATAGCCCGAATCGACTCGCTCCACCTCGCGCGCCACCAGCCCGTAGGACACGTAGCCGAGGCCCGCGCCGCCATATTCCTCGGGAATGGTGGCCCCCAGCAGGCCGAGTTCGCCCATCTCGCTCATGATTTCGCGGTCGAAGCGCTCATCCATGAAGGCCGAGGTGACGCGCGGCTGCAGGCGCTCCTGCGCATAGGCGCGCGCGGTGTCGCGCACCAGGCGCTCCTCCTCGGTGAGCTGGCCGTCGAAATCGATGGGGTCTGCCCAGTCGAAGACTGCGCGGCGGGCCGAAGCCGCACCGGCGGCGACAGGGGCGGAGGCAGGCGCGGCACTCATGCAGATTCTCCCGGACCGCCGGCGCCAGAGGCCGGCCTGTGTGTCTTACAACGTCGCGCGGTGGCGCGCACCCGGCCTTCGGCATGCGGGCGCGGCAACGGCCAGCCTCCGCTACGTCATCCGACTTAGGTCTAGGGGTGGGGGATGATTGCGCAACGTTGAGACACGTGTTTCAGTTGTGAAATCGGACCGCGACGATCAAACAATAGGCCAGCCCAGACAATGGGCATGCCTCGTGCGGTTCATGAGAGGGGAATCAGACATGCTGGCTTTCAATGCCAAAGCGGCCCTTGCGGCTGCGATGCTCACGGCGCTGTGCGCGCCGGCCTATGCCGCCAAAACGCTGGTCTACTGCTCCGAAGGCAGCCCGGAGAACTTTACCCCCGCACTCAACACCACCGGCACCAGCTTCGATGCCGCCCGCCCGGTCTACAACCAGCTCGTCGAATTCGAGCGCGGCACCACCAAGGTCGTGCCCGGCCTGGCGGAAAGCTGGACGGTTAGCGACGACGGCAAGGAACTCACCTTCAAGCTGCGCAAGGGCGTGAAGTTTCATTCGGGCGTGAACGGCTTCACGCCGAGCCGCGACTTCAATGCCGACGACGTGCTCTTCACCTTCGATCGCATGTGGAAGCCCGAGAATCCCTACCACAAGGTGACCGGCGGCGCGTATGACTACTTCGCCGACATGGGCATGCCGGACCTTCTGGCCTCCATCGACAAGGTGGATGATCTGACGGTGAAGTTCGTGCTGAAGGAGCCGAACGCGCCCATGCTGGCGAACCTTGCCATGGACTTCGCCACCATCCACTCGAAGGAATATGCCGACTTCCTGCTGAAGAAGGGCACGCCCGAGCAGTTCGACCAGATCCCGGTCGGCACCGGCCCGTTCTCCTTCGTGAACTACCAGAAGGACGCGGTGATCCGCTACAAGGCCTTCCCCGCCTATTTCGAGGGCCCGGCCAAGATCGACAACCTCGTCTTCGCCATCACGCCGGACCCCACCGCCCGCTACGCCAAGCTGAAGAAGGGCGAATGCCATGTGATGATCGCGCCGAACCCGGCCGACATTGCCGGCATGAAGACCGACCCGGCCGTCAACCTGCTCTCGCAGCCGGGCCTCAACATCGCCTATTGGGCCTTCAACGTCGAAAAGCCGCCCTTCGACAAGAAGGAAGTGCGCCAGGCCTTCAGCATGGCGATCGACAAGGGCGCCATCATCAAGGACGTCTACCAGGGCGCCGGCCAGGCCGCGATCAACCCGATCCCGCCGACCATCTGGTCTTATAATACCGAGGTCAAGGACTACGCCTACGATCCCGAAAAGGCCAAGAAGATGCTGGCCGACGCCGGGGTGAAGACGCCGCTCGACATCGACCTGTGGTGGATGCCGGTGCAGCGCCCCTACAACCCCAATGCCAAGCGCATCGCCGAGATGATGCAGTCCGATCTCGCCAAGATCGGCGTCAACGCCAAGCTGGTCTCCTATGAATGGGGCGAGTATCGCAAACGCATGCAGGAAGGCGAGCACACCACCGGCCAGCTCGGCTGGACCGGCGACAATGGCGACCCGGATAACTTCTTCTTCCTGCTCGGCTGCCCCGCGGCCCGCAAGGGCGGCCAGAACCTCGCCAAATGGTGCAACAAGGATTTCGATGCGCTCATCAGCAAGGCGCGCACGAGTTCCGACCTTGCCGAGCGCACCAAGCTCTACGAGCAGGCTCAGGTGATCTTCAAGGAAGACGCCCCCTGGTTCACCATCGCCCATTCGGTGGTGTATGAGCCGACGCGCAAGGAAGTGGTCGACTACAAGGTCAGCCCGTTTGGCCGCCACGAATTCTATGGCGTCGAGCTGAAGTGATGGCGCGATAGCCTCGCGCCCGTCGCCACGAAATTCATCCCGGACGCGGCTTGCCGCGATCCGGGATCGCCACCCGCCAAGGCGCATCTCCGTCTCGCAACCCCGGATCACCGCTGCGCGGTGTCCGGGATGACGGATGCTTTGCAGGGATCAGGCACGACTTATGGGTACGCCCCACACATGCTCAAATTCGTCATTCGCCGCATCGCGCTGACACTGCCCACCTTCGTGGCGCTCATGTTCGTCACCTTCGCCGCCGTGCGCATGGTGCCCGGCGATCCCATCGAGGCGCGCACCGGCGAGCGCGGCATCGCGCCGGAGCGGCTGGCGCAGCTTCGCCACGAACTCGGCCTCGATCAGCCAGTGTGGCGGCAGTTCCTCGATTATGTCTATGGCCTGCTGCACGGCGATTTCGGCGTCTCTATCGTCACCAAGACGCCGGTGCTGCATGAATTCCTGATCCTGTTCCCGGCGACGCTGGAGCTCGCCTTCTGCGCGCTCGTCTTTGCTGTCGTGCTGGGCGTGCCGGCCGGTGTGCTCGCGGCGGTCAAGCGCGGCTCGATGCTCGACCATTCGGTGATGACCGTGGCGCTGGCCGGCTATTCGATGCCCATCTTCTGGTGGGGCCTGCTGCTCATCATGTTCGTCTCGGAATATCTCGGCCTGACCCCGGTCTCGGGCCGCATGGACCTGATCAACTATTATTTCGAGCCGGTGACCGGATTCATGCTGATCGACAGCCTGCTGTCCGACCAGGAAGGCGCGTTCGGCGCGGCGGCGGCCCATCTCATCCTGCCCTCCATCGTCCTCGGCACCATTCCGCTGGCGGTGATCGCGCGCATGACGCGCTCCTCCATGCTGGAGGTGCTGGGCGAGGACTATGTGCGCACGGCGCGCGCCAAGGGCCTGTCGCCGCTGCGCGTGGTCGGCCTGCACGCGCTGCGCAATGCGCTGATCCCCGTCGTCACCGTGGTCGGCCTGCAAACCGGCACGCTGCTGGCCGGCGCAGTGCTGACGGAGACCATCTTCGCCTGGCCGGGCGTCGGCAAATGGCTGATCGAATCGATCTCCCGCCGCGACTATCCCGCGCTTCAGGGCGGCATCATGCTGATCTCGGCGATCGTCATCCTCGTGAACCTCATCGTCGACATGCTCTATGTCGCGATTAACCCGAGGATCCGGCATGGCTGAGGAAAATGCCATCGACGATCCGATGCCGACCGCGCCGGAGCGTTTCATGCCGGACGCCTCCGGCTTGAGCCTCAGCGCGCTTGCCGTGGCCCAGACCGAGCCCGTCGGCGAGGAACCCTCCCCGTTCCGCGCCTTCTGGTCCGCCTTCAGCGAAAACCGCGGCGCGGTTCTCGGGCTCGCCGTGGTGGTGTTCATCACCCTGTTGGCGCTGTTCGCACCCTGGGTCGCACCGCATTCGCCGATCGAGCAGTTCCGCCAGAGCGTGCTGCTGCCGCCGGTCTGGGCCGGCGGAAACTGGAGCTTCCCCTTCGGCACCGACGCGGTGGGACGCGACGTGCTCTCGCGCCTCATCTATGGCGCGCGCATCTCGCTCGGCATCGGCCTGTCGGTGATGGTGGTCTCGGTGGCGCTCGGCATCGTGCTCGGCCTCGCGGCGGCGTTCATGCGCGGCATCGTCGAGGTGGTGGTGATGCGCGTCATGGACATGGTGGTGGCGATCCCCAGCCTCGTGCTCGCCATCCTCATCGTCGCGGTGCTCGGCCCGAGCCTCGCCAACACCATCATCGCGGTCACCGTGGTCTATCTCCCGCGCTATGTGCGGCTGGTGCGCGCCGCCGCCATCGCCGAGCTGACGAAGGAATATGTCATCGCCGCGCAGGTCGCCGGAGTTGGCAGGCTAAGACTGATGTTCGTCACCGTGCTGCCGAACTGCCTCGCCCCGCTCATCGTGCAGGCGGCGCTCGGCATTTCCGACGCCATATTGGAGGCGGCGGCGCTTGGCTTCCTTGGCCTCGGCGCGCAGCCGCCGACGCCGGAATGGGGCGCCATGCTGGCCGATGCCCGCGAATTCATCCGCTCCGCGCCCTGGATCGTGACGCTGCCGGGCCTCGCCATTCTCGTCACCGTGGTCGCCATCAACCTGATGGGAGACGGCCTGCGCGACGCTCTCGACCCGAAGCTGAGGCGCAGCTGATGCCCCTGCTCTCCATCCGCAATCTTTCCGTCACTTTCGCAACCGGCCGCGGCCCCTTTCGAGCGGTGGACCGGGTGGACCTCGATGTCGACGCGGGCGAGCTTGTCGCCATCGTCGGCGAATCGGGGTCGGGCAAATCGGTGGCCATGCTCGCGGTAATGGGCCTGCTGCCCTGGATCGCCAGCGTCACCGCCGACCGGATGATGTTCGACGGTCGCGACCTGCTGACCCTGTCGGCCCGCGAGCGCCGCAAGATCATCGGGCGCGACCTGGTGATGATCTTCCAGGAGCCGATGTCGAGCCTCAACCCATGCTTCACCGTCGGCTTCCAGATTCGCGAGGCGATGAAGGCGCATCTCGACCTCTCGCGCGCCGGGCGACAGGCGCGGGCGATCGATCTGCTGGAACTGGTCGGCATTCCCGAACCCGCGCGCCGGCTGAACGCCTTCCCGCACCAGCTCTCCGGCGGCATGAGCCAGCGTGTGATGATCGCCATGGCGCTGGCCTGCAATCCCAAGCTCATCATCGCCGACGAGCCGACCACCGCGCTCGACGTCACCATCCAGGCGCAGATCCTCGATCTGCTGCTGAAGCTACAGAAGGAAAGCGGCGTCGGGCTGGTGCTGATCACCCATGATATGGGGGTGGTGGCCGAGATGGCGCAGCGCGTCTGCGTCCACTATGCCGGCCAGCAGGTGGAGATGCAAAGCACGCGCGGCCTGTTCCGCGATCCGCACCATCCCTACACCGCCGCGCTGCTGGCGGCGCTGCCGGAGCGCGCGCAGGGGCGCCTGCTGCCGTCCATTCCCGGCATCGTGCCGGGGCTGGCCGACCGGCCGACCGGCTGCCTGTTCTCGCCGCGCTGCCGTTTCGCCACCGACACCTGCCGCACCGTGCCGCCGCCACGCGCCGGCGCGGAGTTCGGCCTCGCCCTCTGCCACACGCCCCTCGTCGGCGGGGTGCCGCAGCGCCGGGAGTTCGTGGCATGAGCCTGGTCGCTGCCCATGAGACCACCGCCGCCGAAGCCGTGATGGAGGCCATCGACCTCGCGCAGAGCTATGAGGTCTCGCGCGGCCTTTTCAGCAAATCCGCGACGGTGAAGGCGGTTGCCGGCATCAGCTTCCGGCTGGCCCCGCGTTCCACTCTGGCGGTGGTCGGCGAATCCGGCTCCGGCAAGTCGACCCTCGCCCGCATGCTCACCCTGATCGAGCGGCCGGGTGCCGGCTCGCTGCGGCTCGACGATATCGACGTTGCCGAGGCGGATGCGCGCACGCTGCGCCGTTATCGCGGCGAGGTGCAGATGGTGTTCCAGAACCCGTTCGGCTCGCTCAACCCGCGCCAGACCATCGGCAAGGCGATCGAGGAGCCGCTGCTGGTCAACACCTCGCTCCCCGCCGCCGAGCGGCGCGAACGGGCGCTCGACATGATGAAGCGCGTCGGCCTGCGCCCGGAGCACCATGGCCGCTACCCGCACATGTTCTCCGGCGGCCAGCGCCAGCGCATCGCCATCGCCCGCGCGCTGGTGCTGCGGCCGAAGATCCTGGTGCTGGACGAGCCAGTCTCGGCGCTCGATGTCTCGGTGCGGGCGCAGGTGCTGAACCTGCTGGTGGAGCTGCAGGAGCAGCTGGGCGTCGCCTATGTCTTCGTCAGCCATGATCTCGGCGTGGTGCGGCACATGGCGGACGAGGTGCTGGTGATGTATCTGGGCCGCGCCGTGGAGCACGGCCCGCGCGACGCCATTTTCGACGCCCCGCTGCACCCCTATACGCGCGCCCTGCTCTCCGCCACGCCGGTGGCCGACCCGGAGGCGAAGAAGGAGCGCATCGTGCTGGAGGGCGAACTGCCCTCACCGTTCAACCCGCCGCGCGGCTGCCCGTTCAACCCGCGCTGCCCGCTGGTGGTGGAGCGCTGCCGGGTGGAAATGCCGCCGCTGGCGCACAAGGGCGCGCAGCGCGTGGCCTGCTGGGTCACCGGCAGCGAGGCCGGCGCGCCCGTCAGCGCAGGCTGAACAGCACCGGCACCGTGAAGGTGATCGTCCCTCCCGCCACTTCGGGCGGCGGCGGCGGCACGGGCGAGGCGCGCCGCACCATGGCGACCGCCTCCTCGTCGAAGCTCGGATTGCCGGACGAGCCCGCCAGCCGCGCCGACAGCACCCGGCCCGAGCGGTCGATGGAGAACGCCACGCGCGCCCTGCCGGCGGCACTCTCCCCGCTGGGATAGCGCTTGTGGCGGTTCAGATGCGCCATCAGGCGCGAGCGCCAATTGGCCGGCGCGCGGCTGTTCGCGGTCGCTGCCCCGGCCGTAGGCGCGGCGATGCGCTCCGAGCGCTGCGCGTCGATCGAAGGCGCGGCAGAGGTGCGCGGCGCCGGGGGAAGATCGCTCTTCTCCTTTTTCGGCTTGGGCTTCGGCTTCGGGCGCTCCTTCGGCGGATCGGGCTTCTCCTCCGGCGGCGGCAACTCGGAGGCGAGCGGCGGCGGCGGGGGAAGCGGCACCTCGATGTCCTTGGCCGGGCTCTCCGACACTTCGGGCACGGGTTCCGGCTCCGGCACGGGCTCGGGCGGCGGCGCGTCTTCCTCGGTGGCGAGCGGATCGGGCGGGATTTCCTCCTCGACCTTCTCCTGCGCCTCCACCATTTGCGGACCCGGCGGCAGGTCGATCGGCTCGGCCGCCGGCGCCACCGGCATTTCCGCCAGTTCGATCATGATCGCCGCCGGTTCCTCGGCCGCGACGATGGGCGGGTCGGTCAGCATGTAGCCGAGCGCGCCGCCATGCACGGCGAGCACGACGGCGCCGCAGACGAGCCAGACGCTCGCCTCGCGCAGGCGATGGCCGCCGCTACCCCTGAGCAGCAACAGGCTCATGGAGCCGGCGCCCCGGACGCGGGAGCGGGGGACGCGGGAGCGGGAGACATGGGAACAGGGGCTGCGGCGGCGGGTGAAGCGGGCGCCGTGCCGGGGGCGACCGCAGGGGCGGTGCCGGGCGCGGCAGCCGGCTGGCCGGTCATTTCGATGCCCACCAGCGCGATCTTGAGGTAGCCGGCACTGCGCAGCAGGTTCATCACCTCCATCAGCGCCCCGTAGTCGACGGTCTTGTCGGCCCGCAGGAAGATGCGGGTGTCGCGCTTGGTCTCGGTCTGCCGGTCCAGCGTGGCGCCGAGCTGTTCGCGGGCGACGTCGTCATTGCCCAGCGCCAGCACGAGGTCGCTCTTCACGGTGAGATAGACCGGCTTGTCCGGGCGCGGCTGTACCTGCGCATTGGAGGCCGGCAGGTCCACCGCCACGTCGACCGTCGACAGCGGTGCCGCCACCATGAAGATGATCAGCAGCACCAGGATCACGTCGATGAACGGCGTGACGTTGATCTCGTGGTTCTCGACGAGTTCGTCGGAGTCCGTGCTCTGCAGCTTGGCGGCCATGCCGGCTCACTCCGCCGCCGCGCGCACGCGCTGGGGCGCCGCGCGGGCCGCATCGCGCCGGTCGAGATCGCGCGACAGCAGCCGCAGCACCTCGGCCGAGGCATCGCCCATCAGCACGCGATAGCCCGACACCTGGCGCGAGAAATGATTGTAGATCACCACCGCCGGGATGGCTGCGACAAGGCCGATGGCAGTGGCGAGCAACGCCTCGGCGATGCCGGGGGCCACAACCGCGAGGTTCGTCGTCTGCGCCTTCGAGATGCCGATGAAGGAATTCATGATGCCCCACACCGTGCCGAACAGGCCGACGAAGGGCGCGGTGGCGCCGATGGTGGCAAGAAGGCCGGTGCCGCGCGTGATCGCCCGCCCCGCCGCCACCTCGATGCGCGAGAGCGAGATCGACACCCGCTCCTTGATGCCGTCGGCCGGCAGGGGGCCGGAGCGCTTCAGCTCAAGATCGGTCGAGCGCAGCATGGCGCCGGCCGGCCCGCGCGGGTCGACACGGCGCGCCTCGTCCAGCGTGGCGCTGGCAAGGTAGCCCTTGAGCGCGCGCCGCAAGCGGCCCTTGGCGACGGCCAGTTCCATGGTCTTGGCCAGCCACACCGTCCAGGTCACCACCGAGGCGAAAGCGAGGCCGATCATCACCGCCTTCACCACCCAGTCCGCCGCCATGAACATGCCCCAGGGGGACAGGTCATGCGGGAGCTGCGCGGCGACGGAGGTGTCCTCGGCCTGGTCCAGCGGCATGCCGGCCTGCGAAGGATCGCCCACCGCCGCGCCCGGGGCGCTCGCGGCGGGATCGCCGGCCGGAGCGGCGAGCGTGGGGTCGGCGGAGGGCGCGGTGGCGGCCGGTGCAGGTGCAGGTGCAGGCTCCCCGGCCGCCGGGGCGGTTCCCATGCCGGGCGCCGGGGGAACCAGCGGATCGGCCGCGGGTGCGGAGGTGGCAGGAGCGGGCGCTGCAGGAGCGGAAATGGCGGGGGCCGGTTGCTGCACCTGCGCCCACGCGCCCGCCGGCCCGGCAACGAGAAGCACCAGCGCCAGAAGCGCGTTCAGCGCCGGATGCTTCGGAAGGGTCGTGCGTGTCGTCGACATGGCGGCTTCCCGGAGTTTCGGTCGCTTCCCGCTCGACAACCGCACGGATGCGGACGTATCGCCCAGGGCTTCCTCAGTTCCGGTTCCATAAACCCGCAGCGGCGGGGTCGACAACACTAAAACGTCGAACAGCGCAAATGTAGAACTGTTCAAAACAAAGGATAGAGCGGGATTATACAATTTAACATTATTCTAGACTAAGACTTCATCCCACCTGAACACCAATCACCTTACCCGGATTGAGAGTTGTCGCGGGATCAAGCGCGCGCTTCACACGGTGCATGAGGTCCAGCGCCACCGGATCAGCGTAATGAGCCAGTTCCTCGCGCTTCAGACGACCAATGCCGTGCTCGGCGGCAATGGAGCCGTCCATGTCGACCACGATGTCATGCACGATGCGGTTGAACGTTTCCCACATGGCGATGAAGGCGGCCTTCTCCATGCCCACCGGCTGGCTCAGGTTGAAATGGATGTTGCCGTCGCCGACATGGCCGAAGGGACAGGGGCGCAGCCCCGGCAGCGCCGCCATGCAGGCCGGCAGCGCCCGCTCCAGAAATTCCGGCACGCGCGAGACCGGCACCGAAACGTCATGCTTGATCGAGCCGCCCTCGTGCTTCTGCGCCTCCGACATGTCCTCGCGCAGGCGCCACAGATTGGCCGCCTGCGCCTCACTGGTGGCGATCACCGCGTCCAGCACCTCGCCCGCTTCCATCGCGGCGCCGAGCCCTTCCTCCAGCAGCGCGCCAATATCGAAGGCGCGGGTAGGCGAGGACAGTTCCGCCAGCACGTACCAGTCATAGGTGTCGCCCAGCGGGCGCACGGTGCCCGGCATGTGTTTCAGCACCGTCTCGACGCCGAAGGCCGCCATCAGCTCGAAAGTGGTGAGCGCATCGCCCGCCTCGCCGCGCAGCCGCTTGAGCAAAGCGAGCGCAGCGGCGGGGTCCGGCACGGCGAGGAAGGCGGTCGCGCGCTGCGCCGGCTGGGGAAACAGCTTCAGCACGGCGGCGGTGATGATGCCGAGCGTGCCCTCGGTGCCCAGGAACAACTGCTTGAGGTCATAGCCCGCATTGTTCTTGCGCAGGCGCTTCAGCCCGTTCCACACCCGCCCGTCGGCCAGCACCACCTCCAGCCCCAGCACCAGTTCGCGCGCATTGCCATAGCGCAGCACGGCGGTGCCGCCGGCATTGGAGGAGAGGTTGCCGCCGATGCGGCAGGAACCCTGCGAGGCGATATGCAGGGGGAACAGGCAGCCCGCCTCCTCCGCCGCCTTGTGAACCGTGTCGAGAATGCAGCCCGCCTCCACCGTCATCGTCATGTCGACCGGGTCGACGCTGCGGATGCGGTCGAGCCGGGCGAGCGACATCAGGATCTGTCCGAAGGGCATCTGCCCGCCCACCAGCCCGGTATTGCCGCCCTGCGGCACAAGCGCCACCCCCGCCTGCGCGCAGGCCTCGACGATGAACGCCACTTCCTCGGTGGAGCCCGGCCGCAGCACGGCCGGCGACTCGCCCCGGTAGAGCCCGCGCTCCTCGTGCAGATAAGGCGCCATGTCGGCCGGATCGGTAAGCACATGGCCCGCCCCGATGCGCTGGGCGATGGCGGCGAGAAGGGGGGCGAGGGTCGGGGAGGCCGTGGGCGTCATTGAGATCTCAGTCGATAAACGGTATGATTTTTTCATACCGTGATGTGGAGGCTCCCATGGCGACCGCCCAGAAGCGTACCTTCAGTCTGCCACGCGAGCAGACGGAATTCATAGACCGGCTGGTAGATACCGGCACCTATGGCAGCGCCAGCGAAGTCATTCGCGCCGGCCTGCGCGCGCTTCAGGAGCGCGATGCCGTCATCGAGCGCTGGCTGCGCGAGGAGGTGGCGCCGGTGATGGCGGAAATGCAGGAACACCCGGAAAGGGGCATTCCGGCAGAGGACGTGTTCAACGAAATCCGCGCCCTGCACGCCGAGTTCCCGTCCCGCCGTGGCGTATAGGATAATTATCTCGCCGGAGGCCCGTGGCGATCTGATCGGCCTGTTCACGTTTATTGCGGCACGCGCGGGAAAAGACGTCGCCCTCGGCTATGTCGAACGGATCGAGGCTCACTGCCTGACTTTCGCGGATTTCCCGACCCGAGGGGTCTGCCGGGACGACATCCGGCCCGGCCTGCGCATCGTCGGGTTCGAGCGGCGCGTGACCATGGCCTTTCACATCGAGAGCGAGCGCGTGGTGTTCGATCGCATTCTCTATGGAGGGCGCTCGCTGGAAAGGTTGGGCGACGACGAATGACCCGCGCCACCGCATTGCAGCATCCCCCTTGCCCCGGCGCGGCTTTCCCCCTATCCCCGCGCCATGGCGCCTCCTCTTCTTCTGCTTCAAGATACCAAACTCACCTTCGGCGGCACGCCGCTGCTGGAAGGGGCGGAGCTTTCCGTCTCCGCCGGCGAACGCGTCGGCCTTGTCGGCCGCAATGGCTCGGGCAAGTCCACCTTGCTCAAGATCGCCGCCGGCCTCGTCTCGGCCGATGGCGGCGCGCGTTTCGTGCAGCCCGGAGCGACGGTGCGCTACCTGCCGCAGGAGCCAGACCTCACCGGTTTCAAGACGACGCTCGACTATGTCGAGGCCGGCATGGGCCCGGGCGATCAGGAATATCGCGCGATCTATCTGCTCAACGAGCTCGGCCTCACCGGCGAGGAAGACCCCGCGAACCTCTCCGGCGGCGAGGCGCGCCGCGCGGCGCTGGCCCGCGTGCTGGCGCCCGAGCCGGACATCCTGCTGCTCGACGAGCCCACCAACCATCTCGACCTCCCCGCGATCGAATGGCTCGAAGCCGAGATCGCTTCGCTGCGCTCGGCGCTGGTGCTCATCAGCCATGACCGCCGCTTCCTGCAGGACCTCACCCGCGCCACGGTCTGGCTCGACCGCGGCCGCACACGGCGCATGGAGCGCGGCTTCGCGTTCTTCGAGGAATGGCGCGACCAGGTTCTGGAAGAGGAAGAGCGCGACCAGCAGAAGCTCGCCCGCAAGATCGTCGCGGAAGAGCACTGGATGCGCTACGGCGTCACCGCACGGCGCAAGCGCAATGTGCGCCGCGTCGGCGAGCTGGCGGCGCTGCGGGCGCAGTTCCGCGACCATCGCGGCGCGGTCGGCGGCATCACCATGGCGGCCACCGAGGCGGAAGTCTCCGGCAAGCTGGTGATGGAAGCCGAGCACATCTCCAAATCCTATGGCGAGCGCGTCATCGTGCGCGACCTCTCCATCCGCATCCAGCGCGGCGACCGCATCGGCATTGTCGGGCCCAACGGCGCCGGCAAGACCACGCTGCTGAAGATGCTGACCGGCGAATTGGCTCCCGACACCGGCAAGGCCAAGATGGGCACCAATATCGAGATGGCGACGCTCGACCAGCGCCGCGCCGCGCTCGACCCCAACCGCTCGGTGCGCGAGACGCTGACCGACGGGCGTGGCGACCAGGTGTTCGTCGGCGGCAATCCGCGCCATGTCATCGGCTACATGAAGGACTTCCTGTTCACGCCTGAGCAGGCCGGCACCGCCGTCTCGCGGCTGTCGGGCGGCGAGCGCGGCCGGCTGCTGCTGGCCTGCGCGCTGGCGCAGGCGTCGAACCTGATGGTGCTGGACGAGCCGACCAACGACCTCGACCTCGAGACGCTCGACCTGCTGGAAGAGATGATCGACGACTATGCCGGCACCGTGCTGCTGGTGAGCCATGACCGCGACTTCCTCGACCGCACCGTGACAGCGACGATCGCGTTCGAGGGCGACGGCAATTGGGAAGTCTATGCCGGCGGCTATTCCGACATGGTGGCCCAGCGCGGCCATGGCGTGAAGGCAAAGGCGGCCGCAGCCGCGCCGGTGAAGGCTGCGCCGGCCAAGTCCACCGCCGCGCCGCCGTCCGGCCCGGCCTCCAAGCGCAAATTCTCCTTCAAGGAAAAGCACGCGCTGGAGCAATTGCCCAAGCGCATGGCGCAGCTTGAATCGGACATCAAGCGCCTCAACAACACCCTGCACACGCCCAATTTCTACACCCGCGACCCCGCCGGCTTCCAGAAGGCCACCGCCGAGCTGAGCAAGGCGCAGGCGGAACTTGCCAAGTCTGAGGAGCAGTGGCTGGAGCTGGAGATGATGCGCGAGGAAATGGGCGGGTGAGCGGGCGTGCTCCTTCGGTCCGGCGGTCATCCCGGCCGCAGCGAAGCGGAGCGCCGGGATCGCTTTCCATTGCGCTCGCGATCCCGGATCGGCCCTGCGGACCGTCCGGGATGACAGCCGACGCAGCCCGTTAGCCATGCCCCGCCTCATCCCCCTCACCTCCCCGGACGACCCGCGCATCGACGCCTATCGCGTCATCAAGGAGCGCGACCTGGTCGGGCGCGGCGGGCGCTTCATCGTCGAGGGGCGCACAGTGCTGGACGTGGCGCTCTCGCCGCGCAACCGTTTCGCGCTGGAATCGCTGCTGCTGTCCGAGAGCCGGATCGAGGCGCTTGGCCCGCTGCTGGCGCAGGCGCCCGAAGACCTGCCGATCTACACCGCCAGCCAGTCCATTCTCGACGGCATTACCGGCTTCCACATTCATCGCGGCCTGCTCGGCGTCGGGCTGCGCGGTGCCCTGCCCTCGATGGTGGAAACCATCGCGGCCCTGCCCGAAGCGGCGCTGGTGGTGGTGCCGCTCGGCATCGCCAATCACGACAATGTCGGCGGCATCATGCGCAATGCCGCCGCGTTCGGCGCCCATGCGGCGCTGTTCGATTTCGCCTCCTGCGATCCGCTGTACCGCAAGGCGATCCGGGTCTCTGTGGGCGGAAGCCTCATCGTGCCGTTCGCGCGCGAGGGAACGGCGGAGGCGCTGCTCGACCTGCTGGCCGCCGCAGGCTTCGAGCTGCTGGCGCTGAGCCCGGCCGGCGAGGCGACGCTGGGCGAGGTGAAACCGGCCCAGCGCACCGCCCTGTTGCTGGGAGCGGAAGGCCCCGGCCTGCCCGACGCCATCCTCGCGCGCACCCGCACCGTGCGCATTCCGATGAGCGCCGGCTTCGATTCGCTGAATGTCGCCACCACCAGCGGTATCGCGCTGCATGCTCTGGCCGCCGGCCGGTAAAGCACGCGTGAGGTGCGAATCAACGCTCGACAATCCGGGCACCGAGGCGCATCCTGAAATGCACTTCTACAGGCGGGCAGCCGTCTGATTGATCGTCAACTCTTCAAGGCCCGAGGCATCCCCTCGGGCCTTTTTTCTATCGCCCCCGCTTTGGACGGAGGGCTTTTGCTGGTATTGCGGCCACCGCGCGGCACGATCTATGGCCGGGAGACGGAACCGATTAGGCTGGGCACCTGATCGAGCCGGCCTCACCCCGGCCGCTACGGAAGCTCAACGATGCCGGACCTGTTCCAGCCTTCCCGCCCCGAGATCGTCAAGCTCGGCGGCAGCCTCGTCGGCGATCCCCGCCTGCCGGCGCTGCTGGACGCGTTGGCGGGGCGTGGGGCGCCGCTCATCCTGGTCACCGGCGGCGGGCCGCTGGCGGACGGCGTGCGGGCGCTGCAGCCGCGCCTGGCGCTCTCCGATGCGGCCTGCCACCGCATGGCGATCCTCGCCATGGAACAGACCGCCCACGCCTTCGCCGATCTCGCGCCCGGCCTCGCCCTCGTCGCTACGCCTGGCGCAATGGCCGAGGCGCATGGGCAAGGCCGCGCCGCCCTGTGGCTCCCTGCCGGCATGGCGCTGGCGGCGACCGACCTGCCGGAGAACTGGGACCTGACCTCGGACAGCCTTGCGACATGGCTGGCGGCAGAGCTCGGCGCCGTGAGGCTGACCCTGGTCAAATCCGTCGCGGCCGCCTCCGGCACAGCCGCCGACTGGGCCGTGACCGGGCTGGTCGATCCGCTGTTTCCGGTTTTCGCCGCCCGCCTCGCCTGCCCCGTCCACCTGACGACAGTGGATGCGCTGCTGGCCGAACTGAACCACGGGGATATCGCCGCATGAGCGCGACCAAGGGAAACTACCCGCGCTGGGCCTGGGCGCTCACCGGCTCAGGGCATTTCTTCACCGAGTCGATCGCCCTCATCAAGGCGCTCGACGCGGTGGACCTGTTCGTCTCCAAGGCGGCGGACGAGGTGCTGCGCATGTACAAGCAGGACCTGCCCAAGGACACCCGCATCTTCCGCGAGACGACGGCCAGTTCCGCCCCGGTCGGGCGGTTCTATGAAGGCCTGTACCACACGCTGGTGGTCTCGCCCGCCTCGTCCAACACGGTGGCGAAGGCGGTGTTCGGCATCTCCGACACTCTGGTGACCAACTGCTTCGCGCAGGCCGGCAAGTGCCGCGTCCACGCCATCGTCTTCGCCTGCGACACCGCGCCGGAGATGATCACCATGGCGCCCAAGGGGCCGGTCTCGGTCTATCCCCGCCGTATCGACCTCGAGAATACGGCCAAGCTGAAGGAGTTCGACGACACCGTCGTGGTCGAGTCGATCGGCGATCTGGAACAAGCCATCGCCGCGCGCCGCCTCCACCTCTCCGGCGGGGCCGCTTCCTGAAATGGCGGACGAGCGCGCCCCCGAGACGCCAGCCGGGCCCCCGGCCAGACCGGAGAAGGTCGCCCTCGTCACCGGCTCGCTGGCCGAGCCGCGCCTGACAAAGATTGCCGGCGAGATCACCGATGCAACGCTCGACCCCGTCGTCGTCAATGTCGGCGTGAAGGTGGCGGCGCTGATGACGGCGGAAATCGTCGAGCGCCGGCTGAAGCTGCCGGAGGGAACCGACCGCGTGCTGATGCCCGGCCGTTTCCGTGGCGATCTTGACCGGCTGGAGCGCTTCTTCGGCGTGCCCTTCGCACGCGGCCCGGACGAGGTGGCGGACCTGCCGGACTATTTCGGCCAGAAGCGCCGGGCCACCGACCTCTCCGGGCACGACGTGACCATCTTCGCCGAGATCGTCGACGCCACCGTGCTGGATATCGACGCGCTCATCGCCCGCGCTCTGTTCCTCAAGGGCGAGGGCGCCGATGTCATCGACCTCGGCTGCCTGCCGGACACGCCTTTCCCGCATCTGGAAGACGCCATCGCCGCCCTGCAGGCGCAGGGGCTGAAGGTCAGCGTCGATTCCTTCAACCTCGATGAACTCACCCGCGCCACCCGCGCCGGTGCCGACTATCTGCTCAGCCTCAACGAGACCAATCTCGACGTGGCAAAGGAGGGGCCGGCAGTGCCGGTCCTTGTCCCGGCGGTTCAGGGCGACCTCTCGTCGCTATGCCGCGCCGTCGATGCCTGCCTTGCCGCCGGCCAGCCCTTCTATGCCGACCCCATCCTCGACCCCATCCACTATGGCTACACCGCCTCGGTGGTGCGCTATGCCGAGCTGCGCCGGCGCTACACTGACATTCCGATCCTCATGGGCATCGGCAATGTCACCGAACTGACCGACGCCGACACGACCGGCATCAACGCCATTCTCATGGGGATGATCTCGGAATTGCACATCCAGGCGGTGCTGGCCGTGCAGGTGAGCCCGCATTGCCGCACGGCGGTGCGCGAGTTCGACCGGGCGCGGCGCGAATTCTTCGCCGCAAGGCAGGCCGGCGCGCTGCCTCAAGGCTTTGGCGGCGGGCTGATGGCGCTGCGCGACCGCAAGCCCTATGCCGCCTCGCCCGACGAGATCGCCCGTTTGGCCTCAGAGGTGCGCGACCGCAATTTCCGTATCGACGTCACGCAGGCGGGCATCCACATCTATAATCGCGACGGCCACCATGTCGGAGCCGAGCCCTTCGCGCTGTTTCCCCATCTCGGTGTGGAAGCAGATGGCGCCCACGCCTTCTATCTCGGCGTCGAGGCCGCCCGAGCCGAAATCGCCTTCAAGCTCGGCAAGCGCTACGCGCAGGACGAGGGGTTGAAATGGGGCGTCGCGGGCGAGATCGCCGGCAGCCCGGAAGAAGCGCATCGTTTGACATTCAAGGAGGCCGGCACGACCTTGCAGGCCAAATCAGCCAAGGCGAAAGCCGGAGAAACGCCGTGATCCGTGAAGCCATCGTCACCACCCGCTCGCTCGAAGGCGAGCCGCACATCGCGCCGATGGGTGCGACGGTGATCGAGGGCGGCTACCTGCTGCAGCCCTTCCGCCCCTCCCGCACGCTGGAAAATCTCGCCGCCACCCGCATCGCGGTGGTGAACTTCACCGACGATGTCCGCATCTTCGCCAGCTGCGTCGTCGGCCGCCGGTACAATGTGGATGTGAAGAAGGCGACCTATATCGATTGCCCGCGCCTCGCCGATGCGCTCTCGCATGACGAGGTGACGGTGGAGCGCGCGGAAGACGACCCGCAGCGGCCGAAATTCTTCTGCAAGACCTATCACGGGGAAGGCCACACCCGCTTCGACGGCATGAACCGCGCCAAGGCGGCGGTGCTGGAAGCCGCCGTGCTGGTCAGCCGGCTGAACATGCTGCCCGATGACAAGATCGCGCAGGAAATGGCCTATCTTGCCATCGCGGTGGAGAAGACCGCCGGGCCGGACGAGCTGGAAGCCTGGGGCTGGATGCTGGAGGCCGTCGCCGAGCACCGCAGCCGGCGCGCCTCATGAGCCCGACCCCGACCGGCCTGCTGGCAAGCGTCACCGATCTCCATGAGATGGAACTCGCGCGCGCCGGCGGCGCCGACATCGTCGACCTCAAGCAGCCGGCCTTCGGTGCGCTCGGCGCGTGGAGCACGCAGGCGCTCACCGCTGCAGTCATGCTGTGGAACGCCTGGGGCGACCAGCTCGGCGCCGCCGGGCGACCCGCCCTCAGCGCCACGGCCGGCGACCAGCCCATGGTGCCGGCGCTACTGCGCGCCGCCGCCGAGCGTGTGGCGGGAACCGGCGTGCCCATCGTCAAGGTCGGTCTGTCAGCGTCCCAGCACACCAATGAATGCGTCGAAGCGCTGGCGCCGCTCGCCGGCCGCACCCGCATGATCGGCGTGCTGTTCGCCGATGAAGGGCCGGATTTCGGCGTGCTGGCGGCGCTGAGCCGCGCCGGCTTCGCCGGGGTGATGATCGACACCGCCGACAAGAAGGCGGGATCGCTGACCGAGCATCTCGACGCGCTCACCCTCGGCCAATTCGTCGCCGAGGCCCGCCGCCACGGGCTGCTCACCGGGCTGGCCGGCTCGCTGCGGCTGGAGGACATCCCGTCGCTGGTGGGCGTCGGCGCCGATTATCTCGGCTTCCGTGGCGCGCTCTGCGAAGGCGGGCGCACCGGCACGCTCGACCCGGCGCGGCTCGGCCAGGTCCATGCCCGCCTGCGCGAGCCCAGCGACCATTAGCGGCCAGCCGCACGCCCCTGCGTCCCCCGGACCAGCGCTGCGCAGCGGCGCGCCGAGCCGGGGCCCAGGAGAAAATCCCGCCGCAGGCGACCTTCGCTCCCGCAAGGCCGCACGAGCCCCCCGGCCCGGTCATGACAGCTAAAGACTCTTGCGCTGGGTCCCGGCTCGCCCTCCGCTGCCGCTACAGGCGTTCGGGACACGAGGATGCGAAAGGCGGCGCAGGTCTTGTTCCCGCCCTCCGCCTTGACTTTACCTTTTCGCAGGTTCATCTCCCCGCCGTCGCGTGTCACCGCGACGCAACCGGAATCCCCTAACCATGCCCAGCGACAGTACCAGTCGATTGTCCGGCCGACGGCCGGCGCCGTGAGCCGGTCCCGGGCCTGACCCGGATTTCGGCTCCCCGCGCCCGCCTTCCAAAGGCCGGTCAGCGGAAAGAGAGCCGAAATGGACGAACGGACGGAAGACCGCCGCGACGATGTGTTCGTGGACGCCGCAGCGCTCGCGGCCGAACTCGCCGAAGAACACCCCGCCGATATCGCCGAGGCACTTGACGAGCAGGAGCCGCGGACAGCCTCGGCCGTGCTCGCCAGCCTGCCGCGCGAGCAGCAGGTGGAGGTGCTGGACGGCCCCGATGTCGATCTCACCAGCGAACTGATCGAGGCCCTGCCGGTCGAGGAGGCGGTCCGCCTTGTCGCCGACATGTCGGCCGACCGGGCGGCGGACCTGTTCCGCTGGATGGACGAGCCCGCCCGCTCGCATCTGTTCGCGCGCCTGCCGCTGGATACGCAGGCCGAGCTGAACCGCCTGCTCGCCTGGCCCGAGCACAGCGCCGGCAGCCTGATGACCACGGAATTCGTCACCGTGCCCTCCAGCTGGACGGTGGGAGAAACGCTGCGCCATATCCGCGAGACCGAGCGCACGCGCGAGACCATCTACGCCATCTATGTGCTCGATCCCCTCTCGCACCAGTTGCTCAAGGCGGTGACGCTGCGCCGCCTCATCACCGGCGAACCCGAGCAGCCGATCCTCGACGTGGCGCCCCGCCACGATCCCATCACCACCTCGCCGCGCACCGATCGCGAGGAAGTCGCCAAGCTGATCTCGAAATACGACCTGCTGGCCGTGCCGGTCGTCGACGACAACCAGCAGGTGCTGGGCATCGTCACGGTCGACGACATGATCGACGCGATCATCGAGGAAGGCACCGAGGACGCGCAGAAGTTCGGCGGCATGGAGGCGCTGGACGAGCCCTATATGGAGATCGGCTTCTTCGCCATGCTGAAGAAGCGTGCCGGCTGGCTCTCCATCCTGTTCCTCGGCGAGATGCTGACCGCCAATGCCATGCAGCATTTCGAGGACGAGCTGGAGCGCGCCATCGTGCTCACACTGTTCATCCCGCTGATCATGAGCTCGGGCGGCAATTCCGGCTCGCAGGCGACCTCACTGATCATCCGCGCGCTGGCGCTGGGCGAGATCAAGCTGAAGGACTGGTGGCGCGTCGCCCTGCGCGAATTGCCGTCGGGCCTCGTCCTTGGTTCCATCCTCGCCGCGCTCGGCGTCACCCGTATCACCATCTGGCAGCTCGCCGGCTTCCACGATTATGGCGAGTACTGGATGCTGGTGGCGGCGACCATCGGCGCGACGCTGATCGCCATCGTCACCTTCGGCTCGCTGATCGGCTCGATGCTGCCCTTCGTGCTGCGCCGCCTCGGCTTCGACCCCGCCAGCGCCTCGGCGCCGTTCGTGGCCACCTTCGTCGACGTGACCGGCCTGGTGATCTATTTCACAGTCGCGCTGGTCATCCTGCGGGGCACGCTGCTGTAAAGCGGAGCAACGTCATCCCGGCCGAGCGCAGCGAGAGCCGGGATCGCCATCCGTCACCAAACGCGATCCCGGATCGGCCCCCTGGGCCGTCCGGGATGACGACCGAGGCCGGCCCTACGCGCCCGCCAGCACTTCCCCCTGCCCGCCCATCAGCGTGTCGCCGACGAACCGGCGGGCATGGGTCCAGCCGCCAAGCATGTCTTTCAGCTCCGGCACCCGGCGGGCCAGCAGACGCAGCGCCACGAGTTCATGCGTGCCGGTGTCGACGAAGCCGGCCGGCAGCTCGGGAACGGTGTTGGCGAAGATGGTGCCGCGCTTCATGCCACGCCCCGCCATGGAGCCGATCGCCCCGCCGACGCTCACCGTGCCGGCGATCATGTCGGTGGCCAGCCCGTCGCCCGCATCGCCGGCAATGGTGATGAGCCCGCCGCGTTGGCGCTCGGCCGCGCGCGGCCCGGCATTGCCGCCGATCCGCAGCACCCCGCCCGACAGGCCTCGCCGCGAACCGGACCCCGCCGCGCCGGCATGCGAACCCGCCTTGCCGGCCAGTTCGATCCGCCCGCCGGACATTTCCGCGCCGAGGAAGTCGCCGGCATCGCCGCCGATGCGCAGGAATCCCCCGCTCATGCCGCGCCCGGCGAAGGCGCCGACACGGCCATCGACGATCAGCTCGCCTGTCGTCATGCCGGCACCGACGCCGTCGAGGCGCTCGTCGCCGATCTCGATCAGCAGCACGCCTTCCGGCGCACCTTCGATGAAGAACAGTTCGGCCAGCTTCAGGCTGCGCCCGCCGCAGGGCACGGCAAGGTGCTCCAGCTCCCGCAGCGGCAGCGGGCAGGTGACCGAGGGCGTGATGCCGGAAAGGTCGACGCGGGCCTCGAAGGGCGCGCGCGGCTTCAGGGAAACCCCGCTCATGCCGTCTCTCCCGCGCCGTTCTGCATGATCTCGCGCAGCTTGAAGTGGAACGGGCCGAGATTGCCGCCATAATTGCCGGCGTCGATCGCCACGACGCCGCCTTCCGCACCGATGGCGCAGACGGCCGAAATGCCGACCCGTGTGGCCTCCGCCACCGCCGCGAAGCTCACGCCGTCGATGACGATTTCCAGCACCGAGCCGACCTCGGGAGGAAGCTGGCTCGGCACCGCGCCGCGCAGGGTCGGGCAGTAGGCGTCGTTGGTGGAGGCGAACAGACCCTTATATTTCGACCCCACCTTGGAGCCGGAGCGCACCACACCGCCCGGGAAGGGCATGATGATGCCCGCCACCGTGCCCATGGCCGCCACCGCCGCCTCGGCAGCCGCCAGCGCCTGCCCGCGCGAGCGGGCGAGGATGAGGAAATTGCCGCCGCCGACACCATCGACCGAGCCGGTGTCCTCGTCGCAGACGAACTCGCCTTCCATCACCGGCAGGCGCCAGAAGCGCTTGTCGCCGATCTTCTTGGAAATCTGGTGCCCGTCGGCGAAGTAGCGGATGGTCTTGGCCAGCGGCACGCGCTTTCCCGTCTCGATGCCGGCATAGCAAGCCGTTGTCGGGCAGGTCAGCACGCATTGGCCCAGCCTCAGCGGCACCACCTTCTTCAGCGAGCCGAAATCCATCGCGAAGATCAGCAGCGACACGCCCGGGCGCCCGTCCGGCGTCTCCTCGGGCGCCAGCGCGCGCTCGATCCCCGCCTCGCAGCCGCAGCCGATGACCGAGGTGGCAAAGCCGGTGGTGGTCCGCCCGGCGATCAGCGCCCATTCCGGCGTGTCGGCGGTGACGATGAGCCGTGTGCCCACCATCGGGAACGCTTCCGCGAACGTGTCGCGGATTTCGACGCCATTGAGGATCATCGGGCGCCCTCCGGCGGCGTCATGGATTCAGGACGCCTGCGGCGGATTTTTCCCTGGATCCCGGCTCGGCGCTCCGCCTTCGGCGTCGCTGGGCCGGGACACGCAGAGGCAACGGTTTCCCCGACAAGCTGCGCGACGCGCAGCGCCGATCCGGGACCCAGGAGAAACTCTTCCACCGAATCCATCAGCCCGCGCCACTCACGCCTTCCCGAGGACCACGTCATCCCCGGGCTTGGCCCGGGGATCCACGTCCTGGCCGCCATCGAGCGCCTCCGCGCAAGTCGGGGATGGCCGAGCCAAGCCCGGCCATGACGGCGAGCGGGCTGGGCGGTTTGCACCAAGCTGATACCTGCCATCACGATGCCACCCCTTCGCATTTCAGGATGGTCGGTCCGGCGCCGTTGCGCAGTTCGCCGTCGGCGATGCGGAAATGCTTGGACTTCAGCCCAACCGCCTCGTCGAACCAGCGCTGCATGTCCCTGTCCACCGCGCGGTCGTAGTCCGGGCGGGCGACATGGGTGGTGCCCTGCGCCAGTTCCACCACCGCGCCGTCCTTCACGATTAGCCGGCCGTCCTTGAACACCAGCCGCGTGGTGGAGAACATCGCCTCGCGGTCGGCGGCCTCGGCATGCACGGCGATGTCGGCCACCGCGCCGGGGCCGAGATGGCCCTTGTCGGTGAGTCCGAGAATACGGGCCGGCGCTGCGCGGGTGAGGATGGCGACCTCCTCCAGCGAATATTCGCGGGTGATCTGCGCCAGCAGCGTATGCGCCTGCGCCGTCTTGTTCAGCGTGGCAAGCTGGGCGTTGCGGAAATCGCGGTCCATCAGCAGGCGGATGAGGTGCGGATAGGTGGTGAACGGCCCGCCATTGGGGTGATCGGTGGTGAGGAAGATCCGCCAGGGGTCTTCCACCAGCAGGAACAGCTCCAGCCCGATCGCCCATTGCAGCGCGTTGACGAAGGATTTGTCCTTGTACTCGAACGGCACCACGCCGCAGGCGGCATCCAGCTCGATGTCCATGCCGATGGACTTCTTGGGGCTGGCAAGGCCGCGATTGCGGTATTGCGACATGTAGTCGGCCGAGGCCGTCACGGTCTGGCCGAACATCACCTGCCCGACATCGACGGAGATGTTCGGGTTGGCGTTGACCATTTCCGCAATCCGCGCGGCGGAGGATGAGAAGCGCTTGTCGCCCTCGGTGCCGTAGGAATGGAACTGCAGATGGGTCAAATGCAGCCGGCGCCCCTCGGCGGCGAGGATGGTGGCGAGCGTCGTGTCGTCATTGCCCGGCACGCCGAGATTGCAGCCATGCAGATGGATCGGGTGCGGAATGCCGAGTTCCGTCACCGCGCGGATCAGCGTCGTCAGCACCTTGCGCGGGGTCACGCCGTAATACGGGTTGGCCTCGTCGAGGTCCATCTTGCGGGCGTTGAACTTGAAGGCGTTGATGCCGCCGGGATTGACGATCTTGATGGCGAAGGCCTGCGTCGCCTCGATCATCCAGCCGACATAGGCGTTGACCTGTTCCTGCCCGGCCCCGGCCGCCAGCAGGCGCAGGAAATAATCGTCATTGCCCAGCACCAGATAGGCTCCGGTGTCGAGATTGGGAATGTCGGCCATTTCCAGATGCGCGCCGCGCGCATTGGCACCGACCATGGCCGGCTCGAACACCGTGGTGTAGCCGAGCTCCGCATAGCGGCAGCCGGTGGCGTGCGCCGTGGGCACCGCCCGCCCGCCGCCGCAGCCGCAGAAATTGCCCGGCATTTCGGGAAAGGCCCGCCTGTCCTCCTGCATCAGCAGGCGGGCGAGGTTCATCTTGCCGCCGGCGATGTGACTGTGCAGGTCGATGCCGCCGGCCATCACGACATCGCCGGCGAGATCGTACTCGGCATCGGCCTTCAGGTCGGTGGGGGCGACGATGCGCCCGTCGACGATCTCGATGTCACGCACGGTGCCGCTGGCGACGCCGTTCTCGCCATTGGCCGGGTCGAGCACACGCCCGCCCTTCAGCCGCAGTCTCATTTACCCCTCCGCTATGCAACGCACAGCCTCGGCAACGCTGGGAAGCGTCGCGACGCGCAAGGCGCCGAGCGGCAGGCTTACGATGGAATCCATGCGGAAAACCGTGCCGGCATGGTCGACGCCGGGAGTCCCCACAGGGATCAGAACATCAGGTTCCTTGTCGAAAACCGTATCGGGATGGGCGAGCGCAATGAGCTTGCCCGCAAAGGCCGGCGGCGGCTCCGGCCGGAACGCCGAGATCCACACCAGCACGTCGGCATCGGCAAGCGCCGCCTCGGTGGCGTAGAGCGCACCGTCATGGCTGCTCGCCTGCCCCCGCACGGCGGTGCGCAGCGGATAGCCCAGCCGCCAGAGCATGAGTTGGTTCGCACCGATGATGTTGTCGCGACCGCCGAGCGGAAACACGCCGGCGCGTGTGGTCACGTTCAGCGTGTCAACCAGCGCGGTGGCGCGGGCCGCGACGAGGTCGCCATCGCCAAGATCCGCCGCGTTCCAGGTCACGACCGCGTAACGCGCGTTGCGCAGGTCCTCGGCCAAAGCGGCCAGCGTGTCTGCCGCAATCCCGCCGAAGCTGGTGCCGGGCGGACGGCGCCCAGCGACGAGGCTGCCGAGTGCTTCCAGCGCGACGACGGGGTCGACGGTGGCGTGATGGATCACCCGCGCGCCGGCAAGCTGGCCCTTCGCCTTGTCACCCGGCGCGCCGCCGAGAAACACCACGGTGCGGCCCTGGTCGGCAAAAAGCGGCGTGGCGGGAAACAGCCGCTCGAACAGCCGGCCCCAGGTCGCGGCGGGGTCGTCGCCGACCACCAGCAGCACGTCGCAGCGGTTGCGCACCTCGGCCAGCGTGGTCGAGAGCCAGCCGGTGCGCTGCGCGGCGGCATAGTTCCGGAACAGCCCGTCCGAGGCGTAGTGGTCGAGCACCCCGCCGAAGCGAATGGCGAGGTCGACCGCCGCGCCCGCACCGGCCATGTCGACGCCGAGCCCGCCGATCAGCGGCGCCCGCGCCGCCGCAAGTATCTGGCGAGCCGCTTTGGCCGCATCGGCCTGACCGGCCACCTCACCGGCCACACGCGCCACCGGATCAGAGGTATCCAGGCGCCGCAACAGCCGCGCGGCTTCGGGGCAGAGCGAGCCCTTCGCACGGATCGCGCGACCCTCGACCTCCACCGTCAGGTCGTCGCAGCCGAGCCCGCAGAAGCCGCAGGCCACATCCTCGATCGTCTGAACCTCGGCCATGCTCAACTACCTGACCTGTCAATCATATTTGATGTAGGCGAAGCGCTGGTCGCCGCGCGGCGTGCCTTCCAGCGCGCTGTCCGGCTCGCCTCCCGGCTGCCAGCCGACAACGTCCTCGATCTTCTTCGCCAGCTGAAAGTCCCGCTCGGTGATGCCCTTGGCGTCGTGCGACATGAGCCGCACTTCGACCCAGGCGTAGGAAGCGGTGAGGTCGGGATGGTGCCAGGCTGCCTCTGCGAGGTGGCCGACGGTGTTGATCACCATCAGCGTGCCCTTCCAGCTCGACGTGCGATAGGTACGCCGAATCCATCCGTCCTGCAGCTTCCACTGCGGCAGATCGACGGCGAGCCGTTCCTCCACCTCGTTGTCGGTGAAGGTTTTTTTCGGGTCCAGCGCCATTTCCTGGCGTCCTCCTGGCGGCGTGTGCCCGTTCTGTCGCGGGCGGCATTAACTGATTCGGTAGCACGCCCGCGCCGCATCCCGCAAACGCCGATATCACGACCCGGCTTGTCCCGAACGCCTTCCGGGCCTTACCATGGCCCTCGAGGAAACGCTGGTGAACACCACAACACGTCAATTGCGAACGGCGAATGAGGCATTGGACAGGGCGGTGATACGCATCACCGCGCCGGGCCGGCTGCACCTTGGATTCCTCGATCTCGCCGGCACGCTCGGCCGGCGCTTCGGCAGCCTCGGCATTGCTCTCGACCGCCCCTCCACTGTCGTGCGCCTGCGCCGCGCGGAACGGCTTACCGCCAGCGGACCGGATGCGGGACGCGCCGTCGCGGCGGTGGAGAAGGCCGCCGCCCGCTTCGGCCTCGACAAGCGGGTGGAGGTGACCGTCGAGGCGGCGCTGCCGCCGCATTCAGGCCTCGGCTCCGGCACCCAGCTCGGCCTGGCGGTGGCGACGGGCCTGTGCCTCATCAACGGGCTCGATATCTCGCCACGCGAGGTCGGCGCGGCTTTGGGTCGCGGTGCGCGTTCCGCCATCGGCATCGGCGCCTTCACCGAGGGCGGCGTGATCCTCGATGGCGGCAAGAAGCCGGGCTCGGACGCTCCCCCGCCCATTCTCTCGCGCCTGTCCTTCCCCGAAAACTGGCGCCTTCTGCTGGTATATGACAACGCCCATCAGGGACTTAGCGGCACGGAGGAAGTGAAGGCGATGGAAGGGCTGCCGCCCTTCGCCGACACGCTCGCCGGCCATATGGCGCGGCTCGCGGTGATGGTCGCCCTGCCGGCGCTGGCCGAAGGGGATGTGGATTATTTCGCCGCCGCCGTCGGCGAAATGCAGCGACTGCTCGGAGAGCACTATGCGAGTGCACAGGGTGGCCGCTATACAAGCAGTTCTGTCGCCGAGGTGATGGATTGGCTTGAGGCGCGCGGCCTGCGCGGCCTCGGCCAGAGTTCCTGGGGCCCCACGGGTTTTGCCATCATCGGCAGCCCCGAAGAGGCCGACCAGCTTCTCAGCGAGGCTCGCGTTCGCTTCGGCGACCGGCCCGCTCTGGCTTTCGACTGTGCGCGCGGCAGCAATGCCGGTGCGCGGATCGAATGGCTTGCCTGCGTCGAGCAGTGCTAGCGACGGTTTTGGCGTAACGCCCGCGTCGCTCCCTCATCTTCCGCAAGAGAGGCCGCAAGGCCCGATTCTGACCTAGGGAACGCACGCCATGGCGGATATCGCCCCCATTCTCCACATCATCTCGCCGCTTCGCCACGTCAGCCCGTTCGACGTCAACATGGCTGTCGATGCCGGCTACGCCACCATCCTCCCCTATTCCGGGGTCACGCTCGACGAGGTTGGCGACCTGACGCAGGACATGATGTTCTCGCGCCATCCCGACGCCGCGCCGCGCACCGGGCTGTTCATCGGCGGCAAGGATGCGGGCCTGGCGCTCGACATGGCGAACAAGGCGAAGAGCGTGCTGTTCCCGCCCTTCGAGATCTCCATCTTCGTCGATCCCGCCGGCTCCTTCACCACCGCCGCCGCCATGGTGGCCGAGGTCGAATTGAAGCTCCGCCCCACCCGGCCGGAGGGGCTGAAGGGCGTGAAGGTGCAGGTTTACGGGGCCACCGGCGTCGTCGGCGGCATCGCCGGGGTCATCGCCGCGCAGGCCGGAGCCGAGGTGACGCTGGTCAGCCATCGCGACATCGAGGCGGTGGAAGCCAAGGCGCGCGATTTCAAGCAGCGCTTCGGCGTCGATCTCGCCAGCGCCAGCGGCAAGAGCGAGGACGACAAGCGCGCGCTGGTGGCGGAGGTCGAGGTGGTGCTGGCCTGCGGCCGTGCCGGGGTGGAAATCCTCTCCGCCGACGTGCTGGCCGAGGCAAAGCACCTCAAGGTCGCCGCCGATGTGAACGCCGTGCCGCCCTCCGGCATTGCCGGCATCGACGCCCATGCGAATGGCACGCCGCTCGCCCATGGCGCGCTGGGCATCGGCGCGTTGACCATCGGCCATCTCAAATATCGCGTGCAGCATGAACTGCTGCAGCGCATGCGTGTCGCGCCCTCGGCGATGACCATCGGGTTTGAAGATGCCTTCGTCCTCGCGCGATCCCTCTCGGCCTGAAGGCGACGCCGATGTCGTGCTTGTCGGCATCGCCGCGCGCGCACTGGCGGCGTCCGCCCGCCGCGCCGGGCTGCGCGCCCTTGTCCTCGACCTCTTCGCGGACGAGGACACGCGCCGGCTCGCGCATGGCGCTGTCCGTCTGCGCCGCGGCAATGGCCTGGCGATCGACCCCGGCGACCTGTTCGCGCAGCTCGCTCGCCATGCGGGTGCGGACATCCCCGTCGTGCTGGGCACGGGATTCGAGGATGCGCCGAATCTCGTTGCCCGGCTGGCGGAACGCTATCGGTTGGCCGGGAACGGTGCCGCCACGCTGGCTCGGCTCAAGGACCCTATGCGGTTCGCGCAACTGCTGGCGGAGCTCCACATCGCCCACCCCCGCATTTTTGCCGAAAGCGCCCCCACTGGCGTGCGCACGGTGGAAAAGCGTGTCGGTGGCGCGGGCGGGGGCCATGTCCGGCCGGCCGTCCGGCCACGCGGCGAGGGCTGGTATCTGCAGGAGTTCGTGGAAGGGCGCAGCGTCTCCGCCCTGTTCCTCGGCAATGGCCTTGCGGCGCGGCGGCTCGGCTTTTCCGAGCAGTGGTGCGAGCCCTGCCCGGACGCGCCCTTCCGCTATGGCGGCTGCGCCGGGCCGATACGGCTGGAGCCGGACCTCGAGCGCGACATCGGCGCGGCGCTCGACCGTCTCACCCGGGCGGGCGGTCTCGTTGGCCTCGCCAGCGCCGACCTCGTCCTCCACCCGCAGGGCTGGAGCCTCATCGAGGTCAACCCCCGGCCCGGCGCGACGCTGGACATCTTCGACGCTCCCCCGTTCCCACCCCTGCTCCGGCTTCACCTCGACGCCTGGGCAGGGACGTTGCCCGATCTCCCGCTCCTTGTCCCCGGCGCGGGCGTGGAAGCCCGGGCCGCCGGCATATTTTACGCACCCGCCGCCATCGTGGTGAGGGACGCGCTGCCCGACTGGGCGGCGGATCGTCCCGCACCGGGCACGCGCATCTCAGCGGGGGAACCCGTCTGCACCGTGCGGGCGACCGGGAGCGACGTCTGCGACGCCCGCGCCGTTCTGGCGCGACGCATGGATCACCTTTCGCGCGCGCTGGGCACAGCCAGCCGCGCAGCTGCGGAGTAAACCTCCCATGGCAACTCTCCAACCGAACATCGTCAGGCCAAGCGTGGCGGCGCTGGCGGCGCCGCTGGTCGACGACCTCGTCGCGGAAGCCACCACGCTGCGGCTCGGCGTCAGCCGCAGCCCCTGCGGCGCGCGTATTGTCGATGCCGGCATCGCCGCGCGCGGCGGCCTGGAAGCGGGCCGCCGGATCGCCGAAATCTGCCTCGGCGGGCTTGGCACCGTCAGCCTCAACACCAGCGGCCGCTTCGTGCGCTGGGGCACCATGGTGACGGTGACCACCGCCGACCCGGTCATCGCCTGCCTCGGCAGCCAATATGCCGGCTGGAGCCTCGCGGAAGGCGACTTCTTCGCCCTCGGCTCGGGCCCGGCCCGCGCGCTATGGGGCAAGGAAGCGTTGTTCGAGGAACTCGGCTACCGCGACAGCGCCCACAATGCCTGCCTCGTGCTGGAAGTCGACCGCATGCCGCCGGACGTGCTGGTCGCCCGCATCGCCGAGGAATGCGGCATCGCGCCGGAGAAGCTGACGCTGATCCTCACCCCCACATCGAGCCTCGCCGGCACGGTGCAGATCGTCGCCCGGGTGCTGGAAGTGGCGCTGCACAAGACGCATGCGCTGCATTTCCCGCTCGACCGGGTGGTGGATGGCATCGGCTCCTCGCCCCTGCCGCCGCCCGCACCCGATTTCGTCGCCGCCATGGGCCGCACCAATGACGCGACGCTTTATGGCGGCGACGTGCAGCTGTTCGTCACCGGCCCCGAGAGCGAGGCACGCGAGCTGGCCGAGGGCCTGCCCAGCTCCTCCTCGCGCGACCACGGGCGCACCTTCGCGGAGATCTTCACCGCCTACAAAGGCGACTTCTACGCCATGGACCCGATGCTGTTCAGCCCGGCACGCGTGACGGTGACCGCGCTGGAAACCGGCCGCAGCTTCACGTTTGGGGCGTTCCATGACGATATTCTGGAGCGTTCCTTCGCATGAGGCCGGCGCGTTCCGATACGGTCGTCATCTTCACCGAGGACGCCGATTGGCACACCCGCCGTCTCAAGGCGGCGATCGAGCGCGAGGGCTTCAAGGTCCTCGTGCTCTCGCTCAATGAGTGCGGCTTCGCCATTGGCGAGAGCCCGCACGGCCTCGTTCTGCCGGGCCTGGGCGACCTTCTGCCCGCCGCTGCCTTCGTGCGGCTCATCGCCAAGGGCTCGACCGAGCAGATCACCGCCCGGCTCGGCCTGTTGCACGCGCTCACGGCCCTCGGCGTGAAGGTGATGAACGACGCCCGCGCCGTCGAGCGTTGCGTCGACAAGGCGATGACCAGTTTTCTCGTCGCGCAGGCCGGCCTGCCCACGCCGCGCAGCTTCGTGAGCGAGAACCGCGCGGCGATGCAGGCGCTGCTCGACGAGGCCCCCGGCGACATGGTGCTCAAGCCGCTGTTCGGTGCACAGGGGCGCGGCATTCGCCGGCTGGCGCCGCGCGACCTGCTGCCCGCCCCCGAAAAGGTCGGGGGCCTGTATTATCTGCAGGACTTCGTCGCCGCCCCCATGGCCGAGACCTATCAGGACTGGCGGGTCTTCGTTATTGGCGGACAGGTGGCCGGTGCCATGCTGCGCCGTTCGCCGGTGTGGATCACCAATATCCACCAGGGCGCCGTCGGCGTGCCGGCGCCGTTCGACGCCCGCGCGCATGACCTCGCCATCCGCGCTACGGCGGCGGTCGGCGCCGATTATGCCGGTGTCGACCTCATCGAGGACGCGCAGGGGCGGCTGCTGGTGCTGGAGGTCAATTCCATGCCGGCGTGGAAGGGCCTGCAGAAGGCGACCGGTATCGACATCGCGCAGGCGCTGGCCCGGCACCTCGCCGCAACGCTTCCCGCAACGGTCCCGGCATGACGCCCGACGCCATCGCGCACGCCTTCCGCGCCGCCTGCCATGCCGAGCTCGACGCGTTGAAGGCGGGCAATGTCCACCGCTTCAGCGCCGGCCATGGCATGGAGGTGGCGCATTTCGAGCGGGCGGCGGATGCGGCGGCAGCGCCCCTTGCCGCACCGGGAGAGCGGGTGGGCCGGCGGATCGAGACGGCGGTCGCGGCCTCGCTGGCAGCCACAGGCCTCAACACCAATCTCGGCATCCTCCTGCTCTGCGCGCCCCTCGCCGCCGCGGCGGAACGGCCCGGCACGCTTCGGCCGAACCTTGACGCCGTGCTGGCAAGCCTCGACCTCGCCGATGCCGAAGACGCCTTCCGCGCCATCGCCGCCGCCAGCCCCGGCGGGCTCGGCCGACACGCGACGCATGACGTGGCGGCCCCCGCCCGCATCGGCCTGCGCGAGGCGATGGCGGACGCGGCGGGGCGCGATCGCATCGCCCGGCAATATGTCAGCGGCTTCGACGACGTCTTTAAGATCGGCCTCGCCCGCTACAGCGGGCTCGAAGACGCGGAGCCGGAAGCCCGCACCGAGGCAGTGCATCTCGCCTTCATGGCGGCCTTTCCCGACAGCCACATCGCCCGCAAGTTCGGGGAGGCGGTGGCCGAACAGGTGCGTGCCGAGGCGACGATGGTTGCCGCGCGAACCGATTTCCGCGCCCGCGCCGACGAGCGCCGGGCGCCGCTTCATGCCTTCGACGCCAGCCTGAAGGCACGCGGGCTCAACCCCGGCACCAGCGCCGACCTGACCGTGGCGACGCTGTTCGTCGCGCGCCTCACCGCATGAACGCGGCAATGTCCTCCCGTGACAGCCGCCCGTCATGCAGCGCGCTCGCCAGCAGCACGCCGGCGACGCCGAGATCGGCCAGCCGATGAAGGTCGCCTACATCGCGCACTCCGCCCGCCGCATAGACCCGTCGGCCCTGCGCAAGGGCCAGAATGGCCGACAGGCGCTCGACGTCGGGCCCCTGCCCGGCGCCGACCCGCGCCAGCGTCATGACAATCACCGCTTCCGGCCAATGAGCGGCGTCGGCATGGAGTTCAGCCGGCCCGCGCGGCCCCTCCGGCCCATAGTCGAGCGAGAGCAACCCGGCCCCGCTCGCCAGTGCCGCCTGCGCCTGCGCGAGATCAACGAGGCTCTCGCTGCCGATCACTGGCCGGCCCGGCCCGTTGGCGACACGGCGGGACAAGACGGCAGGGGCGGCCTCCCCGGCATCGACCCAGAGGGTGAGCGCGGGATGGCGCATGGCAAGCGCGCGGAGCGCCGCGTCATGCCCTCCCGTGCCGGCGATGGCATCGAGGTCGGCGATATAGAGCGTGCGGAAGGCGCCGAGCGCCAGCAGCCCGTCGGCGATATCCTGCGGGGCGGCACTCGCCGCCAGCGGCGTCTCGATCGGCCGGTAGGCCTCGCGGGCACCGCGCCTCGCGTGGACCACCGCACCTCCCATCAGGTCGATCACCGGTATAAGTTCCACGTCGCGCGTCCCTCTCTGGCACATCGGTAAATGCTGGTCTTCGTCGTTGAAACAGCCACGGGCGGCGGTTCTCTCGCTGACGCGTTGCCCGACTCGCTGATAGCGGAAGGCGCGCTGATGCGCGACACGCTGATCGGTGATCTTGAGGACCTGCCCGGGGTGCGGGTCATCACCACCCACGATGCCCGCCTTCCGCCACCGCCGCGCGGCACCAGCACCGCGCTGCGCCTGGGCGATGATCCCGCCTCAATCTGGAGGCTGATGGCGCAGCAAGCCGATTGCTGCTGGCCGATCGCCCCCGAGACCGATGGCGTCCTTGCGCGTCTGGTCGAGGGGTTGCGCGCCCATTGCCGCCGGGTTGTGGCGCCGGATGTGCAGACGCTCGCCCTGTGCGCGAGCAAGAGACGCACGGCGCAGGCTCTGGACGCGGCCGGCGTGAAGGTCGTCCCCACCTGGCTGCCGGGCGACGTGCCGCGCGATGGCGCCGGCCCTTTCGTCGTCAAGCCGGACGATGGCGCGGGCGCGCTCGGCATCCGCATTGTCGAACGCCCGCCCGTCGCGCCTTTTCCGCCGGGCCTCGTCGTGCAGCCGCTCATGAACGGCACGCCGGCGAGCCTGACCGTGCTATGCCAGAGTGGGCGCACCCATGTGCTGGCCGCCAATCGCCAGCATGTCGCACGGGTTGGCGACACGCTGCGCTTCACCGGCGTCACCGTCGGCGCCTTCCCGGTGGATGGGGCCCTGCGTGCGCTTGCTGACCGCATCGGCGCGGCGCTGCCGGGGCTGCGGGGTATCGTCGGCGTCGACTACCTCGTGACACCCGACGGGCCCGTCGTGGTGGAGGTCAATCCGCGCCTCACCACCTCCTATGTCGGGCTGCGCCGGGCGCTCGGTGTGAACCCGCTCGCCTTCGTCGCCGAACTTATCCGTGACGGCGTGGTCCCCGACCTGCCGCATCTGCCGCCCACTCTGCCTGTCGAGGTTGTGCCGTGAAGAAGATCGTCCGTCTGGGATGGGATGTTGGTGGGGCCCATGTGAAGCTCGCCGCCTTTGGGCAGGATGGCAGGCTGAAGGCGGTGCGCATCGCCCCCTGCCCGGTATGGAAGGGCGAGGAGACCCTTGCCCACGCCCTGCGCGAGCTCCGCGCCGAATTCGAGCCCGGCGTGCCCTCCGCCGTCACCATGACCGCCGAGGGCGCCGATCTGTGGCCGGATCGCCGGGCCGGGGTGATCGGCACCGCCGCGCTGCTGATGCGTGAGCTGGCGGGCGCGCCGCTCGCCCTGTTCGCAGGGCCGGAAGGCTTCGTGCCGCCCGAGCGCGCCGCCGAACATGCCGACCACATCGCCTCGGCCAATTGGTACGCCGCCGCTGCCGTGCTCTCGCATCTGCTTCCCGGGGGCATCCTCGTCGATATCGGCTCCACCACGACCGACCTCATTCCCTTCGACAGCGGGCGGGTGACGGCGCGCGGCTTCAGCGATGCCGAGCGCCTCGCCAGCAACGAACTCGTCTACACCGGCGCCGCCCGCACCCCGGTCCTGGCGCTGGCCGCCGAGGCACCGTTCGGCGGGCGCTGGCTGCCGCTGATGGCCGAGCACTACGCCACGAGCGCCGACATTCATCGCCTCACCGGCGACCTCACCGAGGACGCCGATCTGCATCCCAGCGCCGATGGGGGGCCAAAGACCGAGGAGGCCAGCGCGCGCCGGCTGTTGCGCATGGTGGGGCACGACTTTTCGCCGCCCCAGCTGCCCAAGGCGAGGGCGCTGGCACGCCATCTCGCCGAGGCGCAGCTCGCCCGTATAGGGCGGGCGCTGGATTGCGTCACCTCGGCTCAGGAAAACGCGCCGGATATGCTCGTCGGCGCCGGCGTCGGACGTTTCATGGCCGCCCGCCTCGCCGAGCGGCGCGACCTGACCTATCTGGACCTTGCCGATGTGCTGACAGACGATCCCGCCCTCTCCCGCCAGGCCGCCGATTGCGCGCCCGCCGTGGCGGTCGGCCTGCTCGCGGCCGCCCTCGACGCGGCCTGACCCCTTACGAACCCGAACGGAACCCGCCCATGTCCGACCGCATCTTCCTTCGGGGCGTCGACCTGCACGCCACCCACGGCCTGCTCGAAGAGGAAGCACGGCTCGGCCAGCGCTTCATTGTCGATATCGACTGGTGGCTCGACGCCGGCGATGCCGCCGCGCACGACAATTACGGCGAGACGGTCGGCTATGAGAAGGTGTTCGAGATCATTCACGAGGTCTCGTCCGGCCACCGCTTCCACATTCTCGAAGCCTTCGCGCAGGCGATCGCCGAGACGGTGCTCGCCCGCTATCCCAGGGTGGAGAAGGTGCGCGTCGAACTGCACAAGCCATCTGCGCCCATCCCCGGCATCTTTCGCGACGCCGGGGTGGAAATTACCCGCGCCCGCTGACGAGCCGGCGGGCACGTGCCGGCACCGACGTGACGGCGCGGGGCGGCAGCGGCGCGAGCACCCGTCCGCCGCGCTCGCAATTGCGGGCGAAAAGGGTGAAGCGTTCGCGCCACGGCACTTCGACGAGGCGAAAGGTCAGGCCAGCCAGCGCGATCACCAACGCCAGCAGCGCTGCCAGCAGGCCGACAGCGAGGATTGGCGAGCCGAGGTCGTAAAGGCGCTTCTCGCTGCCGAGCACCTCGACAGCCGGGCGCATGTCGATCCCGTTCACATCGCCATAAAGCCAGAGGAAATAGCCGAGCACGATGAGCAGCGGCATGTGCAGCAGGTAGATCGAATAGGACCAGCGCCCCAGCACCGCGAGCACGGGCGCTTTCATCAGTCGCGAAAGGCTCCCGGCCTCGCGGGCGAAGACGAGGATGACCAGCGCGAACACCACCGGCGCCATCACGCTCCAGGGCGCCACGCGGTCGGGGCCGTCCCCGGCCGCGACGAAGAACAGCCCGGCCAGCAGCACCGCGCCCGCCTCCCAGGCCCCCGCTCCCGGCAAGGTCACCTCACGCCAGCGACGATGCGCGTGACAGGCGACCACCCCGGCGAAAAACCCGGCGATGCAGCGCAGGAAGCCGAAATCCGCCGTCGAGTTCATATAGGCGGGGGCGTAGAGCAAAACAGCGGCCATGGCTCCCATCGAAAGAACGAGAGCCACCCCCATTAGTCGCCGCGCGCCCAGCGTGAGCAGCACGGCGGCAAACAAGGCGTAGGTGTAGAATTCGGCGCCGATGCTCCAGGCCGGCCCATTCCAGGCAACGCCATACAAGCCCATCGAATTGAGCAACGCCGCGTTCAGCTGCAGGCCCCGCATCGAATAATTGCCCGTGCCGGCTTCGATCAGAAGGTGCTCGGGGTGCCGGCCGCCGAGATTGATCGCCATGATCGCCAGCATGAAGGCGAACAGCACGGTGAGATGGAGCGGCCAGAGCCGCCCGATCCGCCGCAGGAGGAACCCTCCCGCCTGCCGAACACCGCCGATCCGCCCGGCATAGGCGTGGCAGACCACGAAGCCGGAGAGCACGAAGAAGAAATCGACGAAGAGATAGGCATTGGCAATCAGCGCGTTTTGCAACCCGTCGAGACGAACGAAGTAGCTGTAGTGGTAGACGACGACCATCACGGCACAGAGTCCGCGCCAGGCATCGAGCACTTCGAAACGTTCGGAACCTGCATCTGCGGCCATGCCGAGCCCTTCTTATCCGTGACGGGTTTCCCCCGCCTCGGAGCGAGTAACCTCCCCCATCGCCATCGGTTCCCCAAACCGGCGGCCTCCATGGCGCAGCAGCGGGATGCGGAACGGCACCCAACGCGGGGCTTTCGGCGGGGGCACGAAGCGCTTACCTGTTGGCTACTGCCCGTCTCTGGCCGTGGAGTTGACCATGCCGCGCGATGCCGATCCCCAGCCCGTTCGCCTCGGCGACTATCGGCCACCGGACTGGCTTGTCGATACGGTCCATCTCGATGTGCGCCTCCACCCCAATGCGGCGCGCATCGTGGCGCGGCTGGCCATGCGGCCGAACCCCGAAGGGCGCGAGGGCTCGCCCATCGTGCTCGACGGCGATGAGCTGAACCTCACATCCCTGACGCTGGACGGCGCGCCGCTGGCCGGAACGGCCTATGTCGCCACCCCGGGCTCTCTCACCGTGCTCGCGCCACCGCGGCAGGCGCTGACGCTGGAGATCGAGACCGTCGTCGATCCCTCGGCCAACACCAAGCTCATGGGGCTGTACCGCTCCAGCGGCACCTATTGCACGCAGTGCGAGGCCGAGGGCTTCCGACGCATCACCTATTTCCCGGACCGTCCGGACGTGCTCGCCGTCTACACCACCCGCATCGAGGCCGAGCGCGAGGAGGCGCCGGTCCTGCTCGGCAACGGCAATCCTGTCGAGAGTGGCGCGGTGGAGGGCACCAGCCGCCACTATGCGGTGTGGCACGATCCCTGGCCGAAGCCCTGCTACCTTTTCGCGCTGGTCGGCGGAAAGCTGGACCGCATCCATGAGGACTTCGTCACCGCCACCGGCAAGCGGGTCGAACTCGGCATCTATGTCGAGCCCGGCAAGACCGAACGCGCCGCCTACGCCATGGACGCGCTCAAGCGTTCCATGCGCTGGGATGAGGAGGCGTTCGGCTGCGAGTACGACCTCGACGTTTTCAACATCGTCGCCGTGGCTGATTTCAACATGGGGGCGATGGAGAACAAGGGGCTGAACATCTTCAACGACAAATATGTTCTCGCCAGCCCGCAGACCGCCACCGACGCCGACTACGCCAATATCGAGGCGATCATAGCCCATGAATATTTCCACAACTGGACCGGCAACCGCATCACCTGCCGCGACTGGTTCCAGCTCTGCTTGAAGGAAGGCCTCACGGTCTTCCGCGACCAGGAATTCTCATCCGACCAGCGCTCGCGCCCGGTGAAGCGCATCACCGATGTGCGCCTGCTGAAGGGTCACCAGTTCCCCGAAGATTCCGGCCCGCTGGCACATCCGGTGCGGCCGTCGGTCTACCGCGAGATCAACAATTTCTACACCGCCACCGTCTATGAAAAAGGCGCGGAAGTGGTGCGGATGCTGAAGACGCAGCTTGGCGACGAAGGCTTCCGCGCCGGCATGGACCTTTATCTTGACCGGCATGACGGCGACGCCGCGACGGTGGAGGATTTCCTCGCCTGCTTCGCCGACGCCAATGGCGCCGACCTCACCCAGTTCGCGCTGTGGTACGCGCAGTCCGGCACCCCGCAGGTCGCCGTCAGCGGCGCGTGGGATGCGGCCACCCACACCTACCGGCTCGATGTCGCGCAGACCCTGCCTCCGACGCCGGAGCAGAGCGACAAGCAGCCCATGGTGATCCCGCTCGCCGTCGGCCTCGTCGGTCCCGATGGCCGAGACATGCCGCTCACGCTGGACGATGGCAGCAATGCCGAGCGCGGCGTGCTGCTCGTCACTCAACCGCGCCAGAGCTTCGTCTTCCGCGACGTGCCGCACCGCCCGGTGCCCTCGCTCAATCGCGGCTTCTCCGCCCCGGTCAAGCTCTCCAGCGACCTGTCGACCGCCGACCTGCTGTTCCTCGCGCGGCATGACAGCGATCCGTTCAACCGCTTCGACGCCGCCCAAACCATCGCACTGGGCCACCTCGTGCAGGCGACCAGCGCCATCCGCGCGGGTGCCGCCCTACCGGAGCCGGAGGCGCTGGTCGAAGCGCTGGGCGCGACGCTGGGCGATCCGGGGCTCGACCCCGCCTTCGTGGCGCAGGCGCTGTCCATCCCCTCGGAGGCGGACGTCGCCCGCGAGATCGGCGTGGATGTCGACCCTGACGCCATCCACACCGCCCGCACGGCGCTGCGCCGGGCGGTGAGCGAGGCGCTGGCCCCGGCGCTCGCGGCGACCTATGCCCGCAATGCGCCGTCAGGTGCTTATTCGCCGGGGGCGGCATCGGCTGGAAAGCGCGCTTTGCGCAATAGCTGTCTCGATCTCATGGCGGCCGGCGGGACGGCGGAGAGCCTCACCCGCGCGCAGGCGCATTTCGACGCCGCCGACAACATGACCGACCGCTTCTTCGCGCTCGCCGTGCTGGCCCATGCGGCGCCGGGCGCGCGCGATGCCGCGCTGGCCGCCTTCCACGCGCGGTTCCGCGACGATCCGCTGGTGGTGGACAAATGGCTGGCGCTTCAGGCGCAGATTGCCGAGCCGCAGACGCTTGAGAGAGTGCGCGACCTGACCGCCCATGCCGCCTTCGCCTGGAGCAACCCCAACCGGGTGCGGGCGCTGATCGGCAGCTTCGCCGGGCTCAACCCGACGCAGTTCCACCGCCTCGACGGCGCCGGCCACGATCTCGTTGCGGGGGCGGTGATCGACATTGACGGGCGCAACCCGCAGCTCGCCGCGCGGCTGCTCGCCGCGTTCAAGAGCTGGCGCTCGCTGGAACCCGTGCGCCGCGCCTCGGCCGAAGCAGCGCTGCGGCGCGTCGCCGCCACGCCGGGCCTGTCGCCGGATGTGAGCGACATTGTAGGCCGCTCACTCGGGTAACCGACCCATCCCGCGTCGGCCCGGACGGCATCGCTGCCGCCGGGCGACGCGGAGACCGGAGGCGCGAAGGCGCAGCTCAGTACTCGACAACACCGTCGAGCGCGTAGTGCTTCACCGTCTTGCGGTTGGCGATCAGCTCGTCGACCGTCGGCTTGCCGGTCATGGCGCGCTCCAGCGCCAGCTTCATCGCCTCGTAATTGGTGCGGTAGAGGTCCGCCTTGTCGAGATTGGCATCCTCGGCGCAGCGCGGGTCGAGCCACACCATCACGATCATGCACAGCTCGTCCGCCTGGTCCTTGGGCAGGATGCCCTCGACCAGCGCGTCGACGATGGCGTCGCCAATCGCGCCCTGCACCACGCCGCCGAGCAGGTCGACATATTCCAGCGTGTGAATGGTGGCCTTGGTGGTCATCATCGTCGCCGGACGCACCTGCTGATTCAGGTCGCGCACCACGAACATGCGGGTGTGCCCCTGCACCTGCCCCATCATGGAGGCAAATGCCTGCCCGGCCGGGCCGCGTACCGAGCCGATCAGCACTTCCGGCATGGCGTCGGTGAACTGCCCGTCGGCGGCGAGAACGGTCGCCTCGCCCGTGCGGAACCAGATATCGCTCATGTGAACCTCTTTATTTCTGCCGCCGCCCATAAACCGGACGAAAGCGCATAGCACCAGCACCTGCGCGGCGTCCATGCCGCGCGATTGCCGGGATGCGTCACCTCCGCTGTTCCCGACCGCCACACACCCAGGCACCCACAACGCCTCCATAGGTTGCTGAATCGTTAACTTGACTCCCCGGGACTCTGGACAGTGGGGGGCCATATCGATTCAAATCGGAGTGATTCGGAGAGATGCGGCACATCGCTCCTGTCTAAGTGGGATCGGGTTTTGGGACTTCGGGGGAGGCCGGCGATGGCTCGCGCCAACGCCGCAGGCGCGTCCGTGCGCGTTCAAGCCATGAGAGGGCTTGCGCGTACCGTGGCGCGACCTGCGTATCAGCGATTGGTCGACGCCGAACCGTTCATGCGCAAGGCGGTGCCGGCGCTTATCATCGCCTTCATCGCATCGGTCGCCATCGCCGCGATCGTGCAGATCAACGCCTATCGCTCCGAGGCCATCGCCAAGGCGAAGGACGATCTCGCGCTGTTCGCCGCCGCCATTGCCAGCGAGGCCGGCCGGCACCCCGCCGGCACGGTGACGCCTGATGCCTTGCTGACCAACGCCCTGCCGCCACGCGCCGCAGAGGATGGCCGGCGCTATGGCCTGATCGATTCCAGCGGCAAGGTCCTCGCCGCCCATGACGCGACGGCCACGGCCGCCGAGCAGATCACCCAGCTTCTCGCCAACACGCAGGCGCTGACCATCTTCGCCGAGAATGCCGGCGTGCTCGACGTGGTGATGCCGGACGGCGCCGCCGCCCTCGCCACGGTGCGCAATCTGCCCAATGGCGCTCTGCAGCTCGTCGTCGTGCAGCCGCTCTCCGGCGCGCTGGCGACCTGGCAGTCGGACACCATCCTCACCGTCACGCTGCTGTCGACCACGGGCGCGGTGCTGATGATCCTGGGCTTCGCCTTCCACTGGCAGGCCACCCGTGCCCGCGAGGCGGACGGCATCTACGAGACCGTGCGGGCGCGCATCGACACCGCGCTCTCACGCGGCCGCTGCGGCTTGTGGGATTGGGACATGGGCCGGGGGCGCATGTTCTGGTCGGACTCGATGTTCGAAATGCTGGGCCACGAACCGCGGGAGGAACTGATTTCCTTCGGCGAGGTCGCGAGCCTCGTGCATCCCGACGACACCAATCTCTACGACATCGCCCGCGAGATCGCCGACAAGCCCGGCCGCACCATCGACCGGGTGTTCCGCATGAAGCATGCCGATGGCCACTGGGTGTGGCTGCGCGCCCGCGCCGAAGTGGTGCCGCAGCAAAATGGCGAGCCGCCGCATCTCGTCGGCATCGCCGTCGACGTGACCGAGGAGCGCCGCCTGGCCGAGCGCACCGCCACCGCCGACATGCGCCTGCGCGATGCCATCGAGAGCATCTCCGAATCCTTCGTGCTGTGGGACGCCGCGAACCGGCTGGTGCTCTGCAATTCACGGTTCCAGTCGCTCTACGGCATTGGCGACGCCAATGTGGCGCAGGGCACCGAGTTCGAGACCATCGCCTCCCTCGCCCGCCAACCGGTGGTGCGTATTCCCCTCCGCCCGGAAGACCGGCCGGAAGAGGGCGCCCGCGCCTTCGAGGCGCAGCTGGAAGGCGGCCGCTGGCTGAAGGTCGCCGAGCGCCGCACCAAGGATGGCGGCTACGTCTCGGTCGGCACCGACATCACCGCTCTCAAGCGCCACGAAGAGCGCCTGATGGAGAGCGAAAAGCGCCTGATGGCCCTGGTCGCGGACCTGCGCAAATCGCAGCAGACGCTGGAGATGCAGGCGCTCCAGCTGGCCGAGCTCGCCCAGAACTACGCCGACGAGAAGACCAAGGCCGAGGACGCCAACCGCGCCAAATCGGAATTCCTCGCCAATATGAGCCATGAGCTGCGCACGCCGCTCAACGCCATCATCGGCTTCTCGGAGCTGATGGAGAGCGGCCTGTTCGGCCCGCTCGGCAATGACAAGTACAACGAGTACTGCCGCGACATCCGCGATTCCGGCCGCTATCTGCTCGACGTCATCAACGACATTCTCGACATGTCGCGGATCGAGGCCGGACGCATGCAGCTCAACCTGCAGCCGGTACGGCTCGACGAGGTGGTCGCCGACGCCATCCGTGTCATGTCGGTGCGGGCGGGCGAGAAGCAGCTGGCGATCGTCGACGATTCCGACGCGGCCGTCGCGGTCGAGGCCGACAAGCGCGCGCTCAAGCAGATCACGCTCAACCTGCTCTCCAACGCCATCAAGTTCACGCCCGAGCACGGCCGCATCAGCCTGCGCACCCGCCGCTCCAAGCACGCGGCGTTGCTGGTGATCGAGGACAGCGGCATCGGCATTCCCAAGAGCGCGCTGGCCAAGATCGGCCGCCCCTTCGAGCAGGTGGAAAGCCAGTTCACCAAGACGCACAAGGGCTCCGGTCTCGGCCTCGCCATCGCCAAATCGCTGGTGGAACTGCATGGCGGCTCGATGCGCATCCGCTCCTCGGAAGGCGTCGGCACCACTGTCGTCATCCGCCTGCCGCTGAATGGGCGCCCCGCGCTGCAATATCGCACTAGCCGCACCCTGCCGGCCGAATAAGATCGCCGGATGAGCGCTCCCGAGGAGACGTCGGTCGACTGCGTCGTGGCCGGGGCCGGGGTCGTCGGCCTCGCCATCGCCCGCGCGCTGGCACGCGCCGGGCGTGACGTGCTGGTGCTTGAGGCGACCGGGCTCGTCGGATCGGACACCTCGGCCCGCAACAGCGAGGTCATCCATGCCGGCATCTATTACGCGCCCGGCACGCTGAAGGCCCGGCTCTGCGTCGAGGGCCGCACGGCGCTCTACGCCTATTGCGCCGATCACGGCATTGCGCACCGCCGCTCCGGCAAGCTCATCGTCGCCACCAGCCCGGCGGAGACTGACAGGCTGGCCGCCATCGACGCCCATGCCCGCGCCTGCGGCGTCGACGACCTTCAGCCGCTGACCGGCGCCGAGGCGTGGGCGCTGGAGCCGGCGCTGCATGCGCAGGCGGCGCTGCTCTCGCCCTCCACCGGCATCATCGACAGCCACGCGCTGATGCTGGCATTGCGCGGTGATCTGGAAGATGCCGGCGGCATGATCGCCTTCAACGCCCCCATCCTGCGCGGCGAAGTGACGGGCCGGGGCGTCGTCATCGATGTGGGCGGGGCGGAGCCGATGCGGCTGTGCTGCACCAGCCTCATCAATGCCGCCGGCCACGGCGCCGTGCCGCTGGCCCGCGCCATTGCCGGCATCCCCGCCGAGGCGATCCCGCCCGCCTATTTCTGCAAGGGCTCCTACTTCACCCTGTCCGGCCGGGCGCCTTTTTCCCGGCTGATCTACCCGGTGCCGGAACAGGCGGGCCTCGGCGTTCATCTGACACTCGATCTCGGCGGGCAGGCCCGCTTCGGGCCGGACACCGAGTGGATCGACACACCCGACTACACGGTCGACCCGGCGCGGGGCGAGGTGTTCTACGCCGCCATCCGCCGCTACTGGCCGGCCCTGCCCGACGGGGCGCTGCACCCGGCCTATGCCGGCATCAGGCCGAAGATCGTGCCGGCCGGCACGGCGGCGGCGGATTTCCGCATCGCTGGCCCCACCGAGCATGGCGTGCCGGGGCTGGTGCAGCTGTTCGGCATCGAATCCCCCGGCCTCACCGCCAGTCTGGCCATCGCCGGGCTGGTGACGGCCAAGCTGGGCTAGGCACGCTTCCGGCGGCGCTTTGGCTCGGCGCTCAGCAGCCGCTCGAAAGTGGCGCGCACCGCCCGCTGCGTCTCGAACAGATGCGCTTCCAGCGTCGAGAAGTCCGGCATCGCCCCTGCCCGCGCCAGCAGGCGGCGCAGCGCCGGGCTTGCTTCCGCCGGCTTGAAGGGCTCGGTGAGCGCGAGCCGCAGCACTTGGGTCAGGTCGTGCAGCAGCCGGCAGGCATCCGTCAGCAATTGCCCGTCCTGAACGTCGAGAATGCCGACACGCTGCGCCGCCTCCATCACCTTGAGCGTCGAGGTGTCGATGATGCGCGGCTCATGCGCCGCATGGGCGAGCACCAGGTACTGGGCGATGAACTCGATATCGACCAGCCCGCCGCGGGCATATTTGAGGTCCCACGGCGCGTCGTCGCCCTTCTCGTCGGCGATCGCGCCCCGCATGTCGACGATGTCGGCCGCGAGACGATGCGCGTCGCGCGGGCTCGCCAGCACGTCCCCGATAGCGTCCTCTACGCGCGCGCGAAAGCCGGGCGAGGCGGCGACCACGCGGGCGCGGGTCAGCGCCATGTGCTCCCAGGTCCAGGCTTCCTCGGCCTGATAGGTCTTGAAGCGCGGCAGGCTGGTCGCCACCGGCCCGGAGCGCCCGGAGGGACGCAGCCGCAGGTCCACCTCATAGAGCTGGCCGGCATTGGTGGGGGTGGTGAGCGCGCTGACGATGCGCTGGGTCAGCCGCGCGAAATACTGGCCGCCATAGAGCGGGCGCGGCCCGTCACTGTCGGGGGATTCCTCGTCGAAATCATAGAGCACGATGAGATCGAGATCGGAACCGGCCGTCATCTCCCGCCCGCCCAGCTTGCCCATGGCGAGCACCGCGATCTCCGCCCCCGGCAGCGTGCCGTGGGCCTCGCGGAAGCGGGCGACCACCGCCTCTTCCAGCGAGCGGATGATCACGTCGGCCAGCCGGGCGAAGGCCTCCCCGGCGCGGGCGGCGGGCAACGTGCCGGAGAGGATGCGTACGCTGATCAGCACATGGTGCTCCTGCCGGAAACGGCGGGCACGGTCGAGCCGGTCCTCCTCGTCGGTCGCCTGGGCGAGGTCGGCGGCGAGGCGGGCGGCCAGTTCCGGCTCGTCCGGCAGGGCGCCGAAGAAGGCGGGGTCGAGCAGCGCGTCGAGCAGCGAGGGGCGGTGCGCCAGCATCTCGCCGAGGCGCGGGGCCGTGCCGAGAATGGTCGCAAGCAGCCGCACGAGGTCGGGATTGTGCCGCAGCGCCGCCAGCAGCCGCTGCGCGGTCGGCATTTCGCGGAAGAAGCGGTCGGCCGCGTTCAGCCCGGCATCGGGGGCGCCGCCGCGCGCCAGCGCGTCCACCAGAAGCGGCACGATCGCCTCAAGCTCCTCGCGCATGCCGTCCGGCCGCAGCGCGCGGGGCTCGCCGGCGAGCCAGCCGCGCACGGTGGCGCTGGCGACCTTGGGGTCGGCATAGCCGAGCCGGTGCAGCGTCGCCAGCGTCTCGCGATCATCGGCCTTCAGCGGGAACTCCAGCCGCCCCTCGACCGCCGCGCGCGGCGGGGCGTCCTCGAACAGCTTGGAATAATGGTCCTGCACGCGGGTCAGGCGCTGGGTCAGCGCCTGCGCGAAGGTTTCGCGGTCGCCATAGCCCATGAAGCGGGCGAAGCCGGCCAGCGTCTCCTCGTCTTCCGGCAGGCTGTGGGTCTGCGCATCCGCCACCATCTGCAGCCGGTGCTCCACCCGCCGCAGGAAATGGTAGGCTTCGTCGAGCTGCTCGCGCGCGCCCTCGCCGATCCACCCGGTCTGCGCCAGCACGGCGAGCGCCTCCAGGGTGCGCGGCGTGCGCAGGCGCGGATCGCGCCCGCCAGCGATGAGCTGCTGGGTCTGGGCGAAGAACTCGATCTCGCGAATGCCCCCGCGCCCGAGCTTGACGTTGTGCCCCTCGACCGCGATCGCCTCATGGCCGCGAAAGGCGTGAATGTCCTGCTTCATCGCGTGGACATCGGAAACCGCGGCGTAATCCAGCGCCCGGCGCCAGACGAAGGGGGCAAGCTGCCTGAGGAAATCCTGGCCGAGGTCGAGATCCCCGGCGATGGGCCGCGCCTTGATGTAGGCCGCGCGCTCCCAGGTGGCGCCTTCGCGTTCGTAATAGGCGAGCGCCGCCTCCACCGAGAGCGCCGCCGGGGTCGAGGCCGGGTCCGGGCGCAGCCGCAGGTCGACGCGGGCGACATAGCCGTCCCCGGTGCGCTCCTGGATAAGCCGCACCAGCCGCTGCGTCATCCGCACGAAGAACGGCGCGGCTTCCACATCCTTGGCGAGCGGGGCGCGATCGGCATCGTAGAGCACGATCAGGTCGACATCGCTGGAATAGTTGAGTTCGCGTGCTCCGTGCTTGCCCATGGCGAGCACGGTGTAGCCGAGGCCCTCGACGCCGGTCTTGCGCAGCTTGCGCGCGCCGATGCCCTCGCGCACCAGAAACGCCACCGCCGCCGCTATCGCCGTATCGGCCGTCGCGGTGAGTTCGGCGGTGACGGTGACAAGATCGAACACCCCGCCCATATCGGCGAGCGCCACGGTGAGCGCCGTTTGCGCGCGCAGCCGCCGCAGCGCCGCCATCACCTCGGCCTCGTCGGAGGAGGCGTCCACCGCCGCCACCGTGTCGGCGCGCGCCTTCGCCAGCGCCTCAAGGGGCTCCGTCTCCAGCAGCGCCAGCAGCCGGGCGGGGTCGACACGGATGAGATCGGTCAGGAAGGGCGAATGCGCCACCACGGCCGCCAGGACGGCGCGGGCATCGTCATGCGTGGCGAGCAAGGTGTCGAGACGCACCCGCACGGGCTGCGAGGAAGAGGCGACGGCATCCTTCACGGCATCGGGAAGCACCTTTGGCACGGCAAACCCCGGCGCACGGCGAAGCCTTGCGATGAGGCGCCCCTCCCGCAACGTAACCGGCCCGTTCTTCCTTGCCGCCATGCCTTCGTCGCCCCCCTTGCGCCCCGTCCACCGTCTAATCCGCCATCACCTCGTCGGAAAGGTCGAGCGGCAGGTCGATAACGATCCGCAGCCCCGGATCGTTGCCCTCCAGCGACAGTGTGCCGCCGTGCAGCCGTACCACTGCGGCGACCAGCGACAAACCCAGCCCGAAGCCGGGACGCGTGCGGCTAGCCTCCAGCCGCACGAAACGCTCCAGCACGCGCGGGCGGTCCGCCTCGGCAATGCCGGGGCCGCGATCGGCAACGACGAGCCGCACGCGCTCGCCCTCGCGCCGGGCGGTGAGCGTTATGTCGCGACGCAGGTCGGGCGCGTCGCCGGGCATTTCCGGCGCGCTGTACTTGATGGCGTTGTCGATCAGGTTGGCCAGAGCCTGCCCGAACAGTTCGCGCACGCCGCGCATCGGCAGCGGCCCGGCGACCTCGGCGCGCAGGTCGAGCCCGCTCTCGTCGGCCACGGGCTCATAGAGTTCGGCGACCCCCGCGACCGTCTCGGCGAGGTCGAACCGCACCATGGAAGCGCTCGCCTGCCCGGCCTCGGCGCGGGCGATCATCAGCAGAGCGTCAAAGGTGCGGATCAGCCCGTCGGACTCCTCGATGGTGCGCTCGGTGGCGAGGCGCCATTCCTCTTCCGACTGCGCGGTGCGCAGCGCATCCTCGGCGCGATTGCGCAGCCGCGTGAGCGGGGTCTTCAGGTCGTGGGCGATGTTGTCCGACACCTCCTTCAGCCCCGCCATCAGCGCCTCGATACGGTCGAGCATGGCGTTGAGGCTGAGCGCGAGGCGGTCGAACTCGTCGCCGGTGCCCGACACGGGCAGCCGCCCGGAGAGGTCGCCGGCCATGATGCCGTCGGAGATCGCGGTCATCTGGTCGATGCGCTTGAGCACGCGCCGCGTGATGAACAGCCCGCCCGCCATGCCCAGCACGACGAGCAGCGCCAGCCCCCAGACGGCGGGGCCGATGATGATCTGGCGCAGTTCCTCGCGCTCGACCACGTCGCGGCCGATCAGCAGCCGGTATTCGCCGGGCAGGAACACCACATGGACGAGCGCCCGGCTTGGCGGGGCGGAAGAATCCTCCGAGCGCAGATAGTCGATCTCCCGCCAGCCCTGCTTGTCAAGGAAGTTCAGCGGCAGGTTCAGGACATTGCCGCCGAGCGCGTCGCCGTTGAAGCTGGTGATGAGCAGCAGCCCGGCATCCGGCGCGCGGGCGCGCCGGTTCACCAGTTGCACGAGCCGCGAAATGCCGCCGCGCTCGAACTGCGCCTGCATGAAGCGCGTGTCGTTCTCGATCGCCTCCACCGCCTGGCGCGTCACCAGCCGCTGGGTGTGCCAGCCGAGATAGGCGATGACCGATCCGGCGAAGATGGCGAAGACGAAGAGATAGGCCGCGAGCAGCTTGAACGCGGTGGTGCGGATGAGTTTACCGAGCGCCGTCACGAATGATGTACCCCGCGCCGCGCACCGTGTGGAGCAGCGGCGGATCGAAGCCCTTGTCGATCTTCGAGCGCAGCCGCGAGACGTGGACGTCGATCACGTTGGTCTGCGGGTCGAAATGATAGTCCCACACGTTCTCCAGCAGCATGGTGCGGGTCACCACCTGACCGGCGTGGCGCATGAGATATTCCAGCAGGCGGAACTCGCGCGGCTGCAGCACGATCTCCTGCCCGGCACGGGTGCAGCGATGCGCCAGACGGTCGAGGTCGAGATCGGCGACGCGGTACACCGTGTCCGCCGCCTGCGGACCGCCGCGTCGCGCCAGCGCCTCGACGCGGGCGAGCAATTCGGTGAAGGCATAGGGCTTGGGCAGATAATCGTCGCCGCCGGCCCGCAGGCCGGTCACGCGGTCATCCACCTGGCCGAGGGCGGAGAGGATGAGCGCCGGCGTCTTGTCGCCGCGCCCGCGCAGGTCGGCGATCACTGACAGGCCGTCGCGACGGGGCAGCATGCGGTCGACGATCAGCACGTCATAGCCGCCCTCGCGCGCCAGCATGAGGCCTTCCTCGCCATCCGAGGCGACGTCGACCACATGGCCGGCCTCGCGGAAAGCCTTGCGCAGATAGTCGGCGGCGTCGCGGTCGTCCTCGACGATGAGCAGGCGCATGGGAGACTCTTCGGCGATCTTTCGGGCAGCCCTGCGGATATCCGCGAGGTCGATGACCGGGCCATCATTGCCCCGCGCGGAACCGGAGGCGGCGGTGGGATTCGAATTCGTCTCCATGTACGTCATTTCGAGCCTCGCGCCTATCGTGCATCCGCCGGCGACAGCACCGGCCCACCCTTGAAATGGATGACGCGGGAAGCCCTTCCGGACTCCCCGCGCCACCGAACCGGCCGCAGCCCAAGGGGCGACGGAACGAGCCGCAGCCGGAACTCTCAGAGTGCGATCCGATCAGATTTCATCAATCTGTCCGGCAAATCGCCCTCTGCACGGGACGAGAGCGCCCGCGATCCGATCCGCTTGCCGGGCAGGCGGATCGGCGCGTGCTCTCGGTCAGCCGCGCTGGTCGCCCAGCGAGATGGCGACGAAGCGGGTGCCCTGCTCGGACTTCACGCGCATCAGCACGGCCTTGCGGTTGTCCTTCTTGGCGGTGGCGAGCCCGTCGCGAACTTCCGCAGGGGTCATCACCGGCTTGCCGCCGACGTCGAGAATGACGTCGCCCGCCTTCAGGCCGCGCTCGGCGGCCGGGCCGTTCGGATCGACCTCGGTGACGACGACGCCGATGTCACCGGCGCCGGCGACACCCTTGGCCGGAGCCAGCGAGAGGCCGAGGCGCGGAATGCCCTTGCCGTCCTTCTCGCCATTGTCCTCGGCGTCGGCCTTGGCCTTGTCGGCCGCCGCGACGTCGGTCGGCAGTTGCTCCAGCGTGACCGGAATGCTCATCGGCTTGCCGTCGCGCAGCACGCTGAGCTTCACGACCGTACCCGGCTTCTTGCGGGCGATCTCGCGCGACATCTCGCGGGAGTCCTTCACGGTGGCGCCGTCGATCTCCGTCACCACGTCGCCGGGCTTGAGGCCGGCCTTCTCGCCGGGCGTGCCGGGCTGCACCTGGGCGATCAGCGCGCCTTCCGAAGACTTCAGGTCCATCGCCTCGGCAACTTCGTCGCTGACCGGCTGGATCTGCACGCCGACATAGCCGCGCGCCACCTGCCCGCCGGCCTTCAGGGCGTCAACCACTTCGGAGACGGTCTCGGAGGGAATGGCGAAGGCGATGCCGACATTGCCGCCCGAGGGGGAGACGATGGCGGTGTTGACGCCGATCACTTCGCCGTCGAGACCGAAGGTCGGGCCGCCGGAATTGCCGCGGTTGATCGGGGCGTCGATCTGCAGGAAGTCGTCATAGGGGCCCGAGCCGATGTCGCGGCCACGGGCCGAGACGATGCCCGCCGTGACGGTGCCGCCGAGACCAAACGGGTTGCCGACCGCAACCACCCAGTCGCCGACGCGCGGCGCCTTGGCGGCGAGCTTCACCCACGGGAAGTCGGACTTGCCTTCGACCTTCAGCAGCGCCACGTCGGTGCGCGGATCGGTGCCGATCACCTTGGCGGTGTAGCTCTTGCCGTCGGTCGTGGTGACATCCACCTCGGACGCGCCGTCGACGACATGGTTGTTGGTGACAACGTAACCGTCATTGGAGATGAAGAAGCCGGAACCCTGTCCGACCACATTGCGATGGCCGGGGCCGGGGCCGCGACGCGGGCCCATGTCGGGGCCGCCGGGGCCACCCGGGCCGAAGCCGAAGCGGCGCATGAAGCGCTCGATCTGCGGGGGCACGTTCTGGCCACCCATGCCTTCCTCGTCGTTCGAGGCGACCTCGTCCTCGTCCTTCTTCACCTTCACGCTGACGACGGCGGGGGAGACCTTCTCGACGATGTCGGCAAAGGAGAACGTGCCGGCCGGCTGGTTCGTGGAGAGCTGCGCCTGGGCGGGGGAGATCATCTCCGGCAGCACGAACGCGCCGACGGTGCCGCCGGCGAGGGCCAGGGTGAAGACGCCGGCGAGCAGCCGGGAACGGCTCTTGCGCAGCGTGGAGGAAGGGGTGCGGGTCGGAAGGGGCGCGGTGCGCGACATAGATCGTTCCTCGTTCGACAGTGACTCTCCCCACCGGGAGCGTTGAACGAGAACGTAGAGGCCGTCGCCTTAACGCAGTCTGGCGGCGGCGTTAAACTTTCGTAACGTCGGCCGGCTTGTCCGCAGACGCGATGTCGGCCAGCGCCGTCCTCAGGCGCGCCTCCTCGTCCGGGGAAAGCGGCGCGGTCGCCGCCACAGGCTGTGCGGCACGGCGGCGATAGGCAATGAACAGGCCGATGCCGCCAAAGACCAGCACGGCAAAGGGCGCCAGCCACAGGATGGCGTTCGCTCCATGCCAGGTCGGGCGCAGCAGCACGAACTCGCCATAGCGCGCCACGAGATAGTCCAGCACCTCGCCGTTGCTGTCGCCGTCCTTGATGCGCTCGCGCACCAGCAGGCGCAGGTCGCGCGCCAGCGGCGCGTCGGAATCGTCGATGGACTGGTTCTGGCAGACCATGCAGCGCAGCTCTTTGGAGAGCTCGCGTGCCCGCGCCTCCTGCGCCGCGTCCGGCAGCACCTCGTCCGGCTGCACGGCGGCGGCGGGAGTGACGGCGAGCGTCAGCGCCAGCAGCAGAAAGGCGAGGCCCGCGCGCATTACCCTCACTCCGCCGGCACCGGCGACGCCGGAACAGGCTTGACCTTCGGCTTCTTCGCCGGCTTCGGCGCGCCGACGCGCAGGCGCCGGTCGCTGAGCGAGAGCGCGCCGCCGAGTGCCATGATGATCGAGCCGATCCAGATCAGCGTGACGAACGGCTTCCAATAGGCGCGCACGCCCACGCCGCCGCCGGGCAGTTCGTCGCCGAGGCTGACATAGAGCTGGCTGAACCACAGGGTGCGGATGCCCGATTCGGTGGTCGGCATGTTGCGGGCGGTGAACAGGCGCTTGGCCGATTCGATGGTGCCGAGGTCGACGCCGCCGTGTCGGATCGAGAACACCCCGACGAGGTCGCGATAATTCGGCCCGTTGCGCGGCTCCAGCCGGTCGAGCGTGAGTTCATAGCCCCCCACCTCGAAGCTGCCGCCGACCTTCACGCCGGCGATGCGCTCGGCGTTCCAGCTGGTCTCGGCGATGATGCCGAACAGGCAGACGCCAACGCCGGCATGGGCCAGCGCCCCGCCGAACACCGAGCGCGGCAGGCCGCGCAGGCGGGCGAAGGCGGTCGCCATCGGCACCCGGCCGAAGCCGGCGCGCTCGGTCACTTCCGCCACCGCGCCGATCACCACGAAGGCGGCGAGCCCCATGCCGAACGGCGCCAGCACCGGTCCGCCGCCCTGCGCATAGGCGGCCAGCGCGGCGATAACGATGGCCGCGCCGAAGGCCGCCATCAGCCGCTGTGCCGCGCCCGCCAGGTCGCCGCGCTTCCAGGCCAGCAGCGGCCCGAACGGCATGGCAAACGCCACCGGCAGCATCAGCGCACCGACGGTCAGGTTGAAATAGGGCGGACCGACGGTGATCTTGGCGCCGTTATAGGCCTCCAGCGCCAGCGGGTAGAGCGTGCCGACCAGCACGGCGGCGGCGGCGGCAGTGAGCAGCAAATTGTTCAGTACCAGCGCGCCCTCGCGCGACACCGGGGCAAAGATGCCGCCCTGCCGCAGCATCGGCGCGCGCAGCGCATAGAGCGCCAGCGAGCCGCCGATGAAGAAAACCAGGATGGCAAGGATGAACACGCCGCGCGAGGGATCGGTGGCGAAAGCATGCACCGAGGTCAGCACGCCCGAGCGGACGAGGAAGGTGCCGAGCAGCGACAGCGAGAAGGCGAGGATCGCGAGCAGCACCGTCCACACCTTCAGCGCGTCGCGCTTTTCCATCACCACGGCGGAGTGGATCAGCGCCGTGCCGGCAAACCACGGCATCAGCGAGGCGTTCTCCACCGGGTCCCAGAACCACCAGCCACCCCAGCCGAGTTCGTAATAGGCCCAGTAGGAACCCATGGCGATGCCGAGCGTCAGGAACGCCCAGGCGGTGAGCGCCCAGGGCCGCACCCAGCGCGCCCAGGCGGCGTCGATCCGCCCTTCGATCAGCGCGGCAACGGCGAAGGCGAAGGTGATGGAGAAGCCGACATAGCCGAGATAGAGCAGCGGCGGATGAATGGCGAGGCCGATATCCTGCAGGATCGGGTTCAGGTCCTGCCCCTCGGCCGGGGGCGGGATGACCCGGGTGAACGGGTTCGAGGTGAGCAGGATGAACAGCAGGAACGCCACCGCCACCGAGCCCTGCACGCCGAGCACATTGGCCTTCAGCCGTGCCGGCAGGTTGGCCCCGAACAGCGCCACCAGCGCCGCGAAGATCGCCAGCACCAGCACCCACAGCAGCATGGAACCCTCATGGTTCCCCCATGTGCCGGTGATGCGGTAGAGCAGCGGCTTGGCCGAGTGCGAGTTCTCGACCACGTTCAGCACCGAGAAATCGGACTGCACATAGGCGACGACCAGCGTCGCGAAGGACAGGCCGACAAAGCCGGCGAGCACCAGCGCCAGCGCCGAGCCGACCTTCATCAGCGCCGCATCCCCGGTGCGCGCCCCCCAGATGGGGATCACCGTCATCAAAAGGGCGACGGCGAGCGAGAGCACCAGCGCGTAATGGCCGATTTCCGGGTTCATGGGCGGGATTCCCAACAAGCATCCTTCAAGGCCGCTGCGCGGCGCCTCAGGATGACGGCGTGGCCGAAGGGCGCGCAACCGGAAGAAACGTCGTCCCGGACGGCCGCAAGGCCGAGCCGGGATCGCGTGACGTCGACGCCCTTCAGAACTGCACTCGAACCCGGCGCGCGGCTGCGCCGCGTCCGGGATGACGATGCGGGGACTTGGGGCAAGGTCCCCCTCACGGCGTCGCCTCCCCTTCCTTCCAGACGCCCTGCTTCTTCAGCGCGTCGGCGACTTCCTTGGGCATGTAGGTTTCGTCATGCTTGGCCAGCACGCTGTCGGCGGTGAAGCTGCCATCGGGTGCCACCACCCCCTCGGCGATCACCCCCTGCCCCTCGCGGAACAGGTCGGGCAGCAGGCCGGCATAGCTTACGCCCATATCCGCCCCGCCATCGGTGACGACGAAGCGCACATGGGTGCCGTCGGTGTGCAGCACGCTGCCGTCCTTGACCAACCCGCCCAGCCGCACCCGCGTGCCCGGCGCGGTGCCCTCGCGGGCGATCTCGCTGGGCGTGCGGAAGAACACGATCGTGTCGTTGAGCGCGAACAGCACCAGCCCGGCCGCGATGCCGAGCACGCCGAGCGCGCAGGAGATGACGAGAAGGCGGCGGCGCTTGCGGGTCATGGGCTCAGCTCCCGAGGCCGAGTTCGCGGGCCAGCGCGTCGATGCGGCCGAGCGCGGCCGTGTCGCCTGCGAAATGCGTGCGCGCCTGGGCAGCGGCGGTCTTCGCCTTGTCGCCCTCGCCGAGCACGTTCCAGGCCTGCATCAGGCGCAACCAGCCGTCGATGTCGTCGCCCTGCTCCGCCAGCCGGGCCTCCAGCCGCTCCACCATGCCACGGATCATCTGCTGGCGCTGCTCGGCGGAAAGCGCCTCGGCGGCCGCGACATCGCCGGCTCCCGGCCCGGCGGCGGCCGGCGGCGGCATTGGCGCGCCGACACGGGCAAGGGCATCGCCCAGCAGCCCGCGCCAGGGCGCATCGGCCGGCGTCTCGGCCGCCAGCGCGGTCCAGAGCGTGGCGGCCTGCGCCTTCTGTCCGTCCTGCTCGGCGGCGAGACCAAGAAAATACTGCGCCTTAGGGTCCTTGGGATCGACGGCGAGCGCGGCCTCGAAGGCCGCCTTCGATTCCGCCGTCACCACGCCGCCGGCCTGCGCCATCAGCGCCTCGCCGAGCCCGGTCTGGCGCGGGGCACTGGGGCCGAGCAGGCGGATGGCGTTCGCCCAGGCCCGCGCCGCGTCGTCGAAGCGGCCGCTGCGGGCATAGATGGGCGCCACCACCTCATAGCCGCGCCCGTCATTCGGGTTGGCTTCGAGATGGGTCTCCACCTTGCGGATGAGGATGGCGATGTCGGAGGGGTTTGGCTGCGCCTCCAGCCTCTGCGCCAGCGGCTGCGGCGGATAGAGCGGCGAGCCGAGCGAGAGATACAGGCCGCCCGCCAGCACGGGAATGCCGACCAGCGCGATCACCGCCACCAGGCGCCGGCGCCGGTCGCCGCCCGACGCGGCACCTTCCCGTTCGATCTCTCCCGAGGCGCGCAGGATGCGGCGGGCGACCTCGGTACGTGCCGCCTCGCCCTCGCTCGCCGCGATGAGGCCGGAGGCCCGGTCCCGCTCGATCTCTTCCAGCTGGTCGCGATAGACGGCAAGGTCGGCCGCGGCTCCGCTGGCCGCCGCGCGGGAGGCGCCGGAGCGCAACGGCCAGAGCACCGCCAGAATGGCGGCCCCCGTCATCAGCGAGAAGGCGATCCACAGCAACATTAGTCTTCCTCTAATGCGCTGGGTTACCCGGTCCCGGCCCTGTCGCCAATCCGTAACAGCCTCGGTCCGATCGCCGCAGGCTCACAGTCGCGCGACCGGGCGGGTGCAACGGCGCCGCTTTGCCGGGCAAGCCGCCCGGCGCTGCGTCACCCCGCCACGGGCGCGTGCGGGCGTCAGCCGGCCACCGGCGACCAGGTGCCGTCCGGGTTGCGGCAGGCGGTGCCGCGCGCTGTCTGCGGCTGGCCGTCGACATAGATGGTGTGCGTGAATTCGCGGCAACGGGGCGAACCGCCGCGCGCATAGGCGGGGCCTGGAACGATGGTGCCGTAATTGCCGCTGTCGCCGCGCCAGCTCACCGGCGCGCCGGGGTTGCCATATTCCAGCGCCTGCATTTCCGCATCGCGCGCCCGCTGGCGGTCGGCCTGGTCGAGCGCGTTGCCGATGGTGCCGCCGATCAGGCCGCCCACCGCTGCGCCCACCAGCGTGCTGGCCGTGCTGCGCCCTGCCACCTGGCCGATGATGCCGCCCGCCACCGCGCCGATTGCCGCCCCGCCGACGGTGTTCGGGTTCTCCTGCGCGGTGCTGCAGCCCGCGAGGGCGCCGGCGACAAGGCCCACGGCCACGAATTGGTAAGCGCGCATGAATTCCATTCTCCAACTTCGCCAAGGCAGGTGCTGCTGCGCACGCGACGCACCGCGCGCGAACATGGCTCGCACCAAGAAAGAGGAATAGGGCGAAAGCGCGGCCCCGTCACCTCTCACCGGCCATCTCAGGCGGCCGGCAGGCGCACCACGCAGCGCAGGCCACCAAAGGGCGAGCGGTCGAGCGTCAGCCGTCCGCCATACAGCCCGACGAGTTCCGTGACGATGGAAAGCCCGAGCCCGGAGCCCGGCTGGCTCTCGTCCAGCCGCTTGCCGCGCTTGAGCGCCTCGGTCTGCTGGTCGGGCGTCAGCCCGGGCCCGTCATCATCGATGACGATCTCGAAATAGTCGCGCTCGCCCGCCGCGCCCGGCACTGGGGAGACCGCGACCTCGACCAGCGAGCGCGCCCATTTGCAGCCATTGTCGACGAGATTGCCGAGGATCTCCTCAAGATCCTGCCGCTCGCCGCGAAAGCGCACATTGCCGGCGACCTCCGCCTCCACCGCCACGCCCTTGCCGCGATGCACCTTGGCCAGGGTGGCGGCCAGGCGGGTGACGATCGGCTCCACCTCCTCCACGGTGGTGACGACGGAGGCCCGCGCCGCCATACGCGCCCGTTCCAGATGGTGCGCCACCTGTTCCTTCATGATCTGCGCCTGCTCGGTCACCTTGGCGGCAAGCGCCGCGTCCGTCTCGGCGACGCCGGGCCGGGCCGCCTCGTTCTGCAGCACCGAGATCGGGGTCTTCAGCGCGTGGGCGAGGTTGCCGACATGGGTGCGGGCGCGCTCGACGATCTCGCGATTGGTGTCGATCAGCGCGTTGACCTCGGCAGCGAGCGGGGCGATCTCGATGGGATAGGCGCCCTCGATCCGGTCGGCACGGCCGGTGCGCACATCGTGCAGCGCAGCCAGCATGCGCTTGAGCGGACGCAGGCCGAACAGCACCTGGAACACCAGCGTCAGCAGGAAGGCGCCGCCCAGCACCGCCAGCGTCATCGCCAGCGCCTGGTCGAAGCCGGCGACCTCCTCCTCGATCTCGCCCGCATCGGCGGCCACCGCCACCGCGTAGCGCCCGTCCTCGCCGAGATCGACCACCCGCTCGACAATGCGCAGCTTCTGCCCGGAGGGGCCATCGGCATAGCCCTCGCGCAGCCCGGAGACGTCGGAGGTCTCGCTGCGCGCCACCAGCAGCGGCAGCTTGCCCTCGGGCAGCGAGCGAGAGGTCTTCACCTGCGCCGCCGCCCCGTCGGTGCGGGTGATCTGCCAGTACCAGCCGGAAATCGGGAAGTTGAACAGCGGGTCGCCCAGCGTCGTCGGCTCCGGCATGCTGCCGGAGGCGGAATTGGCGACATCGGCCACGATGGTCTTGAGGTAGACGTCGAGCCGCTGGTCGAAGGCCCGCTCCACCGCCGCGCGATAGACCTGGTGCAGCGCGAAGCCGGTGATCGTCAGCACGGCGACGCTGACCACCGTTGCCGAAACGAACAGCCGGAGCGCCAGCGAGCCGGCGCGCATCAGCGCGGCGTCTCCGTGCGGGGGCTGTCCGCGCGGGGGGCCTCGGGCGCCACCAGCAGATAGCCGAGCCCGCGCACCGTCTGGATCACGTCGACATCGAGCTTCTTGCGCAGCCGTCCGACGAACACCTCGATGGTGTTGGAATCGCGGTCGAAATCCTGGTCGTAGAGGTGCTCGACCAGCTCGGTGCGCGACACCACCCGTCCGCCATGGTGCATGAGATAGGCGAGCAGCCGGTGCTCGTGCGAGGTCAGTTTCACCTGGCGCCCGTCCACCGTCACCCGGCCGGAACGCGTGTCGAGCATCACCGGCCCGCAGGTCAGCTCGCTTGCCGCATGGCCGGCGGCACGGCGCAGCAGCGCGCGGATGCGCGCCAGCACCTCCTCCATGTGGAAGGGTTTGGCGACATAGTCGTCGGCGCCGGCGTCGAAGCCCTGCACCTTGTCGCTCCAGCGGTCGCGGGCGGTGAGGATCAGCACCGGCATCTTGCGCCCCTCGCGCCGCCAGGCCTCCAGCACCGAGAGCCCGTCCATCTTCGGCAGGCCGATATCCAGCACCACCGCGTCATAGGGCTCGGTCTCGCCGAGGAAATGGCCTTCCTCGCCGTCATGGGCGCGGTCGACGGCATAGCCGGCCTCGACCAGCGCCTCGACCATCTGGCGGTTCAGATCGGGATCGTCCTCGACGACAAGCAGGCGCACGGCACTTCCTCGACACACGCCGCGCAGGGTCGGCGCGGCGCGCGCAGAATGCCACCGCGCGGACCGGATGTCAGGTGGCGCGGATCAGGTCACGGTTGCCGCGCCCCGTTCCCGCCAGGCGAGCCAGGTCACGGTGGCGAAGGCGCCGGTCCACGAGCCGATGGCCGCGAAGGCGACATAGACCCAGTCTTGCGTATAGGTGATCACGGCGAAGGCCGAGAGCATGTACCAGAGCCCGCTCCAGCTCGCCGCCGACCAGCGCCGCCGCGCCATGATCGAGGCGTTGAACAGCACATAGACCGTGTCGGTGGCCGCCGTCGACGTGAACACGCCGAGGGCGAGAAGCGGGTCGATGTTCGCGAGTTGCATGGGAAGCTCCGGAGAACGGCTGGATGACCCTGCTACCGTCGAACCTCCACCCGCCGCTGGCAAGTGGATGACGACCGCCGACGCCCACGGCAAAGCTCCCGCGCCAGTGGCGTCGCTCCGGGCGTGGGGGCCGTCGGGGCGGGGGTGCCACACCGCTCACCCGCCGCCTCCCTCGCCCCTCCCCCGCCACCCGCACAGTTCCCGCCCGACGGCGTTGTGGGCCTTCACCTGGCGGATGGTCGGGTCGGTGTCGGCCTTCGCCCACGAAATCGCCCGGAACGCCCCGCAGGCGCCCCTAGTCGCGGCGGAAGGGGTCGTCGTCGCGCAGCCGGCCATCGTCAGCATTGCGCCGATCAGCATCAGCCCGCGCGCTGTTCGCACGCTCGATCGTATCCAGAACATCCCGTTCTCCCTGCGCGATGCAGGCCGCGCGGCCTTCCGTGCGTCCCTTGAGATAGAGCCCGCCCGCCAGCCCGAGGGCGGCGAGCAGCAGCGCCGCGCCACGGCCGAGCGGGGTCGCCAGCAGGCCGAGCAGCGCCATCACGGCGTCCCCTCGCCGGCGCCGATGCGCCTGAGCGCGCCGCGCAGGGTCAGCGCCACCCCCGCCAGCATCAGCGCGGCGAACAGCCATTTCAGCGGCTCGGCGAGGCCGGCGAGCGGCGCCAGCCGGTCGGCCTGCTCGGCCACGACAGCGCCGAGCACGCCCGCGCCGCTGATCAGGCCACCCGCGCCTTCCGGCGTGCGCGAGAGCCGCGTGTCGGCCGCCCGCGCCCGCGCCGCGCCGGCCTGTTGCGGCGTCGGCTCCACCGCCGCGCCGGCCTGCCCCGCCATTCCCAGGGCGGCGGCGCGCACGTCGGCGACGCGCCGGGTCCAGCCGGCGCCGAAGGTGGGGAAGGTCCGCAGCGCCCGCAGCATGGCGAGCCGCCGGTCGCACAGGCCGTCGATAACTGCGCCGGCTTCGGGATCCGCCAGCGCCGCCAGCGTCGCCTCGCCCACCTGACCGTCGGCGGCGACACCGAGCGTGCGTTGCAGCCATTTCGCCGCCTGGGCGGCGCCGGAATTCACCGCCGCATCGAACAGCGCATAGTCGAGCCCGGCCGGCAGGTCGTCGGCGCGCACCGCGTCCCAATATTGCCGCCGGTAGATCGCCGCGACCTCGCCCGGCTCGATCAGCCGCACCGCCTGCACGGGCACGCCGTGGCGCCGGCGCCAGCCATCATAGACGCGCTGGGTGACGCCCTTCATCGTCGCCCCGCCCGGATCGGCGGGGTGGTCGGCATAGCCGCCCTCATGGACGAGCACGCGCTTCAGCGCCTCGTCGAAGCTCGACGCGGTCATTGCATGGCTCCGCTGCAAGATTTTGGGGGTGATTTCTGGGGATTAACGCTATGTTAACTACGTCACTACCGGGGCACGGTTGCAAAAATACCGCGTTTCCGAGACCATTTTTGAGATAGCTGGCTACGGACAAGGGGCTCCGCTCGGCATGGCACGAGAAGATCGACTCGTTGAGGATCTGCGCGGCATCTTCGATGAAGCGCGCCGCAGCTCTGGCCAGGTGCAGGCCGAAGCGTTGCTGGCGGCCGCCCCGGTGGTGCTCAGGAGCACCGAGACGGAGCGCGAGCGCGGCGTCGCCTATATGCGCGACCGTCTCGCGCCGGAGAGCTACAGGGCGATCTGCCGGGCGATTGGCGACGAACTCGACAGGCTGAACGCCGAGATCGTGCGGCTGAAGCGATTCGAGAAGATCGCCTCCGTGGTGGAGACGGCGCAGCGGCGCATCATCGCCCGCCCGCCGATCCTGACCAAGCCCGTCGTAACCGCGGCGGCGAAGGCCGCATCCGCCACCCCGGCACACCCGGCGGCAGCCCGGCCGACGGCGTCCGCAACGCCGCCCGGCACGGCATCGACGGCCCCATCCGGCCCGGCGAAGCCGGCCGCGCCGGCGCGGGCTCCCGGTCCCGCCGAATAGGCCGCGCCGTCAGGCATCGGCATCGGGCCATCCCTCGCCCGGCAGCGCCTCAAGCCGCGCCTGCCGCTCCTCTTGCGTCAATAGCGCCTCATAGGCCTCCGGCGAGATCCCGATCTGCGCCGCGTCCGGCGTGGCCGGAAGGATCAGCGCTGCCCGCCCGTCCTGCGGGTGCTCGATGCAGGACCACAGCAGGCGCGTCTCCCCCGCCGGATAGAGGCAGGCGAGCCAGGCCTGCGCGCTGCGCGCCATGGCCGCGCCGAGTGTCGGAAAGATCAGGTAGGTCATGGCATCACCTGTGCGAGCGCGGCATCGAGCGCCGCAAGGTCGAGCGACGACTGCGCCAGAACGACGGTGGAGATGCCGCCGGTGAGAAACAGCGTGCCGCCGGTGAACGCACCGATTCGCACCCCGATCACGCTGTTGGCGTCGGGCGTGTTCTGCGCCGGCGACAGGGCGATGGTGTTCGTCGTCCCGTTGACGGCGATGTCGATGCCGCCTTCGGCAAAGCGCGCCCGCCCGATCAGCCGTGTCCACGCTCCCGACACGACCGCCGCGCCCGGCTGGCTGGAAAGCGTGCTGGAATCGGTGGTCCTCACCTGCAGCACCGGTGCGGTCGCATTGGGCGAATAGGCCAGCAAAGCGCGTGCCTGCACAGCGGAGGAGCCGGCGGAACTGGCGATCACCGCCTGCCCGCTTGCCGCTGTGGCGCGCGAAATCACCGCATAGGTCGCCACGGGGATGCTGCGCAGGAAACCCGCCGCGCTCGGCACGTCCATATAATGGGCGCCGGCGAACGCCGCCGCCGGCAGGCCGTTCGGTCCCACGTCCAGCACGCCGGCGGTGACAAGGCGGGGCTGCGCCGCCCCCGTGGGCTGGCTTGCGTCGCGGGCGGCACCCGCTTGGTCGTACCACACCGTGGCAAAGGCGCTGCCGGCGCCGGCGAAGGCGAGCAGCGCCGCAGTGTCGAGCGCGCCGGTGGCGGTAAAGCCGATATCGGCCTCGGCCCCGTCGGCCGCGCGGCGCACCCGCACGCAGGGGCCGGCATAGGCCGAGAGCAGCCGGCGCAGCCCATAGGCGGCGTAGAGCTGGCCGGCGAAGATATCGAGCGGCCGCCGTGCCGCCCGCCCGCCCCAGCGGGGCGTGAGATCGAGCGCGAAACGTGGCGCCGCCATCTCAATCGACCCGATGGATGACGAGCCCGGCGGTGGTTCCGGTCGCCAGCACGCGGCGGACCAGGAATTCCAGCACGCTCGCCTGGCCGGGCGGCAAGGGCAGCGTCAGCGGCGCGTCGTCGGCCGCGTCGACGGTAAGGATGCGAATATCCGCGCTGGCCAGCGTGGCGGGCACGAACACCCGTACCCTCGCATAGCGCGGCAGGTCGGTGGCGTCGCTCGGCACCACCAGCGCGCCGGAACGGCCGAGGCCGGCCGGCGAGAGGGCGCGGCGGTGCCAGGGGTCCTTGGCGGAATCATAGGGCATGGGTCGCTCCGAAGGCTCAAAGGGTGAAGGAGAGGAAGGAGAGGACGAGCCGCACCCGGCCGCCGGTGAAGCTGCCGCCCGTGGCGGTAACGCGCAGCGGCGTGTCGGCGTAAAAGGCCTGCGGGCCGATTACCCCGATATTGCTCGCCCCCGCTGCGACGCTCAGCAGCCCGCCGAATTTCGACGTTTCCCCGGCGATGCCGACCTCGTAGGAGGTGGCCCCGGTCACCGCCGTCACCGTGCGGCTGGCCACCGCGAGGCAGATCGCGCGGCTGGGGATGAGAATGGTCGAGGCGACGAAGGCGCCGGCGAGGTTCAGCTCTTCCTCCACCATGCGCAGCGTCGCGGTGGCGCCGGAGGGCGTGAGCGCAAGCGCGTCGCGCCAGGCGGTGCCGTCATGCAGCAGCGAGCGGGCCTCGCTGCTCACATAAACGCGCCAGCCGGCACGTGGGATGAGGAAGCGCCAGCCGGAATCATAGAGCGCGATCTCGCCCGAATGGCCCGCCCAGGCGCCGCTGGCGCCGGCGGCGACGATATGGCGGTCGCCGGAAACCGAGGCCGAAGGTGGCGCGGTGCGGGTGCGGTCGAGCACGGCGAGCTGCGCCGCCGCATCGAGCAGCACCAGCGCCTCATTATGGGTCACATGCTTCTGCGCCTGCGCCGCCGCCAGCAAGGGCAGCGCGAGCAGCGGTGTGGTCTCGCTCATGGAAGGTCCAATCGGATGGTCGACGGAGGGAAACGGCCGGCCCGAGGCCAGGCATGGGGCTCAGGCGGGCGGCCATGCCCGCCGGATCAAACCCGCAGCCGCGTGGTCAGCGCCGGCCCGGCGCCGGCTTCCGCCGAAAGCTGGGCGATGCGCACATCGTGAAAAGCCTGCACGGCACCGAAATCGGCGATCTCGTCGGCCGCCGCGTAGAGGAGATTGGGCGCCGCCGTGGTGAAGCGACGCTTTACGCTGGCCCCGCTCAGGATCTCGACCTCATAGGCCTCGGCGGTTTCGCCCAGCGGCACCTCGACGAGGTCCCAGGAATCGCCGCCGCCCCGCGTCCGGCGGGTCCAGCTCACCGCCACGCCGGCCCCGCTGCGGCGCGCCCGTGCATGCACCGGCGCGAAGGGCAGCAGCGCCGCGGGCGTAAGCGTGACGGCGATCTCGGTGACGGAGGCATCGCCATGGTCGCGGTCGGCCGGCCCGACCCGGTAGACGACGGAACGCCCGACAAGGTCGAACCCGCTCGCCACCGGCGCCAGATTGGTGTCGACCTTCATCACCTTCGTGCCCGCCGGCCACGCGCTCGCCGCCCGCGCCTCGGTGCCGATCTGTCCGCGCAGCAGGCCCGAGAGCCGCCAGCGTGTTGCACCGATCAGCTCGGCCTCCGTGAACTGGATCACCTCCACCGCGCCGGAAGGGTCGATCAGCGCCAGCGCATTGGCCCCGCCCAGCACCGCCTCCTCGCTGGCACCGGCGATCAGCCCGCCATCGAGTTCGACATCGAGGCTGGCGCGGTGCCAGCGCCAGGCGGGGCCGGGATCCAGAACGGTCAGCGTCTCCCCGGTCACTGCCGGCGCCGCCAGCGTGGCGATCGGCTGGAAGCTGCCGCCATCCACGGCCCGCCACACGGCGAGGCTGCCCGGCCAGGGTGTGACGAAGGCGCCGAGCCAGGTCAGCGTCGGGGTCGCCTCGCCGCTCGCCAGCGGCAGCGAGAGCAGGTGCACCAGCGGCGGCCCGTCGCTGCCGGGCAGGTCCACCCCGCCACGCCAACTGTCCCGCACCGCCAGCGCGAATATGGCCGGGTCGATGCCGCGCGCGCTCACCGCGCGCGCCTCGCGGTCCTCGATAGCGGTGATCTCCAGCAGCCGCGCCCGCCCGTCGCGCTCCCAGTGCACGACGTCACCCGGCTCCAGCGCGAGGAGCGAGGGCGGCAGCGTCAGGCTCAGCGTGTCCCGCCCCGCCCACATATCCTGCAGCCACATATCGGCCAGCCCGGCCGCCAGGCTGGGATCGGCCACCATGGTGACATCGAGCCCGGTCTCAGCCCGCGCCGCCCCGGCGAGCCGCCGCGAGACCGCCGTGGCCTGCCGGTAGTCACTCGTGCCGTCGATGAAGCCGAGCGTGGCGGAGAGTGGCAGTTCTCCCTCCGCCGCCCGCACGAGGGAGGGCGCGGAGATGCCCTCGCCGGTGGCGATAGCCTCGTCGGTCAGCTCGGCACGCACCCGCCCGCCGCGCGGGCGCAGCGCCAATTCGCCGCCGCGCTCCACAAGGTCGAAGGCGAAAGCCCGCGCCAGCGGCTCCAGCGCCGCCCGCGCGGTCATCGGCCGGTCCACCACATAGCCTTCGATGATGCCGCGCAACGCGCCGCTGGCGAGACCCGGCACGCCGAAATCCGCCGCCAGCCGGACGGTCAGCTCGGCCAGCGGCGCGGCGCCGAGCCGCCCGGTCAGCCAGTGCCCCGTCTGCCAGTTGGCGCCGTCCGCCCACACATCGGTGGCGCGCGGAAACACCGGAAAAGGCCGCGCGTCCCAGGTCCAGAGACAGATCGATTCCGGGTCGATCATCCGCCCGCCGGGCAGGCCGGCCGCCGGCGGGTTGAGTGCGGTCGAGGCGTTGAAGCCGTCGAGGCTGGCCTGCAAATGCCGGCGCTGGATCAGGTCGTCGCGCCGCCCGCTAGAGAAGGGCGGCAGCCCGCCCTCGGCCGATTTGGCATCGGGAAAGGCGCTCGGGCGGTTGGCGCCCTTGTCCACCGCCGGGCAGCCGATCTCGGTGAGGCGCAGCGGCTTGGCGCCGGGCACCCAGGCGGTCGGGCTTGCCTGCCGCACCCCGCCGACCCGCTCGTGATGGGCATGGCTCCACCAGCCGGCGAGGTCCTTCTGGCGAAACACCCATGGCTCGCCATAGGCGCCATCGGCGATCGGGGCGCGCGCCTGCGCGGCGCGGGCGGCGTCGTCGGGGTAATACCAGTCGAACGCCTCGCCGCCATTGAGGTTGCCGGCGAGATAGGCGACATCGTGCCCACTCTCGAAGGCGCCGGCATCGAGATGGGCGTCGCCGTCGCGCCAGTCGGCGAGCGGGGGGTACCAGTCGATGCCGATGAAATCCAGCGCCGGCGCCGCCCAGAGCGGATCAAGCGGAAAGCGCACTTCGGTGCCGCCGTCACGCACATGCGCACCGTATTCCGTCCAGTCGGCGGCATAGCCGATCTGCGTGCCGTCCCCGAGCATCGCCTTCACCTCGCCGGCCAGCGCCGCCAAGGCGTTGGCAGCCGGATAGACGCCCGGCGCCGCGCGAACCCGCGACAGCGCCACCATCTCGGAGCCGATGAGCATCGCCTCCACCCCCCCGGCGATCTGGGCGAGCGCGGCGCAGTGCAGCACCATGCGCCGCAGCGTCCATTCCGCCGGCCCGGCATAGGTCACGCGCCCGGCGGCGATGCCGAAATGCGCCGCGCTCGCCGTGCCGAACAGCGCCGCCACCTGCGTGGCCGCGCCTGCCGTGCCGTCCGGCGAGCCGGCAACGCCGGGGGCGGGATGGCAGGTAATGCGCCCGCGCCAGGGATAGGCCGGCTGCGAGGCCGCCCCGCTCCACGGGTCGGGCAGCGCGTTGCCGGCGGGAATGTCCATCATCACGAAGGGGTTGAGCGTCACCTTCAGCCCGCGCGCCTTCAGCGCCGCGATGGCCGCGATCACGCTGTCGTCGGACGGCGTGCCGCCATAGGCCGGCACGCCGTCATGCTGGCTCACCAGCGTGGCGCTGGCCCGCGTCTGCCCCGCCACCTGCCAGGTCTCGGCGAAGCCGGCGATCTGCGTCGGTTTGCTGCGCCGCTCCACGCCGGGGCGGATCTGGCAGCTTCCCGCCCGCAGGTCGCTGCCGAACCACGCCACCACCAGCGCCACCCGCTCCAGATTCGGGCAGGTGGCCAGCAACTGGTCGAGCGAGGCCGAGAAATCGCTGGCGTGGGTGGTCACATGGCGGTTTTCCAGCTGGTAGACGCCCGGCCGGTCGACCCGCACCACCTCGCGCGGCTCATAGCCGAACTCGGTCGCGCCGGGGATCAGCGTCACCGCCCGCACCGCGCCCTCCAGCGCCCCCACCGCGCGCTCCACCTCGACCGAGAGCTGCGGGAGGCGGTTGCCATAGCGCGCCAGCGGCAGCCGCTCAAAGACGAGATAGGCCAGCCCGCGATAGGCCGGCGCCCCCGGCTCGCGCGCCTCGATCAGCGGATCGGGAAGCTGGTCCTCGCCGCCCAGGTGCAGCCGCAGGTTCAGCCGCCGCGTGTCGAGCAGCCGCCCATCGGCCCAGATGCGGCCGATGCGGGTCACCGGCCCCTCGCACAATCCCACCGCGAAACTGCCGAAATAGCGGTAGGTGGTGGTGCTGCTGCCGCCCGTGAGTTCGCCGCCCTTGCCGCCGGAGGAGGATGTCTGGGTGGAGACCACCTCCTGCACCGGCGCCGCCCAGATCACCTGCCCGGAAAGCCGCGCCCGGCCGTAGAGGCGCGGCATAGCGGCGCCCTCGGTGGAGGTCATGGTGCCGAATTCGGTGAGGCGCGGCCCCTCGCTGCGCTGGCCGGGGTTGAGCAGCAGGCTGTCGACGGCGGAACCGCCCAGCGCGCCCAGCGCCCGCCCCGCCAGCGCCCCCACCGGCCCGAACAGCGCCCCGCCAATCGTCCCGCCCAGCGCGCCGAGAATGAGTGTGGCCATGGTGTCTTCCGATCATTTGGCGTGAGAGGCCGTTCCCCGGACAAGCCGCGCTGCGCGCGGCGCCGATCCGGGGCCCAGGAGAAACTCTTCGGCCGAAGTCTTTTGCGCCGGGTCCCGGCGCGGCGCTCCGCCTGCGGCGTCGCCGGGCCGGGACACGGACCGCTCGATCACCCCGCCCTCACGCCCCCGGAAAGGCGAAGGCGAAAGCCAGCCGGCGGCGCCACCAGGGGGCGAGACAAACCTCCGCCACCGCCGCCCCGTCATGGGCGTGCACCATGCGGTCGCCGCTCACCAGCAGCGCCGCGTGCTTGGCGGGAAAGCCCTCGCGCCAGCGAAACAGCAGCACGTCGCCGGGCGCGATCGCGTCCAGCGGCACGGCCCGCATGTGGCGGCCGGCGGCGTCGGCCATCTGCTCGGCCCGGGTCGCCTCGGCCCAGTCGGGCGCATAGGCGGGCAGGCCTTGCGGCTCCGGCCCCACCACCGCCCGCCACACCCCGCGTATGAGGCCGAGGCAGTCCGTCCCGTGCCCCTTCAGCGAGGCGCGGTGCAGATAGGGCGTGCCGATCCAGTCGCGCGCCTCGGCGATCAGGCGCGCCCGCCGTTCCGGCGCCTCCATCACTGCCCTCCCGGCTGGGCGACGCGCAGCACCGCGTCATTGCCCGGCATGTGGGGAAAGCCGCGGAAGTTCAGCGTGTTGGCAAAGCGGTCGCGGCAGGTCTCGAAGCGCTTGTCGCAGCCCGCCGTCACGGTGAAGCTCTCGCCCGGCAGCGGCGTCAGCGGCGGGCGCTGCCACAGCTCCAGCCGCACGACGCCCGTCACCGTGTGGGCCTTCACCTCGGTGGCGAAGCCTTCATTGGCGCCGCCGGTGAACACCAGCCGCCCCTGCGCGAACCACCCCGCCGCATAGGCGCCGAGCCCGCCCGCGACGAACAGCCCCGGGCCTTCCGCCACGCTCACCGTGCCGGTGCCGGTATAGGTCGGCGCGGCCAGCGCGACCTTGCAGCGCCCGTCGCCAAGATCGGCGTCGCAGCCGCCGGTGAACAGCCGGCCGCGCACCATGTTCAGCGCCGAGGAGAGCCCGCGCAATTCGGCGGTGAAGCTGCCCTCGCTGCGCCGCACCTCGCCGAGCGTCGCCCGGCGCAGCAGCAGGAAGTTCGAAGGCGATGACCAGTCGGCCAGGATCAGCTCGATCCCCGCGCCGTCATAGCGCCCGGCATCGAGATCGGCGTCGTCGATCAGCTCCGACGTCAGCGCCGCTGACATCTCGCCCCCGCCCACGGCGAATCCCAGCGCCGAGGCATCCTCGCTGCCGGTCACCCCGCTGGCGGCGCGGAACAGCGTGCCGTCGACGGCAAGATCCTCGTCATGCTCGGTGAGCGCGACCACCGCGCCGTCGCGGCGGGTCATGCGCCAGCAGCGCGCCAGCGTCGTCACCCCGCTCGCCAGCGACGCCTGGAGCCCGGCGGGAAGCTCTCTCATAAACGTATCTCCAGGATCGGGATGCGCGGGATTGCCCCGGCTTCGAAGGCGGTGAGGTTCACTTCGAGAAAGTCCGTGTCGAAGCGCACCGGCACGTCGAACAGGAACCCCGCCGTCACGCTCGCCCCCATGGGCGGCACATGGCCGGCGAGAAAGCTGACGATGCCGCTCGTCGCCTCGACGGTGAAATGCGCGCCGGCCACCCGCTCGGCCCCGTTCACCGCCACCCGCACCGTGCCGGCCACCGGCTTGGCGATCGGCCGCGCATAGGGCGCGTGGGCGCCGCCATAGGTCTTGGCGAGCGCGAACTGGATGCGCGCGCCGTCGCCCGCTCCCAGCGGCTGGTCGAGCGGGGTCACCGCCGCCCCCGGCGCGGCCGAGGCATGGTCCAGCCGGTCGCGCCAGCGGAAACCATGCAGCCGCCCGCGCCGCTCCTCGAAGAAGGCAACGACGCTGGAGAGCTGCGCCAGCGATGTCACGCCATAGCCGGCATCCCAGCGCCGGCGCGAATGGGCGAGCCTTGTATTGCGCTCCTCCCGCCCGCTCAGCGTGGTGACGATTTCCGTCGCCCGCTCCGGCCCGCCCGCCGCGCCGAGCGCGATGTCGAGCGGAAACAGCGTCTCGTGAAAGGCGGGCATTCACAGGCTCCTTTCCCCGCGCGCCACGGCGCGGGCGATCAGGCCGGAGAAGTAGGCGTCGGAGCGGCGGAAGGCGCCGGGATCGGGCGTGGTGACATTCACCGTCACCTGGGTAGAACGTCCGCCGCCCTGCGCGGCGACGCCCAGCTTGCCGTCGGCGCCGCGCGTCAGCGGCAGGATCGCCTCGGCGCCGCGTTCGCCCATCAGGCCGAGCGAGCCGCCGGCCATGGGGAAATAGGTCGGCGCCGCCACCACCCCGCCCTGCGCGAAAGGAGTGACCCGTCCGTTCTCGAACGCGGCCCCCTTGGCGAAGCCCGAAAGCCCCCCGAGCGCGCCCTGCAGCAGGCCGGAAAGCCCCTGCTCCAGCGGCTTGAAGGCCACGTCGAGCGCCAGTGACGACAACCGGCTCGCCAGCGAGCGCAGCACGTCGTCGGCCTCGCGGCCCTTCACCGTCGCGCCGGTCAGCGCATCGCCCACCGCCCGCCCGAAGCCGCGCGCCAGCCGCTCGGCTTCCGTGATCTCGCGCTGGAAGGCGCGGGTGTCGGCGGTGATCTGCACCGTCATTCCGTCGTCGAACGCATCGCCCTCGTCGGCCGCCATCGTGCTCTCCTGATGTGGGGTGGTCGTGTTTCCCGGCCCAGCGGGGGCGCTGCCGGAGCGCCGCGCCGGGACCCAGCGAAGACTCTTCCGCCAAACCCCTGCCGCGCCTCAGTCGGGAAACCGCGCCATCAGCGCCGCCAGCCCCGCACCGTCGAGCGGCGCCCGCACGGGCCCGGTGAAGACGCGCAGCGCGGCGGCCAGCTCGCGCGGGGTCAAGAGCCAGAAATCACGCGCGGAAAGCCGCAGCCGGCCGAAGCCGAGCGCCATCGCCTCCTCCCAGGGGAAGGCGGCGGGCGCGTGGCCTACCCCGCCGGTCCTGGAGGATTGGGCAAAGGGACGGGAGCTTCCCCCGACCCGCCAAATGTCGCGGCGATCAGTTCGCCGACCAGCCGCGCGAACCCTGCCGCGCCGCCGGGAATGGTCATCCGCGCCACCTCGTCCTCGGTCACCGTCTCGCCCGCCCCGCGCAGACCGGCGGCGAGAATGCGGATGGCGTCGCGCGCCGCCAGCCGCCCGGTGGCGAATCGTTCGGTCAGCGCCACCAGGTCCTGCGCGCCGAAGGCGTCTTCCAGCTCGGCGAGGGCGCCAAGTGTCAGCACCAGCGTGCGCCGGCGCCCGTCGAGCTCGGCCGAAATCTCGCCGCGATGCCGGTTGGCCATGAGGGGGTCCCTTCCTGTCGTGGATCCCCGGGCCAAGCCCGGGGATGACGGTGAACGCGCGCGACCTCCCGCCTCACAGCGCCGCGAAGGTGATCTCGCCGGCGCTCTCCAGCGCGATGTCGAACGTCACCTCGCGGTCGTGCTCGGCGGCGAATTCCAGCGCGGTGATCTGGAACGGCCCGGCGATGGTGCCGAAATCGGGCACCACGATCTGGGCGTTGCGGATGGTCCCGTCGAAGAAGCTCTGGCGGATCAGCGCGTCCGACGCGCCGTCCTTGAACACGCCGGAGCCGGCCACCGAGGCGCGCTTCACCCCCGCCCCGGCGAGCAGCTCGCGCCAGCGCCCGGCGCTCTCCGTATGGGTCACGTCCACCGGCTCGGCGTTGAACGCGATCTGCCGCGAGCGCAGCCCCGCCACCGTGGCGAAGGCCGTGCCGTCATGAATCTTCAGCAAGAGGTCCTTGCCCTTCTGCGCCGCCATCGGCCGCTCCTTTCTGGCGTTCGCCTCCCTACGGAGGTATTCAGAGATGGTTAACCTTCATCGGCTAGATTAGGCGCATGCGACCCCTGCGGGAGGTCTTGCCGACCTCGCAGTTTGATTCCGCAAATCCCGCCAAGTGACTTCATGTTCTGATTCAACTTCACGCGGATTCATGAGTCCGCGGAATCCCTTGCGCGGCCTTCCTCACAACTTCGGAAAACCTCAACCTGTTTCTGTGACCGCCCGGAAGCGTAGCAGCGCGCGATAGGTGCGCCCGCCCGGCTCGCGGCGGATTTCGGCGGTGGAGAAGCGCAGATTCACCAGCCGGTGCCCTTCCAGCACCAGCGGCGCGTCGTGCAGCGCCTGCTGCACCAGGTGCGCCAGCGCGTGCGCCTCGCCATGCCCGCCCTGGCGCGACCAGCAGGCCAGCGTGAGACGGTGCTCGGCGCCGCCCTCGGTGGCGGTGGACCAGTCCAGCACCTGCGCCTCGCCGAGCGTCACATAGGGAAATTCCGGCGCCGCCGGCGGCACGTCGTGGACGCGCCCCGCCCCCATGGCAGCGGTCAGCGGCGCATCCGCGACAAGCGCCGCGTGGATCGCCCGGCGCAGCGCCACCGCTGCCCCCGCGCTCATCGCCGCCTCCGTGCGGCGAGCATGGCCAGCCGCCGGCGCAGCGCCTCCAGCCCCTTCAGCCGCGTGGTGAATTTCATGGCGTCTCCTCCCGGCAGTCGCAGGCGAGGAAGCGGCCGCGCCCGTCCGGGTCGCTCACCGCCTCGACCAGAAAGCGTCGCCCGCCCAGCCGCAGCCGGTCGCCCGGCTGCACGGTGGCGGGGGCGCGCACGGTGATCGCGTGGGTCAGCACCGCGCCGGGCCGGTCGGCGATCTCGGCCGGTGCGGCGCGCGTTTCCAGCGCCCCCCAAAGCGCGTCGACGCTGATGAAGCTGCGCGTCACCCCGCCCATCCCGTCCGGCATCTCCACCGGCGTCTCATGCACCAGCCGGTGCCGCAGGCCGCCGATGGCACTCACAGCCGGGTCACCCGAAACGGCGCCACCAGCGCATCGAGCCGCGCGGGAAAGGCCGCGCCCGGCCCCGCCACATCGCGATGCTCGTAGAAATGGGCAAGAATCACCCGCACCGCTTCCACCAGCGGCGAGGGCACATGGTCGGCGCTCGGCCCGTGGCCGGCGGTGATGTCGAGCACGATGCCGGCGAGCGAGCGCATGGGGTTAGGCACGGCACCACGCGCGACCCGTATCAGCCCCGGCAGCCGCGCCGTGTCGGTGGTGAAGGCGTCGAGCGGCAGCGCCGTCTCCGCGCCCGCCGCGTCCAGCACCCGCGCGGCGGTGATCGCCTTGAGCGGGTTCACCGGCACGGCGATCAGCCCGGAGGCCGGCCAGGCGTCGCGCACAATCCGCCAGTCCTGGTCAATCAGCACGCGGCGGGTCAGCGCCTCCACAGTGGCGCGCGCCGCGGTGATGAGCGAGGCGATCAAACCGTCCTCCGCCTCATGGTCGATGCGCAGATAGGTCTTGGCCTCGGCGAGCGTCAGCGGCTCGGCCGGAGGTCCGGCGAGAAGGATCGCGGGCATGGTGCCTCTCTATTGATGGGGGTCGCCGATTGACGTTGCGGCCGGGCGCCGCCACAACGACCCGCCCCTTACTGGAACGAGCCGATGCGCCTCCTGCTTTCCGTCGTCCTCACCGCCGCCGTCCTCGCCACCCCGGCCCGCGCCATTGTCGGCGGCGGACCGGCGGACCCTGCGCTCAAGGGCGAGACGGCGATGATCGTGTCGACGCGCGGTGCCACCTGCACCGGCGTGGTACTGGGGCCGAACGTGCTGCTCACCGCCGCCCATTGCGTGCAGCCGGCGGCGGATTATGCGGTGGTGGTGTTCGAAGCGGGCGCGCCACGGCTGATCCCGATCGACCGCAAGGCGGTGCACCCCTCCTTCGACCCGAATTCCTTCGAGACGCGGCGCCCGACGCCGGATCTCGCTCTGGTGCGGCTGTCAGAAACCTTGCCCACCGATTTCCGCCCGGCGCCCTTGACCAGCGACGTCGCGCTGCCGCAAAGGCGCACCGCCTTCACCGTGGTCGGCTACGGCGTCACGAAGGACGGCGACGGCAAATCGGCCGGCACGCTGCGCGCCGTCACCCTGCCGAGCATCGGCACTACGGGCGGCATCATGGTTCGCCTGTCGGACGGCGCCGCCAAGGGCGGCTGCACCGGCGACAGCGGCGGCCCCGTGCTCATCGAGGGCGTGGTGGCCGGCATCATCGGCTGGTCGACGGCGGCGGGCGGGGCGCGCGGCTGCGGCGGCGTCACCGGCGCCACCCTCATCGGCCCGCAACGCGCCTGGATCGACGCCACCCTGCGGGGCATCGGCCGCTAGGGCGACACCTCAGCGCAGCGATTGCCTCAGCGCAGGAACGGCCGCACCTTGCGCTCCAGCAGCTGCACCAGCGCCGGGTCCATGAAGGCAAAGCGGTCGGGTATGTCGAGGCACACCAGGCGCTTGTCCTTCAGCGCGGCACGGTAGCGGCTCTGCACCTTCTCCCGCTGCGCCTTTTCCATGACGAAGACGATGTCGGCCCACGCCACTAGTTCGGCCGTCAGCGGCGTGTCCGCATCGCGATTGGTGCCGGCGGAGGCGATTTCGAGGCCCTGACGCCCGGCAAAGACCTGCTCGGCGGTCGGGCTGCGCAGTTTGTTGCGCGTGCAGACGAACAGAAGGCGCGTCAAGGAAGGCTCCGCGGCTGACACCCGACTGTGGCGCGCGCGGGCTGTGTGCGCAACGCTGCATGCGCAGCCCCGCCAACTGCCGCAGTCATTTCCACCGCGCACGATATTATCGATAACGCTTACTTCCTAGGCGCTCGAAATCGGCTTCGCTAGGGCCAAACACGCGAATGTTATTGCATCCATGCAAACCGGTGAGCGCCGAAACACAACTGGCCGTGCGACGCCGCCCTGACTAAGTTCGCTTCATGAAAACGGCGCGGCCGACACGGGCCCGCCACCCACACTTCGGAGTGACCAAAATGAACAAGATCATCCTCGCCGCCTTCGCTCTCGTCGCCTTTGGCGCCGCCACCGCCAGCGCCGCCGACGGTCGCGACCCCAGCCTCTACGGCGCCCCTGCCACCGCGCAGGCGCAGGTTGTCGAAGGCCGCAACGCCGCCGTGGCGCTGCCGACCGTCTCCGACGCCTACATCAACCAGTCGGTCGAGGCGAACGCCCGTTCGACCCGCTGATCTCTTATCTACCCCTCTGGCCGGCGCCCCCACGGGAGCGTGCGCCGGCCGCTTTCAAGGAGCCTCCACCATGAACAAGATCATCATCGCCGCCGTGGCTCTCGCCACCCTCGGTTCTGTCGGCGCCCAGGCGGCCGGCCGTGACGCCACTCTCTATCCCCGCGCCACCGCCCCGCAGACGCAGCCGGCTCAGCCGAAGCTCGTCGAAGGCCGCAACGCCACCGTCGTGCTGCCCACCGTCTCCGACGCCTACATCAACCAGGCCGTCGAGGCGAACGCCCGCTCGACCCGCTGATCTCTTCTCTTCCACCTCTGGCCGGCGCCCCCACGCGAGCGTGCGCCGGCCGCTTTCAAGGAGCATCCACCATGAACAAGATCATTCTCGCCGCCGTGGCTCTCGCCACCCTCGGTTCCGTCGGCGCCCAGGCGGCCGGCCGTGACGCCACCGTCTACACCCGCGCCACTGCCCCCAAGGCGCAGCCCGCGCAGCCGAACGTGGTCGAAGGCCGCAACGCCACCGTCGTGCTGCCGACCGTCTCCGACGCCTATATCAACCAGGCCGTCGAAGCCAACGCCCGCTCGACCCGCTGAGCGGACCGGACTTTCCGAGACTGACCGTCTCCATTGGGGCGCCCTTCACCGGGCGCCCCTTTTTTATGCGCGGCGCCTCAGGCGGCGAACTTCAGCAGCTTGATGGCGTCGAAATCCTGCACGCCGCCGCCCACGCGCTTGGTGGTGTAGAACAGCACATAGGGCTTGGCGGAATAGGGGTCGCGCAGCACCCGCACCCCGGCCCGGTCGACCACGAGATAGCCGCGGCGGAAATCGCCGAACGCCACGGAGAGGCTGCCGGCGCCGATGGCCGGCATCTCCTCCGCCTCGTGCACGGCAAAGCCCATCAGGGTCGGCGGCGCGCCCGGCGCGGTGGGCGGAGCCCACAGATACTGGCCATTCTCGTCCTTCAGCTTGCGCACCGCGCCCTGCGTGCGCCGGCTCATCAGGAAAGAGCCGTTCTGCCGGTAGCCGGCCTTCACCGCATAGACGAGGTCGACCAGCGGGTCGGAAGGGCTGGCAGCGGGGAAGTCGCCGGCGGCGCCGGTGGCGATGAAGCCGAGCTTGCCCCACACCCAGGCGCTTTCCGCCACGCTGTCATAGGCGAGGAACCCCTTCGGCTTGCCCACCCCGTCGCCGGTGACAAAAGCCGTGCCTTCCTGGCTGGCAAAGGCCGCCTCGACCTCGATCGCCAGCCACTCGTCGATGTTCACCGCCGAATCGTCGAGCAGGGTCTGGGTCGCCGCCGGCATGGCGTAGAGCTCCATCGCCGGGAAGGCGATCTCGTCCAGCACCGGGCTGGCGGTCTGCGCCCGCGCGCCGGTTTCCGCCACCCAGCCGACCGCCGGGCCGGAGGTCATGAACGGCTTCTTGTACGTGCCGGCCGAAATCACCCGGACATCGGCAATGGCGCGGATCGGGGAGAGCGCGGCGAGCCGCTTGCCGATCTCGCGCTCGGTCTCGGTCGGCACGGTGTAGCCGCCATCGGCCCCCACCCCGGCGGAGAGCGCCTTGGCCTCCAGCCGCTTGAGGCCGGACGCCTCGCCGGTGCGGACATAGGAATCGAAGGCCGCCTTGTGCTCGCGCGCCGCGAGGTCGGAGACGACATCGCCGCCGCCCAGCGCCGGCCGGCGGGCTTTCAGCACCAGTTCGTCGATCAGCGCCTTCTGGGTGTCGAGCGCCGCATTGATGCGCGCCACCTTGTCGTCGGCGACGACATCGCCGCCGCGCCGCTCCAGCGCGCCGAGCCGCTGGTCATTGGCGTCCTTGAACGCCTCGAAGGCGCTCATGAACTCCTCGAAAGCGGCCGAAACCTCCGGGCCGGCGGCGGACTTGCACTCAGGGGCGGGCATGCTCGGTTCCATGGTTGATGTCCTGTCTAGGAGACAAAAAGGGTCGTCATCCCCGGGCTTGGCCCGGGATCCATGCCTTTGAGCAGGCGGGCGGTGCGGCAAAGTCATGGATGCCCGGGCCAAGTCCGGGCATGAGGGGGGAAGGAAAGTGGGGGCTACCCTCGGGCCGCTTGTTCCCCGGACAAGCCGCGCGCCGCGCGGCGCCGATCCGGGGCCCAGGGGAGAATCACCAGCCGGAACCCTTTCGCTGGGTCCCGGTGCGGCGCTCCGCCTGCGGCGTCGCTGGGCCGGGAAACGACTGCAACGTGCCGGCCTCACTGCGCGCAGGCCCTCACACCGCCAGCGGCCGCAGCCCCGGCAGCGCCCGCAGCCGCCGCGCGCCGCGCCGGATGGCGGTGGCGAGCGTGTCGCCGGCGCGCTTCACCGCGCCGATGCGCGCGTCCGGCTGCATGGGAAAGGTCACGATGGAGACTTCCCACAGGTCGATGCGCGAGAGCCGACGCACGCGCGTGCGCGGGTCGGTGCGGCCTTCCACCGTGCGGAAGCCGATGGAGAGTCCGTCGATCGCCCCGGCGCGCATCAGCGCCAGCACCTCGCGGGCGCGGGCGACATCCAGCGTCAGCCGGCCGCGCACCAGCAGCCCGACCGAATCCTCGGTGAGGCTCAGCCAGGTGCCGATGGGCTCGGCCGGGTCGTGCTGGAACAGCATGCGCACCCCGCCCGCGCCCCGCTCGGCGAGCGAACGGGCGAAGGCGCCGGGCAGGATCAGGTCGCGGCCGAGATCGACCCGGCCGAACACCGCCGCATAGCCCTCGAAGCGGCCATCCGGCGCGATATCCGCCAGCGCGCCGGCGAAGGGCGCCGTCTCCGCCTTGATGTGCAAGGGGGCGGCAGGGAACCGCGAGGCAGGAGCCGCCCCGCCGACATTCACGGGCCCGCTCATGCGCCCTCCCCTTGGCCCGTGCCTTGGCCGGTTCCCGCCCGGCGGGTGGCGGCGGCGCGTTCCAGCCGCCCCAGCGTGCGGCCGAACTGGCGAAACACCTGCGGCGCCTCGCCCGCCCGGTTCGAGGCCGGCAGGCGCGGGGCCATCCCATTGAAACGGCCGGGCAGAAAGGCCCGGATGCGCGGATTGGAAGTCATGTCTCGTCTCCGAACAGGGCGTTGAAGCGCGCGATCTCGCGCACGAAATCGTCGAAGCGCCGCACCGCCCGCCCAAGCTCGCGCAGCGCGATCCCGGCCAGAGCGGAAGCCCCCAGCGCCCACATCAGCAGCGCCAGATGGGCAATATCGGCCTTCTCGGCGAAGGCGGTGATGAGCGGTTGCATGGGTTTCCTCCTCGGCACATCGGCTTGGCGCGCAGCTTTCGCGAGCGGCAAGACCGTCATCCCGGCCGAAGCGAAGCGCAAAGCCGGGATGACGGCGGTGGCGACCGGTTGCAGCCCGTTCCCCGGACAAGCCACGCACCGCGTGGCGCCGATCCGGGGCCCAGGAGAGACCCCCTGGCCGAAACCTTTTCGCCGGGTCCCGGATCGGCGTTCCGTCCACGGCGTCGCTTGTCCGGGACACGGATCGAGGCCGAGGCCCCTCATCCCCTCACCCCATAGCCCACCGCCTGGCGCTTCTCGTCGTCGGTCAGGAAGCCCGCCTCGTTCACCCGGCGGCACCCGATCCCGGATCGCCGCGTCGCGGCGTCCGGGATGACGGCGGTGGCGAGCGGTTGCAGCCCGTTCCCCGGACAAGCCACGCATCGCGTGGCGCCGATCCGGGGCCCAGGAGAGACCCTTGGCCGAAGCCTTTTCGCTGGGTCCCGGATCGGCGCTCCGCCTACGGCGTCACGTGTCCGGGACACGGATCGAGGCCGAGGCTCCTCATCCCCTCACCCCATAGCCCACCGCCTGGCGCTTCTCGTCGTCGGTCAGGAAGCCCGCCTCGCTCACCCGGCGGCACCCGATCCCGGTTCAGCGTCGCGGCATCTCACAAAGTGCCGTCATCCCCGGGCTTGGCCCGGGGATCCACGGCTTCCTGTCCCCAAGCCAGCAAAGTCGGGGATGGCCGGGTCAAGCCCGGCCATGACGTGGTATTTTTTAACCGGCACAAAAACCCCTCACACCCGCCGCACCCGTGGCGCCACGGCGCGGGCTGGGCCCCCTGGGTCCCGGATCGGCGCGGCTTGTCCGGGAAGCCGGGCGCGTGTCCCGGACCAGCGACGCCGCCGGCGGAGCGCCGCGCCGGGACCCCGCAGAGACCCTGCGGCAAAAACCCTATCGCCTCACACCCGCCGCACCCGTGGCGCCACGGCGCGGGGGCCGAGCGCCAGGGCGGTGATCGCCCAGACCAGCGCGTCGAGCCGGTCGGGCGAGCGGCCATTGGAGAGCCCGTCCGGGCCGAAATCGCAGAGCTCGTCCTCCAGCGCCGGAAACGGCCCGGCATGGCGCACCCTTCCCTGCTCGTAGAGCGCGGCCACCGGCTCGGCGCGCAGCCATTTTCCGCGCGTCGCCCGCACCTCGGCGACGGGAACAGTGGGATCGATGCCGGCGAGGATGGTCCGCACCATCTCGCCGCCCTGGTTCACCTCCACCACCACCCGGTCGGCCTCCAGCTTCTGGAACAGGCCGATGGCGCGCCCGCCCCAGCCATTGGGCGACAATCCCTGCGCGCTCTCATCGGCCAGCACATGGACGAGGCCGTCCGCGTCGATCCCCGCGGCGATGATGCCGCAGGCATCCGCCCGCTTGCCCGAGGAGGCGGGCGGGTCGACCGCCACCACGATGCGGATCATCCGGCCGACCAGTTCCGGCGTGGCGCACGCGCGCGCGGTCTCCAGCGCCGCACGGTTCCACAGCGCGTCGGCCCGGTCCTCGATCAGTTCGCCCGCAAGTTCCTGCCGGCCGAGCCGGGTGCCGGCATAGCGGCCAACCACGGTGTCGAGAAAGCTCGGCGCCAGATGCGCGGCGTTCTCGCCCGTCGCCATCCGCGTCACCGCCGTGCGCGGGTCCTGGAGCAGGGCGCGCAGCAGCGCGGTGGGGCGCGGCGTCGTCGTCACCATCTGGCGCGGCCGCTCGCCGAGCCGCAGGCCGAATTGCAGCATGTCGAACGCCGCCTGCGCATAGCGCCATTTCGCCAGCTCGTCGCACCAGGCGGCGTCGAATTGCGGCCCGCGCAAACTCTCCGGGTCGTCGGCGGAAAAGCCCTGCGCCACCGCGCCATTGGGCCATTCCAGCCGGCGGCGCGTCGGCTCCCAGCTCGGGCGCTCATGGTGGGGGTGGATGGCGAGCAGGCCCGAGACCCCTTCCACCATCACCTAGCGCACATCGCCATGGCTTTCCGCCACCAGCGCGAGCCGCCCGGCTTTCGGCCCGGCGCGGCCGTGGACGAGCGCGCGCACCCATTCGGCGCCGGCCCGCGTCTTGCCGGCGCCGCGCCCGCCCAGCATCAGCCAGGTCAGCCAGTCGCCGCCGCCCTGCGCCAGGGCGGGCGGCTGCTGGCCGTGGCGGCCGATCAGCGGCCAGTGGTGGCGCAGCCAGTCGAGGGTCGGCGCGTCGAGCGCGGCCAGCGCCTCAGCCAGCTTCCCCGCCCGCCAGCACGCGCTCAAGCGTCTGGCCAAGCTCGCGTCGGAAGGCGTCGGCGTCGCGGGTGGCGTCATCGTCGTTCCTGTCCGGCTCCAGCTTTTCCAGCGCCGCGAGTTCGCGCAGCGAGCGCACCAGAATGGCCAGCGTGCGCGCCGCCCGCTCGCCATCGGCGGGGCCGGCCTGCGGGTTCGTCGCGGCATGGAGCCCGGCGAGCCCGACCAGCCGCTCGATGGCGGCGATCTCGGTCTCGATCCGCCGCACCAGCCGGGCGATGAGTTCGCGCCGCTCGGTGGGCGGGGCGGCGTCCACCGGCTTCGCCTCGGTCACGACACCGGCAGGCGCCATGCCGCTCGTAGCGAGGTCGGTGGGACTGATGTCGGCTGGCCCGGCAAGCGGAATGCGCGCCATACGCGGCTTCCAGCCCCAGAGCCGCCGGCGGATATTCAGGGTCGACTTGGAAATGCCGAGCAGGTCCGCCACCTGCTGCACCGGCACGCCTGTGCGCTCATAGAGCCGGCGCGCCTCCTCCAGCGCTTCCGGTGAAATGGCTCGTGCGGGAACCGACATGCCACCTCCGCCACCTGACCCGACATGAAAAAGCCGGCCCTGAAGGCCGGCTGAAAACGAGCACTCCGCCGAGGCTGAGTCGAAACCGGAGGTGCAGGACCCCGCCGCCTTCCGACGCAATTGTGGAGCATGAGGGAAAGCTACCCGGCCAGCGTCACGCTGTCAAGGACTATTTTCCTATTATGGGAATATGAGCAAATCCGAGTCTCTCCCGCCGGCACCACGACCCACCGCGCGACGTCCTGCCCGGCCCTTAGCCGGGTCCACGACGTCCCTGTCGCACGGCCTCGAAGGCGTGGATGGCCGGGCCCATCCCGGCCATGACGGCGTATCGGATGGACCGGCGCGGCGTTGAATTCGACCTCATGCCCGGCACGGGCCGGGGATCCACGATTTCTTCGTGCACCGCCCAAGGCATAAGAAGCCGGCCGAAGCACGCCTCGCAGCGAAGCGGAATGCACCGCGACAGGTGCCGCCATCGGCGTCGCGCTGACCCTCCCTCCCCTCACTCCCGTTCCAGCCGCCCCAGGCCGCTCGGCCCGAAATCCTCCAGCGTCAGCGCCCCGGCCACCCCCTCGGCGCCGAGCGTGAAGCTCGCCGCCGAGGGCACGTCGGGCGTTTCGGGGGTGGGGTAATACAGAAAGATGTCGCGGTTGAAGTGGGTCAGCGGGAAGCGCGCCTTCCCCTCCGGGCCCAGCCGCAGCTCCAGCCCGGCGCCCACGCTCGCCACCTCGGCGACGCCGACATAGTCATTGGCGTAGCGCCCCTCATAAGCCGCCAACGGCGCGGCCGGCAGCGCGTCGGCGCGCGGGGCGAAGCGGGCGCGGGCGGCCTCCATCGCCGGGGCGAACATCCCGGCATAGGCGGCGTTCCACGGGCCCATCCAATCCTTCTCCGGCGTGCCGTCAAAGGCGAGGTCGAAGAACTGGGCCGCCAGCCCTTCCGGCACGCCGGTGGGGAAGGCGTTGGTCAGCACGACGATGCCAAGCTCGGCCTCGGGGTACAGCGTCACCAGCGTGCGGGCGCCGACGCTGAAGGCGCCGGCATGGCCCCAGCTCACGCCATGGCGTCCGAATTCGACCACCCAGCCCAGCCCGTAGAAGGAGGGCGCGCCCGTCACCGGGTTGGCGCCGCGCGTCATCAAGGGCTGGTGCGTCGCCTCGAGCGCGGCCTCGGGAATCAGCCGGCGGCCGTCGAACATGCCGTTCGCCAGTTCCAGCCGCATCCATTGCGCGAGGTCGCGCACCGTGGAAGAGACGCCGCCGGCCGGGGCCTGCGCGTCCGGTTGGCGCGCCAGCGTCGCCGCCCAGTGGCCGGGCCCGCCAATGTGCAGCGCGGCGCGGTTCTCATGGGTGATGAAATCGGCATGGCGCGAGGAGGTGGAGGCCATGCCCAGCGGCGCATAGAGCTTTTCCTGCGCCACCTCCTCCCAGCTCTTGCCGGTGGGGGCGGCGGCGGCCACCGCCCCGGCGGTGAGGCCGAAATTGGAATAGGAATAGCCCGCCCGGAAGCTGGACGAAGGCGGCACCAAGCGCAGCCGGTGCAGGATCGCCTCGCGCTCGAAGCCCAGCGCCTCCAGCTCGTTGCCGGCCTCGCCCGGCAGGCCGGAACGGTGGGCGAACAGGTCGCGCACGCTCACCTGCTGGCTGGGATAGGCCCCCATCAGCTGGAAGGACGGGTCGAGGCTCGCCACCGTGCTGTCCCAGTCCAGCACCTTTTCCCCCACCAGCGCCGCCACCACCGTGGCGGAAATCGGCTTGGAGAAGGAGGCGAGCTGGAACACCGTGTCGGCGTCCACCACGCCGGGCTTGCCCGCCTCGCGCCGGCCATAGCCCTTGAGGAACACCACCTTGTCCCGGTGCACCACCACGAGGGCGAGGCCCGGCACCTGCCCCTCCGCCACCGCCCTGGCGGCCATGGCGTCAAGCTGCGGCAGCGCCGCTTCCAGCCGCGTGGGTGTCACCGCGGGCGTCGCGTCCTGCGCCACCTGCTGCGCCTGTGCGGGCCATGCGAGGGCAAGAAACAGCGCAGCACCGCACGCGGCACGAAGGCGGGACGTCATGGGGGCAACTCCTGTGAAGCACCCCAGTGTGGACGAGACACACGCCAGCGCAAACCCCGCCCGCCGCTGTCATGCCCGGGTGCGGCCCGGGCATCCATGACATCCTCTGGCATGAGCCAAAGACGTGGATGGCCGGGTCAAGCCCGGCCCTGGGCCGGGCATCCATGACCTGCCGTCGCCGGCGCGGCTCCTGGGTCCCGGATCGGCGCCGCGCAAGGCGCGGCTTGTCCGGGAAACGAACAGCACCCGTGTCCCGGACCAGCGGTCAACGTGCCGCGCCGATCCGGGACCCAGCGGAGACCCTTCGGCCGAAGCCATCCCGCATGCCAGCCAAAACATCGTCGTGCCCGCCCGCACACCGTCATGCCCGGCCTTGAGCCGGGCATCCACGACTTCCTCTGGCACGAGCCAAGGACGTGGATGGCCGGGCCAAGCCCGGCCATGACGTGGTGAGGGGGCGACCGCGCGCCGTGCAGGGCCGAGCGCAACAGCCACCCCTCCGCTTCCCGGACCAGCGGCACCGCCTAACGCCCGCCCGGCCGCCTGCCCGACGTAGCGCCGTCGCCGGCGCGGCCCCTGGGTCCCGGATCGGCGCCGCGCGAGGCGCGGCTTGTCCGGGAAACGAACAGCACCCGTGTCCCGGACCAGCGGCACAACGTGCCGCGCCGATCCGGGACCCAGGGAAGGCTCTTCGGCCAAAGCTGTCCCCCGCGCCGCGCCAAAACATCGTCGTGCCCGCCCGCACACCGTCATGCCCGGCCTTGAGCCGGGCATCCATGACATCCTCTGGCATGAGCCAAGGACGTGGATGGCCAGGCCAGGCCCGACCTTGGGCCGGGCATCCATGACCTACCGTCGGCGGCGCGGCCCCTGGGTCCCGGATCGGCGCCGCGCAAGGCGCGGCTTGTCCGGGAAACGAGGTAATGACGGGATGGCCGGGCATCCATGACCTACCGTCGCCGGCGCGGCTCCTGGGTCCCGGATCGGCGCCGCGCGAGGCGCGGCTTGTCCGGGAAACGAACAGCACCGGCGTCCCGGACCAGCGGCACAACGTGCCGCGCCGATCCGGGACCCAGGGGAGGCTCTTCGGCCGAAACCCGGCCCCGCCCTGCGGGCCGGGCGCGTGCCTCAGCCCTTGGCGGGCGCGGCCAGAAGGTGGATTTCCTTGACCAGCGCGTCGACGCCGCCGGTGAGGAACTTCACGGTCTTTTCGTCGGTGAAGGCGCCGTCCTTCACCTTGTCGCCGACATTGGGAATGGCGAGGTGGGGATAGGCCACCACGCGGGCGCCCGCCGCGCTCAGCGATTCGCGCAGCTGCGCCTGGGCGCGGATGCCGCCGGTGGAGCCGGGCGAGGAGGTCAGCACCAGCACCGGCTTGCCGAGCAGCGAACCCTTGGCATAGGGGCGCGAGCCCCAGTCCACCGCGTTCTTCATCGCGCCCGAGGGCCCGTAATTATATTCCGGCGAGGCGAAGATCACCCCGTCCGCCGCCGCGATGGCCGCGCGCAGCGCCGCGGCGCCGGCCGGCTGGGTCGCGCCGTCCTCGTCCTGGTTGTAGAGCGGCACGTCGTTCAGCGTCAGCACGGTGAGATCCGCCGTCGGCGCCAAAGCGGCCTTCAGCGCCTCCAGCACGGCGGTGGAATAGGCGCCGGAGCGCAGGCTGCCGGAAATGCCGAGAAGTTTCGGGCGGTCGGTCATGGTCGGGGAACTCCACAAGGGGCCGAAGGGGGGCCAAACGGCGTCGGCGCCAGAGTGTGGCGGCACGGCGCGCGGCTCAACCCCCTTTCACCGCAACGCCGCAAGAAAGCTCTTGCACCGCACGGGAATTTTTAGGGCCGGCGGCGCCAATCGCCGCGCCGGCATGGCGTTTGCGCGGCGGAGGACCCATGTTACCCCTCCCGCAACTGCGCCGATCCGCGAGAGCCCTGCCCGTGATCCTGACAGACCGCGACATCCTCGACGCCATCGCCAATGGCTCGGTCCTCATCGAGCCGCCGCCGCCCGAAACCTTCTACGCGCCGAACGGCGTCGATCTGCGCCTCGACGCCCGCCTGACCCTCTACCGCGCGCCCGCCGAAGGCGAGGACCCGGTGATCGATCCCGCCGGGCCGGGCTATACCTTCCGCGAGGCGATCACCCGCATGGCCGGCGACATCGACATCGGCACGGAGGGCTTCGTGCTCGATCCCGGCCGGCTGGTGCTGGGCTGGACGCTGGAGCGGGTGGACCTGCGCCCGGGAGCGCGGCTGGCGGCGCGGGTGGAGGGCAAGAGCTCGCTCGCCCGCATCGGCCTCATCGTCCACCTCACCGCACCGACCATCCATGCGGGCTCGACCGGGCAGATCCAGCTCGAGATCATCAATCTGGGGCCGCGCCCCATTCGCCTGCGGGCGGGAATGAAGGTGTGCCAGCTCATCCTGGAGCAGACGCTGGGCGTGCCGCAGCGCGGCTATGGCGGGCAGTTCGCCGGCCAGCGCGCGGCGGGGCAATAGCCGCGCCCGACCAAGCCGGGAAGGCCTGATCGGCGGAAGGTGCGAATCGGCGGAAGAACGCGCCGCGCGCGGGCGGCGCGGGGCGTCAGCGGCCGGCGCGCTGCTTGCGGGCGGCGTAGCGCTCGTCGCGGCGGGCCTTGGCCTCGGCCTCGGCAGCGGCGGCCTGCTGAATGGCGGCGGCCTTGGCGGCGACTTCGGCTTCGGCAGCGGCGATGGCTTCGGCGGCGGCGGCCTCGGCGGCGGCGATCGCCGCGGCGGCCTCGGCCTCCTTGCGGGCGATCTTGGCCGCCTGCTTGGCCTCGTTGGCGATCTGGCGCGCCTCGGCGGCGGCCTTGCGCTCGGCGGCCTTGGCGATCATCGCCGGGTCGTCCGGGCCGGGACGGGCGGCGAGCTTCTCCAGCAAGCGGGCCTTGGCTTCGGCGGCGGTCTTCTGGCGGTCTTGAAAGGTGTCGGTTATTTTCATGGCGCTTCCCTTATCCCATTTCCGGACGGATTGACAGCCGCCCGCGACCATCTAGTTTCCGCCCGCGATCCGGCCGCCCGAGCCGCCTCGCGCGACTCGCGGTGTGCGGTTCATGACTCCCAGAGATATTGCCTCCTACGTCTTCCTGGCGCTCGTCTGGGGCATGTCCTTCGTGGTGATGGACAACAACATCCGCGCCTTTGGCTGGGCCGGCGCGGTGGCCTTCCGTTCCTTCATCGCGGCGGGAACGCTGCTGCTGGTCGCCCGCGCCATCGGCCGGCGGCTGGATTTCTCCTTCGGCATCTTTCCGCTCTTCGTGCTGGGCGCCACCACGGTGGCGCTGCAGCTGGGGCTGCTGTGCTATGGGCTGCCGCATATCGGCACCGCCATGTCGGCGATTCTGGTCGCCACCATCCCGCTCTTCACCATGCTCATCGCCGCGCTCTGGCGGGTCGAGCCGATCCGCCTCGGTGGCCTGGCCGGCATCGTCCTCGGCGCCGCCGGCATCGTGCTGCTGGTCGGCTTTCCCGCCCGGCCGGTGACGCCGCAATTCCTGATCGGCTGCGCCGCTACACTGGGCTCCACCCTGTCGGCGGCCTTCGGCAGCGTCTATGCCGGCCGGCGCCTCGCCGGGGCGGGGACGTGGGAAATCACCATCGGCGCCTTCCTGTTCGGCGGGCTTCTCAGCCTGCCGCTGCTCGCCTTCGTGCCGGTGCCCGGTCCGCCGGCGCCGCTGGATATCGGCACGCTGCTGATCGCCGGCGTGGTCATGAGCGCCATCACCTATGTGATCTTCTACCGGCTGATCGCCTCCATCGGCCCTACCCGCGCCATCAGCGTCGAATTCGGCGTCACCGCCGTCGCCGTCACCATCGGCACGCTGCTGCTGGACGAGCCGCTCTCGCTGCCGCAGGTCGCCGGCGGCGTGGTCATCGGCGTCGGCTGCGCGCTGGTGCTCGGCGTCATCCGCCTCGGCCGCACGCAGGCGGTGGTCGAACATCCGGGGGCGTGACTCCCGCCCGCCTTTGGCTGTGCAACGCCACGCGGTGGAACGTCATCCCCGGGCCCGGCCCGGGGATCCACGACTTCCCCTTCGGCGCGGCCGCAAAGTCGTGGATGGCCGGGACACGCCCGGCCATGACGGCCCTCATCTTCACCCGGCGCGTGAAAATCGTCGCTGATCGCCCACCTCCCCGGATCAGGTCCGGGGTTGAGGGACGGAGGTTGCCCCCCTCACCCCGACAGCAGCGTCGAGCGGTTGAGGCGGCGGACGGCGAGATCGACGCGGGCCGCGTCGCGGCGGGTGCGGGCCACCGTCTCGCCGGTGAATTTCAGGTGCGCGTAGATCGCCTCCTCCGCCGCATCAGGGTCGGCCGCCACCACCGCCTCGCCGATCGCCTTGTGCTGGCTCAGCAGCGCGTCGCGGAATTCGGCCTGCGCGAACAGGCTGGTGCGGTTGAAGAAGATGTCCCGTCGCAGCATCTCGGAAAACGCCCGCATCACATGCAGGATGACCAGGTTGTGCGAGGCGGCATAGATCAGCCGGTGCAGCACGATGTCGGCTTCCGCCTCGCGGTCGGGGTCGCGCGCCTCATGGGCGGCCTGCATCTCGGCGAGGCACTCGCGGATCGCCTGCCGCTCCGGCGCGGTGGCGCGCACCGCCGCCAGCCCCGCCGCCGTGCGCTCCACCGCCGCGCGGTACTCGAAATAATCCGCCGTCACCTGCTCGTTGGATTGCAGCAGCCCGGCCAGCGGGTCGGTCAGGCCGGAGAGGAACTCGGTCACGCGGGTGCCGTCGCGGCTGGTGGCCAGCAGGCCGCGCTGTTCCAGCAGCGCCAGCGCGTCGCGCAGCGAGGGCCGCGAGACGTCGAGCCGCTCGGCGAGATCGCGCTCGCTGGCCAGCCTTTCCCCCGGGCGCAGCACGCCCTCCAGGATCAGCCGCTCGATATGCTCGGCGATCGCTTCCGCCAGCTTCGGTGTGCGCAAGCGTTCCACGTCCCTCACTCCGCGTTCTTTTTGCCTGATCGTTGCGGCGGAGATTACATCGGGACCATCGGCCGCGCATCCGCAGCCATTGACTTCGATGGTCATTAAATTTTACCAGATGCGACCCTGCGGGTGCCCGCCGCGATGCATCGGCACCGCCTACCACCATTGACGTCAGCCGGCGGAGGCGTATCAGCCTGCCCCGGATCAAGAGCCGGGGAGGAAGCCGCCAATGGCCGCCGTGACCAATATTCAGGATTTGCGCGCCATCGCGAAGCGCAAGGTGCCCCGCGCCATCTTCCACTATGCCGACCGTGGCTCCTATGACGAGACGACGCTGCACGCCAACAAGGCGGACCTCGCCGCCATCGGCCTGCGCCAGCGGGTGATGATCGACGTCTCCGACCGGTCCACCGCCACCACGATGATCGGCGAGAAAGTCGCCCTGCCGCTGGCCATCGCCCCCACGGGGTTGACCGGCCTGTTTCACGGCGACGGCGAAATCCACGGCTGCCGCGCCGCCCATGCCGCCGGCATTCCCTTCACGCTCTCCACCATGTCGATCTGCTCGATCGAGGACGTCGCGGGCGCCGTCGACAAGCCGTTCTGGTTCCAGCTCTATGTGATGCGCGACCGCAAATTCTCGGAATCGCTGGTGGAGCGCGCCAAGGCCGCCAAATGCTCGGCCCTGGTGCTGACGCTGGATCTGCAGATCCAGGGCCAGCGGCACAACGACATCAAGAACGGCCTCGCCGTGCCGCCCAGGCTCACCCTCGCCAATGCGCTCGACATCGCCACCAAGCCGCGCTGGGCGGCGAGCGTGCTGATGGGCAAGCGCCATTCCTTCGGCAACCTCGCCGACCGGGTGCCGGGGGCCGACAGCCTCACCACGCTCTCGCACTGGATCGCCGGCCAGTTCGACCCCTCCCTGTCGTGGAAGGATGTCGAATGGGTGCGCTCCATCTGGCCCGGCAAGCTCATCCTCAAGGGCATTATCGACGTCGAGGACGCGAAGATCGCGGCCGAGACGGGGGCGGATGCCATCGTCGTCTCCAACCATGGCGGCCGCCAGCTCGACGGCGCGGTATCCTCGATCAAGGCGCTGCCGCGCATCGTCGACGCCATTGGCGGCGGCAGCAGCGAGATCTGGTTCGATGGCGGGGTGCAGTCGGGTCAGGACATCCTCAAGGCGGTCGCCCTGGGCGCGAAGGGCTGCATGATGGGCAAGGCCTTCCTCTGGTCCCTCGCCGCCGGCGGCCAGGCCGGCGTGGCGCAGGCCATCGAGATCATCCGCAAGGAACTCGACGTCTCCATGGCGCTCACCGGCACGCGCGACATCAACGCCGTCGACCGGAGCGTGCTGGAGTTGTGAGGGCGGGGGGCGGCGGGGGACCCGTCTCCCGGCGCTGCGGAGCATCGGCCCCCGTGTCCCGGCCCAGCGCAGCCGCAGGGCGAAGCGCCGCGCCGGGACCCAGGATAAACCCCGCCGCAGGCGTCCAAGCCCTTCGAGGCGCGGACCCGGACATCGCGCCTTCCCGGGGCCTTCGCGGTGATGCTGATGAGCGCGCCGCTGCTGCGCTGAGAGCGGCGCGGCGCCGGGCTATCGCGGCGTCGCCCTACTTCGGCGTCTTGCGCACGGCGCCGCGCGGCAGGCGCAGCGGCCAGCGCACGAGGTGGTCGATATAGTCCGCCGGCGGCAACTCGTCCTCCAGCGCCGCCACCTTGCCGCGCACCGAGACGCCCGCCGCGTGGACGCTCTCGCGGTCGCCGGAGACGAGATGGTGCCACCAGTAGAGATCGCGCCCCTCCTCCACCAGCCGGTAGCCGCAGGAGGGCGGCAGCCAGTCGAGCGCCCGCACCGTCTCCGGCGTCAACCGCACGCAATCGGGAACCTGCGCCTGCCGGTCGGGATAGTTGCGGCAGCGGCAGCCGAAATCGTCGAGCAGCTTGCAGCCGATGTCGGTATAGGCGATCGCCTCGGTGTCCTCGTCCTGCAGCTTGACGAGGCAGCAGCGCCCGCAGCCGTCGCACAGGCTTTCCCACTCGGCGGGGTCCATTTCCTCCAGCGTCTTAATGCGCCAGAACGGCGCCGCTGCGGGGGCGGTCGAAGGGTCGTGCATCGCTCTGGAGCTTCCGGCTGGCCATCAGGTGCGGTCCGCGCTTCACGAACCGGCAATCACTCCTTAGATAGCGTCGCATCCTCGCGCTGGCGAGCCTTGTTCCCGCCCTCGTCGCGCGGCACCTGCTGGTTTATAAGAGCAATCGCGGCGTCCGGCGCCGCCGGAGCATGGGCTTGAACGACACGCCACATATCGATTCGTCGCCGGAGGGACCGCCGGACAGGCCGACGCCGTCGCGCTTCCGCCGGCGGCTGCGCCATGTCCTGCTCGCTGTCGATTCGTGGATCGACAGCACGATCTATTCCGGCAGCGTCAGCCTGCGCTCGACCTGGGACGGCTTCGTCGCCTTCACCGAGCGCTTCAACGTGCAGGGCCCCGCCCGCCGCGCCATCTCCCTCGCGTCGGAGGGCATGACCTGGGGCGCCGTCGGCGCCGTGCTGATGCTGGCGCTGGCCGTGCCGGCGTTCCAGGAGACGTCGGACGACTGGCTGAAGCGCGCCGAGCTGTCCGTCACCTTCCTCGACCGCTATGGCAACACCATCGGCGAGCGCGGCATCCGCCACAACGACACGGTGCCGCTGGAGGAATTTCCCGATCACCTGATCAAGGCCGTGCTGGCGACCGAAGACCGGCGCTTCTACGAGCATTTCGGCATCGACATTCCCGGCACCTTCCGCGCCGTGCTGTCCAATGCGCGGGCCGGCGGCGTGGTGCAGGGCGGCTCCTCGCTCACCCAGCAGCTCGCCAAGAACCTGTTCCTGTCGAATGAGCGCACGCTGGAGCGCAAGATCAAGGAAGCCTTCCTGGCGCTGTGGCTGGAGTTCCATCTCACCAAGAACCAGATCCTCAAGCTCTATCTCGACCGCGCCTATATGGGCGGCGGCGCCTTCGGCGTGGACGCGGCGGCGCAGTATTATTTCGGCAAATCCGCACGCGACGTGAACCTGTCGGAGGCGGCGATGCTGGCGGGCCTGTTCAAGGCGCCGTCGAAATTCGCCCCCCACATCAATCTCCCGGCGGCGCGCGGGCGCGCCAGCGTGGTGCTCGACAATCTCGTCGACGCCGGCTTCATGACCGAGGGGCAGGTGTTCGGCGCACGCCGCAACCCGGCGACGCCGGTCGACCGCAAGCAGGACGACCTGCCGGAATATTATCTCGACTACGCCTTCGACCAGGTGAAGCGCATCGTCGACACCCTGCCGAAGAACTATGCCGAGCGCTCCTTCATCGTGCGCACCGCGCTCGATCCCAACATCCAGAAGGCCGCCGATACCGCCATTCGCGACAGCCTGCGCCAGTTCGGCAAGGATTACGGCGCCAAGCAGTCGGCCATGGTGGTGATGGAGCCGAACGGTTCGGTGCGCGCCATGGTCGGCGGGCGCGATTATGGCGAGAGCCAATTCAACCGTGCCACCGACGCGCTGCGCCAGCCCGGCTCCTCGTTCAAGCCGTTCGTCTACACCGCGGCGCTGATGACCGGGAAATACAAGCCCAGCACCATCGTGGTGGACGGCCCCATCTGCATCGGCAATTGGTGCCCGCAGAATTACGGCCGCTCCTATGCCGGCTCGATCACCCTGATCAACGCCCTCACCCGCTCGCTGAACACGGTGGCGGTGAAGCTGGCCGAGAATATCGGCCGCGGGCGCATCGTCGACCTCGCCCACGCCATGGGCCTGAAGACCGAGCTCAAGATCACCCGCGCCCTCCCCCTCGGCGCCGCCGAGGTGACGGTGGTGGACATGGCCACCGCCTATTCGGTGTTCGCCAATGGCGGCTATTCGGTCGACGCGCACGCCGTGATCGAGATGCGCACGCCCAATGGGGAACCGGTCTGGAGCTTCGGGCAGAACGGGCCGAAGGCGAAGGAGATCATCCCGGCGAACATCATCGGCATGATCAATCCGATGCTCAACAGCGTGGTGGAGAACGGCACCGGCCGGCGCGCCATGATTCCCGGCACCAAAGTGTCCGGCAAGACAGGCACCACCAATGCCTATCGCGACGCCTGGTTCGTCGGATTTACCGGCAATTACGTCGGCGCCATCTGGTTCGGCAATGATGATTACCAGTCGACGCGCAAGATGACCGGTGGCTCCCTGCCGGCCATGACGTGGCAGAAGGTCATGGCCTTCGCCCATCAGGGCATCGAGCTCAAGCCGACGCCCGGCCTCGGCAACCAGCCGGCGCCGGTGCTCGACGGTGCGGCGGCGCAGGCGTCCGCCCTCAATATCGAAGGCGTACAGCGCCCCGTCACGCTCTCGCCCGCTTCGGCGGAGCGGTTGATGGGGCTGTCCGTGCGACTGCGCGAGGCTGCCGAGGAGCCCACCCGCCGGCCAACGGCCGCTGTCGCCCCCGCCGGGCCTTCCGGCAGCAGCCTCGTGGGAAGCAACTGACCCGCCCCGATTGACCTCGTCCCCGCAAGCGCCCATCCATGAGGCGCCCGCTCCACCGGATAGCTTCTGCCCGTGCGCTCCCTGTTGTTCCTCCTGACACTTGCCATCGGCGCTGCCGTCGGCCTGGGCCTCACCTGGATCACCATGGTGAACGGGTATGGGCCAGGGCTGGTGCGGTCCGGCCCATGGGAAACCTGGCCAAGGGCCGGCACCGAGACGGCGGACCCCTATGCGCGCGCCGCCTTCGCGCGCGCCGGCGAGCTGCCTTTGGAACTGGCCGACGGCATCGCCTTCGTCGCCAAGACCGATTCCAGCGGCAAGGCACTGGATGGGCGCTGCGACATCCGCGTGTCGGGCAGCCTGCCGCAGGCCCGCTTCTGGACCTTGACCGTCACCGACCACGAGGGCCGGCTGATCGACAACGCCGCCGACCGCAGCAGTTTCACCAGCACGGAAGTGGTGTGGAACCGCGACAGCACGCTCGACGTCGCCCTCGGCCCCCGCGCCCACGCCGGCAACTGGCTGCCCACAGGCGCACGCGACCGCATCGTGCTGACGTTCCGTCTCTACGACACCTCGGTCGGCCTCGCGAACCGCACCAGCGACGCGCCCGAAATGCCCGGGGTCACCACCGAGCATTGCCCCTGGGAGAGCGGCTCATGATCGCTTTCCCGCCCGTGCCCCGCCCCCGCTGCCGGAGGGCCTGCCGATGAGCCGCATCATCCTCACCGTCCTCGCCGGCGTGGTGCTCGGCCTCATCGTCCATCTCGCCGCCGTGCTGGTGATGCCCTATCTGGCCGAACAGGACGCCTATGCGCGCCTTGCGGCAGTTGCCGGGCCGAATGAGGTCTCACCGATCGACGACCCCTCCGCGCTGGGCGCCGTTCTGCCGGCCTCCGACCCGGCCTTCATCTCGGCCGTGTGCCTGTACGATCTCGCCGCCGGCCCGCTGAAAGTGCGGGTGCCGACCACCGAGGACTACACCTCCGTGTCGTTCTACACCCGCTACGGCCTGCCCTTTTACGCCATCAACGACCGCTCCGCCGGCCGCTCCATCATCGAACTCGATCTGATGAACGCACGGCAGCGCGCCGCCCTGCCGGAGGATGACGAAGTCACGGCGGCCGACCGGCTCATCGTGGATTCGCCGAGCGACGAGGGCATCGTGATTATCCGGGCACTGGTGCGCGAACGCAGCGCGCGCGACGACGTGCGCGTGCGCATGCAGATGGCCAATTGCGCACCCGCCTCGTGACAGGCCAACGCCGGGGACGCCCGGTTTCAATGGCGTTCCGTCTCGCCCCCTGCCGACGCCTTCGGCACGACGACCGGCCGAACCAGCTGCACGACGGGGAGAATGATGATCTTAGCCGGGCCTTCGGCTGGCGGCCGCAGGGAGTCGGGTTGGGGACGGCGCTTCGGAAACGGCACTAATGCGCCCATCGCGCCCTCGCATTTCCAGCCCATCGGACACCACCCAGTACGGGGCACCTATGGTTAACGGCTTTCTAACGTTCGAGCCGTAGTTTTGTTTCGTGCTCCCCGCCGGGAGCGCGCGTTGCCAATCGCGAGCAGTTCGCCTTCATGCCTTTGATGTCAGGCTCCGGCCCCTCCCATCCGACAGAATCGGTGCGGCGCCCCTACCAGGACACCCGCCCGGCCATGCTACGGCTGTTGGTGCAGGGTTTCCTGAAGCAGCCGGTGCTCGGGGAGGCAGCGGAAGCGCGCTTCATCACCCTCGCCGTCCGCCTGATCGAGGGCGTGGAGGTGTCGGTCGCGGCGCGGCAAGTGCGCGAACTGGCGCCGCATCCGTTGCTGCCGCGCGCCCTGGCGCGCCACCTTGCCACCGCGCCGCTTTCGCTGGCGGGGCCTGTCCTGCGCCTGTCGCCGGTACTGGACGAGAAGGATCTCGCCGACCTCGCCGAACGCGCCGGGGCCGCCCATCTCGCCGCCATGGCCGCGCGGCGGGAAGTCTCACCCGCGCTCGCCAAACGCATCGCCGAACTCATTCATCGCAGCCGTGCCGAAGGCGCCGCCGAGCTTGGCCTCCCGACATTCGAGGAAGAGAGCCCGCATACGGAGCCGGCTGGCGCCGTAGACCTGCCGCCAACCTCGGTCTCGTCCCCCCGCGCCGCCGGTGCCGGTGAGGTTTTCGGGCTGCAGGACGCCCCCGTGGCGCCGCCGACCGCGCAGGACGCCGGCGCCTCCCCCGTCCCCGACTTCTTCAACGCCGGACCCGAGGACCGCGCCGCCCTCATCGCCCGGCTGGTGACGCTGCCGCCGCTGCCACTTTCCGAGCGGCCGTCGGCGGCGGCGGCGAGCGTCATCGACGCGCTGCTGGACGCCGCAAAGCTCAAGGGCACGGGCACGCTCGCCACGCTGCTGGAGCGGGCGCTGGGCGTGACCCCGGAGAACGCCGCCCGCATCGTCGCCGATGACACCGGACAGTCGCTGGCGGTGGTCGCCCGCACGCTCGGCCTGTCCTTCGCCATCCTGTCGCGCGTACTGTTCCGCCTGCACGCGGCGGGTCGTTCGGCGGGCGAGATGGCGCGGCTGGCGGAGATGTTCGACGAATTGCCGCTCACCAGCGCCCAGCATCTGGTCGCCTCGTGGAGAAGTGCCCGGCGCCCGGTCCGCGAGCGCGCGGAAGATGCACCGTCCATGCGCAGCTATGGCGGGACGCATGCGTCCAGCGCGGCATCGCCGGCCGCCGCCGAGGATCGCCAGCGCAAAAGCTGAGTGGAAAGATCGAGCTGAACCGGGCGGCGCGGCTAGCTGCGGGAAAGATCGAGGAAACAGCGCCCGGCGCGGTCCTCGATCTCGACGAGCCAGAGATCGGAATCATAGCGCGTCTCCCGCGCCATCCGCTCCTCGGCCTCGCTCTCCGGCGCACCCGCCGGGACGATTTCGGTGAACAGGCGCGTGCCGTCATCGGCCGGGGCGCCATCCAGCGAGGGCAGTGCGGGGCCGTACAGCGCGGCCTTGCCGTCCTGCGTCGCCACCTTGACGAACACCGCGCCGGCATCCTCGGCTCCGCGTCGCCGCACGGCGGCAAACGCTCCGGCGCCATTGGCCCGCCGCACGAGGGCGGAGACGAAGATCGCGCTCTTCAGCCGCATCGCGCCTACCGGATCGTGAAGCCGGAGACCGCGTTCAGCTCGCGTATCACGCGTTCCGACATCTGGCCGGTGACGGGCAGCCGGCGGTCACGCTCGAAGCGCTCTATCGCCTCCTGCGTCGCGGCGCCGAAGACACCGTCGATGCGGATCGGGCCATAGCCCAGGCGCGCCAGCGCCTTCTGGATATCCATGATGCGCGGCGACACCGGCACCTCGCCGGGCGGCACCAGTCCGGGCGCGGGCGCGCTGGCCTTCTCCGCGACAGGCGCGGGCGCGGCGGGGGTCGCGGCGACGCGCGGGGCGGCGGGTTTCGCGGGCGGCAAGGGCGTCGTCGTGCCGGCGAGGCTGTCGAGCGTCATCGGCTGGGCGGGCGCAGCAGGCGTCGATGCTGCAGGCGTTACCGCTGGCGGGTTGGCGGCAGGGCGGGGATTTTCCACCTGGCGGATTTCCGCCGGTGCGGAAGCCGGCCCGGCGGCCCGTCCTGCCGCGCCGGGCCGGCCCTGTTGCAGCGCCAGCGCGTTGAACAGCACGGCCGCGGTAGCGCCGCCGGCGAGAATGAGCATGAACAGGTCCGACCGCCGCCGGCCGCTACGGTACGGGCGCCCGGCGGCACGCTCGCCGACGAGGTCAATGTCGTCCACCAGGAGGTCGCTGGCGTAGGAACGGGGCATGGAACCGTATTCTGGCAACCGAATCGGGGAGCGCAATCGGCGCGGACGAAACGACCATGCCATGCGGGGTTTAAGCGATCCCTAAAAGCCCCCGTCGTGCTTAACATCGGCTTTCCGCAATCGGATTATTTCGCGCGTTTCCGACATCGGTTGAGCAACCCGGTGACGCTAGGATCAGAAGGTCGAAGTCTTCGACGTCTGGCGAAGAGCGCTCCCTCCCGGGCGCTCGCATGCGGTTTCCGCGAGAAGATCATGTTCTTCCTGCTGCGAATCGGGTTCTGGCTTACGGTCGTCTTCCTGCTGCTGCCGGCAGTGGTCGGCGGACCGACGTCGCACGCCCCTGCCGACGGCACGCGCGCGGGCGACGAGACAAAGATCAGCACGATGGATGCGCTCTCCGCTGCGACGTCAGCGGTGGCGGATGCCGGCGGCTTCTGTTCGCGCCAGCCGCAGGCCTGCGCCATCGGGGCCAGCCTCATCGAACTGATCGGCGAGCGCGCCGAAGCCGGGGCGCGCTTCGCGCTCAGCTACCTCTCCGAGCAGATCGTGGAAGAAAAGCGCAAAGCAGCGGCTCGCTCCGGCGGCTCGCCGGCCGGCGACACGCTGACGACCCATGACCTCAGTCCCGCCTGGCAGGGCCCGCGGCCGCCGGCCGGCTTGGCGCCCGCGGACATCACCGGCTCCTCCACATCCGCGCCGACGACACCGAACGCGGTCCCCGCGCGAGCGCTGCCCGATCAGCCGTCCACGCCCGGCAGCGTTCCGTTGCCGCCGAAACGACCCGCCTGAACGCGCGCTCACCATTGCGCTTGCGCCGCCCCCTCCCCTATATGCGGCCGGAGAGGCGCTGATGACATCAAAGATCGACAGCATCATCGAGGACTTCGAACTCCTCGACAATTGGGACGACCGCTACCGCTACCTCATCGAATTGGGCCGCGCCCTGCCGCCCTTTCCCGAGGAGCGGCGTAGCGAGCAGTCCAAGGTGCAGGGCTGCGCGAGCCAGGTCTGGCTGGTCAGCGACACCCGCACCGGTACGGACGGCCCGCGCCTGGCTCTGCTTGGCGATTCCGACGCGCACATCGTGCGTGGCCTCGTCGCCATTCTGCTGGCGCTTTACTCGGACCGTCCGGCGCGCGACATCCTGGCGACCGACCCGGGCGCCGTGTTCGCGCGCATCGGCCTCAAGGACCATCTGACCCCGCAGCGCTCCAACGGGCTGCGCTCCATGGTCGAGCGCATCCGTGCGGAGGCCCGCAACGCGCTGGAGGACACCGCCGGTTAGCCGCCCTCCCCGCCATTTGTCGCATCCGTTGCCCGCCACGCCCGGGTGCGGGCGCGACTGCGTCCGCGGGCAGCCTCGCTCAGTCCGTAATGCCGCGCCAGCCGGTCGAGCCCCAGCGCCAGCACAACCTTGGCCGTGCGCGCCGGCCAGCCCCGTTCCTGCTCGACCTGCTCCAGCCCCTTCAAAAAGCAGCACACATCCATCAGCAACCCGGAGAATTCCGGGCCAACGCCCTCCATGGCGCGCGAGAGCCGCTGGCGTGCCGCAAGCGCGGCCTCAGACCCATTGAGGCCCGCCGCCCCGCCGCTGCGGTCGGCGCGGGTCACCGCGTCCCAATTGGCGGTCAGGCGCGGAGCAAGGCCGGCGCGGGTGAAATCCGCCCTCAACCGCTCGCCGGCGATCAGTTGGACCGGGGTGACGAAACTCCTTCCGTCCCGGCCGCGACGGCGCGCGAGCCAGCCGAGCGGGCTTTCCTCGAGATCGACCGCGACCGCCCGCCGCACGCCCTCGATCTCGATCTCCACATGATCGATCCGGCGCTCAGCCACGGGCGCCTCCCGCGCTGGCGGACAGCGTGAGTCGTCGGGCATCGTCCTCCAGCGCCGCGACGTAGCGGTCCCAGCCGGCGATCTCGCGACGCTCCTCGATCCTGCGGCAGGCGTGGGCGACGGTGGAGCGGTGCCGGCCGAAGCCGGCGGCGACGCGCGTCATCGGCAGGCCCAGCGCCACATGGGCGAGATACATGGCCAGCGCGCGGGCCGAGGCACAGCGACGGTCGAGGCGCCGCGCATGCAGCACCTGGGAGAGCGGGATATCGGTGGCCGCGGCCGCCAGCCGCGCGACGACGAGGCACGTCTCGGCCCCCGGCGCCGCCAAGGTGACCGGCTCAGAAGGAACAGGCATGGGTGGGATCTCCGTTGCAGGAATTTAAGCCTACATTCACAGACCACCATGCGACAAGAACAAACAGCGAACATTTCGGAAAATACGGTTCTTCGGTTGTCCCGACGAACAAACCTCAGCAAGCGGCTTGGCGCCCTCCACCTGAACTAGGATTTTTATCCGCACTTGCCGCCATGGCGCGATACTCGCCGCGATCAGCGAGGACAGCCATGACATTTGCCAGGATGGAGCGCCGCATCCGCGCGTTGCGCGCAGAGCAACGCGAGGACATCATTGCCCGGCGGACGGCGGCGCTACGCGTCTTTCTCGGCAGTTCCGATGAGGAGCGAGCGACGGTCTTGCGGCGCCTGCTCCGCGCCGAGCGACGCGCCGCCCATGTCGGCGTGGGTTACGACGCGGTGCGCCATGCGGCGCTGTGCCGGCTGCTCGCCGAGGCGGAGACCGCACGTCCGCCGACTGTTCGCCGCGCAACAAAAAAGGCCGCCACACGCGGTGGCGGCCTTCCTGATCGTTCATCGCCAAACGCCAGTGGCGCCGTGCCTTCCGCGCTCAGCCGCCTGCTGCGGTGCGCCGACGCTGCTGGCCGAGACCCATCTCCTTCGCGAGCGCCGAACGCGCCGCCGCATAGTTGGGTGCAACCATCGGATAGTCGGCCGGCAGGCCCCACTTCTCGCGATACGCCTCGGGGGTAAGGTCGTACTGCGTGCGCAGGTGACGCTTCAGCGACTTGAACTTCTTGCCGTCTTCGAGGCACACGATGTAGTCGGGCATCACGGACTTCTTGAGCGGGACGGCCGGCTTCAGCGGCTCCAGGACCGGCTCGACCTCCCCCTTGTCGACACGCTGCAACGCACCGTGCACTTCTGCAAGGAGGACGACAAGTTCATTCGCCGAGACCGCATTATTGCTGACATACGCCGAGACGATATCGGCGGCGAGTTCGATATAGCTGTCGGCGTCGTTGGTGTCGCTCATGGCTCATTCTTCAAATGATTACGATAAAGTTTGATGCAGCGCCGAAGCGCGCTCTCTCGTCGGCCATTGTACGTGAAAATACGTCGTATCTGAACGTAATCGCGCCGCCGCCGGCCATAAAACGACAAATAGACTTGAACAGCAGGGATAACAAGGTTTTTCGACGAGATTCCTCGCAATGATGTGTGCAACGCAGCGCCGGCCATGAGACTGTCAACCGCTTGCGCAAGCTCAGCGCTTCGTGAAGGCTTTGATGCCGTCGACGACGCAGCGGCCATGTTGCGGGCAAAACTTCGTGAACGCCGACAACACTTGCCGCTACCCGTGGGGGCTATTATCTCTGCGGAAAACCTGAAGGATTTGCCCATGGATCAGATCTCCCGCCGCCCGAAAGTGGTGAAGTCGGAAGCGGAGTGGCGCGCCCAGCTCACCGCCGAGCAATTTCGCGTCACGCGCGGCCATGGCACGGAATGCGCCTTCAGCGGCCCGCATCTCGCCCAGAAGGAGCCCGGCCTCTACCGTTGCGTGTGCTGCGAGGCTCCCCTTTTCCGCTCGGGCGCGAAGTTCGAATCGGGCACCGGCTGGCCGAGCTTCTTCCAGCCCGTCGATACCGGCGCCGTGACCGAATTCCACGACCACTCCTATGGCATGCACCGGGTGGAGGTGCGCTGTGCGACCTGCGATGCCCATCTGGGTCACGTCTTTCCCGACGGACCGCCTCCCACGCGCCAGCGCTTCTGCATCAACGGCGTCGCCCTCGCTTTCGAGGCGGATGCGCCCCTCGGCGAGGAAAACCCGGCGTGAGCACCGATCCCGCTGCCGCCCACCCGCCGCTGACCCGCCAATTCCACGGTCAGACGCTGGTGGACCCTCACGCGTGGCTTCGCGCCGACAATTGGCGCGAGGTCATGCGCGATCCTTCCGTGCTCGCGGAGGACATCCGCGCCTGGCTTGAGAGCGAGAACAACGAGGCCGAGGCGTGGCTGGCCCCGCATGCGGAACAGCGCCGGAAACTCGTCAAGGAAATGCGCGGCCGCCTGAAGGAGGACGACGCCTCGGTTCCGGCGACAGACGGGCCCTTCGCCTATTTCACCCGCTTTCGCCAGGGCGGCCAGCACCCCTTGATCTGCCGGCGCCCGGCGGGCGCGATCGCGGGGGAGACGGTGCTGCTGGACGGCGATGCGCTCGCCCATGGCAAGGCCTATTTCCAGTTCGGCGACGCCCAGCAATCGCCGGACCATCGGCTCTATGCCTGGACGGCGGACGAGGCCGGCTCGGAATACTACACGCTGCGCATCCGCGACATCGACGCCGGCACGGACCTGCCCGACCTGGTTGCCGAGACGACCGGCGATGTGCTGTGGAGCGCGGATGGCGCGCATCTGTTCTACATCCGCCGCGACGCCGAGCATCGCCCCAGTTTCGTCTACCGGCACAGGCTCGGCACCGACCCTTCGGAAGACGCGCTGATCTATGAGGAGCCGGACAAGGGATTCTTCGTCTCGCTTGGCCGCACCCAGTCGCGCCGCTTCGGCCTGATCTCCTGCGGTGACCACGATACCAGCGAGGTCTGGCTACTCGACCTCGACGCCCCGCTTGATGCCCCGGCTCTGGTCGAGCCCCGCGCGGCGGGCCGGCGTTATGGCGTCGAGCACCACCCCTGTCTCGACGGCGTGGAAAGCCTTGTCATCGAGACCAATGCCGATGGCGCCGAAGACTTCAAGATCGTCGCGACGCCGCTGGCGACGCCCGGGCGTGCTCACTGGCGCGATCTGGTGTCGCATAAGCCCGGCCGGCTTCTGCTCGGCACGACGGTGCTGCGTCGTCATCTGCTGAGGCTGGAGCGCGAGGACGGGTTGCCGCGCCTCGTGGTGCGGGCGCTGGCGGATGGCGCCGAGCATGTCGTTGCCTTTGCGGAAGAGGCCTATTCGCTCGGATTCGATCCCGGCTACGGCTTTGACAAGACCGAGATCCGCTTCACCTACTCCTCGATGACCACCCCGTCCGAGGTCTGGGACTATGACGTGGAAAGCCGCGCCCGCGCGCTGCGCAAGCGCCAGGAGGTGCCGTCGGGCCATGACCCACAGCGCTATGTCACCCGCCGCCTGATGGCCCCGGCAGCCGATGGCGAACGCGTGCCGGTGTCGCTGCTGTTTGCCCGGGACACGCCAATCGACGGCACCGCGCCATGCCTGCTCTATGGCTATGGCGCCTACGGCATATCCATCCCCGCCGGCTTCTCCACATCGCGCCTCTCGCTGGTGGATCGCGGGTTCGTCTTCGCCATCGCCCATATCCGCGGCGGCACCGAGAAGGGCTGGCGCTGGTATCGCGAGGGCAAGCTGGCCAAGAAGACCAACAGCTTCAGCGATTTCATCGCTGCGGGCGAGCACCTCGTGGCGCAGAAGATCGTCGCGCCGGACCGCATCGTCGCCCATGGCGGCTCGGCCGGCGGCATGCTGATGGGCGCGGTGGCCAATATGCGCCCGGATCTGTTCGCGGGCATCGTCGCGGAAGTGCCCTTTGTCGATGTGCTCAACACCATGCTCGACGACACGCTTCCCCTCACTCCGCCGGAATGGCCGGAATGGGGCAACCCGATCGCCGATGAAGAGGCGTACGCGACCATCAAGAGCTACTCGCCCTACGACAATGTCGCGGCGAAGAACTATCCCGCCATCTTCGCCCTTGCCGGGCTCACCGACCCGCGCGTGACCTATTGGGAGCCGGCCAAATGGGTGGCGAAGCTGCGTGAGACGAAGACCGATACGAACCCGCTGCTGCTGCGCACTAACATGGATGCGGGGCATGGCGGCGCTTCGGGCCGGTTCGACCGGTTGGAGGAAACCGCGATGATCTACGCCTTCGCCCTCGCCGTGGCGGGTCGGTGACGGGGCGCCGGACGCCCCACCGATCTATAGATGAGGGCGCCCGCTGGGGCGCCCTTTGTTTTTGTATGTGCGAGTTGGCTTATTCGCGGGGCATGCCGCCGGCGACATGGTCGCGCAATTCCTGCAGGGATGCGAAGCGCAGCGTGCCGTCGGGCAGGTCGGCCTCGATCGAACCGTCCGAATAGAGCTTGTAGCTCATGCCGCCGATGGTGCCGGACTTCAGCACGGTGACAGACGGTGCCGCAGGCACCGACTCTGGCTCGGCTTCATCTGCCAGCAGGTCCGCCTCCTGCAGGAAAGCGGGGGGCGTGTCATCGGGCTCGGCGGGGAGTTCGTCACGCAGACGCGGCGGGCGCGCCTCTCCCACAGGCGCCGACACCGGACGCTCGCCCGGAGCGCCGATGCCAGCCCCCGGCCGCAGGAATGCCGGCGGTTCGCGGCGGGCCGGCTCGGGCCTCTGTATCTCCGAACGCGGCGGCTCGGGGCGTACGGGCTCGGTCACGGCGACGTCTGGCCGCAACGGCGCAGGGCGCAAGGGTTCCGGACGTACCGGTTCGGCACGCGGGGGCTCGGGACGGACCGGCTCGGGAAGCGGCGAGCGGAACGGGGGCAGCGGCTCGAAATCAGGCTCAGGTTCAAACAGCGGCTCGGGCTCGAAGTCGGGCTCGGTCGCAAAGCCCGGCTCGGCATCCGCCGGAAGCTCGGCGGGGCGCTTGCGCAGAAACCAGGCAGGCGGCTCCCGCTCCTCATCGTCCGGCGGCAGTTCCAGCGGCGCGCGCGGCAGGGGTGCCTTGGACGGCTCGGCAAAGTCCGGCGAAACCGGCACGAGGCTTTCGGCCTCCCGCGCCATGGTCGCCGCTTCCATGCGCCCGGCGGGAACCTCGTCCTCGAACGGCTCGAAATGAACGGCGCCTTCCAGCTTTTCGGCGATGTCGCTCAAGACCCTCAGAATGAAGCCCAGGGCGACGATGAGAAGACCACCGACAAAACCGGTGCCGCCGACCGTCATCAGGGCCGCCCCTGAAGTCGTCTCTGCGGAACCGAACCCAATGGCTCCGAAGACGACGCCGAGCACAGCCAGCGCCGCACCGATTCCGATGACTATTGCACCCATAAAGAAACTCCGCCGGACCGATTCGCCGTCGGTCCTTCTTGTACGAGACTTTACGTGCAGTACAGCTTTAGCGAAAGCGCAGAGGTCGAATGACCGTCGGCATGCCCCGCATGCGTGCCGCCGAGCAAGAATTCGGGCGCGCACGACGCTTTTGGTTGTCGCCCGCCGCGGACCGCCCTATCTAGTCGGGGCCGTTCTTTCGCGGTGCCCGCGCACCCGCGAAGGGCGCCGGAACGGCGCGGCCGGATTTCATTCTGCGGAGACAGATTCCATGTCCTTCACGCTTCCCGAGCTTCCCTATTCCTACGACGCGCTCGCTCCCTACATGTCGCGCGAGACGCTCGAATATCACCACGACAAGCACCACCTCGCCTATGTGAACAACGGCAACAACCTGCTGAAGGGCACCGAGTGGGAAGGCAAGTCGCTGGAGGAGATCGTCACGGGCTCCTTCGGCAAGAATGCCGGCCTGTTCAACAATGCCGGCCAGCATTTCAACCATCTCCATTTCTGGAACTGGATGAAGCCGAATGGCGGCGGCGCCCTTCCGGGCGAGCTTGAGAAGAAGATCGTCGAGGATCTCGGCTCGGTCGACAAGATGAAGGAAGACTTCATCCAGGCCGGCGTGACGCAGTTCGGCTCGGGCTGGAACTGGCTCGCGGTGAAGGACGGCAAGATCGTCGTGATGAAGACCGCTAATGGCGAAAGCCCGCTGGTCCACGGCGCCACCCCGATCCTCGGCTGCGACGTGTGGGAGCATTCCTACTACATCGACTACCGCAACCGCCGCCCGGACTACCTCAAGGCGTTCGTCGAGAACCTGGTGAACTGGGACTACGTCGCCGAGCTCTATTCCAAGGCCGTCTGATCACGTCCTGACGAAAAACGGGGCGCCGTCGCAGGCCGACGGCGCCCTTTTTGCGTGGCCGCCCCGCCTCTACTGCCCGAACGGCACCTGGGTGCGCGGGCCCGCCGGACGGCCTGCAGGCGGCCAGCCCTTCACGCAGTAGTCGTTCCAGAAATTGAGCTGCCAGGCCGAGCGCCACTGGTAGAGCCAGTTCTCGCATTCGCCCTTGCTGCGGAAGCAGCCATCGGCCGTGCGGCCCTCGATGAAATCGGTGTTCCACGCGGATTCGCGGCGGCCGGTGAAATGGCCGTACCAGAGCTCCGTCGGCGGCACCGACGCCGCCATCCTGCGGCAGTCGCCGCCGGGAAAGGTTCCGGTGAATTCATAGGCCTCGGCCTTGCCGCCTGTCGTTCCAAGCGACAGACAGGTGAACATCGCAGCTGCGGCTATCGCTTTCCCGCTCATGGCAGATCCCTCCCGCCGCCGGCGAAAAGTCGCGGCCGGCTCGTCATGAATGTATGCGTGTCGGGCGCGGCGGAAAGGGGTCACAGCCACCGTATCATCCGCAGCCACGCCACAAGACCGACACCGAGCGCCGCAGCGAGGACGGTCACGGCCCAGAAGCCGTTCGGGTCCTGCGATCCGGGGATTCCTTCCACATTCATGCCCATCAGCCCGGTGATCAGCGTCAGCGGCGCAAAGATCACCGTCACCGCCGCCAGTACCAGCATGGAGCGGTTCATCTGTTCGGCGCGCCGCTCCACCATCTGGTCGTAGATCACGGCGGCGCGGTCGCGCACGGAATCCAGTTCCTCGGCGAAGCGCGTCACCCGGTCGGCCGCCTCGCGCAGCCGGTTGCGGTCGCGCGGCGAAAGCCATTCGGCGTCCTCCAGCGAGAAATGGTTCAGCGCCTCGCGCTGCGGGGCGATATAGCGGCGCAGAATGATGGCGACGCGCCGCACCTCGGAGACCTTCGGGCTCAGATTGGACAGCGTGGCGCTCAGCACATGCTCCTCCAGTTCATCCGCCTGCTCGGCCAGCGCGGTGATCACCGTGTCCATCCGGTCGACGAGGCGCATGGAGAGATCGGCGACGAACTCGCCCGGCGTGCGCGGTGCCCTGCCGCGCTGAATGGCATCCTCGAAATCGCCCACCGCGGACAGCGCCCGCCGACGCACCGAGACGATGCGGTGCGGCTCCACCCAGAAGCGGATGGAATGCATTTCGTCGGGCAGCGAGTACGGCATCAGGTTGATGCCGCGCAGATTGAGGAAGGCGCCATTGTCGAACAGGGCGCAGCGCGGACGCGTTTCGGCGGCGACCAGCGACTCGAGGATCGAGTGATCGATGCCGCTGCCGGTCTCCAGCCAGGTGTTGCGGGCGTGCCGGTGCTCAAGCTGCTGGAGATTGATCCACTGGAACCGTTCGCCGGACGGCACGCCTTGCAGGATCTCCTCCCAGCCGATGCGCCGCGCGCCGCCATTGCCGTCGAAGGTCCAGGCGGAAACAAGGCCTTCGCTGTCATAGTCGGGCAAGGTTCAGCTCCTGCGTTTCCGGAATGAATGCCGGATGAACGGACGGATTGGAATGCGTTCAGTTTGATGAACCTTTTGCAACAGCAGGTTCAGATTGGGTTCGGCAGGGGGCGCCTAATGTGGCGTCAGTCAACGGCCAAGACCGGCCGCGAGCGACACGCAGAGTTTCACCCGAGGATTTCGCCATGGTCCGCTTCACCAAGATCAGCAAGCTCGCCGCGCTCGCTCTCGCGGGCGCCACCCTTCTCTCCGCCGTTCCCGCCGCCGCCGATGGCTGGCGTGGCCCGGGCTGGCGCGGTCATGGCGGCGGCCCCGGCTGGGGCCGTCCGGGTCCCGGCCCGGGTTGGCGCGGTCCGGGCTGGGGTGGCCCCGGCTATTATTATGGCCCGCGCAACAATAACGGCGCCGCCGTCGCCGCCGGCATCATTGGCGGACTCGCGGTCGGCGCGATCGCGGCCGGTGCCGCCAACAACTATTATCGTCCGAGCTGCTGGATGGAGACGCGCACCCTCTATAATGGCTGGGGCCAGCCCTATTATCGCGACGTCGAGGTGTGCCGCTGAGTGCGCCCTCCACTGTCTGAGCGATATTTGGGAAAGGGCGGCGGAGCGATCCGTCGCCCCTTCGCGTTTCAGTCCCCGGCCGGCTGCGGCTCCACCTTGACGATGCCGCTGCGGTCGAGCTGCGCCAGGGCCACTGTGACCGCCACGCCGCCGACCACGAGGTCCGGCGCCAGTTCGCTCAGCGGGATGAGCGCGAAGGCACGCTCCATCATGCGCGGATGCGGGATTTCGAGGTCGGGCTCGGCAATCACCTCGTCGCCATACAGCAGGATGTCGATGTCGATGGTCCGCGGCCCGAAGCGCACCTCGCGGGTGCGGTCGCGCCCGAAGCCATGCTCGACACCCAGCAACATGTGGAGAAGTTCCCTTGCGGAAAGCTCGGTCTCCACCGCCACCACCATGTTCAGATACGGCCCCTGCGGCACCGGCCCCCAGGGCGGCGTCTCGTAGAGCGAGGAGCGGGCAATGATCTTCAGCCCCGTGCGGGCGATCAGCCCCACCGCCTTCGCCATGGTTCCCGCGCGGTCACCGAGATTGGAGCCGAGACAGAGATAGGCGACGCGCTTCTCGACCTTGCGCGGCCGTCGGATGAAGAACTCAGGAGGCAACTTAGGAGGCATTTCGGATCGCCTCCGTCACCCGTGCCGCCTGCACATGGGCGGCGACATCGTGCACGCGGATGATCGCGCAGCCGGCCAGAATGCCGATCACGTTTGAAGCGATGGTGCCCGGCAGGCGCTCGGCGGGCGTCGCTTCGATCACTTTGCCGATCAGCGATTTGCGCGAAGTACCGAGCAGCACCGGAAAGCCGAGCCTGCCGAAGACGGCGAGCGAGCCCAGCGCCTTCAGGTTCTGCTCGAAGGTCTTGCCGAAGCCGATGCCGGGATCGAGGCTGATGCGGTCGGGGCGGATGCCGGCGCGCGCCGCCCGCTCCAGCAACTGCTCGAAGAAGGCGAGGATGTCGGCAACGATGTCCACTGCCGGGTCGACATTGGCGCGGTTGTGCATCGCCACCACGCCGGCCTCATGGGCGGCCGCCACCCGGGCCATCTCCGGATCGCCCATCAGCCCCCATATATCGTTGACGATGCTAGCCCCGGCCTTCAGCGCCTCGTCCGCGACCGCCGCTTTCTGGGTGTCGATGGAAATGGGCACCGGCAGGCCCGCCAGCGCCTCGACCGCCGGGAGCACGCGGCGTAGTTCCTCCTCCGCCGGCACGGGCGTGTGGCCGGGTCGGGTCGATTCGCCGCCAATGTCGAGAATGTCGGCGCCCTCGGCCACCAGCCGGTGGGCGTTGGCCAGCGCGTCGTCCAGTGCGGCACTGCGCCCGCCATCGGAGAAGGAATCCGGCGTCACATTGAGAATGCCCATCACCAGCGTGCGGCCGGCATAGTCGAGCCGGCGGCCGCGCGCATCGAACACGCGCTGGGTAGGCGGGATGAGAGGAGCCATCATGTTCCCGGCGTTGCTGTCTTGCCTCCCAAATCGCCCGCCGCCACGCGGAACGCAAGCGCCTCCTGACGGGCAATGGCTTTTGACGTTGCGGTGCAGCTTGCCGAACCGCCCCCGCCTGCGCTCTAAAGGAGACAACGCGAGCGTGCGGAGGAGACGGCCATGCCCGGTGACATCGACGGCAAGATTTTCGTCGGCCGCAGCACGTCGGGCGATGGCGGCAAGGACAGCGGCGAGGAAGGCGGCAAGCCCGAATACCTCTCCCTGAAGCTCGCCAACCGCCATGGCCTTGCCACCGGCGCGACCGGCACCGGCAAGACCGTGACCCTGCAGACCTTGGCGGAAGGTTTTTCCCGCGCCGGCGTTCCGGTCTTCGCCGCCGACATCAAGGGCGACCTCTCCGGCGTCGCCATGCCCGGCGAGGGGCAGGACTGGATCGTCAAGCGCTGCGCCGAGATCGGCGTCGACTATGTTCCGGACGAGTTCCCGGTGATCTTCTGGGACCTGTTCGGCGAGCAGGGCCATCCGGTCCGCACCACCGTCTCCGAGATGGGGCCGCTGCTGCTGGCGCGGCTGATGAACCTCAACGACGTGCAGGAGGGCGTGCTCAATGTCGTCTTCCGCATCGCCGACGAGCAGGGACTGCTGCTTCTCGACCTGAAGGACCTGCGGGCCATGCTCGCCTTCGTGGCGGAGAACGCGGCCAAGCTCACCACCACCTATGGCAATGTTTCGTCCGCCACGGTCGGCGCCATCCAGCGCTCGCTGCTGGTGCTGGAAAATCAGGGTGCGGATTCGTTCTTCGGTGAGCCGGCGCTGAAGATCAGCGACATCATGCGCGTCGATCCGCGCTCGGGCTATGGCACCATCTCGCTGCTCGCGGCCGACAGGCTGATGGGCTCCCCCCAGCTCTACGCCACCTTCCTTCTTTGGCTGCTCTCCGAGCTGTTCGAGGAGCTTCCGGAGATCGGCGACCCGGACAAGCCGAAGGTGGTGTTCTTCTTCGACGAAGCGCATCTGCTGTTCGATGAGGCGCCCAAGGCGCTGCTGCAGAAGGTCGAGCAGGTCGTGCGCCTCATCCGCTCCAAGGGCGTGGGTGTGTATTTCGTCACCCAGAACCCGCTCGACGTGCCCGACAGCGTGCTGGCGCAGCTCGGCAACCGCGTGCAGCACGCCCTGCGGGCGTTCACCCCCCGCGACCAGAAAGCGGTGAAGGCCGCGGCCGACACGTTCCGCCCCAACCCGAAGCTGAACACCGCGCAGGTCATCACCGAGCTCGGCAAGGGCGAAGCGCTGGTATCGATGCTGGAAGGCAACGGCACGCCTTCCATCGTCGAGCGCACGCTCATCGCCCCGCCGGCCGGCCGGGTCGGCCCCATCACGCCGGAACTGCGCAAGGTCGCCATCGCGCAGAGCCCGGTGCGGGGCCTCTATGACGAGACGCTCGACCGCGAGTCGGCCTATGAAATGCTCACCAAGCGCGCGGAGGCGAACGCCCCCGCCGAGGCCCCGGCAGCGCCTTCCCCCGGCAGCGCGCCCGCGCCCACCGAGGCCGATGCCGCCGGCGGCGGATGGCTCGGCAGCGTGCTCGGCGGCATCTTCGGCACGCCCTCGCGCGGTCGCATGAGCGTGGGCGAGCAGGTGACCCGGCAGGTCGCCCGCGAGGTCACCAATCAGGTGACGAAGGCCATCCTGCGCAATGTGCTGGGCGGCCGTGCCCGCACGACCACCCGCGCCATGTCCTCGCCGCCCACGCGAGCTTCCAGCGCCAAATCCACCGACGATCTCGCCCAGATTTTCGACAGCTTCACCGGTTCCAAACCATCCAACCGCCGCAAGTGACCCCATCCGATGAGTGATCTCGACCGCGTTCTCGCTGCCGTGGATGCCGACCTCGATGCCAGCATCGAGCGTCTGTTTGCCCTCCTGCGCATCCCCTCCATCTCCACCGACCGCGCCTATGCAGCCGAGTGCCGGCGCGCCGGGCAGTGGCTGGTGGACGATCTCGCCTCGCTCGGGCTGACGGCAAGGCTCAACGACACGCCCGGCCATCCCATCGTCACGGCCCGCTCGGAGCAGGGCGCCGCCCGCCGCGTGATGTTCTATGGCCATTACGACGTGCAGCCGGTCGATCCGCTCGAACTGTGGGGGAGCCCGCCCTTCGAACCCCAGCTGGTCGACGGACCGGACGGCAGCCGGCGGATCGTCGCGCGTGGCTCATCCGACGACAAGGGCCAGGTGATGACCTTCGTCGAGGCCTGCCGCGCCTATCTCAAGGTGACCGGAAGCCTGCCCGTCGACGTCACCGTTCTGGTGGAAGGCGAGGAGGAGAACGGTTCCGGCAATTTGCCGTCCTTCCTCGCCGCCAACAGGGGCAAGCTCGCCGCCGATATCGCGCTGGTCTGCGACACCAGCATGTGGAACAGCACCACTCCGGCGATCACCGTGTCGCTGCGGGGCATGATGCATGACGAGATCGTCGTCACCTGCGCCAATCGCGACCTGCATTCCGGCTATTATGGCGGCGCGGCGGCCAACCCGCTGCATGTGCTGTCCAGGATCGTCGGCGCCGTGCATGGGTCGGATGGGCGGATCACCATTCCGGGTTTCTATGACGGCGTCGTCGAACCGCCGGATGAGGTGAAGGCCCAGTGGGCGGCGCTGGACCTGACGCCGGAGAACTTCCTCGGCCCCGTCGGCCTGTCCCAGCCCATTGGCGAGCAGGGTCGCTCCCTGGTCGAGATGACCACCTCGCGCCCCACCTTCGAGGTCAATGGCATGTGGGGCGGCTATATCGGCGAAGGCGCCAAGACGGTCATCCCCTCCATTGCCACCGCCAAGATCACCTGCCGCCTCGTCGCCGGACAGGACCCGGTCCATGTGCGCGACGCGGTCCGTGCCTTCGTGCGCGGGCACCTGCCAGCCGATTGCTCGGTGGAATTCCTGAGCGGCGACGGCTCGCCCGCCGTTGCCGTGGCGCATGACAACCCCGACCTCGCCAAGGCCGCCGGTGCGCTGGCGGATGAATGGGGCAAACCGCCGGTCACGGTCGGGGCGGGTGGCTCTATCCCGATCGTCGGGCATTTCAAGAAGACGCTCGGTCAAGACACGCTGCTGGTCGGCTTCGCGCTCGATGACGACCGCATCCACTCGCCGAACGAGAAATACAATCTCGCCTCGTTCCACAAGGGCATCCGCAGCTGGGTTCGCATCCTGGCCGCGCTGGCGGAGTAGCGGGCGCCATGTCGCATCACTGGACCCAGACCTGGAGCTTTGTCGACGGCGCGTGGCAGGAGGGCAATGTCCTGATCATGGGCGTGCGCACCCATGCGGCGTGGCTCGGCACCTCGGTGTTCGATGGCGCCCGCGCCTTCGAGGGGGTGACGCCGGACCTCGCCTTGCACTGCGAGCGGGTGAACCGCTCGGCCGTGGCGATGGGGCTGAAGCCGCTTGTCTCGGTGGAGAAATGGGTCGAGCTGACCCATCAGGGCATCAAGCGCTTCGCGCCCGGCGCCGCGCTCTACATTCGCCCGATGTACTGGGCGGAATATCCCGGCGCGCGCACCGTCGATGCCGACCCGGAATCGACCCGCTGGTGCCTCAGCCTCTATGAGGCCGGCATGCCGAGCCCCGACCACGGCACCTCGATCACCCTTTCGCGCTTCCGCCGCCCGACCATCGAATGCGCCGTCACCGACGCCAAGGCCGGCTGCCTCTACCCCAATAACAGCCGGGCGCTGGTGGAAGCGCATGGCCGGGGCTTCGACAATGCGGTGCTGTGCGACATGCTGGGCAATGTCGCCGAACTCGCCACCGCCAACGTCTTCCTCGCCAAGGACGGCGTCGCCTTCACCCCGGCGCCGAACGGGACGTTTCTGGCGGGTATTACGCGCACGCGCACGCTGAAACTGTTGCGCGAGGCCGGGGTCGAGGTGGTGGAAGGTGCGCTCACCTGGCGGGACTTCCTGGAGGCGGACGAGATCTTCTCCACCGGCAATTATTCCAAGGTGACGCCGGTGACGCGGGTCGAGACGCGCGACCTGCAGCCGGGGCCGGTCTATCGCCGCGCGCGCGAGCTCTATTGGGAATTCGCCCATTCCTGACGTACGTTAGCGCCCGCCGGCATTCCTCCCATCCACGCGCAGGACGCCCCGATTTGATCCACGCGTCAACGCTTCCCGCACTCGATGAGCTGGTCGACGGGGTCCGCCGGGGGCATCGCGGGATGCTGGCGCGCGCCATCACGCTGGTGGAATCGCGCAAGGCGGAGCATCGCGCGCGGGCCGGCGCGCTGCTGCAAGCGCTGCTGCCACATCAAGCTGCAGGAATCCGCGTCGGCATCACCGGCGTGCCGGGGGTCGGCAAGTCGACGACGATCGATTCCCTCGGCAGTCATCTCCTCGCGCAGGGCCACCGCCTCGCCGTGCTGGCGGTCGACCCCTCCTCCACCCGGACGGGCGGCTCCATCCTCGGCGACAAGACCCGCATGGCGCGCTTGTCGATGGACGAGCGCGCCTTCATCCGCCCCTCGCCCGCCGGCGGCACGCTCGGCGGGGTGGCGGCGCGCACGCGGGAGACCATGCTGCTGTGCGAGGCGGCCGGCTATGATGTCGTCCTGGTCGAGACGGTGGGCGTCGGCCAGTCCGAGACGGCGGTGGCCGACATGACCGACACTTTCCTCGTGCTCATGCTGCCGGGCGCCGGCGACGAATTGCAGGGCATCAAGAAGGGCATCATCGAGCTCGCCGACATCGTCGCCGTGAACAAGGCCGATGGCGGCAACCTCGCCCGTGCCCGGGCGGCGGCCAGTGAGTACCGCGCGGCGCTGCATGTGCTGGGCGGGCGCGAGCCGTTCTGGAGCACGCCCGTGCTCACCTATTCCGGGCTCACCGGCGAGGGCGTCGCGGCGCTGTGGGACCAGGTGCTCCTGCACCGGGCGCGCAGCGAGGCCGCCGGCGCCCTGACCGCGCGGCGCGCGGCGCAGCAGGTCAAATGGATGTGGACCCTGTTCGACGAGCGGGTGCGCGAGCGCCTGCGCGCCGCGCCCTCGCTCCGCGCGCAACTGCCCGCCATCGAACAGGCCGTGGCCGGCGGAACGCTCTCGCCGACGCTGGGCGCCTCGCAAATTGCGGCTCTTTTCGGCTGGCCCGATCTTTAACTCGCGGACTCCCAAAAAAGCCGAAATGATGGAACAATAACGCGAGCCTTGGCGACGGTTCGTGGTCGGCACCGAGCAAGCAAGTCCGGCCGCAAGGAGTGACGGTAATCATCATGGACGATCAGCCCCCGCTGTCGGGCCAGCGTGTCTTCATTGTGGAAGACGAAACGCTTGTCGCGATGATGATCGAGGGCATGCTGGAAGAGCTCGGGGCCACGGTTGTCGGCAATGAATCGCGTTCCGACGACGCCCTGAATTTCGTCGCGTCCCGCCATGGCGAGATCGACGTCGCCATGCTCGACCTCAATCTGGGGACCGGGCACAGCTACGCGATCGCCGAAGCCATTGCCGGCCACGGCATTCCGATCGTCTTCTCCACCGGCTACACCGACAGCGCGATCGATGCCGCCTGGCGTTCTTGCCCGGTGCTCAACAAGCCGTTTCAGCTTGCCGATCTTCAGGGCGCTCTCTCGCGCGCACTGGACAGGCCGGCGGCCTGATGGCCGGGCGTACACCGCGCGTCCTCGTCACCGGCTTCGGCCGCTTCCCCGGCATGCCCGCCAACCCCGCCGCGCTGCTGGCCCGGCGGGTGGCAGGCGGCCGGCTGAGGGCTGGCCCCTGCCTTGAAGCGCACGTGCTGCCCACCCGCTGGGACGCGGCCGCTGCCTTCGTCGACACGCTGGACGACAGGGCGCCCGACATCGTGCTGATGCTCGGCGTGGCGGCGCGGCGTCGGCATGTCGCGATCGAATGCGTCGCGCGCAACGCCACCGGCGTCTTTCCAGATGCGGGGCGCCGCCGCCCGGCCTGCCGCCCGCTGTCGCCTGGCGCGCCCGCGCAACGCAGGGTGAGCGCGGCGCCGGTGCCGCTGCTCGCCGCGCTGCGCGGGTCCGGCGTGCCGGCGCGGCTCTCGCGCGACGCCGGAGGCTATGTCTGCAATGCCCTTGCCTGGAGCGCCTATGGCTGGGCCCATGCCGGGCGCCGGACGGATGGCGGCCCACGGCTCGCGGTCTTCGTCCATGTTCCGCTGCCACGCCCCGGCCGGCTGGCGCTCGCCCGGCTGCTCCGGGCGCTGGAAGCGCTTCTCGTCGCGCTGCTGGCGCAGTTCCGGCGGAGCCGCACGCGCCTGTGAGCAACCCGGCCGCCAAAGGAAAGGCGGACGCCGCGGCTCCCCGTGACATCCGCCCGATCGGTTTCTCAAAAGGCTGAGGGCCTGCGCTTCAGGGCACCTGCACGGTGACCTTCATCGCGGCGTACCACGCGGCGAGATTGGCGATGTCGGCATCGGTCAGGTCTTTGGACACCACCGTCATCATCTCGTTGACGCGCCGGCCGGCCCGGAAGTCCTCCAGCGCCTTGACCAGATAGACCTCCTGCTGGCCGGCGAGGTTGGCCGCCGTCGGCAGTTGCGCGATGCCGTCCGTGCCGTGGCAGACCGCGCATTGGGCGGAGGCCTTGGCGCGGCCGGCCTTGGCGTCCTGCGCCACGGCCGGAGCGCACCAGAGCGCCGATGCCGCCAGCAGCGACACGCTGATCATTCGTTTCATCGATTGTTCCCGGCAAAAGAAGAACGTGCCCCCGCGCCCGAAGGCGCAGGGGCGAAGGCGGCTCACTTCTCGTAGGAGATGCGGTAGATCGCCCCCGACGTGTCGTCGGACACCAGCAGCGAGCCGTCATTAAGCTGCGCTACCGAGGCCGGACGACCGAGATACTCACCGTTCGACAGCCAGCCCTCGGCGAAGGGCTCGGTCTTGGCGGCGGTGCCGTCCTCGTTCAGCGAGGTGAACATCACCCGCGCGCCGACCGGAGTGGTGCGGTTCCACGAGCCGTGCTGCACCGAGAAGATGCCGCCGCGATACTTCGCCGGGAACTGCTTGCCGGTGTAGAAGGTCATGCCGAGATCGGCGGCGTGCGCCTCCATCTCGACCTCCGGCTTCACCGCGTCGGCCGGCGGGGTCTGGTCCTTGTATTCCACCGTGCGAACGGTGCCGCCGCCGAAATAGGGGAAGCCGAAGTTCTGGCCGGCCTTGGTGGCCCGGTTCAGTTCGCCGGGCGGGATGTTGTCACCCATGCCGTCGACCTGATTGTCGGTGAACCACAGGGTCTTGTCCTTCGGGTTGAAGTCCATGCCCACCGAATTACGCACGCCCCAGGCATGGACTTCGCGGTTCTTGCCGTCGCGGTCCATGCGCACGATGCCGCCAATGCCGTTCTTCTTGTAGAGGTCGTATTTCTCCGGCGCGAACACGTTGAAGGGTTGTCCGAGCGTGATGTAGAGCTTGTCGTCCGGCCCGATGCGGCAGACGCGGGCGGTGTGGTTGTAGGATTCCTCGCTGGGGGGAATGAGTTCACCCTGCTTCACTACCTCGAAGGCGGCGACGTCCGGGCCCTCATAGAAGAATTCGGCGGCGGGGAAGAGAAGGACGCGGTTCTGCTCGGCAACGAACAGGAAGCCGTCCTTGGAGAAGCACACGCCGTTCGGCAGCTTGAACTGGATGGACGGGGCGAACACCTTCACCTCGTCGGCGACGCGGTCCTTGTCGCGGTCGGTGACGGCCCAGATCTTCGCCTTGCGGGTGCCGACGAAGACCGCGCCGGTGGTCGGCCCCACCGCCATTTCGCGCGCGTCCGGCACGACCGCGTAGAGCTTGATCCGGAAACCATCCGGCAGCTTGATGCCCGCCAGCGTGCGGTTGAAGGCGTCGACGCGCGGGCCGGTCTGCGGCACCGTTTCCATTTCCATGGAGGCGCCGGTCTGCTGGAAGTTCGAGAGCTTCTGCATGTTGTCGGTCGACTGGGCCTGAGCCGCAGCCGACACCATCACCACGCCCGCGAACATGGTGGAAGCGAGCAGCGCAGCGCTACGCTGGCCGCGCCGGAAAATAGACATGGGGTTTCCTCCTGGCATGCCGGACCTCGCTCGGGCCCGTTGACGCGGCAGGCTAGCATGACGCTACGAAAGGTTAAGTCAGTAACACTGGCATTTCGGCGCTTAAATCAGATTCGCGGACAAAATTTATTACCACATCCGACAATGCAACAGCATTATACTACATGATGCTTTAATTGGATAATCGACATTATCGCGCATAATGTATTACATTAGGGAAGGCACGCGCCCGCCCGGCGGCCGTCGTTAAATCCTTGTCGCGCGAATCCTGCTATGGGCTCTTGACGCCCCGACGCTGCCGGACCTGCCCGTGACGATCTATCTGCCGATAGCGGAACTGCCGGTAAACCTCTTCACGCTCCTCGCGCTGGGGATCGCGGTCGGCTTCATTTCCGGCATGTTCGGCGTGGGCGGCGGCTTCCTGATGACGCCGTTGCTGATCTTCCTCGGCGTGCCGCCCGCCGTGGCGGTGGCCAGCGTCTCCACCCACATGGCCGCCTCCTCCTTCTCCGGCACGCTCACCTATCTCCGGCGAAAGCTGGTGGATGTGCGGCTGGGGCTGGTGCTGCTGACAGGGGGGCTGACGGGAACGCTGGCCGGCGTCGTCACCTTCATGCTGCTGCGGCGCCAGGGCCAGCTCGATCTGGTCATCGCCGTCACCTATATCGTCATGCTCGGCACCATCGGCTCGCTCATGCTGACGGAGAGCCTGCGCGCGCTGCTGCGCGAATGGCGCGGCGAGAAGGCGCAGGTGAAGCGGCCGGGGGCGCATCCATGGTTCCTGCGCATGCCGTTCAAGATGCGCTTCCGCCAGTCGCGGATCTATGTCTCGGTCATTCCCGTGGTGGCGATCGGCTTCGCCATCGGCTTCCTCGGTGCGCTGATGGGCATTGGCGGCGGCTTCATCCTGGTGCCGGCGCTGATCTATCTGCTGCGCGTGCCCACGCTCACCTCCATCGCCACCGCGCTGATGCTGACGCTGGTGACGATGACCGCCGCCATCCTCATGCACGCCGTGCTCAACCAGACGGTCGACGCGGTGCTGGGCCTGGTGCTCATGGTCGGCGGCACGATCGGCGCGCAGTTCGGCACCCGCGCCGGGCAGGCGATGCGGCCGGAAAAGCTGCGCCTGCTGCTCGGGCTGCTGGTGCTGGGCGTTGGCCTGCGCGTTGCCATCGACCAGATCGTCACGCCGGCCGACCGCTACGTCGTCACCATCGACGAGGCGGCGCGATGAGGGGGATCGCGGGCCTGCTGTTTCTCCTCTCGCTCGCCCTTGCCGGCGGCGAGGCGCGGAGCGCGGAGCTGGTGCTCTCGCTGTCCAAGGCGCGGGTCACGATCACCTCGAACTTCACCGGCGACACGCTCGTGCTGTTCGGCGTGATCGATCCCGGCACGGCCTCGGCCGGCACCGCTGCGCAGGATGTCGTCGTCACCGTGCGCGGGCCCAATGAGAGCTTCACCACCTGGCGCAAGGAGCGCTTTCTCGGCATCTGGGTCAATGCCGACAGCCGCAGCTTCCTCGCCGCCCCCTCCTATCTCGCCGTGCTCGCCAGCCGCGACCCGGCGCTGATGGCCGATGCCGAGCTGCTCCGGCAGGAGCAGGCGGGGCTGAACAACAACCACCTGCTGCAGCGGATCGGCTCCGATTACGCCGATGTCGTGCCCGAGGACCCCTTCCGGCAGGCCTTCCTGCGGGTGAAGCAGGCGCAGGGCCTGTATGTCGAACGGCCCGCCGGGGTGGAATTCATCGCCCCGAACGTGTTTCGGGCCTCCATCCCCATCCCCGGCTCGGCGCCTATCGGCCGCTACGAGGTGGTGGTCAAGACCTTCGCCGGTGGCGCCCTGCTTGGCCGGGGGGCGCTGGGCTTCGAGGTGGCGAAGATCGATTTCGAGCAGACGGTGGCCACGGCGGCGCAGGACCACCCATGGCTCTACGGCCTCGTCACCGCCCTCGCGGCCCTGTGCGTCGGCTTTATCGCCAATCTCGCCTTCCGGCGCGACTGAGGCTCACACCGCCGGCTCCGGGGAAAAGGCGATCCCGGCACGCTCCAGCACGCGGGCGGCGCGCAGGGCCTTTTCCTCCTGCCACGGCGCCGCGATGAGCTGCACGCCGATCGGCAGGCGCTCGCCGGTGGGGATCGGGGCCGCCACCACCGGCAGGCCAATGAAGGAGATCGGCTGGGTGTAGATGCCGATATTCGGCCGCACCAGCATTTCGCGCCCGTCGAGCACGAAGGTGGTCTGCCCGCCGCGCGGCGCCGGCACCGGCGTGGAGGGGGCGATCAGCACGTCCCAGTCGGCGTAGAGTTCCAGCGCCCGCTCGCGGAACCAGCGGCGGAAGATCTGCGCCTTTGCGATCCAGCTTGCCGGCAGCACCGAGCCGGCGAGCAGGCGCTCGCGCACTGCCGGGTCGAAATCGCCCGGCCGCTCGCGCAGCCGCGCCGCATGCAGCGCCGCGCCCTCCGCCATCGAGATGAGATACGCCGCCGCGCGCGCCCGCTCGACCTCGGGAAGCTCCACCGTCGTGGTTGCGCCCAGCGCCGTGGCGGCGCGCGCCACCGCCTCATAGGCCTGCGGCGTGCCCTGCCGGGCGAACCAGCCGCCCAGCACGGCCACCTTGAGATCGCCGGGCGCGTCGAGCGTGGGGAGGGTCGGCGCGAAGGGCTTGTCGGCGAGCGCGGGATCGTCCGCATCCGGTCCGAGCAGCGCGTCATAGGAGGCGGCGAGGTCGCCGACATGGCGGGCGAAGGGGCCGAGATGGTCGAGGCTCGCCACGAAGGGGAAGCTGCGCGCCCGCGACAGCCTTCCATAGGTCGGCTTCAGCCCGAATATGCCGCAGAAGGACGAAGGAACGCGGATCGAGCCATTGGTGTCCGAGCCCAGCGCCAGCGGCACCAGCTTGCCGCCCACCGCCGAACCTGAGCCGCCCGAGGAGCCGCCGGACATATGCGCGGGGTCGTGCGGGTTGCGCGAGGCGCCATCATGCAGGTTCTCGCCGGTGAAATCATAGGCATACTCGCCCATGTTCAGCCCGCCGACACACACCGCCCCCGCCGCCGTGAGACGTTCCACGAGGGTCGCGTCGCGCTCCGCCGGTGCGCGGTCGCGGTTGATCCTGGACCCCGCCCGCGTCGGCAGGCCCTTGAGATCGAACAGGTTCTTCACCGCGAAGGGCACGCCCGCCAGCGGTCCCAGCGCGGCGCCGGCCGCCCGCGCGGCGTCGAGAGCGTCGGCCTCGGCGAGGGCGCGCGCGCGCGTGACGTCGGTGAAGGCGTTCAGCACGGGATCGACGGCGTCGATCCGCGCCAGCGCCACTTCGGCAATGACGCGGGCACTCACCCGGCCCTCGCGCACGGCGGCGGCGAGTTCGGTGACAGGACCGGCAAGGAGATCCACCGCGAGCAGACGCGTGGCATCGGAATCGGCAGACATTGCGGCGCTCACGGCTGGTATACCGGGGCCGGCTCGGCCTCGTCGGGCAGGTCGAAGGCCGTCACCAACCCGGCCATCGCCACGGCGGTCTCAAGATGCATCAGTACGCGCGGGCGCAGCTCCGGCTCCAGCGGCAGACCGGCGAGCTTCAGCCCGGCGTCCAGAAACGCTCCGAGATTCGCGCGGCTTTCCGCCTCGTGCGCGATCGCTTCCGACGTCTGCATGCTGTCTTCCCTGCCCTTGCGCCCGTGGTTGACAGGATCATACAGGAAGCATGCCACGCGCGGGCGCGCCGCCGGATATGAGGGGTGGGCGCAAGGTTGTCCACGCCCGATGCGGAAGCGTGCGCGGTGGTCTTGCAAAGCGCGGGCCGCCCAAGTAGGTTCCGCGCCGTTCTGGCACGCAGCTGTAGCTCAGTTGGTTAGAGCGCCGGTCTGTGGAACCGGAGGTCGGTGGTTCGAGCCCACCCAGCTGTACCAGAATCCTCCCACGCGAATCGCTGCGATGCCCGGGCGGCGGGAAACCGCCTTGGGCATGGGCCGTTTTCCTCCCGCCCCATTGACGCGGCGACCTGCTCGCGGCCAAAGAAGAAGAGGCGCAGGAGGAGCGATATGGAGCGCAACCCGGTCTTTGTCTTCGGCTCGAATCTCGCCGGCATCCATGCCGGCGGCGCGGCGCGCTGGGCGCATGACAATCGCGGCGCCGAATGGGGCGTCGGCTTCGGGCTGACCGGCACCGCCTTTGCCATTCCCACGAAGGACTGGGACATCGAGACGCTGCCGCTTCCCGAGATCCAGAAATTCGTTCGCCGCTTCCTGAAATTCGCCGCCGCCCGGCCGGACCTCGCCTTCCAGCTCTCGCCCATCGGCTGTGGCCATGCCGGCTACACGCCGGCGCAGATCGCCCCGATGTTCAAGGACGCCACGCCCAATGTGGCGCTGCCGGATGAGTTCAAGGCCGTGCTCGGCCTGTAGAGGCGCTCGGGGGAAGCGGCGCCTCGTACACACCAGAAGATGGCGCGACGGCCCGGATCAGCGCGTGTCGCAGATGTAGAGCGTCATGTCCGCGCCGGCCGCGCGCAGCTCCAGCCACACATCCGGCCGCACGCGGACCCGTCCGCCCCTTTTGCGGGCATAGGCGATGGCGAACGCATCGGCGGCGCGCACGCGCTCCTCGGTAAGGGCCGCCGGCACGGCGATCGGGGGTGGCATGGCCTTGGACGTCATGGGCACGGCCTCCTCACAATGGATGCGAAGGTTATGCAAGCCTGCGGCCAGACAGGATCAAACCGCCGGCCCGCTATGAGGCCGACCGGCGGCCGCGATCACGGCGCCAGCACCTCGGCGCCGGCGCTGGACTTGGGATAGGGCAGCTCGGTGACCAGCCGCGCCGCCGGCGTCGTCTGCGCGAAGAGCGGGGCGAGGTCGATGGTGAGGTAGTTCAGCCGGTTGTCGTAATCGGCGATCATCAGCCGGTTGTTGGTCAGGTCCTTCACCACCACCCACTGGGTATAGTCGGAGATAAGCGAGCCGTCCTTCAGCCGGGACTGGGCGATGCCAAGCGGGATGTCGACATTGTTGAGAATGTGGGCAACCGCCTGCGCCGCGGCGGCAGCATTCTGCGGCTCGGTCACATTGTGGCGCAGCATGGCGGCACGCACGAAGCGCGAGGGCGGCGTGTAGTCGCCCGGCAGGCCGAGCAGCCCGCCGCCTTGGCCGAGTTCGGTCACGTTGACGCTGCCGACCTGCTGGCTCGGCACGCCGACGGTGGTCAGGCTCAGATAGTTGCGGGCATTGGTCAGGTGCCAGTCATAGGTCGGCGCATTGGTAAGCACATGCGCGACATTGTCGTGGATCTGCACCTCGCCCTTTACATATTCCACCACCATGCCGGCGCCGCTGCGGTCGACGAAGACGAAATGGATGGTCGGCGGCGTCGGCCCGCTCTGCAGCGTGTCATCCGCCCACACCTTCATGGTGGCCAGCGCCGCGCGCAGTTCCGCCACGGTGGCGAAGCTGCCGAGCGCCCAGGAGCCGAAGGTCAGCACGGTCTGGTACTGCGTGTCGTCCTTGGTCACGGTCTGGTACTGGGTGAAGCCCGGCAGGAAATTTCCGCTCATCGACAGGCCTTCGGAATTCTGCCCGTCGAGCAGCGCCCCGCCCGGAATGATGCCGGCATTGACGCCCACCACCGCATATCTGGTCGCGACCTTGTGGGCCGGCAGGTTGAGAGCGGTGGGCGCGGTCAGCGTCAGTTCCGTGCCCTTGGGCTGGCTCACCAGCTGCCACTGCATGTCGAACGCCCATTCCATGGTGCGCCCGGCGATGACGCTGCCATCCTTGGCGACAATATCCACCGCCGTGCAGGCCAGCGACATGTTGACGGTGGCCATCAGGGCCAGCGCGGTGGCGAGGAGCCTTTTCATCGTCTTTCCTTTGATGTCACTGCCGCAGACAGAGGTGGATAGGTAGAGCCAGACGACCGAACTGTCGCTTCACATCTTGAGATCACCTGTCGCTTCGTGGCGCGTGCCGCCGCCGGCAATCGAGCGAAACAGGCCCGGAAACGCAAAAGCCCGGCGCGGGCGCCGGGCTTGCAGCCGTTCACCGTGTCGGCGCGCTCAATGGGCGAGGAACAGCGGCACCGTCATGCGCTCCAGCATGTCGCGGGTGACGCCGCCCATCACGAATTCGCGTAGCCGCGAATGGCCGTAGCCGCCCATCACCACGATATCGATGTCGCGCTCCGCCACTTCCCGCAGCAGCACATCGGCGATGCCCTCGCCGCTGGCCGGCACCAGCTTGCGCAGTTCCACTGATTTGTCGTGCCGCGCCAGATGCCGGGCAAGGTCGGCGCCGGGCAGGTCCACGCTCTTTTTCCGCAGCGATTTGGGGGTCTCGACCACCACGGCCTCGACGAGATGGGCGTGGCCGAGCAGCGCCCGCGCCTCCGCCACCGCGCGCGCCGAGGGCCGCCCGCCGTCCCAGGCGACCATGATGCGCTTGGCGGAAAATGGTTTCTGCTGCGCGCGCGGCACCACCAGCACCGGCCGGCCGGAATCGAACAGAACGGCCTCGGTGATGACCTCCTCGGCGCCCATCCGGTCCGGGTCGGCCTGGTTGACGATGGTGAGGTCGTAAAGGCGGGCCATCACGCCGATCTGCTCGGCGGCGCCGCCGGGGGTGCCGTCGATCAGCCGGACCTCGCCCGACAGGCCGAGCGAGCGCGCCGCCTCGCCGAAGCGCTCGACCGAGGTCTTGGCCTGGCGCTGGCTCTCTTCGCGCTGCGACTCGATGAAATCGGTGGAGAATGCTTCCGTATAGACCGGCGGCACGTCGATCTCGTAGCTGACGGCGATGCCGGTCAGGTGCGCGCCGAGCGCGGCGGCGGCGGAAACCGCGTAATCCACGGCGACGTCTTCGCCGTCTGTTCCCACGCGAAGGCTGACGAGAATGTCCTTGATCATCTGGGTTCCTCCCCTGTTTCCGCTCGAAACTTTTTTCGACGCCATGAAGGGGCACGGCGTTGATGGTCGTCAAGCCTCTCCAGGCCGGCACAAGCGTCGCGCATTTGCCGGCTGGCGGCTATAAGTGCTGCAACGCATGCAGGATTCTCCCCATGGCCGCCACCGGGCGCGCGCTTGCCGTCACTCTCGTTCTGCTGGGGCTGTGGGAAGGCGCGGTGCGCCTGCTCGCGGTGCCCGCCTACATCTTGCCCGGCCCGCTGCGCATCGGCATGACGGCGTGGAACAATGCCGGCGTGCTGGCCCACAATGCCAGCATCACGCTGGGGGAGATGCTGCTCGGGCTGCTGTGCGGCTCGTTGCTGGGCATCGCCTGCGCGCTGGCCATGGCCGCCTCGCCGCTGGCGCGCCGCGCCATGCGCCCGGTGCTGCTGGTGGCGCAGGCGCTGCCGGTGTTTGCCATCGCGCCGCTGCTGGTCATCTGGTTCGGCTTCGGCCTCGCCTCGAAGATCGTGATGGCGAGCCTCATCATCTTCTTCCCCGTCGCCTCGGCCTTTCATGACGGGCTGGCGCGCACCGAGCAGGGCCTCGTCGACCTCGCGCGGCTCGGCGGGGCCGGTACGCTGAAGACGCTGCGCTTCATCCGCATTCCCGCCGCGCTGCCGTCGCTCGCCTCCGGCCTCAAGGTCGCCACCGCCGTCGCGCCCATCGGCGCGGTGGTGGGCGAATGGGTCGGCGCCTCGGCCGGGCTCGGCTACCTCATGATCTATTCCAACGCCCGCATGCAGACCGACATGGTGTTCGCCGCGCTCGCCGTGTTGCTCGCCATGGCGCTGATCCTGTTCACCCTGGTCGATCGCGGGCTGACGCGCCTGGTGCCCTGGGCGCCGGAGACCGCGCCGTCATGACCCTCAACCTCTCGAACGCCGACGCCCGGCGGGTCTTCCTGGCGAAGCAGGGCCTCAGCCGGCCGCGCGGCGCGCTCAGCAAGGCGGGGCTGCTGGAACTCATCGAGACGATCGGCTTCGTTCAGGTCGACAGCATTTCCACCGTCGAGCGGGCGCACCACCACATCCTGTTCGCCCGCAACCCGACCTACAAGCGCGCGCACCTCACCGCGCTGCTGGAGAAGGACGGCGCGCTGTTCGAGCACTGGACGCACGACGCCGCCATCATCCCCACCGCCTTCTATCCCTATTGGAAGCATCGCTTCGCGCGGGCCACGCAGACGCTAGCCGATCGCTGGCGCAGCTGGCACGAGAACGGCTTCGAGACCTATGTCGACCACGTGCTGGAGCGGGTGCGCACCGAAGGCCGGCTGATGGCCCGCGACTTCGAGCAGGACCCGGTCGCCGGCAAGCGCCCGCCCGGCGGCTGGTGGAACTGGCACCCGGAAAAGACCGCTCTGGAATATCACTGGCGCACCGGCGCACTCGCCATTGCCGGGCGCGAAGGCTTCCAGAAGGTCTACGACCTCACCGCGCGCGTGATCCCCGCCCGCCATCTCGACGCCGAGGTGAGTGCGGAAGCCTTCGTCGACTGGGCCTGCACCTCGGCGCTGGAGCGGCTCGGCTTCGCCACGTCCGGCGAGATCGCCGCGTTCTGGGACCTCGTCTCGCCGGAGGAGGCCAAGGCGTGGGTCGCCGCGCAGGGCGACCGGCTGGAGCCCGTGCTGGTCGAGGGCGTCGAGGGCAAGCCCCGCGCCTCGCACGCCTTTGCCGGCAGCGCGGCGATTTTCGATTCGCTGCCGCCCCCGCCCGCCCGGCTGCGGGTGCTGAGCCCGTTCGACCCGCTGCTGCGCGACCGGGCCCGGGCGGAGCGGCTGTTCGGCTTCAGCTACCGCATCGAGGTGTTCGTGCCGGCGGAAAAGCGCGTCTATGGCTATTACGTCTTCCCGCTGCTGGAGGGCGACCGCATGGTCGGGCGCATCGACATGAAGGCGGACCGCAAGGCCGGCACGCTCGACGTGCGCCGCCTCTGGCTGGAGCCGGGGGTGCGCGCCTCGCAGGGCCGGCTCGACGCGCTGGACGCCGAACTCGCCCGCCTCGGCCGCTTCGCCGGGGTCGAGCGCACGGTGTATCTCGACGGCTGGCGGGGAGAGTAAGGCGCGGCGCCTCCCGGTTCCATGCGCCTCCCGGTTCCATGCGCCGTCATCCCGGACGACGCACCGCGTCGATCCGGGATCGCTGGACGCGCAGCATGGGCGCGCGGTCCCGGCTCTCCGCTTCGCTGCGGCCGGGATGACAACACGTTCTCTTCCGACCGATCCGGGATAGCTGGGCTATTAGAATCTCCCGGGCGCCACCCCATTTGCCCCTCCTTGCCGGCTCTGCTAGCCTCCGCCTGTCCGAGGGGTGTCCCGCCGGCCGCAAGGCTGAAGGGGCTGAGATGGCAGCCGCCAGACCCTTTGAACCTGATCCGGGTCATGCCGGCGAAGGGACGGAGCGACGGCGGGGCCTCACGCGGCGCGTGACTCCCGCGCCGGATTTCCCCCGAAAGCTCGCGCCGGGTCTCCAACTCTGGAGGAGATCCATGCTTAAGACCATCGCCGCCGCAGGCATCGCCTGCGCCCTCGCCTTCTCGGCCGCGCCCGCAAGCGCCGCCGACAAGCTCACCGTCCTGCTTGACTGGTATGTGAACCCCGACCATGCGCCGCTGATCCTGGCGCAGGAGAAGGGCTTCTTCAAAGCGCACGACCTCGACGTCGAGCTCGTCGCCCCGGCCGACCCGTCCGCGCCGCCGCGCCTTGTCGCCGCCGGGCAGGCCGAGATCGCGGTCAGCTACCAGCCCAGCCTCTATCTCTCGGTGAAGGAGGGCCTGCCGCTGGTGCGCTTCGGCACGCTGATCTCCACCCCGCTCACCGCGCTGGTGACGCTGAAGGACGGGCCCATCACCTCCATCGCCGACCTCAAGGGCAAGACGGTAGGCTACTCCGTCGCCGGGCTGGAGGATGCGCTGCTCGGCACCATGCTGGCGAGCGCCGGGCTGAAGCCCTCGGACGTGACGATGATCAACGTCAATTTCGCCCTCTCCCCCGCCCTTGTCGCCGGCAAGGTCGATGCGGTCATCGGCGCCTATCGCAATTTCGAGCTCACCCAGATCCGGCTGGAGGGCAAGGAAGGCCGCGCCTTCTTCCCCGAGGAGCACGGCGTGCCGGTGTTCGACGAGCTGATCTATGTCACCCACAAGGACAAGATCGGCGATCCCCGGCTGAAGCGCTTCCTCGCGGCGGTGGAGGACGCCACCATCTACATCCTCAACCATCCCGACGAGGCGTGGGGCCTGTTCGTCAAGGCCAACCCCAAGCTCGACGACGAGCTGAACCGTACCGCCTGGACCGACACGCTGCGCCGCTTCGCCCACGCGCCGGCGGCGCTGGACGCAGGCCGCTACGCCCGCTTCGGCGAGTTCATGAAAAGCCACGGCCTGATCGACACGGTCGAGCCGGTGTCGGTCTACGCGCCGACGCTGCCATAGGCGCCGCCGGACCTCATTGCCGGGCGGCGCCCGCGTGCACGGCGCCGCCCGGTCTTCCGATCCCCGCCCAGCGATGCTAACCGATGCGGGGCAGCTGGGACGCAGAGGGGCAGGCATGAGCAATGTGCCGTATCACGCGGTGGCGATTCTGGTGGGGGCCGTTGTCGGCCTGCTCGGCTCGGCCTTCCATGTCGGCGTCGAGAAGCTCACCGCCGCCTGGCCGGCCTATCTCGACACCGGCCTCGGGCTCGACGGCTTTCCCCTCTATGCCGCCGCCGCGCTGGTCGCCGCCGCGATGACGCTCGTCTCGCTCTGGCTGGTGCGCCGCTTCGCTCCCGAGGCGAGCGGTTCCGGCGTGCCGGAAATCGAAGGCGCGATGGAAGGGCTGCGCGAGGTGCGCTGGCATCGCGTGCTGCCGGTGAAGTTCGTCGCCGGCCTGCTCTCGCTGTCCTCCGGCATGGTGCTAGGGCGCGAGGGACCGACCATCCATATCGGCGCCTCGGTCGCCAAGGCAGCGTCCGACCTGATGAAATGGTCGGGCGAGGACATGCGCGGCCTGCTCGCCGCCGGCGGCGCGGCCGGCCTTGCCGCCGCCTTCAACGCACCGCTCGCCGCCGTGCTGTTCGTCATCGAGGAAACGCGGCGGCAGTTCCCCTATTCCTCGCGCACCTATATCGCCGTGGTGCTGGCCTCCATCGCCAGCGCCATCGTCACCGAATATCTCACCGGCGCCCGGCCCTACATGCTGCTGGAGGCCGCCACCATTCCCTATGGCTGGCTGCCGGCCTTCGTGGTGCTCGGCGGCATTCTCGGCGTGGCGGGTTTCGTCTTCAACCGCACGCTGGTCTGGTCGCTGGACCATGTGCGGCGGCTGGGCATGCGCACCTCGTTCTACATCTTCCCGACCTTTGTCGGCCTGACGGTGGGCGTCTTGATGTTCGTGCGGCCGGAGGCGACGCAGGGCGGCGAATTGCTGGCGGTGCAGCTCACCCGCGAGAACCTGCCGCTGGCCATGCTGGTCTTCGTGGTGCTGCTGCGCTTCGTCATGACCATGGCGAGCTATTCCACCGGCGTCGCCGGCGGCATCTTCGCGCCTATCCTGGCGCTCGCGACCACCATCGGGCTTTGCTACGGCACCACGCTCGACCTGTTCTTCACCCTGCCGGACCAGGCGCACACCACCTTCGCCATCGCCGCCATGGGCGGGCTGTTCGCCGCCACCATCGGCGCGCCGCTGGTCGGCATGGTGCTGGTGCTGGAGCTGACCAGCGCCTATGCGGTGCTGGTGCCTGTCATGATCTGCGCCATCTTCGCGCACATGGTGTTCCTGGCGCTGGGCGGGCGGCCGATCTACGAGATCCTGCTGGAGCGCACACTGGCCATCGAGGCGGAGGCCCGCGCCGCCGCCTCGCGCTAGGTTCAATCGGCGGAGGCCGTCGCAAGGTCCACCAGCCGCGCCGGGCCGTTGCCCTCGCGGCTCAGCACCATTTGCCGCTCGTGCTGCTCGATCAGGGTGGAGCGGTGGCCGATGGAGAGCAGGGCGGTCTGCGGCAGCCTTTCGCGCAGCAGCCGGTAGAGCGCCGCCTCGCTGGCCTCGTCGAGCGCCGAGGTGGCCTCGTCCAGCATGAGCACGTCCGGCTTCACCAGCAGCGCACGCGCCACGGCAAGGCGCTGCTGCTCTCCACCCGACAACACCGAGGCCCAGGGTGCGCTCTCGTCCAGCCGCCCTGCAAGGGCGGGAAGCCCCACCGCCTCCAGCGCCTCGCGCAGCTCCTCGTCGCCAAACATCTCCAGCGGGTCGGGGTAGGCCAGCGCGCCGCGCAGCGTGCCGACGGGCAGATAGGGCCGCTGCGGCAGGGTCAGCACCCGCGCGTCGGGCGCCACCGCCACCTCGCCATGGCCATGCGGCCAGATGCCGGCAATGGCGCGCAGCAGCGTGCTCTTGCCGCTGCCCGAGGGGCCGGAGAGCAGCACGCGCTCGCCACGCGCCAGATCGAGCGCCGCCACGTCCAGCAGCGCCCGCCCGTCCGGCAGGCGAACCTCCATGGCGCGGACCGCCAGCGGCGCGGCGCCGGTCGCCGGCACGCGGTGGAAATCGCTGCGCAGCGCCTCGGCCTGCGTCACCATGACGGACTTCTCGAAGCCGACGAGCCGGTCGACCACCGATTTCCATTCGGCCAGCGTCGTATAGGCGTTGATGAAGAAAGAGAATGAGCCCTGCACCTGGCCGAAGGCGGAGCCGGTCTGCATCATCTGGCCGAGCGGGATCGCGCCGCTGAAATAGGCCGGTGCCACAACGATAAAGGGAAAGATGTTCGAAAGCTGGCCATAGCCGGCGGTGAACCAGGTCAGCCGCTTCTGCGCGATCATGATGCCCCAGTAATTGTGCACGACATAGCCGAAGCGGGAGAGGAGGCGCGCCCGCTCCACCGGCCCACCCTGCATGAGCGCGATCTGCTCGCCATTCTCGCGCACCCGCACCAGGTCGACGCGGTAATTGGCCTCGTAGCGCTGCTGGTCATAGTTCAGCTTCACCAGCACCCGGCCGATGAGATGGGCGATAAGCGTGCCAACCGCCGCATAGGCAAACGCCGCCCAGACGAGATAGCCCGGTATGTGCCAGCTTCCCCCGAACAGGTTGAAGGCGAAATCGCCAGAAAGCCCCCACAGGATGACGGCGAAGGAGGTCAGCGTCATCACCGCGCCGAGCAGGCCGAGAAACAGGCCCAAGGTCTGGCTGACATAGGAGTTGATATCTTCTGCAATACGCTGGTCGGGGTTGTCGGCCTCGTCGCCCTTCAGCCGCATGCGGTAATGGGTCTCATCCGCCAGCCAGGCGGTGAGGTATTTCTCCGTCATCCAGGTACGCCAGCGTATCTGCAGCCATTGGCGCAGATAGACCTGATAGACCGCGACCGCGATCGCGCCGGCGGCGTATAAGGCGAACATCCAGAGAAGATGGACGAAGGCGGGATAATTCTTCTCCTGGATCGCGTTGTAGAACTCGGCGTTCCACTGGTTGATCAGCACGCTGGCATAGACCCAGCCAACCTCCAGGGCGATCACCGCCACGAGAAGGGCGAGCCCGCGCCATCTGTCCTCGCCGCGAAAATAGGGGATGGACAGCCGCCAGACATCGGCGAGCAGGGAGGTGATGGCACGCAAGGGGGCTACTCCGGGCAGAGGTCGCAATCACCTCATCTACGCCGGGCGAAGCTGGCGGGACGGTGTCCGCAACATTACCGTTTGGAGAGCTTGCGCGCCATGGCCCGCTACCGCCGCCGCCGGCGGTCGAAACGACAGCGCGGACGCCATGCGCCCACGCGTCATCCCATGGCTGCGAAGGCTTGAGGCCGCTGCGTCAGATGAACTTCTTGCGGATGCGCTGGCTGACCATGTCGAGCAGCGAGACGGTGATGATCACCATGATGAGGATCGCCGAGGCCTGCGAGTAGAGGAAGCCGCGCATCGTCTCGTTGAAGGTCATGCCGATGCCGCCGCCGCCGACGATGCCGAGCACGGTGGCCGAGCGAACATTGGATTCGAAGCGGTAGAGCGCATAGGAGATCCACAGCGGCATCACCTGCGGCAGCACGCCATAGATGATCTCCTGCAGCCAGGTGCCGCCGGTGCCGCGAATGCCCTCGACCGGCGCCGGGTCGATGGCCTCGACCGCCTCGGAAAACAGCTTGGCGACCACGCCGGTGGTGTGGACGAACAGCGCCAGCACGCCGGCAAAGGGGCCGAGGCCCACGGCGGCGATGAAGATCAGCGCGAAGACCAGCTCGTTGATGGCGCGGCAGGCGTCCATCAATCGGCGCACCGCGAAGGCGAGCCAGTGGGGCGCGACATTCTCGGCCGAGAGGATGCCGAGCGGGATGCCGGCAATCACCGCCAGCACGGTGCCCCAGATGGCAATCGCCAGCGTTTCCAGCATGGCGTTGGTATAGACGTCCCAGTCGCTGAAATCGGGACGCAGGAAATCGGCGCCGAGGGTTGCCATGTTGCCGGAGTCGCGCCAGAGCTGTGCCGGGTTCATCTCCGCCTCGTACCAGGCGGCCACCAGGATGACGACCGTGACGGCGGCCAGCACCAGGCGGAACAGCCGGGTGGTGAGCGGCGTCACCGGCGGCGCCGGCATGGCGCGCGTGGCGGTGCGATGGGCGGCATCGGCAGCGGCAAACATGGGGCGCATTTCTCCGTGGTCGTCCCGGCCGAGCGTTTCCGGCGGGCTCTGTCGCCGCGATCCCGGAGCGGCCTTTCAGCCGTCCGGGATGACGTTGTCGGCAGCGAGGATGCGGGACCGCGCCTGCGCTCCCGCGCGCCTCACATGCTGGGCAGCTTCTTCTGCTGGTCGTCGAGAGCGGCGAGCTTGGCGTCGATCTCCTTGACCTTCGCGGCCTTCTCGTCGGCGGAGAGCTTCTCGTCGTTCTGGACCTTCACCTTCGACTTGAAGAGCTCAAGCTGGCGGATCGGGATCAGCTGCGCGTCGGAGGAGGCGAGGAACGGGCCCCAGCCGTCAGAGGTCTTGGCGAGCACCTCACGGGCGTGGGCGATCTCTTCCGGCGTACCGTTGCGGCCATAGGTCATGAAGAAGGTGTAGATCTTCGCCTTCAGGTCCGACGGCAGGTCCTTGCGCCACACGATCGGGTCGCCGGCGATCAGCGGCGAGCGCCACACTTCCTTGATCTTGGCGGCTTCCGCCGGGCGCGTCTGCTGGAGGCGCGACACGTTCTCGGTGTTGTTGGTGGCGAAGTCGATCTGCTTGTTGGCAACCGCGAGCAGGTTGCCTTCATGGTTCGACGACACGACGCGCTTGTAGCACTTCTGCGGGTCGACATTGTTCAGCGCGAAGACGTAGTAGCTGGGGACCAGGAAGCCCGAGGTGGAGTTCGGGTCGCCATTGCCGAAGTTGTAGCCCTTCGAGCAGTCGAGAATGTCCTTGAGATCGTTGATGTCGTTGCGGTCGACATTGGTGACGATCAGCGAGTAGTAGCCCGAGGAACCGTCCGGCTTGGCGGTCTTCACGAACACTTCGCCGCCGGCGCGGTCCACCGCTTCCATGGCCGACTTGTTGCCGTACCAGGCGATGTCGACCTTCTTGAAGCGCATGCCTTCGATGACGCCGGCATAGTCGCCGACGAAGAACGGCTTCACCGGCACGCCGATGGCCTTTTCCATGTCCTTGATCAGCGGCTCGAAGCTCTTGGCGAGGTTCGCCGAGGACTCCGTGGAGATGAAGCCGAAGTTCAGCTCCTTGATCTCTTCGGCGCGGGCCGGAACCGCAAGGGCGGCCAGCGCAAGGCCGGCGGCAATGAGGCGCTTCATGGGTGGCTCCTGTTCAGGAAACGGGCTGGGAGAGAGAAGCGGTTTCGGCGGGGGCCGGCACCACGAACTGGCTGGGCAGGATCAGCTCCTCGGCGCTGGCGCCGTAGAGCTCGGTAAGGAAGGCGGCGTTGATCTGCGAGGCCGGGCCGTCGAACACGACCTTGCCGGCATTCATCGCGACCACGCGGTCGAAATAGGCGGTGGCGTAATCCACCTGGTGCAGCGAGACGACCAGGGCGATGCCGTGGTCGCGGCTCATGGTCACCAGCGTGTCCATCACCCGCTTGGCGCTCTTGGGGTCGAGCGAGGCGATGGGCTCGTCGGCCAGCACCAGCTTGGCGCCCTGCACCAGCGCGCGGGCGATGGCGACGCGCTGCTGCTGGCCGCCGGAAAGCTCCCGCGCCCGCTTCCCGGCGTGCTGGGCGATGCCGACCTCGGCCAGCGCGGCATAGGCGGTGCGGCGCTCATCGGCGTTGAACAGGCCGAAGGTGCCGCGCAGCGCGTTCATCCGCCCGAGCGCGCCGACCAGCACATTGGTCATCACCGACAGCCGGCCGGACAGCGCGAATTGCTGGAAGACGAGGCCGATATGGCGGCGCGCGGCGCGCACGTCGCGCGCCAGCCGGCCGGCTTCCTGCACCTTGATGCCGAAGGAATGGATGGCACCGGAGCCCGACCCGCTGCCATCGGCCAGGATCAGGCCGGCGGCGAGGCGGATCAGCGTCGACTTGCCCGACCCCGAGGCGCCGATGAGGGCGACACGCTCGCCGGGCTGGATGGTGAGCGAGACATTCTCCACCGCGCGCATCTGCCCGTAGGTCTTGCTCACTCGGTCGAGTTGAAGGGCTGCCGCCATCGGTGCTCCGCCGGCCTGTTGAAGACCGGCTTGGGGTAGCCCTGCGCGGTGACGGGTGGATGAAATTTGGATTGCAGTTTTGTGACACAACCCTGCCCGTCGCCGCCGGCGCGCGCTGCAGGGTGCGGGAGTGCCTCCCCGGAGTCAGGGGCAGCCGCGGCGGCGGGCGCCGTCAGATGGGGAAAAACCCTGCCGCCGCATCGGCTTCATTGACTTCGAACGGGCTTCGTCACCACACTCGCGCGGGGACCGGGAAGGCTGAACCGGAGCGGGGGCCGCATGTATTACGCAATCGTCGCGCTGACCATGGTGGTGGCGCCGCTGCTGAGCATCGCAGCGGAATATCCCAATATCACCGGGCTTGGCGGCCTCATCATCGTCGCCACCAAATGGTTCGCCTTCTGGGCGGTGGGGGTGCGGCTGCTGCTGGCGGGCCTCACCCAGATCCTGCGGCCGGGCTACACGCTGAAGGGCATCTTCGGCGTGGACGAGGCGCGCGCCCATGTGGTGGTGCAGGAGCTCGGCTTCGCCAATGCCTCCATCGGGCTCGCCGGGCTGCTGTCGATCCTGTTCTCGATCTGGGCGCTGCCGGTGGCGTTCATCGGCGGCCTGTTCCTCGGCTTTGCCGGCGTCAACCACCTCATGCGCCCGCACCGCACCATGCGCGAGACGGTGGCGATGGTGACGGACCTCTGGGCCGCCGCCATCCTGCTGGCGGTGTTCCTGTTCAGCCTGTTTTGAGGCCGAACCGCACGCGCAGCCATCCGGCGGCGTTTGCCAGGCCGGCGCGGCCATCGGCAAGCCGCGCGGCCCACACCATCCAGGCGTGGATCATCTGCGGCCACACCTCCAGCACCACCGGAACCTCGGCCGCGCCGAGCGCGCGGGCGATGCTCACCGCATCGTCCAGCAATCCCTCGCTCGACCCGACCTGAACCAGCGTCGGCGGCAGGCCGGCAAGGTCGGCGAAGAGCGGCGAGACCGCCGGGTCATTCGCCGCGCGTCCCGCCAGAAAGGCCTGCGCCAGCCCGACGAGGTAGTCGCGGCTGATCAGCGGGTCGACCGCCGCCTTGCTGTCGAGCGTCGCGCCGCTCATCGTCAGATCGGTCCAGGGCGACACCAGCCACGCCGCCGCCGGCATCGCCTCCCCGGCCTCACGCAGGGCAATGAGGGTGGCGAGCGTCAGGTTGCCGCCGGCACTGTCGCCGCCGATGGCGATGGTCTCCGGCGCATAGCCCTGAGACCGCAGGAAGCGCCAGGCGGCAAGGGCGTCGTCCAGCGCGGCGGGATAAGGATGCTCCGGCGCCAGCCGGTAGCCGACGGCGAGGGTACGGATGCCCGCCTGCTTGCCGAGGGCACCGACCATGGCGCGATGGCTGCGGAGCGAGCCGGAACAATAGCCGCCGCCGTGGAAATACAGCAGCACCCGCGTCGCATCGCTGCCCGGCGCCAGCGACCATTCGGCCGGCAGCCCGGCAATGTCGACCGGCGTGAAGGGCACGTCATCGGGCGGCGGATCGATGGCGCAGATGTCGTCCATACGCTGCCGGCGCTCCGCCCAGCTGGTCGGGCGCGGCTGGCCGGTGAAGAGCTGCCTCAGTTCGTCAATGTCCCGCACCATCCGCTCCCCGCCCCGCCGGTGCCGGACGCCGTCCGCTAGTGCGGCCGGAAGCCGACATAGCCGCCTTCGCCATCATACAGCACGTCGAAGCCGTTCAGCAGGTGGTAGCTGGTGTTGACGAAGGGCGGGGCGTTGTCCGCCACCCGCAGATGCACGGCGCTCGGCGCCATGGGCGAGCCATCGCCGACGGCGAAGCTGTAGAGCGGGAAGGCGCTGCCCTCCTCGCCGATGCTGATCGCCACCTGCGTGCCCGGCGGCAGCGTGCCCTCGGCACCCGCCGCCTGCGAGGCCGGCACCGTCATGTACATCACCGAGACGCCGGTATCGACCAGCACCGAGCCGCAGGCCGGCAGGGTCGAGCCGCCCAGCGCGATGCAGGCCGGCAGCGACGCCCAGTCGGCGCCGTCCGGCCGGCGCGCGAGCTTCACATAGCGGAAGGCCCCGCGCGTATTGGCGGCGGTGAGGCCGATATGCACGCCCTCGGGCGAGAGGATGTAGCCCTGGCGGCGACGCCCCTCTCCGCCGGTGACATGCAGCAGCGGATTCTTGTCCGGCGTGCTCTGGCTCTGCTTGTCGCCCTCGCGGGCAAAGCCGATGCCGACCATGGCGATGTTGCGCGGGCTCATCGTCGGCCGGCATTCGCGCGCATAGTCGAGGCACTGGACCTCGGTCACCACCATCACCGGCAGCGGCTGCGTCGTCACGCTCGCCCCTTCGCGGCCGACCAGCGAGACCGGGGTGACGACCCACTGGCCCACCATCACCCGGCCGGAGCTCGTATAGGTGAGCTTGGCCGGCCCCTGCGAGGGCATCTGCTCGAAGCCCGGCACGAATTCCGACGCCACCACGATGCCGGTCGAGCCTGAATCGAGTTCCGCCCGCAGCGGCCTGCCGCCGAAGGAGAGGCCGATGCGCGGCACGCCGTCGATCTCGCCCGGCTCGGCATTGAGGTAGCGCAGGAAAAGCCCCTCGCGATAGGGCTCATAATCGGGTCGCTCCTGTGCGAGCGCCGGCAGGCCGGCCCCGAAGAGGAGGCCGGAGCCGATCAGAAGGGCCTGGGAAAGCCGAGCGAACATATGCGCCTCACATATTGGGGTAGTTCGGGCCGCCGCCGCCTTCCGGCGCCACCCAGGTGATATTGCGGTTCGGGTCCTTGATATCGCAGGTCTTGCAGTGAACGCAGTTCTGGGCGTTGATCACGAAGCGCGGCTCGCCGCCCTCCTCCACCCATTCATACACCCCCGCCGGGCAGTAGCGCGCAGACGGACCGGCAAACACATCGTGCTCCGAGGCCTTCTGCAAGGCCATGTCGGCGACCTTGAGGTGGACCGGCTGGTCTTCCTCGTGATTGGTGTTGGACAGGAACACCGAGGATAGGCGGTCGAAGGACACGACGTTGTCGGGCTTGGGATAGTCGATCCGCTTCGCCTGCGCCGCCGGCACCAGCGTTGCCGAATCCGGCTTGCCATGCCCCAGCGTGCCGAAGGGCGAGACGCCGAACAAAGTGTTCAGCCACATGTCGAGCCCGCCCAGCGCGATGCCGGCCAGCGTGCCGAGCTTCGACCAGAGCGGTTTGGCGTTGCGCACCTTCCACAGATCGCGCCCGATGGCGGAATCGCGCCAGCCGGCCTCATAGCCGGCAAGCTCGTCATGCGCCCGCCCCTCGCCCAGCGCCTTCGCCACCTCTTCGGCGGCGAGCATGCCGGAGAGCACGGCATTATGGCTGCCCTTGATGCGCGGCACGTTGACGAAGCCGGCCGCGCAGCCGACGAGCGCGCCGCCCGGAAACACCAGCTTCGGCACCGACTGGTAGCCGCCTTCGGTGATGGCGCGCGCCCCATAGGAAACCCGCTTGCCGCCTTCCAGCGTTCCGCGCACCAGCGGGTGCGTCTTGAAGCGCTGGAATTCCTCGAACGGCGCCAGCCAGGGATTGGCGTAGTTAAGGTGGACCACGAAGCCCACCATCACCTGCCGGTCCTCCATGTGGTAGAGGAAGGAGCCGCCGCCGGTGGCATTGCCCAGCGGCCAGCCGAAGGAATGCTGCACCAGCCCGGGCCGGTGCTGCTCCGCCGGCACGGTCCACAGCTCCTTCAGCCCGATGCCGTATTTCTGCGGTTCGCGTCCGGCGTCGAGCCGGTAATGGGCGATGAGCTGTTTGGAAAGCTGGCCGCGCGCGCCTTCGGCGAACAGCGTGTACTTCGCCCGCAATTCCATGCCGCGCGTGAAGCGGTCGGTGATTTCGCCGTCGCGGCCGACGCCCATGTCGCCGGTGGCAATTCCCGCCACGGCGGCGTCCTCGAACAGCACCTCATTGGCCGCGAAGCCGGGATAGATCTCGACACCCAGCGCCTCCGCCTTGGCCGCCAGCCAGCGGCAGACCGTGCCGAGCGAGCCGATATAGGCGCCGTGATTGCTCATCAGCGGCGGCAGGAGCGCATTGGGCAGGCGCAGCGCACCCGCCGGGCCGAGGACATAGAAGCGATCATCGGTGACGGGCGTCTTCAACGGGGCCTCGGCCTCGCCGCGCCAGTCGGGAAACAGCTTGTCGAGCCCCGCCGGATCGATCACCGCGCCGGAGAGGATATGGGCGCCGACCTCCGAGCCTTTCTCGACCACCACCACCGAGAGGTCTGCGTCGAGCTGCTTCAGGCGGATGGCCGCCGCAAGGCCGGCAGGGCCCGCGCCGACGACCACGACGTCGAACTCCATGGCCTCGCGTTCTGGCAGTTCCGCCGCATCCATCCCGTGTCTCCGCTGCCGCAGCTACTGATTGGACTTCTTCCACGCTTGCCCCGGCCTGACAACTCTCGCCGCGACGGATAGGATCACCCAAGCGACAGGAAGAATGCGCCTTATGAGTTCGACACTTAGCAATAGCGGGGATGGCGACGACTGGAATGGCGGCCTCGACGCGATCGCCGACATTCTCGCCTTCCATGTGGAGGCGGGAGTCGATGTCGCGCTGGGCGAAGCGCCGGTCGACCGCTTTGCCGAAAGCGAGGCCGGGCGTAATGCCGCCGGCACGCAGGCGGTGCGCGTCGCGCCGCCCGTCGCTGTTCCGGATGGCTCGCGCGCCGCGCCACCGCGCGCCGCCGCCCCTGCCCGCCCCGCGCCGGCGGCCATCACCGCCGAACCTTCGCCGCCGCCGCCCGATGTGGCCGCGCTGGAGGCACGCGAGGCCGCCGCCTCGGCGCCGGATATCGACGCACTGCGCGCGCTGCTGGAGCGCTTCGAGGGCTGCCCGCTCAAGCACACCGCGACCCGGCTGGTCTTCGCCGACGGCAACCCCGCCGCCCGCCTGATGCTGGTGGGCGAAGCGCCCGGCCGCGACGAGGATATCGAGGGCAAGCCGTTTGTCGGGCGCTCGGGCAAGCTGCTCGACCGCATGCTGGCCGCCATCGGCATCGACCGCACCAACGCCTACATTGCCAATGTCGTGCCCTGGCGCCCGCCGGGCAACCGCACGCCGACGCCGCAGGAAACCGCCATCTGCCTGCCCTTCATCCGGCGGCAGATCGAGCTGGCGAATCCCGACCTGCTGGTGTGCCTCGGCGGCCCCTCGGCGCAGACCCTGCTGGGCATTCGCGACGGCATTACAAAGGCCCGCGGGCGCTGGGTGGAGTACGACACCGGCAGCCGGGTCATCCCGGCGCTTGCCACATTTCACCCGGCCTATCTGCTGCGCACGCCGCTTGGCAAGCGCATGGTCTGGCGTGACATGCTGTCCATCGAGGCGAAGCTGGGCGAAAAAAGCTCAGGCACGTCAGGGGAATAGCTCATCCCTTGCCGTGTGCAGCACGGCCGGGCCGGCGCCCCTTCCACGGGGCGAGACAATTCGACCGCGCTGTGGCCGATTTGAGGCATTCCATTGTGGGGCGGACCGGCCTACCCTACCCGGCGTCACCTATCGTAAGCGGTGACGGCAGGGGCACAAGCGATGGATTTCGATCCCACCATCCTGGCGCGCATCCAGTTCGCCTTCACGGTTTCCTTCCACATCATCTTCCCGAGCTTCACCATCGGCCTCGCGGCCTATATCGCGACGCTTGAGGTGCTCTGGGTCGCCACCGGGCATGAGCGCTACCACCGCATCGCCCGCTTCCTCACCAAGATTTTCGCCGTGTCCTTCGCCATGGGCGTGGTCTCCGGCATCGTGCTGTCCTACCAGTTCGGCACCAATTGGAGCCGCTTCTCGCACGTCGTCGGCAATGTCGTGGGGCCGCTGATCGGCTACGAGGTGCTGACCGCCTTCTTCCTGGAAGCGACCTTCCTCGGCATCATGCTGTTCGGCTGGAACCGGGTGCCGCGCGGGCTGCATGTCTTCGCCTGCGTCATGGTGGCGATGGGCACCACGCTTTCCGCGTTCTGGATCCTCTCCGCCAATAGCTGGATGCAGACCCCCGCCGGCCATGAGATCATCGACGGCATCGCCCATCCGGTGGACTGGCTCGCGGTGATCTTCAACCCGAGCTTCCCCTACCGCCTCGCCCACATGGTGACCGCCTGCTACCTCACCACCGCCTTCGTCGTGCTGGCGGTGGGCGCGCGCTATGTCTATTCCGGCCGCTTCCCGGAAGACGGGCGCACCATGATGCGCATGGCGCTGGGCCTCATCTGCATCCTGGCGCCGCTGCAGGCCTTCATCGGCGATGCGCACGGGCTGAACACGCTGAAGCACCAGCCGGCGAAGATCGCCGCCATCGAAGCGCACTGGGAAAACGTCCCCGGCGAAAGCGGCGTGCCGCTGGTGCTGTTCGCCATTCCCAATGACGAGGAGGAGCGCAACGACTACCAGATCGCCATCCCGCATCTGGGCAGCCTCATCCTCACCCATAGCTGGACCGACACCATCCAGGGGCTGAAGGACTTCCCCCGCGCCGACCGCCCGCCGGTCGCCATCCCCTTCTTCGCCTTCCGCGTCATGGTCGGGCTCGGCCTTCTCATGATCGCCGTCAGCTGGCTGGGCATCTGGCTGCTCTGGCGCCGGCGGCTGTTCCAGACCGACTGGTATCTGGCGCCGCTCCAGCACATCTGGCCCATCGGCTTCGTCACCATCCTGTCGGGCTGGTTCGTCACCGAGGTCGGCCGCCAGCCCTGGCTCGCCTATGGCATCCTGCGAACGGCGGACGCGGTCTCGCCGGTGGAGGGCTGGGCCGTGGCCACCACGCTGGCGCTGTTCGTCGTGGTCTACGGCATCGTGTTCTCCGGCGGCATCTACTACATCAACCGGCTGATCGCGCGGGGCCCGCAGGGGTCGGCGGTCGAGCCGCCCGTAGGCCTGCCGAACCGTCCGCTCGCCTCCGCCAACCAGGCGACGCGGGCCGCCATCAACAACCCGGGGGAATGAGCATGTTCGTCGGCTCCGGCATGGAATGGTATCTGCCCGTCATCTGGTCGCTGCTGCTGGCGGTCGCCATCGCCATGTATGTGGTGCTGGACGGCTTCGACCTCGGCATGGGCATCCTCTTCCCCTTCGCGGCCAGCGAGCGGGAAAAGGACCAGATGATGAGCTCGGTCGCCCCGTTCTGGGACGGCAACGAGACCTGGCTGGTGCTGGGCGGCGGCGGCCTGCTGGTCGCCTTCCCCCTCGCCTATTCCATCGTCATGCCGGCGCTGTACCTGCCGGTGATCTTCATGCTGCTGTCCCTCGTGTTCCGGGGCGTCGCCTTCGAGTTCCGGCACGTGGCGGACACCAGCCGCTTCCTGTGGAACATCGCCTTCGCCGGCGGCTCCACCCTGGCCGCCTTCTTCCAGGGCGTGCTGCTCGGCGGCTTCGTGCAGGGCATCAAGGTCGAGAACAACGCCTTTTCCGGCAGCGCGCTGGACTGGCTGACGCCCTTCGCGCTGTTCTGCGGCATCGCCGTGGTGGCGGGCTATGCGCTCATCGGCAGCGTGTGGCTGGTGATGAAGACCGAGGGCGCCGCCGCCATCCGCTCGCGCGCCCGGGCCAAGATGCTGCTGCCGGTCGTGCTCGGCTTCATGGCCGTCATCAGCCTGTGGACCCCGCTGGCCTTCCCGCGCATCGCCGAGCGCTGGTTCACCACACCGAACCTGTTCTACCTCGCCCCGGTGCCGCTGCTCACCGTGGCGCTGTCCTATTATGTCTGGCGCTGGCTGGAAAAGGGGCATGACAACCTGCCCTTCTTCGGCGTCATCGGGCTTTTCCTGCTCGGCTATTTCGGCATCGGCGTCTCGATCTTCCCCTATCTGGTGCCGCCCACCCTCACCGTGTGGGAAACCGCCGCCGCGCCGGCGAGCCAAGTCTTCATGCTCATCGGCACGGTGTTCCTGCTGCCGGTGATCCTCGGCTACATCGCCTTCGTCTACTGGCTGTTCCGCGGCAAGGTGCGCGAGGGCGAGGGCTACCACTGAGGGCCGGGATGGAGAATCGTCGGCGCCCTGTCGGATCGGCGGGGCGCCGTTCGTCCTCGTGGAAGGCGGCGTGCCCGCCCGCCGGCACGCTTCCACCCGTTCACGAGGGAACCCGCCATGCCCAGCACCATCCGCCTGCACCGCGTCCTGACCGCCCCGGCGGACAAGGTCTACCGCGCCTTCCTGGAGGCGGACGCGCTGGCGAAATGGCTGCCGCCCAACGGTTTTACCTGCACCGTCCAGCATTTCGAGCCCACCGTGGGCGGCACGTTCCGCATGACGTTCCGCAACTTCACCACCGGCGACAGCCATGCCTTTGGCGGCACCTATCTCGAACTCGTGCCCGGCGAGAAGCTACGTTACAATGACCGCTTCGACGACCCCAACCTGCCGGGCGAGATGGAGGTGACGGTAACGCTGAAGAGCGTGTCGGTCGGCACCGAGATCGACATCGCGCAGGCCGGCATTCCCGATCTCATCCCGCCCGAGGCCTGCTATCTCGGCTGGCAGGAATCGCTGCGCGGCCTCGCCCGGCTGGTGGAGCCGGACATCCGGCAGTAGCGCGCCGTCATTCCGCCGCTTCGGGCGTCGCCATCCCCAGCGCCAGCCGCGCCCGCACCGGCGCGAAGGTGGTGCGGTGGTGGCGGCACGCGCCGAGCGTGGCCAGCGCCTGCGAGTGCTCGGGCGTGCCATAGCCCATATGGCGCTCGAAGCCGTAGCCGGGATGGGCGGCACCGAGCGAGGCCATCAGCCGGTCACGCGTCACCTTGGCCACGATCGACGCCGCGGCGATGGACGCAACCAGCCCGTCGCCGCCGATGATGGTGCGGGCGGCACAGGGCACCGGCGGCAGGTCATTGCCATCCACCAGCACCAGGCGCGGCGCACAGGGCAGCCCCGCCACCGCCCGGGCGAGCGCCCACAGCGTCGCCTGGCGGATATTGTGGCCGTCGATCCGGGTGGGCGGGGCGAAGGCGAGCGAGACCTCGGCGGTGGCGCAGATGATCTCGAACAGCCGCTCGCGCTGCATCGCCGAGAGCCGCTTCGAATCGTCGAGTCCCTCGGGCACGCGCGCGGGGTCCAGCACCACGGCGCAGGCGACCACCGGCCCGGCCCAGGGGCCGCGTCCCACCTCGTCCGCCCCGGCCACGGGCGCCTCGCCGGCCCGGTGGGCGGCGCGCTCCTGCGAAAAGTCCGGTTTCTGTCGCGGCTCGGCCATGTTCCAGGGTCTCTCATACGAATCGGCGACGCCGGGTGCCGACGCGCAACATGCCGACCGGGCGGAGGCGATGCAACCTCGCCGCCGCGCGGGAAAAGTGGCTATAAGCGAGCGGCAACCTTTTCGGACGAGATCATGAGCTGGGCCGAACGTATTCAGGATTTCGTCACCCTCTGGGTGGTCATCGACCCGCTGGGAACGCTTCCCGTGTTCCTGGCGGTTACCGCAGGCCTCAGCGCGCGGGACCGCACCAAGGCGGCGTTCATCTCGACCCTGGTCTCCTTCGGCGTGCTGGTGTTCTTCGCCATGGCGGGCCACTGGCTGCTGCGCTCGATGGACGTGTCGATCGAGTCGTTCCAGATCGCCGGCGGCATCGTGCTGTTCCTGTTCGCGCTCACCATGATCCACGGCAGGGGCCATGCCGACCCGCACGCGCCGGCGGAACTCAACCCGGTGGAAATCGCCATCTACCCGCTGGCGATCCCTTCCATCGCCAGCCCCGGCGCGATGCTGGCGGCGGTGGTGCTGACCGACAGCGCCCGCCACGACTTCACCGAGCGGGCGGTGACCATCGTCACCTTCAGCCTGGTGCTGCTGATGACGCTCGCCATCATGCTGGCGGCCGGGCGGCTGGCGCACGTCATCGGCCGCGGCGGCGCTTCGATCATCAGCCGGGTGATGGGCATGATCCTCGCCGCGCTGGCGGTCGATCTCATCCTCAGCGCCACGGCACGATGGCTGCACCTGCCGCCGATCTGAGCGCGGACGGTGCCGGCCGGCGGGACGCGCAATTGCGGCGGCCTTCGGCCGGCGCCCGCCGACGCTTCTCCGCGCGCTACGTCATGGCCGGGCATGTCCCGGCCATCCATGTCTCTCTGCGCTTGTCGCATCCTCGACCAAAGCGTGGATCCCCGGGCCGAGCCCGGGGATGACGGGGCTTTTGTTGCGACGACTTTAGGGGCTAAGGCTTCCCCGACTAACGACGGGCGTCACGTGCCTGCGGCAACCGCGCCTCCCCCATCGCTGTTGCGGGTCACCGCCGGCGCTCCTCCGCGCGCGACGTCATGGCCGGGCTTGTCCCGGCCATTCATGTCTTGCTGAGCGCTGATCGGCCAAATCGTGGATCCCGGGCCCGGGGATGACGGGGCTTTTGGAGGCAATCGCCCAACAAAAAGGGCGCGGCTTGCGCCGCGCCCTTTTCATTCCGTGAACCCGCAGGCGCGAATGGACCGCCGAGGAAGTCCATGCCGCTGCCGAAACCGGGCCTGCCCGGTTTCGGCACCCAGCGAGAAGCAGGGGCGAATGGACGTCCTCAGAAGTCCATGCCGCCCATGCCGCCGCCGCCCGGCATCGCCGGGGCGCCGCCGTCGCGCTTGGGCGCGTCGGCGATCATGGCTTCGGTGGTGATGAGCAGGCCGGCGACGGAAGCCGCGTCCTGCAGCGCCGTGCGCACGACCTTCGCCGGGTCGACGATGCCGGAGGCGATCATGTCGACGAACTGCTCGGTCTGGGCGTTGAAGCCGAAGTTCGGGTCCTTCGATTCCAGCACCTTGCCGACCACGATCGAGCCCTCGACGCCGGAATTCTCGGCGATCTGGCGGATCGGGGCCTCAAGCGCGCGCAGCACGATCTTGATGCCGGCCTGGATGTCCGGGTTGTCGGAGGTCAGCTTCTCCACGGCCTTCTTGGCGCGCAGCAGGGCGATGCCGCCGCCGGGGACGATGCCTTCCTGCACGGCAGCGCGGGTGGCGTTGAGCGCGTCGTCGACGCGGTCCTTCTTTTCCTTAACCTCGACCTCGGTCGCGCCGCCGACGCGGATGACCGCGACGCCGCCGGCGAGCTTGGCCAGACGCTCCTGCAGCTTCTCACGGTCGTAGTCCGAGGTGGTCTCCTCGATCTGCGCCTTGATCTGCGCGACCCGGCCCTCGATGTCCTTCTTCTTGCCGGCGCCATCGATGACGGTGGTCTTTTCCTTCTCGATGATCACCTTCTTGGCGCGGCCGAGCATGGTGAGATTGACGCTCTCCAGCTTGATGCCGAGCTCTTCGGAGATGACCTGGCCGCCGGTGAGGACGGCGATGTCTTCCAGCATGGCCTTGCGGCGGTCACCGAAGCCCGGAGCCTTCACCGCCGCGACCTTCAGGCCGCCGCGCAGCTTGTTGACGACGAGCGTGGCGAGGGCCTCGCCCTCCACGTCCTCGGCGACGATCAGCAGCGGCTTGCCCGACTGCACCACGGCTTCGAGCACCGGCAGGATCGCCTGCAGGCCGGAAAGCTTCTTGTCGAAGATGAGCATGTAGGGATCTTCGAGATCCACCGTCATCTTTTCGGCATTGGTGATGAAGTAGGGCGAGAGATAGCCACGGTCGAACTGCATGCCCTCGACCACGTCGAGCTCGGTCTCGGCGGTCTTGGCTTCCTCGACGGTGATGACACCCTCGTTGCCCACGCGCTGCATCGCGCCGGCGATCATCTCGCCGATGGAGGCATCGCCATTGGCGGAGATGGTGCCGACCTGCGCGACTTCGTCGGTGTTCTTCACCTTCTTGGCGCGCTTCTCGATATCCTTGATCGCCTCGGCGACCGCAAGGTCGACGCCGCGCTTCAGGTCCATCGGGTTCATGCCGGCGGCGACGAACTTGGCGCCTTCACGGACGATGGACTGGGCGAGAACGGTGGCGGTGGTGGTGCCGTCGCCGGCGAGGTCATTGGTCTTGGAAGCGACCTCGCGCACGAGCTGGGCGCCGAGGTTCTCGAACTTGTCCTCGAGCTCGATCTCCTTGGCGACAGTGACGCCGTCCTTGGTGATGCGGGGAGCGCCGAAGCTCTTCTCGATGACGACATTGCGGCCCTTGGGGCCGAGCGTGACCTTCACCGCATTGGCGAGGATATCGACGCCGCGCAGCATCCGCTCGCGAGCGTCGCCGGCAAATTTAACGTCCTTGGCAGCCATCTGGCCTACTCCTGAAATTCAGTATGTCCGGGAAGGATAAGGTCGGCTCAGCCGACGATGCCCATGACGTCCGATTCCTTCATGATCAGGAGGTCCTGACCGTCGATCTTGACCTCGGTGCCCGACCACTTGCCGAACAGCACCTTGTCGCCGGCCTTCACGTCGAGCGGCACGAGCTTGCCGGCTTCGTCGCGGGCGCCGGGGCCGACGGAGAGGACTTCGCCCTGCGAAGGCTTTTCCTTGGCGCTGTCCGGGATGATGATGCCGCCTGCGGTCTTCTCTTCCGCGTCAAGGCGCTTCACCACGATACGGTCGTGCAGGGGGCGAAACTTCAGCTTGGCCATGGGTCGATCCTCGGTCTTCATGTCGCGCGCCGGCGTGGCGCTGGTGGAGAGCTACTAGCACTCTTCGGGGATGAGTGCCAAACCGCCGCCGAAATAGGAACGGTGCGGGGGTGAGTCAAGCGCGGCTCACGGGGAATGCACGTTAGACAGCATGTTGCGGCGGCGGCGTGACGCGGGCATGAAAAAACCCGGCCCGCGCATGGCGCGAACCGGGTTCTGAATTCGGGTGAAGCGTCGGTCAGACCGACTTCTTGATGGTCTTCTCGACCGAGGCCTTGATCGGCTCGGCGGTATCGGCGGCAACCTTCTGGGCCAGCGTCGACAGTTCCTTGGCCTGGGCCGACAGCACGTCGAACTGCTTGCGCATGTGGCCGGTGGAAAGCTCCACCGCTTCCGAGACGCTCTTGGCGCCGAACAGCGCGCCGACATAGTCGAAGGCGGCGTTCACATTGGTGCGCAGCGACTCCAGCGCCACGGCATTGTACTCGACCATGCCCTTCGAAGCGGTGCTGTAGGTGTCTTCGAGCAGGTCGGTGGTCTCTTCGGCGCTGGCCTTCATCTTCTCATAGGCGTCGCGCGCGCTCTGCACGTTCTTCTCGGCCATCTCGCGCACGGCGGCGGGAACTTCGAGCTGGCCCGGCATGTCGAATTTGGGCACTTCGAATTTGGGCATCGTCGCTTCGAAAGCCGAGGTGGCGGCCTTGGCGGCCTTCTTCGGGGACGGGGTGATCGGGGTAGCCTCAACCATGGGTTTTCTCCACGCTTCGCGGCGGATTCAGGATGGCGGTGGCCGCTCCGCGCTTGCGACCAGGCCCTGACCGGCAAAGGCGTGTTCAGGCCAAGCCCGAACCCCCTGCCTCGTCTCGTCGCCTATAATTGTGCATTGCAGCATCATATTGCAATGCACAATCGACCTAAATCCGCGTTTTTTTGGTGGACCCGCGCGGGAATACCGCCCGGTCCCGGGCTTATTTGCCCGGTTTGGTGCCTGTAGCGAAAGACGCGGCGGCGCTCGTTCGCTCGCCCATCGCCTTGGCCTGCTCGGTCAGGCGCGCTGCCTGCTCCTGCACATAATCGGCGTGCAGCCGCGCCCATTCGTCCACCGTCGTCGCCTTGGCGAGGCGGGAGGCGAAATCGAATCCGGCGGCGATGTTGGCCTCGGCGAAATCCAGCGTCGTGCGGCCGAGGTCGCGGGCGCTGCCCTGCGCCGTGTCGACGTGCCGGCCGGCATCGTCGAGCGCCTTGTGCGCGGCGGACAGAAAACCGTCCATCGCCACGCGGGCCTGACCCATGCCCTGCTCGGCGATGTTGCGCAGTTCCGGGGGAATTTCGAGCTTCGGGGTGTCGGCCATGTCGGAAACTCCCTGCTGGCGACCATGCGGCAGTTTAAACGCGGACGGCCCGCCGGATATCCGGCCTGATGCCTACAACCAAAGTAGGAGGCACGCGGCGAAAGGCAACCCAATTCCACCGTCCGCGCGTGGGATGGTTGCAAGTGATTAACCGGGATCGGTGTCAACCAATTAACCGGAAAAGGTGAAGCTGCAGCGACAGGCGGGCTGACGCATGGCAAGGCGCCTCCGCCCGCATTATTGTTGAGATGCGGCGGCGGCTCCTTTCCGGGCCCGGCACCGGCATCCGGTTCGCACCGGCGGGGTCACTCAGGCGATCATGAACACACCGACGGACGGTTTCGGCAGCGCGGCGACGCAGGCGCTCCGCGCCCAGGCGGCCACCGCCCTGGCGGCGGCGGCGCCGGCTGTGCTCGCCCATGTCGATGGCACGCTGATCGCCGCCAATGCCGGAGGCCGCGCGCTGCTGGAGACCGGCAACCTGGCCGCCGCGCTCGCCGCCCTCGCCCCGCGCCTGTCCGCCACGCTGCGCCCGGCGCGGCCGGCGCGGCTGGAGCGGCTGCGGCTGCCGGGCCGGCTGACGCCCGCGACCTTCGCCTGCTCCCTGCTCGCCGCCGGCAGCGCCCGCGCCGTGCTTCTGGTCGGCCTCGATGCGGTGCCCGCCACCGCGCCGGCCGAGCCGTCCACCCCGCTCACGGCGCAGGAGCTTCTGCCCATCCCCGCCCGCTTCACCTGGAGCACCGGCGTCGATGCGAGGCTGAACCGCATCGACCCGCGCCTTGCCGCCGCGCTCGACCGCGCGCCGGACGAGATCGCCGGCCTTGACTGGCGCGCGCTCGGCGCTCCCGGCCTGCACCAGGCGGTGCTCGACGGGCTGAGCTTCAACCATCTTCCCGTGCGGCTGCCGACCGGCCGGGGCGACGCGCTCGATGTCGAACTCGGCGGCGCGCCCATTCGCGGCGCCGGCATGCGCGGCTTCGGCGTGGTGAAGGGCCGCCGGCCGCTGGAGGCGATTGCCGAACCGCTCATGGCGCCGCCGCGCGCGGCCAACCCGGCTCCCGCCGTCCCCGCACGTCCCGACGCAGAGCCGCAGCAGCCCGCCGCGCCCGATGTTCCTCCCATGCGCGTCACGTTGAGCCTGGTCCCCTCGCCCGCCAATGTCGTGCCGCTGCGCGCCGGCAATGGCGAGGCTGGCCGCGACAATGTGCGCGCCTCGTGGGAGGGGCTGTCGACCGGCGAGCGCAATGCCTTCCGCGAGATCGCCCGCGCGCTTGGCGCCCGGCTGGAGGGCGTCGACGATCCCGCCGATCCGGCCGAGCCGACCTCTGCCGGGCCCGCGCCCGTGGCGGCCGCGCCGCTCGAGCCCGCTTTCGCCAAAGCACCCGTACCGCTGCCGGAGGTGCCGGCGAACGATGCGACGCCCGACGCGGCGGCGCGGCGTGAGGGTGAGAGCGAGGGCGAGGGCGAGGGCAAGAGCGAGGGCCTGCGCCGCTTCCTGGCCGATGAGAGCGAGCGCCCGGTGCTGGACCGGCTGCCGCTCGGCCTTCTCGCCTTCCGCGGCGACCGGCTGCTCTATGCCAACCGCGCCTTGCTGGAATGGACCGGCCATGCCGAACTCGCCGCCATCGAGGCGGCAGGCGGGCTCTCCACCCTGTTCGGCGCCACGGCCGCGGCAGAACCCGACGAAGACCGCCCGCTGACGCTTGTCGGCGCGCAGGGCGAGGCCATCCGCGTCGATGCGCGGCTGATGTCCACCCCCTGGGAGGGCGGCCCGGCGATGCTGTACGTCCTCCACCGCGCCGCCGCCCCGGTGCCGGCGGCCGTCGACCCGTTCGCCGATGAGCGCCTGCGGCAGGCCGAGCTCGCCTTGCGCGAGGCGGAAAGCGCGGGGCGCGAGCTGCGCGCCATTCTCGACACCGCCACCGACGGCGTGGTGCTGATCGACGCCGCCGGCACGGTGCTGTCGATGAACCACCCGGCCGAAGCGCTGTTCGGCTTCAATGCCGGCGAGGTGCAGGGCGAATCCTTCACCCTGCTGCTGGCCCCCGAAAGCCACCGCGCCGCCGTGGACTACCTCGACGGCCTCGCCTCCAACGGCGTCGCCAGCGTGCTGAACGACGGGCGCGAGGTGATCGGCCGCGTGCGCGAGGGCGGGCTCATTCCGCTGTTCATGACGGTCGGCCGGGTCGGCGACGACCCCACCAAATTCTGCGCCGTGCTGCGCGACATCACCCAGTGGAAGCGCGCCGAGGAGGAACTGATCGAGGCCAAGCGGCTCGCCGAGCGCGCCAACCTCGCCAAGTCGGACTTCCTCGCCAAGATCAGCCACGAGATCCGCACCCCGCTCAACGCCATTATCGGCTTCTCGGAAGTGATGATGGAGGAGCGCTTCGGCGGCATCGAGAACCAGCGCTACCGCGACTATCTGCGCGACATCCACGCCTCGGGCGAGCATCTCATCTCGCTGATCAACGACCTGCTCGACCTCTCCAAGATCGAGGCCGGCAAGCTCGAGCTCGCCTTCACCAGTGTCTCGCTGAACGAGATGGTGCAGCAATGCATGGGCATCATGCAGCCGCAGGCCAATCGCGAGCGCATCATCATCCGCTCCTCGCTCGCCACCGATTTGCCGCCCGTGGTGGCGGACGCCCGCTCGATCCGGCAGATCGTGCTGAACCTCGTCTCCAACTCGATCAAGTTCACCCAGCCCGGCGGCCAGGTCATCCTGTCGACGACGCTGACCGAGGAGGGCGAGGTCGTCCTGCGCGTGCGCGACACCGGCGTCGGCATGTCGGAAGCCGACGTGACCATCGCCATGGAGCCGTTCCGGCAGATCACCACCTCGTCGCGCGCCGGCTCCGGCGGCACGGGCCTGGGCCTGCCGCTGACCAAGGCGCTGGCCGAAGCCAACCGCGCCGCCTTCAACATCCGCAGCGCCGTGGATGTCGGCACCATCGTCGAGATCATCTTCCCTTCGACGCGGGTGCTGGCCGAGTAAGGGCGGCCGGCGCAAGGTGCCGCGCAGCAGGCATGCTGGCAGGAGAGTGGCGTCGGCGCGCCTCACGGATTAAGGAAGGGGTTTCCAGACATTTTCCGATGGCTCCCCTCCGACGCCTGACGATACTGCGAGACAGGTGGACCCAGCCGTGCCCTTCATGACAACCAACCCGGCGCTTGCCCGCGCGCTGGCCGAGCGGGACTACAACAACCCGACGCCGGTGCAACTCGCCGTGCTGGCGCCCGAGGCGTCCTCGCGCGACCTCCTCGTCTCGGCCCAGACGGGCTCGGGCAAGACCGTCGCCTATGGCCTCGCCATGGCCGAGACGCTGCTCGGCGTGGAAGAGCGCTTTGCGCCCGCCGGGGCGCCGCTCGCGCTGGTGGTGGCGCCGACGCGCGAGCTGGCGCTGCAGGTGCAGCGGGAATTCGTCTGGCTCTATGCCGCCACCGGCGCGCGCATCGTCTCCTGCGTCGGCGGCATGGACCCGCGACAGGAGCAGCGCCTGCTGAACCAGGGCGCGCACATCGTCGTCGGCACGCCCGGGCGCCTGCGCGACCATCTGGAGCGCGGCCGGCTCGACCTGTCGGCGCTGACGGTCGCGGTGCTCGACGAAGCCGACGAGATGCTCGATCTCGGCTTCCGCGAGGACCTCGAATTCATCCTCGACGCCACCCCGCCGGAGCGGCGCAGCCTGCTGTTCTCCGCCACCATGCCGCGCGGCATCACCGCGCTTGCCAAGCGTTACCAGCGCGACGCGCTGCGCATCGAGGTGGCGAGCGCCGAGGGCGGCCACGCCGATATCGAATACCGCACCATCCGCGTCGCCCCGACCGAGGTCGATCATGCGGTGGTGAACGTGCTGCGCTTCTACGACACCCCGAGCGCCATCGTGTTCTGCAACACCCGCGAGGCGGTGCGCCGCCTGCACGCCATGCTGCAGGAGCGGCAGTTTTCCGCCGTCGCGCTTTCCGGCGAACTGAGCCAGAACGACCGCAACCACGCGCTGCAGGCGCTGCGCGACGGGCGGGCGCGGGTCTGCGTCGCCACCGATGTCGCCGCGCGCGGCATCGATCTGCCCAATCTCGGCCTCGTCATCCACGCCGACCTGCCCAACGACACGGAAAGCCTGCAGCACCGCAGCGGCCGCACCGGGCGGGCGGGGCGCAAGGGCGTGAGCGTGCTGCTGGTGCCGCCGTTCCGGCGTCGCCGCGTCGAGGACATGATGCGCGGGCTGGGCATCGCCCCCGCCTGGTCGGGGCCGCCGACCTCCGAGGAAATCCGCAAGCTCGACCATGAGCGCATGCTGCGCGACGCGGTGCTGACCGACGAGCCCAACGAGGAAGACCTTGCCGCCGGCGGCACCCTGCTCGCCGCCCATCCGCCCGAGCACCTCGCCGCCGCGCTGGTGCGGCTCTACCGCGCCGGCCTGCCGGCCCCGGAGGAAGTCGCCGACCCCGGCGAGCCGCGCGGCGGCGCCGTGCGCGACCGTGCCGCCGACCGCGAATTCGGCGGCGGGGCGGGCGCCGGCAGCGCCTGGTTCCGTCTCAATGTCGGCCGCCGCAGCAATGCCGACCCGAAATGGCTGCTGCCGCTCATCTGCCGGCGCGGAAACGTGACGCGCAAGGAGATCGGCGTCATCCGTATCCTCGACGAGGAGACCGCCTTCGAGGTCAGCCTCGCCGCCGCCGACCGCTTCGCCAAATCGGTGCGCAAGATCGAAGGCGGCGACGTCGTGATCGAGCCGCTGCCCGGCGGTCCGCCGGAGGGGCGCTCCACGCGTCCGCCCGCCGGCAGGCCGATGCGCGACAGGCCCCAGCCGGACAGGGCGCCGCATGCCAAGCCGGCCTATGAGAAGCCGGTCTATGACAAGCCGGCCTCCGAGAAGCCTCCGCACGAGGCGCCCTTCCGGGAGCGCAAGCCGCGATACGAGCCCTCATCGGCAGGCCCGGCCGAGGGCAGGCCGGACCGCGCCATGCCCCAGCGGGAGAAGACCCCGCACCGCAAGGGCGGGTTCGAGAAGCCCCGCGAATGGGACCCATTGGCCAGGACCGACGGCGAAAAGCCGGCGACGAGCCCTCGCCCGCCGGGGTTCGACGGCAAGCCGAAACCCCGGCCGGAGGGCCGGAAGGAAGGCAAGACGTTCGAGGGAAAACGCTTCGAGGGCGCCAAGCCTGACTTTAAAAAGCCGGACGGCAAGAAATCGGACTTCAAGAAGCCGGATTTCAACAAGCCGGACTTCAAGAAGCCGAAGGGCAAGCCGCCGCGCCGTCCCTGATGGCGGGTGTCAGGGGGCCGGCGCGGAGACGTCCAGCTTCTCCGAGCCGCCGAGCAGCGCCCGCCCCGCGCCCGACCGGCGGATAAGCGCCTGCGGATCGGGCAGCACGATCGGCCGCTGCCAGTCGCCGCGCACGATGAAGGGCAGCTCGAACGCCACTTCCGTCGGCTTGGCGGGCGTGGCGCCGTCGTTCGCGGTGGTCGCGCCAACCGGCGCCGCGACCCCGCCCGGGCTGGCGGCCGGCAGCACGGCGGCCGCAGCGGCGCCGTTTGCCCGGGTCGCCATGGCCGGCGCCGCCCGCACCAGCTGAGCCACCCCGCTGAAATCGAGGGCACGCAGCGCGACGGAGCTTTCGCCGGCCAGCGCCACATGCAGCGTGTCGCTGGTGAGATCGAGACGGTCGAGCTTCACCACCCCCCCTCGGATGCTGGCGTCGACGACGATGTCGGCATAGGGCGTGCGCCCGCCGCGCAGGTCGCCGCCGCCGGACAGCGGCCGCTTTTCCAGCCGCGTGAGGATGCGCCCGACGTCGATGCCGACCAGCGCGCCCTTCTCGCCGCTGAGGGTGAAGGCGCCGCTCAGATTCTGCGCGATATCGAGGATGCTCGCGCCCCCTCCCGCCGCCGAAAGCCGGAACGATCCGGTGCCCTGCAACTGCTGGAAGTCGAACAGCTGGCCCAGCGACCGCCGCAGCGCCACATCGTCGCCGGAGAGGTCCACGCGCATGTTCACGCCGGGCCCGGCATCGCGCGGGGCCAGCTGTGCCGAGGCCCGGAAAATGCCGCCCCACGCCTCCGCCTCGCCGATGGTGAGCGAGAGGCGCCCGCCCTTCGCGGTGGCGCTGGCCGCCATGCGCTGGAGCTCGGCGCCGCCGAAGCGCACCTTGCCGGCAGAGAGCCGCAGGTCGACATCGAGCGCCCGGGTGCGACTGAGATCGATGTCGTCGCGGCTCCATGTCCCGTCATGGGGATTGGAGAAGGTCAGCTCGCCATAGGGCGTGAGGTCCACCGATTCGCTGGCCAGCGAGCCCTGCAGCATCGCCCGCTCGCCATCGATCCGCAGATTGAAGGCGCCCATGCCGGAATTGCCATCGAGGTCGATCCGCGCCTGGTTCAGCACCGCGCCCTGCGCCGAGAGCAACGCCACCGCCCGCAGCTCGAAAGCGCCGAAGCCGCGTTCGGTCGGCGCCTCCATGCCCAGCCATTCCAGTGCGCCGCGCAGCTCGCGCGCGCTCGCGGTCAGGCTGCCGGTCACGACCGGGCCGCCGGCGATGCGCGCGCCGCCGCTGAAGGACAGCGCCGCCGGCGCGCCGGACAGCGACAGGTTCAGCCCGCCCGCGCCGCCCGTGGCGAGCGCATCGAGCCCGGTCAGGCTGGCGTCGATATCGACCGGCTCGCCGCGCCAGACCGCTTTGCCGGCCGCCCTGACGCTGTGCCCGCCGCGCCAGTCGATGGCAAGGTCGGCCTGCGGGATCAGCACCTCCGCGACGCCGCCGCGAGTGATCCTGAGGCTGCCATTGGTCACGACGAGATCGCCGCGCGTCTCCGCCGTGCCGAGCGCCGCCACAAAGCCGCCCAGCGCCGCGAGGCCATCGCCGGGATCGGTCAGGGTCAGGCTGGCATCGGTGAGTTCGATGTAGTCCGCCCGCGCCCGCCCGGTCAGCAGCGGCAGCACGTCGAGCACCACGCGCGCCGACGTCACGTCGAGGCGCGCACGCGGGTCGTCGATGCTCATCCGCTCGATAGTCAGCGCCGGCCAGGGCAGCACCGAGAAGGTCACGCTGCCGATCACCGGCGGGTGGTGCGTCGCCGCCGCGATCATCGCCACGGCCTCGTCCCGCAGCCGCTCCTCGGAGGCGAGCTTCGGCGCCAGAACGGCGGCAGCCAGCGCCCCGGCGAGCGGCAAAAGGAGGAAGGGAAGGAACTTCTTCATTGCGTCGTCATGCTCCCGGCACTCGCTACCGCACAGGTGCGAAGCCGCGCAAGCAAAGGCGCGCCCAACAGGCACGATCGAGCGCGGGTGCCGTACCAAAGTTGCCGCAACATGTTGGCCGTCTGTGTCTGTTTGATGGCCTGACAGGAGAACCGCCCGGCGCTATGACTGCTGCACTGCGAAGCAACGCGGTGACGGGACGAGACCGGCAAGGGGACGGAGCCAATGGGCGGGACGGGTCTGGGCGAGGCGGGTTTGCAGGGTGCCGGCGCGGAACCGCTTTGGAGGCCCAGTCCTGAACGGGTTGCGGGCACGCAGATCGCCGCGTTCATTGCGCGGGTGAATGCCCGCCACGGCACCGCGCTCGCCGATTACCGCGCACTCCATGCGTGGTCCATCGCCCACCCCGCCGCCTTCTGGGAGGAGATCTGGGACCTCGGCGAGGTGATCGGCACGCGCACCGGCCCCTCGCTGGTCGATGGCGACCGGATGCCCGGCGCGCTGTTCTTCCCCGAGGCCCGGCTGAACTACGCCGAGAACCTGCTGCGCCCGCGCGACCCCTCCAGCCTGGCACTGGTGTTTCGCGGCGAGGACAAGGTCGAGCGCCATGTCAGCTTCGGCGAACTCTGCGATCTCGTTTCGCGCCTGCAGCAGGCCCTGCGCGCGGCCGGCGTCGGGGTTGGCGACCGTGTCGCGGCCACGCTGCCGAACCTGCCCGAAACCATCGCCGTGATGCTCGCGACCTCCTCGCTCGGCGCGGTGTTCTCCTCCTGCTCGCCGGATTTCGGCGAACGCGGCATTCTCGACCGCTTCGGCCAGATCGAGCCCAAGGTCTACGTCGCCTGCGACGGCTACTGGTACAATGGCAAGCCCGTCGCTATCGCGGAGAAGCTGCGTGCCGCCGTTCCGCATCTGCCGAGCGTGACGCGCACGGTGATCGTGCCCTATCTCGGCCGGGCGGAAGAGGTGGCCGCCGGCCTGCCCAACGGGGTGACGCTCGACGCGTTCATCGCCCCCTATGCGCCCGCCCCCCTCACCTTCGAGCGGCTGCCCTTCAACCACCCGGCCTTCATCCTGTTTTCCTCCGGCACCACAGGCGTGCCGAAATGCATCGTCCACGGCGCCGGTGGCACGCTGCTCCAGCACATCAAGGAACACCGGCTGCAATGCGACCTCGTGCCGGGCGACCGGCTGTTCTACTTCACCACCTGCGGCTGGATGATGTGGAACTGGCTGGTGACCGGCCTTGCCAGCGAACTGACCCTCTGCCTGTTCGACGGCTCGCCCTTCGCGCCCGCGCCTTCCGTATTGTGGGACTACGCGCAGCAGGAACGTTTCGCGCTGTTCGGCACCTCGGCCAAATACATCGATTCGCTGCGCAAGGAAGGCGTGCGGCCCGGCGAGACGCACGACCTGTCGGCGCTCAGGGCGATGACCTCGACCGGCTCGCCGCTGGCGCCGGCGGATTTCGCCTATGTCTACGAGGCCATCAAGCCGGACCTCCACCTCGCCTCCATCTCCGGCGGTACCGATATCGTCTCCTGCTTCGTGCTCGGCGACCCGACCGCGCCGGTCTACAAGGGCGAGATCCAGGCGGCCGGCCTCGGCATGGCGATCGAGGTGTGGTCGGACGAGGGCACGCCCGTCACCGGCGAGCGCGGTGAACTGGTCTGCACGAAGCCCTTTCCCTGCATGCCGGTGATGTTCTGGAACGACCCGGAAGGCGCCAAGTACCGCGCCGCCTATTTCGAGCGCTTTCCCAACATCTGGTGCCATGGCGACTTCGCAGAGTGGACCGCGCATGGCGGGCTCATCATCCATGGCCGTTCCGACGCCACGCTGAACCCCCAGGGCGTGCGCATCGGCACCGCCGAGATTTACGCGCAAGCCGAGCAGATCCCCGAAATCGTCGAGGCCATCGCCATCGGCCAGGAGTGGGACAATGATGTGCGCGTGGTGCTGTTCGTGCGGCTGAAGCCGGGTGTCGAACTCGACGCGGAACTCGACAGGCGCATCCGCACCCAGATCCGCATGGGAGCCAGCCCGCGCCATGTGCCGGCGCGCATCGTCGCCGTCGCCGACATTCCGCGCACCCGCTCGGGCAAGATCACCGAACTCGCGGTGCGCGACGTGGTGCATGGCCGCCCGGTGAAGAACACCGAGGCGCTCGCCAACCCGGAATCGCTGGAATTCTTCCGCAACCGGCCCGAACTGGCGGAGTAGAGGTGTGGCGGGCGCACGTCACGCCCTCCCGTCTTCCCCGGGCTTGGCCCGGGGATCCAAATCTTGGCCCTGCGCGCCAACGTGCTTCGAGGCCGGGCTGCGCCCGGCACCGCCGAGCCTCGAAGGACGCACACCCTCACCCCTGCCTTGGCCGGCTCAGCCGCGCCAGCAGGATCACCGGCACGAGGCCGACCAGCACGATGAGCAGCGCCGCCAGCGCGCCGTCCTCATAGGTGCCGCGCGCGGCCTCGGCATAGACGTGGCTTGCCAGCGTCTCGAAGTTCAGCGGGCGCAGCATCAGCGTCGCCGGCAGTTCCTTCATGCAGTCGACGAACACCAGCAGCGCGGCGGTGCCCAGCGCGGGGCGCAGCATCGGCAGGTGGATGAGCCGCACCACCCCGCCCGGCTTCTCGCCGAGGCTGCGCGCCGCCATGTCCAGCGTCGTGCCGATCTTGCCATAGCCGGCCTCCAGCCCGCCGACCGGGATGGCGAGGAAGCGGATGACATAGGCGATGATCAGCGCCGCGCCGGAGCCGGACAGCAGCAGGCCGGTGGAGATTCCAGTGAAGCGCTGGCTCAGGCCCGAGACGAGATTGTCGAAGCCGGCCAGCGGCACCAGCAGTCCCACCGCCAGCACCGTGCCGGGGACGGCATAGCCCAGCCCGGCGAGGCGCAGCGCCAGCCCGGAGCGCAGCGCCCCGGAGCGCAGCGCCACCACCACGGCAAAGCCGAGCAGCAGGGCGAGCGCCGTGCCGAGCGCGGCGAACAGCGCGGTGTTCACCGTCTCGACGAGGATCGTCTCGGAGACGCCATGGAACGACACCCGCTTCCACGCCGCGAGGGCGAGATGCCCCGCCGGCAGGATGAAGCCGAGCAGAACGGGGAGCAGGCAGGCGAGGAAGGCGAGCACGGCCGCACCGGGGCTGAGCGTGCGCCGCGCCGGCGGGCGGGCGCGGTCGCCGATATTGCCGGTCTTCAGATGGCGGCGCCCCCAGCGCTCCAGCATCACCAGCGCGAACATGACGACCAGCATGCACAGCGCGATCTGCGCCGCGCCGGGCAGGCTGGAGCGGTTCAGCCAGGTGGAATAGATCGACAGCGTCAGGGTCTGCACGCCGAGGAATTCGGAGGCGCCGATGTCGTTCACCGTCTCCATCAGCGCCAGTGTCACCCCCACCGCGATGGCCGGGCGGGCGAGCGGCAGGGCGATGCGGAAGAACGCCTCCCCCGCCCCCGCCCCCAGCGTGCGGGCGGCGTCGAGCACCGAGGCGGTCTGCACCAGGAAGGCGGCGCGGGCCGAGAGGTAGACATAGGGGTAGAGCACCAGGCCGAGCAGGATGATGCAGCCCGGCAACGAGCGCACCTCCGGCAGCCAGAGATCGCGCGGGCGGAGGCCGAACGTGCTGCGGATCAGCGTCGGGATCGGCCCGAGCGGGTGCACCGCGTCGACATAGACGAAGGCCTGGATATAGGTCGGGATGGCGAGCGGCAGCAGCAGCGCCCATTCGAACACGCCGCGCCCGGGAAAGCGGCACACCGCCACCAGCCACGCCGTGACGGTGCCGACAATGCCGACGAAGACGCCGACGCCGGCGACCAGCAGAGTCGTCTCGGTGAGCGCATGCGGGATGACGTTGGCGATGAGATGCGGCCAGAGGTCGCCCGACCCCTGCAGCGCTGTCCAGGCCAGCGCCAGCAGCGGCAGCAGCACCAGAAGCACGACCGCCCCCGCTGCCGCCCTCAGCAGAGGATGGCCGGAGGCGGAAACGGTCCGATGGGCGTCGGTGATGGCCACGTTCATGTCACGAGACGTCCCGGGGCACAGGGCACCCCGGGATCGATAGACGTGTCGGAGGATGGCAGGGCGTCCGCATGGCCGCCCCGCCGCGTGGGGATCAGTTGTCGAAGCCGACCTTGTCGGCGAGGTCCGCCGCCGCCTTGCGGGCCTTGGCGAGCGCGACCAGATCGACATTATCGACCTTCAGCGGGCCGAAGGCGGCGATGATCGGGTCGACCGGCGCGCCGGGCACCACGGGATACTCGAAATTACCCTTGGCGTAGAGTTCCTGCGCTTCCGGGGAGACGAGATATTCCAGCAGCTTGACGGCATTGCCCTTGTTCGGCGCGTTCTTGGCCACGCTGGCGCCGGAGATGTTCACATGCGTGCCGCCGCCCTCGAAGGTGGGGAGCACGACATTGATCGCCTTCGCCCATTCTTCCTGCTCGGGGCCGCCCTTGCCGGAACGCATCAGGCCGACATAGTAGGAATTGGCGAGGCCGAGATCGCAGATGTCGCCGAGAATGTCGCGCGCCACTTCGCGGTCGCCGCCGGCGGCCTTGCGGGCGAGGTTGGCCTTCACGCCCTTCAGCCACTCCTCCGCCTTCGCCTCGCCGTGATGGACGATATAGGCGGCGATCAGCGCGGTGTTGTAGGGGTGCTTGCCCGAACGGATGCAGACCTCGCCCTTGAACTTCGGATCGGCGAACTCCTCATAGGTGATCGCCGTGGCCTTCACCCGGTCCTTCGAGGTGTAGGCGACGCGGGCACGGGCGGAGAGCGCGAACCAGTCGCCATTGGCGCCGCGCAGATTGGCCGGAATAGCCTTCGCCAGCACGTCCGAGGTCACCGGCTGGGTCACGCCCTGGTCGACCAGGTCGAGCAGAGCGCCGACATCCACGGTCATCAGCAGGTCGGCCGGCGATCCCTCGCCCTCCGCCTTCACGCGCTCGGCGAGGCCGTCCTTCACGAACACGCTGTTCACCTTGACGCCGGTCTTCTCGGTGAAGGCATCGAACAGCGGCTTGGCGAGGCCCGGCTCGCGGGTCGTGTAGATGTTGACGACCTCTTCGGCGGACGCGGCCATCGGCGCGAAGGCCAGGCTGGCGGCGATGAAGCCCCCCAGCGCAAGGCGGGCGAGAACGGGCTTGGCGTGCATCGGCGTCTCCTGCGTGCGGATCGCCGATCAGCAGGCGATCGCATGGTTGACCTTACGTCTACCGCAGGCGGTATCCGACGGACGCCCGCCGGTCAACGAAAAGCTAAGTGACGTCAATAGCTTGGAATAAGTCTAATCAAAAACTGGAGCGACAAGCCAGCCGGCCGCTGGGGAAACGGCGCGGGGTGGGCACGGCCAACCCGGCACGCGGCGGGCTGAAATGCCGAAGGCCGGTCTCGCGACCGGCCCCCTTTTCGAACATGCCGATGATGTCTGGAACGTTCAGTCGAGCCCGCCAATATGGTGCTGGGCGTAGAGCTGGATGCCGAGATTGGCGATCAGGTCGAGCTGGGTTTCGAGGAAGTCGATATGGCCTTCCTCATCCGCCATCAGTTCCTTGAACAGGTCGCGGCTGGGATAGTCCTGCACGGAATCGCAATAGGTTGCGGCCTCCTGGTAGAGCGCCCGCGCCTCGATCTCGGCGGCGAGATCGCACTCGATCACTTCCTTGATGTCCTGGCCGATGCGCAGCGGGTCCAGCACCTGCAGGTTCGGCAGGCCTTCGAGGAACAGGATGCGATCGACGAAGCGGTCGGCATGCTGCATTTCCTCGATCGACTCGGCGCGCCACTTGGCCGCGAGCTTCTTGAAGCCCCAATTGTCCAGCATGCGGTAATGCAGCCAGTACTGGTTGATCGCGGTGAGCTCAGACCGAACGCCGCGGTTGAGATATTCGATGACTTTTGAATCGCCCTTCATGGCGGCGCCTCTCCTTCTTCGAGCTTGCACCACCTGTTTAGAAAAATTCTAATGAATAGGCAACCGTTCTGTGGCCCCTTGCCGTCGACCGGGCAGGGTTTTCACCTGTTTCGCCCATGCACGGGCGGCCGGCTTCCATCGCCGGCGACGGGGCTGGCGGGTTGGTCCATGCAGAGTCGGAAAACAACCGCAGCGGCAGCGTCACTCGGCGGCGACGGCAAGGCCCAGCGAGCGCGAGGGGCGCGAATGAGCGTGCTCGCCATGAGCATGCTCGCCATGAGCATGCTCGCCATGCGCATGCCGCCCGTGCGCGTGGGTGTTCTCGCCATGAGGGCGCGCAGCATGGGAGTGGGTGGCATGTGTATGGGCGGCATGAGTGTGCGCGGCATGGGCGTGCGCGGCCTGCCCGTTCTCTCCGTGCAGGTGCGCGGGCTGTCCCGGCGCCTGTGCCGAAACGGGGCACTCCAACGGGCAGGCCGAGCAGGCGCTCGCGTTCACGTCGTCCAGCAATTTGCGAATGGTGCGCGCGCAGCGCCCGCACTGGGCACTGCAGCCGAGACACCGGTACACCTGCCCCACCGTGCGGACAGGCGCCTGCGTCTCCGTCACCGCGCTGCGGATCTGGCGATCGGAAAGCACATTGCAGGAACAGACGATCATCGCGGCGCGAAACCGTAGCTTTCAGGCGTTTAGAATTATTCTAAATTCTGCCTTCGTCTTCTGTTTTCGCGCTATTCCGCCAGGCCGTCAATCGGCAAAAGCCGATCTGCCGATCATGTGAGGCAATCGTCTTGGCCTTTACGCCAACAGCTTTGAGATGTTCCAGACTAGCGCGGTCCGCTCATCTCTCTTCCACTTTCGAACGGCACTAAACTGGCCGTCTCGAAACCGGGCAATCGGGCAATCGGGTCGCCGGCCAGCCGGGCATAGAGCACATGGTCCTGCCAGGTGCCGTTGATGCAGAGATATTCGCGGCCATAGCCTTCGCGGTGGAAACCCGCGCCCTCCAGAAGCCGCATCGAGGGCGCGTTGTTGGGCAGGCAGGCCGCCTCGATACGGCGCAGGCCCAGCGTAGTGTGGGCGAAGGGCAGCAAGGTGCGGACGGCGGCGCTCATATAGCCTCGTCCGGCAAAAGGCGCGCCCATCCAGTAGCCCAGGCTTGCCGTCTGGGTCACGCCACGGCGCACATTGGAGAGCGACACCCCGCCGAGCAGCGCCCTGTCGGCCCGCCGGATGACGAGAAACGGGTAGGCCGCATCCTCGCGCACGTCGCGCAGATAGCGCCGCATCCGGCGCCGGAACGAGCCGCGCGTGAGATCATGCACCGGCCAGATCGGTTCCCAGGGGACGAGAAACTCGCGGCTGCGCTCGCGCAACGCCGACCACGCGGCGAAATCCGCCATTTGCGGCATGCGCAGCAGCACGGTCTCGCCTTCGACGAGCATCGGAGGCTCATGCCAGGAAACCGTACGAAACAGAGCCATGGTCGCTGCCGGGCCGGCGGATTATGCCGCGCTGAGACGTTCCGCGATGCGCGCCGCCGATTCAAGCGATTTTCCCGGTCCGAGCGCCGTAAAGGTCGGCCGTCCGCGCCCGACAAGCGCCTTTCCGGCTGCCCGCGCATCGTCCAGCGTCACGGCCTCCACCTTGGCGACGATCTCCTCGAGCGGGATCGGCCGCCCGAAAGCCAGCATCTGCCGCGCCAACTGGTCCGCCCGCGCGCCCGAACTCTCCAGCGCCGCCAGCAGCCCGACCTTGGCCTGCGCCTTCGAGCGCGCAAGCTCCGCCTCGGTCATGGTGTCGATCGTCGCCAGTATCTGGTCCACGGCGACGTCGACCAGTTCGCTGACATCGCCGCCATCGGTGCCGGCATAGACGCCGAACAGGCCGGTATCGGCATAACCCCAGTGGAAGGAATACACCGCGTAGCACAGGCCCCGCGCCTCGCGGACCTCCTGGAACAGCCGCGACGACATGCCCCCGCCCAGAATATTGGTGAACACCTGCAGCGCGTGGATGCCCGGATCGCGATAGGAAAGGCCGGGAAGGCCGATCAGCAGGTGCGCCTGCTCCAGATCGCGCCCGCCGCCGATCTCGACGCCGCCCTCGTAGCGCGCCGGCACCACGGCCGGCTTGTCCTCGGGGGCGAAGCTCGCGAAACGCTGCGCCGCTTCCGCCACTAGCGCCTCATGCTCGACCGCCCCCGCCGCCGCGACGATCATCTTCGGCGCGCGGTAATTGCGCGCGAGATAGGTGCGCAGCCGGTCCGGGCCGAAGGAGCGCACGCTTTCCGGCGTGCCGAGGATGGAGCGGCCGATGGGCTGGCCGGGAAAGGCCCGCTCCTGGAACAGGTCGAACACCAGGTCGTCGGGCGTGTCGAGCGCGGCGCCGATCTCCTGCTCGATCACATTGTGCTCGCGCGCCAGTTCCTCCGGGTCGAAGGCCGGTGCGGCGAGGATGTCGGACAGCACGTCGAGCGCCAGCGGCATGTCCTCGCCCAGCACGCGGGCATTGTAGGAGGTGTGCTCGACGCTGGTCGCGGCGTTGATGTCGCCGCCGACCGCCTCGATCTCCTCGGCAATGCCCCGCGCCGAGCGGCGGCGCGTGCCCTTGAACGCCATGTGCTCCAGCAGATGCGAGATGCCGTGCTCGTCCGCTTCCTCGTCGCGCGAGCCGGAGCCCACCCAGATGCCGAGCGAGGTGGTCGCCAGATGCGGCATGGAATCGGTAACGACGGTGACGCCGTTGTCGAGCGTGGTGATGCGCGGTCCGGCGGGGAAGTCCTTGCTCACGCGGCACTCTCCGAGGCCCGGGCGTGCCGGGCGATATAGGCTTCGATGGCGGTGATGTCGTTGGGCAATGTCGGCGTGCGCTCCGGGCGGTCCATCAGGTCGGCGAGGTGCGGCGGCAGCGCCGGGCGCTCGCCGCAGGCCCGCGCCACCGCGTCGGGGAACTTGGCGGGATGGGCGGTGGCGAGCACCACCTGCGGCACATGGCGATCATGCGCGATGCGCTCGGCCACCGAGACCGCGACCGCCGTGTGCGGGTCGAGCAGATAGCCGGTCTCCGCCCGCACCCGGGCGATGGTCTCGACGGTCTGCGCCTCGTCGGTGCGGCCGGCGTCGAAATCGGCGTGGATCGCCTTCATCGCCGAACTCGGCGGCGAGAACGCGCCCGACTGCCCCAGCGACGCCATCAGCCCGCGCAGCGCGCCCGCATCGCGGTCCAGCGCCTCGAACAGCACGCGTTCGAAATTCGACGACACCTGGATGTCCATGGAGGGCGAGGACGAGGGCACCACGCCGGTCACCTCGTAGCGCCCGCTGGTCAGGGTGCGGGCAAGGATGTCGTTCACATTGGTCGCCACCACCAGCCGGTCGATCGGCAGGCCCATGCGCTTGGCGACATAGCCGGCGAGCACGTCGCCGAAATTGCCGGTCGGCACCACGAACGACATCTTGCGGTGCGGCGAGCCCAGCGCGGCGCCGGCGACGAAATAATACACCACCTGCGCGACGATGCGGGCCCAGTTGATCGAGTTGACGCCGGCGAGATGCAGCCGGTCGCGGAAGCCGAGATTGTTGAACAGCGCCTTCACATGCGCCTGGCAGTCGTCGAACGTGCCCTCGATGGCGATGGCGTGGACATTGGCGTCCGGCACGCCGGTCATCTGCCGGCGCTGTACTTCGGAGACGCGGCCGGCGGGGTAGAGGATGAACACGTCGGTGCGCGCGCTGCCCCGGAATGCCTCGATGGCGGCGCTGCCGGTGTCGCCGGAGGTGGCGCCGACGATGGTGGCGCGCTGGTCGCGGACGGTGAGCACATGGTCCATCATCCGGCCCAGCAACTGCATCGCCACGTCCTTGAAGGCGAGCGTCGGGCCGTGGAACAGCTCCAGCACGAAGCGGTTGGGGGCGATCTGCACCAGCGGCGTCGTGGCCGGGTGGCGGAAGCTCGCATAGGCCTCCTCCAGCATCGGCTTCAGCACATCCGGCGCGAAGACGGGATCGACGAAGGGCGCGATCACCCGCCCCGCGACCTCGGCATAGGAGCGCCCGGCCAGCGCCGCGATCTCCGGCGGGGCGAGCACCGGAAAGATTTCGGGCACGTAAAGACCGCCGTCGCGCGCGAGGCCGGCGAGCAGGGCGTCGGAGAAGGCGAGCACGGGGGCTTCGCCGCGGGTCGAGATATAGCGCACGCGCGCCTCCGCTGGAGAAAGTGGCCGCAACCTAGTGGTGGGGGCCGCCGGGCGCAAGCACGGGGCCGAAAGGACGGGCGCAAGGTTGAGAGCAACGGCCGGGGGGCGCGGCGAGGCGCTCCCGTCTTCCGGATACGTGACGCCGTAGGCGGAGCGCCGATCCGGGACCCAACGAAGACAACACCTCGGCGATCCCGCCCCGCTCAGCGGCGCCGCACCCGGCCCCAGGCATAGGCGGCGAACACGCCGAGCAGCGAAGCCGCGAGGCCGAACCAGGTCAGGGCGTATTCAAGGTGCCGGTTGGGAAACGCGATCCGGGTGAGCCCGCCGCGCGGCAGACCGCCGGCGTTGGGGCTCGCATCCGCGTCTATGAGGAAGGGGGCAACGCGCACCAGTTCCTTGGCGCTGGCAATCGCCTCCGGGTCCCGCACATACCAGTTGTCGCCGGCAGGATCATTGGCCGGGGTGAACGCCGTCGCCTCTTCCGGCAGGCGCAGCAGGCCGGTAACGGTCACGAGGCCGTCGACCTGCCCTTCCAGCCGCGTCGACGGCGCCTTGCGATCGAGCGGCACGAAACCGCGATTGACCAGCACGAACGACCCGTCGCCCAGCCCGAGCGGCGTCACCACCCAATAGCCGGGGCCGCCGAAACCGTCCGGCTCCTGGTCCACCAAGGCGTAGACCTGCACTTCGAGATCATGGCGGAAGCGGCCCTGCGCGGTGACGTGGCGATATTCGTCGCGGGCAAAGTCGATCTCGCTCCAGTTGGTTTCCGGCGGCAGATCCACCGGTGCCTGATGCACGCGAGCCTGCACCTGCGCGATGAGCGACTGCTTCCAGGCGAGGCGCTCCAGCTGCCAGACGCCGAGGCCGACGAGAACGCCGAACGCCACCAGCGTCGTGAGCGCCACCGGCAGCAGCCTGCGCCAGGATGACGTGGTGAGGCTCACGCATCCCCCTTGTCGAGACGGCCTTCCTGCGCGCGCTTGGAATATTGCAGGGCGATCAGCGTCGCCTTCAGCGGCCGCAGCAGGCCGAGCGTCGAGATGAGGACCAGCGGCGTCCACAGCAGGGCATGCACCCAGAAGGGTGGCTGCCAGGTGAGTTCCACCCACAGGGCAAGGCCGACCACCAGCGCACCGGCGGCGAGGATGATGAACACCACCGGACCGTCGCCGGAATCATCGAAGCTGTAGTCGAGCCCGCACTGCGTGCAGGCGGGCGCCACGGTGAGGAAACCCGTGAACAGGCGGCCACGCCCGCAGCGCGGGCAGCGGCAGGTCAGGCCCGCCGTGTAGGGCGAAACATCGCTATGGAAAGGCTGAAGGTCCATGCGCGGCTTCTACTCCCTATCGGCCGGGCGGCACCAGCCGCAATCGCGCGCCAAACGAAAAGGGCGGCCTTAAGCCGCCCCCCGCCTGACTTTAGCGATGACGTCAGTGCGCCGCGCCGGCACTGCCCCACACATAGATGAAGGTGAAGAGGAACAGCCACACCACGTCGACGAAGTGCCAGTACCACGCCGCCGCTTCGAAGCCGAAATGGTGCGTCGGGGTGAAGTGGCCGGCATAGAGGCGGCCCAGGCACACGGCGAGGAAGATGGTGCCGACGATGACGTGGAAACCGTGGAAGCCGGTCGCCATGAAGAAGGTGGCGCCGTAGATGTTGCCCGAGAAGGCGAACTCGGCATGGCTGTACTCGAAGCCCTGCAGCATCGAGAACAGCACGCCAAGGCCGACCGTGAGCCACAGGCCCCACTTGGCGCTCTGCCGGTCACCATGCACCAGCGCGTGATGCGCCCAGGTGAGCGTCGTGCCGGAGGTCAGCAGGATCAGCGTGTTCAGCAGCGGCAGGTGCCAGGGGTCGAAGGTCTCGATCCCGGTCGGCGGCCAGTGACCGCCGGTGACCTCGGCGCGGGCGTAATTGATCTCCTCGCCGACGAAGAGCGAGGCATCGAAGAAGGCCCAGAACCACGCCACGAAGAACATCACTTCGGAGGCAATGAACAGGATCATGCCGTAGCGCAGATGCAACTGCACCACCGGGGTGTGCGCGTGCTCGTGCTCCGCCTCGCGGATGATGTCCCGCCACCACACGATCATCGTGTAGACGACGCCGATGAAGCCCGCGATCATGACCAGCGAGGTGAGCTGGCCATGCATCCAGAACACGGCGCCCACCGCCAGGATGAAGGCGAAGATCGAGATGACGAACGGCCACGGGCTCGGGTCGACGAGGTGGTAGTCGTGATGCTTGGCGTGGGCGTCAGCCATGGGTCGCGCTCTCCGTTCCGTCTGCTTCTCTAGCGGGCCGTCGGCGCGGCCGCAATGTGGCGTTCCGCCCCCTTCACAGGGGCGCTTTCCCGTCCTTCGTCTTGCCGGCGGCGAGCGGGGTCGCCTTGGGGAAGAAGGTATAGGAAAGGGTGATGGTCTTCACGCCCTTCATCTCCGGATCCTCGGCAAAGGCGGGATCGACGAAGAAGACGACGGGCATATCGAGCGTCTCGCCAGGCTGCAGCGTCTGGTCAGTGAAGCAGAAGCACTGCATCTTCGCGAAATGATAGCCCGACTGGGCGGGGGTGACGTTGTAAGTCGCCGACGCCGTCACCGGCTGCGAGCTGCGGTTATGGGCGCGGTAGAAGGCCAGCTTGGTCTCGCCGACCCGCACGGTGACGGAGCGCGCCTCCGGCTCGAAGCTCCAGTCGAGGCCCGGCGAGATATTGGCGTCGAACCGCACTTCCACCGTGCGCTCCAGCGGGGCGGTAGGCGCCGCGCCCGCCACGCGGGTGGCGCCGCCGAAGCCGGTGACCTGGCAGAACATCTGGTAGAGCGGCACGGCGGCATAGGCGGCACCGACCATGGTGGCGACGAAGGCGGCGCAGCTCAGCGCCACCACGCGGTGGCTGCGGGAGCGGCGACGCTCCGGGCCTTCTGCCGCGCCGCGGGCTCCTACCGGGTCTTCGCGTCCTGCTGCCATTGCACCCTCACAGCGGCCGGATCAGCACGGCGGGGCCGAGCTTGACGATGGTGACGGCGTAGAACAGCACGCATAGCGCTGCGAGCACCAGCGCGATGGCGACGGAGCGCGCGCGCCGGCGGCGCTTCTGCTCCTCTGTCAGCACCACGCCTTCGGGCTCGAGGCCCGGCATCTTGTTGTCGTCGGTCATTCCAGCACCTGCCAGCATGCGCTCACAGCCCGAACCAGGCCGGCGCGACCGCCTCCACGAGGAGGACCGCGAAGAGCAGGAAAAGAAAAAGGATCGAGAAGCCGAACAGCCGGCGGGCCGCCAGCTCGGCCGGCGCGCCCTCGCGGCGGCGATACACCTGCACCGCCAGCAGCAGCATCAGCGCGCCGGAAATGCCCGAGACGATGCCATAGGCGAGGCCCGCCATGCCCAGAAAGAAGGGCGACATGGCCAGCGGCACCAGCAGCAGCGTGTAGAGCAGGATCTGGCGGCGGGTCTCGGCGGTGCCGGAGACGACCGGCAGCATGGGCACGCCGGCGCGGGCATAATCGTCGGACTTGTAGAGCGCCAGCGCCCAGAAATGCGGCGGCGTCCAGAAGAAGATGATGAGGAACAGCAGCACGCTTTCCAGCCCGATGCCGCCGGAGGCCGCAGCCCAGCCAACCATGGGCGGGAACGCGCCGGCAGCGCCGCCGATGACGATGTTCTGCGGCGTCCAGCGCTTGAGCCACATCGTGTAGATGACGGCGTAGAAGAAGATGGTGAAGGCCAGCAGCGCGGCGGAGAGTTCGTTGACCAGCAGGCCGAGCACCAGCACCGAGCCGACCGCCAGCGTCATGCCGAAGGCCAGCGCCTCGCCGGGCGTGACATGGCCGGCGGGGATCGGGCGGCGGCGGGTGCGGGTCATCACCGCGTCGATATCGGCGTCCCACCACATGTTGAGCGCGCCGGAGGCGCCGGCGCCGATGGCGATGCACAGCAGTGCGGTGAAGGCGATCAGCGGGTGCACCTCGCCCGGCGCCCGGACGATGCCGACCAGCGCGGTGAAGATCACCAGCGACATGACCCGCGGCTTCAGCAGCGCGACATAATCCGCCACCGAGGCATAGGACGGCGCATCGAGCGCGCGCGGCTCGCCGCCGGGTGTCAGTTCATATTCGCGCGAGGCGACGTCGCTCATTCATTCACTCCGGCGCCGCCATGGGGCGACGCTCATCTCGCGGCAGGTCCGCAACGGGGCGGAACATCTGCCGGCAGAACGGGCGGGGTTTTCCCCGCCCCTTGCGCGACCGGCGCGGAGAACCGCGCCGGGCTTTCTCAAGCTGTGCGGCCGATCACTTGATCTTCGGCAGCACGTCGAAATGGTGGTAGGGCGGCGGCGAGCTCAGCGTCCATTCCAGCGTGGTCGCGCCCTCGCCCCACGGATTGGCGCCAGCCGGCACCTTGGCCGCGAACATGCGGTAGATGCCGAACAGGAACACCAGCACGGCGAAGCCGGAGATGTAGGAGCCGATCGAGGAGACGAAGTTCCAGCCGGCGAAGGCGTCCGGATAGTCCGCATAGCGGCGCGGCATGCCGGCGAGGCCGAGGAAGTGCTGGGGGAAGAACACCAGGTTGACGCCGACGAAGGTCATCCAGAAATGGATCTTGCCGATCGTCTCGCTGTACATGTAGCCGAACATCTTCGGCGCCCAGTAGTACCAGCCGGCGAAGATGGCGAACACCGCGCCCAGCGACAGCACGTAGTGGAAGTGCGCCACCACGTAATAGGTGTCGTGCAGCGCGCGGTCGATGCCGGCATTGGACAGCACGACGCCGGTGACGCCGCCGACCGTGAACAGGAAGATGAAGCCGATCGCCCACAGCATCGGCACCCGCATGGAGATCGAGCCGCCCCACATGGTCGCGATCCAGGAGAAGATCTTCACCCCTGTCGGCACGGCGATGATCATTGTCGCGGCGACGAAATAAGCCTGCGTCGAGGACGAAAGACCGACCGTGTACATGTGGTGCGCCCACACGACGAAGCCGACGACGCCGATCGCCACCATCGCATAGGCCATGCCGAGATAGCCGAACACCGGCTTGCGCGAGAAGGTCGAGACGATGTGCGAGACGATGCCGAAGCCCGGCAGGATGAGGATGTACACTTCCGGGTGGCCGAAGAACCAGAACAGGTGCTGGAACAGGATCGGGTCGCCGCCGCCGGCCGGATCGAAGAAGGTGGTGCCGAAATTGCGGTCCGTCAGCAGCATGGTGATGGCGCCCGCCAGCACCGGCAGCGACAGCAGCAGCAGGAACGCGGTCACCAGCTGCGACCAGGCGAAGAGCGGCATCTTGTGCAGCGTCATGCCGGGGGCGCGCATGTTGAGGATGGTGGTGATGAGGTTGATCGCGCCGAGCACCGACGAAGCACCGGCGATATGCAGCGACAGGATCAGCAGGTCCATGGCCGGGCCGGGATGGCCCAGCTTGGAGGAGAGCGGGGGATAGATCGTCCAGCCGCCGCCGAAGCCGTTGGTGCCGGGCGCGCCCTCGACGAACAGCGACAGCAGCGCTAGCGCGAAGGCGGGCGGCAGGAGCCAGAAGGCGACGTTGTTGATGCGCGGGAAGGCGGTGTCTGGCGCGCCGATCATCAGCGGGATGAAGTAGTTGCCGTAGCCGCCGATCATCGCCGGCATCACCATGAAGAAGATCATGATGAGGCCGTGGCCGGTGGTGAACACGTTGAAGGTCTGCGGATCGGAGAAGATCTGCATCCCCGGTTCCTGCAGCTCCATGCGGATGCCGATGGACAGTGCGCCGCCCACGATCCCCGCGATGATCGCGAAGATCAGGTACATCACGCCGATGTCCTTGTTGTTGGTCGAATAGACCCAGCGCTTCCAACCCGTCGGGTCGCCCGCGTGACCGGCTGCGTATGCCATGGAACCGTCCCTCATTCGCGCCCTTTCGGGCGCTTCGCAACTTCAATTCGCCGAAACGGCACTCAGCGAGCGGAAACGCCCGGCACGTCGCCCTGCGCAACACGCGCCGGTGCTTCCGTTGCCGCGAATTCCTGCTTCGCCTTCTCGACCCAGCCGGCGAACTCTTCCTCGCTCACCACCCGGATGGCGATCGGCATGAAGGCATGGTCCTTGCCGCAGAGCTCGGAGCACTGGCCGTAGAACACGCCTTCCTTGGTCGCCTGGAACCAGCTCTCGTTCAGGCGGCCCGGCAGGGCGTCGATCTTCACGCCGAAGGACGGCAGGGCGAAGGAGTGGATGACGTCGGCGGCGGTGACCTGGATGCGCACGATCTTGTTCACCGGCACGACAACCTCGTTGTCGACGGCAAGCAGGCGCGGCTGGCCGGGCTTGAGGTCCGCTTCCGCGACCATCAGGCTGTCGAAGCTGAAGGCGCCGTTGTCGGGATATTCGTAGGACCAGTACCACTGGTGGCCCGTCACCTTCACGGTGAGGTCGGCCTGCGGCAGGTCCAGCTGGTGGAACAGCAGCCGGAACGAGGGGATGGCGATCGCCACCAGGATGAGCACCGGCACGACGGTCCACGCCACTTCGATCAGCGTGTGGTGCGTCGTGCGTGACGGCACCGGGTTGGCCTTCTCGTTGAAGCGCACGATCACCACGACCAGCAGCGCCAGCACCAGCAGCACCACTGCGATGATGATCACCAGAAGGAAGAAGTGGAACGAATGCATGCTCTCCATCACCGGAGAGGCGGCACCCTGAAGATCGATCTGCCAGGGCGAGGGCTGGCCGGTTCCCGCCAGTGCGGCCCCGGTACCAGCCAGCGCCAGCATGCCGAACACCCCACCGGCAAGGCCGGCGGCCGTGCGCGCAGCATTGCGGATCCACGAATTCATCGCGAACGTCACTCCCATCAGCTTCCCCGCGACCCGGACAAAGCGACAGCGATCGCGTGCCAGGACGGCGACATTTGATCCTCATCAAACACAAAAAGGACACGTGGGCAACGCGACAACAGGGCTCCCCTCCTGCGACATGACGTCGGGTGCCTGGAACCGTTCTATCTCCAAGGGGCGGTGGATTGCCGCATTCTTGACATCACGCTCGGGCTTCTACCGCTGCCTGCCCGAGAGCGGCCGAAACGGGGAAGATGCACGATTCGCCTTGTCCCCCGCCGCCGATTCTTTAGAAGACATAGCGAACGACACTTTTCTGGAGACAGCCATGCCCGGCTTCGCGGCCCTCCGTTCAGCCATTGTCGCGGCCATCGCCGCCGCGGCGCTGTTCGCCACCGTTCACGGGGCGGCGGCGCAGGGCGTCGTGCGCTCCGTCCATGGCGAATGGCAGATCCGGTGCGACACGCCGCCGGGCGCCCAATCCGAGCAATGCGTGCTGCTCCAGAGCGTGCAGGCCGACGACCGGCCGAATGTCGGCCTCACCGCCATCGTGCTCAAGATGCGCGACAGCGGCAAGTCCCTGCTGCGTATCCTGGCGCCGCTCGGCGTGCTGCTGCCGTCCGGCCTCGGCCTCATCATCGACGACACCCCGGTGGGCAGCGTCGGCTTCGTGCGCTGCGTGCCCAATGGCTGCGTGGCCGAGGTGGAGATGGACGCCAAGCTGATGGAGCGCCTGCGCAACGGCAAGAAGGCCATCTTCGTCATTCGCGAAACGCCCGAGCCGGATGAGGGCATCGGCATCCCGCTCAATCTCAACGGGTTCGGCCAGGGCTACGACGCGCTTCCGTGAGGCGGCGGCGGTGACGGCCCCCGCTGAACCGACCACCCCGCCCCGCCTTGTCATCTTCGACATGGACGATGTGCTGCTGCGCTATGACGTCGCCGCGCGCCGCACCGCCATCGGCGCCATGGCCGGGCTCTCCGCCGACGATGTCGCGCGGCTGATCTGGGACAGCGGCATCGAGGATGCCTCCGATCTCGGCCATCTCTCCCCCGACACCTATCTCGAAGCCATAGCGAAAGCGCTCGGCGTGCCCTTCGGCCGCGCCGACTGGCAGCGCACCCGCGCGCTCGCCATGACGCTGGACCCGGACGTTCTCGCGCTCGTGCCGCAGGTGAGCGCCCGGGCGCGCATCGCGCTGCTGACCAATAACGGCCATATCATGCGCGAGCATTTCGACGTGCTGGTGCCGGAACTGCGGGCGCTGTTCGGGCCGGCCATGCATGTCGCCTGCGAGTTCGGGGCGAAGAAGCCGACCCCTGCCGTCTATAAAGGTCTCGCCGCGCTCTACGGCGTCGCGCCGCAGGATGCGGTGATGATCGACGACAAGCCGGCCAATGTCGCGGGCGCCCTTGAAGCCGGCCTGCGCGCCCACCTTTTTACCCGTGCCGCCGAACTCGCGACGTTCCTGCGGGCGCACCATATGGTGGCCTGAGCCACCCCTGCGGGACCTATCCTTCGATGCCCGAGCTGCCCGAAGTCGAAACCGTCCGCCGCGGCCTCGCCCCGGTCATGGAAGGCCGCCGCATCCTCGCCGCCGTCGCCCGGCGGCCGGATCTGCGCTGGCCGCTGCCCGAGCGCTTCGCCGAGCGGCTGACCGGCAGGACGCTGCGCCGGCTCGACCGCCGCGCCAAATATCTCGTGGCCGACATCGGCCCGGACTCGAGCGGCAGCGACGAGGTGCTGGTGATGCATCTCGGCATGTCCGGCTCCTTCCGCATCGAGCCCGATGGCGGCGTGCCGGACATCCCGGGCGACTTCGTGATGCCGCGCTCGCGCCTTGCCGCGCACGACCATGTGGTCTTGCGCATGGAGGGCGGCCATGAGGTCGTCTATAACGACCCCCGCCGCTTCGGGGCCATGCTGCTGGTGCCGCGAAACGGGCTGGAGGCGCACCCGCTGTTCCGCGACATCGGGCCGGAGCCGTTGGGTGCCGATTTCGATGCCGCCCACCTCGCCCGCGCCTTTGCCGGGCGGCGGGTGCCGCTGAAGGCGGCGCTGCTCGACCAGAAGGTCGTCGCCGGGCTCGGCAATATCTATGTGTGCGAGGCGCTCCACCGCGCCGGCCTGTCGCCCGAACGCGGCGCCTTCACCCTCACCACCCCCACTGGCGGTCCCACTGCACTCATCGTCCACCTCGTCGAGACCATCCGGCAGGTGCTGGAGGAGGCCATCGCCGCCGGCGGCTCCACCCTGCGCGACCATGCCCAGGTCGACGGCACGCTCGGCTATTTCCAGCACACGTTCCGGGTCTATGGCCGCGAGGGCGGTGACTGCTCGACCCCCGGCTGCCGGGGCACCATCGCCCGGCTTGTGCAAAGCGGGCGCTCCACCTTCTATTGTGCCGCCTGCCAGAGCTAGGAGACGCGCCATGTCCTACGACACCATCCTCGTCGACACCCAGGGGCGCGTGGGGGTCATAACCCTCAACCGCCCCAAGGCCCTGAACGCCCTGAACGCCGCGCTGATCGCCGAGCTCGGCCGGGCGCTGGACGGCTTCGAGCAGGATTCCGCCATCGGCTGCATCGTCCTCACCGGCTCCGACCGCGCCTTCGCCGCAGGAGCAGACATCAAGGAAATGCAGGCACTTAGCTTTCCCGCGACCTATGTGGACGACTTCATCACCTCGTGGGAGCGGCTGTCGCGCTGCCGCAAACCGGTGGTCGCGGCCGTCGCCGGTTATGCGCTGGGCGGGGGCTGCGAGATCGCCATGATGTGCGACATCATCCTCGCCGCCGACAATGCGCGCTTCGGCCAGCCGGAGATCCAGCTCGGCATCATGCCGGGCGCCGGCGGCTCGCAGCGCCTCACCCGCGCCGTCGGCAAGGCCAAGGCGATGGAGATGTGCCTCACCGGCCGCACCCTCACCGCCGAGGAGGCCGACCGCTACGGGCTGGTCTCGCGCGTCGTGCCGCTGGCCGAGCTGAAGGACGAGGCGATGAAGGTCGCCGACACCATCGCCGGCCTGTCGCTGGCCTCGGTGATGATGACGAAGGAGAGCGTGAACCGCGCCTTCGAATCCTCACTGTCCGAAGGCATCCGATTCGAACGCCGCCTCTTCCAGGCGCTGTTCGCCACGGCCGACCAGAAGGAAGGCATGGCGGCCTTTTCCGACAAGCGCGGAGCCTCGTTCACCAACAATTAACCCTTGCCGCCGCCGCTGCCCGCGCCTTGCATATTGACGCGGCGGCGCCCCCCGACTATAAGCCCGCCACTCACGCGGAGCTCCTTCGGGGTCTGCTCCGTTTAATCATTTGCAACCGACATTTCGGCAAGGCGCGGCACGCGGCGTCCTTGCGAAGATGAAGAGGATGGCCGATGGCCAATACGCCCTCCGCCAAAAAGGCGGCTCGCAAGATTGAGCGCCGGACCGAGGTCAACAAGAACCGCCGTTCGCGGATGCGCACCTTTGTGCGCAAGGTAGAGGAAGCTCTCGCTTCCGGCGACAAGGACGCGGCGGGCGCGGCCTTCAAGACCGCCGAGCCGGAGATCATGCGCGCCGCCCAGAAGGGCGTGCTGCCCAAGAACACCGCCTCGCGCAAGGTTTCGCGCCTGGCGCAGCGCCTGGCCAAGCTCAGCGCCTGATCAGGCCGCTTGCCCGCAAGCAGGCCGCACAACCAAAGGTTACGTCAAGCCCGGCCTCGCGCCGGGCTTTTCGCGTTTTCGGCCACAGATCCCGGGCGCCGATCCCGGTGATGGACGAACCCTGTCCGCGCCGGGTGGCACGCCTCTCCTGACTGCGTTGCACAAGTGTCACAGAGGCGCACCCCAGGCCGAACCGATCGGTTGGCGCGGCGGTTCGCCCTTGACTCCTCTCCCGCTCCCGGAGCAGCGCAAAAAGCTCGATTCTGGAAGCAATTTGAAGAACCATCGCTCAGAATTACGGGTTATAAATCATGGACTTATGACCCATGCGCGGCACCCCTCCTCGAATCGGAGGCTGCGAGCTGCCCCCCACCCTCCGCCACGTAAATTTAGCTGAGGAAAGACCCGCCAATTTGCCTCCGCGAATCTTGCAAGCGACTCAGAGATTTGCCGACTGATGGCTCTTTTTTGGGCGGCCGAATCAGCCCTCTGCGGCACTGCGGTGCCTCTCCTGCGGCGCCGATGGCGTTGCACCGAAGGGGGGGTCTGTGTATGTTGTCTTCATCCGGTTCCGCCGGCCACCTCAGCGAAAAGTTGAGTTTTGGAACTGCTCATTGCAACGTGAGGGGGGCATTGTGTTTTGTATTGATGACCCCAGCCTTCCGAGATTTCTGGCGCTGTTATGAAATGACGGGCCTTCCGAAGAAGTTTCTGTCTGCGTAATGCGTAGTGTTGCGAATTTATAGTTCCATCAGAACAATCAGAACTATTAAGGGCGGCAATGACCTTGCCGCAAAGGGGCTGCTATGACCACGCGAATGAGCGCACGAGAGGGTGCGTGCCCAGATTGCCCTGCCGTCTCGACGGTGGATGGCGTCTGTGTCGATGAGACTCTGGACCCTCAGTTACGATGCGTTTCGTGTGAGCCTCACGCTTTGGCAAAGGCTGCCGATTGAGGTGGTGACGCGGGTCGTCTAAGGACGTCGCCCGGCGTTTGAGGGGCCGCCCCCGCGCGGCGCCCGCGATTTCATTCGCACTGACGAGCTGTCGTCGCCATGACCGCACCTGCGGCCATGCCAGACGGCCCCTCTCGTGCGTCCCAACAACCGCACAAGAAGCGCGGAGCAAGCATGTTCAAAGATGGCATCGAATCCTCTGGCCAAGGCCAGTTCCCCGGCGTTGCGGCGCGCGCTGGTGCGCGAGCCGTGCTGGACACGGATGCGCGCGAGGCGTGGGATCGGGTTCGCCGCCGCCTGCGCGCGGAAGTCGGGGAAGAAGTTTATTCGAGCTGGTTCCCGCGCATCGAGCTGGACGGGATCACGGACGGCTTCGTGCGCCTGTCGGTCCCCACGCGCTTCCTGAAGACCTGGATTCAGCAGCACTATATAGAGCGGCTCATTGCGCTCTGGCAGGAAGAGGGCTCCGCCGACCGCGTCGAGCTCATCGTCCGCACCGCTGTGATGCGCGCTCCCGGTGCTGTGCCCGCTCCGGTACGCACGATCGTGCGTGCCCCGATTTCGGTGGAATCCGAGGCGGGCACCGTCGTCGTGTCATCCATGTCGAACCCGGCCGAGGTCGCCAACGGGTCGCCGCTCGACCCGCGCCTGACCTTCTCCACCTATCGGCTTGGCGATTCCAACCGACTTGCCCACGCCGCCGCGCTGAAGGTTGCCCATGCGCCGGCCGGCAGCGGGCCGGTGTTCAACCCGCTTTATCTCCACGCCGCCGTTGGCCTGGGCAAGACGCACCTTCTCCAGGCGATCGCCGCCGATGGTGCCTCACATGGCCGCCGCGTCGTCTATCTCACCGCCGAGCGCTTCATGTACGGCTTCGTCGCCGCGCTGAAGAGCCAGTCGTCGCTGGCCTTCAAGGAGCAGCTGCGCGGCATCGACACGCTGGTGATCGACGACCTGCAGTTCCTGCAGGGCAAGAGCGTGCAGCAGGAATTCTGCCACACGCTGAACGCGCTGATGGATTCCGGTCGTCAGGTGGTGATCGCCGCCGATCGCCCCCCGGCGGAGCTGGATGCGCTTGAGGAGCGGGTACGCTCGCGCCTCGCCGGCGGCCTCGTGGTCGAGATCGCGCCGCTGGACGATGAGCTCAAGCTCGAAATCCTCGCCGCCCGCATCGCCACCCTTTCCCACCAGCATCCCGGCTTCGGCGTACCGCCGGACGTGCTGAACTTCATCGCCCGCAATTGCGGCCAGAACGGCCGCGACCTCGACGGCGCGCTGAACCGGCTGCTGGCGCATAACCAGCTCACCTCCCGCGCCATCACTCTGGAGATGGCCGAGACCGCCGTGCGCGACCTCGTGCGCTCCAGCGAGCCCAAGCGCGTGCGGGTGGACGACATCCTCCGCGTCGTCGCCAAGCACTATAATGTCAGCCGCGCCGACATCCTCTCGCAGCGCCGCACCGCCAATGTGGTGAAGCCGCGCCAGGTCGCGATGTACCTCGCCAAGATGCTCACCCTGCGCTCGCTGCCGGAAATCGGCCGGCGCTTCGGCGGGCGCGACCACACCACCGTGCTGCACGCGGTGCGCAAGATCGACGGTCTCGTCGGCACCGACCGCGCGCTGGCCGACGAGGTGGAGACGCTGAAGCGGCTGGTCAACGAGGAATAGCCGAAAGCGCCGCCCGGCGGGGTGCTCCCCACTATCCCCGTAGATTTCCCCATGATTTCGGCGCATCCAAGGGGTGCGCCGCTTGCCTTGGTACGCCAGTGGCGGCAATGTCGGCGCCCCCGGCGGCGCACCCGCGCCGCTGCCCCGGGGCGCGTGGCCGGGCATCGTTCGGCCGCCCGTGCCTCGTGTGCGTTCCCTTTCTCGTAAAGCCACGGGTGTCCCGGCCATGAAGGTCACTGTCGAGCGGGCCGAGTTGCTCAAGTCTCTCGCCCACGTCCATCGTGTGGTCGAGCGGCGCAACACCATTCCGATCCTCGCCAACGTGCTGATGCGAACCGATCCGCGCGGGCTCGCTTTGCGCGCCACCGACCTCGACATCGAGATCGTCGAGACGATCGCCGCAGAAGTGCAGCAGGAAGGCGCGACCACGGTGCCGGCGCACACGATCTACGACATCGTGCGCAAGCTGCCCGAGGGGGCACAGGTGCAGATCGAGACCTCCGGAGATCGTGGCACCCTCACCGTCCGCGCCGGCCGCTCGCGCTTCGCGCTACAGACCCTGCCGGAGAACGAGTTCCCCGACCTCGCCGCCGGCGAGATGACGCATAGCTTCACCCTGCCGGCGGGCGAGCTGAAGCGGCTGGTTGACAAGACCCAGTTCGCCATCTCGACCGAAGAGACCCGCTATTACCTGAATGGCATCTACCTGCATGTCGCCGATGCCGGCGGCCCGGTGCTGCGTGCGGTGGCGACCGACGGCCACCGCCTCGCGCAGGCGCAGACCACGGCCCCCTCCGGCGCGGTCGGCATGCCCGGCGTCATCGTACCGCGCAAGGCGGTCGCCGAAATCCAGCGCCTCGCGGAAAATGCCGATGCCGAGGTGACTGTCGAACTCTCCACGGCCAAGATCCGGGTCTCGCTTGATCGCGTGGTGCTGACGTCCAAGCTGATCGACGGCACCTTCCCCGATTATGGCCGCGTCATCCCCTCCGGCAACGACAAGACGCTGATCGTCGACAAGGCAGACTTCGCCTCCGCCGTCGATCGTGTCTCGACGGTCGCCAGCGAGCGCGGGCGGGCGGTGAAGCTCTCCATCGGCGATGGCAAGCTCACCCTTTCCGTCACCAATCCGGATTCGGGCAGCGCCACCGAGGAGATTGAAGTCGAGTACGCGTCGGAGCCGATCGATATCGGCTTCAACAGCCGCTATCTGCTCGACATCACCTCGCAGATCGAGGGCAGCACGGCGGAGCTGAAGCTCGCCGATCCCGGCTCCCCCACGCTAGTGCAGGACCCGGACAAGCGCGGCGCGCTCTATGTGCTGATGCCGATGCGCGTGTGATCGCGCGCGCGACATCGCCGGCGCGCATCGCCCGCCTGCGGCTGACCGATTTCCGCAGCTACCATCAGTCGGAACTGCGGGTCGGCCATGGCCCGGTCGTGCTGATCGGCCCGAACGGCGCCGGCAAGACCAATCTCCTCGAAGCCATCTCCCTGCTCGCGCCCGGGCGCGGGCTGCGGCGGGCAAACCTCGACCAGTTCGCCGCCCGCCAGCCGGATGGCACCCACGCCTCCGGATGGGCGGTTTCCGCCGTGGTCGAAGGTGCCTATGGCGAGGTGACACTCGGCACCGGCGTCGAAGCCGACAGCGAGGCCCGCGCGCGGCGCTGCCGCATCGATGGCGAGACAATGGGCTCCGCCGCCGCCTTCGCCGCCCATGTGCGCGTGGTCTGGCTGACGCCCGAGATGGACGGGCTGTTCCTCGGCCCGCCTTCGGAGCGGCGGCGCTTTCTCGACCGGCTGGTGCTGGCGGTCGATGCCGAGCACGGAGCGCGGGTGAACGCTCTGGAGCGTGCGCTGCGGGCGCGGAACCGGCTGCTGGAGGAAACCTCGACCGATCCGCGCTATCTCGATGCCGTCGAGCAGGAACTGGCCGCGCTGGCCATCGCGGTCGCCGCCGCGCGGATGGAGACCGTTCGCCGTCTTGCCACCGGCATCGCGCAGGGGCGTGACCAGGGCGGCGACGAGGCCTCTCTTTTTCCCTGGGCGACGGTGGCGCTGGAAGGCGAGGTGGAACGCGCCCTCGCCCGCGAGCCGGCCACCTTCGTCGAGGACCAGTATCGGCTTGCCCTGCGGTCCATGCGCCCGCGCGACCGGGCGGCCGGCCGTACGCTGGAGGGACCGCACCTCACCGACCTTCTGGTTGGCCACGGCCCGAAAGCCATCCCCGCCGGACAGGGCTCCACCGGCGAGCAGAAGGCGCTGCTGATCGGCCTCGCCCTCGCCCATGCCCGGCTGGTGGCGGAGATGTCCGGCATCGCGCCGGTGATGCTGCTCGACGACGTGGTTGCCTATCTCGACCCCGAACGCCGCGCCGCATTGTTTGCGGCGCTCGACACGCTGGGCGGACAGGTGTGGATGACCGGTGCCGACCCTTCCGCCTTCGCCGCGCTTGCCGGCCGGGCCGAGCGCTTCTCGGTGACGCCCGGGCATGTCGAGCCGCTGCCCTTTCCCTAGGCTTGGTCCTTGAAAATAAAGGCAAAAACCTCTATATAGAAACGATATTGCTCGCCTGCGCTTCCTTGCGCGGCCGGTTGTCTAATGGCTAACCTGCCGCTGGCAGGCGTGGCCGCCGGGCAGGCACGCACCGCCACGAAATAACCGCGCGATTGCGGTATAAATCTCAATCAATTCAAACGATTCGAAGAGCTTCATCCATGTCCGAACCCGACAACGCACCGGCCCCCAACGCAAACGGGGAAGACTATGGCGCGCAGTCGATCCAGGTGCTTCGCGGCCTCGACGCCGTGCGCAAGCGCCCGGGCATGTATATTGGCGACACCGATGACGGCTCCGGCCTGCACCACATGGTCTATGAGGTGGTGGACAACGCCATCGACGAGGCGCTTGCCGGCTATGCCGACGAGGTGACGGTGACGCTCAACGCCGAAGGCTCGGTCACCGTGACCGACAATGGCCGCGGCATTCCTACCGACATCCATGATGAAGAGGGCGTATCGGCGGCCGAGGTCATCATGACCCAGTTGCACGCTGGCGGTAAGTTCAACCAGAACTCCTACAAGGTCTCTGGCGGCCTGCACGGCGTCGGCGTCTCGGTGGTGAACGCGCTGTCCACGACGCTCGACCTCACGATCTGGCGCAACGGGCTAGAGCACCATATGCGCTTCCGCCATGGCGACGCCGAGGCGCCGCTGGCCGTGAAGGGCCCGGCCCCCGCAGGCAAGCGCGGCACCATGGTCACCTTCGTGCCGAGCCCCAACACCTTCACCCATATCGAATTCGACTACAGCACGCTGGAGCACCGGCTGCGCGAACTCGCCTTCCTCAATTCGGGCGTGCGAATCGTCCTGACCGACGCCCGTCATCCCGAGATCAAGCGCGAGGAGATGATGTATGAGGGCGGCGTCGAAGCCTTCGTGCAGTATCTCGACCGCTCCAAGCAAGCGCTGCTGCCCAAGCCCATCGTGATCCGCGCCGAGCGCGACGGCATCATGGTGGAGTGCGCGCTCTCGTGGAATGACAGCTACCACGAGAACGTGCTGTGCTTCACCAACAACATTCCGCAGCGCGACCGCGGCACGCATTTTACCGGTTTCGCCGCCGCGCTGACGCGCCAGATCATTGGCTATTCCGAGCGCTCCGGCATCGCCAAGAAGGAAAAGGTCGACCCCACCGGCGAGGATTGCCGCGAGGGCCTGACCGCCGTGCTCTCGGTGAAGGTGCCGGACCCGAAATTCTCCTCGCAGACCAAGGACAAGCTGGTCTCCTCCGAGGTGCGCCCGGTGGTCGAGTCGCTGGTGAACGATGCGCTCGGCTCATGGCTTGAGGAGCACCCCGGCGAGAGCAAGTCGCTGGTGACCAAGGTCGTCGAGGCCGCCGCGGCCCGCGAGGCGGCGCGCAAGGCGCGCGAACTCACCCGCCGCAAGAACCCGCTCGACGTCGCCTCCCTCCCCGGCAAGCTCGCCGACTGCCAGGAGCGCGACCCCGCCAAGTCCGAGCTCTTCATCGTCGAGGGCGACTCGGCCGGCGGCTCCGCCAAAATGGGCCGCAACCGGGCGTTCCAGGCCATCTTGCCGCTGCGTGGCAAGATCCTGAATGTCGAGCGCGCGCGCTTCGACAAGATGCTTTCCTCCGAGCAGATCGGCACGCTGATCACCGCGCTCGGCACCGGCATCGGCCGTGACGACTTCAATGTCGGCAAGCTGCGCTACCACAAGATCATCATCATGACGGACGCGGACGTGGACGGCTCCCACATCCGTACCCTCCTGCTGACCTTCTTCTTCCGGCAGATGCCGGAATTGCTGGATCGTGGGCATATCTACATTGCCCAGCCGCCGCTCTATAAGGTGACGCGTGGCAAATCCGAACAATATCTGAAGGATGAGCGCTCGCTCGAAGACTACCTCATCACCCAGGGCCTCGACGACGCCTCGCTGCTGCTCACATCAGGCGAAGTGCGCGGCGGCGCCGATCTTCACCATGTGCTGGAAAGCGCCCGCTCCTTCCGCCATGTGATGAACGGGCTCCACCCGCGCTACAACCGCGCCGTGGTGGAACAGGCGGCGATCGCCGGCGCCCTGACGCCGGGCCTCCTCGTCGAGGAGGAACGCGCCGCCGATATCGCCAAGATCGTCGCCCAGCGCCTCGACCTTATCGCCGACGACACCGAGCGCGGCTGGACTGGCGAGGCGGATGGCGCCGGTTTCCGCTTCACCCGCACCGTGCGCGGCGTCAAGGAAGTCGCGGTGCTGGACACCACCTTCGTCGGCTCGGCCGAAGCGCGACGGCTCGATAGCCTCGCCGCCGACCTGCAGGAAGTCCACGCCGAACCGGCGACCATGCGCCGTAAGGGCACGGAAACGCTGGTCTTCGGCCCGATGGACCTGTTCGACGCCGTCACCGATGCCGGCCGCAAGGGCATCGCGCTCCAGCGCTACAAGGGCCTTGGCGAGATGAACGCCGAGCAGCTCTGGGAGACGACGCTCGATGTCGACGCCCGCTCGCTGCTGCAGGTGAAGGTGAAGGAGGTCGCCGACGCCGACGACCTGTTCAACCGGCTGATGGGCGACGTGGTGGAACCGCGCCGCGAGTTCATCCAAGACAACGCCCTGCGCGCCAGCGTCGACGTGTGACGATGGAGCGGCGAGCGGGGCGGTGTCCGCTCGCGCTGGCGCAGAAGTGAGCGGGAGACCTCTCGCCCGCTTGCGCCGCCGCCCCATAGTTTGAAGCGACTTCCGTAACGACAGGAGCCGCTTCAATGTCCTTTTTCCATTATCGCACCAGCCGCCGCTCTCCCACGGGCGTGGGCATGGCCGGCGGCCTTGCCGCCCTCGCCGTCCTCTCTGCTCCCGCTCTCGCCCATCACGGCTGGGGCTGGGCGAACAGCGAGAAGATGACGCTGGAAGGCACCATCAAGACCATCTCCATGGCGCCGCCGCACCCTTCGCTGCAGGTGACGGCGCAGGATGGCACGCTCTGGCAGGTCGATCTCGGCAATCCCCGCCAGACCGCCAATTCCGGCTTCACCGGCGACACCGCCAAGCCGGGCGATGCCATCACCGTGCTGGGCAATCGCAACCGCGATGAGGCGAAGGCGCATATGAAGGCGGTGCGCATCACTCTCGCCGGCAAGAATTACGACATGTATCCCGAGCGGATCGGCAGCAACTGAGGCTGTCATGGAGGACGCGCCCGGCCTGCTGGCAGCCCTCGGCGACTGGCCCGGCGCCCGCTGGCTGCGGGCGTCCTGGATCGCCTATCTGCTGGTGAACAGCGCCCACATTCTCGGCATGGCGCTGCTGCTGGGCTCGATATTGGTGCTCGACCTACGGCTGCTGGGCGGGCTGCGCCGCGTGCCTCTGGCGGTGGTCGGTCCGCTCCAGGCGCGCGTGGCGGCGCTTGGCGCCGGCCTCGCGGTGCTGACCGGCCTGTGGCTGTTCACGGTGCGACCGGCCGAATATGCGGAGAACACCGCCTTCCTGATCAAGCTGGCCCTGCTGGCGATAGCGCTGATAAATGTGGTCGTCCAGCACGCCAACCCGGCCTATGCTGCGGCCCTGCGTGGAGAGCCGCTGACGAGCGGCGTTCGTGCCTCGGCGGCCGCCTCAGCGGTGCTCTGGCTCGCTGTGCTGGTCGCCGGGCGGTGGATCGGCTTCGCTTGAGAACCGGCCTCGACCCCGCCGCAAGCTACTCGCGTTCCCGCGCGCCGGGCTCTAAACTCACCCCTCTTTTTGCGTTCTGAGTCCCCGATCATGACCTCCCTACCCTCCCCCGCCCCCCGCACCGGTGCCCGCATCCTCGTCGATGCGCTTCGTGCCAATGGCGTCTCCCGCACTTTTGGCGTGCCGGGCGAAAGCTATCTCGACGTGCTCGACGCGCTGTCCGACAGCGACGTGGATTTCGTCATCTGCCGGCAGGAGAGTGGCGCGGCGATGATGGCGGAGGCCTGCGGCAAGCTCACCGGCCGACCGGGCATCTGCTTCGTCACCCGGGGGCCGGGCGCCACCAATGCGAGCGCGGGGATCCATATCGCGCAGCAGGATTCGACGCCGATGATCCTGTTCGTCGGGCAGATTTCCCGCGCCATGCGCGGGCGCGAAGCGTTTCAGGAGGTGGACTATCGCGCCGTGTTCGGCCCGCTCGCCAAATGGGCGGTGGAGATCGACGAGGCGGCGCGCATTCCCGAAATCGTCGCGCGCGCCTTTCGCGTCGCGATGCAGGGCCGGCCGGGACCGGTGGTCATAGCTCTTCCCGAAGACGTGCTCAGCGAGATAGCCGAGGTGCCGGACGCACCTGCGGTGGAGCCCGCCGAGACCTGGCCGGGCCTAACCGACATGATGCGGCTGCAGCGCCTGCTCTGGGCGGCAAAGCGCCCGGTGATGATCCTCGGCGGCGCCCGCTGGAATGAGCGGGCCGTCGCCTCGGTCGAGCGCTTCGCCGAGCGCTTCGACCTGCCCGTCGCGGTTAGCTTCCGCCGGCAGATGCTCTTCCCTGCCGACCATGCGTGCTTTGCCGGCGATATCGGCTTTTCGCTCAACCCAAAACTGCTTTCCCGGCTAAAGAGTGCCGATCTCGTCATCCTCGCGGGCGGAAGGCTCGGCGAGGTGCCCTCGCAGGGCTACAGCCTGTTCGGCATTCCCGACCCAGGCGTGCCCTTGGTGCATGTGCATGCCGACCCGGAGGAACTTGGCCGGGTCTACCAGCCGGCACTGGCGATCAACGCCTCCTCCGGCGCCTTCGCCGCCGCGCTGGAAGGGGTACAGCCGCCGAACGAGCTGCCGTGGAGCGACTGGCGGGCGCAGGCGCGCGCCGATTATCTGGACTGGACCGAAGAACCGCCCGCCAACTCCGGCGCGGTGCAGATGGCGACGCTGGTGCGCTATCTGCGCGCGCTTCCCGAACAGACGATCATCTGCAACGGCGCCGGAAACTTTGCCATCTGGGTGCATCGCTTCCACCGCTTCCGCGCCTATGGCACGCAGCTCGCCCCCACCTCGGGATCGATGGGCTATGGCCTGCCGGCGGCGGTGGCAGCCAAGATTTCGCAGCCCGACACACCCGTGGTGGCGGTGTGCGGCGACGGCGACTTCCTGATGACCGGACAGGAGTTCGCCACGGCGGTGCAATATGGCGCGCCCATAGTGGCGGTCGTGATCGACAACGGCATGTACGGCACCATCCGCATGCATCAGGAGCGCGAATATCCCACGCGCGTCTTCGGCACGACGCTGCGAAACCCGGATTTTGCCGCTTATGCCCGGGCATTCGGCGGCTTCGGGGTCACGGTTGAGACGGATGAGGCATTCGCGCCGGCGCTGGACGCGGCCTTCGCGTCCGGCATGCCCTCCATCGTCCATGTGAAGCTCGACGCGGAGGCGATCAGCCCCACCACCTCGCTCACCGCGCTGCGCGAGAAAGCGCTGGCGGCGCGGTCTCCGGCATAGCCTGCCGTCAGTGCGCGGGAGGTCGCGCCCGTATCGTCACCGGCGCCTGCGCGAGGCGGCGATACAGCCGGCGCTCCTGCACCAGCGGCCACCAGTCGAAGAGGAAGATCTCCATCGGCCGCCAGTTCGCCACCCAGCCGAGGATGACGAGGCCTTCCATGACCACGCCCGCGAGCCGGGAATCCGGGAAGATGTTGACGAGCGATTGACCGACGACGAGACACAGGCCCAGCACCAGCAGGCCTATCGCCAACGCCTTTCGCCCCTCGGCGAACAGACGGGTCAGCGCGTTGCTGCGCCGCTCGGCCTGCTGCTCGAAATTCTGCCGGAAAACACCCGGCAGGCTCTGCGCCAGGACGCTGTCCGCCGAGATGACCGGCAGATGAACGGCAATGGCAAGCGGCGTTTGCGGCGGCACCTCTTCGGCATGCTCGCAAATATACGCGTCCACTTCGCTGTCGAGCCCGCGCTCGCGAAACGGATAGGGGTCCAGCATGTCGAGCAATTGCTGCGGGTCGTCTACCCGCAGGTCGATTTGTCCCTGACGCCGCTTCGGCATGGCACGCATCCCTCCTTCGGCTGGGATGCTCCCGGCCGGCGCCGCGCTACGCCGCGCCGCTGGCCAGTTCGCCCGACAGCGCCCGCGCGATCAGCGCCCGGGTCTCCGGGATGCCGTAGGCGGCGACGAAGCCACCGAAGCGCGGGCCTTCCTTCTCGCCGAGCAGCAATTCGTAGAGCGCGCTGAACCAGGCGAAGGTCACGCCCGGCCCGCCCGTCGGGCTCTTGCGCTTGTGGTCCTGATAGCGCGGCTCGGCGCGGCCGACATCGAGCACGGCGTTCTGCACGGCGTCGCGATCCGAGCCGTCGAGCAGCGCCAGCGCGGCGTCGAGACGGGCCAGCGCCTGCGCCTCCACCTCGTCGGGCAGGCGGAAGGTGCGGCGTGGCTTAACCCGATCGATGAAGTAGCGCACGGCATAGCCAGCGAGCTGGTCGACAATCGGATGGGTCTGCGGCGACGTGCCGGGCGCATAGCGCTCGATGAAGCGCCACAGCACGGCCTTGTCCTCGGCGTTGGAGGCCGAGGCGAGCTTGAGCAGCAGGCCGAAGCTGAGCGGCAACTCCTCCGCCGGTGGATTGCCGGCGTGGATATGCCAGACGGGATTGCCGAGCCGGTTCTTCCAATCCTGCGTCGGGTAGCGGGCGAGGAAGCCGAAATACTCGTCGACCGCCTTCGGGATAACGTCGAAATGCAGCTTCTTGGCCGAGCGCGGCGACTGGAACATGTAAAGCGCGAGGCTCTCCGGGCTCGCATAGGTCAGCCATTCGTCGATGGTCAGGCCGTTGCCCTTCGACTTCGAGATCTTCTGACCGTTCTCGTCGAGAAACAGCTCATAGACGAAGTGCTCGGGCGCAACGCCGCCGAGAACCTCGCAGATGCGATCATAGATCGGCGCGTTGGTCTGGTGGTCCTTGCCGAACATCTCGAAATCGACGTCGAGCGCCGCCCAGCGGGCGCCGAAATCCGGCTTCCACTGCAGCTTCACATGGCCGCCGGTGACAGGGACGGTCTTGTCCACCCCGTCCTCGTCTGTGAAGGTGACGGTGCCGGCCTTGGCGTCGACGGCCTTGAGCGGCACATAGAGCACGCGGCCCGAAACCGGCGAGATCGGCAGGAAGGGCGAATAGGTCGCCTGCCGCTCCTCGCCCAGCGTCGGCAGCATCACGTCCATGATGGCCTCGTAGGTCTCCGCCGCCTTCAGCAGGACCGGGTCGAGCTTGCCGGAGAAGTAGTATTCGGTGGCACTGGCGAACTCGTAATCGAAGCCAAACGTGTCGAGGAAGCGGCGCAGCATCGCGTTGTTGTGGTCGCCGAAGCTGGCAAATCCGCCGCCGAACGGGTTCGGCACCTTGGTGAGCGGCATCTGCAGATAGGGCTTCAGCGCCGCAGGATCCGGCACGTTTTCCGGGATCTTGCGCATGCCGTCCATGTCGTCGGAGAAGCACAGCAGGCGCGTGGGGATCTTGCCCTCGGTCAGCACGTGGAAGGCGTGGCGCACCATGGTGGTACGTGCCACCTCGCCGAACGTGCCGATGTGGGGCAGGCCCGAGGGGCCGTAGCCGGTCTCGAACAGGACTTCGGCTTTCGGTTTCCGCTTCAGGCGCTCGACGATCTTGCGGGCTTCCTCGAACGGCCACGCGCCGGCAGATTCCGCCAGCGTGCGCAATTCGGCTGCAACATCCTCGACCGGAGCGGTCGCCGTCATGGTCTGCCCTCCTGGGGCGCAATGCCCGAAAACCAAAGGCGGCCGCGCCGCCTCCGGGGGGAATGTCTCTAGGTAGTGTGTCGCCCCGCGTCAATAAACGCTGATCGGGAACCAGCGCAGATAGAGGTCGGTGTAGACCCCCTCCTCCCAGAGCTGGGCCAGAGCGTAGTTCAACGACTGGCGCAGCGCGTCATTCCCGCGCTTCACCGCGATGCCCATGCCTTCGCCGAAATACAGGCTCTCCGTGAACGGCCCGCCGACAAAGGCGCAGCAATTGGCGGACGCCGTGCCGTTGAGCCACAGCGCCAGCTGCACGCCGTCACCGAAGACGAGGTCGACCTCACCCTTCTGCAGCGCCGCGCGCGCCGCGTCGGCATCGGGAAAGCGGCGAATAGCAATCTCGTTGAAGAAGTCGCTGAGATAGGCCTCGTGCGCGGTATCAGCGACGACCCCAACGGATTTCGAGGCCAGCGCATCCGGCGTGACCTTGAGCCCCACATCGCCGCGACGGGAGACGAAACGCGCCGGCGAACGGAAATAACGGTCGGAGAAATCGATCAGCTCGCGGGACGCGGCGGAAATTGCGATGCCGGCGATGGCCGCATCCGCCTTGCCGCTCTCCAGCGCCTCGACGAGTTGGTCGAAGGGCAGGATTTCCAGCGTGCAGCGGATGGCGAGTTCCGTGCAGATGGCGCGGGCCACGTCGACATTGAACCCTGTAGGGCGACCATCCCCGCCTCGGAAGCTGAACGGCGGGTAATCCTCCGTCGTGACGAAGCGAATCTGTACCGGTAGGCGGGTCACGTCCGGCCGCTCCGGCCGTCGCTTGGGGTCCCAGAATCCGGGCACCATCACGGAAGCTTCGATACCTGCGGCAGCGGCCGGTGCGGCGCCGGACTGGGCGCGCGCGGCCGTGAAAGGCGATGCGAGCGCGAAGGCAAGTGTGATCGCAACCAAGAGGCGCATACCGTATTTACTTACCGGACGAATATACCGCACACTGGCCTCGCGCTGGACTGGGCAATTGCCGCGCCATCGCGCTCTTCTACCGTCTCGGCGTCGACTAGGCGAGGGCTGACGCATGACACAGGTGGTGCGCCGGCAGTCTTCGGGCACAGCCGACCCGGCCAGCGCGACCGGGGTTCCCGTCGAGGCCGCGGGTGTCGGCCGACGACTGGAGCCGAACGTCGTCCATTATGCGCTGCGCCGCGCGAACCGGCTCGGCGTCGGCGTGGACGAGGCCCTGCTCGCGGGCGGCCATGCCTCGCCGGACATCGTGGCGCGCGCGGCCGCCCATGAGCTGGGTATCCCCTTTCAGCCGCTCGACGATCCCCTGTTTCGCACCCCTGCCGGATGTGAGCCCCGCGACATCGCCGCGCTGCTGCGCAGCGGCGTGATGCGCACGCCGGAAGGCCGCCTGGTCATGGCCGCGCGCGGGCTGAAGCTGCGCCGGCTGGCCGCGACGCTGGATGAACGCCCGTCTTTGCGTCCCCTGGTGAGCCTGACCACGCCCGAGCGGCTGGCCGACTTCGTCCGGCGACGTTTCGCGACGCATCTCGGCTGGCGCGCCGCCTTTGAACTGCACGATCGACACCCCGACCTGTCGGCGGGGACGCTCGCCCTCTCGCGCTGGGCTTTTGCGCTCGCCGTGGTGGCGGTCGCCGCGCTGTTTCTGGCCGCGGCAACGGCCGCTCTTCCCGGCTCGTGGGCGCCTGCGACAATTATTGCCGTGATGCTTCTTGGCAGCGCCACCCTGAAGCTGACGGCCTGTACGGCGCCGCCCCAGGCGCCCCCGCAGCCCGCGCGGCACGACCCGACCTTGCCGCGCTACACACTGATTGTTCCGCTTTACCGCGAGGCCCGCATGGTGCCGCAGCTGGTGGAGGCGTTGGCGGCGCTCGATTACCCCCGCGAAAAACTCCAGGTGCTGTTCGTGATCGAGGCTGACGACGAGCAGACCGCCAGCGCGCTGGCTCAGCAGGCCGACCGGCCCGGCTTCCAGGTGATCGTCGCGCCCGATGTCGGCCCGCGAACCAAACCGAAGGCGATGAACGCCGCCCTCCCCTTCGCGCGCGGCACGGTGATCGGCATCTACGATGCGGAGGATGTTCCTGACCCGCTGCAGCTTCGCCAGGTCTGCAGCGTTCTCCAACAGCGTGGCAACGAGCGCGTCGGCTGCGTGCAGGCGCGGCTGGTCATAGACAATCTCGCCGACGGCTGGATCACACGGCAGTTCGCCGCCGAATATGCCAGCTATTTCGATGTCGTGCTGCCGATGCTGGGCGGCTGCGGCTTGCCGCTGCCGCTCGGGGGCACGTCCAACCATTTTCGCCGCGCCGCGCTGGAGGGTGTCGGCGGATGGGACCCCTTCAACGTCACCGAAGATGCCGATTTGGGCGTCCGGCTCGCCCGCGCGGGCTGGGGCACGGCGGTCATCGCCTCGACGACGGACGAGGAAGCCCCACGCTCGCTGGGAACCTGGATGCGCCAGCGCACCCGCTGGCACAAGGGATGGATGCAGACGCTGCTGGTCCATGCCCGGCACCCCCGCCTTTTGGCGAGGGGCATCGGAGTGCCGGGTATGCTGACGCTGCTGTTCCTGCTGGGCAGCGGGACGGCGGCGGCGCTTTTCCATCCGGTGCTGATCGCCTCGCTGCTCCTCGATCTGGTCGTGGGGCCGGCGGGTGCTCGCTCGCTGATGACGACCGTGCTCGATGCCGTGTGGTCCGGCGTACTGGTCGCCGGCCTCCTGGGCGCAACCTTCTCGACGGTGCTGGGCATGCAGCGCCGCGGCGTGCCGGGCATCGCACGCGTTCTTGCCCTCATGCCGCTGTATTGGCTCATGACCTCAGTGGCCGCGTGGCGGGCCCTGCTGCAGCTTGTCCGCGCGCCCTATCACTGGGAGAAGACCGATCACGGGCTGGCGCGCACCTCTCGCCGACGCCCGCGGCTGCGGCCCGTCGTGCGGCTCAGGGCTTCTTCCGACCGGGCGGTGCGCCCTCGCGAGCGCAGCAGGCGCCAGCGCGATGAAGGACGGGCACCTACCTCGGATGTGAGCAGCCCTTAGAGATAGCGCCGCAGTTCAGCCGCAGCCTCCTCCGGAGGTCGCTTCAGGTTGAATGGCGCGACGAACTGACCATCCTTGCTCATCAGATAGACGATGGCCGTATGATCCATCGTGTAGTCGCCACCCTGCGTCGGCACCTTTTTGGCATAGGCGCGGTAGGCCCGGGTCACGGCGGCGACCTGTTCCGGCGTACCGGAAAGCCCCTGGATGCTGGGGTGGAAGCTGCCGAGATAGGACTTCATCACCTCCGGCGTGTCGCGCTCGGGATCGACGGTGATGAACAGCCCCGTCACCTTGCGGGCATCGGGACCCAGCACCTCGAAGAGCTGCGACATCTCGAACAGAGAGGTCGGGCAGATATCGGGGCAATGGGTGAAGCCGAAGAACACCAGCATCGGCGTGCCGGCGAACGCCTCCTGAGTTACCGTTTTCCCGTTCTGATCGACGAGTTCAAACGGCCCGCCAATGGCCACCTGGCTCGTAACCGTGCCCGCTCCACGCGGCAGCAAGGCCAGGGCGCTGGCGACAATGACGACGGCGCCGACAACAAAAGCGGCCAGAAGCAGCAGAACGCGACGGTTTGACATGGCACCACAATGACGTGGGCGAGGCCGTTTCGGCCAACGCCAAGGACTCTCTCATAGGCCTAGAAGCAATAGGCGATCCCGGCCGTCAGCATGTCGAAGAAAACGGCCGCACCGTGGCGTGCCCACAGGCCTATCGCCGCAGCGGTCATGAGGAGGCCGGCGACCATCGCAACCCATGTCCAGACCGTGCCGTTGCCGCTCGCCGCTTGCGCCATGCGTGTCTGCCTCGAAGGCTCTTTCCGATGGGACGGAACAGCCTGATGGAGAAGGATGCTCTCAGTACAACCGATCACTTACCGACTGCGGGTCGCGCCGCTCTCGCGAATTGAGCCCGGTTTCGCCAGCCTATCACGAATACCTCACCCGAGATCCTGGGATCCTGGGATCCCGCAAGAATGCCGAAGCCCCGCCCGCGTCAATAACCCCGGCGCGGATCGACTTCGTGCAGCGGAGCGAGGCCGCGACGCACGCGGCGGATGCTCTCCGCCACGTCGCGGGCGGCCAGTGCAGGCACCGTGATGCTTGCGACATGCGGCGTGATCAGCACATTATCCAGCGTCCACAGCGGATGCCCGTTCGGCAAAGGCTCGGTCTCGAACACGTCGAGCGTCGCCTCGGCAAGATGGCCCGAGCGCAGCGCCTCGACCAGCGCCAACTCGTCCACCAGCGCGCCGCGCGAAACATTCACCAGCTTGGCGCCCTTCTGCATGAGGGCCAGCTCGGCCGCGCCGAGCAAATGATGGGTGTCCGGCGTAAGCGGCACCAGGCACACGACGATTTCGCTCTCGGCCAGCACGCGCTCCAGCCCCTCGCGGCCGGTGAGTGCCGTGACGCCGGGAATATCCTTGGGACTGCGCGACCAGCCGGTCACGGTGAAGCCCATCCCCGCCAGCGCCTTCGCCGCCGCGGCACCAAGTTCGCCCAGCCCGAGCACGCCGACCTTGATCTCGAAGAGGGGTCGGGGATGGACATACTCCCATTCACCGCGCCGCTTGGCCCGCTCGAACACGGGAATGTCACGGGCATAGCGGGTGACCGCGAAGATGACGTAGCTCGCCATCATCGCCTCCATGCCGGGATCGTTGAGGCGCGCGAACTTCACCGGCACGAGATCGTCGCGCTTCATCAGCGCGTCGACGCCGGCACCGAGATTGATGACGAGTTCGAGATTGGGAAAGCGTGCGAAGAAACCCGCCGGCGGCGCCCAGGCCAGCGCATAGCGGATGTCGGCGGCATCGCCCACATCCGGGTCGATCCGCACATCGAGATCGGGCAATTCGGCGGTCAACGCGGTCCGCCAGGCCTGCGCGTCGTCCACCGCGCTGTAGAAGACGAGGGCATCCTGGCTCATGGTGGCTCCTGGTTCCGGCCCGACCGATTCGGCTGGCGCAGACTGAATGATAGCGGCGACAGGCGGAGCCAAGAAGCCCGCGTCAGGCTTCGGATGCGGTCTGGAAGGCCGCTTCGGCCAGATCTGTTTCGCGCAGCAGCTTGTGCGCCAGATCGTTCGAGATGCGGTGCCCGCGGACCATGCTCGCGATCGCGGCTCGCTCTGCCCGTACGGCGAGCACATGCAGGTGCTCCTCCCTATGGACGGGCTCCGCGCCTGCACGAGTCGGCTCGGCGGGCTGCAACTGCGACAGGCGGTGCTGGTAATAGTCCGCGACCAAGGCAATGGCGGCAAGTTCCTCGGCATCCGGAAGCCCGGCGCGCCCCTTGGCTCCATCCTTCACCTGCGCCAGGGCGGCGATCGCAGCCTTGGCGGCCTCGACGCGCGCGCTGCGCTCCTGCGTGTCGAGGCGCGGCTCCGGCGGCACCTCGATCCCGCGAAGCAGCGGGCGCAGGCTGGCATTGGCGACGACAAGCGAGACCAGGATCACGCCGGCAGCGATGAGAATGACGAGATCGCGCGAGGGAAAGGGCATCCCATCGGGAAGCGCCAGCGGAAGGCTGAGCGCGCCGGCGAGGGTGACCGCGCCGCGGACGCCCGCCGTCGACATCGTGGCCACCAGCCGCCAGTTCGGCAGCGCATCCCACCCTGACAGCATGCCATGGCGCCACCTCCAGATGATGACCGACACCCACACCCAGCAAAAGCGCATTGCCGCGAGCGCCACGGTAATTGCCAGCACGTAGAGCGCCAGCCACTCCAGGCCACGATGGCCGCTTTCGGCAGCGCCGAGCTCCGCGCGGGACAAAATGCCCGGCAACTGCTCGCCGAGCAGCAGAAAGATAGCGCCGTTGAGGGTGAATTGCAGCGTCTCCCACACCGCGCTCCGACGGATGCGCGTGACGGCGAGCAATTTTCCGCTGACCTCTATGCGGCTCATCATCATGCCCGCCGCGACCGCCGCCAGCACCGCCGAGCCGCCCAGCGCGTCAGCTAGGAGGTAGGCGGCGTAGGGTGTCAGCAGGCTGATGACGATCTGCGAGGAGGTGTCCTCGCCGAGCTGCGTCGCCACCCATAACTTCGCGAGCGAGATCAGCCGGCTGAGCGCAAGGCCGATGACAACGCCGCCGACCGCCGCCCAGAGCAGGTGCGCGGCAGTCGACCACACATCGAACACCCCGGTCATCGCCACCGCCACCGCAACCCGGAGGCAGACGAGACCCGAGGCATCATTGAACAGTGCTTCGCCCTCCAGGATACGCAGCACGCGGCGGGGCATCGGCATATCCGTGATCATGGAGGTCGCGGCGACGATATCGGTCGGCGACAGCACTGCCGCCAGCGCGAAGCAGACGGCGAGCGGCATGGCCGGCACCATCAGATGCACCATCAGGCCGATGCCGAGCACGGTGATTAAAACCAGCCCGAAAGCGAGCGACAGGATGGTGACGGCGTTATCCTTCAGGTCCTGCTGCGGCACGCGCCAGCCGTCCAGGAAAAGCAGCGGCGGCAGGAACAGCAGGAAAAACAGCTCCGGCTCCAGCCGTACCGACAGAACGCCGGTGTAGCCGAGGGCCGCGCCGACGGCGATCTGCACCAATGGCAGGGCGACGCGCCCGCCCACCGCCCGCGCCAGCCAGTGCGTGGTTACGACGCCTGCCAGCAGCAGGAGAATGATGCCGATCGAACTCATGGAGGACCCGTGGACCGATGCCTTGCCCGCCGCACCCTGCGCCGGCACACCGCACGGGTCTTCCCTTTTGCGCACTGCAGAGCGGATTCGAACGGCGGCGTGCAGGCTCGACGGTCGCCAGCTACGGGGGGCCGCGATACAGCGCGATCGCAAGCCGAAAATGGAGCCGCCGACGGGCTTTTTTCGCGAGCCGGTGGTGGCCCCCGGCAGCCGAGCCGGCCACCGCTCATCGGCTCACGGCCGCCAATCGGGCAGGCGTGCAGTGGCGGATACGACGTGAGGGCGGATATGTTCGCCCGACCGGCAGCGCACGCGGACTTCGGCGGCTGGCTTGGAAGCGGGCAAAGCGACGGTTGGCGCTGGAGCGGGCGAAGGGAATCGAACCCTCGTATGCAGCTTGGGAAGCTGCCGTTCTACCATTGAACTACGCCCGCGCAGGTGGCGGCACCATAAGGGCGCCGGACGGTGGCTTCAAGTCCCCCGGCGCGCGCTTCACAGGAGAGAGCGCTCCCTTACGTACCGACGCGGCCGCCGGGCGGTTCATTGCCGCGAGGAGCATCACCGCCATCGCCCGGCGTGCCAGAGGATGCGCCTCCGTTCCTAGACGGAGGCCGCGTCAAGCTTAGGCATCGCGTCTTTGAGACGGTGGATCAGCGGCAGTTTTGCCCGAAGACGTGATGAATGGCCTGCGTAACGCGCCTCAGGCGGGCCGACTCGCAACCGGTACTCTGGACCCTCTATCCGGAATTTTCCAGCTTACTGATCCGAGACCATTCCGGGACCGCCTGAACTGAGAGGAGCGCTTTACCTCACAAGGAGGGCCGCCTTACAATGCCGGCTGAAACGGTTGTCGCGCCCCTCCCGCGGTTCCGGTCTCGCTCGATCAGCGACGTCTGCCGGCATGAAATGGAGCTCTCAAGTGCCGACCGGGACAGAAACCTCCCCCTTGAGGCGAGCGCCGAGCTGGCCCGACGGCTGGACCGATCTGCTGCTGCGCGCGACGCTCGCCCCGGACGACATCGCGCTTGGGGCGTGGCGGCGCTGGTCGGCGATGCGGGACCTCTCGGATATCACACCACACGAGACGAAGCTGCTGGCGCCGCTCGGGTTGCGCCTGGCGACGCTCGATCCGGACGCGCCGCTTCGCCCGTCTGTCGAGCGTCTCGTCCGCACGCACTGGCTTCATACCCAACTCAAGATCGGCGAAACGATCCCCGCTCTGGATATCCTCCTTGAAGCCGGAATCACCTTCATGGTCTTCAAGGGCGCCGCCCAATATGCGGAGGGCCTCGCCGCCGCCTCGCGCCGGTTGATGGGCGACGTTGATGTTCTGGTCTCTCCGGCGCAATCAACCGCTGCCCTCACGGCGCTCGACGCGGCCGATTGGGAGCATGTGGACGGGACATCGACGGCTTATCTGAAAGGCGCGGAAACGGCGCTGCAGCGTGGCAATCTCCGCAAGGGGCGTTATGGCGAGATCGACTTCCATACCCGAGCGTTTCATTACGCCAGCAACTCGGCCCGGCTGGAAACCGCTCTCTGGGATGCTGCGGTACCAGCCACGCTCGCCGGGCGGCGGCTCCTGGTTCCCAGCCCGACAGACTCGCTCCTGATCATTCTTGCTCATGCCGCCGTCGGCCGCGGCGCCGCATGGGCCGTCGATGTCATGACACGCATGGAGCGACAGGCGATCGATTGGGACAGGCTCGTGCGGATCGCCCGCGAGCGTGGCCTCGTCCCGTCCTGCCTTGCCGGCCTCGGCTATATGCGTCAGGCGCTCTGCGCTCCCGTTCCCCCGGAGGTGATAGCCGACCTTGCCGCCAGTTCAGCGTCGGTCGGCGAGAAGCTGAAATATCGTGCCCACATACGCGACTGGGAGGACAGAACCCTGCTTGACAGGGCGACGGACCGCGTGGCGAACCGGCTGCTCGTCAAGCGTGGCTTTCCGCCCATTGTCGACGGGCGACCCACCCGTCCCGGCGCGCCGCTTCGGTGGCGCTTTGGCCGCAGGACGCCTGTCGCGGATTCCGGCGGGGTTGCCGACCGGCATGAAATTCGACCCGGCAATCTAGAAGGGCGCTCAGAATTCGTGCTGCGGCTTGCCGTCGAGCGTCCCAAGGCCAGGCGTTGGGTGTTCATCGAGACTTTCGCGGATGGCAGATCCGTCGCTCGTTTGGCGTTCAAGACCGGCAGCAGCAAGCGAAGCGGCGCGACGGAGCGGCTTTTCCATGTGAAGCTGCCACGCGACAATCCCGCGCCCGGGGCATTGGTGCTGGTTTCGCGGCCGACATGTTTTTTGTCGCCGTCCCTGCCCGATGCGGATAGGTGCCTCTCCGAGCCGCTTCCCTTCCGCATAGCCGGGGTCTGGGCCCTCTGACGCGGCAGGCAGAACGCGCGCTCTACCTAAGTTAGACCGCGATCCGCTGCGTCGTCTCCGGCAGACGGGCACGCAGTGCGGAAAGAACCACATAGACACCGGTCCTCCACCCCGTCGCGCGCCACAGACCGCGTGACCCCAGCCTCGTCTCGTCCGCCATGCAGGCCAGGGTGGACATCCTCTCCTGACGCCAGCCGGACCAGGCAAGAACCGCTATGCGAGCCAGCACAGAATTGGGGATGCGAACACCGCTGGCATTCAGAACATGTAGCCTCAGGCACAGGCGCGCGGTCAGCCGGGTCTCGCAGGCGCGATCCAGCAATGCGGGCCAGAAGGAACCGGCCGGCGGATCGGATGCGAGCAGCAGACCGCAATCCACGAGCCAGCCCACGCGGCCGGGATCGCGGTAAAGGCCCCTGTGCATACAGAGATAGGCGAAGAGATCGACGTCCGATGGTGGCACGAGTCGAGATTTGTTGGCGCGCTGTCGGCTGGCACGCTCGAAGAAACCGAGGTCGGTCAACGGATCGCCGTCCCACGGGTTCACATGGAGAATTATCGGTAGCCCGTCCCTATGCGTCCATATGCGAGGGAAATAGGGTCGTGCCTCATCACGTGAGTTCTGCGCGCTAGAGAACCCCTGATCCGAAAGAACCGTCTCGATCTCGGCGAGGTTATCGCTGCGGATTAGAAGGTCGATGTCGTGGCAATGGCGCAGCGACACGGAGGGATAGATTCGCTCGGCAAGAAGGGGCCCCTTCGGCATCACCAAAGCGCCCGCCATGCTGGAAAGCCCGGTCTCAAGCCGCGCCAGCAATTGCAAGATCCGCGCGGTCCGTGCGGCCTCCCATACCTGAGAGGCGCTCAGGAGGTCGGCGGTTTCGCGGTCCGGCTCGATGTTTGCCGAGGCTAGGCGGTGCCCGATTAGCGGCAATAGGCGTCGCAGGAACGGGCGCTGCCGCATCAAGGCGGGAAGGGAACCGACGGCATGGATCAGCCTTGCCCAGTCGTCTGCAACGTCATCCGGTGAGGCAAGGCAAACAGCCAGCACTGCCTTGTCTATCGCGTCTGGTTGCAGGTAGGGGAGAAGCTCCTGAAGCGGAAAGGCTTGCAAACTCATCGGCGCGCCTCATCCAGCACTGTCTCCACTGCCGCGACATAATCCTGCCAGCGGAAAAGGCTCGCAGCGCACCTCCGAGCCGCCAATCCCATTCGCGCGGCCCCGGCATCATCGAGAAGCAGGGTTTTCAGAGCGTCGGCCAGCGCGACTGGATCGCCGGGCGGCACCAGAAGGCCGGTCTCCTCGTGGCGCACGATTTCCGGCAATCCCTGCACCGCACTCGCTATCACTGGTCGACCAAGTTGGGCCGCTTCGAGCGCCACCAGTCCAAACGGCTCCTCAAGGGAGGGAACGACGATGATCCGCGCGGGTGCAAGGAAAGCGGAAATGTCCGCGCGCTCGATGGCACCTCTGAAGATGACGCGGCCGGCAAGACGAAGCCGGCCGGCCTGAGCGCGAAGCCCTTCGAGCGAAGGGCCTTCGCCCCCGATGGACAACGTCAATTCCGGAAAGCGCCCCGTTAGCAGGGCAAGGGCGTCGATCAGAAAATGAACCCCTTTGTGAGGTACCAGGCGACCGAGATAGGCGATGTCCTTGCCGAGTGTCGCTGCCGGGACGTCCCCTTCCTTCGGCATAGGCAGGGCATTGACAATGACCCGTCCGGTCGTCGCCAATTCCGGTATTTGGGCCTGTGCGTGCTGCAAGGTTGCCGCCGAGCATGCGCAGACCCTTCGCGCCGATCTCAGCAATTGCCCGAGCAGGGCATCTGCCTGGTAGCGCCCGGACGGGAAGCAATCGTGGAGACCAATAACCAGCGGTGTCGTGTGAATGCGCTCGGTCAGCTTGTAGAAATAGTCTCCGCCTCCGGGGCTAAAAATGAAGGAGATGTCGGGCTTGAATCCAAGCTTGATCGACGCGACCTCGCGCAGAACGGCCGTCACCTGCTTCAGGCCGCTCTGGAGAGCTTGCTTGAAGGTGAAACGGTGAACCGCGACTTCACCAATGCGCTCGAAGGCGGGCAATGTGGCGGGATGCCGCTCCGTCAGGACGACGATCTCATGTCCCCGTTCCGCAAGGGCCGCCGTCAATAGCGGCGCCAGGACAGGGCCGCCGCCAATAAGGTTGCCATAGCTGCTGCACCAGACTAGCAGCCTCATGCGGCGAGCCCACTCAGCAGGCCTGCGCGAAATTGGGCGCCTACCCGCTCCATCGTTGTCTCACGGCGCAGTGGTCCCGAAATCTCGCGTACTTGCCGCCAGTAATCCTCCGAGTACAGGCGGGCGTCGGCGGCGTCGACGATCTCGAATCCGCGCGGCGCAAAATAGTGTCTCGCCGGATGCGCAGGATCGCACCCGAAGGGAATGCCCGAGGCCAGGAATTTCTGGGCCTTGGTCGGTGGCTTCGTCGTCTGGTTGAAACTGCTGCCCTTGATGTCGAACGCCGCCTTGCAGGCGCGCATCCATTGAGATTGAACGGCCTCGCTCCAGGCCTCGGTCTCGAACCCGTTGATCGCACCCGGCGCCATGACGAAATGCACCCCGAGCGAGCGAGCCAGAATATGGGCCTGAAGGCGACCGGGTGCGGAGCCGATATCGGTCAGCAGGCGAACCGGCCATTTCGGTGGATGCCGCTCCAGCCAGGCGAGTTGGTAGGGAAGATGCTGGATGGCACCGATCCACAAAAGAAAGCCCGTCTCCCGATAGGCGGCAGGCGCGCCGAGCGTATACCTACCCTGATGTTCCACCGACAATATCCGGCCGGCAAAAGGCTGAAGGAAAGGCCGCAGCGTCTCGGCGTGCAGGAATACGGTGCGGCAATGCTTGAGGAAAATCGCATCGGCGGCGATTTCGGCAGGATCCTGATAGACATCGACAGGCGCAAAGAAGCAGGTCGCCGCGCGTTCGAGCGCGGCCTCGATGAAGGAGGCGGGCGGCCGCTGCTTCACCACGAGGATGAGGTCGGCGTCGGGCAGAGCCGTGACGGTGTCGAAGATGCGGACGTCGAATTCGCCGGCGAGGAAATCCGCGAGGGACTGTCCGACCCACGACCAGGACGGGCTGTCATTGCGGGGGCCGATCGCCAAGGATGTCATTCGCCTTGTCTCTCGCGATCCAGCTTGGCCTTGATAAGCCGCAGAAATTCCTTCCGGGAGCGTTCTCCGTGAGTCACCGACCGATTTTCCTCGTGATCGACATGGAGAGTTAGGACCTGCGGCAGGAGCCTCACCTTCATGTCGAGCGCCCTGGCCCGCAGGAACCACTCGGCCGAGTCCGCGTGCAACTGCGAAGGGTTTAGCAGGCCGACGCGGTCGAAGGTCTGCCGCCGCGCCAGCATGGTGATGGTGAGATAACCCGGCACAGGATCGGCCTTGGGCACGAACGGAGCCTCGCCGCCTGCCCAGCGGACCCGCTGGACCATGCCGACGCACACGTCGAGTTCTGGATCCTCTTGGAACGCCGCCATCTGCAGCGCAAAGCGGTCAGGCGGCGAAAAGTCGTCATGATCGAGGAAGGCAATGAATTCGCCTTGCGCCTGCGTTATGCCGAGATTGCGGGTCGGAATGGGATGTCGGAAATCGCACGGGATGACGCGCACCGGCGGCCCGAACGCCGCGCCTATTTCTTCCGTCCGGTCGGTCGAGGCGTCGCTCATAACCAGGATTTCAAGCGGGCGCCAGCTTTGCGCCAGCAGGCTTCCCAGCGACCGGCGAAGGAGACGCTCCGCGTTGTGCGCCGGCATGACGACGCTGATCAGGGGAGCCATTAGGACGATCTCTCGATGATATCCAGGCAGGCGGCCGCGACCTGTGCCGGATCGCGGTCCACTTCAAGATGGTAGATGGCGGTCTCGCGAGTGAGGCGTGCAAAACGGCGCGCCTCGGTCTCGGTCATGCCAAAGCGCCGATTGTCGCGACTATCGCGGACCAGCGCATGATAGGCCTCAATGGGCGCCCCGCGATAGAACCGGACGCCGTTGCCAACGTATCGGGGCAGGATGGTAGCGACTATCCTCACATTCTGGGCAAGCCGCGTGTCAGGCAGTGCAGAAGGCAGCAGCAGGTGCTTTTGCTCGGTTGGCAGAGGGGGCAGCCAGTAAGGACGCAGCCGAGGCCAGCGCTCCATCTGGCCCGGCATCACTCGCGCGGAAGCATAGAGGCAGTGGCCAGCGAGGCTGCCCTCCGGCCCATCGCCGAGGCCCACTGAATCGTCGCCAAGAAAATCCAGCCCGCTGGCGAGCCCGTCGATTGTCGTGGTGCTCTTGCCCCGTCCCCCGGGACCGACCAGCAGCGCGCCGCAGCCGTCTCGCGCCAGCAGCCCGGCATGAATTTCCTGAATGCCCAGCGACCGGCAGAAGAGGCTCATCATGCGCTGCAACGGACGCGCTATGGTGCCTCGTTCCAATGCACGGGAATCGGCGAAACAGCCGATGAGCTGACGTTCCTCGCGGTCCAGCCAGAGCAGGCTGGAGGGTCGCTCCTCGCAGAGATAACGGCCACTGCCGAACCAACGCAAACGCCACCCCGGTCCCGCCCAGTCACGTTCAGCCTCATCCGGAACGGGGGGAGCTGTCACTTCCGTCGCAGCGACGTCCCACAGCTTCACGGCCGCACCTTGCCGCCCCGCACCTCCTCCCGTCAGGTAATCAAAGACCGGCCCGATCGCCGCGCGAAGGCTCTCGCCTACAAAGTGTGTCGTAAGGTCATGGCCACCCAACGTCCCTCGCAGCAACCTCGATGGCCCTTGCGCCGCGTCAAACGCGGTCGCCATTTCCTGGAAACCGTACAAGGCGATTCTCCGGGCCCGCCGTCAGCCAATCGACATGGGCAGCGGTGGGTCCATCGCCAACAGATCCTTCATGTCGGAATAGGCGGTAAGCGTCGGCTCGCTCCATGAAAAATCAGGACTGGCCGGGGAAGATGAGGTCGAGGAAGAGGACGATTCGACGAGAAGGCCCGCGTCGATAAGCTTCTCTAAGAAGTCATGAAATGACCCAGACACAATGTCCGCTTCAAATCGAGCAGAAAGAATATCAATGATTTCTTTGGTCGACGCACCTGCGCACAGGCAATTCCAGATGTAACTGGACGTGCTGTTGAGATTAAAATAAGCCCCCGAATCCAGATTCAAAACGATAGACTGATCTTCAAATCTTTCGAAGATGATACTCTCACTGGCAATCTTATAATACATTCCAATACGATCTTCATGCGGCATCATTCGATATCCCCGAAGAATCGAGCTCTCACTCCGCAATGATTGTAGTACCAACAATAAGACCGTCCAGCGCATCATGATCGATCGAGCGAATGTCGGTCCGCTTTCGATCATTTTCGGGGTGCCCCTGCCCTTTCCTGATCACATCTCAGCTCTCCTTGTCGTCCATGACGACGCTACAATGCCAGCGCCCTGATCGCGCGTGCCATTGCGGTCCCCCTGATTGCCATGAGGCGGATGACTCCCGGCCTCTCGTCAGGGGCAACAGATGCATAAAATATCAGGATTCCATCGGTTGGAATACTGGAAGCGGTACTGACATATCTTACTCGTGTCGCTCTTGCCTCGCCGCCGCGATCTGCCGTCCGGGCGCGGATGGCATCCGGGTCATAGGCCTTGTCGGCGAGCAGGATGCCACTTGGTGAGAGCCGGGCCAGCGGTTCGCGCCCGACTTGCGCGTCGCCAACCGGCCAAGGCCGCGATCATGACTTGCGCACCCACCATGTCGCGGCGCTTGATTGACGCTTCGTCACGCTTGCCGAGGCTGGTCATGAAGCCGCTGATACTCGCTGTCGCCCTCGTCATGCTCGCAAGCACGGCGCGCGCGGATACGACGTTCTTTGGAAACGAGCTCGGCAATCTCCTCGCGTCGGAAACCGTATGCGGGCTGAAATATCGGCCGGAGGCCATCGAGGCCCTGGTCAGGAAGCGTGTGGGCGGCGACCTCGTCGAATTTGCAAGCAGGTTGAGCCTGCTCACCTCCAACGCCGCGTTCGACCTCAAGAGCATGTCCGCCGACGCCAGGGCCGCGCACTGTATGGAGGTGAAGAAAACCGCAAAGTCCTATGGGTTTATCGATTAGTTGGCGCTGGCTCGTCAGCGGCAACGAAGCCACTGCATTCCCTGGCAGATCGTTTTGACCAGTGCAACGACGCAGACGTGTTGATGTGAGCCAAGCGTCCGCCCCACGCTCGATCCCTATGCCTCCGCACCTGTACCAACACGAGGCTAACCTTCCCAGACGTATTCGCCGGGCGGGGCGCCCGTTGCACCTATCAGGCGGTCTTTTTGGCGTGGCGCGTCTCGCGGATGAAGGACGTCACCAGCATCAGCAGGGCGAGGCCCAGCAGCAGCGCGCTTATCGGGTCGCGCACGAAGATGGAAAGGTCGCCGCCGCCCATCATCAGCGAGCGCCGGTAGTTCGACTCGATCATCGGCCCCAGCACGGCGCCGAGCACCATGGGCAGCAGGGGGAAGCCCAGCGCGCGCAGGGTAAAGCCGAGCATGCCGATCGCCAGCACCAGACCGAGGTCGAAGGTGCTGTTGTTCACTGAATAAACCCCCGACATGATGAGGATGAAGATGCCGCCCTGCAGGAACGGCTTGGGCTGATTGACCAGCCAGATGATCGGCGAGAGCAGGATCACGCCCAGAGCTAGCATGGCGAAATTGGCGATGAACAGACCGCCGAACAGTCCGTAGACGACTTCGGGATGGCGGGCGAAAAGCAGCGGTCCCGGCTGCAGGCCGTGGATCAACAGCGCGCCAAGCAGCACCGCGGTCGAGTTGGAGCCGGGAATGCCGAAGCTCAGCGTCGGGATGAGCGCCGTCGAGGCCACGACATTGTTGGCGGTCTCTGGCGCGATGACGCCCTCTTCCGAGCCATGGCCAAACTTCTCGGGCTCCTTCGACCAGCGCTTGGCCTCGTTATAGGACATGAAGGAGGCAACGGAGCCGCCGCCGCCCGGCATCAAACCCTCGATGAGGCCCAGCACCCAGGCGATCACCTGCGGCACGCGCAGGCGCCACAGCGTCTTCAGGCTCGGCAGCACCAGCCGGGTGGAGCGTCGCGCCTCGGGGTCCGCCGCCATGTCGGGCTGGCCGGCCTGCATCATCTGCTCGCTCAGCGCGAACAGGCCCATCATGATCAAGATGATGCTGACGCCTTCCAGGAGGTCGGCCTGCCCATAGATGAAGCGGCCGACTCCGGAGATCGGGTCGGTGCCGATGGTGGCGAGCATCAGGCCGAGAATGCCGGCAATCACGCCCTTCACCATGGCGCCCGAGGACACCGAGGCGACCACGCTGATGCCGAGAATGCCGAGCGCGGCATAGGCGGGCGGGGTGAACAGCAGCGCCAGTTGCGCCACCTTCTCGGTTGCCGTGGCAAGCACGAGCAGACCGACGAGGCCGCCGATGGTGCCGCCAACCAGCGACAGGCCGAGCGCCTCGCCGCTGCGGCCCTGCCGGTGCATCTCGTAGCCGTCGAACACGGTGGCCGCCGCCGATCCCGAAGCGGGCGTGCGGATCAGAATGGCCGGTATCGAGCCGCCATATTCGGCCCCGACATAGACGGAGGCGAGCAGCACCATCGCCGTAGACGGGTTGAGGTCGAAGGTGAAGGGCAGCAGCAGCGCCATGGCGATGGAGGTGCTGATACCCGGCAATGAGCCGCCCATCATCCCCCAGAGACAGCCGGCGAAAGCGGCCGCGATGATGGACGGGGAGACCATCGCCTCCACCAGATACATGAAATTCTGCATGCTTCACTCCGAAGCGTGTCTGCCAGCCCGCCTGTCAGCGCGCCAGAAGTTCCATCCACATGCCCTGCGGCACCGGCATGCCCAGCAGCGTGTGGAACAGGAGATAGAAGATGGCGGCACCGGTGACGGCAAAGGCGAGGAGCCTCAGCGACGGCCGTCGCCCGTAATATATGCCGATCACCAGCAGGACGGCGGCGACCGCTGCCGGATAGCCCAGCCATGGCAGCGCCAGCACGAAGGCGGCGGCGATGATCCAGAAGCCCAGTGCCCGCAACACCTCGTCGCGGGAGGGAAGATCGTCCCGCTCTTGCTGGCGCTTTTGATGGCTGGCAAGAAGCGACTGCACGATAAGCAGGCACGACATCACGGCGAGGGCGCCGCCGAGCAGCTTGGGCAGCCCGTCCGAACCGACGGAGCCACCCAGCGCACTGCGCGGCAGCGCATCGGCCTGCGTCCAGTAGACAATGGAGAGGGCCAGCAGAACGAGCCCCGTCCACAGCCCGACACTCGAATTGCCCAGCCGGCTTTTCATGGTTCGGCTCCTATCGGCGCGCATCAGGGATGCACCGTCTCGGTAAACCATTCGCCCGGCAGCTTGTGCCCGGCGCCGGCGGCCAGCGCCTTGGCATAGAGCACCGCCCCGGTCGCCGCGAACTGGTAGCCAACCCCGTGATAGTTTAGGAAACAGGTGATTTCGTCCGGGGTCTCGCGCCCTGCCGCCTGGCCGGCGACGAGTTGGGCCAGCGAGGGCGAGCGGGTCAGTGCCTGCAATTCGGGATCGCCGACGATCTCCTTCGTGCCCTCGCGATAATCCACCCCCGTGGCAATGACGAGGTGATCACTCCCCATATTGTCCGGGTCGTGGATGATGACGCGGTCCACCGCCTTCAGCACCTCGGGCGGCAGTTCGCGGTCACGGATCGAACCCACATGCATGCCCGGCTCCAGCCATTCGCGGTGGAGCACCGGCTGCAAGCTGTTGGTCGCGCACAGCACGATGTCGGCGCCGCGCACGGCAGCCTCGGCCGTCTCGGCCGGCACCACCGGCAGGCCGAGCTGCGCCGTCATCTCCCGCGCGAAGCGGGCGCGGCTCTCGGAATTGGGGCTGAAGCAGCGGATCTCTTCAATGGGACGGGCGGCGGCCACGGCCATCGCCTGCGCGCCGGCCTGCCAGCCGGTGCCGATAATGGCGGCAACGCGCGCATCCTCGCGCGCGAGATGCCGCACGGCGAGACCGCTCGCCCCACCGACGCGAAAGCGCTGTACCACCCCGTCCGGAAAGATCGCCAGCGGCTCGCCCGTATCGGTGCTGAACAGCATGACGAGGCCGACCCAACGATTCCCCGGCGCGGCCGGCACCTTCACCTTGCGCCGGCGGCCATCCGTCTCGGGAAAGGTGAGGATGTCGGAATTGAGCCGGAGCGAGCCGATCTTCAGGCTTGGCACCACGCCGCCGACGAGCTTCAGGCAATACACCGCGTCCTCGCGCGCGGTGCGAGTCAACATGTCGGAGCGGCGCCCATTCAGTGCGGCGCCTGCGGCGGCATCGCCATAGGCGGTGGCGAGCGCGTCCATGCATTCGCGCATCGTCAGAAGACGCTCGGCGTCCTCATTGGACAGAACCAGCAATCCGCTTCCTCCCTTGGTGAGCGCCGGGGCGCTCCCCTCGCGTCTCTTGCGCAACTATTCTGTCTTATATAAGACATGAGATATCAAACAAGCCCTCGGGGAGAAAAATGCCCGCCCAGACAAACCCGCCCCCCCTTGTGGACTCCGACCCCTTCGCCTTTTCCTTCGTGCGCATGGCGCCTCGCCCCTCGCGGCCCCGCGAAAGCGGCCTCACCATCGTCGCCGACCGCGGCATGGGCCTCGCCCGCGCTACCGACCTCATCGACGCCGCGGGTGACCACATCGACTTCTTCAAGTTCGGCATGGGCACCTACCGGCTGATGAGGCCGGACTTCATCCGCCGGAAGATCGCCCTGCTGAAAGAAGCCGGCATCGCCGTGTTCTTCGCCGGCGACATTACCGAAGCCGCCTTCATGCAGGGCGTGTCGCGGCAGTTCTATGCCGAGGTGAAGGCGTTCGGCGCCGACGCGGTGGAGGTCTCCAGCGCCCAGGTGGCAATGTCGCTCGACGACAAGTGCCGGCTCATCGGCATGGCGCGCGAGGCGGGTCTCAAGGTCGTCGCAGAGGCCGGCCAGAAGGGCGCCGAGGACTGGACAAAGAGCGGGGCGTATATCGCTCGGCAGATCGAAGCCTATCAGAAGGCCGGCGCCTGGAAGGTGCTGGTGCAGGCCGATGGCATCAGCGAGGACGTCGAGTCGAACCGCTGGGACGTCATTCTCAACATCGCCGCCCGCTTCGACATCAAGGACCTGATCTTCCAGGCCAAGGACGGCGCGGCGCAGAAATGGTACGTCGGCACCTTCGGGAATGCCGTCAATCTCGATGTCGACGACCACCAAGTGATCGAACTGGAACTTGCCCGCCGGGGTATCCGCGGGCGTCACATTTTCGGCCTCGTCGGAAGCCTGGAGAACAACTGACATGTCGCATGCCACCGCCACCGACGAAGCCGCCGTTTTTCAGGGCACCGCGCTCGCCGAGAGCATTTCCGCCGTCCTGACACGCCTCTCCCTCGAAGAGATGGGGGCCAAGGCGCAGGAGATGGCGATCAGCAACCTCATCGACATGACCGGCCTGTGCGTCGCCGCACGCAACTCCGACTATATCGCCTCGCTCATCGAGGGGTGGGATGGTGAGGGCGAATGCACCGCCATCGGCCACTCCCGCCCGCTGGACGCCGCCGGCGCCGCGCTGATCAACGGCACGGCGACGCATGGCGAGGATTTCGACGACACGTTGGAAGGCGCGCCGATCCGCGTCGGCGCCATGGTGCTGCCGGCCGTGCTGGCGGCCACCGAGCGCTATCACCGCACCGGAGAGGACGCGCTGCGCGGCATGATCGCCGGCATGGAGATGGTGTGCCGCTTCAACCATGTGGTGCCCGGCGCCATGCACAAGGCGGGGTTCCACCCCGTCGGCATCATCGGCGTGCTGGGGGCGACGGCCGGCGCGGGCGTGGCGCTCGGCCTTGATGCCCGCCAACTCACCCTCGCATTCGGCATCTCCGGCAGCTTTGCTTCCGGTATTGGCGAGTTCCTGACCGAAGGCGCCTGGACCAAGCGCATCCATCCCGGCTGGGCCGCGCAGTCGGGCTACCGCGCCGCCTTGCTGGGACGCGCCGGCTATGTCGGGCCCCGCACTGTTTTCGAGGGGGCGCGCAACATCTTCAAGGTGTTCAGCCGCGACGCCCAGCCGAATTACGAGCCGCTGCTCAAGGGGCTCGGCGAGGAGTGGCTCATGGAAAAGATCGCCTTCAAGCCCTATGCCTGCGGGACGATGATCCACCCCTTCATCGACTGCATGATCCGCTTCCGCGAGGAAGGCATCGCGCCCGAGCGCATCGTCTCCATCGAGTGTGAGACCGGCGAAGGGCTGGTCGACCGGCTGTGGGAACCGCTGGCGGTGAAGCATCGCCCGCCATCGGGCTATGCCGCGAAATTCAGCATGCCCTTCTGCATGGCGGTCGGCTATTTCGACGGCGACGCCGGGCTGGAGCAGTTCACCGACGTCAAGGCGAAGGACGAGCGCATTCTCGCGCTGGCCAGCAAGATCCGCTACGTCATCGATCCAAACAACGAGTACCCGCGCAACTATAGCGGCCACATCAAGGTGACGCTCGACGACGGGCGCGTGGTCGAATATCGCCAGCCGCATTTCCGCGGCGGCGCGCGCGAACCATTGACACGCGCCGAGCTGGTCGCCAAGGCGCGCGGCAATGTCGCCTATGGCGGCCTCTCGCCGCAATTCGCCGACGACCTTCTGCGCTTCTGCCTCGAACTGCCGAGTTGCCCCGACATGTCTATGCTGGGCCGCTTCCGCACATGACGGTGCGGCACGGCTCCGCAGGCCCGAAGGGAATGCTATGACGTCCTCGTCACACCGAATCCGACGATGGGAAAGTGCGGACGCCGCATGAGCCAGCCAGTTTCACAACCCCGCCCGCCCGCCGGCGTCCTGCCGGAATCGATGCCGCTTTATGCGCAGATCAAGAATCTGCTCATCGCCCGCGTCATCAAGGGCGAGTGGGGGCCGGGCGAGTTGCTGCCGAGCGAAATGCGGCTGGCGGCGGAGTACAGCGTCCACCAAGGCACGGTGCGCAAGGCGCTGGACGAAATGGCGGCGCTGGGCATCGTCGTGCGCCAGCAGGGCAAGGGCACCTTCGTAAATGCCTCGTCCATGCGGCACAGCACCTATCATTTCTTTCGCGTGCTGCCGAAGTCCGGCACGGCGATGGAGGCGCCTTCGACCGAGTTCGTCTCGATCGAAACGGCGCCCGCGACGGAGGAAGAGCATGCCCATTTGCGCATGCCGACCGCGCAGCGTGACGTCGTTCGCTCGCTGCGCATGCGGCGTTTCGGCAGCGTTCCGAAGATCGTCGAGCGGGTGGCGCAGCCCGCCTATCTGTTCCCCGGACTTGCGGACCTCTACCGGGAACTGCTGCCGGAAACGACCTATGGCATCATAGAGCGGCGCTACCGCGTGCTGGTGGTCAAGGTGGTGGAGCGGCTGACGGCCGTCGCCGCCTCCGCGGAGGACAGCGCGCTTCTCGACGTGCCGGTCGGGACGCCTCTGCTGGAGGTGGATCGCCTCGCTGCCGCGATCGACGGACAATATGTGGAGTGGCGCGTGAGCCGGTGCCTGACCGACGCTCACGAATATGTCGTCGAACTGACCTGAGCCAAGTCGCCGTGGGCAATTGCGCTTCTGGCAAAAACTAAGTCTTATATAAGATATAAATCGCGCAAACGCGATGTTCATCCCAGGGAGAGAAACATGCCGTTGAAAATCGCAGTAGGACTTGTGGCATCGCTTACCCTTCTCTGCGCGGGTAGCGTGGCTGCGCAGTCCAACAAGTACGATTACCCGGTCACGACGGTGACCCTGACCACACACTCCAAGCCGGGCTCGGGTTCCGACCTGTTCCTGCGCAAGCTCAGCAAGGCCCTGAGCGAGGAAATGGGCATCACCTTCGTGGTCGACCACTGGGCCGGCGGCAGCGGCGCCAAGGCCATGGCGCAGCTTTCCAAAGCCAAGCCGGACGGCTCCGTCTTCTACGCCACCACGCCGACCCATGTGACGACCTCGCTGCTGAGTGCGCCGCCGGTGACCTACAAGGACATCGACTATGCGGTGAACGTGTTCTTCGACCCGGAGATCATCTACGCGCTGTCGAGCAGCCCCTTCAACACGATGAAAGATGCGGTCGATTGGTCGAAGGCCAATCCCGGAAAGGCGCGCTGGGGCGGCTCGACCGCCGGGTCTTTGGAACGCCAGATCCTCGAGCGCATCAACAGCGCCAACGATGCCAAGGCGATCGTCATTCCGCAGGATGACGGCGCGGCGCTGCTGATCAATGTGCTCGGCGGCAGCGTGGACCTCGGCGTCGGCGAATTGCAGGAACTCAACAGCTACATCGAGGCCGGCAAGGTGAAGGTGCTCGGCGTCTATTATCCCGACCGCCTCAAGGCGCTGCCCGATGCGACGACGATCCAGGAACAGGGTCTCGACAAGGATGTGATCCGCAAGTTCCGCGGCCTCGCGGTACCCAAGGGCGTCCCGCCCGAGACCATCGCCAAGCTGGAGAAAGCCGTGCAGGCCATCCTCGCCGATCCCGCCTTCAGGAAGGAATACGAGGCCGACGCCCTCGTGGCAGGCTATATGAGCCAGGCGGATTACCGGGTCTTCATGGCGAACTTCGTCATGGAGCAGGAAGGCTTCCTGAAGCAGTTCGGCATCACCCAGAACTGAGCACCGGGCCAGCTTCCGCAACCACCGCGCGAAAGCGTTACCGCGCACACGGGAAATCGGGCCACCCGGAAAGGGGCGGCCCTTTTCTCATGGTGGCTACGATCAGGCCGCACGCACCGATAGCGCGGCGTCTCTGCCCGCCAGCCGAGTGCGCCATTCCGCGCAGGACCCAACGCGATGGGATCAGACCCCCGACCACTCTAGAAATCATATAAACAATTGAATTTGCATTGTTTTTGACTCCACGCTAAGGCGAGGCATGGGATCTGCCTCACCCTCATCGGCTGACTTGGATGGCCTGTTCCGGGAGTATCACCGTGAACTCGCAACGTTCGCCTATCGCAAGCTGCGTGACCGTGAGGCGGCGTCCGATCTCGTGCAGGATGCGTTCGTCCGGTATATCGCGCATGTGCGGCAGACCGGCACGGTTGCCGAGACGCCCCGGTTCTTTCTCTGGCGGATCGCCAGCAATCTCGTTCTCGACATCGCCCGCCGCGAGCGACGGCGCGGTCAGATGGTGGCGCTCGATGCCGTGTCGCCCCACGAACTGGCGGACATTGCCCCCTCGCCCGAGCGCCGCCTGTCGGCGCGGCAGGAATATGGCGCGCTGCGCCGGGCTCTCGACGAATTGCCGACCAACGCCCGCACAGCGCTCCTTCTCAACCGGGTTGAGCAGATGACGCATGCGCAGATCGCCGTCCGGCTCGGCGTCTCGTCCAGCATGGTCAACAAGTACATTTCGCGCGCGCTCACGCATTGCGTCGTCAGGCTCAGCGAAGCCGGCTTCTAGAAAATCACCGGCCGCGGTGTCATGAAGAGACTCTCGCGCGTCTTTAACGTCATGGATGGTCTCCCATGAGGCGCAGGACGAGTGCTCCTACCACGAACGAACCGCTGACGGAGCGGGCGCTTTCCTGGCTGGTCCGTCTGCATTCGGGCAGTGAGACGGAGCAGGACTGGATCGATTACCACGAGTGGAAGATGGCTCATCCGAGCCATGCCGGGGCCGCTGCGCGCGCGGAACATGTCTGGAGCCGTCTCGGCCCGGCCTTGAAGCCGTCGCGCCCGGCTGTGCGGAAGGTGGCGGGCGCGCTCGTCCTGTTCGCCGCCCTGGCCGGCGTGGGTGCTTCCGGATTCTTCTCCAGTTGGTTTGCAGACCAGGCAACGCAGGTCGGGGAAGTCCGCATCGTAGCACTCGATGACGGCTCTTCCCTCGTCATGGATTCCGCCACGAGCGTCGATCTCGATTTCAGCGCCGCCGAACGGCGGCTGCGCGTGCTCGAAGGCCAGATCTTCGTCAAGGTCGCCGCAGACGCGTCCCGTCCCTTCATCGTCGAAGCGGGCGGGGGCGAGGTGCGGGCGCTCGGCACCGCGTTCAATATACGCCGGGACGGGGCGCGCACCGATGTCAGTGTCGCCGAGCACAGTGTCCGCGTCTCACTGGCCTCGGCAGGCCGTGTCGATGTCGGCGAGGGGCAGGGCGTCGACTTCGATCCCGCGACAGGCCTGAGCACGCCTCGCGCGGTCGACGTCGAGGACGTGACGGCCTGGCGGCGGGGCGAAATCCTGTTCGAGGGGCGCCCGCTCGGCGAGGTGGCCCGGGAGATGGGACGGTACCGGCGCGGCGCCATAGTCTTCATGGACGACACGCTCAAGCAACTTCCCGTCACCGGTGCCTTTTCCTCGCGGAATGTCAATGAGTTTTTCCTTGCTCTTGAGCAAACGCTGCCGGTGAGGGTCACGCGCCTGCCTTATCTCATATTGATAAGGCGGGCGGCCGAATAAGAGAGCAGCAACGAATTGGATTAATTATGATCTTTTGCTTCGTGCTGTCAGGTTCCTCCTGAACCGCGTCTTTCCCTGTTGAGGCCCCGCAGGGGGCAAAACGCTTGACAGAGGATTTGACGATGCGGCTCGACGGGAGGAGCATGTTCCGAAAGGCGCGCCTTGCGTTCTTTCTCGGGTCTACAACCCTGGCGACGCTGGCCTATGGCCCTCCGGCGATGGCGCAGCAGCAATTTTCCTACAGCATCCCGGCGGGAAGCCTCGGCCGCGCCCTCAACGCCTGGGCGCGCGCGTCCGGCATGACCTTCCTCGCCTCGGCGGAGGTCCTGAGCGGGCGGAGCACGCAGGGGCTGACGGGCACTTACCCCCCGCATCAGGCGCTCGAGGCGCTGCTGCGCGGGACCGACCTCGCCTACAATGTCAGCGGCGCGACGGTGACGATCCGCAACGCGGGCGAGGGTGCCGCCACGGGCGGCACGGTTGACGATGCGATAGCCCTCGACGTCATCACGGTTTCCGACGGTGGCAATCCCGTAGATAGGCCGTTCGAGACGGCGGCGCCGGTTGCCTATATCTCGCGCGAGACCATCGAACGCTTCCGTGGGAGCAGCCCGGCCGACATTTTCCGTGGCACACCCGGAGTAATGTCGGGCGAAGCGCGCAACGGGGCCGGCGCCGTCGATGTCAACATACGCGGCATGCAGGGCTTCGGGCGCGTCGCCACCACCATTGATGGCGCCGAGAACGGGGTGACGGTGTATCAGGGCTATCAGGGGCTCTCGAACCGCACCTATGTCGATCCCGACCTGCTCGCCGGCATCGAGATCACAAAGGGGTCGGATGTCGCCTCACGCGGCATCGCCGGCACCGTGGCGATGCGCACGCTGGATGCCGGCGACATCGTCAAGCCGGGCGAGACATGGGGCGTGCGCGTCAAGGGCGAGTTCGGCACCAATTCGGCGGAACCCGAGGCGGGCGCGAAGGGCGGCTATCTCTGGCCGTCCACGCCGTCCTCCACTCCCGTCGCCGTGCCCTCAGCGTCCGGCATGGACCGTCCTGGCACCCTCGACCCGAGAAATGGCTCGGCCAGTTTTGCCGCGGGCGTGAAGGAGGAGAACTACGATCTCTTCGCCGCCTATGCCTATCGCAATCGCGGGAATTACTTCGCCGGCGAGAACGGACCGGGGGCGAACCCGGTCAATACCGGACCAAGAACCGTCTGCGGCACCTACACCTGCGCCGACTGGCCGGAGTATGTCGACAATACAGGCCTCACCAATTACCGCGCCGGTGAGGAGGCGCTGAACACGCAGCTCGAAACGGAATCCTGGATCACCAAGGCGACCATGCGGTTCGGCGACGGCCACAGCCTGCAGGCGGGCTATACGGGGTATCGCGCCGAGGCAGGCGACCTGCTGGCCTCGCGCTTCACCGGCGAACGTGGCCAGTCCACCCAGCAGGAACAGACGGCGGGCACGACGGTGGATACCGGCACGCTGCGCTATCGTTGGGATCCCGACGACAACGACCTGATCGACCTGAAGTCCAATCTCTGGACGACGCGGCTGGAACTGCGCAATCCGCGGCGAGGCTCGACCATACCCACGCCGGAATCGCTCGGGCTGCCGGCGGGCTATCGCACCGGCTCGGACACGGTGATGTGGGGCGCGGACGCGACCAACACCTCCCATCTGAGCTTCGAGCGATACGGCTCGCTCGACCTTGTCACCGGCCTGTCCTACCTCAACGAGGACACGCGTCCGAGCGACTATTCCCAGGCCCTGGAAGGCTGGCTCAATCTGCGCGATGCGGCGCGCGAGGAGGCGGCGGTGTTCAGCAAGGTCGCCTACCAGCCGCTGGACTGGCTGACGCTTAATGCCGGCCTGCGCTATTCGCATTACTGGTCGGATGACCGCTCCACCAATTCCAACAGCGCCTATGTGAACCCGGAGCCGGAGCGCGACGAAGGCGGGTTCAGCCCGTCGGTCGGCGTGACGGTGGAACCGGTCGACGGCGCACAGCTCTATGTGAACTACTCGAACGCGCTGCGCTTCCCGAGCCTGTTCGAGGCAGGATCCGCCTTCACCATCATTCCCAACCCGGACCTGAAGCCGGAGCGATCCAGCAACTGGGAAATCGGCGCCAACTATGTGAGGGACGGATTATTCTCGGCCAACGACCAGGGAATGCTGAAGTTCAGCTATTTCAACTGGGACGTGAAGGACTACGTCACCCGGGAATTCCGCGCGTTCCAGGGCGACGGCTATGAGTGGTTCGGCATGCAGGTCTACAATATCGACCGGGCGAAATTCGCCGGCCTCGAATTTTCCGCCCGCTATGAAAATGCCGGGTTCACCGCGGCATTCGGAGCAAATTACTATCTGGATATCGAGTATTGCCGCACCGCTGACAATTGCGACAGCAAGACATTGTACGGAGATTACGCCACCAATCATGTGCCGCCGGAATATATGGTCAACCTGACGCTGTCGCAGAAATTCCTCGACGACACACTGACTTTGGGGGGCCAGGTGTCGTATATCGGGCCGCGCGCCATCGGGCACGGCCAGGTGACGGCTCAGGGTGCCGCCCAGTTCATCACGCAGATAAATTGGGACCCCTATCTGCTGGTGGACGTGTTCGCGGAGTACAAGATCAATGAAAATCTCACGGCCAGCATCCGCGTCGAGAATCTGACGGACCAGTACTATGTCGATCCGTTGGGACTGGTGAACCAGCCTGGTCCCGGGCGCACATTCTATGCTGGCCTGACTGGTACATTCGGCGGCGACCAGCCGATGCCCACGCTCATGCCGCCGCTTCGGGGTCATGAGCGCGGGGTGGACTGGACCGGGCTTTATGCCGGCTTCCACACGGGCGGCGTTCTGGCCCATATCGGCGGCACGACAACGACGATCAGCGGCTCGCCGAACAGCATTGCCGGCACCGAATCCGCCAATCTTGATCTGCGGGACAACTATTTGTGGGGCGCTCAAGGCGGCTTCAACTACCAGCTGACGAACGGCTTCGTGTTCGGCATGGAGGTGGATGTCAGCAAGACCTATCTCACCGGCTCCCAGAAGGCCCTCGCCACGGAAGGCACTTTGGCCGGCACGGGGATGCTCCAGGCGGAGACCCATTACGACATCGACCTAATGTCGAGCATACGTGGCCGCATCGGCTACGCCTTCGAGAACGGGCTGTTCCTCTACGCCACCGGCGGCGCGGCATTCGCCAGGGAGAACACCACGCGCGACCAATACATCTCCGACAATGCGTGGGGCTCTGATTCCTTCGGCACCTCCACCAAGATCGCGTCGACGGAAACAATAAAGCTCGACCGGAGTGGATGGACGGTTGGCGGCGGCGCGGAATATGCCATCAGCGACAGATGGTCGATCAAGGCGGATTACAGCTTTACCCGCCTCACGGCGAAGGCCGCCGAATTTTCCAATGCGCGGGCGGGTGTCGGCAAAGACTATACGACCACCGAGCAGACCGGCGCGACCATCGAGCCACCGGACCCGTTTCTCTGCGAAATACTCGGCGGCGACTTCTGCCTGCCGACCGAAATTCCGACCTACATGACCACCAATCACCCCGGAAGTTCAAGCGTTACAGACGGCCGCAGCGCATCGAACTCAATCGACCTGCACATGGTCAAGATTGGGTTGAATTACCGATTTTAGAATCTTGTCGCGCTCGTACGTCTTCCGCCTCGACGACGCCTTGGCGCGGGGATGCTGCGCGGGCGCGAGCGTATCGACACCCGCGCCCGGACTTCTCATGGACGACGCCCGCAGCCAGCCAGCGCCCAGAGCAAGACCAGCGGCAGGTAGAAGTCGAAGAAATCGAGCGTATAAAACAGCGGATTCCACGTCATAGAAGGCGTTCATCAAGAGTGGCGAGATCGAGGAAGGCGTGGTCGCGCAACAGGCGATCATCAAGAAAGCGCAGACTCGCCGCGACTTCCACCACCATGCGCACCGTGCGCGAGCCCGGCTTGACATCGGACGCCTCCAGCGCGGGCCACATTGTTGCCGGGGCGGCTCTCGCATCGCCCGGCGCCGCGGCGCGCGATGGCGCCGGGAATAGCAGCGCCGCGAATAATTGCAGGCGCGCGCCGAGCGCCTCGCGTGCCGTCCACGGCAGGTGCGGATCCTCCATCGCCTGTCGCAACCGGCCGAGTTCGCGCGCGCTCGAGGCGCAGGCGAGCATGCCCCGCAGCAAGCTGTCATGCTCGGGACGCGCGAGGGAAAGCTGCGGCAGAAGGGCGCCAAGATTATCAAGAATATCACGCGCCACGTGCGAAGCCGCGCGCTCGCTACGTGCGATGTCGGGCAGGAAGCCCCCTAACGTGCGCTGGACAGCTCGGCGCCGGGACGCTTGAGTCGTCGCGGGCACAAGGCGCGCCACCAAGAGGCAGACGAACATGCCAAAGACCAGGCCGAAGCAGAAATTGGCGAAGACGAGCGGATCGGGCGTGAAGACGTTCCCGGTCGCCGCCGCCGCGACGTAGAAGATGGTGAAGGTTCCCGCCGATCTGGCATAGCGCGGGGTTCCCATCAACAGGCCGGCCGGCAGAAGCACGAGGAGCAGGAACATCGCCAGCGCTTCAAAGCCCAATAGAAGCATTGATTGTATCTCATTCGTCTGGCGCTCGGTCGAGTATGGGGAAAGGCAGGCGCCTCGCGGAGGCCGTCTCTGAGGCATGAATTTTCCGCAATCTTTGGCGGCCAGCAGGATGATATCCGTCGCCATTCGTGTTCTCCTACGGAAGGGGTTGGGACGGATGCTTCAGATGAGAAGCCGCACGCGGAATGGCGCGTAACTGTCGCAAGGGGGCAGCGTGACGTTGAAGGCAATAGTCGGGCTGCTCTGCGCAGCCGTCCCGGGAGTCGCTTGGGTGGGCATCGCTTCCGCCGGCAGCTTCCTGGAGCCCGCCGGGCCGGTCGCGTCGGCGCAGCTCTCGCATTTCGGCGTCATCAGCGCGCTGATGCTCATCGTGATCGTGCCAATGTTCGTGGCGCTGCCAATCGTGCTGTACCGCTACCGCCGAGGCGGCAAGGGCACCTATCGACCGGACTGGGAGTTCAACTGGGGCCTTGAGCTGCTCATCTGGGGCATCCCGGTCGCGCTTGTTCTCGCCCTTGGCACGGCGCTGTGGAAACACACGCTGGAAAATGATCCCTACCGCGCTCTCGGCCCCGACCCTCTGGTGGTGGAGGTGGTAGCGCTGGACTGGAAATTCCTGTTCCTCTACCCCGAACAGGGTGTGGCGACGATCGATCTGCTCGCCCTCCCCGAGGATCGCCCGGTCACCTTGAAGCTGACCAGCGGCACGGTGATGCAGTCCTTCATCATTCCTCGCCTCGCCGGACAGATCTATGCGATGACGGGAATGCAGACGCAGCTCAATTTGGTGGCCAGCGAGACCGGCGACTTCACCGGCCGCAACACCCAGTATAATGGCCTTGGCTTCGCCACCCAGTCCTTCACTACCCGGGTGATGAGCCCGGACGCCTTCGAGGGCTGGGTCGAGGCGACCAAGGCGCAGGGAACCGCGCTCGATGCCGCAGGCTTCGCGAAACTGCTCCCACCCTCCGTGGTGAGCGAGCCGGTGCTCTATGGGCAATTCACCCCCGGCCTGTTCGACGAGGTAATAGCGCGCTTCGCGCCCGCCATGCTCCAGGGCCACGGCCATGCGGACATGGCCGTTCCGCCCGCACCCCATCAGGGCCACGACCACACGCCGGAGGCCGTGCAATGAACTGGGAGCTGATATTCGGCCAGATCACATGGAACTCCTTCGTCTTCGCGGGGGCAATCGAAGACCCCTCGCTCAGCGAGTTCATCGCCTCGGGCGCGGGCTCCGTCGCGGTGCTTGGTGCACTCGCCACCATCATCCTGCTGACGGTGAAGGGGTGGTGGGTGCCGCTGTGGCGGGACTGGCTGACCAGTGTCGACCACAAGAAGGTCGGCATCATGTACATCGCGATCGCGTTGGTGATGTTCGCCCGCGCGGTCATCGAGGCGGCGCTGATGCGCGCCCAGCAGCTCGCCGCCATTGACAGTGGCGGCTTCCTCTCGGCCGATCATTTCGGGCAGCTCTTCAGCACCCACGGCACGATCATGATCTTTTTCGTGGCGATGCCGTTCATCACCGGGCTGATGAATTACGTCATGCCGCTGCAGATCGGCGCGCGCGACGTGTCATTCCCTCTGCTCAACGCCATCTCGCTCATGCTCACCATGGCGGGTGCGGTACTCATCATGGTGTCGCTGGTGGTGGGCCAGTTCTCCACCGGCGGCTGGAGCGCCTATCCGCCCTTCACCGGCATCGCGTTCAGCCCGGGCGAAGGGGTGGACTACTGGATCTGGGCGGTGTCGCTCGGCTCCATCGGCTCGACGCTGACCGGCCTCAACTTCGCCGTGACGATCTACAAGAAGCGCTGCCCCGGCATGACACTGTTCCGCATGCCGTTGTTCACCTGGACGACGCTGTGCACCTCGATCCTGATGATCTTCGCCATGGCGCCGCTGACCGCTGCCACCGTCATGCTCGCCCTCGACCGCTATGCCGGCTTCCATTTCTTCACGAATGGCAACGGCGGCAACATGATGAACTACGCCAACCTGTTCTGGCTGTTCGGGCACCCGGAAGTCTACATCCTCATCCTGCCGGCTTTCGGCGTCTGGTCCGAGGTGGTGGCCACCTTCTCCAGCAAGCGCATCTATGGCTACACCTCGCTGGTCTACGCCACCATGTGCATCGCCGTGCTCTCCTTCGCGGTGTGGCTGCACCACTTCTTCACCATGGGCCAGAGCGCCAATGTGAACGCCATCTTCGGCATCGCCACCATGATCATCGGCGTGCCTACGGGCGTGAAGGTCTATGACTGGCTGCTGACCATGGTGGGTGGGCGCATCCGCTTCTCCACGCCGATGCTTTACCACATCAATTTCCTGCTCACCTTCATCCTGGGCGGCATGACGGGCGTGCTGCTCGCCAATCCCGGTATCGATTTCCAGGTCCACAACACGCTGTTCCTTGTGGCCCATTTCCACAACATGATCATTCCCGGCGTGCTGTTCGGCATGTTCGCGGCGGTGCAGTTCTGGTTCCCCAAGGTTTTCGGGTTCCGGCTGCATGAGGGACTGGGCCGGGCCTCGTTCTGGTGCTTCGCGCCCGGCTTCCTGCTGGCCTTCTTCCCGCTCTACTGGCTCGGAATGATGGGTGCGACGCGCCGAACCTATATGTGGTCGGATCCCGACTACTGGCCCTGGCTCGCCCTCGCCATGGCCGGCGCTGCGCTCATCCTCGCCGGCTTCGCGCTTATGGTGGTCCAGATCGTGGTGTCGGTGCGCCAGCGCGCGCAGCTCGCCGCGCCGCTGGGCGATCCCTGGGACGGGCGGGCGCTGGAATGGTCGATCCCCTCGCCGCCGCCGGCCTGGAACTTCGCTGTGCTGCCGCAGGTGGCCTCGCAGGACCCCTTTCACGAGGCCAAGAAGGCCGGCATCGCCTATCGCTCGCCGGCGGCCTATGAGGACATCGAGGTCCCCCGCAACACGGCGACGGCGCCGCTGATCGGCCTGTTCGCCTGCGCCTGGGCGTTCGGCCTCGTCTGGCACATCTGGTGGCTGGTAATCGTCTCCTTCGTGCTGATCTGGGCGGTGGTGATCGCCCGCTCTTTCCAGACCGACACGGAGGAAACCGTTCCCGCCGCGACGGTGAAGGCGGCGAACGAGGCGTTCCTCGCCGCCGCGCGGGCCGCGCCGGGCGTCACCCGCGACCAGGAGATGACGTCGGCGAACCGGGGCCGGGCGCTTCCCGAAGGCCTCGAGGGTCGCTCCGGTGCCACCTCCTCCGGCGCCACCGTGGAGGTGCTGCCATGAGCCTGTCCGAACGCCTTCATCCCGGGCTGAACCTCGCCGGCACCGATCCCGAGAGCCATGAAGCGGCCGAGGAGGTCCTGTTTGGCTTCTGGATCTTCCTGATGAGCGATCTGGTGCTGTTCGCAGTGCTGTTCGCGACCTATGCGGCGATGAGCGTCCAGGGTATCGCCGAAGGCCCACGGCCTGCCGAGGTGTTCGACCTCACTGCCGCTTTCATCGAAACGCTGCTGCTGCTGCTCTCCAGCTTCGCCTTCGGCTTCGCCATGCTGGAAATGAAATATCGTGAAAGCCGGCGGGGCGTGCTGATCTGGCTGCTCGTAACCGGCGTGCTCGGTGCCGCCTTCGTCGGCATGGAGTTGCACGACTATTACGTGATGATCACCGCGCATGGGGCGCCGCCACAGGCGAGCGGCTTCCTCTCGGCCTATTACCTGCTGACCGGCACTCACGCCCTGCACGTGTCGTCCGGGCTGGTGTGGATGGCCATCATGGCGGTTCAGGTCGTGCTCATCGGCTTCAGCACGCCGGTGAAGCTGCGGCTGATGCGCCTCGCGTTGTTCTGGCACATGCTCGACGTGGTCTGGATCGGCATCTTCACCTTCGTCTATCTGTTCGGGGTCGCGTCATGAGCAACCGGTTGCCCGCCGACATGCCGCCGGCCGAATATGAGGACGAGGGGCGCGAGCGGCGAAGCTATGTCGTCGGCGTCATCCTGGCGCTGCTGCTGACCACGGCTGCGTTCGCGGTGGTGTGGCTAGATATACTGAGCGGCGGCGCGGCCCTTGCCGCGCTCGGGCTGCTCGCTCTGGTCCAGGCGATCGTGCACCTGCGCTACTTCCTCCACATCGATCTCGAACGCTCCCACCGCGATGACCTGATGCTGATCCTATTCACCGTGCTGATCCTGCTCATCATGGTGTCGGGCACCGTCTGGATCCTCTACGACCAGCATGTCCGGATGATGCCTTGACGAACGGCCGCTCCAGCAGCGGCCGCGCGCCGGCGCCGCTGCGGGATCGCGCGTCGATCCTCTCCGCATGGCGACGGCATGCGATGGCGCGCACGCCATCCTGCAGCATGGGTGGGCGATGGCGCCATCTACCGGCTATGCGAGGCGGTCTTAAGCGGGGATCGCCGGATGTCGCCTTGGGAATGGTTGCGGCGCTGTCCACATAGCCGGGATCGCGCGCATGGCTTCGCTCGGCAGCGGCGTCTGGCAGTTCTCGATCCTGCGGAGCGCGCGGGAGCCGTCTTGTCGTGGCGGGCATGTGGAAACACACCCGGCGGCGTACCGCCGGGTGCGTCTTCAAAGCAGGTCAGACGACCTTGATCGTCAGCGTGCCGACACCGTCGACGCCACCTTCCAGCAGATCGCCGCGCACGATGGCGCCGACGCCGGCGGGGGTGCCGGACATGATGACGTCGCCCGGCTGAAGCTCGAACAGGCCGGAAAGGTAGGAGATCATCTCCGGCACCTTCCAGATCATCTGGTTGAGATCGCCAAGCTGGCGCTGCGTGCCGTTGACGTTGAGCCAAACCTTGCCGTCAGCCGGGTGGCCGATGACGGAAGCCGGCACCAGCGCCGAGCACGGCGCAGAATCCTCGAAGGCCTTGCCGATTTCCCACGGGCGGCCGAGCTTCTTGGCTTCGCCCTGCAGGTCGCGGCGGGTCATGTCGAGACCGACGCCATAGCCCCAGACGTGGTCGAGAGCGGATTCGACCGGGATGTTCACCCCGCCCTTGCCGATGGCTACAAGCATCTCAAGCTCGTAATGCACGTCGTTTGACTTGTCGGGATAGGGGAAGGTGCCATCGGTGATGACATTGTCGGGGTTCTTCTGGAAGAAGAAGGGCGGCTCCTTGTCCGGATCATGCCCCATCTCGATGGCGTGTTCCGCATAGTTGCGGCCGACGCAGTAGATGCGGTGGATCGGGAACAGCTGGTCCGAGCCTTCGACGGGCAGCGTCGGAATGCCAGGAGGCGTGATCACGTAGGCGGCGTTCTCGATAGGCGCGTTCATCAGCGTACTCCTGCGTAATAGTCGACGCGTTTTTCAATGCTTTCGATCAGGGCCGACAATCCCATCGCCGCAGCGAAGAGGATGATCGTCAGGGCCCAGAAATTCACCATGTCGAAATTGCGCGAGTAGAGCTCGAACAACTCGCCATAGCCGAGGATCGCCACCAGCAGCTGGCCGATCACCACGCCCTTGACGCCGCGCACCACGCCCAGCCGGATGCCGGCGAGGATTTCCGGCAGCGCTGCGAGGAAGATGATCTTGCCGTAGAGCGCGAAGGTGGAGGCGCCGTAGCTGCGGCCCATCTCGATCAGCGACGGCGGCACGCTCTGGATGCCGGCGCGGGTGTCGAGCACGACGATCCACACGGCGAACAGGAACACCGTCACCACCACCGTGGTCTCGCCCATGCCGAACAGGATCATCAGCACCGGCACCAACGCCGAAAGCGGCGCCGACACGAAGATGTTGACCCAGATGCCCAGCAGGCTGTCGGCGGTGGTCGAGCGCCCCATCAGCACCCCGACGGCGATGCCGACGGTGATGGCGAAGAACATGCCGATCAGGAAGCTGTTCAGGGTGGTGATCGCCGCCGCCTGCCACGTGCCGGTCTGGACCAGCGCCACCGCTGCGACCAGCACGTCGGAGAGCGGGGGGACGAGAAACATCGCGCCGGAGCGCCCGACGAGCTCCCAGATGACGCACCACACGAGCAGCGACGCCATCATGGGCACGCGATAGCCAAACATTGTCATCGCGGCCTCCTCAATCGACGTAGTGCTTGAGGCCCTGCCAGATCTCCTCGACGGTGTCGAGATAACCCTGGTCACGGCGAATGGCGTCCGGTGAGGCCGAACGGTCGATCTCCGGCTCGATGATCTGCGCGATGCGGCCGGGCCTGCGCGACAGGATGACGATGCGGTCCGAGCAGTAGACGGCTTCCTCGATCGAGTGGGTGACGAAGATGAAGGTCTTCTTTTCCTTCTCGACCAGTTCCAGCAGGTCTTCCTGGAACTTGCGGCGGTTCTGCTCGTCCACCGCCGAGAACGGCTCATCGAGCAGCAGCACGTCGGCGTTCACGGCGAAGGCGCGGGCGAGGCCGACGCGCTGGCGCATGCCGCCGGAAAGCTCGTGCGGGTACTTGTTCTCAAAGCCCGCCAGGCCGACCTCGGCGATATACTTCTGCGCGATCGCCTGGCGCTCGTTCTTGCCCATGCCCTTCAGCTCAAGGCCGAAGCCGACATTGCGCATCACCGTGGCCCACGGCATCAGCGCGAAGTCCTGGAATACGAAGGCGCGCTCGGGACCGGGGCCCGTGACCGCCTTGCCATTGACCCGCACCTCGCCCGAGGTGGACGGGATCAGGCCGGCAATGATCTTCAAAAGCGTGGTCTTGCCGCAGCCCGAGGGGCCGAGCAGCGTCGTCAGCTTGCCGGCGGGGAAGTCGAGATCGATGCTGCGCAGCGCTTCGACCTCGTTGTACATCTTGCAGATGCCGCGCACTTCCACCGCGACATCGGAGCCGGCGGGACGGGCGGCGGCGGTTGCCGCCTGGGCGGTGATGTTCCGCATGGTCAGGACTTCCTCTTCTCGGGGCGCAGCACGCGAAGCTCGAAAGCCTCCAGCGCAGCCAGCGTGAGGGTGGACACCAGGATGATGGAGACGACGGCGGCGTACATCTCCGCGTAGTTCGCCACCGAGCGGTGATAGGTGATGAGATCGCCGATGCCGGTCGGGGTGATCAGCAGTTCCGCCAGGATCACGCCGATAAAGCCGGCCGCGAGGCCAAGGCGCAGGCCCGCGAAGATGACCGGGCTGGCATCCGGGATGATGATCTTGGTGATGCGCTGCCACCAATTGCCCTGGAACGAGTAGCACATGGCCACCAGCGAGGGATTGGCGTTGCGCACCGCCTTGTAGCCGTTGAGGACGATCACCGGCAGAGCGAGCATGATCACCGCGAGCGTCTTCGACACCAGGCCGATGCCGTAGACGAAGGTGATCAGCGGGATCAGCGCGGCCATCGGGGCCGCCTGCAGCACGATGAACACCGGCGCCGCCAGCCATTCCGCGAACCGCGACAGGCCCATGACGATGCCGAGCGCGATGCCGATGATGGCGGAGATGGTGATGCCGATCACCAGAGGCTGCAGCGTCTCCGCATAGGCGGCGACGAAGGAGCCGTCGAGCGTCATCGTCACGAAGGCGCGCAGCGTTTCCAGAAAGGTCGGGAAAGCGAAGCTGATCGGAATCCGGCCGGCGATTTCCCAGATGAGGAAGAAGAGGCCAACGGACGCGGTGCGCCAAAGGGCCGTGCGGTGCTCCGAGAGCTTCCTCCAGAAGAAGGAAGCCTCGGAGGGGGGAACGGCTCGCGAGGAGCCGTTCGCCTGTACCGGAAAACTCATTCAACCGGCCTTTAGTTGGTGCCGACCTTGCCGAGCGCGCGGTTCAGCGGCTCGAGGGCCCAGAAATCCTCGACCTTGAGGCTCGCAGGATCGCCCTGGAGCTGGCCGGAGAGCGTGTAGAAAGCGAAGTCGTCCTTGGCCGCCGCCTCGCCGCCACCATTGAGCGGGAAAGCCTTGCCCTGGGCGAGCTCGGTGAAATAGGGCGTGATTTCGGCAACCTGGTCGGCCGGCAGATCAGGGAGCAGCTTGTACTTGGTGCGCCACTCCGCGACGATGGCGGGGTTCTTGGTCACTTCGCGCCAGGTGGTGAGGATCGACTCGACGATGATGTCGACCTCGCCGGCATTCTTGTCCAGGAAGTCCTGACGGGCGAAGAGCGCCTCGTCGGTCGCGTTGATGCCGTCCAGCGGCAGGATGATGAACTTGCCCGGGGCCTTTTCCTGCAGCAGGCGGCGGCCGGCCGAATCCACGATCGTGGCCTTCACATTGCCCTGCAGCAGGGCGCCCGTGCGCACTTCGGAACCCGGGATGTAGCTGATCTTGGAGAACTTGATACCCTGCTTCTCTTCCATCAGCTTCATGATGGCCTCCGTGCCGGAACCGCGCGAATGCACCGCGATTTCCTGGCCGTTGAGGTCTTTCCAGGTCTTGTAGAACTCGGCATTCACCGCCGGGTAGAAGCGCAGCGTGGAAAGCTGCAGGAAGATGCGCACCGGCACCTTCACCTTCTGCATCAGGGCATAGGGGCCGCCGACGCCGACATCCGCCTGGCCGCTGACCACCGCCTGCGCGGCGATGTCCTCGGACTTCAGATAGGTCATCTCGATGTCGACGCCGCGCTGCTTGGCCAGCTCAAAAGCGGCCAGCAGATGCAGATTCTCGACGCTCGCAATATCGCCATAGGCGACGCGGACCTTTGCCTCGGCCGGCATCGCCGCCAGGGCGAGGCCGAAACCGACGGCAAGCGCCGCACCGGAAAATCCGCACACTTTTCTCGTGAAGTCCTTGAGCATTGCAGTCTCCCATGAAAACCGGGCGGTTAAATCCGCCGCTTCACCAACCCGCGAGGTTGGATACCAATTACCGTTTGGTTTATATTGGCTGACTGGGCCGGTCAAGGCCGGATCGGCTTGACCGCAGGTTTTAGAGGTTCCATAGATCGTACCAATTGGAACTTTGGTTGAGCCGATCCCCATGCTTACGCCCCCCACCGATTCACATTCCGAGAAGACCATCGTCACCCAGCTGCGGGGCTATCTCGGGCAGATCGACCTGCCCGAGGACGGGCGGCTGCCGGCCGAGCGGGAACTGTCCGCCGCGCTCGGCGTGTCGCGCACGGAGCTGCGCAAGGCACTCGACGTGCTGGAAGCCGAAGGCCAGCTCTGGCGCCATGTCGGCAAGGGCACGTTCATGGGCAGCCGCCCGCTGGACACCTTCGCCGACATCGCCGCGCTGGCCCGCCGCAGCAACCCGGCGGAAGTGATGCGCGCCCGCATCGTCATGGAGCCGGAGATCGCCCGCGCGGCGGCCTTCACCGCCACGCCGGCCGATATCGCCGAAATGCGCATGTGCCTCGCCCGCTCCCGCCAGGCCGAGACGTGGCGGCAATATGAGGCCTGGGACACGCGCCTCCACCGCACCATCGCCGAGGCGTCGCAGAACACGCTCCTGCTCGGCCTGTTCGACACGCTGAACGCGGTGCGCCGCGCCGTGACCTGGGGACGGCTGCGCAGCGAACCTCTCAGGCCATTGCCGGATCATCACAGCTTTACCGAGCACGAGGCCATCGTCGACGCCATTGAGCACCGCGACATCGCCGCCGCCGCCTCCGTCATGCGGGCGCATTTGCAGACGGTCGAGCGCAAGCTGCTCGACCGGCAGTGAGCCGTCCTGCCTCTCTCGGCGCGACGGACACGGGGCCGCCCTTGTCTGCCGACCTTCCGGTCTCCGGCGCGCGTATTTGCGTGTTGCCGGCCGTGAAGAAAACAGGATGATCGTGGGCGGGCAGCGCGTCATGCGTCGAGCATGATCGCACTGCGCCCGAGGAACCGAACAGGCAGGAGCCGATCAGGTGGAAACCCGCCCCGCGCCCGCTCCCCCGGCAACTGCGCCACCAGTGCCCGGCTCTCCCGGCGCCACGGCGAAGCCTCGGCTCTCGCGTCTTGCGTGCTGGCACGGGCTAGGATGGCGGGACATGGCGCTGCTCGCACAGGCGCTGTTCATTCTCGCCTGCGCGCGGCTCGCCATCGTGGCCCTGCCGTTCCGAAAGGTGGCGTGGATCGCCTCGGCCCGCCCGTCACGCCCATTTCCTGCCGATCCGTTGGCCCAGATCCGACGCGTACGCTGGGCGATACGGGCGGTGGCACGGCGCATGCCCTTCCGCGCCCTGTGCCTGGAGCAAGGACTGGCCGCCCGCATCCTGCTGCGGTGGCGAGGTATCCCGACGACCCTGTATTACGGCGTCGCCAAGGACGAGAACGGCAAGCTCATCGCCCATCTCTGGGCGCGGGCGGACGGCATCGACGTGATCGGCACCGAGGGGCTGGAGCGGTTCACCCTTCTCTGCACCTTTGCCCCGGCCCACAGCCATGGCGCCTCCGACGGTCCCGGCGGCGAGAACTGATCCGCCCGCACCCCATCGGCATGCCGGCCGCGATCAGTCCAGCGTCTGCCGGAACCGGTTCACGGCAATCACCATGGCGACAAGCATGATGAGACAGAGGGCGGCGATACTCTGCACCAGATCGACTGACGTCGCCCCCTTCAGCAGGATGCCGCGCACCATCCGCAGATAATGCGTCAGCGGCAGCGTTTCCGCCACCCATTGCGCCCAGGTCGGCATCCCGGCGAAGGGGAACATGAAGCCGGACAACAGAATGCTCGGCAGGAAATACATGAACGTCATCTGCACGGCCTGCAGCTGGTTCTGCGCCAGCGTCGAAAACGTGTAGCCGATCGACAGGTTGGTGAGGATGAACAGGCCGGTGAGGACGGTGAGGAGCGCCAGATTGCCGACCACGGGAACGTTGAACAGAAGCACCGCCGCCCCGAGGATCATCGCCGCCTGCAGCGCGCCGACCATGACATAGGGCGCGATCTTTCCCACCATGATCTCGACCGGGCGGATGGGCATGGCGAGCAGTGTCTCCATCGTCCCACGCTCGATTTCCCGCGTCACCGACAGCGCCGTGAAGATGAGCATCGTCATGGTGAGGATGGTGCCGAGCAGGCCGGGCACGATGTTGAGCTGGGTGACGGCGGCCGGGTTGTAGCGCGGATGGGCGCGAAACTCGAAGGGCGGCGGCGCCTTCTCCAGCCCGCTGCCCTCCGGCGCATCCTCCAGATTGAAGCGCTCGCGCCGGACCGAGGTCTCCACCAGCCGTCCCAGCGCGGCCAGCGCGCTGGTGGAGGCGACCGGGTCCGTCGCGTCGGCCGAAACCAGCAGAGCCGGGCTTTCCCCGCGCCTCACCGCACGCTCGAACCCCGCCGGGATTTCCACCACGAACAGAACCTTGCCCGCGCGCAGCAGGTGCTCGGCTTCCGCCTCGTTCACCGGATGGTGGGTGATCGAAAAATACCGGGTGTTCTCAAGCGCGCTGAGGATGGAACGGGTCAGCGCTGAATTGTCATAGGCCAGCACCGCGGTCGGCAAATGGCGCGGCGTGGTGTTGATGGCGTAGCCGAAGAGGATCAGTTGCAGCAGGGGAATCGAGATCATCGAGGCGAAGGAAACGCGATCCCGCTTCAGCTGGATGAATTCCTTGCGTACCATCGCGCCAACGCGGCGCAGCGAGGCCACCATGCCGTTCATCGGAAATTATCCTTGGAACGGTTGATAAGGTCGATGAACACGTCTTCCAGGCTCGGGCTGTCGGGGCGCCAGACGAGTTCTTCCCGCGCGGAGAAACCGGCGATCGCGCGCTCCAGTGCCGCCCGGTCGCGCCCGCCTACATGCACGCTGGTGCCGAATGGCGCCACCAGCTCGATGCCCGGCGTTTCCATCAGCTCGCGCGCCAGTGCCGCCGAATCCGGCCCGGTGACGCGCCACATATGGAGCGCGGAGCCGGCCACCACGCTCTCCACAGTCCCCTGTGCCAGCAATTCGCCATAGGCGATATAGGCGATCTCGTGACAGCGCTCGGCCTCATCCATATAATGGGTGGAGACGAGAACGGTCACGCCCCCTGCCGCCAGGTCGTGGATCTGGGCCCAAAACTCACGCCGCGCCTTGGGGTCGACGCCGGCGGTGGGCTCGTCGAGAAGCAGCAACTGCGGCGTGGGCAGGATGCAGGCCCCCAACGCCAGCCGCTGCTTCCAGCCGCCCGAGAGATCCCCGGCCAGTTGCCGCTCGCGCCCTTCCAGCCCCAGCGAGACGATGGCCTGCTGCGCCGCCTCGACGGGCTCCCCGACCCCATAGATGCGGGCGATGAATTCGAGGTTTTCCCGCACCGAGAGGTCGGCATAGAGGCTGAACTTCTGCGTCATGTAGCCGACATGCCGGCGGATGGCGCGCCCCTGGGTCAGGATGTCCATGCCAAGGCACGTGCCCTGCCCCTCGTCGGGCGTCAGCAAACCGCACAGCATGCGGATGGTGGTGGTCTTTCCCGATCCGTTGGGCCCGAGAAACCCGTAGATCTGCCCGCGCTTCACCCGCATGGAGAGATCGTGGACGACCCGGTTGGCCCCGAAGCTCTTGCTCAGCCCTTGCACGTCAATGGCATAGTCCGGCGGGCGCTCGGGCGCTTCCGCGCCGGGGGCCGCTTCCGCTTCGGGCGGGCTCATGGGGCGATCTCGACCGTGACCGGCTGGCCGGGCCGCAGCTTTTCGAGGTCGCGGGGTTTCGCCTCCAGCATGAAAACCAGTTTGGAGCGCTCTTCCAGGCTGTAGATGACGGGTGGCGTGTACTCGGCGCTGGCGGCGATGTAGCTGACCGACGCGTCGATGGGCTCCTCGCAGCCGTCGCAGCTCACGACGAGGGCGGTGCCCAGCCGGAACTTCGGAAGCGCCGGCTCCGGCACGAAGAAACGCACCTTGATCAGTTCCGGCGGCAGGATAGAGACCACCGGCCGGCCGGCCGGCACGAGCTCACCGTTGCGGAAATACAGCGTCTCGACCGTACCGCTCACCGGCGCCAGCATGCGCCGCCGATCCAGCCGCACCTGCGCGGCGGCGAGCGCGGCCCGCGCCGCGTCCACCGCCTTCTCCGCCGAGGCGATCTCATCTTCCCGGCCGGCGAGCTTGGCAGCCTCGATCTGCTTGCGTGCCTCGTCCAGCGAGGCCTCGTTCTGCGTGTAGGTCAGCTGGGCGGAATCGAGCGCTGCCTGGGACGCGACCTGCTTGGACTGGAGGTCCTTCTGGCGAGCCAGTTCGAGGCGGGAAAGCTCAAGCGCCGCTGCCGCGCGCCTCTGCCCGGCCTCCAGGACCGCGATTTCTTCGGGACGCTGGGTCGAGGCCTTGACGTTGGCGAGAGCCGACAGCGCCTGTCCGAGACTGGCTTCGGCCGATTTCACGTCGGCCAATTGCAGGTCCTCGTCGATGGTAAAAAGCGGCATTCCTTTCGTCACCTGGTCGCCCTCGCCGACGTTGAGATCGACGATGCGCCCGGCTTCGTCCGGACCCACGAAAATGAACTCGGCCTCCGCATATCCCTGATACCCGCCGGGGGCGGAAACGACGAAGACGGCGGCGAGGGAGAACAGGACGAGCGTGAGGATGATGAGCACGACATTGGTCGGCAAACGGAAACGCGGCGTCATCATTCCCCCAGCAGCAGGGCCCGCGAGAGCTTCCTCGCCATCAGGCCGACACTCTTCCCCAGCCGCACGCGCCGTCAAGTATTGCTTGCCGGCATAGTCACGCGCCGCTGTGCCGAGGTTGAATGAAATGACATACGATCAGATTTTCCTACAGATTTCCAGAGGCCTAAGGAGATCGATGATTGCGTGATCAAATTACAATCAAAAATAGTCGCCTGACTGCACGTTTTTTACTCGAAAAATGAAGGTTTGCCTGTGTCGTTTGGCCCGCAAAATGCCTAAAGGCAGGCACGATGTATCGCCGGGGGGCTAAACGATGCCATCAATCGCTATATTTCTGCCGGGACTGTTCGCAGGGTCCTGGATATGGTCCTCTCAAATTGATATTATGCGGGCGAAGGGGTACGAGACGATCGTATTCGAAGACCCCTTCGTCAAATTTGGTAAGAATTACGGCACGGTTCCAAGCCTGATCAGCTACGTAAAAGAGGTATTACGCCCGCACGAGACTGCCGATTCGGTCGTCTTTGGCAATTCGATGGGAGGCTATATAGCCCTCGCCCTAGCCAGCGATCCGAGTTTCAACATCAAGCAGGCCTTTGTCAGCGGCTGTCCGGGCGCGGGCGAAAATGTAACGCTGGGCCTCGGGGTCAGCCGGATCCTGTCGCTGGATTATGCCCACCGGATCTCTCGCGAGCTTTTCCACGATCCGTCGAAGCTCGACATTGCCATGGTCGAATCCACGTTCCGCCAGATCGCCAACCGCCAGTGCTTCATGATGGGGCTTTCCATCCTGCGCTCGTTGCAGACGATCGACGTGCGCGCCTTCATCGACCAAGTCACCGTCGACACTCATCTGATCTGGGGCGAACACGACAGGGTGACGCCGATCGATCCTTGGCGCGAGATGGCAAAAAGCACCCCTTTCCTGCATCTGCATTCGATTGCGGATGCAGGCCACTGCCCCATGATCGAGACGTCCGAAGCCTTCAACATGATTCTGGAGCGCGTCCTGCACGTTCAGCCCGCGGCCTTGCCCGATGCTCCCCTGGACGTCCGGCCCGCCTGCTGACACGCAGCGACGTCTGTCGGCGCGCCGGGCGCCCCTCAGCCGGTGAAAGCGACTTCCTGCTTCTCGAAGCGCTGCGATCCCATGTCCTGGTGGTGCGTACAGAAGAACTGCCGTGCGATTTCACGGACTAGGCGGGCGCGGGTAACGTTGGAGCCTGCAATGGTCCGGTCGATCCACTCGTCGGGCACGGTCAGCACCATGCCGGACTCCAGGCGGCACAGGATTTTCCGCAATTCATCGCCACCCATCACACTCTCCGTCGTCAAGCGGTGCGGAGCACGCTATAGGATAAGGCGCGCGTTGGAATCCAGCCCTACCGGCACCCCAACGACCGTTGAGCCACGCCGGCAACGACCGCAGCCGGAACCTGACGCCCGTTCTGCCAAGAGCAGCGGCACGTCGAGCCCGCCTGCCACACCAATGCCGGCGCCCTCCCCCGCGCGCCGGGCTTGCGCTCTTTGCGACCTCGTACTGACATTTACGGCAACAAACGCTCCGCTGATCCGCAGCACCTCTCAGGACAGGACAGCAACAAATGACGCGCAAAAATATACTGATCAGAACGATAAAGAAGTCGTCATTTATAATGGGCGCACGCCTGCGCGCGCACACCGCTTACAGGCGATATATTCGACCGCTCATGCCCCAGACTCGAACGGCGCTCTATAGCGGAATCAGCGTGCCTCACACGCAATATTTAGGCGATCGGTTTGTAAGGCATCTACTTGGCAGCTTCGACACAGACGATGTTCCAACCTATGAACACACTCTCATAGCTGGCCTTCGAACGCATATACGCGCCGGAGACAAAGTGGTCGTGGTTGGCGGAGGCAAGGGGGTCACATGCGTTGCGGCGGCCCGCGCGGCGGGTGAACACGGCCGGGTAACGGCGTTCGAAGGCGGCGCCGCGCAGGTCGATATGGCTCTGAGAACGATAGCGCTGAACCGACTTTCCCACCTCATCGACGTTCATCATGCCATCGTGGGGCCCGCCATTAGCGTCTATGATTCCAGCGCCGACGTAAAACGCATCGCGGCTTCCGAGCTTCCCGCCTGCGATGTCCTGGAACTCGACTGCGAAGGCGCCGAGGTCGACATACTTCAGAACATGACGATCACGCCGCGCGTCATCCTCGTCGAGACGCACGGCATGTACGGCTCGACATCCCCCCTCTGCACGGCGCTGCTCGAAGCCAAGGGCTATCGCGTCACGCCGCTCGGGCTGGCGGAACCTCGGGTGGCCGACTATTGCGAACAGAACGACATTCGCATTCTGGCCGGCGAGCGTTCGCCGATGCAAGAGCCGGCGAAAGCGGCAAAAGACCTGTCGCCTGAACGCCGGCCGGAGGCTTAACTCTTTGCACGCGCCACCCCGCCGCGTGGTGCGTCCGGAAGGTTTGCAAGTATTGAAAAACCACAAACATTACGTTTCATTTCCCACGGTACTGAATTACGGTCCGCTTTGCGTTGCGGCATGATAGGGTCTTCCTGCGGAACGATTGATTTCAGGAGGTCACTGGGCGATGAAAAAGCTGGTCTTTTCGGCGGTCCTGGCTGGGACTCTTTCGATTGGCGCCCTTGGCAGCGCCTATGCCGACGATGGTTGCCAGACGGCAGGCACGCTGACGCAGGCCGTGGGCTCTGTCATGGTCGACAAGGGCAAGGGCTTCACGCCGGGCGTGGTCGGCGCCTCGCTCAGGGTTGGCGACAAGATCGCGGTGCGCGGGCCCGGCAGTGCGGTGGTGGATTTCGGCAATGAGCGCACGCTGATGGTACCCGCCTCGACCACGGAGACGATCCGCGTGCCGGGCTGCGGCCTCATCCAAACCCAAGCTCCGCTCGACCCCACTCTCGGCGTTCTCGGCATGCTGGCCGGCACCGGCGCGGTCGCCGCCATCATCTCGGCGTCTGACGGCAAAAGCGGCACCACCATCTTCTTCCCGGTGAGCCCCTGACCCCGACGATTCGCCGTCGCGCACCCTGTTGAAGGGTCGGCGCAACGTGCTGCCATCCGCTGCGTTTCAATGAAAGCCCGCCCATGCTGATGGGTGGGCTTTGTTTTTTGGGCTGACGCCCTATGCCGATGGTCAAACGGGGCAGCTCCGGCTTGCGTGCCGCGCCTCGTGCCGTTAGCTTTCTACGAAGAAAATTGTGCTAGGGGTCGCTGGTAGCAATTTACGGACGCGTGTTTCTGCCGAGGGTTAGGGGCCAAGATGCGACTTGTTTCTTCGATGCTGGCGGCCGGCGTCCTTTCGCTCGCCGCGATGGGTGGCGCGTCGGCTGCCACGCAAAGTTCCTGCAATGCGCCGAAGAGCCATTCTGTGGGTAAGCTCGGTGCGATTACCGGCACGGTGATGATCGACCGTGGCAATGGCTTCGTCGTGGCAAAGACCGGTGACGCACTCAAAGCCGGCGACAAGATTTCGGTGATTGGTGAGGGCACGGCGGTGTTTTCCTATTACACCGGCGGTACCGCGCCGCTAACGGTCGCCAGCTCGTCAACCAAGACGGTGTGCGCCAAGGACACGACGGCTGCGATCGTGCCGACCACCGACCCCACACTCGCGATTGCCGGCACCCTCGCGGCGGGCGCCGGCGCTGCGGCGCTGATTTCGACCGCTGACGGCAAGAGCGGCACCACCGTGTTCTTCCCCGTCAGTCCCTGATTTCGACGCTCCGGCAGATAGGGCATAGCGAGGGGCGGCATGTTCCGCCCTTCGCTCTGAAGAGCGTTAGGTCGCTGGCGGCATGGGTGCCTTGGTGTCCACCGCCCGGGTCGACGTGCGGCGCGGCCGCCCTTCTTTTCTGGAAGAAACCTTCGCGCACCAGACGTCTGCCACCTTCCGCGCGACGGCCCGGCCGTCGCCTTGACCGTTGGTGCGAAGAGGCGGAGCATTGATTGCTCCGACCGCACGCCATTGCACAACAAGACGGCGGAGCGGGAGGTTCGCATGCCCGCACGCCTTGGCGCGACCATTGTCGCAAGCCTGCTTCTACTCACTCCCGCGGCCTTGGCCGATCCATCCGGCGACCCGGCTGCCGTTAGTTCCGCCAATGGCGAATACAGCGACAAGCAGGGAAACCCGACCTTCAACATCGAGAAGGACGGCACGGTCGACTGGTACACATCGGTCGGCTACATCCGCTACACCGCCAACTGCATGCAGTGCCATGGCCCCGACGGGCTCGGCTCCACCTTCGCGCCCTCGCTGGTGGATGCCCTGAAGAACCTCGACTACAGCGCCTTCATCGACACCGTCACCAACGGCAAGAAGAACGTCAGCGCCAGCCAGGATCTGGTCATGCCCGCCTTCGGGGTGAACCCGAACGTGATGTGCTACATCGACGCCATCTTCATCTATCTCAGGGCGCGATCCGACGGCGCGCTGGGCCGGGGGCAGCCGGCGAAGAACGCGCCGAAGCCTTCCGGCTACAGCGCTACCGAGGATGCCTGCATGGGCTGATGCCCATGAATGGATGACGGCGATGCGTTCATCGCGATTATGTGTTCGCTCAACAAGGCGCCGGCCGCCACGCTGGCCGGACGCCGCATTTCACGAGCGCCCGAGCCCCGCATGAATGTCCCCTCGCCGCCGCCCTCGAACCTTTTCTACCAGACCCGCCTGCGCCGGCCGACGCTGGCGCGCGGCGAGGGCGTGTATCTCTGGGACAGCGAAGGCAAGCGCTATCTCGACGGCTCCAGCGGGGCGATGGTTTCCAATATCGGCCATTCCAATCCCGCCGTGCTCGAGGCCATGCGCCGGCAGATGGAGCTTTCCACCTTCGGCTATCGGCTGCATTTCGAGAACGAGCCGGCGGAACAGCTCGCCACCCGCATCGCCGGGCGCATGCCGACAGGGCTGGACCGGGTGTTCTTCGTCTCCGGCGGTTCGGAAGCGGTGGAGAGTGCGATCAAGCTCGCCCGGCAATATGCGGTGGCGCGCGAGCAGGCCGAGCGCTGGAAGGTGATCTCGCGCTTTCCCTCCTATCACGGCTCGACGCTGGGGGCGCTCGCGCTCACCGGCATGTCGCTGATGAGCGCGCCCTTCGCGCCGATGCTGCGCGAAATGCCGAAGATCCCCGCCCCGACCTGCTATCTCGACCGCGACGGCCTGACGTGGGAAGAGCGCGGCCTGCGCTACGCCAACATGCTGCGCGAGGAGATATTGCGGCAGGGGCCGGAGACCGTGCTGGCCTTCATCATGGAGCCCGTCGGCGGCGCCTCCACCGGCGCACTGGTGGCGCCGGATGGCTATTACGCGGCGGTGCGCGCCATCTGCGACGAGTTCGGCCTGCTGCTGATCTGCGACGAGGTGATGAGCGGGGCGGGCCGCACGGGGCGCTACCTCGCCAGCGAGCACTGGGGCTTGCGACCCGACATTGTCGCGCTCTCCAAGGGCTTCGGCGCGGGCTATGCCCCGCTGGGGGCCATGGTGGCGGACAGGGCGATCGCCGAGACGGTGATCGACCATGGCGGCTTCATCCATGGCCACACCTATGCCGGCAACCCGCTCGCCTGCGCCGCCGGTCTCGCCGTGCTGGAGGAGATCGACCGGCTCGACCTGATCGCGGCGGCCGAGAGGCAGGGCGCTGCGCTGAAGGAGCGGCTGGAAGGGCTGACGGCCCGCTTCCCCTTCATCGGCGACGTGCGCGGCAAGGGGCTGCTGCTGGCCTTCGAGCTGGTCGCGGACCGCGCGACCATGGAGCCGCTGCCTGCCGCGCTGAACGCCCATCTGCGCCTCGTCGACATCGCCTATGATGCCGGACTGATCATCTATTCCCGCCGCACGCGCGGCGGGCGGATCGGCGACCATTTCCTCGTCTGCCCGCCGCTTATCGTCAGCGACGCGCAGATCGACGAGATCATGGACAAGCTGGCGCGCGCATTGGAAACCTTCGCCACCGAGGCGAAACTGCCGATGGAAGGTGCATGATGAGCCGGCCCGTCATTGTCACCTGCGCCGTCACCGGCTCGATCCATACGCCGAGCATGAGCCCCTATCTGCCCGTCACGCCGCAAGAGATCGCTGACCAGGCGATCGAGGCAGCGGAAGCGGGCGCGGCGATCCTGCATCTGCATGCCCGCGATCCCGCCAGCGGCGCGCCCTCGGCCGACCCGGCGCTGTTCCGCGCCATTGTGGAGCGCATCCGGGCCCGCAGCGATGCGGTGCTCAACCTGTCGACCGGCGGCTCCTCGCGCATGACGCTCGACCAGCGGCTGGCCGCCGCCCGCCTTATCGAGCCGGAAATGTGCTCGCTCAATATGGGCTCGATGAATTTCGGCCTGTTCCCGCTCGCCGACCGCTATGCCTGGAAGCACGATTGGGAGCATGACTTCCTCAAGGCCACCCGCTCGGTGATCTTCCGCAACAGCTTCGACGACATCGAGGCGATCCTCGGCGACCTCGGCGTCGCGCGTGGCGCGCGGTTCGAGCTGGAATGCTACGATGTCGGGCACCTTCAGACCGTTGCCTTCTATCTCAAGCAGGGGCTGCTGAAGCCGCCGGTCTTCATCCAGTTCGTGCTCGGCGTTCTCGGCGGCATCGACGCCGCGCCGGAGCAGCTCATGCATATGAAGGCGACGGCCGACCGGCTGCTCGGCGCCGATTACCAGTTCTCCGTGCTCGCCGCCGGGCGTCAGCAAATGCCGCTCGGCACCATGGGCGTCATCCTCGGCGGCAATGTCCGCGTCGGGCTGGAGGACAACCTCTCCATCGCGCGGGGCGAACTCGCCACCAGCAATGCCGTCCAGGTGCGCAAAATAAGGCGGATCATCGAAGAGCTGGGCCACCGCCTGGCCACGCCCGACGAGGTGCGCGCGCAGCTCGGGCTGAAGGGTGCGGCCGGGGGCAATGCCGGGGACGACCAGCCATGAAAGTCGTCTATGACCCCGCGCAGAAGCGGCACTATCCCGGCTTCTTCCTTACCAGCGGCGCCCGTGCGCCGAACCCCGAGACCCCGGCCCGTGCCGACATATTGCTGTCCGCGGCCCTCGCCGCCGGGCTTACGCAGGAACTGCCGCCCGATCTCGGCCTGGCGCCTGCCGCCTCGGTCCACACGCCGGAATATCTCGATTTCCTCGCCCGCATCTTCACCCGCTGGCAGCGGATCGAAGGGGCGTCGGACGAGGTGATCCCCAACATCCATCCGGACCGGCGCGACGGTGCCTACCCCCTCTCCGCCGTCGGGCAGGCGGGCTACCACATGGCGGACACCTCCTGCCCCATAGGGGCTGAGACCTTTACAGCCGCCCTGCGCAGCGCCCATGCCGCCGCCCACGCCGCGCATCGGGTGGCCGGCGGCGAGGACGCCGCCTATGCGCTGTGCCGGCCACCCGGCCACCATGCCTTCAAGGATCTGGCGGGCGGCTTCTGCTACCTCAACAATTCCGCTATCGCCGCCCAGGCGCTGCGGGGTATCACGGCGCGCGTGGCGATCCTCGACATCGATGTCCATCATGGCAATGGGACGCAAGGCATCTTCTACGACCGCGCGGATGTGCTGACCGTCTCGCTTCATGCTGATCCCACACGGTTCTACCCGTTCTTCTGGGGCCATGCGGATGAGCGCGGCGAGGCTGCGGGCCTCGGCTATAATTTCAACCTGCCGCTCGCCCGCAAGACCGGCGATGACGGCTTCCTCGCCGCGCTCGACCGGGCACTCACCCGCATCGCCGCCTTCTGCCCCGGGGCGCTGGTGATCGCGCTGGGTCTCGACGCCTATGAGGGCGACCCTTTCGCCGGCCTCAGCGTCTCGACACCCGGCTTCCGCCGCATCGGCGCGAAGATCGCGGAACTGGGCCTGCCGACGGTGCTGGTGCAGGAAGGCGGCTATGTCTGCGACGGGCTCGGCGGCAATCTTGCCGCCTTTCTCGACGGCTTCGGCGCCACGCACCGCGTGCCCCGGAGCGCGGGCGCATGACGACCGTCGCCGCGCTTGCCGTGAGGCCGATAGAGCGGGACGACCTCGCCGCCGTTGCCGACATGATCGCCCTTCTGGCCGAGCATGTGCGGCCGGGATTCAAGCCGGGGGCGGATGTGGAAAGCCTCGCGCGCTATGGCCCGACCGGCCTCGGCCTGTTCGAGGCGCTGATCGCCATGCGCGCGGACAGCCCCGTCGGCCTTTGCCTCTACACCTATGCGTTTTCCGGCTGGCGCGGCCGGCCAGGGGTGTTTGTCGAGGACCTCTATGTCGCGCCGGCCGAGCGCGGCTCCGGCCTGGGGCGGGCCTTGCTCGCCGCCGTCTTCGCCCGCGAGGCGCCGCGCGGCTGCTGCTTCCTCAAGCTGCAGGTCGACAAGGCCAATGCCGGTGCGCACGCCTTCTATGACCGCCTCGGCTTCACGCCGGAGGCCCATGACGACACGCTGCTGATCGAGGGAGACCGGCTCCGCGCGATGATCGGCGACGCCTGACCCCTGCGCAGCCCAGCCCTGTCAGGTGCGCAGGCCGGGCGCTTCCTGCCCCGTGCGCGCGACATATTCGACATAGCCGCCGCCATATTGGTGGATGCCGTCCGGCGTCAGTTCCAGCACCCGATTCGACAGCGCGGCAAGAAAATGCCGGTCATGGCTGACGAACAGCATCGTGCCCTCATAATCGGCCAGCGCGGCGATGAGCATTTCCTTGGTGGCGATGTCGAGATGGTTGGTCGGCTCGTCGAGCACGAGGAAGTTCGGCGGATCATAAAGCATGCGCGCCATGGCCAGCCGCGCCTTCTCCCCGCCGGAAAGCACCCGGCACTTCTTCTCCACATCGTCGCCCGAAAAGCCGAAGCAGCCGAGCAGCGACCGCAGGGAGCCCTGCCCCGCCTGCGGGAAGGCGTCTTCCAGCGTCTCGAAAACGGTGCGCTCGCCTTCCAGCACTTCCATGGCGTGCTGGGCGAAATAGGCCATCTTCACACTGCCCCCGACCGCCACCGAGCCATCATCCGGCACGGTCTCCCCCGCCACCAGCTTGAGCAGCGTCGACTTGCCGGCGCCGTTGACGCCCATCACGCACCAGCGCTCGCGCCGACGGACATGGAAATCCAGCCCGTCGTAGATGCGGCGGGCGCCATAGCCCTTGTGCACGTTCTTCAGGCTGACCACGTCCTCGCCCGAGCGCGGCGGCGGCTGGAAGTCGAACGCCACCGTCTGGCGACGGCGGGGCGGCTCGACACGCTCGATCTTGTCGAGCTTCTTCACCCGGCTCTGCACCTGCGCGGCGTGCGAGGCGCGCGCCTTGAAACGCTCGATGAAGGCGATCTCCTTGGCGAGCATCGCCTGCTGGCGCTCGAACTGCGCTTGCTGCTGCTTCTCCGACAGCGCCCGCTGCTGCGCATAGAACTCGTAATCGCCGGAGAAGGAGGTGAGCGAGCCGGCGTCGATCTCGACGATCTTGTTGACGATGCGGTTCATGAAGGACCGGTCATGCGAGGTCATCATCAGCGCGCCGTCGAAATTCTTCAGGAACGCCTCCAGCCAGATCAGGCTTTCAATGTCGAGATGGTTGGAGGGCTCGTCCAGTAGCATCACGTCGGGGCGCATAAGCAGGATGCGGCCCAGCGCGACGCGCATCTTCCAGCCGCCCGAGAGCCGGCCGACATCGCCCTCCATCATCTCCTGGGTGAAGCCGAGCCCGGCGAGAACCTCGCTGGCGCGTCCCTCCAGCGAATAGCCGTCGAGTTCCTCGAAGCGCGCCTGCACCTCGCCATAACGCTCGATCACCGCGTCCATCTCGTCGGCGCGGTCCGGATCGACCATGGCGGCTTCGAGCGCGCGCAGCTCGGCGGAGATTGAGCTGATCGGCCCAGCCCCGTCCATCACTTCCGCCAGCACCGACTTGCCGGCCATGTCGCCGACATCCTGGCTGAAATAGCCGATGGTGAGGCCGCGATCGACCGACACCTGCCCCTCGTCGGGCGCCTCCTCGCCGGTCATCAGCCGGAACAGCGTGGTCTTGCCGGCGCCATTGGGGCCGACGAGCCCCACCTTCTCGCCCTTCAGCAGCGTCGCCGAGGCTTCGATGAAGACGAGTTGCTTGCCGTTCTGCTTGCCGATGGAGTCAAGGCGGATCATGCGCGCGAAGGTTCCCGAGAAAATCTCCCGCGCACTTAAGCCATTCCCGGCGCCAGCGGAAGGGTCCGCGCAGCCGCAGGCCGCTGGCGGCGGCCGCCATGCATCATCACTATAATCGCGCCGTAGACCTTCCAATTGACTCCGCGCACTCCTTATCCCTTACGATAGCTCATATTCTAAAGCGGAATTTACAATAATACCGCCAGAGGGGTTGCATTTTGATCTCCCATCAACACAAGGCAATACTTGTTCACATCCAGAAGACCGGCGGAACCTCGATAACGTCGCTGTTTGGCGAGAGCCGAACGCTGCCGGAGAAGCATTTTTCGGCGCGCGAGCTTCGCGAGCGCTATGGTTGCGCGTATTGGGACAGCTATTTCAAGTTCGCCGTCGTGCGAAACCCTTGGGATCGTCTCATCTCATGGTGGGCGATGATCGACGCGCGGCGTCCGGCATGGCAGAGCGGCGTGCCGCAGGGCAGCTTCCATGCCCATGTCCTTGATCGGGCACGGACGTTCGACGAGTTTTTGGTCAATTGCAGCGGCGAGATATCCGACCGTGACGGGTCGAAGTCGATCTTCCGCAACCAGATCGATTATCTCGTCGGCGAGGACGGCAAGCTCATGGTGGATCTGGTCTGCCGTTTCGAGCGGCTGAGAGACGATTTCGAGGAGGTGAAGAACCGAACCGGCATCACCGGCGCGCTGCCGACCGTTAACGTGTCGCGGCACGCCAATTATCGTACCTACTACACGCCGGAGACCCGTGAGCTGGTTGCGCGCGAATATGCGCGCGACATTGCCTTTTTCGGCTTCGAGTTCGACGACGGCCGGGTTTCTCCGGCCGTCGTGTGATGGTTCCTCGATGATCAGGCGGCGCTGACCCGCCAGATGCAGTCGCCGACATCGTCCACCACCAGCAGCCCGCCGCGCTTGTCGACGATCACCCCCACCGGGCGACCCAGCGCCTTGCCGTTGACCCGGAAACCGCCGAGGATTTCTTCCGGCGGACCGGAGGGCTTACCGTCGGTGAAGGGCACGAAGATCACCCGGTAGCCGGAAGGCGGGTTGCGGTTCCAGGAGCCGTGCTGGCCGATGAACGCGCCATTGGCAAAGCGCGCGCCGAAGCGGCCATCATCGACGAAGGTGAGGCCGAGCGAGGCGGTGTGCGAGCCGAGCGCATAATCCGGCTTCAGCGAGGCGGCCACGAGGTCCGGCCGCTGCGGCTTTACCCGATCGTCGACGATCTTGTCGTAGTAGCAATAGGGCCAGCCATAGAAGGCGCCGTCCTTCACCGAGGTCATGTAGTCCGGCACCAGATCGTCGCCGATCTCGTCGCGCTCATTGACGCTGGTCCACAATTCGCCGGTCACCGGATTCCAGTCCATGCCCACCGGATTGCGCAGCCCGCCGGCGAAGACGCGGCGTGCGCCGGTGGCGATGTCGACTTCCAGGATGGCAGCGCGGTCGACCTCTTCCTCCATGCCGAATTCGGCGACGTTGGAATTGGAGCCGACGCCCACATAGAGCTTCGTGCCTTCCTTGTTGGCGACCAGGCTCTTGGTCCAATGGTGGTTGCGCCCCGACGGCAGGTCGCACACCTTCACCGGCGGCGCGTCGATGCGGGTGGCGCCGGGCACATAGGGGAAACGCACCAGCGCATCGGCATTGGCGACATAGAGCTGGTCGCCCACCAGTGCCATGCCGAAGGGCGAGTACAGGTTTTCGAGGAAGGGCAGCTTCACCTCCGCCACGCCGTCGCCATCGGCATCGCGCAGCAGGGTGATGCGGTTGGCGCTCTTCACGCCGGCGCCGGCGCGCACCATGACGAAGCCCATCGCCCACCAGCGCAAGCTGAAGATGCCCGCCGGCCAGGGCGGGCCGGCGGTCTCGGCGACCAGTATGTCGCCATTGGGCAGCTCATAGACCCAGCGGGGATGGTCGAGATTTTCGGCGAAGAAGCTGACCTTGAAGCCGGGCGCAGGCTTGGGCTTCTGGCCCGGCCCCCAGCCGATGGCCGGGGCGATCTTCATGATCGGGATGAGCGTCGGCTTGGGCTTGGGCAGCTTGGGGAGATCGCCATAGCCGGCCTCCTCCGCGAGGGCGGGTGCCTTGCGCAGATCGGTGAGGAAATGCACCGCGCCCGTAATGCAGGCACCAAGGAAGCCGCTGATCTTCACGTAATTGGCCATGACCGGCTCCGGCAAAGGGGGGACGTCCGCCATCTCAGCCCGCAAAAGCCCGGCCGCGCAATAGCTTCCTTGGGTTATCCTCCCTCAGTCCTCGCCCTCCCCCAGCGTCATCATCGGAAACTCCAGAACCTGACGCAGCCCGAGCGCCATGTTCTCCAGGTGGAGCGTGCCGCCATTGCGCGTGACGATCTGCTCGGCGATGGCGAGCCCCAGACCGGCCCCCGGGGTCGGCGCGCCCCGCGCCGGGTCGACGCGGAAGAAGGGTTCGAACACACGCGGCAACAGCTCCTCGGGAATGCCCGGGCCGGTGTCCTCGACCAGCACCTGCAGCCTGCCGTCGGCCTCCCCCATCCGAACCATCGCCTGCCGCCCATGGGTGGCGGCATTGATGAAGAGATTGCGCAGCGCCCGCCGGAGCGCCTCCGGCCGCCCGCGGATCACCCCCGGGCTGGTCTGCGCCAGCGTCACCGCGTAGCCGATCTCATGCAGTTCCGCCACGGTGTCGGCCACCATCGCATCAAGGCGCACGGGCTCGCCGCTGCCGTCCTCGACCTCCTCGCGCACGAGGCGGATGGCGCTGTCGGCGATCCGGTCGAGCTCGTCGAGATCGTCGATGAAGGCGGCGCGGTCGTCCTCGGACAGAAATTCGGCCCGCAGCCGCATCCGCGTCATCGGCGTGCGCAAATCATGCCCGGCGGCCGCGACGAGCCGCATGCGGCTTTCCATCACCTGCCGCAGCCGCGCGGCGAGCTGGTTGATCGCACGCGCCGCCGCCCGCACCTCGGCCGGTCCCTTCTCGGGCACAGGCTCGACCTCGCTGCAGGGGGTGATGGCGTCGGCCGTGCGCTGCAACAGGGCCAGGGGTTCGGTAAGCCGCCGCACCGCGAACACCATCACCAGCGTGACACCCAGCGCCACAAGAAGCACCCAGCCGACCAGCGCCCAAGCATTGTTGGGCCCCGGTCTTGGCAGCGCCATCGGCACGATAAGCCAGCGCCCGTCGGAAAGCGGGGCCGAGATGACGGGCCAGTCAAGTTCGGGGGGCTCGGTGATGGCGACGTGCAGCGCGCGCCCGCGCCGCGTCAGCGCCTCGTTGATCGACGCGGTCATGGGCTCAACCGCGGGACCGCCGGCGGGCGCCCGGGCAATCCGGCCATAGGATCCCTCGTCCAGCGGCTCCTGCGTGCGCCCGGCGAGATCGACGAGCATGCCGAGCTGGACCGCCGCCGCGTCGTCCGCCCGGCCGAAATCGGGCGGCGTCAACATCAGGACGGACAGCCCGGTGGCGACCACAAGCACGCCCAGTACGGAGCCAACCAAAAGCCCGGTGAGTTTGGTGCGGATGGTATTCACGACGATGGGGCGTCCAACCCCGGCGCGAATTCGACGCGCACGGCCAGCTGGTAGCCACCATTGCGCAGCGTCTTGATGATCTGGAAGCTCCCGGCATCGCCGAGCTTGCGCCGCAGCCGGCTGATCAGCACGTCGATCGACCGATCGAAGCCGGCCGACGCCCGGCCATGGGTGATGTCCAGTAGCTGCTCGCGCGACAGCATGCGGCCCGGCCGCTCGAGGAGGGCAAGGAGAAGGTCGAACTCGGCCCCGGTGAGGACGATTTCCCGGCCATCCGGGTCCCAGAGCTGGCGGCTGGTGGGATCGGCCATGAACCCGCCGAAGCGCATGCGCAGCACCGGCGCCGCAGGCGCCGTGTCGCGCGGCGACAGCCGGCGGAGCACGGCGCGGATGCGCGCCACAAGTTCGCGCGGGTTGAAAGGCTTGCCGAGATAGTCGTCGGCGCCGATCTCCAGCCCGATGATCCGGTCCACATCTTCCTTCAGTGCAGTGAGGAGGATGATGGGGACGGCGGAGCGCGTGCGTATCGCCCGGCACAGATCGAGGCCGGAGACATCAGGCAGCATCAGGTCCAGCACGACGAGGTCGATCCGCCCTTCGGCGAGGCGGCGGTCCGCCTCCCGTCCATCGGCCGCCAGCGAGACACGAAAATTCTGCTCGGCGAGATAACGCCCGAGCAGCTTGCGTATCTGCTGGTCGTCATCGACGACGAGTATGTGGGGGCCATTGCCGGTTTCGGATGCGCGCATGTCGTTCATGCCACCGCTCATAGCCGCCCGCCCCGGCGCGCGCCTGAGAATTTTGCAAATGAGTGTTGCTGCCGGGGCATGCGCAACGCCCGGAAACAATTCTCGCGCATTTCCGGGGTAACGGGAAACATTACGGCAATCCGGCCCGGCCGCGCGTTTCAAGTGATCACGCGGAGCGGACGGCTAGGCGCGGGCGCGCTATGGCGCTCGCTTTAGCTGCGCCATTGCCGGGTCGTCGCCATGATGGCGTTGATGCCAGCGCCGGCTTCCGTGTTGCCGGAAGCCTGCAGCGCCCTGAAGATGCGGCCGGCCGAAGGGAAGTCCCGCAGGTGAAAATAGGACCATGCCCGCAGCATCATCAGATCCTGCTGCTCGGGAGCGACGCGGCTGCGCTGGTCGAGGGCGATGATCACCTCGACATAGCGCGCGTCGCGATAGGCCGCGATCGCCCGCTGCGCGAAAAGGTCGGCGCTCAGTTCCGCCGCGCGGGCGGGCGGCTGCGAGGTCTGTGCCGCAGCGACCTGCGCGTGATTGGTAAGGCCGAGCCGCAGATAGGCGAGCGACTTGCCATAGGCGGCATCCTCGGCCACCTGCCCTGCGCCGATGCGGGTCGCGACATCAAACGCGTCGATGGCTTCCATGGCGCGGTCGAGTTCCAGCAGGCACCAGCCCCGGGCAACGGCGGCGCCGGGCGAGATGCGGCCCGTGCGGAAGGCGGCATTGGTCGATGTGGCGCAATCGCCCTGGCGGGGCCGGGCAGCGGGCGTCGTCGTCGCCGCCGCATAGGCCTCGGGCGCATAGGCCTCGGGTGCAGCATAAGCCTCAGGCGCGGCGGCCGGGGCGAGGTCGAGCGGCATCGCGGCGCGGGCTGACGCCGTAGGCATCGGACCGGCCATCGCCGCCGGAGCGCGCGCGGGCGGCAGTACGAGGGTCGGCTGGGCGCTTGGCGGCAGAGCGCGTGCCGGCAGGGCGCTGGCCGGCGGTGCGGCGGCCTGCACGGCAACGGGCGCCGCCACGGGAATGGCGGCCGGAGCCGGGGCGGTGGCGAGCCGGCGGCGGGCTTCCGGCGACACGGTCGCCAGAATGCGCTCCGACCTCGATCCCCATAGGCGAACAAGGGCATTCAAGGTCGCGTTGTCCCTGAGACGCACGCTCGCAAGCGCAAGGCCATACGCCGAGACCTCGTCTTCCGGCGCCCATTGCACGGCATTGCGGAACCACGAGGCCGCCGTGCTGATCTGGCCGGTATTGTAGGCATACCAGCCCAGGGCCTGCGCTCCGGGCGCGGATTTCTGCTCGGAAACAACGGGCGCAAAGCGCGCGACAACGGACTGATCGAGACGCGGCGGCGGCGAGGCGGCCAGAAGGCTGGACATCAGGTCGATATAGGCGGCCCGGTTGTCGGCACCCCGGTTGCGCCATTCATAGGCGATGGGCTCGGCCTGCAGCGCGCGACCGGCGCCTTCCAGGGCCAGCACGTAGCCTTCGGCTGCCGAGGGGCCACCATTGCGATCCATCGCAAGTTTGAACCAGTCGACCGCCCGGGCGGCATCGCCACGCCGGAAGGCGTACCAGCCGAGAACCAGCGCATCGTCGGCCACCGAACCGCTGCGGGCGACCTGCTCCAGCGCGGTGATGTCCTCGGCGGAAACGGTGACGGTGGTGTCCTGCGCGGCCCGGCTGACGCGGGCGCGGAGCAGGTCGCCGCGCAGGCTGGCGAATTCCGGGCTGCCGTCTGGGCCGTTGCGCTGCAGGGCCAGCAGCGCGTCCAGCTCCGGCCCGCTCAGCAGTTGCATCGCCTTCTGCACGGTGGCGAGACGCTCTTCGGGGTTGGGGCAGCTCTTGAGGATATAGGTGTAGAGATCCTGCGCCCGGGTGGGCGCATCCGTCCGGACGAAGGCTTCGGCCACGCGCCACAGCACGTCCATATTGCCGCAGACCAGCATGCCCGGCGTTTCGGTGGCGATGCGCAGCACCGACGCCCATTGCTTGGCTTCCGCCGCATTGACCAGACGGCGCGCGGCCTCGCCCTGGTCGAGCTGCGCCATGAGGTCGGCCGGCGGCGCCCAGTTTGGCTCGGAGGCCTGACGCTGGGCGATGACGGCGCGGATGTCCGAGAATTTTCCTTCCGCGAACAGTTGCCACATACGGGCGACGTCGGGATCCTGATCGCTGGTCGAACTGAACAGGTCCTTGGGTGGCTGCCAGTTGGGGTACAGCGCCCGCAGCCGGGCCGTCTCGGCATCCAGCCGCTGGCTGTCGCCCTGCGCCGCGAAGAATCGAAGGGCTGATTCGTCGACCTTGGGAGTCGTAGAGTTTTCCGAAGAGGTCCCCGCAGCGGATGACGGGGCGTCCGAGGGTGCACTGAACTGCTGGCCGATCGCCGGAGCGGCGGCCGCCCCGACCAAGACCAGCAGAAGTGCCCTCATCCAAGACATTTCGGATATTTCTCGTTCACCAGGGACAGACTGAGAAGATGAAGGGTCGACGGGTAATAATGCGTCGGCTCCAGCCGGCGGAGGTCAGAGGGAATGGCCGTGCCATCGACCGCGCAAGCAAGCGTGGCCGCCAGCATGCGATAGCCAGGATCCGGCAGCCGCGCCATGTCCTTGCCGGTCGGAATGTTGACGATCGCGGGCATGCCGCCATTTTCGACTAACCAATTGTTCTTTATGGACTTCTGAACATCTGCGTCCGTGACGCCTGCTCGCAGAAGGTAAAGAACTATCCTTAACGAATTGTAACCAAAGACAGGATCGAAGCCTTCGGCGGGCACCAGCGGGCCGTTCGCCGGCGCGGACAGCCAATCCGGCGGGAGCCGCGCGGGCCCAAGGAGAGCCTTGGAAAGCAGTTCGCGGCCCGATGCGGAAACGCCGGCCCAATCGACCTCCGGCGCCAAAGGCGCAAGAGCGGGGAAAGCCTCGAAAATCCAGTACGACAGATTGAGCACGGGCCCGTCCGGGCGCTCGGCGACGGAGAAGCCGGTGACGCCGGGCAGAAGTACCAGCCGGCCCCCTTCCCGGCGGATCACCTCCTTGCCGAGAGCACGGGAGATGCGGGTCGCGGCCTGCACGTAATTCGGCTCGTTCCAGGCCTTTCCAGCGAGCGCAAGCGCATAGGCGATGAGAATGTCGCCGTCGCTTGCGACATTGATGTCGGTCACATGGGGGTTCGCGGCCGGGTCCCATCGCCAGGCGGCCAGGCCGTCGTCGCGGATGAGCAATTCGGTGCGGGTAAAGGTCCAGATGCGCTCGAAGGTCGCCCGGTCGCTGGCGAGATAGGCGAGCAGCATTCCATAGCCCTGCCCCTCGGAATGACTGATGTCGCCATTGGCGTCGTCAATGACCCTTCCGCTCGGATCGACGAATTTTTCGCGGAACGCCGTCCAGTCCGTGGGAGAGATCATCTCGGAAGGCGTACGCGCCGCTGCCCCGGGCGTGAAGGTGAAAACCTGAAGAAGAACGATGAAAGCCAACCCGGCGAGCCGGGTCAGCCACCTTTTCCCGAACGATCGCGAGGGTAGCGGATCAGCAGATTCGTGGCGAAGGCGAAGGCGATGCAGCATAGAATCAGGACCAGCGCGTAAGAGACGATGTTCAGCGACAGCCAGTTCGCTGCGATGAGGCGCAGATTGGACGGCCCAAGAGGTTCGGTCACGATAAATCGGGTGCTGGTCGGTTCGCGCAGGTCCAGCTTGCCTGACGACGCGTTGTAGGCGACGGCCTGCCCGTACCCCTTGAGCCAGTATTCCGGCATGGTGAACGTGTCGATGGCGGCAAGCAGGCTCTCCGATGTGCGGCCGGTGAAGACCGTCCACACCGCATTTCCCTTCGACAGCACGCTCTGGGCGACCAGCACCGACGTTTGCGGCGGCGGATCGAAGGGTTCGTTGGCGCCGTCCCCCATCGAGGCGCCCAGGGCGATGCTGAAATTGTCCATCACCCATTTTTCGAAGCGCTGAATCGCGCCATGGCCGGCAACCTGGTCACGCCAGCGGCCATAAATGTCGTCATTGCCGGATGTGGAACGGATGCGCGCATTGTCGTCCGTCGCCGCAAAGGATGTCGGCGGGCGATCTGCATTGCCGGGCGAGCCGCCTCCACCGGACTCCGGCGCGGAGTTCCTGGCCGGGCTGTCTCCATTGGGTCCGGACAGCCACTTGATCCTGCCGGCTTCCGCCACCCCTACCTCGCGCAAGACGTCCGAGGGGATCTGGTTGATATCGCCGACGAAAAGAACCGGCCGGCTGGCCAGCGAAGCGGGGTTCGGCGCGGTATCGACAGGTGCTATGCCTTCGCGTGACAGCGCCAGCCGGGCCATGATGGTGGCGGCGGTAGCCACGGTGGCGGCATCATGGCGGATGACCACTGCGACCGGCTGCGCCTGATGGAAATACGGATAGCCCCGGCCAAAGAAGGCCGCCAGGTTCGGGGTCGTGCCGATCCGCGCGAAATTGTCCATGACGAACTCGCTTGAATCGAACAGGACGAAGCGCTTCTGCCGCGCCAGCGTGGCGCCCGGGCCGCAGGTCTGATCGGCTTCGACGTCGAGCACCACCTCCAGCCAGATCCGGTTGAGGCCCGCGCGGAAATGCGTCATCGGGATCTTGATGACCTGGTGATTCAACAGCCCGCCGCTTCGCCCGGTCAGCATATAGGTCGAAGCGAGCGAGTCGTTCACATAGACCGAGAGCTGGCTGCCGGGGCGGACGCTGGAGGCGTAGGCGGCGTCGAGAAGTATGCGCGCCTGGCCATCGGCGGCGCCGTAAAAGTCCGCCGGCAGCGCGATCGGAAACCGGACGCGCAGACGCCGGCCTGAAAACTCCTGGGTGGTTACGCCCAAATCCGAAAAGCGAACCGAACGGGCCCCGTTGAAGAAAGGGGCATCCGGCGCAAAGCGCGTGGAAATGGTGAGCGTTTCATCATCGGAGTAGTCCATGCCGGCGGTGAGGCGGTCGATGGCCGCCTCGACATCGCGGCTCGTCTCGCCGCCCAGCACCAGGGCAGCCCCGCCGATCCTGCTGTCGTTCACAAACCGAACCAAAGGCTGGCCGCTCGACAGGGCCGGGGGAACGTCCATGGTGCTGCGCAGATTCTCCGACGTGCCGACAATGACGTTGAGCGTCCCCGGCGGCGCCGCGCCGGGACGCGGGCTGACGACGGAAATGAGGGGATTCGGGAATTGTCCGCGCAGGGCGATCGCCTGAGCGGCACGCAGAATATAGTTGCTGTGCTCGGGCTCGAGCGGTCCGTTGTGGATGAAACGGATATTGGTCGTCCCCCTGTCGTCAACACCGATCGCGGGGAGATTGTCGATCGTGGTAGGAGGAGAGACAGGCCCTCCTTCGAACGCGATCCCGGTGAGCCTGTTGTCGAAGGTCGTCCATAGTTCGTAGGTCGACTGGATCGAGCAGTCCGTGCGATGCACCGCCTGCATGTCGAGGCGTATGAGGTTGCCGCCCGGGCGCAGGACGGCTGCCGGAATCTCGGCGGCAATCTGGGTGGCCCCCTGCGGCGAGGCGATCGGAATTTCCGTCACGAACTGGCCATTGATCGTGACACGGAGCCGCGAGCGCTCCGGCATAACGAAGATCGAGTTGGTGTAGCCGACCAGCAGGGTGGCGGGACGCCTCAGCTCTTGCGGGGTGAAGTACATCACCCAGGCACGCGAGACGGATTCGCCCTCCAACCGCATGCTCGGAATCGGAATGATGAAGCGATCCGGCACGCGGGAGGCCTCCACTGCCACCGGCGGCGGTGCCGCTGTGGCGAGGGCCTGGCCGGGCACCATCTGAAACGGCAGGGCGTTGCCGGGAAGCGCATCGCCGGGCGAGCCGGCGCCTGGCGCGGGAGCCCTGTCGGGCACAGCAGCCGGCGCGCGCGGCTGGATGGCGAAGGGCGCACCCAACCCATCGGTGGTCGGAATCGTGGCGGGAAGCGTGGCGGAATCGCCCGGCTCGACGCCACCGCCCCGAATGTCGAAGGCCGACCGGGGGCTCCCGCGCCCGCCCGAACCCGCGTCGTCATGCGGCTGGAAGGCAGGCTGCAGCAGCACGCCCAAAGGCGACGCGTCTCTACGCCCCATCTCGAATGATGTCTCCGCCGCAGCCGCGAAGGCCGCCAGAGACATGCCGGCCGCCAGGGCGGCGCACAGCAGGAAGCGTCCACGCTTCATCATGGGTGTCGCGCTCCCGGGACCGCTTCCGGCTTGCGCTTGCGCGCCAGCTTTTCGAGCAGGGTGACGTAGGCGAGGCCGCGCAGGGTCTGGTAACCGGCGATCATGAGAAATCCCACAGTCCCCTTCAGCACGCCGGGATTTTTGCGCCGGGACGCCTGAAACTGTTTCCACTGGTCAGCATTGGCGAAGATGAGGTCGGCGATCAGCTGATAATGGCCGGCGCATTTCGCGTTGAACTGGGCGCCCAGGGTAACGGTGCGCCCATCAATGGCAATCTTGCGCACGAGGACCGGCAAGGTATCGCTGAGGCACGCATCCGGCGGCGTCAGGCGCACGGCGGCATGTGCTCCCAGGCGGGCCTCGGTGCCGGGCGGCAGTTCGGCCCGAATTCGCATGCCACCCATGGATACGTCCTCGATGACGGCGGGGACGTCCGCGCCATCGATCATGAGTTCGCAGCGGCGCGAAATGGTGATGCGCTGGCTGTGTCGCTTCGCCGCCCGTTCGGAGACCACGCCGAGCGCGCAGCCTGAAATGATCAGGTTGAGCAGATTCCACATGCCCACGACGATGGTGATGTCGGCGGCATAAGGCTCCGCCGCGATCCGCCAGAAGGTGACCAAGACCGCGATGATCTGAATGACGAAGATGACGAAGATCGGAATCCCGATTTCCGAAATCCGGTTCTCGTCGATGGTCTCACCCTTTGCCGTCACCCGGAAGGTTGGCTTCCGGGGATTGAGCATCACCGAGATCAGAGCGGGCAGAAGATAGACGGTCTGGATGTACTCATAAAGCTCTGAAAACCACGGCCAACGGTACTGTCCGTAGAGATAACTCTGCATGAACAGATTTATCAGAATGTAGACGGCAGTATAGGCGACGAATTCGGCGCCGGAGCCGTTGAATATCTCCAGCGAGAAAAACAGATAGAATAGAGGCGATATGAGAAATATTGCGCGCGAAATCGGAAAAAACCAGAAGAGTATGCTCGACATATAGCAGACACGCTGCGGGAATGTCAGGCCGGAGCGGAAAAGCGGGAAATGGAACCGCAAGATCTGGTACATGCCCTGCGCCCAGCGAGAGCGCTGACCGATGAAACTGGCGAAGGTTTCCGGCTGCAGCCCGGCGATGAGCGGGGTGTCGACATACACGCTGTGCCAGCCACGCGCGTGCAGGGTGAGCGCGGTTTCGCAATCCTCGGTGATGGAGGAGTGGGCGAAACCGTCGGTTTCCTTCAGCGCTTCGCGGCGCAGCACCGCCGCCGAGCCGCAGAAGAACGCGCCGCCCCAGCGGTCAAGGCCGCGCTGGATGACGCCGTAGAACATCTCGTTCTCCGACGGCATACGGTTCCAGGTGTTCAGACTGCGCTCGACCGGGTCGGGATTTATGAAAAAATGCGGGGTCTGGACCAGGAAGAGGCGCGGGTCCTTGATGAAATAGCCGACCGTTTCCTTCAGGAACGAGCGCGCCGGCGCATGGTCCGCATCGAAAACCACGATGAGTTCGCCGGTCGAGTGGGCCATGCCGTGGTTGAGATTGCCGGCCTTGGCGTGGTCGTTGCGGGCGCGGGTCAGATAGTTCACCCCCAGGTCCCGGCAAAGTTCCATGAGCGTCTGCCGACGCTGCTGCGCCTCGCGCGCGGCGGCGAGGTCATGCTGCTGGCATTTCTGGTCCGTGCCGCCATCGTCGAGCAGCCAGACCTTGAAACGGTTGCGGGGGTAATCGATGGCCGTGGCAGCGGCCAGCGTCGTGGCAAGCAGACCCGCATCCTCGTTGTAGCTCGGGACGAAGATATCGACGGTGGGCTCGGTGCCGGGCGCGATCACCGGCGCGGTGCGCGGGGGCTGCGGCGAGGAGACGACGAACAGACTGAGCGCCAGCAAGGCAACGCTATACATCTCGGCGCAGTACAGCAGCAACGCCGGGATGAAATTGACCACATCCCCAACCGGAGGCAGCGTCGAAGTGGTGCGCCAGTAGACGTATCTCGCCACCATCGCCACGCCCAAGGTGAGCGCCACCATGCGCGGCGCGCCTTCGGGGGCGAACATTTTCAAAATAACAATTAGTAGAATCACAATGCAACCAGTAACAAGCTGCGCCTGCAGATTCACGGGTAAGGTTATAATGAACGCTGCCGCAACGCTCAGCACCACCCACATACCTACCAGCAATTTGCTATTCATGATGCGGACAGCTCACTCTGAGGCCGGAAAGGCAGGCTCTTACTTTGCGTAGCGGGTGATCGCAAGCTGCGAAGCGACAACCGAGGCGGTATGTGGCTATCACATCGTGGAACATCTTGTTCGATCTTTGACATTTCTGCCACCGCGCCATGGCGTTAGATTGCTGAAATGCGTGATTCGGTTTCAGACTGCGACATGTCCGCCATGAACGATTCGTCAATCGGCCCGGGCGATGCAAGTGCGCTGCGCGAAAGATCGCGCGGCACGATGGGGCGTGTGCGTGCCCTGCGCCGCCCGTTACTCGCCGCGGGTTGCGTGCTTCTGCTGGGAGGTTGTGGCCTCTCTCGCGGCGGCGCCCCGGTCATCGCCACGATGGCGATCGAGGTGCCCAGCGTGGAAGCGCTTATCCTGCCGGATCCCGGGGGGCCGCGCGTGGTCGGCGTGATCGAGACGCGCTACGCCAACGCGCTGGAGCAAAAGGTCTTCGTCGGAACCGACGCGGTCACTCCCGGCCAGAACGCCTTTCATGTCATCTTCTTCGGGCCGGTGGAATCGCGCACGGGCAAGGAGAATATCCAGAACGACACCTTCCTCGCGCAGGACGCCCTCGCGGAAGAGATGGAAAGCGCCATGCCGGGGGTCGACATGCGGCCCTCCAACTATTTCGTCGAAAATCGCTACGGGCCGTTCGGCTACGCGCTGGGGCGAGGAACGGGGCGGGATCTGTGCATCTACGCCTGGCAACGCATCCAGTCGCATGACCGGGTGAACGTGGTGTCCGGGGACAGGGGCGTGCTGTCGGTGCGGCTGCGCCTGTGCGAGGCCGGCGCGACGGAAGCCTCGTTGCTGCGCGTCATGTATCGCTACACCATCAATGGCTATTTCCTGCCGCGCAGCTGGCAGCCCTACGGCCGGCCGCTTCCGGAGCCGGTAGGAATCGGCCGGATCGGCGGGCCGAATGTCTATCCCGGACAGGTCTACGGGGCTCCTGACCCGTCCCTGGCCCCGGCTCAGCCCGTCAGCCAGCCTCGGGCACCGTCTCGCGCGGCGGCGCCCGTCCAGGAGGTCGTCCCTGACGTGCCCGCCGCGCCGCTGGAGGGTTATCCAACCGTGCCCGCGCCGCAGTAACGCTGTCGCCCGGCCAGCGGTCGTGCCGCGCGGCCCCATTTGCGGCCTTACCCGCGAGGGCGATCCCCCGGCGGCATCGGAATGCCAAGGCTCGCCGCCGTCGGCAGTTCGGGAAGAACGGACTTTGCCGGCGCCGCCGCCGACGACGTGGTTTTCGCCGGTGCGGCGTCGGCCACCGCCCCCGTAGCCTCAGGCTCAAGCGGCTCCGCCTTGATGGCGCCGAGCCGCCAATGCCCGTTCACCGGCTCGAAGGCAACGTCGAAGCCAATGCGCAGCGGTGCCGTCGGGAAATAGCCGCTCAGACGCAGCAGGCCATCCGTCCCGATGGTGGGAGCGCCCGAGAGTTTCACGTCCAGCAGCGCCACAGCGGCAAAATCCAGCTTGCCCTCGCGCCAGATGCGAAAGCGGTCGGCCAGCGACGCACTGGAATTGGCATCGCGGAACGATGGCGCCGCAAGGTCGCGCAGCACGGAATAATTGCCGGTGACGTTGGCCTGGTTGAGCGCGATCATCGTGCCGCGCAGCAGGGCGAGCAGCACGGCCGGCGGCGGCATGGCGTCGGCCCGCTGCTCCTGAGCCTTCCCGGCTAGGGGAGCGAGAACGCCCACGAGAAAGGCGAGCGCCAGAACGGTTGCGCGGCTTCGCATGCCAATCACCAAGCGAACAGCACGCCAGCCTTGCCGCCGACGGTGCCTTCATTCAGGCCAATGCCGATACTTCCCGTGACGAAAAACGAATCGTCGTGGATGCGCGCGATTGTCGACAGGGCGAGGGCGTTCTGTCCACCGAAGGTGCCCCATTGCGCGCTCATTGCCATGTTCTTGCCGGTCGGCAGCGGCGGCGTGTCCATTGCCATCGCCATGGCGACGCCCTCGGTGACGCGGTCGATCTGCGCCATGACCGGCCGCAGATCGAACAAGGACGACACGTCGGCGCTCGCGAGATTACCGGAGGCATCGGTGGTGACGATCTGTGTCGGCCCGCTTTGTGCCCCGCGGCTGGCGCCGGAGGTCAGGCCCGCCATGGTGTAGGTCGAGCCGCTCGTGCCCATCGCCACCTGGTTGGCGCGGGTGGTGGTGGCGCCGGCGCCGATGGCGGTCGATCCCGTGAAGGAGGCGGTGGAACCGTAGCCGAGCGCCGTCGACTGCGTCGCCGAGGCATTGGCATTCTGGCCGATGGCGGCGGAACTGGCGCCGGCGGCATTGGCGTTCTGGCCCACGGCAGCCGAGCCGGCGCCGGCTGCAACGGCGTTCTGGCCGAGGGCGGTGGCGCCCGCACCATTGGCTGTCGCCCCATAGCCGAGCGCGGTGGCATTGGCGGCATTGGCAACCGCGCCCTGCCCGAGCGCGGTCGATCCCGCACCATTGGCGGTGGCGCCGGTGCCGAGAGCGGTGGCATTGGCGGCATTGGCAACGGCCCCCTGGCCCACCGCCGTCGAAGCCGCAGCATTGGCGCGCGCGCCCTGCCCGACCGCCGTGGCGTTGGCGCCGTTGGCGAGCGCGTCCTGACCGAGCGCCGAGGACGCCGTGCCGTTGGCGCTCGCGCCGCTGCCATAGGCCGAGGAGTTCGCGGAATTGGCGACCGCACCCTGCCCGGTGGCGGTCGATTGCGCGCCATTGGCGGTAGCACTCCAGCCAATGGCCGTCGACGACACGCCATTGGCCACGGCAAGCTGGCCAAACGCGCTGGCATTGTCGGAAAAGGCCCGCGATCCCTGCCCGACCGCCGTGGTGCCGGCCTGGGTTGCCTGGGCGTCATCGCCGATCGCCGTCGACGCAGCCCCGCTTGCCGCGCCCCCGCATTGCAGGGCGGTGGCGGTGAGCTGGCAGCTGATGTCGTCTGCGGCGGCCGGCAGGATCATCAAGACGGCACAAAGTGCGGTGGCTGCCGATCCGTATGTCGTCGAAAGCCGCCGTCGCATCTGCAATTCTCGAATCCGCCGCGTGACGCGCCCAGCCGCGCACACGCAGAATCGGCGGAGCATGGTTAATGCTGCGTTAACTTTCCGCTGTATCCACATCGCCGCGCGTGCCGCCGCCAATGCGCGCGCGAGTGGCGCGGTCTCGCCCGCCATGCGTTTTGCATCCGGGCGTTGCTGCCCCAGCCGCTGCAAAGCTCGGAAACAAAACTCACCCCAATCCCGCCTCACCGGAAACAGGCGGGCAATCCCGCTCGGCTAGTGCTGCCCGCTCGCCGAAAGCGGCACGGCAGAGACAAACCGGGCGAGGAATGGTGAAGAGCAGGTTTTTTCTACTGCTGGCGCTGGCGGCTCTCTTCGTGCTGCTCGCCGGCGTCTATGCCACGCACAGCCAATGGACGAAGAACCCCGCCGCCGCCACGCTGGTGACGGCGCAGGTGGTGCGCGCCGACGTGGAAGAGGCGGTGCTCGCCAGCGGCACGCTCAAGCCCGCCAAACTCGTCGCCGTCGGCGCGCAGGCATCCGGCCGCATCACCCGGGTCGCGGTGGCGCTCGGCCAGCAGGTGAAGGCGGGCGACCTGCTCGCCGAGATCGATTCAGTACTGCAGATGAATGCCCTGCGTACCGCGCGGGCGGCGCTCGAAAACGTACGCGCTCAGCTCGCGGAGAAGGAGGCAGTGTTTCATCGCGACGAACTGATCCTGCAGCGCCGCACCTCCATGGTGACGACCAAGATCGTGTCGCAGGCGGATTTCGAGGCCGCGGAAGCGGATGTGAAGGCCACGCGGGCGCAGATCGACCAGCTCAAGGCACAGATCATCGAGGCGCAGGTCGCCGTTGAAAACGCACAATCCAATCTGGGCTATACGCGCATCACCGCGCCGATCGACGGCACCGTGCTGGCCATTGTCAGCCAGGAAGGCCAGACGGTGAATGCCACCCAGTCGGCCCCGACCATCATGGTGCTCGGGCAGCTCGACACGATGACCGTCCGGGCCGACATCTCGGAAGCCGACGTGGTCCGCACGGCGCCGGGCCAGCGCGCCTTCTTCACCATCGTCGGCGAGGGCGGGCGCCGCTACGAGACCGAACTCGCCTTCATCGAGCCGGCACCGGAATCGATCAAGAGCGACGACAGCTTCTCCTCCGCGACCTCAAGCACATCCGGCACGGCGGGCACCTCCAGCAGCACCAGTTCCGCCATCTACTACAAGGGCGTTCTGAACGTGCCGAACGCCGAAGGCCGGCTGCGCACCTATATGACGGCGGAGGTGCACATCATCGTCGGCACCGCGACGCAGGCCCTCACCATTCCGGCGATGGCGCTGGGCACGCGCCGCGCGGACGGGCGCTACGAGTTGCGGGTGCTGGAGCCCGATGGGCGGGTCGAGACCCGCACGGTCGAGATCGGGCTCAACGACAAGACCGTGGCCGAGGTTCGCGCCGGGCTCTCGGAGGGCGAGCGCGTCGTGACCGGCGACACCTCGAGCGTTACACCCGCCCCGCCGGGCATGCCCGGTCCCCCGCCGATGGGGTTTTGACGATGAATAGCGGCGCCTCTGCCACGACGCCTCTCATCTCCCTTGACGGCGTGCGGCGCGACTACGCCTCCGGCGAGGAAAAGGTCACCGTGCTCCGCGAAATCAATCTCGCCATTTACGCAGGCGAAATGGTGGCCATCGTCGGCGTCTCAGGGTCCGGCAAGTCCACGCTGATGAACATTCTCGGCTGCCTCGACCGGCCGAGCGCCGGGCGCTACCGCATTGCCGGACGCGACGTCGCGCAGCTTTCGGCCGACGAATTGGCGGAACTACGCCGGGAACATTTCGGCTTCGTGTTCCAACGCTACAATCTGCTCGCCGAGCTCACTGCACTCGGCAACGTCGAGATGCCCGCCATCTATGCCGGCCTGGCGGCGGGCGTGCGGCGAGCCCGTGCCCGCGCACTGCTGTGCCGGCTGGGCATGGGCGCCCGCCTGAAACACCGGCCCGGGCAGCTCTCCGGCGGCCAGCAGCAGCGCGTGTCCATCGCCCGCGCGCTGATGAACGACGCCGATGTGATCCTCGCCGACGAGCCAACCGGCGCGCTGGACCGCCAGAGCGGCGAGGAAATGCTGAATATCCTCGCCGAGCTCAATGCCGAGGGTCGCACGGTGATCATCGTCACCCACGACATGAATGTGGCGGCGCGCGCCCGGCGCGTCATCGAGATCGACGACGGCCGGATCGTGAACGACCGCCGTACCGGGGCCGACATCGCTCAGGCCGCGCCCGCGCCGGCGGCTTCGAAGGCCGTTTCACATGGCTGGCGTCAGCGCCTCGACCAGTTCGGCGAGGCGTTCCGCATGGCGCTGATGTCGATGAATGCCCATCGCCTGCGCACCGGCCTCACCATGCTCGGCATCGTCATCGGCATTGCCTCGGTGGTGTGCGTGGTGGCGCTGGGTGAGGGCTCGCGGCAGAAGGTGCTTGCCAATATCAGCGGTCTCGGCACCAACACGATCGAGATTTTCGCCGGCAAGGACTATGGCGACACACGCTCGGGCCGCATCACCACGCTGGTGGTGGCGGATGCCGACGAACTCGCCCGCCAGCCCTATGTCGCTGCCGCCACTCCCACCATCTCGACCCAGAGCACGGTGCGCTTCGCCGGCAAGGAGGCGAACGCCCTGGTAAACGGGGTGAGCGAGCAGTATTTCGCCGCCAAGGGCACCCGGCTCGCACAGGGCCGCTTCTTCGACGTGGAGAGCGTCAGGGCGCGCGCCCTGGACGTCGTGATCGATGAGAACACCCGCAAGGCACTGTTCGACGAGACAGGCATGGAGCCGGTGGGCGCGGTGGTGCTGGTCGGCACCGTACCGGCCCGCGTGGTTGGCGTCACCCAGCCGCAGCAGGGCGGGTTCGGATCGAGCCAGAACCTCTCGCTCTACCTGCCCTTTACGGCCGTCCAGACCCGCATTCTCGGCTCGACCTCGCTACGCTCGATCACGCTGAAGATAAAGGACGATGTCGACAGCGCCTATGCCGAGCAGGCGGTGACGCGCTTCCTCACCCAGCGCCACGGAAGCAAGGACTTCTTCATCATCAACACCGACGACATCCGCCGCACCATCACCAGCACGACCCAGACGATGACGGTGCTGATCGCCGCCATCGCCGTCATCTCGCTGGTGGTCGGCGGCATCGGGGTGATGAACATCATGCTGGTATCGGTGTCCGAGCGCGTCGGCGAGATCGGCGTGCGCATGGCGGTGGGCGCGCGGCGCAGCAACATTCTCCAGCAGTTCCTCACCGAGGCGGTGATGGTGTGCCTGCTGGGCGGCGCGACCGGCATCGCGCTGGCGCTGGCCTTCGGGGCGGTTTTCTCGCTTACCGGGTCGAATTTCAGCCTGATCTATTCGACCGCCTCGATCGTGGTCGCCTTCGCCTGCTCCAGCCTGATCGGCATGGCCTTCGGCTATCTTCCCGCCCGCAACGCGTCCCGCCTTGATCCCGTCGCAGCTTTGACAAATTCCCGCCAGTAATTTTCAGAAACGCTATCGTCCAAATTGGAAATATTACCACCACACTCTCAGCCAATTGAACCGCGAATGTACATGCAACAAATCGTTATCGCGGTGAAAAGCATCCATGCTGAACCTCATCCTTCGACTCTGGCACTGGATGGCGGATCCCTACGAAAACACTTGCCCGTACTGTAAAGGCGGCGAGTTGTGCGAGGAATGCCTGCATTTCTGGGCGATCAAATAGCAGACGCGACCCCCCGCGCCGCGTGGGCCTGCGGGCGGCAGCCATCGGGCCGGGGCGCGGCGTTCTATTCGGCGGGCGTGTGGACGATGCCGGGCGCGACTTCGGCGTGGGCGGTGTGGTGGACGCGCCCGATGAACGAATAAACCACCGGAACCACGAACAGGGTGAGAAGCGTGCCCAGGGTCATGCCGCCGACGATGACCCAGCCGATCTGCGACCGGCTCTCCGCGCCCGCGCCGCTCGCCAGCGCGAGAGGGACCGCGCCGAGCACCATGGCGCCCGTCGTCATGAGGATCGGCCGCAGGCGCAGCACCGCCGCCTCGATGACCGAGGCGCGCCGGTCCAGCCCGGCTTCCTGCTGCTGGTTGGCGAACTCGACGATCAAGATGCCGTGCTTGGTGATCAGGCCCACCAGCGTCACCAGGCCGATCTGCGAATAGACGTTGAGCGAGCCCCCGGTGAAATAGAGCGCCGCCAGCGCCCCGGTCATCGACAGGGGAACGGTGAGCATGATGATCACCGGGTCGCGGAAGCTCTCGAACTGCGCTGCCAGCACCAGGTAGATGAACCCCAGCGCCAGCAGGAACACCACGACGAGGCTCTGGCCGGCCGCGCGGAACTCACGGCTCTGGCCGGCCACATCGGTCTGAACCGTCTGCGGCAAGACCTCCCGCGCGGTCTGGTCCAGGAAGGCCAGCGCCTCGCCTTGCGAAAAGCCCGGCGCGAGATTGGCCGAGATGGTGGCGGAGCGAAGCTGGTTGAAGCGCTTCAGCTCCTGCGGCGCCACGCTCTCGCGCACGGTGACGAGGTTTGACAGCTGCACCATCTCGCCGCCGGCCGACCGGAGATAGATGGTCTCGAGCGTGGCCGGCGACGCCCGGTCGCGGGCGTCGAGCTGGACATAGACGTCGTATTGTTCGCCGCCCACCTCGAACCGCGTCACCTGCCGGCCGCCGAGAAGGCTCTCCAGCGTGCGGCCGAGCACCGCGATGTCGATTCCGAGATCCGCCGCCTTGGCGCGGTCCACCGCGACGGAAATCTCGGGCTTGTTCAGTTTCAGATCGCTGTCGATGCTGACGAGGCCGGGATAGTCGCGGATGCGTTCGAGGAAGCGGTCGACATATTCGTCGAGCTGCTCATAGGTGCCGGATGTCTGGATGACGAACTCGATCGGCCGGGAATTGTTCGAGGCTCCGAGCGAAGGAGGGTTGTTGGCGTAGGCATTGATGCCGGCGATGCGCCGCAGCTCCGGCGTCAGCTTGGTCACCAGTTCCTGCTGGCGCACGTCGCGCTCGGACCAGTCCTTCAACCGGCCGATCACCAGGAAGCGGTGCACTTCGGGGAAGCCGTTGATGATGAGCACGCTGTCGACTTCCGGCTCCTTCGAGACGATCTCGTCGATCTGGTTGGTGTAGCGCGTGGTGTAGGCGAGCGTGGACCCTTCCGGCCCGCTGCCGGTGACGCGGATCACGCCACGGTCTTCCACCGGTGAAAGCTCTGAGGGCAGTGCCGTCAGGAAGAAGACGCTGGCGCCGGCGACGAGCAGCGCGATCAGCAGGATGAGGGGCCGAACCCGCAGCGTGGTGCCGAGCAGGCGACGGTAGCCGCTCTCCATCGCCCGCAGCCGCCCCTCGATGAAGGCCGACACCCTGCCCGGCTTTGCCTCGTGCTTGAGAAGGCGCGAGCACATCATCGGCGTCAGCGTCAGCGCCACGAAGCCGGAGATGACCACGGCGCCGGCGAGTGTCAGCGCGAATTCGAGGAACAGCCGCCCTGTGCGTCCCGGCGCGAAGGCCACCGGCGCATAGACCGCGGCCAGCGTCATGGTCATGGCGATGACCGCGAAACCGATCTCCCGCGCGCCCTTGATCGCTGCCGGGATCGGCTTCATCCCGTGCTCGATATGGCGGAAGATGTTCTCTAGCACCACGATGGCGTCGTCCACCACGAGGCCAATGGCGAGCACGAAGGCAAGCAGGGTCAGCGTGTTCACGCTGAAGCCCAGCGCGTACATGATGACGAAGGTGGTGATCAGCGAGATCGGGATGGTGACGATCGGGATGATGGAGGCGCGGAAGGAGCGCAGAAACACCACGATTACAAGCACCACCAGGATCACGGCCTCGAAGATGGTGTGGAACACCGCTTCGATCGATCGGTCGATGAACACCGCATTGTCGTTGCCGATGGTGGCGGTCATGCCTTCCGGCAGGCTCTCATTGACCGCCGGCAGCACCGCGCGGGCGCCGGCGGACACATCGAGTGGGTTGGCCACCGCCTGCTTGATCACGCCGATGAAGATCGCCGCGCCGCCATTGAAGCGGCTCGCCCGGCGCTCGTCGGCCGCGCCGAGCTCGACGCGGGCGACGTCGCTCATATGCACCTGCGCGCCGCCGGCCCGCTTGACGACGATGTCGTTGAACTGGTCGACCGTCGTCATGCCAGTACGCGACAAGACGGTGAACTCGCGGTCGACGCTCTCGATGCGCCCCGACGGAATCTCTACATTCTGCGCGCTTAGCGCGTCCTCGATATCCTGAACCGTGAGGCTATAGGCGGCGAGGCGCTCGCGATCGACCCAGATGCGCATGGCGTAGCGACGCTCGCCAAAGATCTGCACATCGGCGACGCCGCTGATGTTCTTGAACCGGTCGACAATGTAGCGGTCGATATAATCGGACAGTTCGAGCCCCGACATGCGGTCGGAACGGAAGACGACGAACAGCACCGGCTGGGCGTCGGCCTCGACCTTGGAGATCACCGGCTCGTCGATCTCATCGGGCAGGCGCTGGCGTACCCGGCTCACGCGGTCGCGCACATCGCTGGCCGCCACGTCCGGATCGACCTCCAGCCGAAAACGCACCGTGATGCGGCTCGATTCCGAACGGCTGGTCGATTCCAGCACGTCGATGCCCTCGATGCCGGCGATGGAGCCTTCCAGCACCTGCGTCACCTGGCTCTCGACGATGCTCGCCGACGCGCCCGGATAGGTCGTCACCACGGAGACGACCGGCTCATCGATATTGGGGTATTCACGCACCGTAAGACGGCTGTAGGAAACGATGCCGATCAGGATAAGCAGCAGGCTCAGCACGGTCGCGAAGACTGGGCGGCGGACGCACAGTTCGGAAATACCCATGATGCGGCCTCAGCCCTGCGGCGCCGGCGGCGGTGTCACCACCTCGACGACGGCGCCGGACTGCAGGCGTCCCTGCCCCGCCACGACGATGGAGGCGCCGGCCGAAACGCCCTTCACCTCGACCTCGCCCTTCGCGCGCTGCCCAAGCTCCACTTTCAGCTGCTGCGCCTTGCCATCGACAATCTGCCAGACGAGACGCTCCTGCCCGCGCGGCACGATGGCGCTCTCGGGCACGAAGACGGCGTCGCGCGCCTGGCTGCCCTTCACCACAACCCGGGCAAACAGGCCCGGACGCAGGACGAGGTCCTTGTTGTCCAGCCGCGCCCGCACGCTGAGCGAGCGGCCATTGATGTCGACCATCGGATCGATGGCGTAGATCATGCCCGTGAAGGTGCGGCCCGGCAGCGCGTCCAGCGTGATGGTCACGGTCTGGTTCTCGGCAATGCTGGAAAGCTGCGTCTCCGGCACCTTGAAGTCGAGCTTCAACGTGTCGATCTTTTCGAGATTCACCAGCTCGGTGCCAACGGCGATGTAGGCGCCGTTGGAAACCGAACGAAGGCCGACCACGCCGTCGAAAGGCGCGGTGATGGTGTGCTTGGCGATCTGCACACGTTGGGAATTGATCAGCGCCCGCGAGGTGTTGAGCTCCGCCTGCGCCTCGTCCAGCGCGCGGCCGGTGCCGGAGCCAGTCTTCTGCAGCCGTTGGGCGCGGTCGTAATTGGCCTCGGCGAGATCGAGCCGCGCTTCGGTTTCGTCCAGCGAGGCCTTCACCAGGGCGGCATCGAGCTGCACGAGAACCTCGCCAGCCTTCACGTGCTGGCCTTCCTGGAAATGGATTTCCTGGATGCGCCCGGAAACCTCGGAAGCGACCTTCACCGATTCATCGGACTGGAGCGATCCGATGGACGAGATGTCGGTGGTGACCGAAGCCGCGCGGGCCGTCGCCACCTCGACCGGTATCGCGGGGGGGGCCTTCGGTTCGGCAGCGGTACTGGCTTCGCCCCTGCCGCCGAACACGCTGGCCACGTCGACCCAGCCCTTCTCATGCGCGAGCCATCCGGCTCCCGCGAGAACGGCGATGGTGACCAACAAGCCGGTTCGACGTCGCATCATGCCCCCATCAAGCTGCGTCGCTGCAGGAAAATTCCATGCTGCGACACAACAGATATGAGGAAAAGTTCCAACTTAATTATGCGTCATGTCGCGACCGCGCGGATCACATTCACGCGGTCGCGGGATCATCATACTCCATTCGCGGCGACCCGGCACGGGACCGCGCCGCACGCCGCGAAGCCGCCGGAAATCAGCCGTTCTTCACCATCACATGGCGCACGACGGTATAATCCTCCAGCGCATAGGCGCTGAGATCCTTGCCGTAGCCCGACTGCTTCAATCCGCCATGCGGCATCTCGCTGACCAGCATGAAATGGCAGTTCACCCAGGTGCAGCCATATTGCAGGCGCGAAGCGGTGGCCATGCCGCGCCCGACATCCTTCGTCCAAACCGAGGAGGCGAGGCCGTAATCGCTGTCATTGGCCCAGCCCACCGCCTCGTCCACATCGGTGAAGCGCGTGACCGATACCACCGGGCCGAACACCTCGCGCCGGACGATCTCGTCGGATTGCAGGGCGCCCGCGACGACGGTTGGCTCGTAGAAGAAGCCCTTGCCGGAGCCGGCGCCGCCGGCGACCTTGCCGCCGGTGGCGATTTCGATGTGGCTGAGTTCCGACGCCCGCTCGACGAAGGAAGCGACGCGGGCGCGCTGGCGGCCCGAGATCAACGGGCCGATGTCGTTCTCGCCATCATCCGCCTGGCCGAACTTCAGGCCGGAGACGGCGGAGGCGAGGTCCGCGACCAGCTTTTCATAGACCTTGGCACCGGCATAGATGCGGCAGGCGGCGGTGCAGTCCTGGCCGGCATTGTAATAGCCGAACACCTTCACGCCCTCGACCACCGCGTCGATATCGGCGTCGTCGAACACGATCACCGGCGCCTTGCCCCCGAGTTCCAGATGGGTGCGCTTCACCGTCTTGGCGGCGGCGGTCAGCACCTTCTTGCCGGTGGCGATGTCGCCGGTGAGCGAGACCATCGCCACCTTCGGGTGGTTGATCAGCGCGTTGCCGACGCTTTCGCCGCGCCCGACGACGACATTGACCACGCCTTCGGGGAAGATGTCGGCAATGATCTTCGCCAGCTTGAGCAGGGTCAGCGGCGTCTGCTCGGAAGGCTTGATGACCACCGTGTTGCCGCCGGCGAGCGCCGGGGCGAGCTTCCATGCCGCCATCATCAGCGGGTAGTTCCACGGGGCGATGGAGGCGACGACGCCGATCGGGTCGCGGCGGATCATCGAGGTGTGGCCAGCCATGTACTCGCCCGCCACCATGCCATGCTGGGTGCGCGCCGCGCCGGCGAAGAAGCGGAAGCAGTCCACCACGCCGGGCAGTTCGTCGTTCAGCACCGCGTGGCGCGGCTTGCCGCAGTTCAGCGCCTCCAGCGTGGCGAAGGATTCCGCCTCGGCCTCGATGCGGTCCGCCAGCTTGAGCAGCATGTAGGAGCGCTCCGCCGGGGTGGTGCGCGACCAGGTGCGGAACGCCTTGTCGGCGGCGTTCACCGCCGCGTCGATCTGGTCCGGCGAGGCTTCCGGCAGCTCGATCAGGGTTTCCTCGGTCTTCGGGTTGAGCACCGTTTCCGGCGTTTCCGTGCCGGCGACGAAGGCGGAGCCGATGAGCATCTCGGTGTCGGAAAGGGCAGTCATGGGGCGTCTCCTATTTTCCCGAGCCGGCCACCGCCTCGCCATGGCGGGTGAGATAATAGGCGGCGAGGATGGGCAGGAAAGTCACAAGGATCACGAGCACGGCGACCACGTTGGTGACGGGCCGCTGGCGCGGACGAATGAGTTCGGACAGCATCCAGATCGGCAAAGTCGATTGCTGGCCGGCGGTGAAGGTGGTGACGATCACCTCGTCGAAGCTCAGCGCGAAGGCGAGCATGCCCCCCGCCAGCAGCGCCGTGCCGATATTGGGCAGGATCACGAGGCGAAAGGTCTGGAAGGCGTCGGCGCCGAGGTCCATCGACGCCTCGATCAGCGAGGGCGAGAGCCGGCGCAGGCGCGCCACCGCATTGTTGTAGACGACGACAATGCAGAAGGTGGCGTGGCCGAGCACGATGGTCCAGACCGAGAAGGGTATCTCCATTAGCCCGAAGGCCTGGCGCAGCGCGATGCCGGTGACGATGCCCGGCAGGGCGATGGGGAGCACGAACAGCAGCGAGATCGGCTCGCGCCCGAAGAACCGCGCTCGCGCCAGCGCGCCGGCCGCCAGTGTGCCGAGGATCAGCGCCAGCACGGTGGCGATGCTCGCCACCTTCAGCGACAGCCCGACCGCCGCCCAGATATCGGCCCGCCCCCACACCACGCCGAACCATTTCAGCGTGAAGCCAGGCGGGGGAAAGGCGTAGCTCTTCTCTTCCGTGGTGAAGCAGTAGAGCAGAATGAACAGCAGCGGGATGTGCAGGAAGGCCAGCCCGCCAATGGCGGCGATCTTGAGCGAGAGCGGCGCGCGGGTCATCAGGCGACACTCCTGCTGAACCGAGGCGATGATGCCGGAAGCGTTTTTCCTGGGTCCCGGATCGGCGCTCCACCTGCGGTGTCGCTTGTCCGGGACACAAGCGACTTTCTGTTTCCCGGACGAGTTGCGCGTAGCGCGGCGCTGATCCGGGACCCAGAGAAGGCTCTTCCGCCGAAACGTCCGACCTCACAGCGCATCGAACGCCCCCGTGCGCTTGGCGACCGTGAGGAACACCGCCATGACGAGGATCGGCACCAGCGAGAAGGCGGCGGCGAGCGGGATGTTTCCCGCGGTGCCCTGCAGCGTGTAGACCGCCTGCCCCAGCACCAGCGCCGAGGTGCCGATGATCTGCGGCACGATGTAATCGCCCAGCGTCAGCGAGAAGGTGAAGATCGCCCCCGCCACCACGCCCGGCATGGCGAGCGGCAGGATCACGGTGCGGAAGACCAGCCCCGGCGCCGCGCCGAGATCGCCCGCCGCCTCGATGAGATGCGGCGGCACCCGCTCCAGCGCCGCCTGCACGGGCAGGATCATAAAGGGCAGCCAGAGATAGGTGAAGGTCAGCACCATGCCGGTGTAGCTGACCGAGAGCGAGGGCCCGCCGACCAGCGGCAGTGCCAGCCACGCCTCCAGCGCCCCGGCGAGGCCTAGCTTGCCGGCGAACCAGCCGATGGCGCCCTCGCGCGCCAGCAGCAGCTTCCAGCCATAGACCTTGACCAGATAGCTCGACCACAGCGGCATCATCACCGCGAGATAGAACGCCGCCTTCACCTTCGGCCCGGCATAGCGGGCGGCATAATAGGCGATGGGAAAGGCGATGATCGCGCAAAGCATTGTCACCGCAGTTGAAATACCAACGGTGCGCAGCAGGATGTCGAGATTGGCGGGGCGGAAAAGCTCCAGAAGCGTCGCCGTGGTCGGCTCGCGTACGATGGTGCCGGAAAACTCGTCTATCGAAAAAACCGATTGCCCGAGGAAGACAAACAGGCTGCCGAGATAAACCAGCCCCAGCCAGAGCAGCGGCGGCACCAGCAGGAGCAGCGTCAGCAGCCGCGCGCGGCGCACCAGCACATCGGAAAGACGGCGCAATACCCCCTCGCGCGGGGCGGGCAGATCGAAGCCGGCGAGGCTCATTCCTCGCCCTCCATCGGCCGCACCGCCCCGGTCGGCACGGCAAGCCGGACCTCGCCGCCCGTCATCACGCCCGCCGCGCCGGCGGGAATGGCGGCGGTGAGCGCCAACCCGTCGGCGGTGCGGACGCTGACCCGGCGCACCGGGCCCTGATAGGACACGTCGGTAACCTGCGCCTCGACAAGGGCCGCCCCCTCCGGCACCGGCCCGCCGGGGGCCAGCAGCACGATCTTTTCCGGCCGCAGGCTGCACGGCCGCGCCGGACCGCCGAGACGCGCCGCCTGCGCGGCCTCCAGCACATTCGCCGAGCCGACGAAGCGGGCGACGAAGCGCGTCGCGGGCCGCTCATAGACCTCTTCCGGCGGGCCGACCTGCACGATCCGCCCCTCATTGAACACGGCGACGCGGTCGGCCATCGACAGCGCCTCGCTCTGGTCATGCGTGACGAAAACGAAGCTGAGGCCGAGCGCCCGCTGCAAGCCCTTCAGTTCGCTCTGCATTTCCTCGCGCAGCTTGAGATCGAGCGCGCCGAGCGGCTCGTCGAGCAGCAGCACCTTGGGCCGCACCACCAGGGCGCGGGCGAGCGCGACGCGCTGGCGCTGGCCGCCGGAGAGCTGGGCAGGCCGGCGCGTCTCCATGCCGGCGAGCTTCACCATGGCCAATGCCTCGCGGGCCAGCCGATCGCGCTCGGCTCTGCCGATGCCTCGCACCCGCAGCCCATAAGCGACGTTCTCGCCCACCGAGAGGTGCGGAAACAGCGCGTAATCCTGGAAGACGGTGTTGACCGCCCGGCGATAGGGCGGCAGCCCCTCCACCGTTTCCCCGAAAATCTCGATATGCCCGGCATCAGGCTGCTCAAAGCCGGCGATCAGGCGCAGGCAGGTAGTCTTGCCGGAGCCGGAGGGGCCGAGCATGGCGAAGAACTCGCCCGGCGCGATGGAAAGATCGACGCCATCCACCGCCCGCACCGCGCCGAAATGCCTGACGACACCGGCAAAGCGGACGGCGGGCGTGGTGAGGGGGGCGGCGTGAACATGCATGAAGAGCATCCGGGAAGGCAATCAGGAATCACCGCGAGAGACACTGCGCGACTCGTGCGCTGGGTCCCGGATCGGCGCCGCGCATCGCGCGGCTTGTCCGGGAAGCAAGATCTCGTGTCCCGGACAAGCGACGCCGCAGGCGGAGCGCCGATCCGGGATCCAGCGAACAGGTGCGGCCGAAGACGGCGCAAAATCCCTGCCGCTTCAGCATCCCTCAAGCCCGGGCTTTCGCCCGGGCACATCAGGACGGCGTCGTAGGACGAGGCAAGCTACCGCCCGCCGAGCACGGCGATGTAGTCCGACACCCAGCGGTAATAGGGCACGCAGCCTTCGGCCTGGGTGGCGCATTTGGCGACCGGGGTGCGCCAGAAATGAATGCGCTCGAACTCTTCCATGCCGTTGGTCTTGCAGCCTTCGGCGCCGAGCAGCTCATTGCCCTTGCAGGCGGCGGGGACGGCGGGCACCGAGCCGAACCAGGCGGCGAGGTCGCCCTGCACCTTGGGCGAAAGCGAGTGCTCCATCCACATGTAGGCGCAGTTGGGATGGGCGGCGTCCGCGTGCATCATGGTGGTATCGGCCCAGCCGGTAGCGCCCTCGCTGGGAATGGTCGAGGCGATCGGCTTCTTCTGGCTCTGCAGCAGGTTGACCTGGAAAGGCCAGGAGGAAGAGGCGACGACGCCCTCATTGGTGAAGTCGTCGATCTGGATCATCGCGTCGTGCCAGTAGCGCTGCACGATCTTGCGCTGCTGGCGCAGCAGGTCGAGTGCCGCCTTGTACTGCGCCTCGGTCAGCTCATAGGGGTCCTTGATGCCGAGCTCGGGCTTGTGCGCCATGAGATAGAGCGCGGCGTCAGCTATGTAGATCGGGCCGTCAAAAGCCTGAATGCGGCCCTTATTGGACTTGCCGTCCGGCAGGGTCTGCTCCTCAAACACCACGTTCCAGCTCTTGGGCGCCTCGCCCTTGAAGGCTTCCGTGTTGTACATCAGCACGTTGGAGCCCCACTGGTAGGGCGTGCCGTAATGCACGCCGTTCACCGAATGCCAGGGCGCGTCCTGCAGGCGTGGGTCCACCGTGGCCCAGCTGGGGATCAGCTTGGTGTTGATGGGAGCCACTTTCTTGCCGGCGATGAGGCGCAGCGAGGCGTCGCCAGAGGCGGTGACGAGATCGAAGCCGCCCTCATTCATCAGCGCGACCATCTCATCGGAAGTGCCGGCGGTCTTCACATTGACCTTGCAGCCGGTCTTGGTCTCGAAATCCGTAACCCAGTCATAGGCCTTGTCCGTGTCACCGCGCTCGATATAGCCGGCCCAGGCGACGATATCGACCTGCCCCTCGCCTTTGCCGACGGCGGTCATTTCCGCAGCGAAAACAGGGTTCAAGGCGAGCGAGGCGCTGGCGACGAGCGCCGGCAGATGCAGATAATGGGAGATGCGCGGCATGGTCTTTCCCTCTGTTCTGCGGGCGCTGTCGGCCCTTTGACGAGGAGTGTGACGCTGCGTCGAGCCCCGCGCCACACCAAAGATCAGAAGCCAGCTATCGGAAAAGTCGATGAGTAGGAAATGAGCATCCAACAGGCCCATGGCCGGGCTTGGCCCGATTCTCCATGACGTTGAGCGCCGGCCACCGAAGGCGTGGATCCCCGGGCCAAGCCCGGGGATGACCGGCGGGAGTGTCGTTTACGGGCGGGCATTTGGGGGTGGGAAGAGCGCCCTCTCCCGCGTGTCCCGGCCAAGCGGAGGCGCAGCCGGAGAGCGGAGCCGGGACCCAGCGCAAACCGCGTATCGCCATGCCGTGCGCGCCGGAAGGGAGAAGCCGCCCCCACTCCCTGGGCCCCGGATCGGCGCCGCGCCAGCGCGGCTTGTCCGGGGAACGAGGGACCGGCGCGGCGAAGAAAGCGCCCCTTACCGGCCCCGCCCGCCATGCCGTGTCGCGGCGATGGAGACGAAGCCGGCGGCGGCGGCCGAGAGCGGCGAGCCGCGGCGCCAGGCGGTCGCCACCTCCACGGCCGGCACGTCGTCCACCAGGGTGCGCGCCTCGATCTTGTCGCCTTCCAGCGACCAGGGTCGATAAGTGAGGTCCGGCAGCACCGCCACGCCCGCGCCCGTCGCCACCAGCGAGCGGACCGCCTCCACCGAGCGGGTGCGGAACGAGACCGGCGGACGGATGCCGAGCCGGCGCCAGACGACTTCCGAGGCTTCGGCGATTTCGTCAATGGTAAGAAGCACATGCGGCTCCTCGGCGAGATCGCGCAGCGAGACGCGCTCCTGCGCCAGTGCCGGGTGGCCGAGCGGCATCCACACGCGATAGGGCGAGATTTCAACGGATTCGGTCTGCAACGCCGCCGATTGCCGGCCGGGCGGCAGCACCATCACCGCGACATCGAGTTCGCCACCGACCAGAAGATGTTCGAGATAATCGGCGGCGTCCTCCACCGCTTCCACGGCAATGCCGGGAAAGGCCCGGCGGAAGCGGGCGATAAGATCGGAATAGATGTAGCCGGCGACCAGCGGTGTGACCCCCACAGCCAGCCGCCCGGTGAGCGCCGCCGTCTCCGGGCCCGCCAGCGCCCGGCGGGCATCGGCGACATCACCGAGGATCTTTCGCGCGTGGCGCAGGAAATGGTGGCCCTTCAGCGTGAGGTCGGCGCCGCGGGCGTGGCGCTCCAGCAGCTTGAAACCGAGATCGAGCTCCAGCTCGCGCAACGCCTCGGTCACGGTGGATTGCGAGATCGCCAGCGCATGCGCCGCCGAGGAGACGGAACCGTTTTCCGATACCGCCACGAAATACTGAAGCTGGCGCAGCGAGAAGGCCATCGGAAGTTCCGGGGGGCAAGGGTCCACCGGGAGAGTAGACGCCCGTCTCACCCCCGCCAAGCGCCGTTCTGCACCGTGGCCAGTCAGGACGATGAGGTGGACGATGAGTCCGATGGGGACGATCAGGCCGAACAGACCGAACAGACCGACGGTCGCCTATCGCGCCAGCAGGCTCTTCAGCTCGAAGCCCTCGTCGGAAGCCTGCTCCGGGGTAAGGGTCGGGGTGCCGGCGAGCAGGCGGCGGCCGAGCATGTGGTCGGCCGGGCGGTTGACGCTCTCAATGGCGGTGAGCACGCCGTCGCGGAAGCGGAACACCGAAAACCGCCGCGAGGCGGGGTCGCCGCGCAGCACGGCGGTATCGGTCGCGGCTGCGAGGCCGACCATCTGCAGCTTGAGGTCGGCCTGGTCGCTCCAGAACCATGGCACCGCGTCGAAGGGTACAGGCTCGCCCGTCGGCGACAGCTTGCCGGTGAGCCGATGGGCGAGGCTGCGCGCCTGGTCGGCGGCGTTCTGCACCGATTCAAGCCGCACCCGTCCGCTCGCGAAGCGGCTGGGATAGGCGACCGCGTCGCCCAGCGCGGAGATCGCCGGGTCGGCGGTGGCGAGATGCGCGTCGACGACGATGCCGTTCGCCACTTCCAGCCCGGCCTCGGCCGCGAGCTCGACATTCGGCACCACGCCGATGCCGACCAGCACAAAATCGGCCGAGTGCACCTGACCGTCCGTGGTCTCGACGCCGGTGACATGGCCCGCCTTTTGGCCATCCGCGCCCTGCAACCCGATGACGCCGGCGCCGAGCACCAGTTTCGTGCCCATCGCCGCGTGGGCCTGCGCGAAGAAGGCCGACATATCAGGCGAGACCGCGCGGCTCAGCACGCGGCTGGCGCCTTCCAGCACCGTCACCTCGTGGCCGAGCGCGCGGGCGACGGCGGCGAATTCCAGCCCGATGAAGCCGGCGCCGATCACCACGACGCGGCGGGCCTCGTCGAGCCGGCCCTTCAGCGCGTCGGCATCCGCGCGGGTGCGCAGATAATACACGCCGGCAAGGTCGTGCCCGGGCACCGGCAGCGGCCGGTTGCGGGCGCCGGTGGCGAGGATGAGGTGGCCATAGGGCAGCGCCGCGCCGTCTTCCAGGAGCAGGCGCTGGCCGGCGCGGTCGATGGCGGTGGCGCGGGCGTTGATGAGCTCGATGCGGTGGTCGGCATAGAAGGCGCCGGCGCGCAGCTCGATCTGCTCGATGCCGGCCTCGCCCTTCATATAGGCCTTGGAGAGCGGCGGGCGCTGATAGGGCAGGCCCGGCTCGTCGCCCACCAGTGTGAGGCGCCCCTCATAGCCGGCGTCACGCAGCGAGGCGGCGGCCTGGAAGCCGCCCTGCCCGGCGCCGAGAATGACGATGCCCGCCTCGTTGATGTTCGCCTTGCTCATGAAAGGCTCCCCGCCTGCGCCACCAGCCGGTCGCGCTCCTCATAAATCGCCTCGCTCAGCCGTGCCATGAAGTCGCGGTCCGGCAGGCCGGGCGGGATGGGCGGCAGATAGGAGACGGTGATGGTGCCCGGCCGGATGGCGAAGCTGCGCGCCGGCCAGAACAGGCCGGCATTGTTCACGACCGGCACCACCGGCAGGTTCAGCGCCTTGTAGAGCAGCAGCACGCCGCGGTGGAACTCGGCGCGCTCGTCCACCGCGCGGCGGGTGCCTTCCGGAAAGATCAGCAGATTGCGGCCCTGCTCGCTCGCCTCGCGGCCCTCGCGAAACATCTTCTTCACCGAGGACGCACCGCCGGCGCGGTCGATGGCGATCATCGGCGAGCGGCGCAGGAACCAGCCGAACACCGGGATGCGGTACAGCTCTTCCTTCAGCACGATGGCGACATCGGGAATCAGCACGGCGGCGGCGATGGTCTCGAAGGCCGATTGATGGTTGCCGACATAGAGCGCCGGCTCGGCCGGCCGGTTGGCGTCGCCAATGGTGCGGTAGGAGAGCCCGACAAGGCGCAGGATCGCCATCACCCCGCCGGCCCAGAAGCGCGAGAAGCGGCGGGTCAAGGGCGGCCGGTCGCGCAGCGCGAAATAGGGAATGGTCACCGCCAGCAGCGCTGTCCACACAACCAGCAGGACGAGAAAGACAAAGGAGCGCAGGCGGGCCATAGGCGGGGGTCTCGAACGGAACGCGCCGGGTCTAGCAGATCGAGCCCGCCGACGGGAGGGGCTGCGGGCGGGAACGCCTGCAGACAAGGGACGAAGCCTCGGCGCCCGGGTGCCCGAGGTCCGGCCGGCGGGAGATGTTTGGCCGGCGGGGAGAGGTTTGGCCGGCTGGCACGGTGTGGCCGGCGGGGGCGAGGTTTGGCCGGCGGAGCGAGGTTTGGCCGGCGGAGCGAGGTTTGGCCGGCGGAGCGAGGTTTGGCCGGCAGGCTTTTCCCTGGGTCCCGGCGCGGCGCTCCGCCTGCGGCTCCGCTGGGCCGGGAAACGGGTGCCGTTTCCCGGACAAGCCGCGCCATGCGCGGCGCCGATCCGGGACCCAGTGCCGCCCAGTGCATCGTCATCCCCGGGCCCGGTCCGGAGATCCACGACTTCCGCCGAATCGTTGCGTCGTGGATGGCCGGGCCACGCCCGGCATGACGGTGGATGCGGGAGGGGCGAAGCCGCGGCGCCCAGGCGGGCGCGGTCTGGCCGGCGGGAGAGGTTCGGCCGGCGGGCGCGAGGTTTGGCCGGTGGGAGAGGTCTGGCCGGCGGGCGCGGTTTGGCCGGCGGGTTTTCGCTGGGTCCCGGCGCGGCGCTCTGCCTGCGGCTCCGCTGGGCCAGGAAACGGGGGGTGCCGTTTCCCGGACAAGCCGCGCCATGCGCGGCGCCGATCCGGGACCCAGCGTCCCCTAGCGCATCGTCATCCCCGGGCCCGGTCTGGCGATCCACGACTTTCACCGGGTCATGGAGCCGTGGATGGCCGGACCACGCCCGGCCATGACGGCATGGAGGCGGGAGGGGCGAAGCCTCGGCGCCCAGGCGGGCGCGAGGTTTGGCCGGCGGAGCGAGGTTCGGCCGGCGGGCGCGAGGTTTGGCCGGCAGGCTTTTCCCCTGGGTCCCGGCGCGGCGCTCCGCCTTTGGCTCCGCTGGGCCGGGAAACGGGGGGCCGTTTTCCGGACAAGCCGCGCCATGCGCGGCGCCGATCCGGGACCCAGTGCCTCCTAGTGCATCGTCATCCCCGGGCCCGGTCCGGCGATCCACGACTTTCGCCGGGCCGTGGAGCCGTGGATGGCCGGACCACGCCCGGCCATGACGGCGTGGACGTGGGAGGGCCGCGCCTCAGCCATTGCCGGCGGGCGGCGGGGGCGGGTCCAGCAGGGCGAAGGCGTCGACGTCGAACATGCCGAAATCGGTGATCTTGAGATGGGGGATGACCGGCAGCGGCAGAAACGCCACCTGCAAGAACGGCTCGGCCAGCACCACGCCCAGCGCCTTGGCCGCCGCGCGCAGCGGGATCAGCGCGTCGTGGACATCCTCGAAAGGCGTGTCGGCCATCAGCCCCGCCACCGGCAGAGCGAGTTCGCCCGTCACCACGCCGTCCTGCGCCACCGCGAAGCCGCCGCGCAGCTCGATGAGCCGGTTCACCGCCACCGCCATGTCGGCCTCATCGACGCCGACCACGGTGATGTTGTGACTGTCATGGCCGACCGAGGAGGCGATGGCGCCACGCTGCATGCCGAAGCCGTGGACGAAGCCGCGCCCGATATTGCCGTTGCGGCCATGGCGCTCGACCACGCACACCTTCACCGCGTCCTGCGCGAGATCCACCTGCTTCTCGCCACCGACCAGCGGCAGGTCGAGCCGCACATCCTCGGTGATGATGCGCCCCGGCACCACGCCGATGATTCGGGTGGCGCTCTCGGTTGCGGGGATGGCGAAGTCTGCCGCGCTCACCCGCTTCGCCTTCACCGAATCGAGCCCCACCGGGGGCACGCTGGCGCGGGCGGCGAAGAGTTGCGGCGTCACCAGCCGCCCGGCGGAAATGACCTGGCGCACCGAACAGGCCGCCAGATCGTCCACCAGCACGATGTCGGCCCGCCGGCCGGGGGCGATGAGGCCGCGATCGCGCAGGCCGAAGGCGTTGGCCGCCGACCAGCTCGCCACCCGGTAGACATGGTGCAGCGGCGCACCGTGGCGGATGGCCTCGCGGATCATGTAGTCGAGATGGCCTTCCTCGGCGATGTCCAGCGGGTTGCGGTCATCGGTGCAGAAGGCGAGGAAGGCGGAGGTGTCGGCCGAGATCAGCGGGATGAGGGCGTGCAGGTCTTTCGAGACCGAGCCCTCGCGGATGAGGACGGACATGCCCTTCATCAACTTCTCGCGGGCTTCCTCCAGCCCGGTTGCCTCATGCTCGGTGCGGATGCCGGCGGCGATGTAGCCGTTGAGATCGCGCCCGCGCAGCAGCGGCGCATGGCCGTCAATATGCCCGTCCGAGAACAGCGAGAGCTTGGCGAGGCACCCTTCGTCAGCGAACAGCACGCCGGGGAAGTTCATGAACTCGGCCAGCCCGATGCCGGATCGATGGCCGCGCAGCAGAGCGAGGTCGGTCGCCGCCAGCGCCGCGCCGGCGGTCTCGAAATTAGTTGCGGGCACGCAGGAGGAGAGCTGGACGCGCAAATCCATGATGGTGTGCTCGGCGCAGCGCTGGAAATAGGCGATGCCCTCGGCGCCCAGCACATTGGCGATTTCGTGCGGGTCGCAGATCGCCGTGGTGACGCCGTGCGGCAGCACGCAGCGGTCGAATTCCAGCGGGGTGACCAGCGAAGATTCGACATGCAGATGCGTGTCGATGAAGCCGGGAACGGCGAACAGCCCCGCCCCGTCGATCATTTGCGCGCCCTCATAGGTGCCGTAGGTGCCGACGATACGGTTCCCCACCATGGCGATGTCGGTGAGGGTGAGCGCGCCGGTGATGACGTCCAGCATCTGGACGCCCCTGATGACGAGGTCCGCCGGCGCGGTGCCCCGGCCGGCCTCGACAAACCGCGCGATCTCGGCCGGGCTTTGCGTCGCCATGGGCTAGTCCTTCCAGGCGCTGGCCTTGTCGAGCCGGCTGATGTCGGCACCGCTCAGCGCGAGGTCGGCGCTGGCGAGAAGATCGCCGAGCTGCTCGATGCGCGAGGCGCTGGCGATGGCGGCGGTGACGCTGGGCCGCGCCATCACCCAGGCGAGCGCCACCTGGGTGGGCGTGGCGCCGCGGGCGGCGGCCACCTCGTCCAGCGCCGCGAGAATGCCCTCGCCCCTGGGGTTGAGATATTTGTCGACCAGCGAGCCGCCCCGCACGCTTTTCTGCGCGTCGGCCCGGCTGCGGTATTTGCCGGTGAGGAAGCCGGCGGCGAGCGAGAAATAGGTGATGACGCCGAGGCCGTTGGCGGCGCAGACCGGCTCGATATCGGCCTCGAAGCCGGCGCGCTCGCACAGATTATATTCCGGCTGCAGCGTCTCGTAGCGCGGCAGCTTCTCGCGGGTCGACACGGCGAGCGCCTCGAACAGGCGCGGGGCGGAGAGGTTGGAGGCGCCGATGATGCGCACCTTGCCGGCGGCGATCAGTTCCTCATAGGCACTGAGCACGTCCTCGAACGGCGTGTCGGGGTCGTCCCAATGCGACTGGTAGAGGTCGATATAGTCGGTCTGCAGCCGCGACAGCGACGCCTCGACGGCGGTCTTGATGTAGTCCGGCTTCAGGCTGACCTTGCCCTGCCCCATGTCGCTGCCGACCTTGGTGGCGATGACGAGGCGGTCGCGGTTGCCGCGCGCCTTCATCCATGTGCCGATGATGGTCTCGGATTCGCCGCCGACATGCCCCTGCGCCCAGCGCGAATAGACGTCGGCGGTGTCGATGAAGCAGAAGCCCGCCTCGAACAGCGCGTCGAGCAGGCGGAAAGATGTGGTCTCGTCGGCGGTCCATCCGAAGACGTTGCCACCGAAGCACAGCGGCGGGACCAGAATATCCGAGCGTCCGAGGCGGCGCAGTTCCATTCGTCTCTCCTCCGTCGGTAGGTTCAACGCGCCGGGCCTGCCGAAACCGCGAAAGTAGAACAACTCTCGCGCAACACGCGCCGGCGGATGATGAGTTTAGGGCAGGCACGCCCGGGTGCTAACCACCCCAGTGTTGCAAAGCGGGGTTCTCAGAACCCGTCCTCGTCAAGTGAACCCACCTCGATGAGTTCCACCTGCTCGCGCTGGCACACATGCCGCAATTCCGGCGACGATACCGTGTCGGTCACGAAGGTGTCGACCTCCGACATCGAGCCGATGCGCACCGGCGCGGTGCGCTCCAGCTTGGAGCGGTCGGCGACGAGAATGATCTGGCGGGCATTGTCGATGATGGCGCGGGCGACCTGCACCTCGCGATAGTCGAAATCCAGCAGCGTGCCGTCCTCCTCGATCGCCGAGGCGCCGATGACGGCGTAGTCGACGCGGAACTGGCGCACGAAATCCACCGCCGCCGAGCCGATCACCGCCCCGTCGGCGTGGCGCACCGGGCCGCCGGCCATGATCAGCTCGATCCGGGGGTGGCGGTAGAGCAGCGTCGCCACGTTGAGGTTGTTGGTGATGACCAGCAGATCCTCATGGTCGGCCAGCGCGCGGGCGACCTCCTCCGTGGTGGTGCCGATATTGATGAACAGCGAGGCGCGGTTCGGCACCATGCTGGCCGCCGCCTCGGCAATGGCGCGCTTGGCGCCCTGCGCCATGGCGCGGCGGGCCTCATAGGCAAGGTTCTCGACGCCGGAGGCGACGACGGCCCCGCCATGCACCCGCGACATCAGCCGGCGCACGCACAGGTCGTTGAGATCCTTGCGGATGGTCTGGGGTGACACGTCGAAACGGCCGGAGAGCTCCTCGACGCTCACCCGCCCCTGCGCGCGCGCCAGCATGAGGATATCCTGCTGGCGTGAAGAGATGGCGTTCATGCGGCCGGCGGCCCTTCTCCCGAGGACGGATGATCGTCTCTTGCGGACGATTCGTCCCGCATCCTGCACAAGAATGCAGGCGCCGCAAACGTCCGCTTAGATGCGTTGCAGCATGAGCGCGCTGCCGAGACCGCCGGCAGCGGCGATGGCGGCGAGGCCGCGCGCGCCCTCCCCCTCTGCCGCCAGTTCGTGGAACAGCCGCACCGCGAGGATGGCGCCGGAAGCGCCGATGGGATGGCCGCGCGCCAGCGCCCCGCCGCTGCGATTGACGCGGGCGGGATCGAGGCCGAGCGCCGCGCTGTTGGCGAGCGCCTGAACCGCGAAGGCTTCCATCAGCTCCACGCAGGCGAGCAGCCCCGGGTGCCGGGCAAGCAGCCGCGCCGCTGCCGGCACCAGCGCCAGCGCCGGCTGCTCCGGCGCGGCCCCAACCGAGCCACCATCGACGACCGCGAGGCCGGAAATGCCGAGCCGCGTCCGCACCTGCGCAGACACGACCAGCACGGCGGCGGCGGCGTCCGCCTCCACCGCGACGCCGGCGGCATCGACGGCGACATCGCCCTCCCCCGCCAGCACCGGCGCGCGGGCGCAGAGCTGCGGGGTCAGGCGCCGGGTGAAGGCGTCCGCGTCGAGCCCCGCCAGCGGTACGATCTCGGCCCTCAGCCGCTCGCGGGCGACCAGCGCCCGGGCGTGGCTGTCAATGGCGAAGGCGGCCTGCTGCGCGCGGGTGATGCCGCCTTGCCGCGCCAGAGCGGCGGCAGCGGCGATCATGTCCGGGTCGCGCGCCGGCCAGGGGGTGAAGGGCGGGCGGTCGTAGAAGACCGGCGCCTCGCCCTTTGCCCTCGGCCGGAGGGCGCGCAGCGGGGCGAGGCTGAAGCTCTCCACCCCGCCGGCGAGCACGATCTGCGCGGCGCCCGCTTCCACCATGCGCACCGCCAGCTGGATGGCGTCGAGGCCGGAACAGCATTGCGTGTCCACCGTCAGCGCCGGCACGCTTTCCGGCAGGCCAGCGGCCAGCGCGGCGAGGCGCGCGACATTGCCGCCGCCTGACAACGCATTGCCGAGGATCACCTGATCCACCTCCCCCAATGCGAGGCCGGCATCATGAAGGCAGGCGCGCAGCACCGGGGCGGCGAGGTCGTGCGCCTCCACTGCGCGGAAGGCGCCGCCGCGTGGAGCCACCGCCGTGCGGCGGGCGGCGATGACGAAGGCGGGGTTCACCGCCGCAGCCTTTCGGCAGCGATCGCTTCCAGCGCCCGCAAATCCGCCTTGCCGCCGGAGGTGCGCGGCCAGTCGTCGAGGGCGAGGAAACGGCGCGGCAGCTTGGATGCCGGCAGCAAGGCGCGGCAGGCGGCGCGCAGTGGTGCTTCCTCGAAGCGCCCGCGCAGCACGGCCACGAGTTCCACGCCGCGCCGTTCGTCCGGCAGGCCGAATACGGCGGCTTCTTCGATGCCGGACAGGCTGGCCAGCACCGCCTCCACCTCCTCGGGATAGACGTTCATCCCCGAGGTCACGAGCATGCGCTTCTCGCGCCCATGCAGATAGAGGAAGCCCGCCTCGTCCAGCCGGCCATGGTCGCCAATGGTGAGAAAGCCGCCCTCGCGGCGGGTCTCCGACGCGGCGCCGCAGGCATAGGCATCGAACAGCATGGAACTGCCGACCCAGATCGCGCCCGCCTCGCCGGTCGGCAGGTCGCGTCCGGCGCCGTCGCGGATGCGGAGGGCGACGCCATGTGCGGGCCGGCCGACCGAGCCGGGCGGCACGGGCTCCTGCGGGTGGGCGATGGTGATGAAGCTCGTCTCCGAGGCGCCGTAGAACTCGGCAATGCCGGCATTGGGAAACAGCGCCTGCGTCGCCGCGCGCGTTTCCGGCCGCCATTTGGCGCCGCTGACCATCAACAGGCGCAGCGTTGGGAAACGCTCTCCCGCGCCGGCCTCCAGCAGCATCTGCAGCTGTGTCGGCGTGGCGTAGAGCGCGGTGACATCGTGGCGGGCGATGAGGCGCAGCCCCCGGCGCGGGTGGAACTGGCGCATCATCACCGCGCTCGCGCCGATGTGCAGGGCGTGCACCACGCCATAGAGGTGCAGCGAGGCCGCCAGCCCGCCAGGCGCCAGCACCACGTCGCGCTCGGAAAGCCCGAACTCCACCTCGCTCGCCTCGAAGCTGTCGACCCAGGAGCCATGCGAACGGCGATAGCCCTTTGGCACGCCGGTCGTGCCGGAGGTGAAGCCGACATAGAACGCCGCTTCCGACTCCGGCGGGGGAGGAAATGGCCCGGGAGCGACATGGGGAACCGCGTCCAGCGTCAGCGCCGGGGCGAGCGCCGCGTCGATGGCGGCGCGGTAGGGCGTGGGCCAGGCGGGATCATAGACCAGCGCCTGCCGGCCGCTGACCGCGCAGGCCAGAAAGGCCTCGACCAGAGTCGGCGCATTGCCCATGGCGAGGGCGACGCCGTCCCCCGGCGCGGTACGCTCGCCAAGCCATGCGGCCAGCCCCCCGACACGCGCCGCGAGTTGCGCCCGGTCTTGCGCCTCGTCGTCGCAGACCAGCGCCGGGCGGTGCGGGGCAGCGGCGGCCAGCGCCGGGAGTGCCTCGCCGACAGTGCGGGACATCACCTTCAGGCGTTGCGGGAGAGCAGGGCTTCCGGCATGCCGCGCGCCACCGTCTGGGCGATCAGCGCCACCAGCAGCGCCTTGATGGCATCGCCGGGAATGAAGATGAGGCACGCCTTGGTGGCGTCGAGCACCGAGAGGCCTCCCACCAGCGCCATGCCGGCAATGCCGAAGGCGTACATCACCACGATGCCGCCGATGACGGCGGCGATGAGGGCGGCGGGGAAGACCGGCGCCTTGCGCAGCGCCTGCATGATCCAGCCGGCGACAAACGCCACCGCAACCCAGCCGAAGATGAAGCCGACCGAGGGAGTGAAGAACACGCCGAGCCCGCCGCGCCCGCCGGCCAGCAGCGGCGCGCCGAGAGCGACGACGAACAGCAGCAGCACCATGGCCAGTGCCCCGCGCCGGGCGCCGAGCATCACCCCGGCCAGCATGGCGCCCATGCTCTGGGCGGTAATCGGCACGCCGGCGGCGAAGGGGAGGTCGAAGCGGGGCAGCAGCCCGAGCACCGCGAAGATCGCGGCATAGAGGGCGATCTGGACGAGCGAACGGTCTTTCATCGGGAGCCTTTCCGCGGTGCGCCGCCCCGCGCAGCCAGCGCCTCGGCGGTGTGATGAGACAGTCTGAGCGTCTGGATACAGAAAGGCGCGAGCAGGCGCCAGCCGCCGCGCTTGCCGGTGCGCGCCCGCCAGGACTCGTTCAGCGCCTCCCACAGCGCGAAGAGCAGCGGCACAAAGCGGATCATCATCGCCACGGCGAGCGCCACCGCGCGCGGCGATACGCCGAACCAGCCGAGCGGGCGCAGCAGCGGCTCCACCGCGTCCATCATCGCGTCCATGCGCGTGGTCATGGTCACCGCATTGGCCAGCAGCACCATGGCAAGGATGCGCGCCAGCACGACGACGCCCGCCCGCACGTCGCCGTTCCACCAATGGAAGGCGAGGAGGATGAGGAACAGCGGCCAGAGCGGCCGCAGCAGGGCGATCTGCGCCAGCGCCGGCTTGCCGAGGCAGACGTAGAGCGCCAGCACTGCAACGAGAAGACCGGCCATCAGGGGCAGGCTGTCGAGCGGCGCCACGGCAAGGCTGATCAACCCCAGCGCCAGCAGCTTCCAGCCGGCGGGGACGGCATGCAGCCAGGTGCGCTGCGCGAGGTAAAGCGAGATCACCGCGCGCTCCCCCATAGCCCGGCGTCCCGTCGTGTCCCGGCCGAGCGGCGCCTGCGGCGGGCGCCCATCGTGTCCCGGACAAGCTGCGCGGAGCGTAGCGCTGATCCGGGACCCAGCGGAAACCCCGCCGAAGACGGCGTGACGTTCTCCCCGTGGGAGAGATGCACGGCCAAGAGTACCGCGAAGAGTACGGCCAAGAGTACGGTCAAGAGTCGCCCCTGGGTCCCGGCGCGGCGCGGCACGGTGTGCCGCTGGTCCGGGAAACGCGAGGGGGCGCCAAGCCGGCGGCCGCCGGTGCGGGACATGGGGCGATGCGGAAGCTGCGCGGCGCTCACGCCAGCGCCTCCGCGAAGGCGCGGTAGGCGGCGATCACCTCTGCCGGCGCTCCGTCGCCGCGCACGCGGCCCTCATGCAGCCAGATCACCCGCTCATAGGCGGTGAAGGCGTCGAGTTCGTGGGCGACGAGAATCACCTGCTGCGGCAGGCCGGCGACCAGCGTCTCCAACCGGCGGCGGGTGGGGAGATCGAGGCTGGAGAAGGGCTCGTCGAGCACCAGCACCGCCGGCTCCATCACCAGCACCGCGATGATGCACAGGAACTGCTTCTCGCCTTCGGACAGCGCATGCACCGGCCGCTCCGCCCAATGGGCGCGTTCGAAGCGGGCGAGCGCGGGCACCGCCTGCTTCGCCGCCTCCCGGCGCGGCATCCCGGCCTGTTCCAGGCTGAAGGCAATCTCCTCGGTAACGGTGGGAAAGATGATCTGATGGTCGGGGTTCTGGAAGATGAAGCCGACCGTGCGCGGCAATTCCCCGGACTGCTCCTTCGCGTCGAGCCCATGCACGGTGACGCGGCCCTCATCGGCGGCGAGCAGGCCGTTGAGCAGGCGCACCAGCGAGCTTTTGCCCGAGCCATTGGTGCCGATCAGCCCGACGCGGCGTTCCGCGATGTCCAGCGAGACGCCGTCCAGCACCCGCCGCCCGCCGCGATGCAGGGTGACGCCTTCCAGGCGGATAAGGGGGGTGTTCGGCACAGGCGGGGTCCGGCATGAAGGAAGGATGGCGGCGGGCAGCAAAGGCTTCGCCGCTTATCGCGTCGGGAGGGTCCTGCTGTCGAGAGGGCGCATGCCCCTCACCCGCCCGTGGCAGCGTCGCCCGTGGCAGCCGTACCCGCAGCAGCCTTGTCCGCGGCAGGCTTGCCCGTGAGGGTCAAGCGCGTGAACTTGCGGAAGCGGGCGAAGGCCGCCGGTCCGTCGCCGGCCCGCGCGCGGATGACCGCGCCCTCATAGGTGTCGACGACATGGCCCGCCACCTCGACCGGATCGAGCGCGGCATCCACCTCGCCGGCCTGCTGCGCCTCGGAGATGAGCGCGGCAAGGTCCTGCTCCCAGGCGGCGAACACGGCGCGTAGCTGGCCGCGCAGTTCCGCGTTGAGCGCGGGAGCCGCCAGTGCCAGCGCGCCATAGAGGCAGCCCGGCATGCCCGCCTCGGCCGTGGAATCGCGCTCCACTTGCACGAGATGACGCTCGATCCGCGCCAGCGGGCTCAGGCTCTCATCGGCGAACAGCTCCTGCCGCTGCTGGCGGTACTGGCCGGCATAGGCGGTGAGGACCGCGCTCGCGAAATCCTCCTTGCTGGCGAAGAAATGGTAAAATGACCCCTTGGGCACCGCCACCGAGGCCAGAAGCGGGCCGATCCCGGTGCCTTCATACCCCTGCTCCAGCATCGCCCGGCGCCCGGCGGCCACGATCCTGTCACGTGTGGATGGTTTTTCCGTCATAACTAGACGACCGGTCTACTTTTGCCTATCATGCTTTGAATCGGACCACATGGAGGCGCCCATGTCCATCGTGCCAGAACCCGGCGTGCCCGTGCCCCCCATGCTGAAGCCCGCCATGCTGGAACCCTGCGTGCCCGCAGCCGGGCCCGCCCGGCGCCGGCCCCTCATGACGACGCGCTCGGCCGGCCTCGCCGTGGTTCTCGTCTCCACCCTGCTGTGGAGCCTCGTCGCCCTGTTCGTGCGCATGGCCGAACTCGATGCCTGGTCGATCATTCTCTGGCGCTCGCTGTTCGCCGTGCTGGCGCTCGGCCCGTTCTGGCTGCTGGCCACGCGCGACAAGGCGCAGGCCCTGCGCGCGACCTGCTCCATGGCCGGCCTGGTCACGGTCGGCCTCGCCGTGGCCGGCAACCTCACCTACATCGCCGCCCTGCAGCTCACCTCGGTCGCCACCGTGATGACCGTCTACGCCACACTGCCCTTCGCTACCGCCGCTTTGGGCCTGCTGGTGCTGCACGAGCCCCTGAGCCGGCGCTTCGGCGCGGCCGCGCTGCTGGCGAGCGTGGGCATCGCCATCACCGCCGGCGCCGCCATGTCGATGGGCGACGCCGCCGGCATCGCGGTCTCCGCCCTGATGACGCTGAGCTGGGCCGGGCTGCTGGTGCAGGCCAAGAGGCACCCCGGGCTGGACATGACGCTGATCAGCCTCGTTTCCGCCCTCGGCGCGGCACTGGTGGCGCTGCCAATGGTGTCCGGCGGCCTGCCGCCGCTGCACGCGCTGTGGGTGTGCGCCCTGCTCGGCGTGCTCACCTCCGGCCTCGCCAATGTCCTGACGCTGCTCGGCGGGCGGCACATACGCTCGGGCGAGACCGGCCTGCTGCTGCTGCTCGACGTGGCGCTGTCGCCGCTCTGGGTGTGGCTGGTCTTCGACGAACGGGTCGGGCCGCCGGCGCTGTTCGGCGGCGCGCTGGTGGTCATCGCCGTTGCCGGCTACCTCTTTGCCGACAGGCCGCGCGGCCTCATCGGGCTCAGAGCATTTCCAGCGCCCGCTTGCGGCTTGGCGGCGGGAAGGCGGCGTCGAGCGCGGCGAGGTCTTCGGCGTCGAGCCGAATGTCGCGCGCGCCGGCATTCTCGCGCATATGGGCGGCGCGCGAGGCCTTGGGGATGACGATGTTGCCCGGCATGCGCAGCGCCCAGGCGAGCGCGATCTGGAACGGCCTTGCACCATGTTTGGCCGCCAGCTCGCCCAGCACGCCGGTGCTCTTCAGCCGGCCGCGCTCGATCGGGCTATATGCCATGACCGGCATTTCGTGCTCCTGCAGCCAGGGCAGCAGGTCCCATTCCGGCCCGCGCCTGGTGAGGTTGTAGAGCACCTGGTTGGTGGCACAGCCCTCGCCGCCGGGGGTCTGGTACAGCTCGTTCATGTCGTCCGTGTCGAAATTCGACACGCCCCACCGGCCGATCTTGCCCTGGGTCTTGAGCTGCTCGAAGCCGATGATGGTCTCGGCCAGCGGCACGCTGCCGCGCCAATGCAGCAGATACAGGTCGATATGGTCGGTCTTCAGCCGCCGCAGGCTGCGCTCGCAGGCCGAGACGACGCCGGAACGGCTGGCATTGTGCGGGTAGACCTTGGTGACGAGAAACACCTTGTCGCGCAGCCCGGCCAGGGCCTCGCCGAGAAAGCGCTCACAGGAGCCCTCGCCATACATTTCCGCCGTATCGACAAGAGAGAGGCCGAGCTCGACGCCGAGGCGGACCGATTCGGTCTCCTCCGGGCGCGCCTCGGGGCGCTCGCCCATCATCCAGGTGCCGATGCCGAGGGCGGGAATCTTGGTCCCGCCGGGAAGAACCACCGTGCCGCTCATCATCCACCTCCATTGCAACCTCAGCCGGAGTGCCACTCCCGCGCCGCCGGCGCAAGCGGCACCCCCGCTTCCGTGCTATCCTTGAGACCGTACGCGCCGCGACGAATCCCACCGCCCGGAACCTGATGCCGACCACGCCGAGCCCAGATGAGAGCACGACAGCGGACCGCCGCCATGCGCCGGAACCGGCGCTCGCCATCGGCCTCTCGGCGGTCATCGTGGCGGTGACCGGCGACGACCCGAAAGTGCTGACGCTGCGCCATGGCGACGGCCGCGATTCGCTGCCCTCCGGCCCGCTGGAGCGCGGCCACCGCACGCTGGAAGTGGGCCTGCGCTCCTGGGTGGAGCGGCAGACGCTGCAGGAGCTCGGCTATGTCGAGCAGCTTTACACCTTCGGCGACCGCGACCGCGGCGAGGACGGCACACGCGCGCTTTCGCTCGCCTATCTCGCTTTGGTGCGCGAGGCACGCCCGGCCGGCGACGCCGATGCCGCCTGGCAGAGCTGGTATCGCTACTTTCCGTGGGAGGACTGGCGCGGCGGGCGCCCGGCCGTGCTCGATTCGCTCGAACATGGCCTTCGCGCCTGGGCGGCGGGGGCGACGCATGGGCGGATCAGCGACATGCGCGCCGAGCGCATCGCTTTGTGCTTCGGCGGCGCCGGCGGCGACAACGAGGCGGGCTGGAACGAGGAGCGGGTGCTGGAGCGCTACGAACTGCTCTATGAGGCCGGCCTGGTGGGCGAGGCGCTGCGCGAGCGCGGTTCCGACCGCATCGCCGCCACGCCCTCCGGCACGGAGATGCGCGAGGACCACCGGCGCATGCTGGCCCTCGCCATCGCCCGGCTGCGTGGCAAGATCAAATACCGCCCGGTGGTGTTCGAGCTGATGCCGCCGAGCTTCTCGCTCGGCCAGTTGCAGCAGGCGGTGGAGGCGCTCTCCGGCTCGCGCCTGCACAAGCAGAACTTCCGCCGGCTGGTCGAGCAGCAGCGCCTGGTCGAGGAAACCGGCGAGAGCACGGCGGAAACCGGCGGGCGCCCCGCCCGGCTGGTACGCTTCCGCCGCGAAGTGCTGCTGGAACGCCCCGCCCCCGGCGTCCGCCTGACCGGCGGCTTCGGGCGTCGGTGAGGGTTACCATTTCGCGCTGCCCCCGCATCGCTCCGCTTTTTTTCATACACGCGGAGCGGGAAATCGATAATCTCGCACACCGACAGGACAGACCGGCTGGGGAGCGGGCATGGGCTACAACCTGATGATTTTCGAGCCTTCGGCGGCTCCAACGGAGCGCCGCCCGTTTCTGGCCTGGTATGAGCAACAGACCGATTGGAACGACACCGACGACTACAATGACTATGAGGCGACCACTCCCCGACTGCGCGCCTTTTTTCTCGACATGGTCGCAACCCACCCGCCCATGAACGGCCGCTTGGCCGCGGACGACCCGGACGATTCCGACATCAGGCTCACCGATTACAGCATCGGGCGCGACATCATCTATCTCGGCGGGAGCTGGGAGAATGCCGATAACGCCCTCGCCCTTGCCCTCCAGCTCGCGGAGAAGCATGGGCTTGGCGTGTTCGACACCACCTCCGACATGGTGTGGCTGCCGGCCGAGGGGAAAATGGCGGTCGCGTTTAGAACGACGCCTCCCCAGGGGGGACGCGAGCTTGAGCTTCTTACCAAGGCCTTCGACACCGTGGCACGCTGGTTCAAGCGCGGCGCCTGACCGGCGGCTTCGGGGGATGGTGAGGGAAATCCGGCGAGGCCCGCTCCATGAACGACAAGATGACGATCGCAGAGGCGTATCGGGCGATGTTCCTGTTCCTGGAGAGGGAGTGGAAGTTGACCGGCAAGCCGGACGAGCTTGCCATTCTGCTTGGCGGCATGTCGACGCTGGAGGGCGGCTCGACGGCCGATCCCGCGATGTGGGCGCAGTGGCTTGAAGCGGTGAAGGCGGCGCGGGAGAGCACGGCGGAGATGACCAGCCTGCACTTGACCAAAACGGAAGCGAATTGATGAATGAGTGTTGTCAGCGCTCGGCCGCTCGGAAGGCGGTGAGGGCTAGTCCCGCCCGTCGATCCATTTCGACATGACCACGCGCGGGGCGACTTCGAAGCCGAGCTTCTCATAGAAAGCGACGACTGCGGTGTTGGTCTCGCGCACCAGAAGCTGCAGCTTCGGCACGTCGCGCGCCTTCAGCCACGCCTCCGCCGCGCTCACGATCTCCGCGCCGACACCTTGGCGCTGGAGCGCGGGGTCGACGGCGACATAATAGATCCAGCCCCGATGACCGTCATGACCGACCATGGCGGAGGCGCAGACCCGGCCGCCTTCTAGGCGTGCCACCAGCACCTCCGAATTCGCGCCACGGCACGCGAAGCGGAAATCCGCCGCCGGATCATTATAGGCAACCGTGAGCCCGCAGGCGTGCCAGAGAGCGACCACCGCGCCCTCATCGGCCTTGCCGGCGGGTTCGATACTAAGCGTCATGGTCAACCTCCTCCATCCAAAACCCATATCGCCCGATTTGTGACGAACTGTTGACAGCGACTTATACTCAGTCTTAGCATAACGACGATCTGCCGGGCCTCGCTGCCCGGTCTTCTTTGGCCCTAGTTATACTCATAACGAGCATAATGGAGGACGCGATGCTGGACTTTGACGTCGCTGCCCGTGACCCCGCGCCTGCCGACCGCGCCGAGGCGTTTGTGCCTCCCGGCCTGCCCGCTCCGCCGGCCGCCCCGGCGCTGCCGCTGCCGCATCTCTATGCGCGGGTGTCGAAGCACATCACCCCGGCGGAATGGCCGCTGATCGCCCGCGAGGTCGAGGCTATCGAGCGCCTGAAGCGCGCACGCAACGCCGTGGTGCTCGGCCACAACTACCAGGCGCCGGAGATCTTCAACACGGTGGCCGACATTGTCGGGGATTCGCTGGCCCTCGCCCGCGAGGCGGTGACGGTGGATGCCGATGTCATCGTCATGGCCGGCGTGCATTTCATGGCCGAGACCGCCAAGCTGCTGAACCCTTCCAAGATCGTGCTGATGCCGGACATGGCCGCGGGCTGCTCGCTGGCCGACAGCATCACCGCCGCCGATATCCGCCTGCTCAAGCAGCGCTACCCCGGCGTGCCAGTCGTCACCTATGTCAACACCTCCGCCGAGGTGAAGGCCGAGAGCGATTATTGCTGCACCTCCGGCAATGCGGTGAAGGTGGTGCGCGCAGTGGCGAAGGAATGGGGGGTAACCCGCATCCTCATGCTGCCGGACGAGTTTCTCGCGCAGAATGTGCAGAAGCTGGTGCCGGAGCTGGAGCTGATCGCCTGGAAGGGCCATTGCGAGGTGCATGAGCGCTTCACCCCGCAGGACATTCGCGATCTGCGCGAGAATCACCCCGGCGTGGTGGTGCTGGCGCATCCCGAATGCCCGCCGGACGTGGTGGCGGAGGCCGATTATGCCGGCTCCACCGCCGGCATGGCGGATTACGTGCGGGACGAGAAGCCGGCGCGGGTGGTGCTGATCACCGAATGCTCGATGGCCGACAATGTGGCGGTGAACCACCCGGACATCGAGTTCGTGCGCCCGTGCAATCTGTGCCCGCACATGCGCCGCATCACCCTGCCCAACATCCGCCGGGCGCTGGAGACGATGACCCACCAGGTCGAGATCGACCCGGCCATCGCCGACCGGGCACGCCTTGCCGTCGAGCGCATGCTCGCCATTTCCTGAATGGGCACCGAAAGGGTCACCTCGTGAGCCATTCGCCTGAGACGATCGTCGTGGTCGGCGGCGGCGTCGCCGGCCTTGCCACCGCGCTGCGCCTCGCGCCGCTGCCGGTGACGCTGGTGGTGGCCTCGCCGCTCGGCAGCGACGCCGCCACCGGCTGGGCGCAGGGCGGCATCGCCGCTGCGCTGGGCGCCGACGACCGGCCGGACCTGCACGCCATCGACACGCTGAGCGCCGGGGCGGGGCTGTCGGAGCCGCTGGTGGCGCGGCGCGTCGCCGGCGCGGCACCCGATTCCATCGACTGGCTGGTGGGGCTCGGCACGCCATTCGACCGCGACCCGAATGGCAGCCTCGCCCTCGGGCTGGAGGCGGCGCATTCCCGCCGGCGGATCGTCCATGCGCAGGGCGATGGCACCGGCCGGGTGGTGCTGGAAACGCTGACGCAGGCGGCGCGGGCCTGCCCGTCCATCCATGTGATGGAAGGCTGGCGGGCAGACGAGCTGCTGAGTGACGAACACGGACGCATCGCCGGCATCGCCGCGCGCGACCGCGAAGGCCGCGTCGTGACTCTCGCCGCCCGGGCCGTGGTGCTCGCCACCGGCGGGCTCGGCGGGCTCTATGGCGCCACGACCAACCCGCTCGGCGCGGTGGGATCGGGCCTTGCACTGGCGGCACGGGCGGGGGCGGTGCTGCGCGACATGGAGTTCGTGCAGTTCCATCCCACCGCCATGGTGGTGGGCGGAGCCCCCGAACGGGCCGCCTCCGGCGGCCCTGCGCCAATGCCGCTCGCCACCGAGGCGCTGCGCGGCGAAGGCGCCCGGCTGTTCAATGCGCGCGGCGAGCGCTTCATGGCGGAGGTGCCGGGGCAGGAGCTGGCGCCGCGCGACGTGGTGGCGCGCGCCATCTTTGCGCAGATCGCGCAGGGCCAGGACGTGGTGCTTGACGCGCGGATGAAGGATATCGAGCGGCGCTTTCCCGGCGTCGTCGCGCTGTGCCGCGCCCATGGGCTGGACCCGGCGCGCGCGCCGATCCCGGTGCGGCCGGCAGCGCATTACCATATGGGCGGCATCCGCGTCGACGTCGCGGGCCGCACCAGCGTGGCCGGGCTGTGGGCCTGCGGCGAGGTGGCTTCCACCGGACTGCACGGGGCCAACCGCCTCGCCAGCAATTCGCTGCTGGAAGCGCTGGCCTATGCCGAATGGATCGCGGCCGACATTTCCGGCGAACACACCGCCATCGGAAAGCCCCGCGCGGCTTCAAGTCCCCGCCCCCGCTCCCCGGCACGCGCCGAAATTCGCGCTCTGATGGATCGGCAGGTCGGCGTGGTACGTGACGCGGAAGGGCTGGAGGCCGCCGCGCAGCGTCTCGGCGCCATTGCCGACCGCGACGGCGACGACCTCTCGCTGGTGGCGCTGGCGGTCACCGAGGCGGCGCTGCGGCGCTGCGAAAGCCGGGGCGGGCATTTCCGCGCCGACCATCCCGCGCCGGCGGCGGTCGCCGCGCATTCGCAGACCCGGTTCGGCACGGACGAGGCTGCGGGCGAGGCCATGGGCGAGGCTGCCCTTGTCCGCCGGGTCGCGTAGATTGGCGACACCAAGGCGGCGAGGCCAGGCTCGCCGCCCCCTCCCTCGCGACCGGCACGTCACAGGCTCCCGCGACCATGAATGTCTCTCTGCCATACCCGACCGAGGCCGCCCATTGGGAGGATGAAAGCCATCTTCCCGGCCATGAGGAGATTTTTGTCGCCTCGGCCACGGGCAGCTGGCTGACGACGGCGGACGGCCGCCGGCTGCTCGACGCCGCGTCGGGCCACAGCTGCGTCAATCTCGGCTATGCCAATGCCGAGCTGATCGAGGCCGCCGCGCAGAGCTACCGCACGCTGGCCTATTGCTCGCCGGAGCACCGCAACCGGCCGGTGACCGAACTTGCCGCGACGCTGAACGCCCTGCTCGGCGGCGGCTACCGCATCCGCTATGGCGCCACCGGCGGCGGCGCCAACGAGCTGGCGGTGGAGATCGCCCGCCGCTACTGGCGGCATCGCGGCCTGCCGGCCAAGCGCAAGATCCTGGCGCTGGACCGCGCCTATCACGGCTCCACCGGCGCGGCGAGCTTCGCCTCCGGGCCGGGGATCCTGCAATCGCCGCATGTCGACCGCAGCGCGGAGTTCCTGCACATTGCCGGCGCCCGCGACACCGGGGCGGGCACCTCGCGCGACCTTGCCACGCTTCGGCAAGGCATCGAGGCGCAGATCGCCGCGGCCGGCGCCGACACGATTGCCGCGATCATCGTCGAGCCGGTGGCCTTTGCCGGCGGGGTGATCGTGCCGCCTCGGGGCTTCCTCGCCATGGTGGCGGAGCTGGCCCGCGCGCATGGAATTTTGCTGATCGTCGACGAGGTGATCACCGGCTTCGGACGCAGCGGGCGCTGGTTCGGCTTCCAGCATGAAGAGAGTGTCCGGCCCGATATCGTGACCATGGGCAAGGGCATTACCTCCGCCTATTTCCCGCTCTCCGCCACCGCCGTCTCCACCGCGATCTACGAGACCTTTCTCACGCCCGGCAATGCGATGAACAAGGTCATCACCATGGCGGGCCACCCGGTGGGTTGCGACATGGCGCTGACGGTGATCGCGATCATGCAGCGCGACGGACTTGTGGAACGGGTGCGCTCCAATGAGCGGGCGCAGCTCTCGCGGCTGCTGACGCTCCACGGCCTGCCGCATCTGCGCGAGGTGCGCGGGCTCGGCCATATGTGGGGCCTCGAATTCGACGCGGCCGAGCAGGCCGTGGAGGTCGCCGCCCGCTGCCTCGCCGCCGATGTGCTGGTGCTGCGCGCCGACAACCTCATCCGCATCAACCCGCCGCTGACCGCCACCGACGATGAGATCGGCCTGCTCGTCGACACGCTGACGGCGGCGGTGCGGGGCGCCTGCGCCGCCTGACGACCCTCACCGACCCTTCGACGACATTTCGGACAACGCAGAATTCCCATGCACCACACTCTGCCTCCCCTCCCCCGCCTGCTGGTCGAGCCCATTGTCCGCGCCGGCCTGCTGGAAGATCTCGGCCGCGCCGGCGATGTGACGACGGATGCCTGCATCCCGTTCGATGCCCGGTTCGACGCGGTGATCGCCTCGCGCCAGCACGGCGTCATCGCCGGCATCGACGCAGCGGTGATCGCGTTCGAGCTGATCGACCCGACGCTGACGGTCAGCGTCGAGCGCGGTGACGCCAGCGCGGTGGCGCCGGGCGACGTGGTGCTGCGGCTGGCCGGTTCGGCCCGCGCCATCCTCACCGCCGAGCGGGTGGCGCTGAACATCGCCTGCCGCATGTCCGGCATCGCCACCGCCACGGCGGGGCTGGTCGCCATCGCCGGCGCGCACGGCAAGGCGCATATCGTGTGCACCCGCAAGACCACGCCGGGCCTGCGGGCGCTGGAAAAGCACGCGGTGCGGGCGGGCGGCGGCTCCAACCACCGCTTCGGCCTCGACGACGCGGTGCTGATCAAGGACAACCACATCGCCGTCGCCGGCGGCGTGGTGCCGGCGATCCGCGCGGCGAAAGCCCATGCCGGTCACATGGTTAAGATAGAGGTCGAGGTCGACACGCTGGCCCAGCTCGACGCCGCCATGGCCGAGGGGGTGGACGCGGTGCTGCTCGACAACATGACGCCGGCCATGCTGGCCGACGCCGTGGCGCTGGTCGGCGGGCGGGCGCTCACCGAGGCCTCGGGCCGGGTCTCGCGCGAGACGGTGGCCGCCATCGCCGCCAGCGGGGTGGACCTGATCTCGGTCGGCTGGATCACCCATTCCGCCCCGATTCTCGATCTCGGGCTGGATGCGGCGGGCGGGTAGCCACGTGAATCCGCCAACTGCCGGCGCTGCTGCAAATGCAAGCTGCCGCGTCCGGCTGCAGGCTGCCTCCATCCGGGAGGCGGCGCTCCCGTGTCCGGGACGAACCGCGTCGCCTGCGGCGCCCATCCTCGACCTCGACGCGGCCGGAAAATCAGTGTGGTATTTCCGCGCGACCACTGCCCGGAGCACCCCTCATGCGAGCCCGTCACCTTCTGCGGTCGATTTACCCGAGACGGGCCTCGCGCAGCTCGCGCGACCGTATCTATCGCCCGCGCCTGTCCGATCGGATCCTCAACTTCCTGGCCCGGCGCCTGACCAACACGCCCGCTGTCTGGGGAAGCTGGGACAAGGTGGAGATCGGCGAAGACGTGTTTCTGGTGAATACGCTCTTCAACACCTCGTCGGGGCGCATCGTCGTCGGCGACCGGACATTCTTCGGGCATAATGTCTGTCTGCTGACGGGGACGCATCACCTCATCGAGGGGGCGGGAGCGGGCGCCTTGGCCGTCCCCGTTTCAGGCCGCGACATTGTCATCGGCACGGGCGTGTGGATCGCCTCGAACGCGACGGTGCTGGGCCCCTGCCGTGTCGGGGACAACGTCGTCATCGCCGCCGGTGCCGTGGTCACGGGAGGCGAACTCGAAGCCGGCGGCGTCTACGCCGGAATCCCGGCGCGACGCATAAAATGATCGCTCGCCTCCACATTCACGGTGTTGGGAACACCACCTGCCCTTGAATGAGGCATGCTTTTGTGCGATGCATATAGCCGTCTGCTAGTGGTTATGCGGGAGAGATCGACAGTCCTCCCGGACAGGTGTCGGCGCCGACGGAGCAACCCCCCAGGAAACTCTCAGGCACCACGGACCGCATAATCAGGACAATCTGGAGAGAGGCGTCGCGCCGGTGTTTCCGGTGTAGGACGCCCACCGAAGGGGAAGCCCGGGATGGTTTGACGGCGCCGCCGTCTGTCTCGGGGCGAGCTCTCAGGTACCGCGACAGATTGGGGACAGTCGGCCAGGACGCCAAGCGGGGCACCGCGCGTCAGGGCCATGTCGTCCTCAAGCGCGGGAGTCCCCCATGCGCCACATCGCCGTCATTGGTGCCGGTATCACCGGCATAACCACCGCATATGCCCTCAGCCAGAAGGGCTATGACGTCACCGTCATCGACCGCCAGCGCTATTCCGCCATGGAGACCTCCTTCGCCAATGGCGGGCAGCTCTCCGCCTCCAATGCCGAGGTGTGGAACTCCTGGTCGACCGTGCTCAAGGGCATCAAGTGGATGTTCACGCCGGACGCCCCGCTGCTGATGAACCCCATGCCCTCCTGGCACAAATATTCCTGGATGGCCGAGTTCCTCGCCAACATCCCGAACTATGAGGCCAACACGGTCGAGACCACCCGTCTCGCCATCCTAGCCCGCAACCACATGTTCGACATCGCCAAGCGCGAGGGCATCGATTTCAACCACGAGACGCGCGGCATCCTGCATGTCTACCGCGACAAGGAAGCCCAGGACCACGCCCGCAAGGTCTCCGGCCTCTATGCACGGGGCGGGCTGGAGCGCCGCGAGGTGACGCCGGAGGAGATCCGCGCCATCGAGCCAACGCTGCATGGCAGCTTCTATGGCGGCTTCTTCACCCCCTCCGATTCCACCGGCGACATCCACAAATTCACCTATGGGCTGGCGGAAGTCTGCCGCCGCAACGGCGTGCGCTTCATCAACGAGGCCAGCGTCGAGCGGGTGCGGCACACCGGCACGGGCGAAGGCGGCACCGGGGTGGAGGTGAGCTTCACCATCTCGCCGGACGCCGAGGACGCGCTGCCGCGCCGCGAGACGCTTTCCTTCGACGGCGCGGTGGTCTGCGCCGGCATCGGCTCGCGCGCCATCGCCGCCGGACTCGGCGACCGGGTGAACATCTACCCCGTCAAGGGCTACTCGATCACCGTGATGCTCGACGACGAGGAAAGCCAGACCTCCGCCCCGTGGGTCAGCCTGCTGGACGACAAGACCAAGATCGTCACCTCGCGCCTCGGCAAGGACCGCTTCCGCGTCGCCGGCACCGCCGAGTTCAACGGCGAGAACCGCGACATCCGCGCCGACCGCATCCGCCCGCTGGTGGACTGGACCCGCCGGCTGTTCCCCGGCGTGAACACCGCGCGCGTGGTGCCATGGGCCGGCCTGCGGCCGATGATGCCCGACATGATGCCCCGCGTCGCCGCCGGCAAGCGCCCGGGCGTGTTCTACAACACCGGCCACGGGCATCTGGGCTGGACGCTCTCCTGCGCCACCGCCGAAATCATCGCCGCCAAGGTGGCGGACGCGATGCCGGTGGAAGCCCCCGTTCTGACGCTGCCGATGGCGGCGGAATGAGGGGCGGCGGGGTGAGGACGGCGGGGTGAGGGACTGAGCAGGCGCCGGATCCGGCGCCCGCCTCGCAACGCGACTGGACACAGGGCGCGCCATCGCTCCGTATCCGGGCCAAGCGCTGGCGCAGCCGGAGCGCAGAGCCGGGACCCAGCGAAGACTCTTCCGGCAATGCCCCGCGCCACGAGCCGCGCCTTGGGCCATGAGCGCCGGCTCTCGCTCCCCCTGGGCCCCGGATCGGCGCCGCGCGATGCGCGGCTTGTCCGGCGAACGGTGGGGGGATCCGTGGCTGGCGGGTTCGGGGAACGGCGGGTGCGGGGAACGGCGCGCCATCGCCCCGTGTCCCGGCCAAGCGCAGGCGCAGCCGGAGCGCAGAGCCGGGACCCAGCGAAGACTCTTCCGGCGATACCCCGCGCCATGAGCCGCGCCCGGCGCAATGAGCCGAGCCCCGCGCCATGAGCGCCGGCTCTCGCCCCGCGCCACCAGCGGCCCTCTCTCGCTCCCCCTGGGCCCCGGATCGGCGCCGCGCCCTGCGCGGCTTGTCCGGGGAACGGTGTGGGGATTCGAGGCTGGCGGGTCCGGGGAACGGTGTGGGGAACGGCGTGTCCGGGGCACGGCATGTGGCGCCAGAGGGAACGCCGCCTGGAGCCGCGTCCTCCCTCGCCCCCGCCCCGCGCTACAGATTCACCGCCCGCAGACGGAGCGCGTTGCTGATGACGCTGACCGAGGACAGCGCCATGGCGAGCGCCGCCACCATGGGGGAGAGCAGCAGGCCGAAGACCGGGTACAGCACGCCCGCCGCGATCGGCACGCCGGCGCCATTGTAGAGGAAGGCGAAGAACAGGTTCTGCCGGATGTTGCGCATGGTCGCCTGCGACAAATGCCGCGCCTTGATGATGCCGCCGAGATCGCCGCCCAGCAGCGTCAGGCCGGCGCTCTCAATGGCGACATCCGTGCCGGAGCCCATGGCGATGCCGACATCGGCGACAGCGAGCGCCGGCGCGTCGTTCACCCCGTCGCCGGCCATGGCGACCACCCGGCCCTCGCGCTGCAGCTTCTGCACCACCGCCGCCTTGTCCTCCGGCGCCACTTCCGCCTCGACCTCGGCGATGCCGAGCCGGCGGGCGACGGCCTGCGCCGTCACCCGATTGTCGCCGGTGAGCATGACGACGCGGATGCCTTCCCGGGCGAGATCGGCCAGCGCCTGCGGCGTGGTCGCCTTCACCGGGTCGGCGATAGCGATGGCGGCGACGGCCTTGCCGTTGACCGCCAGCAGCACGGCGCTGGCGCCCTCGCGGCGCAGTTCGTCCGCACGGGTGGCGAGCGGCGCGGGATCGATGCCGAGCTCCGTGAGGAAGGCGGCGCTGCCGATGGCGACGCGCTTGCCCTCGACAAGGCCATAGGCGCCCTTGCCGGCCGGCGAATCGAAGCCGCGCACCTTGGGGATGTCGAGGCCGCGCGCCTGCGCCGCCACGACAATAGCCTGCGCCAGCGGGTGCTCGGAGGGGCGCTCGACGGCCGCCGCCAGGCGCAGTGCCTCGGCCTCCTCCACACCCTCGGTGACGATGGCTGTGACGGAGGGGCGCCCTTCGGTGAGCGTGCCCGTCTTGTCGACCACCAGCGTGTCGACCTTCTCCATGCGCTCCAGCGCCTCGGCGTTCTTCACCAGCACGCCCATCTGCGCGCCGCGGCCCACCCCGACCATGATCGACATCGGCGTGGCGAGGCCGAGCGCGCAGGGGCAGGCGATGATGAGCACCGCCACGGCGGCGATGAGCGCGTGGGAGAGGCGCGGCTCCGGCCCGAAGCTCGCCCAGGCGGCGAAGGCCAGCACCGCGCAGGCCACCACCAGCGGCACGAACCAGCCGGCCACCTGGTCGGCGAGCCGCTGGATGGGCGCGCGCGAGCGCTGCGCCTGCGCCACCATCTGCACGATGCGGGCGAGCAGCGTGTCGCGCCCCACCTTGCCGGCGGCGATGACGAGGCCGCCGGAGCGGTTGAGCGTGCCGCCGATGACAGCATCGCCCTCGGCCTTGGTCACCGGCATGGATTCGCCGGTCACCAGCGATTCGTCGAGCGCCGAGCGGCCCTCGACCACCGTGCCGTCGACCGGCACCTTCTCGCCCGGGCGCACGCGCAGCCGGTCGCCGACCGTTACCTGGTCGAGCGGCACCTCCTCCTCGCCGCCATCGCCAGCGAGGCGGCGCGCGGTCTTCGGCGCGAGGTCGAGCAGCGCGCGGATGGCGCCGGAGGTCTGCTCGCGGGCGCGCAGCTCCAGCACCTGGCCGAGCAGCACGAGGACGGTGATGACGGCGGCGGATTCGAAATAGACCGGCACCGCGCCATCCGCGCCACGGAAGGCCGGCGGGAACAGGTTCGGCGCCAGCACGGCGACGAGGCTGTAAATATAGGCGACGCCGGTGCCCAGCGCGATGAGCGTGAACATGTTGAGGTTGCGCGTGACGAGGGACTGCCAGCCCCGCACGAAGAACGGCCACCCCGCCCACAGCACCACGGGGGTGGCCAGCGCCAGCTGGATCCAGTTCGAGGTGGCGGGCGGCACCAGATGGTGCAGCGCCGGCACGAGGTGCGCGCCCATTTCCAGCGCGAAGACCGGCACGGTGAGCGCGAGGCCGACCCGGAACCGGCGCGTCATGTCGACCAGCTCGTGGTTCGGCCCGTCGTCGAGGCTGACCAGCATCGGCTCCAGTCCCATGCCGCAGATCGGGCAGGTGCCGGGGCCGACCTGCACGATCTCCGGGTGCATCGGGCAGGTATATTCCGTGCCCTCCGGCACCGGCTCGGCGGGGGCGGTGTCGCCGAAATATTTCGCCGGGTCGGCGATGAATTTGCTGCGGCAACCCGGGGCGCAGAAATAATAGGTGACGCCGTTATGGTCCGCCTTCAGCGTCGCGGTGTGGGGGTCCACATCCATGCCGCAGACGGGATCCTTGGCCATGTGGGACGCGGGAGCGGGTGCGGCCTCGTGCGGGTGATGTCCGGGATCGTGCGGATGGGCATTGGCGGGCGAGCCTTCAGGATGGTGCCCGCCGCAGCAGGCGCCGCCCTTGGCCGGCGCGGGCGCCGCGTGGTCGTGATCCGCGTGGTCGTGAGCCGCTTGGTCGTGAGCCGCTTGGTCGTGAGCCGCTTGGTCGTGATTTCGGTCCGCCATGACGCCCTCCCTATACCCCCACGAGGTATCTGACAGTTGCGATATATACCCCGCATGGGTATATGACAAGCATGCAGAACGACACACGAACCGCCTGCCTGAAACGCCTGAGCCGCATCGAGGGCCAGGTGCGCGGCCTCTCGCGCATGGTCGAGGACAAGCGCTACTGCATCGACATCGTCACCCAGGTGGCGGCGGTGCGGGCGGCGCTGAAGAAGGTGGAGGAGGAAGTGCTGCGCGACCACGTCGCCCATTGCGTCGAGCACGCCATCACCTCCGGCAACGCCGACGACCAGCGCGCCAAGGTGTCAGAGCTGATCGAGGTCCTCGGCAAGCTCCGGTGAGGGGGCGCGCCGCGCGCTAGGCGGCGAGAGCCTGCGAGAGAGCCGTGCGCCGGGTCCCGGCTCGCCTTCCGCTCCGCTACAGGCGTCCGGGACACGGGGGCCGTGTGAATCGCGACCGCCGCGTGAAACGCGACTGCTGTGTAACCTCGCCCGCCGTGTGAACCGCGACCGCTGTGTAAACCGCGACCGCCGTTCCCCGGACAAGCGACGCGCAGCGTCGCGCCGATCCGGGGCCCAGGGGGCCGGGCGGGCGGTGTCCGCCGGGCGTCACTGAAGGGGAGACGCCTGATCGAAGAGGTGGACGCCTGAGAGTCTATTGCTGGGTCCCGGCTCGCCTTCCGCTCACGCTGCAGGCGTCCGGGACACGGGTGCCGTGCAAACCGCGACCGCCGTGTGAATCGCGACCGCCGCATGAATCGCGGCCGCTATGTGAACCGCGACCGCCGTGTAAATCGCGACTTCCGTTCCCCGGACAAGCGACGCGCAGCGTCGCGCCGATCCGGGGCCCAGGGGGCCGGGCGGGTCGCGTCACTCCAGCCACTGCTCCGCCAGATCACGCCACATCGGATTGCCCGCTTCGATCAGCTCCAGCTTCCACGCCCGCCGCCAGCGCTTGAGGCGGGATTCGCGCAGGCGGGCCTCGGCAATGGAATCATGAAACTCCGCATGGACCAGCCGGGTGACGCCGTAGTGGCGCGTGAAGCCGGGCACGGCGCCGGCGCGATGCTCGGCCATGCGTCGGGCGAGGTCGTTGGTCACGCCCACATAGAGCGTCCCGTTGCGCGCGCTCGCAAGCATGTAGACGGCGTAACGTGGCACGGCCCGCCTCCCTGCGGAGACGGTATCATGAAACAGAGTCTTCTGCTGGGTCCCGGCTCGCCTTCCGCTCGCGCTACAGGCGTCCGGGAAACGGGTGCTGTGTGAATCGCGACCGCCCATGAACCGCGACCGCCATGTGGATCGCACCGCCATGTGGATCGCGACTTCCGTTCCCCGGACAAGCGACGCGCGGCGTCGCGCAGATCCGGGGCCCAGGGGGCCGGGCGGGCGGTGTCCGCCGGGCGTCAGTGAAGAGGAAGACGCCTGATCGAAGAGGAAGACGCCTGAGGGTCTTTTGCTGGGTACCGGCTCTGCGCTCCGGCTGCGCCTCCGCTTGGCCGGGACAGGGGGGGCAGGCGCCCCGCCCGCTACCCCCCGAACATCGCCTTGTACTGCTCGCGCAGCAGGTTCTTCTGCACCTTGCCCATGGTGTTGCGGGGGAGGTCGTCGAGGAAGATGACGCGCTTGGGCAGCTTGTAGCGGGCGAGGCGGTGCTCGAGGGCGTCGATCACCGACTTCTCGTCCAGCGCCGCATCGGGGCGGGCCACCACCACCGCCGTCACCCCCTCGCCGAAATCGGGGTGGGGAAGGCCGATCACCGCGCTCTCGACGACGCCGGGCAGCGCGTCGATCTCGGTCTCGATCTCCTTGGGATAGACGTTGTAGCCGCCCGAGATGACGAGGTCCTTGCCGCGACCGACGATCTGCACATAGCCATCCGGCCCGATGAGGCCGAGATCGCCGGTGACGAACCAGCCATCATGGAACTCGGCCGCCGTCTTCTCCGGCATCCGCCAATAGCCCTGGAAGACATTGGGCCCGCGCACCTCGATCATGCCGATCTCGCCGGCGCCCAGCGCCTCGCCGCTTTCGGGCGCCACCACGCGCAGTTCCACCCCCGGCAGCGGAAAGCCCACCGTGCCGGCGAGGCGCGCGCCATCATAGGGGTTGGAGGTGTTCATGCCGGTCTCGGTCATGCCGTAGCGCTCGAGAATGGCGTGGGACGTCGCCGCGCGCCATGCCCGGTGCGTCTCGGCCAGCAGCGGCGCCGAGCCGGAGATGAACAGCCGCATCCCCGCCGCCGCCTCGGCGGTGAGGTTGGGCGACTTCAGCAGCCGGACATAGAAGGTCGGCACCCCCATCAGCACGCTCGCCCGGCCCATGAGCGTCAGGATCAGTTCGGGGTCGAACTTCGGCAGGAAGATCATCGAGGATCCCGCCGCCAGCGTGACGTTGATGGCGACGAACAGGCCGTGCGTGTGGAAGATCGGCAGGGCGTGGATCAGCACGTCGTCCGCCGTGAAGCGCCAGGCCTCGACCAGCGCCTGCGCATTGGAGGCGAGGTTGGCATGGGTGAGCATCGCCCCCTTGGAGCGGCCGGTGGTGCCGGAGGTGTAGAGCAGCGCGGCGAGGTCGTCCGGCCGGCGCGGCACGTCGGCAAAGCTGGTGCGGCAGGCATCCGCCGCGGCGCGCAGCGTGCCCTGGCCCTCCCCATCCAGCGTCACCACCTGCCCGACGCCCTGCGCGGCAGCAATGGGGGCGAGCGCCACCTCGGCCGCGGGATCGCAGACGAAGATCGCCGGCTGCGCGTCACCGAGGAAATAGGCGACCTCCGGCGGGGTGTAGGCGGTGTTGAGCGGCAGGAACACGCCGCCGGCCCGCACCGTGGCGAGATAGACGAACACCGCCTCGACGCTCTTCTCCACCTGCAGCGCCAGCCGGTCGCCGGGCTTCAGCCCCAGCGCCACCAGCGCATGGGCATATTGCGCGGTGCGCCGCTCGGCCTCGGCAAAGGTGAGGACGGTGCCGTCAGGCGTCTCGATGAAGGCCCGCGCCGCAGCGCCGGGAGCCCGCAGGGCGTCAATCAGGTGGTTCGGCATGGCGGCGGGGTCACGGGCAGGAGATCACGGGCGACGGGGTGGAAGGCGAGGTGGCGGCCGGGGTGGCCGCGCTTGCCGGCGCGGAGCCCAATTGCGGGCAGGTCGCGGTGAGCCCGAGCGAGGCGACATAGGAGGCGCGGATGGTGGTTCTGGCGAAGCGGGCATTGTCGAGATAGGCCCGCAGCGTCGCCGCCACCGCCTCGCGCGAGGGCTTCTCCATTTCCGGCCACTGGCTCTTTGCCACGCTGCCGAACAGGGCGATGGCGTCCCAGCCCTCCGGCTTGTTGATCGAGGAGACGGTGGAGGGCGTGTCGAGGTTCTTGTAGGTCCAGAAGCTCCAGCCGAGGCCGAAGCGCTCGTTCAGCGTGCGGAATTTCTCGTTCCACTCGTCGTTCAGCTCGCCGGTCTCGCCGATGAAGATCGGCACCTGCCAGCGATTGCCGAAATTGACGTATTTCTGGATCGAGCTGCGCTGCGGGCCGGCCCAGAACATATGGTAGGTGTAGCCGAGATTGTCGGCGAAGGGCGGGCCGAACACGTCGAAATTGGTGCTCCACTGCGCCCCGGCCAGCATGATCGGGTGGTTGGGGTCGACCGCGCGGATCGCCTCCACCAGCTCGCGATAGAACGGCTCCAGCCGCGAATTCAGGAAGTCGGTGTCGTGATAGGGGGTGATCGGCTCGTTGAGCAGGTCATAGCCCAGCACCGCCGTCTCGTCCTTGTAGCGCGCGGCGATGGCGCGCCACATGGTGATGGTGCGGCGCTTATATTCCGGCACGTAGAAGGTGAGCGGGTAGCCCACACCGTCATCATGGTTCACGCCGGTCTGCCCGCCGGGGGCGGCGTGAATGTCGAGGATGAGCTTGATGCCGTGCGCCTTCGCCCAGCCGACCAGCCGGTCGATCAGCGCCCAGCCCTCGCCATTCGGGTCGACCTGGTCGGGGTTGGCGCGGTCGAGGAAGAACTTCCAGTGCAGCGGCACCCGCACCGTGGTGAAGCCGGACGCCGCGAGGAAGGCGACGTCCGCTTCCTGGATATAGGCCTCGCGGAACTCCTTCCAGAAGCGCGCCGCCTCCTCCGGGCCGGCGAGATACTCGATCACATCCTCGATATCCTGCGGCGAGCGCTGGACCGTGAACTTGAACATGTAGCCTTCCGGCAGCAGCCAGTTGCCGAAGCTCATGCCCTTGATGGGAAAGGTCGACCCGTCCGGATTGACGAAGCGCGTGCCCTCCGCCCGCACGAAGCCGGGCGCGGCGGCGTCCGCCGGCGCGGCAAGCGCGGCAGGCGGCGCGGCCGCAGGCGTGGCGGGCTGCGCCACCGCGAGAGCGGCGGGAAGGCACAGGGCGGCGGCGAGGGGAAGGATGCAGCGGATCATGGGCGGCAACCTAGTAAAGCCGGCGGGCGGCGGCAATGGCGGGGATCGGGCGAGGAAGCGGGCGGGAGTGTGCGCCCCCTCTCCTTTGCCTGCGGCCGGCGGCAAGGGCAACCGCGCCCCGTCGCGGGCGGCGGGGCAACTTGTCCCTCTGGCCACGGTGACAGGGCGCGCGCGGCAGGCTAAGCGTGAAACCTCCCGCCCCGGCAGACCCTTTCCCCATGTCCTATCTCATCTACGCCGCCATCCTCGTCGCCGTCGTGGCCCTGTTCGCGCTGATCACCGCGCGCGGGCGGGTGCATCCGTTCATCGCCCTGGTGCTGGCGGCCTTCGCCTTCAATTACGGCGTCGGCTGGTCGCTGAGCTTCGTGGTCAAGTCGTTCAGCGTCGGCTTCGGCCAGTCGCTGGCGGCGCTCGGCCTCATCGTGGTGACAGGCGCGCTGGTGGCGGAAATCGCCGATGGCACCGGCGCCACCGCCCGGCTGCAGCAGATGGCGCGCGGCTGGCGCACGCGTACCGCGCCGCTCGCCGTGCTGGGGCTGATCGGCGGCATGTGCTCGACGCCGGCGGCGGCGTTTGCGGTGCTGAACCCGCTGCGGCGCGGCATTGGCGGCGACAGCCCGCGCTCGGCGCTGACGCTGGGCCTCTCGCTCTCCGCCGGCCACGGCCTGCTGATCCCGGCGCCGACGGTGCTGGCGAGCCTCACCATCCTGCGCGCCGACTGGGGGCTGGCGGTGGCGATCGGCCTGCCGGTGGCGCTGCTCGCCATCGCCTTCGGCGCACTGTTTGCCCGCGCGAGCGCCTCCGGCCTGCCGAGCGCGCTCGACACAACCACCACCATTGGCGGCACCACCATGCAGGCGCCCCGGCGCGGGGCGCTGGCGCTGCTCGTGGTGAGCCTCGTTCTGGTGGCGATGCTGATCGTGCAGTCGCTGGGCGACATCGCCTCCGAGCCGTTCGGCGGCGGCAATGACCGGCACTTCATCCTGGCCATCGGCAGCCCGGCGCTGCTGCTGGCCACCGGTGTCGGCCTGCTGCTGCTGCTGAGCTGGAGCTGGGAGAAGGGGGGCTTGAGCGAGAGCGGCTGGGCCGGCCGGGCGCTGGCCAAGGTGGCGCCGCTGCTGCTCATCCTCGGCGCGGCGGGCGGCCTTTCCAAGGTGGCGCAGGATGTCGGCATGGCGGAAATGACCGCCGAATATCTCATCCCCCTCGCCCCGGCCTCGGGTGCGCTGGTGCTGGTGCTGCCCTTCGCGCTCGCCGCCATCATCAAGACGCTGCAGGGTTCCTCGCTGGTCGCCGCCATCACGGCGGCCGGCATGATGATGGAACTGGCCGCCCCGCTCGGCCTCGGCGACCCCATGGGGCGCGCTCTTGCCGCACTGGCGGTGAGCGCCGGCGCCATGACCGTGCCGCAGATCAATGACGGATTGTTCTGGCTGGTGACGCGGGCCGGGCGCTTCTCCCCGCCGGCGGCGCTGGCGCGGCTGTCGGGCGGCGTGCTCGTGCAAAGCGGGCTGATCCTCGCCTGCCTTGTCGCCATCCGTGCCGCCACCGCCTGAGAATTTCGCATTTCGAGGACCTGCGCCGATGCTCCGACGCCGTGACCTGCTGCTCTCCGCCCTTGCGGCGGCGAGCCTGCCCGCCTTGCCCGTGACCGCCCGCGCGCAGACGCCCCTGACGCCGCTGCCGCCTGCCGGCACGCCGCGCCTGCCGCCGGACTTCCTGTGGGGCGCCTCCACCTCCGCCTACCAGATCGAAGGCGCCGTGGCGGAAGGCGGGCGCAAACCCTCCATCTGGGACGTGTTCTCGCACACGCCCGGCCGCATCGCCGACGGCACCAATGGCGATGTCGCCTGCGACCATTACAACCGCTACGCCGACGACGTGGCGCTGATGGGCGATCTCGGCCTGCAGGCCTACCGCTTCTCCATCGCCTGGCCGCGGGTGATGCCGGATGGCACCGGCGCGGTGAACGCGGCGGGGCTGGATTTCTACGACCGGCTGGTCGACGCGCTGCTGGCGCGCGGCATCCAGCCGATGGCGTGCCTCTACCATTGGGATTTGCCGCAGGCGCTGCAGGAGCGCGGCGGCTGGCACAATCGTGACATCGCCGACTGGTTTGCCGATTATGCCCGCGCCAGCGTGCGCCGGCTGGGCGACCGGGTGAAGCCCTGGGCAATGCTCAACGAGCCCTCGGTGCACGCGATCTTCGGCCATGGCTTCGGCAATCACGCGCCCGGGCTCACCGGCTGGGACAGCTATGTGAAGGCGCAGCATCACCTCAACCTCGCGCAGGGCACCGGCATTGCGGCGGTGCGGGCGGAACGGTCTGATCTCAAGCTCGGCACGGTGCTGTCGCTGCAGCCGATCTTTCCGTCCTCGCAGGACGCCGCCGACATCACGGCGGCCGCGCGCTTCGACGCCTGCTGGAACACGATCAACCTCGATCCGCTGTTCCATGGCCGCTACCCCGCCTTGTTCGCCGACGATTTCGCCCCGCTGATCAAGAGCGGCGACATGGAGACCATCCACGCGCCGGTCGATTTCCTCGGCGTGAACTATTACGGCCCGTCCTACATCAAGCACGATCCTGCCGCCTTCCTCGCACAGGCAAGCTGGGGCGCGGTGCCCGCCGACACGCCGCACACCCTGCTCGGCTGGCCGATCAGCGCGCAGGGCATGGTGGACGTGCTGACGCGGCTGCGCGACGACTATGGCAACCCGCCGGTGTTCATCACCGAAAACGGCGCCTGCTACGAGGACCCCGCCCCGGTGGACGGCGTGGTGCAGGACCCCGAGCGCACCGAATATTTCCGCGCCCACCTCGTGGCGGCGGGCGAGGCGATCGCCCAGGGCTGCGCGCTGAAGGGCTATTACGCCTGGTCGCTGCTCGACAATTTCGAATGGGCGGAAGGCGAGCGCCGTCGCTTCGGCATGGTGCGGGTGGACTTCGCCACCCAGCAGCGCACGCCGAAGCAATCGGGGCTCTATCTCTCGCAGCTGATGAAGGCGCACGGGAGCGGCAAGGCGCCGTGAGCGCGCCTGGCCCCGAGCGGTACGTCGCTGGGGGTCGGGCGAAGAAGTGACATGCGCCGGACACATATGTCGGTCATTTGACGGAGGGTGCCTCCGTGCCCTTTCTATGTGATATCTAACGCCACTGCCGGCCCATGGGCCGCCGCACGAGACAGAGCAGACACGCATGCAGACAGCCGATCCCGCCGTCGCCGAAATCGTCGCGTTCATCTCCAGCGAGGTCGGGGTCGATGCGAGCCTGCTGACCCCGGAGACGCCGGTGTCGGAACTGGGCATCTCCTCGCTCGACCTGATCGAGACGATCTTCAAGCTGGAAGGCCGCTTCGGCATCGAGATCCCCAATGACGGCCCGCTGAGCGGCGCCGACGTGACCGTCGGCACGCTGGTGGATCATGTGGCGGAACTGCTCGCCGCCCAGAAGGCCAAGTCGGCCTGATGAGTTCGCGCGTCGCCGTCACCGGGCTGGGGTCGCTTTCGGCGCTGGGCCCTGATGTGGCCGCCCATCTCGCCGGCCTGCGCGCCGGCACGGTGGGCATCGGCGAGACGCGCGGCGTCGACGTCTCGGCGATGAAGACGAAGATCTCCGCCGAGGTGCTGGGCTTCGTGCCGGAGGAGCATTTCGAGCCGCGCCAGCTCGGGCTGGTCGACCGCACCTCGCAATTTGCCGTGGTCGCCGCCCGGCAGGCGCTGGCGGATGCCGGACCGGCGCTGGAGGGCGCGGCGCGCCACCGCGTCGGCGCCATCTTCGCCGCCTCGGTCGGCTTCCACGCCGTCGATGACAGCTACCGCAAGCTCTATGCCGAAGGCGCGGCGCGCCCGCACCCCTTCACCGTGCCGCGCGCCATGCCCAGCGGGCAGGTGAGCCATGTGACCATGGATCTCGGCATTCACGGCCCGGCCTTTTCCATCGCCTCGGCCTGCTCCTCGGCCGCCCATTCCATCGGCACCGCCTTCCACATGGTGCGGGGCGGCATGCTGGATGTCGCGGTGTGCGGCGGGGGCGAATCGCAGCTCACCTATGGCATGCTGAAGAGCTGGGAAGCCCTGCGGGTGCTCGCCCCCGAGGCGTGCCGGCCGTTCTCCAAGGACCGCGCCGGCCTCGTCATCGGCGAGGGCGCCGGCGCAGTGGTGCTGGAGAACATGGACCGGGCCCTGGCGCGCGGCGCCACCATCCATGCCGAGATCGTCGGCTTCGGCATGAGCGCCGACGGCATGGACATCACCGCCCCCGACATGGCGAGCGCTGCCGCCTCGATGCGCTTCGCGCTGGAAGACGCGGCGCTGGCGCCCGAGCAGATCGGCTATGTCAGCGCCCACGGCACCGCCACCGTGCTGAACGACAAGACCGAGACCGCCGCGCTGCGGCAGGTGTTCGGCGCGCATCTTTCCCGGCTGCCGGTGTCGTCGTCGAAATCGCAATATGGCCACACCATGAACGCCTCCGGCGCGCTGGACTTCGTGACCACGGTTCTGGCCCTGCGCGAGGGCTTCCTGCCCCCGACCATGGGCTTCCGCGAGGCCGACCCCGACTGCGACCTCGACTGCGTGCCAAATGCCTCGCGCCCGGCGGCGATCGAGGCGGCGATCTCCTCATCCTTCGCCTTTGGCGGGCTGAACGCCGTGCTGGCGGTGAAGCGGTTCCAGGGGTAGGTAGACCCCGTTCCCCGGACAAGCCGCGCCCTCCGCCCCATCCTCAGAGGCGTCCCCGGACAAGCCGCGCCGCCCATCCTCAGAGACGTTCCCCGGACAAGCCGCGCCTCGCGCGGCGCCGATCCGGGGCTCAGGGGATCGGGCGTGCGTTCTGTTGCCGGCGCCGAAGACATTGGTGCCGAAGAGTTTTCCGCTGGGTCCCGGCTCGCCTTCCGCTGACGCTGCAGGCGTCCGGGACACGAGGCCCTGCCCGGCAACGCAGCGTTTCACCCCTCCACCGTGAACTCCCCCGCCAGCGCTTCCCCCACCAGCGTAGCTAGCGACGGCTGCTGGGCGGCGAGCCGGGCGCGGCAGAAGGCGGCGATCTCGCGGGGCAGGCGGCCGAGTTCCTGCCGGCGGGCGATCAGGGTGAGGTGGCGGGTCAGGCCCGGCCCGGGCAGCGCGTGGCAGGCGAGGCCGTCGAGCGGCAGGCCGGCTTCCAGCAGGCAGAGCGGCGTAGTGACGGCGAAGCCCGCCCCCTCCAGCACGGCGGCGGTCACGCCGTGCGGCGTGTCGAATTCCAGCGGGCGCGGCAGATCGAGCCGCAGCCGGCGCAGATGCCGCTCCACCTCCATGCCGGTCTTGGAACGGGCGGAAAAGCGCACCAGCGGCGCAAGACGGGCCAGCGCCTCCAGCTCGGCTGCCGAATGCGGCGCCGGCAGCGCCGCCGGCAGCAGCAGCACATAGGGCTCGGTCAGCAGCGGCCAGCGCTCCAGCCCCTCGATCTCGTCGAGGTCATCGGCACCGACAAGCAGATCGAGCTGGCGGGTGAGCAGCGCCCCGGCATGCGAGGCGGTGAGGCCCGACAGCAGCGACACCTGCTCGGCCTTTTCCCCCAGCGCCCGCGCCAGCGGCGCCATCAGCACGCGCGAGAGCGAATCCACCAGCCCGGCCCGCAGCAGCGGCAGGCGGGCATGCTCGGCCTCGCGCAGCAGCGGCGCGATCTGCCGCGCTTCCGAGAGCAGCGCGCTGGCCCGCTGGCGCAGCGCGCCGCCGGCGGCGGTGAGGCCGAGCGGGCGGGCGCTGCGGTCGAACAAAGCGATGCCGATGCGGCGCTCGAGATCGGCCACCGCCTGCGAGATCGCCGGCTGCGTCAGGCCCAGCCGCCGCGCCGCCTGCGCCATGGTGCCGGCATCGCAGACGGCGAGGAAGATTTCCAGCGCCCGCAGATCGAAGGGAAGCGTGTCGGCGGGGGGCATGATCGGTGTCTCTTTCATCCCCAGCGCTGTCGTCCCGGCCGAAGCCGAGCATAAAGCCGGGATCGCTCTGGAATGGCCGACGATCCCGGATCGGCCTGCGGCCGTTCGGGATGACGATGGGTGGAGGCGCGGGAGACGTGGGCCGCTTCCGCCGGTAAAACGTCATGCCCGGCCTCGGGCCGGGCATCCACGACTTGGTATCTTCCGCACGGTATCTTCCGCACGGTATCCTCCGCGCGCGGAAGGCGTGGATGGCCGGGACAAGCCCGGCCATGACGCCGCACGGGGGGAAAGGCGCTCGTCCCTATAATCAAAACTTATATTATCACCGGATCGGCGTTGATCTATAGGTTTTAGCGGTGTCCGGCAGTGAACGTCCCGAGCGAGCCCTCATGCGCTATTCCTTCCTCAGCATTCTCGCCAACGGCTTGTCCGGCCAATCCGGCTGGAAGCCCGCCTGGCGCGACGCGGCGCCCAAGCCCGCCTATGATGTGATCATCGTCGGCGGCGGCGGGCATGGGCTGGCCACCGCCTATTACCTCGCCAAGGTGCACGGCATCACCAATGTCGCGGTGATCGAGAAGGGCGTGATCGGCTCCGGCAATGCCGGCCGCAACACCACCATCATCCGCTCCAACTATCTGCTGCCGGGCAATGAGCCGTTCTACGAATGGTCCATGAAGCTGTGGGAGGGGCTGGAGCAGGAGCTGAACTACAACGCGATGGTGAGCCAGCGCGGCATTCTCAACCTGTTCCATTCCGACGCCCAGCGCGATGCCTACGCCCGGCGCGGCAATGCCATGCGCCTCGCTGGCGTGGATTCCGAGCTGCTGGACAAGGCGCGCGTCAAGGCGATGTACCCGTTCCTCGACTTCGACAATGGGCGCTTTCCCATCCAGGGCGGCCTGCTGCAGGCCCGCGCCGGCACCGCCCGCCACGACGCCGTGGTGTGGGGCTATGCGCGCGGCGCCGACCGGCTCGGCGTCGATATCGTGCAGAATTGCGAGGTCACCGGATTCGTGCGCGAGGGCGACGCCATTGTCGGCGTCGAGACCACGCGCGGCGCCATCCGGGCGGGCAAGGTCGCGGTGGCGGTGGCGGGCTCGTCCTCGCGCGTCGCCGCCATGGCCGGGCTGCGGCTGCCGATGGAAAGCCACGTGCTGCAGGCCTTCGTCTCCGAGGGGCTGAAGCCGATGGTCGACGGCGTCATCACCTTCGGCGCCGGGCATTTCTACATCTCGCAATCCGACAAGGGCGGGCTGGTCTTTGGCGGCGATATTGACGGCTACAATTCCTACGCCCAGCGCGGCAATCTGCCGGTGATCGAGGATGTGTGCGAGGGCGGCATGGCGCTGATGCCGCGCATCGGCCGGCTGCGGCTGCTGCGCCACTGGGGCGGCATCATGGACATGTCGATGGACGGCTCGCCGATCATCGACCGCACGCCCGTGCCGGGGCTCTATCTCAATGCCGGCTGGTGCTATGGCGGCTTCAAGGCGACGCCGGCCTCGGGCTGGTGCTTCGCCCATTTGCTGGCGACCGGCGCCCCGCACGAGACCGCCGGCGCCTTCCGGCTGGACCGTTTCCGCACCGGCCATCTCATCGATGAAAAGGGAGTCGGCGCCCAGCCGAACCTGCATTGATGGCGCACGCTGTTGAGATGAAGCCGCCGGTGGCGGAGTCTTTGCTGGGTCCCGGATCGGCGCTGCGCGTTGCGCAGCTTGTCCCGGACAAGGCGGGACACGTGTTTCCCGGACAAGCGCAGGCGCAGCCGCAGCGCCGATCCGGGACCCAGCATAAAACCCCGCGCAGCGCCCAATTTCCTGCCGCCTTATCGGAAGGTGCCGCCTGATGCGTATCCCCTGCCCCTATTGCGGCGAACGCGACGCCCATGAATTCGCCTATCTCGGCGACGCGACGCTGACGCGGCCGGACCCGGCGGCGGCCGACGCGGCCGAGCGCTTCCACGACTATGTCTATCTGCGCGACAACCCGGCCGGCGCGCATGAGGAGTGGTGGTACCATGCCAATGGCTGCCGCCAGTGGCTGCGCGTGGCGCGCGACACCCGCACCCATGCGATATCGGGCGCCGAACCGGCCCGCCGCAACGTGCCTGCCGGAGACGCCGCATGAGCCGCGCCAACCTCAACCGCCTGAACGCCGGCGGCCTGATCGACCGCACGCGCCCGCTCGGCTTCACCTTCGACGGCACCCGCTATCAGGGCTATGCCGGCGACACGCTGGCCTCGGCGCTGCTGGCCAACGGCGTGCGGCTGGTCGGCCGCTCGTTCAAATATCACCGCCCGCGCGGCATCTTCTCGGCCGGGCCGGAAGAGCCGAACGCGCTGGTGGAACTGCGCACCGGCGCGCGGCGCGAGCCCAACACCCGCGTCACCGTGGCCGAGCTCTATGACGGGCTGGACGCCACCAGCCAGAACCGCTGGCCCTCGCTGGCCTTCGATGCGCTGGGCCTCAACCGCTTTCTCTCGCCCTTCCTCGGCGCCGGCTTCTACTACAAGACCTTCATGTGGCCGGCCGCCTTCTGGGAGAAGGTGTATGAGCCGATCATCCGCCGCGCCGCCGGGCTGGGCCGCGCGGCGCTTGAGGAAGACCCCGACCATTACGAGAAGGCCACCGCCTTCTGCGACGTTCTGGTGATCGGCGCCGGCCCGGCCGGGCTGATGGCGGCGCTCGCGGCGGCGCGCTCGGGCGCGCGGGTGATCCTCGCCGACGAGGATTTCCTGCCCGGCGGCAGCCTGAATGCCGCCACCGGCGATGTCGGCCGCCAGCCGGCCCCGGCCTTCGCCGCCGAGGTGGCCGACGAGCTGGCGAGCCTGCCCAATGTGCGGGTGATGACCCGCACCACCGTGTTCGGCGTCTATGATGGCGGCACCTATGGCGCGCTGGAGCGGGTGAGCGACCATCTCGCGATTCCCGCCGCGTTGCAGCCGCGCCAGCGGCTCTGGCGCATCGTGGCGCGCCGCGCCGTGCTGGCGGCCGGCGCCACCGAGCGGCCCATCGTGTTCGGCGGCAATGACCGGCCCGGCGTGATGCTGGCCGGCGCGCTCGGCACCTATGTGCACCGCCACGCGGCGCTGCCGGGCCGGAACATCGCGCTCTTCGCCAATAATGATGGCGCGTGGCACGGCGTGCTGGCGGCCCATGCGGCCGGCGCCAATGTCGAGACCATAATCGACGTGCGGCGCGAGGTGGCGCCCGCTCTGGTGGCGGCGGCGCAGGCCAAGGGCATCCGCGTGCTCAACGGCGCGCAGGTCATCTCCACCCATGGCCGCACGCTGCGCGGGCTCACCGTCGCCACCGCTTCGGGAACCGAGCGCATCGCCGCCGACACGCTGGCGGTTTCCGGCGGCTGGTCGCCCGCCCTGCATCTCACCTGCCACCATGGCGGCAAGCCGGCATGGAACGAGGCGATCGCCGCCTTCGTGCCGGGCACCTGCCCGCCCGGCCTGACGGTGGCCGGCGCTGCCGATGGCCTGTTCGGGCTCGGCGCCGGGCTTAAGGACGGCGCGGCGAAGGGCCGTGAGGCCGCGCAGGCGCTCGGCTTCCCGGTGCCGCCGCTGGACGTGCCTGTCGTGGCGGACGCGGCCTTCGCCCTGACGCCGTTCTGGCACGTGGCGGATTCCAAGGGCGCCGCCTTCGTCGACCTGCAGAACGACGTCACCGCCAAGGATGTCGGCATCGCCCACAAGGAAGGCTTCCGCTCGGTCGAGCTGCTCAAGCGCTACACCACGCTGGGCATGGCGACCGACCAGGGCCGCACCTCCAACGTCACCGGCCTCGCCATCATGGCGAGCCTCACCGGCGCCTCGATCCCCGAGACCGGCACCACCATCTTCCGCCCGCCCTACACGCCGGTCTCCATGGGCGCGCTGGCCGGCCACCACCGGGGCAAGGACTTCCGCCCGGTGCGCCTGACCCCGACCCATGAATGGGCGCGCGAACAGGGCGCCGTGTTCATCGAGACCGGGGCGTGGCTGCGGGCGCAGTATTTCCCGCGCGCCGGCGAAAAGGACTGGCTGGAGACGGTCTCGCGCGAGGTGACGGCGGTGCGCGCCTCGGTCGGGCTGATCGACGTCTCGACCTTCGGCAAGATCGACCTGCAGGGCCGCGACGTCGGCGCCTTCCTCGACCGCGTCTACATCAACGGCTTCGCGGCGCTCGCCGTCGGCAAGGCGCGCTATGGCGTGATGCTGCGCGAGGACGGGCTGGTGATGGATGACGGCACCACGGCGCGGCTGTCGGCCGAGCATTATGTGATGACCACCACCACGGCCAATGCCGCCAAGGTCTACCAGCATCTCGAATTCTGCCTGCAGGTGCTGTGGCCGGAGCTCGACGTGGCGCTGGCCTCGATCTCCGAGCACTGGGCGCAGATCGCCATTGCCGGGCCGCGCGCCCGCGACGTGCTGGCCCTTGTGGCGGATGGCGATGTGTCCAACGAGGCGCTGCCCTTCATGGGCGCCATCGAGGCCACCGTCATGGGCGGGGTGAAGGCGCGGCTGTTCCGGCTCTCCTTCTCCGGCGAACTCGGCTACGAGATCGCGGTGCCGGCCCGCCAAGGCGCGGCCCTCGCCCGGGCGCTGATGCAGGCGGGCGACGCCTTCGGCATCACGCCCTATGGCATCGAGGCGCTGGGCGTCATGCGCATCGAGAAGGGCCATGTCTCCGGCAACGAGCTTTCCGGCCAGACCACGGCCGGCGATCTCGGCTTCGGCCGCATGGCCTCGACCAAGAAGGACTATATCGGCCGGACGCTCGCCGCCCGGCCCGGCCTCACCGACCCCGAGCGGCCGAGCTTTGTCGGCTTCAAGCCGGTGGATGCCTCGCGCCGGCTGCGGGCGGGGGCGCATTTCCTCAATCTCGGCGCTGCACCGGAAACCGCCAATGACCAGGGCTACATGACCTCGGTCGCCTATTCCCCGCATCTGGGCCACTGGATCGGCCTCGGCCTCATCACGCGCGGGCCGGAGCGCCTGGGCGAGCGGGTGCGCGCCTATGACCCGGTGCGCGGCGAGGAAATCGAGGTAGAAATCTGCGCGCCCGGCTTCATCGACCCGGAAGGAGTGCGTCTGCGTGGCTGACCATCCCTCACACGACCCGCTCGCCGGCATCCCCTTCGACCGCGTGCCGCCGGCCGGTGCCTATGGCGCGGCGGGCCAAGCGGACGGCAGCGCCGGCATCACCGTCTCCCCCGCCGACGAACCCTTCATCGCCCTCGTGGCCGCCCGGCAGGGCCATGCGGCGAGCGTGACGGACCGGCTCTCGCGCGCCTTCGGCGTTGATCTGGCCGACCGCCCGCACGCGGCGATCGAGGGCAACAGCACCGTGGTCGGCATGGCGCCCGGCCGCTTCCTGGTGCTGTCGAAGACCGAGCCGGACCTTGCCGGCACGCTGCGCGCGGTACTCGGCACGGAAGCCGCCATCACCGAGCAGAGCGATGCCTATGTCACCTTCGACCTCGCGGGCGACGCGGTGCCGGCGCTTCTCGCCAAGGGCGCGCTGATCGACCTCGACCCGCGCGTCTTCCGCCCGGGCGATGCCGCCACCACCGTTCTCGCCCATATCGGCGCGACGCTGTGGCGGGTGAACGAAGCATCGTGGCGCATTCTGGTGGCACGCAGCCTGGAAGCCAGCTTCACGCGCTTCCTCATCGCGAGCGGGGCCGAATTCGGCCTGCGGCTGGAGAGCGGAGCGGCGGGACGAGGTTGACGGCGGCGCGCCGCGCGCTTCCCCCGCCCCCTCATCTCCCTTAAAACCCGCCCGGCGCCCTTTCGCGCGCCCCGGCCCCGCGAGACCGACATGACCGACAACACCGCCCCCTGCGTCCTCACCCTCTCCTGTCCCGACCGGCCGGGCATCGTCGCCGCCGTGGCCACGTTCCTGTTCGAGAACGGCGGCAATATCCTCGAGGCGCAGCAGTTCGACGACACGGAGAGCGGGCGCTTCTTCATGCGGGTGATGTTCGACCGCGCCGCCGGCGCGGGCACGCTGGACGCGCTGAAGGCCGATTTCGCCGCCGTGGCCGGCAGCTTCGCGCTGGACTGGCGGATGCGTCCGCGCAGCCAGAAGCGGCGGGTGATGCTGCTGGTCTCTAAATTCGACCATTGCCTCGCCGACCTGCTCTATCGCTGGCGCATCGGCGAGATTCCGATGGAGATCGTCGCCATCGCCGCCAACTACCCGCGCGAGACCTACGCCCATCTCGACTTCGCCGACCTGCCCTTCCATTACCTGCCCATCACCAAGTCCACCAAGATGGAGCAGGAAACCCAGCTGTGGGAGCTGTTCCAGTCGTCGGGCGCGGAAGTGGCGGTGCTGGCGCGCTACATGCAGGTGCTGTCCGACGGGCTGTCGGCCAAGCTCTCCGGCCGCTGCATCAACATCCACCACTCCTTCCTGCCCGGCTTCAAGGGCGCCAAGCCCTATCACCAGGCGCATGCGCGCGGCGTGAAGCTGATCGGCGCGACGGCGCATTACGTGACCTCCGATCTCGACGAAGGCCCGATCATCGAGCAGGACGTGGAGCGCATCAGCCACCAGGATTCCGCCGAGGACCTCGTGCGCAAGGGCCGCGACATTGAGCGCCGCGTGCTCGCCCGGGCGCTGGCCTGGCATCTCGACGACCGGGTGCTGATGAACGGGCACAAGACCGTCGTGTTCCGCGACTGAGGGAATAGGCGTGCGTCGAGACGCGGGGCGCTTCCCCGCTCCTCAGCATGACGATGTCGTTCAACGCGCCATCATCCCGGTGTAGGCGGGCTCGTCATCCCCCGATGACGGCCCCGCCGACATCCTCAGGTGACCGGCTTGCCAGGCCTCGAAGGACGCAGGACAAAGCCGTAGAGCGATTCGCGCTGGAGGAAAGCATGGTCGAGACCCGCCTGATCGACGGCAAGGCGTTTGCCGAGACGATGCGCGCCCGCCTCAAGGACGAGGTCGCCGCCTTCGTGGACGCGACCGGCGTGACGCCGGGCCTCGCCGTGGTGCTGGTGGGCGAGGACCCCGCCAGTGCGGTCTATGTCCGCAACAAGGGCAAGCAGACGCTGGAGGCAGGCATGGCCTCGTTCGAGCACAGGCTGCCGGCGGAAACGTCGCAGGAAGACGTGCTGGCGCTGGTGCGGGCGCTGAACGCCGACGCCAGCGTGCACGGCATCCTCGTGCAGCTTCCGCTTCCCGCGCACATCGACGCGCAGGCGGTGCTGGCCACCATCGACCCGGCCAAGGATGTCGACGGCTTCCATGTGGTGAATGCCGGCCGGCTCGCGGTGGGGCTGGACGCGCTGGTGCCCTGCACGCCGCTCGGCTGCGTGATGCTGCTGAAGGACACGCTCGGCTCGCTGGCCGGGCTGGAGGCGGTGGTGGTCGGCCGCTCCAACATCGTCGGCAAGCCGCTGGCGCAGCTGCTGCTGCGCGAGGATTGCACCGTCACCATCGCCCATTCGCGCACACGGGACCTGCCCGCCGTGTGCCGGCGCGCCGACATCCTCGTCGGCGCGGTCGGCCGGCCGGAGATGATCCGCGGCGACTGGATCAAGCCGGGCGCCACGGTGATCGATGTCGGCATCAACCGGGTGGCGGGCGCCGACGGCAAGAGCCGGCTGGTGGGCGACGTCGCCTTCGACGAGGCGCAGGGCATCGCCGGCGCCGTCACCCCGGTGCCCGGCGGCGTCGGCCCGATGACCATCGCCTGCCTGCTGCAGAACACCCTGACGGCGGCGCGGTGGCAGGTGGGGTGAGTGAGCGAATCCGTTTGGGAAAGTAGCCCGGCGGCACTATATTTGCGGCATGAGCACAATCCGCCACCTGCGCCCCGACGCTGAAACGACGCCCGCCACTCCCCGGGAGCACGGTTCGGAGGCTGCGCGCGTTCAGGCGGCTCTTGATGCCGGTGGGCTGAAGGTGACGGCCGACGAGACGGGCGCGTTCGATGCCCGCGCCTTTGCCGAGGCCGTCATGGCGCGGTGGCCCAAAGTGATGCAGAAGCTGGGCGAGTGAGCGAGCCGCGCTGGATTTCGTCGGCGTTCGCTGTCGACCTGAATCGCCGGTTGGTGGAGATGTCGGGCGAGCCCTTTCTGCTGCGCGACGAGGGCTTGCTGCAATCCGCGTTGGCGGTGCCGCAGAACAAATGGCATTACGAACAGGTTGAAGATGTGGCTCTTCTGGGCCTCGACCTTGCTATCGCCATTGGCAGAAACCATCCGTTCGGACAGGGGAACAAGCGGACGGCGTGGGCGGCGATGCTCGCGTTTTACGCCGTTAACGGCTGTGCGCTTATGGACGATGACGGCAGCGACTATGCCGAGATGTTCATCGGCGTCCTCACAGGCGCCCTCGCCGCCCAGGACCTTCTTGCCGCCATGACCACGAGGGGCCTCTAGAGCCCGTTTGAAAAATCGCTGAAGAGATCGTCATCCCGGCCGCAGTCGAAGGCTTCGAGCCGGAACCCTCCACTAGGACACCGAACCGACCCCGGAGATGGCCTGCGGTCCTTCCAGGATGGCCCCGACGGAAGAGTTTCCAAACAGGCCCGTAGAGCCTTCTTTGGCTTTGAACGGACCTCACACCCGCGTCATGCGGTTCCAGGCGTCCAGGCCGGCGATCTTGTAGGCTTCGGCCAGCGTCGGGTAATTGAACGTGTTCTCGATGAAATAGTCGATCGTGCCCTTGAGGTTCAGCACCGCCTGGCCGATGTGGATCAGCTCGGTAGCGCCCTCGCCGACGATGTGGACGCCGAGCAGGCGGCGGGTCTTCACCGAGAAGATCATCTTCATCATCCCGTTGTTCAGCCCCATGATGTGGCCGCGCGAGGTCTCGCGGAATCGGGCGATGCCGCATTCATACGGGATCTCTCGCTTGCGGACTTCTTCCTCGCTCATGCCCACGGTGGACATTTCCGGCACCGAATAGATGCCATAGGGGAAGAATTCCGGTGGCGGCGGCGGCTCCAGCCCGAAGGCGTGGCAGGCGGCGACGCGGCCCTGCTCCATGGAGGTGGAGGCGAGGCTGGGGAAGCCGATGACGTCGCCGGCCGCGTAGATGTGCGGCACGGACGTCTGCAGCGTCCTGGGCTCGACGCCGATGCGCCCGCGATGATCCACCGTCAGCCCGGCGGCCTCAAGGTTGAGCGTGTCGGTCGCTCCCACCCGCCCGGCGGCGAAGAGCAGCATGTCGGACTGCACGGTGCGCCCGTCCGCCAGCTTGCACACCGGCCGCTCGCGGGCATCCAGCGTGATCGAGGTGACGGCGGCGCCGAAGCGCAGGGCGACATTGCGGTCGCGCAGCTCGTGCACGAATTCCTCGATCAGCTCCTTGTCGATGAAGTCGAGGAATGTGGCGCGCGGCTCGATCAGCGTGACCGAGACGTCCAGCGCGCTGAAGATCGAGGCGTATTCGACGCCGATGACGCCGGCGCCGATGACGGCGAGGCTGCGCGGCAGCTTGGGCAGGTCGACGATCTCGTCGCTGTCGAACACGCTCATGCCGTTGAACGGCACGTAGTCCGGCCGGAACGGGCGGGTGCCGACGGCGATCAGCACATGCGCACCGGTGACGGTGTCGACCTCGCCGGCCTCGCCGGTGATCTGCAGCGTGTGCGGGTCAAGGAAGCGGGCCTCGCCGCGCGCCGTCTTCACGCCGTTACGGGCGAACTGGTGCTCCAGCACGTCGACCTCATGGTCGAGCGTCTTGTGCAGGCGCGACATTAGATCGCCGGCGTCGATATCCTGCTTCACCCGGTAGGAGCGGCCGTAGAAGCCGCGCTCGCGCCAGCCGGAGAGGTTCAGCACCGTCTCGCGCAGGGTTTTCGACGGGATGGTGCCGGTGTGGACCGAGACGCCGCCGACGCGCCGGCCCTTCTCCACCACCAGCACGGACTTGCCGATCTTGGCGGACTGCACCGCGGCGCGGCGGCCGGAGGGACCGCTGCCGATGACAATCATGTCGAAATCGTACATGGCGCGACGATCCGTCCTGTGGCAACGAGGTAGGGGCACCTCCCCTCAATGCACGATGAATGCCAAGGCTCCATGACAGCGCCGCGAAGGCGCGCGACGCCGTGGGCGATTGGCCGGAGACTGGCGGGGCTTTCCTTTTGCCGGCAGAAAGCGTCCCATCGCAGGGGAAGCGAAGGGGCGTGATTGATGAATGGTGGACGGCGCAAGGCGAGCGGGGCGGCGGAAGAGCCGGCCGATGATCTGACCACCGGCTCGGGCGCGCCGCTGGTGCGCGAGCGCACGCTGGAACAGGCGCTGGGCCAGCATGTGCGGGCCATCCGCCACGATCTCGACCTCACGGTCTCCGATCTCGCCAGCGCGGCCGGCATTTCGGTGGGCATGCTGTCGAAGATCGAGAACGGGCTGATCTCGCCCTCGCTCAGCACCCTGCAGGCGATCGCCAGCGTGCTCAACGTGCCGATCTCCACCCTGTTCACCACCTTCGAGGAGAAGCGCGACTGCTCCTATGTGCCGGCCGGCGGCGGGGTCCGCATCGAGCGGCGGGGTACCAAGGTGGGGCACCTGTATGAGCTGCTCGGCCATGCGGTGGGCGGCGAGGTGGCGGTGGAGCCCTACCTCATCACGCTCAGCGAGGAGGCCGTGCCCTATACCGGCTTCCGCCATGCCGGGGTGGAGTTCATCCACATGATCTCCGGCGAGGTGATCTACCGCCATGGCGACCGCACCTATCACCTGCGGCCGGGCGATTCGCTGCTGTTCGACAGCGCCGCCACGCATGGGCCGGAGGAGTTGCTGGTGCGGCCGATGAGCTATCTCTCGATCATCATCTACCCGCGCGAGACGGATCGCTGACGGCACTCTTCACCGACGGCACCCTCTTCACCGCCGTCATCCCGGACGGCCGCCGGCCGAGCCGGGATCTTTGCCGGATGGAGCGCGATCCCGGCGCTTCGCGTCGCAGCGACCGGGATGACGCGGACAGGGAAAACCGGCGCGGCACGCCTGTTTTCTTCTCAAGAAAATATTATTCCATGAATATTGACGCCTGCGGCGGCGGCTCCTAAAAGATGGGGCATGTCCTTCCCCTTGCCTGCAGGAGTGTTCCCGCCATGTGCGGCATTGTCGGCCTGTTCCTGAAGCAGCCGAAGCTGGAGCCGGAGCTCGGCGCCATGCTTTCGCAGATGCTCGACATCATGTGCGACCGCGGGCCGGATTCGGCCGGCTTCGCCGTCTATGGCGCCGGTTCGCCCGGCTTCGTGAAGCTCACCCTGCGCGGCCCCGCCGGCACCGACTTCGCCGCGCTCGGGGCGGAGATCGGCCATATCGTCACCGCGCGCGACACCCATGCGGTGCTCAGCGTGCCGGTTGCCGAGGAGGCGACGGTGCGCGCGGCGCTGGCCCGGCTGGCGCCGGATGTGCGCGTCGTCGGCGCCGGCTCGCGCATGGAGCTCTACAAGGAGGTCGGCCTGCCCGCCGATGTCGCCAAGCGCTTCCACCTGGAGACGATGAGCGGCACCCACGCCATCGGCCACACCCGCATGGCGACCGAGAGCGCCGTGACCACGGACGGCGCCCACCCCTTCTCCACCGGGCCGGACCAGTGCCTGGTCCATAATGGCTCGCTGTCCAACCATGCCGGCGTGCGCCGCCTGCTGGCCCGCGAGGGGCTGGAGGTGAAGACCGAGAACGACAGCGAGGTGGCGGCCGCCTACCTCACCTACCGCATGCGCGGCGGCGACACGCTGGGCCAGGCGCTGGAACATTCGCTCGACGACCTCGACGGCTTCTACACCTTCGTGGTCGGCACCGAGAGCGGCTTCGGCGTGCTGCGGGACCCCATCGCCTGCAAGCCCGCCGTCATGGCCGAAACCGACGATTACGTCGCCTTCGCCTCCGAATACCGGGCGCTCGCCGGGCTGCCGGGCATCGAGACGGCGCGGGTCTTCGAGCCGGAGCCGGCCAAGGTCTATTTCTGGGATCGTGCAGCATGAACCTGTCGCTGAAACAAGCCGCCTCGTCGGAGGGGGAAACCTTCGTCGATCTCGCCGGCACGCCGCTGCGCGAGCTGAACGCCGCCCTGCATAAATTGTCGGGCGACACCAACCAGACCCTGTGGAAGATCGCCAATCCCGCCGGCCGCCACGCCATCGCGGCCGGGCTCGACGCCCCGGTGACCATCGAGATCGACGGGCCGGTCGGCTATTACTGCGCCGGCATGAACAAGCAGGGGCGCGTCATCGTGCACGGCAATGCCGGCGTCGGCGTCGCCGAGAACATGATGAGCGGCTTCGTGCATGTGAAGGGCGACGCCAGCCAGGCGGCCGGCGCCACCGCCCATGGCGGGCTTCTGGTGATCGACGGCAACGCCTCGGCCCGCTGCGGCATCTCGATGAAGGGCATCGACATCGTGGTGAAGGGCTCGGTCGGCCACATGAGCGCCTTCATGGCGCAGGCCGGCACCCTCACCGTGCTGGGCGACGCCGGCGAGGCGCTGGGCGACAGCCTGTATGAGGCCAGGCTGTTCGTACGCGGCTCGGTCGGCGGCCTCGGGGCCGACTGCATCGAGAAGGAAATGCGCGAGGAGCACCGGGCGCTGCTGGCCGCCAAGCTGGAAGCCGCCGGTATTCTCGGCGAGGTCGATATCGCCGAATTCCGCCGCTATGGCTCGGCCCGCACGCTCTACCATTTCCACGTCGACAACGTGTCGAGCTATTGAGGGCGCGATGACCGACCACAGCAACACCCCGCGCACCACCCCGCGCTCTTCCGCTACTTTCGACGACTACACGCTCTCGGAAATCCGCCGCGCGGCGGCGACCGGAATCTACGACATTCGCGGCGGCGGCGCCAAGCGCAAGGTCCCGCATTTCGACGACCTGCTGTTCCTCGGCGCTTCCATGTCGCGCTACCCGCTGGAAGGCTACCGCGAGAAGTGCTCCACCGAGGTCCTGCTCGGCACCCGCTTCGCCAAGAAGCCGATCCAGTTGAAGATTCCAATCACCATTGCCGGCATGAGCTTCGGTTCGCTCTCCGCCAACGCCAAGGAAGCGCTCGGGCGCGGCGCCTCGGCGATGGGAACCTCGACCACCACGGGCGATGGCGGCATGACCAATGAGGAGCGCGGGCACTCGACCCAGCTCGTCTACCAGTATCTGCCCTCGCGCTATGGCATGAACCCCGACGACCTGAAGCGCGCCGACGCCATCGAAGTGGTAGTGGGCCAGGGCGCCAAGCCCGGCGGCGGCGGCATGCTGCTCGGCCAGAAGATCACCGAGCGCGTCGCCGGCATGCGCACCCTGCCGGTCGGCATCGACCAGCGCTCCGCCTGCCGCCACCCGGACTGGACCGGGCCGGACGACCTCGAGATCAAGATCGAGGAACTGCGCGAGATCACCGACTGGGAAAAGCCGATCTATGTGAAGGTCGGCGCCGCCCGCCCCTATTACGACACCGCACTGGCGGTGAAGTCGGGCGCCGACGTGGTGGTGGTCGACGGCATGCAGGGCGGCACCGCCGCCACGCAGGAAATCTTCATCGAGCATGTCGGCATCCCGACGCTGGCCGCCGTCCGGCAGGCGGTGAAGGCGCTGCAGGATCTCGGCATGCACCGCAAGGTGCAGCTCATCGTCTCCGGCGGCATCCGCAACGGGGCGGATGTGGCCAAGGCGCTGGCGCTCGGCGCCGACGCGGTGGCGATCGGCACGGCGGCCCTCGTGGCGCTGGGCGACAACGACCCCCATTACGCCGCCGAATACGAGGCGCTCGGCACCCGCCCCGGCGCCTATGACGACTGGCACGAGGGCCGCGACCCCGCCGGCATCACCACCCAGGACCCGGCGCTGATGGCCCGGCTCGACCCCATCGCAGCGGGGCGGCGCCTTGCCAACTACCTCGCCGTGCTGACGCTGGAGTGCCAGACTATCGCGCGGGCCTGCGGCAAGAGCCATGTGCACAATCTGGAGCCCGAGGACCTTGTCGCCCTGACCATCGAGGCCGCCGCCATGGCCAATGTGCCGCTGGCCGGCACCGACTGGATACCGGGACGGAACGGCGGGCTCTGAGCGCCTTTCCGATATCCTTCGAGGCTCGCTGCGCTCGCACCTCAGGATGACGTGGTTCTTCACAGCGCAACGTCATCCTGAGGTGCCGGCCCTGGGCCGGCCTCGAAGGATGGTCGCCGGCACGACCGGCGCGAGACTTGCACGACCACCAACGAGCCCCAACGGGCCGGGGAACAGCGAAACCGGATTGCACCATGGCCAATGATCTCGCCCAAGCCGATCTGAAGCACGCCGCCAAAGAACTCGGCATCAAGTATTTCCTGATCTCGTATGTCGACCTGTTCGGGGCGCTGCGGGCCAAGCTGGCGCCGGCCACCGCCATCAGCGGCATGCAGAAGTCCGGGGCGGGCTTCGCCGGCTTCGCCACCTGGCTCGACATGAGCCCGGCCGATGCCGACCTGTTCGCCGTGCCGGACGCCTCCAGCCTGATCCAGCTGCCGTGGAAGCCGGAGGTCGCCTGGCTCGCCTCCGACCTGGTGATGAACAACGAACTGGTGGCGCAGGCGCCGCGCAACGTGCTGAAGTCCATCATGCTGGGCGCCGATAGCCTCGGCTACCAGATGAAGACCGGCGTGGAGTGCGAGTTCTTCCTCACCAATGCCGACGGCACCAAGATCTCCGACGCCGCCGACAACGCCACCAAGCCCTGCTACGACCAGTCCGCCCTGATGCGCCGCTACGACGTCATCAAGGAAATCTGCGACTGCATGCTCACGCTCGGCTGGGGCCCCTACCAGAACGACCATGAGGACGCCAACGGCCAGTTCGAGATGAACTGGGACTTCGACGACGCGCTGATCACCGCCGACCGGCACGTGTTCTTCAAGTTCATGGCCCGCTCCATCGCCGAGAAGCACGGGCTGCGCGCCACCTTCATGCCCAAGCCGTTCATCGACCTCACCGGCTCGGGCTGCCACATGCACACCTCGCTGTGGGGACCGGACGGCGCCAACCTGTTCGAGGACGAGGATGGCGAGCTCGGCCTGTCCGATCTCGGCTACAACTTCATCGGCGGGCTGATCCATTCCGCCGACGCGCTGTGCGCCTTCACCAACCCGACGGTGAACTCCTACAAGCGCATCAACGCCCCGCGCACCGTCTCGGGCGCCACCTGGGCACCGAACACGGTCACCTATACCGGCAATAACCGCACCCACATGATCCGCATTCCCGATGCCGGCCGGCTGGAGCTGCGCCTGCCGGACGGCGCCGCCAACCCCTATCTCGCCCCCGCCGCCATGCTGGCGGCCGGCCTCGACGGCATCCAGAACCAGCGCGACCCGGGCAAGCGGCTCGACATCAACATGTACACGGACGGCCACAAGGTGCGCGGCGCCAAGAAGCTGCCGCTGAACCTGCTCGACGCCATCCGGTCGCTGGAGAAGTCCTCCGTCCTGCGCAGCGCGCTCGGCGCACCGCTGGTCGACGGCTACGCCAAGCTGAAGAACGAGGAATGGAACGCCTATTCGCGCCACCTCACCCAGTGGGAACGCGACAACACGCTGGACATCTGAGGGTTTTTTCCCTCGTCGGCGTCATCCCGGAACGGCCGCAAGGCCGTATCCGGGATCGCATCCAGCTCTATCCTGCACGCGATCCCGGCACTGCGGCTTAGCCTCCGGCCGGGATGACGACACGGGCGGAACCGCTCGCCCCCGCGCCCCCTCACTCCCGCACCGAAAACGGCACCACGCCGCGCCGGTCGGGGTCGAGCACGATCTCGCGGTCGAGCGGGGGGAAGGCGCGCTCGGGGCAGGCGGTGCGCGGGCAGATGCGGCAATTGACGCCGAGCGGCGCCACCGCCGCCGCCTTCAGGTCCACACCGTCGGCATGGACCAGTTCGCCGGCATGGGAAATCTCGCAGCCAATGCCGAGCGCGAAGCGGCGCTCGCGCTGGCCGTGGCGCAGCGCCGGCTTGGACGAGCCCCGCGCCAGGCACAGATAGCGCGCCCCGTCCGGCATCTCGCCCACCTGCACCAGCGTACGGGCCGGCTGCTCGAACGCCTCGTGCACGTTCCACACCGGGCAGGCGCCGCCATAGCGGGCGAACTGGAAGCGCGTGGCGCTGTGGCGCTTGATGACGTTGCCGGCGCGGTCGACCTTCAGGAAATAGAACGGCACGCCCTTCTCGCCCGGCCGCTGCAGCGTGGAGAGGCGGTGGCACACCTGCTCCAGGCTCGCCCCGGTCATGGCCGCCAGCCGGTCGAGATCGTGCCGCACCTCGCGCGCGAGGCGGGCGAAGCGGCGATAGGGCAGGATCAGCGCGCCGGCATAGTAGTTCTGCAGCGACAGGCGGCAGACCTCGCGCGCGGTAGGGCTGCGGAAGCCGGCCTCGATGACGTGGCGATCGATCAGCTCGCTCTGCTCGAAGCGGGCGATAAGCGCGGCGAGGCGGAAGGCGCGGCTCGCGGGATCGAGCGTGCGCGCCAGCGTCGCCACCCGGCGGTGGCGGTCATAGGCCAGCAGCGGCGCGTCGAGGCCGGACGCCGCCATTTCCGCCGGCGCCATCTCCACCGCGATGTCGTGGCGCTGGCGCAGATGCGCCGCCAACGCTGCCACCGCATCGTCGCGGCCGAACAGGTCGAGCGCGGCATTGCGCTCCTCGCCCGCCCGGTCTAGCCCGTCGACGTAATTGTCGATGTAGTGGAAATGGTCGCGCACCTCCTCATAGGGCGCGAGGTGGCGCGCCTCGTCGGACGGTGCGCCGCCATCCACCTCGCGCGCCACCGAAACCACCGCGTCGTCCTGCGCGGCGCGGCGCTCCTCCAGCCGGCGCAGCGCCCCGTGCAGGCGCAGGAAGGCATGGGCGAAGGTCGGCGCGTGGGTGGTGGCGTTCTTCAGATCCTGCAGGCTCGGCTCGATGCCGCGAAACACCGGATCGGCCAGCGCCTCGCGCAGATCGGCGACGATGCGGTCGAGGTCGTCGGCACCGAAGCGGGTGATGTCGAGATCGAAGGTGCGGCTGATCGCCAGCAGCACGGCGGCGGTGACCGGGCGCTGGTTGCTCTCGATCTGGTTGATATAGCTCGGCGACAACGACAGCCGCCGGGCGAAATCCATCTGCGTCAGCCCCAGCCGCTCGCGCACATGGCGCACCGCATGGCCGGCGAAGACTTTCTTGGACATGATCGCCTCCAGCGGAAACTACAGAGCATCGTCATCCTAAGGTGCCTGCCGGAGGCCAGCGCCGAATGATGCTCATTCAAGCGCACCCGGACGACCATCCTTCGAGGCGCGCTCCGCGCGCACCTCAGGATGACGTTGCGCAGGCGGACCGCTTGAGGATGACAGCGCGCGGATTGAGAGCACCGTCGTTTTGTGAAAATTTTACAACTTCACGATCCGCATTTTCACAGCTTATGTTTTCCGCTGCAAGCGCCTAGAACGATTTGAACGGTCCGCGCGCACAGTCCCGTCCGGGAGAACGCCATGAAGCCCATTCTCGACGAACTCGACCAGCGCCGCGCCGGGGCACGCGCCGGCGGCGGTGAAAAGCGCGTCGCCGCCCAACACAAGCGCGGCAAGCTGACGGCGCGCGAGCGACTCGACCTGCTGCTCGACAGCGGTTCCTTCGAGGAGTTCGACACCTTCGTGCAGCACCGCTGCACCGATTTCGGCATGGACAAGGCCGAGAAGATTCCCGGCGACGGCGTCGTCACCGGCTGGGGCACGGTGAACGGGCGCAAGGTGTTCGTGTTCGCCAAGGACTTCACCGTGTTCGGCGGCTCGCTCTCCGAGGCGCATGCGGCCAAGATCACCAAGATCCAGGACATGGCGCTGAAGACGCGGGCGCCGGTGATCGGCCTGTTCGACGCCGGCGGGGCGCGCATCCAGGAAGGCGTGGCGGCGCTGGGCGGCTATGGCGAGGTGTTCCGCCGCAACGTGCTGGCCTCCGGCGTCATTCCGCAGATTTCCGTCATCATGGGCCCTTGCGCCGGCGGCGATGTCTATTCGCCCGCCATGACCGACTTCATCTTCATGGTGCGCGACAGCTCCTACATGTTCGTCACCGGGCCGGAGGTGGTGAAGACCGTCACCAATGAGAGCGTGACCGCCGAGGAACTGGGCGGCGCCAAGGTGCACACCAGCAAGTCCTCGGTCGCCGATGGCGCCTATGAGAACGATGTCGAGTGCCTGTTGCAGATGCGCCGGCTGATCGACTTCCTGCCCGCCAGCAACCAGTCCGGCGTGCCGGTGTGGCCGAGTTTCGACGATGGCGAACGGCTCGACCCCTCGCTCGACACGCTGGTGCCGGAAAACCCGAACAACCCCTATGACATGAAGGAGCTGATCGCCAAGGTCGTCGACGAGGGCGATTTCTTCGAGATCCAGGGCGCCTTTGCCGGCAACATCCTCACCGGCTTCGGCCGGGTGGAGGGGCGCACCGTGGGGTTCGTCGCCAACCAACCGATGGTGCTGGCCGGCGTTCTCGATGCGGATGCATCGAGAAAAGCCGCGAGGTTCGTGCGCTTCTGCGACGCCTTCGAAATCCCGCTCGTCACCTTTGTCGACGTGCCGGGATTTTTGCCGGGCACGGCGCAGGAATATGGCGGGCTGATCAAGCACGGCGCCAAGCTGCTCTTTGCCTATGCGCAGGCCACCGTGCCGCTGGTCACGCTCATCACCCGCAAGGCGTTCGGCGGTGCCTATGACGTGATGGCCTCCAAGCATATTGGCGGCGACGTCAACTATGCCTGGCCGACCGCGCAGATCGCCGTGATGGGGGCCAAGGGGGCGGTGGAGATCATCTTCCGCGCCGACATCGACGACCCCGAGAAGATCGCGGCGCGCACGAAGGAATATGAGCAGCGCTTCCTCTCGCCGTTTGTCGCGGCCGAGCGCGGCTATATCGACGAGGTCATCACCCCGCGCTCGACGCGCAAGCGCATCGCCCGCGCGCTCGCCATGCTGGCCTCGAAGAAGGTCGAGGCGCCGATGAAGAAGCACGATAATCTGCCATTGTGAGGCGCTTACCCGGCGGGGGCGGCGTCATCCTGAGGTGCGAGCGCAAGCGAGCCTCGAAGGATGCCCAACGGGCGTACGAGACGACCATCCTTCGAGGCCCGTCTAGGCCGGGCACCTCAGGATGACGACAGCAAAGAATCGAACGGTCAGGGACGCCCATGTTCTCCAAGATCCTCATCGCCAACCGTGGCGAGATTGCCTGCCGGGTCATCAAGACCGCCCGGCGCATGGGCATTGCGACCGTCGCGGTCTATTCCGACGCGGACCGGGACGCGCTGCATGTGGCGATGGCGGATGAGGCTGTGCCCATAGGCCCCGCCCCGGCGGCGCAGTCCTATCTCGATGCCGACAAGATCATCGCGGCGGCCAAGCAGACCGGGGCGCAGGCGATCCACCCCGGCTATGGCTTTCTCTCCGAGCGGGCGAGCTTCGCCACCGCGCTGAAGGACGCCGGCCTCGTCTTCATCGGCCCCAATCCGGGGGCGATCGAGGCGATGGGCGACAAGATCGAATCCAAGAAGGCGGCGGCGGCGGCCAATGTCTCCACCGTGCCGGGCTATCTCGGCGTGATCGAGGATGCCGCCCACGCCGCGCGCATCGCCGACGAGATCGGCTATCCCGTGATGATCAAGGCCAGCGCCGGCGGCGGCGGCAAGGGAATGCGCATCGCCCATTCCCGCGACGAGGTGCAGGAGGGGTACGACCGCGCGCGCTCGGAGGCGAAGTCGTCCTTCGGCGACGACCGGGTGTTCGTGGAAAAGTTCATCGTCAACCCGCGCCATATCGAGATCCAGGTGCTGGGCGACAAGCACGGCAACGTCATCCATCTCGGCGAGCGCGAATGCTCGATTCAGCGCCGCAACCAGAAGGTTGTCGAGGAGGCCCCCTCGCCGCTGCTGGACGAGGCCACCCGCGCCCGGATGGGGGCGCAGGCCGTCGCGCTGGCCAAGGCGGTGAACTATGACAGCGCCGGCACGGTGGAATTCGTCGCCGGGCAGGACCGGTCGTTCTATTTCCTCGAGATGAACACCCGCCTGCAGGTGGAGCACCCGGTCACCGAGCTCATCACCGGCATCGACCTTGTCGAGCAGATGATCCGCGTCGCGGCGGGCGAGCCGCTGGGCATCGCGCAAGGCGAGGTGACGCTGAACGGCTGGGCGGTGGAGAGCCGCGTCTATGCCGAAGATCCCTATCGCGGCTTCCTACCTTCCATCGGCCGGCTCACCCGCTACAGGCCCCCGGCGGAAGGGGTGAGCGAGGGCGTCACCGTGCGCAACGACACCGGCGTGTTCGAGGGCGGGGAAATCTCGCTGTTCTACGACCCGATGATCGCCAAGCTGATCACCCACGCGCCGACGCGGGACGCGGCAATCGAAGCGCAGGCGGACGCGCTCGACGCCTTCGCCATCGACGGCATCCAGCACAACATCCCCTTTCTCTCGGCGCTGATGACGCATGAGCGCTGGCGGGCGGGCCGGCTTTCCACCGGCTTCATCGCGGAAGAATATCCCGACGGCTTCCACGCCACCGCGCCGAGCACGGCACTGGCCCGCACCTTGGCAGCGGTGGCGGCGGTGATCGACAATGTCGGCAATGCCCGCAAGCGCAAGATTTCCGGCCAGCTCGCCGGGCGGCCGGTGGTGTTCGAGCATCAGCGGGTGGTGAGGCTCGGCGACCTCGCCCTCGCTTGCGAAGTGGACCGCGCGGCGGGCGGCTTCATCGTCAGCTTTCTGGACGACGCCGGTCGGCCGCTCTCGACCCATGAGCTGCGCTCGGGCTGGCAGCCGGGCGAGCCGGTATGGAACGGGGTGTTCGACGAGGAAGCCATCGCCGTGCAGGTGCGCCCCCGCCTCAACGGCGTGGCACTGGCGCATCGCGGCGTGGCGGTGGAGGCCTTCGTCTATACCAGGCGCGAGGCCGAACTCGCGGCGCTGATGCCGGTGAAGGAACAGGCCGGCAGCGGCAAGCAGCTGCTTTGCCCAATGCCGGGGCTTATCGTCTCGATTGCCGTTTCCGAGGGGCAGGAAGTGAAGGCCGGCGAGACGCTGGCCGTCGTCGAGGCGATGAAGATGGAGAACGTGCTGCGCGCCGAGCGCGACGCCACGGTGGGGAGGGTGCACGCCAAGGCCGGCGACAGCCTCGCCGTCGACGCCGTCATCCTCGACTTCGCCTGAGGGGGCCGCCATGGATTCGCGCCCGCTCGATCTCGACCTCGACAGCTTCCCGTCCGCGACCCGCGCCGACTGGCTGGCGCTGGTGGAGGGCGTGCTGAAGGGCGCAGCCTATGACACGCGCATGGTCACGCGCACGCCGGACGGCTATACGCTCGACGCCCTGCCCGAGCGCCGCCGCGAGGCCGCGCCCATCGCCGGTCGCCCGGCGGGCGCACCGTGGAAGGTGATCGCCCGCATCGACCATGACGACCCGGCCCTCGCCAATACGCAGATGCTGGAAGACCTGAACGGCGGCGCCGATGGCGTCGCGCTGGTCTTTGCCTCTTCGCCCCATGCCGGCGGCTTCGGCCTGCCGGTGCGGTTTGAGGACCTGTCCACGGCGCTGGAAGGGCTGATGCCCGAAATGGCGACGCTGCGGGTGGACGTCGGTGCCTTTCAGGGGCGGGATGTCGCGCTGGCCCTGGCCCGCCTGTTCGAGAAGGCCGACCCCGCCGGCCTCGATATGCGCTTCGGGCTCGATCCCATCGGCGATTTCGCCGCGCGCGGCGCCGCGCCGATCGATTGGGGCGCGCTCTCCGCCCGGCTCGGCCAGACGGTGCTGGCGCTGCGCGGGCGCGGGCTCATCGCGCCGATGGTGCGGGCCGACGGGCGCCTGCACCATGGCGCCGGGGCTACCGACGCGCAGGAACTCGCCGCCGTGCTCGCCACCGCGCTGGCCTATCTCAGGGCGCTGGAGGCCGGCGGCCTGCCACTCGATGAGGCCGCGCGCAGCATCGAGGTGACGTTGACCGCCGATGTCGACCAGTTCGGCACCCAGGCCAAGCCCCGCGCCTTCCGCCTGCTGTGGCAGGCCATGCTCGAGGCGTGCGGGCTCGACCCCTCACCCGTAGCGCTCCACATGGAGACCGCCTGGCGCAGCCTCACCCGGCACGACGCGCAGGTGAACCTGCTGCGCGGCACCCTCGCCGCCTTCGCCGCCGGGGTGGGCGGGGCGGACAGCGTGAGCGTGCTGCCCTTCACCCAGGCGCTGGGGTTGCCCGATGCGGCGGCGCGGCGGCTGGCGCGCAACACGCAGATCATCCTAATGGAGGAATCCAACCTCCACCGCGTCGCCGACCCCGGCGCCGGGGCAGGCGCCATCGAGGAGCGGACGGAAAAGCTGGCCGCCGCCGCCTGGGAGCTCTTTCGCCAGATCGAGCGCGAGGGGGGCATGGTGGAGGCGCTCGCCTCCGGTACGTGGCAGGCGCGGCTCACGGCGGCGCGCACCGCACGGGCACGCGATATCGCCACCCGCCGGCTGCCGCTCACCGGCACCTCGGAATTCCCGCTGCTCGGCGAGGCGGTGCCCGCCGTGCTCGCGCCCGCTCCCCGCCGCACCACCGCCGCGCTGCCGGAAGGCGCGCTGCTGTGCGAGCCGCTGGTCGGCGAACGTCTGGCCGAACCGTTCGAGCAATTGCGCGAGGCCGCCGCCGCGACGTCGCCGCGCATCTTCCTCGCCACGCTCGGCACGCCAGCGCAGTTCACGCCCCGCGCGAGCTTCGCCCGCGCCGCCTTCGAGGCCGGCGGGCTGGCCGCGCCGGGCAATGACGGCTTCACCGGCATGGCCGCGCTGGCGCAGGCCTTCCAGGCCTCGGGCGCCCGGCTAGCCTGCCTGTGTTCGTCGGACGAACTCTATGCCGCTTCGGCCGTGGCGGCCGCTGCCGTGCTGAAGGAGGCGGGGGCATTGCGCGTGTACCTCGCCGGCAAGCCGGGCGGCGACGAGGCGGCCCAGCGCGGCGCGGGCATCGACGGCTATCTGTTCGCCGGCATCGACCTTGTGGCGTTTCTGCGCGAGGCGCAGGCGGTGCTCGGCATCGGCCGAAGGGTGGAACCATGAGCCACGCCATCCGTTGCCCCAGGGGTGGCTCTCATGCCGCCATCAACCTAGGGACAGACCATGAAAACGCTGAATCACGGGTGGAAACGCGCCACCTGCGGCGCGGCGCTTTGGGGGGCGCTGCTGATACCGCCGGCAACGGCACAGGAACTGACGGAACTGAGCCTGCACGACGGCATCTGGGAAGTGTCGACGCAGCCGATCTCGGGACCGTGCGACAAGCGGCTGGACTTCAAGCTGTCGGTCGAGCACGGCCGCGTCACCTATGCCGGCTCCTGGCCGGTGGACGCGAGCGGCTCGGTGAGCCCGCTCGGGGCCATAACCATCCGCGTCGTGCGGGGCGGCGAGACGCTCTCCGCCAAGGGCGTGGTGCGGGGCGATGTCGCCACCGGGAAATGGGAATCGCCGGTGAAGAACTGCACCGGCTCATGGGTGGCGCGCAAGGCCTGAGCCTTGCCCGCCGCTGTGGGGGGCGCACGCGATGAGCGCGATCCCCGATTTCGCCGCGCGCGACTGGCGTTCTCCGTCGCCCGCCGCGCCGGCACCCGGCCCCGGCAATTGGCCGACCCCCGAAGGGCTGGCGGTGAGACCCGTCTATGCGCCGGGGGACCTTGCCGGCCTCGGCTTCGTCGATGGCTATCCCGGCCTCGCGCCCTATCTGCGCGGCCCCTACCCCACCATGTACGCGACCCAGCCCTGGACGGTCCGGCAATATGCCGGCTTCTCCACGGCGGAGGATTCCAACGCCTTCTACCGCCGCAACCTCGCGGCGGGACAGAAGGGGCTCTCGGTCGCCTTCGATCTCGCCACCCATCGCGGCTATGACAGCGACCACCCGCGCGTCGCCGGCGATGTCGGCATGGCGGGGGTGGCGATCGACTCGATCTATGACATGCGCACGCTGTTCTCCGGCATCCCGCTGGACCAGATGAGCGTGTCCATGACCATGAACGGCGCGGTGCTACCGATCCTCGCGCTGTTCGTGGTGGCGGCGGAGGAGCAGGGGGTGGGCCCGGCGCAGCTCTCGGGGACCATCCAGAACGACATCCTCAAGGAGTTCATGGTCCGCAACACCTATATCTACCCGCCGACGCCCTCGATGCGGATCATCTCCGACATCTTCGCCTACACCTCCACGCACATGCCGCGCTTCAACTCGATCTCGATTTCCGGCTACCACATGCAGGAAGCCGGGGCGACGCAGGATCTGGAACTGGCCTACACGCTGGCCGACGGCATCGACTATGTGCGCGCGGGCGCGGCGGCGGGGCTGCCGATCGACGCCTTCGCGCCGCGCCTGTCGTTCTTCTGGGCCATCGGCATGAACTTCTTCATGGAAGTCGCCAAGCTGCGCGCCGCCCGGCTGATCTGGGCGAAGCTGATGAAGGATCTCGGCGCGAAGAACCCGAAGTCGCTGCCGCTGCGCACCCATTCGCAGACCTCCGGCTGGAGCCTGACGGCGCAGGACCCGTTCAACAATGTGATGCGCACCATGGTGGAGGCGATGGCGGCGACGCAGGGGCACACCCAGTCGCTGCACACCAACGCGCTGGACGAGGCGCTGGCGCTGCCCACCGACTTTTCCGCCCGCATTGCCCGCAACACCCAGTTGCTGCTGCAGCAGGAGAGCGGCACCACCCGCGCCATCGACCCCTGGGGCGGCTCGTTCTTCGTCGAGCGTCTGACCGCCGACCTCGCCGCCAAGGCGCTGCGCCACATTGCCGAGGTGGAGGAACTGGGCGGCATGGCCAAGGCGATCGAGGCCGGCATTCCCAAGCTGCGCATTGAGGAAGCCGCCGCCACCACGCAGGCGCGCATCGATTCCGGCGCGCAGACGGTGGTCGGCGTCAACAAGTACCGGCCGGCCCGCGAAACGCCGCTCGACGTGCTCCGGGTCGACAATTCGGCGGTGCGCGCCGCGCAGCTCGACAAGCTGGCGCGGCTGAAGGCCGAGCGCGACCCGCAGGCGGTGGCCGGCGCACTCGCCGCGCTGGAGGCCGGCGCGCGCAAAACCGGCAATCTGCTGGCACTCGCCATCGATGCCGCGCGGGCCAAGGCGACGGTGGGCGAGATTTCCGATGCGCTGGAGCGCGTCTTTGGCCGGCACCGCGCGGATGTGCGCACGGTCTCGGGCATCTATCGACGGGAGGCGGGAGCCATGGCCGACAAGGTTGCGCAGGTGCGCGCGCGTGTCGAGGCGTTCGCGCAGGAGGAAGGCCGTCGCCCCCGGCTGCTGGTCGCCAAGGTCGGGCAGGACGGGCACGACCGGGGCCAGAAGGTGATCGCCTCCGCCTTCGCCGATCTCGGCTTCGATGTCGATATCGGCCCGCTCTTCGCCACGCCGGAGGAAGCCGCCCGGCAGGCGGTGGAGAACGACGTGCACGTCATCGGCATCTCCTCGCTCGCCGCCGGGCACCTGACGCTGGTGCCGCAAGTGAAGGCGGCGCTGGCGGCGCAAGGGCGGCCCGACATCATGGTCGTGGTCGGCGGCGTGGTGCCGCCGCAGGACTATGACGCGGTGCGCGCGGCGGGGGCCGATGCCATCTATCCCCCCGGCACGGTGATCGCCGAGGCGGCCGGGGAACTGGTCGCCACCCTCGCCGCCCGGCTGGGCCACGCGCGGGACGCGGCGGAGTAGCGAAAAGCGGAGCTAGCGGGCGCGCCACTCCTTGGGTGCGTCCACATTCGGGCTCTCCGCAAGGTCCAGCTCCAGCAGCGTCGATCCGTCGACGATAGCCCCGGCCGTGAACGCGCCATAGGCACGAAAGACCAGTCGGGCCTCGCCCTGGGCGGCGGTCACGACGTACCGATGGGGCGAAAATGAATCGTGCAGGTAGAAGATGACCGGTCCCGTCACGGGCGACTTGTTCCTGCTCGGGCGGACGATGAGGGTGACCGTGCACCAGCTGCCCTTCAGGGTCGAGGGCTCGACGGTTGCGCACAAAATACGCCCATTGCTGGCCTCCGTGCCACCAAAGCGTCCTTTCTGAGGATCGTCGGGGTTCGCCGGCTCAGGCAAGGCGATCCCGTCCTCGGCGCCCGGGCCGTCGCTGGCGAAGGCTGCGGTGCCCATGCCCTGCCGGATGGCGACGACCTCGCGCAGTATCTGCTCCAGCTTCTGGCTGACATTGACGTCCATCTCGGACGTTGCCGCGATGTTGTTGGCGTCGATCCGGTTCAGCGCCGCCTTGACGCCGTCGGAACCGAACGAAAAGGTTTCAATTCTCGGGACGACGAGTGTCACCAAAGCCAGTCCGACGAGAATACTTATCTTCGTTCCATCGCCCAGAACCCTGCCGAATGCTTCGGCGATGGCGACGATGATAAGTATTGTCGCGATGATGATGAACGGCTTGTTGGCTGATTTCAGCCATGCGGCCGAAGCCGCGCTCGCGAACGACCTGATGCTCCCCATGCCCGCCCCCTCCGGTGAGAGGGCAAGAATGCACAACCTGGGCGCGAATAACAAGACGTCCCTACCGTCGCCCCACTTTGGCACGGTGGTTGCTTACAGGCTTGTATACAAGTTTGTGAGCAAGAGTGCGGGCCCAGCCTGATGAATCCAGCCACCGCCAATATCGAGGAAGCGATCCTCTCCGCCATCCTCGCCGGCCGCATCAACCCGGGCACGCGGCTGGGCGAGCAGAAGCTCGCCGACCTGTTCGGCGTCTCCCGCACCCGCGTGCGCGAGGCAATGATGCGGCTGGAAACGCGCGGCGTGGTGCAGGTGAGCGCCCGGCGCGGTTGGTATGTGGTGGAGCCTTCGGCGGAAGAGGCGCGCGAGGCGTTCCAGACCCGGCGCGTCATCGAGACCGGGCTGCTGCATTCCCTGCGCGCGGTGCCGGACGAGGTCCTGCAAAGCCTCAAGGAGCACGTCGCGATGGAGCGCGACGCCATCGGCGCCGGCGACGTGCATTCCCGCGCCTGCCTGCTCGGCGACTTCCACATTCATCTCGCCGACGCGCTGGGCAACCGGCTGCTGACCGAGATCGTGCGCGATCTCACCGCCCGCACCACGCTGATCTCGATGCTCTACCAGCCGACCGAGAAGGCGGAAGAGTCGAGCCATGACCATGAAGACATCGTCGCCGCCATGGAGGCGGGCGACCTCGCTCTCGCCGCCCGGCTGATGGACGAGCACATCGGCAAGGTCGAGGCGGGGCTGGACCTCACCGCCAAGCCCGACCCGCTGGCCGGCCTGCGCGCGCTGCTCTCGCCAGCGGTGTTCGCCGGCAATGCCCCTTCCGTGCCGCACACGCATGACCATCCCCATTCCCACGGCCATCCGGCCACCAAGGAGGATTGACCGCATGAACCGCCGCCGCCTCATTTCCCGCTCGCTCGGCCTTCTGGCTGCCGGCGCGCTGCTGGCCGCCACGCAGATGACGCTGCCCGCCGCCGCCGACGCGCTCGCCACCATCGAAAAGGGCAAGGTGATCCGCATCGCCGTGCCGCAGGATTTTCCGCCCTTCGGCACGGTCGGCGCCGATATGGAGCCCAAGGGCTATGATGTGGACGTGGCCAAGCTGATCGCCGAAAAGCTCGGCGTGAAGCTGGAGCTGGTGCCGGTCACCAGCGCCAACCGCATCCCCTATCTGCAGACCAACAAGGTCGATCTCGTCATCTCCTCGCTGGGCAAGAATGCCGAGCGCGAGAAGGTCATCGACTTCACCGTCGCCTATGCACCCTTCTTCAACGGCGTGTTCGCCCCGGCGGATGTGACGGTAAAGGACGCCGCCGGCCTCGCCGGCAAGACGGTGGGCGTGACGCGCGGCGCGGTGGAAGACCTGGAGCTGACCAAGATCGCCCCGGCCGACACCACCATCAAGCGCTACGAGGACAATAACGGCACCATCTCGGCCTTCCTTTCCGGGCAGGTCGAACTGATCGCCACGGGCAATGTGGTGGCCGCCGCCATCCTCGCCCGCAACCCGCCGAAGAAGCCGGAGATCAAGTTCCTCATCAAGAACTCGCCCTGCTTCATCGGCCTCAACAAGAACGAGCCGGCGCTGCTCGCCAAGGTGGATGCCATCATCGGCGCGGCGAAGACGGATGGCGCGCTCGACGCCATCTCGCAGAAATGGCTCGGCGCCAAGCTGCCCGCCGACCTTTGAGAGCGGGCTTATCGCCGGCGGTGATGGCAGCCGCCGGCGTCCTTCAAGACCCGGCCCTGCCGGGCACCTCAGCATGACGATGCTCTGAAACGTTTCGGATGGTCGTCAGGCTGAGGAGCGAGGCTGGGGTGGCGCAGGCGCAAACGGCCTGCGTCCTTCGAGGCCCGCTGCGCCGGGGCACCTCAGGATGACAACGACCGGAAACGCTTCCGATCGCCGTCATGCCGAGGAGCGGGCTCGCCCCGCGTCTCGAAGCACGCAGGCCCCCGCCTCTCGCCTTGCCTCTGAAGCCTTCGTCCCTTCCCATCCCAAAGCGGGAGTTCACGGGCATGAACTACGCGTTCGATTATGGCTGGCTGCTGGAATATTGGCCGGTCCTCGTGAAGGGCATCGGCATCACCGTCGAGCTGACGCTGGTCGGCGGGGTGCTGGGCGTGGCGCTGGGCATCGCCTGCGCCTGGGCCCGGGCGCTCGGCCCGGCCTGGCTGCGGCCGGTGGTGGCGACCTATGTGGAGCTGATCCGCAACACGCCCTTCCTGATCCAGCTGTTCTTTATCTTCTTCGGCCTGCCGGCGCTCGGCCTGCGCATGGGCGAGCTGGAAGCGGCGAACCTCGCCATGGTGATCAATCTCGGCGCCTATGGCTGCGAGATCATCCGCGCCGGCATCCAGGCGACGCCCAAGGGGCAGTTCGAGGCCGGCGCCTCGCTCGGCATGGGGCGGGTGCAGACCTTCTGGTACGTGGTGCTGATCCCGGCGCTGCAGCGCATCTGGCCGGCGCTGTCCTCGCAGATCGTCATCGTCATGCTGGGCTCGGCGGCGGTGTCGCAGATCGCGGCGGAGGACCTCACCTTCGCGGCGAACTTCATCCAGTCGCGCACCTTCCGCGCCTTCGAGAGCTACTTCGTCGCGACGCTGATCTACCTCGCCCTCGCCATCGGCCTGCGGCAGGCGCTGCGCGGCCTCGGCTGGACGCTGTTTCCACGACGTTCGGCACGGTGAGGGAGGCGATCATGGATGAATTCACCACCTGGGATATCCTGCGCAACCTGCTGCTGGCGGCGCGCTGGACCGTGCTTCTCTCCCTCGTCTCCTTCATCGGCGGCAGCCTTGTCGGCGCGGCGCTGCTGTTCGCCCGCATCGGCAAGGGCCGGGTCGGGCCGGCCTTCGTGAAGGCCTATGTCGAGCTGTTCCAGGGCACGCCGCTGCTGATGCAGCTGTTCCTCGCCTTCTTCGGCCTGGGCCTGTTCGGCATCGACGTGCCGGCCTGGCTGGCGGCGGCGACGGCGCTGATCCTGTGGTCGGCCGCCTTCCTCACCGAGATCTGGCGCGGCTGCGTCGAATCCGTGGCGCGCGGCCAATGGGAGGCCTCCTCCAGCCTCGGCATGGGCTACCTCCAGCAGATGCGCCACGTCATCCTGCCGCAGGCGCTGCGCATCGCCGTGCCGCCCACGGTCGGCTTCTCGGTGCAGGTGGTGAAGGGCACGGCGCTTACCTCGATCATCGGCTTCGTGGAACTCTCCAAGGCCGGCACCATCGTGACCAACGCCACCTTCCAGCCCTTCACCGTCTACGGCCTCGTCGCCCTCATCTATTTCTGCCTGTGCTGGCCCCTGTCCAAGTCTTCCCAGATCCTCGAGAGGAAGCTCAATGTCGCTCATCGAAATCACTGAAGTGAAGAAGCGCTTCGGCGACAACGAAGTGCTCAAGGGCATCAATATCGATGTCGCCCCGGGCGAGGTCATCGCCATCATCGGTCGCTCGGGTTCGGGCAAATCCACCCTGCTGCGCTGCATCAACGGGCTGGAGAGCATCGACGAAGGCTCGATTTCGGTCGCCGGCGCGCAATTGCTGCCGGACGAGCTGCACCTGAAGGCGCTGCGGCTGAAGGTCGGGATGATCTTCCAGCAGTTCAACCTGTTTCCCCACCTCACGGCGGGGCGCAATGTCATGCTCTCGCAGATGGTGGTGAAGAAGACGCCGAAGGCCGAGGCCGAGGTGATGGCGAAGAAGATGCTGGAGCGCGTCGGGCTCGGCCACAAGTTCGACGCCTATCCCGACCAGCTGTCGGGCGGCCAGCAGCAGCGCGTCGCCATTGCCCGCGCGCTCGCCATGCAGCCGATCGCCCTGCTGTGCGACGAGATTACCTCGGCGCTCGATCCGGAGCTGGTGAGCGAGGTGCTCGCCGTGGTGAAGGAACTCGCCAGCGAGGGCATGACGCTGATGATGGTGACGCATGAGATGCGCTTCGCCCGCGACGTGTGCTCGCGAGTCGTGTTCATGCATCAGGGCCGGGTGCATGAGATCGGCAAGCCGGAAGAGGTGTTCGCCAGCCCGAAGACGCCCGAACTGCAGCAGTTCCTCGGCGTCACGCACTGAGGCGCGCCCTCAGCCGCGCGGGTTGGCGGCCAGCAGCAGCGAGGCGGCGGCGTGGCGATAGGCGCCGCCGGAGCCGAACAGCTCGGCCACCCAGTCGACGAAGACCCGCAGCCGGCTGCTGAGATGCCGGTTGGGTGCGTAGACGACGTGGAGCACGATCTGGCCGGCGTGCCAATCGGGCAGCACGCGCACCAGCGCGCCTGAGTCGAGATAGGGGCTGACCATGGGCTCGATGGTCTGGGTGACGCCGAGGCCGGCAAGGCCGGCGGCGAGGTACGCGGTAGAATCGTTGGTTGCCATGGAATAGGGCAGGTGCAGCTCGTAGCTCTCCTCGCCCCGCATCATGTCGAAGGCCACCGGGCGCCCGGTGCGTGCGTTGAAATAGCCGATGACGCGGTGGCCCTTCTCCATGTCGCGCGGGTGCAGCGGCATGCCGTGGCGCTCGATATAGCCGGGCGCGGCGAAGAGCATCATCCGCACCTCGCCGATGCGGCGGGCGATGAGGGTGGGGTCGAGAAGATCGCCGCCGCGAATCGCGCAGTCGACATTCTCGGCCAGCAGGTCGACGGTCCGGTCGGTGACGCCGAGGTCGAGCTGGATGTCGGGATAGCGGGCGAAGAAGTCCGGCAGCGCCGGTATCAGCGCATAGAGCGCCAGCGAGGACGGCACATCCACCCGCAGCCTTCCGGCGGGGCTGGCCTGCGACCGCGCCATGGAGCCGTCCAGTTCGTCGAGGTCGGACAGCACCGCCAGCGCGCGCTCATAATAGGCGGCGCCGTCCGGCGTCACCGCCACGCGGCGGGTCGAGCGGTTGAGCAGCTTGGTGCGCAGATGCGCCTCAAGCTGTTGAATCAGCTTGGTGACGGTCGGCTTGGGAATGTCGAGAAGGTCGGCGGCGCGGCTGAAATTGCCGGCCTCCACCACGCGGACAAAAGCCCGCATTGCCGCGATCTGGTCCATGGTTACCGTACGATTATTTCCATATGTGAATAATGTTATCGCCGAACGACTATTTTTTCGAGAGATCGATCGGATTAGTTTTCGCCGCACTGCAACAGGAGCAGGATGGAATCGGGTGGCGGCGAAGGCCGACATCGCGATGGTGGGCGCCATGACGGCTTTGTGGACCGAGGAGATGCTGGAGATCGACGGGACGGCGCTGCCGGCGCGCGTCTATCGTCCCGGTGCGCCGCTGCGTCCGACCCCGCTGGTCCTGCACCTGCATGGCGGCTGCTTCACCGATGGCGACCTCGATTGCAGTGTCCGGGTCTGCCAGATCATGGCCGAGGCCGGGGCGGTGGTGGTCTCCATCGATTATCCGCTGGCGCCCGAGCATCCCTTCCCCGCCGCCCTCAACGTATCGTTCAAGGCCCTCGGCCAGCTTTACGCCGAGCGCGCAAAATGGGCCGGGCGCGGCGCCCGGCTGTTCGTCGCCGGCGAGGAGGCCGGCGCCAACCTCGCCACGGCGCTGACCCTCATGGCCCGCGACCAGCAGGCGCCGGCGCTGGCCGGGCAGATCCTGCTCTCGCCGATGGTCGATCCCAGCCTGTGCTCGGGTTCAATCCATGCGGCCTCGGCGGGGGCGTCGGGCTGCAAATGGGCTGATGGCTGGCATCGCTATCTCGGCAGCGCCGACCGCGCCGCCCATCCCTATGCGGCGCCGCTGGGCTCGCGCCGGCTCGGCGGGCTGGCCCCCGCGCTCATCGTCACCGTCGATGACTGCCCGATCCGCGACGAGAGCTTCGCCTATGGCGAGCGCCTGCGCGAAGGCGGGGTCACCGTCGAATGCCATTTGCTCGAAGGCACGGACTGCTCGGACCAGAGCATGGACGCCGCCATCGAGGCCGCACCGCTTTGGGAACAGGTCCTGCGCGACCTGTTCCGCAACTTCCTGGCGGAGAATTCCGCCGCAGCTATTCGCACCGTTCGGGCCTGAGGGCCGGGAGATCCGTCATGAGTGACAAGACATTCGGCACCGACGCCGCGTCGGGAAACATCGCGCACGCCCCCCTCGCCCACGACGAGGCCGCACGCGCCCAGCGCCCGAAGACGGCGCGCGGCTGGCGCGAGGCCGGCCTTGCGCTCACCCTTGCCATGGTCGCCACGGCCGGGGCGGTCTTGGTTTCCTGGCCGAGCTCCACGGCGCTGGCCACCGATCCCGCGCCCGCGCAAGCCGCCGCACCGCCGGCCATGCCGGTGGAAGTCGCCGTGCTGAAGGCACGCGACACCATGAAATGGGACGAGTTCTCTGGCCGCCTGCGCGCCGTGGAAGTGGTCGACGTGCGTTCGCGCGTCGAGGGAGCGGTGTCGCAGATTCATTTCCGCGAGGGCGCGCTGGTGAAGAAGGGCGACCTTCTCGTCACCATCGACCCCTCCCCGTTCGAGGCGGCGGTGAGCCGCGCCACCTCGTTGCAGGAGGCTGCCGCCGCCCGCGTCGAGCTGACCCGCAGCGAGCTGGATCGCGGCAAGCAGCTGGTCGACACGCGCGTCGTCTCGGTGCGCGATCTCGACCAGCGCACCAATAATTTCCGCGAGGCGGAGGCCAATCTGCGCGCCGCCGACGCCGCCGTGCAGACCGCCAAGCTCGACCTCGGCTACACCGAGGTGCGCGCCCCGGTGGACGGCCGCGTCGGCCGCATCGAGGTAACCGTCGGCAACCTGGTCGCGGCGGGCGCCTCCTCGCCGGTTCTGACCAGCCTCGTCTCGGTCAACCCGATCTATGTCAGCTTCGACGCCGACGAGAACGCGGTGGCCGAAGCGCTGGCCTCGGTCGGCGAGCATGACGTTGCGCTCACCGCGATCGACCAGATCCCGGTCGAGATCACCACCGCCACGACCGGCGGGCGCACGGTGCGCGGTCATCTCCAGCTCGTCGACAACCAGGTCGACACCGCGACCGGCACCTTCCGCCTGCGCGCGGTGTTCGACAATGCCGATGGCCGCCTGGTCCCGGGGCAGTTCGCCCGGGTGAAGATGGGCCGTGGCAAGACCGAGGCGGCATTGGCGGTGAACGAGCGCGCCATCGGCACCGACCAGGACAAGAAGTTCGTGTTCGTGGTCGATTCCGAGAACAAGGCCGTCTGGCGCAAGGTCACCCTCGGCCCGCCGGCCGACGGGCTGCGCGTCATCACCGACGGGCTGAAGGAAGGCGAGCACATCGTCGTCAACGGCCTGCAGCGCGTGCGCCCCGGTGCGGTGCTGGCGCCCGAGATCGTGCCCATGGATACCGCATCCGCCGCCGCCGCGACGGACCCGACCACCTCCGTCGCCGCGCGCTGATCGCAGCTCCGACACTCTACCTCCTTGGGGGAGGACGCTATGAATCTGTCCAAATTCTTCATCGACCGGCCGATTTTTGCCGGCGTCCTCTCCGTTCTCATTTTCCTCGCCGGGCTGCTCGCCCTGCGGGTCATGCCGATTTCGGAATATCCGGACGTGGTCCCGCCGCAGGTGATCGTGCGCGCCACCTATCCCGGCGCCAGCCCGAAGGTCATCGCCGCCACCGTCGCCACGCCGATCGAGGAATCGATCAACGGCGTCGAGGACATGCTCTACATGTCCAGCCAGGCGACGACCGACGGCGTGATGACGCTGACCGTCACCTTCAAGCTCGGCACCGACCCCGACAAGGCGACGCAGCTGGTGCAGAACCGCGTCGGCCAGGCGGAGCCCCGCCTGCCGGAAGAGGTGCGCTCGCTCGGCATCACCACCGCCAAGAGCTCGCCGACCTTCCTCATGGTCGTGCATCTGCTCTCCCCCAATGACCGCTACGACATCACCTATCTGCGCAATTACGCGGTGCTGAACGTGAAGGACCGGCTCGCCCGCATCGGCGGTGTCGGGCAGATCGATATCTTCGGCGGCGGCGACTATTCCATGCGCGTCTGGCTCGACCCGCAGAAGATCGCCGAGCACGGGCTTTCCGCCGGCGATGTGGTGGCCGAGATCCGCGCCCAGAACGTGCAGGCGGCCGCCGGCATCGTCGGCGCCTCGCCGGCGCAGGCGGGCGTCGACCTGCAGCTCACCATCAATGCACAGGGCCGGCTGGAGACCGAGGAAGAGTTCGGCGACATCGTCGTGAAGACCGGCGAGACCGGCCAGGTGGTGCGCCTGCGCGACGTGGCGCGGCTCGAACTCGGCGCCGCCGACTATGCGTTGCGCTCGCTGCTCGACAACAAGCAGGCGGTCGGCCTCGGCGTGTTCCAGGCCCCTGGCTCCAACGCGCTGGAAATCGCCGAGAACGTCCGCGCCACCATGGCGGAGGTCAAGAAGACGATGCCGGAAGGCGTCGACTTCGACATCGTCTACGACACCACCCGCTTCGTCGATGCCTCCATCGACGCCGTGGTGCACACGCTGTTCGAGGCGGTGCTGCTCGTCGTCATCGTCGTCGTGGTGTTCCTGCAGACCTGGCGTGCCTCGATCATCCCGCTGCTAGCCGTGCCGGTGTCCATCGTCGGCACCTTCGCGGTGATGTACCTGTTCGGCTTCTCCATCAACGCGCTCAGCCTGTTCGGGCTGGTGCTGGCCATCGGCATCGTGGTCGACGACGCCATCGTGGTGGTGGAGAATGTCGAGCGCAACATCGAGAACGGGCTGACCCCGCGCGCCGCCGCCTATCAGGCGATGAGCGAGGTGTCCGGGCCGATCATCGCCATCGCCCTCGTGCTGGTGGCGGTGTTCGTGCCGCTGGCCTTCATCACCGGGCTTTCCGGCCAGTTCTACCGGCAGTTCGCTCTCACCATCGCCATCTCCACCGTCATCTCGGCGATCAATTCGCTCACGCTCTCCCCCGCTCTGGCGGCGCTGCTGCTGCGCGGGCACGACACGCCGCCGGACCGGCTGCAGCGCGTCATCAACTTCCTGTTCGGCTGGTTCTTCCGTGGCTTCAACTGGGTCTTCGCGCGCGGTTCGCACGGCTATGGCAGGGGCGTGCGCGGCACGCTGAAGGGCAAGAGCGTCGTCATGCTGCTCTATGCCGTGATGCTGGGCGCCACCTGGTGGCTGTTCCAGGCGGTGCCTCCGGGCTTCGTGCCGGCGCAGGACAAGCAGTATCTGGTCGGTTTCGCCCAGCTGCCGGACGGCGCCACGCTCGACCGGACGGAAGACGTGATCCGCCGCATGACCGAGATCACCCTCGCCCAGCCCGGTGTCTCCAGCGCCGTCGCCTTCCCGGGCCTGTCGATCGCCGGCTTCTCCAACTCCTCGAATGCCGGCATCGTCTTCTCGGTGCTCAAGCCCTTCGAGGAGCGCCAGAGCCCCGAGCTCTCCGCCGGTGCCATTGCCGGAGCGCTGAACCAGAAATACGGGGTCATCAAGGACGCCTTCATCGCCATGTTCCCGCCCCCGCCGGTGCAGGGCCTCGGCGTGGTCGGCGGCTTCAAGCTGCAGCTGGAAGACCGTTCGGGACAGGGCTATGAGGCGCTGAACAACGTGACCAACGCCTTCATGGCCAAGGCCATGGCGGCACCCGAGCTCACCGGCCAGTTCACCACCTACCAGATCAACGTGCCGCAGATCTTCACCGATGTGGACCGCACCAAGGCCCGCCAGCTCGGCGTGCCGATCAATGCGGTGTTCGAGACGCTGCAGGTCTATCTCGGCTCGCTCTATGTCAACGACTTCAACAAGTTCGGCCGCACCTACTCGGTACGGGCGCAGGCCGACGCGCCCTTCCGCGCCCGGCCGGAGGACATCGGCAAGCTGAAGGTGCGCTCCAATAGCGGCGAGATGATACCGCTCTCGGCGCTGCTCCGGGTCGAGACCACGGCGGGGCCGGAACGCGCCCAGCGCTATAACGGCTTCCTCACCGCCGACTTCAACGCCTCCCCCGCGCCCGGCTTCTCCTCGGGCCAGGCGCAGGCGGCGGCGGCCCGCATCGCGGCGGAAGTGCTGCCGCCGGGCTTCGACTTTGAATGGACCGACCTGACCTATCAGGAGATCCTTGCGGGCGACTCCTCGTTCCTGGTGTTCCCGCTGGCGCTGCTGCTCGTCTTCCTCGTGCTGGCCGCCCAGTATGAGAGCCTGACGCTGCCCATCGCGATCATCCTCATCGTGCCCATGGGCCTGATGGCGGCCCTGTTCGGCGTCTGGATGGGCGGGGGTGACAACAACATCTTCACCCAGATCGGCCTCGTCGTTCTGGTCGGCCTGTCGGCGAAGAACGCGATCCTGATCGTCGAGTTCGCCCGCGAGCTGGAGTTCATGGGCCGCAACCCGGTGGAGGCGGCGATCGAGGCCAGCCGCCTGCGCCTGCGGCCGATCCTGATGACGTCCTTCGCCTTCATCATGGGCGTGCTGCCGCTGGTGCTCTCCACCGGCGCCGGCGCCGAGATGCGCCATGCCATGGGCATCGCCGTGTTCGCCGGCATGATCGGCGTCACCTTCTTCGGGCTGTTCCTCACGCCCGTCTTCTACGTGCTGCTGCGACGTCTGGCGGGCAACCGTCCGTTGCGCCAGCACGGCGAGGCCCATATCGCGCCGCTTGCGGCCGAGTGAGCCTTGCTGCCCGGCCGGGAGGCCAAATTCCAGTGCGTCGGTTGCCCCCTCGGCGCGCCTGAGCCCAGCCTCCCGGCCGGTATAGGTCGACAATCCCCCGTGGCGATGCCACATGCACCCGAGGCCGGCACCCCATGCCGGCCCCGGTGTCAGGGGTCGCCAGCACATGAAGCCGATCAGATCCGACTGGACGGACGTGGTGCTGGTCTGCCGCAAATGCGCGAAGAAGCTCGACGGCGGCTTCGGCCCGGGCGAAGAGCAGACTCTGCCCAAGGCGCTGCGCGCCGCCATCTCCCGGCGCGAGGGCGGCAAGGTCATGAAGAAGCCGCGCCGCAAGGGCGCCCGGGTCGCGGTGATCGAGGTGCCGTGCCTCGACATCTGCCCGAAGAACGCCGTCATCGTCATTCCGGCCGGTACGCCCGGCAGCTGGCGCAGCGTGCCGCGCGGCGCCGATCTCGACGCGCTGGTCAATGACCTCGCCCCGGCACGCGAAGGCGCGTGATCAGGCCGGCGTTTCCGCCGGCTTCTGCGGGTTCAGCGCCCACACCAGCACCGTCATGATGCTCACCCCGATGACGATGCCGACCAGCCGGTTGATCGGCGGATCGAGGCTGTCCGGCGGCGAGGCGCTGACCAGCGTCGCCAGAAAGGCGATGGCGGATTGCGTGCCGATATAGGCCTGTTCCGATTTCGACAGGTGGATGCGGGCGAAGGAAAACACGCCCAGGAACAGCATCGAGGCCCACCACCAGACATCGCTGGCGTCGATCAGGATCACCAGCAGCCCTGCCGTGCCGCCCATCACGCAGCCGAGAATGCGCTGGAAACCGCGGTGGCGGGTGGCCAGCGGGTCGCTGTCGACGACGATGAGGCTGGAGATCAGCACCTGCGGGAGTTGCGGCAGGTCGAACAGCGACCAGATGATGACGATGGTCAGTGCGCCCACGCCGGCGATCAGCGACTGGCGCTCGGCATTCAGCGCCGTCGTGGCGGCGGCCTGCGTCTTCAGCCGCGCATGCAGTTCGCCGGCATGCGGGCCCAGCGCCCAGCTCGCCAGCGTGCCGCAGACCACGCCGATGACGATCTCGTAGCAGCGGTAATGCGCGAAGCTGTAGAGCTGGTCCGGCGTCGTCATGGTGTAGAGCATCACCAGCGCAAAGGTGAGCGCGCCGTAGAACCAGGCATAGCCATAGGCGCTGCGCTGCCGTCCATAGGTGCCCACCGCCGCCGCGATGGTCACCAGCGCCGCCTGCATCACCGGCAGGCCTTCGGCCCATTGGCCGACATAATAGCCGCCGATCACCCCGATGAACGTGCCGGTGATGCGCAGCACGCCCTTGGTGAACAGCGCGTCGCGGTCGACATTGGCGATGATCATCACGCTCAGCGCCGCCCAATAGGGCTCCGCCAGCCCCATCAGCAGCGCGATGTACACGGCGGCGAGCACGCCGGTGGCGGTGGCGAAGGCCTGCCGGTCGACATCGCTGATGCCGGTGTCGCGGGGGGCCGCCTCCGCCATGGCTCAGAACCAGATCAGAACGCGGGCATCGGCGCCGTTGAACAGGCCGAGGCCCTCCGGCCAGTCGTCGAGCGTCACCTCGACCGGAAAGCGCCGGGGCAGGCGCACCCAGTCGGTGGTGGGTTCCACATAGGGAATGACCTGCGGATTGTCCGGCGAGCGGGCGACCCCGCCGGCAATGCCGCTGACATGGCCCCAATGCAGCACCCACGGGTCGGAGCCGATCGACAGCAACGCCCGCTGGCCGATGCGCAGGCGGGCGAGATGGCGCTCGCTCATATTCGCCACCACGCGGCGGCGGCGGTCGGTGACGATGGCGAGCACTTCCGAGCCGGGGCGCAGATAATCCCCCACCCGGGTGACGAAGGGCGCCACCCGGCCGGCATCGGGGGCGTTGATCACGGTCTTGGAAAGATCGTACTGCGCCTTGCCCACCGCCGCCTCGGCCGAAGCGATGGCGGCCTCCGCCACCGCCACGCGGCGCGCCGCGACGCTGAGCTGGGCCTGCGCCGCCATGACATTGGCGCCGGCGGTGGCGACGTCGCGGGTGGCGACATCGAGGGTCGCCTCGGGCGAATAGCCCTCCGTCTCCAGCGTCTTCACCCGCGCAAGCTGGTCCTGCGCATTGGTCTCCACCGCCTGCGCGGCGGCGACATTCGCCTTGGCCGCCGTCACCTCGTCCTGCGCGAGGTCGAGGTCGGCGCGGGCCTGGGCGAGCGCGGCCTGCGTCTCCTGGACCTTCAGCGCATAGGGCGTGCGCTCGATCTCGAACAGCAGCTGGTGGGCGGCGACCGGCTGGTTATTCTGCACCGCCAGCTTGGAGACCGGGCCCTCGATCTCCGAGGACAGCACGACGATGTCGCTCATCACATAGGCGTCGCCCGTATAGGCGAAGAAGCGCACGCAGGTCTCATAGAGCAGGAACAGCCCCAGGATCACGCCGACGATCAATGTCACCGGATGGCGAAGCAGGCGGCTGAGCATGAAACGGCGGGACTCCATGAGACCGGGCATGGAGCCGGCGCCCGCCATCATCGCGGCTTTGCCGCCCGCGCTCAATCCTCCTCCGCTCCCCCTTGCCGCCGAAGATCCGGCGAGCGGCGACTATGGTTAGCGCTCAGTGACGGCGCTCTTCGAGGGCGGGCAGCATCGGCTCCTCGTCCTCCTCGCTGCGCTCGCGTGCCCCGGGGTGCTCCTCGATCATCGGGCCGGGGGTGCGGGCGGCGGCGCGGGCGGCCTCGGTGCGCCGCGCGCGGCTCGGCATGGCAAGCTCCTCGGCGCTGTGGTTCACCACCCGCAGCGGCGGCGACATGCCTTTCTTGTCGGTGCCGAGATAGACCGTCTGGTGCGGGTAGGGCATCTCGATGCCGCGCACGTCGAAGGCGGCCTTGATACGCCGGTAGAATTCGCGCCGTACGTTCCACTGCCCCAGAGGGCGGGTCTTGAAGCGGCCGCGCAGCTGGATGTGCGAGGGGTCCAGCGCCTCGACGCCCACCACCTCGAACGGCGCGGTGATGGTCTCTGCCAGTGGGCCGTTCGCCACCATGTCGGCTGCCACCTCGGCCATCAGCGCCAGCGCTTCGTCGATGCTCTCGCGATAGGCGATGCGCACATCGACCACCGCATAGGCGAAGTCCTTCGACATGTTCTTCACCGTCTGCACCTCGCCGAACGGGATCGAATGCACATTGCCGTCGAAGTCGCGCATGTGGACGGTGCGGATGGTGATCTTCTCGACGAGGCCGGCATGGGCGCCCACCTCCACCACGTCGCCCACCGAAATCGTGTCCTCCATCAGGATGAACACGCCGGTGATGACGTCCTTCACCAGCGTCTGCGCGCCGAAGCCGATGGCGAGGCCCAGCACGCCGGCACCGGCCAGCAGCGGCGCGATGTTGATGCCGATCTCGGAGAGCAGGATCAGGCTGCCAATGGTGAGCAGCACCACGCGAAAGGCGTTCTGCAGGAAGGGCAGCAGCGTCTTCAGCCGGGACGAGTTGGGATTGCCCGCCCGCAACCGCTCGCCGAAGGCGGTGGAGATTTCCCACGCCACCAGCCCGACAAGCACAACCAAGCCGATGGAGATGAGGCGGCTGACCGCCGTCTGGCCGCCTTCGGAGGCCAGACGCTCGAAAGGCCGCGCGCCCCATATTTCGAGCAGGACGAGCGCGGTGACCAGCACCACCAGCCCCTGCATGGCGCAGCGCAGCGCCGGCAGATAGCGGTTGGCGCGGGCCTCCAGCAGCGGGTAGCGGGTGCTCATGTCGCCATTCAGCTTGAACACCCGCTCGAAGGCCCGCAGCATCAGCGCGATCACCAGCGCCGCGATGCCGAGCGCCAGCAGCGACAGCAGCGTGGCGCGGGCGAGGAAGGCGAAGCCGCCATCGACGTCGAGCGTCCAGACCACATAGGCCGCCACCACATAGGCGATGACCAGGATGTGCCAGAAATCGGCCACGACATCGCGCAGCCGCGTCACCCGGCCCTCGCGCACGCCGATGCCGCGCAGCCGCCGCGCCACCCCGCCGCGGATCTGCAGCACGAACACCACGCCCATGCCGGCGACGAACAGGCCCAGCGCATTGCCGAGGAAGCGATAGGTCGGCAGGGCCAGCCCCAGCACCCACGCCGCGCGCAGCAGGAAATGGCCGTAGACGAGGGTGTAGGTGAAGCGTCGGACCCAGAGATAGCCATAGGCGGCGCCCTCATGGTCGAGCGGGAACAGCCGCATATGCGGCGCGTCCGGCGTCAGCACGGCGCGGGCGGCGACCAGGATGAGCCGGGCCAGCACATTGGCGTTGATGATGGTGACCACCGCCAGGCGCACGACGAAATTGAGCTCGACCAGCGCCAGCACGCCGAAAGCCGTCGCCGCGAAGGCGACGATGGGCAGCACGTCGATGGCGGTCCGCACCGCCAGCAGCAGCACCCGCAGGGCGATGGCGCGCGCCGGGCGGGCTTCCACCGCCCGCCGCAGCCGCGCCAGCATCCGCTTGGCGATGTATTCCGCCAGCAGCGCGGCGGCGAGCACGGCGATGATCATCGTCACCGCCCACCCCACCCGCTCCAGCACCAGCGGATCCGACAGGTCGCGGAAAAGCTGCTCGGCCTGTGCCGGCAATTGCTCGACCTCGCCGACCAGCGCCAGCACCGAACCCGAGATCGCCCCGAGCGACTGGGTGGCGCCCGACAGCCAGTCGTCGCGGCCTTCCGCCGGCGCGGTGGTGGCGGCAGTGGCCGCCGTCCCCGGCTCGCTCTCGACCAGCGCGCGCAATTGCGCCAGGAAGCGCGCCCGCGCCGCGTCGTCGCTCAGCGTTTCCAGCAGGGCCCGCAGGTCGCGCTGGCCGTTCTGCGTCGTGGCGGGCGCTGCGGTTGCGGAGGTGGCGAGGCCGGCGGGCGGACCGGCGGTCTGGGCGGCGAGCGTGGCCGCGAAGGACGGGGTGGCGAGAAGGCAGAAGGCAAGCAGGAGGCGTTGCAGGACGCGCAGCGGCATGAGGCGTTCCGTCGTTCGCGGCCCTTCGGCGGTCGACCACGGGCGCGCTGATGTGAGAAGCCGGAATGGCGGGTGCGGCTTGGTCAACGCCCCGGCGGCATGAGGGTTCCCCCACCCGCCGGATCGGCAGGCACCGCGCGCCGCCCAGCGTCGCAATGTCGCTGCGGCCTTGCTCCAGTCACGTTCATCGACACATTGGGCCGCACACGTTTTAACCGAGTGAGGACATGGAAGCCTTATCCGCCGATGTGGTCGCGTTGCTGCACAGCCATGAGTACCTGATCCCGCTCGTCATCGGCCTCATCGCCTTCGGCGAGTCGCTGGTGCTGGTCGGCCTCCTCATTCCGGCAACCGCCCTGATGATCGCCATTGGCGGGCTGGTGGGAACCGGCATCGTGTCGCCCGTGCCAGTGATCGGCGGCGCCATTGTCGGCGCGGTGCTCGGCGACATCGTCTCCTATTGGCTCGGCCGCTGGCTCGGCCCGCGCGTGGTACATCGCCCGCCGCTGCAGCGCTATCGCGAGCAGGTGGCGCAGGCGCGCCTGTTCTTCCGCCGCTTCGGCTTCGCCTCGATCTTCGTCGGCCGGTTCTTCGGCCCGGTGCGGGCCACCATGCCGCTGGTCGCGGGCATGATGCGCATGGACCAGCGCCGCTTCCAGTTCGCCAACGTGTCCTCGGCCATCGTCTGGGCGCCGGTGATGCTCGCCCCCGGCTGGCTGGCCGGCAAGGGCGCCAACGAGCTCGGCGCCCACAGCCAGGGCGAATGGCTGGTGCTGATGGTCGGCATCACCCTCGTCATGCTGATCGCCACCGTGGTCGTGCTGCGGGTGATCAAGGGCCGCATTGCCAAGCGGCCGCGCACCCGCCGCCGCCCGGTCAGCGCGCCGGGAGCGTGAGCCTCCCGGTGCCCGATTCCCGTCTGCTGCCGTCTTAACCATTTCGTAAGGAATTCCGAGTCGCCCCGGCGCATTCCGTTAAGATGGCCCCTCCAGAACGGCTGTCGGCGAACGGCGCGGCGCGCCCGGCGAATGGCGGACGGGAAGAAGACATGATCGACAAACGCGAGCCATCCATCGATTCACCTCAGGCGCGCCCGGGCGATGAGGCGGCTGCCGCCGCTGCCCCCGCCCCGCGCCCGCCGGCCGCCGCGCCGCCTTCCCCCGCTGCGCGCGCCAAGGGGCCGCCGCAGGACCCTGTCGCCTTCCAGCGCTGGCTGGGCATCGAGCAGCTCAAGGTCGACATGCGTCGGCTGGAGCTGGAGAACAAGCGGGCCGAAGCGGCGCCCGCCCGCGCGGCCCACCCGGCCCTCGCCGTGCTGCATGGCGTGGTGCTGGTCGGGCTCCTCGCGGTGGTCGCCTTCCTCGCCGCGCAGACGCTGAACCTGCGCGAGGAAATCTCCACCTTGCGCGCCGCGCAGGGCCAGATCGTCGAACGGCTCGATGCGTTGGAAAAGCCGGCGCTGGAGACGCCGGCCCCCGCGCCGCAGGCTGCGGCACCTGCTGGCGCAGACGCACAGACGCAGGCCCAGGCCGCGCCCCCGGCTGCCGCATCTCCGGCGCCCGCCGGCGGCGATGCGCTCGTCCCGCTTGCCGGCACGGCGCCCACCGCCGAGGCCGAACCGGCCGCCGCGGCCTTGCCTGGTACTGGCTATACGGTGCGCATCTTCGCGCCCATCAACACCGTGCCCAGGGCGAAGATCGACAATTTCACCAATGCGCTGAAGGCGGTGGGCTTCGATGTCGTGGTCTCCGACACCGGCGTGGTGCAGACCACCAGCAACACGCTGTCCTATCACGCGGGCAGCGCCGACATGGCGAACGAGGTTGCCGAGATCATCCAGAAGCGGCGCCCGGCGCTTGGCGTCGAGCTGCGCGTCTCGCCCTCGATTCCCGACAATGCCCGCCAGGTACTGATCCTCAACCTGACCGAGGACGCCTTCAACTGAGCAGCGCGCGCCGCTCAGGCGGCGGCGCGGCCCCGGCGTGCGGACCGGCCCGCCTCGCGGATGGCGGCGATGTTGCCGGCATAGGCCTCCTTGCCGCCCTTGAACACCGCCGATCCCGCCACCAGCACATTGGCCCCGGCGGCGGCGCAGAGCGCGGCGGTCTCCGGCGTCACCCCGCCATCGACCTCCAGATGGATCGGCCGCTCGCCAATCATCGCCCGCAGGCGATAAATCTTGGGCAGCACGTCGGCGATGAAGGCCTGCCCGCCGAAGCCGGGATTGACCGTCATCGGCAGAATGAGGTCCACCTTGTCCAGCACATAGGCCAGCGCGCTCTCGTGCGTCGCCGGATTCAGCGCCACGCCGGCCTTCTTACCGAGCGAGCGGATGAGCTGCAGGCAACGATCGAGATGGTGCGTCGCCTCGGCCTGCACGGTGATGATATCCGCCCCCGCCTTGGCGAAGGCCTCGATGAACGGCTCCACCGGCTCGATCATCAGATGCACGTCGAACAGCTTGTCGGTGTGCGGGCGCATCGCCTTGATGACATCCGGCCCGAAGGTGATGTTGGGCACGAAATGCCCGTCCATCACGTCGAGATGGATCCAGTCGGCGCCGGCTCTGGCGACATCGCGCACCTCCTCGCCGAAGCGCGAAAAGTCGGAGGCGAGCATGGAGGGGGCGATGAGAACCATATCTGTCTCTCCCGTCATCCCGGCCGGGCGTAGCGAGAGCCGGGATCGTCATAAAGTGTGAAGCGATCCCGGATCGCCCTGCGGCCGTCCGGGATGACGAGCCTCAAGGGGCGGGGCGCAGCGGCGGGTAGCTGTCGATGCCGCCGGAGAACACCCGGCTGGCGAGGATATCCTCGGCGGTGATGGTCACCAGATCGTCCGCCGTAACCGGCCGGTCGGCGTTGAACAGCCGGTTGGCCTGGCGCAGCCGGGCGCGGTCGAGCGCGTTGCGGATGGAGCGGCCATTGGCGAAATGCGGCTGCAGCATGCGCAGCTCAATATAGCGCTTGAACGCCTCTTCCGCCTCGCGGCTCATGCGGTAGTTCATGGTGTCGAGGATGCGCGCGCCGATGGCGTCGAGCTCGCCCGCCGAATAGTCGGGAAAGTCGACATGATGGGCGACACGCGAGCGGAAGCCGGGATTGGCGGTGAAGAACCGCTCCATGCGGTCGGAATAGCCGGCGAGGATGACGACGAGGTCGTCGCGCTGGTTCTCCATCACCTGCAGCAGGATCTCGATCGCCTCCTGCCCATAGTCGCGCTCGTTTTCCGGGCGGTAGAGGTAGTAGGCCTCGTCGATGAACAGCACGCCGCCCATCGCCTTCTTGAGGATCTCCTTGGTCTTGGGCGCGGTGTGGCCGATATACTGGCCCACCAGATCGTCGCGCGTCACGGTGACGAGGTGGCCCTTGCGGACATAGCCGAGCTTCCTGAGAATCTCGGCCATCCGCAGCGCCACCGTGGTCTTGCCGGTGCCGGGGTTGCCGGTGAAGCTCATATGCAGCGTCGGGCTCGTCGCCTCCAGGCCGAAGCGCCGGCGGGCGGTGTCGACCAGCAGCAGCGCGCCGATCTCGCGCAGCCGGCGCTTCACGGGCACCAGCCCCACCAGCTCGCGGTCGAGCTGGTCGAACACCTCGGCCAGTCCGCTGGCGGCGAATTCGGCGCGCAGGTCGATGGAATCGGGCACCTTGGGCGTGGCCTCGGTGGCGAGAGCGGAATCGTCGATCACGGCGTCCATGGGAGCCTCCATTGGAATTCTCGTCATCCCGGAAGCGGCGCGGCCGCTCGCCGGGATAGCGCGCAGGACGCTCGATCGCGATCCCGGCTCTGCGCTGCGCTTCGGCCGGGATGACGAGCTGAGGCAAAGAAAAAGGGGACCGATGCCGGGCGCGGCATTCCGGCACCGGTCCCTCGCGGCCGGGGAGGAAACCGGTCGGCCGCGATTTTCCGTCGGGGGAGTAGTGGGAGACCGACGGATCAGTAGCGCGCGCCCTCGGGGCGGTTGGCCGCATAGGCGCGCGTCGTGTAGCGGATCGACCGGCCCTCGATCTCCTGGCGTTCCAGCACGAAGCCGGGCTCGTCGGTGGGGCGGTCAGTGAGGAAAGAGAGGCGCAGCGATTCCCACGTGTGGGTGGCGTCGAAGGCGCTGAGGCGGATGTAATGCCGGCCCTTATAGGCCTTGCGGCATTCGTTCAGCTCGAACATCACGCCGGCGGCGTCCGGCACGTCGAACATCGGGTGGCCCCACAGCTCCCAATAGGTGTTGCGCGGGTGCGGGTCGTCGGTGAACTCGATGTTCACCGCCCAGCCCTTGTCGATGCAGTACTGGACCTGCTTGGTGATCTGCTGGTCCGTGAGGTCCGGCAGGAAGGAGAAGGCTCCCTGGGTCAGGCGCATGGTGGTGTCCTCTTTTGCGTGCCCCGGACAAGCGGCGCGCAGCGCCGTGCCGATCCGGGGCCCAGGAAAAATTCGCGAAGCGGCAAAGGCTCGCGGCGAAGGCTGGCGGCAGAAAGCTGTTGTGCCTTCGGCCGGTTCTTTTGCTGGGTCCCGGCTCGCCTTCCGCTCACGCTTCCGGCGTCCGGGACACGGAACGATCACTCCGCCGCGGTGGCCTGCGGCACGAAGTCGGGCGTGTCGGTGGAGGTGTAGTTGAAGGTCACGTCCTTCCACGTCTCCAGCGCCTGCTTCAGCGGCATGCAGTGGCGCGCGGCCTCCTTCAGGATTTCCGGCCCCTCGCCGAGCAGGTCGCGGCCCTCGTTGCGTGCGAGGATCATCGCTTCCAGCGCCACGCGGTTGGCCTGCGCGCCGGCCTGGATGCCCATGGGATGGCCGATGGTGCCGCCGCCGAACTGCAGCACCACGTCCTCGCCGAGCAGGTCGATGAGCTGGTGCATCTGGCCGGCATGGATGCCGCCGGAAGCCACCGGCATCAGCTTGCGGGTCGACGCCCAGTCCTGGTCGAAGAAGATGCCGTGGGCGAGGTTCTGCGGCACGAAATCCTCGCGGCAGAGGTCGTAATAGCCCTTGGTGGTGTGGGGGTCGCCCTCCAGCTTGCCCACCACCGTGCCGGCATGGATGTGGTCGACGCCGGCGAGGCGCATCCACTTGGTGATGACGCGGAACGACACGCCATGCGACTTCTGCCGCGTATAGGTGGAGTGGCCGGCACGGTGGAGGTGCAGGATCATGTCGTTGCGCCGCGCCCACTTCGCCATGGACTGGATCGCGGTGTAACCGATGATCAGGTCGATCATGACGATCGAGGAGCCGAGCTGCTTGGCGAACTCGGCGCGCTCATACATGTCTTCCATGGTGGCGCCGGTGACGTTGAGATAGGTCCCCTTGATCTCGCCGGTGCCGGCCTGCGCCTTGTTCACCGCCTCCATGCAGTAGAGGAAGCGGTCGCGCCAGTGCATGAAGGGCTGCGAGTTGATGTTCTCGTCGTCCTTGGTGAAGTCGAGCCCGCCCTTCAGCGCCTCATAGACCACGCGGCCATAATTGCGGCCGGACAGGCCGAGCTTCGGCTTCACCGTGGCGCCGAGCAGCGGGCGGCCGAACTTGTCGAGCCGCTCGCGCTCCACCACGATGCCGGTGGCCGGGCCGTCGAAGGTCTTCACATAGGCGACCGGCAGGCGCATGTCCTCGAGGCGCAGCGCCTTCAGCGGCTTGAAGCCGAACACGTTGCCGATGATCGAGGCCGAGAGGTTGGCGATCGAGCCGGGCTCGAACAGGTCGAGATCATAGGCGATGTAGGCGAACCAGGAGCCGGGCGCATTCGGCACCGGGTCGACCCGGTAGCACTTGGCACGGTACTTGTCGCAGGCGGTCAGGCGGTCGGTCCACACCACGGTCCAGGTCGCGGTCGAGCTTTCGCCGGCCACCGCCGCCGAGGCCTCGATCTCGTCGACGCCATCCTGCGGGGTGATGCGGAACAGCGCGATGAGGTCGGTGTCCTTCGGCACATAGTCGGGCTGCCAGTAGCCCATCTTGCGGTATTCCATCACGCCGGCGCTGTAGCGGCTGCGCTTCTCCTCGGTGGGCTTGGTCTTGTCGATCGCGTTCATCGATCTTCTCCCTGTGCGTTTCGCCGGCGCGGCGTTGCAGCGCGCGCCTGAAAATCTCGTTGGAAGGCTCCCCGTGGCGGGGAGAGGTTCATTCCGCCGCCACCCGGGCGCCGCCGATCACCGGATCGAGGCCGCCGGAGGCGTAGCGCTTGGCCATGGCGGCCAGCGGCAGCACCTTGATCTGCGCGGCATGGCCGGCCGTGCCGAACTGCTCGAAGCGCTCCCGGCAGAGGTCGCGCATCGCGTCCATGGCCGGTTTGAGGAATTTGCGCGGGTCGAATTCGGATTTGTTGCCCTCCCCGACCTTGCGGAACTGCGCGGTCATGGCGAGGCGGCAATCGGTATCGATATTGACCTTACGCACGCCGTGGCGGATGCCGCGCACGATCTCCTCCACCGGCACGCCCCAGGTCTGGGGCATCTCGCCGCCCGACGCGTTGAACAGGTCCTGCAGCGCCTGCGGCACCGAGGAGGAGCCGTGCATGACCAGGTGCACATTGGGAAGCCGGCGGTGGATTTCCTCGATGATGTTCATGGCGAGGATGTCGCCATCCGGCTGGCGCGAGAATTTGTAGGCCCCGTGCGAGGTGCCCATGGCGATGGCGAGCGCATCGACCTTGGTACGGGCGACGAAATCCTCCGCCTGGTCGGGGTCGGTGAGCAGCTGGTCGTGGCTCAGCACGCCCTCGGCGCCGTGGCCGTCTTCCTGCTCGCCCGCCCCGCTCTCCAGCGAGCCGAGCACGCCGAGCTCACCTTCCACCGAGGCGCCGACCCAATGGGCGGCATCGACCACGCGGCGGGTGATGGCGACGTTGTACTCGTAATCCGCCGGGGTCTTGGCGTCCTCGCGCAGCGAGCCGTCCATCATCACCGAGGTGAAGCCGTGCTGGATGGCGGAGAGGCAGGTCGCCTCGTTGTTCCCGTGGTCCTGATGCATGCAGATCGGGATTGCCGGATACATCTCGGTCAGCGCGTCGATCATCCGCGAGAGCATGATATCGCCGGCATAGGAGCGGGCGCCGCGGCTGGCCTGCATGATGACCGGGGCGTCGACGGCCTGCGCCGCCTCCATGATCGCGATGCCCTGCTCCATATTGTTGATGTTGAAGGCCGGCACGCCGTAACTATGCTCGGCGGCGTGGTCGAGAAGCTGTCGAAGGGTGATGCGGGCCATTGGCTCTTCCTCTGGCTCAGGCGCAGGTCAGGAGGTCGCAGGTCGCGTCGACCACCGCCTCCGGGGTGATGTTGAAGTGCCGGTAGAGATCGGGCGCCGGGCCGGAGGCGCCGAAGCCCTCCATGCCGACAAAGCGCCCGCGCTCGCCGATCCAGCGGTCCCAGCCCAGCCGGGCGGCGGCCTCGATGGCGACGCGCGGGGCGGTGCCCAGCACGGCGCGGCGGTATTCGTGGCTCTGGCGCTCGAACAGCTCCCAGCACGGCATGGAGACGACGGCGGCATCCACCCCGCGTTCCGCCAGCAGATTCGCCCCCTTGAAGGCGATCTCGACCTCCGAGCCGGTGGCCAGCAGCGTCACGTCGCGCCGGCGCTTGGGCTTGCGGGCGACATAGGCGCCATAGCCCACCAGGTTCTCTTCCGAGTGCTCGGTGCGGAAGGTCGGCAGGTTCTGCCGCGACAGCGCCAGCACCGAGGGCGTGCCTTCCGCATGGAGCGCGAGCTGCCAGGCTTCCAGCGTCTCCACCGCGTCGGCGGGGCGGAAGACATAGAGGTTCGGCGTCGCCCGCAGCATGGCGAGGTGCTCCACCGGCTGGTGGGTCGGCCCATCCTCGCCGAGGCCGATGGAATCATGCGTCAGCACATAGACGACGCGCTGGCCCATCAGTGCCGAGAGCCGCATGGCGCCCCGAGCATAGTCCGAGAACACCATGAAGGTGCCGCCATAGGGGATCGAGCCGCGATGCAGCGCGAGACCGTTCATGACCGCCGCCATGGCATGTTCGCGGATGCCGTAATGCAGGTAGCGGCCGCCATAATTGCCGGGAGTGACCGAGACCATGCCCTTGGTGAGGGTAAGGTTGGAGTGGGTGAGGTCGGCCGAGCCGCCCACCGTCAGATCAGTCGCCCGGTTGATGACGCCGAGCGCCATTTCCGAAGCCTTGCGGGTCGCAACCTTCGGCGCGGTCAACGACAGCTCGCGCTTGTAGGCATCGAGCTTCTCGTCGAAATCGGCGGGAAGGTCGCCCTCCATCGCCGCCTCGAAATCGGCGCGCCGACCGGAGGCGGAAAGCCGCTTTTCCCAAGCCTCGCGCGCCTTGGCGCCGCGCTCGGCGATGGCGGCCCACGCCGTCCGCACGCTGTCCGGCACCTCGAAGGGCGGGTAGCTCCAGCCGAGCGCCTGGCGCGCGCCCTCGATCTCGGTGGCGCCGAGCGGGGCGCCGTGCACGGCTTCCGTGCCCGCCTTGGTCGGGGCGCCAAAGCCGATGGTGGTGCGGCAGGCGATCAGCACCGGCCGGTCGCTGGTGCGGGCTTCAGTGAGGGCGTCGATCAACGCGTAGGGGGCGTGGCCGTCGACCCGCATCGCCTTCCAGCCCGAGGCCGCAAAGCGGGCGAGCTGGTCGGTGGAGGTGGAGAGCGAGGTCTTGCCGTCGATCGAGATGCCGTTGTCGTCCCACAGCACGACCAGCTTGGAGAGCTTCAGGTGCCCGGCGAGGTCGATGGCCTCGTGGCTGATGCCCTCCATCAGGCAGCCATCGCCGGCGATGACATAGGTGTGGTGGTCGACCAGCTCGTCGCCGAAGCGGGCATTGAGCATGCGCTCGGCCAGCGCCATGCCGACCGCCGTGGTGAGCCCCTGCCCCAGCGGGCCGGTGGTGGTCTCGACGCCGAGCGTGTGGCCGTGCTCGGGGTGGCCGGCGGTGATGGCGCCGAGCTGGCGGAAGCTCCTGAGCTGGTCGGTGCCCATATCGGCATAGCCGAGCAGATGGTTGATCGCGTAGAGCAGCATCGAGCCATGGCCGGCGGATAGCACGAAGCGGTCGCGGTCGGCCCAGTCCGGACGGCTGGGATCGATCTTCATGAACCGGCTGAACAAAGCGGTGGCGACGTCCGCCATGCCCATGGGCATGCCGGGATGGCCGGACTTGGCCTGTTCCACCGCGTCCATGGCGAGCGCGCGCAGGGCGTTGGCCATGTCGTCATGCGGGAGGTCGGCGACGTCCTGGTGAGGACGCAGGGCCGTCGAATGGCTGGTCAACATGCTGTCCTCCCGGTTCACGCGGCGCGCCGCTTCTTCTCGACAAGGTTGAGGATCATCGGCGTCAGGATGAGCTGCATCGCGATATCGAGCTTGCCGCCCGGGATCACGATGGAATTGGCGCGGCTCATCCAGGAGCCCTCGATCATCGAGAGCAGGTAGGGAAAATCGATGCCGCGCGGGCTCTTGAAGCGGATGACGACGATGGATTCGTCCGCCGTCGGGATCCAGCGGGCGATGAACGGGTTGGAGGTGTCCACCGTCGGGACGCGCTGGAAGTTGATGTCGGTATGGGTGAACTGCGGGCAGATGTAGTTCACGTAGTCCGGCATGCGGCGCAGGATGGTGTCGGTCACCGCCTCGGTGGAATAGCCGCGATGCGAACGGTCGCGGTGGATCTTCTGGATCCATTCGAGGTTGATCACCGGCACGACGCCGATCTTCAGGTCGGCATAGCGGGCGACGTCGATATTGCCGCTCGCCACCGCGCCGTGCAGTCCCTCGTAGAACAAGAGGTCGGTGGGGGTGGGTATCGGCTCCCACTCGGTGAAGGTGCCCGGCGGCCCGCCATATTCGGCGGCTTCCTTCTCGTCATGCACATAGTGGCGGTACTTGCCGGTGCCGGTGTGGGAATAGGAGCGGAAGGTCTCCTCCAGTTCCTCGAACAGGTTCGAATCCGGCCCGAAATGGCTGTAATGGTGGTTGCCGCGCGAGGCCTCCTCGGACATGACGCGCTTCATCTCGGCGCGGTCGTAGCGGTGATAGGCGTCGCCCTCGATATAGGCGGCGGCGACATCCTCGCGGCGGAAGATCTGCTCGAAGATGCGCCGCACCGAGGTGGTGCCGGCGCCGGACGAGCCGGTGACGGAGATGATCGGGTGATGGATCGACATGGGTCCCTCTCCGTCAGGCGCGCAGCAGGCCGCGACGGGCGAACAGGGGCGAGCGCTCCGGCATGGCGGCGGCGTCGCGGTGATAGCGGGCGATGCGCTCGACCTCGGCGCGCGAGCCGAACACCAGCGGCACGCGCTGGTGCAGGTGCTCTGGCGTGATGTCGAGAATGGGCAGCCGGCCATCGGTGGCCGAGCCCTGCGCCTGCTCCATCAGGAAGGCGACCGGGTTGGCCTCGTAGACCAGCCGCAGCCGGCCCTGCCCATAGCCCCGGCGCGCATCGCCGGGATAGAGATACACCCCGCCGCGCACCAGGATGCGGAACACGTCCGCCACCATGGAAGCGACCCAGCGCGTGTTGAAATCCTTCGCCCGCGGCCCGTCGGCGCCGGCCTGGCAATCCTCGACATAGCAACGGATGGCGACATCCCAATGCCGCAGGTTCGAGGCGTTGATGGCGTATTCGACCGTTTCCGGCAGCACCAGCGCCCGCTCCTCGGCGAGCAGGAAGGCGCCGGTTGCGCGGTCGAGGATGAAGATCTGGGTGCCCGCGCCAACCGTGAGCACCAGCCCGGTCTGCGGCCCGTAGAGCAGGAAGCCGGCGGCAAGCTGGGCGCGACCCGGCTGCAGCAGCGAATCCGCGCCGACATAGGGCAGGATGGAGAAGATGGTGCCGACCGTCGCATTGCTGTCGATGTTGGACGAGCCGTCCAGCGGGTCGACCGCGACGGCGAGCGTGCCGGCGGCATCGAGCAACGCCGCCTCGTCGGCTTCCTCGGAGCCGAACAGGGCGACCGGCGTGCCGGCCAGCGCCGCACGCACCAGATCGTCGGCAATCAGGTCGAGTTCCTTCTGGCTGTCGCCATCGGCATGGTAGCCGCGCACGGTGGCGAGAGAGCCGGCCAGAGGCCCGGCGGCGAGGAGCTCGGAAATCTTCAAGCCGGCGCCGGCCAGCGCGAGCACGGCGCTGGCAACGTCGCGACGCAAGGCGTCGGACTGCGACCACCCGTCAAGGTGGTCCTGCAATGTCGGGCGTGTCATGGCGTTCCCCAGTTATGTTTTTGTGGGCTTCAGCCCTTTGGCGTGTCGTTTCCGTAAGACCTTCGAGTGGGGACCCGAAGCGGCGGACGCCTTTTGTTGATCGCAGACTGCACGAATTGCGTGCGTAAGGAAATTCGAATAATCTTACCTAAGACTTCAATTTAGCTGAAATGTAATGTTCCATGCGTAATGCCACGCTCAAGCAGCTTCGCGCTGTCGCCGCCATCGTCGAAACCGGCAGCGTCACCGGCGCGGCGAAGAAGCTGAACGTCACCCCGCCGGCAGTGACCATGCAGGTGCAGCTACTCGAACAGCATCTCGGCCTGCCGCTGCTCGACCGCGCCGGCGACCGGTTCCAGCCCAGCGCCGCCGGCCGCGAGATCCTTGCCGCCACCGCCCGGATCGAGCAGGCGCTGGCCGATTGCGGCGCGGCGCTCGATTCCATGAAGGGCCTGCGCTCGGGGCGGGTATCGGTCGGGCTCGTCTCCACCGCGAAATACTTCGTGCCGGCGGCGCTCGGCGCGTTCACCCGCACCCATCCCGGCATCGACGTGGTGCTCACGGTCGGCAATCGCGAGGGCATCATCGCCGGGCTGCGCTCGGACGCCATCGATGTCGCCATCATGGGCCGGCCGCCGCTCGACATCGAGGTCGACAAGACGCTGATCGGCGACCATCCGCATGTGCTGATCGCCCCTTCCGATCACCCAATGCTCGGCCGGCATATTCCGGCGACCGCGCTGGCCAATGCCACCTTCATGTCGCGCGAGCCGGGCTCGGGCACGCGCGGCCTGATGGAGCGGTTCTTCCAGCAATCGGGAATCGATCCGCGCATCGGCATGGAGATCGATTCCAACGAGACCATCAAGCAGGCAGTCATGGCCGGCCTCGGCCTCGCCTTCATCTCCGCCCACACCATCGCCGCCGAGGTGGCGGATGGCCGGCTCGCCGTGCTCGATGTCGAGGGGCTGCCGGAGGTGCGGCAATGGTTCGTGGTGAAGCGCTCCGCCAAGCGGCTGACGCCCCCGGCGGCGGCACTCACCGAATTCCTGGCGCGGCGCGGGCCGGAGTTTCTTCCCGACACGCTGCACCTGCCCGGCGTCGCCCAGGCACGCGCCGCCCGGGAAGCGGCAGCGCGCGAGGCCGCCGACGCGCCGGACTGAAGCCGCCTCAGCGATAGATGGGGAAGCGGGCGCAGAGCGCGGAAACCTCGCCGCGCGTGGCGGCGACCATCTCCCGGTCCATCGGCGTGCGCACGAGGCGGGCGATCCAGCCGGCAATGGTCTCGAACTCGGCGGTGCCGAAGCCCCGGGCGGTGCCGGCATTGGAGGAGAGCCGCAGCCCCGACGGCGCTTCTGGCGGGCGGGGGTCGAAGGGGATGAGATTCTTGTTCACCGCCAGCCCCGCCTGTTCCAACGCCTTGGCGGCGACGTCGCCGGTCACGTCCAGCGCCGTCAGGTCGGCCAGCATCAGCCCGCAATCGGTGCCGCCGGACACGATGCGCACGCCCTCGGCCGCCAGCGCGGCGGCCATGGCGCGGGCATTGGCCAGCACCGCCGCGTTATAGGCGCGGAATTCCGGCCGCAGCGCCTCGCCCAGGCACGCCGCCTTGCCGGCGACCGCGTGCATCATCACCGAGCCCTGCACGCCGGGGAAGATCCCGTAATTGATGCGGTCGCTCAGCGCCTCGTCGTTCCACAGCACCAGCCCGCCACGCGCGCCGCGCAGCGATTTGTAGGTGGTCGTCGTCACCACATGGGCGTGCGGGAAGGGGTTGGGGTAAAGCCCGGTCGCCACCAGCCCGGCGACATGGGCCATGTCGACCATCAGCAGCGCCCCCGCCTCGTCGGCGATGGCGCGCAGGGCGGCGAAGTCGATGGCGCGCGGATAGGCCGAGCCGCCGGCAATGATGAGCTGCGCCTCGTGGTCGAGCGCGATGGCCCGCACCTCGTCGAGATCGATGCACTCGCTCTCGCGGTTCACGCCATAGGAGACGATGCGGTAGTCGCGCCCGGTCAGCGTCGCGGGATGGCCGTGGCTGATATGGCCGCCCGCCGCCGTGTTCATCGACAGGATGGTGTCGCCGAGCTTCAGCAGGCCGAGGAACACGCCGCCATTGGCGTTGGAGCCGGAATGCGGCTGCACATTGGCGAAGCGGCAGCCGAACAGGCGCGTCGCCCGCTCCACCGCCAGCGCCTCGATGGCGTCGGCGAATTCCGCCCCGCCATAATAGCGGCCATAGGCCGGGCCCTCGACGGTCTTGTTGGTGAGCACCGAGCCCTGCGCCTCCAGCACCAGGCGGGAGACGATGTTCTCAGAGGCGATCAGCTCGATGCCGTCCTGCTGGCGCGCCGCCTCGCCGCGTATGGCGGCGGCGAGGGCGGGATCGGCGTCGAGGCCCTGCGTGAAATAGCCGGCGTGCAGCGTCGTCATGAGAAGACCCCGTCAGCGAAGCGAGGAAAGCCGCAGGCGAGCCGCCGTCAGGCCCCGATCAGTCCCGCTTGCCGCCGGTCAGCCAGGAAAGCAGCGGATTGGCCGGCGAAGCGGATTTCGGCATCGATTCCACCACGATGACCTCGTCGACCTGCCCCTTCTTGAAGGCGGCAAGGAAGGCGTCGTAATCGGCGAGCGAGATGCAGCCATTCGAATCGCCGCGCGGCCCGAGCAGATAGGGGTGCAGCAGGAAGCCGTTGCGGCCATACATCTTGCCGTCGCCCACCGGGGTCATGCGCACCGCCTCGGTGCCGTGGAACAGCGCCTCGCGCATGCGCAGCTTGTAGCGGTTCGGCGGGGTGGGGCCGAGCATCTTCACATGGACGTAGCGGACGTCGTCGAACTTGTCGCCATAGCCGGAATGCGCTTCCAGCTTCTTGCCGCCCGGCAGATGCAGCTTCTTGGCGCGGATGTCGTAGATGGCGAACTTGTCCTCGGCCGTCGGGTAGCGCAGCTCGTCCTTCGGCGCCTCGGTGGCGGCGGCGGGGGGTGCCTCCGGCTCGGCGGCGTTGTCTTCCTCCATCGGCGGGGGAAGCGCGGCGACCTCGGCCTCGAAGGCGGGCTTGCGCGGCGGGCGCGGGGCGAGCGTCAGCGTGTCCTCCGGCTCGTCGCCGGACATCACCCGCCCGGCAAAGAGCGGATTGGCCATCGGCAGCGGAACGGTGCTCACCGTCTCCATCGGCGGCACGGTGGCGTCCGGGGCGGCGGCGACAGCGGCCGGGCGCGCGACCATCGGGTCGGGGTCGAACAGCCAGTCGTGCGGCGGAGCGAAGACGCCGGCGGCGCGGAAATTGCGGATGTCCATCACCGTGTAGACCGGCGCCGGCGACGGCTCGTCGACCACGATGCTGGCCACGTCAGGGGCGGCGGGAGCGTGCATCATCTGCGGGTCGACGCGGGCGGCATCGGCGGGTGTCGGAATGGGGGTATTGGAAATCCACGCGACGGCGACCGCCACGCTGACGAAACCTGCCGAGCCGATGAGGAACGAGCCAACTAGCCGCATAGGCATCTCTGTACGGATGACAAACCTTCGCACACGGCCTCACGGTCGTCCACGTCTGGCGTCAGCCTTCGGTTGCACACGGCACCGGCGCCCAAGCCATTGATCGCCGATGACCCCCAAGCCAAATCGGTTCCTAGTCAAGTTTAGGTAATATTTCATTAATGCCGCGCCGACAACCCGACCGTGGCACCAACTCTTCGCATCTGCACATGCCGATGAGCAGGGGGACCGGGCGGTTGCCCCAGCACGCCAGGGCCAGGCGACGGCGGGCGGCGCGGCGGCAGAGGGATCCTGCGGATGGCGCGACCCATCGTTTGGAACTATTAAAAACGGAGATGCCGACCCTCCCTCCCTCCCCGGCACAAAGGCGGTGCGGCCCATGACCCGTCCTTCCTCTGTTCCACCGCCGGCCGCCCCGGCATCGCCCGACCCCGCGAATCGCGCGGGCCGGTGGGTCGACCGGCTGAGGTTGCCGGCGCTGCTCGCCGCCCTTGCCGTCAGCGCGCTGGCCTGGATCGCCGGCGCCCACATGCTGGCCGAGCGCATCTGGGCCGGCGCTACGGCGGTCGTGCTGGCGGTGCTGGTGGTCCATATTCTTGCCAGCCTGCGGCGCGGGGCGTTCGGGCTGGACCTGATCGCCGCCCTCGCCATGGGCACCGCCCTGCTGTTCGGCGAGAACCTCGCCGGGGCCATCGTCGCACTCATGTTCACCGGCGGCGAGGCGCTGGAGGCGTTCGCCCAGCGCCGGGCCGCGCGCGAAATGACGGCGCTGCTGGCGCGGTTGCCGCGCACCGCCGCGCGCTATGAGCATGGGCGCCTCGCCGAGGTGCCGCTGGCGGCGCTGATGCCGGGTGACCGGCTGCTGGTCCGGCGCGGCGAGGTCGTGCCGGTCGATGGCACGCTCGAAGCGCCGACCGCCTCGCTCGACCAGTCGGCGCTGACCGGCGAGCCGCTGCCGGTGCGTCATACGCGCGGCGCGACCCTGATGAGCGGTTCCACCAATGCCGGCGATGCCTTCGACCTGGTCGCCACCCGTGCGGCGGCGCAGAGCACCTATGCCGGCATCGTCCGGCTGGTCGAGGCCGCCCAGCAATCGCGGGCGCCCATGGCCCGGCTCGCGGACCGCTACGCGCTCGGCTTTCTGGTGGTGACGCTGGCCCTTGCCGGGGCCGCCTGGGCGTGGAGCGGCGACCCGGTGCGGCTGCTCGCGGTGCTGGTCATCGCCACCCCCTGCCCGCTCATCCTCGCCGTGCCGGTGGCGATCATCGCCGGCATGTCGCGCTGCGCCGGTCGCGGCGTGCTGGTGAAGGATGGCGGCGCGCTGGAAGCTCTGGCGGGTATCCGCACGGTGCTCATCGACAAGACCGGCACGCTCACCGGCGGCCGGCCGCGCCTCATCGAAATCCGGCCGCGCGAGGGCTTCACCGCCGACGAGGTGCTGCGGCTCGCCGCATCGCTCGACCAGGCCTCGGCCCATGTCGTCGCCGAGGCGCTGGTGGCGGCGGCGGGGGCGCGCGGCCTCGCTTTGTCCATGCCGACCGCCATCGTCGAGGCGCCGGGTTCCGGCCTGACCGGCCGGATCGAGGGCCACGAGGTGGCCGTGGGAGGCAGGGACTTCGTCAGGGCGCAGTGTCGCGATGGCGAAGGGGAAAGCGACCGTGATGGCTGGGCCGGCCGGCCCGGCACCGTGATCGTCGCGGTTGGCGTCGACGGACGGCCGGCTGGCGCGCTATTGCTGGCAGACGCGGTGCGCGAGGAAGCGCGGGCGGTGCTCGGCGCCCTGCGCGAGATAGGCGTTGCCCGGCTGGTGCTCGCCACCGGCGACGAGGCCGGACGGGCGCGGGACATCGCCGCCGGCCTCGGCTTCGACGCCGTGCTGAGCGACATGACCCCCGCCGACAAGGCCCGCGCCGTGGCGGCCGAGCGCGCCAACGGGCCGGTGATGATGATCGGCGACGGGGTGAACGACGCTCCCGCGCTGGCCGCCGCCGATATCGGCGTCGCCATGGGGGGACGCGGCTCGGTGGCGTCTTCGGAGGCGGCGGGCGTGGTCATCCTGGTCGATCGGCTGGACCGGCTGATCGACGCCATGCACATCGCCCGCCGCACCCGCGCCATCGCGCTGCAGAGCGTCGCGGCCGGTATCGGGCTGTCGACGCTCGGCATGGTCGCTGCCGCCTTCGGGCTGCTCGCCCCGGTACAGGGAGCTCTGTTGCAGGAACTCATCGACGTGGCGGTGATCCTGAACGCGCTGCGGGCGCTGCGCGCCGGCCCGCGCCAGTAGCGGATCGCCCCGCTTTTGCCAGTCCGCCCGGCGCCGGCGGGGCACGCGGGACGGGCGGCCCCAAACCACTGGTGTTGCCGTAGAGCATCACTATATGAGCCCTCGTGGGCCACCACTCCTCAGGGAAAACGGCCTGCCCAGGAGAAGCCCATGAAGAAGAACGACCCCCGCCTGTGGATGTGGTCGGACGCGGTCGACATGCTCAACCGCGCCGAGCGGATGCACCGTCAGATGTTCCAGCCGGTCGCCCGTGCCGAGGCGCCGGTGCGCCACAGCGCCCCGTGCTGGGAGCCGCCGGTCGACATGCTGGAGACCGACCACGAATTGCTGGTGCTGGCCGCCCTGCCCGGCGTCGACCCGGACCGCATGACCGTATCGATCCAGAACGGCGTGCTGACCATCGCCGGCGAGCGCGTGCTGCCGCCGGAGCTGCGCCGCGCCACCATTCACCGCATGGAACTGCCGCAGGGCCGGTTCGAGCGCCAGCTGGCGCTGCCACCCGGCCGCTACGACGTAACCCACCCGCGCGTGGTCAATGGCTGCCTCGCCATTGTGCTGCGCAAGGTTTGAGCAGGGGGACCCAACCGATGACACACCCCGATTTCGACAGATACGCCCCGCTCCGCATGGCCGATGCCGGCGGCAGCGCCGGCAATGGCTTCAACGGCACCGTGCCTGAGGACCAGATGATCCTTCTGCCGGTGCGCAATTTCGTGCTGTTCCCCGGCGTGGTGATGCCGGTGGCCGTCGGCCGCCCGGCCTCCATCGCCGCTGCCCAGCAGGCGGTGCGTGAGGGGCGCCCGGTCGGCATCCTCATGCAGCGCGACCCCGCCGTGGAGGAGCCCGGCCCCACCGACCTGCACCGCATGGGCGTGATCGCCAACGTCTTGCGCTACGTCACCGCGCCCGATGGCACCCATCATTTGGTCTGCCAGGGCGAGCAGCGCTTCCACGTCGAGGAGTTCGTGCGCGAGAAGCCCTTCCTCACCGCCCGCATCACGCGGATCGAGGAGAGCGAGGCGCGCACCTCCGAGGTCGAGGCCCGCTTCGTCCATCTGCAGACGCAGGCCAATGAGGTGATGGAACTGCTGCCGCAGGTGCCGGCCGAGCTGGTCGCTGCCGTGCGCGGCGCCAATTCGCCCGCCGGCCTCGCCGATCTCGTCGCCGCCTATGCCGACATCTCGCCCGACGAGAAGCAGGAACTGCTGGAGACGGTCGACATCGCCGCCCGCATGACCAAGATCTCGCGCCTGCTCGCCCACCGCATCGAGGTGCTGCGGCTGTCGCAGGAAATCGGCAAGCAGACCCGCGCCTCGCTGGACGAGCGCCAGCGCGAGGTGCTGCTGCGCGAGCAGATGGCGGCGATCCAGAAGCAGCTCGGCGAGGATGGCGGCAACAGTCAGGAGATCGCCGACCTGGAGGCAGCCATCATCGAGGCCGGCATGCCGGAGGATGTGGAGCAGATGGCCCGCAAGGAGCTGGGCCGGCTGCGCCGCATGCAGGACGCCAGCGCCGAATACGGCATGATCCGTACCTATCTCGACTGGCTGATCGCCCTGCCGTGGAAGCTGCCGGAAACCGCGCCGATCGACATCGCCGAGGCCCGCAAGGTGTTGGACGAGGACCATTTCGGCCTCGACAAGATCAAGCGCCGCATCGTCGAATATCTCGCCGTGCGCAAGCTGGCGCCGAATGGCAAGGCGCCCATACTGTGCTTCGCCGGCCCTCCCGGCGTCGGCAAGACCTCGCTCGGCCAGTCCATCGCCCGCGCCATGGGCCGCAAATTCATCCGCGTCTCGCTCGGCGGCGTGCATGACGAGGCGGAGATTCGTGGCCACCGGCGCACCTATGTCGGCGCGCTGCCGGGCAACATCATCCAGGGCATTCGCAAGGCGGGCACCCGCGACTGCGTGATGATGCTGGACGAGATCGACAAGATGGGCTCCGGCATCCAGGGCGACCCGTCGGCGGCGATGCTGGAGGTGCTTGACCCCGAGCAGAACGGAACTTTCCGCGACAATTATCTCGGCGTGCCGTTCGACCTGTCGCGCGTGGTGTTCATCGCCACCGCCAACATGCTCGACACCATCCCCGGCCCGCTGCGCGACCGCATGGAGATCATCTCGCTGACCGGCTACACCGATCAGGAGAAGCTGCAGATCGCCCGCCGCTACCTCGTCCGCCGCCAATTGGAAGCCAACGGCGTGACCCCCGCGCAGGTGGAGGTGGAGGACGAGGCGCTCGCCGCCATCATCCGCGCCTATACGCGGGAAGCCGGCGTGCGCAATCTGGAGCGGGAGATCGGGCGGGCGGTCCGCCATGTCGCGGTCGACATTGCCGAGGGCACGGTGGCGACGGCGCGCATCGGCGTCGGCACGCTGCCGGAACTCCTCGGCCCGCCGATCTTCGAGGACGAGGTGGCGCTGCGCGTCAGCGTGCCGGGCGTGGCCACCGGCCTTGCCTGGACGCCGGTGGGCGGCGACATTCTGTTCATCGAGGCGACGCGCATTCCCGGTCGCGGCGGGCTCATCCTCACCGGCCAACTCGGCGAGGTGATGAAGGAGAGCGCGCAGGCGGCGTGGAGCCTGGTGAAGAGCCGCGCCGTCGAACTCGGCATCGACCCGGCGCTGTTTTCCACCAGCGACGTGCATGTGCACGTGCCGGCGGGGGCGACGCCGAAGGACGGGCCGAGCGCCGGCGTTGCCATGTTCACCGCCCTCGTCTCTCTGCTCACCGGCCGCACGGTGCGCAAGGACACGGCGATGACCGGCGAGATCTCGCTGCGCGGGCTGGTGCTGCCGGTCGGCGGCATCAAGGAGAAGGTGGTGGCGGCGGCGCGGGCGGGGCTCACCCGCGTGATGCTGCCGGCCCGCAACCGGCGCGACTATGAGGACATTCCCCAGGACGCGCGGGACCGGCTGGAATTCGTCTGGCTGGAGCGGGTGGACGACGCCATCGCCAACGCGCTGGAGCCCGTCGAGACGGGCGAGCCGCCGGCGCTCAAGGCGGCAAGCTGAAACTGCCCGAAACGACAAGGGCCGTCCCGGGCTTCGCCGGGGCGGCCTTTCTTCTGACGTGGCGGTAGCCGATGACGCTGGCCGGGAATCCGGCTAGAGCCTGTTCGATCAGGTGCGCGAAAGCCTGAGCGGAGCCAACGGACGTCGCCATGGACAGCTTCTGGTCGCATTACTGGCCGCACGTCGTGCTGGTCACGACGGGGACGGTGGGCCTTGTCGCCGCCGTCCATGCGGCGATGACCAAGGACGACGTGCGCGCCGCCATCGGCTGGGTTGGCGTCATCATGCTCTCCCCGCTGATCGGCGCGTTCCTCTACCTTGTCGCCGGCATCAACCGCATCCGCCAGAGCGCGGCCGGACGCCGCCGCGCCAGCCAGGACCGTCAGCGCCGGCATGAGCGCCCGCCTATCGCCATCGCGCTCTCGCCCAGCCTCTCGGCGATGAAGCGGCTCGGCGACCGCGTCGCCGCCTTCCCGCTGACCAGCGGCAATGCGGTGCAGATGCTCGACAGCGGCGACGAGGCTTATCCCGCCATGCTCGCCGCCATCCGTTCGGCGCAGCGGCATGTCGCGCTCTCCTCCTACATCTTCGACAATGACCCCGTCGGCGTCGAATTCGCCGACGCGCTGATCGCGGCGCACCAGCGCGGCGTGGCGGTGCGGGTGCTGATCGACGCCATCGGCGCGCGCTATTCGCGTCCCTCCATCGTCGGGCGGCTGAAGGCCGGGGGCGTTGTCACCGACCTGTTCATGGGCAACCTCATCGGCCTGCGCCTGCCTTATGCCAATCTGCGCAGCCACCGGAAGATCCTGATCGTTGACGGCACGCTGGGCTTCACCGGCGGCATGAACATCCGCGCCCAGTTCACCCGTGCCCATGCCGGCGGTGACCCGGCGCGCGACACGCATTTCCGCATCGAGGGACCGGCGGTGGAGCAGTTGCTCACCGTGTTCACGCAGGACTGGGCCTTCTCCACCGACGAACATCTCGAGGGACCGGCCTGGGCCGAGGGCGACCAATCCACGCCGCGCGGGCCGGTGGCGGTGCGGGTGGTGCCTTCTGGCCCAGACCGCAACCTCGCCTGCGCCCACTCCATGATCATGGGCGCGCTGACCATGGCGCAAAGCCGGATAAGCCTGTGCTCACCCTATTTCCTGCCCGACCAGCAACTCATCGGCGCGCTGGCGGTGGCCGGCCGGCGCGGCGTCGAGGTGGATGTCGTCATTCCCTCGGCCAACAACCTCAAGCTGGTCGATTACGCCATGACCGCCCAGCTCGACCAGGTGCTCGCCGGCGAATGCCGGGTGTGGCGGGCGTCCGGCATGTTCGACCATTCCAAGCTGATGACGGTGGACGGGTGCTGGGCCTATGTCGGCTCGTCCAACCTCGACCCGCGCAGCCTGCGGCTGAATTTCGAGCTCGACCTCGAACTCTACGACCCCGCCATTGCCGGCGAGATCGAAGCGCGCATCGGCGCCATGGTGCAGGCGGCCAGCGCCGAGACGCTGGAGAGCCTCGCGGCGCGGCCGTTCCTCAAGAAACTGCGTAACCGCGCCATCTGGCTGGCCTCGCCGTATCTGTGAAGGCGGAACACCAAGGGTTCGCCCCCGGCGAAGCCATCTGGCACGTCCGTGAGGTGCGCCGTCATCCCCGGCTCGTCCCGGGGATCCGCGTCTTGGGCCGCAGCGTAGCGGCCTATGTCGGTGCGCGGGCGAAGGCGTGGATGGCCGGGCCAAGCATGGCCATGACGTTCCAGCGGCGGGCGGCGCCGTGCGGAGGCGCGGGGGAGAGCCAAATCGCTCGGTGAGCCCGCGTGAGACATTCACCGCGCACCCGCCATCCCCGGATGGGACGCGCGCAATCGCTCGATGAACTTGCGTTCCCCCAGTGCGCCGTCATCCCCGGGCTTGACCCGGGGATCCACGACTTCGGCGGCACTGTTACGACGTTCCTCGACGCCTGCGAGAAGGCGTGGGTGGCCGGACCGAGCCCGGCCATGACGTTCCAGCGGCGGGCGCGGGCCGGAAAGAGGCCTCGGGGATGATAGCCGGGTGAAGGCCGCCGCCTGCGAAAAAATAAAGCCAGCCCCGGCAGCGGGGCTGGCTTGAGGGAGACGGAACGGTCCGTCTCAGGAGGTCACGGCGGCGGAGAGGATCCGCCGCTCAATGGCTCACGCAGCGGCAACGGCCTTGGTTTCGACTTCCGAGATCGTCTTCAGGACCTGGGAAGCGATCTTGTAGGGGTCCCCCTGGGAGTTCGGTCGACGGTCCTCGAGATAACCCTTGTAGTCGTTGCGCACGAAGGAGTGCGGGACGCGGATGGAAGCGCCGCGGTCCGCCACGCCGTAGGAGAACTTGTTCCACGGAGCGGTTTCGTGCTTGCCGGTCAGACGCAGGTGGTTGTCCGGGCCATAGACGGCGATGTGGTCGTCGAGGTTTTTCTCGAAGGCGGCCATCAGCGCCTCGAAATATTCCTTTCCGCCGACTTCGCGCAGGTACTTGGTGGAGAAGTTGCAGTGCATGCCCGAGCCGTTCCAGTCGGTGTCACCGAGCGGCTTGCAGTGGAACTCGATGTCCACGCCGTATTTTTCGGTCAGGCGGAGCAGCAGGTAGCGGGCCATCCACACTTCGTCGGCGGCGCGCTTGGAGCCCTTGCCGAAAATCTGGAATTCCCACTGGCCCTTGGCGACTTCCGCGTTGATGCCTTCGTGGTTGATGCCGGCTTCGAGGCAGAGCTCAAGGTGCTCCTCGACGATCTCGCGGGCGACGTCGCCGACATTCTTGTAGCCGACACCGGTGTAATAGGGGCCCTGCGGCGCGGGATAGCCGTGCTCGGGGAAGCCGAGCGGACGGCCGTCCTTGTAGAAGAAGTATTCCTGCTCGAAACCGAACCAGGCGCCTTCATCATCGAGGATGGTGGCGCGGGCATTGGTCACGTGCGGGGTGACGCCATCCGGCATCATCACTTCGCACATGACAAGCACGCCGTTCTTGCGGGCCGGGTCGGGATACAGCGCGACGGGCTTCAGCACGCAATCGGAGCTGCGGCCCTCGGCCTGCTCCGTGGACGAACCGTCGAAGCCCCACAGGGGGAGCTCTTCGAGCGAGGGGAAGTGGTCGAATTCCTTGATCTGCGTCTTGCCGCGCAGGCTCGGAGTCGGCTTGTAGCCGTCGAGCCAAATGTACTCGAGCTTGTACTTCGTCATTGCGTGTCTCTCATCACTTAAGACCAGGTGCCAAAAAAGCCCCGGTCGTTGTGCCGGCCGTGCGAGGGAAGGTCGACCGCCAACGGCTGTACACTTTTATGCACGCATCGTGCCACATATGCCCAGCGCGGGTGGAAATCGCGCGGCCGGCCCGTCCGGCGCGCGGCTTCCGCGCCCGTCCTGCGAGCTCCTAAGCCCACGATTCGTGTTCATCCTGCGGGACTTGGGGCCACCGGGCGGGGCGCGCGCCTCTGCCGCGCCGCAACACGCGATGCAACCCTTGGGGGGCCATCGCCGTTACATCTGAAGGCCTTGCGGGGCTGTGCGGCGCTGCACATATTCTATGCTCATTGTGATTGCAAAATGTGCATCTTGCGCAAACGCCATGCAAAAGATGTTATATGTAAACCAAGGGCTGGCGCAGGAACGCGCAGCCGGAAAGGAGAAACGTGCCATGAATGCGCATATCAATGCCCAAACCCCGCGCGAGAGCGCGCAGATCGTCCCGTTCCCCATCGGGGGCCGCGCCGGTCTGGCGTCCCGTCGTCAAGAGCCGCTGGCTTCCGAGGCCCTCAACGTATCGCCCCGCGTCATGATCGGGAGCTGGTATCACGAAGAGGCCATCAAGGAAGACAGCGGGCGCAGCAACTGAGCCGCCTCCGTGTGTGTCTTGCCACGAGTGACGCTCAACGCCTTACGCCTTCACACCACGCCTTTCGTCACAACGTTTGCAAGAGGGCCGCGACACCTCGTCCGGCCCTCTTGTTCTGTCTGAGCCAAGCTTCCCGTCTGAACTCTCGCTGAACCGGGCCGCACGCGCTCAGCCGAAGATCGACCACCCCAGCCGGTGCGTCAGCCGCTCCAGCGCGATACGGCCGAGATGCGAATTGCCGCTGGCGTCCAGCCCCGGCGACCACACGGCGATCGAGGCCTTGCCCGGCGCCACGGCCAGAATTCCTCCCCCTACCCCGCTCTTTCCCGGCAGGCCGACGCGATAGGCGAACTCGCCCGAGCCATCATAATGGCCGCAGGTCAGCATGATGGCATTGATGCGCCGCGCCCGCTCCGGCGACACCACATTATGGCCCGTCGAGGGGTTGCGCCCATTATGGGCGAGGAACTGCCCGGCCATGGCGAGCTGCCGGCAGCTCATGGCGATGGCGCAGTGGTGGAAATAGACGCCGAGCGTGAAATCGACCGGGTTCTCCAGCACGTCGAACGACTTCATGTAGTTGGCGAGCGCCCGATTGCGGAAGCCGGTGCGCTGCTCCGAGACGGCGACCGCCTCATCGATGCCGATGGCCGGGTCCTCCGCGAGGAACTGCAGGAAGCGCAGGATCTCGCCGAGCGTGTCGCGCGGCTGGTGGCCGGAGAGGATGACATCGGTCACCGCGATGGCGCCGGCATTGATGAAGGGGTTGCGCGGAATGCCGTGCTCGTTCTCCAGCTGCACGATGGAGTTGAACGGGCTGCCGGAAGGCTCGCGCCCCACCCGCCGCCACAGCCGGTCGCCGATCTTGCCCAGCGCCAGCGTCAGGGTGAAGACCTTGGAGATGCTCTGGATGGAGAAAGGCACATCCGCGTCGCCGCCCACCACCATCCGGCCGTCGCGATCCACCACCGCGATGCCGAACGCATTGGCATCGACCCGCGCCAGCTCGGGAATGTAGCGCGCCACCTCGCCGCGGTCGGGGCGGGCACGCATTTCTTCGGCGATGTCATGGACGACGGATTCGAGTTCGGGCACGGGGATCGGTCACCTTGCTGGCGGATGCGGGCTCGTCTCTAGCGCAGCCGCGCCGTGCAAGGCCAGTGCCGCGCCGCCTCTGCCGCAGGCGATGGCGCTGGCGTCGTCGCACCGTTGCAACCGGAAATGTACCGTCCTTCCCGAAAGAACCCGCGCGGAACGCAGGTTTAGGAATGCGCCATCAGCCGCGCCGCCCCTGGCCGTGCGCCCGCCTTTCACACACCGATGGAGTGAAGCCGATGCCGTTCCGTCATGCCCGCGCCGCCCTGGTGTTCGCCAGCGCCCTCTGTGTCGCCGTCGTGCCGCTCGCCCTGCCCGCCCTGGCGCAGACCTCGCCGACCGCCACCCCGCTGCGCAACATCGTGCTTGTGCACGGTGCCTGGGTCGACGCCTCCGGCTGGAAGGCGGTCTATGACGAGCTGGTGGCCAAGGGCTTCCATGTCAGCATGGTTCAAGAGCCGGAAACCTCCTTCGCCGACGACGTCGCCGCCACCAAGCGCGTGCTCGACATGCAGGACGGCCCCACCCTGCTGGTCGGCCATTCCTATGGCGGCTCGGTCATCACCGAGGCCGGGGTGCATCCCAAGGTGGCCGGGCTCGTCTATGTCGCCGCCCATGCGCCCGATGTCGGCGAGGACGAGGCGGCGCTCGGCAAGACCATGCCGAGCGTGCTGGCCAAGACCGAGGGCGCCATCGAGAAGACCCCGGACGGCTACACCTATCTGAACCCCGCCATCTTCCCCAAGCTGTTCGCACCGGACCTGCCGAAGGAGCGGGCGGAGTTCGTGGCCCGCTCTCAGGTGCTGGCCGCCGCCGGCGTGTTCAGCGCGCCCCTGACCGCCGCCGCCTGGCAGAGCAAGCCGAGCTGGGGCATCGTCGCGGGCAATGACCAGATCATCAACCCGAACCTCGAGCGCTTCTATTACGAACGTGCCGGGGCGCCGATCACCGTCATCGCCGGTGCCAGCCACTCGGTGTATGAATCCCACCCGCGCGAGGTGGCCGCCGTCATCGAGAAGGCTGCGGCCGAGTTGGGCAAGACCGGCCAATAGGCCGCCTTGCCTCCCTCGTCCCCGGAAAAGCAGGAGCCGTCATGTCCCGCCCGCCGCTTCCCCCGTTCACGCGCGACAGCGCCATCGAGAAGGTCCGCCTCGCCGAGGATGGCTGGAACAGCCGCGACCCGGCCAGGGTGGCGCTCGCCTATACGCCCGACAGCGCCTGGCGCAACCGCGCCGAATTCGTCAACGGGCGCGAGGCGATCACCGCCTTCCTCGCCCGCAAATGGGCGCGCGAGCTGGATTATCGGCTCATCAAGGAGCTGTGGGCCTTCACCGAAAACCGCATCGCCGTGCGCTTCGCCTATGAATATCACGACGACAGCGGCACCTGGTTCCGCGCCTATGGCAATGAGAACTGGGAGTTCGAGGCGGACGGGCTGATGCGCCGGCGGCTCGCCAGCATCAACGAGCACCCGATCGCGGAGGCCGACCGCGCTTATCACTGGCCGCTCGGCCGTCGGCCGGACGACCATCCCGGCCTCAGCGATCTCGGCTTCTGACTCAACGGGCGGGCCAGGCAGCGGCGGTCACGCCGCCTGCCGCCCGATGGCCGGCTTCAGCAGCACCAGCACGCCGCCGAGCACGATCCAGAAGGCCACGAGATAGGGCCAGAGATTGTCCGGGAAGGACGGCACCGGGTAGACGGAATTGTAGAGCGGCCACAGCATCGCCAGAGTGCCGAGCACACCCAGCACCAGCCACATCCGGTTTCCCGCCCGCACGGCATGCACCGCCGCAGCCGCCGTAACGCCGAGATAGGCGACGATCAGCGCCAGCACGCCGATGGTGCCGACATTGTCGTAATAATCCGCCGGCCCGATAAACGGCGCCCAGGCCAGCAGCCCCGTCAGCATGGCGAGGCCGACGACGCCCACCGCGACGGACGGCGTACCGTAGCGTGGATGCACCCGCGCCAGCGTGGACGAAAGCCCGCCCCGGCCCAGCACGAACAGCATTCGCGCGCCCGCCGACAGCGTACCGAGCACGCAGGAGACGGCAGAGACGCAGGCGGCAAGATCGAGCGCGGTGGCGATGTGGACGTTGCCATATCTGAGCGCCAGCGTGTTCAGCGGCGCGTCGCTGGCGGCCAGCGCCTTCATGTTGTCGAGCCCGAAGCCGATGACCTGGATGTAGGACGCGAAGACGAAGAACAGCCCCGCCATCACGACCGAACCCACCAGCGCGATGGGAATGGTGCGGCCCGGCTGCCCGGTCTCCTCGGCCAGAGTGGTCGCCGCCTCGAAGCCGGCGAAGGAGAGCACCGCGAACACCACGGCATAGCCGATGCCCCACCAGCCGATGGTGGGGTCGGGGTGGAACGGGGCAAGGCTCAACCCGCCCTGCGCGTTCACCGCCATCAGGATGCGGATGCCGAGATAAATGATGACGGTGATGGAGGAGAGTTCCAGCACCAGCATGAGCCGCGTGGCGAGGCGCACGTCGCGCCAAGCGAGCAATGTGCCGCCGACAAGCGCGGCGCACGCCACCGGCAACCACCAGCCGCCGAGATGCAGGCCATGGTCGTCCAGCGCGGCGCTCAAGAAATTTCCCACCAGCGCCGCGCTGCCCGATCCGGCGGCGATGTAGAGCAGCACCATGCACCAGCCGGCGATGAAGCCGGTGCGCGGGCCGAAGGTCCTGCCGATATACGCGTAGCCGGAACCTGCCGTGGTGACCCGGCTGGCGAAGAACACGAAGGAAAGGCCGACAAGCGCCACCACCACTGTGCCCACGGCAAAGCCAAGCGGTGCGGCCACGCCGGCAGCACCGACGGCGAGGGTGACGTTGAGCGCCATGCCCATGGTCGGCGCGATGACGGAGAGCGAAAGCCCTACCGCCTCCACCGGCCCGAGAGAACCCTTGAGAGCCGCGCCGCCTGCCTTCGCCATGCCGTTCCCCCTTGCCGAGGCTCAGTCATCCGGCACGGACGGGGGTATCGCAATGACGAAAATTGGTCGGAGCGACGCGATCAGCTTTTCGGGGGCTCGTAATGCGTGTCGCGGCCCGTCGGCTTGCGCTCGCGCTCGCCGGCCTTGTCGTCCTGCTGCGGGTTGGCGCTGCGGGCATCACCCTGCTCGACGGGAGCGCGGTTCTTCTTTTCGGTGCGGCGGTCGCCCGGCTTGGCGGGATCCTTGCTGTGCTGGTCGGCGATGATCATCTGGGTCTCCATCAACTGAAACGATCCCGGCTCAACGAACCGGTGGGGTACAACGTTCCGCAGGCCAGGCGTGCGTGCCGCGAGGGGGCGAGCCCGGGGCCGCAGGACGCCGAGTTCCACCAGAAGCGGCAGGACCGCCTCCGGCAGACGCCCGCTCAGGAACGCTGGCGGCTTCCGGTCAGGCCGCTCATCGCCCCCGCCTGATCGTTCGCAGGCGATCCCCGGCCGCGCCGGCCCTTCGGCACTTCCAGCGTGCGCCGGATGGTGTCGATCTCGCTGACCGGTTCGTTGCCGCCCGGCAGCGCGTCCACCCGCACATGCGGGTCGAGCGCCGGATCTGCGGCCGTCGTCGGGTGGCCCGTAGGGTCCTCGGCGTTCTCGATGCCTCCATTGGCGGATGCCACGGCGCCGCCCGGCAGGCTTGCCACGCTGGTCGCCTGCTCGGGCGGCACCTCGGCCGCGTTGACCGACCGAAAGGTGCCGGAACCATCGCCGGCGCCCTGTGCGGCTCCTTCTTCGACCAGCATCTGCCGGGCGCGGAACCAGTAATGGTCCGAATGCCCGTCGGGCCGGCCATCGGCTTCCCAGAGCCGGTGGGCCCGCGCGCGAATGTCTTCCTCGCTCATGCTCATGAACGCTCTCCCTGTTGCAGGAGATCAACGTGCGGCGGGGGCGCCTGTTCCTGCGGCGGGCGCGCGTGCCGGAGATGTGAGGCCGGCAGCACGATGTCGGCGATGACCGGCAGATGATCCGAGGCATGCCGCGCCTCGGCGTCGGTGAAGCTGTCCGCCAGCATGCCGGGCTGGCTGCAATAGATGCGGTCGAGCCGCAGCATGGGCCAGAAGGCGGGAAAGCTGAGCGGGGCGGCGCGCTCCGGCAGCACCGGCGCCAGCGCGCGGCGCACTAGCCGGAACGAGAACCAGTCGTTGAAATCGCCCATCATCACGGTCGGCAGGCCGCTGCCGTCGCGGGCGAGACGGGCCAGCGCGCGTGCCTGACGCCGCCGCTCCATCAGCGCGAGGCCGAGATGCACCGCCACCAGCCGCAACGGGCCCATGGGCGTGTCGATCCGCGTGTCGATGGCGATGCGCGGCTCGCGTTTTCGCACCGAGAGGTCGTGCAGCACCGTGTCGTGCGTCGGCCAGCGCGAGAACAGCACATGGCCGTAATGGCCGTCCGGCACCACGATGGTGCGGGCCTCGGCGAGGTGGCCGATGCCCAGCCCCTGCAGCGGCGCCAGGCACTCCACCCCGCGCCCGCGGGTGTCGATCTCCTGCAAGGCGAGAATGTCCGGCCGGTGGCGGGCGATGAGAGCCGCGATCCGGTCGAGGTCGAACCGGCGGTCGGGGCCGACGCCGCCGTGAATGTTCCACGTCATCAGCCGCAGCCGCGCCGACGGCGCGTCGGTCACGCCCGCCTCCGCAGGTGCGAGACGAGGAATTGCAGGCCGAGCGAGCACGCCACCCACAGGATCACGAAGCCGACCAGCAGCACCACGCGTCCGAGCGAGGGATCGGTGATGACTTCCACGATCTGGTGGCCGAGCGCGCTGAGCACCACCAGCCCGGGCATCAGCCCGATGGCGGTGCCGATGACGAAGTCCATCAGCCGCAGCCCGGCGGCGCCGGCGACCAGATTGATGAAGGTGAAGGGCGCCGCCGGGACCATCCGCATGGTCGCGACCGTGAGGATGCCCTGGTTCGCGAGGCCGCGACGTATGCGGTTGATGCGCGGCCCGATGAAGCGGCGCACCACGCCGGCGCCGAGATGGCGGCCGATGAAGAACGTCACCACGGCGCTGACCAATGCCCCGAGGCCCGCCAGCAGCGCGCCGGTCCAGCCGCCATAGACCGCGACGGTGGCGATGATCAGCACCGAGACCGGGAACACCACCAGCCCGCCGACGACATAGATCGCCACAACGGCGGCCGCGCCCCACGGGCGATCGGCCATGGTGTCGAGCGCGGAGATGATGCGTTCCGGCTCGGCGAAGGGAGAATTGGCCCAGGCGACGACCAGCGCGGCGAGAACCGCGAGGCCGGCCAGCGCGGCGGCTATCGGCCATTTGCGGCGCGGCCCGCCGCCCTGGCCGGCGCGCTCCTCATAGAGTGGTTCCGGCGGATCGGCGAAGGCGCTGATCTGCGGCAGCGCCAGGTCTCCCGCCACGGCGGGCAGGTCGGCGAGGCGCTTGCCATTGGCGCCCTTGCGCGAGACGGCGAGCAGCCCCTCGCGCGCCACGCTTTCCCCCACTTCCTCGGGGGCGAGCCCGACATGCTCGCCGAGCAGGCGAGCGCGGATGGCGGCCACGGCCGCCCGCTCGCCAGCGTCGCGCGCCTCGACCACGAGGTCGCACTCGCTGTCGAAGCCCATGGAGCGGTTGCAGATATTGGCCGAGCCGACCCGCAGCAGCCGGTCGTCGACGATCAGTATCTTGGCGTGGACGAACACCTCGGTCGGGGCGGAGCCCGGCGCGGTCACCTCCGGGAAGACCAGCCGCGCGCGGTCCGCCAGCCCTTCCTGCTCCAGCCGGGCGCGCAGGCGGTCGCGCGGAACGCCCATCACCTGCTGCTCGATCCAGGAGCGGTAGATGTTCGGCGTCACCATCAGCGCCTCGAGCTCGGGCCGCTCATGCATGCGCTTGACGAGGCGCTCGGTGAAACGCTCGCAGGTGATGAACTGGTTCTCGACATAGATCTCGCGCTCGGCGGCGTCGATCATGTCGAACAGCAGCGCCTCCACCTCGCGCGTGCCGCGCTGGCCGTCATAATCCGGCAGGGTGCGGGCGATGCCGACCTCGATGTCGCTGAAATCCACCGGCAGCGCGTCCGGCCAGCGGTTGCCGTTCGCCCGCGCCGGCGCCAGCCGCTCCGAGGCGGCACGCTTCCAGCGGTCGCGGAACAGCGCGCCGATGGCCGAGGCGGCATCGCCATCCACCACCATCTGCACATCGTGGAACGGGTCGTAGGTGGTGCCCTGCGGGTCGAGGCGCTTGGGGTCGCTGGGCGTGTGCGCCGGCGTGTCCCAGCGCCGTCCCGTGAGATCGAGGCCGCCGGAAAAGGCGAGCGAATCGTCGATGACGACGATTTTCTGGTGATGCGAGGCGCCCAGCGGCAGCGTGTCGTCGAGGCAGAGCTCGATCTGCTTGGGCGTCGACCAGAGGAAGGAGAACACCGGCGCCAGCTCGCGCTCCAGCGCGAACATCATCGAATAATCCCACAGCAGCAGCCGGATGCGCAGGCGCGGATTGCGCGCCACCAGCGCGGAAAGGAACGCCGCCAGCGTCTCGGGCAGCCCGTCATCTGCGGTGCCGCTCTCGCCGACCAGCTTCATCCGGCTGTCGAGGTCCCAGCCGGCGATATGGACAGTCTCGCGCGCGCCCAGAAGCGCCTGCCGCAGCGCGCCGAAATAGTTGGAGCCATCCACCAGCACCCGCGCCCGCTCGGCGCGCTCCACCCGCCACACATTGCGGCCGGGCGCCAGCACCGGCCCACCGGTCCGGCGCGGCGGGGGGTTGGAGTCGTCCGGCGTGGGACGCACGGCCAGCGTGCTTTCGATCAGATCTTGGCTCAGGGACATCGCTTCGCATTCTTGGAACAATCGCCCAGCGGTAACCGCACAGGGGCGACTGGGTTCCCCCTCCTCGGAGGTAAGCCGGGGCCGCAGCGCAGGGGGCGGGCGTCAGACCATCAACATCGCGACCAGCGCGCCGGCGCCGATCACCGCAACGAGAAGGCCGATGACGGCGGTGACGAAGGAGACGCCGGGAATGGTGGTGCCCTTGTCGTCGATGGGCCGGCCGCGCTCATCCGTGCCGCCGCCCACCGTGCTGGCGCCGACCTCCTCCGCTGCGATGCTCCTGCGCTCCGCGCCGGGCGGCGTGCCGGCGGCCTCGTCATCCGTGCCGAGCGGCGCGGCGGCCGGGTCGGAGAACGGCACCTTGTCGCGGGTCTTGCCGGCGTCGATCTCGTTCCGCAGGTGGTCTGTTTCGGGCATGGGTCGCTCCTCACGCGCATCGGGGCGGGTGCGCCGGGCGTGGGCTCAACGCGTGGCCGGTCGATCGGTTCAGCCCTGCGTGCCACGATGGGGAACCCCTGGCGTCGCCGGAGATTGTTACCGGTACGATCATGGAGAGGGACAGGGCGTGGCGCCGCGCGGCTTCTGGAAAGGCTATCTCAAGCTCTCGCTGGTCACCTGCCCGGTGGTGATGGCGCCGGCGACCAGCGCAGCGGAGAAGATCCGCTTTCACACCCTCAACCGGGCCACCGGCAACCGGGTGGAAGGCATCTATGTCGACGCGCAGACCGGCAAGACGGTGGAGTTCGACGACCAGGCGCGCGGCTATGAGCGCGAGCCGGACAATTATGTCATCCTCGACGACGACGATCTTCAGTCGGTGGCGCTGGAAAGCAACCGCACCATCGACATCCAGACCTTCGTGCCCGCCGATACGGTGGAATGGATCTGGTACGACACCCCGCATTTCCTGATGCCGGACGACCCGGTGGGCGAGGAGGCCTTCGCCGTCATCCGCGAGGCCATGGCCGCCACCGGCAAGGTCGGGCTTTCGCGCGTCGTGCTGCACCGGCGCGAGCGGCCTGTGATGCTGGAGCCGCGCGGGCGCGGCATCGTGCTGTGGACGCTGCATTATTCGGACGAGCTGCGCCGGCCCGAGGATTATTTCGAGGATATCGAGGAAAAGGCCGACAGCGATCTCGTGGCCCTCGTCGGCAAGCTGATCGACAAGCGGACCGGCGACTGGAGCGCCGCGCTGGTGCATGACCCGCTGCAAGACAATCTCAAGCAGCTCATTGCCTCCAAGAAGAAGCGCCGGCCTTCCAAGCGCCGCGCCGCGCCCGAGGAAGCAGACGAAGCCCCCACCAATGTCGTCAACATCATGGATGCGCTGAAGAAGAGCCTCGCCGCCGAGCGCAAGCCCGGCGGGCGCTGAGCGCGCTGCCGTTCAGCGCGGCGGGTCGTCGTCGGCGTCGTCCAGCGGCTTGGCGCGCACAGGCGCGGGCGCGGCGCGGGATTCCACCAGCCGCTCCAAGGGCACGATCGTCACCAGCAAGGCGATGGTGGTGGCGAGCGCGAGGAAAACCAGATGCCAGGAGGCGATGGCACAGGCCACGCAGAGCGCTGCCGTCACCCACACCGCCGCCGCCGTGGTCAGGCCGTGCACCTCCATGCGGTCGAAAAGCCGATGCCGGTCATCACCCCCTGCACGATGCCCTGCACGACCCGGCTCGTGGCATCGGGGTGGCCCTCGATGCCCTCGACCTGCAGGGCGGAGAGCGCGATGAGCGCCGCACCGAGCCCGACCAGTCCGAGCGTGCGCATGCCGGTGGGCTTGCCGCGCAGGTCGCGGTTGACGCCGACAATCATGCCGCAGCCGGCCGCCGCTATCAGCCGCAGCAGGCTTTCGATCTCATCCGGTGTCAGCCACCAGTCCTGCGGCAAGCCTTGCATCATTTCCCTCATTTCGTCCGGCGGGTGCGGCCCGCCGTTCCCGGCAACGGCACTGCGGCGGCGCGGAAACCTTCCCACGGGTCGGCGTCAAGATTGGCAAGGCGCGCCGGCACGTCAGCCAGAGTGAAGTGCGCGCCGCCGGAAAGCGCGTCGAGTTCCTCCCATGCCACCGGCAGGGAGACGCCCGCCCCGGCCCGGGCGCGCGGGCAATAGGCCGCCACGGCAGTCGCCCCGCGCCCGTTGCGCAGATAGTCGATGAAGATGCGCCCCTTGCGACGGGCCTTGGTGGCCACGGCGATATAGCGGTCGGGGTCGTCGGCGGCGAGGGAATCGGCGAGGCCCTTGGCGACGGCCTTCGCGGCTTCCCAGTTCGCCTTCGGTTGCAGCGGCACCACGACATGCAGCCCCTTGCCGCCGGAGGTCTTCACGAAGGCCGGCAGGCCCTGTGCCTCCAGCCGGTCGCGGATCTCGCGCGCACCAGCGACGACCCCGTCCCAGCCGACCGCGTCACCGGGATCGAGGTCGAAGATCAGCATGTCGGGACGGTCGATATTGGCCAGCGGCGCCCCCCAGGGGTGGATTTCCAGCGCCCCGGACTGGACCAGCGCGATCAGCCCGTCGAGGTCGTCAATATAGAGCAGCTCTTCGCCGTCGGTGTCCTTCTTGACCTTGATCGCCTTGTTCATGCCGCGCCAGGAATGCTTCTGGAAGAAGGCCTGCCCGGTGATGCCGTCCGGGCAGCGCAGTAGCGCCAGCGGCCGGGCGACGACGAAGGGGGCGATGAAGCGCCAGACATCGGCATAATAGTCGGTGAGCCCCTGCTTGGTGATGCCTTCCTCCGGCCAGTAGATGCGATCGGGATGGGTCAGCTTTACCTTGGAGCGCGGCGCGCTGCGTTCGGCGGGCATGTCCTCCCCCTCCACGGCCTTCTCCCGCACGATCTCGCGCGCCGGCTTATCCTCGCGCAGCCCGCGAAAGGCCGCGTGGCGCAGATGCTGGTCGCCGGTCCAGCCGCGAAACTCCACTTCGGCCACCAGTTCGGGCGCGACATAGGTGACGCCGCGCTTCTCTTCCGTGGTCAGCGGTTCGGCGAAGCTGCTGCGGGCCCGTTCGAGCTTTGAAAGCTGCGTGTGGAGGTCCCGCGCCACCGCCTGCGAGAAGCCGGTGCCGACGCGCCCCACATGGACGAGCCTCCCCTCCTCGAACACGCCCAGCACCAGCGAGCCGACCGCGTTCTTCTGCGCGGTGGAGGCGGTGAAGCCGCCGATGACGAATTCCTGCCGGAAGGCGCATTTGGACTTCACCCAGTCCTTGCCGCGACCCGAGCGGTAGGGCGCATCCGCCCGCTTCGACACCAGCCCTTCGAGGCTGAGCCGGCAGGCGTGGCGCAGCATGGCTTCGCCGTCTTCCGCGAGATGCTCGCTGTAGCGCAGCCCGTCTGCAGCTTGTTGAAGCAGCAGCGCCAGCGCTTGCTTGCGTGCAGTCAGCGGCGCACCGCGCAGGTCCCGCCCGTCGAGATGCAGCAGGTCGAAGGCGTAATAGACGAAGCGGTCGGACGTTCCCTCGGCCAAGTCCTTCTGCAACAGGCTGAAATTCGAGACGCCGGCGCTGTTTTCCACCACCAGCTCGCCGTCGATCAGCGCGTTCTCCGCCGGCAGCGCCTCAAGCGCCGCCACCAGCGCCGACCCGAAGCGGGGCGTCCAGTCGAGGCCGGAACGGGTGAGCAGCTTCACCCGGCGCTTTCCCTTCGCGGTGGTGTCGAGCCGCGCCTGAAGGCGATAGCCGTCGAATTTTATCTCGTGAATCCAGGGCTTTCCGAGCGGTGCCTTGGTCACCAGCGTCGCCAGCGCCGGCTCCACAAAATCCGGCAGCGGGGCTTCGACGCCCGTCAGATTCTTCGTTTTCGCCGCGGCTTTGGTCTTCGCCGCCGCCTTCGGCTTCGCTGTATCGGCCTCGGGCGGCGGGACTTTCCGCGTTCCGGCCTTGCGCGTCAGCAGCGGCACCTCATCGCCCTTGGCGATGGCGTCGAGAGTGCGCCCGGTCTTCACCGAATCCGGCATCTCGTCGAGGATGTCGGGCGCGCCTTCCGCCCGTGCGACCTCGTCCTCGGCCTTGATCAGCAGCCAGTTATCGGCCTTCTCGCCCTTGCGCGGCGCGAGCCGCACCAGATGCCAGCGCCCCTGCAACTTGTTGCCATGCAAGACGAATTCGAGGTGGCCCTTCTTGTAGCCCTTGGCCGCGTCGCCGACCGGCTCCCAGCTTCCCGTATCCCACAGCATGACGGTGCCCCCGCCATACTGTCCCTTGGGAATGGTGCCCTCGAAGCTGCCATAGTCGAGCGGGTGGTCCTCCACATGCACGGCGAGCCGCTTCTCGCCGGGCACCAGGCTGGGGCCGCGCGTCACCGCCCAGCTTTTCAGGACACCGTCCATCTCCAGCCGGAGATCATAATGCAGCCGGCGCGCCGCATGCTTCTGGATCAGATAGGCATGGCCAGCCTCGACGCCGTCGGCTCCCTGCGGCTCCTGCGTGCGGGTGAAATCACGCTTGCGGCGGTAGACGTCGAGCGCCATCGCCGCTTATCCCGCCTTGCGAGTGGGCGCGCGGGACGTCTTGTGTGCAGCAGGCTTTTTCGCGGCCGATTTGCCGGAAGCCGCCTTCTTGCTGGCAGCCGCCTTCATGGCTGGAGCCTTGGCGGTTGGAGCTTTCCTGGCTGAAGCCTCCTTGCCGCCGCCCGCAACACCGGCGCTTTCGCGCAGCGCGTCGAGCAGGCTCACCACCTTGGCCGCCGTCTGCTTGGGCGGTGCGATCTTGCGGCCTTCCATCTTGGCCCGCACCAGTTCCGCCAGCGCGTCGTCATAGCGGTCGTCGAAGGTTTCAGGCTGGAAACGCCCGGCCTTGGTCTCGATGATGTGGCGGGCGAGATCGAGCATTTCCGGCTCCATCTTCACCTCGCGAATATCCTCGAACGCCTCCTCGGCGGAGCGGACTTCGTAATCATAGTTCAGCGTCGTGGCGATGATGCCCTCGTCATAGGCGCGGATCAGCACGCTGCGCGGGCGGCGGAACAACACCGCGCTCGCCACCGCCGCCACCTTGCGGGCCCTCAGGCCCTCGCGGATCACCGCGAAGCTCGCCTGCGAGGCCTCGTCGGCCGGGCGCAGATAATAGGGCCGGTCGAAATACAGGTCGTCCACCTCGCCGCAGGGCAGGAAGCTCTCAATGGTGAGCGCCTTGTCGCCCTTGGGGGTTACCTCGGCGATCTCGTCGGGCTCCAGCACCACAAAGGTACCTGAATCGACCTCGTAGCCCTTCACCTGCTCGTCGCGCTCCACCACCTCGCCGCTCTCGGAATCGACGAATCGACGCGAGAGGCGATTGCCGGTCTTGCGGTTCACCATGTGCAGGCTGACGCGGTCGCTGGCGCTGACGGCGGTATAGAGCCCCACCGCGCAGACAAGCTCGCCGAGCCGGAGGAAACCCTTCCATGTCGCCCGCGCTGCCATGCCTGCCTCTGTCTGCCCGCGAAAGGGGTGCTGCGATGCCTCGCCACTAACGCGGGCGGGCGCGGCGCGTTCCACCCGCCGCCGCCCGATATGAAAGCGGGCGCCGAAGCGCCCGCCTGTCGTCAATGATCCGCCAGACCGTGAGCGGGCGTCACATCGCCTCGCCCGGTGCGGGGGCGGCCGTACCGGTGGCGGGAGCCGGCGCGGCACCGCCCGCCGGGGTCACCCGCCACACCGCATTGCCGACGTCGTCGGCGACCAGCAGCCCGCCGCGCGTGTCGACAAGCACGCCGACCGGGCGGCCCTGCGCTTTCCCCTCGCTGTCAAGGAAACCGGTCAGCACCTCCTGCGGCGTGCCGGACGGGCGTCCGTCGGTAAAGGGCACGAAGATCACCCGATAGCCCACCGGCTTGCTGCGGTTCCACGAACCGTGCTGGCCGATGAAGGCGCCCGAAGCGAAGCCCTCGCCGAGCGCCGGGCCATCGGCAAAGGTGAAGCCGAGCGAGGCGGTGTGGGAGCCCAGCGCATAATCCGGCTTGATCGCCTTGGCGACGAGATCGGGCTTCGCCGGCTCGGCCCGCTCATCCACGTGCTGGCCGTAATAGGAATAGGGCCAGCCGTAGAAACCGCCCTCTTTCACCGAGGTCATATAGTCGGGAACCAGATCGTCCCCGATCTCGTCGCGCTCATTGACGGAGACCCACAATTCGCCATTAGCCGGGTTCCAGTCGATGCCCACCGGGTTGCGCAGGCCGGAAGCGAAGACGCGCGAGGCGCCGCTGGCGACGTCGACTTCCAGCACGGCGGCGCGGTTCTCTTCCTCGGCCATGCCGTTCTCCGCGACATTGGAGTTGGAGCCGACCCCGACATAGAGCTTGGAGCCATCGGGGCTGGCCAGCAGGCTCTTGGTCCAGTGATGGTTGCGGCCAGCGGGAAGATCCGCGAGCTTTTCGCCCGGCGCGGTGATCTGCGTCGCGCCTTCCTGATAGGGGAAACGCATGATGGCGTCGGCATTGGCGACATAGAACCTGTCGCCGATCAGCGCCATGCCGAAGGGCGAGGTGAGGTTTTCGAGGAACACGGTCTTGGTTTCCGCCGTCCCGTCGCCGTCGGCGTCGCGCAGCAGCGAGATGCGGTTGGCGCTCGGCGTCTTCGAGCCGGCCTTCTCCATGAACAGGCCCTGCACCCAGCCGCGCAGCCCGCCGGATTTTCCTTCCGGCTTGGGCGGGGCGTCTGTTTCCGCCACCAGCACATCGCCATTGGGCAGTTCATACAGCCAGCGCGGATGGGCGAGGCCGGTTGCGAACGCCTTGGCCTGCAGGCCGCTGGCCGGGGTGGGCTGGGCGCCCTCCTTCCAGCCGATGGCTTCGGCCACCTTCAACGTCGGCAGCAGCGACGAATTGGGCTCGGGAAGCTGCGGATCAGGGCCATAGCCGGCGCTCTCCGGCAGGGTCGTCGTGGCTTGGTCGCAGGCCGCGACACCGAAGGCGAGCACGAGCAGGCAGGGAATCACCAAGGCGCGGGTAGCGACCGGATGGCGGGAAGGTACGGAGGTTGAGGGCATCGATATTCCTTTGGTCCCGGCGGCCCGCACCGCTTCCCGATCGGGAAAGCAGGTGGGGCGCTGATGCGGCGCGCAAGCGCTGTGTGGAGGGGGAACGCCCGGCGCGGGGGATAGTTCGGCCATGGCCGCGCTTATGCCGTTCCGGTCGCTCTCCGTTGAAGATCAAGCCCGCGCCGGCTCCTCGGACGTAACGGAACCAACCATTGCGCCAGCTGTTGGCCCCGATGCGTCGACAGACCGCCACACCGAGGAGCCCACCATGCCCAACTATCCCAGCCCGCCTTTCGACGAGCAGCAGCAGTCCATGCCCGGACGGACGGAGGCCATGTCGCCCCGTCCCGACCATGGCGAGGACAGCTACAAAGGTTCGGGTCGGCTCGAAGGAAGGAAGGTTCTGATCACCGGCGGCGACAGCGGCATCGGGCGCGCCGTGGCGCTTGCCTATGCGCGCGAAGGCGCGGACGTGCTGATCTCCTATCTCGACGAGCACGACGACGCCGAGGCGACGGCCGCGCTGGTACGCGAGGCCGGGCGGCAGGCGGTGCTCGTGCCCGGCGACATCCAGCACGCGGCCCATTGCCGGGCGGTGGTGGACAAGGCGGTAGAGGCTTTTGGGCGCATCGACCTACTGGTCAACAATGCCGCCCATCAGGCCACCTTCACCGAGATCGGCGATATCAGCGATGCGGAATGGGAGTTGACCTTCAAGGTAAACATCCACGCGATGTTCTACCTCACCAAGGCGGCAGTGCCGCACATGAAGCCGGGCAGCGCCATCATCAACACCGCCTCGATAAATTCCGACAAGCCGAACCCGACCCTTCTCGCCTACGCCACCACCAAGGGCGCGATCCAGAACTTCACCGCCGGCCTGGCGCAGTTGCTGGCCGAGAAGGGCATCCGCGCCAATGCGGTGGCGCCGGGGCCGATCTGGACCCCGCTGATCCCCGCCACCATGCCGGCGGAGAAGGTGGCGCATTTCGGCGAGCAGGTGCCGATGAAGCGGCCGGGCCAGCCGGCCGAGCTGGCGACCGCCTATGTGATGCTCGCCGACCCGCTGTCGAGCTACGTCTCCGGCGCGACCATCGCGGTCACCGGCGGCGCCCCCATGATTTGAGGAGAGAACCATGCAGACCGAGATCCCCGGCCGTTCGATCGGCTACCGTCTTCGCGGCAGCGAGGGAGAGTGGCGGGTGCTCAGCGATGGCGAGGCCGGCATGGCCTATGCCAGCAAGGAAGCCGCGTTTGAGGCTGCCGTCGCCGCCGCCTCGAACGCCATTCGCGACGGCTATGACGTGACGATCACCGTACCGGGTGCCAGCGAGACCATGCTTGGCGTCGAGCATACGGATCACGGCACCGACCTCCCGGACGGCGGCCCGCGCTGATCGGGTAAGGGGCACCAGGACCAATCGGCGCACTGGCGCTGCTTCTTGCTCTCGCCTACGCCGTGCGCTAGTCGCGCCAGCGTCGCAACGCCAAGGGCATCGAGTTGCCCGAAGAGAAAGTCGACCGCAACCCGCTCTGAGCAGCGCCTCGCCCCGCGCTAATTGCGCGCTGCCGTCGCACTCGCTGCGGGCGCCAAGGCAAGCAGCGCGTCGAGGGAGCGGAAGTCACCAAGCGCGGCGGCCTTCTCGCGCGGGCTGAGCAGCCGGAGCGCCATCTCGAAATCCCCCGCATCCTCGATCTTGGCGCGCGCGATCAGCCGTTCGGGGGTGTAATCGCCGGCAGCGCGTTCGCCATGCGGCAGCTGCGCGCGGTGGAAGGCCAGCAGATCGGGCGTCGCGGCAAGAAGGCCGACGGCTTCGGTGGAAGAGCCGCGCGCACCCGCCGTCGCGGCGTCGCGCAACTGCCTCGCCCGCTGCAATACGGGCGGCGGCGCCAGCTCTTCGGGGGTGCGGAACAGCAGGCGCGTCGCGCTGCGCGCCCCGCCGGTCCATAGCACCAGCGGAATGGCCAGCGCCAGCCCCACCACCACCGGCGTCATCCAAAGAAACAGCGGCAGCGAGATGCTGAGCGCGGCGGCGCCGAGCAGCCATCCCGCCACCGTATGGGGCAGGAAGAACCGGATGACCGACCCGGTGTCGATGCGGTCGTCGTCGCGGCGCTGGGGCTGCCAGCCGCCATCCTTGCCCGCGAGAATGCCCACCACCGCCACCGACTGGGTGAACATCGTCACCGGCGCCAGAAGGCCGGAGATCAGTGTTTCCGCCAGCATGCCGAAAAAGGCGCGGACACTTCCCCCAAAGCTGCGGCGGCGAGCAAGGGACAGCAGCACAGCCGCAAAGGCGAACAGCTTGGGCAGCAGCAGGATCGCCATGGTGCCGACGAAAACCCATATGGCGCGGATGGGATCCTGCGCCGGCCAGCTCGGAAACAGCGAGAAGCCGGACGGGAAATAGTCCGGCGGGACGAAGCGCGCCTGCAGCGCGGTGGCGAGGCCGGCCAGCAACATGGCGAGCCACAGCGGTGCGGTGAGGTAGGAACCGATGCCGGTGAGCAGGTGCAGCCGGCTGATCGGGTGCAGCCCGCGCGCCGGCAGCACGGCGATATGCTGGAGATTGCCCTGGCACCAGCGCCGGTCGCGAATGGCGAGATCGGCCAGTGTCGGCGGCCCCTCCTCATAGGAGCCTTCCAACCACGGCACCATGTGCATGCCCCAGCCCTGACGGCGCATCAGCGCCGCCTCGACGAAATCATGGCTGAGGATATGGCCACCGAACGGTCGCGGGCCGCGCAGTTCCGGCAGCCCGGCCGCCTGCGCGAAGGCCCGGGTGCGGATCATGGCGTTATGGCCCCAGTAATTGCTTTCGGCACCGCTCCAGCTGGCGAGGCCATGGGCGATGAGCGGACCATAGAGCCGGCCGGCGAATTGCTGCAGCCGCGAAAACAGCGTGCGGCCGCCGACGATGACGGGCAGCGTCTGGATCAGTCCGGCGCGCGGATGTGTCTCCATCGCGGCGGCGAGGCGGACGATGCAGTCCCCGGTCATCAGGCTGTCGGCGTCGAGGATGAGGAAATTCTCATAGCCGCCACCGAAGCGGGTCACCCACTCCGCGATATTGCCCGCCTTGCGGCCGGTGTTACGCGGACGCCGGCGATAGAACATCCTGTGCTCGGCCCCGGCGCGGGCGCGCAAGGCGAGATAGCCCGCCTCCTCGGCGACCCAGATGTCGGCATCTGTGGTGTCGCTGAGGATGAAGACGTCGAATTGCCCCGAGGCGCCGGTGGCGGTGATCGATTCCCATGTCGCCTCCAGCCCGGCGAGAACACGGGCTGGCGGCTCGTTATAAACCGGCAGCAGAATCGCGGTGCGCGCCGACAAGGCGGGGAGCGGCCCGTCGGGATCGATGCCGAGATGCCCGCGCGGCGGCCGCAGCAGGCTCGGCAGTCCGCTCAGCGCATTGGTGAAAGCGAACCCGATCCAGGCGAACAGAATGACGAACAGCGCCAGCACGACATATTCGAGCAGGGTGACGCCGCCGACATCCAGCACGAGATACATCTGGTGGGCGGCGATGGCGGTGAGCAGCGCCGCCCCGCCGAGCGCGAAGCCACGCCGCAGCACCAATGCGGGATGCCGGTCGCCGGGAACATCGGAAGCCGGCACGCGCGAGAGCGATTGCACCGGCATGGCGAGTGGCGTCTCGGGCGGCAGGGCCGGTGCCGGGCCCTCGACGGGGAACGCCGCCCGCAGAGGTTCGGCCTCGACCGGACGGCTCACGCCGACCACCGATAGACCCAGCTCTCGGCCAAACGCTCCTCGCCTCGCATCAAATCGGCGCGCAATTCCACATGCTCGGCCCCGCCTGGCAGCAAGGCGAACGAGATGCGCCAGCCCTTCGTCTCGGGATTAGGTTGCAGGACGATATCCTTCACCTCTCCGGTGTTGGCGGTCACCCGCGCCGAAAGGCCTTCCGCCGGCAGATCGCGGATCTTGTCGCCGGCAAGATCGAGCACGAAAAGCCGCCGCTCAGTGCTGCCGCCGACGCGGGTAGCGACGACGCGGCCGGCATCGCTGGAATCCGGGCCGGTCCAACCCCAGTGCAGGCGATAGGTGGTGCTGTATTCGCGCCCCTTGCGCAGCGGCTCGCGCGGGCGCCAGAAGGCGACGATGTTGTCGTGGATCTCTTCCGGTGTGGGAATTTCCACCAGCACCACCGAGCCGTCGCCCCAATCGCCGATCGGCTCGACCCAGACGCTGGGACGGCGCTCATACCGCGCCTCGAGGTCCTGATAATCGAAGAACGAGCGCTGGCGCTGCATGAGCCCGAAACCGCGCAGGTCGGAAACCGCGAAGGACGAAATCTGCAGCCGTCGCGGGTTGGACAGTGGACGCCACAGTCGCTCGCCGGTTCCGGTGATGATGGACAGCCCGTTGGCGTCGCACACCATCGGGCGGAAATCGTCGATGCCGTCGCGGTCATTGGGACCGAACATGAACATGCTGGTGAGCGCGCCGATCCCTACCTGGTCGATATCGACCCGGGGATAGACGGTCATCTCGACCGACATCAACGTCTCGTCGCCGGGGCGGATGGTGAAGCGATGGGCGGCGGCGGCGCTCGGGCTGTCCAGCAGCGCGTGGATCACCACCGAATCGACACCGGGGCGCGGCTTTTCGAGCCAGAAGGCCCGGAAGGCGGGGAATTCCTCGCCGCCGGAATCGCCCGTCTTCACCGCGAGGCCGCGCGCCGACGACCCGTAGACCTGCCCTTTGCCGACCGCGCGGAAATAGCTGGCGCCCTGGAACACGGCGATCTCGTCGAAATAGTCCGGCCGGTTGATCGGGCCATGCAACCGGAAGCCGGAAAAGCCGATATCCGCCTTGTCAGACGGTTGCGGCACACCGTGCTCGAAGCGGAACATGGCAGGGTCGTAGCCGAGCTTCACGGCCTTGCCGTCGGCGACCTGATAGACATCGACCCGCTCGCGAAACAGGAAGCCGCGATGCAGCAACTGCGCCTGAAAGCCGGTGCTGTCATTGCGCCAGAGCGCGCGGTCGGTGTTGAAGCGGATGTTGCGGTAGTCGTCATAGCTAAGCTTGTCGAAGGCGCGCGGCAGATCATTTGCCGGGCCTTTATACGGCTTGGCGGCGAGATCGCGGGCGAGCTGGCGCACGGTCTGCGCGTCGAAGGGAGTGACCTGCTCCTCTTCGTCGGACCACGCCTCGCTGATGCCGAGCCGGGTCAGCGGCACCGGTGACATTGCCAGGAGCCCCAATCCCAGCAACAGATGTCGACGATGCATGCCTGACCTCACTCGTTTCAGGGCGGCACGCCCTACCCCCCTACAAGTGCCGAGAGCCCCCATGGTTCCGGCGCGATTGTCGCAGTGCAGCATGCCGGCCGCCCGCGTCCGGCGGATCAGGCGCGGTGCCGCGCGGAAGCGCCGGTACGAGGCGCTACACTCTCTGCCGCTTCAGATGTTCTACCAGCACCCGCAGCTTCGGCGCGACGTTCCGGCGGCTCGGGTAATAGAGATAGAAGCCGGGGAAGAACGGGCAGTAATCCTCCAGCAGCGGCAGCAGTTCGCCCCGTTCGAACCAGGGGCGGAAACTTTCCTCCATGCCGAAGCCGATGCCCGCGCCGGCGGTCGCCAGCTTGATCATCAGCGCCATGTCGTTGGTGGTGAAGCTCGGCGGAACGGTGACGCGGAACTCGCGCCCCGCCTCGGCAAATTCCCAGCGATAGGGCGCCGCCTTGGGCGAGGGCCGCCAGCCGATGCAGGCGTGCGAGGCGAGTTCGGAGGGGTGGGAGGGCACGCCAAAGCGGTCGCGATAAGCGGGCGCACACACCGCCAGCTGCCGCTCATCGCCGGCGATCGGGACCGCGATCATGTCCTGCTCGATCACCTCGCCGAGGCGCACGCCGGCGTCATACCCCTCGGCGACGATATCGAACTCCTCGTCCGTCACGGTGATGTCGAGCGATATCTCTGGATGATCGGCGGCAAAGGCCGCCAGGAACGGCCCGGAGAGAAAGCGCTCGGCGATTGACGAGACGGCGAGGCGCAGCCGCCCACGCGGGCGGGCCGTCAGGTTGCGCGTCATGTCGATTGCCGCGCGCATGTCGGCGACCGCAGGGGCAATGCTTCCATAAAGGCGCTCGCCGGCCTCCGTCAGGCTGACGCTGCGCGTCGTGCGCCGAACCAGCGCAATGCCGAGCCCCTCCTCCAGCCGCCCGATCGTCTGGCTGACGGCCGAGCGGGTGACGCCGAGCCGGTCCGCCGCCGCGCGAAAATTCCGCTCCTCGGCGACCAGGGCGAACACGGCAAGCGCGTTGAGATCCGGCTCCATTGGTTAGCCTTACTTTCCTCTTAGGTAACGAACGAGCGGCTTATCGCGACAATGGCGCGCCCCTATCCTTCACGCAAGCCCGCCGCAACTCTTCTGAAGGAGGCCTCCATGGCCCTCGACAAAGTCGTTCTCATCACCGGCGCCTCCAGCGGCATCGGCGCTGGCATTGCCCGCGAACTCGGCCGGGCCGGGGCGACACTCGCTCTCGGCGCCCGCCGCACGGATCGTCTTGAGGCGCTTGCCGGCAAGATCGGCGGCGACGTTCTGGCCCGGCGTGTCGACGTCACCGACCGCGCCGATGTTGCCGCCTTCGCCGATGCGGCCCGCGCGCGCTTCGGCCGGGTCGACGTGATCGTCAACAATGCCGGCATCATGCCGCTCTCGCTTATGGCCTCGCTCAAGGTCGAGGAGTGGGACCGCATGATCGACGTCAACATCAAGGGCGTGCTCTACGGCATCGCCGCCGTGCTGCCGGAGATGACGGCGCGCGGCTCGGGTCACATCATCAACATCGCCTCGATCGGCGCCTTGGCCGTCTCGCCGACGGCGGCGGTCTATTGCGCGACGAAATTCGCGGTGCGCGCCATCTCGGACGGGCTGCGGCAGGAGAATGAGCGCCTGCGCGTCACCTGCATCCACCCCGGCGTGGTGGAGAGCGAGCTTGCCCACACCATCACCGACCCCGTCGCCGCCGAGGCGATGAAGGCGTACCGCGCCATCGCCCTGCAGCCGGACGCGATCGGCCGCGCTGTCCGTTACGCCATCGAGCAGCCCGACGATGTCGATGTGGGCGAGATCGTCGTCCGCCCCACCGCCAGTCGCTGAGGAGATAGTCGTGACCCTGTCCATGACCCAGCCGCGCCTGCGCGCCGCCGTCGCGGCGCTCGCGCTGGCGGCAACATCCTGCGGCGCCGCAGCCGACACGCGGGACGAGCGGCGCCAGCGCGGCGACGCGGTGGTCCAGAAGCTCAACAAGGGCGCCCCGCAGCCGGCACTGGAGGCCATGCGGCGGGAGTTCCCCTTCCTCGCCGAGGCGACCGAGGCCTATGCGCTGGGCGATGTTTGGTCGCGGCGCGGCCTCGATGACCGGACCCGCCAGATCGCCGCTGTCGCCGCCTTTGCGGCGCTCGGCCAGCTCCCCTTCATGCAGGTCCATGCCGGCTACGCGCTCAATATCGGCGTGTCCGAGGAGGAGTTGAAGGAGGTCGTCTACGTCACCACCGTCACCGCCGGCTTCCCGCGCGCCATCGCCGCGTCGCAGGCGCTGTCGGAACTCTTCGCCGAGCGCCGCGCATCGGCCGGCACGTCCGAGGTTCGGCCATGAACCGGCTCCCGCTGCTCGCCCTCGCCCTGCTTGCGGGCTCCTGCTTCTTCCCCACCGACAAGGCCCATGCCCAGATGCCACAGAACGCCAAACCTTCGCAGACGCCGCAGAGCCACCCCTATGTCGGCATGTGGGTCACCCCCGACCGCCATATCCGGCACGAATTGCTGCCGAATGGCCGCTACGACGAAGCCCGCGGCACCCGCCAGGGCGCCTATCAGGGCCGCTATGAGGTGACCGGAAGCGAAATCTTGTACTGGGACGACACCGGCTTCACCGCCGACGGCGTCTTCGTCGATGAAGACACGCTGCACCATGGCGGCATGGTATTTCACCGCCGGAAGTGAGCCGGTCGGGAGCAGCCCCGCTCTCTCCCGGCCGGGGCCGCCCGGGACCGCCCTCGCCGGCACGCCTCGTCAGTGCAGGGCGGCCGGCACGCGCATGCTCCGGTTGCCCCGCAGCCGCAGCGCGCCCCAGCCGAGGCCGAGCACCGCCGCCGTCACCGAGGCCAGCAGCACGCCGAGCTTGGCGGCGCCGAGCAGCGCCGCGTCCTCGAACGCCAGCGTGCCGATGAAGATCGACATGGTGAAGCCGATGCCGGCGAGAAGCCCGACCAGCAGAACGCCGGCCCAGTTCACGCCGGGCGGCAGCATTCCCCAGCCCATCCGCACCACCAGCCAGCTTGCGGCGACGACGCCGAGAGGCTTGCCCACCACAAGTGCGGCGACAATGCCGACCAGTATTCCCTGCGCCTCGGGGCGCGCGAGATCGAGCCCATCGAGGCTGACGCCCGCATTCGCCAGCGCGAAGATCGGCATCACGAGATAGGCGACCCAGGGGTGCAGCGTCATTTGTACCCGCGTCACCGGCGGCACCAGTTCGCGCTGCGCAAGCCGCAGTCGCTGCGCGGCTGCAACGACATGAGACGGCGGCGCGTCGGCGGCATGGCGGATGTCCTCCAGCGCCCGCGCGGCGGCATTGAGCGGCAGCTCACGCCCGGCCAAGGGCACTACCGGCGTCAGCATGCCCAGGATCACGCCGGCGAGCGTGGGGTGGGCGCCGGTCTGCAGCAGCCCAAGCCAAAGGATGGCGCCCGGTACGACATAGGCATAGGCGCTGCCGATGCCGGCCGCCTGCAGTGCCAGCACCAGCGCGATGCCGCCGCCGGCGACCAGCAGGCCGCTATAGTCCAGCCCGCCGGAATAGAAGAGCGCGATGATGAGAATGGCGATGATATCGTCGATGATGGCGAGGGCCAGCAGGAAGATGCGCAGATTGACCGGCACCGACTTGCCGAGCAGCGCCAGCACGCCGACCGCGAAGGCGATGTCGGTCGCGGTCGGCACTGCCCAGCCATCGAGAGCCGGCGGTCCGCTGTTGAAGGCGACATAGATCGCCGCCGGCACGATCACTCCGCCCAGCGCGGCGACGATCGGCAGCACGGCCGAGCGCATGTCGGAAAGCGAGCCCTCATGGATCTCGCGGCGGATTTCCATGCCGACGACGAGGAAGAACACGGTCATCAGCGCGTCGTTGATCCAGAAATGCAGCGACTGCGAGATGACCAAGGAGCCGAAGCCAAAGCTCAGCGGCGCGTGCCAGAGGTCGTGGTAGCTCTGGGCAGCGCTCGAATTGGCCCAGGCCAGCGCAATGACGGCCGCTGCCAGCAGGGCGATACCGCTGACGGCCTCGATATGAAGAAAACGCTGGACGGAGGCGAAGGCACGCTCGGAAGCGAGGCGCGTACGCAGACGCGCGCGGGAAAGGCGGCGATTCATCAAGACAGGTCCCTGCGCGGCGGCCCGACCTGCGCACTTACCTGCCCTCGCCGCGGAATGCAGCTGACGACACCCAGCCAGATTTTAGGGCAGAAGGACGCTTGTTCCAAGCCCCGGGAACCCGCACGACTGGAAGACCCTGCGGCGTGCCCCTAGCCAGCGGCCATCCGCGCGACCGCGCGTCGGGCGATCTCCGCCACGAGATGAGCTCGATAGGCGCCGCTGCCATGGATGTCCTCGATCATCGCGTCTGCCGGGAGGCCCAGCCCCTTCAGTGAGACAGGAGAGAAAGCGCCGGCAAGCGCTTCCTCCGCCTCAGCCCAGCGAAACACCCCGCTTTGCCCGGCGCCCGTCACCGCGACGCGCACCAGATCCTCGCCGCTCGCGGCGACTCCGCGCCAGATGAAGACACCCGCCATGGCATAGCGCGAGGCGGGGTTACGGAACTTCTCGTAGACCCCCTGTCCGCCAAGCGGGAAAACGACCCTGACCACGATCTCGTCCGACGCAAGCGCGGTCTCGAACAGCCCGGTGGAGAAGTCGGCAGCAGGGATCTCCCGTCGGTCGGTGACGATGGTGGCGTCCAGCGCGAGGCACGCGGCCGGATAGTCGGCGGACGGGTCGTTATTGGCGATGGACCCGCCGATGGTTCCCCGGTTGCGCACCGCCGGATCGCCGATCGACCCGGCGAGCGCCGCCAAGGCCGGCAGCACGTCGCGCACCAGCGGCGAAGCGCAGACATCGGCGTGCCGGACCATGGCACCGATGGAAAGCCGTCCTTCCCTGATCGCGAGGACGCGCAGTTCCGGCACCGTGGAAAGGTCCACCAGATCGCTCGGCGCGGCCAGGCGCTGCTTCAGCGTCGCGATCAGGGTCTGTCCGCCCGCAAGCGGCTTGGCCTCCTCATTGGCGCGGAGCAGGCCGACCGCCTCGCTGAGCTTTTCCGGGTGGTGATAGGCGAAGGCGAACATGGCGCGCTCCTATTCCGCCGCCGCAATGCCGGGCGCCGCAGGACCCATGGACCGCACCCCGGCGATGATGGCCCGGACGATGTTGTGGTAGCCGGTGCAGCGGCAGATATTGCCCTCCAGCTCGACACGCACCGTGTGCTCGTCGAGCGCGTGGCCGTGACGCCGGACCATATCCATCCCGGCCAAAATCATGCCCGGCGTGCAGAAACCACACTGCAGTCCGTGATGCTCGCGAAAGGCTTCCTGCATCGGATGCAGCGTGTCGCCAGCCGCGAGCCCCTCGACCGTCAGCACCTCGCGGCCCTCGGCCTGCACCGCCAGCACCGCGCAGGCTTTGATGGCCTCGCCATCGACATGCACGGTGCAGGCCCCGCACTGGCTGGTGTCGCAGCCGACATGGGTGCCGGTCAGCCGCAGCTCGTCGCGAAGCAACTGCACCAGCAAGGTGCGCACATCCACCTTCATGGAAACGGCCGTTCCGTTCACGGTGAGCGAAAGGGAATGTGCCATCGGATCTTGGAATGAGGTGTCTTGCATCGGACTGTTCCCGGTCGACGGCGAGGCATTGGGCAAAAAGATCAGGGCGTGAGCTCGTCCATCGCGGGAGGGGCGGCACTCGCTGCCGCCGGCACCGCATCGGGCGCGACGACCCGGGCGAACGCCGTGAAGAACTCGCCGGCCAGCTTCCGGGACGTGCTGTCGATCAGCCGGGCGCCAAGCTGGGCGATCTTCCCGCCGACATTCGCCTGCGCGCTATAGGTGAGACGCGTGGCCCCGTCCGGCTCCGCCTCGAGCCGCACGTCGGCACCGCCCTTGGCGAAACCGGCAACGCCGCCCTGTCCCTCGCCGGCGATGCGATAACCATGCGGGGGATCGAGATCCGACAGCGTCACTGCCCCCGAAAAGGTTGCTTTCACCGGGCCGATCTTCAGAACGACCCGGGCGGTGAACTGCGTTGGTGAGGACTGCTGCAGCTCCTGACAGCCGGGAATGCACTGCCTGAGGATTTCGGGGTCGTTCAGAGCCTGCCACACCGCCTCGCGGGAGGCCTCGATACGCTGCGCGCCGGTCAGTTCCATGTGCCACCTGCATCAAGAAGCCTCGCACGGCCGGGGCCGCGCGAAAACCAGAGTCCGCTGCCTCGCCTGACCGCGGGCAGCGATGTCGACGCCGGGCACGAGGGCGTCGACGGTGTCTAGCAACGCCTGTGCCAAGCCTGTCGGCGCCGCGCCTTCGCGCTCGGCGCCGCATCGCGAGAGAAGGCCTGACGCAGGGCGCACACACCGCTGCTCCCTTGTTGATCGCCGCATGCCCAAAATTAACGCAATCGGCAAGACCATTAAATATTGAGCAAATCATCTTGAATGGTATTGTTACATAGCACACCAGACCATCGCCTCGGCGCTGACCCGCCGGCTCTCGGTGGCGCGCGACACGAAGGCCCCGCCGGGCAGGGGCCGCATCGACCTTTTTGGCGTATCCAGCACAGGGAAGATTCGCATGTTCGCACAGGGTTTCCTTCGTTCCTCCCGCGCCAGAATGTTGGCGGGCGGCCTGGCCACCGGCCTTCTCGCGGCCGGCCTGTTTGCCGCCACCCCTGCCCTCGCCCAGGAGACGATCCGCATCGGCGCCCCGCTCGCCCTCACCGGCGGCCTGGCGGACGAGGGCCATAAGCAGGACGTCGTCTGGAAGATGTGGGTCGAGAAGGTCAATGCCGCCGGCGGCATCCCTGTCGGCGACAAGAAGCTCAAGGTCGAACTGATCGAGTACGACTACCAGTCGGAAGGCCAGCGGGCCTCGCAGCTGGCCGAAAAGCTCATCAATGACGACAAGGTGCAGTTCCTGTTCTCGCCCTTCGGCTCGGGCCACACCAAGATCGTCGCCGGCGTGGGCGAGCGCTACCAGGTGCCGACCATCGCCTGCGTCGCCTCCTCCGAGAGCGTCTACGACCAGACGCTGAAATACCTGTTCGGCACGCTTTCCCCCAATGGCGGCATGACCACCGCCATGGTGAAGTTCTTCAAGGAGAAGTTCCCGGAGACCAAGACGATCGCCGTGCTCGGCCGCGACGACGTGTTCCCGAAATCCATGGCGGAAGGCATCGCCAAGGCGGCCGAGGCCGGCGGGCTGACGGTCGCCTACAAGGAGCTCTACCCGGTCGGCACCATGGACCATGCCGCCGCGCTGTCCTCCATCAAGGCGACCAAGCCGGACTGGATCTACATCACCGGCTACACGCAGGACCTCATCCTCGCGCGCAAGCAGATGCAGGACCTCGGCATCACCGCGCCGATCGTCACCATGGTCACCGGTCCGTCCTATGCCGAATTCACCGAAGGCCTCGGCCCGCTGGCGAACGGCATTTCCTCGTCGAGCTGGTGGCATCACCTCACCAGCTATCACGGCCAGGGCGTGTGGCCGACCACCGCCGCCTTCTACGAGGACTTCAAGGCCCGCACCAAGAGCGACCCGGATTATGTGCACGGCTCCTGCGCGGCGGCCGGCGAGGTCATCGTCGACGCGCTGGCCCGCGCCGGTTCGCTCGACAAGGCCAAGGTGCGCGACGCCATCGCGGCGACCGATATCCAGACCTTCTACGGCCCGATCAAGTTCGGCCCCAACGGCATGAACCTTCCCCGCGAACTGCCGATCATCCAGGTGCAGGGCGGGGCGATCAAGGTTCTCGCCCCGGCCGCGATCAAGAATGCCGACATGATTGCGATGCCCTGACAGGGCGGTCCCGTTTCAAGCGCGCGCCGGCAGCGTCGGCGCGCGTCCCGCTCACCAGGCTTATGGCTTTATCCGGCGGCGGCGACCCGGCGACAGCTTCAGGGACGACATGGCGATCTATCTTCAGATCCTTTCGAACGGCCTGATGCTCGGCGCGCTCTATGCCTGCCTGGCGGTCGGCTTCTCTCTGGTCTGGGGTGTGTTGAACGTCATCAACATGCTCCACGGCTCCTTCATCATCCTCGGCGGCTACCTCACCTTCTTCGCGTGGCACCTCTACGGCATCCACCCCGTGGTGATGCTGCCCGTCATCGCGGCGCTGATGTTCGCGCTGGGCTTCTCGCTGCAGAAACTGGTGATCAACCGGGTGGTCAGCGCCCCGGTACTCACGACACTGACGCTGACCTTCGGCCTCGACATGATCCTCTACAACGCGATGACCTACTGGTTCACCGCGACCCCGCGCCGGATCACGCTCGATCTCGGCGCGGTGCATCTGGGCTCCGTCGTGCTGCCGGTGGACCGGCTCATCGGCACCGGCCTCGCTCTGGCGATGACGCTGTTACTTTATGCGGTGATGCGCGGCTCGACCATCGGCCGGGCCATCGTCGCCGTGCGGATGGACCGCTCCGCCGCCGAACTGATGGGCATCCGCACCGACCGCATCTACGCCATCACCTTCGGCATCGGTGCGCTGATGGCGGGCGTGGCGGGCGTGGTGTTCGCCACCGTGTTCCCGATCACCACCAACGTCACCGGCATCTGGCTCGGCAAGGCCTTCGTGGTCTGCGTGGTTGGCGGGCTCGGCTCGGTGCCGGGCGCGCTGGTCGGCGGGCTGGTGCTAGGACTCGTGGAGAGCCTCGCCGGCCACTGGTTCGGCCCCCAACAGGCGATCACCGCCGGCTTCGTGCTGATGCTGGTGCTGCTGGTCACCCGGCCCACCGGCCTTGTCGGCGTGAGGGGGTACGAATGAAATCCGGTTTTCCGCTTTACGCGGCCATGGTCGCCGGCCTGCTCGTGCTTGCCACCACGCCGCTCTATGCCGACAATTACGTCGTGCGCACCGCCGCCATCATCGCCATGTATGGCGCTTTGGCGACCTCGTGGAACTTCATTGGCGGCTTCACCGGCTACCCCTCCTTCTCCACCGCCGCCTTCTTCGGCCTCGGCGCCTATGTCGGGGCGATCTGCCAGCGGCACGGCATTCCAATGGGCCTCGCCTGGGCGATCGCAACCGTCATGGTGGCGGTGTTCGCGGCGCTGCTCGGCGCCATCATCCTGCGGCTACGCGGACATTACTTCGCCATCGGCTCCATCGCCGTGGTGGAGGTGTGCCGGCTGGTGGTCTCGTCCTGGTCCGGCCTCACCGGCGGAGGCGACGGGCTGAACCTGCCGCGGATGGCCTGGCCGCCGGAGGAACTGATGCGCTTCTTCCTGTTCGTCATGCTCGCCATCCTTCTCGCCAGCCTGATCGCCACGATCCTGGTCGACCGCTCGCGCCTCGGCTTCGGCCTGCGCTGCATTCACCAGAACGAGGATGCCGCCGCCATGGTCGGCATTAAGACCACCGCCTACAAGATCGCCGCCTACACGCTCTCGGCCATGTTCTGCGCCACCGCCGGGGCGGCCTATGCCTCGTGGACCGGCTATATCGACCCGACCGATTCCTTCCAGATCGTGATGACGGTGAAGGTCGTCGTCATGGCGATGCTCGGCGGCGCGGGCACCATAATTGGACCGGCCCTCGGGGCGGCGGCCTTCGTGCTGCTGGAAGAACTGTTCTGGGCCAACTTCCTCGACTGGAACCGCGCCATTCTCGGCGTCGTCATCGTGCTGCTGATCTTCTTCCTGCCCGGCGGACTGCTCAGCCTCGGCATGCTGCGGCGGCTGCGGGCGGCCAAGGTGGAGGGTGGCAAATGATCGAGCCCATCTTGCGCCTCGACGGCGTGTCCAAGCAGTTCGGCGGGCTCAACGCGCTCACCGACGTCTCGTTCTCGCTGAATGAGGGGGAGGTCGTCGGCCTCATCGGACCGAACGGCGCGGGCAAGACCACGCTGGTCAATGTGGTGACCGGAAACCTGCGTCGTTCTTCGGGCCGCATCCTGTTCAAGAGCGAGGATGTCGGGCTGCAGAAGCCCTATCAGGCCGCCCGCCGAGGACTGGCGCGCACCTTTCAGATCGTGCAGCCCTTCCCGGCGATGACGGTGCTGGAGAATGTCACGGCCGGCGCGCTGTTCGGCGGCGGGGCGGCCTCGCTGGGCGACGCCCGCGGCATGGCGCGGGAAAGCCTCGAATTCGTCGGCCTCGACGCGCTGGCCGACCGGCCCGCCGCCAATCTGGCCCTGGCGGCGCGCAAGCGGCTGGAACTGGCCAAGAGCCTCGCCATGAACCCGCGCGTGCTGATGCTGGACGAGGTCAATGCCGGGCTCAACTCCTCCGAGATCGACGGCGCTCTCGCCCTCATCCGCAAAATCGCGGAGCGCGGCGTCACCGTGCTGATCATCGAGCACCTGATGAAGGTCGTCCTCTCGCTGTCGAAGCGCCTTCTGGTGCTGCATCACGGCCAGCTCATCGCCGACGGGCCGAGCGCCGAGATCGTCGCCGACGAGCGGGTCATCGAGGCCTATCTCGGCGCCAAGTTCGCCGCGCGGCTGAAGGAGCTCAACCATGGCTGAGCCGCTGCTGGCGCTGGAAGGCGTGACCTCAGGCTACGGCCAGATCCAGGTGCTGTGGGGCATGGACCTCGTGGTCCAGCCCGGCGAGATCGTCGCCCTCGTCGGCTCCAACGGCGCCGGCAAGAGCACGCTGCTGCGCACCATTTCCGGGCAGATCGCCCCGCAGGAGGGGTCGATCCGCTTTAACGGCGAAAGCATCGGCGGCGCCCGGCCCGATATCGTGCTCAAGGCCGGACTCGCCCATGTGCCGGAGGGCCGCCGCCTGTTTCGCGGCCTCACCGTGCGCGACAATCTGCTGCTCGGCGCCTATCTGCGCACGGACCGGCAGGCGATCGCGCAGGACCTCGACTGGGTGTTCGAGCTGTTCCCGATCCTGCGCGACCGCCAGCGCCAGGACGCCACCACCCTCTCGGGCGGCGAGCAGCAGATGTGCGCGGTGGGCCGGGGCATCATGTCCCGTCCGCGCCTGCTGATGATCGACGAACTCTCACTCGGGCTCTCTCCGCGCATGGTGGAGCATCTGAGCGAGGCGCTGACGGCGCTGAATCGGGCCGGTCAGACCATCTTGCTGGTCGAGCAGGACGTGATGACCGCCTTCGAGCTCTCCCACCGTGCCTACATCGTCGAGAACGGCCGGGTCGCCCGGTCCGGCATCTCCGCCGAACTGGCGCGCGACCCCAGTGTCAGCGAGGCATACCTGTCGATTTAATCGACGAGTTTATCAGAATAATTTGCATGAATGGTTCTATCATTAGTATCATACAATACGCGTGACGACCGCCCGCCCGCCTTCCCGCAGGAATTGCATGAACCCGTTCGAGCTGCCTTCCTCCATCGCCGATGTCCCGACCTATGAGCGGACCGTCGCCCATCTGCGCGAACGTGGCATCGTGCTGCCGCGCTTTTCCGAGCTGGCGGCGCCCGACACCCTGCCCGCCGGCGCGCGTGCCATGGCCGCCGCCGCCGACACGCATGCCCCGGACGCGCGGAACCTGTTCGGCCTGCACTGGTTCAACGATGCCGCGACGCTTGCCGGCAAGGCGGTGCCCGCGCATATCGAGCTGCCATCGTCGATCACCGGCGTGCCGGCGCGCATCGTGGTGATGCTGGGCCGGCACTTCCCGATGATCCAGGCCCACAAGGTTCTGGCGGCCTATGCGTGCCTTGTGCCGCGTCTTGTCACCGGCATGTTCGACCCCACCCACCACCGCGCCGTGTGGCCCTCGACCGGTAATTATTGCCGCGGCGGCGTCGCCATCTCCCGCATCCTGGGCTGCCACGGCGTGGCGGTGCTGCCGGGCGGCATGAGCGCGGAGCGCTTCAACTGGCTGGAGAAATGGGTCACCGACCCCGCCGACATCGTGCGCACGCCGGGCACCGAGTCGAACGTCAAGGAAATCTACGACGCCTGCGCGGAGATGGCGAAGGACGAGGCCAATTTCATCCTCAACCAGTTCTCCGAATTCCCGAACTACCTCGCCCATTTCGCCGTCACCGGCGCGGCCGCCGGGGCACTGTTCGAGGGTTTGAGCGCGGGCGCGCCGGGGCTTCGGCTGACCGCCTTCGTGGCCGGCACCGGCTCGGCCGGCACGCTCGGCGCAAGCGACCATCTCAAGGAGAAATACGGCACCCGCATCGTCGCCATGGAGCCGGAGGAATGCCCGACCCTGCTCTATAACGGCTTTGGCGAACACAATATCCAGGGCATCGGCGACAAGCACGTTCCCCTCATCCACAACGTCACCAACACCGACATCGTGGCCGGCGTCTCCGACGTCGCCTCGGACGACCTCGCGCTGCTGTTCGGCACCCCGGCGGGCCGCGCCTATCTCGCCGAGCGACGCGGGGTGGACGCGGCAACACTCGACGGCCTCGCCTCGCTGGGGCTTTCGGGCATCGGCAATGTGCTGGCCGCCATCAAGACCGCGCGCCGGCTCGATCTCGACGCGGACGATGTCATCCTCACCGTCGCCACCGACGGCGCCGCGCTCTACGCCAGCGAGCGCGCCCAGCATCTCGCACGCAAGGGCGGCACGTTCGACCAGGTCAGCGCCGGGGAAGCCTTCGGCCAGCATTTGCTTGGCGCTGGCGCCGACCATGTGCTGGAGCTCGACCACCGCGACCGCCAGCGCGTCTTCAACCTCGGCTATTACACCTGGGTCGAGCAGCAGGGCATCAGCGTCGAGGATTTCGAGCGGCGCCGCCACCAGAGCTTCTGGCGTGGCCTGCGCGCGCATCTGGGCCTGTTCGACGAGATGATCACCCGCATGAATCGCGACATCGGCCTCGCGCAAGCGGCGTAGGAGAGACACGTGACGATCCCCTCCTATCTCGACCTGCGCCAGAAGACCCAGGCGCGCGACCGCAGCCTGCGCGACAAGGTGATGTCGCTGGAAGACGCCGCCGCGCTGGTAGCGGACGGCGACAGCCTCGCCATTGGCGGCTGCACCGCCTCGCGCACGCCCTTTGCCATGATCTGGGCACTGATCCGCGCCGGCAGGCGCGACCTTGAAGTCTCGCGCTCCATCGTCTCCACCGAGGGCGACCTGCTCTACGCCTCCGGCGTTTCCCGCCACATCATCACGTCCTGGTTCAGCCAGGGCATCGTGTGGGGCGTCTCCAAGGTGATGCGGGCCTATACCGAGACCGGGCGCGCGCGCTTCGAGGAATGGAGCCACATGGCGATGGGCCTGCGCTACCGCGCCGGGGCCATGGGTGTGCCGTTCATGCCGATGCGCTCCATGCTGGGCTCCGGCGTCCTCGACCGCGCGGAGGGCGCCAAGACCATGGAATGCCCCTTCACCGGCGAGACGCTGCTGCTGGTGCCGGCACTAAACCCGGAAGTGGCGATCATCCATGTCCAGCGCTGCGATGCCTATGGCAACGCCCAGATCGACGGGCTGACCTTCATGGACATCGACATGGCGATGGCGGCGAACAAGGTGATCCTCACCACCGAGCGGATCGTCTCCAACGAGCAGATACGCCGCCACCCGGACCAGACCAAGATCGGCTTCTTCACGGTGGACGCCGTGGTCGAGGTGCCGTTCGGCTCCGCCCCGCACGAGTGCTACGGCCTCTACGAGCCGTTCTACACCCACATGGATCTCTATGCCGGGATGACCTCCAAGGATCCGGACGCCGGCGCCAGGGCCTATCTCGACCGTTTTTATCACGAGCCGAAGAACTGGGCGGACTATCTCAACCGCATCGGCATGGCGGAACTGCTCGACGCCCAGCGCCGCGGGAGTGGAATCTATGACGACTGAACGCGCCCGGATCAGCCTTTCCGTCGCGCCGGCCCATACCGGCTCCGAGCTTCTCGCCGTGATGAGCGCACGCCTGCTCAAGGAAGGGCAGACCGTCTTCGCGGGCGTCGGCATTCCACTGCTGGCCGCCATCCTCGCCCAGAAGACCCATGCGCCGGGCCTCACCATCCTGTTCGAGGGCGGGGTGATCGGGCCGTTCGTGGAGGCGGGCAAGCTGCCGCCTTCCACCAATGAGCAGCGCTGCTCGCGCCGCGCCAACATGCTGGTGTCGATCACTGAGGTGCTGCTGCTGCTGCAGCGCGGCTACGTCGATGTCGGCTTCATGGGCGGGGCGCAGATCGACCGTTTCGGCAATCTGAACTCCTCCTTCATCGGTGACGCCGACAAGCCGAAGATCCGTCTGCCCGGCACCGGCGGGGGCAACGATATCGCCTCGCTGGCCGACATGATCGTCGCCATGAAGCACGAGAAGCGCCGCTTCGTGGAAAAGGTGGACTTCATCACCAGCCCCGGCTTTCTCGATGGCGGCGACACGCGGGCGCAGGCCGGCTTGCCAGCCGGCGGCATGTTCCGGGTGGTGACGGACCTTGGCATTCTCGGCTTCGACGGGGAAAGTCGCGCCATGAGCGTTCTGGCGCTCCACCCCGGCGTCACGCCCGCCGACATCAAGGCCAATACCGGCTTCGAGCTGCCCGTGCCCGACGATGTGGAAGTCACGCCCGCGCCGACGCCGGCCGAACTCGCCATCTTGCGCGAACTCGACCCCGAACAGCTCTACACGGCCTGAACGCCATCCTTTCGAAGCGTGGAGACGATCATGAGTGTGCCGGCCTTCGGCGTGGCGATGCGCAACTTCACCCGCTTCCCGGAGCTTCCCGACGCCGGCGCGCTGATCGATTATGGCGTGCGCATGGAGGAACTCGGCTTCGAGTCGCTCTGGGTGTGGGACCACATATTGCTGGGAACCGACCCGCATTTCCCGATCCTCGATTCGCTCTCCCTGCTCACGGCGGTTGCCGCGCGCACCAAGACCATCAAGATCGGCACCGGCGTGCTGGTGCTGCCGCTGCGAAACCCGGTCATCCTGGCCAAGCAGTTGTCCACCATCGACCTGATCTCGAACGGCCGCCTGATGCTGGGCGCGGCGGTGGGCTGGTACAAGCGCGAATTCGACGCCGTCGGCATCCCCTTTGAGCGCCGCGGCAAGATCATGGACCGCAACCTCGACATTCTGAAGCGGCTGTGGACCGAGGATTCCGTCAGCGGCGAATGGGACGAACTGGACCTGCGCAAGGCGGTGATGTTCCCCAAGCCGGTGCAGAAGCCGCACCCGCCCATCCTCATCGGCGGCTATGTCGATGTGGTGCTGAAGCGCGCCGCCACGCGCGGCGATGGCTGGCTGACCTATTTCTACACGCCGGAAGGCTATAACGAATCCTGGGCCAAGATTTCCGCCTTTGCCGAGGAAGCCGGCCGCGACCCCGCCGACCTCTACAGCCTCAACCAGCTGCCGATCTATGTCGGGCCGCGCGAGGTTGGCATGCCGAAGATGCTGGAATGGCTGAACGCCGAATGGGACCTGTCAAAGGGCTCGCTCTCCACCTTCGACAGCGCCATCGTCGGCACCCCGGCGGAATGCGCCGAACAGATCGCCGCCCATATCGCGACCGGCGTGAAGAAGATCGTCTTCGTGCCGTGGCGCTATGAGAAGGAACAGGTCGACCTGCTCGCCCACGAGGTGCTGCCGCTGCTGCGGAAATAGGCGAGGCATCACCAGATGAACGTTATGGCCGGGCTCGTCCCGGCCATCCACGTCTTGCCTGCCACCAACGCGCCCGAAGGCGTGGATCCCCGGGTCAAACCCGGGATGACGGCGTCTGACGGATCAACGCTGATCTCTCCTTCGCCGAATGGAGGGAGGCTGCCGCCTACCCCCGCAACGCCCTCAGGCTCCCCAACTTCGCGCGCTTCCCGGCCGACGGCTCGACCCGAGGGGTCAGCGCTTCGGCTGCGTAGGAACGCTGCTTCTGTCGCGAAGGCGCATCCTCATAGAGCGTGGTGCGCTGGCGGGCGAGCCGCCCGGCGGCGCGGATGGAGGCTTCCATCCGGTCGGGGGGGTATTCCTGCCCATGCGAGCCGCCGGCGGCGCGGCTGATCGATTCGTCCATCAGCGTGCCGCCAATGTCGTTGGCGCCGGCCTTGAGCGCGTCGACGATGCCGCCCTCCCCCAGCTTCACCCAAGAGGCCTGAATGTTCGGGATCAGCGGATGCAACGCCAGCCGCCCCACCGCGTGCATCAGCAGCGCCTCGCGCCGGCTCGGCCCCTGGCGAGTGCCGCCCTTGAGGTAGAGAGGCGCCTCCATGTGCAGGAAGGGCAGCGGCACGAATTCGGTAATGCCGCCGGTCTCGCTTTGCAAATGGCGCAGGCGCAGCAGATGGCGCGCCCAGTGCGTATAGCTGTCGACATGGCCGAACATGATGGTCGAGGTGGTGCGAAGCCCGGCCCGATGGGCGTCGCCCACGGTCTCCAGCCATTCCTGCGTGTTCAGCTTGTCCGGGCAGATAAGCGCGCGCACCTCGTCGTCGAGGATCTCCGCCGCCGTGCCCGGCAGGCTGCCAAGTCCGGCTTCCTTCAGGCGAAGCAGGAACTCGGGCACCTTCAGGCCGAGCGTCGCCGCGCCATGGCGCACCTCCAGTGCGGAGAAGGCGTGCACGTGCATGTGAGGCTCGGCCTGCTTCACCGCGCGCACGATGGCGAGATAGGTTTCGCCGGAAAAATCCGGGTGGATGCCGCCTTGCATGCACACTTCCGTGGCGCCGCGCGCCCAAGCCTCCCGGGTGCGGCGCTGGATCTCGCCAAGATCGAGCTCATAGGGCCGGCCGCGCAGGTGCTGGTTCTGCCGTCCCTTGGAAAAGGCGCAGAAGCCGCAGCGATAGGCGCACACATTGGTGTAGTTGATGTTGCGCGTGACGACATAGGAGACGGTATCGCCCACGGTCTCCCGGCGCAGTGCATCGGCGGCCGCGAAGACGCGACGCGCCCTGTCGCCGCGGGCCTCGAACAGCTGGACGATGCCTGCCTCGTCCGGCCCACGCCCGCGAAAGGCACGGTCGACGAGCGCATCGAGCCCGCTGTCCGGCCCGGCGAGCGCCGGCGCGGCCGGCCATTCGCGCACGACCGTGCTTGCCTCCGCCATGCCGACGCGCCAGCCGCTTTCATGCGCCAGCCCGGCCGCGTCGGCCCGCCGGAGCGTGCGCGCCGCGACCCGCGCGTCGAGCCAAGTCGCCCGCGCGCCGATATAGCGGGGATAGACGGCGAGGCGGGGCGCCAGCACCTTGCCTGCGCGCGCCGTCGCCGCCCCGAGCACCGCCAGCGCCGGCCAGGGCGCCTCCGGGTTCACATGGTCCGGCGTCACCGGCGACACCCCGCCCCAATCATTGATGCCGGCATCGATCAAGGCCTTCAGCCCGTCCGGCTGAAGATTGGGGGGCGCCTGGATCGGCATGCCCGGCCCGAGGACGAGGCGCGCGACGGCCACGGTCCACAGGTGCTCCTCGAGCGAGGGCTCGGAGGCCGTCGCCATCCGGGTGCCGGACTTGGCGCGGAAATTCTGGATGATGACTTCCTGCACATGGCCGTGCCGCGCATGCGAGGCGCGGATGGCAAGCAGCGCCTCGATCCGCTCGCGGTGGGTCTCGCCGATGCCGATGAGCAGGCCGGTGGTGAAGGGCACGCGCGCGCGCCCCGCCGCCTCCAGCGTGGCGAGGCGTGCCGCCGGCAGCTTGTCCGGCGAGCCGAAATGCGGCCCTCCGCGCGCCGAGAGCCGCTCCGCGGTGGTCTCGATCATCAGCCCCTGGGAGGCGGAGACGGCGCGGAGCCCGGCAAGGTCCGCCTCGGCCATCACCCCGGCATTGAGGTGCGGCAGCAGCCCGGTCTCTTCCAGCACCCGGCCGGCCATGGCGCGCAAATAGGAGAGCGTGCTGTCATGGCCGAGCGCCGCAAGTTCGTCGCGCGCCACCGCGTAGCGCAGCTCCGGCTTGTCGCCGAGCGTGAACAGCGCCTCGTCGCAGCCCATGCGCGCGCCCGCACGGGCGATGTCCAGCACCTCATCGGGAGTGAGGAAGGCACGCTGGCCCTTACGCGGCGGGTGGGCGAAGGTGCAGTAATGGCAGACGTCCCGACAGAGCTGTGTCAGCGGGATGAAGACCTTGCGCGAGACGGTGACGGTGCCGCCAAAGCCGGCATCGCGCAGCCGTGCGGCCTGCATCATCAGCCCGCCGAGGTCGGTCGCTTCGGCCAGCGCGAGAGCAGCATCGTCGTCCAGCCGCCCGTCCGCCATCGGCTCAGCCTGCCATCATCTCGGGAAGCGTCACCAGTTCGACACCGGCCGCGCGCAGCGCGTCGCAACAGGCGGAAGCCACCGCGATGGCGGTGGGCTCGTCGCCATGCACGCAGAGGGAATCGAACTTGGTCGGCATCTTCTTGCCGCTCATCGAGATGATCTCGCCATCGAGCACCATGCGCACCGTCCGCTCGGCAGCAAGCACGGGATCCTTGATGACGCTTGCCGGGTTGCTGCGCGAGGCGAGATTGCCGTCATCGTCGTACAGCCGGTCGATAAAGGCCTCGCGCGACAGCGGCACCCCGATGTCGATCGCCGCTTTCTCCATTTCAGTGCCCGACAAGGCGAGATAATAGAGCGAGGGATCCACCGTCTTGATGGCGCGGGCAATGGCCTGGGCGTAGCTCTTGTCGATGGCGCACATATTGTTGAGCGCGCCATGCGGCTTCACATGGGTTACCTTCACTCCGGCATAGGCCGCCATGCCGGCAAGCGCGCCGAGCTGATAGGCGACGAGATATTCGAGATCGTCGGCATTCATGCGGATCTGACGGCGGCCGAAGCCCCAGATGTCGTTGAAGCCGGGATGGGCCCCGACCGAGACGCCGTTGGCCTTCGCCTTGAGGCAGACGTCGCGCATGACCGTGGCGTCGCCGGCATGCAGGCCGCAGGCGATGTTCACGCTCTTGACGATCTTCAGGATCGCGTCGTCATTGCCGATGTCATAATGGCCATAGCCCTCGCCCATATCGGCGTTGATATTCATGCGCGTCGCCAAGGCCGGCCTCCCTCAGATTGAGTTTCTTCGACATTAACACATTATGTAATCATGCATTTCAAGTCGAAACGTACTAACATTAGGATGATTGCGGCAAGAGCCGTTACCGGTGGCGTGGACAGGGGGCACCAATGGCGGGCGCAGTGGCACCGATGAAGCCTGTCGAGGCCCGCACGCGGTTTCTTCCCGTGGGCGATACCGCCTTCGCCGTGGAGTTTGGCGATCGCATCGATCCCGGAATCAACGCACTGGTGCACCGCGCCGCTGCCCTGCTGGCCGGTGCACCGCCGGACGGGCTGGTGGAGACCGTTCCGACCTTCCGCTCGTTGCTGGTGCACTACGATCCGCTCCGCACCAGCGCCGAGGCGCTTCAGGCGTTCATCGGCACGCTGGAACTGGAGGAGGCCGCCGCCGAGGCCCCCGCCCGCACCTGGCGCATTCCCGTGCTCTATGGCGGCGAGGCGGGCCCGGACCTTGCCGAGGTGGCCCGCGCCACCGGCCTGAGCGAATCCGATGTGATCGCCCTGCATGCCGGCACGCTCTACCGGGTCTATGTGCAGGGCTTCCTGCCCGGTTTCGCCTATCTCGGCGATTTGCCCGCCGCGCTCGATCTGCCGCGCCTCACGACGCCGCGCGTGCGCGTACCGCCCGGCTCGGTCGCCATCGCCCAGCGCATGACCGGCGTCTACCCGGTGGAATCGCCCGGCGGCTGGCATCTGCTCGGCAACACGCCGCTGCGTTTCTTCGATCCCGCAAAGGTGCCTCCGACCCTGTTTGCGCCGGGCGACGGGGTGCGGTTCGTGCCGGTGAGCGCGGATGAACATTCCGCGATCCGCGCCGATGTCGAGCAGGGCCGTTTCGTCCCGAATGTCGAGGGAGCACCGGCATGAGCACCTGCCTGCAGCTTCGCCAGCCCGGCCCGCAAACCACTATCCAGGACCTCGGCCGGTTGGGCTTCCAGGCCTATGGCGTGCCGGTGTGCGGGGCGCTGGACGGCCCGGCGCTGCGGCTCGCCAATGCGCTGGTGGGCAATGACGCCAGTCACGCCGGGCTGGAGATCCGCCTTGCCGGCCCGTCTTTCGAGGTCGTCGGCGGACCGGTTCGGCTGGCGCTGGCGGGCGCCCGGGCCAGCATTGAGGTCGGCCACGCCGGCGAGACCCGGCGCTACGGCGCCTGGCGCGCCATCGACGTGCCGGAAGGCGCGAGCGTGAAGGTCGGCGCGCTCTCGGGCTCCGGCTGCGCGGTGCTGGCCTTTGCCGGCGGGCTTGATGTACCGGCCGTGCTCGGCTCGCGCTCCACCGACCTGAAAGGGCGCTTCGGCGGCCATGAGGGGCGTGCGCTCGCCGCCGGCGATCGCATTGCACTCGGCGACGGCGCCGTGCGCGGGCCCTGCCTTGAGCTACCCGTACCGCCGGCGGCGCCAGCCGAGGTGACGCTACGCGCCGTTCCCGGCCCGCAGGCCGACGCCTTCACCGAAGAAGCCGTGGCTGCCTTCTTTGCCACGCCCTACCGCGTCTCGCGCGAAGCGGACCGGATGGGCATGCGTCTAGAGGGGCAACCCCTCGCCTTCCGCAATGGCGCCGACATCGTCTCCGACGGCATCGCCACAGGCTCCGTTCAGGTGCCGGGTTCCGGGCTTCCCATCGTGCTGCTGGCCGATCACCAGACCATTGGCGGCTACGCCAAGATCGCCACCGTGATCTCCGCCGACCTGCCGCTGGCAGGACGGCTGATGCCGGGCGCGCTCATCCGCTTCCGCTCCGTCACCGTCGCGCAGGGGGAGGAAGCCTGTCGCGCCCGGGAGGCCGAGATGACGCGCCTTATCGCCACGCTCGCCCCGGTGCGCGAGGGCGCTCGCCTCGACGCGGCGGCGCTTTATCAGGCCAATCTGATCTCCGGCGTTGTCACGGCACTGGAAAGCGGCTAACCCGCCCGGCGGCGAATAGGATTACATGATACCGAAGATAGAATGACCTCGCCGATTCTGCCCTGACGAGAGGCCGCCGCAAAGGCGGCACGAGCGGACCGACATCGCCCATGCTGAAGGATTCCTCGGCCGCGCTGGCCAATCCCGATTACCGACGCAGTCCGGTGCCGCGCTATCTGCAGATCGCCGGCGTGATCCGTCGTCGCATCGAGGATGGCGTATGGGGGCCGAACGAGAAGATATCGACGCTTCAGGAACTCGAAGCCGAGTTCCAGGTGGCGCGTGTCACCGTGCGCCAGGCGGTGGAAGTGCTGCAGGGCGAGGGGCTGGTACGCCGCATCCAGGGCAAGGGTACCTTCGTCTCCGCCTCTGTCGAGGACAAGCGCTGGCTCAAGCTCGACCTGAAATGGCACTCGCTGGCCGGCACGATCGGCGCCAACATTCCGCGCTTCCTGCCCGTGGCGACGCCGCCCGCGCCGCCGACCATCCGGCCCGAAGACGGCACCCCGGCCGCGCGCTATCGCTATCTGGAGAGCGTGCAGTCGCGGCGCGGCCAGCCTTATTCCTTCGCCCGCGTGCATTTCGACGACGCCCTGTACGAACGCGCCCCCGCCCGCTTCGACCGCGAGCCGACCATCGCCGTCGTCGCCACGCTCGAAGGGCTGAAGGTCAAGCGCGCGCGCCAGTCCTTCATCGTCGGCACGGTGGAACCGCGCGTGGCGAACCTGCTCGCCACCGGCATCGGCTTTCCCACCGTGGAAGCGCATCTGGTGATCGCCGACGAGAACGATGTGGTGATCTATGTCGCCGACATCATCTATCGCGGCGACTGCGTGCAGCTCGACATCGACCTGCTGGGCTGAACGGCCCGGGCTCAGCGCTTTCTGAACAGTCGTTTCAGCCAGTCGGCCACCACTGCGAACATCAGCGCGCCGGCGTTGAGCGGTGCGGCCTGTAGCGGCGCCGCCTCGCCGCGGAGCCCGGCGGCAAGGTTGGCCGCGAAGGCTCCGGTCAGGCGGGCGGCGAGGTCGCGGGCGAGCGCCCCCCGGCTCATCTGGGCCAGCGGCCCCTGCAGGACATAGGCGACATTCACCCGGACCCGGGTCGCCGCGCCGCCCTCCACTTCATCGAGAACATAGACCAGCCGCGCCTGAACCCGCGTCGCGCTGCGCCGGTCCACCCCCTGCCCGTCAATGGTCCCGGTCCAGTGCGCCGGGTCGGCCGAGATCACTGCCCTGCCGCCAAAGGCCGCCTGGATCGGGCCGAGCTTCACCACCATCTCGGCGTTGAGCGTGCGCCCGTCGCTGGGCTCCACCAGCCGCGCGCCGGGCAGGCAGGCAATGACCCGCGCGGGGTCCTGAAACAGCGACAAGACATCCGGCCGTCCCGCCGGCACCTCGAATTCCTGCACCATTTCCACCGGGTTTCGCAGCGGTTCCGGCATGAAAGCTGCGGCGGCAGTCGGGGGCGAAGCCGGCTCGGCAATGTTCTCCCTTGCCGCCGCGAGGAGATTCGCCACCGGCAGGGTCAGTGGCGAGATGTGGAGCGGAGGCGCCACCGCGCTGCAGCGGGTCGCCACGGCCTCCTCGCCGGCCGCGGCGCGCTCGGCGGCAACCGTCCGGATGGCGCGGATGATGCCGATATAGCCGGTGCATCGGCACAGATTGCCGGCCAGCTCGTGCCGGATGGTGGCGTCATCCGCGCCGGGAAGACGCAACACGATATCGCGCGCCATGATCAGCATGCCGGGGGTGCAGAAGCCGCATTGCAGCCCGTGCTCCTCCATGAAGGCCTCGCGCAGCCGTGCCGCCACGGGATCGTCCGCCAGCCCTTCCACCGTGGTGATCGAGGCGCCGTCGAGCGCGACCGGAAAGGCGATGCAGGCGCGAGCCGGCGCGCCGTCGATCAGGACGGTGCAGGCCCCGCACACGCCGTGCTCGCAACCCAGATGCGTGCCGGTGAGCAGCAATTCCTCGCGCACGAAATCGGCCAGATGCTGTCGCGGCTCGACGCTCGTCTCGATGCTGCGCCCATTGATGGCGAGGCGGATCGGCTTCATGCAGGGTGGCTCTCATGGTCCAGCGCGGCGATGGCCTGCCGAATGACGTCGCGGCGCAAGCGGAACGCGGCGGGGTCGCTCGCCAGACCGGTGTCGCGCAGGATGGCGTCGACAATCTCGGGATTGCCGAGTGCGGCGCCGGCATCCGCGATCACCACCTGCCGTGCTTCCGTGGCGCCGATCGCCAGCCGCCGGGTACCGCCGGCGGGATCGACGAGCACCGCGCACATGGCCTCCGCGAACTCACCGACCTTGCGACAGGATTTGCGATAGCCGAAGCGCGCCGACGCGGAGCGGCGCGGCACGAACACTCCGGCAATGATCTCGCCGGGCACGAGGGCCGTTTCAAAGGCGCCGAGGATGAACGCCTCCACCGGCAATTCCCGTGTCCCGGCCGGTCCGACGAGATGCACCCGGGCACCCAAAGCCGCGAGCGTCGTCGGCCAGTCGGCCGCAGGATCGGCATGGGCAAGGCTTCCGCCGATGGTGCCGCGATTGCGCACGGCACGGTACGCAATGCCGTGCGCGATGCGCGCGAGAAAGCCGGGCGTCGGGTCCGGCACCGCGCCATCCTCGAACTCGGCATGGGTGAGAGCGGCGCCATAGAGCACGCCGTCCGTGCGCTCCTCGACGCGCCGCAGCTTGGCCAGACGCGCGACATCGACGAGGCGACCCGGCCGGGCGAGGCGTAGATTGAGCATCGGCCCGAGGCTCTGCCCGCCAGCCACCGCCTTGGCACCGTCGTCGGCCAACGCCAGCACAGCGCCGGCAAGATCGTCCGGGCGCTGATAGTCGAACCGCGCCGCCTTCACGACGCGAGCCTCCCGGAAACCTGGCTGCCGGAGCCTTGCCCCTCCGCAAGCGCCCGTGCCGCCTGCACCGCCTCGCGCACCCGGCGCGGCGTCATCGGCGAGACGGTCATCTCCACGCCCAGCCCGGCAAGCGCGTCGTTGATCGCGTTGCCGATTGCCGCCGGCGGCGCGATGGCGCCTCCCTCGCCAATGCCTTTCTGGCCGAAGCGCGTGTTGGGCGATGGCGTTTCCATATGGGCGATGCGCACATCCGGCATTTCGCCGGCACCGGGCAGCAAATAATCAGCCAAGGTCGAGGCGAGCGGCTGCCCGTGCTCGTCATAGGCCATCTCCTCATAGAGTGCGGTGCCGATGCCCTGCGCCGTGCCGCCATAAATCTGGCCGTCAACCACCATCGGATTGAGCAGCACGCCGCCGTCCTCGACGATGACGTAATCGAGAATCTCCACCTCTCCCGTCTCAGGCGCCACCGCCACCACGCAGGCATGGGCGGCATAGGAGAACGTGCCGGTGTCGACGGAAGGCCGGTAGCCGGCCACAAGGTCGAGCCCGTCGGGATCGATGTCGGCGGGCAGGTTCTGCGGCGCCAGATACCAGGTCGCGGCCACCTCCCTGAAGCTCACGGAGCCCTGCGGGCCGATGACCTGCGCGTCGCGAACCGTCACCGCGTCCTCCGGCGCCTGCAGCAGATGCGCGCCGATCTTGGCGATGCGACCGGCCAGCCGCTCGCAGGCGCTCGCCACCGCGCCGCCCGCCATCACCGCCGAGCGCGAGCCCCAGGTGCCGGTGGAATAGGGCGTCATCGCCGTGTCGCCATGGACGACGTTGACCAGGTCCGGATCGATGCCGAGCACCTCGCAGGCCACCTGCGCCAGCGTCGTCTCCATGGACTGGCCGTGGCTCTGGCTGCCGATCCGCACTTCCAGCGTGCCGTCCGGGGTCAGCCGGGCGCCGCAGGATTCGATGCCGGGAACCATGGGAATGCCCCAGCCATGATAGACCGAGGTGCCGTGCGCGCCCTGCTCGCAATAAATGGAATAGCCCAGCCCGATACGCCGCCCGTCTGTTTCCCCCGCCTGCTGGCGGGCACGGACAGCCTCATGATCGATCATCGCGAAAGCCCGCCGCAGGCTTTCGGGATAGTCGCCCATGTCGAATTCCTTGCCGGTGATCGAGGTGAACGGCATCTGCTCCGGCCGCACCAGGTTGCGCTGGCGCACCTCATAGGGTTCCCGCCCGGCGGCACGGGCCACGGCGTCGATCATCAGCTCCATCGCCGTGCACACGCCCGTGCGGGCCACGCCGCGATAGGGCACGATGGGCGGCTTGTTGGAGCAGACGGAATAGGTGCGGCAGCGATAGGCGGGAATGTTGTAGGGGCCGGGCAGGTTGGAAACCACCTGCGCGCCCTCGAGGCAGGCGGAGAAGGGATAGACCGAATAGGCGCCGGCATCGACATGGGCCAGCGCCTCGAAACCGAGCAGGCGGCCCTCTTCATCCGCATAGGCGGTCATCACATAATGATGCTCGCGGCAATTGGCGGCGGCGATCAGATGCTCGCGGCGGTCCTCCAGCCATTTCACCGGGCGGTCCAGCTTCAGGGACGCCCAGGCGCAGCACACTTCCTCGGGCTGCAGCAGGCCCTTCCAGCCGAAGCCGCCGCCGACATCGGGCGCTACCACCCGGATCTTGCGGGTGTCGAGGCCCAGACACTCGGCGAGACCCGAACGCACGATGTGGGGCATCTGGGTCGAGGTCCACAGGGTGAGTTGCTCGAGCGAGCGGTCGAACAGCGCGATGCAGCCCTTGCCTTCCAGCGGCGCCATGCACTGGCGGCTGGTGCGTACCTCGCGCGTCACCCGGATCGGGGCGTTCTTCAGGCTGTCGTCGAAGTTCTTCTCGGTCGCGGAGACCAGGAACACGTTCTCCGGCCAGTCCTCGTGGATCAGCGCGGCGCCGTCGCGGGCGGCGGACAGCATGTCGGCATTGGCCGGCAACTCCTCATAGTCGACATGGATCTCCTCGCAGAGATCCTCGGCCAGCGCCCGCGTCTCCGCCAGCACCATCACCACCGGCTCGCCGACGAAGCGCACCTTGCCGCTGGCCAGCGAGGGCTGGGCGGAAACGCGAAAGCCCGGCAGGCCGGTTTTCGCCAGAATGTCCTTCACCCCCACCATGTCGGCATGGACGAAGGCCCTCCCCTGCAGATGCAGGGGAATGTGCACCGCCTTGATCCGGGCATGGGCGAGCGAGGAGCGCAGGAAGGCCGCCTCCAGCTGGCCTGGAAATCGCATGTCGCCGATGAAGCGCCCACGCCCGGCGAGCAGGCGGGCATCCTCCTTGCGACGAACTGAAGCGCCGACACCGCGATGCGCCTTCGCCCCGCCTTTCAGCTCGCCGTCCGGCCCTTGGAGGATCATCCACAACTCCCGGCGAACCGCCACGCTATCTTGTTCGATTATCGACATTATCAGTCACTTTGTGCTTATCTTTACATAGATAGAATGATTAGAAAAGATGCACGGATAAATCTGCCGCGTCGCGCGCCAGTCCGATGACAGAGCCGAGGAGAGAGCCATGAAGTTCGGGGTCGGCCAGCCGTTCCGCCGCGTTGAGGATCTGCGCTTCATCACCGGCACGGGGCGTTTCACGGACGACCTGCGCTATGAGGGTGAGAGCTTCGCCTGCGTTGTCCGCGCGCCGGTGGCCCATGGCGTGATCCGCGCGGTGGAGACGCAGGCCGCCCGCGCGATGCCCGGCGTGCTCGCGGTCTACACCGCCACCGATCTTTCCGCCGACGCGATCGGCGCGCTGCCGGTGGTCATCGTGCTCGACCATGCGGAAGGCGGGCGCATGCCACTGCCGGCGCACACACTGCTGGCCGCCGGCAAGGTGCGCTATCTCGGCGAGCCGCTCGCCTTCGTGGTGGCGGAAACCGCGCTCGCCGCGCTCGAGGCCGCCGAAGCCGTGGCAATCGACATTGACGACCTTCCCGCCGTGGTCGAGCCGGCCGCCGCCTTTGCCGACGGCGCGCCGCTGCTCTTCGACGAGGCGCCCGGCAATCTCGCTTTGCACTGGCAGCTCGGCGACATCGGCGAGGTCGACGCCGCGCTGGCCGCTTCGGACCGTGTGGTGGAGCTGGAACTCATCAACAACCGCATCGTCGTCTCCTCCATGGAGCCGCGCAACGCCATCGGCCTCTATGACGGCGAGACCAGGCAGTTCACCCTGGTCACCGGCAGCCAGGGCAGCCACATGATCCGCGATTTCATGTTCGAGGGGGTGTTCGGGCTGCCGGCGGCGAAGCTGCGCGTCGTCACCCCGGATGTCGGCGGCGGCTTCGGCATGAAAGCCATCCCCTATCCCGAACAGGCGCTCGTGCTTTATGCCGCGCGCAAGCTCGGTCGCCCGGTGCGCTGGCAGTCCAGCCGCGCCGAAGCCTTCCTTTCCGACACGCAGGGCCGCGACAACGCCTCCCGCGCCACGCTGGGCCTTGATACGCAGGGCCGCTTCACCGCGCTGAAGGTGGAGACGCTGGCGAGCGCCGGCGGCGCGCTTTCCGCCTTCGGTGTCTATTGCCCGACGCTTTCCGGCCCCCCCATGGCGCCGGGCGTATACCGCATCCCCGTAGTCGCCACCGATGTCCGCATCGCCTACACCAATAATGCGCCGATGGATGCCTATCGGGGCGCCGGGCGCCCGGAGGCCGCTTATCTCATCGAGCGCTTGGTCGACAAGGCGGCGCGCGACATCGGCATGAGCCCGATCGCGCTGCGTGAGATCAACATGATCGCCCCTGACGACATGCCCCACCGCACCGCGACCGGCGTCGTCTACGATTCCGGCGACTTTCCCGCCGTGATGAAGGCCGGGCTTCGCGCGGCCGACTGGGACGGCTTTCCCGCACGCCGCGAGAGAGGCGATGGAGCGCTGCGCGGCATCGGGCTCGGCTATTACATCGAGCGCACCGGCGTGCCGGGAAAAGAGGGGGCCGTGGTGCAGATCGGGGCGGACGGCACGTTCGTGGTCCATGTCGGCACCCAGTCCACCGGACAGGGCCATGAGACCACCTATGTGCAGATGGCGGCGCAGGCGCTGGGCGTCGATCCCGAGCGCATCACCGTCAAGACCGGCGACACCGACCAGCCGCTCCCCTCGGCCGGCGGCACGGTGGCCTCGCGCTCCATGGTGCATGGCGGCGGCGCCCTGCGGCTTGCCACCGGGGCGGTACTCGGAAAGGCGAGCCGCGAAGTGGCGCTGCTGCTGGCCGTGGACGAGCGGGAGCTGGAGTTCGATGGCGGCGTGTTCCGCGTGCCGGGCAGCAACCGCCATATCGGCCTGCTGGAGGTCGCAGCACAGGTCGGCGGCCTCGAAGGCATCGGCGATTTCGAGCAGCTCGCCGGCACCTTCCCGAACGGGGCGCATGTCTGCGAGGTCGCGGTCGACCCCGAGACGGGGCACATCACGGTGGAGCGCTACACGGTGGTCGATGATTTCGGCCGCACGCTGAACCCGCTGGTGCTGAGCGGACAGGTTCATGGCGGCATCGCCCAGGGCATCGGCCAGGCGATGATTGAGCGCACGGTCTACGACCCCGACAGCGGCCAGCTGCTCTCGGGCTCGTTCATGGATTACGGGCTCCCCCGCGCGGACGACCTGCCCTTCTTCGACGTGTCGACCCACAACGTGCCCTGCACGACCAACCCGCTGGGCATCAAGGGGGCGGGGGAAGCGGGGGCCATCGGCGCGCCGCCGGCATTCGTCAATGCGGTGATGGATGCGCTGGCCCCGCTCGGCATCGCCCATCTCGACATGCCGCTGACCCCGGCGCGGGTGTGGCAGGCGATAAGGGAGGCGAAGGACGGGGTGTGACGGGCGTCAGGGCCCGTCCGGCAGGGTCTCTTCAACCGGCCACCAACCATCGGCGCGCAGGGTGAACAGCGGGCAGCCATAGGCGGCCCGTACTTTTTCCGGCTCCAAGGCGCCTTCTATCGCGCCGACCCAGCGATTGGTCTGCTTCATCGCCACCACCATGCCGCCGAGCGTCGCCCCCGCGCGCTGCATCAGCCGGCAGGCGGCGAGAGCGGTCGCCCCGGTGGAAATCGCGTCATCCACCAGCAGCACCCGCCTTCCCTCGACCAGCGGCAGCAGATTGGGGTCGAGCCGCAGGCGCTTGCCTGCCTCCGGGCTGGTGATCGACGACACCGGCTCGGAGAGGTCGTCGCGGTACCAGAACTTCTTGGAATAGCCGAGGGGGACATAGCGGCTCTGGCCCAGCCGCTCCGCCACCAACGCCGCGAAGGAAAGCCCCAGTGTCGGCAGGCCGATGACGCAGGCCGCATCTAGCGCCCGCGCCTCCTCCGCCATCGCATCGGCAAGGGCGCTCACCACCGCGTGCGAGGCCTGGTTGGCGATCAGCGAGGCTGCGGCATGAACGCCGTCGGGGAGGCGCCGCAGCGGCAGAACCAGCACACGCCCGTCCGCCAGCCGCACCGGATAGCCGTGGCGGTGCGGCGGGGTGAAGGAGAAGCGCGCGGGAGGCTCCTCGGTCAGTTCCTGCCAATAGGCAAGGGTGGGTTCGGTGAAATCGTCGGTCACATGGGCATCTTCCATTCGCCGTCATCCCGGCCGCAGCGAAGTGGAGAGCCGGGACCGCTCTCCCATGTCATGCGATCCCGGATCGGCCTTCGGCCGTCCGGGATGACGAAGGCTCACGGCCTCACAACTCGCCGGCCGCCATCCGGCCCACCATGAAGTCTGCCTGCCGTATCGCCAGCGCGACGATGGTGAGCGTCGGGTTGCAGGCGCCGCCCGTGGCGAACGTGCTGCCATCGGCGATGAACAGGTTCGGCACCTCATGGGCGCGGCCCTGGCCGTCCAGCACCCCGTCCTCGGCCCGCGCGCTCATGCGGTTGGAACCGAGATTGTGGCTCGCCGGATAGGCCGGCGCCTCGACGGAGCGCCTCGCACCCGCCGCCTGGTGGATGGCGGTCATGGTCTTGTAGCCATGGCTGCGCATCTTCAGGTCGTTGGGGTGCTCGTCATAATGGATGTTGGCGACCGGCACGCCGAAGGCGTCGAGCTCGTCGGTCAGGGTGATCCGGTTGCCGGCCTGCGGCATGTCCTCGCCGGACAGCAGCATGCCGGCCATGTGGGCGTATTGCTCGATGACGCCGGCGAAGTCGCGCCCCCACCAGCCGGGATCGAGGAAGGCCGCCGTGGTCGGCAGGCCCATGGAGTTCAACTCGACATAATAGCCGCCAGCAAAGCCGCGCCCGGCATCGTGGCGGACGAAATCGTCGACCACCCCGGTCATGATCTCGCCCCGGTGCATGTTCACCGGCTTGTCGAACACCGACCACACGGTCTGGATGATGTGGCGCAGATAATAGCGCCCGACATTGCCATGGCCGTTAGCCAAGCCTTGCGGAAAATGCCCGCTGGCGGAGTGCAGCAGCAGGCGCGAGCTTTCCACGCAATTGCCGGCCAGCACCACGGCCCGCGCCTTCTGACGGTGACGCGTGCCGGCAGCGTCGGCATAGACCACGCCGCAGGCCTTGCCGGCCGCGTCATGCTCGATGAACACGGCCCGGCTGCGCGGGCGCAGCTCCAGCTTCCCGGTGGCGAGGGCGCGCGGGATCTCGACATTCAGCGTCGACCAGCGCGACCCCACCTTGTCGCCGGTGATGGTGAAGCCGTCCTGCAGCGTCGCCGGCCGGCCATCATAGGGGATCGGGTTGATCGCCTGCCGGCCTGTCGAGGCGTTGAGCCCCAAGGCCGTCGCCCCGGCATACATCACCTTGAAATTGTTGTTCGCCGGCAGGCCCGGCAGGCCATTGGTGCGGGTCACGCCCATCTTGGCCTCGGCGAGGTCGTAATAGGGTTCCAGTTCGGCGAGTGTGATCGGCCAGTCGATCAGGCTGGCACCGGCGATGTCGCCATAGACGGTGCGCGCGCGCATCTCGTCCTCGATCAGCCGGTAGCAGCAACCGGACCAATGCGTGGTGGTGCCGCCCACCACCTGGCAGCTCCAGCTCGGCATCGCCGGGTGGTCGCGCGCGACGCGCCAGTCGCCGGAAGCGGTGCGCTTGTCGAGCCAGGACAGCATCTCGTAGCCGCCCCATTCGTCATTGACGAAATCCTCGGCCGTCAGGTGCTTGCCGGCCTCCAGCAACACGACGTCGACCCCGCGCCGGGTCAGCTCATGCGCCAGCGTGCCGCCGCCCGCACCCGAACCGATGATGACGACGACGCCGGAATCGTCGAGCTCATACTGTGTCATCGAAGCATCCAGAATGGAGAACGGGATCAAACGCCGGCCGGAGGTTCCGGCAGCCAGTCGAGATCGTTGAAGCCGCGCGCCACATAGCCGCCCAGATGCACTGAGGCACCCTGGTAGCCGAAGGCCTGCCAGACCTCGACGTCGTCATAGAGGAAGCGGACCGTGGAGCGCTGGACCAGGCGGAAGGCGGCGCTGGCCTCCAGCCCCTTCAGCGCCGCCACCCGGTAGCTCTCCGACAGGTCGCGGAAGGGCAGTGGCATCGCGCCGTCCACGCGGTCGGCGAATTCGGCGAAGGATTGCGCGGCGGCGGGCGAATGTGCCGCCATCCGGTCGAAATGCAGGATGACCCGGCGATAGACCCGCTCGGGCAGCCCGTCATGGGGGTACAGCGTGCGTGCGGCGGCAAGCAGGGTCTGCGCCACATGCGGGTCGAGCAGGGTCAGCGCATCCACCCATTCCGGCCCTTCCGCAACCTCGATCGGCGGCGGCATGGCGGGGTCCTTGTGGGCTTTCATCTCGGTCATCGGCATGTTCCTCGAAGCGGTCATCGCGGCTCAGCCCTTCACGGCGCCGAGGGTAAGGCCGCGCACGATATGGCGCTGGAGCACGAACACCACGGCGAGCACGGGCAGCAGCGCGGTCATGCCGACCACGGCCATCTCGCCCCAGCGCACGCCCTGCGCGGTGATGAGCTTGGGAATCGACACCGGCAGGGTTTGCACCGCCCGGCCGCCGAGCATGAAGGCGAAGAGGAACTCGTTCCACGCAAAGATGAAACACAGCACGGCGGTGGCGACGATACCGTTGCGCAGCAGCGGAAAGACCACGCGGCGAAAGATCTGCGGCTTCGACCAGCCCTCCAGCGCGGCGGCTTCCTCAAGCTGCACCGGCAGGTCGCGGCAAAAGGAGCGCAGCACCCAGATGTAGAAGGAGAGGTTGAAGGTCATGTAGGCCAGCGTCAGCCCCAGGAAGGTATCGAGCAGGCCGACCTTGGCGAAGATCAGGTAGAACGGAATGACGAGGCACACCGGCGGCGCCATGCGCGAGGCGAGGATGAACAGGAACAGATCGTCCTTCGCCCGCATCTCGAAACGAGCAAAGGCGTAGGCCGCCGGCGTGCCGATGATGACCACCAGCGCCGTGGAGACGGTGCAGAGCAGGAACGAGGTGAGCAAATACCAGTGGAAGCCGTGCTCGATGACGTAGCTGAAATGCTCCAGCGTCGGCACGAACAGCCACTGGGTCGGCCGCGCGAACATCGCGTCGTTCGGCTTCACCATCATCGACCCCATCCAGAAGATGGGAAACAGCATGATAGCGGCATAGACCACGGTGACGCCGGTCCAGAGCAGGCCGCGGGAGCCCTCGGGACGGCTGGAGACTTCAGCCATGACGAACTCTCCCTCAGAAGGCGTTCAGACGCTTCTTGGCGACCTGGTAGAAGACATTGCAGAAGGCGAAGAAGGCGAGCCACACCAGCACGGCGAGGGCCGAGGCCTCGCCGATGTTCCAGAACTCGAACGTCATCTTGTTGGCGAGGATGGAGGGGGTCTCGGTGGAGATGCCGGGCCCGCCTCCGGTGAGGATGTAGATGGTGTCGAACACCTTGAAGGCATCGATGAAGCGCAGCAGGCCGATCACCGCCAGCAGCGGCGTCATCATCGGCAGGGTGATGTGGAAGAACATCTGCAGCGGGTTAGCCCCGTCCACCGCCGCCGCGCGGTAAGGGCCCATCGGCAGCGCCTGCAGGCCGGCGAAGAAGGCCAGCATCATGAAGGGCGTCCACTGCCAGATATCGACGAAGATCAGCGCGTAGAGCGCGAATTCCGGCGAGGCGAACACCGACGTGCCTTCGAGCAGGTTGAAGCGCTCCAGCACGTTGTAGGAGAAGAAGCCCCACGAGCCGGCGAGCATGATCTTCCACAGCAGCCCAACGACGATCGGCGCCATCATGGTCGGCATGAACAGCAGCGGCACCAGGATCGAGCGGCCGCGCACGTTCTGGTTCAGCACCAGCGCCCCGGCCAGACCGAGCATGAACTCGATGGGCACGGCGATCACGACGAAGGTGGCAGCCACGCCGATGGAGTTCCAGAAGCGCGGGTCAGTCAGCAGCACCGCGTAATTGTCGAAGCCGATGAAGTCCGTCACGCGGCCGAACTTGGCGGCGTGGAAGCTCAGATAGATCGTGTAGAGGAACGGGACGAGCGAGACCACGACCAGCATGAGCATGGACGGGGCGATGAGCAGATAGGGATACCACAGCCGCTCGCGCGGGGCGCGGGGGATGCTCTCCGCCGGGGTCATCGTGTCGCTCGCACTGGCCATGGGAAGTCCGTTCTCCGTTTCGGCACGCATTCCCTCACCCCGCCAGGCGGGGTTGAGGGGGCTGGAGGTGTTCAGCCCTGGAGGCCTTTCACCCGTCCCTCTCCCCGGCGGGGAGAGGGAGCCGGTCCTGTTTCGTCAATCGGTCACAACAGGCAGCTGGTGCAGAGCTTGAGAAGTTCTGCCTGGCCCTTCTTCGCGCCCTCTTCCGGCGAGAGGCGGCCAAGGCCCACTTCCTGGGCGACGCCGCTCATCACGTCGTAGATCTCGTAGAATTTCGGCATCTTCGGCTTGGCCTCGGCCACGTCGAGGGTCGCCTTCATGGCGGTGTAGAGCGTCTTGTTGGCCGCACCGGTGATCGCCGGCAGGGCCCAGGACGTCTCGCGGATCGGCACCCCGCCCTCGCCCAGCGCGATGAGCTTGTCCTGCTGCTTCTTGTCGGCAAGCCACTGCAGGAAGATGAAGGCCGCCTCGGGGTTCTTGGAGGCCGTGCTGATGACGGTCACCGAAGGCTCAGCCTCGGCGTAGCGCTCCTTGGAGCCCGCCTTGATCGGGATCGGCCCGTAGACGAACTTGCCGGCGAAGGGCGACACGCCTGGCTTGTCGATGCCGAGCACGAAGTCCGACCAGGCGATGGACTGCGCGGCGATGCCGTTGCCCATCACGGTCGGCACATCGACCAGCGAATATTCGGCGATGCCGGGCGGGGCGAAGGTCCACAGCTCGTGCCACATCTTCAGCGCCGCGACCGTCTCCGGGCTGTCGAAGACCGGCTTGCCGGCGGCGTCGATCAGGTTGCCGCCATAGTTCTTGACGAAGTTGTTCCACAGTGCGGGAAAGGTCGAACCGCCCTTGATGCCCTCGAGCACGATTCCATAGAAATCGCTCTCCAGCGGCTTGCCGGCGAGCGTCGCGCCCTTCTTGCGGGTGAAGAATTCGGCGATGTCGCGCATCTGCTCGATGGTGGTGGCCGGCGCCAACTCATAGCCGTACTTGGCCTTGAAGGCTGCCTTCTCGGCCGGATCGTTCAACAGGTCGGCGCGCGCCCAATAGATCTGGTTGTAGTTCCAGTTGATGAACGAGTACTGCTTGTCGCCGACAAAGGCAGCGGTCTTGAACGGGTTCTGGATGAAGTCCGCCGTGTTCAGGCCGGGATTGGCGAGCTTCGGGTCGGCGACGAAGTCGTTGAGTTCGCGGATGACACCGGCCGAGATCATCGGGCCGAGCTGGAAGCCGTGCAGCATCACCGCGTCGTAATAGCCGCGGCCTGACAGCATGTCGGCCTGGCCCTTGTTGATCACCTCGAAGTGGTTGAGCAGTTCCCACTCCACCTTGATGCCGGTCTCCTTCTCGAAGTCCGGCACAATCTTGGACAGCGTCTCCTGCAGCGGCGTGATCTCGTCGAGCACGCGGATGGTGCTGCCCTTATAGGGCTTGGCCGCCTGGGCGTAGAAGGACGTGTCGTCGGCCTGCGCCGGCACGATCGGTGCCATCAGCATCGTCGAGGCCGCCAAGGCGGCGGCGAAACACCAGTTCATCTTCTTCATCGCTCTTTCCCTCTGTTGATCTTCAGCGGCTTCTTCAATTGCCGGGCAGCGCGCGGCCCGTCGTCCCGTCGAAAAGCGTGAGCCCCTCACTCGGGAGAATCAGTCCCACCGGCCGGCCTATGCCATCCCCGGCATCGCCCCCGAGCGAATGGGCAACCGCCATGCTGGTCTTCGCCTTGGCGAGCAGGGCGCCGAGATCGAGGGTGACGATGGCGTGCTTGCCGAAGGGCTCGTTGGAATAGATCTCGGCGACCACCGCACCGGGGGCGTCCGGCCTCGCAAAGGTGATGCCGTCCGGCCGCACGCCGAGGATGGCGCTGGCGCCGGTTGCCTGTTCGGCTGCGCGGGCGACAGCCGGCGCCAGGGCGACGCGCAGCTCGCGGCGGGTAAAGAACAGCGTAGAGCCCTCGCGCATGAGCGTGCCCTCGATCAGGTTCATCGGCGGGTCGCCGAGGAGCTTGGCGACGCGGGCACTTGCCGGGCGCAGCCAGATTTCCTCGGGCGTCCCCACCTGCTCGATTCGCCCCCCATCGATCACCACCACGCGGTCGCCGACCGAGAGCGCCTCCATCCCGTCCGGTGTCGACCAGATGGTCGGCGCGTGCTGGCCGGCGAGCCGGCGGCGGATTTCGCCGCGCAGCTTGTGACGCAGCTTGGCGTCGAGATGGGAGATAGGCTCGTCCAGAATGTAGAGGTCCGGCGTCTGCACCAGCGTGCGGGCCAGCGCGACGCGCTGCTTCTGCCCGCCCGAGAGCGCGCCCGGCAGCCGCTCGTCGAGATGGCGTATTTCCAGAAGCTCCAGCACCTCATCGACGCGCGCCTCGGCCTTTGCGGGATCGAGCCGGCCGCCGGGCGCCTGCAGCGGCGAGAGGGCATTGCCGCGCACGGTAAGGTGCGGATAGAGCGCATAGGATTCGAACATCAGCGCCACGCGCCGCTGCTGCGGCGCCACGCCGTCGAGATCGCGCCCGGCCAGCGTCACGGTGCCGGCGTCGGGCCGCTCCAGCCCGGCGAGGATACGGCACAACGTCGTCTTGCCGGCACCGGAAGGGCCGGTAATGGCGACGAGCTCGCCCGGAGCGACCTCGATGCCGATATCCTGCAGAACCTGCTGGGCGAAGCTCTTGGAAATGCCGTGCGCGGCAAGGTCGTGAAGGGTTGAGGCGCTCATGGCAGGGCCTCCCGGTTGCGGCCGCTCGTCGCGTCGAAGATGAGAAGCCGCGCCTCGTCGATGCCGACTGACACCTTGTCGCCTGCCCGCCAGGACGAGGGGCCGGCGATTTCCGCGACCAGCCGGGCTCCCTCGCCGGTGGGGGAAACGAGCACGACGGTGAGGACATCCGCGTCGCCGCGCGGCTCGCGATAGATGACGGTGCCGGGTGCATCGCCGGCCGTTCCCGCAGGGCGCACCGCGATATGCTCGGGGCGCAGGCCGGCGACGATGGCGCTGTCGCTCGCCCGAAGCGCGCCGAGGCGCGAGGGAGCCAGCGTCGCGCCCCACCCGTCCCCCGCCACGCGCCCGCCCTCGGCAAAGGCGGCCTTCATCAGGTTCATCGGCGGCTCGCCGATGAAGTTGGCGACGAAGAGATTGGCCGGGCGCTCATACAGGTCCTGCGGCGCGCCGACCTGCTGAAGCACGCCGTGATTCATCACCGCCACCCGGTCGGCCATGGCGATGGCCTCGGTCTGGTCGTGGGTGACGAGGATGGAGGTCACCTGGCGCAGCTTCTGCAGCCGCTTGATCTCGGCGCGCAGCTGCACCTTCTGGTCGGCGTCGAGATGCGAGAGCGGCTCGTCGAAAAGGATCACTTCGGGATCGCGCACCAGCGCCCGGCCGATCGCCACGCGCTGCTGGGCGCCGCCGGAAAGGCCGCTCACATCCTGCTCGGCCATCTGCCGCAGACCGAGCAGCTGCAGCACCTCGCCGATGCGCTGCGCCGCCGGCTGGCCGGTAATGCCGCGCACCTTCAGCGGGAAGGCGACGTTCTCCCACACGGTCATGCGCGGATAGAGCGCGTAGTCCTCGAACACCATGGCGATGTTGCGCGCTCCCGGAGTCAGGCGGGAGACCGGGCGCTCGCCGAAATAGATCTCGCCCGACGACACGCTCTCGATCCCCGCCGCCATCTTCAGCGTCGTGCTCTTGCCGCAGCCGGACGGGCCGAGCAGCGCGAGCATTTCTCCGGGCGCACAGGAAAGGTCGAACGCCTTGACCGCGTCGACCTCGCCATAGCGCTTGGAAACTGACACGAACGAGATGGACGACATCCGGCACTCCAAAAGGCTATGCCGATGATCAATCCAAGTTCTGTGCCAAAGTGTGCTGGTTTATAGAAACTCAGAATAACTTAGGACGAAGCCGCCCTTGAGGCCGCCGGGCCTGCACAAATCGTCACCTCGCGCGCCACCCTTGCACCGATTATGAGCAGCCCGCCGCGGCGAGCAGCCGGCCCGTCTGCGAGGAGGCCGACGGGCTGTGAAAACCGCGCAGATCCCCCGGTGTGTCGATGTCGCGGGCGAAGCCGGGAAACCGTGCGGGGTCGTGGACCTGCGGCACGATGCCGAGGGCCCGCGCGCCGGCCCGGTGCCGCGAAAGGCTCAGGGGTCCGAAGCAGACATTCATCGCCTGCGGCGGCGAAACCAGCAGCGCATTGGTGCCCAGCCCGTCATGCGCCGGCACGAGGCTGACCGCAGGCGAGGCGGCATGTAAGGCGACCAGCGCGTCGATCTCGGCGGACGTCACCGTCGGTATGTCGCCGGGCACGACAAGCATGCCGGCGCATCCCTGCGCTGCAAGCACGGCCGCCGCCGCCATGACCGCAGGGTTAAGGCCGGCGGGGTGCTGTTCCACCAGAAGCCGCCCGCCATAGTGCTGGGCAAGCTGGCCGGCCTCGGGGTCGGCGGTGATGACGGCAAAGCCCGCCAATGTCCGGGCTCCGCCCACTGCTGCCAGCACGTCGCACAGCATGGCACGTGCCAACCGGCGCCGGAACGTTGGCGCGAACTCGGGGGCGAGCCGCTGCTTGGCGAGGGCAAATGGCTTTACCGGCACGACGGCCCAGATGCCGCCCTGCCCCGCACTCACCCGCGCGGCTCCGCCAGAGCCTCGGCAACGGCGAGTACAAAGCGGGCGAGGCGCTCCTTGTCGTCGAGGCCCCGCATCAGGGTCGGCGTCGCGACAATGTCGAGCCCGGCAATGGCAAGACCGGCGTCGGCCTCGTCGATCACGAAGGCATCGATCAGCCCTTCATAATGGCGCGCAACCGTCGCCGCGCTCGGCTCCAGCCCGAGTTCGGCCATCATCTTGGCGGTCGGTCCTTTCACCGCCTGCCCGGCGATGATCGGCGAGATGGCGATGACAGGAGCGGCGCATTCGGCAAGCGCCTTCCGCATGCCGGGCACGGCAAGAACGGGATCGACGCTGAGATAGGGATTTGACGGGCACAGGATCACCGCGCGGAGCGTGGGATCGGCGAAGGCCGCCACCGCTTCCGGCGCCATGCGCGCGTCGTCAGCCCCGACGAATTCCAGGCCGCTCACCCGAGGCTCGCAGCGCCGCCGCACGAAATAGTGCTGGAAATCCAGCCACCCCTCATCGGTCGCCACCCGGGTCGCGACCGGCTCGTCGCTCATCGGGACGATGAGGGAGGAGATGCCGAGCCGGCGTCGCAGCCCGTCCGTCACCTGCGAGAGGCTTTCGCCCGCGCCGAGCCGCCGCGTGCGCTCGACATGGATGGCAAGATCGCCATCGCCAAGCTGGAACCAGGTTTCGCCGCCCAGTTCGGCGAGAGCGCGCATGAATGTCCATGTCTCATCGCGCCGTCCCCAGCCCTTCACCGGATCGTCGAGGCCGGCCAGCGTGTAGAGCAGCGTGTCGATGTCGGGGGAAACATGCAGCCCGAGATGGCGGAAATCATCGCCGGTGTTGGCGATGATGGTGAGCGCGCCCGGCGCCGACACGCGGTGGAGACCGAGCGCCAGCTTGGCGCCGCCAATGCCGCCGGAAAGTGCGATCACCCGCCCGCCGCTCATCGGAACAGATCCTCGGCCTCGGGCCGGATGAGCTCGCTCGCCGGGCTCGCCGGCGCGCTCCAGCACAGGCCGCGCATGAGAACAGCCGGCCGGCCCTCATCCGCCTGCCCCATCAGCAGCGAGGCGGCGGCGGCGATTTCGTCGGCAAAGCCGATCATGGTGACCTGCAACGCCCGGCCGAACAGATCCGGCTCGCCCCGCCGGTCGACCAGCGCCGGCAGGCCCGCCGAGCCGATCGCGATCCCCGTGGTGCCTCGCCGCCACGGACGGCCGAAACTGTCATTGATCACCACGCCGATCTCCGCCCCGCTTATCTCGCCAAGTCGCGCGCGCAGGGCCTGCGCGCTTGCGTCGGGGTCCTGCGGCAGCAGCAGTGCCACCTCCCCGCCGCCGGCCGCCACATTGGACTGGTCGATGCCGGCATTGGCCATGATGAGCCCCAGACGATGCTCGACGATCAGCACATGCGGGCGGGCGCGCACCACGCGCCGGCTTTCGCGCAGCACCAGCTCAACCAGCCTCGGGTCCTTCAGCACCTGCGCGGCCAGCGCCCGCGCCTCGGGCGAAGGTTCCACCCCCGCGAGGTCCACCCGCCGCCCTTCGGCCTTGGAGACGATTTTCTGCGCCAGCACGACGACGTCGCCATCCTGGAGCCGTTGGCCGGCCCGCGCCACCCCCTCGGCAACGAGACCCGCGAGGTCGTCGCCCGGCACCACCAGCGGGAAGCCGGGCAAGGCGATGAGTTCGATGCGGGCGGGGAACTCCACCATGGGTCAGCCGAACGCCGCGCGCAGCTTCGGCAGCACGGTGCGGGAATAGAGCTTCAGGAAGCGCTCCTGGTCCTCCCCGGGAGCGTGAAACACCAGATGCCGGAAGCCAAGTTCGACATAGGGGCGGATGCGCTCCACATGCTCGTCGGCGTCGTCGGAGACGATCCAGCGGCTGGCTGCCCGTTCCACCGGCAGCGCATCGGCCAGGCGCTCCATCTCGATCGGGTCCTCGACCGAGTGCTTTTCCTCCGGCGAGAGCGCCAGGGCCGCCCAGTTTCGCGTGTCGGCCAGCGCCCGTGCCTTGTCGGTGTCGAAAGACACCTTCATCTCGATCATCCGGTCGTAATCGCCGGCAATGTCGCGGCCCGCCTCTTCGAGCCCGGCGACGACGTTGGGCAGCAGCGTGTCGCGGTAGAGGTCCCGGGCCTTGCCGCTGGTGCAGATGAAGCCGTCACCGACCCGCCCGGCGAACTTCGCCACCATCGGCCCCGCGCCGGCGATGTAGATCGGCACCGGCTGTTCCGGCCGGTCATAGATGGTGGCGCGCTCGGTCCGGTAGAACGCGCCCTCGAAACTCACCCGCTCCTCGGTCCAGAGCTGGCGGATCAACCGCACCGCCTCGCGCAGCCGGGCGAAGCGTTCCTTCATTTCCGGCCAGGGAGCGCCGGTGGCCGGAACTTCGTTGAGGGATTCACCGGAGCCGACGCCGAGAACGACGCGGCCGGGATAGAGCTGGCCGAGCGTGCCGAAGGCCTGGGCGACCATGGACGGGTGATGCCGGAAAGTGGGGGTGAGGACGCTCGTTCCCATCACGATGCGCGAGGTGGAGGCGCCCAGCGCGCCGAGCCAGGCGATGGCGGACGGCGCGTGGCCGCCGGTGTGGCGCCAGGGCTGGAAATGGTCGCTGACGAAGACGGAATCGAAGCCGCACTCCTCTGCCAGCACGGCATAGTCCAGCAGTTTGCGCGCATCGAACTGTTCCGCCGACGCCTTGTAGCCGAGCCTGAGCATGATCACCCCACCGTCCAGAGGGCTGATCATAGAGTCATATTAGAGTGCGGCACAATATGTTAAATTATATTGATATTACAGTATATTGAAGATCAGCACCCGCGCCGCACATGCGCGATCAGCGCCGCGACGGCGACCGCGTACCCCTCCGGCCCGAGGCCGATGATGCAGCCTGTCACCGCAGCCGCCAATGGCGCGTGGTGGCGGAACGCCTCGCGCTTGAAGACATTGCTGACATGCACCTGAAAGGCGGGCTTCGCCACGGCCGACAGGGCGTCGAGGAGAGCGATCGAGCTATAGGACAGGCTGCCGGCGTTGATGACGATGCCGTCCGCCTGCGTCCGCGCCTCCTGGATCCAGTCGACCAGCACGCCCTCATGGTTCGTCTGGCGGAAATCCACCGTCGCATCAAGGGCTTGCGCCCGCGTCCGGCAGTCCGCCGCAATGTCGTCGAGGGTCAGGCTGCCATAGGGGCCGGTGGGGTCGAGGCCGTAGAGATTAGTGTTGGCGCCGTTGAGGACGAACAGGCGAACAGGCGACAGGCTCATGATCTTCCACGCATTTTCGGGATCTGTCAGGCCGCGCGCTCATGCGGGCGGGTGGCGGCCATGGCGGGGCGTTCCTCAAAGGCGGCGAACCATTCCGCCGTCGCCGGACGGCCCTCGCGCCAGCCCATTTCGGCGTAGCGAAAGTCGAGATAGCCGAGCGCGCAGCCGAGGGTGATGAGGCCGATGTGGTGGAGTGTGGGGCCGATGACGCCAGTGTGTGCAGCCTGCTCGATCGCGTCGAGCCCGCCCGCGATCTTGGCCATCTGCGCCTGCGACCAGTCCGGCCAGCGCAACTCGGCGGGGCGCATCACGCTCTCATAGCGGTTGCCGACGGCGGCATCGAGCAGCCCGTCGCCGAGCGCCTGCAGGGTCAGCGCCTGCCAGCGTGCCGGGCCGGGCGCCGGGAACAGCGTGGTATCGCCGGCGAGGTTGGCGAGATATTCGCAGATGACCGCGCTGTCATACAGCGCGGTGCCGTCGTCCAGCACCAGCGCCGGGATCTTGCCGAGCGGGTTGAGCGCGGTGAGCGCCGGGTCGCGCTGCAGCGGGCTCGCGGCGTTGAAGACGATCTCGATCCGCTCCGTGAGGCCGGTCTCCAGCGCGACGACCATGACCTTGCGCACGAAGGGAGATGTGGGAGCGTGCAGCAGCTTCATGGGATCTGGTCCTGCGCCCCGATGGCGGCAAGGCCGGCGCGGGCCACCGCGACATCTTCCGCCCCCTTGCCCGAGCCCACCCCGATGGCGCCGACGCAGACGCCGTCGAAGATGATCGGCAGGCCGCCCTCCAGATTGGTGAGGCGCTGGCCGGCGGCGAGCGAGAGCTTGACCTCGTCGGCGGGGTTCAGCCTCGAACTCGGCTGGCGGTGCGAGGCGGCGGTGATCGCCTTCGACAGCGAGGTCTCGCGCGACAACAGCTTGGCGCCGTCCATGCGCACGAAGGCGAGCGGGTTGCCGCCTTCGTCGACGATGTTGATGTTCTGCGGCACACCCATCTCGGTGGCCTTGGCGACGGCGGCAGCCAGCATCTTCAGCGCCCCCTCATGGGTGAGCTTGAGGCTCGGTCGGGTCACGGACATGGCGCCTCGCTAGGCTGGTGGGAGGGGGCTAAAACAGCGTCATCCCGGACGGGCCAGCGGCCCGAGCCGGGATCGATGGAAAAGGGCGAGCGATCCCGGCTCGGCGCGCCTGCGGCGCTTGGCCGGGATGACGGAACGGCACACGGAAGCGCCCCCCTCACTCATCCCCCGGCACGCCGTAGGAAGGCGCGGTGGAGGGGTCGAGCGCGCGGGTCACATAGGCGTCCATCTGCGGCTTCCAGAGCTCCCACAGCTCGGCCAGGGCGCCGATCGGGTCGGTCTCGTGCCAGTCGATGCGTAGATCGGCCACCGGCCACGCCACCTCGTCGACGATCAGCATGCCGACCGAATGGACCGGCCCTTCTTCGCCGCCAGCATCGAGCGCCGCCTTCATCGCGGCCAGCAGGCGGTCGCCGAGCGGGTCGTCAAGGGCGGCTGCGAAGGCATCCACCATCGCCTGCGGCACGCGGGTCGAGGACAGGAGGTTGCCCGCCGCCACCACGCCGGGGCCTTCCGCGATGATGTGGGTGCCCAGCGTCCGCGCGCCGGAGAAGCCGGCCGTGCGGCCTGCGGCGTCGACCAGCGCGATCTGCCGATAGTCGATATGCGCACCCTCCGCCCGCAGCCGCGCCAGCGCTTCCGGCGCCGAGAGGCCCGACGCCATCAGGTCCAGCCCGCGCGGGCCGAGGGTGGGGTCGGTGATGTTCTGCGTCGCCACCGCACCGACCCCGGCACGGGCATGGGCGCAACGCGCCGCCACGCAGGGCGAGGAGGAGGAAACGGCGATGCCGAACCGGCCGGTGCGGGCGCAGCGCGCCGAAATCGAAAAGGTCATGCGCGCGCCCTCACGCGGCGTCGGGGATGACGGCGGTGACTTCGATCTCCACCACCCATTCCGGCCGTGCCAGAGCGGGAACCACGAGGCCGGTGGAACAGGGGAACACGCCCGCCAGCCACTTGCCCATCTCCAGATACACCGCCTCGCGGTAACGGATATCGGTGAGATAGACGACGATGCGGCAAATATGGCTCATCTCGCTGCCCGCCTCTTCCAGCAGCATCTTGATGTTGGCCATCGCCTTGGCGGTCTGCGCGCCGGCGTCGCCGACATGCAGGCTCTCGCGGCTGTCGAGGTCCTGCGACACCTGCCCGCGCAGGAACACCATGGTCCCGCGCGCCACCACGCCCTGCGAAAGGTCGTTGTTCAGCTTCTGCTCGGGATAGGTCTCCTTCGTGTTGAAGGGGCGGATGCGCTTATGCGTCGGCATGAAGGCGTCTCTTTGCTCGAGAAGGACAGGACAGGTGAGGCGCTCACGCCACTTCAAGCCGGCGATAGCTGCGGTTGGAATAGACCAGCGGATGCTCGGCATGGGTTTCCATCGCCACCACGTCGCCGGCGATGATGCGGTGGGTGCCATAGTCGAACACATTAGCCAGCCGGCAGTCGAAGCGGCACAGCGCGCCCTGCAGCACCGGCGCGCCGGTGGCCAGCCCGTCCCACTCGCCGGCGCCGAAGCGGTCGTCGCGCAGTTCCGGCACCAGGCCGGCGAAGCTGTCGGCCACCCGCTGCTGGCCCTGCGCCAGAATGTTCGCGGCGAAGACGCCATTGGCCAGCAGTACCGGCAGGCAGCGGCTGTCGCGGTGCAGGCAGAACAGCAGCGAGGGCGGCTCCAGCGAGAGCGAGGACAGGCTGGAGACCGTGACGCCGACACGGCCATGCGCCCCGTCGCTCGTCACCACGGTCACGCCGGCTGCGGTGCGGCCCATGGCGTGACGAAAAGCGGCGGGGTCGATGGCGTGCATCGCAATGCCCTCAGTTCTTGCCCGGAACCTTGTCGCCCAGTGCCTTGTCGCCCATCACCTTGTCCGACAGGCCGGCCGATTTGCGCACGAAATCGAGCGGGCCGGAGAAGTCGAAGGCGTTGTAGACCGCGTTCAGATGATTGAAGTGCGGCGCCTGCGCGAACTGCACGAAGGTGAGCCGGTGGCCGGCATAGTCGGAGTTGAGCAGGTCGCGGGCGAAGGCCAGCAGCTTGCGGCGATCCTCCGATTCCCACTGCTTGTTCAGCGTGTAGAACTTCTTCAGCCAGTCGCCCGAGCCGGCATTGTGGAAAGCCGCCGCATTCGGCGTGACGCAGATCTGCCCGCCACACAATTCGCGGGCGATGTGCATCATCGCCGGCAGGTTGGAGCAGCCATGGACGCGGCCGGCATAGAGAAGCGACTGGTTGGGCATCAGCAGCCCGCCCGGGCTCTTCTCCGCCAGCGCGATGGAGGCGGTGAGATGGGCGTTGATGCCCTCGCGATAGACCACGAGGTCGGCCAGCTTTTCACGCACCGATTGCAGCTTGTCGAGCCCGGTCTGCTTGGCGTTCCACATCGCCGCGCCGATCATCATGTCGGCGACGTAGAGCAGGCGGTGGACATAGGGGAACGCCGAATAGCGGTGCAGGGTGGCGCGGATGTACTGGGCCGCCTTGGTGTGGCGGTAGAAGAACACGTTCTCCCACGGGATCAGCACGTTATCGAAGATGACGAGGGATTCGACCTCGTCGAACCGGTTGGCCAGCGGGTAGTCCTTCGGGTCGGTGCGGCCGGCGAAGGAGGAGCGGCAGATCTGCTTGACGCCCGGCGCGCTCATCGAGATGACGCCGCCCACCGCGTAGTCCGACAGTGTCTCGTTGGTCCAGGCGCCGACGGTGGGCTTGAGGAAGGCCTGGTCGGCATAGGCGGCGGCGGTCTCGTATTTGGCGCCGCGGATGACGATGCCGGCATCGGTCTCCTTCACGACATGCACCATCATGTCGGGGTCCTGATCCTGCGGCGGCAGCGAGCGGTCGCCCTTGGGATCGGTGTTGGCCGAGATGTGGAAAATGTCGTTGTCGAAGATGTTCTGCACATGCTTGTCGACATTGTCGGCGAAGCGCGGGTCGAACTCGGCCAGCACGTCGCGCCCGTCGATGAGCGACCAGACTTCGCCGATGGTCTCGTCGCCGACGCGGGTGACGACGCCGCCAATGTCCTTCATCACGAGATCGACGGCCTCGACCTTGTCGTTCCAGTCCTTGGTCTCGCGCGGCGGCTTGTAGAAGATGGTGTTGCGCTTGTTCTCTTCCACATAGGTCAGGCGGTCCTGATAGGCCGCCTCATGCGCCATGTCGTAGATGCGCGCGCGTACATCGACGATCGGCTTGAAGGAGGGGTGCGTGGTGACATCCTTCACCCGCTCGCCGTCCATCCAGATTTCGCGGCCGTCCTGCAGCCCCTGCCGATATTCCTGGCCCGTGCGGATCATAGAAGCATCCTTTTCCTGTCAGGAAATATTGCGTGGGGTCGATAGATCGGTAAAATATTTTGATTCATTCTTCGGCATAGAAAATCCTGATGAACATCTCTCTGCGCGCCCTGCGCTACGTCGTGGCCACCGCCGATTTCGGCAATCTGACCGAGGCCGCCCGGCATCTGCACGTGTCGCAACCCTCCATCTCGGCGGCCGTCGCCCAGTTCGAGGCGGAGTGCGGCGTGCAGGTGTTCGTGCGGCACCATGCAAAAGGCGTGACGACCACCATCGCCGGCACCCGCATCGTCAACGAGGCGCGGCTGCTGCTGAACCATGCCCGCGATTTCGGCCAGAACGCCCGCGCCATGGCGGACGAGGTGCGCGGCGAGATCGCGGTCGGGTGCTTCTGGACCATCGCCACCCATTTCATGCCGGGGCTGCTCTCCGCCTTCGCGGAGTCGCATCCGGGCATCACGGTCGGCCTGGACGAGGGCGACCAGCAGCAGATTCTCGACGCCGTCGTCTCCGGCCGCACCGAAATGGCGCTGTCCTACGCGTTCGCCCGGCCGGAGGAGGTGATGGCGGAATCGCTCGCCGAGCTGCCGCCCTACGCCGTGCTGCACCCGGACCATCCGCTGGCGCAGCGCGAACGCATCAGCCTGGCGGATCTGCGCGACGAGCCGTTCATCCTGCTCGACCTGCCGCATTCGCGCGACTACTTCATGGGCCTGTTCCGCTCGGTCGGGGTGGAGCCGAACATCGCCTTCCGCTCGCGCGCCTATGAGCTGACGCGCGGGCTCGTCGGCCATGGGCGCGGCTACACCATCCAGAATGTGCTGCCGCGCACCCAGATCACCCATGATGGCGGGCGCGTCGCCTCGGTGCCGCTGACCGACAGCCTGCCGCCGGTGCGGCTGGTGAGCCTGCGGCTGCGGCGCCAGAACTCGCGCCCGGCGGTGGAAGTGTTCGCCCGTCACCTGAAGGCGGCCTTCTCGCCCGGCGGCATTTTCGAGCCCGGCACGCTCTCGCCACGGTCGACGGTGCGCTAGGCGCGATAGGGCGCGCCTATTCAAGGCATCGGCAATCTGTTTTCCATCCTTGCGCCAGCGCATTGCCTGAGTGGCCGACACCTCTCTAGAGCATGAGGGCATGCATCGAGTGCAGGAGCGAGGGGCGATGGGCGCGCTGCGGATAATCAGGCCTGCCGATTACAGCCGGGTGCCGTGGAAGAACGGCGGCGGCATCACCGAGGACGTGCTGCTGCTGCCGGAAGGCAGCTCGCACGATGATTTCGACGTGCGCATTAGCCTGGCGCCGATCGTCGAGGAGGGGCCGTTCTCCTCCTTCCCCGGCATAGACCGCCACATCACCCGGTTGAGCCGCAACGGCCTCGGCCTTGCCTTCGCCAATGGCACGCGCGCGCTGGCGCGGCTGGAGCCGCTCTATTTCGACAGCGTGCAGCAGCCGCGCTCGGTGCTGCCGGACGGGCCGGCCTGGGTCATCAACGTGATGACGCGGCGTGGCCGCTGGAATGCGCAGGTTATGCCAGCCGCCGCCGCCAACGGGCCGCTGCTCGCGGCGCCGGAAGGCGGCATGGTGATCCTCCACGCGGTGACCGGCGTCTGGCAGGTGGGCGATGCCGCCGGCGCGGTGCTGGTCCACCCCGGCGAGACCATGGTCGCCGGCGACGAGCCGACGCTGCGCGTCAGCTGCGATCCCACCGGCGAAGCGCTCATCGCCTTCCTCGCGCCCACGGGGGCCCGCGAAAAGTCTGCATAGATTTCTTCTATGTTATGTAACGGGTAAAAGTATTTTTCGATCCAATCTTCGCGGCGCACCATTTCCTCACAGGAAAAATAACAAAGCCTTCGGAGACGGGATTGATGAAGCGTGGACATGTCCGGTGGCATGTGCCGGCCGCGCGTGGCCGTGGCATGCCGACGTTGCGTCAGGCGCCCTCATGAGCCGCGATGCACTGGTGTTCTACAGCCCGGTCGACAATGCGCGCGACTGGCGCGAGGCGCTCGAAGCCGAACTGCCGGACCTCGATTTCCGCGTCGACCCCGATATCGGCGATGCGGCGGACATCCGCTACGCCCTGGCCTGGATCCCGCCAAAGGGCTTTTTCGCGCGTTTTCCCAATCTGCAGCTGGTCACCAATCTCGGGGCCGGCGTCGATGCGCTGGTGCGGCGCGACGACCTGGTGCCGGTGAAGTTCTCCCGCCTGTCCGACCCCGGCATGGTGGCGATGATGACCAGCTATGTCGTCTTCGCCGTCACCCGCTACGCCCGCGACATCCCGGTCTTCGAGCGCGCCAAGAAGCGCGGCGAATGGGACTACGTTCACCCGCGCGCGCTGTCCGAGATCAAGGTCGCGGTGCTGGGCCTTGGCGAACTCGGCGGCCCGGCCGCCCGCACGCTTGCCTCCCTGGGCTTCACGGTCAGCGGCTGGTCGCGCACCGCCAAGGACATTCCCGGCGTCGCCTCCCACACCGGCCGGGACGGGCTGGATGAGGTGCTGGCGGAGAACGAGATCATCGTCAGCCTGCTGCCGCTGACCCCGGACTCGCGCGGCCTTCTCGACGCCGAGGCATTCGCCCGGATGCCGAAGGGCGTGAAGTTCGTCAACGCCTCGCGCGGGGCCGTGGTCGACGAGGTGGCGCTGATCGCCGCCTTGCGCTCCGGCCATGTCGGCGAGGCGACGCTCGACGTCTTCGAGACCGAGCCGCTGCCGAAGGGCCATCCCCTGTGGAGCCTCGACAACGTGCTGATCACGCCGCACCTCGCCAGCATCACCGTGCCGAAGCTGGCGGCGCGCGACGTCGCCGAGAGCATTCGCCGCGTGCGGCAGGGATTGCCGCCGCTGCACGAGGTCGATCCCGTCCGCGGCTACTGACTCGGGCCGTGCCGCACCAAGACGAACCTGCGCCAAGCGCGTCCGCATGAAGGCGCGCAGCCGGAAACTCCGGGCGGTTCGCCGCCCCAATCACAGAGGTGGAATATGAAGAAGCTTCGCGTTGCCCTCGGGGCCCTGGCCATGCTGGCCGCCGGTGCCACGACCGCCGCCCATGCCCAGGAGAAGCTGGTGGTCAGCACCTGGGGCGGCAACTGGAAGGCCGGCGTCGAGATCGTCGGCAAGGAATTCACCAAGCGCACCGGTGTCGAGGTCGAATATATCACCGGCGGCACGCTGGACCGCCTCGCCAAGGCAAAGGTCGCGCGCGACAACCCGGAATCCGACCTGATCAACACCACCGCCCATGTCGGCTATCTCTATTATTCCGACGGGCTGATGGAAAAGCTCGACTGGACCAAGCTGCCCAACTCCGAAAAGCTCTACAAGCTGGCCAAGCGCTCGGACTACACGGTGGCGGACTATGTCTATGTCTACACCCCCGCCTTCCGCACCGACCTGATGCCGAAGGACTTCAAGATTTCCAGCTGGGAAGACCTGTGGGGCGCGGAAGTGGCCGGCAAGCTCGGCCTGCCGGATTTCGACCCCAGCCACGTCATCATCGCCGCCACCAAGCTCGCCGGCGTGACGCCGGACCAGTGGGAGCAGGTTCAGCCCAAGCTGCTTGAACTGAAGAAGAGCATCAAGGCCTTCTACCAGTCGGACGCCACCAGCCAGAACCTGATGCGTACCGGCGAGACCCCGGTGCAGGTGCTGCTCAACATCAACGGCTACCACCTCGAAAAGCTCGGCATGCCGGTGAAGATCGAGGTGCCCAAGGAGGGCGCGGTCGCCGGCACCGATGTGTGGGGCATCAATGCCGGCTCCAAGAAGAAGGAGCTCGCCCTGCAGTTCCTCAACATCGCGCTGGAACCGGCGATGCTGGCGCAGCTGTGCAACTTCCACAAATGCTCGCCGATGACGGCGGACGCCAAGCTTGACCCCGAAGTCGCCAAGCTGCCCGGCATCTTCACCAGCGAAGAGCAGATCATGAAGGAAGCCATCGTGATCGACGACAAGACCTACGCCACCCTGCTGCCGCAGTGGAAGGCGTGGTTCACCGAGAACATGATGCATTGATCGACGGCGCGACTTCCCGGCCGCAGCAAAGCAGACTGTGCCGAAGAGTCTTGCGCTGGGTCCCGGATCGGCACGGCGGCTTCGCCGCCGCTGGTCCGGGACACGGTTTCCGCCAAGCCGCACCACGGTTTCCCGGACAAGCTGCGCACCGCGCAGCGCCGATCCGGGACCCGGGAGAAACTCATCGGCACACGCCGAAGCGGGACCCGCTTAACACCGTCATGGCCAGGCGAGGCCCGGCATGACGGCCTTCGGGGGCGATGCCCACCACAGCGTCATCCCGTCCGCAGCAAAAAGAGACTGTGCCGAAGAGCAGAGACTTTGCCGAGAGCTCTTTCACTGGGTCCCGGATCAGCGCTTCGGCTTCGCCTCAGCTTGTCCGGGACACGGTTTCCCGGACAAGCTGCGCGCAGCGCAGCGCCGATCCGGGACCCAGGAGAAACCCTTCGGCACATGCCGAAGCACGCACCACCAAGCCAACCGCCCCAATCATTCGAGCCACATGATCCAGCGCCGCCCGTTCTTCATCACCTTCCTCGCCCCTGCCGTGCTCACGGCGGTGATCCTGGCGGCGGCGCTGTTCGAGGTGCTGCAGTACAGCGTGCGCGAATTCGTGCCCGGCTCGCTCAATGTCGGCGGCTTCACCCTGGAGAATTTCACCCGCATCAACCGGCCGATCTATTGGTGGGTGCTGGCCGACACCTTCTATATCAGCCTGCTGACCGCCCTCTTCTCGCTGCTGCTGAGCTACCCCGTCGCCTTCGCGCTGGTGCGGGCGAAGCGCGACTGGGTGCGCTCGCTGCTGGTGTCGCTGTCGATCACCCCGCTGTTCACCGGCGAGATCGTGCGCACCTTCTCGTGGATGCTGATGCTGGGCTCCGACGGCTTCATCAACTCCATGCTGCGCAAGCTCTCGCTGATCGAGATGCCGCTGCAGATCATGTACACGCGGCTAGGCGTGGTGGTGGCGCTGGTGCAGTTCTCCATGCCGGTCATGATCATCCTGCTCGCCACCGCGATCAGCCATGTCGACCGCGACTGCGAGAAGGCCGCCGCCAATCTCGGCGCCAGCCCCGGCGCGGTGTTCTGGCGCATCACCCTGCCGCTCACCCTGCCGGGCATCCTGTCGGGCATCGTCGTGGTGTTCGCCTGGACCATGAGCGCGTTTTCCACCCCGCAGCTGATCGGCGGCGGCAAGGTGCTGATGATCTCCAACCTCGTCTATCTCCAGGGCTTCTCGGTGCTGAACCTGCCCTTCGCCGCGACGCTGAGCCTGATCGCGCTGATCGCCGCGCTCGGTAGCCTCGTGCTGATGAAATCCCTGACCGGCCGCCTGGAAAAGCGGCTGGCGGTCCGTTGAGGGGGCCCGTGATGACCTTTGCCAAGCTGCGCTCTTTCGGCTTCTGGAGCCTCGTCACCGCCATCCTCGCCTATATGACGCTGCCGACGCTGGTGGTGCTGATGACCTCGGTGAACCCCACCGAGATCCTCGCCTTCCCGCCGGAGGGCATCTCTTTCGCCTGGTACGAGAAGGCGCTGACCTATCCGGACTTCCGGCGCGCCTTCACCAACGGGCTGATCGTCACCAGCCTTGCCTCGACGGCGGCGCTGATCGTCGGCTCGGCCTTCGCCTGGCTGATCTACCGCTACACGTTCCGCGGGCGCGGGGTGCTGGAGGCGGTGCTGTGGTCGCCGCTCATCATCCCGCACTTCACGCTCGGCTTCGGCTTCCTGCTGCTGGGCGGGGCGTTCGGGCTGCAGCAGGGCTATGGGATGATCGTGCTGGCGCACATGGTGCTGGTGATGCCTTTCGTCACCCGCGCGGTCTATGTCAGCCTCGCCACCATCGACCCCAACCTCGCCCGCGCCGCCGCCAATCTCGGCGCCTCGCCCTTCCATGTGCTGACGCGGATCGAGCTGCCGCTGGTGCTGCCGGGCATGGCCGGGGGCTGGCTGATCGCCGCCGTGCTGTCGCTGACCGAGTTCACCGCCTCGCTCTATGTGACGGGCAGCCGAACCCAGACCCTGCCGGTCGCCATGTACAACTACATCCGCGAATATGCAGACCCCACCGTCTCGGCGGTATCGGCGATGCTGATCATCGTCACCACGCTCATCATGTTCATCGCCGACCGCGCCTTCGGCCTGCGCCGCGTGCTGGCGATCGACACCCACTGACACGACAGCCGACATGCCGGAGCCGACGCCCATGAGTGCCCCCCGTCCCGCCGCCCCCGCCGCCGTCGAGCTTGTCCGGGTCCGCAAGGAATTCGGCAGCGCGGTGGGTGTCGCCGACGTGTCGCTGACCATCGGCAAGGGCGAGTTCCTGACGCTGCTCGGCCCGTCCGGCTGCGGCAAGTCCACCCTGCTCGGCATGATCGCCGGCTTCCTCACCCCCACCGCCGGCAAGATCGTGGTGGACGGGGCCGACATCACCGATGTGGAGCCCTACCGGCGCGACATCGGCATGGTGTTCCAGTCCTATGCGCTGTTTCCGCATATGAACGTGTTCGACAACATCGCCTTCGGCCTGCGCATGCGCAAACTGCCGAAGGCGGAGATCGCGAGCGAGGTACGCCGGGCCGTCGAGATGATGAAGCTGCAGGGCTTCGAGGAGCGGCGGGTGCGCCAGCTTTCCGGCGGCCAGCAGCAGCGCGTGGCACTGGCCCGTGCCATCGTCATCCGCCCCAAGGTGCTGCTGCTCGACGAGCCGCTCTCGGCGCTCGACAAGAATTTGCGGGCGCAGATGCAGGTCGAGCTGTCCGACCTGCACCGCAAGACCGGGCTCACCACCATCTTCGTCACCCATGACCAGGGCGAGGCGCTGAGCCTTTCCGACCGCATCGTGGTGATGAACCGGGGCGAGGTGCAGCAGGTGGCGACGCCGATCGAGCTTTACCGCACCCCTGCCAACGGCTTCGTCGCCTCCTTCATCGGCGAGATCAACGCGCTGCCGGTGGCACGCTATGAGCGCGACGGTGCGGAGGCGGCGCTGGTGCTGCCGGGTGTCGGCCGGCTGGTGGCGCCGGCCCGGGCGGACGGCACCTTCGTCCATGGCAGCGAGGTGCGGGCCTTTCTGCGCCCCGAGCATGTGCGGCCGGCCCTGCCGGGCGAGGCCGGACCCAACATCGTGCGCGGCGTGGTGGCGGCGCATATCTACCAGGGCTCGCACACCATCACCCGGGTGGAGGTGGACGGCGTCGGCCTCATCGAGACCCGGGTGACCGGTGCCGACATTGTCGGCGCACACCCCGTCGGCACGCCCATCGCGCTGGTGCTGGACATTGCGGAGGCTGTGCTGCTGGCGGCCTGAACGCCGGCATGGGGATCAGGCGGGGGCGGCCGCCACCATCTCGCTCGCCAGTTCGGCGATCAGCGCCCGCAGCCAGCGATGGGCGGGGTCGTGCCGGTAGCGCACATGCCACGCCATCTCCACCGGGAAGGTGCCGAGGTCCACCGGTGCCTCGACGATCTTCAGCCGGGCATCGCGGGCCAGGCGCTGGCAGATCATGCGGGGCAGCGTGGCGCAGTAATCGGTGACGGCGATCATTTCCGGCACCGCCAGGAAATGCGTGACCGACACGGCGACGTGGCGCACCAGCCCCGCGCGCTCCAGCGCCTGGAACAGCCCGGCGCGCAGCCTCCCTGGCGGCAGCACGTTGACATGGCGCAGCGCCTCGAACTGCGCGCGTGACAGGCTGTCGCCAATGTCGGGGTGGTCCGCCCGCACCACGCAGGCGAGGCCGTCATCCACCAGATGCTGCACCACCAGATTGTCCGGCGGATCGATGAAGCGGCCGAGCGCGAGGGCCGTGATGCCGGAGACCACGCCGGTTTCGACGAGGTCGCTGCCATAGGGCCGCAGACGCAGCTGGATGCCAGGCGCCCGCTGGCGCAGCCGGGCAACAAGGGCAGGCACCAGCACGAACTCGACATAGCCGTTGGGCGAGATGGTCAGGAGGCGCTCGGCGCTGGCGGGATCGAAATCCTGCTGCCCCAGCACCGCGTTGTCGAGCCGGGCCAGCGCCTCGGCGATCACCGGCGCCAGTTCGAGCGCGATCGGCGTCGGCTGGATGCCGTAGCGCTCACGCACGAAGAGCGGGTCCTGCAGCATAGCGCGCAGCCGCGACAGCGCATTGGACATGGCCGGCTGGGTCATACCCAGCCGCTCGGCCGCGCGGGTGACGCTGCGCTCCTCCATGAGGGCGACGAAGATCGGAAGGAGATTGAGATCGTAGCGCATGAGTTATGCTCTCATACGTATATCTAAAATCATAGAAATAAACTTCTGCAATATCTTGGCGCCCGTCATGTTGAAGCTGTCCAGACGGACACTACTCAACCGACAGGAGGCCGCCATGGCCAAGGGAACAGTGCTCTTCATCGGCTCCAATGCCACCCGCATCGAAATCCAGGGCGGGCGCTGGGGCGCCACCGGGCAGTATCTCAACGAGACGGTCGTGCCGGCCATGGCCGTGATCGCTGCCGGCTACGAGGTCGTGCTGGCCACGCCGGACGGCACCCGGCCCCCTATCGACGCGGCCTCGGATTCGGCGACGCATTTCGAGGATGACGCGGCGGCCCATCAGCGTGCGCGCAGCTTCTACGACACGCACCCGGCGATGAACGAGGTGCGCACGCTCAGCGAGGTGATCGCGGAAGGGCTGGACCGCTATGCCGGCGTCTTCGTGCCCGGCGGCCAGGCGCCGGTCGTCGACCTGATGCAGGATGCCGATCTCGGCGAAATCCTTCGCCACTTCCACGACCGCGCCAAGCCGACGGCGCTGCTGTGCCACGGGCCCATTGCCGTGGCCGCCGCCATGCCGCATGCCCGTGAATTCCGCGCCGCGCTGATCGCCGGCGATGCCGCCAAGGCGGCCGAATGGGCGAAGGGCTGGCCCTATGCCGGCTACCGGATGACCGTGTTCTCGGCGAGCGAGGAAAAGGTGGTCGAGGACTATATCCTGCACGCCAAGATGTATTTCGACATGCCGGCGGCCCTCGGCGCGGCGGGCGGCGATGTCGTCACCACGCCGGTCGATTTCGAGCCGCATGTGGTGGTCGACCGCGAGCTGATCACCGGCCAGAACCCGCGCTCGGACCACCCGATCGCCGCCACCTTCGTCGCCGCGCTCGACCGCGCGCAGGTTGCGGCGTGAGATCGCGGATGACCGGGGGGGCGCTGCGTCCGCGCCCCGCCGGCCCGCTCATTTCGAGGGGCAAGGATATGACGATCCCGATCAAGATCGTGGCGCTGCTCTCCGCCCGCAGCGGCAAGACGGAGGAACTCCAGGCGCTGCTGCAGGGCATGGCGGCGGCCAGCCGGGCGGAGCCGGGCAACCGGCGCTACGACCTCTGGCAGGACAGCGCCGAGCCGTCGCGCTTCGTGCTCGACGAGCTTTATGCGGACCTGCCGGCACTCGCCGCGCACCGCGCGACACCGCATTTCCAGGCCTATCTCACCCTCATCGGCGCGCTGGCGGAACGTACCGCGCTGGTGCTCGCCCCCGTGGACGTCGACGTCCACGTCGCTTGAAGGATCGCCCCCATGGCACTCAAGAAATTTCTCCCCGGCAGGCTCGGCTTCGGCGCGGCGCCGCTGGGCAACATGTTCCGCGACATTCCCGAGGCGGAAGCGCTCGCCACCGTCGAGGCGGCGTGGGCGGACGGCATACGCTATTTCGACAACGCGCCCTTCTACGGCGCCGGCCTCGCCGAAATCCGCATGGGCGAGGCGCTCGCCGGCAAGCCGCGCGACCAGTACGCCATCAGCACCAAGGTGGGCCGCCTCATCCTCGACGAGATGGAGGATGTATCGGCCCGCGACCAGGGCGAGAAAGGCGAGGTGTTCAAGTTCGGCCGGCCCAACCGCATCGTCAACGACTATTCCGGGGACGCGACGCTGCGCTCGATCGAGGACAGCCTGAAGCGGCTGAAGACCGACCGCATCGACATCGCCTTCGTCCACGACGTGGCGCAGGATTTCTACGGCGACGAATGGCTCGCCATGTTCGAGAGCGCGCGCAAGGGCGCATTCCGCGCGCTCGACCGCCTGCGCGACGAGGGGGTGATCGGCGCCTGGGGCCTCGGGGTGAACCGGGTGGAGCCGATCGAGCTGCTGCTCGGCCTCGACGGGCCCCGACCCGACGCCTTCCTGCTCGCCGGACGCTACACGCTGCTCGACCATGACCGGGCGCTGCAGCGGGTGATGCCGATGGTGGCCGAGCGCGGGCTCGGCATCGTCGTCGGCGGGCCCTACAGCTCGGGCGCGCTGGTGGGCGGGCCGCATTTCGAATACGCGCCGGCGACCCCCGCCATCCTCGCCAAAGTGGCGGCGATCAAGGCGATTGCCGACCGCCATGGCGTGAGCATGAAGGCCGCCGGCCTGCAATTCGCCCTCGCCAACCCGGCCGTTGCGGCGGTCATCCCCGGGGCCAGCCGGCCGAGCCGGATCGCCGAGGACAGCCGCGCGCTGGCCGAGAACATCCCGGCCGATTTCTGGCGCGAGCTGCGCGAGGCCGGGCTGGTCAACCCAGCAGCGCCATTGCCGGCCGGCCCCTTCAGTCCTGCGCCGTGAGGAAGTCCGACACGGTCTTCAGGCAGGCGTCCTTTTCCTCCACATGCGGCATGTGGCTGGAATCGGGGAACAGCACCCAACGGATGTCGGGCACCTTCTCGACATAGGGGCGCACCACCTCGGGCGTCGCCTCGTCATGCGCGCCGGAGATCAGCAGCGTCGGCACCGCGATGGCATGCAGACGCTCCTCGATGGTCCAGTCCTTCATCGTACCGATGACGTGGAACTCGGTCGGGCCGTTCATGTGGCGGTAGACCGTGTTGTCCGCGTCCATCGCCGCGAAGGTGCGGGCGACATCGTCCGGCCAGGGCGAGACGCGGCACACATGCCGGTCGTAGAACACGCGCGAGGCGGCGATGTAGTCCGGGTCCGTCAGCGTGCCGGCGGCCTCGTGCGCCAGCAGCGTCGCCTGCACCTCTTCCGGCAGTTCGCGGCGCAGGCGGTTCGCCTCGGCGACCCAGGTGTGCATGTTGGCGGGGGAATTGGCGATGACCAGCCCCTTCAGCCCCTCGGGCCGGCGCACCGCGTGCTCGGCCCCCAGCATGCCGCCCCAGGACTGGCCGAGAAAGGCGTAGCGCCCGGCGATGCCCAGATGCGCCAGCAGGGCGTCGAGCTCGGCGAGGAAGAGGTCGACGGTCCAGAATTCCGGCCCCTTCTCCGGCAGATGGGTGGATTTGCCATTGCCGAGCTGGTCGTAATGGATGACCGCGCGGCCATCGAGCGCGGCGATACCCTTGAAGGAATCAACATAATCATGGGTGCAGCCCGGCCCGCCATGCGCCACCACCAGCGGCAGGCGGGGCCCAGCGAGATCGCCGGTCACGCGGTACCAGGTCTCGTCGTCACGGAAGGGCATACGCCCTTCCACGCTCGCCACGGCGCTCATGCCGATCTCCCTTGCGGCCGTCTTGGAGCCTCGGAAAATAGGCAGTCGCGCCGGCCTGCGGCAGCTATCAGAAGTGATAGGCGGGAGCCGGGGGCTCAGTCGAGCAGCCGCAGCCGCGCGGCGCGCACCGCCGCCTGGGTGCGGTTCTTCGCCTCCAGCTTGCGCATGGCGGCGTTGAGATGCATCACCACGGTGGGCACGGAGCGGCCGAGCGCGCGGGAAATCTCCTTGGCCGAGAGCCCGTCGGCGGCGTAGCGCAGGCATTCGCGCTCCCGGGAGGTGAGGCGCGGCAGCCCGTCCAGCCGCCGGTCCTCGCGCAGACCGCCCGCCGCCGCGTGCTGGAACAAATGGGCGAGCAGGCCGAAATCGCCGAGGCAGCCATGCGCGTCGCGCTCGGAGAGGTGCCCGTCGGCGCAGCGCAGGCCGGTGACGGTGGCGTAGTCGCCGCCCGGCAGATGCACCGGCACGGTGACGCCGGCGCTCATCCCCCGCTCGGCGAGGAAATCGGCCACGGGGGCGCTGTCCTCATTCATGAAGGCGCGGATCAGCGTCTCGGCGCGCGGGTCGTAGTTCCACACGAAGGGGCGGGTGGTGCCGAGCGCCACCTTCTGCACCGGATCGAGCCGGAAATAGCCGCGCCCGAACCAGTAGTCGCGCATGGTCTCGTCGACATTGCGCAGCTCCAGAACGGAGGGCAGCATCTGCTCGCCGCGCAGGTCGTAGCGCGCGGGGGTGTAGTCATAGATCAGCGCGTCGAAGCCGAAGGCGCCCATCGCCTCGAACAGCAGGTCGACCTGCGCGCCCAATGTCGACGCCGCGCCGAGGCGCTGCTCCATCGTCCCGATGTCGGCACCCATCGCCGCGCGTCCTTTTGTGGTGTGCGGGGTGCAACCTATCACTTCTGATAGCTGGTTTGGACTCACGATTTCTCTAGGAATTGAGCATGCCTTTTTGTTGAGCAGGAACGGGCCGGACGATGTGGCGGGAGATCGAGCCGCATGAGCGGCGTGAGGTAAGGATCGGCGACCACCGCGTCGTGGCCTATATCTTCGGCACCGGCGAGGAGACCGTGCTGCTGCTCAATGGCGGGCCGGGCCTGCCCTGCGATTATCTGCGCGAGGCGCATTCCTGCCTGATCGACCAGGGGTACCGCGTCGTCACCTTCGACCAGCTCGGCACCGGCGCCGCCGACCGGCCGACCGACCCGGCGCTGTGGACCATCGCGCGCTATGTCGAGGAGACCGAGACGGTGCGGGTCGCGCTGGGGCTGGGCAAGGTGCATCTGCTCGGCCATAGCTGGGGCGGCTGGCTCGCCATCGACTACGCGCTCACCTATCCGCAGGCGCTGAAGAGCCTGATCCTCGCCGACACGGTGGCGGACATGCCGCATCTGGTGAGCGAGCTGGAAAAGCTGCGCGCCGCGCTGGGACCGGAAACGGTGGCGATGATGCAGAAGCACGAGGCGGCCGGCACCTTCGACCACCCGGAATATCAGGCCGCCATCACCCTGCTGAACTACCGCCATGTATGCCGCCTGCCGGAATGGCCGGCACCGGTGCAGCGCTCGCTTTCAGACTGGAACATGGGCCCCTATGTGGCCATGCAGGGGCCGAACGAGTTCCTCTACACCGGCAATCTCAAGGACTGGAACCGCATCCCGGACCTGCCTGATATCACCGTGCCGACGCTCATCGTGGTAGGCGAGCGCGACGAGCTGACCCCGGCCTGCGCCATGCGGATGAAGAACGCGCTGCCGGATGTCCGCATCAACGTCGTCGCCAATGCCAGCCACATGCCGTTCTATGAAAACCCGTCGGGCTATTACCCGGTCTTGCTCGACTTCCTCGCCAGCGTATCGCGATAGAGATGCACCGCTACTCCTTCATCCTGACGCGTCCGCTGCAATTCGTGCCGGTGGTCTTCGGCGTCAGCCTCATCACCTTCATTCTGGTGCGGATGATTCCCGGCGATCCCGCCCGCGTGCTGCTGGGGGCGCGCGCCACGCCCACCGCCATCGCCAATATCCGCGCCCAGTACGGTCTCGATGAGCCGATCTGGCTCCAGTATTTCTATTTCCTGCGCAACCTCGCCCATGGCGAAATGGGCATGTCGATCGTCTACCGCATCGACGTGCTGCGGCTGATCGGCACCCGCATCGAGCCGACCTTCGCGCTGGTGCTGTGCAGCGTGGTTCTGTCCATCCTCATCGCCGTTCCGCTTGCCGCGCTCGCCGCCCGCAACCAGGGGCGGCCGGTCGACCACGCCATCCGCATCGTCTCCACCTTCGGCATCGGCTTCCCGCCGTTCTGGCTCGGACTGATGCTGATGATGCTGCTGGCGGTGAGATTCCCAATTTTTCCGGTCTCCGGCTATGGCGACACGCTGGGCGAGAAGCTCGCCCACCTCGCTTTGCCCTCGCTGACCATCGCGCTGTCGCTGTCCACCGTGCTGCTGCGCTCGCTGCGCTCGGCGATGGTCGACTGGCTGAAATCCGACGTGGCCACCGCCGCCCGCGCACGCGGCATGCCCGAGCGCATCGTGTTCTGGCGCCATGTACTGCCCAATGCCATCGTGCCCTCGATCAACCTGCTGGCGGTGAACATTGGCTGGCTGATCGGCGGCACGGTGGTGATCGAAACCATCTTCGCGCTGCCGGGCATGGGGCAGCTGCTGGTGCGGGCCATCTTCTCGCGCGACTACATGGTGGTGCAGGGCGTCGCCATGGTGTTCGCCTGCGCCACCGTGCTGGTGAATTTCCTCGCCGATATCGCCACCGTCGCCGCCGACCCGCGGGTGAAGCTGTGAGCGCCCTGCCCGCCGCGCACCGCCGGCCGCGCACCCGCAACCTCACCCTTGTGGCGGGGCTGTGCATCCTGGGCGCCTTCGTGCTGGCCGCGCTCGCCGCGCCACTGATCGCGCCCTATGACCCGATCTACCAGGATGCCGCGGCGCGGCTGCAGGAGCCTTCGCTGCTGCACCCCTTCGGCACCGACAATTTCGGCCGCGACATCCTCTCGCGCGTCATCTACGGCGCGCGGGTGGACCTGCAGATCGCGGTGATCGGGGTGTTCTTCCCGCTGGTCATCGGCACGGTGATCGGCGCGCTGGCGGGCTTCTTCGGCGGCATTGTCGACGCGCTGCTGATGCGGCTGATCGACATCATCCTCGCCTTCCCCTTCCTGGTGCTGATGCTCTCGATCATCGCCATTCTAGGGCCGGGGCTTTCCAGCTTCTACATCGCCATGGCGCTGGTCGGCTGGGTTTCCTATGCGCGGCTGATCCGGGCGCAGATATTGGTGCTGAAGAGCGCCGACTACGCGGTGGCGGCGGTGAGCCTCGGCTTCTCCCGCCCGCGCGTGCTGTTCCGCCATCTGCTGCCCAATGCGGTCGCCGGCTCGCTGGTGTTCTGCATGTCCGACGCGGTGCTGGTGCTGCTGTCCGGCGCGGCAATCTCCTATCTCGGCCTCGGCGTGCAGCCGCCCACCGCCGAATGGGGCATCATGGTCGCGGAGGGCCAGGCCTTCCTGTCGCAGGCCTGGTGGATCACGCTGTTTCCCGGCCTCTCCATCGTGCTGCTCGCCTTCGGCTTCTCGATGATCGGCGATTCGCTCGGCGAACTCATGGGGGTGCACGAATGAGCACGCCCGGCGCGCCGCTGCTCTCCGTCCGCGACCTTTCCGTTGCCGTCCATGCCGAGGAAGGCACGCGCACCCTCATCGACCGCGTGTCGCTCGATCTCGGCAAGGGCGAGATACTGGGCCTCGTCGGTGAGAGCGGATCGGGCAAGAGCCTGTTCTGCCGCGCCCTGATCCGCCTGCTGCCGTCGCGCGCGCTCGCCGTCACCGGCGGCACGGTGATGCTGGGAGGGCGCGACCTGCGGAGCCTCGGCGAGGAGGAGATGGGGGCCGTGCGCGGCGCCTCCATCGGCATGATCTTCCAGAACCCGTCGAGCCATCTCGACCCGGTGATGCGCATCGGCGACCAGATCACCGAAGGGCTGATGTTCCACCGCCGGCTCGACCGTGCCGCCGCCAAGGTCGAGGCGATGGCGATCATGGAGCAGGTCGGCTTCGCCGATCCGGCCCGCCAGTTCGCGAGCTACGCACATGAATTTTCCGGCGGCATGCGCCAGCGCGCCATGATCGCGGTGGCGCTGGCCTGCGAACCGCAGATCCTCATCGCCGACGAGCCGACCACCGCGCTGGACGTGACCATACAGGCGCAGATCCTCGATCTGCTGATGGGGCTGCGGGAGAAGCGCGGCCTCGCCATCATCCTCATCACCCATGATCTCGGCGTGGTCGCCCAGACCTGCGACCGCATCGCGGTGATGCGGCAGGGCCGCGTGGTCGAGGTCGGGCCCAAGCGCGACATCCTCGCCCGGCCGCAGCACCCCTACACCCAGGCGCTGATCGCCAGCCATCCCTCGATGGAGGAGGCGCCGGCCTCGGCTCCCGCGCCGCAGGTGGCGCCGGCCCGGCGGCCGCTGGTCGAGATCGACGATTTGCATGTGCGTTTTCCCGTCAGCCGGGGGCTGTTCGGCCGCCGCCGCAGCTTCAGCGCGGTGGACGGGGTGTCGCTGCGGGTGATGCCGGGGGAGACGGTGGGCATCGTCGGCGAGAGCGGCTCCGGCAAGTCGACGCTGGCGCGCGCCATGCTCGGCCTGACGCCGGTCTCCGACGGCCATGTGACCTTCGACGGCGACAGCCTGAAGCTGAAGCCGGGCGCAACGCTCCACCGCCTGCGGCGCGAGGCGGCCATGGTGTTCCAGGATCCGTTCAACTCGCTCAATCCCCGCCTGACCATCGGCGAGACGCTGGCCGAGGTGCTGCGCGTGCAGGGCAAGATGGCTCCCGCCGCCATCCCGGCGCGGGTGGAGGAACTGCTGGCGCTGGTCGAGCTCGATCCCGCGCTGGCCGTGCGTCGCCCGCGCCAGCTTTCCGGCGGCCAGTGCCAGCGGGCCGGCATCGCCCGGGCGCTGGCGGTCGACCCGCGCCTGATCGTCGCCGACGAATGCGTCGCCGCGCTCGACGTCACCATCCAGGCGCAGATCGTCGCGCTGTTCCAGCGGCTGGTGACGACCATGGAGCTGACGCTGGTCTTCATCGCCCACGACCTCGCCATCGTCCGGCACCTGTGCGAGCGGGTGGTGGTGATGCACCACGGCCGCATCGTCGAGGAAGGCGCTTGCGCCGAGGTGTTCGCGCATCCGCGCGAGGCCTACACCGCCGCCCTCATCGCCGCCATTCCCGACATCGACCCGGACCGGCCGCTGCGCGCGCCGCCGGCAAGCGCCCTCAATGCCTGACCAACCCTCCAGAGGAAGACCGACATGAGACCCGCATTCAGGAAATCCCGCCTCGCGGCCTTTGCCGCGCTTCTTTCGCTCTCCACCAGCTACGCCCACGCCGCCGGCGTGCTGACCATCGCGCGCAACGAGGATTCGACCACCTTCGACCCCATCAAGTCGGCGCAGAATGTCGACAACTGGGTGTTCTCCAACGTGTTCGACGTGCTGGTGCGCGTCGATGCCAGCGGCACCAAGCTGGTGCCCGGCCTCGCCGAAAGCTGGACCGTCTCCGATGACGGGCTGACCTATACGTTCAAGCTGCGCGACGCGAAGTTCTCCGACGGCGCCCCGGTCACCGCCGAGGACGCCGCCTTCTCGCTGACCCGCATCCGCGACGACAAGGGCTCGCTCTGGTCCGACAGCTTCAAGATCATCGACACCGCGACCGCCGCCGATCCGAAGACGCTGGTGGTGAAGCTCAAGAGCAAGTCGGTGCCGTTCCTCTCCATGATGGCGCTGCCCAACGCCTCGGTGCTGCCGAAGAAGCTGGTCGAGGGCGCCGCCGCCGACAGCTTCGCCGAAAAGCCGGTCGGCTCGGGCGCGTTCAGCCTGGTGGAGTGGCGCCGCGGCGACCGCGTGGTGCTGAAGAAGAACCCGAATTACTGGGACGCCGGCAAGGTGAGCCTCGACGGCGTGGAATGGCTGGTCATTCCCGACGACAACACCCGCATGCTGAAGATCCAGGCCGGCGAGGTGGATGCCGCCATCACTGTGCCGTTCTCGCGCGTCGCCGAGCTGAAGACCAATGCCGATCTCACCGTCATCAGCGACCCCTCGACCCGCGAGGACCACATGCTGATCAACCATGAGCACGGCCCGCTGGCCAAGAAGGAGGTCCGCGAGGCGCTGGACATGGCCATCGACAAGAAGGCGATCGTCGAGGCCGCCACCTTCGGGCTGGGCGAGATCGCCTATTCCTACGTGCCGAAGGGCTCGCTCTACCACTACGCCGACAATCTCCAGCGCCCCTACGACCCGGAAAAGGCCAAGAAGATGCTGGCGGATGCCGGCGCCTCCGGCCTGACGCTGAACTACATCGTCAATGCCGGCAAGGAGACCGACGAGCAGATCGCCGTCCTCGTCCAGCAGCAGCTCTCCAAGGCGGGCGTCACGGTGAACCTGCAGAAGGTGGACCCGAGCCAGAGCTGGGACATGCTGGTGAACGGCGACTACGATATTTCGGTGATGTACTGGACCAACGACATTCTCGACCCGGACCAGAAGACCACCTTCGTGCTCGGCCACGACACCAACATGAACTACATGACCCGCTACAAGAGCGACGAGGTCAAGGCGCTGGTGGAAGCCGCGCGTCTGGAGACCGACCCGGTCAAGCGCGAGGCGATGTATGTCACGCTGCAGAAGCTGGCGAAGGGCGACGTGAACTGGATCGACCTTTATTACAGCCCCTATATCAACGTCACCCGCAAGAACATCGAGAACTTCCACCAGAACCCGCTGGGCCGTTTCTTCCTTGAGGAGACGGTGAAGAACTGACGCGCAGGCCGCAGCGGAGCGGGACGGTCACCGTCCTGTTCCGCCGCGGCGGCGGGTGCCGGCCTTCAGGCAATGCCGGAGGGTCCCGCCATCGCAATGGTCGACAGGTCGGCCGCTGCCGCCGCTGCCGTGAGGGAGGTCTCGCGGCGCTCGCTGTAGCGGCTGGTGAAGTAGTCCCGGCGGTCGCGGGTGAGCAACGTGAACTTCATCAGTTCCTCCATCACGTCGACCACGCGGTCGTAATAGGGCGACGGCTTCATCCGCCCAGCTTCATTGAATTCCTCGAATGCCTTGGCGACCGAGGACTGGTTGGGGATGGTGATCATCCGCATCCAGCGGCCGAGCACGCGCAGCGTGTTGACGGCATTGAAGGATTGCGAGCCGCCCGAGACCTGCATCACCGCCAGCGTGCGCCCCTGGGTTGGGCGGATGCCGCGATATTCCAGCGGCAGCCAGTCGATCTGGCTCTTGAACACGCCTGTTATGGTGCCGTGCCGCTCCGGGCTGCACCAGACCTGCCCTTCCGACCATTCCGACAGGGTGCGCAGTTCCCGTACCTTGGGATGGTCGGCCGGCGCGGCGTCAGGCATCGGCAGGCCTCCGGGATCGAAGATGCGGGTTTCCGCGCCCATGGCGGTGAGCAGCCGCGCCGCCTCCTCGGTCAGCAGCCGGCTATAGGAGCGCTCACGCAGCGAGCCGTAGAGCAGCAGGATGCGCGGCGGGTGTGTCATCGGCGCGGCCGGCGCCAGCTTGCCGACATCCGGCCGGTCGAAATGGGCGAGGTCGAGCGCGTCGGTGAAATCGTCTGTGGTCATCGGGAAACCTCGTATCGGGCGGGGCGCGACAGGAAGGCGGCGAGCCAGAAGCCGGCGGCGTAGCCAGTCATGACGGCCGATCAAGGGCTATTTCGGCAACCATCGACATAGCGGCCCGCGCATCGCTTGTTGCCTCATGTGCCGGCGCTGCCGGGCGCCGTCGCCGGGAACCACCATCGGCCGAGCCGCAGGGCGACGTGCACCAGCAGGACCAGCACCGGCACCTCGACCAGCGGCCCGATGACGGCGGCAAAGGCGACCGGTGAGGCCAGCCCGAAGGCGGCAATCGCCACTGCGATCGCCAGCTCGAAATTATTGCCGGCGGCGGTGAAGGCGATGGCCGTGGTGCGCGGGTAATCCGCCTCGATCAGCTTGCCCATGGCGAAGCTGATGAGGAACTGGACGATGAAGTAGATGGTCAGCGGGATGGCGATGATCACCGCGTCCATCGGCAGGCGCACCAGATCGCCGCCCTTCAGGCTGAACATGGCGACGATGGTGAACAAGAGCGCGCCCAGCGTGATCGGGCTGATCCTCGGCAGGAACACGTTGGCGTACCAGTCCGGCCCCTTGCGCGCGATCAGCAGCCGGCGGGTGAGGAAGCCGGCCAGGAAGGGAATGCCGAGATAGATCAGCACCGCCTCGGTGATGGTCCAGAAGCCCACATCGACGACGCTGCCCTCCAGCCCGAACAAAGGCGGCAGCACGGTGAGGAACAGCCAGGCATAGGTGGAGAAGAACAGGATCTGGAAGATCGAGTTGAACGCTACCAGCCCGGCGACATACTGGTTGTCGCCCTTGGCGAGCTGGTTCCACACGAGGACCATGGCGATGCAGCGCGCCAGCCCGATCAGGATCAGCCCGGTCATGTATTCCGGGTAATCGCGCAAGAAGATCACGGCCAGCGCGAACATCAGCGTCGGGCCGATCAGCCAGTTCTGCACCAGCGAGAGCACCAGCACGCGCTTGTCGGCGAACACGAGGTGCAGTTCCTCGTACCGCACCTTGGCGAGCGGCGGGTACATCATCAGGATCAGGCCGATGGCGATCGGGATGTTGGTGGAGCCGACCGCCATGGTGTTCAGCGCCTCCGGCAGGCCGGTGAACACCGTGCCGAGGACCACCCCCAGCGCCATCGCCGCGAAGATCCATACGGTGAGGTAGCGGTCGAGAAAGGACAGCCGCGCGGCCGGCCGGGGCGAGCTCGCCAGGGTCTGGGACATGGGGGTGCGGTTCTCGTTCAGGCGGCGCGGTGGCCGTGAGCGTCGATGACGAGTTCGCCGTCTTCCTTGCGGAATTCGCCGCGCTGCGGGGCGTCGAGCAGATCCAGCACGGCCTCCGACGGCCGGCAGAGCTTGACGCCACGCGCGGTGACGACGATCGGGCGGTTGATGAGGATGGGATGCGCCATCATCGCGTCCAGCAGGGCCTCGTCGCTGAGCGAGGGGTCGCCGAGGCCGAGTCCGGCATAGGGCGTGCCCTTCTCGCGCAGCACGGCGCGCACCGGCACACCCATGCGGGCGATGAGCGACACCAGTTCCTCGCGGGCCGGCGGGGTCTTCAGATACTCGATCACGGTCGGCTCAAGGCCGGCGTTGCGAACCAGCCCCAGCACGTTGCGCGAGGTGCCGCAGGCCGGATTGTGGAAGATGGTGACAGCGCTCGCCTCAGACGACATCGCAAGGCTCCTCGGCCGGGCAGCAGGGCTGGAGATCGGCGATCAGCGGGGCGCAGATGTCGGGCTTGCCGCCGCAGCAATCCTTGAGGATGAAGGACGCAAGATCGCCCACGGCGCCAAGCCGCGCGCGGTAGATGATCAGCCGGCTCTGGCGCTCGGCCGCGATCAGCCCGGCGCGGGCGAGAATGCCGAGATGGGTGGAGAGGGTATTGTGCGGCACGTCGAGCCGCCGGGCCACCTCGCCCGCCGGCAGGCCTTCCGGCTCATGCGCGACGAGCAGGCGGAAGACGTCGAGACGTGTCGCCTGCGCGAGCGCGGCGAAGGCTGCGAGAGCTTGATCTGTGTCCATATGTCGACGATATCCGACATATGGACACAGATCAAGCCGCCCTAGCGAGGATACCCCTGCCCGCTCCAGCCGGCGATGCCGGCCTCAACGCGCATGTCCTCCCGCCCGGCGCGCCGCCAGGGACTGCCGGACGAGAGGTTCGGAGAGGGAGTGCGCAGACCCGGCGCACGACTTCTCTGCGGGAAGCCCGCGCTACGACCCGCCGAGGCCGCGCAGCATCAGCCGGGAGAGCCTTTCGGAGAACGCCTTCGCGTCCGTCGGCTTCTCGCCGTCGAGCACGCGGGCGGTGTCGAGCAGCAAATGCGCGACATCCTCCCGCGCGGCCTCGTCCGTGTCCGCCGCGAGGCGGGCGATGAGGGCGTGGCGCGGGTTCACTTCAAGGATCGGCCTGGCGGCACTGTCGAGCCGGCCGGCAGCGGCCAGCATGCGCTCGAACTGCCGGTCCGGCCCGCTCTCGGCGGCGACGAGGCACACCGCGCTGTCGGTGAGGCGATCCGAGGCACGGACATCGCCGACCTGCTCTCCGAGCGTCGCCTTGATCGCGGCGAGGAAGGCCGTCACCTCCTCGCCGGCTTCAGCCGCGGGCGCGGCCGCGCTGTCGAGCAGCGGGATCAGGCCGAGATCGGCGGCGCCCTGCGTCACCGACTTGAACGGCTTGCCCTCATAGTCGAGCCCGCTCGCCGCCCAGAACGCATCCACGGGATCGGACAGCAGCAGAACCTCGATGCCTCGCGCGCGGAAACCTTCGAGATGCGGCGAGGCGGCGATGCGCGCCGCGTCGTCGCCGACAATGGTGTAGATCGCCGTCTGGTTCTCCCTCAGCCCCGCGACATAGTCCTTGAGGCTGCGCGTGCCCTCGCCCGACGCCGTGGTCTTGAAGCGCGCAAGGCCCAGCAACTGTTCGCGGCGCTCGAAGTCCTCATAGAGGCCTTCCTTGATGACGGCGCCGAAATTCTCCCACACCTTGCCGAAGGCTTCGGCGTCCTGATCCGCCAACTTCGTGAGTTCGGAAACGATGCGATTGGTGACGCCCTTCTTGATCGCGCCCAGCAGCGGGCTGTCCTGGATCATTTCGCGCGAGACGTTGAGCGGCAGGTCGGCGCTGTCCACCACGCCGCGCACGAAGCGCAGATAGCGCGGCAGCAGCTCGGCGTCGTCGGTGATGAAGACGCGCTTCACATAGAGCTTGATGCGGCCCTTGCGGTCGGCGTCAAACAGGTCGAACGGCCGCGCGCCGGGGATGAACGCCAGCGCCGTGTATTCGAAGCGCCCCTCGGCGCGGAAGTGCACGGTGAGGGCCGGCTCGTCATACTGCCCCGCAACGCTGCGGTAGAAATCGGTGTAGTCCTGCGGGCTTATGTCGGATTTCGGCTTGGTCCACAGCGCCCCGCCGTCGGAGAGCGACGCCGCTTCCGCGCCGGGCTTCTCGACGAAATGGATCGGGACCGGCACATGGCCGGACTGCTCCTTGACGATGCGCTCCAGCGTCCAGCGCTCGGCATAGGACTTCGCCTCCTCGGTGAGGTGCAGCACGACGCGGGTGCCGCGCGCGGGCGCCGCCTCCAGCGGGACCGGGGAGACCGTGAACGCGCCCTTGCCATCGGAGGACCAGAGCCAGGCTTCGTCGCTGCCGGCGCGGCGGCTGGTCACCTCGACCTGCGAGGCGACCATGAAGGCGGAATAGAAGCCGACGCCGAACTGGCCGATGAGCTGCGCGCCCTCCTTGCCCTCGGCCGTGGCGATGCGGTCCATGAAGCCGCGCGTGCCGGAGCGGGCGATGGTGCCGAGCGCCTCGATCATCTCGTCCCGGCTCATGCCGATGCCATTATCGGCGATGGCGAGCGTTTTGGCGTCCGGGTCGGCGGAAATCGTGATGGCGAGCGCCGCGTCGCCGCCCAGCAGCGCCGGCTCGGCGATCGCCTCATAGCGGAGCTTCTCGCAGGCATCGGCGGCATTGGAGACCAGTTCCCGCAGGAACACGTCGCGGTCGGAATAGACCGAATGCACCATCATGTGCAGCAGGCGGGAAACATCGGCCTCGAAGGGGCGGTTCTCGGTGGTCGGTGTCGTCGGCGTCTCTGTCATGGCGTCACGTCGCTGGCAGGTGAAAACCGGCTGACAGATGGGCGAAAAGCGCTGTCGATACAAGAGCGGGGGGATCGCCGACGACGCCGGAGTGCGCCCCGGAGGAACGCTTGGCAGGCGCAAAGCGTTGCGCCCGGGGATGCAACGGGAGCGCGCGCGTGATCACCGACCTCTGGTACAAGAACGCCATCGTCTATTGCCTGTCCGTCGAAGGCTTCATGGATTCGAACGGCGACGGTGTCGGCGACTTCCGGGGCCTGATGCGCCGCCTGGACTACCTGCACGGGCTCGGGGTCACCGCCATCTGGCTGATGCCGTTCCAGGTCTCGCCGGGGCGGGACGACGGCTATGACGTCGCCGATTATTACGGCGTGGATTCGCGCTACGGCACGCTTGGCGACTTCGTCGAATTCACCCACGCCGCCAAGCAGCGCGGCATGCGCGTGCTGATCGATCTCGTGGTGAACCACACCTCGAACCAGCACCCCTGGTTCAAATCCGCCCGCTCCGACCCGAAATCCCCCTATCGCGACTGGTATGTCTGGTCGAAGTCCAAGCCGAAGAACGCCAATGAAGGCATGGTGTTTCCCGGCGTGCAGAAGACTACCTGGACCTATGACAAGGTGGCGAAGGAATATTACTTCCACCGCTTCTACGACTTCCAGCCCGACCTCAACACCGCCAACCCGGACGTGCAGGCGGAAATCCTGCGCATCATGGGGTTCTGGCTGCAGCTGGGCGTTTCCGGCTTCCGCATGGACGCGGTGCCGTTCGTCATCGCCGAGAAGGGTGCCGATATCGACGGCGCCCCGACCGAGCACTTCAACATGCTGCGCACCTTCCGCGAATTCCTGCAGTGGCGGAAAGGTGACGCCATCATCCTGGCGGAAGCCAACATCCTGCCGGAAGACGACATGAAGTATTTCGGCGCCGACGGCGACCGGATGCACATGATGTTCAATTTCCAGGTGAACCAGTCGCTGTTCTATGCGCTGGCCGGCGCCGACATGAAGCCGCTGGTGAAGGCGCTCAACGCCACGCGGCCGGAATATGCGACGGCGCAATGGGGCCTGTTCCTGCGCAACCATGACGAACTCGACCTGGGACGCCTCACGCCGGCGCAGCGCCAGAGCGTGTTCGACGCCTTCGGGCCGGACAAGTCGATGCAGCTCTATGATCGCGGCATTCGCCGCCGGCTCGCGCCGATGCTGAAGGGCGACCGCCGCATGATGGAACTGGCCTACAGCCTGATGCTGTCGCTGCCCGGCACGCCCGTGCTGCGCTATGGCGACGAGATCGGCATGGGCGACGACCTCGGCCTTCCCGAGCGCTACTGCGCGCGCACGCCGATGCAGTGGTCGAACGAGGACCAGGGCGGCTTCAGCGCGGCGGACGAGACGTATCTCCCCGTGATCTCCGAAGGCGCGTTCGGCTTTCCCGAGGTCAATGTCGCCGACCAGCGGCGCGATCCGCAGTCCTTCCTCAACTGGATGGAACGCATGATCCGCACGCGGCAGGAGACGCAGGAAATCGGCTGGGGCGATTTCGAGGTCGTTGATGTCGGCAACGATGCGGTGCTGTGCCTGCGCTATGAATGGCGCAACAATGTCGCGGTGTTCCTGCACAATTTCCAGGGCGAGGGCATGAGCGTGCGCTTCAAGCTCACCCCGCCCGAGGGCGAGCCTAACCGCCTCGTCAACCTGCTTTCGGACAATCACAGCGATGCCGACGCCAAGGGCCGGCACGCCATCACGCTCGAGCCCTATGGCTATCGCTGGTTCCGCATGGGCGGGCTCGACTACGCCTTCCGCCGCTCCGAACGCTAGGACGTTGCTCTCAGCGCGACGATGATGCCCTCATTGGGGCGCAGCGAGATGCAGGCGTCCACCTCCTCGGCCCGGTCATGCGCGCTCGACAGCAGAACGCGCCCCTTGGTGCCGGCAGGCAAAGCGATGGCCTCATGCGCCGCCTCGGCGAGGTTGAGCGCCACCAGCACGCATTCCTCCGCGCTCTCGCGCAGGAACACCAACACATCCCGGTGCGCCGTGATCTCGCGATAGGTGCCGGCGTGCAGCACCGGGTGGGCACGCCGCAGGGCGATCAGCTTCCGGTAGAGCGCCAGCAGCGAGGCCGGGTCGTCCATCTGGGCGGCGACGTTGCGGCGTGCATAGTCGGTGGCCAGCGGCAGCCAGGGCCGGCCATTGGTGAAGCCGGCATTGGGCGTGTCGTCCCACTGCATCGGCGTGCGCTGCGGGTCGCGGCCGAGGCCGAGTCCCGGCTCGTTTCTCTCCCACGGATCATGGGCGTCCTCGGTGGCGATCGGCACGTTCTCCATGCCGATCTCGTCGCCATAATACATGGTCGGCGTGCCGCGCAGGGTGAGCAGCAGCATGGCGGCGACGCGGGCGCGCCGGGCGCCGATGCGCGAGGCGATGCGCGGCTGGTCGTGATTGCCCAGCACCCAGTTCGGCCAGCCGCCCGCCGGCAGCGCCGCGTCATATTCGGCGATGAGCCGGGCGAGCTGCGGCGCGCTCCAGCTCGCATGGATAAGCTGAAAATTGAACGGCAGATGGGCGCCGTCGAGATTGTCGCCGTAATAGGTGACCAGACGGTCGATCGGCAGGTAGATCTCGCCGATCAGCACCCTGTCCTCATATTCGTCGATAACCGCGCGCAGCTCGGCGATGATCGAGTGCACGTCCGGCTGGTCGGTCGAGCGGGTCTGCAGGAAGCGGCGGATGTCGGGGTCGCCCGGGCCATATTCCGGGTTGGGCGGGTTGTCGCGAAAATCCGCGTCCTTCATCAGGTGCCAGATCACGTCGACGCGGAAGCCGTCGACACCGCGCGCCATCCAGAAGCGCAGCACGTCGTGCATCGCCGCGCGCACCTCAGGATTACGCCAGTTGAGGTCCGGCTGCTCGCTGAGGAAGGCATGGTAATAATATTGCCCGGTCGGCGCGTCATAGGTCCATGCCGGCCCGCCGAAATTGCTGACCCAATTATTCGGCGGCCCGCCATCCGGCGCCGGATCACGCCAGATGTACCAGTCGCGCTTCGGGTTCTCGCGGGAGGCGCGGCTCTCGGCGAACCAGCGGTGCCGGGCCGAGCTGTGATTGGGCACGAAGTCGAGCACGACCTTGAGGCCGCGCCCATGCGCTTCCGCCACCAGGCGGTCAAAGGCGGGGAGATCGCCGAAAATCGGATCGATGCCGCAATAATCCGCCACGTCATAGCCGAAATCGGCCATGGGCGAGGGAAAGATCGGCGATATCCAGACCGCGTCGATACCGAGCGTGACGAGATAATCGAGGCGGGCGCGAATGCCGTCGAGGTCGCCAATGCCGTCGCCATTCGTGTCCTGAAAGGAGCGGGGATAGATCTGATAGAAAATCCCGCGTTGCCACCAACGTACCTCAGCCATATGCGCCTCCGGGGTTTGTGGTCGGGCCTAGGCCAGGAGCTGGGGAAGCACCCGCGCACCGAACGCGTCGATAAAGGCGCGTTGGTTGAGCCCGACATTGTGAAGGTAGATGTCGCCGAAGCCGAGTTCGGCGAAGGCGGCCAGGTGCGCCGCCTGCCGCTCGAGGTCGTTCGAGATGAGGATGCTGTCCTCAAGGTCCTCCGCCCGCACATGGCGCGTGGCGGCGTCGAATTGTTCGGGCAGTTTCAATTCGGCGGCGACGGAGGAGGTGAGCGTGTTGAAGCGCCACTGGTCAAGCGCGTTGGCGCGCGCCTCGTCCAGGCTGTCGGCATGGGAAACATGGACCTGCAGGGCCAGCTTCTTGCCCTCCCCGCCGCCCTCGCGAAACGCGTCGATGATCGCCCGCAGCCGCTCCATGGGCTGGTTGATCGTGACGAGCCCATCCGCCCATTGCCCCGCGCGCCGGGCGGTTTCAGGCGTCAGCGCCGCCGCGATGAACAAAGGCGGCACTGCCGGCCGTGTGTAGAGGCGGGCCTCCTCGACATCGATCAGCCCGCCACGCCGGCTCACCGTCTCACCGGCAAACAAAGCGCGCATGATCTCGACCGATTCCATCAGCCGCGCGTCGCGCTCCGCCTTGGCCGGCCAGCGCTTGCCGGTCACCCGCTCGTTCAGCGCTTCGCCGGAGCCCAGCGCCATCCAGAACCGCTCGGGAAACATTTCCGCCAGCGTCGCGGCGGCCTGCGCGATAATCGCGGGATGGTAGCGCCGGCCGATGGGGGTGGTGACCACGCCGAAGGGCAGCGACGTTGTCGCCAGCGCCGCGCCCAGCCAGCTCCAGGCGAAGCCGGAATGCGGCTGGCGTTCGCTCCACGGGGCGAAATGGTCGGAGCACATGGCGCAGGAGAACCCGGCCTCGCCGGCGGCACGCACGCAGTCCAGCAACTCACTGGGCGCGAACTGCTCGTGCGAGGCGTGATAGCCGAGGCGAAGGGGGACGGGTCGGTCGGGCATGGGGCGTCGTCACATCCGGGTCGGGGCGTCGCAAAGGCGCGAACGCACACGCCGGAGGTGAACGCCGGGAGGCGCCAAGTGTTTCCTCGCCCATCGCAATCACCGGATTCGGGGCACGCCCCCACTTGCTCCATCGCGGCGCCAGTGCAAATGCCGCCAATCTTCGACATCGAACGGACAGGTTCGCGCGCCTATACACGGGGCTCCATCACCGGAAGAGGAGAGCCCACATGCGTGCCGTCATTATGGGATTTTCGATGCTCGCGGCGCTTGCGGGCGCCAGCGTCGCCCAGGCGCAGGAGAGCGACATGGCCAAGTACTGCAAGGCCGACATCGAGCGGCTCTGCTCCGGCGTTCAGCCCGGCGGCGGGCGGATCGTCAAGTGCCTCAAGGCGAACTCGAAGTCGATGTCTGTCGGCTGCGCACAGGCGATGCAGAAAATGAAGGGCTGACGCCCTTTCCATCGAGGCCCGCCCGCTTCACCCCGGGCGGGCCTCCACGTTCCGATGCCGCCCTGCCGCCCAACTGGCCTGCGACCTGTCCCCGTGCGAAGACGATGCGCTCACGGAGAACGCGATGGCGGTGCGAGCCGTTCTGGCAATCCCGGCCTTGATGCTGGCCCTGGTGACCGCCGCACCGGCGGAGGATGGCTGCTGCGACCCCGCCGGGCCGTTCCGGCCGGGAGAGGCCTATCCCGAGACGCTGGCGACCTGCGAAACGCTGGGCCACTGGGCGGACCGGGCACCCCAGACCAATGACCGCATCACGTTGGGCATCGAGGGGACGGTCACCGGCGTCCATACGGACGGCGTGATGGCCTATCTCCTGATGTGCGCGCCCGAACAGGTGCAGGTGATGTGCGTCACCTACAGCGCCAATGATCTGGCGCGCGGCGATGTCGTGGTGTTCGGCGGCGGCTACAGCCGGGTCGATGCGAATCACGTCGCGCTGGACCCCTGCCTCGCATCGGCGCGCGAAGGCGAGCGCTAGAGCCCGGCGGCCTTGCGCAATGCCGCGTTCATGCGGTCCTGCCAGCCCGGCCCGCCTTCCTGGAAGTGCTCGACCACGTCCCTGTCGAGCCGAAGCGACACGAGTTCCCGCGCATTCGGCAGCGAGGGTGCCTTCGCGGCAGGCAGTTGCGGCGCAGGCGCGGCGGTCGCGCTCTTGAAGGCAGCTTCCGCCATGTCGCGGGCGGAGCCTAGGGTGCGGCGGGTGGGTGTGGTTGCCATGATGTCCTCGAATCGTCCGTACCATAGCGCGGCACAGGCCGCTCCCGCCAGACGCTGCGTCGCCGCCTTGCGCGGGTGATGGCGAGGGCTGGAACGATCCGGCGCGGCGTGCAACCCGTGGACGCAGGGGCTTGCCGTCAGGACCGCGAGGGCGCGAGAGGGCCGCTCGCCGCAAATGCCGCTTTTCATATGCGCCGGATGTTGGAACAATCCCGCCCGCCGCCTGCTTCTGTCGGCAGCTGTCGACACCGCCAACGCCGGGAGAACCCATGATCAAAGCCATCAGCCGGCGTCGCCTGCTGGGTTCCATCGCCACCGCCGCGCTCCTGCCGGGCGTTGCGCTCCTGACAAGCGTCAGCGCCCGTGCCGCCAAGAGCGTGGTGGTCAGCTCCAAGATCGATACCGAGGGGGCGGTGCTCGGCAACATCGTGGCGCGGGTGCTGGAGCATGCCGGCATTCCGGTGACGCGCCGGCTGCAGCTCGGCCCGACCAAGATCGTGCGCACGGCGCTGCTGGCCGGCGAGATCGACATCTACCCCGAATATACCGGCAATGCCGGGTTCTTCTTCAACATGGCGGACAACCCGCTGTGGAAGAACGCCGGCGAGGCCTATGCGAAGGCGAAGGAGCTCGACGCCGCCAACGGGCTCGTCTGGCTGGCCCCGGCGCCGGCCGACAACACCTGGGGCATCGCCGTACGCGGCGACGTGGCAAAGCGCGAGAAGCTGGCGACGCTGGAGGATTTTGCGCGCTGGGCAGCAAGTGGCGACGTGAAGCTCGCCGCCTCGGCCGAGTTCGTCGAGAGCGCGGCGGCGCTGCCGGCCTTCCAGAGCGCCTATGGCTTCACGCTGTCCGGCAACCAGCTCCTGGTGCTGTCGGGCGGCGACACCGCCGCCACCATCAAGGCGGCGGCGGAGGGCACCTCCGGGGTCAATGCCGCCATGGTATACGGCACCGACGGCGCCATCGCCGCGCTGGACCTCACGGTGATGGAAGACACCAAGCATGTGCAGCCGGTGTACCAGCCGGCGCCGGTGATCCGCAAAGCGGTGCTCGACGCCTATCCGCAGATCGCCGGCCTGCTCGCCCCGGCCTTTGCCGGGCTTACCCTGCAGACGCTGCAGCAGCTCAACGCGCAGGTGCAGCTCGAGGGCCTCGACGCCGGCTCGGTCGCCGAAGCCTATCTGCGCGCGCAAGGCCTGCTCGGGTGAGGGCAGCGGGGGCGGAGGCTGTCGTGGCGGGGGCTGCCGCGCGCGGCACGCCCGCACGCAGCCGGGCCGCCCCTTCGCGGGATGGCCTGCCGCTGCTGCTGGTCGCCATCGCTCTCACGGCAGTCACCCTCGGCGGCTTCATCGTGGTGGCGCCGAACCGGCTGGTCTCGGGCACGCCGCTCAACCTGTGGAACGCGGCGGGCGCGCCCGCCATGGCCGCCCTGCTGGCCCCGCTGGCGCTGGTCGCGGGGCTCGCCTTGCTGCGGGATTTTCCGCTGCGCCGGATGCTGACCGGGCTCGCCGCCGGGGGCCTCCTCATTGTGGCGCTGGCGCTGGCCGGCCATGCAGCGTCCGAACATGCGGCCGCTGCCGGCCGGCTGACGCGGGTATCGCTCGGTGCCGGCTTCTGGACATTGCTGGCCGTCGGGTTTCTCATTCTGGCCGACGCCGTCGGGCGGGAGCGCAGCCTCATCGGCAAGACGATCCCCCTCATGGCAACGGGCCTCGGCCTTGCCGGTCTGCTCGCGAGCGGGGCGCTGACGCCGCTGTCGCTGGCGCGGGAATATGAGGTGCGCCAGCAGGCCTATCTCGACGAGCTTGTCCGCCATCTCGTGCTGACGGGCGCCGGCCTCATCATCGCTCTCGCCGTCGGCGGCGCGCTCGGGCTCATGGCCTATCGCCGGCCCCGGCGGGCGGGATCGGTGTTCGCCGTGCTGGACATCGTGCAGACGATCCCCTCGCTCGCGCTGTTCGCCATTCTCATCGGGCCGCTGACCGCACTGACGGCATTTTGGCCGACCTTGCGCGAGATCGGCATTTCCGGCATCGGGCCGTTTCCGGCGATACTGGCGCTGGGGCTCTACGGCCTGCTGCCGGTGGCGCGGGGGGTGCATGCCGGCCTGTCCGCCGTGCCGGCGGCCGTTGTGGAGGCGGCGCGCGGCATGGGCCTGACGGAATCGCAGATCGTGCGGCACACGCTGGTGCCGCTGGCGCTGCCCACCCTGTTCCAGACGCTGAGGGTGACGCTGGTCCAGCTCATCGGCCTCGCCGTGCTGGCGGCGCTGATCGGCGCCGGCGGGCTCGGCACCTTCATCTTCCAGGGGCTGGGCCAGACGGCGGCGGACCTCGTGCTGCTCGGTGCGCTCTCCGCCATCGCCCTCGCCCTGCTCGCCGACATCGCGCTGCGGGCCGCGTCGCTGCTGCTGTTCCGGAGGCCGGCGCGGTGATCGTGTTCGACGAGGTGCACAAGAGCTTCGGCGGCATGAAGGCGGTGGATGGCGTGAGCCTCAGCGTCGAGCGCGGCACGATATGCGCGCTGGTCGGCACGTCCGGCTCCGGTAAATCGACGCTGCTGCGGCTGGTCAACCGGCTGCTCGACCCGGATGCAGGGCGCATCCTGCTCGATGGCGCCGATATCGCCAGCATCGCCCCGGTCGAACTGCGCCGGCGCATGGGCTACGTCATCCAGTCCATCGGCTTGTTTCCGCATTGGACGGTGGAGCGCAATGTCGCCACCGTGCCGCGCCTGCTCGGCTGGCCGCAGGCGCGCACGGCGGCGCGGGTGGCCGAGTTGCTCGACCTTGTCGGCCTGTCGCCGGACCTGCATGCGCGGCGCTACCCGGACGAACTCTCCGGCGGCCAGCAGCAGCGCGTCGGGGTGGCGCGGGCATTGGCGGCCGATCCGGAACTGCTGTTGATGGACGAGCCGTTCGGCGCGGTGGACCCGCCCACGCGCCGCAGCCTTCAGGAAAGCCTCGTCGCCATCCAGAAGCGCACCGGCACGACGATCCTGCTCGTCACCCACGATGTCGAGGAAGCCATCCGGCTCGGCACCACGCTGGCGGTGCTCGACCATGGCCGCCTGATCCAGACCGGGACGCCGGCTGCGGTTCTGGCCCAGCCCGCCAATGAGCAGATCGCGCGGTTCTTCGGTGGCTCGCTGCTGGGCCTGCACCTGCTGCAGGCGCTCAGCGTCGGCGACCGCGCCAACTTCGCCGGTCCGCCGACCGCAGACGGCGCCCCCATACAGGCCGACGCGACGCTGGAGGCGGCGCTGGCCCGCATGATCACCGAGGGGCGCTCGCGCCTGCCGGTGGTCGACGCGGCGGATGGCCGGCGCGGCGTGCTGGAGCTTGCGGAACTGGTCGGGCTATGACCGCCAGGCGGCTGTTCCCGGCGGGTTCCTCGCTCGTCCGTCGCCCGCTGTTCTGGGTGGGCGGGGCGTTCCTGCTGCTCACCTTCGCCATGGACAGGATCGCGCCGCATCTCGGCTTGCTCTTTCCGCCCGGCACGCGGCTCGTCTACACCCGGGCGAGCTTTCCCGAGCTGGTCGCCTCGCATGCCATGTTGACCGGGGTGGCGAGCCTTGCCGCCATCGCCATCGGCCTTTCCGCCGCCATCTTCGCGACGCGGCCGGCGGGGCGCGATTATGCGGCGACGCTGGAAATGCTCTCCGCCGTCGCGCAGACCTTTCCCCCGGTCGCGGTGCTTGCGCTCGCCGTGCCGAGCCTCGGCTATGGCGCGCTGCCGACGGTGTTCGCGCTGATGCTCTATGGCGTGTTCCCGGTGATGGGGGCGTCGCTCGCGGGGGTGGGGAGCGTGCCGGCCTCGGTGCTGGAGGCGGCGGACGGCGCCGGCTTCACCGCCGGCGGGCGGCTGTTGCGGATCGAGCTCCCGCTTGCCGCGCCGATCATCCTTGCCGGCGTCCGCACCTCGGTGACCATCGGCATCGGCACCGCCACCATCGGCTCGACGGTCGGCGCGCTCACCCTCGGCTCGCCGATCATCGACGGCCTGTCGGGCGACAACCCGGCCTTCGTGCTGCAGGGCACGGTGCTGGTGGCGCTGTTCGCCGTCACCGTCGATCTCGCCTTCGGCGAGGGCGAGCGGGCGCTGCTGCGGCGGCGCGGGTGACGCGCCTCACTGCGCCGGCGTCATCTCCGCCAGCAAGGTGGGAATGAGTTCGGAAACGGTGGGATGGATCGGCACGGCGCGCTGGAACACCGTGTAGGGCACATTGGCATTCATGATGTCGAGCAGGCCGTGGATCGCCTCGTCGCCGCCGGTGCCGAGGATGGCGGCGCCGAGGATGCGCTTGGTTTGCGCATCGACCACTGCCTTCATGAAGCCCTGCGTCTCGCCCTTCTCCACCGCCCGCCCGACGCGCGTCATCGGCCGGAAACCGACCAGCAACGGGCGGCCGGTGGCGCGGGCCTGCGTTTCCGTCAGGCCGACCCGGCCGAGCGGCGGGTCGGTGTAGAGCGCGTAGCCGGCAATGCGCTCGCTCACCTTCCAGTCCTGCCCGTCCAGCAGATTGGCGGCGACGATCTCGAAATCATTATAGGCGGTATGGGTGAAGGCACCCCGCCCGTTGCAATCGCCCAGGGCATAGACGCCGGGCACGCCGGTCTCGAGATGGTCGTCGACGGTAATGTAGCCGCGCGCATCGGTGGCGATGCCGGCGGCGGCCAGCCCGAGATCGTCGGTGTTTGGCCGGCGGCCGATGGCGAGCAGCACATGCGAGCCGACGACTTGCGGCGCCCCTTCCATGCAGCCGACCCGCACCGCCACGCCCGATCCTTCACGGGCGAAGCTGAGGCATTCGGCACCGGTGCGCACCTCGACGCCCTCGGCTTCGAGAATGGCGCGAATGGCGTCGGAAACGTCCTCGTCCTCGCGCGCGATCAGGCGCGGGCCTTTCTCGATGACGGTGACGCGGGCGCCGAAGCGCCGGAACATCTGCGCGAATTCGAGCCCGATATAGGAGCCGCCGATCACCACCAGATGCTCGGGCAGCGTGGCGAGTTCCACCATGGCGCTGTTGGTGAGGTAAGGCACGTCACTGAGGCCGGGCATGTCGGGCACTGTGGCGCGGCCACCGACATTGATGAAGATGAGCGGCGCGGTGAGCGCCTCGCCGCCGACCTCCAGCGTGTGCGGGCCGGTGAAGCGGGCGTGGCCGCGCAGCACGGTGCAGCCCTCCATGCCGCCGAGCCAGCTCTCGATTCCCGCGCGCCCGTCCTGGATGATCTTCTCGGCGCGGGCCTGCACGGTCGTCATGTCGATGCCGGGCGCGCCGTTCAGCACCACGCCATATTCCGCGGCGCGCTGCGCCATGCGGGCGGCATAGGCGCTGGCCACCAGCGTCTTGGTGGGCTTGCAGCCGGTGTTCACGCAGGTGCCGCCGAAATGCAGGCGCTCGATGACCGCCACGCGCTTGCCGGCGCCGACCAGGCGGCCGGCCATGGAGGGGCCGGCCTGTCCCGCGCCGATGATGATGGCATCGAAGGAGCGGACGGCGGAGGATTGCGCGTCGACGGCCCCACCCATCAGGGCACCAGCACGATGAGCAGGGCGCCGGCAATGGCGACCACGTCCTCGATCAGCGCGGCGGGGAGATCACGGCCGAACGAGGCGGCGAGACGCCCGCGCGCCCAGCGCCCGCCCAGCGTGCCGATGACGGCACCGATGGCGCCGAGCACCGCCCCGGCAAGGAGCACACCGCCGGCCGCGCCGAGGCAGGCACCGCACAGCACGCCGCTGACGATGCGGGCGCCGAACTGCATCGGCACGGTGCGGCTCGGTGTCGAGGGAAGCTGGTCGGTCACCAGTTCGACCAAGGCGAGGACGGTGAATATCCATGGCGTCCAGGCGTACCCCATGAAGGCCAGCGGCGACGCGGAAAGGTCTATCCAGCCGAGATGGGCGGCCCAGGCGACGGCGGCCGGCGCCGTCATGGCGCGCAGGCCGGCAACAACACCGATCAGCAAGGCGAGAAGGTAGAGCATGGCAATCCCCGATTGACGGTTCGACAGGAGGGAACGCGGCGTAGCCGAAAGAATGACTCGCTTTCGCAACCGCGTCTTGTCGATTTGCCGCGCTCGCATGGTTTTCCGCGAGGTCTCGGGGCGGCGCCCAAGCCGTGCATCCGGAACTTTGGCCGGCCCCCTCCATTGTCCCGGGTCAAGAGGGACCCACAATGCTCGATGTCGACAGCCGGCGCCTGTTTACCCCTTCCTTCCGGCGGGAACTGGGCGCCATCGCCGCCCGCGCCGCCGCGCTGGATGAGGATGGCAGCTTCCCCACCGAGGACGTCGCACGGCTGGCCGCCGCCGGCACCCTCGCCGCGCCCTTCGCCCGCCCGGCAGACAGCGGGGTGGCGCCCTCCTGCGACGATCTCATGGAGAGCCTGCGGGCGATCGGCCATGCCAGCCTGCCGCTCGGGCGGCTTTTCGAAGGCCACGTCAATGCCGCCGCGCTGATCCGGCGCTATGGCACGCTTCCCCAGCGCGAAAGCGCGTGGCGGCAGGCGTGCGAGGGAGCGCTGTTCGGCATCTGGAACACCGAAGGCACGAACGGCGTGCGCCTCATCCGCCGGGGCGACCGGCTCGAATTGGCGGGGGCCAAGATCTTCGCCTCAGGTGCCGGCCATGTCGCGTGCCCGCTCATCACGGCGCGCGACGAGGCGGGCGATCTCTTCATCGTGCTGCCGCGACTGGATGAATCCCCGCGTGCCGACCTCTCGGCGTGGCAGGCGCATGGCATGCGGGCCTCGGCCAGTGGCACGTTCAGCTTCGACGGGTTGCGGGTCGAGCCGGAGGATATCATCGGAGGTGCAGGTGACTATCACCGCCAGCCGCATTTCTCGGCCGGCGCTTGGCGCTTCTGCGCCGTGCAGCTGGGCGGCATCGAGCGGCTGGTGGAGGAGGCGCGCAGCTTTCTTCGCCGCCTGAAACGCGAGGACGACCCGCACCAGCGTGCCCGCATGGGCGAGGCGCTGATCGCCGCGCAGACGGCGTCGCTGTGGGTGGAGCGCGCCGCGCGCCTCGCGGAAGACGAGGAGACGCAGGAAAGCACGCAAGCGGCGGAGGCGGCTATCGCTTATGTCAACCTCGCGCGGTCCGCGGTCGAGCGTTGCGGGCTCGACGTGCTGGAGCATGTGCAGCGCTCTATCGGGCTCGCCGCCTTCCAGCGCACCAACCCCATCGAGAAGCTCAGCCGCGACCTCGCCACCTATCTGCGCCAGCCCGCGCCGGATCGTGCGCTGTGCGAGGGCGCGGCCTATGGGCTGCGGCAGGACGCGCCGCTGCGCGAGCTGTGGCGGTGAGCCAGAGCGTGGAAGACGCCGTGCGCGCCATGGCGACGCTGCCAGTGGTGGAGCCCGGCGGCTTCGTCCGTCGGCGCCTCGTGGTCGTCGCGCCGCATCCCGACGATGAAAGCCTCGGCTGCGGCGGGCTGATTGCCGCGTGCCGGGCGGCCGGCGTGCCGGTGTCGATCGTCGTGGTCAGCGACGGGGCCGGCTCCCACCCGCATTCGGTTCTCTACGCCGCGCCGCGCCTGGCGGAACTGCGCCGCGCGGAGGCGCTGGAGGCGGCCCGCCGCCTCTCCGTTGCGCCGCAAGACGTCCACTTCCTCGACCTGCCGGACCGCTTCGTGCCGGTGGATGGCCCTGATGCCGAGCGGGCCTCCGCGTGGCTGGCAGCGCTTTGTACCAGTGCGGACGTCGTGGCGGTGAGCTGGCGGCACGACCCGCATACCGACCACAAGGCGAGCTTCGCCTTGGCGCAGGCGGCGTTACGTGAGGTGGCGGGCGCGGCGCTGTGGGAATATCCGATCTGGGGCCTCACCTTGCCGCCGCCCACCATACTGGAGGGGCCGCCGGTTGCCGGCGTGCGGGTGCGGGTCGACGGATTTCGGGACGCCAAGAGGCACGCCGTCGCCGCCCATGCCTCGCAGACCACCGGGCTGATCGCCGACGATCCCGGGGGATTCCGGCTGACCCCCGAGGTGCTTTCCCTGTTCGATACGCCGTTCGAGACCTATCTAGGGCCCGCCACATGAGCACCACCCTGCCGCCGAGCTATTTCGAGGATCTCTATGCGCGCTCGCCCGATCCCTGGGCGTTCGAGACCAGCCCCTATGAAGACGCCAAATATGCCGCGACGCTCGCGGCGCTCCCCTCGCCGCGCTGTGCCACCGCGCTGGAGATCGGGTGCTCGATCGGCGTGCTCACAGCCCGTCTGGCGCCGCGCTGCGAGCAGCTGGTGGCGATGGAGCCGGCCGCCCGTGCGCTCGACCAGGCGCGGGAGCGCTGCCGCGACCTGCCGCAGGTGACTTTCATCCAGGGGCAGGCGCCGGGCGACTGGCCGGAGGGAACATTCGACCTCATCCTGCTGTCGGAGGTGATCTATTATCTCAGCCCGCCGGATGTGCGCGCCCTCGCGGCGCGGGTCTCCGGCTCGCTGCAGCCGGGCGGGCAGGTGGAACTGGTGCACTGGGTGCGCGAGACGGATTATCCGCTGTCAGGCGACGAGGCTTGCGAGCTGTTCATCGCGGCGCTCGGCGGCAGCTTCCGGCTGCTGGTTCAGCAACGCACGCAGGATTACCGGCTCGATCTTCTCGCCATGGGCTGAGGCCTGTTCGAGGGCCGCACGCAGGCGCCGCGCTACAAGCAGGTGATGCTCCATCCCGGCGGGGCGAAGCAATTGGGGGACGAGCAGCGGACTGGCGGCCAGCGCCGTCGCCCACACCGCCCCGAAGCGCTGTCGTGCCCCATTCCCGAGCGCGCCGCTCGCCAGCCCGAGGCGGTGCTCCCACTCGTCCGCGTCGAAGTCGTCGGCGAACGCGCGGCGCAACCGGCCGCGCAGGGTCATGCGGCGCAGCGCAGCGGGCAACGCCTCCAGCCTCTCGTCGCCGGGCATCTCTTCGCGTGCGCTACGCTCGCGCAGCGTGCTGGCACAGCCGCCCTGCGCGCGGCCGTCCAGCCGGGCCGAGGTGGTGACGACGATGGCGGGGTCGTGACGAATGGACACGTCATGGCGGGCGAGAGCGCCCGCCAGCGCCCGGTCCTCGCCCGCCGCCACCGCCGGCAATCCGCCGATACGGCGATAAGCGTCGAGGGTTACCGCGAAGCTCGCGCCGGATTCGGTCCAGTGATTGGGCCACGGATCGTCGGGCAGCGGATCGAGCAGCGCGGAAAGCGCGGCCAGCACCTCCTCATAGGCGCTCTCCACCCGGCGACGGCGCCGCAAATGCGGCGGCCATCCCAGTTCCTCATGCGCCTCGAAGGCGAAGCGGCCGGCGACCGCCCCGCAGGCGCCCGACAGGCCGGACAGGTTCCGCCCGACCCAGTCGTGCCCCACGCGCGTATCGGCGTCGGTGGTGAGCAGCACGCCCGGACCGCCGGCGCGCTCGGACCATAGCGCGGCAACATCCAGCGCCAGCCCGCGCGCAAACCCGGCATTGGCCGCGAGCGGCGGCAGGTCGAGCGGCAGGACGAGGTGGGGAATGCCCGCCGCGCCCAGCATCTGCCGCGCCCTGGGCGCCGTGGCATCGCGGCAATTATTGGCGAGCAGCACGACGCCGAAGCCGGCTTCCCCGGCCAGGGCGGATCCGCCACGCTGGCGGATCAAGGCGGACAGGCAGGGCGCGATCCGCTCCTCCTCGTCGCGCGCGGGTATGGTTACCACCACGCGCGGCGAGGGCCCCGCCGGTTTTTCATGGGCGAAAAGCTGGCGGGCAAGATCAAGACGGAGAGCGGCGTGTGCGGACATTGAGGACCCCTGCGGCAGAGCCCGAACGTCCGAGTCCGCCGCGCAGTTCCCCAGGAACGCGAATCACGGCGCCCGCCGGCCGACGGATCGCAGTGCTAGCCGGCGGCGGCCAGTTCCAGCCGGCGGTCGAGGCGCAGCGCCACCAGCGTGCAGATGGCGCCCGAGAGCAGATAGGCGCCCGAGGCAATGAGGCCGAAATGGCTGGACAGCAGCAGCGCCGCCAGCGGCGCGAAGCCGGCGCCGAACAGCCAGGCGAGGTCATTGGTCAACGCCGAGGCGGTGTAGCGATATTTCCGCGAAAAATGCGTCGCCACCACGCCGGAGGACTGGCCGAAGGAGATGCCCAGCAGGGTGAAGGCCAGCACCATGAACACCGCCTCGCCAACCACGCCGCCCGCCAGCAGCTGCGGGGCGAAACCGCTGAACACGGCGATGGCCACCGCCGACCCGCCCAGCAGCGCCCGCCGGCCCACGCGGTCGGCGATGGCGCCGGAGGCCAGCACGGCGGCGAGGCCGCAAAACGCCGCCAGCGCCTCGATCAGCAGGAAGCGGGTCGGCCGTTCCGAGGTGAACAGGAACACCCAGGACAGCGGAAACACCGTGACCATGTGGAACAGCGCGAAGGTCGCCAGCGGGGCAAACGCGCCGATAAGGATGTTGCGGCCCTCCACCCGCACGGTGTCGGACACCTTCTGCGGTTCGAGGTCGCCGCTCTCGAACAGCTTGGCATATTGCGGCGTCACCGCCATGCGCAGCCGGGCGAACAGCGCCACCACATTGATGGCGAAGGCGACGAAGAACGGGTAGCGCCAGCCCCAATCATAGAAGTCGGCCGCCGAGAGATTGCCGAGGAAAAAGGCGAACAGCGCGCTGGCGATGATGAGGCCGATGGGTGCGCCAAGCTGTGGCAACATCGCGTACCAGCCACGCCGGCCCTCCGGCGCGTTGATGGCGAGCAGCGGCGCCAGCCCGTCCCAGGTGCCGCCCCAGGCGACGCCCTGGCCGATGCGGAACACCGCAAGCAGCCAGATCACCGCCGCGCCGATCGTGTCGTAGGACGGCAGGAAGGCGATGGCGACGGTCGAGGTTCCCAGCAGGAACAGCGCCGCCGCCAGTTTGACGCCCCGCCCGTGATGGCGGTCGATCGCCATGAACAGCGTCGTGCCGAAGGGACGGGCGATGAAGGCCAGCGCAAAGACCGCGAACGAATAGAGCGTGCCCGTCAGCGGATCGACGAAGGGGAAGACCAGCTTCGGGAACACCACCACCGAGGCGATGGCATAGACGAAGAAATCGAAAAACTCCGAGGCGCGCCCGATGACGACACCGACAGCTATCTCTCCCGGGTCGACATCACCGCGATGGGCGTGGATGTCCCGGGCGTCCTGTTCGATCTGGGTGACGGGTGCGGCCATAGTCCTTACCAAAACTGGAAAAGATATAGACTTTAATCTTTCGGTCTATCTGCGCTTTCGGTTTCGCACGGCACGTCTAACATCGTTCTATGTTCGCCGGCATGCGACACTTCGACATCGCACTTATCGCTTGATATTAGAATTGCTGCGATGCAGCTATTGGCTTCAGGATCGTGACATCGCGAGTGTACATGACGTTACGTCGCTTTAGCCTCATCGCACTGCTGCCGCTCGCATTGACTCTTGGCGGCTGCAACTTCGTCGTGCTCGGCCCGACGGGCGATATCGCTGCGCAGCAGCGCGATCTCCTGCTGGTGTCGACCCTGCTGATGCTGCTCATCATCCTGCCGGTGATGGGGCTCACCATCTACTTCGCCTGGAAGTATCGCGCGTCCAACACCGCGGCCACCTACACGCCCGACTGGAGCCACTCCACCCAGATGGAGCTGATCATCTGGTCGGCACCGCTCCTGATCATCATCTGCCTCGGCGCGCTCACCTGGATGGGCACGCATCTGCTCGATCCCTACCGCCCGCTCGACCGCCTCTCGGCCGAGGAACCCGTGCCCGCCGGCGTCACGCCGCTCGATGTCGAGGTGGTGGCGCTCGACTGGAAGTGGCTGTTCATCTACCCCGAGCAGGGCATCGCCACGGTGAACGACCTCGCCGCCCCGGTCGGCCGGCCGATCCGCTTCCGTATCACCGCCTCCTCGGTGATGAACGCGTTCTACGTGCCGACCCTGGCCGGCATGATCTACGCCATGCCGAGCATGCGGACGGAACTTCACGCCGTGGCCAACGCGCCCGTCGATTCCCGCGGCTTCTCGTCGAACTACAGCGGCGCCGGCTTTTCGCAGATGTTCTTCCGTTTCCGCGCCCTGCCGGACGCCGACTTCCAGAGCTGGGTGAGCGAGGCCAAGGCCGCCGACGCGCCGCTGACCCGCGCCACCTATCTCGACCTGGAACAGCCCAGCCAGAACGTTCCGGTGCGCCGCTTCTCGAGCATCGACGGCACGTTGTTCGACGCAATCCTCAACCTGTGCGTCGAACCTGGCAAGATGTGCATGAGCGACATGATGGCGATCGACGCCAAGGGCGGTCTCGGCATGGACAGCGTGAGCAACGTGCTGCCGCTGACCTATGACAAGCATGCCCGTCGCGGCACGGTGTTCGGCGGCGCGGCGAGCTATGTCGTCGGCATCTGCACGCCGGAGGAACTCTCCACCGCGCTGACCCTTTCCGCCGCTGCGCCGGCGGCGCGCTCGCCCGATCCGGTGCACGGCGCCGGGCTGGCCTTCCCGGCGCTGACGCCGCCCTTCGCCGCTTCGCCCCTCGCCCCGATCAGCCTGCCGTCGAGCGAGGCCCTTGCGGGCCCGCGCCGGCCTTCCAACTCCTGACGGCCCCCATGAACGAGTCACCGATCATCGAGCCCAGCTTCCTTCTGGGTCGGTTCACCCTCGAGGCGATCCCCTATCACGAGCCGATCCTGGTCGGGACGTTCATCGTCGTCGCCCTCGGAGGCATCGCGGTGCTGGGTGCCCTCACCTATTTCCGCCTGTGGGGCTATCTCTGGCGCGAGTGGTTCACCAGCGTCGACCACAAGAAGATCGGCATCATGTACATGGTGCTGGGCATCATCATGCTGCTGCGCGGCTTTGCCGATGCGGTGATGATGCGCGCCCAGCAGGTGTGGGCGTTCGGCGGGTCCGAAGGCTATTTGCCGCCGCACCATTACGACCAGATCTTCACCGCCCATGGCGTGATCATGATCTTCTTCGTGGCCATGCCGCTGGTCACCGGGCTGATGAACTTCGTGGTGCCGCTGCAGATCGGCGCGCGCGACGTCTCGTTCCCCTTCCTCAACAATTTCTCGTTCTGGATGACGGTGTCGGGCGCCGTCATGGTGATGAGCTCGCTCTTCGTCGGCGAGTTCGCCAAGACCGGCTGGCTGGCCTACCCCCCGCTCTCGGGCATCGGCTACAGCCCCTATGTCGGCGTGGACTATTACATCTGGGCGCTGCAGATCGCCGGCGTCGGCACCTTGCTGTCCGGCGTCAACCTCATCTGCACCATCGTGAAGATGCGCGCGCCCGGCATGACGATGATGAAGATGCCGGTCTTCACCTGGACGGCGCTGTGCACCAACGTGCTGATCGTCGCCGCCTTCCCGGTGCTGACGGCAGTGCTGGCCCTGCTCGCCGCCGACCGCTATCTCGGCTTCAACTTCTTCACGAACGACTTCGGCGGCAACCCGATGATGTACGTGAACCTGATCTGGATCTGGGGCCACCCGGAGGTCTACATCCTCATCCTGCCGGCCTTCGGCATCTTCTCCGAGGTCACCTCGACCTTCGCCGGCAAGCGGCTTTTCGGCTATACCTCGATGGTCTACGCCACCGTGGTCATCACCATCCTGTCCTACCTCGTATGGCTGCACCATTTCTTCACGATGGGCTCGGGCGCCAGCGTCAACTCGTTCTTCGGCATCACGACGATGATCATCTCGATCCCCACGGGAGCGAAGATGTTCAACTGGCTGTTCACGATGTATCGCGGCCGCATCCGCTTCGAGCTGCCGATGATGTACACGCTCGCCTTCATGCTCACCTTCGTCATCGGCGGCATGACCGGCGTGCTGCTGGCGGTGCCGCCGGCCGATTTCGTGCTGCACAATTCTCTGTTCCTGGTCGCCCATTTCCACAATGTGATCATCGGCGGCGTGGTATTCGGCATGTTCGCCGGCATCGCCTTCTGGTGGCCCAAGGCCTTCGGCTTCAAGCTCGACCTGTTCTGGGGCAAGCTCTCCTTCTGGTTCTGGGTGATCGGCTTCTACGTCGCCTTCATGCCGCTCTACGTGCTGGGGCTGATGGGCGTGACGCGGCGGCTGCGGGTGTTCGACGACCCCTCGCTGCATATCTGGTTCATCATCGCCGCCTTCGGCGCCTTCCTCATCGCCTGCGGCATCGCCTGCTTCCTGATCCAGATCGGCGTCAGCATCGCGCGGCGCGAGCAGTTGCGCGACACCACGGGCGACCCGTGGAATGCGCGCACGCTGGAATGGGCGACCTCGTCGCCGCCGCCGGCCTATAATTTCGCCTTCACCCCGGTCGTGCACGACCTCGACGCGTGGTGGACATGAAGCAGCGCGGCCATACGCGCCCGCTCACCGGCTTCAAGGCAATCCACATGCCGCGCAATTCCGGCGCCGGGCCGGTGCTGGCGGGGCTCGCCTTCGTGCTCGGCTTCGCGCTCATCTGGTACATCTGGTGGCTGGCGGCGCTGGCCTTTGTCGGGCTGATCGGCACCGCCATCGCCCACACCTTCAATTACAGCCGGGATTTCGACATCCCCGCCGATGAGGTGACCCGCACCGAGGACGCCCGCACCGCCGCGCTGGCGCACGGCGCCGCTGAGGTGACGGCATGAGCGCCGCCATGACCACTGCCGCATCCGCTGCCGACGAGGCCCCGGTCTTCTACGAGATCGACGAGCACCCGCACCCGGAAGGCCACAGCACCCCGCTGGGGTTCTGGATCTACCTGATGAGCGATTGCCTCATCTTCGCGGTGCTGTTCGCCGTCTATGGCGTGCTCGGCACCAGCTATGCCGCCGGCCCCGGCCCGCGCGAGCTGTTCGACCTGAACCTCGTCGCGCTCAACACCTCGATGCTGCTGTTCTCCTCCATCACCTATGGCTTTGCCATGCTGGCGATGGTGAAGGACCAGAAGGGCGCCACCCTCGCCTGGCTGGCCATTACCGGCCTGTTCGGCCTCGCCTTTCTCGGCATCGAGATCTACGAGTTCCACCACCTGATCAGCGAGGGCGCCACGCCGCAGCGCAGCGCCTTCCTGTCCTCCTTCTTCGCGCTGGTCGGCACCCATGGACTGCACGTCACCTTCGGCACCATCTGGCTGGTGACGCTTATGGTGCAGGTGACCCAGCGCGGGCTCGTCGTCGCCAACCGGCGCCGGCTGATGTGCCTGTCCATGTTCTGGCACTTTCTCGACGTGGTCTGGATCGGCGTCTTCACCTTCGTCTACCTGATGGGAGTGCTGCGATGAGCGCGCACGACACCGCCGCCGCGCACGCGCCGGACGACCATGGCGCGCATGATTCCGGCGAGGCACATGGCTCGCTGCGCGGCTATCTCACCGGCTTCATCCTGTCGGTCATCCTCACCGCCATTCCGTTCTGGCTGGTGATGAGCGGCGCGCTGGGCAGCGCCACCGCCACGGCCTTCGCCATCATGGGCTTCGCCATGGTCCAGATCGTGGTGCACATGATCTACTTCCTGCACATGAACTTCCGCTCGGAAGGCGGCTGGTCGCTACTGGCGTTGGGCTTCACGCTGATCCTGGTGGTGATCACGCTGTCGGGCTCGCTGTGGGTGATGTACCACCTCAACACCAACATGATGCCCGGCATGCACGAGATGCGGCGCATGCCATAGGCCGGCGGTCGGGGGATGCCAGTGGTCGAGACGCGGCGGCAGGGGGCTTGGATCGCGCTGCTCGCCCTCTGCACGGTCTTCGCCGTGCTGTTCGCTGGCCTCGGCGCCTGGCAGGTGAAACGGCTCGCCTGGAAGCTCGACCTGATGGCGCGGGTCGAGGCCGGCATCCACGCCGCTCCGGTGGACGCTCCGGCGCCGGGGGACGTCTCGCCGGAGGACGAATACCGGCGCGTCGCCCTTCAGGGCCGGTTCATCAACGAGCGCGAGACGCTGGTGCAGGCTGTCACCGAACTTGGCGGCGGCTTCTGGGTGCTCACCCCCTTCGCGACGACGCGCGGCTTCACCGTGCTGGTCAATCGCGGTTTCGTGCCGCCGGACAACCGTGCCCCCGCCAGCCGCGCGGACGGGCAGATCGAGGGCGAGACGACATTGGTCGGCCTTCTCCGCCTCTCCGAGCCGGGCGGCGGCTTTTTACGCCGCAACGATCCCGCCACTGACCGCTGGTTCTCGCGCGATGTCGCCGCGATCGCGCAGGCGCGGCATCTCGACAACGCCGCCTCCTATTTCGTCGACGCGGACGACACGCCCGTCCCCGGCGGCCTGCCGGTCGGCGGGCTGACCGTGGTGCGGTTCTCCAACAACCACCTCGTCTATGCGCTCACCTGGTTCGCGCTCGCGCTGATGTGCGTGGGCGCTGGCATACGTGCATGGCGAGGCGGGCGGCGGGCCTAATGCTGCCCACGATAGCGCGCGATCCGCGCGTGCAGCCCGGCGGGGGCGAGCGAGCGCACCAGTTCGGCAAGGTCCTCGTCGCCGCTGTCGGTGCCGGTCAGCCGCAGGAGACGCGCGGCGGCGCCCGGCGGCAGCCCGTCATGCGCGGCAAGCAGCCGTTCGGCCGTTGCGGGCAATTCCTCGGGCTCGACAATATGGGTCAGCAGCCCCACCCGCAGCGCCTCGGGCGCGTCAAGGGTACGGTTCTCCAGCAGGATCGCGCGGGCCATGTCGGTGCCGACGAGCGCGGCCAGCCGGCGGGTGCCCAGCGCGACGCCGAAGCGGAAACCGGGAAAGCGGAACTTCGCCTTCGCCGTGCCAAGCCGGTAGGTGCAGGCGGCGACGAGATCGGCCCCGGCACCGAAGGCCGCGCCGTCGACCAGAGCAAGCGACACCACTGGCGCCGTGCTTACCGCCTGCAGCAGCAGTTCGATCTGGGCGAAGCGCAGCAGCAGGTCTCCCTCGCTCTGTGTCTCGACGCCGGTGAAATCGAAGCCGCCGCAGAAGACCCGCCCCTCGGCGCGAAAGGCGAAGGGGGCATTCTCCGCGGCGGCGGCGGCGACGCCGGCCGCCAAGGTGGCGACGCTGGCTGGATCGAGCGCATTCGCCTTGTCCGGCCGGGCGAGAGTGAGCAGGCGCAGCGCCTCGGCAGGGGATGAGCCGGCCATCACACCGCCCTCACCGGGCGCGCCGCGCCCCATTCCCGGTACACCTCGTCATTGTGCTCGCCCAGTTGCGGCGGGGGCCGCTCGATCTCGAATTCATAACCGGTGAAGGCGACGGGGAAGCCCACCGTGTCGGCCATCGCGCCATTGGGCATCGCCATGGGCTGCACCCAGCCCATTTCCCGCACATGCGGGTCGGCGAGAATGGCGGCGAAATCATTGATCGGGGCGCAGGGCACGCCCTTCGCATCGAATTCGGACAGCCATTCCGCCGCCGGCCGCGTCGCGAAGATCGGCTGGAGAATGGCGGTCAGTTCCGCCTGGTTGCGGGCCCGCAGCGATTGCGTGGTGAAGCGCGGGTCGTCCGGCAGATCGGGACGGCCGACAATGGCGCAGGTGTCGCGCCACAACTTGTCATTGCCCGCCGCGATGGTGAAAGGCGCGTCGGCGGCGTCAAAGCCCGCATAGGGCGCGTTGCGCGGATGCGCCGAGCCGAGCCGGCGCGGCGCCTCGCCGGTGCCGAAGTACTCGCTCGTTTGCAGGGCGGAGATGCCGAGCAGCGCGCCGAGGATCGAGCAGTCGATATGCGCCCCCTGCCCGGTGGCGCGTGCCCGCATCACCGCAGCGAGGATGACATAGGCGGCATAGAGCCCGGTGACGAAATCGCCGACCGGCACCCCGCATTTGACCGGCGGCCCGTCCGGCTCGCCCGTGACGCTCATCACCCCGCTCATCGCCTGTACCGTGACGTCGAAGGCGCCCTTCTGCGCATACGGCCCGTTCTGGCCGTAGCCGGTGATCGAGCAATAGACGAGGCGCGGGTTGCGCGCCTTCAGGTCGTCATAGGAAAGGCCGGCACGCGCCAGCGCCCCGGGGCGGAAATTCTCGACGAACACGTCGGCATTCTCGACCAACTCGTACAGGCGCGCGACATCCGACTTGTTCTTGATGTCGAGCGCCACCGAGCGCTTGTTACGGTTGAGCGAGGAGAAATTGCCGCTGAACGCCGCTTCGGGCCCGTCCGGTGCCGTGTGCAGTGGCGGCCAGCCGCGCATGCCGTCGCCCCCGTCGGGACGTTCGACCTTGACGACGTCGGCGCCGAGATCGGCGAGCAGGCAGCCGGTGAAGGGGCCGGCCGCGATCTGCGCGAATTCAAGCACGCGCAGCCCGGCGAGCGGCTTGGCCAGCAGGGTGTCGGGGTTGTTCACGCGACCATCCTTTCACGTTCCAGCGCGGCATAGGTGCCGCGATGATAAAGCAGCGGCTCGCCGCCGAAGACATGCACATGGTCCACCGCACCGATGATGATGGTGTGGTCGCCGCCCCGGCAGATCTCCGAGACGGAGCATTCCGCCGCCGCGACCACGCCCTCGATCAGCGGGCTGCCCCGGTGACCGCGCCGATGGTCGATCTCGGCGAACTTGTCGTCCTGCTTCGAGGCGAAGAGGCGCGATATCTCGGTCTGCTCGCGGGCGAGAAAATGCAGCCCGAAATGCCCGCTGGCGATCAGCGCTCCCAGCGTGTTGGAGCGGTGATCGAGGCAAATCAGGAACAGCGGCGGGGTCAGCGACAGCGAGGTCACCGCATTGATGGTGACCCCATGCAGCGGACCATCGGGATGGGCGGTGGTGACGACGGCGACACCGGTGGGAAAATGGCCGGCGAAGGTGCGCAGTTCGCCCGGGGAGAGCGCCGGCGCCGGCGTGGCAGGGGGGTGCGACATGGAAGCCTCCAGGAAAGCGGTGCTCAGGCGGCAGCGGCGAGCGGGATGTCGAGGCGAAGCCCGGCCTCGCGCATCAAGGGCAGCACGCGTGCGCCGAAGAATTCAAGGTCGGGAATGAAGTCGTAGAAATTGACCTGGACACCGTCGCAGCCGGCCTGCTTCAGCCGCTGGAAGCCTTCCACCACCTGGGCGGGGGTGCCGACGATGTGGACATTGCCGCCAATGGTCCATTGCTCCCGGGTGGCCGCCTTCCACGACGACTGATCGCCGCCGACGAAGGTTCGGTAGAAGTTTTCCGCCGCGACCGGGTCCTGATGGCGCAGGATCGCCTCGTACTGCGCCCAGGCCTCGGCCTCGGTCTCGCGGCAGATCACGTGCGGGTTGATGAGGGTGCGCACGTCGCGCCCCTGTTCGGCGGCGGCGTTCTTGATGGCGGCGTTGTGCGCCGGCAGCGCCTCGCAGGCGCGGTCGAGATGGGCGCCGGCCGGGCTGGTGACGAAGATCAGGTCGGAATGCTTGACCGCATAGGCCAGCCCCGCGCCGGAAGAGGAGGCGTTGACCAGCAGGCATTTGTTGCCCGCCGGCTTTGGCGCGACGAAGGCGCCCTTGGTCTTCCAGAAGCGGCCATCGACGGTGATGTTCTCGTCCTCCGACCATAGCCGCTTCATCAGCGTCACGAACTCATCCGCCATGACATAGCGGTGATCGTGCTCGATCGGGTCGAGCCCGAACATCTCGAACTCGCTCGGCTTGTAGCCGGTGACCATGTTGAGGCCCCAGCGGCCGCCGCTCATCTCCGACAGCGTGGCGCCGAACTTCGCCAGCTGCAGCGGGTGCCAGCCATAGAGAATGTGCACCGTGGAGACGAGGAGGATGCGCCGGGTCAGCGCGGCGAGGCCGGCGGTGACCAACAGCGGGTCGGTCGCCATTTCGCGGAACTTCATCTCGCCGCCATAACCGCCCTTCCCCATCCACTGGGCGAGGCCGAACACCAGATCGAAGCCCAGCCTTTCGGCCATGAGGGTGCAGCGGGCGTTGTAGTCGAAGGTCCACGAGGTGCCGCGCGGGGCCGTTGACGGGCTCCACGCGCCCGACTGGATCGGCAGGAATAGCCCGAGCATGAGCGGCTGGCGCCTGGCGGCCTCGAGCGGCGAAAGTCGGGAGGCGTTGTCCGACAGCGTGTCCAACATGCGTCTCTCTCCCCTTTTTGACGGAGTGTCGGGATCGTTCATCGGGTGCCGGACCAGAAGTGCTTGCCGGAAACCGCATCCCTGAAACGATAAGGTGCAAGTAAATCGATTGAAAACGATAGTTTTCGATGAGATTTATTCGATATAATCGATACAGGCAGAGAAAGCGGGCGAGGAGCAGTGTTGTACGCTCCTCGTCCGAAGGCCCGCGCGAGGATCAGGCGGAGGGGGAGGCGACGCGTGGCGCGAGGGACGTCCCCTCCTCTCGCACCCAGCCTTCATTGGTGGCGTAGTCGTCCTGCGAGCGGTCGCGCAGGAACAGTGCCGACACGAAGCTGATCGCGGCGATGACGGCGATATAGGTGCTGATCGCCGTCGACGTTCCATAGGTGTGCAGCAGGAAGGCGGCGATCATCGGCGCGGGACCGCCCGAGGTAATCGACGCCAGCTGGTAGCCGATCGACGCACCGGAATAGCGCACGCTCGGCGGGAAGCTCTCGGCGATGAAGGCGGCCTGCGGGGCGTACTGCATGTCGTGGATCGGCAGGGAGAGCAGGATCGCCAGCACCACGAGGAAGGGGATCTGCGTGTCCAGCATCCAGAAGTACGGGAAGGCGAAGGCCAGCATGGCGAAGGCGCCGATCAGGTACATCCGCTTGCGGCCGATCCGGTCCGAGAGATAGCCGAAGAACGGCGTGGTGAAGAGCGAGAGCGCCGCCGCCGCCAGCACGCAGTTGAACAGGAACGACCGGTCCAGCCCCAGATTCTTCGTGCCGTAGGACAGCAGGAAGGTGGTGAACAGCACGAAGGGCGCCTGCTGTCCGGTGCGGATCAGGCAGGTGAGCAGGATCTGCCGCCAGTAGCCGCGCACCGCCTCAAGCACCGGCGTACGGGAGATCTGCTTCTTCTCCTGCATCTGCTGGAAGACCGGCGTTTCCAGCACGCCGAGGCGGATATAGAGGCCCACGACGATCAGCAGCGCGCTGATGAGGAAGGGGATGCGCCAGCCGATGCTCTCGAACCATTCCGGCGTGCCGACCCAGGACGTGATGGTTAACGCCGCCACGGCGAGCAGCATGCCGAGAGGCGAGCCGAATTGCGGCCAGGAGGCCGCCAGGCCGCGCCGCTTGTTGAACTTCGACCATTCCGTCGCCACCGCGATGGCGCCGCCCCACTCGCCGCCGACGCCGATGCCCTGCAGCATGCGCAGCACGGTGAGCGCCACGGCGCCCCAGATGCCGATCTTGTCATAGGTCGGCACCAGACCGATGAGCACGGTGCTCACGCCCATCAGCAACAGGGTGGCCACCAGCGTGCCCTTGCGGCCGATGCGGTCGCCGAAATGGCCGAAGATGATCGCGCCGATGGGGCGGGCGGCAAAGCCGAGGAAGAAGGTGGAAAACGCCAGCAGCGTCGCCGCATACGGATCCTGCATCGGGAAGAAGAGCTTTCCGAAGACCAGCGCGGCAACGAGGCCGTAGAGATAGAAATCATACCATTCGATCATCGTGCCGACGGTCGAGGCGATAACGGCGCGGCGCGCATGGCGCGCGGAATCGACGTCGCTCAACGGCGACGTCCTCAGCTGCGAGGCCATCTGTTTCTCCCAAAGCGCCCCTTAGCGGAGCGTGTTTCTCGTCCCCAGGCACGCTCGCGGCGTCGGCTTTCTGCCGTTACCGGACCATAGGCCGGCGATGACGCTGTGTCCGCCTTGGCGTGCGCGAACACGGCGCCTCGCACTGTCGGCGAGCGCGTTTTGTCTTGTTGTTATCTAGACGAGGTGCCCTGCACCCCCTCCAAATACAGCCTAGGCGCGGGATATTTTTATTGAAAGCGATTGATTTCGATCAATACTGTACGGGAATATCGATGATAGGGGCGCCATTCCATGAATTTCCGCCAGCTGGAGACGTTCATCGAGATCGTGCGCCTGGGAAGTTTCGCGGCGGCGGCGAGCAAACTTCACGCGACGCAATCCACCATTTCGGCCCGCATCCAGGAACTGGAGAGCGACCTCGGCGTCGTGCTGTTCGACCGCAGCCAGCGCAAGGCAACGGTGACCGCCAAGGGCCGGGAACTGGTGGGCTATGCCGAGCGCGCGCTGCAGCTGCATGACGAGATCCGCCAGCAGATCGCGCCGCGCCAGTCGCTGTCGGGCACCGTGCGGGTGGGCGTGGCCGAGCTCGTCGCCATGACCTGGCTGCCGCAGCTGGCGGCGACGGTGCATGAGCGCTACCCCAATATCAGCCTCGAACTCGATATCTCGCTGACCGCGCCACTGCGCGCGCGCCTGCTGTCGGGCGAACTCGACATCGTGTTCATTCCCGGCGATGCGTTCGACCCCTCGCTGGTGTCGCATCCGCTGGGCTCCGTCGCCTTTCGCTGGATGGCGGGCGCCGAGCATGTGCTGCCCGGCCGCCCGCTTGTGCCGGCCGATTTCGCCGATCTGCGCATTCTCTCGCTGGGCGAGAACTCCATCCACTACCAGACCATCTCGTCCTGGATCGAGGAGAGCCGCTCCGTGCAGCGCCCGGATCTGTGCAACAGCATGACGGTGCTCTCGACGCTGACGGCGGCGAATGTCGGGGTCAGCCTGCTGCCGCCCTGCTGCTACGGCAAGGAGATCGCGGACGGAAAGCTGCGCGTGCTGGCGGCCGATCCCGAGCCGGCGCCCGTGCCGTTCTCCTGCGTCTACAAAAGGCGCCGGCTGGCCACGCTGCAGGAGATCATCTCGGAAACCGCGATGGAGATCAGCTCCTTCCCGGCCGCCGCGCCATTGCCGGTGCTCGAAGCGGCCCGATGAAAGCCGCCGCCATCGCGGCGGCAGCCCCGACTCATCGGCAAGACACGCGCCCGTTGCTCACAGGCCGCCGCGCAGCACGGCGTCGGCCACCACGATCTTCTTCGGCAGCAGGCCGAGGCCGAAGAAGGTGTCGGCCACCAATTGCTGATCGGCGATCACGGTGTCGGTAAGCGGCGCCACGCCGAAGCTCTGGCGGGCGACGGCGATGGAGAGAATGGGCGCGGGGATGCCCGTCGACGGAGCGAGTTCGGCCACGGCGGCGGCGGGGTCGCGCTGGATCCAGTCATCGGTCTCGCGAATCGCCTCGATCAGCTGGCCGATCACCTTCGGCTGCGCATCGGCGAAGCTCCGCGCCCCGAGATAGAACTGGTAGTTCGGCACGATGCCCTCGGCCGTGGTGAGGGTGCGGGCCTTGACCGAATATTCGGCGGCGGCCTGGAAGGGGTCCCAGATGGCCCAGGCGTCAATGGCACCCTTCTCGAAGGCGGCGCGGGCATCGGCGGGCGGCAGGAACTTCAAGGTCACGTCGGTATAGGCGAGACCGGCCTTCTCCAGCGCCTTCACCAGCAGGAAATGCACGTTCGAGCCCTTGTTGAGGCCGATCGTGCGGCCCTTCAGCTCCTGCACCGACCGGATCGGGCTGTCCTGCGGCACGAGGATGGCCTCGCCCTTCGGCGCCGGCGGTTCATTGGCAAGATAGACGAGATTGTCGCTCGCCGCCTGGGCGAAGATCGGCGGCGCCTCGCCGGTCTGGCCGATGTCGATGGCGCCGGCGTTGAGCGCTTCCAGCATTTGCGGGCCGGCGGCGAATTCCGCCCATTTCACCGACACCCCCAGCGGCTCCAGCTTCTTCTCCAGAATGCCGCGCCCCTTCAGCAGCACCAGCGTGCCGTATTTCTGGAAGCCGACGCGGACTTCCCCGCCCGCGGCATGGGCCGTGCGCAGCGCGGGGGTGGACAAGGTAGCGGCGAGACCGGCGGCACCGGCCAGAAGGGAACGACGGGTCAGGCGGGTCATGGGTTTTCCTTGGCTCAGGAGCCGGCAAACAAATGGGAGAGAAGGCGCTCTTCCAGCGCCGCGAGTTCGGCCGAGCCGCGCCGGCGTGGGCGCGGCAGCGGCACGTCGAGATCGAAAGCGATGCGGCCCCGGTCGATGAGGATCACCCGGTCGGCCAGGGCGAGCGCTTCGGCGACATCGTGGGTGACGAGGATGGCGGTGACGCGCTGCTCCAGCCAGATGCGCTCGATCAACCCCTGCATCTCGATCCGCGTCAACGCATCGAGCGCGCCGAGCGGCTCGTCCAGCGCCAGCAGGCGCGGATGCGAGGCGAGCGCGCGGGCCAGCGCCACGCGCTGCTTCTGGCCGCCGGACAGCACGGCCGGCCATTCCCCCGCGCGATCGGCTAGGCCGACCTCGCCGAGTATGGCTCGGGCCAAAGGCGCGCGCTCGGCGGCCGCCGTGCGGGCGGGAAGGCCGACCTCGACATTGGCGCCCACGCGCTGCCAGGGCAGCAGGCGCGGCTCCTGGAACATGAGCCGGATCGCCTCGCGGTCGGCGTCTCCCTCAAAGGCGATCTCGCCGCTGCTCGGCGCGTCGAGGCCGCCGAGCAGGCGCAGCAAGGTGGATTTGCCGCAGCCGCTCTTGCCGATGACGGCGACGAACTGGCCGGCGGGGATGGTGAGGTCGAGCCGTTCCAGCACCTGCTTGTCGCCGAAATGGCGGGAGAGATGCGCGACCCGCACGCCAAGACCATGCGGCGGGGCCTCGCGTGCTGGGGCACCGACAGGGGCGGGGGATGTAGCAAGGGCGGCGGCCATGATGTCGCTCTCCCTCACGTCTTCGGGGTGTGGAAGGCGGGGTGCCATTGCAGGCACAGATGCTCCAGCGCGGCGGTCAGCACATCCGCCAGCTTGCCGAGCAGCGCGTAGATCAGGATCGCCAGCACCACGACATCGACCAGCAGGAACTCGCGCGCCTGCATCGCCATGTAGCCGAGCCCCGACGAGGCGGCGATCGTCTCGGCGACGATCAGCGTCAGCCACATGATGCCGAGGGCAAAGCGCAGCCCGACGAAGATGGACGGCAGCGCGCCGGGCAGGATCACCCGCCGGAACAGCGCGAGCGGCCCCATGCCGTAGACTTGGCCCATCTCGATGAGCTGCGGATCGACCGTGCGCACGCCGTGCAGCGTGTTGATGTAGATCGGGAAGAACACGCCGAGGGCGACCAGGAACAGCTTCGCCTCCTCGTCGATGCCGAACCACAGGATGACCAGCGGGATCAGGGCGAGATGCGGCACGTTGCGCACCATCTGCAGCGTCGTGTCGGTGTAGCGGCGCGACAGGTCCGACAGGCCGTTGGCAATGCCGAACACCAGCCCGAACAGCCCGCCGACCACCAGGCCGCTCAGCGCCCGCAGCGTGCTGACCCCCATATGGTGCACCAGCTCGCCCGAGCGGAGCGCCTGCCAGCCGGCCTCGGCGATAGCGGACGGCGCCGGCAGCACGTTGGGCGCGATGGCACCCCAGCGCGACAGCGCTTCCCACGCCACGACCAGCAGGGCCGGCAGGATCCAGCCGGCGACCCGCGCCTCCAGCCGGGCGACGGCGGAGCGGCCCCCGCCCGCCGCCGGCCGGGCGCCGCCGCGCCGGATGGCGAAGCGTGTGCTGCGTTCCACGAGCGACATGTCAGGCCGCCCTTTCGACGGTGGCCCGAAGGTAGCGCCGGCTGCCCAGCGCGTGGACGGCCTCATCCACCAGCCGGTCGAAACGCACGGCGGACGGGCCGGCGGCGACCGCGCCATTGGCGAAGTCCCGCTCGGTGAAAAACGCGCCGGTGCCGAGCGGCTGCGCCTGGAAAAACGCGAAGAGCGGCCGCAGCTGATGCTCGATCACCAGCGCGTGGCGCTCGCTGCCGCCGGTGGCCAGCAGGGCGACGGGCAGGCCGACGAGGCCGCCATAGTCGAGGAAGTCGACGAAATGCTTGAAGAGCCCGGAATAGGAGCCCTTGTAGACGGGCGACCCGACAATGAGGAGGTCCGCCTCCTCCACCGCCCGCAGCGCGGCTTCCACCGCGTCGCCCGCCGGCCGGCTGCGCAGGGCGCCGATACCCTCCAGCGCCGCGATATCGATCAACTGCGTGTCGTTGGCGAGACCGCCGGCGGCGGCCTGCGCGCTGATGCGCCCCAGCGCCAGCTCGACCAGCGACAAGGTGCGCGAGGGGGAGGACAGTCCTCCGCTCAACCCGGTGATCTTGAGTGTGCTCATTTCAGCTCCTTCGGCGCTGAGCCCGCCTTTCGGCCGAGGCCGATGCGGCAAATAGCTCTTGCATGGATTGGGATAGTTATCTATCGAAAATGTATACCATGCAATGAGGCCTTTCCATGCCCCTGTCTTTCACCCGTCGCCGCCTGCTTGCCGGCCCCGCTTTCGCCGGCCTTGCCGTCGCCGGGCTCGCCATCGCCGGCACCCTGGCGGCAATGGCGCCCGTGCTGGCTGCGCCGCCGGCGGAGATCCGCGTCGACTGGGCGACCTACAGCCCGGTGTCGATCGTGCTCAAGGACAAGAAGTTCCTGGAGGAAGCCTTCGCCAAGGACGGCATCTCGGTGCGCTGGGTGCAGTCGGCGGGGTCCAACAAGGCGCTGGAATTTCTCAATGCCGGCTCGCTCGATTTCGGCTCGACGGCCGGCGCGGCGGCGTTGATCGGCCGGGCCAACGGCAACCCGATCAAGTCCGTCTATGTCTATTCGCGCCCGGAATGGACGGCGCTGGTCACCCGCAAGGACAGCGGCATCACCAAGGTCGCCGATCTCAAAGGCAAGAGCGTCGCCGTCACGCGCGGCACCGACCCGCACATCTTCCTCATCCGCGCGCTGGCGGCGAACGGGCTGACCGACAAGGATGTGCGCTTCGTGCTGCTGCAGCATGCCGATGGCCGGCTTGCGCTCACCCGCGGCGATGTCGACGCCTGGGCCGGGCTCGACCCGATCATGGCTTCGGCGGAGCTGGAGGACGGCGCGGTGCTGTTCTTCCGCGATCCCGCCGCCAATAGCTGGGGCGTGCTGAATGTGCGCGAGGCCTTCGCGCAGGAGAACCCCGAGATCGTCACCCGCGTGCTCGCCGCCTATGAGAAGGCGCGCCGATGGGCGGTCGAAAACCCTGCGGAACTCGCCACGCTCTTGCAGTCGGCCACCAAGCTGCCGGCCCCGGTGATTGCGCGCCAGCTGGAGCGCACCGACCTGACTTTCGGCCCGATCGGCGACGCGCAGAAGCAGACCATCGTCGCTTCCGGCAAGGCGCTGCAGGCGGCCGGGGTTATCGCGGCGGATGTGGATGTGCCGGGCACGGTCGACCTACTGATCGATTCCCGCTACCTGCCGCCGGGGCCGTGAGATGAGCGCCGCCGAGAGCCTCGTCGAGACGCGCGCCGCCCGGCCCGGCCATCGCCGGCGCGCGGCGTGGGCGGGCGGACATCTGCGGGGCTGGCACAGTGCGCTGCTCGGCCTTGCCGTACCGCTGGGCGCCGCGCTGCTGTGGGAGCTGGCCGTTCGCAGCGGCCTCAGCCAGGGTCGGCTGATGCCCGCGCCCAGCACCATCCTGCTGACGCTCGCCGATCTCGCCGGCCATAGCGATCTCGACCTTCACATCCGCGCCACGCTGGCCCGGGTGGCGGCCGGCTTTGCGCTCGGCGTCGCCGCCGGCACGCTGCTCGGCGCACTGGCGGGCGCCTCAAGCCTCGCCCGCGCGCTCATTGACCCGACGCTGCAGGGGCTGCGCGCCATTCCTTCCATCGCCTGGGTGCCGCTGTTCATCCTGTGGCTCGGCATTTTCGAGGCGTCGAAGGTCACGCTGATCGCGGTCGGCGTCGCCTTTCCGGTCTATCTCGGCACGCTCGGGGCGATCCTGTCGGTGGACCGCAAGATCATCGAGGTCGGGCGCAGCTTCCGCCTCACCCCGCTGCAACTCACCCGCCGCATCCTGCTGCCGGCGGTGCTCCCGCATTACATCGTGGCGCTGCGTTCGGGCCTCGGCCTTGGCTGGATGTTCGTCGTCGCCGCCGAGTTCATGGGCGCCTCGGAGGGGCTGGGCTATTTGCTGGTCGATGGCCAGCAACTCGGCAAGCCGGCGCAGATCGTCGCCACGATCGTCATCTTCGCCGTGCTGGGCAAGCTCACCGACGCCCTGCTGGTGGCGGCCAGCGCACCCCTGCTGCGCTGGGAAGATACCGCCCCGCGCGAAGCGGCGGCGGGAGGCTGAACCATGCTGCGCCTCGAGACCCTCGGAAAGACCTTTTCCACCGGCATGCAGGCGCTGGCGCATGTGACGCTGAGCGTGCGCCCGGCGGAGATCCTCGCCGTGGTCGGTGGCTCGGGCTGCGGCAAGAGCACGCTGTTGCGGCTCATCGCCGGGCTCGACCAGCCGAGCACCGGCCGGATCGACCTCGACGGCGAGGCCATCACGGCGCCGCATCCCGCCATCGGCATCGTCTTTCAGGAACCGCGCCTGCTCGCCTGGCTCACCGTGGCGCAGAATATCGGCTTCGGCATCGCCCATCTGCCGCGCGCCGAGCGGGAGGCACGAGTTGCGAGCGCGCTGGAGCGTATCGGGCTGGCCGGGCATGGGGACCGCTGGCCGCGCCAGCTTTCCGGCGGGCAGGCGCAGCGCGTGGCGCTGGCGCGGGCGCTGGTTGCCCGCCCGCGCGTGCTGCTGCTGGATGAGCCCTTTTCGGCGCTTGACGCCTTCACCCGCGCCGATCTGCAGGACCACCTGCTCAGCCTCTGGGCCGAGGCCCGTCCCACCCTCGTGCTGGTCACCCATGACATAGACGAGGCGCTGCTGCTGGCCGACCGCGTCGTCGTCATGCAGTCGCATCCCGGGCGGGTGGCCGCTCTGCTCAGCGTGGAACTCGACCGGCCGCGCGCGCCCGGCACCAACGATTTTGAAGCCCTCAAACGCCAGATCCTGAACGTCCTCGGTCCGGGCCGCCGCCATGCGGCCGTGCCGGCCGCTGCAGAATAGGAAAGACCATGTCTCACACCGGCTCCTCCAATGACGGCCTGAACGTCCTCTGGTTCCTGCCCACCCATGGCGACGGCCGCTATCTCGGCACCAGCCTCGGCGCGCGCGAGACGGATATCGACTATCTCCGCCAGGTGGCGCAGGCCGCCGACCGGCTGGGCTATTACGGCGTGCTCATTCCCACGGGAAAGAGCTGCGAGGATTCCTGGCTGGTCGCCTCGGCGCTGGCCCCGGCCACCAAGCGCCTGCGCTATCTCGTGGCGGTGCGGCCGGGCCTCGCCTCCCCCACCCTCTATGCCCGGATGACGGCGACGCTGGACCGCATCTCCGACGGGCGCCTGCTCATCAACGTCGTCACCGGCGGCGACCCGGTGGAGAATGCCGGCGACGGCATCTTCCTCAATCACGATGAGCGCTATGAGGTGACGGACGAGTTCCTCACCGTCTATCGCCGCCTGCTGGCCGGCGAGCACGTCACCTATTTCGGCAAGCACATCAAGGTGGAGGACGCGCACCTGCTGTTCCCGCCGCAGCAGGCGGACGGCCCGGCGCTGTATTTCGGCGGCTCGTCGGAGGCGGCCAACAAGGTGGCCGCCGAGCATGTCGACAAATACCTCACGTGGGGCGAGCCGCCGGCCGCCGTCGAGGCGAAGATCAAGCAGGTCCGTGCCCTTGCCGAGGCCGAGGGCCGCAAGGTGAGCTTCGGCATCCGCCTGCATGTCATCGCCCGCGAGACCGATGCCAAGGCGTGGGAGGCGGCGGACGAGCTGATCGGCCATCTCGACGACTCTACCATCGCGGCGGCGCAGAAGGTGTTTTCCCGCCTCGATTCGGTCGGCCAGTCGCGCATGCAGGCGCTGCATGGCGGGCGGCGTGATAAGCTCGAAGTCAGCCCGAATCTGTGGGCCGGCGTCGGGCTGGTGCGCGGCGGGGCCGGCACCGCTCTGGTCGGCTCGGGCGAAACGGTGGCGGCGCGCATGCAGGAATATGCCGATCTCGGCATCGACAGCTTCATCCTCTCCGGCTACCCGCACCTCGAAGAGGCGTATCGGGTGGCGGAGCTGGTGCTGCCGCGCCTCAAGCTCAACCACGGCATCGCGCAGGCCAGCGGCAAGGTGAACACCGGGCCCTTCGGCGAGACCATCGCCAATGATTACCGCCCGGCCGTGCGCGCTTCCGCCTCATGAGCATGGCGCAGGCCCCGGACATCCATGTGCCGGTGGCGATCATCGGCGGCGGCTTTTCCGGCGCCGCCGTCGCCTGGCACCTGTTGCGGCTGCGGCCGGAGCTTGCGCGCGTCGCCGTCATAGAGCCGCGCACTGAAGTGGGGCGCGGCCTCGCCTATTCCGCCGCCGATTCCAGCCACCGCATCAACGTGCCGGCGACGCGCATGTCGCTCAATCCCAACCAGCCGACGCATTTCAACGACTGGCTGGAGGCGTCCAGCGCGCTCGACGCCGACCCGGCGGCGCGGATGGAGGACGGGCGCAACTTCCCCGCCCGCTCGGTGTTCGGCGCTTACGTGGCTGAGCAACTGGCCGCGCTCGGCCCGCGCGTGACGCATGTGCAGGCCGCCGCCGAGTCGGTGGAAGCGAGAGAGGGTGGCTACCGCATCCATGTCGCGGATGGCTCGATCGTCGAGGCCCGCCTCGTGGTGCTGGCGGTGGCGCATGCGCCCCCAAGCCCGCCTTCTGCCCTCGCCCGCGCGCTGGCCGGCCATCCCCGCTTCGTGCCCGATCCGTGGCAAGCCGGCGCGCTTGAAGCCGTTCGGCCCGATGACCGCGTGCTGATCGTCGGCACCGGGCTGACCATGGCGGATATCGTGGCGAGCCTGGAGCGGCTCGGTCATCGCGGCGGCATCGTCGCGCTGTCGCGCCGGGGCCTGCGCTCGCGGGGCCATCCGGCCGAGGCGCATGATCCCGCGGGTGACTTCGCGACAGTGCCGGCCCGCACGGCGGGCGACCTCGTGCGCCGCATCCGTGCGGCGGTGGCGCAGGCCGAACAGGCGGGCAAGAGCTGGCATTGCGTGCTCGACCAGGTGCGGCTGCAGGGCAGCGCCATCTGGAACGCGCTGCCGCCGCAGGAGCGCGCCCGGCTGCTGCGCCATCTGCGCCCGTTCTGGGATGTGCACCGCTTCCGCATCGCCCCGCAGGTGGAAGCGGTGCTGGACCGGCGGATCGCGGCGGGCACGCTCAGCTTGCGCGCCGCCTCGCTGCGCGAGGTGGAGCGCCGCGACGACGCCGTCCGCGTCACCTTTAGCGAGCGCCGCACGGGGCGGGTGACGCAGGAGGCGTTCGACGCTGTTATCACCGCCACCGGGCCGGCGCATGGGCGGGTCTTCGCGGATAATCCCGTGCTGGCGTCGCTGGAGCGCGCCGGCCTCGCCCGCCCCGATCCTCTGCTGCTCGGCATCGAGGTGACGGCCGACGGGCGCGCCATCGGCAGGCAGGGCGTGCCGACGCTCGGGCTCTATGTCGCCGGCCCGCTGGCACGCGGCACGGTGGGCGAGCTGATGGGCCTGCCTGACGTGACCAACTACGCCATCCGCATCGCCGAACAGGTGGCGGCCCGGCTGGACGATGCCGAGAATGTGGATGGCGCGCCAAGGCGTTACGCCTCCGCATGAGGCCGGAAATAATAATCTACTCGTTAAATAGATTTCTATTGACGCGAACCGCCCGCTCTGGTCAGATGATCTTGCCGACGTTGCCGCTGCGCCTTCCGCCAGCCCGCCAGCGTCCCGCTACGGGGGCACATTCATGACCTGGACCTGTCGACGCCGCTGATCGCGGCCCTCCAGCTTCACCCTAGATTTCAACGGCCGACACGCGGGCGCCGCGCGCCCCGACGGCCCGTCTATGGACCTTACCGATGACCCGCTTTTCCCGCCGCGGCCTTCTCGCCGCCACCGCCGCGCTCGGCCTTTTTCTCGCCGGTCCCGCTTTCGCAACCGACCTCACCATCGGCTACCAGACCGGCGCCGACCCGGCCAAGGTCGCGCAGGCCAATGGCAGCTATGAGAAGGCCACCAAGGCCAGCATCGACTGGCGCAAATTCGACAGCGGTGCCGACGTGATCGCCGCCATCGCCTCCGGCGCCATCCAGATCGGCTATGTCGGCTCGTCCCCGCTTGCCGCCGCCGCCAGCCGCGAGGTTCCGATCGAGACCATCTACATCGCCGCCCTGCTGGGCGAGGCCGAGGCGCTGGTGGTGCGCAACGGCGCCGGCATCGGGAAGCCCGAGGACTTCAAGGGCAAGAAGGTGGCCGTGCCCTTCGTCTCCACCACGCATTATTCGCTGCTGGCGGCGCTGAAGCATTGGGGCGTCGATGCCAAGAGCGTCGAGATCCTGAATTTGCGCCCGCCGGAGATCGCTGCCGCCTTCACCCGTGGCGACATCGACGCCGCCTATGTCTGGGACCCGGCGCTGGGCAAGATCAAGGAAACCGGCACCGTCTTCGCCTCCTCGGCAGACGTCGCCAAATGGGGCGCGCCGACCTTCGACGCCTGGATCGTGCGCAAGGACTATGCGCAGGCGCATCCCGATATCGTCGCCGAATTCGTCAAGGTGACGGCCGACGCCTATGCCGACTACGCGAAGAACGGTGCCTCCTGGACCGCCGCCTCGCCGCAGGTCGCCGCCATCGCCAAGCTCACCGGCGCCAAGCCGGAAGAGATTCCCGAACTGCTGAAGGGCAACAAATTCCCCGTTCTGGCCGACCAACTCTCCGAAGGCCTGCTCGGCGGCGGCTCGGTCGAGGCCATCGTCGCCACGGCGAAATTCCTCAAGGAGCAGGGCCGCATCGAGGCCGTGCTCGCCGATTACGGCCCCTATGTCAGCCGCGCCCCGGCCGAGCAGGCGGCCAAGCTGAACTGAGCCTTTTCCCCTCCGATCTCCGGTTCCCGAGCGCTGCGACGATGTGAGAGACGCAGTGTAACTTGGCCCGGCCTCCCCCAGGGGATGCCGGGCCTTTTTCTCTTCTCCCGATGGGGTGGATGATGAAGCTCACGATCTCCCGGCTCGCCATGCGCTTCCCTGCCCCGGACGGCGGCGAAACGACCGTTCTCGACGACATCTCGCTCGCCATCGAGCCCGGTGCCCTGGTCGTGCTGCTCGGTGCCTCCGGCTGCGGCAAGTCAACCTTGCTCAACGCCGTCGCCGGCTTCATGCCGCCGACCGAAGGCGAGATCTGGGTCGATCACCGCCGAGTGACCGGGCCGGGCATTGATCGCGGCGTGGTGCTGCAGACCGACGCGCTGTTTCCCTGGCTCAACGCCCGCGACAATGTCGGCTTCGGTTTGAAGCTGCGGGGGATCGCAAGGCCGGAGCGCGAGGCCCGCGCCGAGGAAGCGCTCGGGCTCGTCGGGCTCGCCGGCAAGGGCGACCACTCGACATGGCAGCTTTCCGGCGGCCAGCGCCAGCGCGTCAGCCTCGCCCGCGCGCTCGTCGCCGATCCGGAAATCCTCCTGATGGACGAACCGCTCGGCGCGCTCGACGCGATGACGCGCGAGCAGATGCAGGACCTCGTGCTCGATGTGTGGAAGCGCACGGGCAAGACCATCCTCTTTGTCACCCATGGCCTCGACGAGGCACTCTATCTCGGCACGCGGCTGGTGGTGCTGGCGGGAAAGCCGGGCCGCGTCGTCCGCGACGAGCCGCTCACCTTCGGCCGCCGCGCCCTCGAGGAGGGGCTCGGCAGCAAGGTGAAATCCCTGCCCGACTTCGCCGCCGCGCGCGAGCAGCTGCGTGACGTGATCTTCGCGGGAGCCGCCCTATGAGCCTCATCACCGCCTTGCCGGTCGCCGACATCGCGCTGCCGCTGATCGTGCCGGCGGAAGGCTTTCCCTTCGACGCAGAGCCGCGCCCGCGCGCCCCGGCCGGGCCGGCGGCGCATCGCGCCCGACGGCGCCTTCCTTTGCGCGTCTGGGTATCGCTCGCCACCCTTGCCGGCTTTCTCGCCCTGTGGTGGGCGGTGACGGCCTTTGGCGCCGTGCCGGCGCTGTTCCTCCCCTCGCCGCAGACGGTCGCCACCCGCCTCTCGCGCCTGGTGACCGAAGGCTTCGTCGATGCGACGCTGGCGCAGCATCTGGCGGCCAGCCTGTTCCGCGTCTTCGCCGCGCTGGCGGCGGCGCTGGTCATCGGCGTTCCGGCCGGCTTCGCCATCGGGCTGTCGACGGTCGGGCGCGGCATTCTCGATCCCATCGTCGAGTTCCTGCGGCCGATTCCTCCGCTCGCCTATCTGCCGCTGGTGATCATCTGGGCCGGCATCGGCGAGACGGCGAAGGTGCTGGTGATCGCGCTTGCCATGCTGCCGCCGATCATCATCGCCACCGCGAGCGGCGCGCGCGGGGTAGATGGCAGCCGGCTGAATGTCGCGCGGGCGCTGGGCGCCACACGGGCGCAGCTGCTGCGGCTGGTGGTGCTGCCCTCGGCGCTGCCCTCCATTCTCACCGGCACCCGCATCGCGCTGGGCGCCGGCTGGTCGACGCTGGTGGCGGCCGAGCTGGTGGCGGCGACGCGCGGCGTCGGCTTCATGATCCAGTCCGCCGCCAATTTCCTCGCCACCGATGTGGTGGTGGCCGGCATCTTCGTCATTGCCGGCGTGGCCTTCGTGCTGGAATTCGCCATCCGCCTCATCGAGCGCGCGCTGGTCGGCTGGGCCGCCCACGCGTGACCCCGCCGCTTAATGGGGCGAAGGGCCGCGCGAGGGTGCCGCGTTTCGTTCAGCCGCCGCTACGGCGGTTCAGCGTCACGAACAGCGCGAATGCGCCGCAGACCGCCGCGGTGAAGAAGGCGAGGCCGTGCAGGGTGAGGTCCATGGAGAGACCCGCCAGCAGCGGCCCGAGCAGCGCGCCGAGGCCCCACATCAGCCCCATGGCGGCGTAGATGCCGATCAGCTCGGCTCCCTTGAAGCGGCTGCCGACCAGCGTGAGCATCATGGTGTAGATGCCGACAAAGGCCCCGCCCCAGACGAACAGCAGCGCATAGGTGGCCACCTCGTTCTGCAAGGCGAGCGGCCAGACCAGCGCGCCCAGCGCCGACGCCACGGCCAGCCAGATCACCAGCTTGACCCGGTCCACCTTGTCGCCGAGCCAGCCGATCGGCAGTTGCAGGAGGATGGCGCCGATCATCATGCAGGACATCAGCCGGGTGGCACCGCTCTCCTCCCAGCCGAGATTGACGGCATAGATGGCGAGGAAGGACAGGCCGGCGGTCTCGATGGCCGCGTTCAGCACCACCGCCGAAATCGCGACCGGCGCGAGCCGGATGAAGCGGAGTGGGCTTCCGCTGGCCGGCTCGTCGAACACCGGTGCCTGGACCCTAGGCGAGGCGACCAGCCCGGCGGCGAGCAGGGCGATGGCGGCGCCGACGAGATAGGGCGTGGCGCCGCTGGAGCCGACCATGGACAGGATCAGCGGCCCGAGGGCGAAGCCCACCGAAAGCGCGGCGGTATAGGCGGCCATGGCCCGGGCGCGCGTGGCCTCCGTGCTCAGGCTGTTGGTCCAGGCCTCCGACAGCACGAACAGGATCTCCGACATCATGCCGAGCACGAGACGGAGCGGAAACCAGAGCCAGATGAGAGGAATGGCCGGAAAGGCGCTCAACACCAGAGCGGCCCCCACCAGCGCGATGATGACCAGCCGGCGTATGCCGAAATAGGCGACGATGCGCGGCAGCAGCATGGCGGTGACCAGTACGCCTACCGCGTGCATGGCCGCATTGGCGCCGATCATGGTCTCGCTCAGCCCGCGCGCGGTGAGGTCGAGCGCGATCAGCGCCGCACTCAGGCTGTAGGTCAGGCCGAACATCATCGCCGTGGCGATCACGGCGGCGCGCGAGAACAGGCTGGCAGGCTGCCCGGTGGAAAGGGACGAATTCATACCGGGTGCGCCGCGTTGACGTCTGCCGGCCCCAGCCGGCTCCGCTTCAGGAAACCACGCAGGCGCTGCCCCCACGGCACTTCGCCCTTTTCCACGATCCGCGCCATGGTGCGGGCATAGTCGAGCACCAGCCCCGGGGTCCAGGTCGCCGAATTTGCGCGGCTGCGGATCATCGCAGCCACCCAGATGTCAGGATTGGTCAGCAGAACAAGCAGGCGCAGCCACGGGAAGCGGGTGGCCATCGCCCCTTCGAGGGCGGCATCGAGCGCCTGCGCCACCACGACGGAACAGTTGCGGTTGGTGAGGTTGTAGGTGTTGTCCTGCTTGTAGCCCGCCCACAGCGCACGCAGGCGACGCGGGTTGAAGTTGCGGAACTCGACATTCGCGTCCGCCGGACACCACCACTCGGATTCGTACTGGTAGGAGGGCTGGAAGCGCCCCTCGACATCGTTCTCGCCGGCGGCCCGCAGCGAGCCGATGAAGTCCTCGCTGGAGCGCTCCACCTCCATGGCGGGGTAGTGGCTGATATAGAGGTCCGGCGGCATCTCCAGCGCGGCATGGCCGGTGGAGATCACGCCATGGCCGTCCAGTGCCGCGATATAGCGATCGACCACGAGACGCCGCTCGGCGGCATAGGCGGAGCCCACGGGCGTCCAGACATGCACGATCATGGGATGCTCCGAGGTCGCGCTCTCGCCCGTCTCGACCAGGACCGGGGCGTTGTCGTACCAGCCGCGCCCGCCGAAGAGCGGCAGCGACAGGATCGCGGCCTCGCTCTCCAGCGTGCGGAACATCAGCCCGATGCGGAACAGCAGCCAGCCCGATAGCGCCAGCAGCATGCTGATGCAGAAGGGAATGTTGCGATTATGCGGAATCGGCCATTGGGTGAGGATAAGGCCGGCGATGGCGAGTTCGATCGCCCCGATCGCTATCATCGTCCGCCAGCCTGCGAAACGGACAACGAGCGCTGTGGCGATGCGGCACAGCCCGTCGAGGATGAAGGCGAGGCCGAACAGGCCGGCGAGCGCCCATTCCGTCGAGACCGGCGGCTGGATGATCAGAATTCCGACCAGCAACAGGGCGGCGGCCTTGAGAAACAGCAGGTAGCGGATGGCGCCGCCGGTTCTCCCCAGAAACACCAGCAACGCCAGCAGCCCGTTGATGACGAAGATCAGGCCAAGCGCCTCCTGCGTGGCAACCGTCACGCCGTCCGAGGCATCGATTGCCAGCAGGACCGCCAAAGTGACGAACACACCGCCGAGCACGGCGATGACATACCATCGCGCGCGGAACGATTCCGCGCCGATCAGAAGGAAGGCGAGTTTGAGCATTTATGAAGGGTGCTAACCAAGCAATACCGGGACGCCAAACTGCCATTTCGCCAGCGCCAAGGGAAGTGCTGTGTGGCCACAGGGGGATGGCTTCTGCCGCCGAGGTCATGGCGTCTCGCCTTGCCTCGCCTCGTCGAAGGGGGTGAGAGGAAGCCGTTCCGTCCGGCGCGCCTTCCATCTCTGCCACGGCCCTGCCCGTTTCCTGCCGGCGCTACTCGCCGCCTGCCGGCTGCCGCGGTGGACGGCTCCAGTCGGCGAAGCTCGGCGTCGGCATGTCGAAGCGGTCGCGGATCGTGCTGCAGGTGCTGCCCCCCAGCCGCGCCACCGCATCCAGCCGGGCCGGGTCGATGCGCAGGCGCTCCGTGTCGACCACATCGGCGTGGTAATGCGCATAGACGATCTCGCCGAGGATGATCTGGCGCGATTTGCCGAGTTCGAGCGTGAGGTAGCGCTTGCACTCGAACGCGGCCGGCGCCTCGCGGATCCACGGGGACGCCACCTTCACGCCGGGCACGGCGGTGAAGCCGGCCGCCGCCAGCTCGTCCGCGCCGGGCGGGAAATCGGCCGCGCACAGATGCATGCCTTCGGCGATGGCGTGGGAGACGATGTTCACGGTGAACACCTCCGTCAGGCGTACATTCAGCGCCGTGTCCTTGAACGACATGTCGGCGTGGTTCTCGACGCCCAGCGCGACGATGGGAGGATCCGCCGAGAGGCAGTTGAAGAAGCTGAACGGCGCCGCATTGACCCTGCCCTGCGGATCGACGGTGGTTACCAGCGCGATGGGACGCGGCACGATGGTGCCGATCATCAGCTTGTAGCGTTCGCGCTCGCTCAGGCTCTTGAAATCGAAGGCGATGGAATCGGTTTCGGGCTCGCGCTGCATGCTCATTCGAGCCCCCTGATGCGCGCCGCATAGGGTGCCAGCACGTCGCGTATGTCGCGCTCGGTCTTTTCCTGCAGCAGGGCGCGGCTCGCCACCGCCGCGACATGGTGGTCCATGAGTTCGACGGCGCGCGCCGCATTGCCGGCGATCAGCGCCTCGACAATCTCGACATGCTCGCTGACGCCGCAATCGGAGGAATGCGGGCGGCCATACATGGCGAGGATGAGCGAGCAGCGCGACACTACCTCGGTCACGTAGCGCACCAGCACATGATTGCCGGTGAGGCGGGCGAGCAGCAGGTGGAACTCGCCGGCAAGGCGGATGGATTCGACCTCGTTCTGCCCCGCCACCGCGCGCTCGCGGGCGACATGGTCGTTCAGCACCGCGACTTCAGCCGGCTTGAGCTTGCCGGCGAGACATTCGGTGACGATGCGCTCCAGACCCCGGCGGACGACGAACACGTCGCGTCCCTCATCCAGGCTCGGATTGGCGACGAAGGCGCCGCGATTGGGTTTCAGTTCGACAAGTCCTTCCACGGCGAGCCGGCCGAGCGCCTCGCGCGCTATGGTCCGGCTGGTTCCGAAGGCGTCGCCGATGGCGTCCTCCGGGAGCTTGGCCCCCGGCTGGAGCCGCTGTTCGATAATGGCCTGCCGAAGCGCGTCCTGAACGGCTTCGGTACGCGAGACGGCGGCGTTCTCTCCCGCCGCTGGCGGACCTTTTCCCTTCGCGGTGGGGTCGTTGACGGAGCGCGAGGCTCCCTTTTTGACACGCGTCATGCTCATGCGAATTCTCGAAGGTTCGTATGCAATGGTTCAGTCGGCCGAGGCACTGGCAACCTTGCGCGCTTTCACCCAGCTGTCGAGGATCGCCACGGCTTCCTCGTCCATCGCCTGCTGCGAGGGCATCGCCCGTTCCTCGATGGGGGCGCCGGCCACCCTGCGCAGGGCGTCGACATCAATCGGGTGCCGCTCCTCGCGGGTCAGCGTGGCGAAGGCGGTGCCGGCCTGCCCCATCGAGGCCGCGTAATACAGCTCGGAGATGCCGGCCACCTCCATTGTCGCCACGCACATCGCGCAGGGCTCGCAGGAGGTGTAGAGCTCGCACCCCGTCAGGTCGACGCATTCGAGCCGGCGGCAGGCGTCGCGGATGGCCTCGACCTCGCCATGCGAGGTCGGGTCGAAATGGGCGAGCGAGTGGTTGAGCCCCTCGCCGACGATCTCGCCATCCTTGACGATGACGCAGCCGAACGGCTCGGTGCCAGGCGTGTCGAGCGCCTGACGCGAGATCGCGATGGCGCGGCGCATGAAGTTTTCACGGTACATGATGGTCTCCTCCTGAAGTGTTTTAGGCCGCCTGCGGCAGCAGCCAGGCATGGCGCGCGTCCCAGCTCAGCCGCACCTTACGGCCCGGCACCAGGTCCAGCGCCTCGATCTCGTGCTGCTGTTTCTGCACGCGGAATTCCGCCCCGCCCTCGATCTCGACGAAGACGGTCTGCGTCGAGCCGACGAATTCGAGCCCGATCACCGTTCCGGCCAGCCCCGTGCCATCGGCTTCCGAACCGAGCGAGATGCGGTCGGCGGCGATGACGAAATCGCCGCACGCGCCTTCCGGCCGCGGGGCCGCCGCCGGCACGCGGAAATCACCAAGCGCGCCGGCAATGTCGAGCAGCCCGTCGCGGGCGCCCCGTACCTCGCCGCGCACCATGTTGTTCATGCCCATGAAGTCGGCAACGAAGGCATTGGCGGGCGCGCGGTACACATCCTGCGGTCGGCCGACCTGCTGGATCTGCCCCTCGCTCATGATGACGATGCGGTCGGCCAGCGCGAAGGCTTCCGACTGGGCGTGCGTAACATAGACGAAGGTGATGCCGAGCTCGCGGTGCAGGCGCGACAATTCGGTCTGCATGCGCACGCGCAGATGGCCGTCGAGGGCGGAGAGCGGCTCATCCAGCAGCAGCACGGAAGGCTCGGTCACCAGCGCCCGGGCAATCGCCACGCGCTGGCGCTGGCCGCCCGAGAGCTGGGCGATGCTGCGCTCCGCCATGCTGGCAAGGCCCAGCTTGTCCAGCCATTCCAGCGCGCGCTTGCGCCGCTCGGCCGACCCGACCTTCTGCATGCGCAGCGGAAAGGCGACATTCTCGGCGACGGTGAGGAAGGGAAACAGCGCAAGGCTCTGCCAGACCATCGGCGTGTTGCGCTGGAACGCCGGCACGCCGCGCATGCTGTCGCCGCCGATGCGGATGTCGCCCCCCGTCGGCTCGTCCAGCCCGGCGATCAGCCGCAGCGTGGTCGACTTGCCGCAGCCCGAGGGCCCCATGATGGCGATGAACTCCCCCGCCGCGATGCCGAGATCGATGGACTTCACCGCATGGTGGTCGGAATAGCGCTTGTCGAGCTTGTCGAGCGCGATGAACGGCGTCGGCATGTCACTCTCCTCGGTCATGAATGGGGACGACGGCCGGCGCGTACGCCGGTGAAATGCTGGGCGAGAAGCACCAGCGCCACGCTGATGACCAGCACCACCGTGCCGATGGCGTTGATCTTCGGGTTCACCTGCCCCTGCAGCAGGTTGAGGATGCGCACCGGCAGCGTCTCGTGCACGCCGCCGACGAACCAGGCGATCAGGAACTCGTCGAACGACACCGCCGCCGACAGGAAGAAGGACGCGATCAGCGCCGGTTTGCAGAACGGGATCACCACATGCACCAGCGCCGCCACCGGCGAGGCGCCGAGATTCCCGGCCGCCGGTTCGAGATCCCGGCTGAGGTCGTTGAGCCGGAGCCGGATGATCGCCATGGCGAAGGAAGTGGCGATGGCGACATGGCAGGCCATCACCGTCTCCAGCCGCCCGAACAGGCCGATGCGCGACAGGAAGGCCAGCATCGCCATGCCGAGGATGGTGGCCGGCACGGCGGGCGGCACCGCCACCAGCAGCACGAAGGGCAGCTTGAGACGGAAGCGGTAGCGGAAGTCGATATAGGCCGCCGCGAAGCCCAGCAGGGTGGCGATGACGGCCGTGCCGAGCCCGACCAGCAGGCTGTTGACGAACGCCTCGCGGATCATTGAATCTTCAAGGATCGCGCGGTGCCATTCCAGGCTGAACCCGCCCCAGGGAACGGTGGGGAAGCGGTTGGCGTCGAAGGAGAACACGACGATGACCAGCATCGGCGTGGCGATGAACGCGAACAGCAGACCGAGAAAGCTGTACTGGGCGAGACGCGACAGGCGTGTGGCGAGGCGGCGGTTCATCATGCGGCCTCCCTGCGCGCGGTGCGGCCGCGCGACAGCCATTGGCCGACGCCGAGCACCAGCGCCAGCATCACCAGCATGGACACCCCGATGACCGAGGCGCGCGGCCATTGCGAGCCGGACTTCACCGTGTCGACGATGAGGATGGAGAGCGTCGGCGGCTTGGAGCCGGTCATGAAAAGCGGGCTGATATAGTCGCCGAAGGCGAGCAGGAAGCTCGTCGTGGCGGTGAGCGCGAGCGCTGGCCGCAGCGAGGGGATGATCACATGCGCGATCACCCGCGCGCGCCGGCAGCCGAGATTTTCCGCCGCTTCGATCAGCGTGCGGTCGATGCCGGACATGGCGAAGACCAGGATCAGCACCGCGATCGGAAGGGTCAGCGTCAGCAGGCCGACCTGCAGCGAGAAGGCGCCGCCGAGCAGCGGCAGCGGCCCGAGCCCGATAGCTCCCAGCAGCGCGTTGATCACCCCCTCCGGGCTGAGCACGATCTGCCAGGCATAGATGCGCAGCATGTAGCTGGAGAACACCGGCACCACCAGAAAGGCGACGGCGAGATCGCGCATCCGCGTGTTGAGGCGGAAGGCGATGGTGTAGGCGGCCGGAAAGGCGAGAACGAGCGCCAGCACCGTCGTCGTGCCGGCCACCGCGAAGGTGTGGACCAGCGCCCGCTGGAAGGTGGTGGAGAACAGGATGCGCGTCCAGTTGTCCAGCACAAAGGCCGGCTCCAGCCGGAACGACTTCACCTGCCAGAAGGTGACGACGACAAGAAAGGCCAGCGGCGCCGCGAAGAATACCGCCTGCCAGAGCACCACCGGAAGGCCGAGCGCGGCCGGCAGGACGGCGGGGGAGCCGCTCATCCGGGCACGCGGCAGCCGGAACCAGCGCCGGAGGGCGCTGGCACGCATCGTCATGGAGGCGGCCATCATGGCGGTGCTCCCTTTCCCGCGTTGGATCAGAGGCTCTTGAACTCGCTCCAGGCGTCGTTCCAGTCGGAAATCTCCTGCTGCGCCGGCAGCTGGCGGAACTGGATCCTCTTTGCCTTGTACTCGTCCATGACGTTCGGGCCGGTCAGCGTCATCCGCAGGATTTCGGCTTCCCTCGGCATGGTCTGGTTGAGCAGCTTCCAGCCGGCGATGGAGGGGATCGACTTCTTGTTGTCGACCTTGGTCGCCATCTTCACCTGGCCTTCCGGCGAGGTGGTGTACTGGATGAACTTGCGGGCGAGGTCCTGCTTGGGCGTGCCCTTCACGATGGACAGCGATTCCGTCCATTGCAGGCCGCCCTCCTCGGGAATGATGGTGTCGACCGGCACGCCGTTCATGCGCAGGCCCAGCGTGATCCATTCGCCGATGCCGGGCACCAGCTGGGCGCGGCCATTGGTGAGCGACGAGAAGATATCGGCGATGGTGTAGAAGCCCGAGGCCTGCGGCTTCAGCGAGAACATCTTCTCCTTCACGGCGTCGAAATGCGCGGCGTCGATGTCGAAGGGCGGGCGGTTGCCGTTGGAGAGGCTGATCGTGCCCATGGAGGGCAGATACCAGTCGAAGAAGCCGACCTTGCCCTTCGCCTTCTCGCTCCACAGCGCGGCATAGGAGGACACCTCCTTCGGGGTGAACTCCTTGGTGTTGTAGGACAGGCCGAGATAGCCGAAATCGGTCATCACGCCATAGAGCTTGCCGTCGAACCAGTGCAGCGGGAATTTCTGGAATTCCGGCCAATAATCCTGCAGCGGATAATCCGCCGGGTTCAGCTCCTCGATGAAGTCGGCCTCGTGCAGCAGGTGCATATATTCGGCATCGGCCAGCACGACATCGAAGGAGCCGGGGGGCGACTGGTTGATCACCGCCAGCATCTGGTCGCCGCCGACATATTCCTTGATGCGGATCTTGACGCCGTTTTCCTTCTCGAACTGCTCGACCAGATAGGGGTCGGCATTGCCCGGCCACGAGAGATAATTGAGCACCTTCGGATCGTCGGCATGCGCCGCCGACCAGCGTGAGGTGGCGGCGAGCGCGCCGGCGGCGACGCCAGCCTTCAGGAAGGAACGACGACTGATGTCGCCGGTGAAAAGTGAACTGCGCATCGAATCTGTCCCTGCTTCTGGATTATATCGCATGCATCGAGTGCATACGATATTGAAAGCAAGTCGTGTGCCAGCTGCCCTGCTCGCCGGCGCGCTAGCCGGATCAATGCGTTAGCGTTCCACGCCTCCCGACGGGCCGGCCGATGGTTGCCCGGATTTCGTTCCGCATGATCATTTCGCATGCACTTATTGCATGCACTTAACGGAGCGAAGTTTGCTCGGCGCGGCGTGCGCTGCCTGTAGCGTGTCTTCACCCGCCTCGCCCCGACCCGCCCGCGCGCGCTTTTAGAAGCGACCGGCATCCGCCATTTGTGCCGGGGCCCGGCCGCGCTATCCTCCGGCCATGGACCTGATCCGCATCCTCCTGGTCGACGATCACCCCATCGTGCGCGAGGGCTACCGGCGCCTGCTCGGACGCCAGCCCGGCTTTTGCGTCGTGGCCGAAGCAGGCGATGGCGAGGCGGCGCTGGCGGCCTTCGCGGAACACCGGCCGGACATCGTGCTGATGGACCTGTCGATGCCGGGCGGCGGCGGCTTTGCGGCGGTCGAGGCGCTGCTGGCGCGCGATCCACAGGCACGCATCATCGTCGTGTCGATGCATCAGGGCGCGATCTTCGCGCGCAAGGCTATGGCGGCGGGCGCACGGGGATTCGTGTCGAAGAGCAGCCCTCCGGACGAGCTTGCCCGGGCCATAGTGACGGTGATGGGCGGGCGGCGCGCGCTGTCTACCGACATGGCGCAGGAATTCGCCCGGACCTCGTTCGAGGAAGATGACTTCGCCAGCCTGACACCGCGCGAGAACGATATTCTGCTGCTGCTGGCACGCGGCATGAACGGGCGCTCCATCGCCCACAGCCTCGGCCTGTCGTCCAAGACGGTGCAGAACAACCTGTCGCAAATCCGGGCCAAGCTCGGCGCCTCGGGTGATGCCGATCTGGTGCTCAAGGCGCAGCGCGCCGGCCTGGTCGACGCGATGTGATGCGCAGGCTGCTTCCCCAGCTGGTGTTGCGGGTACTGGCGGCCGGCCTGTTGACCGTCGTGCTCGCGGCGGGGTGGGTGCTGTGGGACACGGCGAACGCCGCGCGGCGCGACGCTCAGACCACCGCCGCCCTCGTCTCCGACGCCATCGCCGCCCGTCCGAGCTTCGAGGGGCTGGCCTTTGGCGGCGTGGCGCCGACGCCGGTTTTCCGCGACTGGCAGCAATTCCCCGCCTGGAGCCTCATCGCGCCGGGAATCTGCGTCGAGCTCGGCCCCCGCGACCAACCGATCCAGCGGCGCTGCGGCCCCTATGTCGCCGCCGCCACCCCGCCGGAATGGTTCGTCTGGCTGGCGGAGCATCTCGGGCTCGTGCCCGAACCGGTCGCGGTGCCGGTGCGCACGCGCTATGTCTCCGACGCCTATGTGACCGCCATCGCCGATCCCGGCGTCATCGTCACCCGCGCCTGGGCCCGCACCGGCGATCTGATGCGGGTCGCCGTGGGGATGGCGATCGGCGGCGCGCTGCTCACCGGGCTTCTCATGATCCGCCTGCTCGCGCCGTTCCGTCTGCTGCTGCACGGCATCGAGCGGCTGCAGCGCGGCGACTTCGCCGCTCGCCTGCCCCGTCTGCGGGTGGCGGAGTTCGACCGGCTGAGCACGGCGGTGAACGACACGGCGGCGGCGTTGCAGGAGGCTCAGGCCATGCGGACCGAACTGACCCGCCGCCTCTTCACCATGCAGGAAAGCGAGCGCCGGGCGCTGGCGCGCGAACTCCATGACGAATTCGGCCAATGCCTCACGGCGACCCGCGCCATGGCGGCGGCGATCGCCCAGTCGGGCGAGACCACCGCGCAGGACGGCGCCCGCATCGCCGAAATCACCGGCCAGATGATGGACAGCCTGCGGGCCGAGCTTTCCCGGCTGCGCCCGCCGGACCTCGACGATCTCGGGCTGCGCCCGGCTTTGGAGCGCCTCGTCGCCGATTGGCGCACGCGGGTGCCGGGGGTGCGCTTCGGGCTGGAACTCACCGGCGCCTTCGACACTGTGCCGGACGAGCTGGCGCTCAGCCTCTACCGCATCGCGCAGGAATGCGTGACCAATGCGATCCGGCATGGCGCGCCCACGCAGGTCGCCCTGCGCATCGAGGTCGGCGACGACATCACGCTGACCGCGAGCGATGACGGCTCGCCCCGCCATGCCGGCGCGATCGGCGACGGCTACGGCCTGCTCGGCATCCGCGAGCGGGCGGACGCGCTGGGCGGCAGCTTCGAGCTGGCGCCGTTCGAAGGCGGCATGCGCGCCCTGGCCCGCTTGCCGGTCTGACCGGGCAATCCTCCCGGGTCGGCCGGGAAGGCCTCTCTGGCGGCTGCCGCTGCCCGCCCACATCCTTGGAAAGGCCGGGGAATCGGGCAAGGGAAGTCGCCGCATGAACGACATGAGCCATCCGATCGCGCGGCTCGGCGCCGAGGTTGCCGCCGGGCTGGTCGGCCATGAGGAGATGGTCGAGCGGCTGCTGATCGCCCTTCTCGCCGGCGGCCATGTGCTGATCGAGGGGCCGCCCGGCATCGCAAAGACCCGTGCGGTCAAGCGGCTCGCGGCCCATCTTCCCGGCAGCCATGCGCGCATCCAGTGCACGCCCGACCTGCTGCCCTCCGACCTCACCGGCACGCAGGTGTTCCGCCCCGAGAGCGGCGGCTTCGACTTTCTGCCGGGCCCGCTGTTCCATGCCCTGGTGCTGGTCGACGAGATCAACCGGGCGCCGCCCAAGGTGCAGTCGGCGCTGCTGGAAGCGATGGCCGAGGGCCAGGTGACGACCGCCGGCGTCAGCCGGCCGCTGCCCAATCCCTTCATGGTGGTGGCGACGCAGAATCCCATCGAACATGAGGGCACGTTCCCGCTCCCCGAGGCGCAGATGGACCGGTTCCTGCTGCATCTCTCCCTCGGCCTGCCGCTGGCCGAGCAGGAGCGCGCCATCCTCGACCTCGTCTCCGCCGAGCGCCTCGCGCCGCCGGCTCTAAGTGCGACCCCGCTGGTCGCCGATACCCTGCACGCGGCAAAGGCGGAGGCGGCGCAGGTGCATCTGGCACCGGCGCTGAAGGATTTCATCGTCCGGCTGGTCATGGCGTCGCGGCCGGGCGGCGCGGTCGCGCAATGGGTCGAGCATCCGATCTCGCCGCGCGGCACGCTGGCGCTGGCCTCCGCCGCGCAGGCGCGGGCCTGGCTGAAGAGCCGCGATTATGTGCTGCCGGAGGATGTCACCGCCCTCGCTCCCGATGCGCTCGCCCACCGGCTGATACCGAGCTGGTCGGCCATCGGCGAGGGACGAAGCGGGCGGAGCCTCGTTACCGACATATTGCGCCTGGTCGAGCCATGGTGAACACCGCCCTCGACGTCCCGGGCATCCGGCTGCAGGCGGGCGAGCTGCTCGCGCTGCGCGGCGACGCCCCGCGAGCCGGCCGCGCGCCTCCCGCCTCCCGCCGGCCCGGCGCGGTGCCGGCGAAGCCGGCAGGCGCGGGCATGGATCTGCGGGAGATCCGCGCCTTCGCTGAAGGCGACGATACCCGCCGCATCGATCCCGCCGCCACCGCCCGCACCGGCACGCCGCACATCCGCAGCTTCCACGAGGACCGCGACGAGACGCTGCTGCTGATCGCGGATTTCCGCCCGCCCATGCTGTGGGGCACGGGCGCGACGCTGCGCTCGGTCCGCGCGGCGCGGCGTCTTGCGTTGCTGGGGTGGCGGGCGGTCGCGCAGGGCACGTCGCTTGCGGCGATCGGCGTCGGCGCCGGCGGCGTCACGGCGATTCCGTTTGGCGGCGGCGTGCGGCAGATGATCCGCGTCAGCCACATGCTCGCCAGCCGACACGACCACGCCCTTGAAAGCGGCGGCGGCGCGCTTCCTCTCGTCGAGGCGCTCATCCGTGCCGCGCGGCTGGCCCCGCCGGGCGCCGACGTGATGATCGCGACGGGCACGGATGGCATCGCCCGGGAGGATGAGCCGGCGCTCGCCCGGCTCGCCCGGCGGCGGCGCGTGCGGGTCCTGCTGGCGCTCGACCCGAGCGAGACCACGCCCCCGTCGTCGCCGCTGCCCATCCATGCCGGCGCGCTCACCCGCTTCGCCCGGCTGCGCCCCTTTGACCGCGCGGCGCTGTCGCAGCGGCTGAGGGCGCTGAATGTCGGCCTTGAGGTGCTGGGCGATGACGCAGGCTGAGCTGATCGCCGCCCTGCCGGAGGGCCGCCTGCCCCCCGCCCTGATGGAGCTCCACGTCGCCGACATGATGTCGCTGTTCGGAATCGGGCTGCTGCTGGCCGCGCTCCTGTCGGTGCTGGCAATCCCGTTCCTGGGACGCCGGCCGTCACGGCGGGCGCTGATCCGTGCCACGCGCGCCTTGCCGCCGCAGGAGCGGGTGCTGGCGATCGGACGCATCCTCGGGCATCTGCCGGGCGAATTGCGGGCCACGGCCTATGGCGGCGCGCCGCCGCTCGCACCGGAGGCGATCGAGCGCATTGCCCTGACCGCGAGGCGCGCGCGCCGATGACACTCGCCTTTCCGCTTGCCCTGCTTTTGCTGCCGCTGCCGCTGATGATCCGCTTTCTTCTGCCGGTGAACGCGGCGGGCGACGCCTCGCTGCGCGTCGGCGCCAGCGCCTTCGCCGCCGCGCGTGCGGCGAGCGGACAAGGAGATCGGGCGGGAATGGCGCTGCGGGTCGCCGCCTGGATCGCACTGGTGCTGGCGCTCGCCGGCCCGCAGGTCGCGGCGACAAAGGAGGCCGTGACCGCCTCGGGCCGCGAGATCCTTCTGGCGCTCGACCTGTCCGGCAGCATGCTCAAGGAAGACTTCGTTCTCGACGGCCGGCAATTGTCGCGGCTGGATGCGGTCAAGCGCGTTGCCGCGCGCTTCGTCGCGGCGCGGCGCGGCGACCGGATCGGCCTGGTGATCTTCGGCGACCGCGCCTATGTGGCGCAGCCGCCGACCTTCGACGTTGACTCCGTGGCGCACGCGATCGACATCGCCCAGATCGGCATCTCCGGCCGTTCCACCGCCATATCCGACGGGCTGGGTCTGGCCACGCGGCGGATCCTGCGCAGCGACGCCACCAACAAGGTCGTCGTCCTGCTGTCCGACGGGGTGGATACGTCGGGCAAGGTCCAGGCGAACGACGTGGCGCGGCTCGCGGCCAGCCATGGCGTGCGGGTGCACACCATCGCGCTCGGCCCGGACGATCTCGATAGCCAGCCGGCGGCGCGCGATGCCGTGGATGCCACGGCGCTGCGGGAGATTGCCGAGGTCGGCGGCGGCACGAGCTTCCGCGTACGCGGCATGGAAGACCTCGAGGCCATGGCGGCGACCCTCGACCAGATCGAGCCCAACCCGATGCGGCGACCGCCGCTGCGCTACTGGCGCCCGCTGTGGATGTGGCCCGGCGGCGCCGCGCTGGCGCTGGTGCTGATGCTCGCGGCGTGGAAGCGGACATGACCGAGCTCGTCCTGCTGCGCCCGTGGTGGCTCGCCGCCTTGCCGTTCCTGCTTGCCCTCGCGCTGTGGCAGTGGCGGCGCGGGCCCGCCGCCGGCGGCTGGGAGCGGGTGATGCCGCCGGCCATGTTCGCGGCGATGCGGGCACTGGGTCATCTGCAGGCAAGCGCCCACAGCCGTGGCCGTGCCGCGCTGGCCGCCGCCGCTCTTCTGTGCCTTGGCCTCTGCGGCCCGGCGGTGCCGCGCGCCGACGCGCCGCTGCTCGCGGGGAGCGGGGCGATCCTTATCGCCCTCGACATGTCGCCCTCCGTCGCGGAAAGCCCGGCCCTTGCCGATGCCCAGGCGGCGGCGGCGGCGGTTCTCGCTGCCGCCGAAGGGCGGCCGGTGGGGCTGCTGCTCTATGCGGGCGAGGCCTATGAGGTCGCGGCGCCCACGTCCGACCCGGCGACGCTGGAGAGCCAGATCGCGGTGCTCGCGCGCGACATCATGCCGGGCAATGGCAGCCGCCCCGCCAGCGCACTGGCACTCGCGCGACGGATGCTGCAGGCGAGCCCGGATGCCGATCTCGTGCTGATCTCCGACGGCGGCGGCGTCGACGACGCCACGCGCGCAGAAGCCGGGCGCCTCGCCGGCGACGGCGTCCGCCTTTCCGTCCTGGCCCTGGCCGGCGCGGCGGGCGGCACCAGCGACAGCGCCGCGCTCGGCACCCTCGGAAGCGTCGCGGCTCCCGCCCGCGCACCCGAGCCGGTGCTGCGGCGCCTGTCGCGCGGGGGCGCGCTGAACCCGGATCCGGCGCTGGCGAACCTGACCTTCCGCGATCTCGGCCCGCTGCTGGCCGCGCTGGCCGGCATCCCGCTGCTCGGCCTGTTCCGGAGGCGCGCGTGAATCGCCCGGCACTCATCCGAATCGCGCTCATCGCGGCCGCTGGGCTCGCCTGCGTCCTCCTCGCCGGCCCGGCCGCGCTGGGACGCCTCGGCTTCTGGACCGGCGCGCCGGGCGCGGCGAGGCTGCTTGACGATGCGGGCGCGCGCGGCCTCGCGCTTTACCGGAACGGCGATTACGCCGCCGCCGACGCCGCCTTCGCCGACGCGGGCCGCAGCCAGACCTTCAACCGCGCCCTCACGCTCGCCGCGACCGGCCAGCATGCCTTGGCCGTCGCTTATTTCGATGCCGCGCTCTTTGCCAATCCGTCGGATGAAGAGGCGCGCCGGCTGCGTGACCTCGTCGATGCCATGGTTCCCAAGACCGTGGGAGACGCCGTCGCGCCCGGACGGCTGGCCGGCCATGGGGGCCTGGGGCAAGCGCCGGAGACGGGCGGCCCGACAATGGCCGGCACGCCCGATCCCGCCTGGAAGAAGCCGATCGAGGCGCGCGGCTTCCTCGCCTCGGATGCGTGGCTCGACACGCTGGCGGACGATCCCGGCGAGTTCCTGCGCCTGCGCCTGCGCAAGGAATATGAGCGCCGGGCCGGGCTCGGCCTTCTCCGGCCGGAGGAGGGTGAGAGATGGTGAAGTGCATGGTCCTGCTGCTGCTCCTCCTCGCCGGGGGCGCGCATGCCGACAGCCTGCGCCTCATCGTGCCGGAACAGAGCCACCCGGTCGCCGGCGAGATGATCCCGGTGACGCTGCGGGGCGAATATACCAGCACCATCGCCCTGGAGACGTTGAGCTTCCCCAGCTCGGACGAATATGACTGGATGCAGCTTGCCCGCGACCAGTGGCGGGACGAGGAGATTGGCGGGCGCACCATCCGGGTGTTCGAGCGCCGCCTCGCCGTCTTCCCCCGTCGCGCCGGGGCGCTGACCCTTGGGCCCGTCACCCATCATCTCACTGTGGTCGGGGAAAGGAACCTGCGCACGCTGCTCGACGTGACGGCGCCGCCGCTGGCCCTTGCCGTGGCGCCGTACCCGGCGGAGGGAACCCCGCTTTCCGCCCGCAGCCTCGCCGTCGAGGATGTGTTGTCGGCCGCGCCGGGGGCGCTGCGCGACGGTGAAACTCTGGTGCGCCGCGTCACGCTGAAGGTGGAGGGCGCCCTGCCGCACATGCTGCCGCCGCGTCCCGTCCTGCGCGCGCCCTGGCTGATCAGCTTCGCCGCCCCCGAGGAGCGCACCGTGCAGCCTATGCCGGACGGGCCGGTGACGACGGTGACCTGGGAATGGCACCTACGCCCCACGACCGGGGAGCCGGGCGTGCTGCCCCCCGTCGCCATCGCGTGGTTCGACACGGTGACCCGGCAGATGCGCACGGTGGAAATCCCGGCGCTTCCCTTCGGCTATGCCAGCTTCCGTGACAATCGCAGCGGCAGCGGACGGCTTCCGGCGGCGCAGGCGGCGGCCGGCTTGCTCGCCCTCGTCGCCGGCGGGCTGACGGGGCTCGGCCTGTGCATCGCCGGGCTGACGCCGCGCCGGAGGTCGGACATCTTGCGCCATCTGCGGCGGCTGTCGCCGGTCGACCCGACGCGTCGCCGGCTGAAGCTCCTGGCCCGATCCGCGGACCTTTTCGCGATCCGCCGCGCGGCGCAGGCCTATTTGCGCCGCCGCCGAGAACTGGGCCTGCCGGTGAGCGGCGACGAAACCGCCGGGCTCGACGCCATCCTCTATGGTACGGGCGTCGAGGCAGGGGAGTTCCAGCGGGAAGCGGCGTTCCGCGCACTTTTCACGCACCCGTCGGACACTTCGAGAAATGGGCAGGGGGAAAGCCGGGTCTCGCCCGGATAGCGCGGTCAGCCGCCCGGTTGTCGCTGCGGCGCGAAGGGATCACCGAGAACGCCGGGGCGTGGCATCAGAAGAACCCCTTGGCCGGCAGCCTTGTCCCGTTCGCCTCGAAAGCGCCGATGGCGGCGGCCTTGGTCACGCCGGGATTGTGCGTGGCGAGCGTACGGGCGTTGCGCCAGTGGCGATCGAGGTTCTTGGCGCGGCTGGCGGCGCTGGCGCCGGCGAGATCGAAGATGCGCCCCGCGCTGCGAATGGCCAGTTCGTCCACGATGAGCTTGGCCCTCGCGGCGGCAAGGGCGGCGTCGTGCGCGAGGTCCGCGTCGTCGCGTCCGCTGTCGCGCGCGGTGCCGACGGCATCGAGCGCCTCGGCCGCGGCAAGCACGGCCGCCTCCGCCGCGAAGGCATCGGTGGACAGTTCGCCGAGCACCTGCTGCAGAAGCGGATCGTCCGCCGGTCGCTCGGCCGTGGCGTAATAGAAGGTGCGCGTCCGCCCCAGCAGAAGGCGCCTTGCATCGTTCACCACGGCGCGGGCGATACCGGCGACGATGGCCGTCACATAGAGCTGCGCCAGCGTGTTGGAATAGGCGTGGCCATAGCCTACGCCGTCGGCGTCGAAGACGACCTCCGCGCTCTCGGCGCGCACGTTGCGGAAATGGCCCGTCCCGGAGGCGGTGAGCCGCTGGCCGACGCCGTCCCAATCGTCGACGATCTCGATTCCCTCACGCGCCACCGGGATGATGACCGAGGCGAGCCGCTCGTCCGGCGTCGCTGCGCGCACCAGCACATAGTCGGCATAGAGCGTGCCGGTGGTGTAATATTTGGTGCCCTCCAATCGGAAGCCGTCTCCCTCCGGGGCGATCGTGGTCAAGGGCAGGACACCACCGGCCGACTTGGCCCCCAGTTCGATATTGCCGAGGCCGAAAATGGCGCCGCCCGCGACGGCGTCCTGCCAGACGAGGCCCTGCCCCTTCCGCGCGCGGCGCACATAGAGCTCGTTCACCGTGAAATGGTTGCGAAAGATGTGCGCCACATTGGAGTCGGCCGCGCCGAGCCGGATGACGATCTTCAGCAATTGCCGGAATGTGAGCCCGGACTGGTCCGGGCGCGGCAGGCGCAGCGCGCCATAGCCCGCCTCGCGCAGCAGCGCGACCTCGGCGAAGGGAAGGATCCGGTCGCGCTCGCGCGCACTGGCCCCCGCCTCGATCCGGTCGAACAGCGGCTGAAGCCGCGCCAGTTCGGTCTCCCCGTCGGAGGGAGGGCGAAGGGAGAGCGCATCGATCGGCTTGTTCATCGCGCCCTCACACCACCGCCACATAGTCGGTGACCTTCACCTGTTCCGGCAGCACCTTGCGCGCACTCAGCCAGTCGGCGGCGGTCTGGAATTTGGTGAGGAAGCCTTCGTCGGTGACGGAATAGGGCGTGTATTTGCGGTTGAGCGCGATGAAGTGGTCGCGCACGGCTTCCGGGTATTTGAGGCCCTTGAAGGCGATGGTCTCCGCTTCGACATTGTTGGCGTTTGCCCACTCGGCCTCCGCGACGATGGCGGCGTTGAAGGCGCGGACGAGGTCGGGGTTCTCCTGCGCGAATTTGCGGCGGGTCAGATAGGTGTTGAAGTCGATCTGGAACGGCAGGTCGCGCTCCTCGATGAACACGTCCTGCGCGTCATATTCGACGCGGGCGATGTCGACGCCGGGGCTCCACATCGACCAGGCATCGACCTTGCCGGCCGCTAGCGCCGGGGCGGCATCGGGCGGGTTGAGATAGACGAAATTGACCTTGGAACGGTCGATATTGTGCTTTTCCAACGCGGCGACGACGAGAAACTCGCCGAGACCGGAACGGTTCACCGCCACCGACTTGCCGATGAGGTCCTCCACCTTGGAGATGCCCGAGCTCTTCTTGGCGATGATCGCTGTCGTGCGCGGCTCGTAGATGAAGAACTGGGTGAAGACGAGCGGCGAGCCGGCGAGGATCGCCGCCAGCGCCGGCGTGGTGCTGCCGCCGAAGGCGTAGTCCGCCGTCCCGCCGGTCACCGCCTGCATGGTGGGGGCGTGGTTGGGGAAAGGCCCGACCCATTCCACCTTGATGCCCTGGTCGGCCAGCCGCTTCTCCAGCGCCCCATGCTCCTTGGCGAGGTAGCTCAGGCCGAAATAGCCCCAGGTGAGGCGCAGCGTATCGGTGGTGCGCCCGCTCGCAGCAAGTGACGGCCCGGCATGGAGACCCGCTGCAGCGACGCCGGCAAGCGACGCCGCCAGAAAGCTGCGTCGCGAGGGGGCGATGATGGAACTCGACATGGAAACGTCCTTTACGATCAATGAGATGATGGGATGCCGCCGGCAACGACGACGCCAAGCTCGCGCAGCAGCTCGGCGCGCGCGGCGGCGATCTCCCGGTCGGGAGTGAGCCTGTGCTCGGCGGCGATCACGCCCCGGCGCATCACGAGGATGCGGTCGCCGAGGCGGAGCGCCTCGTCGACATCGTGGGTGACCAGCAGCACGCCGGGCTGGTGACGGGCGACGAGATCCTTCACGAGGCCGTGCATGCGCAGGCGGGTGAGCGCGTCGAGCGCGGCGAAGGGCTCGTCGAGCAGGAGCAGCTTCGGCTCCTGGACCAGCGCGCGGGCCAGCGCCACGCGCTGCGCCTGCCCGCCGGAGAGGTTGCGCGGCCAGTCGTCCAGCCGGTCGCCCAGTCCCACCTCGCCCAGCGCCGCTGCGGCGCGTGCACGGACATCGGCCGCGTGCAGGCCAAGCGTCACATTGCGCCACAGCGTCTCCCAGGGCAGCAGCCGGTGCTCCTGGAACACCACTGCCGGGCGACCCGGCACCTCGATGGTGCCGCCCTGGACCGGGTCGAGACCTGCCAAGGCGCGCAGCAGCGTGGTCTTGCCGCAGCCGCTCTCGCCGAGCAGCACGACGAACTCACCCTGCCCGATCACCAGGTTGAGGCGGTCGATGACGGTGCGCGCGCCATAGGCGCGGCGCAGATTGGACACCACCACGGCGTTCTTCTGGAACACCGAGGCGCGCGGCTGCACGGTCATCGCCCGGCTCCATAGTTCGGATGCCACTGCAGCAGGCGGCGTTCCAGCAGCCGGGCGAGACTGTCGGCGATGACGCCGATCAACGCGTAGATGATGACGGTCAGCACGATGACATCGGTGCGCAGGAACTCGCGCGCATCGAGCGCGAGGAAGCCGAGGCCGGCCTGCGCGCCGATGGTCTCCGCCACCACAAGGGCAAGCCAGGCGGTCGCGAGCGAGAAGCGCACGCCGGTAAGGATGGAGGGCAGCGCGCCCGGCAGGATGATGCGCGCGATCAGCTCCCAATTGCTCAGCCCCTGCACGCGGCCAAGCTCGACCAGCTTCGGGTCGACCTGCCTTATGCCAAGCGTGGTGTTGACGTAGATCGGAAAGGCCACACCCAGCGCGACGAGGAAGATCTTCTGTCCCTCGCCCACGCCGAGCCAGACGATGACCAGCGGCAGCACAGCGAGGAAGGGAATCGCCCGTACCATCTGCACGCTGCGGTCGATGACGGCCTCGGCGAGGCGGGAGAAACCGACCAGCGTGCCGAGCACGAACCCGATGCCGCCGCCGATCGCGAAGCCGATGGCCGCCCGCAGCAGGCTGACTGAAAGGTCGTGCAGCAGCGTGCCCGAGACGGTGAGCTTGTAGGCGGTCGCGGCTACCTTGCTCGGCGCCGGCAGGAGGTGCGGCTCGATCCACCCAAAGCGCGCCAGCGCTTCCCAGGTGATCAGCAGCAACACGGGCACGAGCCAGGACAGGGCGACGAGACTGTTCTGCCCCAGCCGAAGGCCCGGCGACGGCGCGGACGAATAGGTCCGGCCGTCGGCGGCGACGAACTGCGTGGTGACGCTCATGCCGTGCTCTCTCTCGTCGGGTGGCGGAAGGTTCAGGCGTCGGAAAGGGCGAAAGCCGGCGCGACCACGCCGGCGGCGCGCACGCGGGGGATGACCTCCGCCGCGAAGCGCCGAAGCTCGACGCGCAACGGTTGGAACTGCAGCATGAACAGCTCGATCCCGGCACGGTGAAAGGCGAGGATGCGCTCGCTCACCTGGTCGTAGGAGCCGACCAGCCCGGCGGCGGTGCCGCCATTGGTGCCCACGCGCACCGACTTTGCCATGGTCTGGAACATCACCGTCTTCGGGTCGGCATGCTTGCGCTGGAGCGCGTGGACATCCGCGTCCTGCTTGGCGAGGTCGATAAGCCGCTCATAGGCTTCGCCCGCCTCGGTCTCGGTCTCGCGCGCGATCACGAAAGCCGAGAGGCCGAAGCGCAGCGGCGCCCCCCGGCGGGGGCGGCGTCGCAGGTCGGCGATCAGCGCGGCGACGTCGGCGAGCGGCTGGCCGTTGATGAACCAGACATCGCTGTGGTCGGCGGCCAGTGCCCGTGCAGGCTCGGATTCGCCGCCGATATAGATCGAAGGGCGTGCCCGATGCAGGTCGCGCGGCGTCAGCTTGTAATCGGTGATGGAGAAGTGCGTGCCCTTGTGGGTGACGCTGTCCCCTGCCATCAGCCGGGAGACGATGGATATCCATTCCCGGCCATACTCGTAGCGCGCATCGTGCTCGCCGAAAGCGATGCCCGCCTTCTCGAATTCGGCGCTGTTCCAGGCATTGATGAGGTTGATTCCGAACCGGCCGCCGCTGATGTTTTCGATCTGCAGCGCCATCTTTGCGAGGAAGACGGGATGGAAGATGAAGGGCTTGATGGCGGCGATGATCTCGATCCGGCGGGTCAGCGCTGCCAATGCCGCCGCTGCCGTCCAGGTTTCCAGCTGGTCATTGTCCGGCAGATGCGGATTAACGGTGTGCTGGGCGATCAGGGTCGAATGAAAACCGAGCTGCTCGGCCTCCACGATTACGGCCTTGTTGTGCTCCCAGGACGCATCGAACGGCTCTTCCGGGTCGTTCAGGGCCGCGCGCGGCCCGTGGACCGGCGCCCAGACGCCAAACCTGATACCAGAAGACATAGCCTGCCTGCCTCGCCAACCCGATGACTAATAATCTACAGACTATATATATTTCTAGAGACAGGGTGTCAAACGCGTGATGCCGCGCGGGTGCGCCCCACTGACCACCGACGTTCCTGTCGCGACCGGCGAGCGGTTCGACGCGGACGCCCCTCCGCTCTTTACACATGGGAAACGTGCCGATGGCCTCCCGGCAGCTTCATCTCGGGGCGTTCATGCGCCCGACCAGCCTGCACACCGGCGCCTGGCGCTATCCCGGCGCCTTCCCGGATTCCAATTTCAACCTCGCCCATCTCACCGCTTTCGCGCAGCGGCTGGAGGCGGCGAAGTTCGATGCCTTCTTCATGGCCGACCATCTCGCCGTGCTGAACATGCCGGTGGAAGCGCTGAAGCGCAGCCACACCGTCACCTCGTTCGAGCCGTTCACCCTGCTGTCCACCCTTGCCGCGGTGACGGAGCGGATCGGGCTTATCGCCACCGCCTCCACCACTTTCGAGGCGCCCTATCATGTCGCCCGACGCTTCGCCTCGCTGGACCATCTCAGCGGCGGGCGCGCCGGCTGGAACATCGTCACCACCTCCAATCCCGACGCGGCGCTGAATTTCGGCCTCGACGAACACATGGAGCATGACGAGCGCTATGTGCGCGCCCGCGAGTTTTACGACGTCGTCACCGGCTTGTGGGACAGCTTCGCCGACGACGCCTTCACGCGTGATGTCGAGACAGGGATCTATGTCGAACCCGAACGCATGCATGTGCTGAATCACACCGGAAAATACTTCTCGGTGCGTGGACCGCTCAACATCGCCCGTCCTTTGCAGGGCTGGCCGGTGGTGGTGCAGGCCGGGGCATCGGAGGCCGGCCGCCAGCTCGCGGCGGAGACCGCCGAAGTCATCTTCGCCGCCTCGCCGGACCTCGCCTCGGGTCGGGCGTTCTACGCCTATATCAAGGGCCGGCTCGACCGGATCGGCCGCCCGCGCGCGCATCTGAAAATCCTGCCGGGCGCCTTCGTGGTGGTGGACGATACGGTGGAGGAGGCGCAGGCCAAGCGCGCGCGGCTCGACAGCCTCGTGCACTCCGACAGCGCCATCGCTGCCCTCTCCATCGCCCTCGGCCACGACGCCTCGCGCTTCGACCCGGACGGGCCGCTGCCGGACATACCGGAGACCAATGACAGCCGCAGCGCCCGCGAGCGCGCCATCGAACTTGCCCGGCAGGAAGGCCTCACCGTCCGCCAGCTCGCCCAGCGCCTCGGCGGCTATTCCGGCCTCGCCTTCATCGGCACGCCCGCCTCCATCGCCGACGAGATGCAGGAATGGCTGGAAAGCGAGGGCAGCGACGGGTTCAACATCATGTTCCCGTTCCTGCCGGCCGGGCTGGACGATGTCGTCGACAGGCTGGTTCCGGAACTGCAGCGGCGCGGCATCTTCCGGCGCGACTATGCCGGCACCACGCTGCGCGACCATCTCGGCCTGCCGCGCCCGGAAAACCGGTTCTTTCGCTGACGGCGCCCAGGCCCGAAAAAGGGGGGCTCACCGTACCGCCGGCGGCACTGGCGACGCAGTTATTGGCAACACGGTGGCGACGAAGACGACGTCAGGACAGCGCGAAACCTCCACGCTCCCGCATCAATTTCTTGATCTCGCTAGCAGAAAAATGGCGCGCCCGAAGAGATTCGAACTCCTGACCCCCAGATTCGTAGTCTGGTGCTCTATCCAGCTGAGCTACGGGCGCCCGGCTTCCTGCCGGCTAGCGGAGGAAGCCTGTCGCGAGTGGCGTTGCCACTTGCGAGGGCCCGTCTGCTACCCCGTTTGTGCGCGCATTGCAAGACGTGGCGGCGGCAAAGAGAGCTTTCCACAGGCGACTGTGCAAAACAGCGCGGGCGGGACGTGCGCCGAACCGGCGCTGCCCCGCCTCCGGCGACCTGCCCGGCCGGCCATCCCCGGCCGGTGTGCGCAGACGTCGCCCGACTGAGCGGCGCATGTCGACAGAGCGCGGGCGTCAACGCACCTCGAACGGCATGTTGGCGGTGGCGCCCGCCCCCTGCCCATCCCGCACCTCGACGAAGAGGCGGTAGCGGCCGGGCTTGAGGCCGGAGACCCGTGCGCCGGTGGGGCCGCTCTGGCGTACCGCGTCGGGGAAAAGCGGCGGCACCTCCTCGGCGTCGCCGCCAATGCCGCGCGCGGTGCTCTCCCCCATAACGAACCAGCGCACCTCCATCAGGTCGCCGTCCGGCTCCACCGCATCGAGCGTGAACGAGCCCTCGTCGTCCGCCGGCCAGGCGGCGAAGGGGGCGCTGGGGTCGATAGCGACGCGCAGCGAGGCGATGCGGGGCGCCTGGTTGCCGCCGGGCGCCTGCCCGCCCCAGGCTTGCGCCATCGCTTCCGCCGCCTCCAGCCACACGCCGTCGGGAAGCAGCAGGCTGTGCCAGGTCGGCGTCACCTCCTGCTTCTGGCCCCAGAGGAACAGGATGGCGCCCGCCTTCTCGTCTTCCAGCACCTTGAGGTAGCGGCGCAGCTGGATCGCCTTCTGGGTCGAGCTGGGCTCGAAGGGGGCGCCCCACGGCGCGTGGGCGGCCTGCCACTGGCCGAGCGCACCCAGTTCGGTGACGATGATCGGCCCGTCCCAGCCCTGCTTGCGTGCCCGCTCGACCACCGAATACAGCGCATCGCCATAGGAGTTGAGGCCCAGCACGGCAATGCTCGGCGCCGCCTTGCGCAGCTTCTCCACCTTGTCGGTGCCGGTCTCGGCCAGTACCGCGAGCGGCGGGTGCGCGGGATCGACGCGGGCGACCATGGAGGCCACCTCCTCGATCACCGGCCAGACGGCCGAATCATCAGTGATCTCGACCTCGACCTCATTGCCGATGCCCCACATGAGCAAAGCGGGATGGTCGCGATATTTCGTCACCACCGCTTCGAGCTCGGCGAGCTGGCGGGCGCGGAAGCCGGCATCGGTATAGTCCGCGCCCTGCCGGGGCTGTCCCACCCATAGGCCGGCGATCACCTTGAGGCCGAGCTTGCCGGCCTCGTCGAGCAGTTTGCCGGGGTCCTCGCCATAGCTGCGCACCGTCGTGGCGCCGAGCCCGGGCAGCACCGCCAGCGGCCCGTCGCCGGCGACGCCGCGCACCGCGAAGGGCTGGCCATCCACCGCGATGTCGCGGCCGGAAATCGTGACGGTGGCCGGCTTCGCCTGCGTCGCGCCGGGAATCACCGGCAGGGCGGGCTGGGCCGGCGCCTGGGCATGGGCCGGCGTTTGGGCGGCGAGCGTCGCCAGAAGCGGCACGGACGCCGCGAGGCCGGAAAGAAGGCATCGGCGGCTGACGCCGCGCCGCTCGGTGTCACTGTGCATGCAGCATTGTCCTGTCGTGTTGCGCAGGCCCGAGGGCCTGCTCAGCCATGCGAGCGCAGCGCGCGATGCGCCTCGAGATCCACCGGGCGGTCCGGCAGGCGAAGCTGGAAGGTGGCGCCGATTGTGCCCGGCACCAGCTGCAGGTCCCCGCCATGCGCCTGCACCAGCTCGGCGGCGATGGCGAGGCCGAGGCCGGTCCCTCCCCGGCTCACCGATCCCTGGAACGCCTCGAACAGATGCGCCCGCGCCCGCTCGGGCACGCCGGGGCCGGTATCGGCGACCTCGATGACGACGATGGCGCCCTCGCGGCGGCCGGTGATGCGGATCTGGTCGCGGGCGACATCGTTAGGCGCGCGGGCGCCCAGCGCCTCCACGGCGTTGCGGCAGAGATTGAGCAGCACGCGGAAGAGCTGGTCGGGATCGGCATCGACCGTCAGCTCGCGGTCGATCGATTCGACGAAACCGATGCCGGTACCGTCCTCGCCCACCGTAAGGCCGAGCGTGTCGCGCACCTCCGCCACCAGCGGGGCGAGCACCACCATGCGGCGCTCGGGCGGCGGCTCCTGCGCCTTGCCATAGGCCAGCGTGTGCTCGCAATAGGCGATGGCGCGGTCCAGCGCCGCCTCCAGCTTGGGGGCGAATCGCTGCACCGCCGGGTCGCGTATGTCGGCGAGGCGGTCGGAGATAAGCTGCACCGAGGCGAGAAGATTGCGCAGGTCGTGATTGATCTTGGACACGGCGAGGCCCAGCGCGGCCAGATGGCTCTTCTGCTGCAGGGTCTCGGCGATCTGCCGCTGCATGCTGGTGAGTTCGCGCTCGGCCTGGCCGATCTCGTCCATGCGCTGGCCCGGCTCGTCCTCCATCAGGGGAAGAGCGGGATTGATGCGGAAGGCGATCATGCGCTGGGTCAGACGGCGCATCGGCCGCACGAACATCCAGGCGAGGCCGAGATAGACCAGCGCACCGGTGAGCGCGGCGATGACCAGCGACACCAGCAGCACATTGCCGGTGAAGCGCAGCATCGCCTTGCGCAGCGGCGTCTCGCTGATGACGATCTCGACAAAGCCGTCCCCGCGCGGCGGCGTGCCCACGGCGCGGATGATCCGCCCGTCGGGCGAGAGCAGCGTGTCGAACGCCTCGCGCACCGCCTGCACCGGCCCGACATCGCGCACGTCGGCGTGGTGGTCCACCTCGGGCGGCATGTCGGAGGAGGCGAGCAGGCGCCGCGTATTGTCGCGCTTCAGCGCCACGGTGATGGCGCCGACGCTGCGCAGCAGTTCCTGGGTGAGCTGCGGCGAGATCATGCCGTCGGGCGCGGCGTCGAGCACCAGCGCCGCCGTACGGGCGGAGGCGAGCCGGTCGGACAGCCAGTTGAGCCGGAACGCCGCGACGGCCGGCACCAGAATCAGCACCTCCGCCAGCAGCACGAAGGCAAGGGTAAACGCCAGCAGCTTGCCGGACAGGCCAAGATGAAACCGCCGCCCGGGAAAGGTGGTGGCCGAATCGGCGGTGAAATCCGCACCGGCAAGCGAAGCCAGCAAAGGCCCGGCCGCCAGACGCGCGCCGCCCTCCCCCGCCCGGGCGGGGGAGACGGCGACCACATCGGTCCCGGATTCCGAACGCTTCTCCATCCCGACCCGCTTCCGCCCGATCCGCCCTCGCCCCTTTTTGGGGTCGTGCGACCTATCGGATTCAATGATTACGGCAGGGCAACGACATTGGATCCGGACCGGCGCAATTGCTTTCGCGCCTGCCCGCCCGTGCCGGTTTCACCCCCTGCCCGATCACATTCATGTAAGGCGCCCTCGCCATCCTGCCAGAGGCGGCAGGAGGACGGCGCCCGGATACCGGCCGGGGCGGCGCTCTTCGGCCAAGGCCTGGTGCGCGGCGCTCACCCTCGGGCCTCTCCGTGGTATCGTCGCCGCAGCCGGCTGCTCGCGGGCTCGTTTGTCCCGGGCGCAACGCTTCCGGCGCATTGACTTGGGCAAGAGTGCCCCCTATAAGCCGCCCAACCACGGCTGCCCCGCCGTCGGGTTGCTCTCTGTATCTGCGTTTTTCGCCACGGCTGGTTCCGTGGCGCGCCGGATCGGGAAGCCTTCCGGTACGGGGCAGCATATCGAACAAGCGGAGAAAGACCCGTGAAGCGCACTTATCAACCGAGCAAGCTCGTGCGCGCCCGTCGGCATGGCTTCCGTGCGCGCATGGCGACCCGCACTGGACGCAAGATCATCAATCTGCGCCGTGCCCATGGCCGCAAGCGCCTGTCGGCCTGACCTAGCCTTTCGACCCCACATGGCTGGGGCGCGCCGCTCTGTTGCCTGAGGATCGGCGCCCTACCATGGACCGGCTCGTCAAGCGCAAGGACTTTGTGGCCGCAGCCTCCGGGCTGCGCGCCAATTCCGGCCCGCTATTGCTGCAGGGCCGTGATCGCGCCGACGAGGCGCCTGCCCGCATAGGGCTCACCATCACCAAGAAGCACGGCAACGCTGTCGAGCGGAACCGCATCCGCCGGCGCCTGCGCGCGGCGGTTCGCGATGCCCTGCCCCGCACCGGCAAGCACGGCTTCGACTATGTCATCGTCGCCCGGCGCGCCGCGCTCGGCACGCCCTTCGCCGACCTCATCCACGACATTGAGCGGGGAATTACCCGCCTTCACTCAGGAAGCCGACGCTCGCACAAGCCTGCGCGCGTCGACGCCGCGCAGCTACCGCCGCGCGCCGACAGAGAGACGCTGCATGACCAGTGAAAACCGCAACATGATCCTCGCCATCGTCATGTCGATGGCGGTGCTCATCGCCTGGCAGTTCTTCTCCGGCGTGCCGCAGATGGAGCAGCAGCGCCAGGCGGCGCAGCAGCAGGCGCAACAGCAGGCCCAGGCTCCCGGACAGGCCGGCACCGATGCCGGCGCGCTGGCCCCCACGCCCGGCACCGTGGCGCCTTCCGCCTCCGGCGCCGCGCCGCGCGCAATGACCCGCGCCGAGGCGCTGGCCCGCACGCCGCGCATCGCCATCGACACGCCGAGCGTGGTCGGCTCCGTCGCGCTCAAGGGCGGCCGCATCGACGACCTGTCGCTCAAGGGCTACCACGAGACCGTCGACAACAGCAGCCCGATCATCGTGCTGCTCTCGCCCTCGGGCGGGCCGAACCCGTTCTATGCCGAATTCGGCTGGGTTCCCGGCGCCGGCTCGGCGGTGGCGGTTCCCGGCGCCGATACCGTATGGACCGCCCCGGAAGGCGCCCGCCTGACCCCGGAGACGCCGCTGCTCCTGACCTGGGACAATGGCGCCGGCCTCACCTTCCGCCGCACGCTGTCCATCGACGCGAACTACATGTTCCACGTGCTGGACGAGGTGGACAACGCCACCGCCGAGCCCGTCGCGCTGCACCCCTATGCGCTGGTCTCGCGCCACGGCACGCCGCACACGCTGGGCTACTACATCCTGCATGAGGGTCTCATCGGCGTGACCTCGGAAGGCGGCCTGCACGAGATCAAGTACAGCGCCATCGCCGAATCGCGCAGCCAGACCTTCCCCTCGGTCGGCGGCTGGCTCGGCATCACCGACAAGTACTGGGCCGCCACCGTCATTCCCGGCGCCGCCGAAAAGGTGCAGGCCCGCTTTTCCGCCGCGCAGACCGGCAATGAGCTGACCTACCAGACCGACTTCCTCGGCGACGCCGTCACCGTGGCGCCGGGCGCGAAGGCGAGCACCGACGGGCGCCTGTTTGCCGGCGCCAAGGTCGTGCAGCTCGTCGACGGCTACCAGCAGCAGTACAATATCGACCGCTTCGACCGGCTGATCGACTGGGGCTGGTTCTATTTCATCACCAAGCCGCTGTTCCTGGTGATCGACTGGATCTACCGCTTCGTCGGCAATTTCGGTGTCGCCATCCTGGCCGTCACGGTGATGCTGAAGGCCATCTTCTTCCCGCTCGCCAATAAGAGCTACGCCTCGATGGCGAAGATGAAGGCGGTGCAGCCGGAGATCGCGGCGCTGCGCGAGCGCTATGGCGACGACCGCGTGAAGCTCCAGCAGGAGATGATGGAGATCTACAAGAAGGAGAAGATAAACCCGGTCGCGGGCTGTCTTCCGATCCTGATCCAGATCCCGGTCTTCTTCGCCCTCTACAAGACGCTGTTCGTCACCATCGAGATGCGGCACGCGCCGTTCTTCGGCTGGATCCGCGATCTTTCGGCGCCGGACCCGACGACCATCTTCAACCTGTTCGGCCTCATCCCGTGGGATCCCGCCACGGTGCCGGTGATCGGGCACTTCCTCATGCTCGGCGTGTGGCCGATCATCATGGGCTGCACCATGTGGGCGCAGATGAAGCTCAACCCGACGCCGCCGGACCCGACGCAGAAGATGATCTTCGACTGGATGCCGCTGATCTTCACCTTCATGCTGGCCTCCTTCGCCTCGGGCCTTGTCATCTACTGGGCGTGGAACAACACCCTCTCGGTGATCCAGCAGTCGATCATCATGCGCAAGAACGGCGTGAAGATCGAACTGTGGGACAATGTGAAGAGCGTCTTCGTCCGCAAGAAAAAGCCGAAGGCCGGCTGATGCGGGGGATCTGAGACCATGGAAAAGGCCGACGACACGTCCGCCGCGTCGGCCTTCACGCCCGACGAGATCGAAGCCGGGCGACGCCTCTTTGCCGGCGAGTGGAATTTCCTCTCGGCGGCGCCGACCATTGCCACCCTGCCGCCCATGCGCAGCATCGAGATCGCGCTGGCCGGCCGCTCCAATGTCGGCAAGTCCAGCCTCGTCAACGCGCTGACCGGGCGAAAGGCGCTGGCGCGCACCTCGGTCACGCCGGGGCGCACGCAGGAGCTGATCTTCTTCGGCCTCGGGCCGGACCTCACGCTCGTCGACATGCCCGGCTACGGCTTCGCCAAGGCGCCGAAGGACAAGGTCGACGCCTGGACCGCCACCGTGCACGCCTATCTGCGCGGGCGCGCCAACCTTGCCCGTGTCTTCGTGCTGATCGATTCCCGCCACGGGCTGAAGCCGATCGACCGCGAGGTGCTGGACGGGCTCGACAAGGCTGCCGTCTCCTACGCGGTGGTGATGACCAAGGCCGACCAGTTGAAGCCCGCTGAACTCGCCGAGCGGGTAGCGGAGACGCAGGCCGCCCTGCTGCGCCGGCCGGCCGCCTTCCCCATCGTCTTCCCCACCTCCAGCCGCGACGGGGCCGGCATTGCCGATCTGCGTGCGGCGGTGATCCGGCTGATGGCCGAGCGCGGCATTGGCTGAGCTGCCGGGTCGGGGGCCGGTCGCCGGCCTACCCGGGAATTGATCGCCGGCTGTTGACACCCGTCATGGCCTCCTCCGGCATGCCGCGCCATGGTCGCGTGCGTCAACCGCAGGAGACAGCCATGCCCAAGATGAAAGCCGCCATCTTCGTCGAGCCCGGCCGCATCGTTCTCGACGAGAAGCCGATTCCCGATGTCGGCCCGCTCGACGCGCTCATCCGCATCACCACCACCACCATCTGCGGCACCGACGTCCACATCCTCAAGGGCGAGTATCCGGTGGTGCGGGGGCTGACCATCGGCCACGAGCCGGTGGGCATCATCGAGAAGCTCGGCTCGCAGGTCACAGGCTATCGCGAGGGCCAGCGCGTCATCGCCGGCGCCATCACCCCCTCGGGCCATTCCTATGCCTGCCTGTGCGGCTGCGGCTCGCAGGACGGGCCCGGCACCAAGCACGGCTTCAAGCCGATGGGCGGCTGGAAGTTCGGCAACACCCTCGATGGCACCCAGGCGGAATACGTGCTGGTGCCCGACGCCCTCGCCAACCTCGCCCCGGTGCCGGACGAACTCTCCGACGAGGAAGTGCTGATGTGCCCGGACATCATGTCCACCGGCTTTTCCGGCGCGGAGAGCGGCGCGGTGCGGATTGGCGACGTGGTGGCGGTGTTCGCGCTCGGCCCCATCGGCCTGTGCGCAGTGGCCGGCGCGAAGCTGAAGGGCGCCACCCGCATCATCGGCGTCGACACCGTGCCCGAGCGGCTGGCCATCGCCCGGCAGCTCGGCTGCAGCGATGTCGTGGATTTCAAGCAGGGCGACGTGGTCGAGCAGATCCTGGCGCTCACCGACGGGCGGGGTGTGGACGTCGCCATCGAGGCGCTGGGCACGCAGGGCACGTTTGCGAGCGCGCTGAAGGTGCTGCGTCCCGGGGGCACGCTGTCCTCGCTCGGCGTCTATTCCACCGACCTGACGATCCCGCTGGGGGCGTTCTCGGCCGGGCTCGGCGACAACAAGATCGTCACCACGCTCTGCCCCGGCGGCAAGGAGCGCATGCGCCGGCTGATCGACGTCATCGCCTCCGGGCGCGTCGACCTCAAGCCGCTGGTGACGCACCGCTTCAAGCTGGACGATATCGAGGCCGCCTATGACCTGTTCGCGCACCAGCGCGACGGCGTGCTGAAGGTGGCGATCACGCCGTAGAAGGCAGGGTCAGCGTCATCCCGGCCCGAGCGGTGCGGAGAGCCGGGATCGCGCCATCTCTCAGCGACCGATCGCGGATCGGTCCTGCGGACCGTCCGGGATGACCCGCGCAGCGTCATCCATCATTGGCGGAGCTGAGCCGCTCGGCAGGGATATAGCCGCCCTGCTGACGGATACGCAGGCCCGGCCCGCCGCCCGTGCTCGCCTGGCCGGGCGCCAGCAGTTCGACGCCCGCCTCCTCCAGCGCGCGCAGCACGCGCTCGGCTTCGCCGGGGTCGAGATCGTCCACCGTTTCGCCACCGCGCTCGAATCGCTCCAGCCAGTCCGGGGTCACCCGCGCCTTCGCGGCGAGATCCTGCGCGCTCCAGCCGAGCAGGGCGCGCGCCGCCCGGCACTGGCCGGCGGAAAGGGCGAGGCTGGCGGGCAGGGTTTCAGGCATGGCAAGTCTCCCGACGGACGAAATTCTACCCTGATGACGTAGGGCGCCGGGTCGCGGATGTCATCACCCGCCCCGCGCTGGCGGAGCGAAAGGACGCGTCACGCCGCGTCGGTGGCCGGCGTTCCCGTCAGCAGCGCGTGGATAGCGGCCGCGTCGCGCGAATTGCGCAGCTTGCGCGCGGTTTCGGGGTCGCGCAGCAGCCGGGCCACCCGCGCCAGCGCCTTCAGATGGTCGGCCCCCGCCGCCTCCGGCGCTAGCAGCAGGAAGATGAGGTCCACCGGCTCGCCATCCAGCGCCTCGAAATCGATGGGTTTTTCCAGCCGCGCGAACATGCCGAACAGCTTGTCCATCTTGGCCAGCTTGCCGTGCGGGATGGCGATGCCATTGCCCACGCCGGTGGAGCCGAGGCGCTCGCGCTGGTTCAGCGTCTCGAAGATCTCGCGCTCGTCCCGCTTCAGCAGCCCCGCCGCATGGGCGGACAGCTCCTGCAGGGCCTGCTTCTTGCTGCCGACCTTGAGGGTCGCAAACACCGCGGATGGCGGCAGAATGTCGTTCAGAGCCATGAGACGATCCGCGGCGTGGCGATCCGGGTCGGGGCGGAACGAAGCGCGCGAACCGCCTCGGCGGCCGCGCGCTTCCCATGAGGTTGGGCGATCAATGGATTTCTTCCGCCAGGGCGCTGGCCGGCGGGTCTACCCAGCCGACATGGCCATCCCCGCGCCGGTAGACCACGTTGATGCGGCCATGGCCGGCATGGCGGAACACCAGGGCGGTGGCGCCGGTAAAGTCGAGTTCCAGCACCGCGTTGCTCACCGAGAGACGCGGCAGGTTGGCCGTCGCCTCGGCCACCACGGTGGGGCACCAGCCTTCCGTCGGCTCGGCGTCTTCGTGATCAGGCGCCGAGAACACGGTCAGCGGAACGGTCTCGGGCATGGGCCCGGCCTCGCCAATGCCATCGCCGTTGACGGCGCGGCGCTTGACCCGGCTCTTGTAGCGACGCAGCCGCGTCTCGATCCGCTCCACGGCGGCATCCGCGCTGGCATAAGGATCCTGCGCGTCCGCATGGGCCTGCAGCACCGTCCCGCTGTCGAGATGCAGCGCGCAGTCCGAGCGATAGCCGGAACCCTCGCGGGTTACCGTGACATGGCCGGACCAGCCACCGTCGAAGTACTTGTCCATCGCCCCGGCGACGCGATCGGAAACGCGTTGCCTCAGGGCCTCGCCCACGTCGAGATTTTTTCCAGAAACCCGCAGCGGCATCGTGACTAGTCCCTCTGCTGGGGCGGGACGGGAAGCGTTCGCGAAATCGCCCCTCGCCCTGCCCGAACCCCCTACATGCCCGGCCGGTGCCCTTAAGAGGTATGAGCCGCGAGGGAAAGTGTCAACGAGGGGCAGTGGACAGCGCGTGCGAAGGTAACCCGCCCCGGTGGGCTCAGCTGGCGGAAACCGCCGCCTGCTTCTCCCGTCGGCGCTGCACGGAGGAGGGAATCCGCATCGCCTCGCGGTATTTTGCCACCGTGCGGCGGGCGATATCGATGCCCACCTCGCGCAGATGCTGCACCAGCGTATCGTCGGAGAGCACGTCGTCCGGGCTCTCCGCCTCGATCATCTGCTTGATGCGGAAGCGCACGGATTCCGCCGAATGCGCCTCGCCACCGTCGGACGACGAAATAGAGGACGAGAAGAAATATTTCATCTCGAAGATACCGCGCGGCGTCGCCATGTATTTATTGGATGTCACGCGCGACACTGTCGATTCGTGCATGCCTATGGCGTCCGCCACCATGCGCAGGTTCAGCGGCCGCAAATGCTGCACGCCGAGGGAGAGGAACGCGTCCTGCTGGCGCACGATCTCGGTCGCCACCTTGAGGATGGTGCGGGCGCGCTGGTCGAGCGAGCGGGTGAGCCAGGTGGCCGTCTGCATGCAGTCGGACAGGAAGGCCTTCTCGCGCTCGTTTCGCGTGATCTTCTGCACCCTCGAATAATAGGCCTGGTTGACCAGCACACGCGGCAGGGTCTCGGAATTCAGCTCCACCAGCCAATTGTCGGTCGCGCCGCGCACGAACACATCAGGCACCACCGGCTGGATGACGCCGGAGCCGAAGGCGAGGCCCGGCTTGGGATTCAGTCGGCGGATTTCCCCCACCATCTCGGCGAGGTCCTCGTCATCCACGCCGCAGACGCGCTTCAGCGTGCCGAACTCGCGCCGGGCGAGCAGTTCGAGATGGGCAAGCAGCGCCGCCATGCAGGGGTCGTAGCGGTTGCGCTCGCGCAGCTGGATCGCCAGGCATTCGGCCAGCGAACGCGCGCCGATGCCCGGGGGGTCGAAGGTCTGCACGATCGCGAGCACCCTCTCCACCGTCGCCGGCGGGGCGCCCAGCCGCTCGGCGACGCCGGCGACATCGGCCGAGAGGTAGCCGGCCTCGTCGATCAGGTCGATGAGGTTGAGGCCGATGATCCGCTCCACCGGGTCGTGGACCGCCAGAACGAGCTGCGCTTCCAGATGATCGGCGAGCGATGTCTCCGCCGAGACGAAGGCTTCGAGGTTATAGCCCTCGGCGTCGTGGCCGCCGCCGCCGACACCGGTCCATTCGGAATAGGCCGGCCCTTCGCCGCTGGGCGTGGGAGCCACGGGCTCGCGGCCGGCATCGTCGGGGAAGACGTTCTCCATCCCGGTATCGAGCCGGTCCTCGATGGCGCTGCGGCTGGTGTCGAGCCGTTCCTCCAGCCAGTCGGAGGCGCGCCCGTCATGCCCGTCGCGGCTCTCGCGCTCGCCCTGCTCGCGCTCCCCGGCGGATTCGGCCCTCGGGTCGAGATCCGCATCGCTGGTGCGCTCGCGCACCGCATTGGCGTCACCCTCGCCCTCGCTCGGCCGCTCGCCTTCCGGCTCGGCCTGACGCTCCAGCAGCGGGTTGCGCTCAAGCTCCGCCTCGACATAGGCCACCAGGTCCAGATTGGAGAGCTGCAGCAGCTTGATCGCCTGCATGAGCTGCGGCGTCATCACCAGCGACTGGGTCTGGCGGAATTCGAGACGCGGACCTAGCGACATGGCGCGCACTCTCCGCAGGCGGCAGCAAAGGAGATGATTGGCAATGCGGGGCCCATGCTACAGACGGAACTCCTCACCGAGATAGAGGCGGCGGACTTCCTCGCTCGCCACGATTTCCTCGGGCGAGCCCTCCATCAGCACGGAACCGGAATGGATGATGTAGGCGCGGTCGATCAGGCCCAGCGTCTCGCGCACATTGTGGTCGGTGATCAAGACGCCGATACCGCGCTCGGTGAGCTGGCGCACCAGCGCCTGGATATCGCCCACCGCAATCGGGTCGATGCCGGCGAAGGGCTCGTCCAGCAACATGAAGGTGGGACGCGAGGCCAGCGCGCGGGCGATTTCCACACGCCGCCGCTCGCCGCCCGACAGGGCGATGGCGGGCGACTTGCGCACATGGGTGATGCGGAATTCTTCCAGCAATTCGTCGAGCTGGCGCTCGCGCTCGCGGCGGCGGGGCTCCACCACCTCCAGCACGGCGCGGATGTTGTTCTCTACCGAAAGGCCGCGAAAGATCGAGGCTTCCTGCGGCAGATAGCCGACGCCCAGGCGGGCGCGCCGGTACATCGGCAGATGCGTCACATCGTGACCGTCCAGCTCGATGCGCCCGGCATCGGCCTTCACCAGGCCGGTGATCATGTAGAAGATGGTGGTCTTGCCGGCGCCGTTGGGGCCGAGCAGGCCCACCGCCTCGCCGCGCCGCACATGCAGGCTCGCCCCACGCACCACCTGCCGGCCGCCATAGCTCTTGGCAAGGCCGACAGCGTTGAGCATGCGCTGCTCGCCGACGGCGGGTTCGGGCGTGCGGAACTGGGACGTGGCCGAGGCCGTCGCCGCCGGGCGCGAGGGTTGGGCCACGGGCGGGGCTTCCATGGCGAGCGGGGACCGGTCCGCCACCGGGGGCGCCCGCCGATCCGCCGCCAGCACCGCCTCGAAGTCGGCCTGGAACCGGGCGTCGATCTCGTCTTCAGCGCGCCCGGCCGGGGCATTGCTGCCGAAGCCACGCGACCGCGCGGGAGAACCGGGTCCCTGGGACGCCGACTTGCCGCGTCCGACGATCGTCGAGAATAAACCCACGCGCACCCTCCGTGGTGAAATCACCACCGCGAAGGTGATAAACGTTCAGCGCGCTACTGGCAAATCGATATGCAAGAAGCGGGCCGAGACGCCCGCAAAGTCAGGCAGCGTATGCGGAGCGGTGTTGGCGCACCCATGAGCCGGGCCGCCCCCGGAGCGCCGCCACAGGCCCGTGGGCCGCTCGCCTTACGGCGCGGGCTTCGGCTTGGCGGCCGGTGCGGCGGGCTTGCCGCCGGGCAGAGCCGAGTTGGCGTTGCCCATGCTGTTGGGCACGATGAGGCTCTCGATGCGCCCGCCATCGAAGCGCGACACGCCGCTCGTCAGGTCGACGGTCAGCTTCTTGCCGCGAATGACATTCGGCCCGGAGGTGAGCACCACCGGGTTGCCGCTGAGGGTGATGGTGTTCGCCTTGGTCTCGAACACGCCCTGATCGCCGGTGGCCGTCTGTTCCTTGGTGGTCACCACCACCGAGCCGTTGATCTCGAGCCGGCGTATGGCCGAGGAGTTGATCGGGCTGCCTGCGGCGAGCGCATCGCCATTGGCGGGCTTGGCGTCGGCCTTGGCAGCATCCGTCTTGGCATCCGATTTGGCGGCGTCGGGCTTGGTGCCGCCCGCCAGCGCGCCGGCGGCATCCTTGCCGTCGTAGAACACCACGAGTTCCTTGCAGCGCATGGTCGTGTCGCCCTGCTGCACCACGACATTGCCGCTGAACACCGCCTGCTTCTGCTGGTCGCGAACCTCAAGGCTGTTGGCGTTGATGCGGATCGGCTGGTCGCGGTTGGTGGCGAAGCCCTGCAGCGCGTTGGGCACGTTCTTGCCCTGCGCGAAGGCGGGCGCAGTGCAGGGGCCGAGGCAGGCCGCAGCAAGCAGGAGCGTCGCGAGACGGGCGCGGGTGAGGGCGTGGGGCGTTTTCATGAGTCTATGTCTAGCCGCGCCGCGCCGCCCGTTCAATGAGGAGAGGCTCACGGAGTCGTACCGGAAGCGGAAGCGGCCGTCGGCGGCGAGGCCGCAGCGGCATCGGAGGGCCGCGCCGCGCCGTCCGGCTTGTCGTCCGGCGCCGGCATCTTGAAGTCGAGCTGCACGTTGCCGACCAGCAGGGCGCGCGAATCCTTCTGCGACACTTCCAGGCTGTCGGCTGTCAGCTTGCCGTCGAGATAGGTCAGTTCCACCGGGCTCTTCGACATCAACTTGCCGCCCTTGATGTCGATGGCGGCATCCTTGAGCCGGCCGCCATAGCCCGACGAGGTGTCGAAGACCACGCCGCCGTCGAGCGTGAGATTTTCGGTCTTTGTGTCGTAATGGCCGGCGATGGCGGTCAGGTTCGCCCAGCCCTTGTCGGCGAGTTCCAGCTTCGCTTCGATCTTGTCGAGCGAGATCAGGTTGGGCTGCGTCAGGTCCTGCGAGGCGGCGAAGGCCGAGACGTTGTAGCCGCGATTATCGGCGGTGAAACCGTGCAGGCGGGGGAATTCCATCTTCACCTGCGTGCCCGACAGCGACACCCGCCCGAGATCGAAGGGGAGGTCGACGGCAAGGGTGAAGGGGTCGAGATAGTTGACCGCCAGCGTTCCGCCGACCGCCAAAATCACGCCCAGCGGCAGCGCGATCCGGAAGAATCGCACGCGCCGGCTGTGGCGGCGGGCCTGCTTGAACAGCGTCGCCTGCGGCAGGCCGCGCGTCGGCCCGGCGCGCGAGCCCGGCTCGCTCGCTTTCAGGCCCCGTGCCTCCGGGGGTTCGACATGCTTGTTCATGCGCGACGGTTCATCCCCGACTGACGGCCACCCCACGCGTAACGGCCATCGAGCAAGATGGCGGCTTCCGTCCAAAGGCGCAAGCCGATGCGGCCGCACCGCACCCATTGGCCCGAGAAGCTGGCGATTGTCGGGCAGGACGACAGGGCGCGATCACGTATGCGCGAAAATGTCTTCGTCCGGCCACCCTGCCAGATCCAGCCGGGCGCGGGTCGGCAGGAATTCGAAGCAGGCCTGCGCCAGTTCGCCCCGCCCCTCGCGCGCCAGCATGGCGGCGAGCCGGGCCTGCAGCGCATGCAGGTGCAGCACGTCGGAAGCAGCGTATTGGAGTTGCGCATCGCTCAGCGTCTCGGCCGCCCAGTCCGAGCTCTGCTGCTGCTTGGAGAGGTCGATGCCGAGCAGTTCCCGCACCAGTTCCTTCAGGCCGTGCCGATCCGTATAGGTCCGGGTCAGCCGCGAGGCGATCTTGGTGCACCACACCGGCGAGACCGCCAGGCCGAAGGTGTTGCCGAGCACCGCCACGTCGAAGCGGGCATAGTGGAACAGCTTCACGTTGCGTGGATCGGTGAGCAGCTTTTCGAGGTTCGGCGCGCTGCCCGGCCCCGCCCCGGCCGGAATCTGCACGACATCCGCCGTGCCGTCACCGGGCGAGAGCTGCACCACGCACAGCCGGTCGCGGTGCGGGTTAAGGCCGAGCGTCTCGGTGTCGATGGCGACGAAGGGCGCCTTGTCGGGCGTGTAGCGGGCGAGGTCGACAAGGTCGCCGCGGTGCAGGCGGATGCTCATGGGAACCGTATGTTCAGGGGTTTGCGCTCCATACCACCACCCGCCCCGGCGCGGCAACCGGCGAGGGCACGCCCGCAGGCAGCAGCTCAGGCCAGCAGCGCGTCCGCCAGGAGACCGGCGAGCAGCATCAGCCCGGCGTCGCGGTTGGAGCGGAAGAGCCGCAGGCAGAGGTCGCGGTCGTCAATGTCGAGCCGGCGCACCTGCGTGAAGAGCTGGACGGTGAAGATGCCGAGCCCGCCCCACGCCCAGGGCCCCGCCCCGGCCGCTGTCAAAGCGAGGGCGATCAGCACGATCGCCGCGCCATAAAGCCCGACGAGCCATTTGCGGGTGTCGCCGGCGAACAGCAGCGCGGAGGACTTCACGCCCACGACGGCGTCGTCCTCGCGGTCCTGGTGGGCGTAGATGGTGTCATAGCCGACCACCCAGAGCACGGAGCCGGCATAGAGCAGGAAGGCTGGGGCCGGCAGCGCCTGCAGAAGGGCCGCGAAGCCCATCAGCGCGCCCCAGGAGAAGGCGAGCCCCAGTACCAGCTGCGGGATCCACATCACCCGCTTCATCAGCGGATAGACTACCACAAGTCCCAGGGAAGACAGCGCCACGAGAATGGCGAAGCCCGGCAGGCACAGCAGCACCACCAGCCCCGACAGGCATTGCAGCGCCAGAAACACGGCGGCGCCCTTCAGCGTCACCTGCCCGGCAGGCAACGGCCGCGAGCGCGTGCGCTCCACCCGCCCGTCGATATCGCGGTCGAGAATGTCGTTCCAGGTGCAACCGGCACCGCGCATCGCCACCGCGCCGAGGGCGAACAGCGCCGCCAGCGCCGCCGCATGCGCGTAGTTCGGCGCACCGGCGTCGGCCTGCATGCGCAGAGCCAGCGCCACCGACCACCAGCACGGGATGAGGAGCAGCCAGCTTCCGATCGGCCGGTCCGCCCGCGCGAGGCGCAGATAGGGACGCAGCACTGCGGGCGCGTAGCGGTCGACCCAGTTGCCGTCAGAATCGGCGGGTGCCGGCGCAACGGGAGACGGCGCCGCGGTCGTCATCGGTTCAGCGCAGCGCGTCGCCGCCGAGCGTGTCGAACACGCCGCCCGGAGGAGCCCCCATCGTCGGCAGGCCGTTCGACAGGCCGAGGCCCGCCGACATCGACCCCTGCGGCGGAGGACCGGAAGGTCCGGCGCCGCCGCCGCTCTCCTGAGCCTTGGCCACCTCGCAGACGCGGTTGCGCGTGGAGTTCACCGACGTGACGTTTTCCTTGAACTTCACCAACACCTCGTCCGGAACGCCGCACTTGGACTTGTTGGTGTTGAGGAAGGAATAGAAATTCTGCTGCGCGCTGGCGAAGGTCCGGAACATCGGGCACAGCTCGGAGGGCGGCAGCTTCTTCTTCGCGGCGGCCTGCAAGGCCCCGCCGCGTGTTTCCAGCTCTCCGCGCAGCTTGGCGACCTGGCCCTGGCACTCCGCCTGGTTCGGGTTGGCCTGCTCCTGCGGCGCTGCAGCGCCCATGGCGGGAGAGAAGCCGGGGGCCTGCGCACCCGGCGACGCCGGGGCGACGCCGGAGGAAAAGCCGGGGTTGAATCCGGGGGCCGGCGCGGCGGGCGCCACCATCTCTGAGGCGGGCGCGTCCGGCACCGGCGCCACCGTCACGGCGCCGGAGGATGCGCCGTCGGTCGAACCGCCGGGGGCGCCGATCCACTGCGCGCCGGCCGGAAGCGAGCCCAGCATGCCGGCGAGCAGAAACCCTGCCAGCAGCGGCGTGGAGGAGCGTGTCCGCAGGCGCATCAGGTGACTGTTCAAAGGCCAATCTCTCATCAGGAGGTCGATCGGTGCCGTCTCGATGACCAAGCGTGATACAGAGGCATTAAAGATTGGGCAACATCACGGCGCGCGCGATATTGCCTGCAAATTCCGGACAAAAATCGCCCCATGACCCGTGCTCACGACGATTCGACCCACGAACCCTATGATTTCCGCGCCCAAAGGCTCTTCGTCGCCGAGGACCTGGCGGCGGGGGCCAGCGTCAGCCTCGACCGCGACCGGGCGCATTATGTCTCCGATGTGATCCGCCTCCCGGTGGGCGGGCACCTTCACCTGTTCAACGGCCGCGATGGGGAATGGCGGGCGGTGCGCGAAGCCGGCGGGCGGCGCGAGGCCGTGCTGCGCTGCGAGGCGCAATTGCGGCGCCAGTCACCACGGCCCGATCTCGACTATGTCTTCGCCCCGCTCAAGCATGCGCGGCTCGACTACATGGTGCAAAAGGCGGTGGAGATGGGGGCCGGCCGGCTGGCGCCTGTCATGACCCGTCGCACCCAGGCGACCCGCGTGAATACCGAGCGCATGCGCGCCAACGCCATCGAGGCGGCCGAGCAATGCGGCATCCTCAACCTGCCCGACGTGCTGGAGCCGGTGACACTGCCGCGCTGGCTGGCAGACCTGCCGGCCGAACGCACGCTGATCTTCTGCGACGAGGCCGCCCCGCAGGCCGACCCGCTGGCGCCACTGCGGGACGCCATCGCCGGCCCGCTTGCCGTGCTCATCGGCCCGGAAGGCGGGTTTGCGGATGAGGAGCGGCGCCTGCTCGCCACCCGCCCCGGCGCCATCGTGCTGTCGCTCGGGCCGCGTATCCTGCGTGCCGACACCGCTGCCGTGGCGGCGCTCGCGCTTGTCGAGGCGGCCCGGCAGGCGGCACGTGGGGAAGAAGCCGCCCGCTGAGGCGTCGCCGTCGCGCGGGCTCCGTCTTGGCGCGCGGAACCGGGGCACGCGGCGTGCGTTCTTCGGCGGCGCCCCTCGCCCAGCGCGTTGAAGCGAAGGAATAAAGACGCTCCAACGCAAGATTACATTTCTTTTCATTTTTATAATTGGACTATATATTTCGTTTTGGGCGGTTTTTCGCAGGTCATAATCCCGTCTTACTCGTGCATCATCCCTCACCGCGCCGAGGTATGGGCCGATTCTGTGTCGGCTAAGCTGCCGCACGGCGCGTTGTCTGGAATGAATGCAGGGAAGGACGTCATGTCTGAGGTCCGGTCAGAAGATTACCGCATCGGCATCGAGGAAGAATATTTCGTCATCGAAAGCGGGACCAAGAGCGCCCTTCGGCGCGTGCCGCCCGCTTTCATGGAGACCGTGCGCGCCGCGCTCGGTGTTGCCTCCTGCGGCGAGATGCTGCAATCGCAGATCGAGGTGATGACCCGCCCGCATTCCAGCGCCGCCGATGCGCGGCGGGAGTTGCACGGGCTGCGCCGCACCCTCGCCGAGGTGAGCGCCGGCTTCGATCTCGCCTTCATCGCCGCCGGCACCCATCCCACCGCGAGCTGGCAGACCGGCAAGCGCGCCCCGACGCAGCGCTATGACGGGCTGATGCACGACCTGCAAATGCTCGGCGAGCGCAACATGCTGTGCGGCATGCACGTGCATGTGGAACTGCCCGACGCCGACCAGCGCATCGACGTGATGCGGCGCATCCTGCCCTATCTCCCGGTGTTCGTGGCGCTGTCGACCTCCTCGCCCTTCTGGGAATCCAAGCGCACCGGCCTGATGGGCTATCGCCTCGCCGCCTATGACGAGCTGCCGCGCACCGGCCTGCCGGAGCTGTTCGAGAGCGCGAAGGATTATCAGGACTATATCGACGCGCTGGTGGCGGCGCGGGCGATCCGCGATTCGAGCTATGTCTGGTGGACCATCCGCCCCTCGGAAAAGCACCCGACGCTGGAGCTGCGCGCCCCCGACAGCTGCACCCGGGTGGAGGATTCGGTAGCGATCGCCGCGCTTTACCGGGCACTGGTGCGCCACCTCGTGCGCCATCCCACGCTCAATGCCGGCATTGACGCGGTGGACCGCGCCATCGCGGTGGAGAACAAATGGCGCGCCCAGCGCTACGGCATCCATGGCAGCTTCGTCGATCGCCACACCCGCGAAGCGGTGCCGGTGGCGCAAGCGGTGGAAACCTTGATCGACCAGCTCACCGACGATGCCGCCGCGCTCGACGGGCGGGCCGAGCTGGAACATCTGCGCACCATCATCCGGGGCGGCACCAGCGCCGACATCCAGATTGCCGTGTACCAGGAAGCCGCCCACCGCACCGGCAATCGCAGCGAGGGTCTCAACGCGGTGAAAACCTGGCTCGCCCACGCCTCGATGCAGTAGACGCTACGTAAGGTCCGGGCGGCGGTTCCCCGGCGCCCCAATCTCCATTTTCGGTCGGTAGTTACCGCGATTTGCGCCGCGCCTGCGCCTGTGTATGGTCTCGCGCCCAGCATGCCGGCCGGAGTTCCACATGGCGCGAGACCAGATCGACACGCAGCCCATCGAAAGCCGCGACGAACTCGTCGCGTGGTTCGAAGAGGGCAGCAAGGCACCGTCGAAATTCCGCATCGGCACCGAGCACGAGAAGTTCCCCTTCACGCTCAAGGGCCACGCGCCGGTGCCCTATGAAGGCCCGAACGGCATCCGCGCCCTGCTCGACGGCATGCAGGCGCTGAACTGCTGGGAGCCGATCATGGAAGGCGAGACCATCATCGGTCTCGCCGACAATGTCGGCGGCGGCGCCATCTCGCTGGAGCCGGGCGGGCAGTTCGAGCTTTCCGGCGCGCCGCTTATCACCATCCACGAGACCTGCGCCGAGGTGAACAGCCATCTCGAACAGGTGCGCGAGGTGGCGACGCCGCTCGGCTTCGGCTTCCTCGGCCTCGGCATGAGCCCGAAATGGACGCTGGCGGAAACGCCGGTCATGCCCAAGGGCCGCTACAAGATCATGGCGAATTACATGCCGAAGGTCGGCACGCACGGCCTCGACATGATGTTTCGCACCTGCACCGTGCAGGTGAACCTCGATTTCGGCTCGGAAGCCGACATGGTGAAGAAGCTGCGCGTTGGCGTGGCGCTGCAGCCGGTCGCCACCGCCCTATTCGCCAATTCGCCGTTCACCGAAGGCAAGCCCAACGGCTTCCTCTCCTTCCGCTCGGAGATCTGGCGCGACACCGACAATAACCGCGCTGGCATGCTGCCCTTCGCCTTCGAGGACGGCATGGGCTTCGAGCGCTATGTCGACTACGCGCTCGACGTGCCGATGTATTTCATCAAGCGCGGCGACACCTATATCGACGTCGCGGGCTCGTCCTTCCGCGATCTGCTGGCCGGCCGCCACCCGGCGGTGCCGGGCGAGCGGGCGACCGTCTCGGACTGGGCCAACCACCTCTCCACCATTTTCCCCGAGGTGCGGCTGAAGCGCTATCTCGAAATGCGCGGCGCCGATGGCGGGCCGTGGCGCAATCTCTGCGCCCTGCCGGCGCTGTGGACCGGGCTCTATTACGACACCACCAGCCTCGATGCCGCCTGGGACCTCGCCAAGGGCTGGACGGCCGAAGAGCGCCAGAAGCTGCGTGACGACGTGCCCCGCCTCGGCTTCAAGGCCGAGATCGCCGGCCGCTCGATGCTCGATCTGGCGCGCGAGGTGGTCGAGATCGCGAGGGCCGGCCTCGCCCGCCGCGACTATCGCGACAGCCAGGGCCGCGACGAGAGCCGCTTCCTCGCACCGCTGCAGGATAGCCTCGCCTCCGGCCTGACCCCGGCCGAGACGCTGCTGGCGCGCTATGAGGGCGCTTGGGACCGCTCGGTCGAGCCGATCTTCGACGAATACGCCTATTGAGGCGAAGCCGCGCGCGGCGGGAGACTCACTCCGCCGCGATCGCCGTCTCGGAAATATTGTCGAGGCCCTGCACGATGTGGTGGGCCAGCGCGTCGGCCAGCGGCGAGGCTTCGTGCCGGTTGCGCAGCAGGCCGATGCGGCAGGGCGCCAGGGTCGGGAAGCCATCGGAGGGGCCGAGCACCCGCATGCCGGGCCGCAGCCCGGATTCGGGCAGCACAGATATGGCAAGCCCGGCCAGCACCGCCGCCGAGACCGCCGTCGAGTTCGACGAGGTGTAGAGGATTCGGAAGGGCCGGTCGGCGGATTGCAGCATCCCGATCGCCTCCTGCCGCCAGTTGCAGGTCTGCCGCCCCAGCGCCAGCGGCACCGGCGTTTCCAGATGCAGGGAATGGCGGGTCGAGCCGACCCAGAGTAATTGCTCGCGGCGGATGATCTCCGTCTCGCGGTTCATCGTCTCGCAATCGGTGATGATGGCGAGGTCGAGATCGCCGGTATCGATGCGGTCGATAAGGTCCGTGGAGGGATCGCACACCACGGTCAGTTCGACATTGGGGTGGGTGGCGGAAAACCGCGCCATGATCTCCGGGAGATAGCGGTCGGCATAGTCGTCCGGCACGCCGAGCCGCACGCGGCCCGAGAGTTCGGCCGAGGCAAGGCTGGCCATCGCCTCGATGTTCAGCTTGACGATGCGGCGGGCATAATCGAGCAGCCGGTCGCCCTCGTCGGTGAGGCGCGAGGCACGCCCGTCACGGGCGAAGATGGCTCGTCCGGCACGCTCCTCCAGCCGCTTCATCTGCATCGAAACCGCCGACTGGGTCTTGTGGACCACTTCGGCAGCCTTTGTGAAACTGCCGGTTTCGGCAATTGCAATGAATGTTCTTAATTGATCAATGTCCAGCAACACGCTCATCGGAGCCCTCACGACGGCCTATCATCAACATTCATGATATCAGCGATCATAAACATTCGCTAGTGTGATCGATAGCGCTCCTTCATAACGCTCCTGCCGCGAACGGATGATGTCGATATCGGGTGGCCCAGGCGCCTCCCCGCAATCACAAAGCCCAACATCGTCGCAGCGCGGCCGGCACATGGAGGTTACGATGTCGTATCTTGGCGAAATCCGGAGAACCCCGTTCTCCTCGTTCGGTACCGCGGCGAGCGGTCTGCTGATCGCCGCGCTTATGGGTTCCATCCAGTTCATCAAGGCGGTCGCCCGCCGGCGCCATCTCGCCCAGCTCGGCGGGTTCGACGAGCGTATGCTGCGCGACATCGGCCTGACCCGCAGCGACCTGCTCGACGCCTCGTCCGGCCCGCTGTGGCAGGACCCGACGGCCGTGCTCGTGGTGCGTGCGGTGGAACGCCGCGCCGCCCGCCGCATGACCATGCGCGAGGCGCTGCGCGAAGCCGCCCGCCAGGACGCCGCCCACGCGCAGCGCCGCGACCGGCCCGCTTCCGGCACGCCCGTCACCCCGCGCAAGGACGACCTCGCCTCTTGCGGCTGATCATGCCCGATTCCCGCTCACGGCCGCGCCCGGCCGACCGAGTCTACGGCGACATCGACCCCCTCGTGTCGCCCACTTGAAGCCCGCTGGTTCGTCCAGCGGGCTTTTTTTCTGCCGCCCGCCCGCCCGCGCCGGCGGCCGCCGTTTGCAGAAGCGAAATTCCGACCTTGCACGTGCGGTGATACACGCGGGCGGCGTCCGGTCCATATGGGGAGCGCCGGCGCAGTGCCGGAGAAAGGGGACCTCCCATGGCACAGCTTCTCGAACTCGGCCTCGATACGTTCGGCGACGTCACCTCCGGCGCGGACGGCACGCCCCTTCCGCATGCGCAGGTGATCCGCGATCTGGTCGAGGAAGCCGTGCTGGCCGACGAGGTCGGCATCGATTTCATCGGCGTCGGCGAGCATCACCGCGACGACTTCGCCGTCTCGGCCCCCGAGGTGGTGCTGGCCGGCATCGCCACCGCGACGCGCCGCATCCGCCTCGGCTCGGCCGTCACGGTGCTGTCCTCCGACGACCCGATCCGCGTCTTCCAGCGCTTCGCCACCGTCGACGCGCTGTCGAACGGGCGGGCCGAGGTGATTCTCGGGCGCGGCTCGTTCACCGAATCCTTCCCGCTGTTCGGCTTCGACATGAACGACTACGAGGCGCTGTTCACCGAGAAGCTCGACCTGTTCGCGGCGCTGCTGCGCGACAACGGCACCCCGGCCGGCGTCACCTGGAAGGGTGATCTGCGCCCGCCGCTGAACGGCCAGCATGTCTATCCGCTGATCGAGACCGGCACGCTGAAGACCTGGATCGGCGTCGGCGGCTCGCCGGAATCGGTGGTGCGCGCGGCCCGCTACGGCCTGCCCATGATGCTCGCCATCATCGGCGGCAATCCGGCACGGTTCAAACCCTATGTCGACCTCTACCACAAGGCGACCGGCCAACTCGGCGGGGAAAAGCTGCCAATCGGCGTGCATTCGCACGGCTATGTCGCCGAGACCGACGAGGCGGCGCGCGAGGAGTTCTATGCCGACTACAAGCGCATGCATGACCGCATCGGCGCCGAGCGCGGCTGGCCGCCCTATGGCGTCGACGCCTTCGAGCGCGAGATCGAGCACGGCTCGCTCTATCTCGGCGCGCCGGAGACGGTGGCTCGCAAGATTGCCAGGACGGTGAAGGTGCTGGGCGCGTCGCGCTTCGACCTGAAATACAGCGCCGGCCCGCTGCCGCATGCGCGGATGATGCGCGCCATCGAGCTCTACGGCACCAAGGTGATCCCGCGCGTGCGGGAAATTCTCGCCGAAGAGACGGTCGCCGGGGAGAAGGTCGACGCGTAGGCCGCGCCCTTCGACCCGTCATCCCGGCCGCGGGACGGCGCCGGGGATATTGTTGCCGTCGTTCCCCTACAAACGCCCCGTCATCCCCGGGCTCGGCCCGGGGATCGATGTCTCAATGCTCGACTCATCAGCCAAAGACATGGATGCCCGGGCCCGGCCCGGGCATGACGCGTTCGGGGGGCAGGCCGTCGGGGCCGTGCCCCGACGGAAACCACGCCTCACACGTTCAAGAGCAGATATTCCCGCTCCCAAGGCGAGATCACCCGCATGAAGGTGTCGAACTCGGTCTGCTTCACCGCCGTATAGGTCTTCACGAAGGACGGCCCGAGCACGGTGGCGATTTCCTCGGAATACTGCATCGCCGCCACCGCCTCCAGCAGGCCGCGCGGCAGCTCGAAATCGAGCCCCTTTGCGTCCGATTCCAGCGGCTCGGTCGGGCGCAGCCCTTCCACCATGCCGAGATAGCCGCAGGCGAGCGAGGCGGCGATGACGAGATAGGGGTTGGCGTCGGAGGACGGCACCCGGTTCTCCACCCGGCGCGCCGCCGGCGAGGAAGGCGGGACGCGCAGCCCGGCGGTGCGGTTGTCATAGCCCCACTGCACGTTGATCGGCGCCATCGAATCGCGCGTCAGCCGGCGGTAGGAGTTCACATAGGGCGCGAGGATCGACATCACCGCCGGCAGGTAGCGCTGCTGGCCGGCAATGAAGGAGAAGAACTCCGGCGTCGGGTCGCCATCGGCGTCCGAGAAGATGTTCTTGCCCGTCTCGCCATCCACGATCGACTGGTGGATGTGCATGGCCGAGCCCGGCTCGTCGGCGATCGGCTTGGCCATGAAGGTGGCGTAGATCTTGTGCTGCAGCGCCGCCTCGCGGATCGTCCGCTTGAACAGGTACACTTGGTCGGCGAGCACGATGGGATCGCCGTGCAGCAGGTTGATTTCCATCTGCGCCGCGCCGTCCTCATGGATCAGCGTGTCGATCTCCAGGCCCTGCGCCTCGGAATAATCGTACATGTCCTCGAACAGCGCATCGAACTCGTTCACCGCCTGGATCGAATAGGACTGGCGGCCGATTTCCGGCCGGCCCGAGCGCCCGATCGGCGGCTTCAGCGGGTAGTCGGCGTCGATGTTGGGCTCGACCAGATAGAACTCGATCTCCGGCGCCACCACGGCCTTCCAGCCCTTCTTGGCGTAGAGATCGACGACGTTCTTCAGCACCTGGCGCGGCGCCAGCTCCACCGGGCGGCCGTCGCGGTGATAGGCGTCGTGGATGATCTGGGCGGTGGGGTCCTGGGCCCAGGGCACGATCGCCAGCGTCGAGAAATCCGGCTCCATCACCAGATCGCTGTCCACCACCACCGAATCGACCAGGTTGTCATAGGGCGGGTAGTCGCCGGAGATGGTCTGGAAGAACACGCTCAGCGGCAGGTTCATCGTTGGGCCGGAAAGGAACTTGGACACCGGCATGATCTTGCCGCGCCCAACCCCGGCAAGGTCCGGCACCGCGCATTCGATCTCGGTGATGCCGCGCGCGGCCATCCACGCCTTCGCCTCGGCGAGGGACGCGACACCGCGGGGATTGTCGACCGCGTCCTTGTCGGAACGCTTCTTCTTGGCCATGATTGCCTTCCTGATGCGCTTTCTGCGCCGCCTGAGGCAATCACGGCGCGCTTGTTGCCGTCAAGGCGGGCCTACGCCGCCACCTTTCCAGGCATGGTAAAAATGTTCGCATTGTGCCGTTGAGCCGCCGCCCGAAGCCGGTTAGCGTCAGCCTGCCGGCATGGGGCGGCGGGGAAACGGGATCAGTCAGCATGAGCACCGGCGTCGCCGAAAAGACGCAGAAGACCATTGGCGGCATCCGCCGCTCCTTCGCTCCCTGGAACGACCCGCAGGCCGTCCCGCTGATCCGTTACAAGAACGTCACCAAGCGCTTCGGCGAGTTCGTGGCCGTCGACAATCTCTCCCTCGACATTTACGAGCGCGAATTCTTCGCCCTGCTGGGCCCGTCCGGCTGCGGCAAGACCACGCTCATGCGCATGCTCGCCGGCTTCGAGGACCCCACCGAGGGCCAGATCACCCTCGCCGGCCAGGACCTCGTCGGCACGCCGCCCTACAAGCGGCAGACCAACATGATGTTCCAGTCCTACGCGCTGTTCCCGCACATGACGGTCTGGGACAACATCGCCTTCGGCCTGCGGCAGGACCGCATGGAGAAGGGCGCGGTGGATGCCCGCGTCGAGGAGATGCTCAAGCTCGTCAAGCTGGAGAAGTTCGGCAAGCGCAAGCCGCACCAGCTTTCCGGCGGCCAGCGCCAGCGCGTGGCGCTCGCCCGCTCGCTGGCCAAGCGGCCCAAGGTGCTGCTGCTCGACGAGCCGCTCGGCGCGCTCGACAAGAAGCTGCGCGAGGAGACGCAGTTCGAGCTCATGGACATCCAGATGGAGCTCGGCATGACGTTCCTGATCGTCACTCACGATCAGGAAGAAGCGATGACGGTCGCCGACCGTATCGCGGTGATGAACCACGGCAAGCTGGTGCAGGTCGACCAGCCGGCGGTGATCTACGAGCACCCCAATTCCCGCTACGTGGCCGATTTCGTCGGTGACGTGAACATCCTCGACGCCACCGTCGAGGCGGTCGAGCCCGGCATGATCACCGTGCGCCCGGTGGCCGCGCCCGACCGGCGCTTCCGCATCGCGCAGGACTGCCCGGCCAAGCCGGGCGACAGCGTCGCCATCGCGCTGCGGCCGGAAAAGATGCGCGTCGAGTTCGACCCGCCGGCCGACCCGAGCGTCAATTGCCTCCAGGGCGAGATCTGGGACATCGGCTATCTCGGCGATCTCTCGATCTACCATGTCGAATTGCCCGGTGGCTCGCGCGTCAAGGCCGCCAAGCCGAACCTCACCCGCATGGTGGAGCGTCCCATCACCTGGGACGACAAGGTCTATGTGTACTTCTCGCCCGATGCCGGCGTGGTTCTGACGAGCTAGGAGGCGACGATGGCGAGCAAGGCAAAAGGGCGATGGCTGGTCCTCGCCGTTCCTTATCTGTGGCTGCTGGCGCTTTTCCTCATCCCGTTCCTGATCGTCTTCAAGATCAGCCTCTCGCAGGACGCCATCGCGCAGCCGCCCTATGTCCCGACCTTCGACCTGTCGGAAGGCTGGGCGCTGTTCCGTGAGAACTTCGCCGAACTCTCCTTCGAGAATTACGGCTATGTGCTGAGCTGGGACAACGAGTTCATCGAGGCCTATGGCTCCAGCCTCTGGATCGCCGGCATCTCGACCATCCTGCTGCTCATGGTCGGCTATCCCATCGCCTACGGCATGGCGCGGGCGCCGCGCTCCATGCGCCCCACCCTGCTGATGCTGGTGATCCTGCCGTTCTGGACCTCGTTCCTCATCCGCGTCTATGCGTGGATCGGCATCCTGTCGCCCGAAGGGCTGCTGAACCAGTTGCTGATCGCGCTCGGCATCATCAGCCCGGACGCGCCGCTGCAGATTCTCGCCACCGACACGGCGGTCTATATCGGCATCGTCTATTCCTACCTGCCCTTCATGATCCTGCCGCTCTATGCCGCGCTGGAAAAGATGGACGAGACGCTGCTGGAAGCCGCCGCCGATCTCGGCTGCCCGCCCTTCGCGGCGTTCTGGAAGATCACCTGGCCGCTGTCGCTGCCCGGCGTGTTCGCCGGCTGCCTGCTGTGCTTCATCCCGGCGGTGGGCGAATTCGTCATCCCCGATCTGCTCGGCGGCTCGGACACGCTGATGATCGGCAAGGTACTGTGGACCGAGTTCTCGGTGAACCGCTCCTGGACCGTGTCCTCGGCGGTGGCGGTGCTGCTGCTCATGGTGCTGGTGATACCCATCGTCTTCTACCAGAACCTGCAAGCCCGCGAAGTGGAGGGACGCTGATGCGCAAGGGGCTTTCCTGGTTCAACGTCACCTCCATCGCCCTGGGATTCGCGTTCCTCTACATCCCGATCATCCTGTTGGTGATCTACTCCTTCAACGCCTCGCGGCTGGTGACGGTGTGGGCCGGCTTCTCCACCCACTGGTACTGGCAGTTGTTCCAGAACCAGCAATTACTGGATGCCGCCTGGGTGACCCTGCGGGTCGCCTTCCTCACCGCCACCGTCGCCACGGTGCTGGGCACGCTGGCCGCCATCACCCTCACGCGCTATGGCCGCTTCCTCGGCCGCACGCTGTTCTCCGGCATGGTCTATGCGCCGCTCGTCATGCCGGAGGTGATCACCGGCCTGTCGCTGCTGCTGCTGTTCGTCGCCATCGGTCTCGATCGCGGCTTCTGGACCATCACGCTGGCGCACATCACCTTCACCATGTGCTTCGTCTCGGTGGTGGTGCAGTCGCGCCTCGTCACCTTCGACCGCTCGCTGGAAGAGGCGGCGCTCGATCTCGGCTGCCCGCCCTTCAAGGCGTTCTTCGTCATCACGCTGCCGATCATCCTGCCCGCCGTCATTTCCGGCTGGATGCTGGCCTTCACCCTGTCGCTCGACGATCTCGTCATCGCCAGCTTCACCACCGGCCCCGGCGCCACCACTCTGCCGATGCGCATCTACAGCCAGGTGCGGCTCGGCGTGACGCCGGAAATCAACGCCGCCTGCACCATCCTCATCGCCATCGTCACCGTGGTGGTGATCGTCGCCTCGATCATGACCAAGCGGCAGGAAATGGAGCGCCAGAAGGCCGAGCGGCTGGCCGCGGCGGGCTAGCCGATGCTGTCGCACATCAATCTGGGGGTCGGCGATTTCGACCGCGCCTTCGCTTACTATGCGGCGCTGCTGCCGGAACTCGGCCTGCGGCTGAAATTCTCCGAGCCCGCCGCGCACTGGGCTGGCTGGGAGAAGCCTGGCGCGGCGCGGCCGCTCTTCCTCATCGGCCGGCCCTTTGATGGCGGCCCGGCAGCCGCGGGAAACGGCCAGATGGTGGCGCTGCTGGCGCCAGATCGCGGCACGGTCGACCGGGTGCACGCCCTTGCCCTGCGGCTCGGCAGCCGCGATGAAGGGGCGCCCGGCCTGCGCCCGCATTATCACCCTGATTATTACGGCGCCTATTTCCGCGACCTCGACGGCAACAAGCTGTGCGTCTGCTGCCACGATCCGGTGGCGTGATGCGGAAGGCGCACCCGCCGGCACGGCCCATTTCCCATCCACCGCACCAGACCCGTTTGAGCCGGCGCAACCCGGCATCTGCACGCGGCTGACGCGCCCGCGCGCCTGAGGAGCCGGAGGCCCGGCGCGGCGAAACCGTCGGATTTCCTCAAACGCACGCTTTCACGAACAAGAGAGGCGCCACTTCGCTGCAATCGCGCTAGCATCTTTTGCGAATACGAATTTAATCTAACGCAACGTCAGTCTAAATAGTCATATTCGCGTGATATACCCCCGTATTTTCATATTAAACTTTCGAACGCCTTAACAAGACACAATCGAATATTACGTCGATGGGTAGATTACGGCGACCATAGCGCACCGAGGGAAGGCTTCGCCCTTCCGTCGCGGGAGGCAGATGCGTCATGGCTGCGGTGAATCCTTCCGCAAAGACGCGCCCGCTGGATTAGACGCGGCGCGTTACTCATGGCGAGCCCTCATCATGCTTGAACTGGTCACCTCATCGCCTTACGTGCCGCCCTCCCCCTTTTCCGGCCGGCCGCTTCCGGCGGCCGGAAGCGCCCTGCCCGGCCTGCTGTCGCTGGCCACCGCCGTGCCGGAACATGTGCTGGCGCAGCCCGACGTCGCCGCGACCATGCACCGGTTTTTCTCGGAGATCTTCAGCAAGTCCGAGACCATGGCCGGCATCTTCGCCAACACCGGCATACGCACGCGCCATGCCGCGCGCCCACTTTCCTGGTATCTCGAACCACGCGGCTGGCCGGAGCGCACCGCCGTTTACATGGAGGCGGGCGGCGACCTGTTCGTCGAGGTCGCCGGCAAGGCGCTCGCGGCGGCGGGCTGCGCGGCGTCCGATGTGGATACGGTGGTCTTCGTTTCCACCAGCGGCATCGCCACGCCGAGCCTCGACGCGGTGGTGCATGGTCGTATGGGCTTTCGCGCCGATATCGAGCGCGTGCCGGTGTTCGGCCTCGGCTGCGCCGGCGGCGTCACCGGGCTGGCCATAGCGTCGCGCCTTGCGCAGGCGCGGCCCGGTTCGACCGTGCTGATGGTCACCGTCGAACTGAGTTCGCTGGCCTTCCGCCTCGACCGGCCAGACAAGGCGCATCTGATCTCGACCGCCCTCTTCGGCGACGGCGCCGCCGCCTGCGTGCTGCGCACCGGCGAGCAGGGGCTCGCCTATATCGAAGGCGCCGGCGAACATTTGTGGCCGGACAGCCTCGGCATCATGGGCTGGAGCATGGACCCGGTCGGCTTCGGGGTCATTTTGGAGCCGAACGTGCCCTCCTTCGCCGCGACACATCTCCAGCCGGCCGTCACCGGCATACTCGGCCGCATGGGCCTCGCCCCGGCGGATATCGGGCGGTTCGTCTGCCACCCCGGCGGCACCAAGGTGGTGGCGGCGATCGAGCGCGCCTTCAGCCTCGATCAGGGATCGCTGGACCATGAACGCGGCGTGCTGGCCGATTTCGGCAACATGTCGGCACCGACCGTGTTGTTCATCCTCGACCGGGTGATCGCGCAGGGGCTGCCCGACCGGGCGACGCTGGTGACCATGGGGCCGGGCTTCACCGCCTCCTGCGTCTCCCTCGCTCAGGCGGCGTGAGCGCCTTGCGATGGAAACCCTGCTCATACTGGGCCTGGTGACGGCGCAGCGGCTGGGCGAGCTGGCGCTGTCGAACCGCAACACCGCCCGCCTGCTGGCACGCGGCGCCCGCGAGGCCGCTCCCGGGCATTATCGCTACATGGTGATGCTGCACGCGCTGTGGCTCGCCGGACTGTGGTGGCTGGCGCCGGGGCGGCCGGTGAACCCCTGGCTGCTCGCCGTCTATGTCCTGCTGCAGGGCCTGCGGGTCTGGGTGCTCGCCGCGCTCGGCGGGCGCTGGACCACCCGCATCATCGTGCTGCCGAGGGCGCCGCTGGTGCGGCGCGGTCCCTACCGCTTTCTCACCCACCCCAATTATGTCGTCGTCGCCGGCGAGATCGCCGTGCTGCCGCTGATGTTCGGGCTGGACGGCTACGCCGTGGCCTTTTCCCTGCTGAACGCGCTGGTCCTCTACATCCGCATTCGCGCCGAGAATGCCGCGCTGGGCATCGGCGCGCACCGGGTGCCGGGATGAGCGCGGCGGCGCCGGCGTCCGCCCTGCCCGACCTTCCGGCGGTGCGCCGATGGCTCGGCTTCGGGGCCATGTGCCTCGGCATGTTCATGGCGGTGCTGGACATCCAGGTGGTGGCAACCTCGCTGCCGGCGATCCGCGACGCGCTGTCATTGCCGGCCGAGGCGATGAGCTGGATCCAGACCGCCTATCTCATCGCCGAAGTGGTGGCGATACCGCTGACCGGACTGCTGACGCGCGCGCTCGGCCTGCGGGCGCTGTTCGCCCTCGCCGTCAGCGCCTTCACGCTCGCCTCCCTCGGCTGCGCGGCGAGCACGGGGTTCACCGGCCTTGTCGCCGCCCGGGTGGCGCAGGGCTTCTTCGGCGGCATGCTGATCCCGCTGGTGTTCTCGGCAGTGTTCCTGCTGTTTCCGCCGAGGCTGCAGGGCTTCGCCACCACGCTTGCCGGCATGCTGGCAGTGCTGGCGCCGACCATCGGGCCGGTGGTCGGCGGCTGGATCACGCAGACCGCGTCCTGGCACTGGCTGTTTCTGGTCAATGTCGCGCCCGGCATCCTCGCCGGCGCGCTCGGGCTGGCGATGCTGGCGCGCGAGCCGGGCGAGCGCGCGCTGCTGCGAAATCTGGACCTTGCCGGCCTCGCCTTGCTGGCGGCCTGCCTCGCCAGCCTGCAGATCGGGCTGAAGGAAGCGCCCGCGCGCGGCTGGCTGGCGGTGCCGGTCCTCGCCTTGCTGGCCGGCAGCGCGCTTGCCGGCGCGCTGTTCGTGCGGCGCATGCTGGGCGGGAGCACCCCCCTCATCCAGTTGCGCACCTTCCGCGACCGGGGCTTTGCCATTGGCTGCGCGCTCAGCTTCCTGCTCGGCATGGGGCTTTACGGGTCGGTCTATCTCATGCCGGTGTTCCTGGCCTTCGTGCGCGGTCAGGGGCCGCTGGCCATCGGCCGGGTGATGCTGGTCACCGGCATCGCCCAGCTCATCAACTCGCCGATCGCGGTGGCACTGGAGCGGCGCGGCAGCGCGCGCCTGCTGAGCTGTGCCGGCTTCGCGCTGTTCGCCCTCGGCTTCGGCCTGAGCGCCTTCGCGACCCCCGAGACGGATTTCGACGGCATGTTCTGGCCGCAGCTGATGCGGGGCGGCGCGATCATGCTCTGTCTGCTGCCGCCCACCCGCCTCGCGCTGGGCGCCCTGCCGCCGGAAGCGGTGCCGGATGCCAGCGGGCTATTCAACCTGATGCGCAATCTCGGTGGTGCCATCGGCATTGCGCTGGTCGATACCGTGATCTTCGACCGCGCGCCGGTCCACGCCGAGGCACTGACCCAGCGCCTGCTGGCGGGCGACGCCTCCGCCGCCGCGCTCGTCGGGCTGCCGCCGGAGGCGGTGAGCGGCGCGGTGAAGCTGCCGCTCGACCCGTCCGTCGAGGCCTTCGTGCGGCCGCTGGTGGAGAAGGCGGCGCTGGTCCAGTCGATCAATGAGGCCTGGCTGCTGCTTGCCGTGGTGACGATGGCGGGCTGCGCGCTGGCCTTGCTCGCGCCTGCCGCACGGCCCGCGCCGGCAGCGGAAACGCCCGCCCGCCGCCCGGCCGCTTTGTTGGGCGAGTGAACCGGCATCCCGGTGTCCCATCCCGCGCCGGCCGCCCGTGTCGCTCGCCCCGGCGCTGCTGCTATAGTCGGGCCTCGCGCCCGCCGAATCGGACCCTGCCATGCCGCTACGCCTATTGCCCTCCACGCTGGTCGACCGCATCGCGGCCGGCGAGGTGGTGGAACGCCCGGCGGCGGCGCTGAAGGAGATCGTCGAGAACGCGCTCGACGCCGGCGCCACGCGGGTGGAAATCGTCCTCGACGGCGGCGGCCGCCGGCTGATGCGTGTCACCGATGATGGCTGCGGCATGAGCGCGGAAGACCTCGCCCTCGCCGTGGAGCGCCACGCCACCTCCAAGCTCGACGGCGAGGATCTGCTCGCCATTCACACGCTGGGTTTTCGCGGCGAGGCACTGCCCTCTATCGGTTCGGTGGCGCGGCTTGCCATCACCAGCCGGCCGCGACAGGCCGAGAGCGCGTTCGAAATCCGCGTCGAGGGCGGAGCGAAAACGCCGGTGCGCCCGGCCGCGCTCGGCTTCGGCACGCGGGTGGAAGTGCGCGACCTGTTCTTCGCCACCCCGGCGCGGCTGAAATTCCTCAAATCCGAGCGCGCCGAAACGGCGGCGGCGGTGGACGCGGTGAAGCGCCTCGCGCTCGCCCGCCCGGATGTCGGCTTCACCGTCGTCACGGATGAGCGCGCGCCCATCACCTGGCCGGCACGCTCCCTCGATGCCGCCGGCCGCCGCGCCCGCATCGCCGATGTGCTGGGCCAGGAGGCGGGCGGCAACGCGCTGGATGTGGAAGGGCTGCGCGAGGGCGCGCGGCTGTCGGGCCTTGCCGGCCTGCCGACCTATTCCAAGGCCAATTCGCTGTCGCAATACCTCTTCGTCAATGGCCGCCCGGTGCGCGACAAGGTGCTGATCGGCGCCATCCGCGCCGCCTATTCGGACCTGCTGCCCTCCGACCGTCACCCGGTGACGGCGCTGTTCCTCGACCTCGACCCGCGCGAAGTGGACGTGAACGTCCACCCCGCCAAGACCGAGGTGCGGTTTCGCGACGCCGGCAATATCCGGGCGCTGATCGTGCGCACGCTGACCGACGCGCTGGCCTCCGGCGTGCCGCGCACCACCTCCACGGCGGCGGACCGCCTCGCCCAGTTCGCCCGGCGCGACGGCTTCACCGAATACCGGCCGGAGGCGCGGCCGGGAAGCCACGACTGGACCCGCTCCTGGGCCGCGCCGGAAGGTGCCGCCGAGCCCCTCGCGCCCGGCGGCGGCTTTCGTGAGGCGCCGGCGGGCTTCGATTTCGACATGCCGGGCGGCGACGACCGTGGTGCCGGTCGAGGCTTCGCGGGAGGTCTCGGCTTGGCGGGAGGTCTCGGCCTCGCCCTCGCCCCTTCGGCCGACGCCCGCGCCCATGGCGCCGCCGCCGCGCCGGAGGCGATGGAGCGCCCGCTCGGCGCCGCCCGCGCGCAATTGCACGAGACCTACATCATCGCCCAGACCCGCGACGGCGTGGTGGTTATCGACCAGCACGCCGCGCATGAGCGCATCGTCTACGAGAAGCTGAAGGCGGCGATGGAGCGCGACGGCCTCGCCCGCCAGATGCTGCTGGTGCCGCTGGTGGTCGAGCTCGACCCCTCCGAGGCGGCGCGGCTCACCGAGCGCGCCGGCGCATTGGAAAAGCTCGGCCTGGTCATCGAGCCCTTCGGCCCCGGCGCGCTGCTGGTGCGCGAGGCGCCGGCCCTGCTGGGCGATGCGAACATCACCGCGCTGGTGCGCGAACTTGTCGAGCACGCGGCGGAATGGGACGACTCGCTGCCGCTGGAGCGTCGCCTGCTGCACATCGCCGCCACCATGGCCTGCCATGGCTCGGTGCGCGCCGGCCGCCGGCTGCGGGTAGAGGAAATGAACGCCCTGCTGCGCGAGATGGAAGAGACGCCGAACGCCGCCCAGTGCAATCATGGCCGGCCGACATTCGTGACGCTGGCGCTGGCCGATATCGAACGGCTATTCGCGCGGCGCTGAAGCGGCGGCTGGAGTTGAGTAAGCATGGCGCCTGACACCGACCACCCCAAGAGCTGGTACGCCGCAACGGCGAACCGCTTCTCCCCGCTCCCTCCGCTGCAGGGCGGCACGCGGGCGGATGTCTGCGTCATCGGCGGCGGCTATACCGGGCTGTCGGCGGCTTTGCACATGGCGGAAGCCGGGCTGGACGTGGTGCTGCTGGAGGCGGCGCGCGTCGGTTCCGGCGCCTCGGGCCGCAATGGCGGGCAGATCCACAGCGGCCAGCGCCGCGACCAGGACTGGCTGGAGGCGCGTGTCGGGCTCGACGACGCCAAGTCCCTGTGGCGGCTGGCCGAAGACGCCAAGGCGCTGCTGCACGATCTCATCAAGCGCCACGCCATCGAGTGCGACCTGCGCCCCGGTCTCATCGAGGCCGACCACAAGCCCGGCTATGTCGCCCACAGCCACGCCTATGCCCGCAAGCTCAACGACGTCTATGACTACCCCGACGCCGCGCCGCTGAGCCGCGAGGAGTTGCGGGAGATGGTGGGTTCGGACGTCTATCATGGCGGCATGATCGACCATGGCGGCGGGCATCTGCACCCGCTCAACCTCGCGCTGGGGCTCGCCGATGCGGCGCGGCGGGCCGGCGCCCGGCTCCATGAGCAGTCGCAGGCGCTGCGCATCGAGGAGGGCGCCAAGGTGCGCGTCATCACCGCCGCCGGATCGGTGGAGGCGGACTGGGTGCTGGAATGCGGCGACGGGCTGCAGGACGGGCTGGACCGGCGCGTCGACACCCATGTCATGCCGATCTGCAATTACATCGCCGCCACGGCGCCGCTGGGGGAACGGGCGCGGGAGATCATCTCCAACGGCGCGGCAGTGGCCGATACCCGTTTCGTCGTCAATTATTACCGGCTGTCCGGCGATGGCCGCCTGCTGTTCGGCGGCGGCGAGAGCTACCGGCGCGGGCTGCGGCCGAACCCCGGGGAGTTCGTCCGCCCCTACATGCTGAAGATCTTCCCGCAACTGGCGGATGTCGGCATCGATTATGGCTGGGGCGGCGTTCTCGGCATCACCATGACCCGCCTGCCCTTCGTGCGTAAGCTCTCGCCCCGCGTGCTCACCGCCGCCGGCTATTCCGGGCAGGGGGTGATGCTGGCGCCGTATTTCGGCAAGCTGCTGGGAGACGCGGTGCGCGGGCAGCTCGGCGCGTTCGACCTGCTGTCGCGCCTGCCGGTGCCCGCCTTCCCCGGCGGCCCGCTGATGCGCTGGCCGCTGCTGGTGGCCGGCATGAGCTATTACGCCCTGCGCGACCGGCTGTGACGGGCGCACGCTGATGGGGCTGGAAGGCTACGCCCGGCAGGTGCTGGATTTCGTCGAGGCCCACGCGCATTGGGCGCCGTGGATCGCCTTCATCCTCGCCTTCGGCGAATCGCTGGTGGTGGTGTCGCTGTTCGTCCCCGCCACCTTCATACTGGTAGGCTTCGGCGCGCTGATCGCGGCGGGCGGAGCGCCGTTCCTGCCGGTCTGGGCGGCGGCGGCGATCGGCGCGGCTCTGGGCGATGCCGTGTCCTACTGGATCGGCCACCATTTCAAGGACCGGGCGCCCCGCGCCTGGCCATTGCGCAATTTCCCCGGCCTGCTGGCGCGCGGCGAGCGCTTCTTCCTGCGCTTCGGCGTCTGGGGCGTGTTCTTCGGCCGCTTCTCCGGGCCGCTGCGCGCCATCGTCCCGCTCATCGCCGGCATGTTCGCCATGCCGCCCTTGCTGTTCCAGATCGCGAACGTCACCTCCGCCATGCTGTGGGCGTTGCTGCTGCTGGCCCCCAGCGCGGCCGCGATGAAGGCGCTGGGCTACTGAGGGGGAGCCTTGGTCACGGCAAGAACACAAGGCAGTGTCGGAAAAAGCAAAGGCGGCCCGGAGGCCGCCCTTTGCTTCATGTCCGATGCGCAGACGCCTATTCCGCCGCTTCCTTCGGCGGCCTGCCGCCGGCCATCTCCTCGGACCGGGCCTTCTCCGCCGCCGCCCTCTCCCGCCGCGCCTTGGCGGGAAGCACCAGATCGAATTCGGCGAGCTCGGCCTCGGTGGGCCAGATCATGTCCTTGTCCCACGCCCAATGCGCACGGATGTCCGCGTCCGACATGGCACGAAACTTCTCCCAGTCGACCGTCTTGGCCAACCGATCAGCTTCTTCCAATTGCTTCTTGGTAGGCACGGCGCTCCACCTCGTTCGCGTATCGGAAGGATATGGCGCGCCGACGCCGGTTCCGCCATGTCCACGCGCAGAGTAGCACATCCTCGCCATAAGCGGCGATGGTCTCGAAACGCGGTTCTCCGCGCTCGCCGCGCGAAGGGCTGTCAAGGCGCGCTCGTCCATCGAACAGGCGTACCGCAAGTGGCAGCGGCAAACCATGCTTGGCACGGTTCGCCGCGTCCTTTTCATCGTCCCACTCGAAGTCGTCCGTCTCGCCCATAGGGCCTCCGCAAACCGTTGACGGCAAGATAGCGGAGGCCCGAAATGGGTGTCGGCGAATTGTGGATAACCCCTCCGCTTAGCTGTGGAGGACCTGTGGAAAGCGGTTTCCCGCTTGACCTCAGTTCTTCGCCTTGTCGACCAGCTGGTTCTTGGCGATCCATGGCATCATGCCGCGCAGCTTGGCGCCGACTTCCTCGATCTGGTGGCTGTCGTTGATGCGGCGGATACCCTTGAAGCGCGAGGCGCCGGCGCGGTATTCCTGCATCCAGTCGGAGGTGAACTTGCCGGTCTGGATGTCGGTGAGGACGCGCTTCATCTCGGCCTTGGTCTCGGCGGTGATGATGCGCGGGCCGGAGACGTATTCGCCCCATTCGGCGGTGTTGGAGATCGAGTAGTTCATGTTGGCGATGCCGCCCTCATAGATGAGGTCGACGATCAGCTTCACCTCGTGCAGGCACTCGAAATAGGCCATTTCCGGGGCGTAGCCGGCTTCCACCAGCGTCTCGAAGCCGGCGCGGATCAGCTCGACGAGGCCGCCGCAGAGCACCACCTGCTCGCCGAACAGGTCGGTCTCGCACTCTTCCTTGAAGGTGGTCTCGATGATGCCCGAGCGGCCGCCGCCGACGCCGCAGGCGTAGGACAGGCCGAGGTCCAGCGCGTTGCCCGAGGCGTCCTGGTGGACGGCCACGAGGCACGGCACGCCGCCGCCCTTCTGGTATTCGCCGCGCACGGTGTGGCCGGGGCCCTTGGGGGCGACCATCAGCACGTCGACCGAAGCCTTCGGCTCGATCAGGCCGAAATGGACGTTGAGGCCGTGGGCGAAGGCGATGGCGGCGCCGTCACGGATATTGGGGGCGATCTCGTCGCGGTAGATGTCGGCCTGAAGCTCGTCCGGGGTAGCCATCATCATCAGGTCGGCCCATTTGGCGACCTCGGCGACGGTCATCACCTTGAGGCCGTCGGCCTCGACCTTCTTGGCGGTCGCCGAGCCGGGCTTCAGGCCGACGGCGATGTCCTTGACGCCGGATTCCTTGAGGTTCAGCGCATGGGCGCGGCCCTGCGAGCCATAGCCGATGATGCCGACCTTCTTGCCCTTGATGAGGTTCACGTCGGCGTCACGGTCGTAATAAACGCGCATGGGTGTCTCCTGTGTCACGCGTTGGCGGTGTGGCGGTCCGGCGCGGTTTTCGCCGTGCCGTAAAGGGTGAAGAACTGGTCGGCCGCGCGGGCGGCGTCGCGCGCGATCTCGGCCGGCGTCAGCGCCAGCGTGTCGCCCAGCAGCAGCCGGATCTGCACGTCGCGGCCGACCAGCCCGATGAAGCTGCGGAAGGCGGTCTCGGTGTCGTCGAAGTCGATCAGCCCGGCCTCGCGCCCGGCGTCGAGCAGCGGCTTCAGCCGGCCGCCAATGGCGAAGCGCCCATTCGCCAGCATGATCGCGCCGAGCGACCCGCCGCGCGGACCCGCCCCGGCCTGCGCGACGGCGAAGCGGTTCAGCGCGATCGAGGTCGGGCTGGAGATCACCCCGAGCCAGTTGGCGGCGAAGCGGGTCAGGCTGTCGCGCAGGGCCATGGCGTCGAGCCGCGTCCGATCATAATTGCCGGCGCGCACCTTGGAGGCCTGCCAGCGCACCGTGGCGGTCAGCAGGCCGTCACGGTCGCCGAACCATTTGTAGAGACTCTCCTTGGAACAGCTGGCGCGGCGCGCGACCGCATTCATGGTCAGCTCGCCGCCCTGCTCCACCATCAGCGCGAGCACGGCATCCAGAACCGCCTGCTGGCGTTCCGTGAGCGTCTCGTCCTGCGTGTCCGCGGGCATGGCCATGGGTGGAAAGCGTCCGTACCGTACGTTACGGTTCCGTCTACAGGAGCGCCCCGCCGCGCGCAAGCGCTGTCAGCGGAGCGCGCGCCGGAAGCGGTATTTCCACGGAAAGCGCTGGAGCGAGGCGAGCGCCACCCCGCCGGCCGCCAGCGCCATGCCGGCCCAGGCGATGATCGGCATCGCCTCGCCGATCAGCCCCCAGGCGATCAGCGCCGTGCAGGGCGGCACGAGGAAGAACAGCGCCGAGACCTTCGCCACCTCGCCGGCGCGGATCATGGCGAGATAGAGCGAAATGGCGATCAGCGAGTTGCCGACCACGAGATAGGCCAGCACCGCTATGAAGGGCAGCGACCAGTCGACATGGCCGTCCTCCAGCAGCAGCGCCAGCGGCAGCGTGCAGGCAAAGCCGACGGCGCATTGCACCGTGTTTGACACCAGAGGGTGCTGCGGCGTGCCGAAGCGCTTCTCGTAGAGTGCGCCGGCGCACATCGCCAGCAGCGCACCGACGCCGAGCAGCACCACCCCCGGCGAGGTCACCTCGATAGCCGAGCGCGAGGTGATCACCAGTGCCGCGCCGGCGAGGCCGAGCAGCAGGCCGACCCAGCGCAGCACCCCGACCCGCTCGCCGGTGAAGAGCGGCGCCACCAGCCCGACGACGATCGGCTGCATGGAGACGATGATCGCCAGCGCGCCCGCCGATATGCCGAACCGGAAGGCGAAATAGCTCAGGTTGAAATACAGCACCTGAATGAAGAAGCCGACCACGGCAAGGTCGAGATAGACCCGCGGGCGGCGCGGCAGCGGCGGGCGATACCACGCCAGCAGCGGCACCAGCACCGCCAGCACGAAGCCATAGCGCCAAGCGAGCAGGGTGAAGGGCCCGGTATAGAGGATGCCGACCTTCGCCACCGCGAAGCCGCCCGACCACAGCAGCAGGAAGATGAACGGCGCCGCCAGCAGCCAGAGCGGCTTGCCTGTGCCGGCCGCCGGCGCCACGCCTGCACGCTCGCTCACGATGTCGCGTCTCCGTCGCTCCGGCGTGACAGCGACGCGCGGCGCCGCGAAGCACCCCGCGAAAGCGGCATCTTCACATGGCTTTGCCCCGGGGGCCAGAGCCGTTGTGCATCGCAGCACCAGCGCCGGGGCTCGACTTTCGCCACGGCGCCTTTATGTCGAGGCAACCGACTGCAAAAGGGAGACCCGCGATGAGCCACCCCACTGCCGCCGAGATCGTCGCCTTCTGGCGCGAGGCCGGGCCGGAACGCTGGTTCGCAAAAGAAGATGCCTTCGACGCGGCCATCCGCAGCCGCTTCCTCGGCGCCTATGAGGCCGCCGCCGCTGGAGAATTGCGGGCGTGGCAAGAGACGGCCGAGGGCTGCTATGCGCTGATCCTGCTGCTCGACCAGTTCCCGCGCAACCTGTTCCGTGGCTCGCAGCAGGCCTTCGCCACCGATGCCGCCGCCCGCGACGTGGCGGATGCCGCCATCGCGCACGGCTTCGACAGCGGCTTCGCCCTGCCCGAGCGGCGCTGCTTCTACGTGCCGTTCATGCATTCCGAGAATCTGGCCGACCAGCAGCGCTGCATCGCGCTGTGCGAAGCGGCGGATGACGACGAGGGTGTGCACCACGCCGTCGTCCACCACGACATCATCCGCGATTTCGGCCGCTTCCCGCACCGAAACCCGGTACTGGGGCGCGAGACCTCGCAGGAGGAACACGCCTTCCTCAAGGCCGGCGGCTTCGCCGGCTGAGGCTCACATGCCTTCCGGGCCGCGCCCAATGGCGGCGACGCCGGTGCGGGAGACCTCGACGAGGCCGAGCGGCTCCAGCAGCGAGACGAACTGGTCGATCTTCTCCGGCTTGCCGGTGATCTCGAACACGAAGCTCTCCAGCGTGGTGTCGACCGTGCGGGCGCGGAAACTGTCGGCGATCAGCAGCGCCTCCTGCCGGATCTCGCCCTTGCCGCGCACCTTGATCAGCGCCAGCTCGCGCTCCACCGATTTGCCGGCGACGGTGAGATCCACGACCCGGTGCACCGGCACCAGCCGGTCGAGCTGGCTCTTGATCTGCTCGATGATCGGCGGTGCGCCGGTGGTCACCACGGTGATGCGCGAGAGGTGCGAGGCGTGGCTGACCTCGGAGACGGTCAGGCTGTCAATATTGTAGCCGCGCCCGGAGAACAGGCCGACGATGCGGGCGAGAACGCCCGGCTCGTTGTCGACCAGCATGGAAAGGGTGTGGCGCTCGGCAGGCTCGTTGACGGGAGGCATGGGGCACTCTGAAAGGGCTGGAAGCAGCAGGATGGGTTTTGGGCCGTCATCCCCGGGCTGGCCGGGGATCCACGCCTCTGGCACGGCAACGCCTTTGGCACGGCACGGCCTTTGGCAGGGCAGTGGTGGATGGCCGGGCCAAGCCCGGCCATGACGTCGCTAGGACGGACGTACCGTCACACCAGCATCTTGCCTTCCTCGTCGATGGCATCGTCCAGCGCCTCGGGATGATCGGGCATGATCATCTCGTTGTGCGGCTTGCCCGAGGGGATCATCGGCAGCACGTTTTCGGTCTTGTCGACGAGGCAGTCGAACAGCACCGGGCGGTTCACGCTGAGCATCTCGTGGATCGCCCCGTCGAGATCGGCCGGGTTGGAACAGCGAATGCCGACGCCGCCATAGGCTTCCGCCAGCTTGACGAAGTCCGGCAGCGATTCCGAATAGGAATGCGAGTAGCGCCCGCCATGCAGCAGGTCCTGCCACTGGCGCACCATACCCATATACTCGTTGTTGAGCACGAAGATCTTCACCGGCAGGTCGAACTGCAGCGCGGTCGACATCTCCTGCAGGCACATCTGGATCGAGGCCTCGCCGGCAATGTCGATGACGAGGCTGTCGGGATGCGCCACCTGCACGCCGATCGCCGCCGGCAGGCCATAGCCCATGGTGCCGAGGCCACCGGAGGTCATCCAGCGGTTCGGCTGCTCGAAGTGGAAGTGCTGCGCCGCCCACATCTGGTGCTGGCCGACCTCGGTGGTGATGTAGACGTCCTTGTCCTTCACCTGCTCGTACAGCGCCTTGACGGCCTGCTGCGGCTTGATGATGCGGTCGGAGGTCTTGAAGGCGAGCGACTTGCGGGCGCGCCACTTGTCGATCTGGCCCCACCAGCCGGCAATCGCCCGCCGGTCCGGCTCGGCCTTCATGCCGCGCCACACGGTGAGGATGTCTTCCAGCACGTGCTTCACATCGCCGATGATCGGCAGGTCGACCTTGACGTTCTTGTTGATCGACGACGGGTCGATGTCGATGTGGATCTTTTTCGAGTCCGGCGAGAAGGCGTCGAGCCGGCCGGTGATGCGGTCGTCGAAGCGCGCGCCGATGCACAGCATGACGTCGCAATCATGCATCGCCATGTTGGCTTCATAGGTGCCGTGCATGCCCAGCATGCCCAGCCACTGCTTGTCGGAGGCCGGAAAGGCGCCCAGTCCCATCAGCGTGGAGGTGACGGGATAGCCCGACAGCCGGGCGAACTCGCGCAGCACGCGGCTCGCCTCGGGGCCGGAATTGATGACGCCGCCGCCGGTGTACAGCACCGGCCGCTTGGCCTTGGCCAGCATCTCCACCGCCGCCTTGATCTTCTCCGGGTCGCCCTTCAGCCGCGGCTGGTAGGTGCGGTGCTGGATGTTCTCCGGCCCGACATACATGCCCTTGGCGAACTGCACGTCCTTCGGGATGTCGACGACGACAGGACCCGGGCGCCCGTTCTGCGCGACATAGAACGCCTCGTGCATGACGCGGGCGAGGTCGTTGATGTCGCGGACGAGGTAGTTGTGCTTGGTGCAGGGCCGGGTGATGCCGACCGTGTCGCACTCCTGGAAGGCGTCCGAGCCGATGAGATGGGTCGGCACCTGGCCGGTGATGCAGACCAGCGGGATGGAATCCAGCAGCGCGTCGGTCAGGCCGGTCACCGCATTGGTGGCGCCGGGGCCGGAGGTGACCAGCACCACGCCGACCTTGCCGGAGGAGCGGGCATAGCCCTCCGCCATGTGCACCGCGCCCTGCTCGTGCCGCACGAGAATGTGCTTCACCTGGTTCTGGTGGAACATGGCGTCATAGATCGGCAGCACCGCGCCGCCGGGATAGCCGAACATGTGCTCGACGCCCTGATCGATCAGGGCCTGCATCACCATTTCGGCGCCGGTCATCTCGCGCATCATGGTCTTTTTCCTTCTACGCTCGTCGTCTCTTGCGTCGTTGCGGATGGATCGAAAGGAGGGCCAGAAAATCAAAAGGCCCCGTCAGGGGCCATTTCCGCGCGTCACCGTTGGGCGGAGCAGCCTTCAGGCCAACTCCGCGGCGACGCGCCGTCCTACGATAAGGGTAATATTGTTGCGCATGGCGGCGCCGCTCCTTCGTAAAGTTGCGCGAGCTGTACAGGGGCCCCGCAGGCGCGTCAAGCCGGGCGACAGGTCGACGCGAAGAATGTACGACGATAGCGTACTTTTCGCGGCAGGTGAACGTCGCTATACCGCGCGTCGGAACAGGGAGTTGGCGTTCACATGACGCAGATGCGGCTCGTCGTCGTCGGAGCATCAGGCCGGATGGGCCGCGTGCTGATGCGCACCATTTGCGAGGCGCCCGACCTCCTGCTTGTCGGGGCCGTGGACCAGCCCGGCAGCGAGGCTCTCGGGCGCGACGCCGGCGAGCTCGCCGGGCTGCCCCCCCTCGGCCTCAAGGTCTCGGACGACCCGCTCACCCTGTTCGCCGCCGCCGACGGGGTGATCGACTTCACCACGCCCGCCGCCAGCGTCGCCTATGCCGCCTTCGCGGCGCAGGCGCGCATCGTTCACGTCATCGGCACCACCGGCTTCTCGCCCGAGGACGAGGCGCGGATCGCCGCCGCCGCCCGCCATGCCGCCATCGTCCGCTCCGGCAATATGAGCCTCGGCGTGAACCTGCTCTCCGCCCTGGTGCGCCGCGTGGCGCGCACGCTTGACGAGGGCTTCGACATCGAGGTTGTCGAGATGCACCACAACCGCAAGATCGACGCGCCCTCCGGCACCGCGCTGATGCTCGGCGAAGCGGCGGCACAGGGGCGCGGGGTGAGCCTTGAGGAGAACGGCGTCTTCACCCGCCACGGCACCACCGGCCCGCGCCGGCCCGGCGACATCGGCTTCGCCACGCTGCGCGGCGGCACGGTGGTGGGCGAGCACAATGTGATCTTCGCCGGCGCCGGCGAGCGCATCGAACTCGCCCACAAGGCCGAGGACCGTGGCATCTTCGCCCGTGGCGCCCTCGCCGCCGCGCGCTGGGCGCGCGGCCGCAAGCCCGACCTCTATTCCATGACCGACGTTCTCGGCCTCACCGATTTCTGATCGCACGGAGCACGCCCGATGTCCGAACGCCTTCTCGTCCTCGTCCGCCACGGCCAGAGCGAGTGGAACCTGAAGAACCTCTTCACCGGCTGGCGCGACCCGGACCTCACGGCGCTGGGCGTCGAGGAGGCGGCCAAGGCCGGCGCGCGGCTGAAGGCGGAGGGCTACCAGTTCGACCTCGCCTTCACCTCGCAGCTCTCGCGGGCGCAGAAGACGCTGGACCTCGCGATGGCCGAGCTTGGCCAGACCGATCTTCCGGTGATCCGCGACCTCGCCCTGAACGAGCGCGACTATGGCGACCTCTCCGGCCTCAACAAGGACGACGCCCGCGCCAAATGGGGCGAGGAGCAGGTGCATGTCTGGCGCCGCTCCTATGATGTGCCCCCGCCCGGCGGCGAGAGCCTGAAGGACACGGTCGCCCGCGCCCTGCCCTATTACGTCACCGAGATCCTGCCCAAGGTGATGCAAGGCAACCGGGTGCTGGTCGCCGCGCACGGCAATTCGCTGCGGGCGCTCATCATGGTGCTGGAGAAGCACACACCCGAGACCATCATGAAGCGCGAACTCGCCACCGGCGCGCCGGTGATCTACCGGCTGAAGGCGGACACGACAGTGGAGAGCGTGGTCGACCTGGCGGGTTGATCTGGCGGGCTGATCCGGCCGGCTGATCCTTCCGTCCAAACACGTGCCGCCGGCGCGCCTCGTGGCAGCGCCGGCCTTGCCTTACATCCAAGCAGACCCATATGAGACGCGTGAAGACGGCTTCCCCCGATCCGGGAACCCAAGCGGGACGGCCCGACATGAAGGGGAAAACCGTCATGCGCGGCACCGCCGATCGCATTCGCCACGTCATCAGCTTCGAGATCATCGCGCTGTCCATCATCACGCCGCTCGGCGCGTGGGTGTTCGGCGTGCCGATGGTGGAGATGGGGGCAGTAGGCGCCGGCGCGGCGCTCATCGCCGCCGGCTGGAACTATCTGTTCAATCTCGGCTTCGACCACGCCCTGGCACGGCTGCGCGGCTCGGTTCGCAAGACGCTTGGCCTGCGCGTGCTGCACGCCGTGCTGTTCGAGATCGGGCTGGTGGTGGTGCTGGTGCCCTTCGTCGCCTGGTTTCTCGGCATCGGCCTCGTCGAGGCGCTGCTGATGGATTTGGCGCTGGCCGGCTTCTTCCTGGTCTACGCCTTCGCGTTCAACTGGGCCTATGACGCGCTGTTCCCGCTGCGCGAGCTGCCCCGGCCCGTCGCCGGCAGGGCCTAGGGCGCGCCGTTCCCACGGACGCCGCCTCATCCCTTGGTGAGCTGGCCCGCCTCCCAGCCGAGAATGGCGCGCTTGCGGGTCAGTCCCCAGTGATAGCCGGTGAGATCGCCATTCTTGCCCAGCACGCGGTGGCACGGCACCACGAAGGACATCGGGTTCTTGCCCACCGCCGCACCGATGGCGCGCGCCGCCTTGGGGCGCTCCACGCAGCTGGCAATGCTGGAATAGGTGGTGGCCTTGCCGAGCGGGATGCGCATCAGCGTCTCCCACACCTGCACCTCGAAATCGGTGCCGATGAACACGATGCGCAGCGGGTCTTCCGGGCTCCAGTTGCCGCGGTCGAAGATGCGTGCCGCATAGGGGGCGGTTGCCACCGGATCCTCGATATAGAGCGCGTTCGGCCAGCGACGGCGCATGTCGGCAAGCGCGCCGTCTTCCTCGCCCTCATCGGCAAAGGCGAGGCCGCACAGGCCGCGCGGCGTCACCATGGCGAGCGCGGCGCCGAAGGGCGAGGCGTGGAAGCCATAGCGCACCACGAGACCCGCGCCGCCGGTCTTCCATTCGCCGGGCGACATGGATTCATGCACCACGAACAGGTCGTGCAGCCGCCCGGGCCCGGAGAAGCCGAGCTCATAGGCGGCGTCGAGCACATTGTCGGATTCCGACAGAACGCGGCGGGCGGCGTCGATCGTCACCGCCTGGAGAAAGTCCTTCGGGGTCAGCCCGCACCAGCGGCGGAACAGATCGGTCAGCGCGCGTGGATGGACGCCGGAGGCGCGGGCGATCTCCTCCACCTCCGGCTGGTCGCGGAAGCGCAGATTCACATATTCCACCGCACGCCGCACGATCTCATAATCGGCAGCGGCGATTTCCAGGGGGTGGGCGGCGTCGAGATTGGGCGCGAGCACGGGCGTTCTCCTGAGGCTGGGCTCATCCGAGCATGGCGCCCGGCACGAGGCCACCCGATTTCGACGGACGCGTCAGAGGGCCGAGCGCACCACGCCCCGCTTGGCCTCGGCCAGCGCTCGCGCGAGGCTTTCCGCCAGTTCCTCGCGCTGCGCCGTGTGCAGGAAACTGCCGATCACATAGGGCCGCCCGCGCATCTCCAGCGCCAGGCGCTGAATGCCGTAATCCTCGACGGATTCATGGGTGAGCCGCGTCCAGAGCGGGTTCAGTTCCTCGCGATATTCCGTCCCGTCGGCGGCCACATGGCGCAGCCGGATGATGCTCGGCGTCACGGTGATTTCCTCGCAGGCGCGGGCGGAGCGGAAATTAAGGCGCAAGGCCCACCAGATCGCCAGCACGTCGAGCCCGAACAGCCCGAATACCGGCCACGCCCCCATCAGCAAAAAGGCGAGGCCGCAGACGAAGCTGATGCCGGCGACGATGAACATAACGACCATGAAGCCGCGCTGGTCGAGCGAACGATGGGGCTGGTAGCGCGCGGAAAAAAGCGCCGGCTCGGCAGCGCCGAAGGCATCTTCCGGGGGGAGAGTACTGGCCGCGCTCATGGACCGGCATTATAGGTCGAAAATGGCAGATGAGGACAAGGATTCGGTGCGTCGTAACGCGCACCCCCGAGCGCGGCCGGCGGTCGATGCAGGACCGCCCAAGCGTGGCTCGACGCGGCGCACCAAGGCGGCGGCAATGTCGACCAATCCCCCCGCTTCCAAGCCACCCGCTTCCAAACCCCGCGCTTCCACCCGCCCCGCCCCCGCTCTCGCCGTGCTGGAGGAGCAGGCCGCGAGCCGCCCCACCCGCCGGCGCGCCGTGGCGAACGCAGCCGCGGCGGCGATCGGCGGCGCCTTCCGCCCCTGGACGCCCGGCGAGGTGGAGACCGCCTTCGCCCGCTTCGAGGCCGCCAACCCGGAGCCGGAAGGCGAGCTGGAATATCATGACCCCTACACCCTGCTGGTCGCGGTGGTGCTGTCCGCGCAGGCGACCGATGTCGGCGTCAACAAGGCGACGCGCGGGCTCTTCAAGGCCGCCCCGACCCCGCAGGCGATGGTAGCGCTCGGCGAGGAGGGTGTGGCGCAGCATATCCGCACGCTGGGCCTCTATCGCGGCAAGGCGAAGAATGTGGTGGAGCTTTCCCGCCGCCTGCTCGGCGAACATGGCGGTGAGGTGCCGCCCGACCGCGCGGCGCTGGAGATGCTGCCCGGCGTCGGCCGCAAGACCGCGAATGTCGTGCTCAATATAGCCTTCGGCCTGCCCACCATCGCTGTCGACACTCATCTCTTCCGCGTCGCCAACCGCACCGGCATGGCGCCGGGCAAGACACCGCTGGAGGTGGAGCTGGGGCTGGAGCGAACCATTCCGGACCGCTTCAAGCTACACGCCCATCACTGGCTGATCCTGCACGGGCGCTATGTCTGCAAGGCGGTGAAGCCCGACTGCCCGCGCTGCCTGATCGCCGATCTGTGCCGCTGGCCGGAGAAGACCCCGGCCTGACGCTCATCCCGCGCGCGACAGCCGCTTGTGCATCCGCACCATGAAGATGGTGGCGAAGACCGGGGTGATGAGGTTGAGGATCGGCACCGACACCACCACCGCAATGACCAGCCCGCCCAGGAAGGTGGCCACCCCGTGGTGCCGTCGCATCAGCGCCACCTCGTCCTCGCTGCGGTAGCGCATGGCGGCGAGCTGGAAATATTCGCGCCCGAGCAGATAGCCGTTGGCGATGTAGAACACGAACAAGTTCACGCCCGGCACCAGAAGAAGAAGCAGCGCCACCAGGTTAACCGCCAGCATGACGAAGAAGAACTTGGCGGTCAGCACCAGCGAGCGGCCGATGGGAACGGCTTGCCCCACCGGCTCCTGCGGAAAATCGTTGCGCTCCACCTGTTCGGCGACGTCGTCGAGAAACAGGCCGGCGACCAGTGAGGTGACCGGTGGGACCAGGAAGATCGCCCCGATCAAGATGCCGAAGGCGGCGAGGATGTCGACGGTGATCTCCGCCCAGCGCAGATCCAGTGTCACGAAATAGGTCAGCGCGTAATGCGCCCCCACCCCCAGCGCGATCAGCAGGCCGATGGCGAGGCCGATCGAACGCAGCAGCACCCGGCGGAACGCCGGCGAAAAAGTCTGGGCGAAAGCCGTGATCGCATCCCGCAGCATCGGTTCTCCCCCTTGTGCGACCCTCTAGGTAAGGCGCCCTGCCGCTTCTCTCAAGGTGGCCCTGCAGGGGCGGGGGCAAGCGCGCGGGGGCGTCGTGGCGCGGGGACTTGATTTTCCCGATCCGCCCGCGAGTCCCGATTCGTTCTCGCGTGAACAAAACATGATTCGCCGCAAGCCTTTAGCCGGGAGCGGCAGGCGCGCCTTCGCCCCGCCGGCCGGGCATGCTAGCGTGGCCTTCATCCTCGCTTGAGTCCTTGCTGCATGACACGACCGCGCCTTCCCGGCACGCTGAATCGCCGCCATTTCCTCGCCGCCGCCTCCGCGGCGCTGCTGCCGGCGCCGGCGCTGGCCCAGTCCGGCACGCTCGGCGACGCGACCAGCGTCGACGTCGTCATCATCGGTGGCGGCGCCGCCGGCATTGCGGCGGCCCGCCGGGTGGCGGAGGCCAAGCGCTCCTATGTACTGATCGAGGCCGGGGCGAAGCTGGGCGGCCGCGCGCGGACCGACGCCGCCTTCGGCCTGAACGTCGATCTCGGCGCGGGCGGTTTCGCGCGCAGCGAGGGCACGCTGGCCGCGAGCGCGCAGGCGGCCGGCCAGAACCTCGTCGCCCTCCCCTCCGGGCGGCGGCTTTTCGCCAATGGCCGCGAGGTGCGCGAGAGCGCCTATGACGCCTTCACCTTGGCGCTCGGCACCGCGCAGCGGGACATCCGGGCGATGGCCGACACCGGCAAGGATGTCGCGGCCTCGCTGGCGCTGCAGGCGGCGACGCCGGACCCGGCCGCCGCACGCGCAACGGCCCAGTGGGCGCCCACGGTGACGCAGCTTCTCGGACCGCTCGGCTGCGGGCGGCCGCTCGCGGCGCTGTCGTCGCTCGACCTGTCGCGCCGCGACGCCCCGCCCGACGACACCACCAGCCCCGTTGGAATCGGGGCGCTGATGGAGGGCCTGGGCGCCTGGCTGAACGTGCAGAAGGAGGCGCCGGTCACGCTGGTCACCAATGCCGGGCGCTTCCACACCGTGACGGTGCGCGGCCAGCGCACGCCGATCCGCGCCCGCGCCATCGTAATCGCCATTCCCGCACCGGTGCTGCTGGCGGGGACGATCCGGTTCAACCCCGTCCTGCCGCCGCGCCTGCTCAATGCGTTGCGGGCGATCCCTTCGGGCGCGCTGGAACAGGTGGCGTTCCTGCTCCCCGGCAATCCGCTCGCCCTGGAGCCGAACGAGGCCGTGCTTGCCAGGGCGGACGCGGCGCCGCCCGCCTTGCTGCGCGGTCGGATCAACGGCAGCGACCTGCATATCGTCACCTTCGGCGACGCGCCGGCCCGCGCCATCGCCGAGAAGGGCGCGGAAGCGGCTCTGGCGCTCGCACGCCAATGGCTGGGCGCGGCTTTTCCCGGCGCGGATGGCGAGATCCGCGAGGTCGTCTGTTCAAGCTGGGGCAAGGACCCGCTCATTCGCGGCGCCCTGAGTGTCGCCCTTCCCGGCCAGGGGGCACAGCGGCGCGTGTTCGCCGATACGGTGCAGAACCGGCTGTTCCTTGCCGGCGACTATGTCCCGACCAGCGGCTGGGGCACGCTCGGCGGCGCCTGGGCCTCCGGCGAAGCCGCCGCCGCCCGCGCCCTGCGCCTGTTCGGCGACGGGCCAGCGTAGGCAAATACCCCACCCGCGCCTCTTCCGTAAGCAATACACCACTCAACTACCCGTTTAGGTGACGCATTACCGCGTCAAGTTTGCGCTATAAGTTCCCGCAGCGAGACTAATTTCTAGATATATTTTGTATTAATAATATTTTCCACATATAATGAAACCAATAAAACACTCAATACGTTACTGCCCCGGTCGATACAGCAGATGTCCTGCTTTATACCTTTTCGAACGGACAGAACGTGCAGATTATACGCAAGAATAAATTCAGGCTTGACGCCCGGTTCATCGGCGTCAGCATCATTACCGCTTGCTTGCTCGCGGCCGTTCCGGCACACGCCACAGGCGGCTCCGGAGGCGGCGGCTCGGGTGGGGGCGGGTCCAATGGCGGCGGGTCCAATGGCGGCGGGTCCAATGGCGGCGGCGGCAATGGCGGCGGCTCCGATGGCGGCGGGTCCAATGGCGGCGGGTCCAATGGCGGCGGCGGCAATGGCGGCGGCGGCAATGGCGGCGGCTCCGATGGCGGCGGGTCGCATGGCGGCGGCGGCAATGGTTCCGGCGGCGATGGCGGTGGGTCGCATGGCGGAGATAACGGCACTCCCGGCGGTGGCACTCCGGGTGGTGGCACTCCCGGCGGTGGAACCCCCGGCGGCGGCACTCCCGGCGGCGAGAATCCGGGTGGCGAGAATCCCGGGGGAGAGAACCCCGGTGGAGAGAACCCGGGCACCGAGACCCCCGGCGGCGAAAACCCCGATACCGAGACCCCGGGCACCGAAACGCCCGGCACCGAGACCCCCGGCAGCGGCACGCCGGGCGTGACGCAGGGTGGCAGCACCTCGAAGACGAACGGCATGAAGAAGAGCGAACAGTGCACCGAAGTTATGGCGCGGCCGGGCACCTTCGATGCGAGCCTGGTGAAGTACTGCCGCGACAGGGTTAGCTGACACCATCCCGCCCCCATGCGGGGCGGGGCCTGCCGGCTTTTCCGCCGCGTTCCACGCGTCATCGCCGGGCTGAGTCCGGCCATCTGAGGCTGCCCTTCGGCCTCGAAGAAAGAAGTGCATCCCCGGGCCAGGCCCCGGGGATGTCTCTCAGCGCTTCACCCGCGCAAGGTGGCGCCGGTCTTCTTCGCCACTTCCGCGACGATCTTGCCCGCCACCGCCTCGATCTCGGCATCGGTCAGTGTCTTCTCACGCGGCTGCAGCGTGACGGAGAGCGCCACCGACTTCTTGTCGGCATCGACACCGGGACCCTCATACAGGTCGAACACATTCACGGCGGTGATGAGCTTGCGGTCGACGCCGGCCGCCGCCTTGACGAGATCGCCTGCGCTGACACCCCGCGCAACCACGAAGGCGAAGTCGCGCTCCACCGGTTGGAAGGCGGCGAGTTCCAGCAGCGGCTTCACCCGCGTTGCCTTGGCCTTCGGCTCGGGAATGCGGTCGAGCAGGATTTCGAAGCCGACAAGCGGGCCCGCCACGTCCAGCCCCTCCAGCACGGACGGGTGCAACTCGCCGAAATGGCCGATCACATTGGGGCCGAGGCGGAACGTGCCGGAGCGGCCGGGGTGGAACCAGCCCGGCGCATCGGTCGAGATCTGCAGATTCGCCACCGGCGCGCCGCAGGCGGCGAGCAGCGCCAGCGCATCAGCCTTGGCATCGAAGGCATCGACCGGCAACGCCTTGCCGGACCAGTGGCGCCCGGCACCGCTGGGCCTGGCCGTGGCCCGGCGGATGCCGGTAGCGGCGATGAACTGGTCCTGCGGGCGATCGCCCTTGAACACCTGCCCCACCTCGAACAGCGCGACATCGCCCTGCCCTCGATCGGCATTGGCCTGACCCGAGCGGACGAGGCCCGGCAACAGGCTGGGGCGCATGTCGGAGAGATCGGAGGCGATGGGGTTAGCCAGCGCCAGTTCCGGCGCGCCGCCGCCGAACAGTTCGGCCTGCGCCTTCGGCACGAAGGACCAGGTGACGGCCTCCACCAGCCCGCGCGCCGCCAGCGCCCGCTTGCCCTTGCGGGTGCGCAGCTGCAGCGTGGTGAGCACGCTCTTTCGGGCGGTCTCGTCGCGCGGGAAGGGCGTGGACGGCACCCGGTCGAGGCCGGCGATGCGGATCACCTCTTCCACGAGGTCGGCCTTGCCCTCGACATCGCCGCGCCAGCTCGGCGGCGTCACCCGCACCGTGCCGACATTACCTTCCACCGTGAAGCCAAGCCGGCGCAGGATCGCCACCTGCTCCTCGTCATTCGCCACCAGCCCGGTGAGCTTCTCGGTGAGGTTGAGCGGAAAATCGACGACGCGCGTGGTGTCCGGGATCGCTCCCGCCAGCACGACCTCGGAGGCCTCGCCACCGCACAGATCGAGGATCAACCGCGTCGCCAGCTCCAGCCCCGGCACGGTGAAGGCCGGGTCGATGCCGCGCTCGAAACGGAAGCGGGCATCGGAGTTCAGCCCCAGCTTGCGGCCGGTCTGGGCGATGTTGATCGGCTCCCACAGCGCGGATTCGACCAGCACGTCGGTCGTGCCCTCGTCGCAGCCCGATTCCTCGCCGCCCATGACGCCGGCGAGCGATTCCACGCCCTTGTCGTCGGCGATGACGCAGATGGTCTCATCAAGCGCGTAGGTCTTGCCGTCCAGCGCCTTCAGGCTCTCCCCCGCAATAGCGCGGCGCACGACAAGGTTGCCCTGTACCTTGGCGGCGTCGAACACATGCAGCGGGCGGTTCTGGTCGAAGGTCAGGAGGTTGGTCACGTCCACCAGCGCGTTGATCGGGCGCAGGCCGATAGCGCGCAGCTTGGCCTGCAGCCAGTCCGGCGAGGGGCCGTTCTTCACCCCGCGCACCAGCCGCATCGCGAAGGCCGGGCACGGCGCGTCTGGCGCGATGGTCACCGAGACTGGGCACGGGAAGCTGCCGGCCACCGGGGCGATGGCGTCTTCCACCAGCGTGCCGAGGCCGGCGGCGGCGAGGTCGCGGGCGATGCCGTGCACGCCGAGCGCGTCGGCACGGTTCGGCGTCACCGCGATCTCGATCACCGGGTCGTCGAGGCCGATCCAGTCGACATAGGTGGCGCCGACGGGGGCGTCCTCGGGCAGGTCGAGAATGCCGTCATGGTCCTCGGACAGCTGCAGCTCGGCGGCCGAGCACAGCATGCCCCGGCTCTCGACGCCGCGAATGGTGCCGATGCCGAGCGTCATGTCCTTGCCGGGAATATAGGTGCCGGGCGGGGAGAACACGCTCTTCATGCCGGTGCGGGCATTGGGGGCGCCGCACACCACCTGCACCGGCTCGCCGGCACCGGTGTCGACCATGCACACGCGCAGCTTGTCGGCATTGGGGTGCTGAACGGCGGAGACGACATAGGCGATGGTGAAGCCGCGCAGCTTCGCCGCCTTGTCCTCGACGCCTTCCACTTCCAGCCCGATGCGGTTGAGCGCGCCGGTGACGTCGTCGAGCCCATAGTCGCCGGCAAGATGCTCGCGCAGCCAGGAGAGGGTGAATTTCATGGGAGTGCCCTACCGTTCCGCTCGTTCATTTGCCCTGGGCGTGGCTTGCCCAGCGATAGCCCTTTTCGCCCGCGCCATCGCCGGACCAGGCGAGAGGAACGTCGTCGGCGGCTACCAGAAACTCGATGCCGATATTGCGCTTCTTCGCGGAGTCGCCATCGCTCTTGCGGTAGTCGAGAATCTTGCCCTGCCGGTAGGACATCTCGGCGCGCGAGCTGTGCAACGCCACCTTGCCGCCGGCCTGCATGCTCTTGATGACGTCGTCTTCCGGAACGACCCACGAGCCGGTCCAGAAGAACCCTTCGCCGTCGGTGGTGACACCGCGATCGTTCTCGCAGACGAAATGGAACTGCGCGACATAGTCCCGTGCGGCCCGCCTGCCCGACGACGCGGATGAGGAGCCTGAGGACGAGGAGGAGGACGGCTTCTTCACCGGGCCGCGCGTGGCCAGAACCTCCTCGCACAGCGCCACCAGCTCCGAGGCGCCGCGCGCCTGCGCATTGGCGAGAAGCTGCTTGAGCTGCGCCGTCTCCATGGCGGCGAGCCGCTCGGTCGACCAGAAGGGTGCCTTGCTCACGCGCTCAGCCCTCCCGCCAGGGTCGGGAAGTCCAGGGGCCGGAAGCCGTAATGCGACAGCCAGCGCACATCCGCCTCGAAGAAGGCGCGCAGGTCCGGCATGCCGTATTTCAGCATGGCGATGCGATCGATGCCCATGCCCCAGGCGAAGCCCTGATATTCGTCCGGGTCCAGCCCGCAATTGCGCAGCACGTTCGGGTGCACCATGCCGCAGCCGAGAATCTCCAGCCAGTCCGAGCCCTCGCCGAAGCGGATCTCGCCGGGGCGCGAGCGGTCGCACTGGATGTCGACCTCCATGGACGGCTCGGTGAAGGGGAAGAAGGACGGGCGGAACCGCATCTTCACATTGTCCACCTCGAAGAACGCCTTGCAGAACTCCTCGAGGATCCATTTGAGATGGCCGAGGTTGGCCTGCTTGTCGATGACGAGGCCCTCCACCTGATGAAACATCGGCGTGTGGGTCTGGTCGCTGTCCGAGCGATAGGTGCGGCCGGGGCAGATGACGCGGATCGGCGGCTTCTGCGAGAGCATGGTGCGCACCTGCACCGGCGAGGTGTGCGTGCGCAGCACGAGGCGCGAGCCGTCCTCCTTGGTGGGCAGGTAGAACGTGTCGTGCATCTCGCGCGCCGGGTGCCCCTCGGGGAAGTTCAGCGCGGTGAAATTGTGGAAGTCATCCTCGATATCGGGGCCTTCCGCCACGGCGAAGCCCATATCGGCAAAGATCGCGGTGAGTTCGTCGATCACTTGGCTGATCGGGTGAAGGCGCCCGAGTTCCGCCGGCGTCTCGCGCACGGGCAGCGTGACGTCGACGCGCTCGGTCTCCAGCCGCTTCGCCAGCGCGGCGCCCTTCAGCTCGGTGCGGCGCGTGCCAAGCGCCTCGTTGAGGCGGTCGCGCAGGCCGTTGATCGCCGGGCCGGCGCTCTTGCGCTCCTCCGGGCTCATGCCGCCCAGGCTCTTCAGCAGCTCGGAGACCGAGCCCTTCTTGCCGAGCGCAGCGACGCGGATGGCTTCCAGCGCCGGCTCGTCGGCGGCGACGGCGATGCCCGCGGTCAGCTCGCGCTCCAGCGCGTCGAGATCGGGTAGGGCGGCAACGGGCATGGGGTCAGACCTCGACGAAATACAGGCGCGAATGGCCAGCGCAGGCCCGGCCATGACGAAGGATACACGTCGGAAAACCAGGGCTCCGCCGTCATCCTGAGGTGCGAACGCAGTGAGCCTCGAAGGATGCTCATCTGCGGCGGCCATCCTTCGAGGCCCGGCTGACGCCGGGCACCTCAGGATGACGGCGCGTGGGTTGCGGTCTCTTAGCCCAGCCGCCTAACGACGAAAAGCCCCACGCTCGCGCGCGGGGCTTTCTGAATTCGTGGTCCAGACGAAAATCTGGAAGATCAGGCGGCCTGCTTGTCCGCCGCGGCGCTTTCCAGCGCTGCCTTGGCCTGCTCGACCAGCGCCGCGAAGGCGGCGGGCTCGTGGATGGCGATATCCGAGAGCACCTTGCGGTCGACTTCGATCCCGGCCTTGCTGAGACCGTCGATAAACCGGCCATAGGTAAAGCCGAGCTCGCGGGTCGCGGCGTTGATACGCTGGATCCAGAGCGCGCGGAAATTGCGCTTCTTAACCTTACGGTCGCGATAGGCGTATTGCTGCGCCTTTTCGACGGCCTGCTTGGCGATACGGATGGTATTCTTGCGGCGGCCATAATAGCCCTTCGCCGCCTTGAGCACCTTCTTGTGCTTGGCGTGGGAAGTGACGCCGCGTTTGACACGTGCCATGGGATTTTCTCCTGGTACTGGCTAGGGGGCGTCAGCCGTTGGGCAGAAAGAACTTGCGAACGTTGAAAGCATCACGCTCGGACATGACCGTGGTGCCGCGCTGATCGCGGATCTGCTTGTTGGTACGCTTGATCATGCCATGGCGCTTATTGGCCTGGGCCATGATCACCTTGCCGGTGCCGGAGAGCTTGAAGCGCTTCTTCGCTCCGGACTTGGTCTTCATCTTGGGCATTTGGCTCGATCTCCACGGCCGGCAGCCTCCCCGAAGGGACGTCCGGCCCAATCTAGTGTGAGCGTTCGAACCGCCACGGCAGCCCTTGTAGCCGGGCGGTTCTTGAAGGCCGCACCCTCTACAGGAGCGGCGGGTATATTTCAAGTGTGCGACAGCGATGCCCGGCAATGTTCACCGGGCATCGCGCGCCTCACGTCAGATGTTGCAGCCGGGCGCCCCCGGCATGCACTGGCCACGCCCCTGCTGCGGGCGCTGTCCCTGCGGCGGGCGACCCTGTTCGGGGCGACCACCCTGCTGGGGAGGACGGCCCTGTTCGGGACGACCACCCTGACCCGGAGGACGGCCCTGCTCGGGACGCCCGCCCTGACCCGGAGGACGGCCCTGTTCGGGACGACCGCCCTGACCCGGAGGACGGCCCTGTTCGGGACGACCGCCCTGACCCGGAGGACGGCCCTGCTCGGGACGACCGCCCTGACCCGGGGGACGACCCTGCTCGGGACGCCCACCCTGACCCGGGGGACGACCCTGTTCGGGACGCCCGCCCTGACCCGGAGGACGACCCTGCTCGGGACGCCCGCCCTGCGGGGGACGGCCACCCGGGCCACCCGGATTGCCGGGACCACCCCAGCCGGGACCTCCCGGACCACCAGGCCCGCCGGGACCACCCGGGTTGCCCGGCCCGCCGGGACCGCCCGGCCTGCCGGGACCACCGGGATTGCCCGGGCCGCCGGGACCGCCAGGCCGACCTGGACCGCCCCAATCCGGACCTCCCGGACCGCCGGGACCACCCGGCCGACCTGGACCGCCCCAACCCGGACCGCCCGGACCGCCGGGACCACCCGGCCTGCCGGGGCCACCCCAGCCGGGACCGCCGGGACCACCCGGTCGCCCTGGACCATTCCAGACCGGACCACCGGGCCCCCAGCCGCCCGGAGGCGGCGGACGCCAGCCCGGGCGCGGGCCCGGCGGACGCGGGCGGTACCAGCGGTCATTGGTCGTGTACCAGGGGCGGCCACGGTAATAGCGGCCCCAGTAATCGTTGAAGCTGAAGGCGACGATGGGCACGCCGAACGACGGCGCATAGTCATAGAATTCAACGCGACGGCCGCGATAATCGGCCTCGATATACGCCGCCGCTACCCAGCCGCGCACATCGTCCACGGCCACGTCGCACCAGCTATAATCGTCGAGGCAGCCGAAAATGCCGAGCGGAGCGCCCGCCCCGAGCACCACCACGACGGGGTAATCTGTACCGGGACCCGCCCGCAGATTGACGTTCGTCGTCACATAACCGCGTTCCTGCGCGACCGCAGCGCCCGCCAGCGCCAAGGACAGCAGAAGGCCCGCAACCAGACTTCTCATGTAAAACTCCCAAACGTTGCCGTTTGCTGACAACGCCGACCGAGTGGAAATGGACCTGCCGGTTGAGGCGGATTCATGTCGGGCCGAGATACGCCCGGTCGGCAACCCTACTTTATTTCGCGCGGCCGCGCTGTGCCTGACACAGCGTCACGTTGCTTGTGCGGTGCGAAGCGGACAGGATGCGCGCGTTTCGCGCCCCGGCGCCCCCATCCGTCGTCCCGTCCGTCTCTTCGGCCACCTCTTCCCACGGAATCCGCCTCATGTCGTTCGGCACCTTGCTCGAAGCCTTTCTTCTCGGCCTGCTGGAAGGCTTTACCGAGTTCCTGCCTGTCTCTTCCACCGGCCATATCCTTCTCGCCGGCCATTTCCTCGGCTTCGAGAGCGAGGGCAAGGTGTTCGAGGTCGTCATCCAGCTCGGCGCGATCCTCGCCCTGCTGGTCGTGTATTTTCAGCGGTTCCTGCGCGTGCTGGTCACCCTCCCCTCCAGCCCGCGCTCGCGCAATTTCGTCCTCGGCATCCTCATCGCCTTCCTGCCGGCAGCGGTGATCGGCGCCTTCGCGCACGGCTTCATCAAGAGCGTGCTGTTCGAGACGCCCTCGCTGATCTGCGTGATGCTGATTCTCGGCGGCATCGTGCTGTTGTGGGTCGACACGCTGAAGATGAAGCCGGTCTATGAGGACGCCATGGCCTTCCCGCCGAAGCTGGCGCTGAAAATCGGCTTCATCCAGTGCCTCGCCATGTTTCCCGGCGTGTCGCGCTCGGGCTCGACCATTGTCGGCGGCCTGCTGCTGGGCGCCAGCAAGCCGGCGGCGGCGGAATTCTCCTTCTTCCTCGCCCTGCCCACCATGACCGGCGCCTTCGCCTATGATCTCTACAAGAATCGCGACGCGCTGAACGCCGACGACGCGACCCTCATCGCGGTGGGCTTCATTGCCGCCTTCATCGCGGCGCTGGCGGTGGTGCGCGGCCTCATCGCCTTCGTCTCCCGCCACGGCTTCGCGCCGTTCGGCTGGTGGCGCATCGGCGTGGGCGGCGTCGGGCTGGTGGCTCTGGCGCTGGTGGGCTGAACCCCATGAAAAAGCCGCCGGACGCGCGCGCCCGGCGGCTTTTCTTTTGGCAAGCGAAGATAAGGTTCAGGCGGCTTCCGGCCGGGAGAACTGGCCGGCCTTGCGGTAGCGCCAGAGATAGCCGGGCAGGATGGCGCCAAGCGCCGTCGGCGCGATGCCGAGCCCTTCCAGCGTGCGGCCCTCGGCCTTGGCGACGTCCGAGACCACATTGTCATAGCCCAGCAGGCGCACCTGGTCGCGGGTGAGCAGTGGGTTGGGCAGCAATTCCAGGAAGCGGGCGTTGAACGCCGCCAGCGACGCCGGCATCGGCACCAGCAGCCGCTTGCGGTCGATCTCGGCCAGCAGAAGCTCCATCAGCTGCTTGAAGGTCAGCACTTCCGGCCCGCCGAGCTCATAGGTCGTGCCGGGCCGCGCGCCGCCATCCACCGCCTTGGCGAAGGCGCTGGCGACATCGCCGACAAACACCGGCTGGAAGCGCGTGCCCCCGCCGCCGATCAGCGGCAGCATCGGGGAAAGCCGCGCCATGGCGGCAAAGCGATTGAAGAAATCATCCTCCGGCCCGAAAACAATGGACGGCCGGATGACCACGGCGCCGGGCACCGCCTCAAGCGCTGCCACCTCGCCCGCCGCCTTGCTGCGGGCGTAGAATGATTCGGAATCGGCCGAAGCGCCGATGGCGGAGCCGTGGATCAGCCGCGCGCCCACTTCCCGGGCCGCCTGCGCCACCTGGCTTGCCCCGAAGGCGTGGACCGCCTCGAAGCTCTGGCGGCCGCTCTCATGCAGCACGCCGACGAGGTTGATGACCACCTCCGCCCCTTCCGCCGCCCGCAAAACGGAGGCGGGATAGCGCAGATTGGCCTGCACCGGCACGATCTGCCCTACCGCGCCGAGCGGCTGCAGATGGCCGGCAAGGTCCGGCCGGCGCACCGCGACACGCACGCGCCATCCAAGGCGGGCCAGCGCGCGCACCACATGGCGGCCGACAAAGCCGGAACCGCCATAGATCGTCACCAGCCGCTCCATCGGCGCCGCGCGGCGGACCAGCTCAGCCTCGCTCTCCAGCGGCAATTCGTTCGTGGCGTCGACCATGTGTGTCTCCCGGCCCGGCATTGGCATGCCACGACGATTAGCGCGCCGCCGCGGCAGCGTCCAGCGTTCGCGCGCCGTCGCGCCGCGACGCCTCGCCGCCATCCGGGATACGCCCGCTGCCGGGCAGCGGACAGCACCGGCGGTGGGACAGCGGTTGCGCGCGCCCTTGCCGAGCGAGGATGGCAGGAGGAGTGGCGCATGTACCGGCCCGGCGAGGCCGCAGCCGCCTGCGCGCCAGGCGGCACCCCGCAGTCGCCATCGGCAGCTTGGCGTGGCAGCAGCGCCCGCAGTCGGCAATGGCAGCTTGCAAGGCGCCCATCCACCTCGCGAAGAGATTTCCACCGCTGTGTGACCTCCGGTGCGAAAGGCGCGTTGACAAGAGGGAGTCCACCCGACTATGTCTCGCCGCCGTGCCGCAAGGCACATGCCCAGGTGGCGGAATTGGTAGACGCGCACGGTTCAGGTCCGTGTGGGTAACACCGTGGAGGTTCGAGTCCTCTCCTGGGCACCACTCATTTTCTAACCTCGTGATTTTTCTGAGGTTTTCGGCTTCGCGCCCGCACTTCGAGAGAAGGTGCGGGCGTTTTTGTTCGTGGACTGTTTCCGCAGCAGAAGCTGGGCAGCATCCGTGGCCAGCCGCTTTTTCTCGGCCGTGCGCGTGTAAAGCGCCGCCATCTTGTTCGTCGACCAGCCAAACAGCGCCATCAGCTGACGCTCCGTCGCTCCATTTTCCGCCGCCCGCGTCGCGCCCGCCTTGCGGAGGCCATGAGCCGAGCCCTGGCACTTCGCCGCCGTGCAGGCCTGACGAAACCAGTTGCCGAAGCTCTCCTTCACGAAGGGCTTGCCGCGCTCCGTCACGAGGAAAGTCAGGTCGCCCGTCGTCGTCGCCGCGATGGAGTGCGCCAGCGGCTCAAGGATCGGCAGCGTGACCGGCTCGCCCGTCTTCTCAGTCCGCAGCGTAATCAGCCCGTCCTGAACGTGCTGGCGGCCCAGCTTCACGGCGTCGCCCCGGCGCAGGCCCGTATAGAGGAGGATGTCGAAGGCGAGGCGCTGGCGGGTTCCCACCGGCCACTTGGCCTCGAAGCGGGCAAGCTCGTCCTCATTCCATGTGTGGAAGCCCACATCGTCATTGCTGCCCTTGAGCAGCTTCACGCCGATACAGGGGTTGTCCTTCACCAGATTGCCGTCGCCGGCCGCCCAGTCGAAGAAACCGCGCATCGCCTTCAGGAAGTTGTTCGCGGCATGCGGGTGCGCCGAGCGGCGCTCGCGGCCCGCAATGATGACCTTCTGGGTGATCTGCGAAAGAAGCTCCTTGCCGGCGGTCTTCTCGACCTGGTGGAAGATGTTCTCCCGCTGCCGGCGCGTCGCGGGCGCCAGCGCCGCCCAAGCCGAGCTGGCACGGTAGCGGGTGATTGCCCATTCGAGCGAGCCCGGCCGCCCGCCCTTCTTCGCCGGCGCGGTGCCCGCGAGAGCCGCCTTGTACTCCTCCCAGAACTCAGCCGAATCATATTCGGCGCGCAGGCGAATGCGCGGCCCGTGATCCCGGCGGACGTACCAAACCGGGATCCCGTGCCGCGAGCGCTCGCGATGAAGGAAAGGGGGGCGTTTCTTCGGCATGCCCTACCTCACAGCACGATGTCGTGCTCGGGCTCGGCCGCATGAGCCGTGCCCGCGTGCTTCTTGTCCAACGGCGCGATCACGATCGTGCCGTCGGGGCGAGCCTCCACCTGAGACTCCTTCTGCATGCCCGCCTGCTTCAGCGCGCGCAGCGCGCGAGCGATGTCTGCCTGGGTGTGCTTGGCTCCCGTGCGCGCCATCGTCAGAGCCCTTTGCTGGTTGCGAGATAGACGACCTTCGCCGGGGCGTTTGCCCCGGCGATCTGGCGCTCGACGTCGGCGATGGCGGCGGCGAGCTCGCTGTCGGTGCGATACTCGACCTCCTTGCCGTCGGTGTAGCGCAGGCGGCGGACGCCGTCGGCGCGCACCGAACGCAGCCGGGCAAGGCGGTCTTCGAGGCTGTCCTTGACCGCCATCACGCGCCCTCGTTCTTGTAGAGGCCACGGAAGTCGATGACGCCGCAGCCGAAGTCGAGCCCGGCCGCGACCTTGACGGCGCGGGTGTCGAAGTCGATCTCGGTGCGGATCTGCGGCCCCTCAGCGCCGGAGACGTAGCCATAGACAAGGCTGGGCGCCGCAGCGGGGTCCGCCATGACGTACCAGCCGGCGCCGGTGATGTTGGCGTCGACCACCAGCTCCATCGTGCCCGCCCACGGGTTCACATCGCCCGCCTTGGCGGCGGTGATGGCGGCGAGCACCTGGCGGGCCGCAAGCTCGGTGTCCGGCCCGACCACGAGGAAGCGGGGGGCAAGGTTGAGCGGCACGCCGTCGAGGCTCTTCTGCTTGCGCAGGGAGGCGACGGCGAGGCCGACCGAGATGACCGAGAGGGCGGCGCCGGTGGTGGCCTTGTTGCCGTGGTCGGCATGGAACAGCGCCTTGCCGTCGGACAGGGCGGCATTGGCGGCGAGCAGGCCGTAGACGCGGGCGTTCTCGTCGCTGGCGGCGCGGATGGCGATCATGGAGGAGAAGTCCGCCAGCGCCGACAGGTCGTCATTGATGAGGGCGCGGCGGCCGATGGCGATGCCGGCATTCAGCTCCTTCGCCCGCACCTTCTCGCGGTTCTCCGAGAGGGTGGTGTACTTCAGCTCGCCGCCCTCGTTGGTTTCCTGGAAACGCCCGAAGTCGCCGATGCGCAGGAAATCGTGCTCTCGGAAGTCGTTGAAGACGCGCCGGGCGGCGATCAGGCGATAGGTCGGCTCGGCGGCGGCGTAGTTGGCGAGCAGGGCCTTGTTGGCCGCGTCCGCCAGCAGGAGGGGGAAGTCGCTGGTGGAATGGGCGCCGACGGCACGCTCCATCAGCGCGTTCTGGTCGCGCAGGTTAAGGCGCTCGCCGCGCGCCTGGGCGAGGTCGCCGATCATGTCCAGCATGCGGAAGCCGGCATAGGCGCGCGAGCGCCCCTCCAGCTTCACCCGGCCGGGGGCAAGGCGATGGGCGAGAGCCTCGCCCATGGCGGAACGGATCGCCGCCGGGTCAGTGTGCTCCTGAGTGACGGTCGCCGCCGTGGGGTGGAAGGTCTGCAGCGGGGCGCTGCGGGCCTGCATGGCGGCGAAGGCGGCGCCACGGGCGGCGTCGGTGGTGGCGTTGGTGTCGATCTGGCTGTCGATCCAGCCCTGATCGAGGCCGGCGACGTTGGCGATGGAACGGATCTCCATGTTGATGGCGGCGCGCTCTGCAGCGGCCGGCGGGTTGAGGGGCTGGGTGGAGGGAGCGGGCGCGGGCGCCGGCTCGGTGCTGACCGTCATGTCGTGGCTCCTGATGCCTGCATGCGGGTCGGCGGGGACAACGACGAGGCTGGCCTCGATCAGGGTGAAGCGCTCGGCCACCTTCTCGCGGCGGCCGGTCTTCGGGTTTGTGCGCTCGGACCAGCGCTCGACGCCGTAGCCGATGGAGATGCCGAAAGTGGCACCGTCCGACAGCTCGGCGGCGATGCGCCGGGAGCGGGGATTGTGGCGGGAGAGCGTGGCGCGCCCGAGGAGGTCCCCGCCGACCACGCGCAGCGTGTCGACGTTCCCGAGCTGGCGGTCCACGCTCTCCCTTCCGTGGCTGTCGAGCAGGGGCACGCGGGCGGGCCAGGCCGGCTGCGACAGGAGGAGAATCTCGTCATAGGGGCCGCGCACGTCCCAGCGCTCGACAGCGGCGCCGGTGGAGAGCACGGCCTCGAAGGTCTGGCTGTCGGCATCCCAGCTGGAGGCGGGGAGCGGCGCGCGGCGGGTGAGGATCTCGGTGGGAGCGTTCATACTGCTTCCTCCGTGACAGGGATGGCCGGGGCGGCGGCGGGGGCCACCTTGGCGGGCGCGGTGAAGGTGAGGCCGAGGCTCGCCTCGCGGGCCTTGTCGGCGGCGATCTCGGCATCGAGCGCGCCGACATCCATGCCGCGCGCGGCAACCGCCTCGCGCCGGCTCATCAGCCCGGCATTGATCGCCTCGATCTCCGCCTGCACGTCCTTGGCCGGGTCCACCCATTGCTGCTTCGGGGTGATCCAGCGCACCGGGAGCAGCTCCTGCGGGCGGGCGGCAATCCGGCCCTGCAGGCTCTCGATCATCGCCCAGCGGCGCCAGATGGGGCGCAGCGCCTGGAACACGATCACGTTGTGCTGGATCATCTCTACCCGGCGGCGCCACTCGACGAGGCCGGCGCGGATCGAGGAATAATTGACGCTGGAAAGGTCGCCGGTCAGCACCTCATAGGGCAGGCCGAGCGCGGCGGCGATCTCGTGCAGGGTGATGCGGGCGAAGTCGTTGGCCTCCTGCGCGATCGCGGGCGGGTTGGAGAAGGTCACGTCCTTGCCCGGCGGCAGCACCACCATGGCGCCCGGCTCCAGCGAGCCGATCAGCGCCTCGCCCTGCGCCTCGCCGCCGAACGGCACGGTGCCGTCATTGGTGGTGATGAGGCCGGTCAGCAGCGCGCCGACCTTCTGCCGCACCAGCTGGGCGCCGTGCCACTCGTCGTGCTCGGCCAGCCGCAGGATCGCCGGGGCGAACCACGAAACGCCGCGCACCTGGCCGGGGAAGTCCGGGCGGAACAGATGCACCACGTCCTCGGCCGGCACGCGCACCGGCTGGAGGTTGAGACCGAGGCCGATCTCGGGGCGCTCCTTCACGATCCAGTAGGCGACGCGGGAGCCGAAGACATCGAACTCCACGCCGTTGACGATGCGCCCGCCATCGGGCAGTGGGCGGGTGAGCGAGGCATCGAGCTGGTCGGGATCGAGCACGCGGATACGCAGGCCCGCCGGGGTGGCGATCAGCAGCGCCAGCGCCTCGCCATCCACCACCATGCCACCGACCATCAGCGCAGTGAGGCCATAGAAGTCCATCAGGCCGTCGGCGTCCGCCTCATCCGTCCACGCCGTCCAGCGCGCCGCCAGCGCGCCCGTCACGGCCGGCACGATGCCGGTGCCGACCAGCGCCGCCACCCAGGCCGCCTTGGCGGCGGCCGCGTGCGGGTTGTTCGCCACGAGATAGCGGGCGCGATAGCCGAGCGGCGCCCGCGCCGCCTGCGCCGCGCCGTGCTGGTTGCGCATCGCGCCCCAGCCGGTCGCACGCCGGCCCGTCGCCGCGCCCTCATAGGAGCGCGAGGCCGGGCGCAGCGCGCTCTTGGCGCGGTCAAAGAGGGAGGAGACGAGGCCCAGCATGGACGGTTGCCCTAGAGCGCTTCGAGGCGCTTGAGGACGGTGCGCTGCAGCTCGGAATAGTCGATGCCGAAGAAGAAGCGGCCCCAGAAGCGGCTGTCGTCGAAGGGAATCTGGCCGGAGCCGGTCGTCACGTCCTTGAAGCTCTCGGGATCGCCCGCCTTGGGGCGGCAGAAGGCATAGAGCGGCGTCTCGCCCTCGCGGGTGAAGTCGAAATACGCCATGTTGTCGAAGCACTCCGCATTGGCGAAGTTGGCGGCCGACTTGGTGTCGATGCCGAACTTGGTGACTTCGGCGAGCAGCGCCCACTTCATCACGATATTCCACGTCACCAGCCGCGAACGCTCGCGGCGGATGGGCTCGACGTCGCCCTCGAAGGGGATGAGGTCGCGCGAGCGCAGGGTGCGCTGCTTCTCGGGAGAGATGCCGGTGAGCAGGGCGACCTGGTCGGAGGTGAAGTACCGCTCGGTGAGCGGGCCGCCGATCTTGGGGATGATGAGGGACATGGGACGATCCTGGTTGCGAAGCATTGAACGCAGTATGCGTGACTCGATGTAACGAGACAAGTCTCGAAACGTACTCCGCAACGAAAATGTTGACCGCCTGACGCATCGCCCGCCCCGCTACTCGATCACGCCATCCGAACCGACAAGCCCGCTCTCCGCCGGATCGTGCTCGCAGTCGCAATCCCAGCGGCCGGTGCCGCCGGCGAACACGCCCGGCCGGCCGCCCTCCCAGCCAAGCGAGGGCTCGCCATCGCTGTCCGGCTCGCCGTCGCCGCCGTCTTCCTCGTCCGGGTCGGCGTCCAGCTCGTCGAGCAGCACGATCAGCGCCTCGATGGTGCGCTCGGCCCGCTCGCGCAGGCGCTGGCGCTCCACCATGACGAACTCGCGGGTGTGGGCGTTCATGGCCGCACCTCGCCATGGCGCTGCACCTGGCTAAGCAGCCGCGCGTCGCGCACCTTCACATCGGCGACCACGATGGCGAGCACGTTGTCCTCGAACGCCTCGCGCGGCACGAGGTGCTCGCCATAATGCTTGTTGTCGACGTGCAGCAGGATATGCCCCGGCCCGCCGAGCACGCTGGAGGCGCGGGTGAGCTTGCGCCCGCCAAACACGTCCTGCAGCAGATAGATTCCCTCGCCCTCATAGCGCGTGCAGGGGCGCACCAGCACGTGGTCCCACTGGCTGCGCAGCGTCGGCTCCATCGCGTCGCTGGGCACGATCTCCAGCCGCAGCTGGGGAGAGAGCAGCGCCGTCGCCGGCACCGCCTGCCCGAACAGGTCGCTGCTCATGCCACCCTCCTGCCGAACCAGTCGGTGGCGGTGCGGCTCTTGAGCCCGGCGGCGAAGCGATCGCCGAAGGAATCGGCGGAGACAGACACCATAGCCATCTGGCCGGGGGTGAAGCTGCCATCGGGAAACACCGGCGAGGCGAAGGCGTCAGGGTCCGGCAGCTGCAGGATCGGGTGCTGGCTGGCGCCGGGATAGATCTCGGCGAGCGCCGTCTCGATCTCCCGCACCGCGCGGGCGATCCGCTCCTGCGGCGAGAGGGGCGCCGGTATCGTGAGGGCACCCGTCGGCACCGCGACCAAGGCCGCGCCGAGGGCGAGCGCCTGGCGCCGGTTAGGGGCGAGGCGTGCCGGCATCATGGATTGCGTGCTCATGCCCGCCCCTCCGGCTGGGAGACGCGGGGCTTGCGCCATAGGTCGATCGGCTCGGCGCGTTCATCGAGGAAGCCGCCGGCGCGCAGGCGCGGATCGGCCTGCCACTCATAGGTCAGGCGGCTGGCATAGACCCAGGCCTCGGCCGGCCGCCCATGCGCAGCACGCCGCGCGCCGGCGCCCTCCAGCATCCAGCCATCACCCGGCGCCGCCAGCTCATCCATGGCGGCGGCGAAGGTCAGCCACGCCGCACGGGCGCGCTGCAGCGGATCGGCGGGGGCCGGCGCTGCGAGGGTCGGTGCCGGCACTGCCAGCTCCAGACTGCCCGTCGGCACGGTCACAAGCGCCGCGCCAAGGCAAAGCGCCTGGCGCCGGCTGGGAACAAGGCTCTCCCGTTCGCGAACATGGCTGTCCATGCGCGTGCTCCTCAATCTGGGAAGGTTGAAAGGCCGGCGGATGCCGCCGGCGGCTCGATGACGAAGGGGCGTGGCGCGCACCGCGCTGCCCGGGAATCCCAGCGCGGCGGCCGGCCGCGCCACGCCCCTCCGGGCCGAGGCCTCAGCTGATGGCGGGTGCGGTGCCCTCCGGCGCGCTGGCCAAGATCAGCGCGCGGAGGCCAGAGGCACCCACCCGCCGGGGCGAGGCTCCGGCCGGTGGCGGGCGGGGTGCGTTCCACGCCGGGCAGGAAAGCCAGCGCGCCTTGACGGACGCGCGGCCCCGGATGCCCAACGTGCGCTTATCCGAACGCGCCCCGCCCATCCCGCTAGGAGCCCTCGGCCGCATGGTTCCCGGGCCGCGTGACGCACCTCTCCCGTTCGCGGGCATGGCTGTCCATGCGCGTGCTGACCTGAGACCCCGATCCTCCTCCAGATTTGAGTAGAGTCCGTCGATCACGGAGACGGACGATGCGAGCCTCACGGTTCACGGAAGAGCAGATCATCGGCATGCTGAAGGAGCAGGAGGCGGGGGCGAAGACCGCTGACGTGTGCCGCAAGCACGGCATCTCCTCGGCGACCTTCTACAAGTTCAAGGCAAAGTATGGCGGCATGGACGTGTCGGATGCCCGCCGGCTGAAGGCGCTTGAGGATGAGAACGCCCGCCTGAAGAAGCTGCTCGCCGAGCAGATGCTGGACAACGCTATCCTGAAGGATGTCGCCTCAAAAAAATGGTGACGCTCGATGTGAGGCGTAAAGCCGTGGCCCATGCCTGTGCCGAGCACGGGGTGAGCCAGCGTCGGGCGTGCAAGGCATTGAGCTTCGATCGCACCAGTATGCGCTATCGAAGCGTCCGTCCTGACGATGCGGCCCTGCGCGACGCCATGAAAGCCGTGGCCGGCGAGCGCCGCCGCTTCGGCTACCGACGGATCCACGTCATGCTGCGGCGTCAGGGCATCGTGATGAACCAGAAGAAGCTGCGCCGGCTGTATCGAGAGGAAAAGCTCCAGGTGCGTCGGCGAGGTGGTCGCAAACGGGCGCTTGGCACAAGACGGCCTATGCTGGTGCCGGATCGGGTCAACCTTCGCTGGAGTCTCGATTTCGTGTCGGACGCCTTCACGGACGGCCGCCGCTTCCGGGTGCTGGCCGTTGTCGACGACTTCAGCCGGGAGTGCCTGGCACTGGTCGTCGACACCTCGCTCTCCGGCCTTCGAGTGACGCGCGAGCTGGACGAGATCATGGCTGTTCGGGGCAAGCCTTCAACCATCGTGTCGGACAATGGCACTGAACTAACCTCGATGGCGGTGCTCAAATGGTGCCAGCAGACCGGCGTCGAATGGCATTACATCGCGCCCGGCAAGCCCACGCAGAACGGCTTCGTCGAGAGCTTCAACGGCCGCTTCCGGGACGAATGTTTGAACGAGACACTGTTCTCGCACCTGCCCCAGGCTCGCGCCGCTATCGCCTCATGGAAGGAGGACTACAATGTGAACCGTCCCCATTCAGCTCTCGGCAATCGATCCCCTGCCGAGTTCGCGGCAACAATCGCACTGGAAACCGAGGCCGCATGAGGCCACAAATCAACCCTCGGACTCTCTCTTAAGCCGGAGGAGAAATGGGTCTCAGGTCATTCGACGCCGGCCCAACGGCGGCGGCATTCGCAAAATGAACCGAGGTGTTGCTGCAGCTCCAATCCTAGCGATCCCGCCCTCTCATCACTTCGGCAGCCTCCGCGCGATCTCATAGTCAGGCGACACCCTCAGCCAACCGCCAGAGGGGCTGACGACCAAGCGGCGCGCCCCGCTATCGGACAGTTTCTGGCGGTTGTCCGTCGCCTTGGCGCTTCTGCAGGCTGTGTCCGTCGGTGCCAGGGGTGTCCGCATTCAGTTGGCGTTGGCATCGGCGATACCGACAAATATGACAGAAAAGAGCGTGCGATGCCCACGGATCGCTCTGGACTGTCCCAGACGAGAAGGCCTCCGCCGCGTGTCGACAGAAGCGGACGCCTGTGGTTCATAAACCAAGCGCGTCGCGTCGCCGGCCTCCTTCGGTCGTGACGGCGGTAGGACGCGGATCGATCGCAAAGCCACTTGCATCAAAAGGTTTGCGGCAGGTGATCCGGCAACGGTCATGACGGGCAGGCCGAACCAACGGGCGCCACTGTCGATGGAACGGAACTCCCCTCATCCGCTGGCGGGCATCGGCCCGGTCGCCATGATCGCCCATGGCATCTTCCCCGCGGACAAGATGCAGACGGCGCGCGTGCGCGCCCTGCTGGCGGAAGCCGCATTGCAGGGTGTCGATCTGTGCTTCTTGCGAAGCAGCGACTGCGATCCGGTCTCCGGCACTGTCCGGGCCTCGCGGTGGCGGGAGGACGGGTGGCAAGAGGCCGTTCTTCCGCTGCCCTCAGTCGTGGTGATCCTCACCGATCCTGGCACGCCGGAGGAGCTTGCCCTGGATGGCTGGCTACGCGCCTCAACGATGGTGCTTGGAGCCGGCAAGCGGGACAAGCTGGGCGTGGCCTCGCTGCTCGTCGGCACGCCATGGGAACGCTACCTCATCCCCTCCGAACCTCTTGACCCCGGCCGGCTGCAACGGCAGCTCCGCGCCTGGCTCGCCGATGGTGGAATCGTGGTGAAGCCCAATGATGGGATGCGCGGCACCGGCGTGCAGTTTCTCATCCCTGGAGAAGAGGGCACATGGAAGATGGTCCGGGGCGACCAGCATGTCCACATGGACACGGAAGAGGCGGTCGCGCGCATCGCCCGCTCCATCGCCGGCCGCATGGCCTATCGCGGCTACATCGTGCAGCGTTACATCGACACAAGCGACGGCAGCGGCCGGCCCGGAACGATACGGCCCGAGGTGGTGCGGCAGCCGGGCGGGACCTGGCAGGTCATCCGCATCACCGGCCGCATTTCGGCGCCGGGCAAGATCATCTCAACCATTTCCCGTGGCGCGGCGCTGACCAGCATCGAGGGCTATCTCGCCGGACGTGGAGAGAGCGATATCCCCGGCAGGCTCCGCGAGATTGAAGCGCTGTCGCTTGGCATCGCGAAGCGGCTCACGGAAAGCGACACCGCCCATTACTATGAATGGGGCTTCGACCTCGTGGCTGATCCCGAGGGGCGGCTTTGGTTCCTTGAGGCAAATGCACGCCCGTTAAATTTCGGCGGGGAGCTCGAACGCGCCACCCATGTGATTGCCTACCTCAAGTCGCTCGCCGGGGCGTAAGCCAGCAACGACGCCAAAGGAAATCCGATGCGCGAGCCGCCCACCATTGCCCTCCTCGGCCACGAGACACCGCTGGAGGACTCCTTTGCGCCCGCGCGAGTGCGCGCTCTGCTCGGCGAGGCGGCTCTCCGGGGCGTCAAGCTGTGCTTCATTCAAAGCCGCGATTGCGACATGGCCACGGGCCAGATAACGGCGAGCCAGTTTACCGAAGGCTGCTGGCGGCGGAGCGCCGTAACCTTGCCGGCTCTCGTCGTGGCGGCAGCACCCACCACCCGAGCGCAGCATCGCGCTGTCGAGGAATGGTTTCGCACCCGGACGCGGCTTCTCGCCTTTGACGGCCGGCCCAAGCATGAAGTGGCGGCTGTTCTTGCGCGCTGCCCGGAGGCTGCTCCTCACCTGATTCCGGAAGAAGTGCTGGTTGCCGGGCGGCTGGAAGCGCAGCTTCTCGACTGGCTGGCCGGCGGCGCCATCGTGGTGAAGCGGAGCGACGGATCGCTCGGTACCGGCCTCTTCTTCGTCGTTCCCGCAGCAACGGGTTTCCTGGTGGTGAACGACACGCGATCCTGGGAGGGAGACGCAGCGGAGGCCGTCGCGCGGGTCGCCGGCGCCATACGCGGGCGGATGACCTACCGGACCTATATCGTCCAGCGTTTCGTCGACACGCGCGACACGGCCGGCCAGCCGGCGACGATCCGGGCGGACATTGCCCGTCAACCCGACGACAGCTGGCAGCTCTATCGCCTAACTGGCCGCATCGCCATCGGCGCGAGGCTCGTATCGAATCGCGCCAAGGGCAGCGCGATGGTGGATGCCGAATCGTTTCTCGCAGCGCGCGGCGCCGTGGATGCGGAAGCCGGGCTGGAGCGCATTCACGCCCTAGCAAGCAGCGTGGCGGGGGAACTCTCCCGGTCCGCCGGCCTCGAAAGCTGCTACGAATTCGGGCTCGATTTCGCGCCCGACCGCGATCAGCATATCTGGTTCATCGAGGCAAACCACCGGCCCCTGACCCACGGGGCCGAGATCGAGCGCGCGGGCCATGTTCTCACCTATTGGACCTCGCTCCTCACCTAGGCAGCGGCCCCACAAGGCCGGGGCCGGCCGCCGTGGAAAACGCATGCAGCAGCGGGCCGAAGGTCTTGCCGATGACGGTTTCCTGGATCGTCCCGTGGCTGCTGACGCCCTGGAGCGGCCGCTCGACGACAGTGGGCAGGCCGGCGAGATGGCGGGCCGACGCGACATCTGCGGCGTTGTCGGTGCCGTAGACGATCTCGATGTGCGGCGGCCGGCTATGGTTGGCGAGGAGGCGGCGCAGATCGGTTTCCTCCTCGGTGAGGGGCAGCCCCGTCTCCGCCTCGATTCGTGCGCGGGTTCGGCTGGCCATGACGGGCAGAATGAGGGGGCTGAAGGCGATGATACCGTCGGCGTTCAGCTTTGCGCCGTAGCGGAGCGCGCCATAGCCGCCGGCGGACTGGCCGATGCAGAGCACACGGCGCGAATGGAGTCCCGCGCAGAGCGCCCGAAGCTGTGCGACCGTCGTTTCCGTGTCCCGGCTCAGGCCCGACACACCCGCGAAGTAGAAGCTGTTCGCCCAGTCGAACAGATAGATGACATTCGCATTCAAGCGGCTGAGCAGGCTGTGCATGAAGTAGATGGACAGGCCAAGACGCTGCGCCCGGCCGGTAAAGGCGATCAATGTCGTGTCGGATTGCGCGGGCACCACCCAATAGCCCCGATCATCGGATGCGCCTTCCGCCCCACCATCGGGCAAGGCGACGCCATTGCCGGCGCGCAGCTGCCGAAGCTCCCGCACCTGCGCCATCATCTCGCTCACCTCGGGGCGCAGCTGGGGGACATTCACCAGCGTCGCGAGCATGCTGATCGTCTCGCCGATCAGCCCCGAATGGATAAGGCGCCGGCAGACATCCAGGCGGCGGCGTGGATCGGACGCCTCATGCGCGATGGATCGGGCATAGGCGAGATAGGAATCGTCCAGCCGTGAACAGTCGTCTATCCGCCGCGACGGCCGCAGGGCCGACGGATTAAGCGGCTGATGTGGCGACAAAGACAGCGAGCTCGTCGGCGAGTTGTTGGATCGTTGCTTCATCCCTGAGGAAAAACTCCGCGCCGATCTGACAATTGAACGCCTTCTCGAACTGCATCGCCATTTCTACGGCGTCCACGGAATCGATGTCGAAAGCTGAGAGATTCGCATCCAAAGCAATCGCATCGCTATCTTCTCCCGAAATGACGGCGAGATACACAATAATCCATCGGCCAATCTGCGTGGCGCCAAAAGGCTCTTGCATGAAAGATCATCTGCCTGTCAGTGGATTGATCAACACCACGGAACGGGGCACCGCCCGCCCTCAGCAGCAGGGAGTTGCATCTGCGAAAGCAGGGCATGCGGCGCACGCTAACCGCCCGTCAGTCTTTCAGCGGCGAGCGCCGATAGTCCCGCGCCCGGAACAGTGGCCTCAGCCGAGCGATGCGGTGCGGAAATGGATCGGCGCAAGCGGCGCCGGCCAAGGTCGACAGCGGGGAGCTGCGTGCGATGGTCTTCAAGGCGTTCTCCTGCCAATGAGTTCGGCGGAGAAGCAACGGGCAACCGCCCCACATGTTCCCTGACGTCATGAGACCGTTTGCCCTGACGTCAAGAAAACGCGGCCGTCAGCCGTCCCAGGGGCTTGGCGGCGCCTCAGAAATGATACTGGTAGCCGATGCCGAACAGGTTATCGACGACTTTGCCCTCTTCCCATTCGCGCAGATAATTGAGCGAGATGGAGTGGGAGTCGCTCAGACGAAAGCCTAGCGCCGAACCGATTGCCGGCGTCTCGAATTTATAGACCGTGTTGAAGGCGTTCCGATAACGCAGGGTCACCACCGACCAGGTCACGGCCTCGAAAATCTTCCAGTCCACGGCGCCGTGCAGCATGTAATAGGGAAAATCGGTCGCGTCATTCTGGGCCCGGCTGCCGATGGCGGCGACGCCCACCAGCGACACGACGTCGGAGAGATGGAACCTGTAGCCTACGCCGACATGCGAATTGAGATGCCAGGTGTCGCTGTGGGAGACATCGAAATAGGTCATCGCCGCTTCAATGAGCCAGTCATTGTCGAAGGCGTGCATGTAGGAAACGCCCGTGACCGTCGCGACGCTTTCGTCGAAATTGTCCGTCGCGCGCTGAGAGGCGATGGAAACACCGATCGTGTTGCCTTCCGCCAGGGCCGAACCGGCGCCGAAGATCATCGCGGCCGTCAGCCCGATGCCCAGGCCCGCCAGCATAGTCTTGATCCGTGACGATGACATGAGCTCTCCCCCCCATGGTTGGCATGCCCTCCCAAGTCCAGGCGACCGGAACATGGACCGTTCCGGTCGGCTTGTGCGTGCCCTGGGGTAGGATCCACCCAAGGCGCGGAACGCCGTCTTTCGAACTGGGGCCCGTGTAACTTCGAAAGGCAACGGGCACCGTGGCGACGCGTCTTGCTCTCTCGAAGAGGCTTCAGTTCCCGGTCAGTCTGGCGAGATAGACCCAGATGGGTGCGGCGATGATGAAGCCGATCACACATACTGCCAGCGAGGAGGTGCCGGTGCGGGTATAGACCTGAAAGCGGCTGGAGATGATGATCCCGGAAAAGGCGGGCGGCAGCGCGACGCTGAGCACGAGCATCTGCAAGATCTGCGGGTCGAGCCCGCAGGCCCAGCCGGCGAGCAGGAACACGCCCGGCATGAGCACCAGCTTGAAGAAGGTGTTGTAGGCAACCTCCCAGTCCAGCTCGATCTTGTAGGCCGACAGCGTCAGGCCGGCGGCAAACACGGCCACGCTCGAATTGGCCTTGGCCATCAGATCAAAGGTCGGATCCACCTCGTCCGGCACCTTTATGCCGACAATCACCAGCGCGACGGCGAGGATCGGCACCCAGACGACCGGTTCTTTCATGGCGGAAAGCAGAGCATTATTCTTGGGAGCGCCGTCCGCCACCGCCGCGCCGCCCCCGCCAGCGTTGAGCAGGTACAGGCCGATCGGGATCGTCACCGCATTGACCACGATGGCGACGATGGCGATCACCAGGCCGGTTTCCACGCCGGTGCCGTAAAGCGGATCAAGCACCGCGTAGCCGAGAAAGCCGATGGTGGGCGAACCGGCGATCAGCGCGCAAACCGCGCCCTCGGGCCTGGTGCGCTTGAAAAACAATTGGATGGTAAAATAGGAGAGCATGAAGAGGGCAACCAGCCCCACCAGCGAGATGATGCTCAGCGTGGCATTCTGGACCAGCATCTCTCGATCGGCGCGCACGATAGAAACGAACAGTGCTGCAGGCAGGGCAAAGTCCAGAACCAGCTTGTTCAGGACGCGGGCCTGGTCTTCCTCGAAGGCGTGTGTCCTGCCGGCCGCATAGCCCAGAATCATAACGACGATAATGGGTATGAGGTCGAAAACCAGCATCTTCGACATGAACTCTTCCATGCCCGCTCCTTTACCTGTTCTTTGGCGCCAGCGGTCACGGGCCGGGGCTCAAGAAACCCCGCTGGTCCGACTCACCGCACGCTCCGTTCGTTCACCAAAACGTGCTTCTACGTGAAAATGAGATGGCGGGGGAGCCATCGCCCTAACCACCCTTTCAGCCCTTGACGACCGGCTGCCGGGTCGCGCGCAGCGAGGACATCAATGGATCGCCCACATCCAGATGCGCCTTGACCAGATAGTTCGGTGTGAGGGCCAGCCAGTTGTTGAGCGAGACGTCCTTGTACTGGCTGGTGTGGAACACGTTCAGCACACGCACAGGTTCGTCGCCGGTGTTCTCGATGTAGTGAGCCAGCGTCTTAGGAACGTAACCTACATCGCCCGCCACGAAATCAAAGGTACGGGCGTTGTTGACCGCATCGAACACCGTCATCCGGGCCGTGCCGGAGATGTAGTACTGGATTTCGTCCGCATCAGGATGCCAGTGGATTTCGCGCATGCCGCCCGGCTCAAGATCGATGAATAGAGCGGCAAGGTTGGTGACGGCGAAATTCGTCGAATCCACCACCGTCGTGGCGCCGCCCGGATAGGGCGTCGGCGCCAGCTGGGACGCGCGGAACACGTATTTGTCGGTGAAGGTCACCGCGCCGAGATCGGCGCGAACCTGCTCGATCGGCGGCGGCACCGGCTGGCGGAAGATATACTTCTCCTCGGCGGGAATACCGTCGAAAGCCTCCACCGGCACGCCGAAATTCTTGGCCAGCACCTCGCGCGGGGTGTGGGCGAACAGTTCGGTGACCAGCAGGGTCTGGTTCTCGGAGAAATTGCCGTCATTGAAGACGAGGACGAATTCCGTGCCTTCCTCAAGCCCCTGAATGGCGTGGGGGAAGCCGGCCGGGGCGAGCCACAGATCGCCGGGCCCGAGGTCCTCGACGAGCGTCTGGCGCTGGTCATCGATCAGGAAGAAGCGCACGCGCCCCTGAAGCACATAGGCCCACTCCGCCTCCTTGTGCCAGTGCATCTCGCGCACCACGCCCGGCGGCAGCCGCATATTGACGATGGCGAGCTCCTTCAAGGTCCCCATTTCGCGCTGGGTGACCTCCCGCGCCCAGCCACCATCCTCAAGACGATTATGCGCCATGGCGAAGGGGAATTTCAGGTTGGGAATACCGCCATGATCGGTGGCGGGCGGCAGCAGGATGTCCGGGTTCTGTGCTTCGACAGCGGGGTTGCGCGGCCCCACAATATCCGCGCCCTGCGTGCCGCGGATAGGTTGGATCAGATCGGTCATGAAATCCTCCATCGACGTTCGAATACACGCCAGTATTAAATATCGGAATTATAGAATTCCTTTATTTAAGACCGGTCAAAATCAATAAAATATATTGATCGTAAATTATCTATCATATTCGAACTCATTCTCGACTTTTAGTCACTGCACCCTGCCCGTCTTTCACAAAAGCATGCGCCTGAGCCTGGCAAACGGTATTCTATAATTTATATCAATATTAAATTGCGTAGTTTTAATGTAATTTTTCCATTTTCACTACATACTCTGCGTAAACTATAATGAAAAATTGCCACGATCAACATCCCAAGTCAGAGGTGACCCATCTCGGTCGTCAAAGCCTTTCGAACGCTTTCGGATTCACGGTGCAAACGGCACATGATCCGCCGAGATGTGAGGTCGTCTTTTGTATAATTTATGAGTTATGTTTGTAGAAAAAGATTCATAAGCAGTCTCCATGCGCTTACTCTTTCTGTACGCTGCCTCCAGCATAGTGCAGATGGCCCCTTCAGCGCGCGGGCGTGGAGATGCTGGCGCCATCCGGTGGTGCTGCGACCGACAGCGGGGGCTAGCAGGGCATCGGCGTAGGCGGAAAAGCGGGGTTCTCCCGGGCGCCTGATCGAAAGACGACGTCCGTGCCGCGGGAGGGCTTGTCGCGCCGGCGTCGCTCCCTAAATCTCACCCGGCGGCCGCGAATGGCCCTGTGAGGAATGAGCATGTCGTCGCGTTTCGTTCGCCTTGATCCGGAGACCGTCCGCCTCCTGGATCTGTGCATCAGCCGGGCGCAGGAGGTGGCCGCACGGTTGGAACCCGACAGCACCGATTTCCAAACCCGCACGCGGCTGGCGTCCGCTCTCCTCGAGGCCATCCGCCTCGGTGAACGCGACGAGCAAAAGCTCGTGGAGTTCGCATTGCAGGTGTTGCCCGCCTACCGCGAGGGACGTTTCAGGCGTGCGTCGACGGCGGATTCCCGGCCCACGCTGGTCGGCTGACGGTCGCCGCCACGGCGGCGCGCGCGAATGCCCCGCCCCGCCCGTGCCGGATCGCGCAAGCACAGGCCAGGCGAGGCTGACCTCGCCCGGCCGAGCGTCAGCCAACCTCGATTGCGCGCCTCAACGGGCCAGGCGAGCAGCGTGCCAGCCGATGTGATCTTCCATGAAGGTGGAAATGAAGAAATAGGAGTGGTCGTAACCCTCGCGCATGTTGAGCGTGAGCGGGATGCCGGCCGCCGTGCAGGCCCGCTCCAGCAGTTCCGGGCGCAGCCCGGTCTTCAGGAACGGGTCGGCCGAGCCCTGATCGACGAGAAACTCCGGGAAGCGCTTTCCATCTTCGATCAGCGCCACGGCGTCATATTCCCGCCACCCGCTTTCATCCGTGCCGAGGTATTTCTCCAGCGCCGGCCGCGACCAGTCGGCCGTGCTCGGCTGGACGATGGGCGCGAAGGCAGAGCAACTCTTGAAGCGGTCGGGGTGTTTCAGCGCGATGGTGAGCGCGCCATGTCCGCCCATGGAGTGGCCGAAGATGCCATGCCGGCTCATATCCGCCGGAAATTCCGCCGCGACCAGCGCGGTGAGTTCCTCGACAAGGTAGGAATACATCCGGTAATGCGTGGCAAAAGGTGCTTCGGTGGCATCGAGGTAGAACCCGGCGCCGGAACCGAACTGCCAGTTGTCGGGCTCGTCCGGCACGTCGGTGCCGCGCGGGCTGGTATCGGGCGCCACGAGGATGACGCCATGTTCGGCCGCGGCGGCGCGGTATTCGCCCTTGTCCATCACATTGGCATGGGTGCAGGTGAGACCCGACAGATACCAGAGCACCGGCACGGGGCCGTGCGCCGCCTGCGGCGGCACGAAGACGGCGAAGGTCATCGTCGTACCAGTGATTGCCGAATCGTGCCGGTACACGCCCTGCACGCCGCCATGCGACTTCGCCTTGGAAACCGTTTCCATCGTCGCGCCCATCAGTAGAGCACCACGGAGCGGATCGACTTGCCCTCATGCATGAGGTCGAAGGCGGTGTTGATCTCATCGAGCGGCATGGTGTGGGTGATCAGGTCATCGATGTTGATCTTGCCCTCCATGTACCAGTCGACGATCTTCGGCACGTCGGTGCGCCCGCGCGCGCCGCCGAAGGCCGAGCCGCGCCAGTTGCGGCCGGTGACCAGTTGGAACGGTCGGGTCGCAATTTCCGCGCCGGCCGGGGCCACGCCAATGACGATCGAGGTGCCCCAGCCGCGATGGCAGGCTTCCAGCGCCTGGCGCATCACATTCACATTGCCGGTGCAGTCGAAGGTGAAGTCGGCGCCGCCGTCGGTCAGGTCCTGAATGGCCTGCACCACCTTGTCGCTGCCGACCTCCAGCGGGTTGATGAAGTCGGTCATGCCGAACTTGCGTGCCATCTCGACCTTGGCGGGGTTGATGTCGACGCCGATGATCTTGTCGGCACCGACCATGCGGGCGCCCTGGATCACGTTGAGGCCGATACCGCCGAGACCGAACACCACGACATTGGCGCCTGGCCACACCTTGCCGGTGTAGACCACCGCGCCGATACCGGTGGTAACGCCGCAGCCGATGTAGCAGATCTTGTCGAAAGGCGCGTCCTCGCGGACCTTCGCTAGCGCGATCTCCGGCAGCACGGTGAAGTTCGAGAAGGTCGAGCAGCCCATATAGTGGAAAATCTCGCCGCTCTGGGCGCCCACCCGCTCGCAGGAAAAGCGCGAGGTACGGTCGGGCATCAGGCCCTGCCCCTGCGTGGCGCGGATCGACGTGCACAGGTTGGAGCGCTGCGACAGACAGGTTTTGCACTGCCGGCATTCCGGCGTGTAGAGCGGAATGACGTGATCGCCGACCTTGAGCGAGGTGACCCCGGCACCGAGTTCGCGCACGATGCCGGCGCCCTCATGGCCGAGAATGGCGGGGAACTTGCCCTCGGAATCCAGCCCGTCCAGCGTGTAGGCATCGGTGTGGCACACGCCGGTCGCCATGATCTCGACCAGCACCTCGCCGGGCTTGGGCCCGCCGATCTCGATGGTCTCGATGCTCAGCGGCTTCTTGGCTTCCCAGGCGACGGCGGCGCGCGATTTCATGGACGTGTTCCCTCTCGAAAATGGGTGCGGCTATTTCAGATAGGTGCGCAGAATTTTCATTGTCGCGTCGAGATTGTCGGACGCGGGCGGCGCGGCGGCATCCGCGCTCGCATGCTCGAAGGTCTCGCGCAGGTGGATGTCGAGCACCTCGGCCATCAACCCGCCAGCCGCCCCTCGCAGGGCGGAAATCTGCTGGAGCAGCAGGTTGCAATCGGCCCCCGCCTCGATCGCGCGCTCAAGCGCCTCCGCCTGCCCCTTGATGCGGCGCAGCCGTGTCAGCGCACGCTTCTTGTCGTCCGGCGAATGGGGCATCAGGACACCACGTAGCGCACGCGCATCGCATGCGGCTTGGCGCTTAAATATACTGGAGGGAGTATCTGCGCAAGGGCGTGAGCGGGCGCCGACAGGCGCCGCCGAGGGATGCGGGCGCCATCGGGGTTCCGCTGATACGAGACGGCCCGCGCTGGCCGAAACGGCCGGCTTCGGCCGGCTCACGCGTCAGGCGCGTTTACGCACGGGGAACGGCGACATAGCCGCCGCCATCCTGGCGGATCACATCCATGGCGATGCCGTAGATCCGCGCGAGCGTGTCGGGCGTCACCATCTGCGCCGGGGTGCCGCGCGCCAGCAGCCTTCCGCCATGCAGCGCGATGATGTCGTCGCAGAAACGCGCCGCCATGTTCACATCGTGCAGCACCACGACCACGCCTGTCCCCCGCTCCCGGCACAGAGTGCGAACGAGCGACAGCACCTCGATCTGGTGGGCGATGTCGAGCGCCGAGGTCGGCTCGTCCAGCAGCAGGCAGCTGGCATCCTGCGCCACCAGCATGGCGATCCACACGCGCTGGCGCTCGCCGCCTGACAGGGTGTCGACCAGCCGGTCGGCGAAGCCGGCGGTATCGGTCAGCGCGATCGCTTCCTCGACCTTCTGCCGGTCCTGCGCGCTGAACCGGCCCAGCGCCCCATGCCAGGGATAGCGGCCGAGCGCGATGAGCTCCCTCCCCGTCATGCCGCCGGTGGCGGGCGCGGTCTGCGGGAGATAGGCGACGCGGCGGGCGAAGGCCCGCGCGCTCCAGCCGCCGAGCGGGCGCCCCTCGAAGCGGATGTCGCCTTCACTGGCCGCGAGCTGGCGGCCGATCAGCTTCAGCAGCGTCGACTTGCCCGACCCGTTATGACCGATCAGGCCCACCACGCGCCCCGCCGGCACGGCGAGGTCGAGCGGGTGCAACAGCACGCGGCCCTCGACGCGGAAGCCGGCGCCGGAGAGTTCAAACAGGGGCTCGGCCGTAGGCGCCATCACGCTGGCTCGCCAAAGGCGAAGCGGATTGCCAGGTTCAGGCTGGCCGGCAGCACGGACATATGCGTCTCACCGGGGAGGAAGGCGAATTCCGCCGCGAGGCCGGGCGCACGGCCGAGCCGCTCCGTCATCTGGCGCGTATGGTCGACGATGCGGCTCTCCTCGAAGCTGGCGAGGCGCTTTTCCGCGTCGGCGGCGCCGATCTGGAACGGCGCCAGAGCCTGCTCATATTCGCCGGCCAGGAGCAAAATCCGGCCCGTGCGCGGTTTCGGGGCGGCGACGAACGCCTCCGCCTCGGCGACAATGCCGGCGCCTTCCCACCAGATCGCCGGGCTCGCCGAAATCCAGCGCGCAAAGGCGTTGGGTTTGCGAAACAACGCGTGGAGGGCGAACAGGCCGCCGAAGGAATGGCCGAAGATCGCCTGCCGGGACGAGTCCACCGGGACGCGGCGGGCGATGTCCGGCTTCAGCTCGTCCTCGATGAAGGCGAGGAAGTCGTCGGCACCGCCGGTGCGCACCTCCGGCCCATCCGGCGTGTGCGGCGGGTAGGCCTTGCCGGGCGGCGGCGCCATGTCCCAGGAGCGGCGCACGCTGTCATAGGCGCCCTCCACGGGGTAGCCGATGCCCACCATCACGCCCCATTGGACACCCGTACCGAGCGGCCAGGCCGCCTGCACCCGCATGATGTCCGCCACCGTGCCGGCCACCGCATTGGCGTCGAGATAATAGAGCACCGGCCAGCCGCCCTCCGGCGCCTCGCCCGGCGGGCGATAGAGGAAGATACGCCAGGGCGCGCCGCCATTGGCGGGGGTCACATCGAAAACCGACGTATCGGGGATCAGGGCGGCGGTCATGGGGCGGCCTGCTTGCGGGTGAGGAGCCAGAGGAAGACGGGGGCGCCGATCATGCAGGCGACGAGGCCGGCCGGCAGCTGCCAGGGGAAGGCAAGGGTGCGGCCGACAAAATCGGCTAGGACCATGACGAGGCTGCCGAAAAGCGCCGCGCCGAATAGCTCTGCCAGCGGCCGGCGCAGCCCGGCAAGCCGCGCCAGCGGCGGTGCGATGAGGCCGACGAAAGAGAGCGGTCCGACCAGCAACGTCGCCAGCGCCGTCGCCAGCGCGGCGAGGCCCAGCAGCAGCGAGCGGCTGAGCAGCGGCGGCATGCCGACGGCCCGGGCGGACGCATCCCCGAGCGGCAATATGTCCAGCCAGCGCGCGACCAGCGGCAGGGCGGCGAGGAGGAGCGCGGCGGCGGCAAGGCTGCGGCTCGCCGAAGCGAGATCGACGCCATAGGTGGAGCCCGTCATCCAGTTGAACAGCAGCACCGCGCGCGGGTCTCCGCTGGCCATCAGCAGGCTGACCAGCGAATCGAGCAGCGCGCCGATGGCGACGCCGGCGAGGATGACCCGCTCCGGTGCCCCCTTGGAGGCGCGGGCCAGCGCCAATATGGCCACCAGCGCCAGCCCGGCCCCGAGGGTGGCGGCGAGCGCCTGCCCGGCGCGCCCCGCCACGTCGAACAGGAACAGCGCGACGACGAGCCCGCAGGCCGCGCCGGCGCTCACGCCGAGCACTTCAGGGCTCGCCATGGGATTGCCGGTCATGCGCTGGAGGATGGTGCCGGCCACCGCCAGCATAGTTCCGCCGGCGATGGCGGCCATGATGCGCGGCACGCGCAACGACCAAGCCGCATCGCCCGGCCCGGCGAGCGCCCAGCCCTCCCCCCCCGCGCCGAGGCTCGCCGAGACGAGCGTGGCGACGGCAAGAAGCACCGCCAGCCCGGCGAGCAGCGGCCAGGGGCGCATGAGGCCGGCGGCATGCGAGATAAGGCCGGCACCGGCATGGGGCGGAAGCCGGAGGCGCGGGATCATCCACAGCAGCAGCGGGGCGCCGAACATGGCAGTGACCGCACCGGTCGGCAGCATCTCGCCGAAGGCACCGGAGAGCAGTTGCACCATCTGGTCGGCCAGCCACAGCAGCGCGGCACCTGCGAGGCTCGCCACCCCCAGCCGGGCGCCGACGCGGCGGGCGCCGGAAATGCGGGCGAGCACCGGCGCCGCAAGGCCGATGAAGCCGATGCTGCCGACCCCCGCCACTACGAAGCCGGTGAGCGCCACCGCCACGGCGAGCGCCGCGAAGCGGGCCAGCGCCAGCGACAGGCCGAGGCTGCGGGCGGCGCCGTCATCCAGGCCGAGCAGCGCCAGAGGGCGCATGAGCAGCAGGGCCGCCAATCCGGCGAGCGCCAGTCGCGGGCCGAGGAAAAGCGCCGCCGACCAGTCCTGCTGGCTCAGCGAGCCGGCACCCCAGAGAAACAGCCCGGCGAGATAATGGCTGTTGAACAACGCGAGCAGCGCCGCCAGCGCGGCGCAGGCGAGGCCCGTGACCATGCCGGCCAGAATGACGACAAGCGGGGCGAGGCCGCTGCGGCGCGACAAGGCCAGCACCAATCCGATGGCCAGAAGCCCGCCGCCGAGCGCCACCCATTCGCGCCCCAGCCCGATGAGCGCCGGCGCCCAGACGAGGGCGGCGGCCAGCGCAAGGCTCGCGCCGGCCTCGATCCCCAGCGTCGTCGGCGAAGCGATGGGGTTGCGCAGCACCTGCTGCAGCAAGGCGCCGGCCAGCCCGAGCGCCGCCCCGGCGAGCAGGCTGACGATGAGGCGCGGGGCGAAACTGTAGAGCGCCAGCAACGCGGCGATGTCGTCGAAATCGGGATAAGTGAAGGTCCGCCACCACGCCGCCGGCGGCAGCAGCAGCGACAGGTTCACCAGGCTCGCCGCAAGCGCCGGGGTGGCAAGCGCCAGCAGCAGCATCACCGGGGTAAGGCGCAGGCGGGCGACCTTGGGGGACGTCGCGGCCACTTCAGCCATGTGAGGGTTCCCGCTCCAGGGCGCGGGAGAGCTGCCGGGCGAAGCGCATGGCCGCGGGGAGCATGCCGAACATCAGCACCGGCGGCAGGCGATGGATCCGGCCGGCCTTGACGAAGGCCAGGCTGTTCCACAGCGGGCTCTGAGCCAGCTTGTCGAGCGTGTCGGGAGAGATGGGCTCGAGATAGACCAGCCGGCTCGCCGGGCTCTGCGCCAGTTCCTCAATCCCAACGGTGCTGAAGCCCCAGTAATTGCTGGTCCGCGTCCAGCCATTCACCAGCCCGGTGCGCGCCATCACGTCGCCGAACAGGCTGCCGGGCCCGTAGACCCGCACATGGCGGGTGTCGAGGAAGTTGACGACCAGCACCGGCCGCTCCGCCATCCCGGTCTCGGCGAAGCGGGCGCGGGCCTGCGCCATCGTCGCGTCGGCGCGGTCGATCAGCGCCTCGCCCTCGGTCGGGCGGCCCACCGCTGCTGCCAGCGCGCGCGTGGCCGCCACGCTCAGCGCATAGGGATGGCCGCCGGGTGGCGCATAGATGGAGAATTCCCGCGTCGGCGCGAAGTCTTCAAGCAGGGGACGAATGCCGGCGAGATAGGGCGTCGTGACGATGAGGTCCGGGCGCAGCGCCGCGAGCAGTTCCAGATTCGGCTCGCGGTCGGCGCCCAGATTGGCGATGCCGGCGGGCAGCGCCGGCTCGACGACCCAATCCGCCCATTCCCCGGGATCGGGCAGCGCGATGGGGGGCCGCCCGATCTCGATCAGCGTTTCCGCGAGGCCGAAATCCATCGCGACCACGCGACGCGCCGGGGACACGGGCGTCTCGGCCCGCGCGGACGGCGCCGCCGCCATGCCAAGCGCGCCGGCCGCGAGCCCCGCCCGCAGCAGGGCCCGGCGTGAAAGCCCCGTCATCGGGCTCACCAGCGATATTTCAGCCCGGCGATCACGGTGCGCGGCGCGCCCATGTAGCAATAGCCGGCGTCACAGGTGATGTATTCCTCGTCGAGCAGGTTCTGGGCGTTGACCTGCAGGCTCCAGCCCTTGAGCGTCGTGGCGAGATAGCTGAAATCATAGCTCAGCTTGGCATCGACCAGCGTGTAGGCGCTGTTCTGGAAGGTGTTGAGCGAATCTCCCCAGGTTGCGCCGGTGTAGCGCACGCCGGCACCAACCCCGAGACCCGCCAGCTTGCTGCCTTCCTGGAACTGGTAGTCCGCCCAGATGGCGAAGGAATTCTCCGGCTGGCCCGAGGGCGTCAGGCCGATCGTTGCCGCATCGCCGTCGACATTGGTGAGGTCGAGATAGGTATAGGCGCCGCGCAGCTTCAGCCCGTTGCCGAGATTGGCGACCGCCTCGAGCTCGAAGCCGCGCGCCCTTACCTCGCCCGTCTGCACCTGGAAGAGCGGGTTGGTGTCGTCGGTGGCGAGCCCGTTCTCCTGGTCGATCTGGAACACCGAGGCGGCGAAATAGCCGTCGAAACCGGCCGGGGCGTATTTCACGCCGGCCTCAATCTGCTTCGCGGTGGTCGGGACGAAGGCATTGCCGTTGATGTCGACGCCGAGCGTCGGCGCGAAGGAGGTGGCGTAGCTCACATAGGGGGCGATGCCGTTGTCGAACACATAGGTCAGGCCGGCACGGCCGGTGAACTTGCTGTCGTCGGTGTTCTCGGTGCTGAACGTCAGCAGGTCCTCGTCCTTGGAGTCGACCCAGTCGTAACGGCCGGTGAGGGTCACGATCCACCGGTCGAACGTCGCCTGCTCCTGCACATAGACGCCGGTCTGGCTCTGCGTCTGGTTGTAGCGGGCATAGTTGAAGTCGGGATCGAAGGTCGGGCCAAGCGGCTGGCCGGTGTTGAAATTGAAATCGGCCGCTGTGCCGAAGCCGATGCCACCATCGAGCGCAAGATAAGTGTAGTCGAGCCCGACCAGCAGCTTGTGCTCCACCGGGCCGCTGACGAAATCGGCTTGCACCTGGTTGTCGACGGTGAAGGAGTCGAGCAGGTCGTGCACATAGCCGGTGCCACGGGTGGCGATGTTGGTCGCGGGGTCGATATCGTAGACGCTGGTGTAGCGCACGGTGGTGTCGGCATGGCCGTAGCGCAGGTTCTGCCGGAGGGTGAAGACATCGTTGAGGTCATGCTCGGCGAGGTAGCCGATCCGGTACTGCTCCTGAGGCTGGCTGTTATAATCACCGGGCGCCCGGCTAAAGGTGCCCCCGGCGCCTTGCCACTGGTAATAGGGCAGCGCGGCCGGGGTTTCGGATTCCTGGTACTCCCCGAGGAAGGTGATCCTGGTCTGGTCGTTCGGCTTCCAGGTCAGCGCCGGGGCGATGAAGGTCATGTCGTTGACGCCGCCGCCGAGCGTGTTCGGCGAGCCGGCGTCGCGCAGCAGGCCGGTGAGGCGGTAGAGGAAATGGCCGTCCGGGTCGATGGGCCCGCCGACATCGAACTGGCCCTGCCACCAATCATAATTGCCGCCCTGCACCTCGACCTCGCCGAAGGCCTGCTCGGTGGGGCGCTTGGAGGTGACGTCCACGAGGCCGCCCGGGGAGCCGAGGCCGTACAGTGCCGAGCTCGGCCCGCGCAGCACGGTGACGCTCTCCACGCCGTAAGGCTCGATCTTGAACACCGACATGTTGGCGCCCGGCCAGCGCAGGCCGTCGCGATAGATGCCGTTATAGGTGGCGTCGAAGCCTCGGATGGTGAACGCGTCATAGCGCGGATCGAAGCCGCTCTGCCCGGTCCGCACGCCCGGCGTATAGCCCACCGCCTGCGTCAGCGTCTGAACGTTGCGGTCGTCGAGTTCGTCGCGCGTGACCACCGAGATCGACTGCGGCGTCTCGATCAGCGGCGTATCGGTCTTGGTGCCGACCGTGCTTTGCGTCGCGACATAGCCGACCGTGCCGCCATCGCCCTGCACGGCGATCGCGTCGAGCTCGATTCCCTCGGTGGAACCGCCGGCGGCGAGGGAGGCGCTGGGATCGACGATGGTGACGCGGTTCGGCGCGGTGAAGCGGTAGCTGAGGCCGGTGCCGCGCAGCAGCGCTTCCAGCGCCTGCGGCGCGCTCATCGCGCCCGACACCGACGCGGAACGACGGCCGCCGAATTTCGACGTGTCGAAGAACACCCGCACGCCGGCCTTCTGGGCGAAGGCGAGAATGGCGCCGTTGAGATCCTGCGCCGGAATGTCGAAGACGAGCTGGGCGGGCGCGACATTCGCCACCGCTTGCGCCCGCGCCGGGGTCGTGACGCCCAAGCCGGCGACGAGCGCACCGAGAACCAGGGCATTGGCCGCAGCGCTGCCGAGATAGGTTCGGCGCAGGTGCCGTGTGCGGAAAATGACCCGGGTCGTCATGAGGCGTTGTTCCTTCCAGATCGCGCGGTGGACGCGCCAGCCGGCCGCTCGCGCGGGCTGACAGGAAGGAAGACAAGCGTGGCGGGAAACTCAGTAAAAAAAGATTGGGAACGGCGGGCCGCGTTAATAAAGCACTGTAATCAAGGGATAAATCGACTTGGAGCCGATGCCGAGCTCGCTGGTGATGGTCTCGATGGCGTCGCCGAGGTCGTTGGTGGCGAACACGCCGCTCACCCGGCGGCGACCAAGCTCCTCGTCGAGAATGACGATGCGCCCGCGCCGGTAGCGGTTCAGCGTCTCGACGACATGGCGCAGCGAGGTGCCGTTGAACACCAGCATGCCCTGGCGCCACGCCGTCGCTGTCCCCAAATCGCGGGTGCGGACCGGCTCGATGCCGCCCGTGGGGCTGTAGCGCACTTCCTGGCCGGGCGAGAGCACCACGCCGCGCGCTTCCCCGCCCAGTGCCACCTCGACCTGATGCTCGATGGCGAGCACATCGGCGCCCTCCCCGGCCTCCTCGAGGACGAACTGGGTGCCGAGCGCGGTAGTGGTGCCGCCGGCCGCCTCCACCACGAAGGGGCGCGGCTCATCGGGCGTGCGCGGTGCGGCGGCGAAGTACACCTCGCCGGCGAGAAATCGCACCCGCCGCTCGGTGTCACTGAAATCGAGTGCAATGGCACTGGCGGGGCCCAGCTCGACCGAGCTGCCATCGGCAAGCGTGACCGTCCGCAACTCGCCCGGCGCGGTGCGGTAATCGGCGGCGGCGAGCAGCCACAGGTCGCCGAACTGGAAGCGGGCCACGCCCGCAGCGAGGATCGCCAGAGCCAGGACCGCGCCGATGCCGGTGGCGCGGCGCGCGAGGCGGCCTCGCCGCTGCGCCGGCAGCAAGGCGCGCAGCGGGCCCGGATCATGCCTCAGCAGAGAGAGATCCTGCCAGGTGGCGCGCGCCTCCTCGAAGGCGGCGCGGTGGTCGAGGCTGGCATCGAGCCATGAGCGCAGAGCGAGCGTCTCGCTTTCGCTTAGCGGAGAGCCGTCAAGACGGGCCACCCAGCCCGCGGCGCAAAGCCCGACCTCGTCCTCCTGATCCTCGACGCTACGCACCGCTCTTCTTCCGCCCGCCGTTTCCCATTTCCCTATAAGACAAGCACGCGCGGCCGGCACCGTAAAAGCCGGCCGGCCGACAGGTTGCGTCAACGTGCGCGCAGGCGATGCGTCATATGCGCGATGGCCAGCGCGAGGTGCTTCTGCACCGCGCTTTCCGAGATGCGAAGCTCGCGGGCCACCTGCGCATGGGTCAGCCCGTCAATGCGGTTGAGGGCGAAGATATCCTGCGTGCGTTGCGGCAGTTCGCGCACCAGCGCGTGGATGCGTTCGAGCTGGAGCCGGGAATCGGCCACCTCTTCCGGTGAGGGCTGGTCGGCCGCCATCTCCGCCAGGGCTTCCGGCGCGCAGGTCTCGGTGCGGCGGCGGGCTTCCTGCTTGCGGTGGTTGATGAGCAGGTTGCGGGCGATGGCGTAGAGATAGGCGCGGATGTCCTGAATGCTGGTTTCAGGCCGCTCCAGCACGTTCAGGAAGGTATCCTGCACCAGGTCGCTGGCGATATGCCCGTCTCCGAGCCTGCGTTGCAGATAGCTCCGCAGTTCGCCGCCATGGCTTGAGAAGACAACCGACAGGTCTGGTTGCATGAACCGGCCCAAACTCCACCCCGCAGACCCACGAGTCGGACGAGTATCACGCAGGGCGCGGCAAGGTAAGAAGCAGGCCTCTACTTTATCATGGCTCCAAATTACCTTGGAGTGCCTCCGGATTGTTACCCCTGGAGAGTGTCGTGGTGGGTTCGCCGAGACGGCACGCCGCGACTGAAAACGGCCGGGACGCGCCCGGCCGTGAAGATGCCCGCTCGCGCGGGGCACGCGCTTCCTCGCGCCGGCTCAGCCGAGCGTGGCGCCGATCTTGCGCAGCTCGGGCAGGATGGGAGCCTTCGGCGTCCAGATCTTGTCGTATTCGGCGATGATCGGCGCCGCATCGGCCGCCGGCGGCACGACGATCTTGATGTCGGTGCCCTCGAAATTCTTGAGCAGCTTCGGCTCGTCCGTCACCGTGTTGTCGATCTGCACTTCGAGCGCTTCCTTTGTCGCGGCGGTGATGAGCGCGCGATCCTCGCTGGAAAGCGACTGCCAGGCGCGGCCGGAGGCCAGCGCGACCATTGGCATGAATACCGCGTTCATGCGCATGAGCACCTTGGACACCTTGTCGAAGCGCTGGTTCCAGCACAGGTCGAGATCGGCCTCCAGCCCATCGACCTGCCCGTTGGCGAGCGCATCGAAGACCTGCGGCGTCGGGATCGGGGTCGGGGCGGCGCCCAGCAGCGAATAGAAATCGCGGAAGGCCGGCGTGGTGTTGATGCGCAGCTTCATGCCGTTGAGGCCGGCGATGCCGTCGATCTCCTTGGCCGACATGACGACGCGAATGGTGGTGATGCCCCAGGCGAGGCCGATCGTGCCGGTTTCCTTCGGCAGGGGCTCCAGCATCTGCATGGCGATAGGCTGGCGCACCAGCTTGGCGGCCGCCTCGGTCGAGCGGATCACATAGGGAGCGAGGATGGCAGCGACGTTCGGCACCCGGTTGCCGACCTCGGCCGCCTGCAGGAAGGCCATGTCGAGCGCGCCGGTCTGCAATTGCTGCATCATGGCGCCTTCATTGCCGAGCTGGCCGGCGTGGAAGACGGTCATGGTCAGCTTGCCGCCGGTCTTCTCCTTCAGCACATCGCCGATCTTCTGGGCGGTGGTGTTCCAGGGATGGCCGGGCGGAGTGATGAGACCAAGGCGCAGGTCGCGGGTCTGGGCGCGCAGCACGCCGGGGGCGGCAAGCGGCAGGGCGGCACCGGCCGCCGCGGCGGCGAGCAGGGATCGGCGGGAGATCATCATGTCGGTCCTTTCGGCTCGAAGGGGTTAGCGCACGAGGGCAGTGGACAGAATGGGAAAGATCGACAGCAGCACCAGCAGGAGGCAGGCGGCGAAGAAGAACGGCAGGGTGACGAGGAACATCTTGCCCGGCTTCGCCCCGGTCACCGCCGCCGCTACGAAGAAGCACAGCCCGACCGGCGGTGAGAGGAAGCCGAGCACGAGGTTCACCACCGCCACCACGCCGAACTGCACGGGATCGATGCCGTAGACCTCGGTGGCGATCGGCAGCAGGATCGGCACCGTCATGATCAGCCCCGGCGCGCCGTCGATCACCGTGCCGATGACCAGCAATATGACGTTGACGAGCAGCATGAAGCTGATCGGGCCGGTGGCGATGGACTGGATCCACAGCGCCACCTCCTGCGGCACCTTGGCGAAGACCAGGACCCAGGACAGGACGCCGGCCGCCGCCACCAGAAACAGCACGATGCCGGAATAAACGCCCGCCCGCACCAGCATGTTCGGCAGTTGCGAGAGCCGCAGCTCCCGCGTCCAGAAGCGGCCGACCAGCACCGAGGCCAGAGCGCCGACGGCGGCGGATTCGGTCGGGTTGGCGAGGCCGGTGAGGATGGAGCCGACGATGACGATGGGGATCAGCAGGGTCGGGGCGCAGGCCACCACGGTGGCGACGCGCTCGCGCATGGTGTAGCTCTCGCCGCGCGGGTAATTGTAGAAATAGCCCATGATGGCGATGACGACGCAGAACAGCGCCGTGAGCAGCACGCCGGGGATGAGCCCGGCGATCAGCATGGAACTGACCGGCACCTGCGCCAGCACCGAATACATGACGAACATGATCGAGGGGGGGATGATCGGCCCCAGCATGCCGGCATAGGCGGTGAGGCCGGCGGCGAAGGTCTTGTCGTAGCCCTTCGCCTCCATCTCCGGCACCATGATCTGCGCCATGATGGCGACCTGCGCGGTCGCCGAGCCGAGAATGGACGAGACGAACATGTTCGCCAGCATGTTCACATAGGCAAGGCCGCCGCGCAGCGAGCCGACAAAGGCCATGGTCATGGTGATGATCTGGCGGGTGATACCGCCGCCATTCATGATCTCGCCGATGAGAATGAACAGCGGGATGGCGATCAGCCCGTAATTGTCGACCGACCCGAACATCTGCATCGGGAAGCTCTGATAGAGCACCGGATTGCCGGACGCCTGGATGAAGACCACGCCGGCGAGGCAGATGGCGATGCCGATCGGCACGCCGACCAGCAGCAAGGCGAGGAAGGCGGCGCCGGTAAGCATCAGGCGACCTCCTCGGCATTGTGGATGCCGATGGCGCTGCGGTCCGGCGGGGCGGCGAGGCCGAGATCCTCGATGAGGTTGGCCACGCTGTGGATGATAAGGGTAAAGGCGAAGAGCGGGATCACCAGATAGACCACCCAGCTCGGCCAGTTCAGCGTCTGGGTGCGCTCGGTATAGAGGAAGTTGAAGGTCGCCCCGCCGAACTCGCGCGCATCGAAGCCGGCTGCGGCGATGCCCACCGGGTCCATCCACAGCCAGCACATGCCGCCCAGCACCAGCCCGAAGGCGAGAATGCTCAGCGTGGACACCACCCGCATCGCCCGCGCACCTGCCGGCGAGAGACGCTCCGTCATCAGCGTCATCGAGAAATCGAGCCGCAGCCGCGACATGGCGGAAGCGCCGATAAAGGTGAGCCACACCGTGGTGAAGATGGCGGATTCGTCGATCCAGTAGAGCGGGACGCGGCCGTAGCGGGTGACGACGTTGAGAAGGATCAGCCCCGTGAGCAGGGCCATGAGGGTGCCGATGGCGAAGCGCTCCCCAACCAGGAGCCCCTCGGAGAGCGCAGTGACGGCACGCAACGGCCTGCCACCGGCAGCGACGCCGTTGGTCTGCGACATGAGTACCTGTTCCCCTGTTTTTCTAGATCGTAGATTTTATAAATTATATCCGTCAATATGCCTTACGTGATTATTCGGGGCCGGGCGTCGAATGAACCCCCTTCTCAAGCACCGCACCCTTTCCGCTGCGGTCCTCGACCAGTTGCGGAAGTCCATTCTCGACGGGACCTACCCGGCGGGCGCCCAATTGCGGCAGGACGCGCTGGCCGAGGCCTTCCAGGTGAGCCGCATCCCCATTCGCGAGGCGCTGTTCCAGCTCGACGCCGAAGGATTGGTCCGCTTCGTGCCGCAGAAGGGCGCGGTGGTGGCCGAACTCTCCACCGCGGAAATCCGCGACGTGTTCGAGCTGCGCCGGCTGCTGGAGCCGCGGCTTCTCGCCCGCTCCATCCCCTTTCTCGATGCCGAGGATTTCGCCCGTCTCGACGCGCAGCACGACGAAATGGTCACCGCGACGGCGGCGAACGATCTCGGCCGGTGGGGCCAGATCAACGCCGATTTTCACATGGCCTTGTATGCACGCGCCGACCTGCCGCGCTCGCTCACCATCGTGCAGAGCCTGCTGCAGGCCAGCGACCGCTACACGCGCGTGCATCTGAGCGACGTCGCCGGCATGGGCCTTGTGGGGATGCAGCGCGCCGTGAACGAGCACGCCACGCTCGCTGAACTGAGCCGCGCGGGCGATGTCATGGCGGCCTGCGATTTTCTCGACACACACATCCTGACCGTGCAGCAGGACCTGCTGCGCGAGCTGGAGCGCAGCCAGCGTGAGGCGATGACGTGAATCCTGCAACCGAGCCCGACAGCGTCCGCCTCAGCCTCGACGAGGTGCATGACCTCACCCGCGACACGCTGCTTGCCGCCGGACTGGGGGCGCCCCACGCCTTCGCCATCGCCCGTTCCATCATCCGTGCCCAGGCGGATGACTGTCATTCGCACGGGCTTTACAGGCTGCTGGGCTATGTCGACAGCGTGCGCAGCGGCAAGGCCGAGCGCGATGCCCTGCCCGTCCTCACCCGCTCGACACCTGTCGTGCTCCGCGTCGACGCGGGGCGCGGCTTCGCACCGTTGGCGATCGAGACCGGCGTGCCGGCGCTGATCGAGGCGGCGAAGACCTACGGCATCGCGGCGCTCGCCATTCACGAATGTTACCATTTCTCGGCGCTGTGGGCGGATATCGAGCCGGCTATCGAGGCAGGACTCGCCGCCTGGTGCTTCACCGTCGGCCAATGCTGCGTCGCCCCGGCGGGCGGCAACGCGCCCCTGTTCGGTACCAACCCGATCGCCTTCGGCTGGCCGGGGCCGGCAGGTCGCCCCTTCGTCTTCGATTTTGCCACCAGTGCCGCCGCGCGCGGCGAGGTGGAACTGAAGCGTCGAGCCGGCGAGGCTCTGCCGCCGGGATGGGCGATCGGCCCGGACGGCACCCCGACCACCGACCCCGCCGTCGCGCTGGCCGGTGCGCTGCTGCCCTTTGGCGGCCACAAGGGATCGGCCCTCTCGATGATGGTGGAACTGATCGCCGGGCCGTTGATTGGCGACGTCACCAGCCGGCAGGCGAAGGCGATGGAAAATGGCGATTCCGGCCCGCCGCTGGGCGGCGAACTGTTCATCGCCATGGATCCGGCGGTATTCGGCGCCGAGACGCTGGATCAGCGCCTTGCCGATGCGGAGGAACTCTTCGCGCGCGCCAAGGCGCAGCCCGGCGTCCGACTTGCCTCGGAGCGCCGCTACGCCGCCCGGACCCGCAGCCGCGACGGGGTGCTGATCCCGGCCCGGCTGCTCGCCGAAATCCGCGCCCTGCCGCGCTAGCCGCCCGCACCATGCCGGCTATCGACGCGCCCATTTGCCGGTGAGGCGCGCCGCTATCGGCAAATGGTCTTTTCAGATCGCCTCTTCTCGCGCACAAACGCGTCGGTGACGCGGGAGCGGCAAGAGGCCGTTCGGGAGTGGAGCGGTGCTTTGGCGGCAGTCTATCGCGCCTGCAGGGAATGCCTAAGCGTGGGCGCGATCGCGCGGCGTGTCGCATGCCGGCCCGCGCAGGCGCACCTCGGGCCGCCGGCATGAGGTGCGGCCTTGCCGCCCTCGCCGGCCTCATCGCCCTCTGCCTGCTGTTCTTCGGCAACGCCCTCGCATGGGGGACGGATGGAGCCTCCCCGAATCGCGTGCTGAGCTATTCCGTACTGGAGGATCCCGACGGCACGCTCACCATCGACGAGGTGGCCGGGCGGCCCTTCACCGCCAACGGGCCCATGCTGACGCGCGGCTACACGCCGTCCGTTCACTGGTTGAAGCTTACCACCGGCCCCGCCAGTGGCGAGCCGATGGTGCTGCGCATCCGCCCGACCTATCTCGACCGCATCGAGCTCTACGAGCCGGATGCCGGCGCGCCGGGCGGGTGGAAAAGGGACGTCACCGGCGACCGCACGCCCTTCCTGCAGCGCGACCTCGCCTCCGTCACGCTTGGCTTCGCCGTTCGTCCCAGCGGGCCGGAAACCACCTATTATCTGCGGCTTTCGACCACGAGCACATCGCTGCTGCACGCCGAGCTGCTGGCGCCGCAAGCCGCCGCGCTGGCCGATCTGCAGATTTACGTGCGGCACATTTTCATTCTCGGCCTGCTGATCTGCATTCTGCTATGGACCGCCACGGACTTTGCCGCGCGCCGCGACCTGGTCGTCGGCTGCTTCGCGGTCAACCAGCTGTTTTTCATCAGCTACAATTTCCTGATCATGGGCTATGGCGCGCTCATGTTCCCGAACGCCTCCCCGGGCTTTGTCGACAAGCTGACCAGCGGGGTGATCATCGGGACATCACTGTTTTCGATCCTGACCAACCGGTTGCTGCTCCGGCAGTTCGACCTGCATCCGCTCGCCCGCTGGATGCTGGATGCGCTTCTCGGCATCACCGTTATCGCGCTCGCCATGCTCGCGGCCGGTGCGACCCTGCGGGCCTTGGCGCTCAACGCGCTGGTGGTGATGCTCATCGCCCCCCTGCTTCCCGTGCTGGCCTTCAGCACGCGCAAGGAGGCGCCGCCGGGACGGCGCACCCTCTGGATCGTGTACTCGGTCCAGGCGGTGACGCTCTTCCTCACCATGCTGCCGCTGCTCGGCCTGCTCCCCGCCACCACCTGGAACCTCGACGCCACCATCATTCATGGCCTTCTGGCCGATCTGCCGATGTTCATCCTTCTCGCCCTGCGCTCTCGCGCCGCGCGGCGGAGCGGAATCGAGGCGCAGATGAATCTCGACCTGACGCGCCGCCAGCTCGAACTGCAGCGCAAGCAGTTCGACATGCAGAACCGGTTCATGGCGATGCTGACACATGAGCTGCGCACGCCCTTGTCGGTCATCCGCCTGGCGGTCGGCGCGGCCAAGGTCGACGGCGAGCCGCGCCGGCTGATCGAGAGCGCCTTCGGCAACATGGCAGGCATCATCGACCGCTGCGGACTGGCCGACCGCATGGATCAACACCGGCTGGACGTTGCCCGCGAGCCGGTCGACATCGCGGCGCTGCTGCAGGCGGCCGTGGCGGCCAGCACCGAACCTGGCCGCGTGAGAGTGCATGGCGGGGCGTTGCCCACAATGAGGTCGGACGCGCAGCTCATCGCCGTGGTGCTCCACAACCTCATCGAGAACGCGCTCAAGTACTCGCCTGAGGGCTCGACGATCGATGTCACCACGCTCTCCGCGCTAGGGCCGGGTGCGAGCGCGGGCATCGGTCTTGCCGTGGAGAATTTCTGCGGTCGTACCGGTGTACCCGACCCTGACCAGCTGTTTGAGAAATACTACCGTAGCCCGCACGCACGCACAAAGAGCGGCTCGGGCCTTGGGCTTTACATCGTGCACGGAATCGCCGATCTGCTCGGCGGTTCGGTGTCTTACGGTTTCATCGAGGGAAGAGCGCGCTTCAGCCTGTGGTTGCCATGCTCAGCATAGCCGTCGTCGAGGACAATGACGATCTGCGTGCCGCGATCCTCACCGCGCTGAGCGGAGAGGGGCACCATGTCGTCGGCTTCGATTGCGCCGAAGCCCTTGCCGAGCACGGCCGGGCACTGCGGATCGACCTCGTGGTGGTCGACCTCAACCTGCCGGGGGAAGATGGGATAAGCCTTACCCGCCGGCTGCGCGCGACCGATCCCGACATCGGCATCATCATGATGACCGCCCGCACCCGCACCGACGACAAGCGGATCGGCTATGAGAGCGGGGCGGATATCTACCTGCCGAAGCCGGTCTCGCTGGAGGAGCTGGCTGCAGCCATTCTCGCCCTGTCGCGCCGGCTGCGGCCCATGCCGGCGGGACCGGCCGGCCTGACCATTGACACGGGACGGCTGAGGCTCGGCGGACCGGAAGGCACGACGCCGCTTTCAGCGCCCGAGGCGGCGCTTCTCGCGGCTTTCGCGCGCGCGCAGGATCATCGGCTGGAGACCTGGCAGATCATCGAGGTGCTGGAACAGGCGGACCGTGCACCGAACCGCAACGCGCTGAATGTCACGATCTCCCGCCTCTCCGCCAAGCTGCGGCAGAGCGGAGCAACCTCGCGGCCGATCCGCGCCATCCGCAACTGGGGCTACCAGCTCTGCGAGCCGGTTATCCTGACATTCTGACGCGAACGGCACGCGGGCCGTAACCTTCGGTAATCTTTCCCGATTCAGCTCCGCTACCCTGCGGCCAGGAACAATGGCTTTCTCGGGACCCGCCGGAAATGTGGAATGCAGAGAGCCCGCCGGTGCGCCGGGCGATGGTCGGCGGCGTCGTCGTCGCCGTGCTCGGCCTGACAACGCAGGTCCAGGCGGACTGCGTGCGCGACGGCACCGTCGTCACCTGCGCCACGCCCTCGCCTAATGGCTATGACGAGACCGTCACCAGCGGGCGCACGGACCGCACAGTGAACATCTCGGCCGACGTCGCCGACGGCATCGACATCACCCTCTCCAGCGGCGGCGACATCGCCATCGACCAGACGGCAGGGACGATCACCAATGCATATGGCGACGGCGTCTATCTGAAGACCACCGACGGCAAGATCACCGGCACCATCGGCAACATCGAGACGCGCTATAACGGCCTCGAACTGGTCGCCGACGAGATCGAGATAACGGTCGAGGGCTCGATCAGCGGAACGGGGAAGGGCTTCTCCGGCGTTGTCTTCAACGACGTCGGATCGGTCAAGATCACCAATTCCGGCGGGCCCGACGCCGCCATCACCGGCAACGCGGCAGGCATCAATGTCTGGCATGCCGACAGCCTCACCGTCATCAACGAGAACGGCAGCACGATCGTCGGAACGGCCCGCGACGGCACCGGCGTCTTTGCCTATGACGTCAGTGGCGATGTGTGGGTGTCGAACGATGCCTCCTCGATCACCGGCCCCACCGCCTTCGGCGCCTGGGGGACGGGCGGAGACGTCACGGTGCTGAACGGCAGCGGGACGATGTCCGGTTCCGATTATGGCGTCGACATCTGGGACGTCGGAGGCGATGCCAGCGTGAGCAATGGCAGCGGCAAGATCACCGGCGGCGGCGACGAAGGCGTCTCGCTGGTCGAGGTGGTTGGCGACGCGACGGTGCGCAACGGCGTCGGCGGCCAGATCACCAGCACCGGCAGCTATGGCGTGCTGGCCTATATCGTTGGCGGCGACACGCTTATCGAGAACACCGGCGGCCTCATCCGCGGTGCCTCCGCCGCCATCTATGCGGACGGCGCCAGCGTCTCGATCATCAACGGCTCGGGAACGGACCCCGACGAGTTCGAGCAGTTCGGCTTCATTGCCGGCACCGTCATCATCGCCAGCGACGTCTACTCGGGACAGGACGGCACTGGCGGCGCGACCCTGCTCAACGAAGCTGGCGGCGTTATCATCAGCCAGCCGCTCGATGTGCTGGATGGCGAGATCACCCGCGAGCAGATCGCCGCCGCCTCGGCCGACGTGGCGATCCAGGCGACCGGCGGGCGCATCGTCCTGACCAATGACGGCATCCTGATTGGGCGCGTCGAACTCACCGACGCCGCCGACACGATGGAAAACGCGCAGGTCTGGACGGTGACCGGCGCAAATGATTTCGGCGCGGGACAGGACCTCCTCACCAATGGGGAGAAGGGCACGATCTACGCCGCCGCCTTTGCCGACACGGCCGAGACGACGACGTTCGACAATCTGGAGACCTTCACGAACCGCGGCATCTTCAGCCTGGCCGATGGGGGCGCCGGCGACATTGCCCGCTTCAGCGGCGACGTGTCGTTCGAGAAGGGGGCGACCTACATCATCGACGTCAACCTTGCCGGCAGCGCCGACCTCATCGAGGTGGACGGCACGGCGACCATCGACAGCGGCGCCGGCATCCGCATGCGGGGCATGGATGGCATTGCCTTCGGCACCGACTATCATGTGCTGACCGCCGCCGGCGGCGTGGACGGCAATTTCGGCAATGTATTCGGAGAAGTCGAGGTCTCGGCCTTTGTCGGCCTCACCTCCACCAATACCGGCAACGACATCTATGTCCGCTTCGACCAGGCGCGGAGCTTCACGGCGGCCGCGGCAACGCGCAACCAGCTTTCCACCGCCGCCGCGCTCGACACATTGCCGGCGAAGGGACCGACGAGTTCGCTGCGCAACGCGCTGCTGTTCGTGCAGACCGACGCACAGGCGCGCGGCGCGTTCGACCTGCTCTCGGGCGAGGTGCACGCCTCGGCGCAGAGCCTTTTCGTCGAGCAGAGCGGTCTCGTGCGCAACGCGCTTGTCGACCGGCTGCGCGCTGCGCAAGGGGCCGTCGGCGCCTCCACCGCGCCTGTCATGAGCTATGCCCCGGCGCCCGGGACGAGCGAGGCCGGCAAGGCGATCGAGCAGGGTCTGGCCTACAAGGCATCTCCCGCCCCGGCCAACGCACCGGGCGTGGCGCTGTGGGCCACCGGCTTCGGCTCGTGGAGCGAATTCGACGGCACCGCCAACGCCGCCGGCCTCTCCGGCTCGACAGGCGGCTTCCTGATCGGTGCCGACACGTCGCTCGAGGCCGGCTGGCGGCTTGGCCTCGCCGGCGGTTATAGCGCCACCTCTTTCGATGTGGATGGGCGCGCCTCGTCCGGCGACAGCGACAACTGGCATATCGGCGTCTATGGCGGCAACCAGTGGGGCGCCCTCGCCGTGCGGACCGGTCTTGCCTATACGTGGCAGGACGTGTCGACCTCCCGTTCGGTGACGTTCTCCGGCTTCGCCGACAGTCTCAGCGCCGACTACAATGCCGGCCTGTTTCAGGCCTTCGGCGAACTCGGCTACCGGCTGGACACCGCCTTCGCCGCCTTCGAGCCCTTCGCCAACCTCGCTTATGTCAGCCTCGACACCGACAGCCATGACGAGCGAGGGGGCGCCTCGGCCCTTTCCAGCGACGGGTCCGGCATGGACACGACCTTCACAACGCTCGGCCTGCGCCTGGAGAAGGACGTGCTTGTCGGCACGTTCCAGACGACACTGCGCGGCGCCGTGGCCTGGCGGCATGCCTTTGGCGACATCACGCCGGTGGCCACGCAGGCTTTCCTTGGCTCGGCATCCTTCGACACAGCAGGCATCGCCATCGCCGAGGATGCTGCCGTCGTGGAGGCAGGGCTCGACGTGCTCATCGGCATCGGAACCACGCTGGGTGTCGCCTATAGCGGCCAGTTCGGCGACGGCGTCACCCAGAACGGCTTCAACGCGACGATGAAGTTCAGCTTCTGACCATTCCGGCGGGATGCGGGTCCCGCCGGCACTTCGTGAGAAGTCCAAGCCGCAGCAATAGCGGCGACGGCGCGTCTCGACGAAGGCCCCGGGTCGCTCAGGGCGGGAGCGGCCCGGGGAATCAGGCTGCGCAGGCCGCTACTCCGCCAGATCGTCGCTTTCCGTCTCCGGCGACAGTGCCTGCACGGCCTCGCGCGTCGGCTGGCGGGTGAAGCCCTTGAGGTCGGCGGTCTGCTGGAAGTCGCGGGTGATCTCGACCGGGCTGACGACATAGGCCGTCACCAGTTCCGCCAGCGAGCGCAGCGCGTGCATGTGAATGCGTTCATAGCCATGCGAGGCATCGACGCCGAACGTGATCAGCGCCGTGCGGACATCCGCGCCGGCGACCACCGCGCTGGCCGAATCCGAGCGGTAGAAACGGAACACGTCCTTCTGGCAGCGTATGTCGTTGGTGCGGCAGAGCTCGGCCAGCTTGCGGGTGAGGTGATAGTCGAACGGGCCGCTCTGGTCGGCCATCGACAGGGTGACGCCGAACTCGTCGGAATTCTGCCCCGGCGCCGTGGTGCCGTTGTCGATGACGACGAGCGAGGCGACATCGGCGGTGAGCACGGCGGAGGCGCCGACGCCCACTTCCTCGGCGATCGAGAACAGCCAGTGAATATCCACCGGCGTCTCGGCCTTGGCCTCGTGCAGGGCCCGGATCGCCGCCAGCATCACCGCCACGCCGGCCTTGTCGTCGAGGTGCCGGGAGACGATGAAGCCGTTGTCGAGAAATTCCGGCTGCGGGTCGATGGCGATGATGTCGCCGACCTCGAAGCCGAGATGGTGGAGATCGGCGGCGTTGCGCGCCCGGGCATCGACCCGCATCTCCACATGGTCCCAGCCGATCGGGTGCCGGTCCACCTCCTCGTTGAAAGTGTGGCCGGAGGCCTTTAGCGGCAGGATAGTGCCGCTATAGCCACCCTTCTCGGTGAAGACGGTGCCGCGGGCACCCTCGGCAAAGCGCGCCGACCAGGTGCCAATCGGCACCAGCGACAGGCGGCCATTGTCCTTCAGCATCTTCACCTGGGCGCCCAGCGTATCGACATGGGCGACCAGCGCCCGTGCCCCCAGATGGGTATCGCCGGGACGGACGGCACGGATGGCGCCGCGCCGCGTCATCTCCACATTCAGGTCGAAGCTGGCGAGCTCCTTGGCGACGAAGCGGACGATGGTGTCGGTGTAGCCGGTGGGGCTGGGGATGGCGAGCAGCTTGCGCAGCACCTTGGCGAGGTAGTCGGCATCGATGGCCAGCCGGCTCATGCCTCCGCCCTCCCCTGCGGCGCATCCATTACCTGGCGAAGCCCGGCGGGAATGGCGAGCGGGAACAGCAGGTCGATGAAGCGCTCGGCGGTGGGCTGCGGCTCGTGATTGGCCAGGCCCGGGCGCTCATTGGCCTCGATGAACGCATAGTCCGGTCCGGCCGGCGTCTTCACCATGAGATCGACCCCGACGACCGGGATGTCGATGGCCCGCGCCACCTTGATGCCGGCTTCCACCAGCAGAGGATGCACCATGTCGGTTATGTCGTGAATGGTGCCGCCGGTGTGGAGATTGGCGGTGCGGCGCACCTTCAGCTCCCGGCCGGCGGGCAGCACGGAATCCATCGCCATCCCGGCGTCGCGCACGGTGCGCTCAGTCTCGGCGTCGTTGGGAATGCGCGATTCGCCTCCAGTAGCAGCGGCACGACGGCGGCTCTGCGCCTCGATGAGTTCGAGCACGGTGCTGCGCCCGTCGCCGACCACCGTGGCGGGGCGGCGGATGGCGGCGGCCACCAGCTTGAAGTTGATGACCACCAGGCGCACGTCCTCGCCCTCGACGCATTCCTCCACCAGCACCTCGCTGGCGAATTTGCGCGCCTCGACAATGGCGGCGTCGAGTTCGTCGAGCGACGACACCCCGACGCTGACGCCCTGCCCCTGCTCGCCGCGCGCCGGCTTCACCACCAGCCGCCCGTGCCGCTTGAGAAAGGCGGCAATCTCCTCCATCGGCGCGCTCGTGGTGAGTTGGGCCGGCACCCTCACCCCGGCCTCGGCGACGGTGCGGCGGGTGATGCTCTTGTCGTCGCAGATCGACATCGCCACCGCCGAGGTCAGTTCCGACAGGCTCTCGCGGCAGCGCACCGAGCGCGCCCCGAAGCTCAGCCGGAAGAACCCGCCCACGGGATCGATCGGCTCGACCAATATGCCCCGCCGGCGCGCCTCGTTGACGATGATCTGGGCGTAGGGGTTGAAGCCCTCGTTCTGCTCGGGGCCGGCGAACAGCTTCTCGTTGATCGGATTCTTGCGCTTCACCGTGAAATAGGTGACCCGCTCGAAGCCGAGCTTTTCGTAAAGCGCGATGGCCTGCACGTTGTCGTGCATCACCGACAGGTCGAGAAAGGCCGCGCCCTTTTCGGCGAAGCGCTCGGCGAGGCTGCGCACCAGCGCCTCGCCAATGCCGGGCTGGCGGGCCTGCGGGTCCACCGCCAGGCACCAGAGCGAGGACCCACGCTCGGGATCCTCAATGGCGAGGCCATGATCGACGCCCGTTACCGTGCCGATGACGCGACCGGTGGTCTCGTCCTCCGCCACGAGATAGGTCAGCGGGTCGGGGGCGCGCGGCGACTGGAAGAACTCCAGCGGCACCGTCACCATGCCGCGCGAGGCATAGATGCGGTTGATGGCGTCCGCATCCGCGCCCGTCTCCAGCGCGCGCACACGAAAGCCGGCCAGTGGCCGCTCGGAAGGCTGGTAGGTGGCAAGGTCGAGCCGGAAGGTGTGGGAGGGGTCGAGAAAAACCTCCTGCGGCGCGTGCGAGAGCAGCACATGCGGCTCCTCGACATAGACCGCGATGTCGCGCCGGTCCGGCCGCTCCTCGCGCAGGGTGTCGACCAGATCGGCAAGGTTGTCGAAGGTCTGGCCGAAGATCAGCCGTCCCCAGCCGACATCGAGGGCGCAATTGGATGTCACGTTGCTTTCCTCCCGCTCAGACGCCGTGCGACTGGAGCCACATTTCCAGCAGCGCCACCTGCCACAGCTCCGACCCGCGCAGCGGGGTGATGTGGGAGACGGGGTCAGCGAACAGCGTGTCGAGATAATCCTGCCGGAACAGCCCGCGCTCACGCGCGGCCTGCGAGCCGAGCACGTCCCGCACCATGTCGAGATAGGGGCCGGAGATGTATTTGAGCTGCGGCACTGGGAAATAGCCCTTGGGACGGTCGATCACCTCATGCGGCACCACCAGCCGGGCGGCGTCCTTCAGCACGCCCTTGCCGCCATGAGCCAGCTTGAAAGCGGGCGGGATGGTGGCGGCGAGTTCCACCAGCTCATGGTCGAGGAAGGGCACGCGCGCCTCCAGTCCCCAGGCCATGGTCATGTTGTCGACCCGCTTCACCGGGTCGTCCACCAGCATCACCTGCGAATCCAGCCGAAGCGCGCGGTCCACCGGTGTCGCGGCGCCGTCCGCCATCAGATGCGCGGCGACGAGGTCGCGGCTCGCATCGGTGTGGGCAAGCCATTGCGGGCCGAGCTGGCGGGCAAGCGTGGCGTGGTCGCGGTCGAAGAAGCCGCGCGCGTAATCACCCACCACATCGGTGCTCTCGGCCAGCGGGGGATACCAGTGATAGCCGGCGAACACCTCGTCGGCGCCCTGCCCCGACTGCACCACCTTGATCGACTTCGAGACCTCGCGGGAAAGCAGGTAGAAGCCGATATTGTCATAGGACACCATCGGCTCGGACATGGCGTGGATGGTGTCCGGCAGCGCGCCCATGAGGTCGGAGGACGGCACGAAAATCTTGTGGTGGTTGGTGCCGAAATGCCTGGCGATGAGATCGGAATAGACGAACTCGTCGCCCTTCTCGCCATTGGCCTCCTCGAAGCCGATGGAATAGGTGGCGAGATCGCGTTGGCCCTCCTGCGCCAGCAGCCCGACGATGATGGAGGAATCCACCCCGCCCGAGAGCAGCACGCCCACCGGCACGTCCGCCACCATGCGCCGGCGCACGGCGGTGCGCAGCGCGTCGAGCACCCGGTCACGCCAATCCTGCGCGGTGAGGGCGGCGTCTTCCGCCCGGCGCTGATAGGGCGCCTGCCAATAGGTGCGCTCGGTGAAGCTGCCATCCGGGGCGTAGCGGCGCATGGTCGCCGGCGGCAGCTTGCGCACGCCCCTGAGAATGGTGCGCGGCGGCGGCACCACGGCGTGGAAGCTCATATAGTTGTGCAGGGCGTCGCGGTCGATCGTGGTGTCGATGTCCCCCGCCGCCAGCAGCGCCGGCAGGCTGGAGGCGAAGCGCAGGCGCTTGTCGCCCTCGGCATAATAGAGCGGCTTGATGCCGAAGCGGTCGCGAGCCAGGACCACCGCGCCGCTATCGCGCTCGGCAATGGCGAAGGCGAACATGCCGTGGAAGCGCTCGACGCAGGCCTCGCCCCAGGCGTGGTAGGCCTTGAGGATCACCTCGGTGTCGCCCTCGGAGAAGAAGCGGTAGCCCTTGGCTTCCAGCGCCGCGCGCAGCTCGGGGTAATTGTAGATGCAGCCATTGAAAGTGAGGGTCAGTCCCAGCTCGGGGTCGACCATGGGCTGCGCCGCCTTGTCGGAAAGGTCGATGATGCGCAGCCGCCGGTGCCCGAAGGCGACAGGTCCCCGCGCCTCGAGCCCGGCTCCATCCGGGCCGCGTGGCGCAAGTATATCCATCATGGACGAGATGACGCGCGCGTCGGCGAATGTGCCATCGAATCTTATCTCACCGGCAATCCCACACATGCTGGTTCTCTGTCTCCCTTGGGCCGTTGGAACGATGAAGAGCCAGAAAAATTGCTGGGCGCTGGCCTACTCCGATAGGGATAATACCAAGAGCGGCCATTGGTTCGACCTTCCGCGGTAGAAACTGAGTTTTCCCACCGTCGCCCATGACTTATGGCCGCCTGCGCTGTAGCCGTCCCGCCGCCCGCGTCCGGCGGCTTCCCGCCTCTATCCGCCACCGGAAATCGCGCCGGCGGCACGGCCTCAAACCTGCGCGCGCGGCTGCACCTGCCGCTGCAAAACCCTGCTGCAGAAAGCCGCCGGAAGGCCACTCGCCGGCTGCATCCCTGCAGCCGCACCGGCCACGATGCGCCCCTGCGCCATGGGTGGCTTGACGACGCCTGCTTTGGTATGCACAGTGGTCTTACCACGGCAAGACTAGAGCGGTGCAAGACCCCGGCGATGAACGAGACGTTTGAAATCACGCGCATCGACGAGCAGGGCGGCAAGGGCTTCGAGAAGGTGTTCGCGTTCCTCCGCGAAAGGCTGCTCGCCGGCGCCCTCAAGCCCGGCGACCGGCTGATCCCGGAACGCGAACTCGCTGCGCAGCTCGGCGTCAGCCGCCCCATTCTGCGCGAGGCGCTGCGCGCGCTCACCGTGCTAGGCATCGTCGAAATCCGCGACCGCGTCGGCACCATCGTCCGCCGCCCGGACATCTCGGTGCTGAACGACTTCTTCACCTTCGCCCTCGCCCACCGCGCCGACCTGATGGACGACATCGTGCAGGCGCGCGTGGCCATCGAGTGCCAGTCGATCCGGCTGGCGGCCGAGCGGGCGAATGTGAGCGATCTCGAACGCCTGCAGGCGGCACTGCGCCGCATCGAGGCGACGATCGACGATGCCGATGCCGGCGGCCGCGCCGACTTCGACTTCCATCACGCCATCGTCCAGGCCAGCGGCTCGGAGACGCTCCGAGTGCTCTACGATTCCATGTCGGCGGTTCTGATGCGCTCGCATGTCGACCGCCGGCATCTCGTGCGCGTCTTCGACATGCGCACCTACCTCATCGAGGACCACAAGCGCGTCTTCGACGCCATCGTGGCCGGCGACCCCGAAATCGCCGACCGCTCACTGCGCGAGCACTTCGCCATCGGCGACGAATTCCGCCGGAAGCTCGCCATCGAGGGAGGGCAGCGGGCCGCCAAGCTCGACTGATCCGCGCCACAACAAAAAAGGCAGGACTCTATGGGACGGGAACAACAAGGAAGCGTCGGCTTCATCGGCCTCGGCACGATGGGCCGCGAAATGGCACGCAATCTTCTCGAGGCCGGCTTTGCCGTGCGCGTGTTCGACATCGCATCGACCGCCATCGACGAACTCGTCGCACGCGGCGCCGAAGCGGCCAGCAGTCCGGCGGACGCTGCCCGCAATGCTGACATCGCCATCACCATGCTGCCCGACACGCCGCAGGTCGAGGAGGTCGTTCTCGGCGCCGGCGGGCTGCTGGCCGATCCGCCGCGCGGGCGCCTCGTCGTCGACATGAGCACGATCTCGCCGGTGGCAGTCCAGCGCATGGCGGCGGAACTGAAGGCCGTGGGCATCGACATGCTGGACGCCCCGGTTTCCGGTGGCCCGGTGGGCGCCAAGAACGCGGCGCTGTCCATCATGGTCGGCGGCGACGCCGAGGCCTTCGCCCGCGCCCTCCCCTTCTTCGAGGCAATGGGCACGACCATCAACCATGTCGGCGGCCCGGGTTCGGGCCAGGCGGTGAAGCTGTGCAACCAGCTCATCTGCGGCATCAACATCCAGGCGATCTGCGAGGCGCTGGCGCTCGGCCGGGCCTTCGGTGTCGATCTCGACCAGCTCCGGCAGGTGCTGCTCGGCGGCTCGGCGGCGTCCTGGATGCTGGACCGGCTCGGCCCTTCGATGATCGCCGGCGACGACGCGGCGGGCTTCCGCATCGACCTGATGCTGAAGGATTTGCGGCTGGTGCAGGAACAGGCGCTCGCGCTCTCCGTGCCGCTTCCGGCAACCGCGCTTGTGACCAGCCAATATGTCGAGGCGCGGGCCCATGGCGAGGGCGCCAACGGCAACCAGGCGCTGTTCCGCGTCTATGACCGCATGGCCAACCAGCCGCGCCACCCCGGCAATGGCTGAGCCGCCGGCGGCCTTTTCCTACGCCTTCTGGACAGTTGGGTGGAGCCTCCCCCATGGGTCTCGTTCTTGATTTCTCGGTCGTGTTCGAGCGCTGGCGTGCCCTGCTCGACGGCGCCACGCTGACGCTGCAGCTTGCCTTCATCGCCGTGCTCTGCGGCGCGGCCATCGGCGTGTTCGGCGCCATCGGCCGGCGCAGCGGCAATGCGCTGGTAGAGCGGCTGTGCGGCGCCTATGTCGAGGCCATCCGCAACACGCCGTTGCTGGTGCAGATCTTCCTCGTCTATTTCGGCCTCTCCAGCCTGGGGCTGAAATTCTCCGCCTTCACCGTGGCCGCCGTGGCGCTGACCATCAATGTCGGCGCCTATACGACGGAGATCATGCGGGCGGGCTTCGATTCCATCCACAAGGGCCAGATCGAGGCGGCGGAAGGGCTCGGCCTGTCCAAGGCGCAGATCTACTGGCACGTCATCATCTGGCCGGGCATCGAGCGGGTCTATCCCGCCCTCACCAGTCAGTTCGTCCTGCTGATGCTCGCCTCCTCGGTCACCTCGCAGATCTCGGCCGAGGAACTGACGGCGGTCGCCAACTACATCCAGTCGGAAACCTACCGCTCCTTCGAGACCTACATCGTGGTGGCGCTGATCTACGTGGCGCTGTCCTTCATCATGCGGTTCGGCTTCTGGCTGCTGGGGCTGGCGCTGTTCCCGCGCCGCCGCCGTCTCGGCACCCCGCTGTGAGGAGATGACCATGGGCGGCGCTCTGAACATCAACCATCTTCTCTTCCTCGGCCATGGCGCGCTGTGGACCATCGGGCTTTCCGCCATCGCGCTGATCGGCGGCGGCACGCTCGGCTTCCTCGTCGCGCTGGGCCGGGTATCGCCGAGCCGCGCGGTACGCCTGCTCGCCGCCGCCTATGTGCAGCTCATCCAGGGCACGCCGCTGCTGGTGATCATGTTCCTGTCGTTCTTCGGGCTGGCGGCGATCGGCCTCAACATCTCGCCCCTGCTTGCCGCCGGCGCCTCGATGACGATCTTCGTCGCGGCCTATCTTGGCGAAATCTGGCGCGGCTGCATCGAGGCGGTGCCGAAACAGCAATGGGAGGCGGCGGAAGGCCTCGCCTTGTCGCGCAGCCAGCGCATGATCAAGGTCATCCTGCCGCAGGCGATCCGCCTCGCGACCCCGCCCACGGTCGGGTTCATGGTGCAGATCATCAAGAACACCTCGCTCGCTTCGGTGGTCGGCTTCGTCGAACTCACGCGCTCGGGCCAGATCATCAACAACTCGCTGTTCGAGCCCTTCATCATCTACTCGATCATCGCCGTCGTTTACTTTTCGCTCTGCTACCCGCTCTCGCGCCTCAGCCGCCGGCTGGAGCGCACGACCCTCCAGAAGAAGCCGGCACTTGCGTGACACGGCTCGCGGAACGCTAGGGAAACCGCCCATGAACGCCCACACTGCCCCGCCCGCTTCCGCCGCCTCCGTTGTGGCGCTGCGCAATGTTCATAAGAGTTTCGGCTCCCTCAAAGTGCTCGACGGCGTCAGCTTCACCGTCGCGCGTGGCGAGGTGATGGTGCTGATCGGCCGCTCGGGATCGGGCAAGAGCACCGCGCTGCGCTGCATCGACCGCTTCGAGACCATCGACGGCGGCGAGATCGAGGTGTGCGGCCGGCGGGTCGACGACGCCGGGCTCGATGTGCGGGCCTTGCGCCAGGACGTCGGCATCGTCTTCCAGAGCTACAATTTGTTCCCGCACCTCACCATCGAGGAGAACATCACCCTCGCCCCGCACGCGGTGAAGAACGTGCCGAAGGCCGAGGCCCGCGCCCTCGCCGCCAAGGTGCTGGCGCAGGTGGGGCTGGAGGAGAAGCTGCACGCCTATCCCGAGCAGCTTTCGGGCGGACAGCAGCAACGCGCCGCCATCGCCCGGTCGCTGGCCATGCAGCCCAAGGTGATGCTGTTCGACGAGGTGACGTCGGCGCTCGACCCGGAACTCACCGGCGAGGTGCTGAAGGTCATCGAGGCGCTGGCGGCGGACGGCATGACCATGGTGCTGGTCACCCACGAGATGAGCTTCGCGCGCGGCATCGCCGACCAGGTGGTGTTCATGCACAAGGGCAAGGTCCACGAAGCGGGATCGGCCGACATCCTCTCATCGCCCTCCACGCCCGAACTCGCGCAGTTCGTCGGCACCGGGCTCTGAGCCGACACAACAAACGACACAAGGGAGAGACGCATGATCAAGCATACGATGTTCGCGGCTGCCGTGGCGGCGGCCTGCTTCCTCGGCGGCACCGTCGCCCGCGCCGACCTGCTCGACGACATCATGGCGGCGAAGAAGATCCGCATCGCCACCGACATGGCCATTCCGCCGTCCGGCATGATGGATGCGAGCATGAAGCCGACCGGCTCGGATGTGGACACCGCCGAGCTGCTCGCCAAGGATCTCGGCCTGCAGATCGAGTGGGTGCAGACGACCGGCGCGACCCGCATTCCGAACCTGCAGACCAACAAGGCCGACGTGGTCATCTCCACCCTCTCCGTCACGCCCGAGCGTGCCAAGGTGGTCGACTTCACCCAGCCCTATGCCGCGCTGGAATCGGTGGTCGGCGGCCTGAAGACCATTGAGGTCAAAGACTGGGACGGGCTGAAGGGCAAGACTATCGCCGTCTCGCGCGGCACCACCCAGGACACCGCCCTGACCAACCGCGCCAAGGATGGCGGCGGGTTCGAGGTCGCGCGCTATGATGACGACGCCACCATGGTGACCGCCGCGGTCACCGGCCAGGCCGACTTCATCGCCACCTCGGCCACCATCGTCAACCAGATCGGCGTCAAGAACCCGGCGCGCGCCTTCGACCCCAAGGTGCTGATCACCACCTTCAACCTCGCCATGGGCGTGAAGAAGGGCGAGCCCCGGCTGGTCGCCAGGCTCAATGAGTGGATCGGCGAGAACATCAAGAACGGCAAGCTGAACGCGATCTACAAGAAATATCACGGCACCGACCTGCCCGAGAACATGCGCGGCGCCAGCTGAGCCGTCCCGCCCTCCCCAACCGGCGGCGTCCGCGAACGGGCGCCGCCGACGTCCCACACTGCGAGGAAATCAACATGCGCCTTGTCATTGGATCCGATCATGCCGGCTGGTCGCTGAAGGGCGCCGTCATCGACCATATTCGCGGCCTCGGGCACGAGGTGATCGACGTCGGCTCGTATGACGACAAGCCGGTCGACTTCCCCGACATCGCCCGCCAGGTCGCCGCGAAGGTCACGGCGGGCGAGGCCGAGCGCGGCATCATGGTGTGCGGCACCGGCGTCGGCGCCTCGATCGCCGCGAACAAGATGAAGGGCATCCGCGCCGCGGTCTGCCACGACATCCATTCCGCCCACCAGTCGGTCGAGCATGACGACGTGAACGTCATGTGCATCGGCGCGCAGATCATCGGGCCGTGGCTGGCGCAGGATCTCGTGACCTCCTATCTCGCCGCCGAATTCTCCACCGACGAGGACTTCCGGCGCCGGGTGGAAAAACTGCACCAGATGGACGCGGAAGGCTGATGGCACCGGTGGCGGCGAAGGGGAGATTGCGATGATCCTTGTCTTCGGCTCGATCAACATGGATCTCGTCGCCGCCGTCACCGCCATTCCGCGACCGGGGGAAACCGTGCTCTCGCCAGGATACCGGACGCTGTTCGGCGGCAAGGGCGCCAACCAGGCGGTGGCGGCGGCGCGCATGGGCAGCGACGTCACCATGGTCGGCCGCGTCGGCCAGGATGGCTTCGGCGAGGCCTGCCGCGCCAACCTCGCCGCCAATGGCGTCGGGACCGATCACATCGTCGCCGGCACCGCGCCGACCGGCTGCGCCTTCATCACCGTGGATGCCGCTGGCGAGAACGCCATCACGGTGGCGAGCGGCGCCAATGCGGCGGTGGAGGGCAGCGATGTGCCGGCCTCCCTGCTCGGCCCGCAGACGCTGGCGGTGATGCAGATGGAAATCCCGCTGGCGGCGAGCCTCGCGGCGGCGACCCGGGTCAGGAATGCCGGCGGGCGGGTGATCTGGAATCTGGCGCCCGCACCCGCCGATCTCGGCGCGGCCGAACTGCGCGCCCTTCTCGCCACGACCGATATCCTCGTCGTCAACGAGATCGAGGCGCTCATGGCCGCCAAGGCTCTCGGCGGGGCGACCGATTTCAAGGCCGCCGCGCGGCGGCTGGCCCGTGAAGGCAACACGATCTGCGTGGTGACCGCCGGCGCGTCGGGCGCCTTCTTCAGCACGCCGGACGGAGAGACCCGCCACGTTCCGGCGGTGCCGGTTTCCCCCGTCGACACCACAGGCGCCGGCGACACCTTTGTCGGCGTGCTCGCCAGCGAACTTGCCCGGCGCGGCGAACTTGCCCTGCGCAGCACACTCGACGCGGCGCTGGGGCGGGCCTGTGCCGCCGCATCGATGGCCTGCCTCGCGACCGGGGCGCAGGCGGGCATGCCGACCCGCCCGCAGTTGGATGCCTGGCAGCCGCGCTGAAAGCGCCAGCGGACCGGCGGGCCGGTCAGGACGCCGCGCCGTCGGAGTTGCCGAGCTTGAGACGGGCGCGCAGATCGGCGTTCTCGGCTTCGAGCGCGGCAAGGCGCTCGCGCAGCGGCCGCACGGCGTCGCCGATCTCCTGTTCCGTGAAACGCGGCGTGATGTGCTGCGGGCAGTTCCAGTCGAACGCGTCGAGGCGCAGGCGGAAAAGGCGCTCCGGCCGGGCGCGATAGCCTTGCGGGCTCACCTGCTCGGTCAGTGCCGGTTCGGCGTCGAGCGCCAGCACATCGGCGTGGGCATAGATCTTCAGCCGGGCGCGACGGGGATAATCCATCAGGAACAGGCAGGTCCGCCCGTCCGCCGCGACATTTCCGGTGCTGATATATTGGCGATTGCCGCCGTAATCGGCGAAAGCCAGCGTGCGCTCATCGATCATCTTCAGAAAGCCGGGCGGCCCGCCCCGGTGCTGGACATAGGGCCAGCCCGTCTCGGAAACGCTCGCCATGTAGAAGCTGTCGCGCTGCGCGATGAACATCACCTCGCTCTCGGTGAAGCGGTCGGAGGTGCGGTCGCCCCGGAAATTCTCCCAGAGATGATCGACGCCCATCTCGGCCTGTGCGGCGCGCACGCTGGGGGTGATCGCGATATCGAGAAAACCATACGACATGACATGCCTCCGGGCCCACGCAAGAATGGCCCGTGACGCCTCGTCCGAGCCCCGGCCGTGCCCGTCGGCCGCCTCCCGGCTAGATGGTGTCGGGATCACGCCACAAAACCCGCCGCATTGGAAACAGGGCTTCCAGAAACAGCAACCATCCTTCGCTCCGCCGACACCCTATCGTGCGGAATGGAAGGCAGCGTCCGCGCGCAGCCGATCTCGCAGCCGGGGCGCCGCGAAATCGAGGAACGCCCGCAGCTTGCGCGGCAGCAATTGCTGGCCGGGATAGACCAGACTGACCGGCCAGGCCGGCAGTTCGCAGCTCTCCAGCACGCGTTCGAGCTGGCCCGCCCGCCACGCGTCGGTGACCTGGTAGGACAGCAGCCGCGTGATCCCCAGCCCGGCGACAGCGCCCGCAAGCGCCGCCTCGGCCGTCGTCACCGTCAGCCGCGAACGCACCGGCACCAGCACATCGCCATCGGGCGACGCGAACCGCCAGGCCTCGGGGGAGGCGAGACTGTCGAAGGTGACGCAGACATGGTCGCGCAGATCCCCCGGCCGCCGCGGCCGGCCATGCGCGGCGAGATAGGCCGGACTGGCGCAGGTCACCCGGCGCACCGCACCGACGCTGGAGACGATCAGGCTGCTATCGCCCAGCTCGCCGATGCGCACGGCCACATCGACATCCGCCTCCAGGATGTCCAGCACGCGGTCGGCGAGCACCAGCTTCACGTCGATATCGGAATAGATTTCCAGGAAGTCTGCCACGATAGGGACCACATGCAGGCGGCCGAAGACGATCGGCGCCGTGAGGGTGAGGCGTCCCCTGGGGTCGCGGTGAACGCCCATGGCGGCGCGGTCGGCTTCCTCGATCTGGTCGAGGATTCGCCGGCTCGCCTCGACGTAAAGCCGTCCGGCTTCGGTGAGGCCGAGATGGCGGCTCGACCGGTGCAGCAGGCGGGTTTTCAGGTGCGCCTCAAGCTCCGCGATCCGCCGGCTGACCGTGGCGAGCGGCACGTCCATCTGCCGGGCAGCGGCCGACAAGGTGCCCGCCTCGACCACTTTCAGCAGAACCGTCATGGCGCTGAGCTTGTCCATCAGCCCCCTCCCCGAACCCGCAAGGCGTCATTCACAAGCGGTGACGGCACACCCATGAATCCCAAACGCATGAACCGCCATCGACAACGCTCTGGTGAAGGCGCACGCGGCCGGCGTCAATCGCGCGATCTGCTGCGGCGTCAGCGCCACTCTGGCCGCGCGACCTGCGACGGGCCGAGGCTCGAACGATGCAGACCGCCCCGCCGAGCCAAAAACACACGTCCCATCCTCCGTCTGCTGCGCCGCAACCGGCCTCGACGGGTGCGGATCCCCATTGCCGCCCCACCGCACGGGCGCGCGCCATTGCCTGAAACGCGACCGCCTGTTGGCAATGAAGCATTTGAAGAGAACGAACAAACCACCAATGGTACAGAAAACCCATAGCCGGAAAGACAATACTTCGCAAATGCGTCATATATATCGTGATGACTTCGCACCTGCAGCATCTGGACAATTAAAAACGACGGCAGGTGGCTATTTAATCGATGTCGCGTCGGTATATGGTGACGAGACGGCTCGTTGCTTTGCGGATGATGCGTCATGGCTGACACCTCGGCTGGTAAACTTTCGCTCCCCATTCTCACCGCAATGGTGGTCGGCTCCATGGTGGGGGCCGGCATCTTCAACCTGCCCGGCCGCTTCGCCACCGCGACCGGCCCGTTTGGCGCCATCATCGCCTGGATGATCGCTGGCACCGGCATGTACATGCTGGCGCGCGTGTTCCAGGCGCTGGCGGAGCGGCGGCCCGACATCGACGCCGGCGTCTTCGCCTATGCCAAGGCCGGCTTCGGCGACTATATGGGCTTCCTCTCCGCCTTCGGTTACTGGCTCGGCAGTTGCCTTGGAAACGTTTTCTACTGGGTGCTGATCGGGTCGACGCTGGGGCGGTTCTTTCCGGACATTTTCGGCGACGGCAGCAGCGCCACCGCCATCCTCGTGTCGCTGGCCGGCATCTGGGCCTTCCATTTCATGATCCTGCGCGGCGTGGAACAGGCGACCTTCATCAACACGGTGGTCACCGTCGCCAAGATCGTGCCGCTCATCGTGGCCGTCCTCGCCTTCATCTTCTTCTTCAACTACGCGCAGTTTTCGGAGAATTTCTTCGGCGGCGTGGGCATGCCGGAGAAGACACTGCTGGCGCAGGTGCGCGACACCATGCTGATCACGGTCTTCGTGTTCCTCGGCATCGAGGGCGCGAGCGTCTATTCGCGCTATGCCCGAAAGCGCTCGGATGTCGGCTCGGCCACCATCCTCGGCTTCGTCGCCGTCACCGGCCTGATGGTCGCCGTCACCATGCTTCCCTACGCCACCGCGCCGCGCGCGGCGATTGCGGGGGTGGCAAATCCTTCGCTGGCCGGGGCGCTCGAACTGGTCGTCGGGCACTGGGGCGCGGTGTTCATCTCGGTCGGCGTGCTGATCTCGGTGCTCGGCGCCTATCTCGCCTGGTCGCTGATCTGCGCCGAGGTACTTTTTGCCGCCGCCAAGTCGCAGGACATGCCCAAACTGTTCGCGGCCCAGAACCGCAACCGCGTGCCGGCGAACGCGCTGTGGATGACGAATATCGTCGTCTCGTCGTTCGTGATCTCCACCTACTGGTCGCGCGACGCCTTCAATTTCATGCTCGACATGGCCAGCGTGACCGCGCTGCTGCCCTATCTGCTGGTCGCGGGCTATGGCGTTCTGCTGGCGCGCAGCGGCCTCGGCTATGAGACGACGCCCCACGAACAGCGCCGCGACCAAATCATTGCCTGGATCGCGGTCATCTACACGCTGTTCATGTTCGTCGCCGCCGGCCTGAAATATGTACTGCTGGTGACCGTGCTCTTCGTGCCGGGCACCGTCGTGCTGTACATCTGGGCGCGGCGCGAGCAGGGGGCGCGGCTGTTCACCCCGGCCGAGCTCGTCATCTTCATCGCCACGCTCGCCGGCGGAGCCGCCGGCGCCTATGGCCTCGCGACCGGCCTTATCACCCCCTGACACGAACAAGCTATGGGAGCCTCTCCATGGAAACCCCGTTTGGCGTTCATTCGGAAGTCGGCCAGTTGCGCAAGGTGCTGGTCTGCGCCCCGGGACGCGCCCATCAGCGCCTCACGCCCAGCAATTGCGACGACCTGCTGTTCGACGATGTGCTGTGGGTGGACGTCGCCAAGCGGGACCATTTCGACTTCATCACCAAGATGCGCGACCGCGGCATCGAAGTGGTGGAGATGCATAATCTGCTCACCGAGACCGTGGCGATCCCGGAAGCCAGGACATGGATCCTCGACCATCAGGTGGTGCCGAACACTATCGGCCTCGGCTTCGTCGACGAGGTGCGCTCCTATTTGGAGAGCCTGCCCAACCGCCAGCTCGCCGAAACGCTGATCGGCGGCCTGTCGACCTATGAGTTTCCGGAAACCATCGGCGGCGCCACACTGGCGTTGATCCGCGACGCCGCCGGCGTCAACGAATACCTGCTGCCGCCGCTGCCCAACACGCTGTACACCCGCGACACTACCTGCTGGATCTATGGCGGCGTCACGCTGAACCCGCTCTACTGGCCGGCCCGGCATGAGGAGACCATCCTCACCAGTTCGATCTACAAGTTCCACCCCGACTTCGCCGGCAAGGTGAAGGTGTGGTGGGGCGACCCGACGCAGGATTGGGGCCTCGCCACGCTGGAAGGCGGCGACGTGATGCCGATCGGCAAGGGCAACGTGCTCATCGGCATGAGCGAGCGCACGTCGCGGCAGGCGATCAGCCAGGCGGCGGCGGCGCTGTTCGAGCAGGGCGCGGCCGAGCGCGTCATCGTCGCGGCCATGCCGAAGCTGCGCGCGGCGATGCATCTCGACACGGTGTTCACCTTCGCCGACCGTGACTGCGTGCTGCTCTACCCCGACATCGTCGACAAGATCGAATGCTTCTCCTACCGGCCGGACGGGAAGGGCGGCGTGGAACTATCCCGCGACAAGGGGCTGGTGGAAACGGTTAGGGAAGCGCTGGGCCTGAAGGAAATCCGCGTCGTCGAGACCGGCGGTAACGACTATATGCGCGAGCGCACGCAGTGGGATTCCGGCGCCAACCTCGTCTGCGCCTCGCCCGGTGTCGTCTTCGCCTATGATCGCAACACCTACGCCAACACCCTGCTGCGCAAGGCAGGCATCGAGGTGATCACCATCGACGGCTCGGAACTCGGGCGCGGGCGCGGCGGCGGCCATTGCATGACCTGCCCGATCATCCGTGACGCGGTGGATTTCTGAAGCCGTGCAGGTCTTCGGCCGGGCGGCGCATCGTCACACGGTGATTTTCGGCTTCGCCACCGCATGGGCCGTCGCCGACCTCAGCCCCAGCCGGTCGAGCGCGAGATAGATCACCGGCGTGGTGTAGAGGGTGAGCAACTGGCTCACCAGACCGCCGACAATCGCGTAGCCCAGCGGCTGGCGCAGTTCCGAGCCGGTGCCGTGGCCGAGCATCAGCGGCACGCCGGCCAGCAGGGCGGCGAAGGTCGTCATCAATATCGGCCGGAAGCGCAGCAGGCAGGCCTCGCGGATAGCGTCGTGCGGCGACATGCCCTCGACGCGCTCCCGCTCGATGGCGAAGTCGACGATCATGATGCCGTTCTTCTTCACGATGCCGATGAGCAGGATCACCCCGACCAGCGCGATGATCGAGAAATCGAAGCCGAACATCCACAGCATGACGAGCGCCCCCAGCCCGGCGGAAGGCAGTGTCGAGAGGATGGTGAGGGGATGGACATAGCTCTCATAGAGCACGCCGAGGATGACATAGATCACCAGCAATGCGGCCGCGACCAGCCAGGGCTCGCTGGCGAGCGAATCCTGGAAGGCCTGCGCATTGCCCTGGAAGGCGCCGAGCACCGTGGGCGGCACGCCGATATCGACCTCGGCCTTGTGGATCGCCGCCACCGCGTCACCCAGCGCCACGCCGGGCGCGAGATTGAAGGACAGGGTGACCGAGGGGAACTGGGACTGGTGGTTGATCGACAGGAAGCTGGTCGGCAGCGAGGTCCATTTCGCCAGCACGCTGAGCGGCACCTGCGCGCCGGTAAGCGGCGAGCGCAGATAGATCGCGTCCAGCGCGCGGGGTGAGTTCTGCAGGTCCGGGCGCAGCTCCAGAATGACGTGGTAGCTGTTGAGTTGGGTGAAATACTGCGTCACCTGCCGCTGGCCGAAGGCGTCATAGAGCGTGTTGTCGATATCGGCGGGGCTGATGCCGAGCTTTTCCGCCTGGTCGCGGTCGATGCTGAGCGTCAGCGTGGTGCCGCCGCTCTGCTGGTCGCTGGCGAGGCTGGTGAGTTCCGGCAGCGCTTTCAACTTTGCCAGCAGCTTGGGCGCCCATTCGTTCAGCTCGGCAATATCGCCGTCCTGCAGCGTGTACTGGAACTGGGTGCGCGACAGACGGCCGCCGACATTGAGATCCTGCGCCGCCTGCAGGAACAGCGCGGCGCCCTCGACATGCGCCAGCCTGGCGTTCAGCCGGTCGATGATCTGGAAGGCCGAGGCCTGGCGCTGGTCGCGCGGCTTCAGCGTGATGAACATGCGGCCATTGTTCACCGTCTGCCCGGCGCCCGCGCCCACCCCCATGCCGACGGTGGCCACATCCGGATCGGCGGCGACGATGGCGCCAAGTGCCTGCTGGCGCTTGACCATCTCGCTGAAGGAGATGTCCTGCGCCGCTTCTGAGACGCCGAGAATGAGCCCGGTGTCCTGCAGCGGGAAGAAGCCCTTCGGGATGTAATAGAACAGCACGCCGGTGGCGGTGACGGCGGCGAGAAACACCGCCAGCGTCGCGCGCCGGTGGTCGAGCGCGAGGTCGAGCGTGACGCGGTAGCCCGACAGCAGTGCTTCGAAGGCGTCTTCCGAGAGCCGGTAGAGCCGGCCATGCGGCTTTTCCTCCCCCGCCTTCGACTCCCCCGCCTTTGCCTTGGGCTTGAGGAACAGCGCGCACATGGTCGGCGTCAGGGTGAGCGAGACGAAGGCCGAGACCGCGATGGTGATCGTCACCGTGACCGCGAATTCGCGGAACAGCCGCCCGACCAGCCCGCCCATCAGCAGCAGCGGAATGAACACCGCGATCAGCGACAGGCTGATGGAGAGGATGGTGAAGCCGATCTCGGCCGAGCCGTCGAGTGCCGCCTGGAGCGGCGTCTTGCCCATCTCCAGATGCCGCTCGATGTTCTCCAGCATCACGATGGCATCATCCACCACGAAACCCACCGCGATGGACAGGCCCATCAGCGACAGGTTGTCGAGGCTGTAGCCGAGCGCATACATCGCCGCGAAGGTGCCGACGATGGCGAGCGGCACCGCGATGGAGGGGATCAGCGTCGCCCAGAGGCTGCGCAGGAAGACGAAGATCACCGCCACCACGAGCACGATGGTGATGATGAGCGTCTTCTCGACATCGTCTACCGAGGCGCGGATGGTGCCGGTGCGGTCGCTGAGGATCTGCAGCTCGATGCCGGCCGGTGCCCCCGCCATGAGGCGCGGCAGCTCGGCCTTGATCTGGTCGACCGTGTCGATGACGTTGGCCCCCGGCAGCTTGAACACCGGCATGAGGATAGCCGGCTTGCCATCCGCCCAGGCGGCGAGCTGGTTGTTTTCCGGCGCGTCGACCGCGGTGCCGATGTCGCGCACCCGCACCGGCGCGTCGTTGCGGAAGGCGAGTATGGCGTCGAGCCAGGGCGCGGCGGAGGTCAGCTGGTCATTGTCATAGAGCGTGAAGGTGCGGTGCCGGCCCTGCACGGTGCCCTTGGGGGCGTTCACCGTGGTGGTGACGATGGCCTGCCTTATATCCTCCAGCGACAGGCCCAGATTGGCCACCTTGGCGGGATCGACCTGTATGCGCACGGAAGGCTTCTGCTGGCCGAAGACCGACACCTGCCCCACCCCGTCTATCTGGCTGACATGCTGCTCCAGCACATTCTCCGCGAAGTCGTCGACCTGGGTGATCGGCAAGGTGGTGGAGGTGAGCGCCAGCACGAGTATGGGCGGGTCGGCCGGGTTCACCTTGCGGTAGGTCGGCGGCGAGGGAAGATCGGTCGGCAGCTGGCCGCCGGCGGCGTTGATGGCGGTCTGCACATCCTGCGCGGCGCCGTTGATATCGATGCCGAGATTGAACTGCAGCGTGATCGAGGAATTGCCCAGCGTCGAGATGGAAGTCATCTGCGCCACGCCCGGTATTTCGCCGAACTGCCGCTCCAGCGGCTGGGTCACCGACGAGGCGACGATCTCCGGGCTGGCGCCGGGAAGCTGGGTGGAAACCTGCAGGGTCGGGAAATCGACATCCGGCAGCGGCGCCACCGGCAGCCGGGGAAAGCTCGCCGCCCCCAGCAGCAGAAGGCCGGCCATGAGCAGCGAGGTGCCGATGGGGTGGCGGATGAACCAGGAGGAGAGCGACATTGCGGTCAGCTCCCGCTCGCGGCGGGCGCCGAAGGCGTAACGCGCGTGCCCGGCGCCAGCCGGTACTGGCCACGCACCACCACGCGCTGGCCCTCAGTGAGCCCGTCGGTGATCACCGCCGTGTTGTCGGCGATCTGCCCGACCTTGACCGGCGCGACATCGACCGTGTCGGCGGCGCCGACGACATAGACATAGGGGCCGGCCGGTCCGCGCTGCACGGCATCGGACGGCACGGTCAACGCCGCCTTGAGGGTGGCGACCAGCACCTGCACGTCGACGAACTGACCGGGCCAGAGCGCGTCGGCCTTGTTGGGGAAGATGGATTTGAGGCGGACCGTGCCGCTCTGCGGGTCGATCTGGTTGTCGATCAGTTCCACCGTTCCGACATCGAGCGTCGTGCCGTCGTCGCGCGAAGTCGCCAGCGCCTCCACGGTGCCGGCGGCAAGCGCGGCGCGGATCGCCGGCACGTCGGTCTGCGGCAGGGTCGACACGACGCTGATCGGGTGGAACTGGTTCAGCACCACCAGCCCGCCCGCATCCGCCGCGTGGACGATATTGCCCTGGTCGACCAGCCGGATGCCCGCCCGCCCGTCAATCGGCGCGGTGATTTTCGTGTAGGAGAGCTGGGTCTGGGCGTTGTCGATCATCGCCTTGTCCTGGGCGATCTGGGCGACAAGCTGATCGACGCTGCTGCTCTCATTGTCGATCATCTGCTGGCTGGCGAACGCGTCCTTGCCGAGCTTGGTGTCGCGCCCGAGATTGAGCCGGGCATTCGCGAGCGACGCCTCGTCCTGCTGCAGCTTGGCATTGGCCTGGTCGAGAGCGGCCTGGAACAGGCGCGGGTCGATAACCGCGATCAGGTCACCCTTGCGGATGTCCTGTCCCTCGCTGAACAGCACCTGCTGCAGTTCGCCGTCGACGCGCGAGCGGATGGTGACGGTGTTGAAGGGCGTGACCGTGCCGATGCCGGTGAGATGGACCGGCACGTCGCGCCGCTCGGCTGCCGCCACCTCGACAGGAACGCCGGCGGCGACCCGCACAGGTGTGGGCGACCGGGCCGGCGCACCCCAGATGCCGAAAGCCGAGACGGCGAAAGCAACCGACAGACAAGCAGTAATGGCGAGCCAGCGCCTGCGGTGGAAACCCGGCATGGCACGGTCCTCCCGAAGATCAGGGCGTTACCGTGCCTCCGAAATCTTGGCCTTTCTTTCGCAATTGCCGGCCATCGCCAAGAACAGGATCACGTTTTCGCGCGGTGCCGCACGCGCGGCCAAGGCCGGACACATGGGAGGCTTAGGAGGTCGCCCCCAGCGCGGCGACATAGGCGGCCAGCGCCTCGCTGGGCTTGTCGTCGGCACGCAGTCCGACATAACCGTCCGGCCGGACGACGAACAGGCCCAGTCCCGCGACGCCCAGTCGCTGCGCCACGCCGGGATCGATGCCCCCGGTTTCATTGGCCGGCTCGCCATCGGTGGAAAGTGAGACAGGGGCCTCCAGGCAAATACTCGCCTCAAAAATGGCGCCGCCGACATGCGGGGCAAGCGCGCGCTGGAGATCGGCGAGACCCACGGCGCCGCTCTCAGCTCCCGCCACCAGCACAAGGGTGTGGCCCGTGCTCGGCCCGCCCGGCTCCTGCCGTCCGCCCTCGGCGGGGCGGAGAGCGATACTGTCGGGCCAGAGCTGGCCGGGTGCGAGGGCGCCTGCAGGCGCGCGGCCGGCGACGATGGGCGATGCCGCATAATCAATATCGAGCTCGGCTTCGGCCACCGCTTCCTGATGGCGGGTGACGGGGTTGGCGAAAGCCGCCCGGATCGCCGCGTCGCGCCCGCGCCGCTGCTCGGCATCGCGCAACAGCTGGGCGTTATCGCCCTCGTCGCCCATCGCCGTCACCTTCTGCGCGACCGGCCGGCGCTCGGCTTCATAGCTGTCCAGCAGCTCGCTCGCGCACAGGCCCGAACTCACCAGCGCGAGCTTCCAGCCAAGGTTGAACGCGTCCTGCAGGCCGGTGTTCATGCCGTGCCCCTGCAGCGGGCTGCAGGTGTGCGCGGCATCGCCGGCCAGCAGAACGCGGCCGCTGCGGTAGCGCTGCGCCACCCGGCTGTAGCAGTGGAAACGCACCGGGTTGGCGATGTCGGCGAAGGCGGCGTCGGGCAGATAGCGCTGGAGCGTGAGGGTAGCGTCCGCTACCAGATCGGAGGTGTCGGTGCTGGGCCGAACGTAGACGCGCCAGCGCTCGTCCGGCAGCGCCGTCAGGATGATCGACGGCGGGTCGAAATAGGCGAAATTACCCTCATGCGTGTAGGGCCATCCGGCGACGGCGGCATCGAACACCGCCCACGGTTCCTCGATGGCGTGGCCGTCCTGCTCGATGCCGGCGAGAGCGCGCACGGCGCTGTCATGGCCATCGCAGCCCACCACCCAGCGGGCGGAAACCCGGTGCTCGCCTGCCTCGTCGTGCACGGTGGCCGATACCTGCCCGCCCTCATCCTCCAGCCCCACCAGCCGGGTGCCGCGCGTCACCGTCCCGCCCAGTCTTTGGAGGTGACGGGTCAGGATGCCTTCGGTGATTTCCTCCGACACGCCGAGATTGAAGGGAAAACGGCTGCCCGACAGCGAAAGGTCGACCTCGCCGAGCATCACCCCGTTGGAGTGGATGCGTGCCGAGCGCTGGCGGACGCCGGCATGCAGCAGCGGGCCGGCGATCCCCAGCACGTCGAAGATCTCGATGGAGCGCGGATGCACCACCGTCGCCCGGTCCCAGGACAGCGGCCGGTCATGCGCGTCGATCAGCCGGCACCGCACGCCCCGCCGCACAAGCTCGGCGGCCAGCATCAGCCCGGTGGGGCCGGCGCCCACGACGAGGACATCGGTGTCGGTGGCCATCGTTCGCTCCTCGCGTCAGCCCATTACCATAAAGCGTGGAACCGATGCGCCTATCGCGTCCAGAGCGCCAGCCCCTCATCATCGAGATAGTCGACGCGGACCGATGTCGGCTTGCCGCCCGGGCCTTCAAACCGCACCGAGGAGAGCGATCCCCAGGGCGCATTCTCGCTGCGCGGCGCGATGGAGAACACGTCGCCATCCCAGTGCGTCATCTTCATCGCCACTGCCGCCGGACCGAGCGTCAGCACGAGGCCCCCCTCCCCCAGCGAAATCGTCGCCGGGCCGAAATAGGCGCTCTCATAGGTGCCGACATAGTCCGCCAGAGGGCGCGCCGGCTTGGGAGCGGCCGGCGCGGTCTGGCCGACGAGGTCGCCCTCCGGATTGTAATACTGCATCAGCAGCGGGTGCATGACCGCGTACCAGTCGCGGGTGACCTCCCCGAACAGCACGATGTCGAGGAAATGGCCGGCAATGGCCTCGGCGGCGCCGACCGGCCCGGCATTGGTCAGCACGATGATGCCGATATCGGCGGAGGGCACCATCTGCACATTGGTGGCGGCGCCGGTGGTGAAAGCCCCGGAATGGCTCATGGCGGGGCGGCCATCGGCATTTACCGAGACATTGAAGCCGAAGCCGTAGAAGCCCGAGCGCCCGGCGATCGTCCGGGCGGGAGAGCTGAACGCCTGCGGGCGCAGGGCCGGCAGCATCGCGGCGGGCGCGATCAGCGTCTGCCCGTCCTGCGTGCCATTGGCCAGCAGCAGCTTCACCCACGCGGCGAGGTCGACGACGTTGGAGGTCACGCCGCCGGCGGGCGATTGCTGGTCCGGGTCCCGCTGGTAGCGGGCGACGAAACGACCGTCCACCAGCGCGTGCAGGGTGGCCCGGTTGTCCCGCTTCAGGAAATCCGCATAGAGCGAACTGGTGGACTTCATGCCGAGCGGGCGATACAGCGCCTGCTGCGCCAATTCATGCCACGGCGTGCCGGCCGCTGCCGCGACAGCCTCCGCCGCCGTGGTGAAGCCGAAATTCGAGTAGTTGAAGCTGGTCCGGAACGCCACCAGCGGCAACATCCGCAGCCTTTGCAGGATGGTGTCGCGGTCGAAGCCGATATCCTCCAGCGTGTCGCCCGCTGCGTGGGGAAGGCCGGAGCGGTGGGAAAAATAGTCGCCGATCGTGCCATTGGCGGTGACATAGGCGTCGGCCACGGCGAAGCCGGGCAGGTGCTTCACCACCGGGTCGTCCCAATTCACCTTGCCCGCCGTCACCTGCGTGGCGGCGATGGTGGCGGCGATCGGCTTCGACATGGAGGCGATCTGGAACACCGTGGCGGTGTCGATGGCGGCCTCCTTGCCGAGCTCGCGGACGCCGAAGCCGCGCGCGAACACGGTTTTGCCGCCATGCACTACGGCGACGGCAACGCCGGGGACGCCGCTGCGCTTCATCACGCTTTCTACCGCCGCCGGCAGGTCTGCCAGCGCCCTGTCGATCCCGCCCTCCGGCAGCGACACCACGTCGTCAGGGGGAATGGCGCCGAAGGTCAGCGGAACGGTCTGGGCCCGCACCGGCGCGGACATGACCGTGCCGACGAGCAGGGCCGTGGTGAGGGTGAGCCAGCTGAACGACCTGCGCTCGACGCGTCTCGCCATGGTCGATGTCTCCGGAACGGCGGGCTGCGCGAGGCCGCATGAGGGTGAGTTGGCGGCCGGCTGCGCCCGCACATCGCCACGGGCCATGCGTCCGCGCCGATGGCTTTCGCGAACCTATCGCGCCGGGCGCGCGTGCCGCAATCGTCGGTTCGTCTCACCGCTCGGCACCCGGTCCCAACAATCCCGCCGGCTTCGGGCTGCCCGCGGCGGGCCTGGCTTTAGAAGGCGAGGAGGTTGTCGCGCAAATGCTGGTGCTCATAAGCCCGGCGCATCAGCCCGCGCCGTTGCAGAGCCGGCACCAGCCCGTCGGTGATGGTGGCGATGGAGCGGCGGCTGACATCGGGCAACACGATGAGGAAGCCGTCGCCGCCGATCTCTTTCATGATCTCGCCCATCTGCGCGGCCGCGCTGTCCGGGGTCCCCACCACATCCACGCAATAGCCGGAGCCGTAATGCGCGACGATGGCCTCGCGCAGGGTCCGCTTGCCCGCCCGTACCAGGAAGGCCTGTAGCGTGGACTGGGTGCCGTTGGTGGTCAGCTCACCCACCGGCGCGTCGAGATCGAACTGCGAGAAGTCGATATTGGTGGCCCAGCCGAGCCGGGCGAGGCGGGCGGGAATGCTCTCGGCGGTCTGCATCTTGCGCTGCTCGGCAAACCAGCGCGCCTGGTCCTCGGTCTCGGCGATGATCGGCGAAAGCAGGAACAGCAGCTTGCAGCTGTCCGGATCGCGCCCCATCGCCGCCATCTGGGCGCGGACCTCCTCGCGGTAGCGCTTCATGTTCTCGACCCCCGAGGGCGCCGCGACGATGGTGTCGGCATGGGCGGCGGCAAAGGCACGCCCTGTCGCGGAGCCCCCGGCCTGGGCGATGACCGGCCGGCCCTGCGGGCAGGGGCCGGTGTTCAGCGGCCCGCGCGAGGCATAGTATTTGCCGGAATAGTCGATGGTGTGGACCTTGGCGGGATCGACCAGCACGCCGCTCGCGTGATCGTCGATGATCGCCCCCGGCTCCCAGGACTGCCAGAGCTGCTTGACGATGGTCGCGTATTCCTCGGCCATGGCATAGCGCTCGTCATGGTCGGCCATGCCTTCCAGCCCGAAATTCTGCGCGGCGAGATCGTTGAACCCGGTCACCAGGTTCCAGCCGGCGCGGCCGCCGGAAATCTGGTCGAGCGAGCCGATGATGCGGGCGGTCAGATACGGATGGTAGGCGAAGGTCGAGAGCGTCGGCACGATGCCAAGCCGCTTGGTGGCGGCGGCCAACAGGGTGGCGACGACGGAAGGCTCCTGGCGCGGCACGCAGATGCCGTTCCTGAGGAAGATGTCGCGCGAATTCTGCCAGTTCTCGCCGATGAAAATCGAATCCTCGATGAGGAGATAGTCGAAGCAGGCGCGCTCGATGGAGCGGGCGAGATCCATGAACAGATCCGCGCTCATCCACTCGCTGCCGATATTTCCCGTCCACGGCTCGCCCCAGGCTTGCGCGCTGGAGCCCTGAAGAAACCAGGCCATGTGGAAAGGAGATGCCATGACGACCCCTCTGCTTCGGGACAAGCCTCCGGCAGCGGGCTGTCCGAAAACAACCGAAGCCGCCAGGAGCGTGAAACTCAGATTTTCGTACGATGGCAGCTGCTTAAAATATCTACCCACAAAGGGTTATGTCGCCGCCCGCCTCAGGCGCGAATGGCGCCCACGCCCTCGATCTCGATTTCCAGCCCGGTCAGCCCGAGGCGCGAAAGCGGCACGAAGGTCAGCGCCGGCAGCCCGTTGCTGAAAAAGGGGGCGAGGGCGTCGAGCACGCAGGCGATGTCTGCGTCCTCGCCGGCAGTGGCGATGAAGACCGTCACCTTGGCGAGGTCGTCAATGCCAGCACCGAAGCCGCCGAGGATGCGGCCGATGCATTCCATCGTGTTGCGCGCCTGCGCGCCGAGATCACCGGGGAACACCGCCTCACCTTTCGGCGTGGCGGAAATCTGGCCGCCGAGGATCAGCAGGTCGTTGATCTTCAACCCCTGCTCGAACGAGACCGGGATCGGCCAGTCCCAGGTGCCTTCCGGCCAACTGGTGTCGCGATGCGCCGCCGTGCCGTCCGGCGCGACGAGGCCGATGGCTTCCTGGCGCAGCAGCACGTCGCCGGGATAGGGGCCGGGCACCGGCACGCCGGTGGCGCCGGGGCCGGGCTTGCGGAACGCATCGGAGCGCACGCGGGCCGCCATCGCCCAGTCTTCCGTGGTGCCGTGGCCGACATAATAGGTGTTCAGCTTGGCGACGCAGGAGAGATCGGCACCCACTTCGTTCAACGCCTCGCCGATATGGCCGATGGTGGCTTTTGCCTGCCCGACGATGTCGCCGCCATGCAGCGTCTGCCCCTGCGCATCCCGCGCCATCTGCGCGCCGACGAAAACGAGGTCGCCGCAGCGAAGCGCACGGCTAAAGCCGGCGGCGTCGACAGACACGGCCTCACGCTGGCCATGCCGCACGCCCTCGGGGTGCAGCGCGATGGCCTCGATCTGCACCAGAGCACCGGCGACGAGGACATGCAGCGGGATCGCGGTGACGACCGGCGGCGGTTCGGCGGGAAAAGCGGCCCGCAGGCGCGCGAGGATCGTCGCCTCGTGGGTAATCAGTGCGCGGTGGTAGAAAATGCCGAGCTTCACCACATCGCCTGGCCCGGCGCCGGCATCGGCCAGCGCAGCGATGATCTTCGCCACCGCCTGGTCGATCTGGGCGTCGAGACCGTCCTGCGGATTTCCCAATTGTGCCGACAGGAAAACGATGTCCTGTGCCCGGCCATGGGCGCGCGCATTGAAATCGGAAGGCGAACGGTAGGCGGGCGGAGCCATCATGAACTGGACCTCGACACGGGACTGCGGAGGCCGTTCAGCAATGAGCGTGCCAGTGGATGCGCGCGGCGCCGGAGGATCCACCCACCCTGGCGGCCTCAGGCTGGCGCCGTGCCGAGGTGCGCCGCCATCGGTGCGGACTACCCACCTTTGGTTATTGTTCGCCTCCCCGCGCGCGATTGAACTGGCGGCACATTCCGCACGCCGGCACGGGCTGCCGGACGGCGCGGCCGCACCAAGGCAGGGAACCGCATCATGAAATTGGCGATGAAACTTACGGCGCTGGCGACATTGGCGATGCTCTCCGCTGTGGCGGGCGCGCGGGCCGATTGTCTCGCCGACATCAAGAAGGCCGGCGTCATCACCGCCGGCAATGGCCTGTTGGGGACCAAGCCCTTCGTCTGGAAGAACGAGGACGGCACCTATGGCGGCATGGAATGGGAGATCTTCCAGGAGGTCGGCAAGCGCATCGGCGTGCCCAAGCAGGATTATGTGATCACCGAGTGGACCTCGCTCATCCCCGGGCTGAAGGTGGGCCGCTGGGACATCATCCTGTCCGGCATGGCCGCGACGCAGGAGCGCATCCAGGGCGCCGGCATCTCCTTCTCCAACCCCTATTTCCTGCTCTACGACTACGTCATCGTGACCAAGGATTCGCCGATCAAGACCTTCGACGACCTGAAGGGCAAGACCCTGGCCTCGACGCTCGGCACCATGGATTCGCTCAACGCGCATGTCCTCGTCGAGGCTGGCAAGGCCGGCAAGGTGCTGGACTTCAACGATTTCGGCGCGCCGTTCTCGGCGCTGCGCAACGGCCAGGCCGATGCGGTGGTGATGGACCAGGCGACGCTGCTGGCGCAGCAGGAATCGCTGGGGGACCTGCGCTCGCTGGGCGAGCCGATGTACTACACCTCCAAGCCGGAATGGGCCGAGGCGGAAGCCAAGGCGCCCTACATCCTCGGCGGCACCTCGATCGGCGTGCGCAAGGAATGCCCGGAACTGCTGGCCGCCATCAACGATGCCCTCGTCGCGATGGACGCCGACGGCACGCGCAAGGCCATCCTCACCAAATATGGCGTGTGGGCCCCCCACCAGGAGAAGACGATGAAATAATGGGTCCGGAGACGGCCAGATGTATGAGTTCTTCTTCGTCCTGATCCCCCGGCATTTCCCGTTTCTGCTCGAAGGCGCCCTCGTCACCCTCGAATTGTCGTTCCTCAGCATGGGCTTCGGGCTCGTGCTGGGGCTGGCGACGGCGCTGGGGCGGCTCAGCGGGAAGCGCTGGCTCGACTGGCCGTTGATGACCTATGTCGAGATCTGGCGGGACGTGCCGCTGATCGTCCAGCTCATGGTGATCTACTTCACCCTGCCGACGATCGGCATCACCCTGTCGGGCTTCTGGGCTGGCGTGCTGGGGCTCAGCCTCAATCTCGGGGCCTATCTGTCCGAAGTGTTTCGCGCCGCGATCATGTCCATCGATCCCGGGCAGCGGGCGGCGGGCATGTCGATCGGCATGTCGAAGCCGATGATCTACCGGCGAATCATCTTCCCCCAGGCCTTCCGCATCGCGATCCCGACCATTGGCGGCTATTTCATCGCGCTGCTGAAGGATTCTTCCCTCGTCTCATTCATCTCGGTCAATGAGCTTCTCCGAAACGGCAACATCATCATCTCAAACACCTTCCGCAACATGGAGGTCTATATGATGGTGGCGATCATCTATTTCATCCTCAGCTTCGCGGCCTCGCGGCTCATCCGCTATCTCGAGCACTCGCTCACCCCGAAATATCTGCGCCGGCAGGGTCGCAAGGCCAAGGCGCTCGCGCCCGAAATCGCGGTGCTGCCATGAGCGAGGCACCGCTGCTCAGCGTGCGCGGGCTGCACAAATCCTTCGGCGCCCTCAACGTGCTCAAGGGCGTCGACCTCACCGTGCGCGCGGGCGAGGTGGCGTTCCTGATCGGCCCCAGCGGCGGCGGCAAGTCGACGCTCATCCGCTGCATAAACTTTCTGGAGACACCGAGCGCGGGCGAGATCACCTTTGACGGCCGCCCCCTCTGCCATGAGGACGGGCGTGTCTTCCATGTCGCGCCCGAGCGCGTGCTGCGGGCGGCACGCAGCGAAATGCCGATGGTGTTCCAGCATTTCAACCTGTTCACCCATCGCACCGTGCTGGAGAACGTCATCGAAGGCCCGATCATGGTGAAGCGGCGCCCCCGCGCGGAGGCGATCGCCGATGCCGAGCGGCTGCTGCGCGAGGTGGGGCTGCACGACAAGTCCGATTTCTATCCCGACCAGCTTTCCGGCGGCCAGAAGCAGCGCGTGGCCATTGCCCGCGCACTCGCCATGCAGCCCAAGCTGATCCTGTTCGACGAGCCGACCTCGGCGCTGGACCCCGAACTGGTGGCCGGCATTCTCGACACCATTCGCGCACTGGCCGACAGCGGCATGACGCTGGTCGTGGTCAGCCACGAAATGTCCTTCGCCCGCAAACTGGCCGATGTCGTCCATTTCATCGCGGAGGGCACGATCATCGAATCGGGGCCGCCGGACAGGATCTTCGACAACCCGCAGAACCCCCGTCTGAGCGGGTTCATCCGCTCCATCCTGCACTGAGGGTCAATCCTCGCGGGGCGCGCTCGTGGCCCCGTCGTGGCCGCCCGGCGCCCGCCTTACTTCCAGGGATTAGACGATGCCAGACCCCTTCCATCTCGGTCTTTTTCTCCAGGGCTCCAGCGTGCAGGCCTGGGGCCAGCCATGGACCGGGCGCATTGCCGAGACATGGATGAAGCCGGAGCTGTTCCTTGATGTGGCGCGCTCGCTGGAGCGGGCCTGCTTCGACTATGTGCTGCTGGAGGACAGCTCCTATATCGGCGAGAGCTTCGCCGGCTCGCGCGCCATCTACCTCAACAACGGCATTTCGGTGCCCCGGCAGGACCCTTCGGTGGTGGCGAGCCTGATGGCGGGAGCGACCCGCCATATCGGCATCGTGCCGACGCTGGCAACCTTCGCCTACCCGCCCTTCCTGCTCGCCCGGCTGGTGGCGACGCTGGACCAGGTGTCGGGCGGGCGCATCGGCTGGAACATGGTCACCGGCAGCTCGGATTTCGCGGCGCGCAATTTCGGCAGCGACACGCTGCCCGAGCACGATCTGCGCTACGACATGGCCGACGAATATATCGACCTCGTCGACCAGCTGTGGAAATCGTGGGATCCGGACGCCTTGGTGGCGGACGCCGGGAGCGGCATGCTGGTCGATCATGAGCGGGTGCGCCATATCGACTTCAAGGGCAAATATTACAGCTCGCGCGGACCGCTGAACTGTGGCCCGGCCCCGCAGGGACGCCCGGTCATCGCCCAGGCCGGCGGCTCGGCGCGCGGGCGGGAGTTCGCCTCAAGACATGCCGACACGATTGTGGCGAGCGTGGTCGGCGCTACCGCGATGCGCGACTATCGCGACGATGTGCGCGCCCGCATGGCGGGCCATGGCCGCGACCCCGACAGTTGCAAGGTGATGTTTCTCGTCACGCCGATCCTCGCCGCCAGCATGGCGGAGGCCCGCGCCATCCAGGCCGAGCGCCGGGCGGCGGAAGCCCGGCAGACCGACCTCAAGATGGCCTTCCTGGGCAAGATCACCAACATCGACTTCACCAAGCTGGATCTCGACGCGCCGATCGGCGAGCTGACCACCAACGGCCACCAGCAGCTGCTCGACGACTTCAAGAAGGCGGCCGGCAACAAGACGCTGCGCCAGGCCATCGTCTCGTTCAACCATGACGGCGATGGCGTGGAACTGCTCGGCTCGCCCGACGATGTCGCGGCGCAGATGGGCGAGGTGATGCAGGAAGTGGGCGGCGACGGATTCCTGTTCTCGCTGCCCAATCTCCACCGCCGCACGCTCGCCGAGATCGAGGACGGGCTCGCCCCGGCCCTGCAGAAGCGCGGGCTGATGCGCAAGGCGTATTCACATGCGCATTTCAGGGACAATCTGCTCGAATTCTGAACGCCGCCTGGGCATTTTTCGGCAGCCGGGCCCCCAGCTCCGCCGCTCCTGCCGGGCAGGCCGCGCCGGTGTGCCGCGCGCTACCGCACCCGCAGACCCGGCGGGGCTGGCCCTGTTCTTGCGTCGCCCTGCCGCCACAGCCGGGAGGATGTCGATGCTAGCGGATGCCGGACAATTGAGCGCTCCAAGCGCCGTAGACCGCGCCCAGAGCGCACGCCTTGCGCTGTCGTCCCGCTCGTTCAGCAGCATTGTCGACCAGCTTGGCACGGACGACTTTCACCGCACCCTGCGGGCCGCGCTTTACGAACTGACCGGGTTCAACAGCTGCATCATCCTGTCCTTCTCCGCCGCCGAGGCGCCCGTCGTGCTGGAGCACTGCTCGACCATCCAGCCCGACCGGTTCCGCCACTGCTACATGAAGGAGGCCTACCGGCTCGACCCGTTCTACACGGCGGCCGTGCAGGGCATGACCATCGGGGTCAGCCGCTGCAAGGAAATCTACGCGCATGACTTCACCAGCAGCGCCTATCACAACACCTATTACAAGGACGTGCCGCTGGTCGACGAGATCGGCATTCTCTGCCCGGTGACCGACCTGCAGACCATCCACATCTCGCTCGGCCGCTGCACCGGATCGCAGCGCTTCGACCAGTCCGTGCTGGAAGACCTCCACGCCGCCGAGCCGCTGCTGGCCTCGCTGGTGCGCAAGCATGCCCTCCTGCGGCCCGACCTCTGCCAGCGCGACCTGAAGGTGCCGACTGGCCAGAGCAAGGACATCGACAGCGCGTGGCTGCGGCGCTTCAACGCCACTCGCCGCGAGATCGAGGTCGCGACGCTGGTGCTGCGCGGCCATACCAACGCCTCCGTCGCCAGCGTGCTCGGCATCTCCGAGGACACGGTGAAAGTCCACCGCAAGCGGCTCTATGTGAAGCTCAACATCTCCTCTCAGGCCGAACTGTTCATGACGTATATGAACAACAGGTCGGCCGACGATTCCGACGGCCCGCTCAACGTGGTCCCACGCAATGGCCGCGGGCATTAGGGGGCGGGTTCGCCCGTTCGGTTTCTCCAGGGCAGGCCGGCGAAAAGCAGATGTCGTGCGTTAAACACATGGTCCTTGGCGGGCTGTTCGAAGCCAATGGCTACCACTCCTCGGCCTGGCTGCTGCCCGGCGCGCAGGACACGGCGCCGACCGACATCGACTATTTCCGGCGCATTCTGCACATCGCCGAAGCCGGGCTGCTGGACTTCTTCTTCCTCGCCGACACGCCCGCCGCGCGCACCGAGAATCTCGAGGCCTGGACGCGCGGGCCGCTCTACATGAACATGCTGGAGCCCATCACCCTGCTCTCCGCCATTGCAGGATCGACCTCTCATATCGGGCTCGGGGCCACCGCCTCCACCAGCTTCTACGAGCCCTACAACGTCGCCCGCCTGTTCGCCTCGCTCGACCATATCAGCCATGGCCGGGCGGCGTGGAACGTCGTGACCTCGGCCAATGATTTCGCGGCGCGCAATTTCGGCCTCGACAAGCTGCCGCCGCACGACCGGCGCTACGCGCGGGCGCGGGAGTTCTTCCAGGTGGTGCGCGGGCTGTGGGACACCTGGGAGGACGACGCCTTCATCTATGACAAGGCGAACGCCCGCATGTTCGAGCCGTCGAAGTTCCACGTGCTCGACCATGAGGGCGAGTTCTTCCGGGTGAAGGGCGGGCTGAACATGGCACGCCCGCCGCAGGGCAGACCGGTGATCTTCCAGGCCGGCGCGTCCGAGACCGGCAAGGCCTTCGCGGCCGAGACGGCGGAAGTGGTGTTCGGCACCGGGACGACGACGCAGGAGGCCGTCGCCTTCTACCGCGACCTCAAGGGCCGCATGCCGGCCTTCGGGCGCCACCCGGACGAGCTGAAAATCCTCTCCGGCGTTTCCATCGTGGTCGGCGACAATGAGCAGCACGCGCGGGAGAAATGGGCGTATTGGCAGGAGAACGTCCACATCGACATCGGCCTGCTCTATCTCAAGACCGACCTCGAGACCGACCTCTCGGACCTGCCGCTGGACGAGCCGGTGCCGGCGCATCGGGTACCCGCCTCGTCGAACCACCATCAGGTGTATTTCGAGGAGATCGTCGGCCTCATCAAAGAGGGGCTGACGTTGCGCGAGGTTTGCCGGCGCTACAACCGAAGCAAGGCGATCTTCTTCGGCGATGCTGTCGCCATAGCCGATCAGATGCAGGCCTGGGTCGAGGCCGGCGCCTCCGACGGGTTCATGATCGCCTTCCCGGTGCTGCCGGACAGCCTCACCGAATTCACCACGCAGGTGGTGCCGGAGTTGCAGCGCCGCGGCCTGTTCCGCACCGCCTATGAGGGCACGACCCTGCGCGACAATCTCGGCCTGAAGCGCCCCGCCAACCGCCATGCCGCGGCGCGGTCGTAAGAGGCTTCATGTCGACTATCGCGACCGAAGGAAGTCGATGAACGCGCGAAGCGGCGGCGGCACCAGCCGCCGATCCGAATAATAGAGGAAAGGCCCGGGGAAACGCGGCCACCAGTCCTGAAGAACCGGTTCCAGCGCGCCGCTTTTCAGGAACGGCGCGATCCAGGCTTCGAAGAGATAGATGACCCCCGTGCCCGCGATCGCCGCCTCGACCGCGAGGTCGATAGCGGGTCCGATGTTGACGAGCAGCGGACCATCGCCCTCGATCATCACGCTCTCTCCTCCCCGCTCGAACTCCCAGGCGGGGGTCGCGCCGCTGGAGAAGCGTCCGCGCAGGCAGGCATGGCCCAGCAGGTCGCTGGGATGGTCGGGCCGGCCTCGGGCGTCCAAATAGCCGGGCGCGGCGGCGCAGGCGAACCGCTGCATACGCGGGCCGATCGGGACGGCGATCATGTCCTGCGCAAGCCGCTCGTCATACCGGATGCCGGCATCAGCTCCGGCGGCCAGTACGTCCACGAAGCCATCCTCCGCGGTGATCTCAAGCCGGATGTGCGGATAAGCCGCCAGAAATGCCGGCACGAGATCGGGCAAGATCAGACGCGCCGCGCTCACCGGCACGTTCAGCCGCAAGGTCCCGGACGGCTCGTCGTCCAACCGCCCGACTCCCGACAGCGCGGCGTCCACCTCACTGAGGGCCGGCTCCAGCCGGGCCATCAGCCGCGCGCCCGCCTCGGTCAGGCTGATGCTTCGCGTCGTCCGATGGAGGAGGCGCGCGCCGAGGCGTGCTTCGAGCCGTCTCACCGCCTCACTGAGAGCCGAGGCGCTTGTGCGCTCGATCCGGGCCGCGTTGCGAAAGCCACTCGCCCGCGCGACCGCGACGAAAGCGTTCAGATCCGCCAGATTGTGCGCCATTGTTCGGTATCCCGCACAGGTCGTTCGAATTGTGGGCGATTATCGCTCGCGGCGGCAAGGTCTATATGTCGTGCATGCCAAGGAGAACGACCATGACAACCCTGACCTATTCCTTCGCGGGCCGTACGGTGAATCGTCTGGGCTATGGCGCCATGCAGCTGGCGGGCCCCGGCGTGTTCGGCCCTCCCCGGGATCGTGACGAAGCTCTCGCCGTCCTGCGCGCCGCCCGCGATGCCGGCGTCAATCACATCGACACCAGCGACTTCTACGGCCCGCACATCACCAACCGGCTAATCCGGGAGGCGCTTCATCCCTACCCCTCGGATTTGCTCCTCGTGACCAAGGTCGGTGCGGTTCGCGGACCGAACGCCGAGTGGCTGCCGGCCTTCTCGCCGCAGGCCCTGGCGGCCGCCGTCCACGACAACCTGCAGAATCTGGGCGTGGATGTGCTGGATGTGGTCAATCTGCGCGCCATGTTCGACGTTCACGGGCCCGCCGAAGGGTCCATCGAAGCGCCGCTGACAGCGCTCGCCGAACTGCAGCAGCAGGGCCTGATCCGGCACATCGGCCTCAGCAACGTAACGCCCACGCAATATGCTGAAGGCGCCGCCATCGTCCCGATCGTCGGCGTGCAGAACCAGTACAATCTGGCCCACAGAGGCGACGACCTTTTCATCGAGCAGCTGGCCGCCAAGGGGGTCGCCTACGTGCCCTTCTTCCCGCTGGGAGGCTTCTCGCCGCTCCAGTCGCACGCGCTGACGCAGGTCGCGGCCGAGCTCGGCGCCACCCCCCTGCAGGTCGCCCTTGCCTGGCTGCTGCGCCGCTCGCCCAACATCCTGCTCATTCCCGGCACCTCCTCGACCGCCCACCTCGCCGAGAACCTCGCGGCAAGCCGCCTCGAAATCCCCGACGCCGCCATGCACGTTCTCGACACCATCGGAGGCCCGGAAATTTCCTAGGCGGCGACGAGAGCGGCAAGGTTCTTCGGCGCGCCCGCGCGTTCCGGTCGCCGCGATCTCGCCCGTGGCCATCAAGACAAACGGTGGAACGACATCCGGGCCGTGCAGCCCGGTCCCACCGCCGACGAACCCGCGCATCATGGTGGGCGCGCGCCGGGGGCGAGGTGAGATGGCTTGAATCCGTCGTGGTGACGTCGGCGCTGAAATCGCGCGTCCGCAAATCGGTCTGGCGTCCGATTTCGCTGCGGCTATGCTGAGTGCGGGTGAGTGGGGTCCGCCCGATGCCTCCCGTTCGGTGTCACCGGCCGGCCGGAATCAGTCGGGAGCGCCGACACGCGCCGGATTTCGACGTACCCTCTGAGTACCAGATCGGAAGATGATGTGACCGGCTCGACTTGCCTGCGACTGTTCTGCCGCGTCCTGATTTTGTGTGCGCTGGTTCTCGGCAGCGCCTCCGCCACCTTCGCCCAGACCGCTCCGCCGGAGGCGGTCGACGAGTCCTTTCCGCTGCGCGCCGCCGACACCTCCAGCCCGCGCGACACGCTGAGCACCTTCATCCGCGACTTTCGCAACAGCGCCGAAGCCTGGCGCGGCGGCAAGAGCCGCGGCGTGATCGACCGCGCGCTGGCACGCGCACGCGACACCATCGATTTCAGCGAGATTCCCGCTCTCGGCTATGGCGCCACGACCCTCATCGACATGGCGCTGCTCAGCGAGGTGCTGGACCGGGTTGAACTCCCGCCCCTGGAGCAGATCCCCGGCGACACTGAACTCGCCGTCGGCAAGGACGAGGAACTAACGCGCTGGGTGATCCCCAATACCAAGCTGGAGATCGTGAAGATCACCGATGGGTCGCGCGCCGGTGAATATCTGTTCTCGAAGGAAACTGTCGCGGACCTTCGCACCTATTACGACCTCGTCCGGCAGGTTCCCTATCAGCCCAACGCTCTCGCAGGCATTTACGAGGATGTGCTGTCGAGCCCCGGCGACTGGGTGCCCGAGAGATATCGCGACAGGCTGCCGAATTGGGCAACCTTCGTCGTCGCCGGCCATGCCGTCTGGCAGTGGATCGCGCTGGCGGCCTTGATCGCCATCGGCCTGCCGCTCGTGCCGATCATCGTTCGGGCCGGCATCAACTGGGATAACGACCGACGCTCCGCCAGCCCATGGCTGCGCTTTGGAACGCCGGTGGCGCTGATCCTGGTTGTCGTCCTGGCCGAGGTGTTTGAAAACCTCGCCGAGAATGTCGTCGGGCTGCTCGAACTGCCCATGGAGGTCATCGGCTTCCTGGTCCTCGCCGTCCAGGGCGTGGGCCTTGCCTGGCTGGTCTTCGTGCTGTCGAACCGTCTTGCCGACGCCATCGGCGGCATGGGGAACGGGTCCGACGGGCGCCTCCATCTCGACGCGGCGATGACGCGGATGCTGTTCCGCCTGATCAGCCTCGTCTTCCTGATCCTCCTGGTCGCGGCCGCCGCCAGCCGGATCGGCATTCCGATCGCGCCACTGGTCGCGGGTCTTGGTGCCGGCGGCCTCGCGATCGCGCTGGCGGTGCGGCCTACGCTGGAGAACATCATTGGCGGGCTGACGCTCTTCGCCGACCGGCCGGTGCGGGTCGGCGACTTCTGCCGCTACGGGGACGATGTCGGCACGGTTGAGCAGATCGGACTGCGCTCCACGCGCATCCGCACCTTGGAGCAGAGCCTGGTCACCGTTCCCAACAGTGAATTCTCGCAAATGCATCTCGACAATTTCTCGGCCCGCCGCACGCGCCTTCTGCAGACCCTGCTGCATATCGGCCATGGCACCACCCCCGAGCAGATGCGCCTCCTGCTCGCCCGGATCCGCGATCTCCTGGGCGCGGATCCGCTGGTGGTGCCCGAGTCCTCCTACGTCCACTTTGTCGGCTATGGGCCTTCCTCGAAGGATATCGAGGTCTTCGCCTATTTGCGCTGCGAGGACGAAAATACCTTCATGGCCGCACGGGAAGGGCTGCTTCTCAGCATCGAGGAAATCGTCCAGAACGCCGAGGCCGGCTTTGCCGTCCGCGGCGGCACGACATAGAACGTCAGGCGAGGTGATAGCGCAGGAGCAGGCACACCGGGTGGTCGGGCTTGCGGCGCAGGACAGAGGGGTCGGCCGGCGCGCCGAACGCCGCCTCGCCCGCGTCGGACGACAGGTTGTCGGACAATTCATCCAGCCGCGCCGCGTCAGTCTCGCGCAGGAGCAGGTCCCTGCGCTGCAGGCGCCCACCGCTGCCGGCGAAGAAGGTGATGCCGTCGAGAGCGATGGCCCTCCCCCGCGTGACATAGGGAAAATCGGTGCGGCGCAGCGTCAGCGACAGGTCGCCGGTGCCGTGAACGAAGGCCGCCCAGTCCATCGCGAAGTCCTGCGGCAGGGCGAGGAGCAGGGCGAGGCCCGCCGTCCCGGCCTCTTCCAGCGCGGCACGCAGCTCGGTCGCGGCCTGCGTCGCCAGCAATTCGCCGCCCTGCCGGGCCGTGTAGCGCAGATGCAGGACCGCATCCGCCAACGACTCGCGATCGAAGGAGGGAAACTCGCGCGGCAGGTCGAGCTGCCAGCTCGACACCACGCCCGCGCCCTCGAAGGGAAGCGGGCTTTCGCCGCGAAAGGTGGGATCGAACAGCCCGGCATCGGCGACGGCGCTGCTGGTGACGATCTGTTCGGAACTGCCGAGATAGTCGACAAAGCGGTTGTCCTCGCCCTGCCGCGCATAGGCGCCGTCGCGTAGCTGGGCCGAGGTGCGGATGGTGCTGCGCTGAAGGGTCAGCGTCGCATGCAGCGGCGTGTACGGGCCCGCCACCGCCGGCAGCGACAGCGCCACCGATCGCAGCCGGCGATGGATATGTACGCCGTCCATATCGAGAAACGCCTCCGGAATGTCGAATCGGCAGCGTCCCGTGGCCCGCAGCGTGAGCAGGGCGGCCGGATCGAGCTGGCGAAGCGACACCTGGCGGGTCAGTTCAAATTCGCGGCGGTTGTTCTCGTCATAGGCCGCCTCCAGCCGCTTGAGATCGAGATGCAGCCCCTCCCCGGCCAACAGACCCCGGCGGCCGGCATTCCAGTAGTCCGGCCGGATGAAGGTGACGTCGTCGATCTCGGCACGCATCAGCTCGTGCTTCACCGTGCGCTCCGCCTTGCGGGCGGTATCGAGGGCGAAACGATAATAGTCGTGGCACAGACGGGACAGTTCGCCCTGCATCCAGCCATAGAGTTCCGCGCTGGAGAATTTGCCGCGCAGAAAGCTGTCGACCTCGCGTGCCTGCTCGATCTGCGTACCGACGACGTCGTACTCCTTGCGTGCGCCCTGTTCGGCGATCAGGGCGCCGACGATCTGGCGACCGATCTGGGCGAGTTCCCGTCCGGCAAGGTTGGCCTGCTGCATCCAGTCATCCGCCCGGCGCTCAAAGCCGGAGAGCTTGCTGGAAACCATGCCCTGGCTTTCCTCGCTGACGGCGTCCATGCCCTTCACCTGCGAATAGAACCGCCCCGCCGAGGACAGGGCGGACCCGCCGAAGATATTGGCGTGGCCGCCCATGCCCCAGAAATGCAGGTCGATCCCCATGTCGGGAATCATCGCCATGACCGCGGAAACGAGATCCGCCATCATCGACTTCTTGCGGATCGCCTGCGCGGCGGGGCCATGGGTGTTGACGTCGGCATTCTCCTTGGCGTTGAGGAACATCACGCCCTTGCCAACCGCGCCGGCCGCCTGGTCGGGTGCGCTTTCGCCGGCCAATTCCAGCGCCGGGTAGTTCTGGAGCGAAACCGGCCGATCATATTCGCTGACCAGCGCCGACAGCGCGCCGTCGAAATTGGCCTCGGTAATCTCGCGCCGCTCGCCGAGCGTGAAGGTGTCCGGCAGCGCCGTCGCGTCGCGGTGCAATCCCAGCTGGCGCAGGGCGTAGTCGTAGCGCTCCAGGGTCGAGGCCCGGCTGCGCAGCAGCGCCTCCGTCGCTTCCTCCGCCTGCTTCCATTGCAGATAGCGGACCTCGCGCGACATTTCCTGCACACGGATTTCCTGCTCCTGCCGCAGCAATGCCAGCGACTCGCCGTCCTGCTTCTCGATCGCCGACAGCAGCGTGCCGCCCAATGAGCGGACCTCGTTTGCCAGTTCGAGCGCCCGCTGGATCATCGCCTGCGCGCGGACGGGGCCGATCGGCTGGTTCAACCCGGCGGTCAGCGCGCCGATATCGATCCCGGCGGCGGCGGCGCGCACCATCATGCCCGGGTCGAGCGGCGGGTCGAACAGCGCGAGGCTGCGGACCACGCCCCTGATGTTCATGCAGTTGCGGATCTTGGTCAGCCGGTCGTCGACCGTGTCCCAATAGGCCAGCAGCTTCTCGTTCTGGGGAATGCAGAAATAGAGCGTCCGGCCGATGCCGAACAACGGCCCGCTCTGCGGCGCCTGCGGCCGCGACGACGGGGCGGACGTGTTGAACGGGAATTTTCCCTCGAGATCGACCAGGGCATTGCCGAGCGCGTCCAGCCCGGCGGCCTTGAGCTCGCGATAATTGCGGGTGCGGACCTGCCCGCGTGCGGGCACACGTTCGGGCCGGGGGCCGAGCAGGTTGGCGGCGAGCACATAACGCTGGCTGGCCTCGTTGATGGTCTCGATCGTGTCCTGCGAAAACAGCTGGTCTCCCCAGGCGATCAGATTGTCGAGGTAGCGCATCACGACGGCGTACTGGTACGCGATCAGCCGGGTGCGGGCGACGCGGTGCGGCTGGAACGGATGGTTGCGAATGGCCTCGTAGCCTTCGAGCACGCGCAACTTCTCATCCAGCTCGGCCTGGCTGCATTCGGGATCGGGCTTGCTGAGCAGGGTGAGGAGTTCGTCCAGCTGGTGGCTGTCGGTTGCCTCGCGAAAGCGCAGGAAGCGCCAGTAGCGCTGCGGCGGCGGGTGCGATGTGTCGGTCGAGGTTGGATCGAAAACGAAGTGGAACCAGCGCATGGCCTCGGCGAAGCGCTGGTTCTTGCTGAGATGCACCGCGATGGTAACAGGCAGGTGGAACAGCAATTCCCAATTATAAACCGAATAGGGGCCGCCCGGCGAAAGGTCGATCTCCTTCTTCGGAAAGGTGCCGTAGGCAACCTGCCGATCCTCGGCCTGCGGCGTATAGGCCGCGGCGAAAAAATCCTCGGCGAGCGCGGCATGAAAATCGGCGTCGAGCAGGCCGGGCAGCGAGCGGCGGTTCAGTTCTTCCACCAGCCGATGGACGAGCGGGTGAAAGAAAGCGTCGAAGGTGTAGGTGAACTCGACATCCGGCCGCGTCACGGTCTCGAAGCGGCGGGCAAGATCGACGAGGCGATAATCGTGGAAGGAATAAGCGGAACTGCTGATCAGCATGGTGTCCTCCCTCAAATCTTCTTGCCGGCGACCGGGCCGGCCAGGCCGAACTCGACGCCGTCGAAGGTGACGGTGTCCGTGCTGAGCACTCCCGTGCGTATCCGTGTATCGGCGCCGATGAACCGTTCGAGTTCGTAGTGGGTCGCGAGCCCGCCCGTCGCGACGGGGCCGACCGGATCGGGCGGCGTGAAGGCCGGTATCTCCCGGAACTCGTGCCGCAGCGGCGGAATACCGGGGATGACGGTCGTCCCGGAGGTTTCGGGTTCCAACCACACCTGCTCGGAAAAGGTCACGCCGCGCGAGGCCGTCCGCACATAAAAAGCGTGCCGCCGGTCCTCGATGATGAAGGGCGCGTGCCACGCATCCGCCACGTAATACGAGGACTCGACCAGGCGCGTGAGGCTGGGGACGCTGATCAGGCGGCGCGTTTCGTCGGCCTTGGTGAAATGGCTGGTGTAGCGCGCGCTGAGGGCGCCATGGGAGATGGTGAGCTTTCGCGACTCGCCCAGGAGGAAGAAGAGCAGCCCCTCCATCGGCGGCACATCTTCGCTGCGGATCGGCGTGCCATGGGTGTTGTAGAGATAAAACGCGCCGCTGCCCGCGCCCGAGATCGACACGTGAAGAAAGTCGCCGGTCTCGGTCGCCTTCAAACGCAGGCTCGACCGATCGAACGCGTTGGCTCCCGCCGCCGCGAAGGTGCCGAGCATTGTGGGCCGGTCGGGATTCGACGCGCGCGCCGGCTGCCAGGCATCGCCGACCTTCTCGCTCCAATTCAAAATGGCGCTTACCGCTACCTGGGTGGTGCGTGCGGCGAAGCTCTTCATGTCGCCGCGCAGCGTGTCCATCTTCATGCTGGCGATGTTGTCGCCCACAGCTGAACTCGTATCCATGGCGTTCGGATCGATCAGCGGGTCCTTGCGGATCGTCAGCCAGAACAGGAAGAGGCGGCCGCGCCACACCACCGGTATGACTGGCGTGTCTTCGATATCGAGCTTGATCGGGTTCCAGGGCTGCCAGCTGCCGCCCTCCCGCGTGCGGTGGAAATATTTGCGGCCGGCGCCGTGGCTGCGCGAAATGACGTGGACCAGGTCGTCGGCAATGCCCGGGTCGCGCTCGGCGATGTGCATGCCGCAGGGTTCGAGCTTGGCCACCTCGTCGAGCTGCATGAGATAGGCGCCGAGCGCCTGCGCCGCCGTATCCTCGGTGATGTCGCTCTGCAGCAGCGAGCCCATCACCTCGCGGAAGGCGGGCGACTGGTCGTCGCGCAACTCCGGTTCCAGCCAGTTCTCGGGCCAGAGGAAAACCTTGCGGTTCGCCTCCCACACCCGGTAGCGCTTCATCCACTCCCACTGGTCGGCGCGGATGGCCGAGGGCGGGACACGCGGCTCCAGATTCATCATCGAACGCTCGATGAAAAGCTGGACCGAGGAGAGCGCCGCGCGGATCCGCGCGGTTTCCATGCAGGGCTGCATCTGTACATCGATCAGGAACAGCTCGAACAGGCGGTCCGCCGTGTCGATATGGCGTGTGGCGGGATCGAGCTGGAAGCGTTGCAGCACATGTGCGACCAGCGCGTCCCGTTCGCGGGCGCGCAGCCCGTCATTGACCGGCTTCAACAGGTCGCGCCATTCGGCATCGGAATAGCGGGCGCGAAGCGCGGATTGCAGCGCCGCCACCTGCGCGGCGCTCGGATCGACCGTTGCCGCCGCCATCAGGGCACCCGCAGGGATACGCAGCGCGATCACCGGCTCGATAGCCTCGGCGAGCCGCGCGAAGACGGCCGGACGCACGAGATCCGCCCGCGCCACGCCGAAACGTGCCAGCAGCATGTCAATCGACGCGCTGGACCAGCCGGTCATGGCTTCGAGCGCGGGCGAGCCATCGGGCATCGACGCCGTCGGCGCCGTCAACAGCGTCACCAACCGGTCGTCGTCGGGGGCGAGCTTCTGTCGAAGCGCGACGAACTGGCCGATGGTCGAGACGCGCGCCGCCAGCACGGGCTGCGGGAGGGCTTTCAGCTTCGGCGCGGCGGGCAGCGCGTTGAACCAGCCTTCGCCGTCGATCCGCCCGGCCGCGAAGCTGCCCAGCCAGCCAATCTCGGACGGCCGCAGCTTCAGGCCTGCCGCAAGCGAGGCGATGCCGACCAGCCTGCGCGTCGTCGCCGCCAGCCGCGCCATTGCGCCGTCCGGGTAGAAATGGCGCGAGGGCACGATCTGCCAGCCCGTCCCCTGTGCCGACCATCTTAGCCGCGCGCGCCCCTTGAAGCCTTCGATCGTTACCCGAAGCGGCACCGGAGTGCCGGCTGCCAGCGTCACCGGCCGCCGGTTCGAAAAGACGCTGCCCGACGCGTCGAGCGGCACCGTCTCGCCTGCGACCTGCACCGTGACGCTGGCGCCGGCATCGGTGTCGATGGAAAATCCGTAGACACCGGTCTCCGGCGCGTCGATCCAGCCCGACCAGACGGCCGAGATCGGCTCCATGGGCTGGGCGGGGTTGCCGGGAACGGCACGTGACGTCCCCGGCATCGCGTCGAGCGCGGCGACGAGCGGCACGTCCTGATCCGCCACGCCCTGCGCGGTGCCGCGCCAGTACACCCGCAGGCCCAGCCCGCCGGCGGCGATGCCGGCGAGGTCGGCCACCGCCGGGCGCGCGGGTGCCTCGTCGGCGTGCAGGAGCGCGGCATCCTGGGTGAGCTTCGCCACAAGTTCGGCGGGCGCCGCAATCGCGGTGGCGAATGTCTCGATCGCCTGGCGTTCCTTCCGGCGTGCTATGAGAGCGGGCAGGATGCCGTCGAGCAGCGCCTGCCGCCGCTCCTCGATCGGCGCCACCGACATGACGAAGGCATCGTGCAGCGGGCGCAGTTCCGGCAGGGCCGCAAAGATCGGCGCGGCCTGTGCCTCGCTCGCGCTTGCGAGAGCGTCAATGGCGGCGGAAAACGCCGCGGACACGCCCGGCACGGCCTTCAGTGCCGCCGCCCTGTCGGCAAGCAGCAGGCCGCCATAGGCCAGCCGCTTGCGCAGATCGTCATAGGCAAGGCGCTCGCCCCCGGCGACGGCGATGTCGGCTTCAAGCTCCGGCCCGCTGTGATCATAGTCGGTCTCCGTCACGGCCGTTCCATCGAGCAGGCCCACGAACGCGTCGGCGGTGGCCTGGCCGAACACCAGGGCGATGCGGCTGCGCGCGATATCACCGGTGGGATCGGCCGCCACAGCGAACTCGGCAGTGATGGCGCCCAGCGCGACACGAAGGCTGTGCGCGAGGGTGGCGATGGTCTCGGCCGACAGGGTGGATCGGCCACTTACATCGACACCCGCGAACAGCAGAAGCACGTCGGCAGGCTTCAGCCCGGCGGCCCGCAGCGCGGCGACGAAATCCACGAAGCGCAGGCACGGCGCCACGGCCGCCCCGTCCGCCTCCCCCTCCCCCGGGTCGCGGAAATCAGGCGCTGCAAAAGGGTCGAGGCCGCAGAAGACGATCATCTCCAGCAGTTCGCGCAGGCTCAGCTTCAGCGTCCGGGCAAGCCAGCCGTGCCGCGACAGCGCACTGATATTGCCGAGCGTCAGCGGCGTCGCGTCCGTGAAGCCGAGATGCGCCGCCAACAGCCCGAACTCGTCGCCGGTAAGGCTCAGGGCCGCGCGCAGCGTCTCGGCATGCGCGAACAGGCTCTCGTCGGGACGGCCGGGAAGGCCGCCATAGCCGTCATCGGCAAAGGCCGGGTCCGCCGCGAGAGTAACCGGGCTGAGAAACATCCGGGCATAGAGGGAGTCGGCACCTGACGTGCCGAGATCCGACCAGCACGCCAGAAGCCGGTCGAGATCGCGCCCCGGCTGCACCTTCAGCCGGTCCATCATCAGCAGCAGCGTTCCCAGCCGGTCGAGCAGCACGGCGAAACCGGCATCGAGCGCGGCGAGTTCAGCAGCCTCGTCGGCCGGCGCCGGCGCCTTGGGCATGAGGGCGACGATGGCGGCATCCACCTCGCCCATGCTCCATCCCAGCCGCCGCCACAGACGCAGGAATCGCAGCATGCGCCGGAAATCCACCGCCCGAAGTCGGTTCCGCGACGCGTCGGGTTCCGCCCTGCGCAGATGCGTATGATCGAACGAGCAGGGGTCAGCACTCGCGCCCTCATCCGTGAGCAGGATGAGCGACATGTAGCGCGCCGACACGGCATCGTTCTTCGCCCAGGCCACGACGTCGCCGCCATAGTCGGCGGCGTTCAGCCCCGCCGGCAGCAGGGCGCGGAAATCCGCCTCCGCGAGCGTGTTCGCCTTCAGCGCCGCCAGCGTCGTGAACGGCACATGCAGCCGTTCGAGCCGCGGGAGAAGCCCGCGCTCGGGGTTGACGAACTGCATACCCAGCAAACGTCCGAGTTCTTCATAGCCGATGCCGGCGCGGCGGGCGAAACCCTTGGCTTCGGACAGCGTCGCGATGACGGCATCCGGCGCCATGCCCCCGGCCAGGCCGGCGAGATCGGCGAGCGGAACGCTGCCATCGGTCAGCAGGCTTATTTCGGCGGGCGAAAGACCCACCCGTTCCCGCAGGATGTCGCGCCAGCCATAGCCGCCAGGAGCCGCTGCGCCGAGCGCCTCGCCGGGGCGCAGCGCCGTCATGACACTCCAGAGATGGGTATCGAGCGCCCGAAAATGCGCACGAAGCGCTTCGAGCCGCTGCGAGAAGGGCAGCGGCGGCGGGAACAGGGCGGTCTCCAGCTTCTGCCGCGCCGCCTCATCGGCATAAAGCGGTGCCGCCAGCAGGTCCGCCTGTCGATCCTCGGGGGTGACGTCGTGCCCGTCGAAGCCCGTCATGGCGAGGTCATGCGCCACGAAATGGGCGAGCATCTCGTTGACGAGGTCGATATGCGGGATCAGCACATTGGTGTTTTCGCAACTGAGCGCGAGCGCCGCAATATCAGGCCGACGTTCGAGCAGCACGTCGAGTGGGTTCGCCCCGGCAACGCTTGGCCGGTCGAGGAATTCCAGAAGATCGACCAGATAGGCCGCCGGGCTCAGCACGGAGCGGCAATGGTCGCAGCCGCAATAATCCATCGGTCCGAGCAATTGCTCGAGCGTAGGCATGGCGATCACGTCACCGCCCAGCCCCGGCGCCGCCTGGCCGGCGGCGTTCGCGGCCAGGAAGGAATTGGCGCGCCCGCCGATCACCGGTGCCTGCGCGCTGGTGACATAGGTGGTGGCGATCGACAGGACAGCGGCGTGAACCTGCGCCGCCTTGGCGTGAACGAGACGCGCGGCCGGCGCCCCTCCGAGGGCCTCGCCCATGGCGGAGGCAAACTCGTCCGGCCCATACCGCACCACGCTCGCGGCGGAATCGAACCCGCGCGACAGCATCGCCGCCATGCTCCGGTCGTCCGGGGTGATCTGGTAGACGCGATGAATGCGCTCGACGGCCGCCGTGACCTTCGGATCCGCCGCCGCCTCGATCCCCTCGCGACGCAGGAACTGCGCGACCGGCTGGGCGCCGATGGCGAAGCGTTGGTGATGCGTGTCGAGAAAGGCGTGCACCGCTTCCGCCGCCGTACCCTTCACCGGCAGATCGCCCGCGCGCACCTGCTCGGCAATGGACAGCGTCGGATAGGCAAGGCGGATCTGCGCGGCCAGCAGCGCGGCTGTCGTCTCGCGACGCTTTTCCTCGGTGTCCCCCTCGACGGCGGCGGGCACCGCATCGGCCACCAGCTCGCTCCAGCGGTCGGGCTTGAAATAGCCGCGCCGCGCAAGATCCGAGGGGTCGGCGATCGGCTTGTCCTGGGTCGCGTGCAGCTTGGCGATCAAGGGGGCATTGAGCAAGGTGAAGCTGCCGAGCCGGCCATCGAGCTTCAGACGCGCCGCACGCTCCGGTCCGAAATTCCGCTCCGCATCCTCCCAGAAAGCCTTGGCGTTCCCGCGATGGCGGTCGCGCAGGAGGGCGAACTGCCGCTGCTCGCCCTCATTCTTCAGCGTATCGGCAATGAGTTCGCGCAAGGTGGACGCGCCGGCCATGGCGGCGGCGTCCAATGCACGCGGGGCAGCGATCGCCCGGAACACGGCAAGCTGGCGTTCACGCTCGGCCTTGTCGGCCCGGGGTATGATGTCCGCGGCCTCCGCCGCCTCCCATGCGGCACGCACGGTGGCGGGCGGGCTCCTGTAGAGCGTGGCAGGCTCGGCCGGCAGCCCGGCACGGAAAAGCGCGTAGTAAAAACTGGGCGCCAGGCTTTCGCCGGCCTCGCTCTGGTCAGCCGAAAAACGATCGGCCAGCGCCGCCATTGCGACGGTGCGGGCATCCCAGCCCGATTTGTTGGCCAGATAGGTGATGTCGTTGTGCTTGCCGTCCTCGCGCAAATCGCGCAGCGGCAGGCTCAGGCGCCGCTTCAGGCTTGCTGACAGCGCCTCGAACTCCCCCCCGCCGGTGCGGGCATCCGCCGGCAGCACGAGGTCGATCGTCTCAATGGGCCCGGCATCGTAGCGGATGTCGGAGGCCGCGACGACCCGCTCGCCCTCCACCGCCTGCAGCAGCAGGTCCGGGCGGTCCTTGCCGCGCTCGGCCAAGGCGCGGCCGGGCGTAAAGGAAAACGCGTAGCGTCCGTCATCGCCGCAGGTGCCGGCGGCGAGTTCCACGAGGCCCGCCGCCCCGCTTGGGTTGACGTCGTAGAGCCGGAGCGAAATCCCCGAGACGGCCGGCCGGCCCGACCCGCCGACCTTACCCCTCACCGTGAACAACTGCGCCTCCTCTGCGGCCGGCAGGGCAATATCGATGCGCTCCAGCGCGCCCGAGACCCTCCGGGGCTTTGACGCGGCGAGGCGCTCCTGCGCCGGGGTGACCACCACGACGCTGAGCGCCGTCTCTTCGCCAGGCACCGGAAGATAGCGGATCGCGTAGCCGCCCATGGCGTCCACATCGTCCTGACCAACCCGTATCGCCCCCGCCCGCGTCTCCAAAAAAGCCAGAACGGTCAGCCCGCGCGGCAACGGCGCCTTGTCGGCAGTGACCTGTCCGGCGACGATGCGAACCCCATCCGTCGCCGTTCGGTCCAGAAGACCGAGCTTCTCAAGCAGCGCGTTGATGGCCGCAGCGGTCTTCTCGCCCACTTCCCCGGAAGATCCCTCATCGAGCCGGGACTCGTCCTGGAACACCGCCACGGTCTTTCGGGTCGCGTCGCCGTATGAGCCGCGCTCCCGCGCGATGGCTTCGGCGAGCGCCCTACGGGTCGCCTCGTCCCGCACGACGATGGCGTCGCGTGCGAGGAGACCCTCAAGAGCCAGTTGCAACCCACGTATCGAGCCTTCGTCCGCGTGCGGCGTGATCGGAAAGGTGACACGGTTCATGGAACGGCTCCCGAAACGGTGGCGACGATCGAGGGGCTAGTGGAACCATCCCGTGACGGTGCGCTGGATGGCCATTGTCGGCGCTACGGTGATCGCGCTGAGGCCGGCGGTGACGGCTCCCGCGATGCGGGCATTATCGGTAGACAGGCCGACGCGTTTGGCGACCCCTTCGACGGCGGCTCCGTGCTCCGCCGCGACATCGCTGATGCCGAGAAGCTGGTCCGCCGCCTCCCCCACCGCGACGCCGAGACGCCCGGCATCGACCACGTCGCCAACCACCGGCACGAGGCCGACCACGTCGAGCGTGGCGGAACCCATATTGCCTTGTGATGCCTCATAGGCCGCCGAGGTCGCGCCAGCGCCCATGCCGACGAAGGGGATGACCTTCAGCGCCTTGGTTCCCAGCTTCTTCAGCACGGTTTTCGCACCTGTCTTGGCGGCGGATTTGGCGGCTGTCTTGGAGGCGACCTCGAGGCCTTCGGCCCCGGCTGCAAGCACCTTGGCCTCCGTGCCGAGAGCCTTGGCCTCGGTCGTGGCGGCCTTTGCCTCGGCCTTGGCCGCTGCCCGCTCGCGCGCGGCGGCGGTGTTCGGTCCTTCGGTCACCCGGCCGGTGGTCGCGTCGATGTCGGCATCGGCCCCGGAAAGATTGACCGATCCCGCCTCGGGTGTCGGCAGATTGGGGGCGCCCGCCGCCGCATTGAACTTCGAGTTGACGGTCACGCCCTGCTGGCCGAGGGCGGCGTGGCCCGACTGGATCTTGCCGCCACCATACTTGATGTCGCCGACCTTTTCGGCTTGACCGGCGGACAGCGTGGAGCCCGGCGCAAGGGTCTGGCCCTGAGGCATGGCGACAAGATCGAGATTCTGGTGTCCGCCAATAGGACTGCCGCCGATCTGGGTGACAACCCCCGTCTGTTTGTTGACCGCCACCTCGGAGTAGACCCGGTCTGCTCCCTCGAAACCGGCCGTCTGCATCTTGCCGACGACGTCGGTCGCCTGCTGGTGGGCCGCGGTGCCGAACGGACTCGCATTCCCCGAATTGAATGTCGGCGGGGTCAATTGGCCTTGCTGGAAGCCCGCCTGGTTGCGAATGAAGGTGAAGAGATCATCGACACTGTTGCTGCCGGCCAGCCCCCCCGGGTCCACCAGCCCGATCGGGTCATTGCCCGCATAAGCGTAGCGATTGCTTCCGTCGGCGAGACCCGCCGGGTCGGGCGACGTCCAGCGGCCGAGCCAGGGGGCGTAATAGCGCGCCCCCAGATGATACAGGCCGCTTTCCTCATCGCGCTCACGGCCGAGGAAACGGAAGCGTTTCGGCGTCTCGGTCTGCGACCGCACCGCCTGATAGGAAGTGCCGCCGAAGGGGAAGTATTCCTCGTAGGAAATGACGGCTCCGGTCTCGTCGAGTTCCAGCGATACCGAGCCCTGATGGCTCGAGAAGGTGTAGCGCCAGAGCTGCGCCGGTCCCGGGTCGACCCCCATCGTGCGCGTCTCGACGATCGCGACGCGCTCGCTGCCGAAGGCGAGGTGAAGCGTCTCGCGCTCGACCGTCACCGTCGTCCCGTCCGCCGCATAGTCGCGGCGGATCTCGATGGGGCCGAGCGCGATGACCTCGGATCGACGGCGCGGATCGCCATTTGCCGGCGACGCGCGGTCGGTGATCTTGCGGACCCGCTCGCCACCGGCGGCATAGACATAGCGCGTGGTCTCCGGCGTACCGGCATTCACCGCCTGGCGCGCGCTGGCGACGAGATGGTCCTGCTCATCCCAAAGCAGCAGGGACAGATGCGGCATCGAGGACATCCGCCCGTGGCCGTCATGAGCGAAGACGACGTCCGGCAGCCCGGAGACGCTCATCCCGGTGAGACGGTCTCCGCTCGCCGCCGCATCCGTCAGCGCAGGCGCGTCATAGTGATAGTCGCGCGTCCAGCTTCCGCTCTCGGCTGTATGGCTGACACGCGCGAGATTGCCCACGTCGTCATGTTCATATCGTTCGAGATAGGTGCCCATGGCGAGGCCGTCGCCGGGGTGCGGCAGGCGCTGGCGCCCCTCCTCCCACGCATCGGCGGCGGTCGGCGCCTGGGTGACGCCCGCTGTCTGGCCCAGATGCTCGCGGCCGCGCGCCGCCACCAGACGATAGGCCGCGTCATAGGTAAAGTCCTGCCCCGGCTCGACCCGTCGGTTGCGGAAATAAACAACGCTCTGCCGGTCGGCTCCGTCCCGCACACGCGTCACATTCCCCACCGGGTCGTAGGCATAGGCGAGTTCCTGCACCAGCCGCTCGACGTCCGGCCATGCGCTGCCACGGTCAGCCGTCAGCCGGCGCAGGCGGAACGTCTCGGGATCGTGCTCATGGCGCAGCTCGGCGCCATTGCCGAACCGGATCCATGCACGCTGCCCCTTCGCGTCGTGTCGGCAATCCCTTACGACGCGACGGTCGGCCGTCGCGGGGTCGAGCAGGGCGTCGGGGGCCCCGGGCTGGCGCACCCAGACATCCATGGTCGCGGCCAGGCCACCATCGCCATAGCCAATGCGAATGACCGAGGGGCGCATCCCCTCGCGGTGCGGGGCGACAATCTGCACGGCGCGTCCGAGCGCATCGTGCCGGGTGAGCGAGACATAGCGCTCGCCGAGTGCGAGCAAGGGCGCGGCGGCAGCGTCCAGCGCATCCGCGCCGGTCAGCGCGTCGAGCGCCGCCCAGTCCGGCGCCGCGCGCCAGCCGCGTGCAAGATGGCGCGCGGCGCTCAGGAGATTGCCGGCGAAATCATAGGCCTCGCTTTCGCTGAGGCCGGCTCCGTCATAGGCCCGCCACAGACGGCCGCGCAGGTTCCGCCCGGGCGGTGCCGTCTCGCCATAGATCGAAAGGTCGCGCAGAAATTCGGCGCCGTCCCGGGCCACGAAGCGATGGGTCGGGCGGCCCAACGCATCGTAGCGGTGCCGGATACGGTGCCCCATCGCGTCCCAGGCGAGGACAACGTTGCCGCGAATATCCGGCAGCACCCGCCGCTCGCCGTCGTCCATCCCCCGCCGGAAAAGCGGCCGGCCAATGAAGTCATAGCCGGCAAGGAAGCGGTCCCCGCTGGCGTGCGTGCCATGCTCGGTCACGCGGCGCAGGCGTGCGTCGACGACGGCGAGCGTTCGTCCGGCATCGTCACGCGCGGTACGGCCGGCTATGCGCCTGTCCCCCATGTCCGTCACCGCAAGGGCGATCTCGCCCAGCACATCGAAATGGGAAATGTCGGGCGTCGCCCCATGTGCGCGCGCCTTGGTGGCGGCGTCCGTTTCGGCCGCCCGCGCCTCGGCGGTGGCGCCGACCTCCCCGGCCTCCCGGCGTTGGCGCCAGGAGCGGAAGGCTTCCGGCGCCGCCCCCAGCAAGCGCACGAAAGCACGGCCGACGTCGGGGTCCTCACGCGGGTCGGCAATTGCTGTCGTATCGTTGGCGTCCCAGACCTCCTGCCGCCATGGGCCGATGGTCGCCTTTGTCCAGCTCTTGTCGGGCATCAGCACGGCGCTGGGGCGCCCCAGCGGGTCGTAGAGCGTGGTGACGCCCACCCCTTCCGCCCGGCCCGGCTCATATTCGGCTTTGCCGGTGAAGAAGGGGTCGTAGGTTCGTAGCGGGCGGCCTTTATTGTCGCATATCGTCCAGCCGGTGCAGGTCCAGCGCGGCGCGACATCCGCGCCACCCGGCGTCACCGGCCCCGGCTCTGCCAGCGACTTCACCTGGATTTCGCGGGCGTAGCCGTCGCAATGGCTGAGCCCGATGCTGACCCGATCGGACAGTCCCGCATCCGCCCCGAGAGCGTGGCGCTCCCGCGCCAGCCGTGCCGTCCAGCAAGGTGTCGGCGCGGGCTGGGCGCGGGTCCTGAAATAGGCAAAGGCATCATGCAGAACCCGCGACGAGGCCTGCCCCATCGCGTCATGCGCACGGCCGACCGGATCGCTCGCGAAGGCGGCCAGATCCTGTGTGTCCGGGTCGGCCTCGAAGCCGGTGAGATCGCCCCCGAGCACGCTGCCCTCCGGCCCGCGTACGGCGATTGCGACGACCCGGCACAACGCATCGAAGGCAACTTCAACCCGGTTGCCATTGGCGTCGGTCGTACGGAAGGGCTGCATCACCCGCCAGTCGATGGCCGCACGAACGCTGTTCCCCACGGCATCGACCGTCTCATCGGGCATCAGGTCATGGGCGTGATGGATGCGCGCCGCGCTGCCGAACGGATCGACCGTCCGGCGGATCAGGAAAAAATGCGCCCGCGCCTCGATCGCCTCATCGGCCGGCAGATCGCCGTCGCCCGGCGACAGAAAGGCGCGACCCGACGGGCGCCACCAGCCGGTGTGGTCGGCAAGCCGGACATATCCGGCGGCCGGGAGATCGCCCTCGCCTATCCTGTCGCCATAGACCTGCGCCAGCAGCTCCGGGGTGAAGACCAGCTCCCAGTTCTCGCCGGTGAGCGCCAGCGGCTCCAGCTTTCCCAGCGGCAGCAGGCCGGTAAAATCGTCACGACGGTACTGGGTGCGCAGACGCGAGAGAACACGCCGGCGGGGCGTGGCCGGTTCAGGCGAGGTGCCGTCGATGTCGCCGGCATTCACCTGTTCGGCAGGTTCATCATGAGCACCCGTCCACAACGACGCCCACAGGCTGTCGAGTTCCTCGAAACGGAAGCGGTTGGTGAGCCCGGGCCGGTTCGCCGCCGGCGACGCGCCGGTGATCGCCGCCGTCATCGTCTCGGCGACCAAAGGCAGGCGGTGCGCGTGCGGGAATGCCGCCGGATCATCCAGCGCCTCGGTCAGCCGGCGCTCGCTGGCGGTGATACGGACCCGACCCTGGTCGCGGCCGAGCATGGCCTGAAAGCCCGCGGCCAACGTGGGTTCCGGCACCGCCGCGGGCGGGCGTCGCGGATAGGCGACCGAGACGCTGCGCAGAGCATTGCCGAAGCGGTCGGTCTCCAGCGTCAGTTCGTGCGAACAGCGCGGATCGGACGCATCGCGCTCATAGTGCAGGCTCAGGCTCTCTCGCGGACGAACGGCGAAGACGCTGTTGCGGTTCGGCCCGCGCGGCTGGACCCGCACGATGGCGGGGCTGGTCTCCGTCACCGTATAGGGGATGGCCTCGCGGGAGCTGCCATCCTGCGCGTAGACCTCGCTGCGGAGCAGCGTGCCGCGCAGCGCGCGGACCGCCTCCGCCATTTCGCGGGCGGAAAGCCCCGGGGGCAGAACCGGTTCCGGCAACCGCATGGCGGCGCGGTCCTCCGCCCGCAGCGGATCGCGCAGCGAGGGCTCGCACCATGCTTCGGCGGCGAAGCGGTGCGCAATCTCGCGGCCCTCGATCAGCGCGCCGGTGTGAAACCAGCTACGTGTCAGGACAGGCGGCGACCAGGTGGCGCTGTCCCAATTGTCGGCGGTCTCGCCGTCGCGCGGCTCCTCGCTGTCCCATTGCTCGACGAGACCGAAGCCGGCAAATTCGCGCTCCTCGCCATCATAATGACCGTGGTGATAGGCGTAGCGCGTCACGGTGCGGAGGCGGGCGATGTGGTCGATGGCCTCCGTCCGCTCGACCACATGGACCGGGAACGGTATCCGCGTCACCCAGGGCTGCCCCCGCTCGGCGTCCTCGACCGCGAAGCGGGTGGAGGGAGCGTAGCCGACCCGTGTCTCGGCCCCGAGATTGTTCCGCACCCCGATCAGCAGATGCGGCTTGCGGCCCCGCATGAGATCGATGTAGCGCACCGTGTGGCCGCGCCCGTCGCCATGTGCCGACGACCAGACGAGAGCGGCCGTTCCGGTGCCGAGCAGGTCCGTCAGCTCGACGAAGGCGCCGAGGTCAGCGTCGGGCAGGCGCGCGATGCGCTGTGCATCGGAAAAGCCATTGCCGCCGCGGTTGAAGGCCGCCTCGACCCCGTTCTCTCCGAGATAGAGCAGGTCGGCCGCGCCGGAGCCGTCAATGTCGGCAAGCCGCAGCCTTGCCGGATCGAAACGGGCGCGATCGGCGAAGCGCGGCGCGTTCTCCATGCTGACGCGCCGGCCGAAATGGCCGTGGCCGAGATTCGGCCAATAGCACACCTCGCCGAAGCGCAGCCGGACGAGGTCGCTCAGGCCGTCTCCCGTCATGTCGGCAAGCTGGATGCTCTCATCCGCGCCCGGCTCCGAGAACAGCACGCGGGGGCCGGCGCGCTCGTCCAATGGCAGCGGACGGCGCAGCGCGGGATCGAACCCCGCCTCGCCGCGCGAGATGTGGAAGACGAGCGCGGCATCGGTGGTGATGATGACATCGGCTCGTCCATCGCCGGTGAGGTCGATGAAGCGCAGGTCAGGGTCGTCCCAGTCGATGCGCGGCAGCGAGCGGAACGGCCGGAACGGCTCCCAGGAGCCATCCGCGCGACGCTCGAAAAGCCCGGGCAGCGGCGATTGCCAGAAGACGAGATCGGGCCGCCCGTCGCCGGCGAGGTCGAGTATCTGACCGCCGAGGCCATTCGGCGCGCAACCGGGGCCGGGAACCACCGCAAGTTCGCGCGCCGCAGCGAAGCGGGCGCCGGGAATCCGCGTGCCGTCAGGACCCGGCGAGAGGCTCGCGGCGCTCAGATTCGCCCGATAGTTCCAGCTTCCCTGGCCGCGCTCGAGAATTCCGGGCCGGCCATCGCCGTCGAGATCGACCAGCTGCACCTTACGCCCGTCAATGCCGCTCGCGAGTTGGTTCCCCGCCGCCGTCTCGACCGTCATCAGCTCGGGGTGGAGAGCGGCGGCGGCGTAGTCGAACTCGAGCGGGGGCATCGCGCGACGCAGATAGGTTCCCGGCGCGCGACGGCGATAGCCCGCCTGGGTGACCGAGGCCAGCAGGCTGTGCAGCGGCCCCAGTCCCGCTGGCGATCCGGTTTCATCGGCGTAGCCAAGGTCCACCGATCGTACGAGGCACTCCTCGCCGCACGAGGCTTCCTCCGGGAAATTATGGAACATCAGAATACGGCGGCACCGGCGATAGCTGCGCAGCTCGAACCCTGGCCGGCACGATGAGAACGGATCGGGCCGCACCTCCCAGGCGCGGTCGGGCGCGGGGCGGGGCGCATCTGGATCGTGATCGCCATAGTCGAGGACCACCTGATGGCGCCACAGCGTCGGCAGCGCCGCCGGCGCGCCCTCGGGGCTCAGATCCGGATGCCACGGTGTGTCGGCGCTGTAGCGGATGCTTTTCAGATAGAGCTGCGCCCCGATGAAACGCCGGTCGCGGTTCTGTTCATTAAGGGCGTGGAGATCGACGCCGGTGTCGTTCTCCGCCACGTGGTCGTAGAGGGCAAGATTGCCCTTGTCGTCGTAGACCCTGGACAGAAGCCAGCAGAAGCAGCGGCGGGGATCCGTGGGATCGGCGATCCGCGAGGCGGGCGAGTCGCCATAGATCGAGGTGATATTGGTCGGGTCGATGACGCGCCAGAAGCTCTCATCCCCCTGCCTTGCGCACCATAATTCGATACGGGCGTAAGCCCCCTCCGTTCGCGGGCGGAACGACGACACCTCGAAATCCCGGCCATGCAGACGATCCGGCCGGCGCAGCGGCTGATCTGCGCCGTCGAGCGTTCGCACCAGCGCCTCGGAACCCGAAAGAAGGAACTCGTCGCTGTCCCGATCATCAAGATATGCCGGCAAGCCGCGATCAGTGCCCCGCGAGATGGCCGGGCAGTCGATGCTCCAGCCAAGGCCAAACGGCCCGTTTCCGGCACCGCTGTCATAGCTGAGGCCGAGGCCCGAGAATACGGGACCACGCCCGGACGTCAGCGGCAGCGGCAGGGCAAGGCGCCCGGTTCCGGTAGCCGGATTGACGGAATAGGTTTCGCCTATCCCGCGGACCGCACCGCCGCCTTTTGGAAGTGAAAGACTGGGAAAGACCGGCTGCTGACCCGGCGCACCGGCATGCTTGCCACGCGGGCTAACGCCGGCCGAAGAAATCTCTCGTGCAGAAGAAGAAGGCACAGCTGAAAGCATGGAACCTCAGCACAGGCCGCAACAAAATAAGGTAAACAGACCTCACATACACTGCAATACCGACATACCTCTACAGGTAATGCCGATATCTTTTTCTTTATCGGAGCGCGAATTTCCGACGAAAACAAAGACCTGTCAATATGAGTATCTGTTTCTGATCTCATAGCGGATGCCGCAGTAGAGCGCCCCCTATCCGGCAGACCGCGCCCCGGCGCCGTCGCGGCGCGCGCGTGAGGAGCCTGGGTCCCGGCGTCTCTTTCCTCGCCCGCGGGACGACGGCGCCATCAAAAACCGGCAGCCAGCCGCCCAAGGGCCTCCCCATTCCGGGAGGCGCATTCCATGCGGGGCGGGTTCGGCGGAAATTGCGCTTTCCGCCGAACCCGCCCATGCTTTAAGAGAACGCCAACGGAATCATCGCCCAGCACGGAAAGCAATGTCCAGCGAAGAGAACGGGGTCCGGCTCCGTGGCAAACACCCCACGGAAGACCTCATTTATGACCGGCTGGTCGACGCGATCATCGACAAACATCTGCGCGCCGGTGAACACCTGAACGAGGTGAAGCTGGCCGACGCCTATGATGTGCCCCGCTCGCGCGTGCGCCGCGTGCTGGAACGTCTGCGAGACGAGGATGTCGTCGTCTTCCAGCTGAATCGGGGCGCCTTCATTTCCCGCCCGACGATCGAGGACGCGCACCACGTCTATGAGGCACGGCGCGAGCTTGAATGCATCGTGGTTCGCCTCGCCTGCCAGAGGGCGACGCCGGCCGATATCGAGCGGCTACGCCACCATCTGCGGCACGAGCGCGAGATGTTCGAGAAGCAGGACCCCAGCGTCAATCGCGTCGCCGCGCATTTCCACCACCTCGTGGCGGAGGTTGCCCGCAACCCGGTCTTCGAGAAGATGCTGGCGGTGCTGATCCGTCGCGGCGTGCTGATCCAATCGGTGTATGAACAAAAGACCGGCATCCTGTGCCTCACACATGAGCACGAACGGCTGGTCGACTTCATCGAGGCCAACCGGCCCGACGAGGCGGCCCACGAGATGACGCATCATTTCGAACATATCGTCGCCAGCCTCAACCTGTCGGAATCGCGCCGCCAGGAAGCCGACATCTACGAATTCCTGCGCGGCTGAGACATTCCCACGCCAACGCGCGTTTCCGGTGCATTTCCATGCATTGGAAAGGCTCCGGGCCCGGAGGTGATTGCGCGCGAGGTGGATCCGCCTCGCCCACCCGTCCCTCGGGGGCCGCGCCCTAGGGGCCACCCAGCGCTCACAAGGCCGGCGCCCAACCTCCGTGCGACACCGTTCCGCCCATTGCTCATGCCACCAAGGCACGAATTGGCACGCCCATTGCATTGCCTACAGTATTGCACGCAATAGTGCGGGCAATATGTGAGGCGCGCATGTCACTCTCTCCGCTCCCCGTCCCTGAACGCAACCTCGTCGGCTACGGCCCGCGCTTTCCGACAGGAACCTGGCCGAACGGCGCACGCCTCGCGATCAATGTGGTGATCAATTACGAGGAAGGATCGGAGCGCTCCTTCGCCATGGGCGATCCCGACCAAGAGCCGATGACGGAATGGGGGAGCTACGCCTTTCCCAAGGACATCCGTAACCTCGCCATGGAGTCGATGTACGAGTACGGCTCGCGTGTCGGCATCTGGCGCATCCTCGAGTCGCTTGCCGACGCGCGCATTCCCGCCACCTTCTTCGCCTGCGCGGTAGCCTTCGAGCAGAACCCCGACGTGGCGCGCGCCGCGCTCGCCGGCGGACACGAGATCTGCAGTCACGGCTATCGCTGGGAAGAAGTGTTCCGCCTAACTGAAGAGGAAGAGCGCGCGCATATCGCCCTCGCCATCCGCTCCTTCGAAGCCACCTGCGGCAAGCGGCCCGTGGGCTGGTACTGCCGGTACGGCGCCAGCGTGCGGACCCGTCGCCTGCTCACGGAGGAAGGCGGTTTCCTCTATGATTCCGACGCCTATAACGACGATGTGCCCTATTTCGTCAGCGTCGAGGGGCAGCGCCGGCTGGTGGTGCCCTACACCTGCGATGTCAACGACATCCGCTTCTGGAACTCGCCCGGCCTCGCGCAGGCGGAGGACTTCTACCTCTATATGCGCGAGAGCTTCGAGGTGCTCCACGCCGAAGCGGCGCGCGGCCCGCGTATGATGTCGATCGGCCTGCATCCCCGGATGATCGGGCGCCCCGGTCGCATCCGCTCGCTGAAGCGGTTCTTCGACCATGCGCGCCAGTATCACGACGTCTGGTTCGCCACGCGCGAGGAGATCGCGCGCGCCTGGCTCGAACGCGATGCCCAGACCGCCGGGGAGGTTGGCGATGCGTGAGATCTGCGCGCAGCCTCTCACGCCGGACGCCTTCGCCCCGTACGGCGATGTGGTGGCCATCGTGTCACGCACCGTCCTGCCGTGGAACGGCCGGCCCCAAGCGCGGGCCGTGCTGGAGGTCGTCGAAGCGCCTGAACCCACGGAGCCGGGCCGGCATGAGGTGCGCCTGATGGAGCGGCACCTGCATTCGACGCAGGCCTTCTTCCCGCTCGACGGCCTGCCCTACCTTATCGCCGTCGCGCCGGATGCACCCGACGGCGGGCCGGACCTCGCCGCGCTCACCGCCTTCGTGGTGCCGGGCGATACCGGCCTCCAGTACCGCACCGCCCTCTGGCATGTCCCGATCACAGTGCTCGGTGCATCGGGCCGCCTCGCCATGCATGTCCACAAGGACGGATCGGACGCGGATTGCGAGTTCCGCGACGTGCCCCCCGTCGGCATCCGGCTGGATGCCGTGCCTGCCTCCCCCTTCACCGCCTCCCCCTCCGACCTCTCCTGAGGAGACCCTGCCGATGCGCATGAACAGCCTGAGGTCCACGCTCTCCGCCGCCGCGCTCGCGCTGATGGCCATGAGCCCGTCCGCCCACGCGCAGAACGCCAGCGAGACGCTCATCGTCGCCGGCCCACGCACTCCGGAATCGCTCGACCAGGAATATCCCCCCACCGAGGCCGGCCACGAGGCCCGGCGCAACATCTTCGAGCGCCTCCTCGTCTACGCGATGAAGAACGACCCCAACGGCGCACTGGTGGAGGATTTCACCTCCATCCAGGGGGCGCTGGCCGAAAGCTATGAGATCGCGCCGGATAACCAGTCCATCACCTTTCACCTGCGCAAGGGGGTGAAGAGCGCGGCGGGCAACGAGATGACCGCCGACGACGTGATGTGGACCTTCGAGCGTGGCTGGAACATGAAGGCCACGTTCCACTGGTACATGACGCAGATCCTGAAGATCGAGAGCTTCGATTCCTTCCAGAAGATCGACGACTACACGGTCAAAGTGACGATCCCACACCCCTCGCTGCTGCTGGCGCGGCTGTGGATCAACAATGACCTCGGCATCATCGATTCGAAGGAAGCCAAGAAGCACATCACCAAGGAAGATCCCTGGGCGGCGCGCTTCCTGTCCACCGACTCGGCTTCCTTCGCACCCTATCACATCGCGAAATTCTCTCCCGGCCAGGAAGTCATCTACGAAGCCAATCCCTATTACTACCGGGGCGCCGCCAAGCTGAAGAAAGTGATCTTCCGCGAGATGCCGACCTCCTCGAACCGTCTGGCCGCCCTGCAGGCCGGCTCGATCGATGTCGCCGAATGGCTGACGCCGCGCGAGATCGCACTGGCCAAGAAGGTGCCGTCCATCAAGGTGTGGGAAGTGTTCGGCAATTACACGCACCGGCTTGAAATGAACAATGCCGTGGCGCCGTTCGACAAGGTCGAGGTGCGCCAGGCAATGAACTATCTCGTGCCGCGGCCGGACATCGAGACCAGCGTCTACATGGGCACCGCCCGGCCGACCAAGAGCCCGGTCTCGGAAATCTACCCCGCCTATACGGATGACGATTTCCCCTACAAGGACGACGTCGCCAAGGCCAAGGAACTGCTGGCCAAGGCCGGCTTCCCCAGCGGCTTCAAGACCGAGCTCGGCTACCGCACGGGCGAGCCGCTGGAAGAGCAGATGGCGGTGGTCCTGAAGACCGCGTTCGCCCGCGCCGGCGTCGAGGTGACGCTGCTCAAGCTGCCGGCTTCCAGCCTCGTGGAGCGCTACAGCAAGGGCACGATGCCGATGTTCTTCATCCGCGACATGGCGATCGTGCCGGACGCGGCCTACGTGACCAACCTGTTCATCAACAGCCAGTCGATGGTGAACTTCTCGCATTACAAGAACGCCGAGGTCGACGCCCTCATCAACAAGGCGCTCATCTCCACCGATCAGGCCTCGCGCGAAGAGGACATGAAGAAGGTGCAGAAGATCGTCGTGTCCGAAGCGCCCTGGGTGTTCCTGTTCAACCCCGGCTATCAGCTTGCGGTGGGCTCGAAGGTGAACGGCTTCTCCTGGTACACCCCCAACAGCAACGCCTGGTACGACTTCAGCAAGTGAGGGACGCAGGCCGGGGCCCATACCCCCGGCCTGCTTATTGCTCGCGTGACGGCGCGAGCGGACGCGCGGCCGGCCTCGGTACGGCGGCACCTTTCGCGGTGATTGTGGAGATGCAGACATGCTCCTCGGCCTGAGACGACGGTGGGAAAGCGTTCCCCGCGCTTTTCAGATCGTGCTGCCCCGGCTCGCACTGCTGGTGCCCCAGATGTTCGGCGTGCTGTTCGTCACCTTCTTCCTGATCCGCCTGCTGCCCGGCGATCCGGCCGTGCTGCTGCTCGGCAATATGGCGACACCGGAGGCGGTGGCGCAGCTGCGCGACCGCCTCGGGCTGAATGACAGTGTCTGGGTGCAGTTCATCACCTATTGCGGCAATGTCCTGCATGGCGATCTCGGCATCTCGATCTTCACCTCCAATCCGGTGACCGTCGATCTCCTGGAGCGCGCGCCGGCGACGCTTGAACTGATCACCTACGCCATGGTGCTGACGGTGATCATCGGCGTGACCGTCGCCGTCGCCTCGGTGGTGCGGCCCGGCGGGGCGGTCGATATGGGCGCTCGCGTCTATGGCCTGGCCGCCGGCGCTATTCCTGATTTCTGGATCGGTCTGATCCTGATCTATGTTTTCTTCTCGCTGCTCGGCTGGTCCGCAGCGCCGTTCGGGCGCATCGACGCGATGATGAGCGCGCCGCCTTACGTCACCGGCTTCTATACGGTCGACGCCCTGCTCGCCGGCGACTTCGCCGCGTTCACCTCGGCGGCCGGGCGCCTGGTCCTTCCCGTGCTGACCATCGCCATCGTCAATGCCGGGGCCCTGATGAAGATGACGCAGAGCATCTTCGCCGGGGTCTGGCGCTCCGATTTCGTGCGCCACGCCCGGGCCTGCGGCGTGCCCGAGCGCGTCATCATCCGCGCCGCCATGCGCAACAGCCTGCCGCCGATCATCACCATGATCGGCTTCCTGGTCGGCTTCCTGCTCGGCGCGGCCGTGCTCGTCGAGACGATCTTCTCCTGGGGGGGCCTTGGCCAATATGCCGTGCAGGCGGTGATGAACAGCGACTACCCCGCCCTTCAGGGCTTCGTCCTGGTCGCCGCCGCCTTCATTCTCGTCGTCTACCTCGTGGTGGACATTCTCTACGAACTCGCCGATCCGAGGATCAGGGTATGAAGCTGCCCCCCGCGCTGCGCCGCCCGGCGGCCGTGATCGGCCTGCTCCTGCTCGCGCTCCAGATCGTCATGATCGTGTTCGCGCCGGTGATCAGCCCCTATAGCCCGGTCGAGGCCGACGCCATCGCCTCGCTGCAGCCGCCTTCTGCGGCGCACTGGTTCGGAACCGACATCACCGGCATGGACGTGTTTTCACGGGTCATCTACGCGACGCGCATCAACCTGCTGATCAGCGTGGTGTCGGTCGCGGTCGCGTTTGCGGTCGGCGTGCCGCTCGGCCTGCTCATCGGCTTTTACCGCGGTGCGGCCTCGAGCCTCGCCATGCGGCTGTTCGACTTCATCCAGGCCTTTCCGATCTTCGTGCTTGGCATGGCGCTGGTCGCCGTGATGGGTCAGGAAATCTGGAACGTGGCGATCGTGCTGGCGATCCTGTTCATCCCGATCTTTGCCCGGCTGATCCGCGCCGAGGTACTGTCGCTGCGGGAACGGCCGTTCGTCGCTGCGGCGCGCTGCTCGGGGGCCACCGATCGGCACATCATGTTCCGCCATCTGCTGCCCAATGCGCTGATGCCGGCCATGGTGCAGGTCTCGATCTCGATCGGAATGGCGATCCTGCTCACCGCCGGCCTCTCCTTCATCGGTGCCGGCGTGCGCATGCCAACGCCGGAATGGGGGCTCATGGTCTCCACCGGCGCCCAGCAGATGATCCTCGGCGTCTGGTGGGTGTCCCTGTTTCCCGGGCTCGCCATCGTCGTCGCCGTGCTCTGCTTCGCCTTGCTCGGAGACGTCCTGCGCGATGCGCTCGATCCCACGCGCCAGCGCGCGCCGGCCCGCGTCACTCGCCAGCCGACCGATAGCGGAGAGACGCCATGATGCGCGAGACGGGGCGCACACCCGTGCTGCAGATCGATGGCCTCACCCTCGTCGCCGAGACGGCGGAGGGCGAGCGCGCACTGCTAGACGGGCTCGATCTCAAGCTGATGCCGAACGAGATTCTCGGCATTGTCGGCGAAACCGGTGCCGGCAAGTCGCTTCTCGCCCGCGCAATGATCGATCTGCTGCCGGCCGGCGTGCGCCGGGAGCGCGGCGAGGTGCTGATCGAGGGCCGGGTGCTCAGCCAGATGACCCCGGCGGAACGGCGCGCCCTGCGCGGAGGCGTTGTTTCGCTGATCGGCACCAACGCCAAGGCACTGCTCGATCCGGTCGAACGGGTCGGCGAGCAGCTTGTGCGCGTGCTGCGCAGCCACAGGCGGCTGTCGCGGCAGGCGGCCTGGGCGCAGGCGGTGCAGCTCCTCGCGGATGTCGGCATCGTGAATCCCGAGGAACGCGCCAAGGCCTATCCGCACGAGCTGTCGGGCGGCATGGCCCAGCGCGTGGTCATCGCCATGGCCCTGATCGCCGAGCCGAAGATCGTGCTCGCCGATGACGCGACGCTCGGCCTCGACGCCACCGTGTCGGTGCAGGTGCTCGACATGCTGGTGGAGCGCAGCCGGCGGATGGGCTGCTCGGTGGTGCTCATCACCCACGATCTTGGCATCGTCGCCCACTACTGCAACCGCGTCGCGGTGATGCGCGGCGGCCGGATCGAGGAGATGGCCCCCACCGCCACCTTCATCGCCGCCCCGCAGGAACAGTACAGCCGCGCGCTGCTCGACGCGGCCCGGGCGCGCCCGGTGCCCTCCCTGCGCGGCGTCGCAAGCGGCGGGGCGCCGCTGCTGGCGATCGAGAACCTGGTCAAGATCTTCCCCGGCAGCCGCCCCGGCGAACAGGTGCGGGCGGTCGACGGGGTCTCCTTCACCGTGCGGCGGGGCGAGACCCTCGCTTTGGTCGGCGAAAGCGGATCCGGCAAGACCACGATCGGCCAGTGCCTCGTCCGGCTGCTGCAGGCGACATCCGGGCGCATCCTGTTCGATGGCGACGACGTCACCCACTGGCCGGAAGCCCGCTTCCGCCCGCTGCGCCGGCGAATTCAGATGGTGTTCCAGGAGCCCTATGTGGCGCTCAACCCCCGCTGGCGGGTGCGCCAGCTGGTCGACGAACCGCTGGCGATGCTGGAGAAGCTCTCCTCCGCCGAGCGACTGAAGCGCGTGCACGACGTGCTCACGCTCGTCGACCTGCCGACGCGCACGGCGGAGCTGTTCCCGCATGAGCTGACCGCCGGCGAGCAGAAGCGGGTGGGCATTGCACGCGCGCTGGCCACCCGGCCGGACTTCGTCATTTTCGACGAGCCCACCACCGCGCTCGATATCCGGGTGCGGGCGCAGATCATCGATCTGGTGCGCGACCTGCAGAGCCGCATGCAGCTCTCCGCGCTTTTCATCACCCATGACCTGAACTCGGTGCGCTCGCTCGCCCATGACGTTGCCGTCATGAATCGCGGCCGGATTGTCGAGGCGGGCGCGATGGACGAGGTCTTCGCCCGGCCGAAGGACCCCTATACGCGCAAGCTTTTGTCCGCCGAGCTCGCCATCGAACAGGTGGCGCCGTCCCGTGAAGACCATCTGCAGGGAGTTCTGCGGTGAGCGACCGAACGTCCGAACCGACCATTCTCGTCACCGGCGCTTCCGGCCTCATCGGCCAGCGCGTGCTGGCGCGCCTCTCCGATGAGGGGCGACCGGCGCTCGGCATCGACATCGCCGTCAAGCCTGGCCAGCATCCCGTCACCATCGCCGACCTCGGCGACATCCACCGGCTTCACGCATTAGCGCGCACCGAGGGCGTCGGATCGATCATCCATTGTGGCGCGGTGTCCGGGCCGATGGTGATGATCGACAACCCCTATGGCATCGTTCAGGCCAATGTGGTCGGGACCGCCAACATGCTGGAACTGGCGCGGAGCTTCCGGATGCGCCGGCTCGTGTTCTGTTCCTCCACCAGCGCCTTCGGCCCGACGAGCGAACCGGAGACCGGCACGCCCGGGCTGGCGGAGGATGCGCCGCTCCGGCCCTCCAGCGTCTATGGCGCCACCAAGGTCGCCGCCGAGCAGTTGCTGGCCGGCTATCGCCAGCAGCATGGTCTCGATGCGGCGGCGATCCGGCTCTGCTGGGTCTATGGCCCCGGCCGCACCACGGACTGCGTGATCCGGACGCTGATCGAGGATGCACAGGCCGGCCGGCCGAGCCGGCTGCCGTTCGGGCGCGACTTCCCCCGCCAGTTCATCCATGTCGACGATGCGGTGGACGCGCTGTTGCGCGCCCACGACGCGCCGCTCTGCCCACAACCGGTCTACACCGCCACCGGCGGCAGCTTCCTGACCATCGGCGAAGTGGCGGAGGTGGTCGGACGCGTGCTGCCGGCTGCCGACATCGACGTGGCGCCGGGACCGGACCCGCTGGACGACTACCAACACCGTTTCGATACCACCGCCATCGCGCGGGATCTCGGCTTCGTGCCGCGCCACACGCTGGAGGACGGCGTGCGCGCCTACGCCGCGTGGCTGGCGGAACGTCGCGCCTGACGGCGCTTTCCTAGGAGAGTGATCATGACCAGTTTCAGCCTCGCCGGCCGCACCGCGCTGGTGACCGGCGGCAGCCGCGGAATCGGCGCGGCCATCGTCGAGCTATTCCTCGCTCATGGCGCGCGTGTAGGCTACTGCCAGTTCGGCGACGATGCCAATGCCGCCGCGCTGTCGGCCCGCCTCGCTGCCGCAGGGCATGACGTCGTCCACACCGTCTGCGACGTTGCCGACGAACCCTCGGTCGATGCCCTGGCGCGCTGGAGTGCCGACGCCCTCGGCCCGGTGGACATATTGGTGAACTGCGCCGGCATCGGCGGCGACCTTGCGTTCGAGGACATCACCACCGCGGCCTTCGACCGCATGATCGGCGTGCATCTTCGCGGCACCTTCATGGTGACCCAGCGCTTCTATCCGGCCATGGCGGCAAGCGGCTGGGGCCGGATCATCAACTTCTCCTCGCAGCTCGCCTATAAGGGCGCGCCGGGCCTCGCGCATTACTGCGCCGCCAAGGCCGGCATTGTCGGCTTTACCCGGGCGCTCGCCTATGAAGCCGCCCCGAAGGGCGTGACGGTCAATTCGATCGCTCCGGGACCGATCGAGACCGACATGCTGATGGGAATGACCGATGCCTGGCGGGCCATGAAGCAGGCGCAGCTGCCCATGGGCCGCTTCGGCCAGGTCGACGAGATCGCTCCGACGGCGCTCCTGCTGGCGTCCGACGCCGGCGGCTATTATTGCGGCCAGTCGCTCTCCCCCAATGGCGGCGACGTGATGGTCTGACATCCGCGACCGGAGAGTGCACCCATGTTCGACCTCGTCATCCGCAACGGCACCATTGCCACGGCATCCGACATGTTCGCCGCCGATATCGGCATCCGCGACGGCCGTATCGTCCAAATCGGCGAGAGCCTGCCGGACGGCACCCGCACCCTCGACGCGACGGGGCGCTACGTCTTGCCGGGCGGCATCGACAGCCACGTCCACATGGCTCAGCCCGCGGGCGAAGGCATCCGCATGGCGGACGGCTTCGAGAGCGGCACCCGCTCCGCCCTGTTCGGCGGCAATACCTGCGTGCTTCCCTTCTGCCTCCAGCAGAAGGGACAGTCGCTGCGCGAGGCGGTGACCGACTATCACGCCCTGGCGGAGGGCCAGTGCTACACGGACGTCTCGTTCCACATGATCGTCTCCGATCCGACGCCGTCGGTCCTGGGGCAGGAACTGCCGGCGCTGGTCTCTGATGGCTACACGTCCTTCAAGGTGTTCATGACCTATGAGGGACTCCGGCTGAATGACGCCGAAATCCTTGCCACCATGGATGTCGCGCGGCGGACCGGAGCGCTGGTGCTGGTGCATTGCGAGAACGAGGACGCCATCCGCTACCTCATCGGCCAGCATGAAGAGGCCGGCGATGTCGCTCCCCGCGCCCATGCCCGCACCCGGCCAGTGGTGGTCGAGCGCGAGGCGACCCATCGCGCGCTGTCGCTGGCCGAGGTGGTCGACGTGCCGGTGGTGATCGTCCACGTCTCCAATGGCGCGGCGGCCGAGGAGATCCGCACGGCCCGCGCCCGCGGCCGCAAGGTGGTGGGCGAGACCTGCCCGCAATATCTCATGCTGACCGCCGACGACCTCGACCGCAGCAACTGGGAGGGCGCGAAATTCGTCTGCTCGCCGCCTCCGCGCGACAAAAAGGAACAGGAAGCCTGCTGGCGCGGCATCGAGCAGGGCGTGTTCGACCTGTTCTCCTCCGACCACTGCCCGTTCCTGTTCGACGACCCCGCTGGCAAGCTCAATGCGCGCGGACGCACAAGCTTTCGGCATATCCCCAACGGCATTCCCGGCGTCGAGACCCGGCTGCCGATCCTGTTTTCCGAAGGCTTCATGAAGGGGCGGATCGACCTGCCCCGCTTCGTCGCCCTCACCTCGACCAACCATGCGCGGCTCTACGGGCTGGAGCGCAAGGGACGGATCGCGGTTGGAATGGATGCCGACATTGCGATCTGGGATCCGCAGGTACGGCGCACGATCCGCCATGCCGATCTTCACGATGGCTCAGACTACAGTCCCTATGAAGGCCTTGAGGTGCAGGGATGGCCGATGACCGTCATTCTCGGGGGAACCGTCATGGTGCATGAGGGTGCGCTGGTCGGGTCCAAGGGCCAGGGACGTCATCGTACCCGCGCGCGCTCGCCCCTTGTCGGGTGACGACCCTGCATCGCCCGACCGAATCGCCGAGATGCTCCGTCCCCGAATGCCGGGGCTTGGCTGACGGACGAATTGCTCCGGCGGTTCCGCGCTGACGGAGCCTTGACCCGCCAGCGGCGCGGGTCCGCTGCGCGGGTGCGAACAACATCCGCAAAGCTGCCTTCGCAAACAGCCGCGCGAGGGCGGGGAGAACTGCGCGCGCCCCGGTTCCCAATACCGGAGGCTGGCACCGGATGTCGCGGCGGCGCAATGCACGCCTGTGCCGAGGAGGCCACCCGTGCCGGGACGGGCCGCCTCCTGGCGGCCTCCTGACCACAACCACCGCAACTGCGAGAGAAGGTGCGCCTTGTTCGCGGCACCGCACAATGCTTGGGCGCGCTCGCATTTTCATCATTGACGCCCTCGATGTCTGATGGCCTTATGGTCAGACCGCGAGGGCGTTATGGAATTTCAGCTCATTCTCAAAGAGACGTCGGCCCAGCAGGCCGCCAGCCAGATCCTCTCGATGATCCGACACGGCGTGTGGAAGCCCGGCGACCAGTTGCCGGCCGAGCGGGAATTGCTTGCCAAGCTCGGCGTCGGCCGTTCCACGGTCCGCGAGGCGCTGCAAATCCTGTCCACGCTCAATGTCGTCCAGGCCATTCCCGGCCAGGGCACCTTCATCAAGGCGCCCCGCAGCGACGAGATCTTCCGTCCCGACCTGATGGCATTCCTCGTCAACGACGCTGCCATCCTCGACCTCATCGAATCCCGCGAGATGCTGGAGCCGCGGACCGCCGCGCTTGCCTGCATCCGGGCGACCGATGACGAATTGCTCGCGATCGACCGCCTTCTGGAGGATCACCGCATGGCGATGGAGGCCGGGCGCTCGGTGAAGGAGCATGCGCGGCTGTTTCACGTCATGCTGGCCGACGCGTCGCATAACTCGGTCGCGGCCAATTTCATCCGCTCGATTCTCGATCTGCTGCAAGACCGGCGGCGGTCCGACATGCCGATCGAGCTGCTGCGCACCGAACTCGGCGACCACCGGGAAATCCTCGACCTCGTCCGCGCCCGGAACGCGCAGGGCGCGGCCGACCGGATCGTCCAGCACATTGTCCAGTCAGCGGTCATCGACCTTTCCGGCACGGAGCTGCCCGACGCCGGTACCCGCCGACACGCTTGAGCCTTCCCCTCGCCCCGGAGACCGCCATGCCGACGATCAACGATCGCCTCTCCATCAAAAGACGCCCGGTGACATACGGACTCGTTGCCCTGGCCATGTCCGCCCTGTCGCTTGGCCTTGCCGTTCCGGCCCAGGCCGAGGAAAAGCCGGTCAACGTCACCTTCATCATCTACACGGCAGCGGGCGATCCGTTCTGGCAGCCGGTGATCAAGGGCGCGCAGGAAGCCGCCGCCGACCGCAACGTCTCGCTCGACATCCAGTATGCCGACAGTGACCCGGTCAAGCAGAACAACCTGATGGAGACCGCCATCGCCAACAAGGTCGACGGCATTGCGGTCGTGAACTGGCTGCCTGGCGCCTTCACCGACAATATCGGCAAGGCGCGCGATGCCGGCATCGGTGTCGTCACCTTCGACACCAATGACCCCAACCCCGACGCGACCAAGAGCCAGGCCTATGTTGGCCAGGACTTCTTCGCGTCCGGCCAGCGCATCGCCCGCAAGATGATCGAGGCGGCGGGTCTCAAGGCCGGCGACAACGTCGTCGCACCGGTGGAAGACCCCGACGCATTCTATGGCACGGAGCGCTATCGCGGCATCAAGCAGGTGCTCGACGCGGCCGGCATCACGTCAGAGCGCCTCGATGCCACGCCGACCATGGCGACGGCTTTGACGCGCCTGTCGCAATATCTGGTCGGCAACAGCAAGACCAAGGCGGTGATCGGGCTCGGCAGCGTGGTGACCGAGGTCGCGCCGCAGGCGGTGGCCGAGGCCGGGCTGTCCATCGCGGTCGGCGGCTTCGACCTGAGCCCTGGCATCATCGACAGCATCATCGCCGGCAAGATGGTCGCGACGGTGGATTCCGGCGCTTATTATGAGGGCTACATGCCGGTGGTCATGCTCGCCTATTTCGACCGCTACGGTATCCCGCCGGCCTCGATCCCGATCGGCGGCACCATCATCGATGCCTCCAACGCCAAGACGGTGAAGGAATTCACCGGCACCTATCGCTGATGACCAGCTCCGGCGGTGCGCCCCGTCCCCAACCGGCACGCCTCTCCTTCCCTATCCCGGACACAAAGCGATGACGGCAAATGTGGCGGTGGATACCGCCGGAGTTCCCACGAGCAGCCGCACGCGCCGCTGGCAGCGCGTGCTGCGCGAGCCGATCGCCAGCATCTGCCTGCTGTTCATCGCGCTGCAGCTGATCTGCATCGCCGCCGGCCTGCTGTTTCCCGACGATTTCCGCTATTTGTCGGCCTCCAACATCGGCCTGCTGCAGCGCGCCATTCCGATCATCGGCATCGTTGCCCTCGGCGTCGGCCTGCTGATGATCACCGGCGAGTATGACCTCTCGGTCGGCTCGGTCTACACGCTCGCGGGTTATTGCATGGCGCTGCTCTACGGCGCCGGCGTACCGCCGCTCGCCGCGCTCTTCGCCACGATGCTGCTCGGCGTCGCCATCGGCGTTGCCAACGGTCTGGTCACCGTGAAGACCGCGATCCCCTCCTTCATCGCGACCATGGGGTCGATGCTGGTCGTCCGTGGCCTGGTGCGCTGGCTTTCGGAGGCGGGCGCAGTGTCGTTCCGGCCCGACCCGGCCTTCGCGCGTGTCTTCACCGGCTCGGTTTTCGGCATCGAGGCGCCGTTCCTCTGGTTTCTGCTTCTCGCCGGCCTGTCTGCGCTGCTGCTTCACCGCAGCAAGCTCGGCAACCACATGGTGCTGGTCGGGGGGAGCGAGAAGACCGCGCGCGCCGTGGGCATCGACACGCACAAGGTGAAGATCGCCGCCTTCGCGCTGTCGGGTCTGGCGGCGGCCCTCGCCGGCATTCTCTCGGTCACCCGCGTCGGCACGGCGACGCCGGCGCAAGGCCTCGGCATGGAACTGCGCGCCATCGCGGTCTGCGTCATTGGCGGACTGTTCCTGTCCGGCGGACGCGGCACGGTGCTCGGCATCGTGGTCGGCGCCTGCCTTCTCTACATGGTGGAAGACGTTCTGCTGCTGCTGCGGGCGCCGGGCTTCTATCTCGACGTCTTCGTCGGCGCGATCCTCGTCATCGCCGTCATCGCCAATACCTCCCTGGCACGCAGGAGCGCGCGATGAGCGGTGCAAAGGCCACTCCCGACGCCCTGCCCCTTCTGCAGCTGGAGGGCATCAGCAAGTCCTACGGCCATCTCCAGGCCCTCAGCGGCGCCGATTTTTCCATTGGGCGCAACGAGGTGGTCGGTCTGCTCGGCGACAATGGCGCGGGCAAATCCACCCTGGTCAAGATCATGTCCGGCGTGGAGTTTCCCAGCAGCGGGCGCATCCTGCGCGACGGGCAGGAAGTGACGATCCGCTCGCGCAAGGATTCCGAGCGGCTCGGCATCGAGACGATCTACCAGGATTCTGCGCTGGTGGGATCGGCCTCGATCATGCGCAATTTCTTCGCCGGCCGCGAGCGCACCAGGGCGCTGGGCCTGCTCGACATGAAGGCGATGAACGCCATCGTCATGGACCAGCTTCTGAACACCGTGCGCATCGCCGGCATCGACTCGCCGGATATACTGGTCGAGACACTGTCCGGCGGGCAGCGCCAGGCGGTGGCGATCGCCCGCGCGGTCTATTTCAAGACCGCGATGCTGCTGCTCGACGAGCCGACCAGCGCGCTCTCGGTACGCGAGACCGACAAGCTGCTGTCCCATCTCGGGGAACTGAAGGCGGAGGGCGTCTCGGCCGTCTTCATCACCCACAATCTCTACCACGCCTATGAAAGCTGCGACCGTTTCGTGGTGCTGGCGCGTGGGCGCGTCATCCACAGCCTCGCGCGGCACGAGACCAGCGTGCGCGAGCTGAACGATATTATCGTCAAGCATTGAGAGTACGATTCCCATGACCCTACGCTGCGTGCTGCAGGCGCGCTCCGCGCTCGGCGAAGGCGCCCTGTGGTCGGCATCCGAGCGCTGCCTGTACTGGATCGACCAGATGCGGCCGGAGATCCACCGCTTCGATCCGTCGACCGGCCGGGACACCAAATTCGATATCGCCCTTCCCGAACAGCTGGGCGCCCTGGTTCCCCGCGCCGGCGGCGGCTTCCTGCTCGCCGGCTCGGACGGTATTTCGGTGATCGATGCCGGCTTTTCCCGCCGGGCTCCGCTGGTCAATCCGATCGCCGACCGGCCGCGCGCCAGTTTCAACGACGCCAAGGTCAACCGCGACGGACGGCTGTTCGCCGGCACCACGGACCGGCTGGAGAGCGACAAGATCGGCCAGCTCTTCAGCCTCGGCGACGACAAGCAACCAAGGCTCGTCGCCGACGGGTTCATCTGCTCGAACGGTCCGTCCTTCAGCCCGGACGGGCGGCGCCTCTACCATACGCGCAGCCATGATCGGGAGATCTGGGTCTATGAGGTCGTCGACGACGGCACGCTGCGGCATGGCGAGGTGTTCGCGCGGATCGCCGCGGATGAGGGCATCCCCGACGGCTCGACCGTCGACGCCGAAGGCCATCTCTGGTCCACGCATTGGGACGGCGCCCGCATCACGCGCTACCGGCCCGACGGCAGCGTCGAGCGCGTGGTACAGACCCCCTGCCGGACCCCGACAAGTTGCGCCTTTGGCGGTGACGATCTGGGTACGCTGTACGTCACTTCGGCGTCGATCACCATGATCGACGGCCAATGGATCTTCATGGACGAAGCGGGTTTCGCGGCCGCGCCGACAGCCGGCGGCCTGTTCGCCTTCGAGCCCGGGGTAAAGGGTCTGCAGGAGCCTGGCTTCCATGGCTGAATCCCGGAAAGGAGCCTCGATGACAGGTCCGTTCAACGGTCAGGTCGCGGTCGTCACCGGCGCGGCGCGCGGCATCGGCAAGGCCATCGCCACGGTGCTCGCCACCCAAGGCGCCGGTACCGTGCTGGTCGACCGCGACGGCGACGTGCTCGCGGCCGCGACGGCGGAGTTGTCCGCCATCGGCCTTGATGTGCGCGGCGAGACCGCCGACGTTTCCAGCGGCGCATCGATGGCACTGCTTGCCGAGCGGGTCCTCGACTGGAAGGGCCGGATCGACGTGCTCTGCCCCAACGCCGCCGTCTTCGGGGCTGCGAGGATCGTCGACATGGAGGAGAGCGCCTGGGACCAGTTGACCGGGGTCAACCTCAAGGGCGCGTTCCTCACTGTCCGCGCGTTCCTCCCCGCCATGCTCGCCCGGGGCTATGGCCGGATCGTCGTCACCTCCTCGGTCACCGGCACGCGCACCGCGATCCCCGGCATGGCGCATTATGCGGCGAGCAAGGCCGGGCTGGTCGGGCTGGTCCGGGCGGCGGCGCTGGAGACGGCTGGCTCCGGCATCACCGTCAATGCGGTCGAGCCGGGCCATGTCATGACCGAAGGCGCCGCCGGCCTGTACGACCCGGAGTTCCTGGCGGCGACGCAGATGCACATTCCGCTCGGACGCCTCGCAGAGCCGAGCGAGATCGCCGAAGCGGTCGCCTTTCTCGCCAGTGCGCGTGCCGGCTACATCACCGGCCAGAGCCTGGTGATCGATGGCGGGCTGACGCTGCGCGAATATCCCGCAGGCTACCCCCGTGGCTGACATCCGTTACGACTTCCGCAGTGACACTGTCACCCGCCCGACCGCTGCCATGCGCGCCGCCATGGCAGCCGCCGAGGTCGGCGACGATGTCTATGGCGAGGATCCCACCGTCAACCGGCTGGAGCACGTCGCCGCCGAGCGGCTGGGCAAGCAGGCGGGCCTGTTCTGTCCAACCGGCACGCAGGCCAACCTCATCGCGCTGATGACCCATTGCGAGCGCGGTGATGAATTCATCGCCGGCCAGATGGCCCATCTCTATCGTTGGGAAGCCGGCGGGGCGGCGGTGCTCGGCAGCATCCAGCCGCAGCCCGTGCTCAACCAGCCGGACGGAACGCTGGCGCTGGGCGACATCGAAGCCGCCATCAAGCCGGTGGACCCGCATTATGCGAGAACCCGGCTCCTCGCGCTGGAAAACACCATGGGCGGCCAGATCCTGCCGCAGGGCTCTGTCGGCGCCGCGTGCGCCCTCGCACGGGAAGCCGGCCTCGCGTGCCACCTCGATGGAGCACGTATCTTCAACGCTGCCGTGGCCAGTGGCGTCGCGGTCGCCGATCTGGCGGCACCCTTCGACACGGTCTCGGCATGCCTGTCAAAGGGCCTGGGCGCGCCGCTTGGCAGCGTTCTCACGGGGCCGCGTGATCTCATCGACAAGGGTCGACGCCTGCGCAAAATCCTGGGCGGCGCCATGCGGCAGGCCGGTATCGTCGCCGCCGCAGGGATTTACGCGCTGGACGAACACGTGACGCGCCTTGCGGAAGATCACGCCAATGCCCGCCGCCTCGCCGAAGGCCTCGCTGCGGTCGACGGCTTTGTTATCGTTCCCCCCGACACCAACATCGTTTTCGTCAAGGTGACAGGCGCGAGCGCCGTGGCGCTGAAAGCTCATTTCCTTTCCTGCGGGGTCGGCGTCGGAACGGCTTATGGCGATCGCCTCCGCCTGGTGACCCATCTCGATGTCGGCAAGGACGGCGTGGAGGCGGCGATAGACGCGGCGCGGAAATGGCGCGGACCCGCTTCATAGCCTTCCACATGTCGGAAGGGAACTTGATGATGGAAACCCGCGTGCTCGCCCCTACGGGCCGTACGATGCCCTGCCTCGACGAACCGGACCGGCGCCAAGCGAGCGGCTCAACGTTCCGCTCGCATCGGGGAGGCTCTTTGCCGGCTGCGCTTATACGGGGCCTGTCTCGCCAACCGACCTCAGGCTCTTGCGTACCGCGCGGTGCCCGCCCGCTTCATCCAGCCCAGCCCCTCACGCGTCTCGCCCCGTGGGGCATACTCGCAACCGACGAAGCCGTCGTAATGAACGTCCTCAAGTGTTGCGTAAAGCCGGTCGAAATCGATGGTTCCCGTTCCGGGCTCGTGCCGACCGGGATGGTCCGCGATATGGACATGGTAGATGAGTGCCGCATGGTCGCGGATGAAGGCGAAGGGATCGGAGCCGATCATCGTGGCGTGGAACACGTCATAGAGCAGGCGGACATTGGAGGCGCCGATGTCGGCAATGGCGCGCACCGCGTCCCGAGGGTCCTCGACGAAATAGTCGGCGATGCTGCCGCTGCTGATCGGCTCGATCAGGACGAGCACGCCGCGCTCGGCGGCGGCTTCCGCCGCCACCCGCATATTGGCGATGTAGGTGTCCCACATTCGCTGCGGGTCGATGCCGGACGGACGCACACCCGCCATGCAATGCAGTGCGGGAATACCGGCCTGCACCGCATAGTCGAGGCTCACTGAAACCGAGGCGCGGAAACGCTCAATCTGGTCTGGAAGGGCGGCGAAGCCTTTTTCGCCGCGCGCGATCTCGCCGGCTGGGAAGCTCGACTGGACGATGCCGAGGCCGCAGTCCGACAGAAGCTGCCTCACCCGTATGGCCGGCAGCGCATACAGCGAGGGATGCTCCACCATGGAGAAGCCGGCATCGCGTGCCGCAGCGAAGCGTTCCTCAAGCGGCAGTTCCTGAAAGAGATATCCGATGTGAGCGCTGAAGCCCTTCATCCCATGTCATCCTTTGTTCAGTGGGCGATGCACCGGCGGCGCAGTCACGACTTACCGAAAACAGCGTGGAGTTCATCGACCTGGGCGGTCGTGAGCAGGCGCGGTTGGCGGGCGTGCAGCAGCACCAGGAGCTTGGCCGTCTCTTCAAGTTCCTCGGCGGCGTAGACGGCACTGGAAAGGTCCGCTGCGGTGACGACGGGGCCGTGATTGGCCAGCAGCACGGCGGCGCGCGCGCCGCCCAATTCGCGGATCATCGCGCCCATGGCGGGGTCGCCGGGCCGCACATAAGGCAGCAGCGGCACCTTGCCGACACGCATCACCACATAGGGCGTGAGCGGGGGAATGCAGTCCTGCGGATCGGTCTCGGGCAGGCAGGAGAGCGCCGTGGCGTAGGTGGAATGCAGATGCACCACCGCCCCGGTCTGTGGCCGCGTTTCATAGAAGGCCTGGTGCAGGAAGATTTCCTTGGAGGGCACATCGCCGGAGATATGGCGCCCCTGCCGATCCAGCTTGGCGATCCGCGCCGGGTCGAGGAAACCAAGGCACGAATTGGTCGGGGTAATGAGCAGCCCATCCGCGATCGCAACGCTGATATTGCCGGCAGAACCGACCGAATACCCCCGCTCATAGAGCGAGCGCGAGAGCCGGACCAGTTCCGTTCGTGCCGTCGTTTCGTTCATCGCGGTCACGTCGCGCCTCCGCCGATTGCCCGGATCGCCTTCTCGAAGAAATCGACACTGCCGAAATTGCCGGATTTGAGGGCCATGCCGAGCGGAATGCCGTCCTCGGAGGTCAGCACGGGCACGCCGGGATCGATCTCCCGGCCGATGCGGAAGGAGGTGAGGCCGAGCGCGGAAACGACCGCGCCAGAGGTCTCGCCGCCGCCGACCACGATCCGCCGGACACCCAGGCGATAAAGCGCGCGGGCCGCGTCGGCGAACAGCGCGTCGAGCCGGTGGGCCACGGCGTCGCGGCCGTAGCGGTGCTGAAGCGCGACGACCTCCTCCGGACGCGACGACGAGTAGGCGAGCGGAACCTGGCCATGATGGGCGCGGATGAACGCCACGACATCGTCCGGGCCGAGCGCGCCGTCCATGACCTTCTCGACATCGATGGCGAAGACCGGGTGGTTGGCCGCGTGATGCTCGATCTGCGCCAGCGTGGCCCGGGAACAGCTCCCGACCAGCACCGCTTCCGGCCCCTCGATGGCAGGGGTCGCTGCCGCCCCTCCCCCGGCGAGCCCGGCGGAGATGAAGTTGCGCGGCAGGCCGCGCGCAATGCCGGAACCTCCCGTCAGCAGGCGCGCGTCGCGGCAGGCCGCGGCGATGGTCAGCAAGTCGTCATTGGAGATGGCGTCGACGATGACGAGGCGCTCGCCTCTCCCGGCGGCCTCTTCCAGCGCGGCGCGCAGGGACGAAGCCCCCTTCTGCACCACGCCCCAGTCCACCAGCCCGACAGGGTCGTCGCACTGGCTCGCGAGCCAGCGGCGCAGATCGGCATCGGTCATCGGGTTGAGCGGATGGTGCTCCATGCCGGATTCGTTCAGCAGACGGTCGCCGACGAACAGGTGGCCCTTGTAGAGGGTGCGTCCGGCATCGGGGAAGGCGGGGCAGGCGATCACGCCCTGCGCGTCGAGCCGGCGGGCGAGCGCCTCGCCGACCGGGCCGATATTGCCGTCCGGCGTGGAGTCGAAGGTCGAACAATATTTGAAGATGATCTGCCGGCATCCCTGCCGCAGCAGCCAGTCCAGCGCCTGGAGCGATTGGGAGCATGCCGCCTCCGCAGAGATGGAGCGGCTCTTGAGGGCGACGACGCACGCTTCCACATCCGGTGCCGCATCGGCGGCGGGAAGGCCGAGATATTGCACGGTCCTCAGCCCGCCTTCCGGTGCCACGCCCTTGGCGATGGTATTGGCGATGTCGCTCGCCCCGGTGAAATCGTCAGCAATGACGCCGAGCAGTGCCATCGGAAGCCTCCCGTTCTTGTTGGTTTTTCGTCATGTCCCGCCGGTGTGCCTCACGAGGCGGCGAGCCCCGACGCGAGCCGTTCGTCCCGGCGTTGCAGCCGCTGCAGCAGGTAGTCGACCTCCGCCCGCGCCGTGGCGGAAAGCGCGGAGCCGGGCTGGCGCTGCGCGTCGCAGGACAGCGTGCCGCTGCGCATGAGCACATATTTGCGCACGGCGAGGCCGATGCCCTGCTGCTGCTCGTAGCGCAGCAGCGGCAGATGGGCGTCGAACAGATCATGCGCCTCGTCGCGGCGTCCCCTCTTCTGCAGCCGCACCACGGTGGCCAGCATTTCCGGGAAGGCGTAGCCGGTCATGGCGCCATCGGCGCCGCGCTCCATCTCGAAATCGAGGAACAGCCCGCCATTGCCGGTGAGGATGGAGAGAGCGCGCATCGACCCTTCCTTCTGGAAGGCGCGCAGGGCGGAGATCTTCTCCAGCCCCGGCCAGTCTTCATGCTTCAGCATCACGCAGGAAGGGTTTTCCTCGACGATGCGGCGGATGACGGAAGGAGACATCTGCACGGTGAGGGTCAGCGGATAGTCCTGCAGCACGAACGGGATATCGGCGCCGATGGCCTGGACCGCCTGGCGGAAATAGCCGGTGATCTGCTCATCGGTGCGCAGCGCGGCCGGCGGCGCGATCATCACGCCCGCCGCGCCCCGTTCCATCACGGCATGGGCCAACGAACGCATGGCGGCAAAGCCGGGTGCCGAGACGCCGACAATGACCGGCTGGGCACCAAAGCCATCGATGAAGCGCGCGGTGATCGCCAGCGATTCCTCGGGCTCGAGCTTCGGTGCCTCGCCCAGAATGCCGAGTACGGTGACGCCATCCGCCCCTGCGGCGAGATAGCGTTCGATCAGGCGGTCGATCGAGGCTTCGTCGATGCGACCGTCGGGGTGAAACGGGGTCGGGGCGATGGGGAACATGCCGGCGGCGGTGGCGTCGAGTTTCATGAGCGGTTTCCTGTGCGTTCCGTGAGCGGGGACGGCGAAGCGGCCGTCTGCGCGGCGCGGGCGATATAGTCGTTCTTGCTGCCCCGCATGTGATCGATATTGAGCTGGGCCAGCGCCCAGCCATCCGTTCCGCGCAGCAGATCGAGCATGATCTCGTGCTCTCCGCGCGAGCGCTGAAGACCCTGGGGACTGGCGAGGTTCGCGGCCCGCACCGGCAGCGTCAGCCGCATATAGTCCTTGGCGGTTCGCACCAGATAGGGATTGCCGCAGGCCTCGAACATGGCGAGGTGGAACGCGTCGTTGAGTTCGTGCAGGCGCCGCAGATCCGGTGCGGCTTCCTCGCGCCGGTACTCGGCCTGGATTGCCTCCAGCCGCGCAAGCAGGGGCGCGGGCGCGGGCAGCGGGATCATCAGGATGATCTGCCGGGTGAGCATCTCGCGCACCTCGTAGATCTGCCGCACTTCCTGTGGGCTGAACGTGCAGACGGTGGCCCCGACATGGCGCGCGAGATGAACCAGCCCGTCGCGCTCCAGGGCGGCAAGGGCGCGGCGCACATAGTGCCGGCTGGCGGCGTAGCGCTCCATCATCGCGTCCTCGACGAGGCGCGTGCCGGGAGCCAGGCGGCCAAAGATGATGTCGTCCTCCAGGCGGCGCAGAAGCGCGCCTTCGGCCTCGGCTTCAGCCTCGGGAGAAAGCATCTGGTTCCGACGCATGAGGGGCTCCCAGCTCGCGGCTACAGGCGAAGAGACCCGCGCCATGACAGCCACATTATCAATAATATAGAGGCAATATCCGCCATATAGGCGATTTGCACAATGCATTATTGACAATAAGGCCGAGCTTGCCAATGCTCCCCCGATCGCCGAGGCGGCGAGTGGCAAGAGGGAGCCGTCATGGCAAGGGGTCTCGGCAAGGGTCTCACCAGCTATGGTGACGACGGGTTTTCCCTGTTCCTGCGCAAGGCCTTCATCAAGGCGATGGGCTATTCGGACGACGCCCTGAGCCGGCCGATCGTCGGCATCACCAACACCTACAGCGACTTCAACCCGTGCCACGGCAACGTGCCGCAGCTGATCGAGGCAGTGAAGCGCGGCGTCATGCTCAGCGGCGGCATGCCAATGGTGTTTCCCACCATCTCCATCCATGAGAGCTTCGCCCATCCCACCTCGATGTTCCTGCGCAACCTGATGGCGATGGACACCGAGGAGATGATCCGCGCGCAGCCCATGGATTCGGTGGTGGTGATCGGCGGCTGCGACAAGACGCTGCCCGCCCAGATCATGGCGGCGGCGAGCGTGGACCTGCCGACCGTCGTGGTCCCGGTCGGGCCGATGGTGATCGGCCATCACAAGGGCGAAGCGCTCGGCGCCTGCACGGATTGCCGCCGGCTGTGGGGCGCGCATCGGGCGGACACCATCGATGCCGAGGAAATCGAGGTGATCAATGGCAGGCTCGCGCCCTCGGTCGGCACCTGCATGGTGATGGGCACGGCCAGCACCATGGCCTGCATCACCGAGACACTCGGCCTGTCGTTGCCGATGAGCGCCACGGTGCCCGCGCCACATGCCGAGCGGGTGCGGATCGCCGAGGCCAGCGGACGCACGGCGGCACGGATGGCGGTGCAGGGCGGCCCGCGCCCGAGCGAGCTGCTCACCCCGAACGCCTTTCGCAACGCGGCGACCGTGATGCAGGCGATCGGCGGCTCCACCAACGGTATCATCCACCTCACCGCCATCGCCAACCGCACGCCGCACCGCTTCGAGCTGGCGGAGCTCGACGAGATCGGCCGCCGCGTACCGGTCCTGGTGGACCTGAAGCCGTCCGGCGCCCATTACATGGAGCATTTCCACCATGCCGGCGGCGTGCCCCGCCTGCTGAGGGAATTGGACGATCTGATCGACCTCGATGCGCTGACCGTGACCGGCGAGACCTTGCGCGATATCGCGCGGGCGGCCGAGGACGTGCCCGGCCAGGACGTGATCCGCCCCCGCACTTCGCCGATCAAGGCCGAGGGGTCCATGGCGGTGCTTTCCGGCAATCTGGCGCCGGGGGGCGCCATCATCAAGCAGGCCGCCGCCTCTGCGCATCTGCTCGCCCATACCGGACGGGCCATCGTGTTCCATTCGGTGGCGGACATGATTGCGCGGATCGACGACCCCGCGCTCGATGTCACCGCCGACGACGTGCTGGTGCTGCAGAATGCCGGGCCCAAAGGCGCGCCGGGAATGCCCGAAGCCGGCTATCTTCCCATCCCGAAAAAGCTCGCGCGCCAAGGGGTGAAGGACATGGTGCGGATCTCCGACGCCCGAATGAGCGGCACGGCATTCGGAACGATCGTGCTCCACATCACGCCGGAATCGGCGGTGGGCGGCCCGCTGGGACTGGTGGAGACCGGCGACCTGATCAGGCTCGACACCGCCGGACGGCGCATCGATCTGCTGGTCGGCGAGGAGGAACTGGCGCGCCGGCGCGCGGCGCTTGTCGCCCCACCCGCCCCGATAGAGCGCGGCTATGCGAGGCTCTATCGGGCCAGTGTGTTGCAGGCGGACGAGGGATGCGACTTCGATTTCATGCGGCATCCCTCGCGCCTCGACGAGACTGGTGGCTGAGCACGGCCTTCCGCGCCGGCGGTGGAGGGCGGGACCGCGCCTGGTGGAAGCCGCCCGGGCCGTTGCCATGCCGGCTCAGGCAGCGACCAGCTGCTTCATCAGGTCGACTGCGGCTTCGGGAGCCGTCAGCACCGGGACATCGACGGCCTTGCGGACGGCTTCGGCCGCGCGGGATGTCGAGAAATGCGCGAGCATGATGGCATCGACGTTGTTCAGCTCGGGCGCCCGTGCGGCCACCAGACTATTATGCGCGGCGGCGTCGCCGCTCCTCAGCCGCACCATGGCATCATCGACGACAATGGTGGTGAGCTGTGCCGCCGTGCCGGCCTGGCGCACGAACTCGGTGAACTCCTCGTTCATCGTCACTACCGCCGGGGCAAAAGTGGCCAGCATGCCGATCTGACCGCCCCGGCCGATGGCGGCGCGGAACATCGCCTCGTTGGGCTTGAGCACGGGGATCGGAAGTTCGGCGATCAACCGGTCGATGGCCGGGCCGAACGCCGAACAGGTGATGAGGATGCCATCGGCGCCCGAGCGATGGGCGTAGCGACCGAAGGCGACGAAGCGCTCGATCATCGCCTCCGTCAGCTCAGGCTCGCGCGCGCGGTCGACCGACAGGCTGTCGTCGAGCAGGTTCACCGTCTCCGCCGTCGGCCAGCGCTGGCTGAAGGCGATGCGGATCGGCTCCATCGCCACCGGCGTGGCATGGAGCAGAACGATGCGGGGAGTGGCCGTCATGGGTTCGGAACCTTCCGTGGAGCGGCGATCACTTCGCCGAGGGCGCTCGCACCAGCGAGGCCAGCCCGCCATTGCCATAGGCAGCGATCGCCTCCTCGGACTCGAGAAGGTCGAGGAACGCCTGCGCGGCCGCGGGATTGCCGGCGTCGGCGAAGAGCGCGGCGGAGAAATCCGTGAAGGTCTGGATCGCCTCGGGGAACGGCCCGATAATATCGACCCCGTCGATCGACATCAGCTCGCTGATCTGCTGCACCGCATATTCCGCCTCGCCGCTCGCAACCTTGGCAGCGGTGAAACCGGCGGGAATCGTCACCGCCCGGGCCTTCACCTCGTCGGCAATGCCCAGCTCCTGAATGAGCTGCTGGAAGTAGATGCCGCTGGCGCCACCGAGGGAGAAGGCGACCGAACGGGCGCCGAGCAGCACGGATTTCAGGGCTTCCACCGTGGAGATGTCGGGGAGCGGCGCGCCCTTGCGCACCGCGAGGCCGACCATGGCCCGCGCAACCGGAATGCGGGTTTTGCGCCGGATGATGTCATCCTGCACAAGCCGGTCCATGGCATGGTCGATGGCGAGGATGATGTCGGCGCGCTCGCCGCTCTCGACACGACGCATCAGCACGGTGGTCGGCTCCCACACGATATCGGCGCGGATGCCGGTCTGCTGCTCGAAGCGCGGCACGATCCAGCGCTTGAACGCGACCTCGACCGCGAGCGCGCTCATGATGGAGAGGGAACCAGGGTCCTTGTTCGTCATGTTGTTCTCCTTGGTGTTCCTGCGCGGCGGGCGGTGCGGCGCTCAGCGTCCGCCGGGCATCGGCCGCACCATGGCAGGGGATATTTCGTCGAGCCCGCGCAAGCCCATCAGCGCCATGTCGCGGTGGATTTCCTCCGACAGAAGCCGGATGGCGTGCAGCACGCAGGGCGCCCCGCCGAGTGAGGCGGCGTAGAGGAAAGGCCGGCCGAGGAAGACGAAATCGGCGCCGAGCGCCAGCGCCTTGAGCACATCGGTGCCGCGCCGGATGCCGCCATCGAGCATGAGCGCCATGCCCTCGGCTTCCGCCCGCAATTCCGGCAGCGCACGCATCGGCGCCAGCGCATAGTCGAGCTGGCGCCCGCCATGGTTGGAAATGATCACGCCGTCGGCGCCGATCTGCCGCGCCCTCCGCACATCGGCGGCGGCCAGCAGCCCCTTGATCACCAGCTTGCCCTTCCAGCGCTGGCGTATCGCCTCCACATGGCGCCAGGCCAGCTGGTCGCGGCTGTTCATGTTGCGCACGAAATCGCGCGAGAACATGGGCGGGCCCTGCGCGGCGTCCATGTTCTCGAAATGCGGCACGCCATGGTGCAGGAAGGTGCGGCCGACCGTGCCGATCAGCCAGCGCGGATGCAGCGCGCTGTCGAGCGCGACCTTGGGCGTGATCCGCAACGGCATGCTGAAGCCGCTGCGAATGTTGTTCTCGCGGTTTCCCGGCACGGGGGTGTCGGCGGTAACAACCAGCGTGCCGAACCCCGCCGCCTGCACCCGGTCGATCAGCGCGTCGATACGCGGCTGGTGGCCGGCGAGATAGGCCTGGAACCAGGCATCCGGGTTCTCACGCTGCACCTCCTCCAGCTTGATGAGCGAGGAGGCGCTGAGAATCATCGGCACCCCGGCCGTGCGGGCAGCCCCGGCGAGCGCGATGTCGGCGCGATAGGCAACCATGGCCGCGCCCCCCAGCGGGGCGATCCCGAACGGGCTGGCATAGGACCGGCCGAACAGCTCGCGCACCTGATGCCGGCCCGCGACATCCATGAGTGTGCGGGGCAGCAGCGCGAGATCGGCGAAGGCCTGGCGTGCTTCCCGCATGCCGGAGCCGGTTTCCACCGCGCCGGACACATAGCCATAGATCATCCGCGGCAGGTGTCGCCGCGCCGCCTGCTCGAAATCGTCCAGCGCCAGATAATTGCGGAACCGGTGCGGAATGCCGGGAGCCGATGGCCGCACGGCGGCCTGCAGAGGGACGGCCTCGGCAACGGCTTCCCGCGCCATCTGAGGGTGAGACACAGAATCGAGATCCTTCATCACTCACGCCCCGTCGAGTGCAGGCAAAAGCGCCGATCGACAAGCATCGCGACAATGCATTTGTGTGTTTTATCGGACTTATTTGACTTTCTTACTATAGAACGCATGTCGCTCACGTTTAGATCAGCGAGTGCCCATATCGACCTGGATGGGGCGATCTTGTGGAAGATGTACATAGCTCGCACAGCTTCAGAATCCTGTCAACGAGAGGTTTGGGGACGCAATTCTGAGTTCAAGTACCTATGATATAACGATTTTCCTTGAAAATAGATGTATGTAAATTTTGCAGTCGGGACAAAATCCTTGACGTGCATTCTCCGGCAGCGTTGCCGGTTCACCTGCGGTGGAGCACTCCGGATCTCGTCTAAGGCCGTTGTGCCTGGGCGCAATGACTGAAGAGAAGGCGATCTGGTATAAGGAATACAACGATCACTTGGCGAGCTACGCCGGATTTTGGGCCCTTCTCCTGCTTTTGCTGCTTGTTGTAAATTTTACAACACCCGCAAATATGTAACTTATTGAAATATAACGATTATTAATTAGTTCTCTGCACTTGACGGATGGATTTTGACTGAAATAATGTAAGAGCAATCACAAAAAGGGCGTTTATCGCCCATATTTCAGGGAGACGACCATGAAGGGATGGACAGCGCAGATCCGCGCGTTCGTGGCGGCCGGCGCGTTGGGCATCAGCGCGCTGATGGCCTCGAGCGCGGCGTCTGCGGTCGAGATCAAGATCGGCTATATGAAGCATCCGATCCAGGAGGCTTCGATTGCCATCATGGAGAAATGGGCCGCCAAGAACGGCGTGACCATCATCAAGATTCCGATGGCTTACGAGATCTTCATGGAGAAGGTCACGGCCACGCTGACTTCCGGCGGCGACCAATACGACATTATCTGGCACAATGACGACTGGGGTCAGCTCTGGAAAAACTGGCTTGCCCCGACCAATGACGTGCCTGGCATGGACACGGTGCTGAAGCAGACCGTCGACGTCGCCTTCCTCAACAATGACGGCAAGCCGACCGTGGTGCCCATGGCCCACACGTTCGGCGTGTTCTACTACCGCACCGACCTCGTCGATCAGGCGAACCTGCCCAAGACCTGGGATGAACTGTCAACGCTTTCCCAGAAGCTGCAGCAGGACGGCAAGGTGAAGTGGGGCTTCGTCGGCAGCATGGCCATGAACCACAGCTGGTTCAGCTGGTTCTGGGCCAACTGGACGAACAATTGCGACGTGCTCGCCCCGGCCTATGAGCGCGACAACAAGGTTCTTGCCGCCAATGGCTGGAAGCCGATGATCGCCGAGCCCTGCTCGCAGCAGGTGGTCGAATATTGGTGGGACGCGATCAACAAGACCAAGATCAGCCCGCCCGCTATGATCTCCTATACCCGCAACGACGCCAACGCGATCTTCCAGGCGGGCGATGCCGCCTTCACCGTCGCGGATCTCACGCTCTATGGGCAGTTCAACGATCCCAAGAAGTCCAAGGTCTCCGGCAAGATCAACATCGGTTTCCTGCCGCTGGGCCCCTCGCGCAGGGAACATGTCGCGTGGAACGACATCTGGGGCTGGGCGATCCCGAAGGGTGTGCCGGCTGAACGCCAGGAAGTCGCCAAGAAGATGCTCGGCGCCATGCTGCTCGACAAGGAAGGCCAGATCGATCTGTGGAAGGCCACCGGCGGCCCGCCGCCGAACACCGAAGTGTGGAAGACGCTGATCGAGATCGATCCGCTGTTCCGCCGCGCCGACGAAGTGGTCTTCAAGGTGATGCAGGTCATCGCTGGCGGTTATTACACCCCGGAATGGCCGGCCATCCACAAGGCTTACAATGACGGTGTCGTCGGCGCCCTGAATGGGTCGCGCGAGGATATTCCGAAGAAGCTGGAACAGGCCGCTCCCGCCATCCACGAAGCCGCGGCACGGACCAACTGATCCCTCCCCAGGCCTGAACTTGGCGGAAGCTTTTGCGGCTTCCGCCTCCCTTTCCGCGCAGGGACCGCACAATATGAGACGCCTTGCTTCGTTCTTCGGTGAGAAGGAGCGCTTCATGCTGGCGCTCATCGCGCCGGCCGCCCTCACCATGGCCCTGTTCCAGGTGGTGCCAATCGTCCTGGGCGCCAACGCCTCCTTCCGCGACTGGATGCTCTACGACCCCAAGAAGACCTGGGTCGGCCTGAAGCATTATATCGAAGTCATCACCGATCCGGCGTTCTTCGGCCTCGCCATACCCAACACGCTGCTCTTCCTCGTGCTCAGCGTCTCGCTCTCGCTGACCTGCGGGCTGGGCCTCGCCTTACTGCTCAACCGCAATTTCGTCGGCCAGTCGGTCGTGCGCACCATCATCCTGCTGCCGTTGATGGTCGCCCCGGTCATCGCCTCGATCATGATGCGCTGGATGTTCAACGACCAGTTCGGCATCGTGAACGTCGTGCTGGAGGGAATCGGCCTGCCCCCGGTGGCCTGGCTCGCCTATCGCTGGACCACGATGATGGTCATCGTCCTTGCCGATGTCTGGCTGTGGACCCCCTGGTTCGCCGTGCTGCTTCTCGCCGGCCTGCAGAGCTTGCCGAAGGAGCCGTTCGAAGCCGCCGCCATTGACGCAGCCGGCCGCTGGCGCGTCTTCCGCTCCCTGACCTTGCCCATGCTGCGCCCGGTCATCGTGGTGTGCGTCGTGATCCGTTCGATCGATGCCTTCCGCGTGTTCGACCAGGTCTGGGTCATCTCCGGCGGCGGCCCGGCGCGCACCACCGAGATGTTCAGCATCTATGCCTATGTCGAAGCCTTCCAGCGCATGAATTTCGGCAAGGGCTCCGCTGCCGCGTTGATCGGCGGCGTCGTCATCGTGATCTTCGGCCTGGTGCTCTACCGGCTGCTCAACCGTGCCGTGGAGGTATCGAAATGACCGTCGCCACCCTCGACACGTCTTCCCGCGGGCACAAGGCCGAGCGCGGCTTCTTCGCCATGATGGCGCCGGGCGCGCGCCGGGCCTTCTTCTACATGTTCGTGATCGGCGTCGCCTTCGCCATCGCATTTCCGGTGCTCTGGCTGCTGCTGACCTCGCTGCGCCCCGCCTCCGGCATGTTCTACGTCCATCGCGGCACCGAGTTCACGCTCGATAACTTCGCCGAGGTGTTCGAGAACAGGACGGTGATCAAGGCCTATGTGAACAGCGCGATCATCGCCACGCTGGCGACCGTCCTCTCTCTCGGCATCACCGTCACCAGCGGCTACATGCTCTCCCGCTTTCGTGGCCCCATCGCCAGCGGCTGGTTCTCGATCATCTACGTGTTCCGGTGCGTTCCCTATATTTCGTGGGTGCTGCCGCTGTATCTCCTCACGCAGAACCTTGGCGTGTACGACACCTATCTCGGCCTGCTGCTTCCGCATATCGCGGTCCACATCTGCTTCTTCTCATGGCTGATGAAGGGGTTCTTCGACGGCATCGACCCGTCGATGGAATATGCCGCGCTCATCGACGGCTGCACCCGCTGGGGCGCCTTCATCCGCGTGGCGCTGCCTTCCGCCGTGCCGGGGCTCGCGGCGCTTGCCGTGCTCTGCTGGCTGTGGACCTGGAACGAGTTCCTCTTCGCGCTGCTGCTCACCAGCCACAACACCCCGGTGCTGACCGTGGTGATGGCCCAGTTCGTCCACGAGCTCGGAATCGAATGGAATCTCATGAGCGCCACCGCCGTCATGGCGCTGGGCCCGGCCCTGCTCATCACCTTCTTCGGCCAGAAATACGTCATCACGGGCCTGAAGATCTGATCACGCGCACCTGGTGCGAATTCTGGAGTTTTACCGATGGCGGAAGTCGTTCTGAACAAGCTCGTGAAGAGCTATGGTGGCGTGACGGCGGTGCGCAGCATCGACCTGAAAATCCCCGACGGCGCCTTTGCCGTCCTGGTCGGCCCGTCCGGCTGCGGCAAGTCGACGACGCTGCGCATGATCGCCGGGCTTGAGGACATCAGCGGCGGGACGATCAGCATCGGCGGAAGGGTCGTGAACGACCTGCCGCCCAAGGATCGCGACATCGCGATGGTGTTCCAGAACTATGCGCTCTACCAGCACATGACGGTCTACGACAATCTGGCCTTCGGCCTGCGCAACCGGAAGGAAAGCGAGGCCAAGATTGCCGAGAAGATCGCCCACGCGGCCGCGATCCTGAGCATCGAGCCACTGCTCCAGCGCCGTCCCCGGCAGCTTTCGGGTGGGCAGCAGCAGCGCGTCGCGCTCGGGCGATGCATCGTCCGCCACCCGCAGGTCTTCCTGTTCGACGAGCCGCTGTCGAACCTCGACGCCAAGCTGCGCGCCCAGATGCGCATCGAGCTCAAGCGCCTGCGCGAGCGCGTGCCGGCAACCTCGATCTATGTCACCCACGACCAGGTGGAAGCGATGACGCTCGGCGATCTCGTCGTCATCATGAAGGACGGCCTGGTCCAGCAGGTCGGCACGCCGCTGGAGGTCTATAACCGACCCGAGAACCTGTTCGTCGCGGGCTTCATCGGCGCGCCGGCAATGAACGTGTTCCGCGGCCGGCTCGACGCCGCCGGCGAGCGCGTCAGCATCGAAGGCGGCTCGCTGCAGGTGGGCGAGCGCAACAAGGCGGCGCTGCGCGGCCATGCCGGCCGCGAGGTCATGGTCGGCATCCGTCCCGAGCACATCGCCCTCGGCGCCTCCAACAACCAGGTTGACGGCGTGGTTGACGTGATCGAGCAACTGGGTTCGGAAATGCACCTCGACCTTCGGCTCGGCAGTACGCAGCTTACCGTCGCGCGGGTCGCACCGGACGCGCCCATCCGCGTCCACGACCGGGTGACGGTCTCGATAGCACCCGAACAGATGCACTTCTTCGATGCCGATACACAGCTGGCGATCCGTGCGCCGGCGGCAGTCGGCGCGCTGGCGGCCTGAAGATGGAGGGGAACTCGGCAATGCGCGTCGTGATCACCGGTGCGGCGGGGGGAATCGGGCGTGAGACGCGGCATCGGCTGGCCGGCCGTTATTCCGTCCTGCGCCTGATCGACAGGGAGGAGGTCGATCCGGCCGGGCCGGGCGAGGAATGCCTCAAGGTCGATATCTGCGATCTGGCGGCGCTCGAGGCGGCAATGCAGGGCATGGACTGCGTCGTCCATCTCGCGGGCGTCTCGGTGGAGCCCGAGAGCAATGCCTGGGAACAGGTACTGCCGGCGAACATCGTCGGCACGTACAACGTGTTCGAGGCCGCGCGGCGCGCCGGCGTGCGGCGGGTGGTCTACGCCTCCAGCCACCACGCGGTCGGCTATCACCGCCGGAGCCAGATCCTGACCAGCACGGCTCTACCGCGCCCGGACAGCTTCTACGGCGTGAGCAAGGTGACCGGCGAGGCGCTCGGGCGGCTCTATGCCGACAAATACGGCCTCGGCGTCGTCAGCCTGCGTATCGGGGCGTATCGGCCCAAGCCCATGGATATCCGCCACCTCTCGGTGTGGATCAGCCCACGCGACATGGTGGAACTGCTGCGCTGCTCTATCGAGGCGCCGCTGCTGCACTACGTCGTGGCCTACGGGATGTCCGCCAACTCCCGCGCGATCTGGGACAACCGGGAGGCGTCCGTTCTGGGCTACAGGCCGCTCGACAATGCCGAGGACTTTGCCGCCGAGGTCCTGGCCGATGGCGCGCCGGAGCTGGAGGGGGCCAAGCCGTTCCACGGCGGATGGTACTGCGGCTGGGACCTTGGCGACCATGGCCTGTTCATTGATTGACACTGCTTCCGCGCCTCGGCCAAGGTCGACGCGGATGTGATGAAGGGGGAATGCGAGTGCGGCCCAAGCGTACGCCGTCAGGTCGGGTCCGGGTTGAGGACATTGCGCGGGCGGTCGGTGTCTCCGGCGCCACGGTGTCGCGGGCACTCAACGGCACCGGGCCGGTGGCACCGGAGGTGAAGAGCAGCATCGAGGCGGCCGCCACCCGGCTGGGCTATGTGCCGCAGGGCGCCGCTCGCACCGCGCTGTCGCGGCAGATGCCGGTCATGGGGGCCATCATTCCGCATCTCGAAAACCCCAACTTCGCCGCCGGGGCCGAGGCCATGCAGAGCCGCCTGCGCGAATCCGGCTATGGTTTCATGCTGGCGAGCAGCGGTTATGACCGCAAGAACGAGCTTGAAAGGGTGATGGCCCTGGTGACCAACGGCGCCCAGGGCATGATGCTGGTCGGCGCCGAGCACGATCCGCAGACGCTGGACTTCCTTCGGCAACGCAACATTCCCTTCGTCGTGACATGGGTGCTCTCGCAGGACATGCCCTGCGTGGGCTTCGACAATGTCGAGGCCGCCGGGCGGATTGCCACCCATCTGCTCGACCTCGGCCATACCCGCATCGGCGCGATTGCCGGCATCACCCGCGACAATGACCGCGCGCGCGGCCGCCTCGAAGGCATACGCAGGGTGCTCGCCGACCGCGGGCTGACGATCGGCCAGGAAGCGCTCATCGAGCGCCCCTACCGCATCGTCGAGGGCCAATTGGCGCTCCGGGCGCTTCTCGGCACACCGAACCCGCCGACGGCGGTCTATTGTGGCAACGACATGCTGGCCTTCGGCGCTCTCATAGAATGCGCGCGGCAGGGCATCCGCGTTCCGCAGGATCTGTCGATCGCCGGTTTCGACGATCTCGATTTCGCGTCGCAGATCCGCCCGGCCTTGACCACGCTGCACGTGCCGGCCCGCGAGATCGGCGTGCGCACCGCCGAATACCTGCTCGCACGCGTCGCCGGCGAGCCCGTGCCGGCAACCATCGAGATCCCGGTGGGCCTGATGGTGCGCGACACCACCGCGCCGCCGCGCAAAGGCTGACCCTTTTCCCATTTCTGGCAGATATCCATGTACGCACCTCCCCCCGTCATCGAGACCGAGGTCTTCGCGCGCGTTCCCGAGCATTTCCGCATCCATGGCCGCACCTCGAAATGGGCGCAGGTCCAGCGGGGCGGCCGGCCGACGCCGGTTTTCCTGGAAGGCCCATCCTTCGACCGGGACGGCAATCTCTATGTCGTCGATGTCGCCTGGGGACGCATCTTCCGTATCTCGCCGAGCGGCGTGTTCACGCTGGTGATTGAATATGACGGCGAGCCGAACGGCCTGAAGGTCCACCGCGACGGCCGGATCTTCGTCGCGGATTTCCGCCACGGCGTGCTGCGGCTCGACCCCGAGCGCGGCGTCGTCGAACCGGTGGTGCAGGCCTCCGAGTTCGGCCCGTTCAAGGGCGTGAACGACCTGTTCTTCGCCTCAAACGGCGACCTCTATTTCACTGACCAGGGCCTCACCGGCTTCCAGGACCCCAGTGGCCGCCTTTACCGGCTGCGCGCGGCGGATGGGCGGCTCGACATGCTGATGCAGGGCATTCCCAGCCCCAACGGACTGGTGCTCAATCTCGACGAGGATGTCGTCTTCCTGAACGTGACGCGCGACAACGCGGTGTGGCGCGTCCCCCTGAATGCCGCCGGTGCGGCGTTCAAGGTCGGCGCCTATATTCGCCTGTCGGGAGGCAATGGGCCCGATGGCCTCGCCATCGATGCGACGGGCGGGCTCGCCATCGCGCATCTGGGGCTGGGCAGCGTGTGGATCGTCAACACCATCGGCGAGCCTGTCGCGCGCGTGAAATCCTGCGCCGGCCTCGCCACCACCAATCTCGCTTATGGCGGCAACGACCGGCGTACGCTCTACATTACCGAATCGGAGACGGGGCAGATCCTGACGGCGCAGGTGCCAACACCGGGCCGTCCAATGTACTCGCATGGCTGAAGCGCATAGAGGGCGTGCCGTTCTTGTTTCCGCGAAACCATGGGTAGAATGGCCGCCGCCACCGGAAAAAGCGCTGCCATGGAAAGCGGGCAGCGCCGCTCCATACTCTGGGTTGTCCCTTCGTTGACGAGTTGCCATCGTGCGATCACCCGCATCCAGTAGCCGGCCCACGACGTCACATGACGCCGCCGGCTGGCTGCCGGGCTATGATGGCAAATCCGGCACCAGGCCTTTCCTCATTGGGGCCGCCATTGGCACCGGCATGATCGCCAAGGCGGCGGAGCGTGGCGGCGCCGATTTCCTGCTGGCACTGAACGCCGGCCGGGTGCGGGTCATGGGTGCGCCGTCGATCGCCTGCATGTTGCCGATCCACGACGCCAACGAGATGGTGACGGCCTTCGCCACTGCCGAAATCCTCTGCAAGGTTTCCGTGCCGGTGGTGTTCGGGGCCTCGGCCTTCGACCCGCGAGCAGATCTTTCCGCGCTCGTCGCCCAGGTGATGCGGGACGGCTTTGCCGGCATGGCCAACTTCCCGACGTCCATCCATCTCGATCCGCTGCTGCAGGCCGGGCTCGCCCGCCTTGGCCTCGGTTTCGCGCGCGAGGTGGAGATGCTGAGGCTGGCCAAGCAGGCGGGGCTGAAGACGATCGGCTATGTCCGCTCCGCCGCGCAGGCCGAGCAGATGGTGGATGCCGGCGTGGATGTCATCTGCCTCAATTTCGGCTGGAACAGCGGCGGGCGCGAGAGCCTGCCAAGCCCGGTCAGACTCGACGAGGCCGCCGCCGATGCCTCCGACATCTTCGAGCGCGTAAGGCGGCGACGCCCGCATGTGCTGTGCGTCGTCGAGGGCGGCCCCATCGACACGCCGGAGAACGCCGCCACCGTATGCCAGGCCGGGCAGGCCGACGGTTATATTGGCGGGTCGACCATCGACCGCCTGCCGCTGGAAGCGGCGGTCTCCGGCGCCACCTCCGAGTACAAGTCGGTGAATGTGCTGAGCCGGCGCCTCGAGGCGATCCAGGACGCGGTGCTCGGCCAGGGACGGCGCTACGGGCTGATCGGCCGTTCGCCACCCTTGCGCGAGGTGGTGCAACTGATCGACCGTTTTGCCGCCACCGACATGACGATCCTCGTTCAGGGCCCCAATGGTGTCGGCAAGGAACTGGTCGCTCAGGCATTGCACGCGGAGAGCCGGCGGGCGGGCCGCGCCATGGTCGCGGTCAACTGCGCCGCGCTGCCGCGCGATCTCCTGGAAAGCGAGTTGTTCGGCTACGAGAAGGGCGCCTTCACCGGCGCGGTGAAGACCCGCATCGGTCGCTTCGAGGAAGCCGACGGCTCAACGCTGTTCCTGGACGAGATCGGCGATCTCGAACCGCAATTGCAGGCCAAGCTGCTGCGGGTGCTGGAGGCCGGCATGGTGGACCGGCTGGGCTCCAACCAGCCGCGCCGCATCAATGTGCGCATCATCTGCGCCACCAATCGCGACCTGACGGCGATGGTGGCGCAAGGCACCTTCCGGGAAGACCTCTATTACCGGCTCAACAAGATGGAGATCCGCGTGCCCTCGCTGGCCGAGCGCATCGAGGATATCCCGCTGCTGGTCGAGCATTTCCTGCAATCGGCAGTGCCGGGGGTGAACGAGAATGTCGATTCGGTGGATGGGCCGGCGCTTCGAGCGCTGATGGCGCATGGCTGGCCGGGCAATATCCGCGAGCTCAGGAACGTGCTGGAGCGCGCGGCGATCCTGTGCGACGGCAACCGGATCGGCATCGCGCAGCTTCCGCGCTTCGCGGAAGCCGGCCGGCCGGCCGAGCCGAAAGACCGGCCCGCCGCCTCGCCGCCGCCGGCCTCCGCCGGCCCGGACGTGCAGAACGAGCGCGAGTGGATTCTCGACGCGCTGCGCCGCCACCGCTTCCGACGCGGCGCGGCGGCACAGGAACTCGGCCTCGCCCGCAAGACGCTCTACAACAAGATGCGGCTATACGGCCTCGGCTGAGACGCCACCCCGCAGCGGCGCGGGCACTGCCCAATCCAGCACATCTGCGACCAGTCCGACGGCCGGCGCCAGCCGTTCGCCGAAGCCGGGATGGCGATACAACGCCAGGCGCGGAGGCTGCGGCATGGAAGCGATGCGCCCGATTGTGGCGATGACCCCCTCGACCAGCCGCAGATCGAGCGCCGCCTCCCCGGTCGGCGTGCCGGGATGGAACAGCAACGTGGTAATGCCCGCCTCGACCGCGCGCGCGGCCTGATCGAAGGAGGCCACCGTCGCCATCACCTCGAGCCCCGCCTGCCGGGCCTCGCCCAGCGCGGCAAGCTCGACGGCCGGCTCAATGCCGGCCGCGGTGAGCGCCTGACGGTAGACACCCGGCGGAATGAGATTGGTCGTCGGCAGGTTCACCACACCGCTCACGCCGCTGGCGCGCAGACGCTCGAACAGCCGTCGCCCGCCCAGAAACGGATCGCACAGAAACAACGCGGCGATCAGCTTTCGCGGCGGCGCGGGCGCGTGCGGCGGCAGGGCCGCGAGCAGCCTCTCATTCACCGAGCCGATAGGCATCATGCCGACAATGTCGGCGGCCTCGGGCGAAAGGCCGGCGAGATAAGGCGCGAGCACGACCAGTTCGGCCGCCGCGGCCTCGCGGCAAGCGAGATCTGCCGCAATCACTCCCTGCATGGCGTGACCTCTGGGTCATAATGAGTAAAACTGAGATATTTCATCCATTCTACCCATTTATACCCGCCTGACACGCTTAAAGTCGCCCGAAATGCCAGCAACTGCCTGCCGGCTGGGCTGGCACAGCTCTTGCGATCCCTGAACATCAAGCGAGCGCCCGGATCAAGGGACGCGGCACATCAGGGAGTAGGCCTATGGATCGCGGGACGCGCGCAGCGCCCGGTCGACCCTCCGCGTTCGGCTGGACGCGCCGATGATCGACCTTCTGGCCACCTTCAACGGACGGCTTTTCCTGACGGTCACGCTGAACGGGCTGACGCTTGCGGCGCTGTATTTCATCGTTGCCAGCGGCTTCAGCCTGATCTTCGGCCTGATGCGCGTCGTCAACATGGCGCATGGCTCGCTCTATCTGCTCGGCGGCTATGTTGGCTATGAGGTCTCGGTGCTCTCAGACTCCTGGCTGCTGGCGCTGGTCGCCGGCGCCGGTGCGGCGGCCCTGGCCGGGGCGCTTCTGCAGAAAGCCGTGTTCGGCTGGATGCAGGGGCAGGATTTGCGCCAGACGCTTGCCGCAATCGGCGTCTCCATCGTGCTCGCCGACCTGATGCTGGCGCAATGGGGCGGCACCGCCTACCAGCTCGACCTGCCCGCCATCTTCCGCAGCTTCGTGCCGCTGCCGGTGGTAAACCGCTATCCCGTGCCGCGCTTGATGCTCATCGGCCTCGCGGTGCTGATCGGCATCGGCCTGTGGGCCATGCTGAACCGCACGCGGCTCGGCCTGCTCATCCGCGCCGGCGTCGATGACCGCCGCATGCTGGAGGCGCTCGGCGTCGATGTGCCCAAGGTGTTCCTCGGCGTCTTCGCAATCGGCGCGGGGCTGGCCGGGTTGGCCGGCGTCATCGGCGGCTCGGTGCTGTCCATCTCGCCGGGCGAGGATGCGCGCTATTTGCTCTCCTCGCTGATCGTGGTGATCGTCGGCGGCATGGGCTCGCTGTCCGGTGCCGCCATCGGCGCGCTGCTGGTGGCGCTCGCCGAAACCTACGGGCTCGCCTACACGCCCACTTATGGCGTTGTGTACACCTTCGTCATCATGGTGGCGGTGCTCGCCGTGCGGCCGCAGGGCCTGATGGGGAGGCCGGCATGACGTCGGGAACCCTCTTCCGCGCGGCCCTTCTGGTGGCGCTGGTCGCCTTTCCCTTCTTCGCCAACGATTTCTGGGTGCAGCAGATCGGCGGCCGCACGCTCGGCCTCGGCACAATCGCGCTCAGCCTGGTCTTTCTCGCGGCCCATGGCGGCATGCTCTCGCTTGGCCAGATGGCGCTGGCGGGGGTCGCCGGCTACGCGGTGGCGTACTTCACGGCGCCGGTGGCGGGTGTCGGCCTGCTCTTGCCATGGCCGGCGGCGGTTGCCGTCGCGCTCGCCCTGTCGACCCTTGCCGGCCTGCTGGTCGGGCTGATCGCGGTGCGCACCAGCGGCATCTACACGCTGATGCTGACCCTCGCCATCGCCATGGGCTTCTACTACCTAGCGCTGCAGAATTACGCTCTGTTCAACGGCTTCACCGGCTTCACCCAGGTGGAAGCGCCAAGCGTGGCCGGCATCGCCTTCAACACGCCGCGCGCCTTCTACGGCCTCTGCCTCGGCGCTGCGCTGGCGTGCTATGCCGCCGTGACCTATCTCGCCACCACGCCGTTCGGCCTTGCCATGCAGGCGGCCCGCGACAACCCGCGCCGGCTGTCGGCGCTCGGCTATCACGTCGCCAGCCTGCGCGTGGCGGCCTTCGGCATCGCCGGGCTGATCGCCGGCATAGGTGGCGTGCTCAGCCTGTGGCTGAACGGCTCGATTTCGCCCGGCTCCATCGCGCTGGTGCCCACCATCGACGTGCTGATGGCCGCAGTGCTGGGCGGGCTGGGCCACCCGATCGGCGCCTATGTCGGCGCGCTGCTCTTTGTCATCGTGCAGAACTTCGCCATCGATTTTATCGACCGCGAACGCTTCAACACCCTCATCGGGCTGATCTTTCTCGCCGTCGTGCTGTTCTCGCCCGACGGCGTGATCGGCCTTGCCCGCCGCGTGCGCATGCTCTTCGCGCCAACGCCCGAAAAGACCCGCCCGGCGATGGATGCCGCCGCCGGGCTCGACGCTGCCAACGATAAAACATGAAACGGAGGAACCCCATGCCGACCCATTTCACCCGCCGCCTTGCCCTTCTGGGCAGCCTTGCCGGCGCCCTCACCGCCGGCGCTCTCATCCCGACGCCGACGCTGGCGCAGGACACCATCCGCATCGGCGGGCTCACCACGCTGGAAGGCCCCTTCGCCGAACCCGGCAAGGATTCCTTCCGGGGCATGGAGTTGGCCTTCGAGGAATTCGGCTACACGGTTGCCGGCAAGAAGATCGAGTTCATCAAGGCCTCCTCGAACGGCAACCCGGATGTGGCGCTCCAGTCCGTCCGCCGCCTCGTCGACCAGGACAAGGTGGAGATCGTCGTCGGCCCACTTTCCGGCAGCGAGGGCATTCGCCTGCGCGACTACGCCAAGACGGTGCCGAACATCACCTTCTTCAACGGCTCCTCGGCCGCCATCGAGACCACGCTGGTCGAACCGGCGCCGAATTTCTACCGCTTCAACACTGAAGGCGCGCAGTGGACCGCCGCCCTCGGCAATTACGTGAAGAAGGAGAAAGGCTGGAACAAGGTGGTCCTCGTCTCCGAGGATTACTCCTTCCCCTACGCCCAGATATTCGGCTTCATGGGAACGTATTGCAGCGCCGGCGGCAAGGTGCCGAACAAGTATTTCGTGCCGCTCGGCACCAAGGACTTCTCCTCGGTGATCGCGCAGCTGCCCGCCAAGGGCGAGGTGGACGGCATGTTCGTGGTGCTTGGCGGCGCCGACGCGGTGAACTTCCTCACCCAGTATGCCCAGTCCGGCGGCGAACTGCCGATGATCGGCGGCTCCATCACCGTCGACCAGACCGTGCTCTCCGCCAAGGGCCCGGCGCGCGCCATGCTGCCGGGCGTGCTCTCCTCCGGCCCGATCTCCGACAATGACCCGAGCCCAGCCTGGAAGGCCTTTGTCGCCGCCTACAAGAAGAAGTTTCCCGACGGGCTGCCCTCGCCCTCGCTGTTCGCCTTCAACTATTATGTAAGCACCAAGGCGGCGCTTCTCGGCCTGGAGAAGGTGAAGGGCGACCTTTCGGACGGCGCGGCGGCCTATCGCAAGGTGCTCGACACGCTGAGTTTCGACACCCCGACAGGCCCGGTCTCGATCAACAAGAACCGGCAGGCCAGCGCCACCATCTTCATCAATGAGATCGTCGAGAAGGACGGCGTCCTGACCACCGATCCGGTGGAGAGCGTGCCGAATGTCGACCAGTTCCTCGGCCTGTCCGAGGCGACCTATGCCAAGCTCGGCAGCCCCTCGCGCGACAATCCCTCCTGCCCGTGAGCCCCATGAACGCAACGGCTCAAACGGTTGCGGCCGCTCCCCACGCCCTCGTCATCGAGGGCGTGGGACGCCGCTTCGGGGCGCTGCACGCGGTGCGCGACGTCACCATCAAGGTGGCGGAAGGCGAAAGGCGCGCCATTCTCGGGGCGAATGGCGCGGGCAAGACCACGCTGTTCAACCTGGTGGCGGGCGACCTCCCACCCTCGCAGGGCCGTATCCTGATGTTCGGCCGCGATGTCACCGGCCTGCCGGTGGAAAAGCGGGTGCGGGACGGGCTGCGCCGCACCTACCAGACCTCACTGATGTTCGGCGGCCTCACCGTGCGCCAGAGCCTGTTCCTCGCTGTGCGCGGGGTCTCCGGCGGGCGCATGTCGATCGCGCGGCCGGCCAGCCGCCTCGCGCAGATGGAGACCGGCGACCGGCTGGCGGAACGGCTGCGCCTCACCGGGGTGCTCGACTCGCTTTGCAGCACGCTTTCGCATGGCGAGCGACGACAGCTTGAGCTGGCCATGGCGCTGGCCGGCGAGCCGCGGCTGCTGCTGCTGGACGAGCCGGCGGCCGGCCTTTCGCCGCGCGAGCGCGAGATGCTGCTGAAGCTGCTGCTGGAACTGCCGCGCGCCATCACCCTGGTGATGATCGAGCACGACATGGACATCGCCCTGCGCGCCGTCGACCAGGTGAGCGTGATGCACAATGGCCGGCTGGTCGCCGAGGGCACGCCACGGGAGATCGAGAACGATCGCACCGTGCATGACATCTACATGGGCAAACATGTCTCCTGACCCCGTCCCTCCCCTTCTCGAAGTTGCCGGCCTCGACGTCTATCTCGGCGCCAGCCATGTGCTGCAGGGCGTTTCGCTCACCCTGCCGGCCGGGCCGCTCTCGATCATCGGGCGCAACGGCATGGGCAAGACCACGCTATGCCAGGCGATCATGGGGCTGGTGCCGGCGCGCGGCGGCCGCATCGCGCTCTCGGGACAGGATCTCACCGGGCAGCGGCCGGTGCGCATCGCCCGCGCGGGCATCGGCTATGTGCCGCAGGGAAGGCGGGTTTTCCCCTCCCTGTCGGTGCATGAACATCTCGTGCTCACCGCCCCGCGCGGCCGCGAGGCGGTGAGCGCCGCCTGGACCATCGAGCGCGTCTACGAAACCTTCCCCCGCCTAGCCGAGCGGCGCGGCAATGGCGGCGCCCAGCTTTCCGGCGGCGAGCAGCAAATGCTGGCCATCGCCCGCGCCCTGCTGCTGAACCCGGCTTTGCTGGTGATGGACGAGCCGACTGAAGGGCTCGCCCCGGTGATCGTCGATCACGTGGTGGAACTCCTGCACACGATCAACCGGGAGGGCGTCGGCCTTCTTCTGGTCGAGCAGAACTTCTCGGTCGCCACCAGCGTGTCGGAGCGGGTGCTGGTGATGGTCAATGGCCGCATCGCGCTGGAGGCCAGCGCCGACGAGATAACCCGCAACGACGACATGCAGCGCCGCTATCTCGGCGTGAGCGCGCACTGATGGCCGGCAGAACAGACAATAATCGGGAGAACGCCATGGGTAGGGTCTATGTCGCGGGTACCTGCGATACCAAGGGCAAGGAACTCGCCTATGTGAAGGCCATGATCGAGGCCGAGGGCGTCTCTGTGACGCTTGTCGATCTGTCCACCCATGAGTCCGGCACCGGGGCGGACATTCCCGCCTCTCAGGTGGCGAGTTGGCATCCGGAAGGCCCGGGCGCGGTGTTCACCGGCGATCGCGGCCGCTCGGTCGGCGCCATGGCGCTGGCTTTCGAGCGCTTCATCACGGCGAAGGACGATGTGGCCGGCGTCATCGGCCTCGGCGGCTCTGGCGGCACCGCGCTGGTGGCGCCGGCGATGCGCGCGCTGCCGATCGGCGTGCCCAAGCTCATCGTCTCCACCGTCGCCTCCGGCAATGTGGCGCCCTATGTCGGGCCGAGCGATATCGCCATGATGTACGCGGTGACCGATCTTGCCGGGCTCAACCGCATCTCGCGCACCATCCTCGCCAATGCGGCCCACGCCATGGCCGGCATGGCCCGCTCCGCGCCGCCGCAGGCCACCGACAGCCGGCCGGCCATCGGGCTCTCGATGTTCGGCGTTACCACCGCCTGCGTGAACCAGGTGTCCGAGCGGCTCGGCGCGGGGATCGACGCGCTGGTGTTCCACGCTACCGGCACGGGCGGGCAGTCGATGGAAAAGCTGGCCGATTCCGGCCTGCTCGCCGGGCTGATCGACACCACCACCACCGAGGTGTGCGATTTGCTGATGGGCGGCGTGTTCCCCTGCACGCCGGATCGCTTCGGCGCGGTGGCGCGCACGCGCTTGCCCTATGTCGGCTCCTGCGGGGCGCTCGACATGGTGAATTTCGGCGCGCGCGACACCGTTCCCGCCGCCTATGCCGACCGCCTGTTCTACATTCACAACCCGCAGGTGACGCTGATGCGCACCACGCCGGCGGAGAACGACCGGATGGGGCGCTGGATCGGCGAGCGGCTGAACGCCTGCGAGGGTGAGGTGCGCTTCCTCATCCCCGAGCGCGGCGTCTCCGCCATCGACGCGCCGGGCGCCCCCTTCCACGACCCCGAGGCCGACGCCACCCTGTTCGCCGCCTTGGAGGCGACGGTGAAAGCGACCGCGCGCCGCCGCATCATCCGCCTTCCCCACCACATCAACGACCCGGAATTCGCCGACGCCCTCGTCGCCCATTTCCGCGACATCGCACCCGGCCTTTGAGCCCTGGAGCCCGACATGGCACGCATTGAACGCTCGACCCTTCTCGCCAAGTTCCAGGACATGGTGCGCCAAGGCCAGCCGATCATCGGCGGCGGCGCTGGCACCGGGCTCTCCGCCAAATGCGAGGAAGCTGGCGGCATCGACCTCATCGTCATCTACAATTCCGGCCGCTACCGCATGGCCGGGCGCGGATCGCTGGCCGGCGTGCTGGCCTATGGCAACGCCAATGAGATCGTGCTCGACATGGCGAAGGAAGTGCTGCCGGTGGTGAAGCACACGCCGGTGATCGCCGGGGTGAACGGCACCGACCCGTTCTGCCCGTTCGACTATTTCCTCGACCAGATCAAGGCGATGGGGTTTTCCGGCATCCAGAACTTCCCCACCGTCGGGCTGATCGACGGCACCTTCCGCGCCAATCTGGAAGAGACCGGCATGAGCTACGGGCTGGAGGTCGACGTGGTGCGCCTCGCCCACCACAAGGACATGCTCACCACGCCCTATGTGTTCAACGAGGACGAGGCGCGGGCGATGACGCAGGCCGGCGCCGACATCATCGTCGCGCATATGGGCCTTACCACCGGGGGGGCGATCGGTGCCGAAACCGCCTTCACGCTCGATGACTGCGTCAAGCGCATCGATTCCATCGCGGCGGCCGCGCGTTCCGTGCGCAACGATGTCATCGTGCTGTGCCATGGCGGGCCGATCGCCGAGCCGGACGACGCCGCCTATGTGCTCGCCCATTGTGAGGCGATCCACGGCTTCTACGGCGCCAGCAGCATGGAACGCCTGCCGACCGAGCAGGCGCTGACCGACCAGACCCGTCGCTTCAAGGCCATCTCGCGCTGAACGCAAGACGGCTGATCAGGGAGGAAACGACAATGGCAAAAGCCTATGCGAGCCGCATCATTGCCGCACCCGTCGAGGCGGTGTGGGCGGTTATTCGTGATTTTAACGGCATGCCGGGCTGGAACCCGGCCATTTTCGACAGCGTCATCGAGGACGGGCGCGACGCCGACGAGGTCGGCTGCATCCGCTCCTTCCGCCTCGGTGACGGCACGAAAGTTCGCGAGCGGCTGCTGGAACTCGACGATAGCCGGTATTTCTTCGCCTATAATTTCGAGACGCCGGCCTTCCCGGTGGATAACTACCGGGCGCGGTTCAGCCTCATTCCACTGACCACCGGCGAGGAGACGCTGGCGATCTGGGAAGCCGCCTTCGATGAGGCACCGGAGGACGCCGGCAAATATGTCGACATCGTCACCAATGGCGTCTTCGCCGGAGGGCTGGCGGCGTTGGCGTCAAAGCTGGAAAGCGCGACGCATCCGGCGCCGAAGGACACGCGCTGGCAGGGCCTCCGCCCCGCCAAGGTCTACTGTGCGTCCCGGCTCGATGCTCCCCTGGCCACCGTCTGGGCGGCGGTGCGCGACTTCGCCGGCATGGCGGACTGGCATCCCGACATCACGGCAATGACGATGCTGGACGGCGCGCGCAGCGACAAGGTGAGCGGCGTGCGCGACTTCCTGTTTGGCGAGGGACGGCTGCACGAGCAGCTCACCTATCTCTCCGATGCTGACACGGCGTTCCGCTACAAGATCAATGCGAGCCCGATGCCGTGGCTGAACTACCATGCCGGGCTGCGGCTCTATCCCGTCACTGCCGACGGCACCACGCTCGCCGTCTGGACGGCCGACTGGGTGGCCTCGCCGCAGGACGACCTGACGCTGATTCCCACCGTGCATCAGAACGTGTTCCAGCGCGCCTTCGATACGCTGAACGCGCAATTATCCGGGTCGATGCCGTCGTCGCAGCAGGGCTAACGTGCAGGGCGCCGACTTTCGCTAAGCCGGCCTCGACGAAAGCATGTCACCCTCCCCGGGGATCGAATGCTGGGGTTGGGATCAATGAAATTCGGCCCCCTCATGCCGGAGGAGATTGGAGACGGGGAGCCTGTCTGGAAACTCTTCCGTCGGCGCCATCGCGGCATGGCCGCCAGCCATGTCCCGGATCGCGGCGGTGCCTCGGTGGACGATCCCGGCTCGGAGGCTTCGGCTACGGCCGGGATGACGATCTCCCGAGGGATTTTTCAAACAGGCTCTCAGGTCGTGATAGACGAGCCTATGGTCGTACGCCTTACCCTCGTTGAAACAGCCATACGCCGTCAGGAGATCAAGAAGAGCCGCTTCATCGCGGTCGCTGGTCCTGTCGCGGACGAGGCGGCGGCGAAAGACTTCATCGCGGCTCGGTCGGACCCGACAGCCAACCATAATTGCTGGGCATGGCGCCTGGGGCAGAGCTACCGTTTCAACGATGACGGGGAACCCAGCGGAACCGCCGGAAAGCCGATCCTTGCCGCCATTGACGGGCAAGGCCTCGACCGTGTCGCCGTCGTCGTGACACGCTGGTTCGGTGGCATTCTTCTGGGCAGCGGCGGGCTGATGCGTGCCTATGGCGGAACGGCGGCCCTCTGCTTGCGCGAAGCCGAGAAGGCGGCGCTCATAGAGACCGTCTCCGGGACGGTCGCATGCGGGTTCGGGGATCTGGCGCTGGTCCAGGCGAGGTTGGGCGCGCTGCCGGACGTACAGGTGGCGGTTCAGGCGTTCACCGACAGCGGCGCGCTCCTGTCGGTGTCGGCGCCGAAATCGCAATCAGGCAGCGTCGAACGCCTGCTCGCGGACCTGACAAGTGCACGTTCGCTGATCCGATGGGACCAATAGCCGTGGCAGCACGCCGCCGCGTCAGGCCGCGCCACAAATGCAGCCAAAGTCGTCCGGACCGGCGAGGGAGGGGGTAACACCCACTGGGCTTCTACATGCGGCGCCAGGCCGGACAGCCCGTATGCGGCGATCACCACGCAAGCACACGCCGGCCGATCAATGCGCCGGCGATGGTGACGATACCGACCGCGATGCCATACCAGGTCAGCATGAAGAGCGGGGAATCGTCGATGCAGTGGAAGGCGTAGAGCGCCGCTCCGAGCCCACCGGCGAGCAGGCCGGCCGCAGCTCCCGCGCGCGCCGGTTGGGATGGCGCGCCACGTCGCAACGCCAGGAGCACCGCGCCAAGCACCGGCGCCGCCATCACCGGTACCAGTGTCATGCAGTACAGAGCGTAGTGGCCGATCAGACCGGGTATCCATGTCGCCGGCGGGCTGGCGAGCAGTTCCCATATGACAGCTAGCGCAAGCAGCACCATCGGCACGGCGAGCAGCCGCGCCGGGCCGGCGGCATCGGCGCCGGGACGCACGAGGCGTAGGGCCGTCCATGCGCCGGCAACCGCCAGCGACAGCGTGACGACGAACTTGAAAAGAATGCGCGGCTCGGCGAGCAGGCCCGGCATGCCCGTGCGCGGCGCCAGCATGATCGCGAACAGCGCCAGCGCCCCCGTACAGCCGGCGGCCAGCGCCAATGCGAAGCCCGTCCCAAGCCCCCGCGTCGGCCGCGCATCGGCCGCAAGGCCGCGTATGAGATCGTCCGTCTTCACGCCTGCTTGTCCTTCACGGTTCGGTCCTCAGTCGTGCCGACAGGCTGGCAAAGGCCCGGTGCAGCGCAACACGCACGGCGCCCTTCGTCATCTGCATGCGGTCCGCAGTCTCGCCGATGGAAGCCCCGTCCACCGCCACCGCGCGCAGCACGTCGCGCTGCTTCTCCGGCAGCAAGGCGAGATGCCGCTCGACATCGGCCGCCTCCGTGCCGGGCCGCTCCTCGGGCGCCGACAGCAACTCGGCGAAATCCTCCACCGGCACTTCGGCGCGGCGCCCGCGCCGGCGCAGATGGTCGATCATCTTGTTGCGCGCGATGGTCCACAGCCAGGGCCCGAGCGGGTCGCCCGTCCGCCAGCTCTGGCGCTTCAGGTGAATGGCGAGCAGCGTCTCCTGCACGATGTCCTCACACTCCGCGGTTGGCGCGCCGAGGCGCGTCAGGCGCCGCTGCACCACGAGACGTATCGCCGGGGCGATCTCGCGCAGCAGCCGCTCATAGGCGGGGCCGTCGCCGACAAGCGCGGCCTGCATCAACTGCGCCCAGCGCCGCTCGCGATCGTCCATCAACACATTCCCGAAGGTAAGTTCGCGGGCTAGGGGCCGAGTGTTACGCCGCGCGCTAGGGCGAGCGGAATTTTCCGTGCGCATATTTCGTCGCCTGCCGCTGTAACGCAATGGCGGAAGCACCCGAAGAAGGGGAATGGCACTGCGCGGGCTCACCCGCCAGCGGTGCCGCAAAGCCCCCTTAGAGAGGACAATCCCCCATGACCGCCACCACCCGGACCACCCTCGTTGCCGCCACCCTCGCCGGCTCGCTTGCTGCCGCGCTCGGCATGATCGCCAGCGCGGCCGCCGGCCCGGTCGCCCCGCAGCCGACCATGGACAAGTGCTACGGCGTCTCCATGGCTGGCAAGAACGACTGCGCCGCAGGTGCCGGCACCAGCTGCGCCGGAACCTCCAAGATCAATTACGACGCCAAGGCCTGGAAATACGTCGCCAAGGGCACCTGCGAATCCATCAAGACCCCGAAGGGCATGGGTCATCTCCAGCCGATGTGAGCTGCGCCTGCCCATGGAGGGCGCCACCCGGCGCCCTCCTCCTTGCCCCAGGAGGTTCTCATGACCGCGATGCTCCCCGCCGGCCCCGGAGTGGGATTCAAGCCCGAACATTTCGACGCCGTCCTCGCCGACTCCGCCGCCCCGCTCGCCTTCGTCGAGATCCATGCAGAAAACTACATGGGGGACGGCGGTCGCCCTCACGCCCAACTCTCCGCGTTGCGGGAGCGCTTCGCCCTGTCGATCCACGGTGTCGGCCTGTCCATCGGTGGCGAGGGGCCGCTCGACAAGCCCCACCTCGCCCGGCTGCGGACGCTTGTCGACCGTTACCGGCCGGAGAGCTTCTCCGAGCATCTCGCCTGGTCGACCCATGACGGCGCGTTCTTCAACGACCTGCTGCCGCTGCCCTACACGCCGGCGGCGCTGGCAAGGATCGCCGGCCATATCAGCGAGGTGCAGGACACACTCGGCCGACGCATGCTGCTGGAGAATCCGTCCACCTATGTGCGCTTTGCCGAGAGCACGATCGACGAGGTCGACTTCCTCGGTGCGCTGGTCGCCCGCACCGGCTGCGGCCTGCTGCTCGATGTCAACAATGTGTTCGTCTCTGCCGTGAACCACGGCACGGATGCGCGGGCCTATCTCGCTGACTTCCCCTTCGAGGCGGTCGGCGAGATCCATCTCGGTGGCCATGACGAGGACGCTGACGAGGCCGGCGCGCCGCTGCTGATCGACGCCCATGGCAGCCCTGTCGCCGATCCGGTGTGGGCGCTGTTCGAGGAGGTGATCGCGCGCACTGGGCCGCTGCCGAGCCTGATCGAATGGGACAACGACGTTCCGGAATGGCCCGTCCTGCGCGCCGAAGCGGCGCGCGCCGGTGCCGTGCTGGCTCGTCACGCCCACGCCCGCGCGGCCTGAGCCATGTCGGGGCTCACAGATTTCGCCGCCGGGCTCACCTCCCCGGATCGCCGCCTGCCGACGGGGCTCGTGGGTCCGGCGAAGCGCCGCTTCGCGGTCTATCGCAACAATGTCGCGGTCGGCCTCATCGGGGCTCTGGAGGCCCGTTTTCCAGCGGTGCGCGCGCTCGTTGGAGAAGACTTCTTCGGCGCCATGGCACGGGATTTCATCCGCCGCCATCCGCCCGCGTCGCCGCTGCTGGCGAATTTCGGCGACGCGCTGCCGGGCTTCCTCAGCACCTTCGGACCGCTGGCCGATCTTCCCTACGTGGCCGACATCGCACGCATCGAGGCGGCGCGCACCCGCGCCTACCATGCCGCCGATCTGCCGCGGCTGGATGGCGCGGCCTTCGCCGCGCTGCCGCCGGGCGCGCTGGAGCACCTGCGCATCGGGCTGCACCCGGCGGTGACCATTGTCCGCTCGCCTCACCCGGTGGGCGACATCCTCGCCGCCGCGAACGGCGCGGACGCGCCGGTCACCGACTGGACGCCGCAGGCGGTGCTGATCGACCGACCCGATCTCGACGTGGTGCTCCGCCCGATCCCGGTGGGCACCGCCACATTTCTCGCGGCGCTCGGCGCCGGCAACCCACTCGCCGATGCTGCACGAGCAGCGCAAGCCGACGATCCCGCCTTCGACCTTGCAGCTGCGCTCGCGGAGCTCATCGGCGGCAGGCTCGCCACCCATCTCCGCCTCCCGGAAGGAGACCTGCCATGACCTTTCAGATTGCGACCCCGCCTTCCACCATGCCCGCCGGCACCCGCGCCTCCGGGCTCGTCGCGACCGCGCTACGCCTGCGCGACCGGCTCGACGGCATCCCGATGTCGCTCGTCACGCTCTGCGCCCGTATCTTCCCGGCGGCGGTGTTCTGGCAGTCCGGCCAGACCAAGGTGGAGGGTTGGCACGTCACGGACAGTGCGATTGCGCTGTTCCAGGAAGAATACCGTCTGCCGCTGGTCGATCCGTGGCTCGCCGCACATCTCGCCGCGTTCGCGGAGCACGTCTTCCCGGTCCTGCTCGTGCTCGGCCTTGCAACGCGGCTCTCCGCAGCGGCGCTGCTGGCGATGACCCTGGTTATCGAGATCTTCGTCTATCCCGATGCCTGGCCGACGCATGGCGTGTGGGCGACCTGCTTCCTGCTGCTGATCGCCAAGGGGCCGGGCATCCTGTCGATAGATGAGCTCATCAACCGACGCCAATCTCCGCCGAGTGGTGAAAAGCTCGGCCTGTGAGACGACCTGGTAGCAAGCCGGACTTCGGCGACAGACACCCTCTCCGTTAACGCAAGGCTGGCGGCACGCGTTCGGCGACACCGAACCAGCCGCGACCTTCTCCTTCGAGGACGGATAGCGCTTTACCGTCGCCGGCCTGCCGAATGCCAAGGACGCGCTGGTTGCAAAGACGCGCTGGTTGCCGAAGGCCTCGATGCGGCGCTGGCCGAAAACAGCGCGCCGGCGTGGCCTGCTCCGCCGAGTTCGCCGCCGGCAGCGCAGGGCGACCGGTGAGCCTTAGCTGGGGTTCCGAGTGGGTGATACATAAACCGGGAGGTCAAACTGCTGCGCGCAACACGCGCATAGAAGTACCCACCGTTCACCCGCGGCCCGTGTAACGCGGATTCAATGGAATGATAGTGTCAGCAGATCGTCTCCTTTCGCCGTTTCCGGACGAGAGGAGACGATCGCTCCATTACAGCTGTGACATCGTTGCAGTAAAAACGATAGTCGTGCCGAATATTCGGCACGCCCTAATCTTTCTCACCATCTGGCGCAGCGTACGCTTAGAACAGGCGAATAGGCTGTCGATGTCGCTGGGTCGATGAGCGCCCTCCGACGTTCATCGAGGGCGCCGATAGCAAGCGGCAAACCTCACTTAAGCGACAAAGCCAGTCCGCTCAGATCAAGGCTGACGATGAGACCCTTCTGCTCGCCGCCCAGCTCCAGAACAGCGCCGTTCTGGTTCGTCAGGACCACGACCTGCGCGCCCTTTCCGAGCGCGGCGCCGGCACCGCCCTGGGCATAGACCCCGGAGATGTCAGACGGACGCCGGATGTTCTTGACCGTTCCACGAAAACGCGTCTCGGAAGCGCCGAAGGTGAAGCCATAGCTCAGCCCCCCGACCGAGAGCGGATATTTTTTGCCCTGGAACGTCAGCACGCCATCGCCAGCCGACCCGCCGACGACGAAGCCGGCTTTGACGATACGGATGGTGATTGTGCCGTCAGCGGCGCTTGCCATCGAAACGGCGCCGAAGAGCGCGACCAGTGCGAGGAGCCCGACCCTTAGTACCGACAAGAGCTTCATCGACGATGCCTTCCAAACTAGAGCGATGTGCCATGTTGCCATCGCCAGACAACGCTCACTCTGACGTTTCGTTGCTCGACAATCAACCGCGCGCCGTGACGCCCTTTCGTTGCGCCGCAGCTGATGTGCGCCCGCCACACCGGAAGCGTGGCGGTGTGCCCCCACGATCGTCGATGTCCCGCACCGTCGAGGACGTCGCCGACGATCCTCGCCAGATTCCCCGGGGCCACGCGGCGCGACCCGCAAACCGCATCCTCCTCGGCCGGCGACTTCGCCGATCATCGTGTCGTTGGCGTCTGCCAGAAGGGCGCACACTCGCCCACGTCACCGCAGCCCGGCCTCGGCATGAAGGCGTCCCGGCTGAAAGTCTCCAAGCGGCTTTTAGGCGTGGTGCGCGGACGTTGAAAACTGAAATTAACAGCAGTTTATACGAAAAATCCTGCGAGCGTGCTCTGCTCGCAGGATCGTCGTCAGCAATTTAAGGCTAATCAGCTACTTGTTCACGTCGGTCCAGATGCGGGTGTAGAGCTCGCTGACGTCCGGCGGGCAGGTGGTGAGGAACTCGCCGGCCTTCTCGAACTGCGCGGGAACCACAAGTTCCGGGGCGTCCTTCATGTCCGCCGGCATGAACGCTTCGGAGCCCTTGATGCCGTTGGCATATTTGGCGAAGGCCGAGATCAGCGCCGCGTTTTCCGGCTCCATGATGAAGTTCATGAACTTCTTGGCGTTCTCCGGGTTCTTGGCGTCCTTCAGGATGGCCACGCTGTCCATGAAGAACGGAAAGCCTTCCTTCGGATAGCCGAAGGTGATGTCGGGGTTTTTGAGACGCGCGCGCATGACGGCGCCGTTCCAGTAATACACCGCCGAGTAGTCGCCGGAGGGCAGCTTCTCGGTGACGGAGTAGTCCATCGCCAGCCACTTCGGCTTGGCGGCGACCAGCGTGTCGCGCACCTTCTTCAGCAGGTCCTTATCGGCCGTGCACCAGTCGCCGCCGAGATATTTGATGGTAGCGAACAGCACGTCGTTCATTTCCGGCGTGACGTTGATCTTGCCGACCAGCTCCTTCGGCGGATCGAGGAAGATCGCCGAGGTGTTGATGTCGCCGCTATACGCCTTCTTGTTGATGCCGATGCCGGTCAGGCCCCACTGCCACGGCACGGTGTAGTGGCGGCCCTTGTCCCACGCGACATCGACCCAGCGCGGATCGACGTTCTTGAAATTCTCCATCTGGTCGGGCCGCGCTTCCAGCAGCAGGCCTTCCTTCACCCAGATCGGCACATAGTTCGAGGACGGCACTACGATATCGAAGCCATGGCCGCCGGCACGCACCTTGGCGAGCGCGGTGTCGTTGGCGTCATAGTCGGTGACCGTGACCTTGACGTCGAATTTCTGCTCGAACTTCTTGATCAGCTCGGGGCTGGTGTAGTCGCCCCAGTTGTAGATGTTGAGCGCGCCTTCGGCGCTGGCGCTGCCCGCAAATCCGAAGATCGCGAGTGCCGCCGTCGCGGCCGTCATCTTCCAGTTCATGCTCCGTCTCCGTCGGCTTGTTATGACCCAGAACTGAGCTAGGTCTTTTTGCGGTTTATGAAGAAGAAAACAGTGACCAGCACCACCGACAACGCCAGAAATGCCGTGGCGATGGCGTTGATTTCGGGGGTGACGGCGCGGCGGATCTGGCCGAGCATGTAGGTCGGCAAGGTGTCCTGGCCGCCGGATTTGACGAATTCGGTGATGACGACGTCGTCCAGCGAGATGACGAAGGCCAGCATGAAGCCGGCGATGATGCCCGGCCGCAGCAACGGCAGCGTCACGCGGCGGAAGGCCATCCACGGCGTGGCGTAGAGATCGGCGGCGGCGCGCTCGAGCGAAGCGTCCATGTTCTCCAGCCGCGCGCGGATCGGCAGATAGGCGAACGGGATACAAAAAGCGGTGTGGGCGAGGATGAGATAGCCGAGCCCGGAATAGCCGGTCCACACCTTGATGCGCGAGAACACGATCAGCAGCGCCACGGCGGTGACGATCTCCGGCACCATCAGCGGCTGGTTGATGAAGGCGTATTTGAAACCGAGCCCACGATACGGCGCGGTGCGCGTGGTCGCGATCGCCGCCATTGTGGCGGCGACGGTGGCGATGCTTGCGGCGAAGCCGGCAATGATCAGCGAGCGCAGCGCCGCGTCCTGCACGGCACTGTTGTTCCAGGCGTCGATGAACCAGCGCATCGACAGCCCGCCCCAGCTCGTCACCGACTCACTGGCGTTGAAGGCATAGGCGACCAGCGTGGCGATCGGCAGATAGAGGAAGGCGAAGGTGAACATCGCGATCGCCGCAAACCCCGGCTGCGCGCGAACGTCGAAGCGCTTGCTAACCATGCTGCGCTCCCGAGCGTGAGGCGTTGCGTACATAGAACATCAACGCGACCATGACCAAAGCCATGACGGTAATCGAAAGAGCCGCGCCCAGCGGCCAATTGCGGCCGGCGCCGAACTGCAGCTCGATGAGGTTGCCGAGCATCATGTTCTTGCCGCCACCGAGCACGCGCGGGATGACATAGGCGGCGAGCGAGGGGATGAAGACCAGGATCGAACCGGCAATGATACCCGGCTTTACCAGCGGAATGATGATGCGCCGGAGCACGGCGAGCCGGCCGGCATAGAGATCGTAGCCGGCCTCGATCAGCCGGAAGTCGATCTTCTCCATGCTAGCATAGAGCGGCAGCACCATCAGCGGCAGGTAGACATAGACCATGCCGAACAGAATCGCCCAGTCGGTGTACATGATCTGCAAGGGCTGATCGATGAGGCCCAGCGCCTTCAGTAGCGTGTTCAGGATGCCCTCGTTGCGGATCACCTGCTGCATCGCGAAGGTGCGAATCAGCAAATTGGTCCAGAATGGGATGGTGATGAGGAACACCCACACCTCGCGCGTGCGTGCCGGGCGGGTCGCGATGAAATAGGCGGTGGGAAAGCCCAGGATCAGCGTCAGCGCCGTGGTGATCAGCGACAGCCGCACCGAACGCCAGAAAATCATCAGATGCGCGTGCGCCACCGAGAGGGTGTCGTCGAACATGTCGCGCTGGAGGAAAACCGAGAACCAGCCGTCGAGCGAAAACTGGCCGAACTTCACGTCGCCATAGTCGCCCTTGGCCATGAAGGAATAGGCCAGCATCACGAACAGCGGGCCGGTCGCGGCGATGAAGATGATGATCAGCGCCGGCGCCGACAGAAGCCAGCGCGAACGGATTTCCTCGCGCTGCGCCTTCCTGCCGCTTTGCGAGCCCTGCGCCATGCTCAGTCCCTCAGCACTTGCGCGGCATCGGCGGCAATCTCGATGCCGGCGCGGTCGCCGACCTGGAAGCCGCAGGACTGGGTACGCGAATTCTGCTGGCGCACCATGAAAGTCTCGCCCCCATCCATCTTGATATGGATATGGGTATCGGTGCCGAAATAGATCACGTTCTCCACCACGCCGGAGAGCTGGCCGCCCTGATGCACCGCGCGGGCATGCTCCGGCCGCACCACGATGGTGACCGCGCCGGTGGGCTGCGCGCCCTCCGCGATGGTCGCCGCGATCTCGGCGCCGGAGGTCAGCCGCACCTTTGCGGCGCCGTCCGCGACGCCAACGATCTGTGCGGAGAGCAGATTTGTCTCGCCGATGAAATCGGCGACGAAGCGGTCGGCCGGCTTGTCATAGATGTCCCAGGGCGAACCGACCTGAAGTACCTTGCCCCGCGACATCACCGCGATGCGGTCGGACATGGTCAGCGCTTCTTCCTGGTCATGCGTGACGAAGACGAAGGTGATGCCGGTCTCCAGCTGCATGCGCTTCAGCTCGATCTGCATTTCCTTGCGCAGCTTGGAATCCAGCGCCGAAAGCGGCTCGTCGAGCAACAGCACTTTCGGGCTGGGCGCCAGCGCACGTGCGAGCGCGACACGCTGGCCCTGACCGCCTGAAATCTGGTCGGTGCGGCGCTGGGCGAGGTCTTCCATCCGCACCAGCTTCAGCATAGCGGCGACGCGCGAGGCGATCTCGGCCTTGGGACGGCCGAGCATCTGAAGGCCGAAGGCGATGTTCTCCCAGACCGTGAGGTGCGGAAACAGCGCGTAGCTCTGGAACACCGTATTGATCGGCCGCTTGAACGGCGGCAGTTCGGCAATGTCCTGCCCGTGCAGGAGGATCGACCCTTCTGTCGGGTATTCGAACCCGGCGATCATCCGCAGAAGCGTGGTCTTGCCGCAGCCGGACGGGCCGAGCAGCGTGAAGAACTCATTCTCGCGAATGGTGATCGATACATTGTCGAGCGCCCGCAGCGCCGCGGGTCCGTGGCCGAATTCCTTGACGATGCCCCTGGCTTCGATGGCGACGCGTTCGTCCTGTGCCTTGGCGGGCTCCAGCATGCTTCTCACTCGTGATCGCTCGCTATGCAGTCGAAGGACGAGATTAGCCTAGGATGTCGGCCGGTCGTCCGGCAAGGCAGTTTCTCAATGCGAATCTACCCATCCGCCATTTGCCCGATCTAGGTTGCGGACGCCGTGTAGCGCAGCGGCGGGCGAAGGTGGAACCAGGGCTGTGCCTCTTCCAATCGCGCGCACAGCCCCATGATCATCTCGTCGCGACCATAAGCTCCGGCGAGGTGAATGCCGACCGGCAGTCCGTCCGCCGTCCAGTGCAGCGGCACTGACGCTGCCGGCTGGCCGGACGCGTTGAAGGCGGCGGTGAAGGGCGAATAGGCGAACACCTGCCGCGGCCCCATGCGGTAATCCACATATTCCTTGGAGCGATGATTGAAGCGTCCGACCACGGCCGGCGGCTCAGCGAGCGTCGCGGTCAGGAACACATCGTAGCGCTCAAGAAACGCGGCCATCTCGCGCCCATAGGCATGCACCTTGTTGATTGCCTCGAGATAATCGGCGCCGCTCACCTTGCCGGCATAGGCGATGGCGGTGCGGGCGACGTCCTCGATCTCGTCATCCCCCAGCGGAGTGCCGCGCCGACGCACCGCACTCTCGACCGACAGCGCCGAGCCGCAGGCGATGATCTTGGTCCAGGCCGCCATCATGCCAGACGTGTCAGCCTCGGGCAGCGCTTCCACGACATCATGGCCGAGAGATTCTAGCAGGCGCGCCGTATTCTCGACTGCCACGCGGCATTCGGGATCAATTGCCTCGCCGGTCAGCGCCGTGGTCGCGAAAGCGATCTTCAGCCGCTTGTCGCGCCGCTCCAACGCACCGACGAAGCTGCCCTCAAGCGATGGCGCCACATAGGGCGCGCCGAGGTCGGCACCCTGCGTGGCGTCGAGCAGCACGGCGGTGTCCCGCACCGAGCGGGTGAGGAAGCCGTCAATGGCCATGCCGGCCCATCCTTCGCCGACATAGGGACCGTCGGGCAGCCGGGCACGCGTTGCCTTGAAACCGAACAGGCCGCAGCTCGACGCAGGAATACGCACCGAGCCGCCGCCATCCGAACCATGCGCAGCCGGCACGATGCCGGACGACACCGCTGCGCCCGAGCCACCAGACGAGCCGCCCGGCGTGTGGTCGAGGTTCCACGGGTTGCGCGTCGGCCCGCCATAAACCGCCGCCTCGGTCACGGGGCCGACGCCGCCCTCGGGGGACGTCGTGCGGCCGAAAGTGACGACGCCGGCCGCCTTGATCCGGGCGTAGATCGCTGAATCCTTTGCGTAGCGCGTATTGGCGAACAGCTTTGAGCCGTTATTCGACGGGAAATCGATCGCCTCGCAGCCGAGGTCCTTGATGAGGAACGGCACGCCCTTGAGCGGCCCGTCCGGCAGGCCCGCCTCGATAAGGCCCCGCGCGACCTGTTCCTGCATCATGGTGACTGCGTTGAGCTGCGGATTGAGCTGCGCCACGCGCTTCAGCGCCTCGTCGAGAAGCTCGCCCGGATTAGTCTCGCCGCGCCGCACCAGATCGGCGATGGCCACGGCATCGCTGGAGTCGTAGAGGTCGGAAATGCTCATGATCGGCTACTCATCGAAGGACAATGGCGCGAGTCGTGGAGTCAGCATGGCACGGCACGGGCGGGCCGCGACAGGCCCGAAATCGATCTCCGGCTGAGGTAGCTATTGCCGCGCAATACCGAGCACACAACTGCACCGAACCAAGTCGTTAGCCTCAAATCGCCACGTGCAACGCGGGAGTCATCCACACAAGACGCCATGATATTATTCGTCGAATGCCCACTTACGCCAGAAGTAAACCTTGCCGAGCGCGTTTTTAACGTCCGGCTTTGGGCGGGTGACTGACCGTCAGCGATTGGGGACGTCAATCGAGCAGCTGACATATCGCCGATGAATGTCGAGGGCAGTAACTGACTCGAAGCGGCCATCGTGGCACACCTGTGCGAACGCCCGCTTTGCGCCGCCCTTTCGGTCATCCAGGTTCGCTTGACGATAACCCACAACCTGCCACTCGGGGCCTACGTACGTTCAGTTTCCTAAAACCGGTTCAACAATGGACCGGGATTGAACCGCCCCTATATTCCTGGACGCCTTCTTCCCTAAATTTGAGGCAAGGAGGCCGATGGGCAAAGCGAATTTCACCGAGGACTTCAGGCGCGACGCCGTCCTTCAAGAATGCTGGCGCTCATATGCGCGGGGTTGTGCAGCGGAGAGCCAACGGCGAGCTTTTCATTTCGCGAAACCTCGTTGCCATGGCCAAGAGTACGCTCAGTTGTGCCGAACCAGGAACCTGTTCCGAAGGTCCAGCCTCAAAAGCATCCCAAGGTCTCGATTCCTGTTTCCCGTGGCACCTCTACCTCATGAATTTCATGTCCCCGAACCCTTGGCCAGGCCTAACGGCTCACGTAGCGCATGATTATATGTAGACATCTGTGATCGTATCTTTTCTCGATGAGGCTGAGTTGCTAGCGTGCCGTAGCGGCAGAATGTCTCGGAGGTGGGCGACTATGGGACGACTGGTCGGCTTCCTAATCACGCTCGCCTTTATGACATTTTCGTCAGGGCCTCCCGGCGCAATGGCTGCCGAGCTGCGGTTCACGGCGGGCGAGTATTCGGGATTTACCCGTCCCTTCCTTGAACGCGTCGCGCGCGATTACGAGGCGCTTCATCCGGGCACGCATATCCAGGTCGAGGTCATCCCGTGGGACAGCTATCTGCAGAAGCTGACGACCGACATCAGTAGCGGCGATCAGCCCGATATTGCCATCTTTCCCACCATGTGGGTCTCCGATCTTGCCGCCGACGGCCTGCTCGAACCGCTGGATCCGCTGGCGACACCGGCGTTCAAGTCGACCTTCATCCCAGCCTTCCTCGTGCCGGCCAGCGTGAACGGCAGGCTGCTCGGGCTGCCGGCCGCGGCTTCTGCCCGCGCCATGCTGGTCAATACCGATCTGCTGGACAAGGCCGGCGTGCCGGCGCCGAAGACCTGGGACGAGCTGCGCACCGCCGCGAAGGCCATTTCGGCCTTGCCCAACACCTATGGGTTCGGGCTGCCGGGCAAGGAAGTCGAGGTCGATACCTATTTCTATTACGCCCTGTGGGGCTTCGGTGGCGAAATCCTCGAGGATGGCAAAAGCGGCCTCGGGTCTCCCGAAGCCATTCGTGCCGCGACGTTCTACATGTCGCTCATCAACGACAAGGCGACCGAGCCCTCGCCCACCGCGCACAGCCGCGAGGACGTGTTCAAGCTGTTCAAGGAAGGCCGCATCGGCATTGTGTTCGCCTATCCGATGCTTGTGCCGCAGCTGAAGGCGGAAGCGCCCGATCTGCGCTATGCCGTCCTGCCGTTCCCGGTGGAGACCCAGCCCGTCACGCTGGGTGTGACCGACGTCCTCACGCTTTCCAGCTCATCGAAGAATCAGAAGACCGCCTGGGAGTTCATGCAGTTCCTGTACGGCGCCAAATACCGTGCCGAGTTCGACCATGCGGAGGGGCTTCTGCCCGTCACGGTGGAAGGCGCCGCCGACAGCTATTACAAGGATAATCCCGACATCGCCGCCTTCGCCGCAGGCCTGGCTCACGCCCGCTTCGCGCCGACCATCAAAGGCTGGTCCGAGTTGTCCGAGATCACTTTGACCTCGCTGCAGACCATGTATCTCGGCCAGAAAACACCCACAGAGGCGATGACGGACGCGGCGCGGCAAATCGATGACGCGCTTGCCCGCAAGTGATGCCCGGCGTCTGCACCACCGACAGACGCTTTTTCTCCTGATTGCCCCCAGCGCCGCGGCCGCCCTTTTCATCACCGTCGTGCCGGTGCTGCTGCTCGTGCGGATGTCGCTCTCCAGCGTGTCTCGCTTCGGTCGAATCGGTGAATTTGTCGGGCTGCGGAGCTTCGCGCGATTGATGGCGGATCCGCTGCTGCCCGATATCGCTCTGCGGACCGTCATCTGGACGGGCACGGTCGTGGCCGGCACCGTTTTCATCGCCCTGCCGACCGCGCTGGTGCTGAACAGGCGATTTTTCGGCCGCGGTCTGGCGCAGTTCCTCGTCCTCGCGCCATGGGCGATCTCCGTCGCCTCGTTTGCGGTGATATGGCGGCGCGTGCTCAGCGACGAGGCCGGGCTATTGAACCAACTGGCCCTGGCCACCGGCCTGATCGAACGCCCGGTGGTCTGGCTCGGCTCTGTCCCGGCCAGCTTCGCCTTCGAGATCCTGGTCGCCGTGCTGGTATCCATACCGTTCAGCACTGTCATCCTGCTGGCGGGGCTTTCTTCCATTCCAGCAACCGTTTCCGAGGCAGCTCGGCTCGATGGCGCGGGTGCCGGGGCGCGGCTGCGTCTGGTCACCCTGCCGCTGCTGAAGCCCTTCATCGGCGTCGTGCTGATCTTCAATGTCGCCTATGTGACGAACTCTTTCCCCATCATCTGGATCATTACCCAGGGGGGACCGGCGAACGGCACCGATATTCTCGTGACCTATCTCTACAAGCTCGCCTTCACCCTCGGCCGGCTCGACGAGGCGGCGGCGCTGTCCTTCCTCCTGTTTTGTGCGTTGGGTGCGCTGACGGTGCTCCTGCTGCGGATGCTGGAGCGTCCCGCTCATGATTAAGCGAAGCGTGCTGTGCTGGTGCGCGCTTTTCCCCCTTATCGTGTTGAATCTTTTTCCGTTTGCCGTCGTGCTCGACACCATCCATCGCCGCGCAGGGGACGGTGACATCGGCACATTCTGGATCGGCATGTGGCACAGGACCGAGGTCGGGACGGCGCTGGTCAACAGCCTTGTCATCGCCGTCGCGACGGCGATGCTGTCGACCCTGCTCGCCTTGCCGGCGGCCTATGCATTGTCGCGCTGGCCATTTCGGGGACGGCGCGCGGCATCCCAAGCCCTTCTCGGCTCTCAGATATTGTCGCCTGTCATGCTGGTGCTGGGACTTTCCCAGATGCTCGCCGGGGCGGGGCTGACCGATACGCGACTGGCGCTGATCGGGATCTACTCGGCGTTCCAGATACCGTTCGCGGTCTGGATGCTCAGGGGCTACATCGACGCCATCCCGGTGGAGCTCGAAGAGGCCGCACGCATCGATGGCGCCTCGCGGCTCCAGATACTCCGCCTCATCGTGCTGCCGCTTTCGTTGCCGGCCATCGCGGTGACGGCAACCTTCGCCTTCATCACCGCCTTCAACGAGTTCGTGCTGGCGCTGACCATCCTGCGCAGCCCGGCCAATTTCACCTTGCCGATCCGGGTCAATGCACTCACGGCGGGACGCTACGCGGTCGATTGGTCAGATGTCATGGCGGCCGTGCTCGTGGCGAGCCTGCCGGTCATGCTGACATTCATCGGGCTCCGGCGCTATATCCTGCGCGGTCTCCGGCTGAGCCTAGGATCGACCTAGCTCCTCGGGCCCCAAACTGGCCGACCCAAATTGTGTCGGGCGCGCCCGATTGGGATAATAGTGTCCAGCTGTCGATACCGGACCGGATTCTTTCTTGCATATTGGACCTTCATGATCGAGCAGGATGCACTTTCGATCGAGCGGATACGTTTCGGGCCCTTCACCTACTTCCCAGCCCAGCAGCTGCTCACGGAAGACGGCAATGTCGTCAATCTCGGCAGCCGCGCGCGCGCCATCCTGTTCGTCCTTCTTGAACATCACGGCGAGGTAGTCACCAAAGGCCATCTCGGTCAGCGCGTATGGCCGGAGACGTTCGTCGAGGAAGCCAATCTTCGGGTGCATATCGCGGCCCTGCGGCGAGCGTTGGGGGATGGCCAGGACGAGCGCCGCTACATCCTCAACGTTTCCGGACGCGGCTACTCGTTCGTGCATCCGGTCGAACGCGAAGGAGCGCAGCCAGCGCGGGAGAAGCCCGCGCGTCCTGTCCCGTCGAACCTCCCGCCTGTGCTGTCCCGCATCGTCGGCCGCAAGGCCACCGTCCAGACCATCGCGTCGCTGCTGAAGGAGCAGCGCTTCGTGTCGCTCGTCGGACCCGGAGGCATCGGAAAGTCTACCGTGGCGATCGCGGTAGCGCACGAGATGGAGGACAGCTTCGGCGATGGCATCTGCTTTGTCGATCTGGCCGCGCTGAGCGATCCGCTCTTGGTGGCTGGTGCGCTTGCCGCCGCGCTTGGCGTAGGCCTGCTCACGGATGCCCCGGTGCAGAGCCTCATCAATGCGACGCGCGGGCAACGGCGTCTGCTGCTGCTGGACAGTTGCGAGCACGTCATTGATGCGGTGGCGAGCCTCGCCGAGCACTTATTCATCCACGGTGGCGAGGGCCTGCACATCCTCGCCACGACACGAGAGCCGTTGCGAGTACGCGGGGAGCGTATCCATCGCCTGTCCGCGCTCGACGCACCACCCTCCGACGCCCATTTGACGAGTGCCGAGGCCCTCCAATATCCGGCGGTACAGCTCTTCGTCGAACGGGCGGCCGCGGCCCTCAACGGGTTTCAGCTGATCGATGCCGAGGCGCCGCTTGTCGCCGATCTGTGCCGCCGCCTGGACGGCATCGCGCTCGCCCTGGAGATCGCCGCAGTGCGGGTCGGGAGCCTGGGCGTGGCGGGTCTGGCGAGCCGGCTCGACGACCGCTTCCGCCTCGAGCTTACAGGGCGCCGAACCGCGCTGCGCCGGCACCAGACCCTGAGCACGATGCTCGACTGGAGCTACCAGCTGCTGTCGCCTTTCGAGCAGCTGGTGCTGAGGCAACTGGCGATACTCGCCGGCAGCTTCACCGTCGACGATGCCATCGCCATCGTCGCCGATGAGGAGGCCACCGACGAGAAAGTCGTCGATGCCCTCGCCGACCTCGTCGAGAAATCGCTAGTGGCGTTCGACATGCACGGGTCGCAGGCGCGCTATCGGCTGCTGGACATGACTCGTGCCTATGCCGTGCTGAAACTCACTGAGAGCGGCAAAGTCGCGCTTCTGCGCCGGCGGCATGCCGAGATATTTCGCGATGCCCTCGACCAGGCAGCTCTCGCCTGGGCGGTTCAACCGGCGCCTGAATGGACACGCGATCACCGCCATCTGATCGACAATGCGCGCGCGGCATTGGAATGGGCATTTTCGCCGGATGGCGATTCCGAGATCGCGGTCGCGCTGACGCTCGGCACGGTTCCGCTGTGGTTCCAGCTGCAGCTTATCAGCGAGGCCCACGGGCAGGTGCGGATGGCGCTGGAGCGCATCGACGGTGCGGGCTGCGCAAAGGTCCAGATGCGCCTCCAGGCAGCGGTTGCCTGGTCGCTCATGCAGATCAAGGGGCAGGTCGAGGAGACGCGGGTGGCCTGGCAGCGGACGCTGCAACTCGCGGAAGACCTCGACGATACCGACTATCAGCTGCGGGCCCTGTGGGGTCTCTGGTCCTATCTGCTCAACCGCAGCCGGTTTCGTGAGGCGCTCGCTCTCGCGCACAACTTCGCTGACATCGCAGCGCGCCGCAGCGACCTGAACGACAGCCATGTCGGGCATCGCATGATCGGCTACATCCTGCATCTGCTCGGCCGGCAGACCGAGGCGCGCCATCACCTCCAGCATATGGTGAACGGGTATGTCGTCCCGGTCACCGGCGATCAGATCATCCGCTTCGTGTTCGAGCAGAAGGTCATGGCCCGCTGCTTCCTGGCACGCATTCTCTGGCTGCAAGGCTCGTTCGACCAGGCTATCTCCGAAGTCGAGGACATCGTGGCCTCGGCGGAGGCGGCCGACGACCGGCTGACGCTTTGCCAGGTGCTGGTACAGGCGGCCTGCCCGGTGGCGCTTTTCGCCGACGACCTGCCTCGGGCGCGGCGCTTCACCACACGGCTCGTCGAGGAATCGGCGCGCGACGGCATCGAGTTCTGGCAGGTTTGGGGGCAGTGTTTCGCCGCAATCATTGCGGTCCGCGAGGGCAATCTGCCAGCGGGCATCAAGCGTCTGGGCGACGCCTTGGAACGGCTGCGCGGCATTTCCTACGGCGTCTACTACATCGTCATACTGGCGGAGTATGCGCAGGCACTCGCAAAAGCGGGTGAGCTGCAGCGGGCCAACGACTGCCTTGCCGAAGCACTGGCACGCTCCGAGGAGAATGAGGAGAGCTGGTTCGCCCCTGAGCTGCGGCGGCTATCGGGTGAGTTCGCCCTCCTTGCCGATGGTCCTCATGCAGCGCTGGAAGCCGAGCGGCACCTGACACAAGCCGTGGAACTCGCACGGCACCAGCAGGCCGTCTTCTGGGAAATCAAGGCGGCGATCAGCCTTTCCCGCCTGTGGCGAACGCAGGGACGCGCCATGGAGGCCGATGCGCTGCTTTCGCCGCTGATCCACCGCTGCGTGAGTGAGGTCGATCAGGTGGTGGTGCGGGAGGCCAAGGAGCTGTCGAGCGAAGCGACGCGGGCTCACCCCTTCAAATAGGCCGGCGCTTCTTCCGAGCCGGCCGCCAGGGAAGGCGGATTTGCGAATTTTAACACGCGCCGCCGAGCGACACTGCTACGTCATTCTTTGGGAACGCAGGATACCTGAAGGCCATAGGCATGAAACCTTCTCAATGGCGTCTGATGGCGCACCCGGAATGTCCGGTCTCGTCGATCGTGGACAAAACAGCCGCCCTGCACGGTGAGGACGCCACCGATTGGAAGGGGGACCAAGTGGAAGAGGCTCTTTCACGCGCGGCTGTCGATCAGCGCGGCCAAATTGCCAATGCGCTTACCGGGATGATGCTTCAAGCGGCGGCCCTGCGCCGTAACTCCATCAATTCCGGGATGAACGACGCCGCCATCACGTCATCCTGCGACCACCTCGTCGAATGCGCCAAGCGCGTCTGGCAGTTGCTCTCCGAGCAGCCGGAGCTGCTCGCATTCGCTGGAGAGCGAACAATGGCGAATTCGGCCGATACCACGCCTAAGGCTAACCAAGTGGCCATTGGCACGCCGGATGAAGCCGTGGCGTTGTCGAGGCTGCCTCGACCCTCTAGGGTCTCGTTGGAGACGTCGCCCGAGACCGCGCCGGGGGGCTTGGCAACAAGCTGATTGGACTGCGCCCTTTCCGATGTCTTCAAAGAGGCTCTGGCCCGAGATTGCGCCAGGGGGCTCGGCAACGAGCGGAAAGGTCTGCGCCCTTTCCCAGAGAGTCTTTTTGACTGAATGGATGACTGATGCTCAGGCACGATCGGCCTCGTTGATCCCGTGCCTGATGGTCCTCGCCGCCCCTTCTCTGCTGTCAGTAACGCCCGCTTGCGAGCGAATTCGACGGCCAGAGGTCGTTAGGATCGCTGCGGGAACCGGACCCTCGAGCGTCTAGCCCTCAGCGGTCCGCTTTCGATGAGACTTTGCAAAAACTCCACGTTGGCTATGACGAGACCGGGCGTGAGCATGACGAGATTCTGATCCTCATCATTCGCGCTGGCCTGTCGGCTCATCGCCCCCATCTAGGACAGTCTCGCCGCGAGCTTGGTCGCAATCTCGTCCAGCGGGCTCTCTTTGCCGGGTCGGACGTCAGCTCGACCGTTCAGGTCCCAGTGGTCGGTTAGCGCCTGCGAGGCGCCGAGGTCGGTCGTGGTTAGCAGGAAGAAGTCGATCGGTTGAGGCATATGCGCCTCAATCCTGCGTCCCGGGCCGAATTGCACCCAACCCCAGTAATCGAGATCGGTCGCGACACCGAGTAGCGCTCGGGAGTAACCTTGGGAAGTGAGGACACCGCGTCATATTCTTTGAGGTCGACGCCAAGGACGGAGCCGAACCGCCGACACTGCGATTTTCAGGCGGCTGCCGTCTGAATATCATCAGGTACTTACGGCAATTCTTCGCGTCAACCTGAAGGGCACTTTTCAAGCACTTAGCGGCGATTTGTCAAACCATGCCGCCGCCCTTTCGGAGGGCACGGCATGAGCGAGATGACCCACGAGCAGGCGTCCGCAATCGCCGCCATCGTCGACCCGCCGACGGGCGCTCCCCGCCCCGGCAATGGCGGCGAGAAACGCCGCCCTCGCCCGCCGGCCAAGGAGCCCTATTCGGGCTGGCTGGCGGACTGTGCGCGGGACGACAAGGGCCAGCCGCTCGGCAACCTGATGAACGCGGCGCACGCCCTGCGCTGCGATCGCGGCATCGCCCAGCTGTTCAGCTTCGACGAGTTCCGCTCGACCATGATGTTGGAGAGCCCGGTGCCCAAGGTCGGCGAGGGCGACGAACTCCCCGATGACGACTTCGTGCCCCGGCAGCTGTGCGACAACGACGTGAACCGGCTGCAGGAGTACCTGCAGGGCGCCGGCCTGCCGCGCCTCGGCAAGGACACGACCTTTCAGGCCGTCGACATCCGGGCGCATGAGCGGGGCTATCACCCCGTGCGCGAGTATCTCGACGGCCTGCCCTGGGATGGCACCCCGCGCGCCGTGACGTGGCTGCAGACCTATCTCGGCTGCGAGAAGACGCTCTACACCTCGCAGATCGGCGCCATGTTCCTCATCGCCATGGTGGCGCGGATCTTGGAGCCCGGCTGCAAGGCCGACTACATGCTGGTGCTCGAAGGGCCGCAGGGCGCCATGAAGTCCACGGCCTGCCGCATCCTCGGCGGCGAGTGGTTCTCCGATAACATGCCCGACATCACCAGCGGCAAGGACGCCAGCCTGCACCTGCGCGGCAAGTGGCTGATCGAGATTGCCGAGCTGTCGGCGATCCGAAAGGCCGAGGATGCGGCGCTGAAGGCCTTCGTGACCCGTTCGATCGAGCGTTACCGCCCGCCCTATGGGCGCATCGAGGTGGAGATACCCCGCCAGTGCATATTCATCGGCACGACGAACAAGGAGACTTATCTGCGCGACGAGACGGGCGGGCGTCGCTACTGGCCGGTGAAGGTCGGCACTATCGACCCGAACGCGCTCGAGCGCGACCGCGACCAGCTCTTTGCCGAGGCCGTTCATCTCTACCGCGCCGGCCGGTCGTGGTGGCCTTCAGCCGAGTTCGAGCGCACGCACATCAAGCCGCAGCAGGAGGCGCGCTTCGAGGCCGACGCCTGGGAGGAGATCATCGCGCCGTGGCTGATCGGCAAGTCGCGGGTGACGATCAAGGACGTCGCCCTCTACGCCCTCTGCATGGACACGCCACGCATTGGCACCAGCGACCAGCGCCGCATTTCCAACTGCCTCGCGCGGATCGGCTGGGGAAACGTGCCGCGCGGACCGAACGGCGAGCGCTGGTTCGGGCCGATCGAGGAAGGGGCGCGGTGATGCTCGTGGATCCGAAGAAGCTGACGCACCCTGACGCACTGACGCACCCGGACGCAGTTTCCAAAACCCCCATGTGTGCGCGCGCATGCCCTTTTACAGAACTGCGTCAGAGTGCGTCAGTGCGTCAGAGTCCGTCAGGACAGGCTGACGATGGGATAGGGCAGAAGCTCCTCGAGTTGGCCAGCCGGGTTCGCCGTTTGGTCCCCTCACATCGTGAGCCCGAGGCGTTCCACGAGGCCAAATCGGAGATCGAGGCGGAGCTGCGGCGGCTGTCGCGGGTCCTCCCCCCGGTCCCTGTATGCGGGAGGCGGGAGCGCTTGAGTTCGCTAGACGGGGCGGGTTTGAGCCCTAAAGTCTCCGGCTTGAGAAAGGGTTGAGAATGCAGGATTTGCATAGCTCCTCCCTCTTCGGCGACGTGACCGCCAAGCCGGTGGAAACCCTCTCCAAGAAGGGCTTTGCCGAGGCGATCGGGGTCTCTGCCGGGCGCGTCTCGCAGATGATCGCCGGCGGGCTTCCCGTCGAGCCGAACGGGCGCATCCATGTGGCGCGGGGCAAGGCGTGGGTGGCGGAAAATGTCGACCCGAACCGCCGCCGCGCCTCGCTCGATGGCCCCGCCCTTCCCTCGGCTTCCGCCTCGATGATGCCGGCCTCTTCCCGTGCCGTGCGCGACGCGGCGGAGGCGGAGATCGCCCGGCTGAAGGCCGAGCGGATGGGGCGGGCGCTGATCGACCGGGCGGCGACGCTGCGCACCATCGAGAGCCGCGCCCGCTTCGAGCGCGACGCCTGGCTGGGCTGGGTGAACCGGGCGGCGCCGGAGATCGCCTCCACCACCGGCGCCGACCTCGCCGCAACCGTCGCCGTGCTGGACCGGCTGGTGCGCGCCCAGCTTATGATGATCGCCAACCTGCCCCTCGCCACCCTCGATGCCGCCGGAGACGACGATGACGAATGACAATGTGAGCTATGAGGGTAAGGAGCTTCGCACCCTGCGCATGAGCGACGTGCTCGCCGCCATGGACCGCCTGCGCGAGCGCTTCGCCGCTCAGGGCGAGCGGGAGTGGGTGCTGGAGCGCACGGGCTTCTGGGAGGTGGCGCGGGAAGACGCCTTCGAGGCGGACAAGCCGGAGGTGGATTCGGCGGACATGATCGACGTGCTGTTCTTCCTGCGGCAGGCCGAGGTGGTGGACGACGCCATCTATCCCGAGCTCCTCGCCAACGTGCTGCGCTTCATCTCCTATCGCGAGGAGTATTGCGGTGACTGACCTTAGCCACGCGACGCTGGCCGACCTCACCGCCGAGCTGGTCGACGCGGCCTGGCGGCGGGGGCTGCGGCCGGAGCTGCAGCTGACCGTGACCGAATGGGCGGACGCCAACCGCACCCTGCCGGGCACCAATGCCGAGCCCGGGCCGTGGCGCACCGCCCGCGTGCCCTATCTCGCCGAGATCATGGACTGCCTCTCCACCGCCTCGCCCGTCGAGCGGGTGGTGCTGATGAAGGGCGCGCAGACCGGCGGCACCGAGGCCGGGCTCAACGCCATCGGCTATTGGGTGGCGCACGCGCCGGGGCTGATCCTCGCCGTGTGGCCGTCCATCGACATGGTGCGGCGTAACTCGCGCACCCGCATCGAGCCGCTGATCGAGGGCACGCCCGCGCTGCGATCGCGTATCGCCCCGGCCCGTTCCAAGGATCCCGGCAATACGGTGGGGCTGAAGGAGTTTCCCGGCGGCGCCCTCATCATGACCGGTGCCAACTCTGCCACGGGCCTGCGCTCCACCCCGGCGCGCTATCTCGTGCTCGACGAGGTGGACGCCTTCCCGGCGGACGCCGATGGCGAGGGCGATCCGGTGGCGCTGGCGGTGCAGCGCACCGTGACCTTCCGGGGGCGGCGCAAGATCTTCCTCATCTCCACCCCGACCGAGGCCGGCGTGTCGCGCATCGAAAAGGCCTATGCCGAGAGCGACCAGCGCCGCTACTTCGTGCCCTGCCCGCATTGCGGCACGCACCAGGCGCTGAGCTGGCGCGGCGTGACCTGGCCGGAGGGAGAGCCGCGCAAGGCGTTCTATGCCTGCGAGGCCTGCGGCGGGGTGATCGAGGAGGCGGACAAGCCGGCCATGCTGGCCAAGGGCGAATGGCGCGCCACGGCGCAGGGCGACGGGCTCACCGCCGGCTTCCACCTCTCGGCGCTGTACTCGCCATTTGAGAGCTGGGGCGAGATCGCCGCCGACTTCCTCACCTCGAAGCGCGACCCGGCCCGGCTGAAGACATGGACCAATCTGAAGCTCGGCGAGGCCTATGAGGACCGGGACATGGCGCCGCTGGCGCCGGACACCCTGCAGGGCCGTGGCCTCGCCTGCGACCCGGCATGGACCGAGCTGCTGCCAGAAGGCGTCGCCGTCATCACCGCCGGCGTCGACACCCAGGACGACCGCATAGAGGTGGAGTTCGTCGGCTGGGGCCGGGGCGAAGCCAGCTGGTCGCTGGACTATGACATCCTGCACGGCGACACCTCGCGCCCCGAAGTGTGGGCGGCGCTGGACCGCCTGCTCGCCCGCCGCTTCCGCCACCCGAAGGCGATCCCCGACCTCCCGATCCTCGCCGTGGCGATCGATTCCGGTGGGCATCGCACCGACCAGGTGATGCGGTTCTCGGCCGAGCGGCTCAACCGCCGGATATGGGCGATCAAGGGGCGAGGCGGCCCCGGCGTGCCGCCCTGGCCGAAGCGCCCGCCCAAGCTGCGCAGCGCCAGCCTCGCCCCGGTGCACATTGTCGGCGTCGACACGCTCAAGCACGGGCTGCTCTCGCGGCTTCGCATCGACGATGGCGGCCCCGGCGCCTGTCACTGGCCGGCGGAGCGCGACTATCTCTGGTTCACCGGCCTCGTCGCCGAGCGCCCCGTGCGCCGCTACACGCGCGGCGTCGCCCGCATCGAATGGGTGCCGGACCCCGGCGTGCGCAACGAGCCGCTCGACTGCCGCGTCTACGCCACGGCCGCCCTGCACGGGCTATACGCCGCCGGGATGAGCCTGGCCGACATGGTGGGGAAGGTGGAGGCGGCGGAGGTGCGGGCGGGAGCTGTGGGCGCGGAAGATCGTGGCGAGGTGGCGCCGCGCCGGGCGCCGGCCGTGGTGCGGTCTAGCTGGGTGGGGTGAGGGGATCATTGCCCCGAGCGCCCTCCCGGCACGCCGTTGCGAACGGCGGCTTTGCCCCCTTCTCCGCCATTGACCCAGCAACAGCCATGGCCCGAAAGCGGACAATCGCGAGGTGAAAGGCGTCGGTACCTTTGCGCCAATCCAGGGGCACCTGAGCGTGTCGAGTCAACCGCCACTGCGGGGCTAACGGGGTAAATCACGCTCTGTTGCCCCCAGGCTTGGTCGGACGAACTGCGGTGAGCGCGTGATGTAGAAGTGACTACTGCATACCAGTACTTTCTCCGTCGGCCCGGGGACGCTAGAAGTCCTTCTCGGGCATTGAAAGGGGTGGGCACATCACAACATCACAACATGTGGCGCGTCTCGAGGAGCAAGTCTCCGTGGCGGAGGCATCTGAAGTCACGGGGCTGCTGATCGACGGGCTGCGTCCTCTTATCGGCCCTCGCTACAGTATCCGTAGGGGCGGCGTCGTAGTCGGTGCCGGAGCCGAAAGTGCGCCTTTGCCTATCGTCATCTTTGCTCCCGACGCCGGAGGGGCGCTCAAAAACGAAGAACCCATTCCAGCGAATACCGCGGCCGTCGTCGTCGATGTCGTCGATGAGCTCGATATAGCTAAGCTTGATGAAGCCTATCGGCGCATCGTGTCCGTAAAAGCGCTGAAAAGGCCGGAGCATCCTGAAACTCCAAACGACGGCTTCGACGCAACTCTTGCCGTGATTTTCGCTCGGCGCTCGGCCGTGCCGATGGAGGCGATCTCGGATCGTCTACAGGCGCTTAACGCCGAGACACCGAGTACCCAATGGCCAGACATTGTCGGGATTGGCGACGCAGGTGTAATTGAATACGCCGTGCAGTTCCCGGGTGAAGCCAAACTGGGCGGCTCTTGGCTGCTTCCTTCTCGCAGGCTGACAGCCGCCCCTGCGATCTACGTCGTCATGATAAAGGGTCCTGCGCCTAGTACCGCCCTCACGCGTACCACCGGACGGATGCTGCAATCCCTCCACCTCTTCCGAAAAGCAGCCGGCCGCCCAGCCGATTTCCATACGTTGGTTGCGCCGTTCACAAACGCGATTGCGACGACCGGGTATCAGTACGACCTCGAAGGCGAACTTCGGCCCGTTCCTCATGAATTTTATAGTGACCGACTTCTGCCGGAGCCACCGCTGCAACTCCTTCCAGCCGGAGGAGGAGAGCCGCTAGGCTCGCTCAGATATCTGCCCTGGCAGGATGGCGGGGCAATTGTGATGAGTGGCCGCTTCCCCCTTCAGGGGATGCTGGTCTTCTCAGGCCTGCCCGCCGAAAGGCAGAGCGTCCTGCGCCGCCCGCCTGACACGCAAGTTTCCTACGTTCTGCCGATGTCTCGTTCGCAGTTCCGGGATTTGCTTCATCTTTTCGAGCAGCGTTCCAATCTGCGGGTCCGGCCACTCCCACAGCAGTTCATCGTTCAAAAAGTGGCCGATGAGGGCACGAGCTCCCCGTATGTCGCGCGTCTCATACTCGGTCTGCTGATCATCCGAGACCTCATTTTCCGGCAAGAGGCTGCGCGCTTGGCGTTCGATGCGACGTTCGAAGGCCTCACGCAGGCCTTGTCGAGCACGCGCGAAGCGGCCAAGGAGGTAACCCGTCTATGGACCGAACATGCTACCGCCGTGCAGACCGGTGAAGCAGTCGAGCGGAATTTCACCACGCTCACGATCCGGCATTCCATCGACCGCGAGCTGCGGCGCGAGACCGAGAATTTCCTTAACAGTTCTGTGAGAGCGCTCAAGCACAACATGCAGACGCTGGCGCGGCAGCTCGGCGTCGAAATCGCCTTCCTGTTCCAGAAGCAAGCCTCCTTTGATGCAGGCTGCGCACGCATAGACCAAACAGACCCCGATCTCGCGAACTACATGCGGGGCACTCGGGGGTGGTCGGAGCAACTCGTCCTCGCCCGAAACGCTATTGAGCATGAAGGGTGGGTGCTGCCCCGCGTGACCTACCGCGACAGCGGCGCGGCCGTCGCAGCCGTTGAACCGGAGATAGATGGCATTCCCGTAACAGCCTTTGTCGCCCGAATGCTGGACCGTTTCTGCTGCTTCATGGAGGACGTCACGGTGCATCTCTTTCAGTCGAAGCTCGAAGCCCCGCTGGCTCTCGCCGAAGTACCCCCCGCCAGCCGGAAGCAGGTCTCGCCTGAGCGATTCGTGGTCACATTCGCCTTGGGCGGACAGGAGCCTTGGCGCCTTGCGTACACCGACACCCCCTTCTTGGAACGCTAGCGGCACGTCTTTCTAAGTGGAAATGGATGCACGAATGAACACGTGCCCGGTTCAGGCCGACCCAAGCCAGTTCAAACTAAACGTATTTTTGGCGGCTATGCCGTGACACGTACTTCGTACTGAGGGAAGAGGAGACGCCTAAGTTGAACGAACATGCGACGGCGGTCATCGACGCTTATTTAGAAGCGGACGCTCATCCGGTCCCCCATGCGATATTGGTCGAAGGCCCTTGGGGGAGCGGCAAGACATACTTCCTTGAGAAGATCTACGAACCCAATCGGCAAGAGCAGGCCAAGGCAAAGCGCTTCCATCCAATGCCTTTCCTCTTCGTCAGCCTCTTCGGCGCGAAGTCGGCGGCCGACGTGGAGAAGCGGATGCACCGTGCCGCCAGCCCTGGCGAGGTTGCGGTCGGCAAGTTTATCGGGACAATCATCTCAGGCACACTTGAGTTATTTAAGATTAAGGACGCGACCAAGACGTCGTTCGACGCCATTGCGAAGCGTGCTGCAAGTCGACACGTCGATTACATACTGGTCTTCGACGATCTTGAACGCGTCGAGGAGGGCGCCTTCGGGGAAATCATGGGAATCGTGAACTCCCTGATCACGACAGACAACCGCCGCGTCATTCTAGTCGGAGACGAAAAAAAACTGCTCGAGATTCACAAAGACGCCAACTGGGGCGAGCAGAACGAGAAGATCGTCGGTCGACGGGTTCGTATCGAAGCAGACGTCAAAAGCGTAGTTAGACGTTCAGTTGCCGAAGTTCCTGATGATACCACGAGGAGCTTCATGACAGAACGTGTGGACGTTCTGATCGATCTAGCTGACCGGTCTCATGTCGAAAACCTGCGTAATCTGTCGTGGGCCATCGTTAACAGTGCTCAGTTCGTGCGCAGCCTATTAACTGACCCGGAAATCCGAGAAGGTCATGAAGACCATATCACACGTACCATGCTCGTCGTGGTGGCGACGACACTCTGGTTGCGATCCAACAATCTGAGCAAAGTGGCTTTGGACAAACTGCCCAACTTGTCGATGACGCTCGCCTTACGGTCTATGGGACGGCATGACCAACGGGAGGAAGAGGATCCAGAGACTAAGGCTGCGAAAAAGTTCTCGGAAACCTTCGCGCACTTGGCCGTGGAGTCGCCACCTCTGGAATATAGACGCATCATCGATTTCGAAGCCAGTGGCATCCTGAACGACGCCGAATTCACGATGTGGACCAAGTCTCAGTTCGGTTTTGGCGCGGGACGGTCAGAGCCATCATGGCGCCGGTTGTGGCACAGCTACGCGCGTCCCATGGAAGACACCGAGGCGGCTATCGAAGAACTGAAGGAAGAGCTCGCCAAGCGGAAGTACACGACGCGCGGCGACATCCTTCATGCTACAGGTCTAGCGATCAAACATAGCAAGGCGGGGGACAGCCGCCTGACGGATGGCGCGGACGTAGTACCGTTCTTTAAGGCTTACATCGACGATTTGGTCGCGAGCGAAACTCTCGAAGCGAACAAGCTCGACCCCCTGCCACTTGAATATGAAGCCGCCAGTGGGTTGGGTTTCGCCTCGAAGGACAGTCCGGAGTTCGCAGAGATCTATCGATACCTGACCGACAGACAGGTGGAGGTTGAACAGGCCGCATTGAGGAAGCGCGCCGACGAGATTGTGAAGGAAGCCGAGGCCGGCGATCTCGAAGCGCTTCACAAGCTAAACATTATGAACGACGATCTGTCGAGGAACCCAGTGCTGCTCGGCATCGACGTCGATAGGATGGCGAATCTCATCGCGAGCGACGTTCCGGCGCTCAGTGTGGGCTCGAAGCTTCTGGCCTACCGTTATCATCATGGGAAGCATGGCGAGCCGCTCATGGCCGAAATCCCTTGGGCCCGGAAGGTCTATGAGGCCGTGATTGCGAGAATCGACGAATGGCCGGTACCACATCGCACCTTGTCGAAAGAAACGATGCAGGGACTGATACGCCACTACGAAGGGGGGCGTGACCCTGCTGATCAAATCATTCCTACAGCGCAGGGGGCGGAAGCCGAAGTTGAAGGAACCGACGACGAAGAGGCGAAGCAAGTGTAGAAGGGCGGACCTTTGAGCGCCGATCTGTTGAGGCATCCGTACCAAGCAGAATTGGGCTCGCGACCCCTTCTTCGTCCGCTGCGGTGATGTAGTGAGCGCGACGCCGTCTGTAAAAACTGCCAGCTTCCCGGGGCCATGCGTAGTTGACTGCTTCTTGTCAACTGCATTTGGAATGGTCTTTATCGCTGAGTCTTCGCTCGAAACTGGTCCCAGGCCTCCCGAATGTTGGCAAGTGTGTTCTCTGCGTTGTCACCGTGAGGCGGCTTGAAACCCTCGCGCTTCGCCTGTGCCACAACCGTTTGCAGACGCTGCCATTCTCCCTTCGTCTTGAGGGTTTGCAGGATCGGCAGCATCTGAGAGAAAGCGGCGCCCCAGCGAACAAGCATTTCTGAGGGCACTCGGGCCTCAATATGCGTGTCGGAGCGAATGGACTGAGCTCGGCGCATAATCGTGGGGTCTTCGTTGCCCTCGCGTTGTCGGCGGATGTGCCATGCCAACATGTCCGCCGCTTGCAGGGGCAAGTTGCGCATATCGTTACCGTAGCCGATTGGCATCTTGATCAGCTCGCGGTCGGACGAGTCTAAATTTTCAATCATATAGTCGAAAAAAAGGGCGACATTCGTGTCTACCCCCTTCTGCTCGTCAAAGACGAACCTAACCGGCGTGACGACGCCCTCGCTGGCTAAGAAGCGGGCGACGGCAGAAATCGCTGCGAAGGTGATTGCGAAATATGGCGTGGAAAGACCTCTAGGCGATGCTGGAGCAACGTGTATTTCGTACTCTGCGCGGCTGATCGAAATATCAAATGTCCACGGGGCCCGAAACCGGTCGAGCACCTCTGCCAAATCCTCCAACTTCTGGTCGCGAAGGTCTCGGGTCCAGCCGGCGAACTGACCGCGCAGACCATTTGCCTCCACCATCTTTAGGTGTCCGATCGACGGAGTCTTGGCCAGCGCTGCGCTCCATTCCACGCTGAATTTTTCCCAGGCGTCGTCACGATTGACCAATCCTGCGAACACAAGATTACGTTCACCTGTATCGCTGGCCGAGTCATCGAAGTACGCTGAAAGGTCCATTGCCTGCCTATTCGCAAAGCTTCCATAAATCGCTACCTACGCGGAGCGGAGGTATCAGCCGACACGCCGTTCTCACGTACCGGCATCGTGTATCCCCTTCTTCAACCGCACCCCCGGTCCCTCGCCGTTCTCGTCGACGAAGATGATGCCGGCAGCCTCAAGGGCTGCGCGTATCGCAGCTGCCGTATCCACCCTGCCACCCAGTTCACCATCCTGAGACTCCAGGCGCTTGATAGTCGGTTCGGATATCGCCGATGCGTTGGCGAGGTCAGTTTGCGACCAACCCAGCAAGGCACGCGCGGCCTTCACCTGCCGAATTGATACTTTTCGTATTGACGTCACCGACCGCACCCCATATCAATACTATTCGTATCAGTTTTTAGCACAGGAGCACGCGCATGGACAGCCATGCCCGCGAACGGGAGAGGTGCGTCACGCGGCCCGGCAGCGTTGCTGCCGAGGGCTCCTAGCCGGATGGGCGGTGTGCGTTCGGACAAGCGCACGCGGGGCATCCGGGGCCGCGCGTCCGCTAGGGCGTGCTGGACTTCCTGCCCGGCGTGGAACGCATCCCGCCCGCCACCGGCCGGAGCCTTGGCCCGGCGGGTGGGTGCCTCTGGTCTCCGCGCGCTGATCTTGGCCAGCGCGCCGGAGGGCACCGCTCCCGCCATCAGCTGAGCCCCTGGCCCGGAGGGGCGTGGCGCGGCCGGCCGCCGCGCTGGGATTCCTGGGCAGCGCGGTGCGCGCCACGCCCCTTCGTCATCGAACCTACCGGCGGCGTCGCCGGCCTTTCAACCTTCCCAGATTGAGGAGCACGCGCATGGATAGCCATGTTCGCGAACGGGAGAGCCTTGTTCCCAGCCGGCGCCAGGCGCTTTGCCTTGGCGCGGCGCTTGTGACCGTGCCGACGGGCGTTCTGGCGCTGGCGTCGCCGGTGCCGAGCCTTGCAGCGCCGGCGCCGATCCCGATCACCCCCGCCGACGCGCTGCAGCGCGCCCGTGCGGCGTGGCTGGCCTTCGCTGCAGCTATGAATGAGCTGGCGGCGCCGGGCGATGGCTGGATGCTGGAGGGCGCCGGCGCCCGGCGTGCCGCGCATGGGCGCCCGGCCGAGGCATGGGTCTATGCCAACCGCCTGGCCTATGAGTGGCAGGCCGATCCGCGCTTTCAACGCGGCGGCATCCTGACCGAGACCGCCGAACCGATCGAGCTGTGGCGCAAGCCGCGCGGCGCCCTTCAGCCGGAGGTGCGGCCATGAACGCCCACACCCGCGAGTTCGTCATGGTGGAGCGCCAGCGCCTGCGCGAGCGGGCCGAGCGCACCATCGAGGCGCTGATCGTGCTGCTCGACGAGCTGGACGCCGACCCCGACGAGGAAGACGGCGGCGACGAGGAGCCGGACAGCGATGGAGAGCCCTCGCTCGGCTGGGAGGGCGGCCGGCCGGGCCTGTTCGCCGGCGGCACCGGCCGCTGGGACTGCGACTGCGAGCACGACCCGGCGGAGAGCGGGCTTGTCGATTCGGATGGCGTGATCGAGTAGCGGGGCGGGTGATGTGTCAGGCGGTCAACATTTTCGTTGCGGAGTACGTTTCGTGACTTGTCTCGTTACACCGAGTCACGCATACTGCGTTCAATGCTTCGCAACCAGGATCGTCCCATGTCCCTCATCATCCCCAAGATCGGCGGCCCGCTCACCGAGCGGTACTTCACCTCCGACCAGGTCGCCCTGCTCACCGGCATCTCTCCCGAGAAGCAGCGCACCCTGCGCTCGCGCGACCTCATCCCCTTCGAGGGCGACGTCGAGCCCATCCGCCGCGAGCGTTCGCGGCTGGTGACGTGGAAGATCGTGATGAAGTGGGCGCTGCTCGCCGAAGTCACCAAGTTCGGCATCGACACCAAGTCGGCCGCCAACTTCGCCAATGCGGAGTGCTTCGACAACATGGCGTATTTCGACTTCACCCGCGAGGGCGAGACGCCGCTCTATGCCTTCTGCCGCCCCAAGGCGGGCGATCCCGAGAGCTTCAAGGACGTGACGACCGGCTCCGGCCAAATCCCCTTCGACGACAGCCGCTTCTGGGGCCGCTTCTTCTTCGGCATCGACTATTCCGAGCTGCAGCGCACCGTCCTCAAGCGCCTCGAAGCGCTCTAGGGCAACCGTCCATGATGGGCCTCGTCTCCTCCCTCCTCGACCGCGCCAAGAGCGCGCTACGCCCGGCCTCGCGCTCTTATGAGGGCGCGGCGACGGGCCGGCGCACGACGGGCTGGGGCGCGATGCGCAACCAGCACGGGGCGGCGCAGGCGGCGCGTGCCCCGCTCGGCTATCGCGCCCGCTATCTCGTCGCCAACAACCCGCACGCGGCGGCCGGCAAAGCGGCCCATGTCAGCAGCCTTGTCGGCACCGGCATCGTCCCGGCCGTGACCGGCACGCTGGCGGCGCGCTGGACGGCGTGGACGGACGAGGCGGATGCCGACGGCCTGATGGACTTCTATGGCCTCACCGCCCTGATGGTCGGCGGCATGGTGGTCGATGGCGAGGCGCTGGCGCTGCTGATCGCCACCCCGGCGGGCCTGCGCCTCCGCGTGCTCGATCCCGACCAGCTCGACGCTTCGCTCACCCGCCCGCTCGCCAATGGCGGGCGCATCGTCAACGGCGTCGAGTTCGACATGTTCGGCTCCCGCGTCGCCTACTGGATCGTCAAGGAGCGCCCGGAGATCGGCCTCGGCCTCAACCTCCAGCCGGTGCGCGTGCCGGCCGAGGACGTGGTGCATCTGTTCCGCCCCGACTTCCCCGGCCAGGTGCGCGGCGTCTCGTGGTTCGCCCCGGCGATCCTGCGGCTGGCCGAGCATGACGAGTGGCACGGCGCCCAGCTCACCCGCCAGAAGGTCGGCGCCCTGCTCGCCGGCCTCATCACCACCAGTGACGGCACCGCGCCCTTCGGCGGCGAGGCGCAGGGCGAGGCGCTGATCGGCTCGCTGGAGCCGGGTGCCATGGTGGTGCTGCCGCCGGGCAAGGACGTGACCTTCTCCAACCCGCCGGCGATTGCGCAGGAGGCGAACGACTTCGCCCGCATCACCCTGCACGAGATCGCCGCCGCGCTCGGCCTGCCCTATGAGGTGCTGACCGGCGACCTCTCCAGCGTCAACTATTCCTCGATCCGCGCCGGCCTCGTCGAGTGGCGCCGCCGGGTGGAGATGATCCAGCACAACGTGATCGTGTTCCAGGCGCTGCGTCCCATCTGGCGCCGCTGGGCGATGATCGAGAGCCTGCAGGGCCGGCTTGCCGCCCGCCCGCAGGAGTTGCTCCCGGTGCGCTGGATCACCCCGAAGCAGCAATGGGTGGACCCGGCCAAGGACGTGCAGGCGGAGATCGAGGCGATCAATGCCGGGCTGATGAGCCGCCGCGAGGCGGTTGCGGCGCGCGGCATGGATGTCGGCGCGCTCGATGCCGAGATCGCCGCCGACAAGGCCCGCGAGGCAAGCCTCGGCCTCACCTTCACCGCGCCCGCCAAGGTGGCCCCCGCCGCCGCCCCGGCCATCCCTGTCACGGAGGAAGCAGTATGAACGCTCCCGCCGAGATCCTCACCCGCCGCGCGCCGCTCCCCGCCTCCAGCTGGGATGCCGACAGCCAGACCTTCGAGGCCGTGCTCTCCACCGGCGCCGCTGTCGAGCGCTGGGACGTGCGCGGCCCCTATGACGAGATTCTCCTCCTGTCGCAGCCGGCATGGCCCGCCCGCGTGCCCCTGCTCGACAGCCACGGAAGGGAGAGCGTGGACCGCCAGCTCGGGAACGTCGACACGCTGCGCGTGGTCGGCGGGGACCTCCTCGGGCGCGCCACGCTCTCCCGCCACAATCCCCGCTCCCGGCGCATCGCCGCCGAGCTGTCGGACGGTGCCACTTTCGGCATCTCCATCGGCTACGGCGTCGAGCGCTGGTCCGAGCGCACAAACCCGAAGACCGGCCGCCGCGAGAAGGTGGCCGAGCGCTTCACCCTGATCGAGGCCAGCCTCGTCGTTGTCCCCGCCGACCCGCATGCAGGCATCAGGAGCCACGACATGACGGTCAGCACCGAGCCGGCGCCCGCGCCCGCTCCCTCCACCCAGCCCCTCAACCCGCCGGCCGCTGCAGAGCGCGCCGCCATCAACATGGAGATCCGTTCCATCGCCAACGTCGCCGGCCTCGATCAGGGCTGGATCGACAGCCAGATCGACACCAACGCCACCACCGACGCCGCCCGTGGCGCCGCCTTCGCCGCCATGCAGGCCCGCAGCGCCCCGCTGCAGACCTTCCACCCCACGGCGGCGACCGTCACTCAGGAGCACACTGACCCGGCGGCGATCCGTTCCGCCATGGGCGAGGCTCTCGCCCATCGCCTTGCCCCCGGCCGGGTGAAGCTGGAGGGGCGCTCGCGCGCCTATGCCGGCTTCCGCATGCTGGACATGATCGGCGACCTCGCCCAGGCGCGCGGCGAGCGCCTTAACCTGCGCGACCAGAACGCGCTGATGGAGCGTGCCGTCGGCGCCCATTCCACCAGCGACTTCCCCCTCCTGCTGGCGGACGCGGCCAACAAGGCCCTGCTCGCCAACTACGCCGCCGCCGAGCCGACCTATCGCCTGATCGCCGCCCGGCGCGTCTTCAACGACTTCCGAGAGCACGATTTCCTGCGCATCGGCGACTTCGGGCGTTTCCAGGAAACCAACGAGGGCGGCGAGCTGAAGTACACCACCCTCTCGGAGAACCGCGAGAAGGTGCGGGCGAAGGAGCTGAATGCCGGCATCGCCATCGGCCGCCGCGCCCTCATCAATGACGACCTGTCGGCGCTGGCGGACTTCTCCTCCATGATCGCCATCCGCGCCGCCAGCGACGAGAACGCCCGCGTCTACGGCCTGCTCGCCGCCAATGCCGCCCTGTCCGACGGCAAGGCGCTGTTCCATGCCGACCACGGCAACAAGGCCACCACCGGCGCCGCCCTCTCGGTCATCTCGGTCGGCCTCGCCGTCGCCTCCCTGCGCAAGCAGAAGAGCCTCGACGGCGTGCCGCTCAACCTTGCCCCCCGCTTCCTCGTGGTCGGGCCGGACACCGAGCTTGCGGCCCGCCAGGTGCTCGCCGCCATCACCGCCGCCAAGGCGGGCGATGTGAACCCGTGGGCGGGCACGATGGAGCTGGTGGTCGACGCCAACATCACCGGCGCCGGCTGGTACGTCATGGCGGACCCCGCTGCGGCGCCCAGCCTCGTCTATGGCTATGTCTCCGGCGCGGAGGGGCCGCAGATCCGCACCGAGATCGACTTCGACACCCGCGCGGTCAAGGTTGCGGCCGGGCTCGACTTCGGCTGCGGCGTCATCGACTTCCGTGGCCTCTACAAGAACGAGGGCGCGTGATGGCGGTCAGGGACAGCCTCGAGGACCGCCTGGCCAAGCTGCGTTCGGCCCGCGCCGAAGGCATCCGCCGCCTGCGCTACAGCGACGGCCGGGAGGTGGAGTATCGCACCGACAGCGAACTCGCCGCCGCCATCGCCGACGTCGAGCGCCAGATCGCCGGGGCAAATGCCCCGGCGAAGGTCGTCTATCTCGCAACAAGCAAAGGGCTCTGAAAACGATGGCGAAGGCGATGCTCTCTCTTCAGGTTCAGCCCTACCGGATGCTGAAGAAGTCCGACGCGGCAGCCTATTGCGGGCTACCGGCGGCGCGCTTCGAGATGCTCTGCCCCGTGCCGGCCGTCGCCTATCCCGACGGCTCGCGCCTGTGGGACGTGCGCGACCTCGATTCGTGGGTGGACAGCCTCAAGACCGGCGCCGCCGACAGCGACGACGCCATTCTCGAAAAGCTGGGCTAGCCATGACCGTGGTGCACGTCAAAGGCTTCCAGATCTTCAAGGACCGGCACGGGAAGATGCGGTGCTATCACCGCGCTTCCCGAATGCCGGTTGATCTTGTGAAGGCCCCGATCGGCACCGCTGCATTTCTGGCGGAGTGCGCCCGCATCACGGCCCTGCAGGAGCGCGCCGCCACGACGCGCCCCGGCACGCTCGGCGCCCTCATCAAGGAATACCGTGGCAGCAAGGATTTCCTCGAACGCCTGACCCGCACGACGCGGGCCGGCTACCAGCGGGTGTTCGACTATCTCAAGCCAATCGAGGACACGCCGCTTACCCGCTTCACCTCGCCCTTCGTGGTGAAGCTGCGCGACAAGGCCGAGGCCAAGCACAAGCGCTGGTTCGCGAACTATCTCAAGACCGTCCTGTCCCTGCTCTTCGCCTGGGGCAAGGAGCGCGGCCACATGAAGGACAACCCGGCGGAGGGCATCCGCAGCATTCGCCGCCCCAAGGGCCTGCCGAAGCAGAATCGCCGCTGGACCGATGAGGAGCGCCACGCGGTGCTCGATGCGGCCCCGGCGCACATGCTGCCGGCGCTGGCCCTGATGATGTTTACTGGGCTGGGGCCGAAGGATGCGCTCACCCTGCCCCGCACGGCCTATGCCGGCGGCCGGATCAACACCAGCCGGTCGAAGACCGAGGAAGGCGTCATCTGGCCCGTCATCGATCCGCTGCGCGAGATTCTCGCGGCGGCGCCGGCGCACTCGGCCATCACCCTCTGCGCCAACTCGCGCGGCCGGCCGTGGACGGTCTCCGGCTTCAACTCGTCATGGATGAAGCTGCAGCACACGCTGGAGAAGGCCGGCGCCATCGGCGAGGGCCTGACGCTCTACGGCCTGCGTCACACGGTGGCGGCGATTCTGCGCGAGAGCGGCGCCGACCTGCGCACCATCGCCGACGCACTCGGCCAGAAGACCGAGGCCATGGCGCAGATGTACGCGCAGGGCTCGGACCTGTCGAAAAAGATGGATGAGGTGGCCGGCCGCTTCGGCCACGAAGTGAACAGCCGCAGAACAAAGGCTGTCAAACCGGGTCAGAAAATATGACAAACTGGCTGAAAATCACCGCCCCTTGCGCTGAAAATTCTAGCGATATCAAGGGGGTAGATGGTGCCCAGGGACGGAGTCGAACCGCCGACACTGCGATTTTCAGTCGCATGCTCTACCAACTGAGCTACCTGGGCGTAGCCGGCAATGGCCTTAAGCCATGCGGAGCGGGCGGGTTATAGAGTCTTGGCTTCGCCCTGTCCATATGTCCCGAAAGGGAAATTCGGGCTTTCCCCAGCCAAGCCGATCCTGGCCAGGCCGGGCTGTCGCTTGCCCCGCAGGAACGCCGGTGTTGCGGGAGAGGGGTTGGGGCGATCCGGGGCGTGCCGGCACGGATCGCCGGCACGGGCCGCTGCCTTCGGCCACGACTGCGCTTGCACAGAAGCTGGGATCGCCGCGCGGCCGATGCCGTCCAGCCCCTCTCGGCAGGCTAGCCCGGGGGGAGTGGGGCATCTTCCTCAAAGGCACATGGCCGCGCCCTCAGACCTCGCGCGGCGGCCTCGGGGCGAGCGAGGGCTCCTCGCCATCCTCGTCGTCATTCTCGGTCACCGGAATGGCATAGGCGCCGCTGAGCCAGCGGTGCAGGTCGACATCCGCGCAGCGGGCGGAGCAGAAGGGCTTGTACTTCACCGTCATCGGCTTGCCGCAGATCGGGCATGGCTTGCCACCGGCCTCGGGGGGCGTGTCGGCGCTCATTCCGGGTTGCCCCAGCGCTGGAAAACCGGGAAGCGCTCGCCGCCGAGCAGCGCCACGGTCTCGGCCAGCGGCAGGCCGACCACATTGGTATAGGAGCCGACCAGCTTCACCACGAACACGCCGGCAAGGCCCTGTATGGCGTAGCCGCCGGCCTTGCCCTCCCATTCGCGCGCCGCGATGTAGGCGTCCATCTCTTCGCGCGAAAGCCGCTTGAACCGCACGCGTGTCTCGACGAGGCGGGTGCGCACGCCGCCCTTGGGCGTCATCAGCGCCAGGCCGGTATAGACGCGGTGGGCGCGGCCGGAGAGCAGGCGCAGGCAATCCGCCGCCTCTTCCGCCACGTCGGGCTTGGGCAGGATGCGCCGCCCCACCGCCACCACCGTGTCGGCGGCGAGCAGGAAGGCGCCCTCATGCGCGCCCAGCGCGCGGCGGCGGGCGTCGGAGGCGTCCAGCTTCTCGCGCGCCAGGCGCAGCGCCAGGCGGCGGGGAAGCTCGCCGCGCTCGGGCGTTTCGTCGATATCGGCCGGCAGCAGGGCGTCGGGTTCGATTCCGGCCTGGGCCAGCAGCGCCAACCGGCGCGGCGAACCCGAGGCCAGCACCAATGTCGGGCGGGCGCTCACGCAGTCACTCCCTCTTCCGCCGACAGGCCCGGCGGTCCAATTCGCCGGCACGCTAGAACATGTGCGGCCAAAGTTGAACGCTTTTCGCGATCTTCCACCCCGCTCATCGCGGCCGGAAGCGGGCGCGGATGCGGCGCTCCAGATCGTCGCGCACCGTGCGATAGGCGTCGAGCCGTTGCTCGCGGTTGCCGCTTGCCAGCGTCGGATCCGGGGTCGGCCAATATTCCACGTCGATGGCGTTGGTACGCGTCAGTTCCAGCGCGCGGTGATGGGCGTCGGGCGACAGCGTAACGACCAGGTCGAAGCCGAGTCCCTCATTCTCCTCGAGCTCCTCAAGCGTCTGCGGCCGGTGGCGGGAGAGGTCCAGCCCCACCTCGTCGATGGCGGCGGCGACGAAGGGATCGGCCTCGCCCTTCAGCACGCCGGCCGAGCCGACATAGAGCGAGCGGCCGAACAAATGCCGCGTCAGCACCGCGGCCATGGGAGAGCGCACGCTGTTCTGCCCGCACATGAACAGCACCGATTGCGGCCTCTCGCGGCGGGGCGCCGGGCCGGGCCCGGCCGCTGCACCCCCGAAGGCGCCGGGCGCGTCCACGCTCAGCCTTTCCAGTGCAGGGCGCAGACCAGCGTGAACAGGCGCCGGGCCGTGCCGAAATCGAGATCGATCTTGTCCTTCAGCCGCGCCTGCAGCAACTCGGAGGCTTCGTTGTGCAGGCCGCGCCGGCCCATGTCGATGGCCTCGATCTGCGACGGGCTGGAGGTGCGGATCGCCGAGTAATAGCTCTCGCAGACCATGAAATAATCGCGCACCACCCGGCGCAGCGGGCTGAGCGACAGCTGATGCTGCACGACCGGGGCGCCGTCCTCGCGGGTGACATTGAGCACGAGGCGCCCCTCGCTCAGCGAGATGGCGAGATGATAGGGGCCGGGCGCAGGGTCGCCCTGCGGGGCGAAGCTGTTTTCCGCCAGCAGGTCATAGATGGCGACGGCCCGCTCATGCTCGACATCGACATTGGACCGGCCGATCGAGGCGCTGTCCAGCGTCACGGCCGTCAGGCGGCGGGTCTCTGCATGCGCGTCATCCCCGGCCATGGCACGCCTGTCAAAGGTTCAGCCGGATCGCGACGGAACGGGCATGGGCGCCGAGCCCTTCCGCCTCGCCGAGGGCGATTGCCGCCGGGCCGAGTGCACGAAGCTGCTCGGGCCCGCATTTGAGGATAGAGGTGCGCTTCATGAAGTCCAGCACGCCAAGGCCCGAGGAGAAACGGGCGGAGCGCGCGGTCGGCAGCACATGGTTGGAGCCGCCGACATAGTCGCCGATCGCCTCCGGCGTGTAGGCGCCGAGGAAAATGGCCCCGGCATGGTGCACGCGCCCGGCCAGCGCCTCGGCATCGGCCGCCATGATCTCGAGATGCTCGGGGGCGATGCGGTTGGCCAGCGCCGGCGCCTCGTCGAGGCTGGCGAGCAGGATCACCGCGCCGAATTCGTCCCAGCTCCTCGCCGCGATGGCACGGCGCGGCAGGGTGGCGAGCTGGCGTTCCACGGCGGCGATCACCGCCTCGGCCAGCGCCGCGTCGTCGGTCATCAGGATGGACTGCGCGGCGGTATCGTGCTCGGCCTGGGCGAGAAGATCGGCGGCGATCCAGTCCGGGTTCTGCGCACCATCGGCAATCACTAGCACCTCGGAGGGGCCCGCCACCATGTCGATGCCGACCGTGCCGAACACATGGCGCTTGGCCGCCGCCACATAGGCATTGCCGGGCCCGACGATCTTGGCGACGGGCGCGATGGTGGCGGTGCCGTAGGCCAGCGCGGCGATGGCCTGCGCGCCACCCACCCGGTACACCTCGTCGACGCCGGCAAGGTCGGCAGCAGCGAGCACCAGCGGGTTCAGCACGCCGTCCGGCGAGGGAACCACCATGGCAAGGCGCCCTACCCCCGCCACCTTGGCCGGCACGGCGTTCATCAGCACGGAAGAGGGATAGGCAGCCGTGCCGCCGGGCACATAAAGCCCCACCGCGTCCACCGCCGTCCAGCGATGGCCGAGTTCGACGCCGGCGGCGTCGACATAGCGCCCGCTTGTCGGAAGCTGCCTCTGGTGATGGGAGCGGATGCGGCCATGCGCGAAGGCGAGCGCCTCCAGCGTCTCCGGGTCGCTGGCCTTCACCGCGGCGGCGATCTCGTCAGCCGTCACGCGGATGCCCAGCGCGGCCAGATCGACGCGGTCGAAGGTTCTGGAAAAATCGATCAGCGCCGCGTCGCCGCGCTGGCGCACCTCTTCGACAATATGCGCCACCGCCTGCGCCACATCGGGCGACACCTCGCGCTTGGTGCCGAGAAAGGCGCGGAAGCGGTCTGCAAAGTCGGGAGAGCGTGTGTCGAGGCGAAGCGGCATGTCGGGGTCCTGCGGGTCGGCGGTGCCGCGCGTCGGGCGCCTGCGGCCCGCGCCATCGCCGGGGCGGGCATCAGGTCGCGCCGGCGCGCACTTACCTGTTCCGCCTGTCCTATCGCAACCGGGCTCGCCGAAGACAAGGACATTCAGACAGCGGCCTACGCGACGCGCTCGGTGGCGCGCTCATCGCCGGCGCCGGCGGGGCCGCGACGGCCCGCTCACGCCTCGTGGCAGGGCGTGCCCTTGGCGTCCCAGGCGGGGCCGAGATCCTCCAGCGCCGCTTCCATGCATTCGAGGTCGAGCTGCACCTCCGCGCCGCCGGAGAACAGCAGCGTGACCGTGCCGGAGGGCGTGTCCACCTCGTCGAAGCTCAGCGCCAGCAGGTTCAGCAGGCCCTGCTTGTTCTTGAGATCGATCCCGCGCACCCGCGCGCCGAGCACCCGCTCGAAGCGCAGCCCGGAGCGACGGCGCACGCAGGGGCCTGCTGCCGCAGCCGCCGCGCCGAGCGGCGCGTCCGCATCGGCCATCGCCTCCGCCTGAATCGCCTTTTCCCAGTCGAACCGGTTGGCCAGCAGCACGAAGCGCCGCTCCTTCGGCAGGAAGGTCATGTCGCTCACCGCGACCACCGCGTCCTGCAGATGCACCGAGAGCACCGCGAGATCCTCGCTGTCGAGCGCAATCAGCTTCAAGCCGGCCATGTCGTCATCTCCGCCACCTCACATGAGGCCCAGATGGCGCTGCGCTGGGCGCAGGACAAGGGGGCACCGTAAGCACGAAGCCGGCCGCTCAGCCCGCCAGCCGCTCGATTTCGGCGCCGCAGGCGGAGAGCTTCTCCTCCAGCCGCTCGAAGCCGCGATCGAGATGGTAGACCCGGTGGATCATGCTCTCGCCCTCGGCGGCTAGCGCTCCGATGACCAGCGACACCGAGGCGCGCAGATCGGTGGCCATGACAGGCGCGCCCTTCAGCCGCTCCACGCCCTCGATGGTCGCGGTCTCGCCGTCGAGATGGATGCGCGCGCCAAGCCGGGCCAGCTCCTGCACATGCATGAAGCGGTTCTCGAAGATGGTCTCGGTAATGCGCGAGGTGCCGCCCGCCCGCGTGGTCAGCGCCATCAACTGCGCCTGCAGGTCGGTGGGAAAGCCGGGGAACGGTGCCGTCGTCACCGTGACCGGGGAAATGCCGGCGCCGTTGCGCGTCACCCGCAGCCCCTCATTGGAAACAGTGATCTCCGCGCCCGCTTCGCGCAGCGTATCGAGCGCCGTGTCCAGCAGGTCGGCCCGCGCGCCGGAAAGCAGCACGTCGCCGCCGGTCATCGCCACCGCCATCGCATAGGTGCCGGTCTCGATGCGATCCGGCAGCACGCAGTGGCGCGCACCCTTGAGGCGCGGCACGCCGACGATGCGGAGGGTCGGGGTGCCCTGCCCCTCGATACGCCCGCCCATGGCATTGATGCAGTCCGCCACATCGACGATCTCCGGCTCGCAGGCCGCGCCCTCGATGATGGTCTCGCCATCGGCGAGGCTCGCGGCCATCATCGCGGTGTGGGTGGCGCCAACCGACACCTTCGGGAACACGATCCGCGCGCCCTTCAGGCCCTTCGGAGCGCGGGCGATCACATAGCCCGCATCGATCTCGATGTCGGCGCCGAGCGCCCGCAACGCGTCGAGATGGAAATCCACCGGCCGCGTGCCGATGGCGCAGCCGCCCGGCAGCGACACCTTGGCCTCGCCCATGCGCGCCAGCAGCGGCGCGATCACCCAGAAGCTCGCCCGCATCTTCGAGACCAGCTCATAGGGCGCGGTGGTGTCGACGATCACCCGCGCGTCGATCTCCAGCGTCTGGCCGGCATAGGCATCGTCGCCCCGCCGCTTGCCGTTCACCGTGATGTCGATGCCGTGATTGCCGAGGATACGCTGCAGCTGCGACACGTCGGCGAGGCGCGGCACGTTTTCCAGCACCAGCTTCTCGTCGGTCAGCAGGCCCGCGATCATCAGCGGCAGGGCGGCGTTCTTGGCGCCGGAAATCGGAATGGTCCCGTTGAGCGGGTTGCCGCCGACGATGCGGATGCGGTCCATGAAATTCGATGCTCCTACCAGCGTGGCCAACGGCACGATGCATGCCCGGAAGACGGGCCGCCGTCGCGTCCGGCACTTTCCGCCGCGACATGTATGGGCGATGGGGCCGATTCGTGGCGCCCCATCGTCAATTCCCGCAAATCTCTACCGCGTGTCGCCGGGCGCGACAACGCGGCTCAGCCTTCGCCCTCGCGTCGATCGGGATCGCCGTCCGGCGCGGCGGATGAGACGTCTGCGACGTCCGCCATGGGCGAAGGTACCCCGGCGGGCGCCTGCCGGCCCCGCGCCTGCTGCTTGCGCCGCTTGAGGTTCTCGCGCAGCGCCGCCGCCATCCGCTCGGCACGGGCGCTCTCCTCCTGGCCGCTCATTCCACTGCCTCCCTGCCAGCCGACGCCTATAGCCGCCGCCGTCACCAGCCTTAATACCCACCTCGCCCCAGTGAAAGCGATGGCCGCGCCGGCCGCGCCGGGCCGACGCCATGCACAGGGCACAGCGAATTGCGCACCCGACGCTTGCGCCGACGGGCGCGCTGTGGCAAACGTCCCCGCGCCTTGGCGGGCCATGTCCGCCGCACCCGGCGCTGCGGTAGCTCAGTGGTAGAGCACTCCCTTGGTAAGGGAGAGGTCGAGAGTTCAATCCTCTCTCGCAGCACCATCCCAATTCATCGACAGATGTCAGGCGTTGCGTTTCGGGGCCTTTGCGCGCTTCGTTCGTGCTTCAGCAGCGCGACTCCCAAGCCGGAATGGCCTCCTGAGCGGCACGCGGGGCATCGCTGCGCCGTCCCGCTTGCCGCCGATCGAGGCCCGCGCTTGCGTCAGTTGCCGTGGCCTTGGCGCTCCTGGCAGCGATAGCCGGCGAGGCACTGGCTCTGGTCCTGCGAGGGAATCCAGCTCGGCGCGCCGTCCTGGCTGGGGTCGCAGGAACTCGGATTGGCGACGACGCGGCTGAGTTCGCCGCCGCCGGTGTCAAACACCACCTGCCCGCGCTCCTGCACCAATGCGCTCACCTGCGCGCAGCTCATAGTGGTCGACCGCGTTTCCGCCGAGGCCGATGAGGCCGCAAAAACCAGCGCGGTGGAGAGAAAAAGGGCGTGTCGCATGTTTCGGCTCCCGCATGATGTGGTCGCAGCGTGACGAGGCGACCGCCGGCCCGCCCGGTTGGGGCCGTTACGTCAGTCTAGCAAATCCGGGCGGCCGCAACAGGGGAGCGGCCCCGCCCTGGCGACCGACCCTGCCCGGCATCGGTCAGCGGATGAACTCGATGGTGTCGAGCGCGATCAGCTGGCTACCATCGTAATTCCCATCATGCAGCCGGCACAGCATGAAGCGGTCGGCGACCTCGATCGGGCCATAGGCGGTGATCATGTCGCCGCTGCGCAGCTTGATGGTTAACGCGTGCTTGCGCTCGTCCTTGGCCACCTCGTGGAGCAGGTCGCAAATGCTGCGGTCCGTCGTGCAGATGTTCATGGCGTCTCTCCCGTGACGCCGCGCCTTCATCCCGCGCGAGATGACCGCGCGGTCACGCGGCTTATTGTTGATACCAACCGGCCATGATCCATCCGGTTCCCTGCCAGACGCGCCGACATGTGCCCGCAAGTCGTTCAGCCGACATGGTTTCCGCTGGGGCAAGCGCCCGGAGGTCAGCCCGCCAGCCGCCGGGCGCGGCGCTTGCGCAGCACCGCGATGGTGGCCAGCGCGATGAGGATGATCGCCATGGAGAACAGCGTCGTCACCGTACCGAGCGCGTAGAGCACCGGCGTGGTGACATTTGTGGTCATGCCGTAGATCTCCAGCGGCAGGGTGTTGAAGCTGCCGGAGGTCATCAGCGTGCGGGCGAACTCGTCATAGGAGAGGGTGAAGCCGAACAGGCCGACGCCGATCAGGCTCGGCAGGATGATCGGCAGCACCACATGGGCAAAGGTCTGCCACGGGCTGGCGCCGAGGTCGCGCGCCGCTTCCTCATAGGCCGGGTTGAAGCGGTTGAAGACCGCGAACATGATGAGCAGGCCGAAGGGCAGCGTCCAGGTCAGATGCGCGCCGAAGGCGGAGGAGTACCAGGCCGGCTCCAGCCCGAACACGTTGAAGGCGAGACCGATGCCCAGCGAGATGAGGATCGAGGGGACGATCAGGCTGGCGATGGTCAGGTAGAACAGCGGCCCGCTGCCGAGAAAGCGCCGGCGGAAGGCGAGGCCCGCCAGCAGCGAGACCACGACGGTGGTCAGCATGGTCATGATGCCGAGCATCAGCGAGCGCGAGAAGGCGCCGCCGAAATCGCCCACCGCCTGCTGCTCGAACAGCAGGTTCTCGAACCAGCGCAGCGAGACGCCGTTCATCGGGAAGGTGAGCCCGCCATTCGGCCCCTGGAAGGACAGGATGAAAATGGTCGAGAGCGGCCCGTAGAGGAACAGCACGAACAGGATGAAGAAGGCGGTGAGCACGTAGAAACCGGCGCCGCGCTTTTCCGAGTTCATCAGCGTCCCTCCCTATCGAGCACGCCTGCGTGCTTCGAGGCTCGCTCGCGCTCGCACCTCAGCATGACGGCGCACGGCTCCAGCAGAAACACGTCGTCCCGAGGTGCCCCGCCAGCAGCCGGGCCTCCAAGAATGTTCGTCGCGCGCGCCGGCCCCGCCATCTCACAGCTCCTTGCGGATGTTGACGATGCGCAGGATGCCGGCGACCAGCAGCAGCACGAGGGCCAGCAGGATCACCGCATTGGCCGCCGCCGCCGGGTATTGCAGCAGCGCGATCTGGTTCGCCATCATCAGCCCCACCGAGGCGGACTGCCCGCCGGACATGAAGCGCACGGTGATGAAGTCGCCCATGACGAGAGTCACCACGAAGATCGAGCCGATGGCGATGCCGGGCTTGGCGAGCGGGATGATGACATTGGTGAGGATCTGGAAGGCGTTGGCGCCCGCGTCGCGCGCCGCCTCGATCAGCGCCCGGTCGATGCGCATCAGCGTGTTGAAGATCGGGGTGACCATGAACAGCGTGTAGAGATGCACCATCGCCAGAACCACCGCGAAATCCGAGAACAGCAGGAATTCCAGCGGCTGGTCGATGACGCCCATGGTCATCAGCGTCTGGTTCAGCAGCCCGTTGCGCCCGAGGAATGGGATCCACGAGATCATGCGGATGATGTTCGAGGTCAGGAACGGAATGGTGCAGACGAGGAACAGCACCATCTGCATGGTGGCCGAGCGGATGTGGAAGGCGAGGTAATAGGCGACCCAGAAGCCGACGACGAGCGTCACCGCCCAGACGATGACGGTGTATTTCAGCGTATTGAGATAGGTGCTCCAGGTCACCGGCGAGGTGATTGTCTCCTCGTAATTGGTGAAGACGAAGGCCGGGAAGATCTGGATCGAATCATAGTCCCAGAAGCTCACCATGACGATGGTGGCGATCGGCAGCACGAGGAACGCCGCCAGGATCAGCGTCAGCGGCGTCGCCTGAAGGTAGGGCGCGAAGCGGGACAGGGTCATGCGGGGCTTCCGGTCAAGGGCGGCATTCACGAACATCCTTCGAGGCCGGGCCTCGCCCGGCACCTCAGGATGACGTTGTGAGGGAGGAGTGCGATAGGCTCTTCCCCCTCGTCATGCTGAGGTGCGGGCGGAGCGAGCCTCGAAGCACGCGGGCACGCTCCGCCTCGGGGTGCCTTACGCGGCGATGAACTCGTTCCAGCGGCGGACCATGTAGCGGTCCTCGTCCATCACCGAGTTCCAGCAGGCGACCGCGCCCATGCGTTCCTTGAAGGAGCCGCCGTCGCGCACCGTGCCGGCCGTGTACATCACCTTGCCTTCCGGCGAGAGGATGTCGGTCTTGGCGGGCTGGCCGAGCATCCAGAACGCCCATTCGTCCGGCGTCATGTTCTTTTCGGCGGTGGAGAGCACGGCGGAATAATAGCCCTGCCGGTTGAGATAGGCGCCGACCCAGCCGGAGAGATACCAGTTGATGTATTCATACGCCGCGTCGAGCTGCGCGCCCTTCAGGTGCTTGGCGATGCCGAGGCCGCCGCCCCAGGCGCGGTAGCCTTCTTCCAGCGGCTGGTAGACGCAGGGAATGCCCTTCGAGCGCACCGCCGCCACGGCCGGCGACCACATGGACTGGATGACGACCTCGCCCGAGGCCATGAGGTTCACGCTTTCGTCGAAGGTCTTCCAGAAGGCGCGGAACTGGCCGGCCTTCTTGGTCTTGATGAGGAAATCGATCGTGGTGTCGATCTCCGCCTTGGTCATGTTGCCCTTGTCGCCGTACTTGATGATGCCGGCGCTCTCGCAGATCATCGCCGCGTCCATGATGCCGATGGACGGAATGTTGAGGATCGAGGTCTTGCCCTTGAAGGCGGGGTCGAGAATGTCCTTCCAGTTCTTGATCGGCCGCCCGACCAGGTCCGGGCGGATGCCGAGCGTGTCGGCATTGTAGATGGTCGGGATCAGCGTCATCCACTGGGTGGGCGCGGGCGCGAACTTCTTGGAATCCGGCCCCTCGACGAAGCCGACCGTGTTGGGCGCCGTGCCCTGCGCGACCACCGATTCCGGCGTCAGCTTGCCAGTGGTGAAGATCGGCACGATCTGGTCGTAATACTTGATCTTGTTGACGTCCATCGGCTGCAGCGTGCCGGCGGCGAACACTTTCTTGCAGATCCAGTATTCGATATCGGCGATGTCGAAGGAGTTCGCCTGCGTCACCACGCGCTGCGACACCGCGTCGGAATCGAGCGCCGTCATCTGCAGGGTGATGCCGAGGTCCGCCTTGCACTTCTCGGCGATGGCGTTGAGGTTCGAGACGCCGGTGCCGAACTGGCGCAGCGTGATCGGGTTCTGCGCCCAGACGGTCGGAAAGCCGGTCACCGCCTGGCCGCCGACGGCGAGGCCGCCGAGCGCCGCCGCCCCCTTCAGCAGGCCGCGGCGGCTCACGCCGGCGGCGGGGGTGGTGGTGGCGGCACCGGCGCGATCCGTGATCTTCTTGCTCATTGATGTCTCCCGAGCGTTATCGGCATTGGCGTGGGTCGGTAGGGTTCAGGCCGAGGGCGAGGCTTTGAGGATGTGAACATCCTGCGGTGTCCAGGCGAGCGGCACGGCGTCGCCGACGCTGAGCGGTGCCGCGAAGAAGGCGGTCTCGGGCACCTGCACCGAAAACTCGCTGACACCCGGGGCGGCCAGCGCCACCTGCACCTTCTGGCCGTGATATTCGATGTTCTGCACCAGGCCGGTGAGGCCGCAGCCCGGCAGCGTGTCGCCGCCCAGCCGCACCCGGTCGGTGCGCACAGCAATCTCCACCGGCACGCCCGGCTCCAGCCCCGGCGCGGCGGGCGCCCGGAAGGAAGCCCCGCCCGGCACCTCGAAGGTCACGTCCTCGCCCACCGCCGTCACCCGGCCGGCAATGACGTTGTGGTCGCCCATGAAGCGGGCCACAAAAGCGGTGGCGGGGCGGTTGAACACCTCGCGCGGCGTGCCCGCCTGCTCGATCCGTCCGCCATTCATCACCACCACCAGGTCGGAGAGCGCCATCGCCTCCTCCTGGCTGTGAGTGACATGGATGAAGGAAATGCCGAGCTGCAGCTGCAGCTTCTTCAGCTCCTGCCGCACCTTGATCTTGAGGAACGGGTCGAGCGCGGAGAGCGGCTCGTCCAGCAGCAGCGCCTGCGGGTCGGTGATCAGCGCGCGCGCCAGCGCCACCCGTTGCTGCTGCCCGCCGGACAGCTGCGCGGGACGGCGTTCGGCCAGGTGGTCCATCTGCACCAGCTTCAGCATCTCCATCGCCTTGGCCCGTCGTGCCGCCTTGTCGACCCCCTTCATCTTCAGCGAGAAGGCGACATTGTCGACTGTGTCGAGATGGGGGAAGAGCGCGTAGCTCTGGAACATCATCGCCGTGCCGCGCTTGGCCGGCGGCAGGTCCGACACCACGGTCGGCCCGAGGCGGATGTCGCCTTCGGTGATGCTCTCATGCCCGGCGATCATGCGCAGCGTGGTGGTTTTGCCGCAGCCGGAGGGGCCGAGCAGGCAACAATAGGTGCCGGCCGGAATCTTCAGCGAGACGGAATCAACCGCCAGCGCGGCGCCGTAGCGCTTTGTAACGTCAATGAGTTCAATGTCGGCGCCCTTGCTCATGTGGTCGGCATGGCTCCCCTACTGCTCCGAACAGGCGGTGCCTCTCGCAAGCGATATGCCAGTCGTGGCAACCCTGCCGCGAATGCTGGCCCGGCCTGCGCGCGAGTAGGCGGCCGCCCGTTGGCCCGCAGCAGAGTACCCCACAGGCCGGCTCGCTGCCTAGGGAACAGGCAGAAATGGCGCCGAATGCTGCGATTGCATCCAAGCCCCCGCGCCCTGCGGGGTGATCGTCTGGCCTGTCGCGCCCCTCGGTCGACGAATTGCCCGATCTGCGACGCATGGCGGATTGAGCGTGACGTCTCGTTGCAGCACTCTAGATAGACCAAGGGCCCGCAGAGGCACGCCCGCGCATGGGGCGCGGACAACAGGGAGATCGCCCGATGCTACGCACGCTTTTCGCCGCCGCCACCATGGCTTCGCTCGTCTTGACCGGCGCGGCCGTCGCGCAGGATTACCCCACCCGACCGGTCACGCTGGTCATCCCCTTCGCCGCCGGCGGCTCCACCGATCTCGTCGGCCGGCTGATCGCCGAGCGCATGAGCGCGGAGCTGGGCCAGTCCGTGGTGGTGGAGAACAAGGGCGGCGCCGGCGGCAATCTCGGCGCGGCGCAGGTCGCCAAGGCGACCCCGGACGGCTACACCATTCTGATGGGCACGGTCGCCACCCACGCGCTGAACCCGACGCTCTACAAGAAGATGCCCTATGACCCCGTTACCAGCTTCGCGCCGGTGTCGCTGCTGGTCGTGGTGCCGAACGTTCTGGTGGTGAACCCGGACTTCCCGGCCAAGACCACCGAGGAGCTGATCGCCCTGCTCAAGAAGGAGCCCGGCAAGTATTCCTACGCCTCCTCCGGCAACGGCACGCCGCTGCACCTCTCGGGCGAGCTGTTCAAGAGCATGGCGGATGTCGACATGCAGCACATTCCCTATCAGGGCGCCGGCCCGGCGCTGATCGACGTGCTGTCCGGCCAGGTGCCGATCATGTTCGACAACCTCCCCTCCTCCACCAGCCACATCAAGTCCGGCAAGCTGCGGGCACTGGGCGTCACTACGGCGAAGCGCGCGCCGTCCTTCCCGGACGTGCCGGCCATCGCCGAGGCGGTGCCCGGCTACGAGACCTATACCTGGAATGCCATCTTCGCCCCGGCCGGCACGCCGCCTGATGTTGTGGCCAAGCTTAACGCCGCCGCCAACAAGGCGTTGGAAGACCCCAAGGTGCAGGCGCGCCTCGCCGATTTCAGCGCCGTCTCCGTCGGCTCGACGCCGGAGGAACTGGGCGAGCACGTGAAGAAGGAAATCGCCAAATGGGCGCCGATCGTCAAGGCGACGGGCGCGCAGCTGGACTGAGGATCATCTGACGAGGGCGTCATCCCGGCCGAAGCGCAGCGCAGAGCCGGGATGACGAAGGGTTCAGAACACCGTGCCGTCGGCGTCGATGGCGATCGGCGGCGGGCCGGCGGGCGGGCGGCGCTCGGCGGCGATGCGGCGCCCCGCGGTCCAGGTGCCGCCCTGCAGCAGCTTGGCGAGCGGGAACTGCGCGGGATCGAGGCCCAGCCGCTCGCGCACCCGGTCGGCGAGCCGGTCCATCAGCGCCACGGTGAGCGCGCGCCACTCCACCACCATTTCGGACGACACGGCGTGTTTGCGCGCCGGGTCGAGCGGCTGGCGCGGCACGATGGCGCCGAGATCGACCAGCAGCCCGCCATTGCGGTATTCCGGCAGGGCGGTGAGCGCGTCGAGCTCGGTGATGGCGAGGCCCGAGGCCTCGAAGGGCTCCAGCAGCGAATAGGTGAGCCATTGCGACAGCTTGTGAAACGGCACGAGCTGGTCGGACTGGTCTTCCATCCGCACCGCCGGATGCCGCCCGACATCGCCCAGCGCCACGCCCGCCACCTCCAGCCCCGAGGGCCAGATGCCGGACATTCCGTCGAGCAGCGCCTTGAGGATGCGGTCCGCCGGCAGGCGGCCCATATGCGCCTGCGGGGCGAGACTGTCGTAGAGCCCGCCCGCCCGCTGGCCGCCGGCGAACACGTCCGGCCGCTCCGCCACCGCCGCGCCGAGGCGGTTCAGCAGCGCCGCGCGTCCCGCCAGCCCGACCAGCGGGTTGTCGTCCGACACCTGGAAATACCGGCCGAGCGTCGCCGCATCGAGGGCGAGCAGCGCCGGCGCGTCGGCGCGCAGCGGTTGGGCGGGATCGGAGGAAAAGCCGCCGGCCTCGAACATGTTGAGGCTCGCCACGGCCAGCCCTTCCGAACGGCCGATGCTGAGTCCGCTCCTCGCCTCATGGTAGCGCCAGGCGTCGCCCGCCCCGGCGTCGAGCAGCACGCTCACCACAGCGAGGTCGATCATGGTGCGGGCGCGCTCGGCCGCGTCCACCGTCGTCATCCGGCCCGCCAGCGCCGGCCATCGCCCGACGCCGCCGGCATCGAAGTGCCGCCAGCGACTGTGATAGGGAATGTCGAGGGTCGGATAATCCTGCCGCGTCACATCCGCCACATAGTCCGCCACCCCTTCCAGCGCCGCCATATCGACGGTGAAGTGCGGCGAGCGCCCTGCCTGCACGTAGTCGAGCACCTGATGGCTGCGCGCCCGCACGGCGGCAGGCGTGCGCAGCGCGGCGAGTTCGGGCGGGGTCCTATTGGGCAGGGTCATGAAGGTACTTTCTTGCTCCGACGTCGTGCCGGAGCGACGTCATCCTGAGGTGCGAGCGCAGCGAGCCTCGAAGGATGCCCCTTCCGGACGGCTCTGCGATGACCATCCTTCGAGGCCCGGCGTCGCCGGGCCTCGAAGGATGACGTTGCGTGGGAAACAGCCTGAGAAGACCTATTCCTCCAGCGCCCGCCCTTGAGTTGCGTCGAACTGGCTCTGGAAACCGCCGCTGAAATAGCCGGCCGAAACCTTCGCCTCCATCTCGACGCGGGCATCCGGCGGGATCAGCTCCTCGGGGATCGCCACCCGCTCGCCCACCGCGATGCCGGCGCGCTCCAGCGCGTTGAACTTCATGTCGCTCATTGAGGCGAAACGGTCGATCCGGGAAATGCCGAGCCAGTGGAACACGTCCGGCATCAGTTCCTGGAAGCGCATGTCCTGCACGCCGGCGACGCATTCGGTGCGCTTGAAATAGGTCTCGGGCAGGTCGCCGCCCTCCTGCCGCTTGCGGGCATTGTAGACGAGGAACTTGGTCACCTCGCCCAGCGCCCGACCTTCCTTGCGGTTATAGACCACCAGGCCGACGCCGCCCTGTTGCGCCATCTCCACGCAGATCTCGATGCCATGGGCGAGATAGGGCCGGCAGGTGCAGATGTCGGAGGAGAACACGTCCGAGCCGTTGCACTCGTCATGCACCCGGCAGGCGAGCGGGGTGACGCCGTCGCCGATCTTGGCGGGGTCGCCGAACATATAGAGCGTCATGCCGCCGATGGGCGGCAGGAACACCTTGAGGTCGCCGCGCGTCACCAGTTCCGGGAACATGCCGCCGGTGTGCTCGAACAGCGCCCGGCGCAGCGCGCCTTCGCTGACGCCGAAGCGGGCGGCGATGCCCGGCAGATACCAGACCGGCTCGATCGCCGCCTTGGTCACGCGCACATCGCCCTTCGGCCCGATGATGTCGCCGTCGATCTTCAGCCGCCCGGCGCGCAGTGCGTCGCGGATTTCCGGCATGTCGATATGGGCGCGGGTGATGGCGATGCTCGGGCGCACGTCGAGCCCGGCCGCCACCGCATCGGCAAACGCCTCGCCGATCTTGTGACCGAACGGGTCGAGCGAGACGATCTTGCCCGGGTCGCCCCATTGCGGGTGCGGGCCGATGATGTCGGAGGGCGCGGTGTTGGTGAGGTCCGCCTTGAAATCGGCGGGCAGCGAGCCGGCGGCGATGGCCAGAGCGCGATAGACCGCGTAGCCGCCGGCATGGGTGCCGATGGCGTTGCGCCGCTTCATGTCGGTGAGGGTGGCGACGACAGGGCCGCGCAGGGCGGGGTCGGGCGCCCCCCAGTTCAGCGTCGGGCCATCGGCGGCGACGCCGGTGGGGGCGCCATGAGAGGTGAGGACAATATGATTGCGGGAACCACCGCCTGCACTGGCATTGACGGACATGATTGGCTCGCTTCGACGTCGGCGGCAGCGCCGACACTCCGGAAGCAACGTATGTGAGCGTGGATTGGCCGCTTCCGCAAGGGGGCGTTCGGCGTCGCGGCAAAAAATCGGACGGAATGGTCCGTTTCTTGTATCGCGTTTCGCGCTATCGTGACCTCAATGGCAGGCTCCGGCACATCGCCGCCGAGCGCGCCCCATCCAGCGAGACGCCGACCATGCACGCGCCCACGAGCCTTCCAGAGGTCGCCCTGCCGCCGACCACCGTCATCGTCGACCACCCGCTGATCCAGCACAAGCTCACGCTCATGCGCCGCTCGCGCACGCCGGCCAACGAGTTCCGGCTGCTGCTGCGCGAGATCAGCATGCTGCTGGCCTATGAGGTGACGCGCGACATGCCGACCGAGTTGATCGAGATCGAGACGCCGCTAACCGCCATGCAGGCGCCTATACTCGCCGGCAAGAAGCTCTGTCTTGTCTCGGTGCTGCGCGCCGGCGGCGGCATTCTCGAAGGCATGCTGGAGATTCTCCCCGCCGCCCGCGTCGGCCATGTCGGGCTGTACCGCGACCCGGTGTCGCTGGCGGCGGTGGAATATTATCTGAAGCTGCCGCGCGACATCGCCTCGCGCACCGCCATCATTCTCGACCCGATGCTGGCCACCGGCAATTCGGCGGCGGCGGCGGTGTCGGAGGTCAAGGCGGCCGGCTGCCAGTCGATCAAGTTCGTTTGCCTCATCGCCGCGCCGGAAGGTCTGAAGACGCTGCACGACGCCCATCCGGACGTGCCGGTCTACACGGCGGCGGTCGACAGCCATCTCAACGACCACGGCTATATCGTGCCCGGCATCGGCGATGCCGGCGACCGCATCTTCGGCACGAAATAGCGAACGCCCGAACTTTCGGCGACGGCGCGGGCAAATGCCGCTTATCGGGGCTTCACCCCGGCGCCGGTCCGATCTAGGCTCGGCGCAAATGTCCCTAGGGTTCCGGCGCCGTTGACCGCTGTCGCGGCGTGCTGGTCCGAGAGGGGCAGCCAGGCGCGACGCTATCGCCCGGTCCACGGCGGGACAAAAGCCCGGGAGGATCACGCGGCGGCAGTCGCGGCGAAGACCCTCTCGCATTTGCGCCCGGGTCTCCTCCGCGAGGGCCGTTCAGGCCCTTCGACGAACGGAGACATGACATGCGTCACTCCCCCATTCTGCGCCAGACCCCGGCACGCTCCACCCGGTTTGCCGGCCTTGCCACGACGCCGCAGCGCCTGCGCCGCCACCATCCCAATTTCGAGATCAAGGGGATGCAGGGCTGGAAGGCGCTGGAGGCCGAGGAAAGGCTCTCCGAGGATGGCTGGCGCAAGGAGCAGCAATGGGCGCTCGACATGGGCCTGCCCGGCGCGGATTCGATCACCGACAAGTCGATCCCCACCTTCGCGCGCGGCGAGCTGCCGCACTTCGCCGGCATCAACACCTTCATGAAGGCCCCTTACGTCGAGAATGTCCGCGATGTCGGCCGCTATGATGCCGCCGTGCTGGGCATCCCGTTTGACAGCGGCACCACCTACCGCCCCGGCACCCGCTTCGGGCCGCAGGGCATCCGCCGCATCTCGGCGCTCTACACCCCCTATAATTACGAGCTCGGCGTCGATCTGCGCGAGCAGATGACGCTGTGCGACGCCGGCGACGTGTTCACCATCCCCGCCAATCTGGAAAAGAGCTTCGACCAGATCTCCAAGGGCGTGAGCCACGTCTTTTCATCCGGCGCGCTGCCGATCATGCTAGGCGGCGACCATTCCATCGGCTTTCCCTGCGTGCGCGGCATCGCCGAATGCACCTCCAAGCGCATCGGCATCATCCATTTCGACCGCCACATCGACATCCAGGAAAAGGATCTCGACGAGCGCATGCACACCACGCCCTGGTACTGGGCGACCAACCTGCCGAATGTCTCGCCCAAGAACCTCGTGCAGCTGGGCATCGGCGGCTGGCAGGTGCCACGCTACGGCGTGCAGGAGGCGCGCAAGCGCGGCACCAATGTGCTGACCATCGACGATATCGAGAAGATCGGGCTGGGGAAGGCCGCCGAGATCGCGCTCGAACTCGCCTGGAAGGACGCCGACGCGGTCTATATCTCGTTTGATGTCGACAGCATCGATTGCGGCTTCGTCCCTGGCACCGGCTGGCCAGAACCCGGCGGCTTCCTGCCGCGCGAGGCGCTGAAGATCCTCGGCCTCGTCGCCGCCGAGGGCCTGTGCGGGCTGGAGGTGGTGGAGGTCTCGCCGCCCTACGACACCTCCGACATCACCGCTTTGTTCGCCACCCGCGTGGTGGTTGAAGCGCTCGGCTCCATGCTCGCCCACGGCAAGCTCGGCAGCCACAAGCACATGATCGACAAGCCGGTGAATTTCTGAGGGCCGGATTCGTCCACGCCTGATCGCCGTCATGGCCGGGCTCGGCCCGGCCATCCACGTCTTGGCCCGACAAGGAATTGGCCCGGGAGGAAAACGTGGATCCCCGGGCCAAGCCCGGGGATGACCACGGCTAAAATTGGAGACACCCCATGCATCGCGGCCACGATCATCATCATCACGACCACGGCGCCGGCGGGCACAGCCATTCCCACGCCCATGCCGAAGCGCATGCCCATTCCCACGGCCACAATCACGGCCAGTCCCCTCGCCCCGCCGCGCAATGGCAGACGCCGCACCTGCCGCAGCCACCGGAGGCGGACGACCACGCCCATCCGGAACCGGACCTCGACCTCGTCGAGAAGGCGTTCGTCGAGAGCTTCGCCACCACCAGCGATCCCACCAGCTTCCTGCGCCTGGCCCGCGTGCCCTTCGACGCCATGACCGGCGACGGGCGCCGGGTGAGCCTGCTGCGGGTGGAGACCGGCGAGACCACCGATGTCGGCGCGGTGATGCCGCATCTGGGTGGCGGCAGCTTCCGCTATGACCCGCTGCCGGCCGCCCTGTCCTCGCGCCGGCGCACCCTGCGCTTCGTCTATTTCGACGGCAGCGCCTCGGTGGCGATGACGCTGGCGCAGGTGCGCGGCCTCGCGGAGACGTGAGCGCGCGGTTTTTCCAATAGGCGCGCCCGATCGCCGCGTCAGGGGTTTGCCGGGTTGATCGGAACCTCTCCAAAGTTCATGGTGCCGACATAGCGCCCCGCCCGGTAGCGGGTGGTGGCCGAGTTGGGATGCACCATGGACTACGCCCGTTTCTTCCAGGATGCCGTCGACACGCTCAAGAATGAGCGTCGCTACCGCACCTTCGCCGAGATCGAGCGCGACACCGCGCGCTTCCCCCACGCCATCTGGCACTCGCCGGAGGGCCAGCGCGACATCGTCATCTGGTGCTCCAACGACTATCTCGGCATGGGCTGCCACGAGAGCGTGGTGGAGGCGATGTGCGCCACCGCCCGGCAGGCCGGCGCCGGCGCCGGCGGCACCCGCAACATTTCCGGCAACAGCCATGCCGTGGTCGAGCTGGAGGCCGAACTTGCCGATCTGCACGGCAAGGAAGCCGGCCTCGTCTTCACCTCGGGTTACGTCTCGAACCAGACCGGCATCGCCACACTTGCCCGGCTGATTCCCGACTGCCTCATCCTGTCGGACGCGCTGAACCACAATTCGATGATCGAGGGCGTGCGCCAGGCGGGCCGCGACAAGGTGATCTTCCGCCATAACGACCTCGGCCATCTGGAGGAGTTGCTGCGCGCCGCCGGCGACCGGCCCAAGCTCATCGTGTTCGAGAGCATCTACTCGATGGACGGCGACATCTCGCCCATCGGCGCCATTTGCGACCTCGCCGAGCGCTATGGCGCCATGACCTATCTCGACGAGGTGCACGCGGTCGGCATGTATGGCCCGCGTGGCGCCGGCGTGGCCGAGCGCGACGGCGTCATGCACCGGATCGACGTGATCGAGGGCACGCTGGGCAAGGCGTTCGGCGTGGTCGGCGGCTACATCACCGGCACGCGGGCGGTGATGGATGCCGTACGCTCCTATGCGCCGGGCTTCATCTTCACCACCGCCCTGCCCCCGGCCGTGGCGGCGGCAGCCGCCGCCTCGGTGCGCCATCTCAAGGCGTCTCCCGCCGAACGCACCCGCCAGCAGGCGCAGGTGGCCAAGGTGAAGCGCGCGCTCGATCGCGCCGGCCTGCCGCAACTGGTCACCGATACGCATATCGTGCCGATCATGGTCGGCGACGCCGAAGCCTGCAAAGCTGCCAGCGACATGCTGCTGGCCGATCACGGCATCTATATCCAGCCGATCAACTACCCAACCGTGCCACGCGGCGCCGAGCGGCTGCGCATCACCCCCGGCCCCTTCCACGACGACGCGCTGGTGGCCCATCTCGCCTATGCGCTCACCGATGTGTGGAGCCGGCTGGGCCTCGGCTTTGTGAAGCGGGCGGAAGCGGCGGAGTAATCCGCCGCGAAAGGTAGCCATCCGGCGGAGTAATCCGCCGCGAAACAGTTTGTGCGCGCCGAAAGAGGCCCCGCGCTCAGTCCTTCGGCTCCGTCTTGTCGATCTCGACATTCTCGGACGGGATTTCCGCCCGCCCGAAGAACAGCCGGGCAATCACCGGGATCGCCAGAGCGAGGCCGAGAAAGCGCACCAGATGGTGCGCGGCCACAAAGGCCGGGTCCATGCCGAGCACGAAGGCCATGATGGTCATTGCCTCCAGCGCGCCGGGCACATAGGCCACCAGCACCTTCGGCAGCGGCTCGTCGGCGAGCCAGGCACCGAGCACGGCGAAGGCCAGCGCCACGGCGGTGGCGATCAGCAGCGCCACCAGCGAATCCACGAGAAAGCTGCGGAGCGTCGCCAGCCGCGTGCCGGCGAAGCGGCTGCCGGTATTGGCGCCCAGAAACACGAAGCCGACGATCAGGAAAATGTCGGGCAGCCGCCCCTCGACCCACCCGAAGCCATGCACCACCGCGCTGGCCAGCATGGCGCCGACCATCGCGCCGCCGGGAAAGCGGCTGCGCTCGGCCAAAAATCCGCCGAAGATGCCGACGCCGAGCGACAGGAAGAAGCTGGCGAGATCCGGCACCACCGGGTTGATCGGCAGCGTGCCGGACGGTTCATGCCCCAGACCGCCGATCGCCGCCGGCAGCAGAGCCACCAGCACGAACAGCCGCAAAGACTGGCCGAACACCACGCGCCGCGTGTCGGCACCGGAACTCTCCGCCATCACCAGCACGGTGGAGAGCGCGCCCGGCGCGGCGGCGAAGAACGCGCTACGGCGGTCCCAGCCGGCGACCTTCTCCAGATAGAGCACCACCGCCACCATCATGACAGGCACCGACACCACCAGGACGGCCATGGTCACCGGCCAGGAGGTGATGCCGCTCAACGTTTCCGGCGTGATGGACGAGCCCATCGAGGTGCCAAGCACGATGTAGACGCCGAGCCGCGTGTTCTTCTCGACGCCCACCGGGGCGCCGAGCAGCGCCGCCACCGCCGTCGCCACCAGCGCGCCGGAGAGCCAGCCGGCAGGCATGGCGAGCCAGGCGAAGAGACAGCCGCCAGCCGAGGCGATGAGAAGTGTCGCGCCATACCAGGCGATGCGCTTCGAGGCGAAGCCGGGCTTCTTGAGAAAGGCGGGAAGGGGCATGAGGCAGGAACCGACACGCGTAGCAGACGCCGGGAACGATCCGCGACGCACGACATTTGCGGCGGATCAATGCGACGAATGCCGCAGCGGGTCAAACCCTCTGCATGCATAACGCAGCCCTGATCCACGCAGAGCGGGCCGTGCCCCGCTACACTTCCTACCCCACCGCGCCGCATTTTACCGGCGCGATCGGGCCGCAGGCGCATGCCGGCTGGCTGGATTGTCTGCCGCCGCAGGCCAGCGTCTCGCTCTATCTGCACGTGCCGTTCTGCACGGCGCTGTGCTTCTATTGCGGCTGCACCACCAAGGCGACGCGGCGGCCCGAGCCGGTGGCGGCCTATGCCGAAAGGCTGGCGCGCGAGATCGATCTGGTCGCCGCCGGCGTCGGCTCCCGTCAGGTGACGCACATCGCCTGGGGCGGCGGCACGCCGAGCCTGCTCGGTCCGCCGCTGCTGCGCCGGCTGGGCAGCCGCCTCGCCGAGGCGTTCGATCTCGACCGGCTCGCCGAATACGCCTTCGAGCTCGACCCGCGCGAGACGGACGAGCCGCTCGCCGACGCTCTGGCGGCCATGGGTGTCGACCGCGTCAGTCTCGGCGTGCAGGATTTCAGCGCCCATGTGCAGCGCGCTATCGGTCGCATCCAGCCCTTCGCCACGGTGGAGCGCGCCATGCGCCAGCTGCGTGAGGCCGGCATTTCCTCGATCAATCTCGACCTGATGTACGGCCTGCCGCACCAGAGCGCGCGTGACATCCGCCGCACCGTGCAGCTCGCCACGCTGCTGGCGCCGGAGCGGCTCGCCCTGTTCGGCTACGCCCATGTGCCGTGGATGCGCGCCAACCAGAAGCGGATCGATGAGGCCGCCCTGCCCGGCGCCGCCGAGCGGCTCGAACAATCCGAGGCGGCGCGCGAAGTGCTGCTGGCCAATGGCTATGTCGCCATCGGCCTCGACCATTTCGCCCGCGCCGACGACATGCTGGCGCGCGCCGCCGCCTCCCGCCAGCTCAGGCGCAACTTCCAGGGCTATACGGCCGACCGGGCAGACGTGCTGATCGGCATGGGCGCCTCGGCGATCAGCCGTTTCCCGCAGGGCTTCACCCAGAATGCCCCCGACGCGCTGTCCTATTCGCGAGCGCTGGACGAGGGCCGCTTCGCCACCGTGCGCGGCATCGCCTTCACCAGCAATGACATCACGCGCGGCGCGCTGATCGAGCGGCTGATGTGCGACCTCGAAGTCGAGCTCGACCCCTCCACCCTCGCCGACGCCGCCCCGCACCTCGCCGGCCTCGCCGCCGATGGCCTCGTGACCCTTGAGGGACAGCGCCTGGCCATGACCTCGGCCGGCCGCCCTTTCGTGCGCCTCGCGGCAGCAGCGCTGGATCACCGGCTGCAGGGCCAGGCGGCCGCCCGTCATTCGGCCGCCGTGTAAGAAAAAGGGCGCCCGCGTGGGGCGCCCAGGTGCTGGAACGTGGTTGCCACGGGCGCCCGCTGGCGGATGCCCGTCAGAGCGCGCCGGCCAGCCGCCGCATGCTGCCGCGATCCTGGATGCGCACCTCGTCGGCCCGCTGCAGCACGACCAGGCCGCGCCGCTTCAGCTCGGAGAAGGCCCGGCTCACCGTCTCCAGCGTCAGGCCCAGAAAGTCGGCGATCTCCTGCCGGGTCATCGACAGATGCAGCGTGGTGCCGACCATGCTGTCGGGCATCAGCCGCAGCAGGAAGAAGGCGACGCGCTCCAGCGCCGACATGCGGCCGAGCACCAGCGCATGGGAATGCATGACGCAGAGCTGCGCCTCGAAGCGCCGCAGCAGGCGCGCGGCCAGCACCGGGTCGCGCTCCAGCGCGCCGCGCTCATGGGTGCTGATGGTGGCCGGCGTCAGCGTCTCCGCCGAGCAGGCATAGGCGTCGTCATGGGCGAGGCCAAACACGTCGCCGGGGCCGAGAAGCTCCACCACCTGCCGGCGCCCGTCCGGCAGCAGCTTGGTCAGCATCACCGCGCCGTCGACCACTTCCATGATGCGCCGCGCGGGGTCGCCCTCGTGCAGCACGGTGACATGGGCCGAAACGCGCATTGTCGGGCAATGGGGCTCCACCCCATGCGGGGGACGCACGACGCTGCCCGTACGTTCGTCGATGATCTGTCGCATCTGCGTCGCTCCACCTTTGATCTGGCGCAACGTTAGCGGGCGTTGCGGGGGCGCACAGTTGGGGCGGCTGCGTAAGGGACTTTGCGGAGCACGCCCCGCCGCCGGGCGTCGGATACGCGATCCGGCGGGCTCATTCCGCCGGCAGCGCCCGGGTGATGGCGTCGACATCGAGCGGCTTGCGCACGATTCCGCTCGGCACCAGCCCCCGCAGTTGGTGGTCGATGAAGCCCTGCGACTGGCCGGTAATCACCACCACGCGCGGCGGCGCGGCGAGGTTGAGCAGCCAGCGCACCAGTTGGGCGCCCGGAATGCCGGGCAGGCTCAGATCGACGATGACGGCGTCGCGCGCCTCGGGCAGCGGGCCCTTGAACAGGCTTTCGGCATCGGGGTGGGAGATCACCGCATGCCCGATATTGCGCAGGATGAACGCCAGCGAATCGCCCACCCCGGCATCATCCTCGACCACATGAACACGCAACGGCTCTCTCCCACTCTTTGGCGCAGAGGGTGGACAAAGAGCGAGGGCGTCAGCAATTCGTAGGGATGCGTAGAGGATGCCGGGCCGGCGGCGTGGCGCGGCCTTGCCCTCAGTCGCGCATGTCCTTCAGCACGATGCGCACGAGGTCGGCGGCGTTCTTGGCGCCGAGCTTTTCCATGATGCGTGCGCGGTGCACCTCGATGGTGCGCGGCGAGATGCCGAGCGTGCGCCCGGCCTCCTTGTTGGACGCGCCGGAGGCGATCTGCACCAGCACCTCGCGCTCGCGCGGGGTCAGCAGGTCATGGCCGGGGAAATGCGCCGTCAGGAGATCGCCCGGCTCGGCCGAGCCGCGCCGTCCATGGGCGGCGATGGCGTCGCGCACCCGCTCCAGCACCGTGTCGGCGTCGAACGGCTTCTCGATGAAATCGAGCGCCCCGTGGCGGATGGCGTCCACCGCCATGGGAATGTCGCCCTGGCCGGAAATGATGAAGATCGGCGCCGGGTAGCGGTCGGCCTCCAGCTCTTTCAGGATATCGAGGCCGGAGCGGCCGGGCATGTGCACGTCGAGCACGACGCAGGACGGCACATGGGTGCGAGCCACCGACAGGAACGCCGCGCCGTCCGAAAAGCCGCGCACATGGTAGCCTTCGAGGCTGAGCACCAGCGAGAGCGCGTCGCGCACCGCGGCATCGTCGTCGACGATGAAGACCTCACCCAATTGCGCCATAGGCGGCTCCCCTTACCCGATCTCGTCCGCCACGGCGGCGGCCGGCAGGACCAGCGAGAAGCACGCGCCCTTGCCGTTGCCGCCCGGATCGACCAGCAAATCCCCCCCATGGTTCTGGGCGATCGTCCGCGAAATCGCAAGGCCGAGGCCCATGCCGCGACGTTTTGAACTAGCGAAGGCCTCGAACAGCTTCGGCAGCGCCTCGGGCGCGATGCCGGGGCCGTTATCCTGCACCTCCAGCACCACGCCGCCCTCGCTTGCGCGGGTGCGGATCTGGATCGCCGGCTCGCCGGCCCCGGCGGCCGCCTCGATGGCGTTGCGCACCAGATTGACGACGATCTGCTGGATCTGCACCGGATCGACCGACACCGGCGGCAGGTTCTCGCCCTGCCGCCGGTCGATGCGGATGCGGTGGCGCTGGCCGAGCAGCGTGAGGTCGATCGCCTCGTCGATCAGCGGATCGAGCCGGCGCACCAGCCGCTCGGGGTCGCGCTTCTCGACGAACTGGCGCATGCGCTGGATGATGTGGCCGGCGCGTTCGGCCTCGCCCGCCGCCTTGTCGAGAATGTCGCCGAGCACCGCGACGATGTCGACGCCGCGGCTATGGGCGCGGCGGATCGCCTGCAGATAGAGCATCAGCGCCGTCAGCGGCTGGTTCAGCTCATGGGCGATGGCCGCGCCCATCTCGTCAATGGCCGAGACGCGGGCGAGGTGGACGAGTTCGCTCTGCAAATCGGCGAGCCGCTGCTCGCTCTCCTTGCGCGGGCGCAGATCGCGCAGGATGCCAATGAATTGCCGCCCGTCGGGGGTGGCCGCCTCGCCGACGGAAAGCTCCAGCGGGAAGATGGTGCCGTCCGCGTGCCGGCCCTGCACCTCGCGGCCGATGCCGATGATCTTCTTCACCCCGGTGCGGATGTAGCTGCCGACATAGGCGTCGTGGTCGCGGGCATATTCCGTCGGCATGACGATCTTGACGTTCTGCCCCACCGCCTCGGTGGCGGAGAGGCCGAACATCGTCTCGCAGGCCTTGTTGAAGATGAGGATGCGGGCATGCTCGTCGATGACGATGATGCCGTCGGCGGCGGTATCCAGCACCGAGAGCAGCCGCGCCTCGGAGACGGTCGGCGGCGGCAGATCCTCAGGGGACGGCGCGAAATCCTTCATGATTTCAGTCTGCTCCGCCGGGGCGCCGGTCGCAACCGCTCACCGCTGCAGCCAGCGCACCAGCCGGTCGGTGGCCTCGCTCATCTGCGCCTCGCCACGCGCGAAGCACATGCGGATATAGTTTTCCCCACCCGGACCGAAGGCCGTGCCGGGGGCGAGGCCGATGCCCGCCTCGTCGACCAGCTTCAGCGCCAGCGCCCGCATGTCGCTTTCACCCTCGACGCCGAAGAACATGTAGAAGGCGCCCGGCGGCGGAGAGAAGCGCACGCGGTTGGAGGCGGCCAGCCCCTTCGCCACGATGTCGCGCCCGCGCCGCGCCCGCTCGATCTGGTGCGCGACGAAGCTCTCGCCGCGCTCCAGCGCCGCGACGCCGGCGCGCTGCATGAAGGCGGCAACGCCGGAGGTGGAATACTGGATCAGGTTTTCCAGCACCGGGCCCAGCGAGGGATGCGCCTCGATCCATCCGAGCCGCCAACCCGTCATCGCCCAGTTCTTGGAGAAGGTCTGCACGAACAGGATGCGGTCCTCCTCCTCCATCACGTCGTGAAAGGAGGGCGCCAGCGCCGGGCCGACCTCCTCCGCCTCGTAGAAGAAGCGGCCATAGATCTCGTCGGCAACGATCCACAGCCCGTGCCGTCGGGCAATGTCGAGGATGCCGCGCAGCGTGTCGGCGGAAGCGACGAAGCCCGTCGGGTTGGCCGGCGAATTGATGAAGATGACGCGGGTGCGCGGCGTCACCGCGCTTTCCAGCCGGTCGAGGTCGAGCCAGAACCCGCGCGCCGTGTCGAAGGAGAACGGGACGAAGACCGGGCGCGCGCCCACCACCTCGGCCGCCGCCGCCGCATTCGGCCAGGACGGCGAGGGAATGAGGATCTCCTCGCCGGCCGACAAGGTGAGCGCCAGCGCGATCTGGATCGACTGCATCCCAGAGCCTGTGACGTAATAGCGCTCCGGGTCGTCGGCGACGCCATAGAGCCGGTGCATGTAGCCGGCAATCGCCGCGCGCAATTCGGGAATGCCGCGCTGCCAGGTGTAGAAGGTCTCGCCCGCCGCCAGCGAGCGCGTCGCCGCCTCGCTGATGAAGGACGGCGTCGGCAGGTCGCCCTCCCCGGCCCAGAGCGGGATCAGTCCCTCATGGCGGCGTCCATAATTCATCACCTCGACAATGCCGCTCTCCGGCAGCGAGAGCGCCTGCGGGCGGATGTGGTCGAGCAGCGAAGGCTTCGAGAAGAAGGGATCGGCGTCGGCGGACATAGGAAACCTGCAACAGAGACGCGGGCCGCCAGTCTACAACCGACAGGCACCGCGCATTCATCAAAAGACGTGACGCGTGGATGAGCGGAAATGATGGATGCGGCGCGCGATCAGGCGCCTTCATCCGCCAGGCGCAGGAGATAGGCGCCATATTGCGATTTCCGCTGTGCCTCGCCGAGCCGCCGAAGCTGCGCCACATCGATGAACCCGGCGCGGAAGGCGATTTCTTCCGGCGAGGCGATGCGCAGCCCCTGCCGGCTTTCCAGGATCTGCACGAACTGCCCCGCCTCGATGAGCGAATCCGGCGTGCCGGTGTCGAGCCAGGCGAAGCCCCGGCCCATCATCACCACGCTTAGTTCGCCGCTCGCCATATAGGCGCGGTTGACGTCGGTGATCTCGATCTCGCCGCGCGGCGAGGGCGCGAGGCCGGCGGCGATCTCCACCACCCGGTTGTCGTAGAAATACAGCCCCGTCACCGCGAGATTGGAGCGCGGCGCGGCCGGCTTCTCCTCGATGGAGATGACCTTGCCGCCCTCGCCCATCTCCACCACGCCATAGCGCTCGGGATCCTTCACCGGATAGCCGAACACGGTGGCGCCGGTGCGGCGCGCGGTGGCCTGCGCGAGCAGTTCCGGCAGGCCGTGGCCGAAGAAAAGATTGTCGCCCAGCACCAGAGCGACACGCTCCTCGCCGATGAAGTCGCGCCCGACGATGAAGGCATCCGCCAGCCCGCGCGGGCTTTCCTGCACGGCGTAGCTCAGCGACAGGCCGAACTGCGAACCGTCGCCCAGCAGCTTCTCGAACAGCGCGCTGTCATGCGGCGTGGTGATGACCAGAATATCCCGGATCCCCGCCATCATCAGCGTCGTCAGGGGGTAATAGATCATCGGCTTGTCGTAGACCGGCAGAAGCTGCTTCGACACCACCATGGTGATCGGGTGGAGCCGCGTGCCGGAGCCTCCGGCGAGGATGATGCCCTTCATGTCGCGGTCCGTATCCTCTGCATTCAGCGCACCGGCGAGGCCAGCAATTGGTCGACCACCTCGATCACCCGGTCCTGCCACGGCGCGGCACGATAGCCGCTCGCCTGCGCGAACGCCGCGCTCGACAGTTCCGAATTGGCCGGCCGGCGCGCCGGGGTCGGGTAGTCCTCGGTGGTGATCGGCACGATCTCGGGAGTGCGGCCGGTATGGGTGCCGGCGCGGGTGATGATGGCGCCGGCGAAGTCGAACCAGCTCGTCGCGCCGCTGCCGGCGAGGTGATAGGTGCCCGGCGCCAGCGTGCCGGCAGCGAGCGGGCCGGCGGCGGCCAGCAGGCCCTGCGCAATGTCGATGGTGGCGGTGGGGCAGCCCCGCTGGTCGGCGACGATGGTCAGCCGGTCGCGCTCGGCCGCCAGCCGCAGCATCGTCTTGAGGAAATTCGCGCCGTGAACGCCATAGACCCAGGACGTGCGCACGATGAGATGGCGCGCCAGCCCGGCGCGCACAGCCCGCTCGCCCGCCTCCTTCGAGGCGCCATAGACGCCGAGCGGGGCGACGGGGTCGCTCTCGACATAGGCGCCTTGCTTGGTGCCGTCGAACACATAGTCGGTGGAAAGGTGGATCAGCGCCGCGCCCTGCTTGGCGCAGGCCTCGGCGATCAGGCCGGGCGCCACCGCGTTGATGCGATGCGCCCGCTCGGGCTCGCTCTCGGCCCGGTCCACCGCCGTATAGGCGGCGGCGTTGATCACCACGTCCGGCCGCGCCGTTGCCAGCGCGCGCCCGAGCGCGGCGGCATCGGTGATGTCCAGCCCGGCATGGTCGAGCGCCACCAGCTCGAACGCCCCGGCCTGGTCGGCGATTTCGCGCCCGACCTGGCCGCCGGCACCCACAAGCAGCAGCCGCGTCATGGCACGAGCCCGATGCGCTGGCGGGCATAGCGCGCCTTCAGCGGCTCCCACCACGCCGCATTGTCGAGATACCAGCGCACGGTCTTCTCGATGCCGCTCTCGAAGGTCTCCGCCGGCACCCAGCCCAGCTCGCGCTGCAGCTTGCTGGCGTCGATGGCGTAGCGCGCATCATGGCCGGGGCGATCGGTGACGAAGCTGATCAGCTTTTCGCGCGCGCCGAGGCGCGGGTCGGGCACCAACCGGTCCATGATGGCGCAGATAGTGCGCACCACATCGATGTTTCGGCGCTCATTATTTCCGCCGACATTGTAGCTCTCGCCCGGCCGGCCGCGCGTGGCGATGAGGTCGAGCGCCGCCGCGTGGTCGTCGACATAGAGCCAGTCGCGCACATTCTCGCCCTTGCCGTAGACCGGCAGCGGCGCGCCCTCCAGCGCGTTGAGGATGGTGAGCGGGATCAGCTTTTCCGGGAAATGATACGGCCCGTAATTGTTCGAGCAGTTCGACATCACCACCGGCAGGCCATAGGTGTGGAACCACGCCCGCACCAGATGGTCGGAGGAGGCCTTCGAGGCGGAATAGGGCGAGTTCGGCTGATACGGCGTGTCCTCGTGGAACAGGCCCTCCGCCCCCAGCGTGCCGAACACCTCGTCGGTGGAGATGTGGTGGAAGCGGAAGCGCCCGCGCGCCGGGGCATCTAGCGCACGCCAATAGGCCAGCGCCTCGTCCAGCAGTGTGTAGGTGCCGAGAATGTTGGTGCGGATGAAGTCGCCCGGCCCGTCAATCGAACGGTCGACATGCGACTCGGCGGCGAGGTGCATCACCAGATCGGGCCGGAACTCCGCCAGCGCGGCGCGGAACGCCTTGCCGTCGCAGATATCGGCCTGGAGGAAGCTGTGGCCGGGCAGGTTATGCACCTCGCCCAGCGAGGCGAGGTTTCCGGCATAGGTCAGCTTGTCATAGGTCAGCACCTGCCGCCCCTGCCGCACCAGCCGCCGGACGACGGCGGAGCCGATGAAGCCGGCGCCGCCGGTGACGAGAACGCGCTGCGCGGGAACGCTCATGCGGTCACGCTTCCACCGGCACGGGAAAGGCGAACGGCGTCGCGTAATCCCCCAGCAGCGGCGCCGTCCGGTCCTTGCCCGAGAGGATCGCCCGGTCCGCCGCCACCGGCCAGTCGATGCCGAGCGCCGCGTCGTCCCAGCGGATGCCCGCATCGTGCGGCGGCGAATAGGGCGCGTCGACCTTGTAGGCGACGAGGGTGTCGGGCTCCAGCGTGCAGAAGCCGTGCGCGAAGCCGTGCGGCACCAGCAATTGCTCGCCATTGGCCGCCGTCAGCGTCGCCGCCACCCATTGGCCATAGGTCGGCGAGCCTTTTCGTATGTCCACCGCGACATCGAAGATGGCGCCGCGCGCGGCCCGCACCAGCTTCGCCTGCGCCATGGGCGGGGCCTGGAAATGCAGCCCGCGCACTACGCCGACCTCGCGCGAGAGCGATTCATTGTCCTGCACGAAGGCGATGTCGATGCCGAAGGCGTCGAAGTCCGGCTTCTTGTAGGTCTCGCAGAAATAGCCCCTCGCATCCCCGTGCCGCACCGGCTGGACGAGGACGACATCGGGAATGGCGAGGCGGGTGAAACGGGTCATTGTCGCTCTGTGCCGTACCGGGATGCGCGCTTCTAGCGGTTCTTGCGCCGCCGTCACACCCCTCAGATAGTCGGCGGAGGCGAGATGCCTGCGGGCTCGGCCTTCTTCGCCAGAATGTCGCGGATTTCGGCCAGCAGCACCTCTTCCTTGGTCGGCGGCGCCGGTGCCGGCGGCTCCTGCGCCGCGTTGCGGCGCAGCCGGTTGATGCCCTTCACCACCAGGAAGAGGATCCACGCGATGACGAGGAAGTTGATGACCACGGTGAGGAAGTGGCCATAGGCGAACACCGCGCCCTGCTCGCGCGCGGCGGCGAGCGAGTTGGCCGTGACGCTGGAGGAAAGACCGACGAAATAGTTCGAGAAGTCGAGACCGCCGAACACCGCGCCGACGACGGGCATGAACAGGTCGGTGACGATCGAGGACACGATCTGCCCGAAGGCGGCGCCGATGATCACGCCGATGGCGAGATCGACGACGTTTCCCTTGACCGCGAACTCGCGAAATTCCTTCAGAACCGTGCTCATGGCTTTCCCCCCGGTTGGCTCCGACGCGATAGCGCCACTGTGATACGCCGCGCCGGCGCGGGCAACCCTGCGCGCGGCGCGGGGTCTGCGGAGCGCCCCGCATCTTGCCGGGGCGTGCGGGCGCGGCGCATAAAGGCAGCGGCTCCACGCCGCCGGGAGAGTGCATGCTTCAGGCATGGTCCATCATTGCCGTCGCGCTCGTCTATATCGGCTTCCTCTTCGCCGTGGCGAGCTTCGGCGACCGGCGCCTGCCGCGACGCGGACGCAAGGGACGTCCCTATATCTATTCGCTCTCGCTGGCGGTCTACTGCACCTCCTGGACCTTCTTCGGTTCGGTCGGCCTTGCCACCACGCAGGGCGTCAACTTCCTGACGATCTATATCGGGCCGATCCTTGTCTTCGCGCTCGGCACGCCGTTCCTCTTACGCATAGTGCGCCTCGCCAAGGCGCAGAACATCACCTCCATCGCCGATTTCGTCGCTGCCCGCTACGGCAAGAGCCAGGGCGTGGCGGCGCTGGTGGCGTGCGTGGCCATTGTCGGCTCGCTGCCCTACATCGCCCTGCAGCTCAAGGCGGTCTCCGCCTCGCTGCTTGCCATGCTCGGCGATTTCGACGGGCTCGGCCTGCAATACCCGCTGGTCGGCGACCTCGCACTTACCATCGCGGTCGCCATGGCGGTGTTCGCGGTGCTGTTCGGCACCCGGCACATCGACGCCACCGAGCATCAGGAAGGGCTGATGCTGGCGGTGGCGACGGAATCCATCGTCAAGCTTGTCAGCTTCCTCGCCGTCGGGCTGTTCGTCGTCTTCGGCATGTTCGCGGGCCCGTGGGATCTGTTCCGGCAGGCGGCGGACAAGGGCGTGCTGCCGGTACTGACGGAGGGCTTCTCTCTGGGAAGCTGGGGGGCGATGACCCTGCTCTCGGCACTCGCCATCCTGCTGCTGCCGCGCCAGTTCCACGTCGCGGTGGTGGAGAACACCTCCGAGCACGAGATCCGCACGGCGCGCTGGCTGTTCCCGCTCTACCTCGTGCTGATCAACCTGTTCGTCATCCCCATCGCCATTGCCGGGCTCGTCGCCTTCCCGCCCGGCTTCATCGATGGCGACATGTATGTGGTCACCCTGCCCTTGTCGGCCGGCGCGCATGCCATGGCGCTGGTCGCCTTTGTCGGCGGCCTTTCCGCCGCCACCGCCATGGTGATCGTCGAGACGGTGGCGCTGGCGGTCATGGTGTCGAACGACATCTTCATGCCGCTGATGGTGCGCGGTCGGCGGCTGCGCGAGGACGAGAGCGGCCGCGCCGGGGCGCCGCCGGACCATGTGGATATGGGCCACCGCCTGCTCACCGTACGGCGCATCGCCATCTTCGCCATCCTGCTGGCCGCCTATCTCTATTACCGCGTCACCGGCGAGGCGCAGCTTGCCCAGATCGGCCTTCTGTCCTTCGCCGCCGTGGCGCAGTTCGGCCCGGCGCTGCTCATCGGCCTCGTCTGGCGGCGCGGCACCGGGCTCGGGGCGCTGGCCGGCATCGCCGCCGGCATCGTCTTCTGGGGCTATACGCTGCTGCTGCCCAACCTCGTCGATGCCGGCCTGTTCAGCCCGGAGCTAGTGAGGAACGGCCCGTTCGACCTCGCCTGGCTACGCCCGCAGGCGCTGCTCGGCGTGCAGGCGAGCCCGCTGGTGCATGGCGTGCTGTGGAGCCTCACCGTCAACGTGCTGGTGTTCTTCGCCGCCTCGATGATCCGCCGGCCGACGCCGATCGAGCGGCTGCAGGCCAGCGTCTTCGTGCAGAGCGAGCACGTGCCGTCCGCGCCGAGCTTCCGCCTGTGGCGCTCGCCGGTGACGGTGGGCGAACTCATCGCCACCGTGGCGCGCTATCTCGGCGAGGACCGCACCCGCGCCTCGTTCGAGAGCGTGTCGGCGATGCGCGGCGTGTCGCTGGAGCCGGGCCGCGAGGCGGATTTCCAGCTTATCCGTTATGCCGAGCACCTGCTCGCCTCGGCGATCGGCGCGGCGTCCTCGCGGCTGGTGCTGTCGCTGATGCTGAGGAAGCGCACCGTCTCCACCAAGGCGGCGCTGAAGCTGCTGGACGACGCCTCCGCCGCCATCCAGTACAACCGCGAGATCCTGCAGACCGCGCTGGACCATGTGCGCCAGGGCATCGCGGTGTTCGACCGCGACCTCCGGCTCGTCACCTGGAACCGGCAGTTCGGCGAGATGCTGGACCTGCCGCCGGAGATCCTGCGCATCGGCATCGGCATCGACCAGATCATCCGCTTCAACGCCACCGCCGGCCAGTTCGGCGCCGGGCCGGTGGAGGAAATCGTGCGCGAGAAGCTGTCGCGCTATGTCCGCCGCAATGTCGCTTTCCAGGAGCGCCTCGCCCCGCGCGGCGTGGTGATGGAGGTGCGCGTCAACACCATGCCGGATGGCGGGGTGGTGGTGACCTTCACCGACATCACCCCGACGGTGGAGGCCGCCGAGGCGCTGGAGCGCGCCAACGAGACGCTGGAGCGGCGCGTGCGCGAGCGCACCAAGGCGCTGGAGAACCTCAACACCCAGCTCGCCCAGGCGAAATCCGAGGCCGACGAGGCCAATATTTCCAAGACCCGCTTCCTCGCCGCCGCCAGCCACGACATTCTGCAGCCGCTGAACGCCGCCCGGCTTTACGCCACCAGCCTGGTCGAGCGCGCCGAGGGGCGTGACGACGCCCGCCTCGCCCGCAATGTCGACGCCTCGCTGGAGGCGGTGGAAGAAATCCTCGGCGCCCTGCTGGACATCTCCCGCCTCGATGCCGGCGCCCACAAGCCGGAATTCGCCGCGCTGCGGCTCGACGAGGTCTTCCGCCAGCTCGATGTCGAATTCGCCCCGATGGCGATGGAGAAGGGGCTGCGGCTCACCTTTGTGCCGAGTTCGTCGGCGGTGCGCTCCGACCGGCGGCTGTTGCGCCGGTTGCTGCAGAACCTCGTTTCCAACGCCATCAAATACACGCCGCGCGGCCGGGTGCTGGTGGGCGTGCGGCGGCGGCGCGGGCGCATCCGCATCCAGGTGCTCGATACCGGCGTCGGCGTGCCGCAGGCCAAGCAGAAGATCATCTTCAAGGAATTCCAGCGTCTGGACGAGGGGGCCAAGGCGGCGCGCGGGCTGGGGCTCGGCCTGTCCATCGTCGAGCGCATCGGCCGGGTGCTGGACCACCCGATCACGCTTGCCTCCGTGCCCGGCAGGGGCTCGGTCTTCACCGTGGAACTGCCGGCCGCCCCGGCCATTCCCGCCCGCGAGCCGGCCTCGCCGCGCGCATCGGCGCCGGGGGCGACGCTGCAGGGCCTCAGCGTGCTCTGCATCGACAACGACCCGGCCATTCTCGACGGCATGGAGACATTGTTGACCGGCTGGGGCTGCGAGGTGCTGAAGGCCCCCGGCGTCGAGGAAGCGCTCGCCATGCTGCGCGAGCGGCGCACGCCGCCCGACGTGCTGCTGGTCGACTACCATCTCGACACCGGCGACGGCATCGAGGCCGCCAAGCAGCTGCGCTGGAAGCTCGGCCGCAGCCTGCCGGCGGCGCTGATCACCGCCGACCGCTCCAAGCGGGTGCGCGACGCCGCCCGCGCCACCGAGATGGAAGTGCTGAACAAGCCGGTGCGCCCGGCGGCGCTGCGCGCGCTGCTCGCCCAATGCCGCGCCAGCCGCGCGGCGGCGGAGTGAGGGCGTTCAGTCCTCCGCGTCGCTCAACGCGGAAAGCGGGGCGCGCAGCGCGAGGACGACGCCCGTGGGCGCGTAGCTCAACGCCGCCTTGCCCCGGAAATAATCGCCCAGAAACCGCTCGATAATGCGCGAGCCGAAGCCTTGCCGGGTCGGCGGCGACACCGGTGGGCCGGACCGCTCCGCCCACTGAAAATGGAATTCGGGGGCCGGTCCCGATCTGTCGACCGACCAGGTGATCTCGACCACGCCCACCTCGTTCGACAGCGCCCCGTATTTCGCGGCGTTGGTCGCGAGCTCGTGCAGCGCCAGCGACAGGCCGAGGCTGCACCGCGACGACAGGCCGATCTCGGGGCCGTCGATCAAAAAGCGCCCGCCGTTCACGCCATGGGGCGACAGCGCGCTGTGCACGACATCGCGGACGCCGGCCTGGGTCCAGGTCGATTGCGTGAGGATATCCTGCGCCTTGCTGAGCGCGCCGAGCCGGGCGGCGAAGGTCGAACGGGCATCGTCGACCGTGACGCCGGAACGGATCGTCTGGTTGGCAATGGCCAGCACCATTGCCAGCATGTTCTTCATCCGGTGCTTCAGCTCGAAGGTCAGAAGGCGCTGCTGCTCGGCGGCCATCTCCTGCTCGCGAATGGCGGCTTCCTTCTCGGCCAGCGATTTGCGCAGCTCAAGCTGCGTCATGGCCTGGCGGGCGAGCAGCTTCAGGGTGCGGATCTGGTGCTCGTCCAGCTGACGCGGCTGGAAATCGAGGACGCACATCGTGCCGATCGGCAGGCCGCTCGGCGTCTTGAGCAAGGCGCCGGCATAAAAGCGCAGCCCGGGCTCGCCGGTCACCAGCGGATTGCAGTCGAACCGCGAATCCTTCGTCGCGTCCGGAATGACCATGATGTCGGCGGCGAGGATCGCCTGCCCGCAGAACGAGGTCTCCAGCGGGGTTTCCCGCACGCCCAGACCCACTTCCGCCTTGAACCATTGCCGCGTCGTGCCCACCAAGTTCACCACCGCGATCGGCGTGCCGCAGACCTGCGAGGCGATCTGCGCGAGATCGTCGAAATCCTGCTCGCGCGGGGTGTCGAGGATGCCATAGCTTTCGAGAGCAGCGAAGCGGTCGGCTTCGGTCCAGCCGGCGCGGGCAAGCCCGGTATCTGCACGCACGGCGTCCTGGCGCACGGCGTCTTGGCGCACGGTCTCTTGGCGCGATGTGTCTTGGCGCAAGGTGTTTCTCAGTCTCCAAAACGACGCAGGAAACTCACACCGACCGGGGTCTCGGGGAATTGCGCCGCGGCGCCTGGCGCCGACTGCCGATATATAGGACACACGCGCGAGGCGAGAATAGGGACGGCTGAAATTTGCCGGGCCATCCCCCAGGGCACCGTCATCCACCGCCCGCTGCGATGGTGGTCCAGGTTTGTCGGGTGAAAAGCGCAGCCGCGCCGTTCGCGCGGCCTACCCCGCCGCCGAGGTTCCCTGCGCCCAGGTGCCGCCCTCGATCTTGGAAGCGGCGATCACCGCCTGGGTGCGGCTCTCCACCCCGAGCTTCTGCAGGATGGCGGAGACATGCGCCTTCACCGTCGCCTCGGAGACGCCGAGCTCATAGGCGATCTGCTTGTTGAGCAGTCCCTCGGACAGCATCATCAGCACCCGCACCTGCTGCGGGGTCAGCGTCGCGAGGCGGGAGACCAGCGCCTGCGTCTCCTTGTCGGCGCCGCCGGCGAGGTCGACATCCGGCGGGGTCCAAGTGCGGCCCTCCAGCACGGCGGCGATGGCCTCGCGCATGGTTTCCACCGCGCTGGTCTTGGGAATGAAGCCCGAGGCGCCGAATTCCATGCAGTTGCGGATGACGCCGGCTTCCTCGTTGGCGGAGACCACCACCACCGGGATGCCGGGATATTGCGCGCGCAGATACATCAGCCCGGAAAAGCCGCGCACGCCGGGCATGGTGAGGTCGAGCAGGATCAGGTCGAGGTCGCTCTCACGCTCCAGCAGGGCCTGAAGGTCCTCGAAGCCGCCGGCCTCGAACAGTTCCGCGGCGGGAAACTGACGTGATACCGCCTCGCGCAGCGCGCCCCGGAACAGCGGATGATCGTCGGCGATCACCAGCCGGAAACTCGTCGTCGTGTCCACGCGCAGCGGCCCCATCGCAAGTCAACGCTCGACCTTTAGTGGGCCTCGCCCACAAACGCCACAACCATTTCGCGCCGGTGCGGCCGCACCCGGTGCTCCACAAGATAGATTCCCTGCCAGGTGCCGAGCGCCATGCGCCCGCCGATGACAGGCACGGCGAGGCTGACGCCGGTCAGCACCGCCTTGATGTGGGCGGGCATGTCGTCCGGCCCTTCCAGCGCGTGTACCCAACCGGCATTCTCCGGCGCCAGGCGCTCCAGCGCGGTGAGAAGATCGACCCGCACGTCGGGATCGGCGTTCTCCTGCAGGGTCAGCGAGGCCGAGGTGTGCCGGCAGAACACCGAGACTTCGCCGTCGCGCGCGTGCACGCCGGCCAGAAAGGCCGAGACGGCGCCGGTTATTTCGGTGAAGCCGCGCCCGGGCGTATCGACCGCGAGAACCGTCGAGAAGCGCCGCGTGACCGCGCTTTCGCGCACCTCGCCTTGCCGGATACGCGCCATCCGCATTCCTCCTGTCGCCCCTGCGCGCTGGACGTAGCGCGCCAGCTGGGATTGGATAGACCCGATCCATCCCCGATGACAGGCCTTCGCCACGCCATTCCGGAGTGTCGCTCTCTCATGACGTCCGCACGCCCCCAGGCAACCCTCCGCCCCTCCACCCCCTTGCTGGTTGATCCCGCCCTGTTCGACCCCGCCTCGGTCGCGCCCGACACGCGGGCGGTGAATGCGAGCATCGTGAAGGCGCTCGGCGCCATCCCCGACCGCTGGGTGTTTCCCATGGCGGTGCTGCGCAAGCTGCGGCTCGAAGGCAAGGGCCCGTTCCCGCTGTCGCCGGAGAGTCCTCTCGCGCAGGTGATCGAGATCGACGGGCCGCGCGGGCCGATCCCGCTGCGCATCCTTACCCCCGCCGCGCCGCCGAAAGGCGTCTATTTGCACCTTCACGGCGGCGGCTGGTGCCTGGGGTCGGCGCGCGAGAATGACGGGCTCAACCACCGCTTTGTCGAGCGCACCGGCTTCGCCGTCGTCTCAGTGGATTACCGGCTGGCCCCCGAGCTGCCCTACCCCGCCGGGCCGGACGATTGCGAGGCCGCCGCGCTCTGGCTGGTGCGCGAGGGACCGGGCCGCTTCGGAACCGAGCGTTTCGCCATTGGCGGCGAATCGGCGGGTGCGAACCTTGCGGTCGCCACGCTGCTGCGCCTGCGCGACCGGCACGGGCTTGCTCCCTTCCGCGCCGCCAGTCTCAACGCCGGCGCCTATGATCTCGGCCTGACGCCGAGCGCGCGGCGCTGGGGCGACGAGCCGCTGGTGCTGAACACACGGGACATCAACGTCTTCGTCGGCCATTATTTGCGCGAGGGCGGCGATATCGGCACGGACGATGTATCACCGCTGCAGGCCGACCTCACGGGGCTGCCGCCGGCGCTGTTCACCATCGGCACCCGCGACGCGCTGCTCGACGACACGCTGTTCATGGCGCCGCGCTGGCTTTCCGCCGGCAACCCGGCCGAACTCGCGGTCTATCCCGGCGGCTGCCACGTCTTTGTCGGCTTTCCCGGATCGCTCGCCGACCAGGCGCTGGCCCGCATCCACGCCTTCATCGGCACCTGCTGAACCTAAAGGCCCTCGCCTTTGGCCGGCGGGGCCGGGGGCTGGCGGGCACCATTGGGGAATTCCTCGCGGAAGCGCTCCACCATTTCAAAGAAACGGCGGAAGGCGTGCTCGGCAACATCCATGGCCTGGTCGAGGCGCTTTCGCGCCTCGGGCGGCAGGGCGTCATCCGCGTCCGGCGGCGTCGGCGCCTGCGCGGTCGGGGGCGGCGGCGAGGGAGGTGCGTCGAGCGGCGGCGCGTCCGGCCGCACCATGATGTCGGGCACGCCGGCGCGGGCGCCGGGACGACCGCTCTCCAGCGCCGCGATACGCGCCTGCAGCCGACCGATCTCCGCCTCCAGCGCTGCCCGGTCGTCGGGCACCACCTCGCAGGTCCAGCCACCGGCGCGCTGGGCGCAGAACGACATGGCGCCAGTGCGGGTGTCGAGCCGCATCAGCCCTCCCTCCACCGGCTGCATGGAGAAGGGCGTCGCCATGCCGGGAGATGGAGGAGCGGGCGCCTGCGCCTGCGCCCCCGCCGTCATCAGCAGCGTTGCGGCGAGGAGGGCGAGCCCTGCCCGCCCGGTTGCCGCCGCGATCCTGGTCTGTCGCATGCCGGAACCTCCCTGGTGCGCCGCGCCTATGGCGTGAACGGCGTCCGTCCGCTGGCTAACGCCCGGTCGAGCAGATCGATCCGGTCCTGTCCCCAGAACACCTCGCCGTCGAGCACATAGGCGGGCGAGCCGAACACATCCGCCTCGATCGCGTCGTCGTGATTGGCTTGATAGATGGTGGCGGTGCGGTCCTCGCCCGCCGCCGCGAGCAGCGCCTCGGGCAGGCCGAGTTCAGCGAGCACCGCCGTCAACGCCGCCGGGTCCGCCAGGTTCTCCTCGCGCTGCCAGACACCGGACATCAGCCGCCCGGTCAGCGGCCCCACATCATGGCCGGCGATCTGCGCGGCAATGACCATCCGGTCGGCCGTCTTGGGGTCGAACGGCCAATGCGCCGGCTTCACATGGAGATCGATGCCGCGCGCCTCGCGCCAGCGCTTGAGCTCCAGCAGCCGGTAGCGCTGGCGGGCGGGGTGGCGCTTGGCGAGCGGCAGCCCCCCGGTTTCGGCGAACAACTCCCCCAGCAGCACCGGGCGGAAATTCACCCGCGCGCCATGGCGGCGCGCCACATCGAGAAAGGGCGCGTGGCCGATGAAGGCCCAGGGACTGATGACGGAGAAATAATAGTCGATCGATCGGGACATCGGGGCACTCGGCAAGCGTGGCACTGTGCGGCGGCAGCCTGTCAGGCGGCGGTGACCCGTCAACCTGCCCGGCCTTCCGCTACGCCAGGCTAATGCACCACCCTCGCCGAGGGAATGAAAGCCCCTTCAAGGAGAAAGACGCCCGCCAAAGAAAACGGCGCCCGAGAGGAGCGCCGCATTCTGAAGTGATAGCAAAGGCCGAAACGGCCTTTCCGTCAGGCCGCGCTGCGGGCCGAAAACGCGCTGACCATCTGGCGCAGTTCGGCGATGGCTTCCTCGATCTCGACCTTCTGCTGCTCAAGCAGGCCAAGCTGCTCGGCGCATTTTTCACGGGTAAGGGCGAGGCCGCCGGCGGGCATCGCGCTGCCTTCGCGCAGGGCCACCATCGCCTTGATCTCGGCAAGGGTGAAGCCGAGCTTCTTGCCTTTGAGGATGATGGCGAGGCGCGAGCGCTCGGCGGCGCTGTAAAGGCGGGTCAGGCCCTCACGGCGGGGGGCGAGAAGACCCTTGTCCTCATAGAAGCGCAGCGCGCGCAGCGTCACGCCGAACTCGCGGGCGAGATCGCCAATGGTAAAGAAACCGGTTTCGCCCGAGGGGGCGAGGGAGATTTCGGCGGTGCGTTCGGCCTCGTAGGAGGTGAAATCCATCTGGGCAGCTCCAGTGAAGGGGGGCAACGCGTCAGCGATGTTGCCGCACTGTCGCAGAGAGGTTGCCGCTAGGGGAGAAAGTCACACCCGACGTTAGGGAAACTTACTGTTAAATGAAAATCTAAGTATCTATAAATCAATGACTTTTTGAAAATCCGCCAGAACGGCCGGGCGCAGGCAACTTGGCTGCACTGCACAATCCGCCCCTCCGACTCGGCAGAGCGCGGCGCCTGTCGGGCGCACGCCGCAGAGTCGGCGGCCCGTGCGACGGTGTCGAAAACCGGCAACATCATGGCAGCGATGTGGCCGACCGCGGCCGCGCATTAACGCGACCTTTACCAAGAATCGAAAGAGTTGCGGCAGCCGGCCTTCACGGGCCGTCGCGGTGATTCCCGCCGCCAACCGTGCCGGAGCGACGGAGACCAAGGTGAGGCAAGAGGCCCCTTCGACCACCGGGCATATCGCTCCCGAAGCGTGGCGCGCCATGAGCGACGCCGCCCGGCAGGCCGGCCTGCCATTGGACCAATGGCTGCGCGACCAATTGCTGGGAACCACCGCCGCCGGCACGCCGCCAAATGCGGACGGGCTCAACAATCTGGCGGAGCTGCGCCGCCGCATCGAGGAACTGGCCGGCCAGCTCGGACGCATCGATCCGCCTGCCGCTCCCGCATTTCCCGAGGCATCCGCCGCGTCTGCCTCCGCGCAGGCGGCGACAGGCTGGGTCGAAGACCCCTCCCGCGTGTCCGCTGCGGCGCCGGCATCGGCTCCCGCCCGCCCGTCCCTCGCCTCGGCCGGGGCGGCGCCTCGCGATGACCGCCTGGCTGCGGCGATCCGCGAAATCGACCGGCGCCTGGAGGCGCTGCAGCTCACCCGGCCGCGCGGCACCACGCCGGACAGCGTGCCGACGCCCGCCGCCATCGAAGCCGCCGTGGCCGAAATCGCCGCCCGCCAGAGCGAACTCGACCGCGACGCCGCCACCCGCCACCGGGCGGAGCCGGCGCCGCCGTCCCGCGAGGCCGCGCGACCCGCACCAGCCGTGCGCGCCCCCCTGCCGCGCGAACCCATCACGCCGGAGCCCTCCGCCGCCCGCGCCGACGCCGGCCCCACGCCCGCTTTCGCTGCGGAGCCGGAGGTCGTCGCGGCCCCCGCCGTCACGCCCCCGCCGGTTCACGCCACGCTGGCGGCGCTGCAGGGCGAGCTGGCGGGCATGCGCCAATCGCTCGCCACCCTCGCCCCGCGCCGCTCGGTCGACGAGCTGCAGCGCGTGGTGCAGCAGCTCGCCGAGCGGGTCGAGCAGTCGCAGACCCGCGACGAGGAGCTCCGCGGCGCGCTGGCGGCGCTGCGCGAAATGATCGGCGGCCTCACTCTGCCGGAGCACCCCGCTCTGCTGCTCGGGCGCATTGGCGCGCTGGAGCGCAAGCTCGACATCGTCAACGCCAAGGTCGTGGACGGTGCCACCGTCGCGCGGCTGCAGGCGCAGGTGAGCGACATCCGCGAGCTTCTGGCGCGCGCACTGTCGTCGGATTCGGTGCGCCTGCTGGCCGAGCAGGTGTCGCTTTTGGCGACCAAGGTCTCGGAGATGGCCGCTAATGAGGATCGCGCGGTCCGCACGGTGGTGGGGTCGCTGGAGCGCCGCATCGACACGCTGGCCGACCGGATCGGCAGCCAGCCGGCGCCGGTCATTCCGCTCGACGACCTGGTCAGCCGGCTCGATGCCATCCAGTCGGGCCTCGCCAGCGCCCGCCGCGAGCTGCCCGCCGGCATGGAATCGCTGATCAAGGGCCTTTCCGACCGCCTCGAGCGGATCGAGCGGCCGATCGCCCAGCCGGTTGAGAATCCCCGCCTCGAAGCGCTCGGCCGGCAGATCGAGGATCTCACGCACACGGTGGAGAAAGCCGTCAGCGGTGCGGAAGTCTCGCGCCAGCTGGCCAGCATCGAGCGCGCGGTCAACGACCTGTTCATCCAGATGGAAGAGACGCGGGCGACGCTTCTCGCGCCTCCGCGCCAGCGCCCGCCCTCGGGCCCCAGCGGCCCGCCCGACCTTGCCGCCACCCGCCTCCGCCGCGAGGTCGCGCAGATCGAGACCCGGCTGGCAGCCGACGGCGCATCTGTCGACGCCTCCTTCTCCGCCCGCGCGGAAGCCGCCGTCGCCACCGAGCTCGCCGCCGAATTGACGGCCGAGCGCGCGCCGCCGGAAGCCGCCGCCGAAACTCCCGCGCCGCCTCCCGTGCTTGCCCCCCCGCCCGGCGTCGCGAGCTTCACTCCGGCTCCGGCCTCGATCCCGAAGGCGTTCGAGCCCCAGCTGATGCGCGCCGCCCTGGAAGCGCTCAGCCGCACCTCGGCGAACCGCCGCAATGAGACGGAAGGTGGCGAGCCTGCGCCGTCCGACGCGCCGCAGCCGGCTCCCGAACAGGCCATCGTCGCCGAGACCGAGATGGCGGCCGCCGACAGCGCCCCGACGCGCGCCGCGTTCATCGCCCAGGCCAGGCGCGCCGCGCAGCCTTCCGCCGGCCCGGCGCCGGAACCGGCCCGGCTCTCCTCGGCCGCGCGCGCCGATGTGCAGCCGCCGCCCCCGCGCGGCTACCTCGCCGGGCGTCACCGCGCCAAGCCGGGCCGCTGGCTGGCGCGGGTGCGCGCCATGTTGTTCATCGGCCTGTGCGGCTCGGCACTGGCCTATGGCTCGTGGCACCTGCTGGCCCAGCTCCGGCAGGAACAGCTGCGCGCCGCCGGCCCCGCCTCCGTGCCCGGGCCGGAGGACATCACCGGCTCCATCGGCAAGCCCGCGCCGCGTCCGCCGGCCTATATCGGCACGCCGGCCACGCCCGAGGCCGCCCCGCAGCCCGGCACCCCCGCGCCGGCGATGATCGGCCCGTCCAGCCTGTCGCTGCCCAGCGACCTTCCCGGCGGCATTGCCAACCAGAGCCTGCGCGCCGCCGCGCTGGGAGGCGATCCCGCCGCCGCCTTCGAGATCGCCCGCCGCTTCCTGAACGGCGAAGGCGTGGCGCCCAATCCCGGCCGCGCCGCGCAATGGTATGCCTACGCGGTGGACCGGGGCTCGGTGCCCGCCGCCTATCGGCTGGGCGCGCTCTATGAGAAGGGCGTGGACGGCGTGCCGCGCGATCTCGCCAAGGCCCGCGCGCTGTATGAGCGCGCCGCCAATGCCGGCAATGTCGCCTCCATGCACAATCTCGGCGTGATGCTCGCCTCCGGCGATGGCGGCCCGTCGGACTATGCCGGCGCCGCACGCTGGTTCACCCGCGCCGCCGAACGCGGCATGCGCGACAGCCAGTATAATCTCGCGGTGCTGTATGCCCGTGGCCTCGGCATGCCGGCGAGCCCGGTCGAGGCCTGGCGCTGGTTTGCGCTTGCCGCCGCGCGCGGCGACAGCGAGGCCGCCGTGCGGCGCGATCAAATTACGCCCTCGCTCGACGCCTACACGCTGGCCGAAGCCCGCCGGGAGGTGGAGCATTGGACGCCGCTCCTCGCCGATGCCCACGCCAATGACGGCCCGATGGCCGGCGCCACCGGCGGCGAACCGCAGCAGACCGCCTCGCGCTGAGCCTAGCGGCGAGGCTAACGGTCTGGCAGGCAGACATGGTGGGCGATGCGGTAGGTGCGCGCCGCGCCCACCACATGCGCCTCGTAATTGCCGGCGAACAGGCCCGCCAGCGCCGCATCGCGAATGTTCAGCCCGCCCGCATAGGCGCCGAGCGCCGGCATCACCAGGCGGGCCCCGTCGGTGGCGAAGCAGCGCCGGCGCAGGCTGCGCCCGCGCAGCACCAGCCGCGCCACCGGGTGGAAATGCCCGGCAATCTCGCCCTCGGGGCTGCCGGCGGCCGGCTCGTGGCGCAGGGTCAGCGGGCCGATGGAAAGTTCGCCGGCATGCAGGCCGCCAATCCCCGGCATCGGCTCGGGATCGTGATTGCCGGCGATCCACACCATGTCGCGCCCGCGCGCCAGGCCGGCGAGGCTCTCGCGTTCGGCTGTGCCCAACCGGCCGGCGCCGCCGCGATCATGGAAGCTGTCGCCCAGCGCGATGAGGGTGCGCGGCATCCAGCGCGCGACGATGCGCTCCAGCAGGGCGAGCGTGGCGCGGGTGTCGTAGGGCGGCAGAGGCACGCCGCGCGCGGCGAAGGCGGAACCCTTTTCCAGATGCAGGTCGGCGACGATCAGCGCCCGCTCCGACGGCCACCAGAGCGCGCCGGCCGGGTCGAGCACCACGCGCGCGCCGGCCAGGGCGAACTCACCCTCAAGGGCCCGCTCATCGGCCAGGCTCGCGGCGGCGGTCGTCGTCGGCATCGGCGGCACGCATCGCCTCCTTGATCAATTCGTCTTCGGCCTCGGCCAGCAGCGCCTCCGAGGCCCCGCCCGCCACCATTTCGCGGCCGATCTCCAACATGACAGGCACCGCCAGCGGCGACACGCGCGTCAGCGGCACGTGATCGATTCGCCCGCTCACCCGCACGAGCATGTCGGAGAGCCGGCGAATGTCCAGCAGCCCCGTGGCCGCATCCGCCCGCGCCGCGCGCAGCAGCACATGGTCCGGCTCGTGCCGGCGCAGCACGTCATAGACGAGATCGGTGGACATCGTCACCTGGCGGGAATTCTTCTCCTTGCCGGGGAAACGCCGCTCGATCAGCCCGGCGATGACCGCGCATTGGCGGAAGGTGCGCTTCATCAGCGCCGATTCGGCGAGCCACTCCTCCAGGTCGTCGCCCAGCATGTCGGCGTCGAACAGCGCATCCAGGGAGAGCCGCCCCTGGGTGATCGCCTGCGACATGTCGCTGACCCCATAGATGACCAGCGCATAATCATTGGCCATGAAGCCGAGCGGGTGCAGCCCGGCGCGGTCCAGCCGTCGGGTGAGCAGCATGCCGAGCGTCTGGTGCGCCAGCCGGCCCTCGAAGGGGTAGGCGACGAGATGATACCGCCCGCCGCGCGGAAAGGTCTCGACCAGCAGATCCTCCCGCCCCGGCAGCCGCGAGCGCAGCTTCTGCAACTCCAGCCAGTCTTGCACCTGGCCGGGCAGGCTCGCCCAGCGCGCCGGCTCGGAGAGCAGCGCCCGCACCCGCGCGGCGAGGAAGGTGGAAAGCGGGAACTTGCCGCCGGCATAGGAGGGCACCCTCGGCTCGGTGGCATGGGTGCGGGCGACGCGGACCTCGTTCTCGACGATGGTGATGTATTCCAGCACCTCGCCGGCGAAGACGAAGGTGTCGCCGGGGCTCATGGTCTCGACGAAATACTCCTCCACCTCGCCCAGCACCCGGCCGCCGAACCGCGCCTTGGCACCGGCAAGGCGGACCTTCAGCATGGAGGATTCGACGATGGTTCCGACATTTAGCCGGTATTGCTGCGCCACCATCGGGTTGGTGACGCGCCAGCGCCCGTCTTTCATCTGCTTGATGCGGGCGAAGCGCTCATAGGCGCGCAACGCGTAGCCGCCAGTGGCGACGAACTGCACGACATCGTCGAAATCGGCGCGGGAAAGCTGCGCATAAGGTTCGGCGGAGGCCACCTCGGCGTGGAGGTCGGCCGCGTCGAACGGGCCGGAACATGCCATGCCCAGCACATGCTGCGCCAGCACGTCGAGCGCCCCGGTGCGGATCACCGCGCCGTCCTGCGCCCCGGCCCGCACCGCCTCCAGCGCCGCCCGGCATTCCAGCACCTCGAAGCGGTTCGCCGGCACCAGCACGGCGCGCGAGGGCTCGTCCAGCCGGTGATTGGCGCGGCCGATCCGCTGCATGAGGCGGGAGGAGCCCTTGGGTGCGCCGACATTCACCACCAGATCCACCGCCCCCCAGTCGATGCCGAGATCGAGCGAGGAGGTGCACACCACCGCCTTCAGCCTGCCCTCGCCCATGGCCGCCTCCACCCGGCGGCGCTGCGAAACGTCGAGCGAGCCGTGATGCAGCGCGATCGGCAAATTGGCGTCGTTGACGTGCCACAGCTCCTGGAACAGCAATTCGGCCTGCATGCGGGTGTTGACGAACACCAGCGTCGTGGTGTGCTGGGTGATGAGGCGGTAGATCTCCTTCAGCGCATGGCGCGCCGTGTGCCCGGCCCACGGCACATGGGCGGCGCTTTCCAGCATGGAGAGCTCGGCCCCGGCGCCGGCCTCGGCCACCACCAGTTCGCCCATTTCGCCATTTCCGCGCTGCGGCACCAGCCAGCGGCGCAGCGTGTCGGGGTCTGCCACCGTCGCCGAAAGCCCCACCGTCTGCGCGGCGGGGGCGATGGCGCGCAGGCGGGCGAGGCCGAGCGACAGCAGGTCGCCGCGCTTGGAGCCGGCCAGCGCGTGGAGCTCGTCCAGCACGATGCGCCGAAGGTCGCCGAACAGGTGCGCAGCATCGTCGGAAGCCAGCAGCAGCGCGATCTGCTCGGGCGTGGTGAGCAAGATGTCCGGCGGGTCGCGCCGCTGGCGCTGGCGGCGCGAGGCCGGCGTGTCGCCGGTCCGCGTCTCGATGCGGATGTGGAGTCCCATCTCCTGCGCCGGCCGCTCCAGATTGCGCGCGACATCGACGGCGAGCGCCTTCAGCGGCGAGATGTAGAGCGTGTGCAGGCCGGGCGGGCGGGCACTGTTGCGCGATGCCGGCCGGCCGGCGAGTTCCACGAGGCTCGGCAGGAAGCCGGCGAGCGTCTTGCCGGCGCCGGTCGGGGCGACCAGCAGCGTCGAGCGCCCCTCGCGCGCCTTGGCCAGCAGATCGAGCTGATGCGCACGCGGCGCCCAGCCCCGGCCGGCAAACCAGCTCTGGAACGGCTCGGGCAGAAGATCGTCGGGCGGCGCATCCATGATCGGCACCGCGAGAAGCTAGTGCCTCGCCGGCGAATTGCGAGCCCCCTCACCCCTCGCGCAGCGCGACGGCGAGGAGGCCGGCGACCGGCTGGTCCTTTTCCCGGCGCACCGAGACCGGCTCCAGCACCAGCGGCGCCAGTCCCGCCGCAACCAGCCGATCGCGGACATAATCCGGCGCATGGGCGAAGCGCAGCGTGTTGCGCAGCAGCACGTCGGCGCCGTCATGCGTCTCGGTGGTGAAGGCAAGCACCCCGCCCGGCTCCAGCACGCGGTGGCTCTCCCGCAGGATGGGGCCGAGATCGTCGAGATAGCAGAAGGCGTCGCCGGCGAAGACCAGGTCGACCTCGCGCGCCGGCCTGTCACGGAGAAAGGCGACCATCTCGCCGGCCGCCAGCGCGTCATAGATGTTCCGCCGCCGCGCCTGCGCGACCATGTTGGGCGAGAGGTCCACCCCCTCCATCATGCCGATGCGCTGGACGAGGCGGGCGCCGACCAGCCCGGTGCCGCAGCCGAGATCGAGCCCGTGGGCGAAGGCATAGGACCGGCCGAGGCGCGCGCAGGCGCCCGCCAGCGCCGCGTCGATCACCTCCGGCCCGCGATAGTCGAGCCGCGCCAGCGCCGCGTCGAAGCGCTCGGCATATTGGTCGAACAGCACGCGCACATAGGCCTCGCTCATGCCGGCCACCTCGCCCTCCAGCCGGGCAAGGCGCAGCGTGGCGCCCAGCGTATCGGCGGGGTCGAGCGACAGCGCCTGCCCGAAGGCGTCCCGCGCGCCGGCCGCATCGCCTGCCGCCTCGCGCGCCTCGCCCAGCAGGAACCAGCCCGGCGCGTAATGGCCGGCGCGGGCCACCGCCTCGGTGAGAAGCTCCGCCGCGTCGCCCGCCTTGCCCTCTTCCATCAGCGCCCGTGCCCAGTCGATCCGGCGATCGACCGTGGGGTCGCCGGAGGAAAGAATGAGCCGGCCGGAGGCCATGGGGGGATCTCGCGAAAAAGCTGAAGGGCGCCCTATATAGGTTCCACGATGCGCCCGGAAGAGCTTCTCCACACCACCCCACAGGGGCTTTATTCGCCGGCCGGCGACTTCTTCATCGACCCGACGCGGCCGGTGGCGCGGGCGCTGATCACCCATGGCCATTCCGACCATGCCCGTTCCGGCCACCGCGCGGTCATGGCGACACGCCAGACGCTGGAGATCATGGCCATCCGCTACGGCGAGAATTTCGCCGAAACCACGCAGGCGGCGGATTACGGCGAGCGGCTGGAGGTGAACGGCGTCGGCGTCACCTTCCATCCCGCCGGGCATATTCTCGGCAGCGCCCAGATCGCGCTGGAATGGCGCGGCTGCACCATCGTCGCCTCGGGCGATTACAAGCCCGGCGCCGACCCCACCGCCGTGCCGTTCGTGCCGGTGCCCTGCCACGTCTTCATTTCCGAGGCGACCTTCGGCCTGCCGGTGTTCCGCCATCCCGCCGCGGCGGACGAGATCGCCAAGCTCGTCGCCTCGCTGGAACTGTTCCCCGAGCGGGCGCATCTGGTCGGCGCCTATGCGCTGGGCAAGGCGCAGCGAGTGATGGCGCTGCTGCGCGCCGCCGGGCACGACAAGCCGATCCTTCTCCATGGCGCCATGGAGAAGCTGACCGCCTATTACCGCACGCAGGGTATCGATCTCGGCAAAACCCGCCCGGCCCGCGACGCCACCCCGGCCGAGCGCGCCGGCGCGGTGGTGCTGTGCCCGCCCAGCGCGCTGGCCGATGTGTGGTCGCGGCGTTTTCCCGATCCCGTCACCGCCTTCGCCTCGGGCTGGATGCGCATCCGCGCCCGTGCCCGCCAGAACGGCGTCGAGCTGCCGCTGATCATCTCAGACCATGCGGACTGGGACGAATTGCAGGCCGCCATCCTCGCCACCGGCTGCGAGGAGTTGTGGGTCACCCATGGCCAGGAGGATGCGCTGGTGCATTGGGCCGGGCTCGCCGGCCTGCGCGCCCGGCCGCTGCACATGGTCGGCTATGGCGAGGAGGAGGGCGAGAGCGGCACGGCGCCGGAAGCGACCGTCGCCGATGTTTCTGCGGCCGCGGCTTCCGCCGGGGACTCGGCCGCCACGCCTCCCACTTCCGACCCGGAGCTGGCGCCGTGAATCGCTTCGCCGCCTTGCTCGACCGCCTCGCCTATGAGCCGCGCCGCAATGGCAAGGTGCGGCTGATCGCCGATTATTTCCGCCACACGCCGGACCCCGAGCGCGGCTGGGCGCTGGCGGCGCTCACCGGGGCGCTGTCGTTCCGCAATGCCAAGCCGGGCCTCATCCGCCAGCTCATCGGCGAGCGCACCGACCCGGTGCTGTTCGCGTTGTCCTATGATTATGTCGGCGATCTCTCGGAAACCGTCGCGCTGATGTGGCCGACGCCCCCCGGGCTGAACGACACCGAGCCGCCGCCGCTTTCGGCGATCGTCGAAACGTTCACCCATATGGGCCGTACCGAAATGGCGGCGGTGCTCACCTCGCTGCTCGACCGGCTGGACGAGACCGGGCGCTGGGCGCTGCTGAAGCTCATCACCGGCAGCCTGCGCATCGGCGTCTCGGCGCGCCTCGCCAAAACGGCCGTCGCCGCGCTGGGCGAACACCAGCCCGACGCCATCGAGCTGATCTGGCCGGGGCTGGAGGCGCCGTATGAGGCGCTGTTCGCCTGGGCCGAGGGGCACGGCCCAAAGCCGGAGACCGAAGACCCTGCCCCGTTCCGCCCGGTCATGCTCTCCCATCCGCTGGAAGAGGCGGATATCGAAAAGCTCGACCCGGCGGCGTTTCGCGCCGAATGGAAATGGGACGGCATCCGCGTGCAGGCGGCCCGCGCTGCCGGGCCGGACGGGCAGCATGTCACGAGACTCTACAGCCGCACCGGCGAGGATATTTCCGGCGCCTTCCCCGATCTTGGCGAAGCGCTGGCCTTTGACGGCGTGGTGGACGGCGAACTGCTCATCCTGCGCGAGGGGCGCGTGCAGTCCTTCAATGTGCTGCAGCAGCGGCTGAACCGCAAGGCGGTGACGCCCAAGCTGGTGATGGAGTTCCCCGCCCATATCCGCGCCTATGACCTGCTGGTGGAGGCCGGCGAGGACCTGCGCGAGCTGCCCTTCGAGGCCCGCCGGGCGCGGCTGGGGGCGCTGGTCGCCGCCCATCCCGCGCAGGGGCGGCTCGACCTCTCGCCCCTTGTCCCCTTCCCGACATGGGAGGCGCTGGCCGCCGCCCGCGCCGACCCCGCCGCCCACGGCGCGGGCGCCGATGCCGAGGCGGTGGAAGGGGTGATGCTGAAGCGCGCCGACAGCTTCTACCTTCCCGGCCGCCCCAAGGGGCCGTGGTGGAAATGGAAGCGCGACCCGCACAGCGTCGATGCCGTGCTGATGTATGCCCAGCGCGGGCACGGTAAGCGCTCCTCCTATTATTCCGACTACACCTTCGGGGTGTGGACGGAGGCCGGGGAACTGGTGCCGGTCGGCAAGGCCTATTTCGGCTTCACCGATGCCGAGCTCATCGAGATCGACCGCTTCGTGCGCCGCCACACGGTGAACCGCTTCGGCCCGGTGCGCGAGGTCACCCACACGCCGACCGAGGGGCTGGTTGTGGAAGTGGCGTTCGAGGGGCTCGCCCGCTCCACCCGTCACCGCTCCGGCCTCGCCATGCGCTTTCCCCGCATCGCCCGGCTGCGCTGGGACAAGCCGCCCGGCGAGGCGGACCGGCTGGAAACGCTGGAGCGGATGATCGGCGACGAAGGCCACGCTCCCCGCCGGCCCACCGCCGTGCTAGGGAAGCAGCGTTCGCCTGCCGAGGAACCGTGAGTCATGGCCGATAATCAGTTTGCCCGCTGGATGGGCGGTTCGCCCTTCTGGGTTCTCATGCGCCTCGTGCTGCTGTCGGTCGTGGTCGGCGTCATTCTCGCGGCGCTCGGCCTCGACCCGCTGAACATCCTCTCCAGCCTGGAAAGCCTGGTGCGGCACCTGTTCAATTTCAGCTTCGAGGCGATCGAGCGGCTGTGGCGCTACTTCATCCTCGGCGCCGTCATCGTGATCCCGCTCTGGCTGATCCTGCGCATCGCCAATCGCGGCCGCTGAAACCGTGAGCCTGGCATCCGCCGGCCGGGTGGAGGTCACCTCCCGGCGGTTCCTCGCCATTGCGCTGCCGGCGACGCTGGCGCAGATGACGACGCCGGTGCTCGGGCTGGTGGCCACCGGCGCCATCGGCCGGCTGGGCGATGCGGTGCTGCTCGGCGCCGTGGCGGTGGGCGCGCTGCTGTTCGATTTCGCCTTCTGGATCTTCGGCTCGCTCCGCATGGGCACGGCGGGTCTCACCGCGCAGGCGCTGGGGCGCGGCGAGAGCGTGGAGCTGCGCGCGGTACTGATCCGGGCCTTGCTGATCGCAGCCGTCATCGGGCTCGCCCTCATCCTGCTGCACGGGCCTATCGCCGACATCGCCTTTCTGGGCATGGGCGCCAGCGAGGGCGTGCACGCGGCGGCCATGGTCTATTTCTCCGTGCGCATCCTCTCGGCCCCCTTCGCCATCGGCAATTTCGCCGTGCTCGGCTGGCTGGTCGGCATCGCCCGCACCGATATCGGCCTCGGCCTGCAGATCCTCATCGCCATCGTGAACGCGGTGGCCACGGTGCTGTTGGTGCTGTGGTGGGATTTCGGCATTGCCGGCGCCGCCGCCGCCAATGTGCTGGCGGAAATGGTCGGCACGCTGTTCGGGCTCATCGCCGCCGGCCGGCTGATCGGGCGCGACTGGCGGGTGCCGTGGCGCACCGTGCTGGACCGCGCGCGGCTGATCGAGACGGTGGCGGTGAACCGGGACATCATGCTCCGCACCGCGCTGATCATGAGCGTGCTGCTGTTCTTCACCGCGCAGGGCGCCCGGCATGACGACGTGACGCTGGCCGCCAATGCCGTGCTCTACAACATCATCATGGTGTCGGCGTTCTTCCTCGACGGCTTCTCCACCGCCGCCGAGCAGATCTGCGGCCAGAGCGTGGGGGCAAGGGACCGGGCGGGGTTTCGCCGCGCCGTCCGCCTCGTGTTGTTCTGGGGCTTCGGCTTTGCCGCGCCGGCCACCGCGCTGCTGCTGGTTGGCGGCGGGCCGTTGATCGACCTGCTCTCCGCCAATGCCGCCGTGCGCGAGGTCGGCCGGCAGTTCCTGCCGCTGGCGGCGCTCACCCCGCTGCTCGGCGTCGCCGCCTTCGCCTATGACGGCATCTATGCCGGCTCCACCTGGGCGCGCGACATGCGCAACATGATGATCCCGGCGGTGGCGCTGTTTTTCCTCGCCTGGTGGCTGACTCTGCCGCTCGGCAATACCGGCCTGTGGCTGGCCTATCTCGCCTTCATCGCCGGGCGCGGCATCTTCCTGGCCCTGCGCCTGCCGGCGCTGGAGCGGGCGACCTTCGGCTAGATGGGGAACGGCGTCGCCACCAGCGCGCCCGCCCGCCGCCCGGTCAACGCGGGGAGCGTGGCGTTCTCGCGCGTGAGCTGCGCCAGCAGCCCCTCCTTGATCCGCTCCACCAGCCCCAGCCCTTCATAAACCAGCCCGGAATAGAGCTGGATCAGGCTCGCCCCGGCCTCGATCTTGGCAAGCGCCGTGGCAGCGCTGTCGATGCCGCCGACGCCGATGAGCGGGAAGGCCCCGTCCACCCGCACATAGGCTTCCGCCAGCATGCGGGTGGAGAGGGCGAAGACCGGCCGGCCGGAAAGCCCGCCGGTCTCGGCTTTGTGCGGCGAGCGCAGGCCCGGCGGCCGGGAGATCGTGGTGTTGGAAACGATGAGCCCGTCAATGCGGCGCCGGCGCGCCACCGCGACGATGCCGTCGAGATGCGGCAGCGCCAGATCGGGGGCGATCTTCAGCAGCAGCGGCACGCCGGGCGCCGTCGCGTCGCGCGCTTCCATCACCCGCGCCAGAAGCGCGTCGAGCGCGCTCTCCTCCTGCAGGTCGCGCAGGCCCGGCGTGTTGGGCGAGGAGACATTGGCGGTGAAATAGCTCGCCAGCCCGGCAAAGGCGCGGATGCCAGAGACATAATCGGCGGCGCGGTCGGTGGAATCCTTGTTGGCCCCCACATTCACCCCGATGATGCCCCGCGCCCGGCGCCCCTGGCGCGCGGCGAGGCGCGCGGCGGCGGGCGCGTGGCCACCGCTGTTGAAGCCATAGCGGTTGATCACCGCCCGGTCCTCGGTGAGGCGGAAATTGCGCGGGCGCGGATTGCCCGGCTGCGGGCGCGGCGTGATCGTGCCGACCTCGGCAAAACCGAAGCCGGCGCCGAGCATCGCGTCCGGCACTTCTGCTTCCTTGTCGAAGCCGGCCGCCAGCCCCACCGGGTTGGGAAAGGCGAGGCCGAAAGCCGTCACCGCAAGACGCGGATCGTCCACCGGGGCGGGCCGGGGCGGCAGGCAGGACAGCCCGCGGATGGACAGACTGTGCGCGGTCTCCGGGTCCAGCAGCCGGGCGAAGGGCAAGGCAAGGTCGAGCAGAGAACTCACGCGCGTCATCCTTCCAGCGCCGGGAACACATGGCGGCCCTGCGGGCCCAGCGGCAGTTCGCGCACGCTCGCCACCGCATCCAGGACCAGCGCGCCGTAGAGATGGGGGAACAGGTCGCCACCGCGCGAGGGCTCCCAGCGCAGCGCCGCCGGATCGAGAAGATCGGTCTTCACCGCCACCAGCAAGAGGTCGTCCTGCCCGGCAAAATGCTTGGCGGCCGTCTCGGCGACCTGCCCGGCGGTGGAGAAATGGATGAACCCGTCCGCCACATCGACCGGCGCGCCGTCGAATTGCCCGGCGGCCTCCGCCGCCTGCCACAGTGCGCGCGGCGCGATCTTGTAGATGAGGGTGGTCTGCGCGTGCGGCATGTCTCGCCCCCTGGTTCCGATGAAAGCCCGTCCTATCCGGTGGCGCTGCCGCTGGCAACGCGTCGCCAGGCCCGCACGATCGCCTGCGCGGACAGGCGGATGTCGTCCTCCGTGGTCGACGCACCGATGATCGAGAGCCGCAGGATCCACCGCCCCCGCCATTTCGCACTGCCGGCGAAGCAGGTGCCTTCCTGCTGCAGGGCGGCGATGGCGGCAAGGGTGAGGGCATCGCCCACCGCCTCGTCCGCATCGGTGCCGAAGCGCACCGCCACCTGGTTCAGCACCACCTCGTTCAGCACGGCGATACCCGGCTCGGCCGCGAGCAGCGCCGCCAGCAGCCGCGCCTGCGCGCAGTGGCGCTCCACCATGGCGGCGATGCCGTTGCGGCCGAAATGACGCAGCAGCGCCCAGGTGGCGAAGCCCCGGGCGCGCCGCGAAAGCTCCGGCACGTAATGCGAGGGGTCGCGCTCATGCTCGCTCACCGCCGGCAGGTAGCTGGCGGCGATGGTCATCGCCCGGCGATGCGCCTCGGCATCGCGCACGATCACGTAGCCGCAATCGAACGGCGTCTGCAGCCATTTGTGCCCGTCCGTCGCCCAGGAATCGGCGGCCTCCAGCCCCTGCGCGAGGTGCGCGCGGGCGGGGCAGGCGCGTGCCCACAGGCCGAAGGCGCCGTCCACATGCACCCAGCCGCCGCGCGCCTGGGCCAACGGCACGATCCGCTCATGCGCATCGACAGCGCCGGTGTGGATATGCCCGGCCTGCGTCACCACGATCAGCGGCGCGCCCTCGGGCACGTCGCGCGCCAGAATCGTCTCGAAGGCGTCGACATCCATGACGCCCTGCGGGTCGGCGGGCACGCGCAGCAGGCTGGCCTTGCCGAAGCCGAGATAATGCAGCGCGGAGAACACACTGGCATGCGCCTCCGCGCCGATCAGCACCCGCACCGGCGGGGCACCGAACAGGCCCTGCGCTTCCACATCCCAGCCCGCCCGGCGCAGCACCTCGCCGCGCGCGGCGGCAAGGCCGACAAAGCTCGCCATGGTGGCGCCGGTGACGAAGCCGAGCGAGCACGCGGCGGGCAGGCGCAGCACCTCCAGCAGCCAGCGCGCGGCCACGGTCTCGGCGGCGGCAGCGGCCGGGGCCGCGACATGGTTGGCGGTGTTCTGGCCCCAGGCGGAGGTCAGCCAGTCGGCGGCGACGCCGACGGGGTGGGAATTGCCGATGACCCAGCCGAAGAAGCGCGGCCCGGTGCTGGCATGCAGGCCCGGCACGGCGCGGCGCACCAGCTCGTCCAGCACCTGCTCCGCCGGTTCGCCCTGCTCCGGCAGCGGGTCGTCGAAGGAGGCGACGGATTGCGCGTAGCTCGCCTGGGCGCACTGGCTCTCCTGCGGCGCGGTGCGGTAGGCGATGGCGTGACGCGCGGCGCTGCTCAGCACCGCCCCGGCGTCGCCGGCCGCGTCGCTGGCATCCGCATTCCCCACATCGCTTTGCGCCATGGCCCGCTCCTCCGAAGGGCGGCCATCCTAGGCAGCGCGCCTGCCCTGTCCAGCGCCGGGCCGAATGCGGCGGCGCGAGGTTGAAAAGCCCGTGGACGCAGGCGAAAATAGGGTATAATTCCTACGCTGCAGATAAAATTCCGGACCCGAATCATGCTGACCCATGCGCAGATCTGGCGTGCCGTGGATGGCCTTGCCGAACGCCTTGGCCTCAGCGTGTCGGGGCTGGCGCGGCGTGCGGGGCTAGACGCCACGAGCTTCAACCGCTCCAAGCGCGAGGCCTCGGACGGGCGGCCGCGCTGGCCCTCCACCGAGAGCATCGCCAAGATACTCGCCGCCACCGATACCAGCCTCGACGACTTCATGGCGCTGATCGACGGCTCGGGCAAGCGGCGCGCCATCCCGCTCATCGGCTTCGCGCAGGCGGGCGGGGGCGGCTATTTCGACGATGCGGGCTTTCCCGTCGGCGGCGCGTGGGACGAGATCGCCTTCCCCAATGTCGGCGACGAGCACGCCTATGCGCTGGAGATTTCCGGGGATTCCATGCTGCCCCTGTACCGCGACGGCGATGTCGTCGTGGTCTCGCCGGGCGCGCCCATAAGGCGGGGCGACCGGGTGGTGGTGAAAACGCGCGAGGGGGAAGTGCTGGCCAAGGAACTGAAGCGGCAGACCAACCGCACGGTGGAACTGCGCTCGCTCAACCCTGATCATCCCGACCGGCTGCTGCAGGATGGCGAGATCGCCTGGATCGCCCGCGTGCTGTGGGCCAGCCAATAGGGTGGCCCACACATGGAAACGGCCCCGCAAGGGGCCGCTCCGAACGTGTCTGGTCGTGGGAAACCGGCGTTGTCAGCAGCGCACCGCCACGCGGCGGCCATAGCGGTCATAGGCGTAGCAGTCGCCCGGCGAGGTAGCCGCGCCGATGAGCGCACCCGTGCCCGCACCGACACCGGCACCGATCGCCGCGCCCGTGCCACCACCGGCGATGCCGCCAATAACCGCGCCGGCGCCGCCGCCGATGAGCGCGCCGCCGGTCGCCCGGCGTTCCGTGGTGGTGCAGGCCGCGATGCTGAGCGTAGCGAGCGAAAGCACAACGATCTTGAGCATGATCCCTCTCCAGATTTGACCTTGCCGGACCTGACCCCCAGATCGCGACGGCATTTCCCGAATTCACAGGCATTCCGCGCGGCGGCGTTTGCCGCAGCGAGCAGGTGCCCGTGAGGTAACGTATGCGTGTCGAGTCGGTTCCACGGAATTTGTCGGGATGGCGCTTCCTAAGCGCGACGCGGGGCATTATGCTATAAAACTAGTAGGTTTTTTGCCCGTGTGGAGCCCGCCATGACCATTCGCCTGGGGGACATCGTTCCCGATTTTACCGCCGAGACCACCGAAGGCCCGATCCGCTTCCATGAGTGGCTGGGCGATTCCTGGGGCGTGCTGTTTTCGCACCCGAAGAATTTCACCCCGGTCTGCACCACCGAGCTCGGACAGGTCGCGCGGCTGAAGCCGGAATTCGACCGCCGCAACGTCAAGGTGATCGGCCTGTCGGTGGACCCGCTCGACGCCCACGCGAAATGGGCCGACGACATTGCGGAGACGCAGGGCTACGCCCCCAACTTCCCGCTGATCGCCGACCCGGACCGCACGGTTTCCGGCCTCTACGACATGATCCACCCCAACGCCTCCGACACCATGACGGTGCGCTCGGTCTTCGTCGTCGGGCCGGACAAGAAGCTGAAGCTCTCGCTCACCTATCCCGCCAGCGCCGGGCGCAATTTCGACGAGATATTGCGGGTGATCGACTCGCTGCAGCTCACCGCCCGGCATTCGGTGGCCACGCCCGCCAACTGGAAGGACGGCGACGACGTCATCATCGTTCCCTCGGTCAGCGACGAGGCGGCGAAGGAGAAGTTTCCGCAAGGCTGGAAGACGCTGAAGCCGTATCTGCGGGTCGTCGCCCAGCCGGGCAAGTGAGCAGGCGGCCGCCTCCGGCCCATCGTCATCCCCGGGCCTGACCCGGGGATCCACGACTTCCGTCGACGCAAAGATGCGGAGGACCGGGCCAAACCCGGCCTCTACGGGAGCGCGGCGGCGATCCCGAACCGCCGCGCGCTGGGAGGCCTCAGGGCGCCAGCAGCTGGCGGTACTGGATGAAACCGGTGCGCTCGGCCACCGCGTTATAGAGCTTCTGCGCGGTCTGGTTGGTCTCGTGGGTCAGCCAGTAGACCTTGGACGCGCCATTCGCCAACGCGTCCGCGTGGACATGGGCGATCAGCGCCCGGCCGGTGCCCTTGCCGCGCAGGGTGGGGTCGACGAACAGGTCGTTGAGGTAGCACACGCTGCCCTCGCTCCAGGTCGAGCGGTGGAAGATCCACTGCACAAGGCCCACGGCGCGCCCGCTCTCGTCGAAGGCCAGCGCGCCGTGCACCGGTTCGGCCGGGTCGATCAGGCGCTGCCATGTCATCGCCGTCACCGCGGCGGGAAGCGTGGCCTCATAGAAGGTGAGATAGCCCTGCCAGAGCGGCAGCCAGCGCTCCTGATCGTCGGGGGTGAGCGCGCGAATATCCGTCATGTCAGCACCATACCTGCGGCAAGCTCGCTGCCGCGCAAGAATTCGTCCGCCGCCATGGCCCGGCTGCCGGCCTTCTGCACTTCGACAAGCCTCACGGCCCCGTCGCCACAGGCGATGGTGAGCGCGCCATCCAGCACCGCGCCGGGCGCGCCGACACCCGAGACAAGCGTCGAGCGCAGCACCTTCACCCGCGTGCCGGCAAGATCGAACCACGCGCCGGGAAAGGGCGACAGGCCGCGAATATGGTCGTGCACCGCCTTGGCGGGCGCCGACCAGTCGATGCGGGTCTCGCTCTTGTCGATCTTGGCGGCGTAGGTGACGCCGATCTCGGGCTGCGGCGTGAAGGTCAGCCCGCCGCGCTCCAGCGCGGCCAGCGCCCGGCCCATGAGGTCGCCGCCGACGATCATCAGCCGGTCGTGCAGTTCGCCCGCCGTCATGTCAGGCGCGATGGCGACGCGCTCCACCAGCCCCACCGGCCCGGTATCGAGCCCGGCCTCCATCTTCATCACCGCGACGCCGGTCTCGGCATCGCCGGCCATGATGGCACGCTGGATCGGCGCCGCGCCGCGCCAGCGTGGCAGCAGCGAGGCGTGCAGGTTGAGGCAGCCCAGCGCCGGCAGATCGAGAATATTCTGCGGCAGGATGCGGCCATAGGCGACCACCACGGCGGCATCCGCCGCATGGCCGGCGAAGGTGTCGGCGGCCTCGGCATCGCGCAGCGTTGCGGGGGTGAGTACCGGAATGCCGAGCCGCTCGGCGGCCCGGTGCACGGGCGAGGGCACGAGGTCGAGCCCGCGCCGTCCCGCCGGGGCCGGGGCCCGCGAGTAGGCCGCGACGACCTCGTGGCCGGCGCCGACAATCTCGACCAGCGTCGGCACGGCGAAATCGGGCGTACCCATGAAGACGATGCGCATCGGCACTCCCGCAGGGTCTGGAGAACGGCAGAAAACGCAGCAGGCGGCCGCGCGGCAGGCGTCAGACGCCGTCGCGCTCCTTCCTTGCCAGCTTGGTGAACTTGGTGATCACCCGGTCGCGCTTGAGCTTGGAGATGTGGTCGATGAACAGCACGCCGTTGAGATGGTCGATCTCGTGCTGCACGCAGGTGGCCAGCAGGCCGTCGGCGTCGATCTCCTGCGTCTCGCCGTTGAGGTCCATGTAGCGGACCCGCACGCTCGCCGGGCGCTCGACATCGGCGTAATATTCCGGGATCGACAGGCAGCCCTCGGAATAGACCGACATCTCCTCGGAAGACGCGATGATCTCCGGGTTGATCAGCGCGATCGGGTGCTTCTCGCGGGCCGCCTCTTCCTCGTCCCGGCCCTCGGCCTGCGCCTCGCGCGGGCCGACATCGACGGTGACGATGCGCTCGGGCACGCCGACCTGGATCGCCGCCAGCCCGATGCCGGGGGCGTCATACATGGTCTCGAACATGTCCTCGACGATCGCGCGCACGCGCGCATCCACGCGCACGACGGGATCGGAGAGCTGGCGCAGGCGGGTATCGGGGAGAATTACGAGCGGGCGTATCGACATGGGCGTCCAGATAAGCGCCGCGCCGGTTTCCGTCAACGCCGCGATTCCCCGCTTTCCAAGCGATGTTCACTCTACGTTCGCACCCGCCGTCGAATCTGCTAGAACGGCCCGATGGATCAGGTTCTGTTCGCGGTCGGCTCGCAGCCCGTGACGCTGGCGCAAGCGCTCGCCGGCGCGGGCGTGCTCGCCTTCCTCCTGCTGGTCGCGGTGCTGCGCGCGGTCTCCCGCTCGGCCCGGCAGAACGCCGTCGAGGCGGACGAGCAGGCGCGCCGCGCCGACGAACTGGAGGAGCGCCTCGCCGACCTCGCCCGCACCCAGGCGGAAACCATCGGCCGGGTGCAGTCCATGGCGGAGGTTCTGGCACAGCGGCAGGGCGATCTCGCCCGCGCGGTGGCCGAGCGGCTCGACGCCTCCTCGCACCGCATGGGCGAGAGCCTCGCCCGCTCCGCCGAGGCGACGCACGAGAACCTCACCAAGCTCAATGAGCGCCTCGCCCTTGTCGACCAGGCGCGGGCGAGCCTCGGCGAGCTCTCAGGCCAGGTGATGAGCCTGCGCGAGACGCTGTCGAACAAGCAGGCGCGCGGCGCCTTCGGCGAAGGGCGGCTGCAGGCCATCGTCGCCGACGGCCTGCCGCGCGACAGCTTCGCCTTCCAGTACACGCTGTCCAATGGCCGGCGCGCCGACTGCGCGATCTACCTGCCCGGCGACAAGCGCCCGCTGCTGGTCGATTCCAAGTTTCCCCTGGAGGCGATCACCGCCTTCCGCGAGGCGCAGACGCCGGAGGCCCGCAAGCCCGCCGAGGCGCGGCTGAAGGCGGATGTCGGCAGGCACGTCAAGGACATCGCCGAGCGCTATCTCGTCAGCGGCGAGACGCAGGATGTGGCGCTGATGTTCGTGCCATCCGAATCCGTCTATGGCGAGCTGCACGAGCATTTCGACGACATCATCCAGCAGGCCTTCCGCGCCCGGGTCATCCTCGTCTCGCCCTCGCTGCTGATGCTCGCCGTGCAGGTGGTGCAGGCCATCTGCAAGGATGCGCGCATGCGCGAGCAGGCCGACCTCATCCGCGCCGAATGCGGCAAGCTGGTTGCCGACGTCATCCGCCTGCGCGACCGGGTCGGCGCCTTGCAGAAGCATTTCGGGCAGGTGAACGAGGATGTCGCGCAGGCGCTGACCTCCGCCGACAAGATCGCCCGGCGCGGCGAGCGCATCGAGCAGCTCGAATTCGAGGCGGACGGCCCGGCGCGCGATATGGCGCTGCCGGAGCTACTGCCGACGCCGCCCCTCTCGACGCCGCCGCTGCGTGGCGCGGCGGAATAACGCGCTGGTCTTTAATCCGTCCAATTCGCAAGGACAGGCTTTGCTGATAGTTTGATAGAATGTTTCTATCGTTCCGATTCAGGAAGCGTCCCGCGTGATCGACCGTTTCGAACTCCTGCTCGCCCTTGCCAAGGAGCGCCATTTCGGCCGCGCCGCCGAATCCTGCGGCGTCACCCAGCCCACCCTGTCGGCCGGCCTCAAGCAGCTTGAGGAACAGCTCGGCGTGCGGCTCGTCGAGCGCGGCTCGCGCTTCATCGGCTTCACGCCCGAGGGCGAGCGCGCACTGCAATGGGCCCGACGGGTGATCGGCGATGTGCGCGCCATGCGTCAGGAGATCGCCGGCATGCGCAAGGGCCTTTCCGGCCATCTGCGCATCGCCGCCATCCCCACCGCCATGCCGATGCTGTCGGAACTCACCACCCCGTTCCGCGAGAAGCATGCCGATGTGCGCTTCACGCTCATTTCCGCTTCCTCCAACGAGGTACTGCGGCTGATCGAGAATCTGGAGGCCGACGCCGGCATCACCTATCTCGACAACGACCCGTTGGGCCGGTTGAAGTCCGTGCCGCTCTACAAGGAAGGGTATCGCTTCCTTACTTCGGTCGATTCCCCGCTCGGGGACCGCGCCAAGGTGACGTGGGAGGAAATCGGCCGCGTGCCGCTGTGCCTGCTGACCCCCGACATGCAGAACCGCCGCATCGTCGACAAGCAGCTCGCCGAGGCCGGCCACACGGTGACGCCGATGCTGGAAGCCAATTCGACCATCGCGCTGCTCTCGCATGTGCGCACCGGCAAATGGGCGAGCGTCGTTGCGAACACGCTGGCCGATGTCTTCGCCTTTCCCGCCAGCATCCGCTCCATCCCCATCGAGGGACCGGAAGTGCTGCACCAGATGGGCCTCGTCGTGCTCGATCGCGAGCCGATGACGCCGATCGTCACGGCGCTGCTCACCGAGGCGCGGGCGGTTGCCCCCGGCCTGACCGAGCGGATCTAGCCGCCGATGACCGAATGGGTGGGCCGGTAGACACGGCCCTTTTCCAGAATGACGATCGAATCGTGGATGTGCATTCCGGTGCATGTCGTCGAAACCAGCGGATGCACCGCGGCCCGCCCGTGATACCAATGATGCATGTCGTCCATCAGATCTCTCAGATAGTTGAAAAAGTTCCGCCGGCTCCGGTATCCGCCGCCATAGGAGCGCCAATAGGCGGAATGCAGATCTTCGATCATATAGAGACCACCGTCGCTCAACCTGCCAAACAGCACTTCCAGCGAAACCGGTATGTGCTTCATGTGATGGCTGCCATCGTCCAGGACGATGTCGATGCCGCCCATCTCATCGATGACCGATTTCAGAAACGCCGCATCATCCTGAGACCCGATCCGGACGTTGCCGGCGACGCCGTCATAGATCCGGCAGGCAGGATCGATGTCGATTCCATAGATGACGGCGGCAGGTCCGAAATACTTGCGCCACATCTGCAGGCTCCCGCCCTTGCTGACGCCTATCTCTAGAAATCGTACATTCTTTCCGCGAAAGTTGGAAAAATACCGATCATATATCGGTATATAATGATGCCATTTATGAACAACGCCTATGGCGTTGTCGGCAAAGAACCCGATAATATTACCTTCATAATTGTACTTTGAAGCTATATCGGCCCCCACCTTCGTTTTATCATCGAAGAGGAAATCGCCGACGGTGGCGCGCTCCAGAAGTCTGTTTCGCACGCTTTTTGCCGTCTGCATGAGTCCAAGAGGAAGTATCGATTTCACCCGCTCTTTGATGCTCATGTCATTCCCTGTCGGATACTTGAACGATGCGGCAGCATAGGCGCCTTGGGTTGGCGAACAAGGCGCATCACGGCGTGCCACCGCCTGCGCGGCTGTGGGGAACCCGATCGGTTTCGAGGGTTTACATGGCGACGCGGCGCACGCCGCAACGCGATGTGGAGGCTTACATGCTGGGTTGGGCACTTACCTTTCTCGTGGTCGCTCTGATCGCGGCCGTTCTCGGGTTCGGCGGCATCGCCGGAACCGCCATCGAGATCGCCAAGATCATCTTTTTTGTCGCCATCATTCTGTTCCTGGTTTCCGCCGTGTTCGGCTTCATGCGCCGGGGTCGGGCGCCCTGACCGGGCGCCTTCTCCAGACCGACGGCAGACAGAAAGACGCCCCCGGACAAACCGGGGGCGTTCTCATTTGCGCAGCGCAACGAGGCAGGTCGATGGAGCTGTCAGGAAAGCGGGAAGAACGTGACGCAGAAGCCGTCCGGCGCCTGGGCGTCGCTCAGGCGCGCTCGGCCGCGAGCACGGCACGGGTCGTCTTGTCCGGGCCGAAATCGTCGACATCGTCGAGGGCGAGTATTTCGCCGAGCCGCTTGCGCGCCCGGTTCACCCGGCTCTTGATGGTGCCGACGGCGCATTGGCAGATATCCGCCGCCTCTTCATAGGAGAAGCCCGAGGCACCCACGAGCACCAGTGCTTCGCGCTGATCCGAGGGCAGCTGGTCGAGCGCCACGCGGAAATCCTCGAAGTCCAGATGCGTGTTCTGGTCGGGATTGCTGGTCAGCGTCGCGGCGAACGCACCGTCGGAATCGGGCACCTCGCGCCGGCGCTTGCGATATTCGGACCGGAAGAGGTTGCGCAGGATGGTGAAGAGCCAGGCCGGCAGGTTGGTGCCGGGCCGGAAGCTGGAAATGTTTGCGAAGGCGCGAAGCAGCGTCTCCTGCACCAGGTCGTCTGCACGGTCGACGCTTCCCGAAAGCGAGATGGCGAAGGCCCGCAGATTGGGAATGGAGGCGATGATCTCGTCGCGCAGCGTCGGGTCGAACCTGCTCACTGGCGCCCCCCGCCGTCGCCGGATGTTTCGTCCGCCTTGTCGAGCTTCGTCAGAAGATCCATGAACCGATCGGGCACGCCCTGCCGAACCACGTCGTCATACATGGCGCGCAGATGCTGGCCGATCTTGGACTGGATATCGCTGCCGAGGGCAGTTCCCTTGCCGCCATCGAGCTGAGGAGAGAGAGCGCTCGCCATGGCGGGCGACCCCTCGGACTGATCGTCATTCATAAGTTTCTTTCCCGACATTGAGCCCCCGGGCTGATCGAGAGGAGGACGGCTCCGTCGCGTCATACGCTGTCACAACGAGCCAATTGGCAAACGGTTCCGGCCCGGATGCGATTCTCGATAAATAATTCGCGCAGCGGGGAACCCAACGCGTCATGATGCGTTATCAGCCGCTTCACAATTGCAGCTTCGGGGAGACGCGAGTGAGCACTTCTCAACTTGTCGCGCAGCACCTGCCCTTTCTGCGCCGCTATGCGCGCGCTCTGAGTGGCAGCCAATCAGCGGGCGACGCCTATGTTACCTTTATGCTCGAGACGCTCATTGCCGACCCCTCGACGCTCGACCGCACGATCGACCCGCGCGTAGCCCTCTACACGCTGCTCACGCGCCTGTGGGATTCCGTGACACTGAACGCCCAGGTCGATGCCGCTCCCGCCCCGCTGCAGGGCGAGCGGCGCCTCGGGCACATAACGCCGGTGGTGCGCCAGGCGTTCCTGCTGGTCTCGCTGGAAGGGTTCAGCGAGGAAGAAGCCGCCGGCATCCTGTCCATCGACGTGCCCACCTTGCGCAACCTCGTCGAGGATGCCGGGCGCGAACTGGCGGCGGAGATCGCCACCGACGTTCTCATCATCGAGGACGAGCCCTTCATCGCCCTTGACCTCGAAGGGCTTGTCGAAGGTCTGGGCCATCGGGTCACCGGCATCGCCCGCACCCATACGGAAGCGGTGGATCTGGCGCGCCGCAAGGCACCGGGCCTCATCCTTGCCGACATCCAGCTCGCCGACGGCTCGTCGGGCCTCGACGCGGTAAACGAGCTGATCGAGAAGACGGAAGTGCCGGTGATCTTCATCACCGCCTATCCCGAGCGCTTCCTCACCGGCATCCGTCCCGAGCCGGCCTTCCTGATCGCCAAGCCGTTCCAGCCCTCGACGGTCGCCGCCGTGATCAGCCAGGCGCTGTTCTTCGAGCGGCGCGCCCGTCCGCGGGAGCAGCGGGCGACCGCCTGAGCCAGTAAATGCCCCTGCTTAGTATCGATTTCGTCGACGACGCGGCACGATGGATAACGGTCCTGTCGTCGCTGGCGATCTTCGTGGGGCTTGTGCGCCTGCTGCACCTGCGCCGCAACCTCTCCACCCGTACGCGTCTCCTGGGTCTGCTCCTGGCGACGCTGGTGCTGATGTACGGCATTCTTTCGCTGCTCGTGCTGTTCGACACCAGCGGCGAATCGTGGCTTCTGCCAACCGCCGTCCGGGCGACCATCAGCCTGCTCAACGTCGTGGGTGCCGTTGCGCTGTGGTCGAACTTCGGCGCGCTGCTGGACATGCCGATGCCGCGCCAGGCGGTCAGCGAGCAGCGGCGCCTCACGCTCGAACTCGCCACGGCGCTGCAACGCTATGAGATGGCGCTGCGCGGTTCCAATGTCGCGATCTTCACCCAGGATCCGGAGTTGCGCTACACCTCCGTCAGCAAGCCGCTGTTCGGCTTTCCGGTGGAAAAAGTCCTCGGCTCGACCGACGCCGACCTGCTCGGCGAAAGCCAGGCCCACGCTCTGATGCTGCTGAAGCGCGAGTCGCTTGCCGCCACGGCGTCGCGCAAGGGCGAGACCGAGATCGAGGAAAGCGGGCGCAAATGCTGGTATGACATCCACATCGACCCCCTGCGCGACCTGTCCGGCACGACCGTCGGCCTGACCGGTGCGGTGGTGGATGTGACCGAGCGCAAGGAGAATGAGCAGCATCTGCGGCTGCTCATGCGCGAGCTCACCCACCGCTCGAAGAATCTCCTGGCCGTCATCCAGGCCATGGCACGCCAGACCGCCCGCCATGCCGGCTCGATCGACGGTTTCGTCGAGATTTTCAGCGCCCGGCTGCAGGCACTGTCGAAGTCGCATGACCTGCTGGTGCAGGAAAGCTGGTACGGCGCCTCACTGAACGACATGGTGCGCTCGCAGCTCGGCCATCATCTGGATCGCGAGAACAGCCAGTTCACCATTGAGGGGCCGAGCATCTTCCTGAAGCCGGAAGCGGCGCAGAATATCGGCCTCGCCATCCATGAGCTGTCGACCAATGCCGCCAAATACGGTGCGCTTTCCGTGCCGACCGGCCATATCGACATCACCTGGACACGCAAGCCGGCGGATGCCGGCGGCGGCTTCGAGCTGTTGTGGCGCGAAGCCGGCGGCCCTTCCGTCTCGCAGCCTGCCGCACGCGGTTTCGGCTCTCTGGTGATCGAGCGCAACCTCGCCCGCGCCCTTGATGGCAAGGTGGAGCTCGACTTCGCACCCGCCGGGCTCACCTGCCACGTCAGCGTCCCGGAATTCCACCTCACCGCCGAGCGCTGACGCTGCCGTCGCGGAGTTCGCGCGCGAAATCGTGATTCCAGCCGGGAACCCGATTCCTTATCCGTGCATTAACCCTGTGATGATGACGACCAAGGTCGTCAGTCGTTTTCCACTGCAACATATGCCCGCGGAAGCGTTCCGGCGGCAGGGTGCGCTGCGCACTCGCCGTGTCGGTGACCCTATGCCTGCGGGTCTGCGCCGGACAGGGGACGCGTGATGACGGGCATCGACAGCATCTTCAAGGGCTCCGCCTATCTCATCGGCGCGACGACGGGCGTCGCGTTGATGGTTCCGGTCACCGCCGGTGCGCTGGCGACGGGCTCGATGACCCGCTTGACGCCCCAGCCGGTGGCCATCGAGGCTTTCGGGCCTGCCGCGGCATCGCCGGGCATGGTGATGCAGTCGCAGATGGTCAACCGCACCGCCAAGGGCCCGCGCCTCAATTTCGCGCCGCGCCCGCAGGCCGCGTCGGCCGCTCCGGTCACGACGCTCCCCAAAACCGATCTGCCCAAGCGTGCAGCCCCGGCTGCACCCTCCGCCGTCGTCGACAATGGCGCCGTCCCGGCACCTCTCGCGCCCAGCCGCGCGACCCGCACGCCGAAGGGCTGCCTCTCGGCCATCGGGGTTACAAAATCCAGCCTGTCGACGGAAGAGCTGACGGTCTGCGTGGCCGACGCGTCGGTTCTCAGCCGCATCAACTGAGACACCCTAAATATATACCACTCCGTATCTCTTCTGAGAATATGCGGAACCTCTCCTATTCCCGTACGTTACTCATGCAGACGATCTAATGATCGATCATGTACACGCATTTGATGAAACACGACGGGAGAAAACGATGACCAGCAAGCTCGCGACTTTCACTGCCGCCGCTGCCCTGGCGCTCGCCCCGGCGGTCGCCTTTGGCCAGAGCCCGACGCCTGACGCCACCACGCCGCCGGCCGCCACGTCGGTGCAGCCCGATGCCGCCAGCCCGCAGGCCCCGGCCTCGGAGATGCCGGCCACCACCGCCCCGAGCGCCACGCCCGCCGTTCCGGCGGACAGCGCTGCAACCGCCGCGCCGGCCGCGCCGAAATTCGTCAACGCGCAGAGCTCGGGTCAATGGCTCGGTTCGGACCTGACCGGCAGCGAGGTCGTCACCGCCAATGACGAGAAGCTCGGCTCGATCAGCGACCTGATCGTCGAGCGCGACGGCAGCATCGTTGCCGCCGTGATCGATGTCGGCGGCTTCCTCGGCATCGGCGCCAAGCCGGTCGCGGTGTCCTTCGATTCGCTGACCGCGACTCCGACCGATAATGGTCAGAAGATCGTGGTCTCGCTCACCAAGGAGGAGCTGAACGCGGCTCCGGAATTCAAGACGCTGGAGCAGACCCGCGCCGAGGCGACCAGCACGGGTGCGACCACCAACTGACGCACCGCCTAACGGTTCGGCCGCTTCGGGCGGCCCTCGACTAGCGACCGCCCGGCCCGCGCCGCGCCGTCAGGATGGACATGCCCGGCCCCTGTGCCGGGCATGTCTCGTTTCTACGCCGGCGTACGCGCATCCGTGGCGCACTATCCTGCCTCTCCTCACGGCAGCGCACGATGACGCCGCCCGCCGGATCGGGTAAAGCGGATATCCGACCAGCCGGACCCCGCCATGACCGAACCCCGCCGCCGTGCCGACCATCCCTTCAAGGACCTGTTCGATATCGACGCCATGCGCGTCGAACTGAGCGCGATCGCGCGGCAGGTACTCGACAAGGGCCAGTCCGGCCGCGAGATCGAATTGCGCGGGCAATGGGCCCGGCGGCTGAAGACCGCCTATCAGCACGGCCACAAGACCGCCGAACGCTGGCTGATGGAGGAGGGCTCGGGCCGCCGCTGCGCCGAGCGCCTCTCCCGCCTGCAGGACGAGATCATCACGCTGGTGCATGAGCTGGCGGTGAAGCATCTCTACCCCTCAGACAACCCCTCCACCTCGGAACGCATGGCGATCGTCGCCGTGGGCGGCTACGGGCGCGGCCTCATGGCGCCGGGCTCAGACACCGACATCCTGTTCCTGCTTCCCTACAAGCAGACCGCCTGGGGCGAGAGCGTCGCCGAAGCCATTCTCTACGTACTGTGGGACATGGGGCTGAAGGTCGGCCACGCCACGCGCTCGGTCGACGAATGCATTCGCCAGGCGCGCGGCGATATGACCATCCGCACCGCCCTGCTGGAGGCGAGGTTGCTGATCGGCGACCGCAAGCTGTTCGACGAGATGGCCGCGCGCTTCGACAAGGAGATCGTGCAGGGCACGGCGGTCGAGTTCGTCGCCGCCAAGCTGACCGAGCGCGACGAGCGGCTCACCCGCGCCGGCCAGGCGCGCTATGTGGTCGAGCCCAATGTGAAGGACGGCAAGGGCGGGCTGCGCGACCTGCACACGCTGTTCTGGATCGCCAAATATGTCTACCGCGTGCACGAGACCCGCGAGCTCGTCGCTAAGGGCGTGTTCACCGCCGAGGAAGCCAAGGTCTTCCGCCGCTGCGAGGATTTTCTCTGGTCGGTGCGCTGCCACCTGCACTTTCTCACCGGCAAGGCGGAAGAGCGGCTTTCCTTCGACCTTCAGCGCGAAATGGCGGAGCGGCTCGGCTATCTCGCCCATCCCGGGCTGAAGGATGTCGAGCGCTTCATGAAGCACTATTTCCTGGTGGCCAAGGATGTCGGCGATCTCACCGCCATCGTCTCGGCCGCGCTGGAGGAGCGCCACGACAAGCCGGTGCCGCGGCTCGACCGCATGATCGCGCGGCTGCGCCGCTCGGGCCGGCGCACGCTGAAGGAAAGCGCCGACTTCATCATCGACAATGACCGCATCAACGTTGCCGATGCCAGCGCCTTCGGCCGCAACCCGGTCAATCTCATCCGCATCTTCCACCTCGCGGGGAAGCACGGGCTCAATTTCCACCCGGACGCCATGCGTCTCGCCACCCGCTCGCTCAAGCTCATCGACCACACGCTGCGCGACAATCCGGAAGCCAACCGGCTTTTCGTCGAGATCCTGTGCTCGCGTGAAACCCCGGAGATCGTGCTGCGGCGGATGAACGAGACCGGCGTGCTCGGCCGTTTCATTCCGGAATTCGGCCGCATCGTCGCGATGATGCAGTTCAACATGTACCATTCGTACACGGTGGACGAGCATCTCATCCGCTCGATCGGCGCGCTGTCGCGGATCGAGCGCGGCGACCGCCCGGATTACGGCCTCGCCAACGAGCTGATGCCGCAGATCAAGAACCGCCAACTCATCTATATCGCGGTGTTCCTGCACGATATCGCCAAGGGCCGGCCGGAGGACCACTCCATCGCCGGCGCCCGCGTCGCGCGTCGCCTGTGCCCGCGCTTCGGCCTCAGCCCGGTCGACACCGACACGGTGGCCTGGCTGATCGAGCAGCATCTCACCATGTCCACCATCGCCCAGTCGCGCGACCTCTCGGACCGCAAGACGATCGAGAACTTCGCCGCCGTGGTGCAGACCCTGGAACGGATGAAGCTGCTGCTCATCCTCACCACCGCCGACATCCGCGCCGTCGGCCCGGGGGTGTGGAACAACTGGAAGTCGCAGCTGCTGCGCACGCTCTATCACGAGACCGAGCCGGTGATCACCGGCGGCTTCTCGGAGAGCAACCGCAATCTGCGCGTCGCCCGCGCGCAGGCCGAGTTCCGCGCCGCGATGGCCGATTGGGAGCCGGGCGCGCTGGACGCCTACACCGCCCGCCACTACCCGACCTACTGGCTGCAGACCGACCGCGTCCATCAGGCCGAGCACGCCCGGTTCATCCATGAAACCGAGGCGCAGGGGAAGGTTCTGGCCACCCGCGCCAAGACCGACCCGAAGCGCGGCATCACCGAGCTGACCGTCTTCGCGCCCGACCACCCCAAGCTGCTGGCGGTCATCGCCGGCGCCTGCGCCAGCGCCGGTGCGCACATCGTCGACGCGCAGATCAGCACCACCACGGACGGGCGCGCGCTCGACACCATCTCGCTGACCCGCGCCTTCGAGCAGGACCAGGACGAGGTGCGCCGCACCGATCGCATCGCCGCCGCCATCGAGAAATCGCTGTCCGGCGAGATAAGGCTGCCCGAAATCGTCGCCCGCCGCACCCCCAAGCGCCCGCGCGCCTTCACGGTGGAGCCCGAGGTCACGCTCAACAATTCCTGGTCGAACCGCCACACCGTCATCGAGGTCTCGGGGCTCGACCGCCCCGGCCTGCTCTACGGGCTGACGCAGACCCTCTCGCGGCTCAACCTCAACATCGCCTCGGCGCACATCGCCACCTTTGGCGAGCGGGCGGTGGACGTGTTCTACGTCACCGACCTCATGGGCGCCAAGATCATGGGCGCCGCGCGCCACTCCGCCATCCGCCGCGCCCTGCTTCAAGTGCTCGACGCCGATGACGAGGCCAACGCGGCGTAGCCGGCTTCGTTAAATCGCCCCTTAACCCCCGTTTAAAAGCCCTGATTTAGAGTTCGTTTACCGGCTCAATCAGGTGCCCTGCGGGGCGGGGGCTCATGTTCGGACGACGCGGCGACAGGGAGAGACGCGAGCCGGTGCTGGGTACACCCGGCTTCGACGGCGACCTGCGCCTGAATGCCGACGACCGCCCCACCCTCCCGACAGCTCCGCTGGAGCGCGAACGCGCCCGCACCCCGCGCAAGACGCTCCCCAACAAGCCCCGTGCCCCGGCGCAGGCCAGCCGGCGCAGCCGTCACGACGACTGGTCCGACGCGGAAGAGGCCGATTACGAGGACGAGCCGCGCATGGCGAGGAACAGCCGGGGCCGGGTGCGCGAGGACGAACCCCGGCGCGGCACCGGCCGCGAAGGCGGGCGCCGCCGCACGCCGCGGCGCGGCCTGCTGGGACGGCTGGTCTATTGGAGCGTGGTGCTCGGCCTGTGGGCGACCATCGGGCTTGCCGGCCTCATCTTCTATGAGGCGAGCCAGCTTCCGCCGATCCAGAACCTCGCCATCCCCGACCGGCCGCCCACCGTCATCATCCAGGGCGCCGACGGCCAGGCCATCGCCACGCGCGGCGAGATGGGCGGCACCAATGTTCCCCTGCGCGCGCTGCCGCCCTACCTGCCGCAGGCCTTCGTGGCCATCGAGGACCGGCGCTTCTATTCGCATTTCGGGTTGGACCCGCTCGGCCTCGCCCGCGCGGTGTTCGTCAACCTCACCAAGGGCCGGGTGCGCGAGGGCGGCTCGACGCTGACCCAGCAGCTCGCCAAGAACCTGTTCCTGACCCAGGAACGCACCTTGTCGCGCAAGGTGCAGGAACTGATCCTCTCGCTCTGGCTGGAGGCGAAATACTCCAAGAACGAGATCCTCGAACTGTACATGAACCGCGTCTATTTCGGTGCCGGCGCCTATGGGGTGGAGGCGGCCGCGCAGCGCTATTTCGGCAAGTCCGCGCGGCAGGTGACGCTGTCGGAGGCGGCGATGCTGGCCGGCCTCGTCAAGTCTCCCTCCGCCCTCGCCCCCACCCGTAACCTCGACGGCGCGCGGGCGCGTGCCGAGGTGGTGCTGGCGGCAATGGAAGAGGCCGATTTCATCACGCCGGAGATGCGCCGCACTGCCCTTGCCCGCCCGGCGACGCTGGCGAGGGCGCAGGGGCCGGATTCCTACGGCTACGTCGCCGACTGGGTGCTGGAGCAGGTCAGGACGCTGGTCGGCCCGGTGACGCAGGATCTGATCGTCCAGACCACGGTCGATCCCGCCATCCAGACCGCCGCCGACAAGGCGCTGAAGGACGCGCTGGCGAAATCCGGCAAGAAGCTCGATGTCGGGCAGGGCGCGCTGGTGGTGATGGACACCGGCGGCGGCGTCCGCGCGCTGGTCGGCGGGCGCTCCTATGAGGAGAGCCAGTACAACCGTGCGGTGTCGGCGCGCCGGCAGCCCGGCTCGTCCTTCAAGCCCTTCGTCTATCTCACCGCCATGGAGCGCGGCCTCACCCCGGAGACGGTGCGCGCCGACGCGCCGATCCAGCTCAAGGGCTGGAAGCCGGAGAACTTCTCCAAGGAATATCGCGGCGCGGTGGATCTGAAGACGGCGCTGGCGCTCTCGCTCAACACGGTGGCGGTGCGCCTCGCCATGGAAGTGGGGCCGGACGAGGTGGTGAAGACCGCGCATCGCCTGGGCATCACCTCCAAGCTGGAGCCCAACGCCTCGATCGCGCTCGGCACGTCGGAGGTCTCGGTGCTGGAGATGGCGAGCGCCTATGCGCCCTTCGCCAATGGCGGCGTCGGCGTCACCCCGCACATCATCGAGCGGGTGCGCGACAAGAACGGGACGATCCTTTACGCCTATGCCGAGGCCGGTCGCGGCATGGTGATGGCGCCGCCGCATGTGGCGATGATGAACCGCATGCTGCAGGACGTGCTGCTGACCGGCACCGCCCGGCGCGCCGACCTGCCGGGCTGGCCGGCCGCCGGCAAGACCGGCACCAGCCAGGATTACCGCGACGCCTGGTTCGTCGGCTATACGGGCCGATTCATAACCAGCGTGTGGCTCGGCAATGACGATTCCTCGCCGACAAAGAAGGCCGGCGGCTCCGGGCTGCCGGTGGAAATCTGGAGCCAGGTGATGAAGGCTGCGCATGCCGGCCAGCCGCTGGTCGCACTGCCGGGCTCGGAATACCCAGCCCCCGTGGCGGCGGGTCGCCTGCCGCCGGGCGAGGTGCCGGAGGATCCGGTGGTCACCGGCGGGCCTCAGCGCGCCCCGGCGGCGCCGCGCCCGAGCCTCGACAATTGGTTGCTCGACAAGCTGTTCGGCAACGGGTGAGGCTGGGTCTTTTCTCGTCATCCGGGCCCCGCTCATGCGACGTCATCCCCGGGCTCGTCCCGGGATCCACGACTTGCGGCACACGGCAAAGACGTGGATGGCCGGGCCAAGCCCGGCCATGACGCCGCGCAGGCGCATCCGTTGCCGGCTGCGCTACTCCGCCCCGTAGCGGTGAAGTTCCGCGCCGTGCTTCTTCAGCCAGTGCTCGGCGGCGTGGCGCTGCGGAAACAGCGCGTCCACCGTCGCCCAGAAGCGCGGCCCGTGGTTCATCTCGCGCCGATGCGCCACCTCGTGCGCCGCCAGATAGTCGAGAACCGAGGGCGGGGCGAGGATCAGCCGCCAGGAAAAGGACAGCGCGCCGGCGCTGGAACAGGAGCCCCAGCGGCTGGCGGTGTCGCGCAAGGTCACCCGCACCAGGCTGACGCCCAGTGCCTGCGCGTGGCGATGCGCGGCGGCGACAAGGTCGCGACGGGCTTCACGCTTGAGGAAATCACCCACGCGCCGCGCCACATGCGCCGCCTCGCCGGCCACGAAAAGCACCGGCTCGCCCATCTCGACACCAGCCCACACCGTGCCGCGTGCTTCCGGCCGATGCACGATGCGGTGCGGCGTGCCGCGCAGCGGCAGCACCGCCCCGGGCGCGAAGACCACGATCTCCGGTAGGCGGGCGAGCCGCACCTCCACCCATCCGGCGTGGCGGCGGGCAAAATCCATCGCTTCGTGGAGCGTGCCGCGGGCGGGAAGGGTCAGCACCACGTCGCGGGTCGCGGCGCGGACGCGGAGCGTGTAGCGCCGGGCGCGCGGGTTACGGCGAAGCTGGACGATCACCTCTTCCGCAGCGAGGCGCAGGCTGAAATGGCCGGGCTCGGGCTCGGCGGGGGTCTTGCGTCGCGACGTCTGGAGGGCGCGGAAAAGCATGCGACGACCGGGCCGGGAAAGTGGGTCGCAATTATGACGCCGGCAGTCCCGGCGTCATGCGCATTCGTCGTTACCCAGGGCGTCGGCGCGCCCGAAGGCGCAGCCTCGCCTCAGCGCGCCACGCGGCGGCGGTTGCGGTCCTGGATCGGCTGGTAGGCGATGCGCGCATGATAGGCGCAATAGGGCATCCCGGTCTTGGAGCGGCTGCCGCAATAATGGAATTCCGCCTTGCCCGGGTCGCCGACCGGCCAGCGGCAGGTGAATTCGGTGAGGTCCAGAATGGTGCAGCGCTCGCCCATCGGGATCACCTTGGCGACCGGATCGGGCAGAACCTCGGGCTCGGGCTCGGCTACCGCGTGCATCACCGGGGCCAGCGCGTTGTTGCCCTGCACCATCGGGCGCATCACCTGCGCGGTCGGGGCGGGACGCGGCTTGCGCGGACGCGGTGCCGGCGAGGCAACAGCCTTGGCGCGGCCCGAAAGGCCGAGCCGGTGCACCTTGCCGATGACCGCATTACGCGTGACGCCGCCGAGTTCGGCCGCGATCTGGCTGGCCGAGAGTCCTTCCGACCAGAGTTTCTTGAGCAGCTCGACGCGCTCGTCCGTCCAGTTCATCGCATGGCCTCCTTCGTGCCGACCGGGAGGCGGAATCCCTCACCCCTTCGGCAAGTCGAACCTGCCGAACCCAACGCCGCAAACGCCACCAGGGAATTGCCGCCGCACGAGATGTCGTATCTCACTGGGGGGAGGCTACAATATGCGTAGACTCGGGGCGAGTAGGTTCATGTCCGAAACGATCGTTTTCCCCAGTTAGAGTCCGCACTGCAACAGTGCCGCGCGAAGCCGAGTCGCATCAAGCACTTGGCGGATCCGCCCGGCCGGCCTCGGCATGGACCGTCGGCGCGGCGCTTTTGAGCCGCTCCTATTTTCGCCGCTTCGACGCAAAGTTCGTTGCCTCGCGCAGCAGGTGCGGCGAGGATGCCCGCGCACCTTCCGCCCCCAAGGGAGACGTCGATGAAACTGCTTGCCGGTGCCCTTTCCTGCCTTGCCGTCCTTGCCGCCCTGTCGGTGCCCGCCGACGCCGCGCCCGCTTCACCCCACGCCCTCGCGCCGCTCGCGGCCGACGCCTCCGGCTCGCTCGCCACCCCCGTCGCCCAGGGCTGCGGCCCCGGCGCATGGCGCGGGCCCTGGGGCGGCTGCCGCAACACGCCCTATTACGGACCCCTGCCCGGCGGCGGTTATGCCGCCCCTCCCGGCGCGCCGGTCTATTACGGCAAGGCTGCCCTCCCGGCTGGTGGCGCGGGCCGTGGGGCCATTGCCGCAACACGCCCTATCACGGTCGCCTGCCCGACGGCAGCTGGCAGTGAAACCTGGCCCGAGCGGAGATTTGTCATGACCCACATCCTCACCCGCCTGTCCGCCCTGGCCCCGATGCTCGCCGTCGCTGCCGGGCTCCTCGCTGCGCCGGCCCTGGCCCAGACCCCGCCGGCCCCCACCCCGCCGGCCGAAACATCGGCCGGGGCCGAGGCGCCCCCGCCCATGGTCGACCTCTATACGGACGATGACGAGCAGGCCTCGCTCGACGCCCGCATCATCGCCCTCAAGACCGTCATCCGCCTCACCCCGGAGCAGGAAAAGCTCTGGCCGCCGTTCGAGGCGGCGCTGCGGCAGGCGGCGAAGAACGCGTCCGGCCGCGCGCAGGACCGCGCCAAGGCCGAGCCGGCGGACGACTTCCTCGACGTACTCGATCGCCTCGCCGGGGCGGAAGCGGCCCGCGCGGCGGACGTCAAGTCGATCGTCGCCGCCGCCAAGCCGCTGGTCGCGGTGCTCAGCGTCGAGCAGCAGCGCCGCATCCCCGGCTTCTTCGGCATGACCGACGAGGCCGGCGACCCGCAGCCCACGCTCGAACTGTGGATCTTCGAGGCCGAGCAGGAATAGTCCCGGCGACGACACGGCCCGGCGGCAAATCGTGGCTGCCGGGCTCGCCAATATTGACCGCACGTCGCCAATCGATAGAATTGTCGTCATCGGGTGCCGCCCCCGCAAGGGCGGCACGTTTCGTTTTTGGGCAGGCGTAACCGCTGGGTGCGCCTCATGTTTGAAAGAGGGAGGGGCGCGTGATCACCCCCATCCTGCCGACCTATAATCGTGTCGACCTGGTCTTCGAGCGGGGCGAAGGCGCCTGGCTGTTCACCAAGGACGGCGAGCGATATCTCGATTTCACCGCCGGCATCGCGGTGAACGTGCTCGGCCATGCCAACCCCGTTCTGGTGGCGGCGCTGACCGAGCAGGCCGGCAAGCTGTGGCACACTTCGAACCTGTTCCGCATGGAAGGCGGCGAGCGCCTTGCCGCGCGCCTCGTCGCGGCGACCTTCGCCGACACGATGTTCTTCACCAATTCCGGGGCGGAGGCGCTGGAATGCGCCATCAAGATGGCCCGCAAGTACCATTCCGCCAGCGGCCATCCCGAACGCGCCCGCATCATCACCTTCGAGGGCGCGTTCCACGGCCGCACGCTGGCCACCATCGCCGCCGGCGGCAATGCCAAATATCTGGAGGGCTTCGGCCCCGCTATGCCCGGCTTCGACCAGGTGCCGTTCGGCGACCTTGACGCCGTGAAGGCGGCGATCGGCCCCGAGACCGGCGCCATCCTCATCGAGCCGGTGCAGGGAGAGGGCGGCGTGCGCGCCGCGCCGTGGCCGTTCCTGCGCGCGCTGCGCCAGCTCTGCGACGAGCATGGCCTGCTGCTCATCCTCGACGAGGTGCAGTGCGGCGTCGGGCGCACCGGCAAGTTCTTCGCCCATGAATGGGCCGGCATCACGCCTGATATCATGGCGGTGGCCAAGGGTATTGGCGGCGGCTTCCCGGTCGGCGCCTGCCTTGCCACCGAAAGCGCCGCGCGCGGCATGACGGCGGGCACGCATGGCTCGACCTATGGCGGCAACCCGCTCGCCATGAGCGTCGCCAATGCCGTGCTCGACGTGGTGCTGGCGGACGGCTTCATGGAGCAGGTGCTCGCCACCTCCGCCCGGCTGCGCCAGCGCCTCGCCGAGCTGAAGGACCGCCACCCCGCGGTCATCGCGGAAGTGCGCGGCGAGGGCCTGCTGCTCGGCCTGCGCACCGTGGTGCCCAACACCGACCTCATCGCCGCCATGCGCACTGAGGGCATGCTCGCCCCGTCGGCAGCGGAGAATGTCGTGCGCCTGCTGCCGCCCTTGACCATCGGCGAGGCGGAGATCGACGCCGCGTTCGAAAAGCTCGACGCCGCCTGCGCGCGGATCGAAGCCGGCCTGAAGGCCGACTCCGCGAAAGGAGCGGCGGCATGAACGCGATGAACCCGGCGGGCGTGAAGCATTTCCTCGATCTCGACCAGCTGCCGGCCGGCGAGCTGCGGGCGGTGATGGATCTGTCCAAGGACCTCAAGAGCCGCCGCCGCGAGGTGGCGCTCGACAAGCCGTTCGCCGGCAAGGTCCTCGCCATGGTGTTCGACCAGCCCTCGACCCGCACCCGCATCTCGTTCGATGTCGCGATGCGCCAGCTCGGCGGCGAAACCATCATGCTGACGGGCGCGGAAATGCAGCTCGGGCGCGGCGAAACCATCGCCGACACGGCGCGGGTGCTCTCGCGCTATGTCGACGCCATCATGATCCGCATCCTCGACCACGAGGCTCTCGCCGAGCTCGCCGCGCACGCCACCGTGCCTGTTATCAACGGCCTGACGCGCGACTCCCACCCCTGCCAGGTGATGGCCGACGTGCTCACCTTCGAGGAGCATCGCGGCCCCATCGCCGGGCGTACCGTCGCCTGGACCGGCGACGCCAATAACGTGCTGGTCTCCTGGGTACACGCCGCCCAGCGCTTCGACTTCGCGCTGAATGTCGCCACCCCGCCGGAGCTTTCCCCGCGTCCGGCGCTGGTGAACTGGGTGCACGAGACGGGGGCGAAGGTCACCTTCGGCCACGCCGCCGAGGCGGCCGTGGACGGCGCCGACTGCGTCGTCACCGACACCTGGGTGTCGATGGGCGATGCCGAGGCCGAGCGCCGGCACAATTTGCTCAAGCCCTACCAGGTGAATGGCGCGCTGATGCGCCGGGCGGCGCCGGGCGCGCTGTTCATGCACTGCCTGCCGGCCCATCGCGGCGAGGAAGTCACCGACGAGGTGATGGACGGCCCGCAATCGGTGGTGTTCGACGAGGCGGAAAACCGGCTGCACGCGCAGAAGGGCATCCTTGCCTGGTGCCTGGAAGGCGCGCGCGGCTGAGACCCAGCGAAGGCCCGCCGCGCGCAGCCATGTGCGCGGGCCCTCGCGATGCTGCCCGCGAATTTGTCCCCGCAGATTTGCCCTCGCGGGACTGACCCTCGCAGAGTCCCTCTGGCGCTCCTATATGGGCGGGCGACATGACAACACATTCCCAATCCCCCTCCCCTTCGCCCGCCCAGCGCGCGCCCGATCCGCGCGCGGTGGACGACCGCGTCACCCCGTTCCACATCGACGCGCTCGATGTGCGCGGGCGCGTCGTGCGCCTTGGCACCAGCCTCGACGCGGTGCTGGCCCATCATGATTATCCCGCCGCCGTGAAGCGCCTGCTCGGCGAGGCGGTGGCGCTCACCGTGCTGCTCGGCTCGACGCTGAAGATCGAGGGCCGCTTCATCCTGCAGACCCGCACCGACGGGCCGGTGGACCTGCTGGTTGTGGACTTCGCCGCGCCGCGGGACGTGCGCGCCTATGCGCGCTTCGACCTGGAGCGTCTGGAGGCGATGAAGGCGGCCCTGCCGGCCGGCGCCGGCTTCGACAGCGGCGCGCTGCTCGGGCACGGCCACCTCGCCATGACCATCGACCAGGGGCTGAGCGTCAATCGCTACCAGGGCGTGGTGGCGCTGGAGGGCGAGGGGCTGGAAGCCGCCGCGCACCAGTATTTCACCCAGTCGGAGCAGATCCCCACCCGCGTCCGGCTCGCCGTCGCCGAGGAGATGCACCCCGGCGGGGCGCCCTCTTCCTGGCGCGCCGGCGGGCTGATGGTGCAGTTCCTGCCCAGCGAGGGCGGGCGGCTGCGCACGGTCGACCTGCATCCCGGCGACGCGCCGGAGGGCACCGACATCCCCGAGGCGGACGCGGACGACGCCTGGGTCGAAACGCTCTCCCTCATGGGCACGGTGGAGGATGTGGAACTCGTCGACGCCGAGCTGTCCAGCGAGCGGCTGCTGTTCCGCCTGTTCCACGAGCGCGGCGTGCGGGTGTTCGAGGCCGAGAGCGTTGTCGCCAAGTGCTCCTGCTCGCGCGAGCGGGTGATGAATGTGCTGGGCAGCTTCACGCAGGAGGAGCGCACCAGCCTCGTCGAGGACGGCAAGATCGCCGTCACCTGCGAGTTCTGCGGCCGCACCTATGATTTCAGGGCCGAGGAAATCGTCGACGCGGAGGTCGATGGCGAGGCGGATGGCGACACCGCCGCGCAGGGCTGAGACGCGCCTGTCGGTGCCTCGCGACGCCATGGCCGGGCTTGTCCCGGCCATGCAGGTCCCGGAGGTGCACCAGTTCGCGGTGCACGTCTTCCTCGTGCACGTATTCGCGGCGTGGGTCTTCGCCGTGCACGGCCCGGTTCCTGGGAAGGTCATGAAAGGCCTGGCGCAGGCCCCTCGTGACGTAGGCTACCCCTACCCCGCGCAGCCCTCGATCAGTCCCTTGAGAAACCGCTCGCAGGCGCGAAGCTGCGCCACCTCGATATATTCGTCCGGCTTGTGCGCCTGGTCGATCGAGCCCGGCCCGCAGATGATGGTCGGCACGCCCTGCGCCTGGAAGTGGCCGCCTTCCGTGCCGTAGGAGACGGTATGGGTGGCGTTCTGGCCGGCGAGGCGCAGGGCCAGAAGCTCGGCCGGCGACCCGGTCTGCGGCGACAACGGCGGAACCTTGTAGATGAAATCGGTGGTGATCTCGGCCTCCGGCGCCGTCTCGCGCAGCCTCGGCAGCACCACCTCCTGTGCGAAGCGCTCGAAGCGCTCCAGCAGCGCGTCCTCGTCGAAGCCCGGCAGGCCGCGCACGTTCCAGCGGATGGCGCATTCGCGCGGCACGATGTTGCCGGCGGTGCCGCCGCCGACCACCGTCACCTGCAGCGTGGTGTTGGGCGGGTCGAAGCGGCCGGAAGGGTCGCCGGCTTCCACCAGTTCGGCACGGATGCGGTCGAGTTCGCCGATCAGCTCGGCGGCGGCGAAGATGGCGTTGGCGCCGAGCTGCGGCATGGAGGAATGCGCCTCCCGCCCGGTCACCGTGGTGATATAGGCCAGCCCGGACTTGTGGGCGTCTACCACCCGCATCGAGGTCGGCTCGCCGACAATGCACGCGCGCGGCAGGGGAAGGTCCATCCCCAGCCGACGCACGGCCGGCACCACGCCGGTGCAGCCGATCTCCTCGTCATAGGACACCAGCAGGTGGATCGGCGTCGCCAGCGGCGCGGCCACCATATCGGGCACCATGGCGAGGCAGCAGGCGAGAAAGCCCTTCATGTCGCAGGCGCCGCGGCCATAGAGCCGGTCGCCCCCCGGGGTCAGGGTGAAGGGGTCGGTGGTCCAGGGCTGGCCGTCCACCGGCACCACGTCGGAATGGCCGGAAAGGCAGACCCCGCCGATCCCGCTCGGCCCGATGGTGGCGAACAGGCTGGCCTTTTCCCCGTCCTCGCTCGGCACCACCACGCTGTCGACGCCGAAGGCCGCGAGGTAGTCGCGGACAAAGGCGATGAGGTCCAGATTGGAGTTGCGGCTCGTGGTGTCGAAAGCGACCAGATAGGCCAGCAGTTCCTCGGTCGTCGTCCGTACGGCCAGCATAGAGAATCCCCGTCGCGATGCGTGCCCTCACCATAGTGGGTTACGCGGCACGGCCCAACTGGAGCCTGCCGGAAACTTGCCGACTTTTCGCGAACGGTGCGCGCCTAGCGCCGCCAGAAACTCGGCAGGAAGAGCACGAGAACGGTGAAAAGCTCCAGCCGCCCCACCAGCATGCCGAAGGAGAGCAGCCAGATCACATGGTCGGGCAGGCCGGCGAAGTTCTGCGCCGGGCCGACCACCGGGCCGAGGCCCGGGCCGACATTGGCCACCGCAGTGATCGAGGCCGAGAACGCCGTCACCATGTCGAAGCCCAGCGCATTGATGGCGATGGCGATCAGCATGAAGCTGGCGAGGTAGAGAAAGGCGAAGGCCAGCACCGAGGCCACCACGTCGTCGCCGATCGGCTTGCCGCCATAGAGCACGGGAAACACGCCATTGGGGTAGATGACGCGCTTGAGATGCTGCTTCAGCGCCGACCCCAGAATGGCGATGCGGAAGCTCTTCATGCCGCCGGCGGTCGAGCCCGTGCAGGCGCCGAGGAACAGCAGGATGAAATAGAGCGCCTCGGTCGGCGGCCCCCAACGGGTGTAGTCATCCGCCACGAAGCCGGTGGTGGACATGATCGACACCACGTTGAACAGCCCATTGCGCAGCGCCTCCTCGCCATGGTGGATGCCGCCGCTCACCTGCTGGAAGGTAGAGATGACGGTGAACAGCGCCACCAGCGACAGGAACAGCCGCACCTCGGGATTGGCCAGCATGCGGCTGAAATCGCCCCCCAGCACCCTGACATAGAGCACGAAGGGCAGCGAGCCGGAGAGCATGAAGAAGATCGCCGCATATTCGATGGCGGGGCTGTTGAAATAGCCGATCGAAGCGTCGTGGGTGGAGAACCCCCCGGTCGAGATGGTCGCCATGGCATGGGCGACCGCGTCGAACACGCTCATGCCGCAAAAGGCGTAGGTGAGCGTGCAGGCGAAGGTGAGAAAAATGTAGGTGGCGAGAAGCCCCTTGGCCATCTGCGCCGCGCGCGGCAGCATCTTTTCCGACTTGTCGGAGGATTCGGCGCGGAAAAGCTGCATGCCGCCGATCCGCATCATCGGCAGCAGCGCCATCGCCATGACGATGATGCCGATGCCGCCATACCAGTGCAGGAAGGCCCGCCAGATGAGCACGCCGGGCGGGCGCTGGTCGAGGCCGGCGATTACCGTGGCGCCGGTGGTGGTCAGCCCCGACATCGCCTCGAAATAGGCATCGGCCAGCGACAGGTCGGTTTCCGCCCACATGAAGGGGATCGCCGCGAATGCCGAGAGCAGCACCCAGCTTGCCGCCGTCAGCACGAAGGCCTGGCGCAGCGACAGCCTCTCCACCTCGCTCGACCGCCCGGCAAGCCAAAGCGACAGGCCGACAAAGGCGGTGATGGCGGCGGAAGCGGCATAGACGAGGAAATCGCCACGGCCGGCGACGAAGTCGACCAGCGCGGGGATCATCATCGTCGTGCCGAGAACGGCGAGCAGGACGCCGAGAATGGCGGCGATCGGGCGGAAGTCGATCACGGGATCAGGAGACCGTTCGGCGCAGCGGGAAGCTCACGGCGTGGAAGCTGCCGCCACCATAGCCGCTTCGCCGGACCGCCGGAAGCGCCCTTGGCAGCCCGTACGCGGCTCAGTTCAGCGTGCGGGCTTCGCCGGGCACGTCGAGCGAGAACGCCGGCACCTCGGCGTCGAACGTCTCGCCGCTCGGGATCTCAAGGCTGTAGCTGCCTTCCATGATGCCGGTCGAGGTCGGCAGCGGCACGCCGCTGGTATATTCGAAATGCGCGCCCGGCGGCAGCACGGGCTGCTCGCCCACCACCCCGGCCCCGCGCACCTCCTGCACCCGGCCGAGGGCGTCGGTGATGATCCAGTGGCGCGAGCGGAGCTGCACGGTGTCGACGCCGAGATTGACGATCTCCACCGTGTAGGCCCAGAAATACTGGCTACGCTCGGGATCGGAGCGTTCGGGTGCGAAGCGCGGCGTTACCGTCACCTGCACGCCTTTCGTCGTCGCCCGATACATGCCGTCTCTCCCGCGCCTCCCGAATCGCCCAACTAGCCTCACTGAAAGGCTTTTCGCCCGCAAGGGCAAGGCGGCGGCGCTTCACGGCTGCGTTTGTCCCCGCCGCCCGGCCCGGCGGTCCGATCAGACCGCCTTCAGCGCGCGGGCGAGATCGTCGGTGAGGTCGTCGACATGCTCCAGCCCGACGGAAAGCCGCACCATGCCGTCGGAAATGCCCATCTCGGCCCGCGCCTCGGGGCTGAAGCGCTGGTGCGTCGTGGTCGCCGGGTGGGTGACAAGGCTCTTGGCATCGCCGAGATTGTTGGAGATGCGCACCACTTTCAGCGCGTTGAGCAGGCGGAACGCCCCGGCCTTGCCGCCCTCCACCTCGAAGGTGACCAACGTGCCGCCGCCCCGCATCTGGCGGGTCGCCAGCTCATATTGCGGGTGGTCGGCGCGCCAGGGGTAAATCGCCCGCGTGACGCCCGCCAGCCCGGCCAGCCGGTCGGCGAGCAGCGCCGCGCTGGCCTGCGAACGCTCGACCCGCAGCGGCAGCGTTTCCAGCCCCTTCAGCATCACCCAGGCATTGAACGGCGAGACGGACGGCCCCGTCTGGCGCAGGAAGGTCTGGAGATGGTCGGTGAGGAACTTCTCCGCGCACAGCACGACGCCGGCGAGGCACCGTCCCTGCCCGTCAATATGCTTGGTGGCGGAATACACCACGACGTCGGCGCCCAGCGCCAGCGGGCTCTGCAGCATCGGCGTGGCGAACACGTTGTCGACGATGAGGCAGGCGCCCGCCGCCCTGGAGATCGCCGCCACCCCGGCAATGTCGACCAGTTCCAGCGTCGGGTTGGTCGGGCTCTCCAGGAACAGCACCTTGGTCTCCGGCCGCACCGCCGCCTGCCACGCGGCAAGGTCGGTGCCGTCGACCAGCGTCGCGGCAATGCCGAAGCGCGGCAGCAATTCCTCGATCACATAGCGGCAGGAGCCGAACAGCGCCCGCGCCGCCACCACATGGTCGCCGGTCTTGAGCTGGCACAGCAGCGAGGCCGTCACCGCCGCCATGCCGGAGGCGGTGGCCCGCGCCACTTCCGCGCCTTCCAGCAGCGCGAGGCGGGTCTCGAACATCGACGCCGTCGGGTTGGAATAGCGGGTGTAGATGAAGCCGGGGTCCTCGCCCTTGAAGCGGGCCTCGGCCTGCTCGGCGCTCTCATAGACATAGCCCTGGGTGAGGTAGAGCGCCTCCGCCGTCTCGCCGAAGGGCGAGCGAAGGATGCCCCCCTGCACGAGGCGGGTCTCGGGCCGCAGCTGGGCGATCTCGGCGGCGGAGAGCTTGGCGGGCGGAAGAGTGGGGATGTCGGTCATCTGCGGCTCCGGTATCTCGCATCAACCGGGGTCGCCCGCGCTGTCGCGCGGCCCCGGCCTGTTTAGCAACCTTGTTTAGCGTGGCGGCAAGCCGGCCGGCTCAAATGACCACGTCGATCATTCCGCTTACTCCTGGGCCGGACTTCCCGTCAAGGGACTTGGTCAAGGGACTGGTTAAACGGCTTGGCGCGCCGGGGCGCGTCCGCTAAAGCCAGCGGCACGGTTGAACGAGCGATCATCAGCGGAGCGACGCGCGTGGCGGATTCAGGTCTGAGCGGCGAAGGCATCCTGCCCGGCCACGCCATAGAGGCGTTGGCGGCGCACGGCGCCATTCGCCTCGCCCGTCCCTTCGATGCCGACCAGGTGCAGCCGGCGAGCCTCGACCTGCGCCTCGGCCCGGTCGCCTGGCGCATCCGCGCCAGCTTCCTGCCCGGCCCCCGCGAGACGGTGGCGGAGCGCCTCACCCGCCTCGGCCTGCACCAGCTCGATCTCACCGGCGGCGAGGTGCTGGAAACCGGCTGCGTCTATCTCGTGGAGCTGGAGGAGGCGCTGGCGCTGCCCGCCGACATCGCCGCCTCGGCCAACCCGAAAAGCTCCACCGGTCGGCTCGACGTGTTCACCCGCGTCATTGCCGACCGCTCGCGCGCCTTCGACATCGTGCCCGCCGGCTATGAGGGCAAGCTCTATCTGGAAATCAGCCCGCGCACCTTCCCCATCCTCGTGCGGCGCGGCTCGCGCCTGTCGCAGATCCGCTTCCGCCGCGGCGACGCGCGGCTGGACGAGGCCGGCATCGCCGCGCTGAACGCCGCCGAGCGGCTGGTCGACAGCCCGCTGGCCGATGTCGCCGGCGGCGGCATCGCGGTGAGCGTCGATCTCTCGGGCGAGGGTTTTGGCGGGCTGCTCGGCTTCCGCGCCAAGCGCCATACCGGGGTGATCGACGTCGACCGCCGCGCCGCCTGCGAGGTCGAGGATTTCTGGGAGCCGCTGGTGACGCGCGGCCGGCGCGAGCTGGTGCTGGACCCCGACGCCTTCTACATCCTCGCCTCCAAAGAAGCGGTGCATGTGCCGCCCAGCCACGCGGCAGAAATGGTGCCGTTCGACCCGCTGGTGGGCGAGTTCCGCGTGCATTATGCCGGCTTCTTCGACCCCGGCTTCGGCCATGACGCGGCGGGCGGAACCGGCGCCCGCGCCGTGCTGGAAGTGCGCTCGCGCGAGGTGCCGTTCATCCTGGAAGACGGCCAGATCGTCGGCCGCCTCGTCTATGAGAACATGCTGGAGCGCCCGCGCACGCTCTACGGCGAGGGCCTCGGCTCGAACTACCAGGCGCAGGGCCTGAAGCTCTCCAAGCATTTCCGGCCCTGGACGCGGGATTGAGGCGAGCAACAGCGGTCCTTGCTACCATTGCCCGGCAACCCAGACGATGACCGTCGTCCCGGACGGCCAAAGGCCGATCCGGGACCGTGCCCCACAGGAGCGATCCCGGCAGGCGATCCCGGCTCTCCGCTTCGCTTCGGCCGGGATGACGGCTTCCCTGGATCGCGCGGAGCCCCCTCACCCCGCCGGCGGGTCGCGCCCTTCCACGAAGGCCCGCAGCAGCCGTCATGGATCCCCGGGCCCAGCCGGGGGATGACAGCGTACCTGGGGTAGCGATGCAGCCATCCGTCGTCCCGGACCTGCCCACCCGCATCAGCGTCATCCTGAGGTGCGAGCGCAGCGAGCCTCGAAGGATGGGGTTCCGGGCGCGCCTCCCGCGACATCCTTCGAGGCCCGGCCTATGGCCGGGCACCTCAGGATGACGTCGCTCAGGCGGGGAGCTAACCCGTCCCTTGATCTCCCTGGAGCGTGTGTACTGTCCGGCGATGAACAGCCTCATCCCGCCGGCGGATCGCGCCCTTCCACGAAGGCCCGCAGCAGATGGTGGGCGATGGCCATGCGCGGCGGGGCCATCAGGCCCTCCGGGTGGGTGCGGGTGAGCAGCAGCCGCGCCTCGTCGCGGGAGAACCAGCGCGCGGCTTCCAGTTCGTTCGGGTCGATGGTGATGGCGCGCGAGGTCGCCTGCGCGTGGAAGCCGGTCATCACCGACATCGGGAACGGCCAGGGCTGCGAGCAGAGATAGCGCACCGCCCCGGTGGCGACGCCCGTTTCCTCCAGCGTCTCGCGCCGCACCGCGTCCTCGAAGGTCTCGCCCGGCTCGACGAAGCCGGCGAGGCAGGACCACATGCCCGGGGCGAAGCGGGCGGAGCGGCCGAGCAGGCAGTCGTCGCCGTCGACCGTCAGCATGATCACCACCGGATCGGTGCGCGGAAAGTGCTGGGTGCCGCACGTCGGGCATTCGCGCCGCCAGCCGGCTTCCGCCACGACGAGCCGCTCGCCGCAATTGGAGCAGAAGCTGCGCCGCGCGTGCCAGGCCAGCATCGCCTTCGCCGTGGCGAGCTGGCCGATCTCCTCCACGCTCGCCAGTTCCCGCACCGCGATGCTGCGCAAATCGGTGACGAGAAGGTCGGGCCGCGTCTCCGGCGGCTCGGTGAGCACGCCCAGCGCGGCGGCGGGCAGCGGCAGAACCAGATGCGGCACCTCGCCCTCCAGACCGAGCAGGCACGCCTCGCCGAGCCGGCCGCCCAGCGCCACCGCCTCTTGCAGCGGGAAAAGGGCGGTGCAGGAATCCGGGCCTTCCTCCAGCCCGGCGATGAAGCCCGGCTTGCGGCGCAGCACCACGCTTTCGCCGGCGATGAGGCAGGTTCGGGCGCGGGGATCGCGCAGGAAGCTCTCCATCTCGCCGCGCCGCAGCCCGGCGCGATCCAGCCGCGCGCCGGTGTAGCCAAGATGCGGCCATAGGCCGAGAGAGGCTTCGGTCGAGGCGTCGGTCGCGGCGTTGTCGCTCATTGGGCCAGCGCCCCGCGCAGCTGGCCGGCCAGCAGCATCGCCTGCGGCGCGGCATAGGTGCTCCGCTCGCCGCCGGAGCCCCACACCGCGGCCGGCCAGGCGGCATCGCCCTCGAAGCGGGCGATGACATGGATGTGCAGCTGGCGCACCATGTTGCCCAGCGCCGCGACATTCAGCTTGTCGCAGCCGGTGAGGGACTTCAGCGCCCGGCTCACCGCGTCGATCTCGCGTGTCAGCGTGGCGCGCTCCTCCCCCTCGAGGTCGATCAGGTCGGCAAGGCCGGGGCGGCGCGGCACCAGGATAACCCAGGGAAAGCGGGCATCGTCCATCAGCCGCACGGTGGCGAGCGGCAGGTCGATCACCGGGAAGCTGTCGGCCTCCAGCCGTGGGTCCAGGAGAAAGGTCGAGGCGTTGCTCATCGTCGCAGCAGCTCCCAGGCCCGGCCGGATCGCGGGCGCCGGCAAGCTATAACCCCGCCGGGGACGGGTTTCCATCGCCCTGAAGCGAGCTGTGGCAGGGCGGGCCGTGCCGCCTTCAATGGATGCGCGCTCGGCGCGCGGCATTTGTCGCGGGCGGCGCTTTGTCCTACTGATGGGGCCGCCGCGTCCGCCGAAGTACAGTGCCATGACCCTGAACGTGCCCGCCGACTCCCTGCGCCGCACCGCCATGCCGGTACTGGTCGCGCTCAGCGCGGCGCATTTCCTCAACGACATGATCCAGTCGCTGATCCCGGCGATCTACCCGCTCATCAAGGCGGCCTATGCGCTGGATTTCGGCCAGATCGGCGTCATCACCCTCACCTTCCAGATCTCCGCCTCACTGCTGCAGCCGGTGATCGGCCTGTACACCGACCGCCATCCCTTGCCCTATTCGACCGTGGCGGGCATGGGTTTCACCCTCATCGGTCTCGTCGGCCTTGCCCATGCCGGCACCTACCCGCTGCTGCTGCTCGCGGCCGCGTGCGTGGGTATCGGCTCGTCGATTTTCCACCCGGAAGCGACGCGCATGGCGCGCAAGGCGTCCGGCGGGCGCCACGGCTTCGCGCAGGGGCTTTTCCAGGTCGGCGGGCAGACCGGCGGCGCCATCGGGCCGCTGCTGGCGGCGTTCATCATCGTTCCCAACGGTCAGACCAGTCTCGCCTGGTTCTGCGCCGCCGCCCTCCTCGCCATGCCGCTGCTGGCATGGACCGCCCGGCACAGCGCGCTGGCCGTGCCGCTGCGCAGGCCGGGCCATGCCGCCGAGGCCGAAGTGGCGCACCGGCCGTTCCGCGCGGTGGCCTTCCCGCTGGCGATCCTGATCGTGCTGCTGTGCTCGAAGACCGCCTATACCGCGAGCTTCACCTCGTTCTACACCTTCTATTTGATCGAACGCTTCGGCGTGTCGGTGCAGGCCTCGCAGCTCATGCTGTTCCTGTTCCTCGTCTCCTCAGCGGCGGGCGTCTTGTTCGGCGGCATGCTGGGAGACCGCATCGGGCGCAACAAGATCATCTGGTTCTCGATCCTCGGCGCCCTGCCCTTCGCCCTCGCCCTGCCCTATGCCGGGCTGTTCTGGACCGGCGTGCTGACGGTGATCATCAACCTCGTCATGTCGAGCGCCTTCGCCGCCATCCTCGTCTACGCCATCGAGCTGATGCCGCACCGCATCGGCCTTGTCGGCGGGTTCTTCTACGGGCTGGTGTTCGGCCTTGGCGGGCTGGCGGCGGCGGCGCTCGGGCTGTTCGCCGATCGCTACGGCATCGACGCGGTCTATCAGGTCTGCGCCTTCCTTCCCGCCTTCGGCCTGCTCGCCTTCCTGCTGCCGAGCCTGCGCGGGGCGCGCGTCTCGTAACGCGGCGCGCCGACCCAAGAGGAGCCCAGACATGACGCTTGCCGCCCGCCTGCTCGCGCCGGTTCTCGCAGCCCTCGTCGCCGCCGGCCCCCTGATCGCCGGCGCCTTCCCGGCGCTGGCCTGCACCCGGCTGGTCTATCTTGGGCCGGAGGGAAACATCGTCACCGCCCGCTCCATGGACTGGAAGGACAACATCCCCACCAATCTGTGGATCCTGCCGCGCGGCATCGCCCGCGAGGGCAAGGCCGGGCCGAACTCCATCCGCTGGACGGCGCGTTTCGGCAGCCTGGTGGCCACCGGCTTCGACATCGCCACCGTCGACGGGGTGAACGAGAATGGGCTCGCCGCTAATGTGCTGTGGCTCACCGAGAGCGAATACCCGCCGGCCGACAGCGGCACGCCCACTCTCGCGATCTCGCTCTGGGGCCAGTACGTGCTGGACAATTTCGCCAGCGTGGCGGAGGCGGTGGCGGCGCTGGAGAAGGAGCCCTTCACCGTGGTGACGGCCGACCTGCCGGATGGTTCGCGCCTTGCCACGCTGCACATGGCCATCTCCGACCCGACCGGCGACAGCGCGGTGCTGGAATATATTGGCGGCCGGCAGGTCATCTATCACGGCCGGCAGCACCAGGTGATGACCAACTCGCCGAGCTACGACCAGCAACTGGCCCTCGCCAGTTACTGGCGGGACATTGGCGGGCTCACCTTTCTGCCGGGGACCAATCGCGCCGCCGACCGTTTCGCCCGCGCCGCCTTCTATGTCGGGGCGGTGCCGCAGGAGACCGACCCCGATATCGCCCTCGCCAGCGTTTTCAGCGTCATCCGCAACGTCTCCGTGCCGTATGGGCTGAACACGCCCGACCAGCCCTTCGTTTCCTCCACCCGCTGGCGCTCGGTTGTCGACCACAAGCGCCGGCTGTACTTCTTTGAATCGGCGTTGACGCCTAATACGTTCTGGGTCCGTCTCGACCAGATCGACTTCTCGGCCGAAAGCGGCACCGTTAAAAAGCTCGACCTCGGGCCCAACCAGACCAACATTTATTCCGGCAACGCCACCGGTGCGTTCCGCGACACGCCGCCCTTCATCTTCATGGGCGCTCGCTAGACCATAGGCCCCGTCCACACGGAATCCGAGATGAGCGAACTGCGCACCCTCTACCCGCCGATCGAGCCGTTCGAGACCGGCATGCTCGATGTCGGCAACGGCCATTCCATCTACTGGGAGCGCGCGGGGACCCCGGGCGGCAAGCCCGCCGTGTTCCTGCATGGCGGGCCGGGCGGCGGCATCTCGCCCGCCCACCGCTCGCTGTTCGATCCCGCCCGCTACGAGGTGATCCTGTTCGACCAGCGCGGCTGCGGACGCTCCACGCCCTATGCGGAGCTGGCGCACAACACCACCTGGGACCTCGTCGCCGATATCGAACGCCTGCGCACCCGCTTCGGCTTCGAGACATGGCAGGTTTTCGGCGGCTCCTGGGGCTCGACGCTGGCGCTCGCCTATGCGCAAACCCACCCGGAGCGCGTCAGCGAACTCATCCTTCGCGGCGTCTACACCCTCACCCAGGCCGAGCTCGACTGGTATTACCGCTTCGGCGTGTCGGAGATGTTCCCCGACAAATGGCAGCGCTTCCTCGGCGTGCTGGAGACCGACGAACAACGCGCCGACCCCATAAGCGCCTATCGCGCCCTCCTCACCGGCGACGATGAGGCGGCAAAGCTGGAAGCCGCGAAGGCCTGGTCGAGCTGGGAAGGCCAGACCATCACCTTGCTGCCGGACCCCGGCTTCACGGCGGCCTTCAGCGACGGGCATTTCGCGCTGGCCTTCGCCCGTATCGAGAACCACTATTTCTTTCACAAGGCCTGGCTGCGCGAGCGCCAGCTGCTGGACGACGCCCACCGGCTGAAGGGCATTCCCGGCGTCATCGTGCATGGGCGCTACGACATGCCCTGCCCGGCCCGCTATGCGTGGGAGCTCTCGAAGATCTGGACCGACGCCGAGCTTCACCTGATCGAGGGCGCCGGCCATGCCTATTCCGAACCGGGGATTCTCGACCGGCTGATCCGCGCGACGGACACATTCGCCGGCTAAAGCCTCTCCGGTTCGTCGATTGCAGTGCCCTTGCCGACCCGGTCGTTGCATCTGGTCGGAAACGGCCCCAAGCCGGGCTGTCCGTGCCGAGGAGACCCCATGACCGTCCTGTCCCGCCGCGCCGTTCTCGCCTCCGCCCTGCTGCCGCTCGCCGCGTCGGCGCTGCCGGCGCGGGCGCAGGCGGCGGATTTCGGCAAGGTGGCGCCGCCGATCTTCAGCGCCCTCGCCAAGGCCAACGACATTCCCGGCCTCGTGGTCGGCCTCACCCGCAACGGGCAGCACGAAATCCTCGCCATCGGCAACACCGCCCGCAAGGACGGACAGCCGGTGGATGGCGACACGCTGTTCGAACTCGGCTCGGTGAGCAAGACCTTCACCGTGGCGCTGGCGGCCCTGGCGGCGCAGCGCGGCCGGCTCGACCTCGGGGCCCCGATCGCCGATGTGGCCCAGAGGCTTACGGGCACGGCCTTCGGCGCGCTCACCCCGCTCGATCTGGCCACCCATGCGACAGGCGGGATGCCGCTGCAGCTTCCCGACAGCATCCGCAACGAGAAGGAGCTGGTCGAGTGGCTTGCCGCCTGGAAGCCGGCGGCGCCTCCGGCCACACGCCGCGCCTATTCCAACATCAGCATCGGCGTGCTCGGCCTCGTCACCGCCACGGCGCTCGGTATCAGCTTTCCCCGCGCGGTGGAGCGCGACCTGTTCCCGCTGCTCGGCCTGAAGAGCACCTATGTCGAGGTGCCCGATGACGCGATGGCCCGCTATGCCATGGGCTACACCAAGGCGAACAAGCCCGCCCGCGTCACCCCGGCGCCACTGGCGATGGAAGCCTATGGGGTCACCTCCACCGCGCTCGACATGCTCGCCTTCCTCGACGCCAATATGGGCGTGGGCGAGGTGGCGCCGGACATCGCCCAGGCGCTCGCCCGGACCCATACCGGCTATTTCGAGACCGCGAACTATGTGCAGGAGATGATCTGGGAGCGCTATCCCTGGCCGGTCGGCCTCGACCGGCTGCTGAAGGGAAACGCCCCCGACATGGCGACAAAACCGCAGCCGATCACCCGGCTCGACCCGCCCTCCCCACCGGCTCTGGCGAGCTTCATCAACAAGACCGGCTCCACCAACGGCTTCGGCTCCTATGTGGTGATGCTGCCGGCGGAAAAACTCGGCGTCGTCGTGCTGGCCAACCGCAACTACCCCAATGAGGAGCGGGTCAAGGCGGTCTACGCGCTGGTGAAGGGAATGCTGAGCCGCTGAGTGCGGCAGGCGTCAGCGCACGCTCGGGTCGGCAACCGAAGGCCGCAACCGACGGTGAAACGCGCGCCACACCGCCAGAACGGCTTCCCTCACTCCGTTGACAGGACTGAGCGCGATGACCTGCACTGTGGCGATGCCCATGGAGAGCGGTGCTCGTAAGACCCCCAGCATCGGGTAATTGCGAAAGAAAAAATACTGCTGGTCAGCGGCCGGTACGAGATCCCCGGTCGATCTGAACCATTCGACCGACACAAGATACGACTTCTTCTGCAGGCTGACGCGGTCGGGCCTGTCGCTCAGGACATAATCCGACAGTGCCTCGTGCTCATAGACGAGACGAACGCCAGCCTGTTGCAACCTAAGAACGAAATCCCAGTCCACATGGCGCCTGAGACCGGAGGTGTAGCGGACCCGCCTGGCAATTTCCGTGGGAACAATCAAAGTGGATGATTGGAGCGCTCCGCCGTCCCGAAGCAGAAACCGGCTGAAGGACGCATGAAGGTCGGGAGGTGTCGGATTACACAGCTGCCGCCCCCCCCTTCCAAACCAGCATGCAGTTGGAAGCGAAGAAGCACCCGGTGCGGTCACCGTCGACATCCAGCTGGGTCTCCAGCTTATTTGGATACCATACATCATCCGCATCGATGAAGGCGATCAGCTCTCCGCGCGCCGCATCTATGCCGGTATTGTACGCGGCGGCGCCGCCTCTGTTCTCGGGATGATCAATGACGCGGATGCGTCGATCAAGCTCGGCGAGGTCCGATATTTCGGCACGCGGGAGGCCGCTGTCATTGACGATGATGATCTCGAATGGCGACCATGTCTGGTCCAGCACGCTCCGCAGCGCACATCGCGCCATCTGCGCGGGCTCGCGGTAAACGGCCATCACCACCGTGATTAATGGCCTCTCGGCGGAACGATTGGCTTCCGTCCGCTCAATCATCTATCCGCACGCACCCTGGATCAATTCCATGCGCTCGCTCTCGAAACTTCACGATGAGCCCAAAATAATACTCAAATATACGTTATGCAACTCCCGCTCGACCATCGGCCGTGAACCCGCGTACCGCTGCGCTCCGTTCTAACCGTCGGTACATCGGGCGCTGACGGCGCGGTTCACGGCTCCCCGATGGGCCGTAGCCGCGACGGCATGCACCCGCCTCACGCGGCCTTCGCCGGGGCGGTGCCCAGCCGGATGAAGGGCACGCCTGCCAGCAGCACGCCGACCCCGACCAGTGCGCCATAGCCGGTGTAGGCGATGCTGGCATAGAGCAGGTAGGCGCAGGTCAGGCAGAACAGCGCCGGGGTCAGAGGATAGAGCGGCGCGCGGAAGCGGTCGGAGCGGCTGCGGTCGCGCCGCCGGAGGATGAAGAATGACACCCCGACCAGCAGCAGGAAGAACCAGAATACCGGCGCGGTATATTCGACCATGGCCTGGAACCCCACCCGTGTACCTGCGCCGAAAATCACCAGCACAAGCGCGATCGCGCTCTGGGCGAGAATGGCGTTGACCGGCATGTTGCTGCGCTCCTCCCACAGCCCGATGCGGCCCAGCAGCGGCAATTCGCGCCCAAGCGAATAATACAGCCGCGCGCCGGTGAAGATCGTCGCGTTCATCGTGCTCAGCGCGGCGAAGCACACCAGCAGCGCCACGGCCAGCGAGGCGCCCGAGCCGAAGAGTTGCTGCAGCGTATCGGCCGCCACCACGTCGCTGGCCCGCAATCCGTCGAGGCCGAGCACGTTGAGATAGGCGAGATTTACGAGGAAATAGAGCGCGGTGATGATCGCCACGCTCGTCACCAGTACCCGGGGCATGTTGCGCCGGACATCCTTCATCTCGCCGGAGAGATAGGCGACTTCGTTCCAGCCGCCATAGGTCAGCAATATCAGCACCATGGCGAGCCCGAAGGCGCCGCTCGCCGAGCCGGCATCCGGTGCGGGCACCGGCGTCGGGGCACTGCCCAGCGCCAGTCCGGAGCCGGCGATGGCGAGGACGGCGAGGATGGTGAAGATGGTGAAGACGAGCTGGATCGTCCGGCTCTGCTTCGAACTGCCCAGATTGATGGCGGTGAAGACCACGATCGCCCCGGCCGCGTAGAGCGCCGCACCCCATGGGCCCAGCGGCAGCACCCCTTGCGCATAGTCGCCGAACACGAAGGCGACGGCGGCAATGGCACCGGTCTGGATCACCGTGAGGCGCGCCCAGGCGAACAGCAGCGCCACGTGCCGCCCCAGCGCCCGGCGAAGATAATGGTACTCGCCACCGGCGTGGGGATAGGCGGACCCCAGTTCGGCGTAGACGAAGGCGCCGATGAGCGTCACCGCGCCGCCGATCAGCCAGAAGCCCACAAAGGCCCATTCGCTGGACACGTTCAGGGCGACGATCTGCGGCGTGCGAAAGATACCGATGCCCACAACGATGCCGACGAGCATGGCGATGCCGTCCAGCGTCGAGAGGCTCGCCTTCGGTGCCCCCGGCGCCGCCGGCACGGCATGGGTGGTCGTCCCGGCGGGTTCGCGGGGAATCGCGATGAGCTTCACGGGGCTCTCCAGTTTTCACGGTCGGGAAAGGCAGCGGGCGCGACGGCAGCGGACGCGCGACGGCGCAAGGGCGGCCCTGCGGCCGCCCTGCCGGCGCGATAGGTCACCCGCTAGCTGCGGACGGCGGTCCAGTTCCTCAGCGGGCCCTCGGAGGCGGTGCCGGTGAGGCTGGTCCCGAACACCGCGCCGACATAGTCGACCCCGCCGGCGGTGAAGTGCACTTCCTTGCCGATCACGCGGCCATTCTCGATCGGCGCGTCGCCGAGACGGCCCGAGATCTTCTGATAGCGCTGGGTGAGTTGCAGTTGCTGCTCGCCGAGCTGCCAATTGCCCTCGACCTTGGCGGGCACGACCCACATCAGCGCCGTGCACCACTCGCGGCAGTTCTCGCCCAGCCGGTCGACGCGGTCGGCTTCCCAGTCGCCCATGGCGAAGCTGTTGGACACCACCCGCGTTCCGGGCTCCAGTTCGAGGATATGCGGGCGCAGCCGCTCATTCAGCTCGGGGAGCAGGAACAGGGTCAGCACCTGCGCCTTCGAGAAGTCCGTCTCGAAGATGTCGGCCTGCTCGAAGGTCGCGCGGTCGGCAACCCCGGCCGCCTCGGCGCGCCGCTGGGCCAGCGTGACGAGATCGGGATTGTACTCGATGCCATGCGCGCGCAGGCCACGCCCGGCCGCCGCGATCACCGTTCGCCCGTCGCCGGAGCCCAGATCGATCAGGTGATCTTTGGGGCTGACCTCGGCCATGTCGAGCATGCGCTCGACCAGCGCGTCAGGTGTCGGCACCCACACCACATCCTTACCCGGCTGGCCGGATTGGGGATCGTAGCCTTCTTCCGCCGGGGCGATGATAGCGGGCGGGCCCGCAGTCGGCGGCGCCGTCTGTGCGAGCACCGGCGCGGCCAAGGTGAGCGCGCCGGCAGACATGGCCAGCGCCACAGCTCCCACCAGACGACCCACGCGCAGTCGCGATGCACGCCTCGGCATCGCGCCCAATTCATGAATAGCTTTCGATTTGATACAATTTGATACAGTTGATTCCGCATCGATGGACCGTAACAACTTACCACTCCTTCGGTTGATACTTGTCTCTTCGATCTTTATTGCGATCTACCTCTTGGTAACATTCGATATTAAGCCGAACCACTCAATTAACGTTGAGGGTTTCGAGGTCACAACGGTTTGAGGGGGACTTTCCGGATGGCGGAGATGCCCTAGGGGCCGCCCACCGGCAGCGGCGCCATGATCGGCCGGGCGTTTGCCGGGCCCCTTGCGATGCCGGGCTCGGTGCCCTTGCGGGCATTGACAGGTAATGTCTCCCCATGCCCACTCGGCGCCTATGAGCGATGACACGATCAAGGGACCGGCGTCCTATTTTCCCTCCATCGAGACGAAATACGGCCGGCCGATCGCCGAGTGGAAGGCGCTGGTGCGCGCCGCGCGCCCGGCCAGGCACATGGAACTCGTCGCCCTGCTGAAAGAACAGCATGGGATGGGACACGGCCATGCCAATGCGATCGTCGCCCACACCCTCGCCGAGGACGATGCCTAGGCGAGGGGGCGAACGCGAGGCGTCCCCGCGCCGGGCTGCCCGGCCCCTGCGCTCTGCGCCCTCTTCCGGCTCTTGCATCCCCGGCGCATCTGGACGATATAGGCGCCGGGAGGTTGGCGGTGGACGAGCCACTCGCCAACCGGGTCAGGTCCGGAAGGAAGCAGCCCCAACGAGCCCGGATCGGGTCTCTGTCCAGCCTCCCACCTCTCGTCCAGCATGGCCCGCCGCGAGGGCCCGCCAGATGTAGAGGCGCGCCCCTTGCCAGCCTGGCGGTGCGCCGGCGGCCACGCCCTCCCCCCATCTCCCCTGCCGATTTTTCCCCACCTCGCCATAGGCGCGGTTGCCCTATCGGTGTCGCGCGATGATATGAAGGGGCCAGCAGCGAGGGACCATGAGCGCGGACAGCCCCGATTTTCCGGCGACAGCGGACGACGACGCCCCCCTGGGCTTCGACCTCGGCGCCGCGCCGGCTGTGCCGGCTGCCGTGCCCGCCGCTGCCGCGACGCCGTATCGCGTGCTCGCCCGCAAATACCGGCCGCAGACCTTTGCCGATCTCATCGGCCAGGAGGCGATGGTCCGCACGCTGAGCAATGCCTTCACTTCCGGGCGCATCGCGCAGGCCTATATCCTCACCGGCGTGCGCGGCGTCGGCAAGACCACCACCGCCCGCATCCTCGCCCGCGCGCTCAATTACGAGCCGGCCGACGGACCGGTGGGAGGCGGGCAACCGACGCTGGACATGCCGGCGCTCGGCCGCCACTGCCGCGACATCATCGAGAGCCGTCATGTCGATGTGCAGGAGATGGACGCCGCCTCCAACACCGGCATCGGCGATATCCGCGAGATCATCGAGGCGGCGCGCTACAAGCCGGTGCTGGCGCGCTACAAGGTCTTCATCATCGACGAAGTGCACATGCTCTCCACGGCGGCCTTCAACGGCCTGCTGAAGACGCTGGAAGAGCCGCCCGAGCATGTGAAGTTCATCTTCGCCACCACCGAAATCCGCAAGGTGCCGGTCACGGTGCTCTCGCGCACCCAGCGCTTCGACCTGCGCCGCGTCGAGGCCGGCACGCTGGCGCGTCATCTCAACGGCATCTGCACGGCGGAGGGCGTGAACATCGACGCCGAGGCGCTGAGCCTCATCGCCCGCGCGGCGGAAGGCTCGGTGCGCGACGCGCTCTCGCTGCTCGACCAGGCCATCGCCCATTCCGGCAGCCAGTCCTCCGGCGGCATGGTGCATGGCGAGCAGGTGCGGGCGCTGCTCGGCCTCGCCGATCGCGGGCGGGTCATCGACCTGTTCGAGGCGCTGATGAAGGGCGACATCGCCCAGGCGCTGACCGAACTGCGCGAGCAATATGATTCCGGCGCCGACCCGGCGGTGGTGATCGCCGACCTCGCCGAATTCACCCATCTTGTCACCCGCATGAAGATCCTGCCCGAGACCGGCGACGATGCCGCCCTGGTGGAAGCCGAGCGCACGCGCGGGCGCGACTTCGCGCGCGGCCTGTCGATGCGGGTGCTCTCGCGCGCCTGGCAGATGCTGACCAAGGGCCTCGCCGAGGTGCAGCAGGCGGCCAAGCCGATGCAGGCGGCGGAAATGGTGCTGGTACGCCTCGCCTATGCCAGTGACCTGCCGACGCCGGACGAAGCCTTGCGACGCCTGCGCGACGGCGCCGCCGAAGCGCCCGCCGGCCGGCCTTCCGGCGGTGGTGCAGGAATGGGTGGCGGTTCCGGCGGCGGCGGTTCGGCCATGGCGGCGACCGCGCCGCGCAGCTATGCCGCGCCGGCCTCGCTGCCCTCCGCTGCGCCGAGCGCGGCCAGCCATCTTTCCGTTGCCGCGCGCAGCGCCCCGCGCCCTGCCGGCGCGGCGCCGCAGCCCGCGACCGCCGCGCCGGCAATGGCGGTGGCGTGCTTCGAGGATCTCGTCGCCCTCGCGGCAAGCCGGCGCGACCTGCGGCTCAAATTCGCGCTGGAGAACAATCTCCGTCTTGTTTCCTTCGAGGACGGCAAGCTGGAAGTGGCGCTCGCCCCCGGCGGCTCACCGAACCTGATCCAGGAGCTTCAGCTGAAGCTCTCGGAATGGACCGGCCGGCGGTGGCTGGTGGCGATCTCGCGTGAAGAGGGCGAGCCGACGCTGGCCGACAAGGCCGCCGCCCAGCGCGACGCGATGATGACCGGCGTGCGCGCCGACCCGCTGGTGGCGGCGGCGCTGGCGCGGTTTCCCGGCGCCTCAATCGTCGATGTGCGCACGCTGGCGACCGAAGAGCCGGCAGGTGGCTTCAACCCCGATGCCGACATGACCGACGCCGATCTGATGGCCGCCCGCGACGATGGGCCGGGCGCCGACGACGAAATCGAATTCTGACACAGGAGTCCCCGGATGAAAGACCTTCTCGGCATCATGTCCAAGGTCAAGGAGATGCAGTCCAAGATGGAGCAGCTCCAGGCCGAGCTGGAGACCGTCGAGGTCGACGGCGCCGCCGGCGGCGGCATGGTCACGGTGCGGCTCTCGGCCAAGGGCGCGCTCAAGGCCATCCGCATCGACCCGAGCCTGCTCAACCCCGACGAGGCGGAAATCCTGGAAGACCTGGTCGTCGCCGCCCATGCGGAAGCCCGCGCCAAGGGCGACCGCATCGTTCAGGAGAAGACCCAGTCGATCACCGCCGGCCTGCCGATCCCCCCGGGCATGAAGCTGTTCTGAGAGGGGCGCTTCCCCTCTCACCGACGGGGGCGAGGGTTGGGATGAGGGGAGCCGTCCATTCATGGGCCGTCATCCCGGCCAAGCGAAGCGCGCGCCGGGATCGTCTTCCGCCTCTCGTGCACACGATCCCGGATCAGCCCTGCGGGCCGTCCGGGATGACGGTCTTTCAAGCGAGGTCCGTCATGGCCGGGCTTGGCCCGGCCATCCACGCCTTCCCCTCTTTCTCCCGGCCAAGTCGTGCATGCCCGGCCCAAGGCCGGGCATGACGGTGTTCACAGGCCCGGACCGGGCATGATGGTGCCGCTCAGCCCTTGCGCGCCCGCTCCACCACGCACAACACCGCCGCCGCAATCTCCTCCGCACGCGCCGATAGCGGGCCTTCCAGTCGTCCATAGAGGGCGAACACCGCCGGCTGCACCACGCAGCCGAGCGCCATGGCGCTGGCGAGGGTGACGTGCCCGGCGGGGATGTCCGCCCCGCGCAGCATCTGCGCCACCGCCTCCACCACATTGGCCTCCGGCGCCTCCGGCACCCCACCGAGATGCTCGTGCTGGTGGATGAGCAGATAGGCGAACAGCGCCGGTTCGGAATCGAACAGCCCGCAGGCCAGCGTCACCACCGCCCGCAGCTTCTTCTCCAGCGTCGGTTCTGCGGCGTCTATGGCGCAGATATCGGCCGCCAGCGCGGCGTAGCGGGTGAGGAAGAGTTCGCGCGCCAGCTTTTCCTTCGAGGCGAAATGCCGGTAGAGCGCTCCCTCGCTGACCCCGACGCCGAGGGCGATGTCGCGCACCGAGGTGCCCGCCACGCCCTTCTGCGCGAACAGCTCCAGCGCCACCGCCTCGATGCGCGCGCGGGTGTCGGCGCCGTCGCGCCCCCGGCGCGCGCCGGCGGGCGGGCTCAAGAAGCCGCCCCGGCCGGCCCGCGCGCGGCCAGCATCTCCAGCGCGATGCTGCGCGCCTTGGTGAAGTCCACCTTGCCCGAACCGAGCAGCGGCAGTTCATCCATGCGCAGGATCTCGGCCGGGATCATCAGCTCGGTCACGCCGCGCTCGCGCCCATGCGCCTGCAGGGCGGCGCGGGTGAGGTCCGGCGCCGTGGTCATCAGGATGATGCGCTCGCCGCGTCGCGCATCCGGCACCGCCACCGCCACATGCTCGGCATCGGGCCGCAGCGTCGCGACCATGGTGTCGATGGCGGCGAGCGAGATCATCTCGCCGGCGATCTTGGCGAAGCGCTTCACCCGGCCGCGAATGGCGACGAAGCCCTCTTCGTCGAAGGCGACGATATCGCCGGTGTCGTACCAGCCCTGCTCGGGCGGCTCGATCACGCCCGGCGCCTCGGCGCGGAGATAGCCGAGCATGACGTTCGGCCCGCTCACCTGCAGCCGCCCGCCCTCCTCGATGCCGGCCATGGTCTCCAGCCGGTGCTGGATGCCCGGCAGCATGCGCCCCACCGTGCCGACGCGGTTGAACATCGGCGTGTTCACCGCCAGCACCGGCGCGCATTCGGTGACGCCGTAGCCCTCCAGGATGCGGTGGCCGAACTTCTCCATCCACACCCGCCGGGTCTCCGCCTTCACCGGCTCGGCGCCCGCCACCACGAAGCGCAGCGAGCGGAAGTCGTAGGGGTTGGCGGTGCGGGCATAGCCCATGAGGAAGGTGTCGGTGCCGACAATGGCGGTGGCATTGGTGGCGTAGACCAGTTCCGGGATGATCCGGTAGTGCAGCGGCGAGGGGTAGAGATAGGTCTTCAGCCCCGACACCATCGGCAGCACCAGCCCGCCGGTGAGCCCGAAGGAATGGAACACCGGCAGCACGTTGAACATGATGTCGGCGGGCGAGAAATCGATCCGCGCCGCCACCTGCGCCACATTGGTCAGAATGTTGCGGTGGGACAGCACCACGCCCTTGGGCGTGCCCTCGGAGCCGGAGGTGAACAGCACGAAGGCCGGCTCGTCGGGATGGGCAGGCGTGGGCGCCGGCAGCGGCAGCATGGCCCTTATCTTGTCCGGCGTGGTCACGGAGGCGCGGATGTCCTCGCTCATCAGCACGCGCACATGCTTCTCCAGCTCGGCCACCTCCGCCTCCAGCCGCGCCTTCTCGATGAAGGCGCGCGAGGCCACCACCAGCTTCACCTCCGCCGCCTTGCAGGCGGTGACGAGGTTGGTGGCGCCGGCGGTGTAGTTCAGCATCACCGGCACCCGGCCGTGGCGGGAAAGCCCCATGAGCACCACGGCGATACCGGCGGCATTGGGCAGCAGCACGCCGACCTTCTCCCCGGGCTCGGACTGCGCGGCGAGCTTCGCGCCGAGGATCTTGGCGCCCAGCAGCAGCTTGCGATAGGACAGGATGGTGCCGAGCGGGTCCTCCAGCACGATGCGCCCCATGCCGAGCCGCACCGCCGCGTCCTCCACCGCCTGGTAGACCGTCACATTGGTATGGCTGGTCTCGAAGACGAGGTCGCTCATCACGTCATAGAGCGCCGCCCCGGCGGCGCGCCGGCGCTTGCGGCCGAACAATTCGCGGTCGACCTTCAGCTTGCGCGGCGGCAGGATGGTGACGCGCACCTTGGGGAACAGGCGCTTGCGGGTCTGGTGGCCGTCGAGGCGGGAGAAATAGGTCTGCTCCAGCCCCTCGATCCGCACCGGAACGACCGGGGCGTCCGCCTTGTCGGCGATCAGCGCCGAGCCGTCATAAATCTTCATGATCGAGCCGGTGACGGTGATGCGCCCCTCGGGGAAGATCACCAATTGCTCGCCCTGCTGCACCTGCCGGATGAGATCGCGGGTCGCCATCGGCTTGGTCGGATCGAGCGGGAAGGCGCGTACGAGGCTGAGGAACGGCTTCACCCACCACGCCTCGGCAATGGCGCGGTCGACGGCGAAGACCGGGTCATTGTCGAGCAGCGCCATGATGAGCGGTGCGTCGAGGAAGCTGACATGGTTGATGGCGATCACCGAGCCGGGGCCGGCGGCCTTCAAATGCTCGGCGCCGGTCACCTCGACGCGGAACAGCAGCCGGAACACCAGCTTGATCAGGTCGCGCATCACCTGGCCCTGGAAGGCGCGGCCGGCGAAGATGGCGACGACGAGGCTCGCCGCGCCGATCACCCCCAACAGGGCCGGCGCGCCGAGGCCGGCGAATTGCAGCCCGGCGACGATGACCGCGCCGGCCACCATGAAGGCGGCGTTCAGCACGTTGTTGCCGGCGATCACCCGGGCGCGCCGGTCCTCGCCCGCCGCCGCCTGCACGAAGGCGAAGGTCGGCACGACGAAGGCGCCGCCCGCCGCCGCGAGGCCGATCAGCCCGATGGCGGCGTGCACGCCGGCGCCGGAGGTGAGGAAGTCATACCAGCCGATCGGCTCGGCCGCCGGGGTGAGCGAGCCCATGAGAAAGGCGAGATCGATGGCGAAGCCGCCCATCAGCAGGCCGGCGACCGGCACCAGCGCCAGCAGGATGTGGCCTTCCGACAGCTTGGCGGCCAGCGTCGAGCCGATGGCGACGCCGATGGTGAACAGCACGAGGAACAGCGTGACGACGCCCTCCACCCCGCCGACATTCTCCTTCACCAGCGTCGGCAGCAGCGACAGCACCACCGCGCCCACCAGCCAGAACCAGGAAACGATCAGCGCCCCGCGCCAGATCGGCCGGTCGGCGCGGATATCGGCGAGCAGCGTCATGGTGCTGCGCCAGATGTTGCGGTCGATGACGAGGTCCGGCGCCCCCGGCAGCGTGTGGGGAATGGCCCGCGCCGCCAGCCAGGCGATCACCGCCAGCACGAAGGTGAAGCCGGCCACCGCCCATTCGCCCGTATGGGTGAAGGCCAGCGCCCCGGCCACCGTGCCACCCAGAATGGCGGCGAAGGTCGCCATCTCGATCAGCGCATTGCCGGAGACAAGCTCGTCCTTGGCGAGGTGATCGGGCAGGATGCCGTACTTCACCGGCCCGAACAGCGCGCTCAGCGTGCCCATGAAGAACAGGCCGACGAACAGCACCGGGACGGACTGGATGACGAAGCCAGCGCTGGCGATGAGCACGATCCAGATTTCGGCGAACTTCACCCGCCGGGCGATCAGCGCCTTGTCATAGCGGTCGGCGAGCTGGCCGCCGAGGCTGGAGAACAGGAAGAAGGGCAGGATGAAGATGCCGCCCGCCAGCGTCACCAGCGCGCCGCCATTCACATGGGCGATGCCGTAGAGGATCAGCAGCGCCATCGCGTTCTTCACGAAATTGTCGTTGAAGGCGGCGAAAAACTGGCACCAGAACAGCGGGGCAAAGCGGCGGGCCGTCATCAGCCGGGTGAACATCGTCGATCCTCTCACCGAATTGTCAGTGAACGATCACTTACATAAAGCCGCGCGTGCGTCAACAGCGCGGACAGCACCGTCCTCCCGGCCGCGCGCGGCGAGAGCCGGGATCGCCCTCCGCGTGCGTACGTCAGGGCCGGGCTTGACCCGGCCATGCACGTCTTGTCCGGCGCGCGAGCGCGGGAGGTCATGGGTCCCCGGGTCAAGCCCGGGGATGACAGCGTGGGGCGGCTAGAGGAGCACGCCCGCCAGCGCGGCAAGCAGCAGCACGCCGTCATGCACGCCGAGTTGCGCTCGCGAGGGCCTGCCGCCCCCATGCAGCACCAGCGTGGTGGCGAGGTTCGCCAGCGCCCAGCCGGCACCCACCGCGAGAAAGGCGACGCCGATGGCCGCGGCGTCTATCGCTTGCGTGACGGCGAACGAAGCGCCGATGCACAAGGCGAGGGCGAGCAGCGCCAGCGGGGCCGCGCCCATCCACCGCGCCAGCACCCCGCCGGCCAGCGCCGGCGCGTACATCGCCACCACGTGCCAGGCGACGACGCCTGAGATCAGCGGCACGCTGAGGCCGCAGCCGGCCAGCGCCAGCGGGGCGCCGGCCATGGCGGAAGTCATCGCCGCCCAGGCCAGCGCGCCGAGCAGCGTCGGCAGCACCAGCCCCCGCCACGCCAGCGGCGTCGCGGGGGCGTCTATGGCGGGCATGGCGTCGACGGTGAGTTCAGCATGGGAAAAGCGCGCCTGCGGCAGCAGCACGGCGAAGCCCAGCGCGCCGAGCTGGGCGAGCGCCGCGAGGATCAGCGTGCCGGCGAAGGTGTAGGGCGCGAAGGCTTCTTCCGCCGCGCCGGCGAGCAGCGGCCCGAGAAGGCCGGCCAGCGCCCCGGCGCCGATGAGCCGCGCCAGCGCTCCGCCGCGCATTCCCGCATCCGCGCCGAAGGCCGCCGCATGGCGGTAGAACATGCCGAAGCCCTGCGCCGCCCCGAGCCAGACCGCCCCCAGCACCAGCATCGGAAACGCCCCGAGCATCATGCCATAGGCCGCCACCAGCCCGCCCGCGACGCCGAGGCTGGCGCCGAGGGCGAAGGCGGCGCGCCGGCCGAACGTGTCCAGCAGGAGGCTCGCCGGCAGGCTCGCCAGCGCCGCGCCGAGCAGGAAGGCGGCGAGCGGCAGCGCGGCCAGTGCCGGGCGCGGGGCCAGCATGGCGCCGGCCAGCGGCAGCACGCCCAGCGTCAGCGCCTGCGCCAGCACCACCAGCGCGAAGCCGCCGGCGAGCCGCCCGGCACCGAGCGAACGGCGCAGCGGGCGCGGCCCGTCTTCCGGGCAGGCGCAGCCGAGCCGGCCAGCGCGGGCGGCCTCCGCGTCGCCCTCAAAGAGACCGCTAGCACTCATCGCCGCCGATCCCTGTCGCGGGCGCCCTCAAGCAGGTCGTCATCGGACAGGACGCGCACCGCCGCGCCCTCGATGTCGTCATACTGGCCGGTGCGCAGCGACCAGAGGAACGCCACCAGTCCGAGCAGGCCGAGGCTCAGCGCCGCCGGCACCAGATAGAGAAGCACGCTCATGCCGCCTCCTTCGCGCCCGCGAGCGCGCCCCCGCCCTGCCGCGCCCGCAGCGCGTTGAGGGTGACGATGACCGAGGAGCCGGACATGGCGAGCGCCGCCACCAGCGGCGTCACATAGCCGGCGACCGCCAGCGGCACGGCGACGAGATTATAGGCCACCGCGATCATCAGGTTCTGCCGCATCAGGTGCCGCGCCCGGCGCGCCACCTTCACCGCGAAGGCGACCGGCGCCAGCCGCTCGCCGAGGAACACCGCGTCGGCCTGCGCTCGCGTCACATCCGCCGCGCTGATGGGCGACAGCGAGACATGGGCGCTCGCGAGCGCCGGCGCGTCATTGATGCCGTCGCCGACCATCAGCACGCCCCGCCCCCGGGCGGCGAGGCTTTCCAGCACGGCGATCTTGTCGCCCGGCCGCATCTGCGCCCACCAATCGGTGATGCCCAGCGTCGCCGCCACCGGCGCCACCGCCGCGCGGCGGTCGCCCGACAGCAGAACGACATGCAGCCCGGCGGCGCGCAGCTCGTCCATCACCGCCTGCGCGTCGCCGCGCAGCGCTTGCCGTATTTCCAGCACCGCGCATGCGTCGCCCAGCCGCACCGCGACCAGCGAGGCGTCCGGCACATCGCCGGCGCGCGCGGCGGCCAGCGCCTCGCAGCCGCAAAAGGCCGGGCTGCCCAGCCGCGCCGTCACCCCGTCGATCTCCGCCTCGACGCCGGCGCCCGGCACCTCGCGCACCTCAACCAGCGGCAAAGCGTCTGGATAGGCGGCGGCAATCGCCCGCGCCAGCGGGTGGGTGCTCGCCAGAGCCAGCCGCGCCGCGACGGCCAGAAGCGGCGCCGGCACATCGGAGCTGTCGGCAAGGCGGGGCTCGGGAAGGGTGAGCGTGCCGGTCTTGTCGAAGGCGATGGTGTCGATCTCCGCCAGCCGCTCGAAGGTGTCGCCGGAATGGATCAGCACCCCGGCGCGCATCAGCGTGCCTGCCGCCACTACCTGCACCGCCGGCACGGCGAGCGCCAGCGCACAGGGGCAGGTGATGATGAGCACCGCCACCGCGATCAGCACCGCATGGTGCAGCGAGGCCCCGGCAACCAGCCAGCCGACCAGCGCCAGCAGCGCCGTGGTGTGCACCATCGGCGCGTAGAGCCGGGCGGCACGGTCGGCGAGGCGGATATAGCGCCCGCGCGCGGTGGAGGCCTTGTCGAGCAGGCGCTCGATCTCGTCGAGGAAGGTATCCTCCCCCGCCGCAATGGTGCGCAGCCGCAGCACGCCGTCATGGACGAGGCTGCCGGCATGCACCATGCCGCCGGCGGCAATGGCGCGCGGCAGCGTCTCGCCGGTCACCAGGCTCTCATCCACCGAGGCGGTGCCGGAGAGCACGAGGCCGTCCACCGGCGCCCGCTCGCCCGCCCGCAGCATCACCTCGTCGCCCGGCTGCACGGCGGCAGCGGGCACGGTGACGAGCCGCCCGTCCGGTTCGACGCGGTTGGCCGACACCGCCTTCAGCGCGGCGAGATTGCCGGCCTCCGCCCGCGTGCGCCGGCGCATCGCGTGGTCGAGATAACGCCCCGCCAGCAGGAAGAACAGCAGCATGACCGCCGAATCGAAATAGGCATGCTCGGCATGGTTCAGCGTCTCGAACACGGAGACACCGAGCGCCAGCAGCACGCCGAGCGTGATCGGCACGTCCATGTTGAGCGAGCGGGCCTTCAACGCGCGAATGGCACTCTGGAAAAACGGCTGGCCGGCATAGGCGGCGGCCGGCAGCGCGATGAGCGCCGAGAGCCAGTGGAAGAAATCACGGGTCTCGGGGGTGATGTCGGTGACATTGCCCGACCACACCGACACCGAGAGCAGCATGATGTTCATCGCCGCGAAACCGGCGACGCCGAGGCAGCGCAGCAAATGCCGGGAGGTGGCGTCGTCGATCGCCTCCAGCCGGCCGGCGTCGAAGGGGTAGGCGCGGTAGCCCGCCCTCGCCAGCGCCGCCAGCACCTGCCCCGGCGCCGGCTCGGCCCGCGCTTCCCAGCCGATGGTGAGGCGGTGGGTGGTGTAGTTCAGCCGCGCCCGCGCGATGCCCGGCAGTGCCTCGCAGGCATCCTCGATCTCGTCGATGCAGGCGGCGCAGTCGATGCCCTCGACCGCGAAGGCCATCTCCGCCTCCCCGCCCGGGTCGCGGCGCAGGAACAGGGAGAAGTCCTGTGCGGGCGCCCCGCCCGGCACGGCGTCATCCCCGTGCCTGACCCGGGCATCCACGTCTTGAACGGACGCGCTCGGCGCCAGCGAATGCGGCGCCAGAGAATGCGGCGCCAGAGAATTCATGGAGGACCGGGCCAGGTCCGGCCATGCCGGCCTTGGCCGGGCAAGAACAGTGTGGGCCGAATTTTCCCGTGCCATCGCCGCTACCGGATGATGACGCGGTTGGTGGAGCGGAACAGCCGCTCGCCGTCGCGGGTAAGCTCGATCACCAGCTCCCATTGCCCGGATGTCACCGCATCCTCGGCGCGCCATTGGCCGGCGCCCACCGCCACCGGGTCGAGCGTCACGTCGAGCTGCCGGTTGGTCGGATGCTGCAGCGTCGCGGCGAGCACCGCGTCGGTGATCGGCCGGCCGGCGGCATCGCGGGCGGACACGTCGAGGCGGCCGGGCTCGACATGCGCGTCCACCTGCCAATGGCGGGCCGCCTGCGCGGCGGCGGCCTCGCTCTCGGCGCGGAAGGCCAGGCCCGCCTTGTAGGAGCTTTCGGTCTCCACCCCGCCGAAACTGGTCACCGCCGCCCGCACCATGATGAAATTGGCGGTGAACACCACGCCGAAAAACGCGACGAAGCACACGAGCACCGTCCGGCCGGTGAGAGGGCGGCCCTTCATCTCGTCGAGCCCGTTCATAGGCGAAGCCATGCTGGTTCTCCGGTTGCGGCTCAGGGGCCCTTGAAATGATCGGGCGCGGTGGTGGTCTCGCCGCCGGCGACATCGGTGACGGTGAAGATCACCGGCAGCGAGGCATTGGCCGGCAGCTTGGCGGCGGTGGAGACCAGCGCGCGCAGTTCGAAGGTCTGGTCCGGCCCGACCTCGACCACGGGATGGCCGTCCCGGCTCGCGGAGACGCCGCCGACGATTTCGAGCTGCGCTTCCGGTACGCCGGCCACCGCGATGGCGAAGCGGCGCGGCATCGGCTGCTTGTTGACGATGCGCACCGTATAGGCGTTGCGCACCGCACCGTCCGAGAGCCGCACGAAGAGCGGGTTGCGGTCATGGATGACGGCGACGCCTTCCGAACCACGCATTGCCAGCGCGGCCACCATGATGCCGCCGATGAGGACGATCAGCGCCGCATAGAGCACGGTGCGGGCGCGCAGCACCCTGGTCACCGGCGCGAGGCCCTGCTGGCGGCGCTCGATGTTCATTTCGGTGTCGTAGGCGATGAGGCGGGTGGGGCGCCCGATCTTGCTCATCACCGTGTCGCAGGCATCGATGCACAGGCCGCACTGAATGCAGGCGAGCTGGCTGCCGAGGCGGATGTCGACACCCGTCGGGCAGGCGGCGACGCATTGCCGGCAGTCGACGCAATCGCCCGCCGGCACGCCGGCCGCGCGCAACGCCTCGGTCTTCTTGAGCGAGCCGCGCGGCTCGCCGCGATCATGGCGATAGGTGACGTTGTAGGCGTATTCGTCGGTGAGCGCCGCCTGGATGCGCGGCCACGGGCACATATAGGTGCACACCTGCTCGCGCATATGGCCGGCAAGCACATAGGTGGTGAAGGTAAGGATGCCGATCCAAAGATAGGCGACCAGCGGCGCGGTGCCGGTGAAGAGCTGCCAGACCAGCGTCGGCGCATCGGCGAAATAGAGCACCCAGGCGCCGCCGGTCCACCACGCCACCATCAGCCACAGCACATGCTTGGCGGCGGCCTCGAAGGCGCGCTGGCTGCGCGAGGCGGTCTTCAGCTTCTCCCGCCGCTCGCGCGGGTCGCCCTCCACCATGCGCTCGATGGCCTGGAACAGGTCGGTCCACACGGTCTGCGGGCAGAGATAGCCGCACCACAGCCGGCCGGCGACCGCGTTCATCAGGAACAGCACCAGGGCGGCGATGATCAGCAGGCCGGTAAGGTAGTAGATCTCCTGCGGCCAGATCTCGATGAAGAAGAAGTAGAACCGCCCATTGGCGAGGTCGACCAGCACCGCCTGCGCGGGGGCGTTGGGGCCACGGTCCCAGCGCAGGAAGGGCAGCAAATAGTAGATGCCCAGCGTGACGATGAGCAGCGCCCATTTGATGCGGCGGAAGCTGCCATGCACGGCGATGGGGTAGATGCGGCGCCGGGCCTCGTAGAGCGGGCCGTCCTCGTCCGTGCCGGGTTCGTCCGGCGTCTCGACCTTGGTCGCCATGTTCATGTCAGTCCCCGAAGCCTGCGGTCCGCGCCGGCATGGAGGTTTTCTAAACCGGCGCTCCCGCGTCGGTGATCCGGGGCTTGCCGGGCGGAAAAGTGCTTATGCGGCGGGACGTCGCGGAGAAAATCCCCCGCGCGCCCCGCCGCATCGCTCACGCCCCTGCGTGCCGGCGCTAGCGTCCGCCCCCGAGCGCATGCACATAGACGGTGAGGGCCTTGATGGTCGTCGGGTCGAGCCGGCCCGCCCAGGCCGGCATGATGCCGCTGCGTCCATTGGTGATGGTGGCGATCACGCTGTCGCGGTCGGAGCCGTAGAGCCAGATGCCGTCGATAAGGTTCGGGGCGCCGAGCTCGACATTACCCTTGCCGTCCGGCCCGTGGCAGGCGGCGCAATTGGCGGCGAACACCTCCTTGCCCTTGGCGTTGTCGCCCGCCGCCCCGGCCGGCGCCGGCAGGTTGGACAACGAGCGCACATAATCCGCCACCGCGACGATGTCCGGCCGCTGCAGCATGCCGTCGCGGCCGAAGGCCGGCATGTCGCCAAGATGCGCGTCGGCATCGGTGGAGCGGATGCCGTGCAGGATGGTCTGCTGGATCTGCGCCAGCGAGCCGCCCCACATCCAGTCGTCGTCATTGAGATTCGGGTAGCCCTTGGCGCCGGCGGCGCCGGTGCCGTGGCACGGGGCGCAATTATCGCCGAAGGCGGCCCGCCCCTGGGCGCGGGCGAAGGCCAGCAGTTCCGGGGTCGCCTCGATCTGTTCGAGCGAGGCGGCGTCCAGCTTCTCGGCGAAGGCGCCGCGCTGCGTCCGCAGATCGGCAAGCTGCACCTGCACGGCGTCGCGCGAGGTCCAGCCGAGCACGCCGGAGGTGTAGTTCGACACCAGCGGCCAGGCGGGATAGGCGATCCAGTACAGCACCGCCCAGACGATGCAGGCGTAGAAGGTCCACAGCCACCAGCGCGGCAGCGGGTTGTTCAATTCGCGTATGCCGTCCCACTCGTGGCCGGTCGTCGACACGCCGGTGACGGCGTCGACCTCGTTCTTGTGATGCTCGGCCATGGTCAATCCTCGCGCAGCGGCATGCGGGCGGCGTCTTCGAACTGCTTGCTGCGCCTGGGCGAGAGCGCATAGGCGAGCACGCAGAGGAAGATGCCGACGAAGTAGAGAAGCCCCCAGGTCTGGGCGAATTCGGCGAGGGCGCGATAGGTCTCGTTCATCCCGGCCTCCTCAGCGGATGTTTGCCTTGTCGTCGTAGAGCTTGAAGTCGACCATGGTGCCGAGCGCCTGCAGATAGGCGATCAGCGCATCCGCCTCGGACAGGACCTTGGGATTGCCGTCGAAGTCGCGCTGCTGCGCGCCGGGGTAGCGTTCCATCAGCCCGTCGGCATCGGCATCGGGGCTGGCCTGCGCCCGCAGGTCGGCCAGCGCTTCGGTGACCATCGCCTCCGAATAGGGCACGCCAAGCACGGCGTTCACCTTCATGTCGTCGGCGATCTCGTAGGTCTTCAGGGGGGTCTGCGCCAGGAAGGGGTAGCCGGGCATGATCGAGCCCGGCACCACCGAGCGCGGATCGGCCAGATGCTGGCGCTGCCACTCGTCGGAATATTTGTTGCCGACGCGGGCAAGGTCCGGCCCGGTGCGCTTGGAGCCCCACTGGAACGGGCGGTCATACATGCTCTCGGCCGCCAGCGAGTAATGGCCGTAGCGCTCCACCTCGTCACGCAGCGGGCGGATCATCTGCGAGTGGCAGTTGTAGCAGCCCTCCCGGACATAGATGTTGCGCCCGGCCAGCTCCAGCGGCGTCCAGGGACGCACGCCGGAGACCTTCTCGATGGTGCTCTTGAGGTAGAACAGCGGCACGATCTCCACGAGGCCGCCAATGGCAACCACGAGCAGGATGCCGATCAGCAGCCAGATCGAGTTCTTCTCGAGGAAGGCGTGCCGGGCCCAGACGGACTTCTTGGTGGCGATGTCAGCCATGATCGGGTCCTCACTCAGCCGGCACGAGGGAAGGGGTGCGCAGGTCGGTCTCGGCCTCCGCGGTCTCGGGCTGGCGGATGGTCATGAAGACGTTGAACACCATGATCAGCCCGCCGATCAGGAACAGCACCCCGCCCAGCGCGCGGATGATGTAGAAGGGGTGCATCGCCTCGACCGTCTCGATGAACGAGTATTCGAGGAAGCCGAGCGAGGTGTAGGCCCGCCACATCAGCCCCTGCAGGATGCCCGACACCCACATCGCCGAGATGTAGAAGACGATGCCGATGGTCGAGATCCAGAAATGCCAGTTGACGAGGCGCAGCGAATACATCTCGCGCTTCTGCCAGAGCCACGGCACCAGGCAGTAGATCGCGCCGAAGGAGATGTAGGCGACCCAGCCGAGCGCGCCGGCATGGACATGGCCGATGGTCCAGTCGGTGTAGTGGCTGAGCGAATTGACCGACTTCACCGACATCAGCGGCCCCTCGAAGGTGGCCATGCCGTAGAAGGCGACCGACACCACCATGAGGCGCAGCACCGGGTCGGTGCGCAGCTTGTCCCAGGCCCCCGACAGCGTCATCAGCCCATTGATCATGCCGCCCCAGCTCGGCATCCACAGGATGATCGAGAAGGTCATGCCCAGCGTCTGCGCCCAATCCGGCAGCGCCGTGTAGTGCAGGTGGTGCGGGCCGGCCCAGATGTAGATGAAGATCAGCGCCCAGAAGTGGATGATCGACAGCCGGTAGGAATAGACCGGCCGGTCGGCCCGCTTGGGGATGAAGTAATACATGATGGCGAGGAAGCCGGCGGTGAGGAAGAAGCCCACCGCGTTATGGCCATACCACCACTGCACCATGGCGTCCTGCACGCCCGACCAGACGATGTAGGATTTGGGCGAGAACACCGACACCGGAATGGCGGCGTTGTTGCCGATGTGCAGCATGGCGATGGTGACGATGAAGGCGAGATAGAACCAGTTCGCGACATAGATGTGCGGTTCCCGGCGGCGCCAGAGCGTCATCAGGAACACCATCAGATAGGCCACCCACACCACCGTCAGCCACAGGTCGGCGTACCATTCCGGCTCGGCATATTCCTTCGACTGGGTGATGCCGAGCAGATAGCCGGTGCCGGCAATGACGATGAAGAAATTATAGCCGAGCACCACGAACCACGGTGCCAGATAGCCGGCAAGGCGCGCCCGCGAGGTGCGCTGCACCACGTAGAACGAGGTGCCGATCAGCACATTGCCGCCAAAGGCGAAGATCACAGCCGAGGTGTGCAGCGGCCGCAGGCGGCCGAAGGCGGTCCAGGGCAGGTCGAGATTCAGCCAGGGGAAGGCGAGCTGGAAGGCGATGATGACGCCGACCAGAAAGCCGGCAATGCCCCAGAACAGCGCCGCGAGAGTGGCGAATTTCACCGGGCCGAAATTGTAGTTCGGCTTGCCGCCAATTTCGAGCGGAGGCAGCGCCGCCGGCCGGTCGACATAGCGGTTAAGGATGACGAACACCGAGGCCAGGCTGGCAAACGCCGAGAGATAGGCGTGGAAGGCATAAGCGGAATCGTGCGTCTTCGCCGCCACGGTGATGCAGGCCAGCGCCAGTACCGCGAAGACGAAGGCGAGGCCGCCCTCGCCGAAGGTCATCTTCTTCCCGCTCTGGTCGACGCCCGGCTCGGTGGCGCCCGAACCGCGTGCCGCGCCGGCGGGGCTGTGTAGCTGCGTCATTCGACCCTCCACGTTCCGATCGGCCGATCTGGAACGACTCCATGATGTGGGCCGAGCTTTCGCGCTGCGGGCGGGCGGGAACCTTGATCCACATCAAGGCTAAGGGTCTTCACGGACATGAGAGGGCGGCGGCCGAATGCCGCGCATTGGATCGGCCGCCCTCCCCGCGGGATCGTCATCCCGGCCGGAGCGAAGCGGAGAGCCGGGACCGCTCTCCATTCGGGAAACGATCCCGGATCGGCCTGCGGCCGTCCGGGATGACGACCGGAGGACAACCCCGCCACCCGCGCGCGGGCCTTGCCTCCCCCGCCCGCGCCGCCTACAGACGGTCAGACACCGTCGACGCATCTCTCGCGACCGAGGACCGGGACGCCCCGCATGATCCGCTTCGTCTTCCGCTTCATGGGGCTGTGGGTTCTGGCCGGCGCCTTCGTCGCCCTCGTGCTGGACGGCGTGCGCTCCATCGCCTCGTCGGAGATCGTCACCACGCCGCTCGGCGTCACCTGGCTCTCCGTCAGCCCCGACACCCTCACCCGCTTCCAGGCCTTCACCGAGGGCACGCTGTCCTCGCCGGTGTGGGAATATCTGGTGGTGCCGGTGCTCGGCGCGCCGCTATTCGCGGTGCTCGGCGTCGTGGGCGCGCTGCTGCTGCTCATCGGCCGCCGCCCGGCCGTGCAATGACGCCCGTGTGAAGCCTGCCGGCGGGGGCATCTCTTGGTTTGCCCTCGCGCGAAGGCCCGGTACTCCCCATATTGGCGCCAGTCCATGAAGGGATTTGCCGCATGTTCTTCTTCAAGAAGAGTCACGACCTGCCCACCCCGGCGCAGGCGCTGCCCGGCCGTTCGCGTCCGCTGCCCACCGCCGAGACCCATTTCGTCAATGGCCACGCCCTCAAGGGCCCCTACCCCGAAGGCTTCGAGACCGCCATTTTCGGGCTCGGCTGCTTCTGGGGTGCCGAGCGCAAGTTGTGGCAGGTGCCGGGCGTGTATGTGACGGCCGTCGGCTATATCAACGGCATCACCCCGAACCCGACCTATGAGGAGACCTGCACCGGCATGACCGGCCATGCCGAGGCGGTGCTGGTGGTCTATGACCCGGCCAAGGTGAGCTTCCAGCAGCTTCTCAAGCTGTTCTGGGAAATCCACGACCCGACCCAGGGCATGCGCCAGGGCAATGATGTCGGCACCACCTACCGCTCCGGCATCTACGCCACCTCGCCGGAGCAGCGGGAGCAGGCGGAAGCCAGCAAGGCGGCCTATGATGTCGCGCTGAAGGCCAAGGGCTTTCCGGCCATCACCACCGAGATCGTCGACGCCCCGACCTTCTACTTCGCCGAGGACTACCACCAGCAGTACCTCGCCAAGAACCCGAACGGCTATTGCGCGCTGAACGGCACCGGCGTCTCCTGCCCCATCGGCACGGGCGTGGCGGCCTGACAAAGGCCTGAAGGGTTTGCGCGCGGCGGGCATTTCCTCCGCGCGCCTTCGCTCCCCGTTTGTTCTGGCCGCGCCGCGCGCGCGTCTTCCCCCGCCCGGCGGCACCGCCCTCGTCATCCCCCTTGCCGCCGTCGCGGCGGCATGTCACCCATCTCGCAACCGCGAAAGGCGGGGGCAGGTCGGGATGCGCCGCGCATGGAAAAACTCATCGAACGCTTCATTCTCCTCAGCCGCTGGATCATGGCCCCGTTCTATCTCGGGCTGGTCATCGCGCTGGCGGTGCTGCTGTTCAAGTTCGGCGCCGAGCTGTTCCACTTCGTCACCCATGCCGCGCAGTTCGACGAGAGCGACACCATTCTGGGCATATTGGCGCTGATCGACCTCGCCTTCACCGGCAGCCTGGTGATCATCGTCATCTTCTCGGGCTACGAGAACTTCGTCTCCAAGATCGACGGCTCCGGCCACCCGGACTGGCCGGAATGGATGACCAAGGTCGACTTTTCCGGCCTCAAGCAGAAGCTGCTGGCCTCGATCGTCGCCATCTCCGCCATCGCGCTGCTGAAGGCGTTCATGAATCTCGACCGCGGCGTCGACGAGAAGCAGCTCATGTGGCTGGTCATCATCCATGTCGTCTTCGTGCTCTCGGGCGTCGTGCTGGCCTGGACCGACCGCCTCTCGGAGAAGAGCCACTGATATTTTCCCGTAAATTCCCGTCTATTGACTTCAATGGACGAGAATTTTGTGTGATAAGATGGGATCGACCGTCCGGACCTTCGCTGCAATGACCGATTCCGCCCACCTGCCCTCGCCTTCCGCCCCCGGGCGCCGCGTCGCGCCTGCCCCGGCGCGCATGGCCCCGCTCGCCCGCCTGCCGGTGTTCTTCGCGCTGGCCGGGCGCCGGGTGGTGCTGGCCGGCGGCTCGGAAGCGGCGGCCTGGAAGGCGGAACTGCTCTCCGCCGCCGGCGCGCATGTCGAGGTGTACGCCGCCGATCCCTGCGAGGAACTGGTCGAACTCGCCGCCGCGCCGCCCGACGGCGCCCTCCGCCTCATCGCCCGCGAGTGGCAGCCGGCCGATCTGGCCGGCGCCGCGCTCGCCATCGGCGCCATCGAGGATGACGAGGAAGGCGCACGCTTCGCTGCCGCCGCGCGCGAGGTGGGCGTGCCGGTCAATGTGGTGGACAAGCCCGCCTTCTGCGACTTCGCCTTCGGCGCCATCGTCAACCGCTCGCCCCTCGTCATCGGCATTTCCACCGACGGCGCCGCCCCGGTCTTCGGGCAGGCGGTGCGGGCCAAGATCGAGGCGGTGATCCCGCAGGGCTTCAAGCGCTGGGCCGAGGCCGCGCGCAGCTGGCGCCCGGCGGTCGCAGCGCTCGCCCTCTCCTATCAGGGCCGCCGCGGCTTCTGGGAGCGTTTCACCCACGCCGCGCTGGAGACCCCCGAGGACGCACCCACCGAGGCGCTGCGCGAGACGCTGCTCGGCCGTGCCGAGGTGGAGCGCACCGACACGCCGCGCGGTTCCGTGGCGCTGGTCGGCGCCGGCCCGGGCGACCCGGAACTGCTGACGCTGAAGGCGGTACGGGTGCTGCAATCCGCCGATGTCGTGCTCTATGACGACCTCGTCGCACCGGCCGTGCTGGATGTCGCCCGCCGCGAGGCGAAGAAGATGCTGGTCGGCAAGACCGGCTACCGCCCCTCCTGCAAGCAGGACGACATCAACGCGCTGATGGTCTCGCTGGCCAGGCAGGGCAAGCGCGTGGTGCGCCTGAAGGGCGGCGACCCCATGGTGTTCGGCCGCGCCGGCGAGGAGATCACCGCCGCGCAGAAGGCCGGCCTGCCGGTGGAAGTGGTGCCCGGCATCACGGCGGCGCAGGGCGCGGCCAGCCGGCTCACCGTCTCGCTCACCCACCGCGACCATGCGCGGCGGCTGCAATTCGTCACCGCCCATGCGAGAGACGGCAAGCTGCCGCGCGACCTCGACTGGCAGGCGCTGGCCGACCCGGCCGCGACGACCGTGGTCTACATGCCCCAGCGCACCTGGGGCGAGCTTGCGGCCAAGGCGATGGAGGTCGGGCTCGCCCCGCACACGCCGGCCATCGCCATCTTCTCCGCCACAAGGCCGGAGGAGCGGCAGGTGCCGGCCACTGTCGGCACGCTGCAGGCCGCGCTCGACGCGGCGGTGGCGGACGGCGCCAGCGGCCCGTGCCTCGTGCTGTTCGGCCACGCCATCGGCGAGGCGGCGGCCTTCGCCCTGCCGCTCGATGCGGCGGAAGCGGCGGAAGGGACTCGCGCCGCGCAGGGCTGACACCCCGTGTCCCGGACAGGCCGTGCGCCGCACGGCGCCGATCCGGGACCCAGGAGAAAACCCCGCGCAGCGGCTGACTCCCTCAAAGAATGCGGCAGAAGCGTTTCCCGCTGGGTCCCGGCGCAACGCGTCGCCTTCGGCGCCGCTAGGCCGGGACACGGTTGATCCGATGCGCAAGGACGATCCCGGCGTCGTGCTGTTCGACCACGCCATCGAGGCCGCGGCCTTCGCCCTGCCGCTCGATGCGGCGGAAGAGACTCGCGCCGCGCAGGGGTGACACCCCGTGTCCCGGACAAGCCGTGCGCCGCACGGCGCCGATCCGGGACCCAGGAGAAAACCCCGCGCAGCGGCTTAGTCCCTCAAAGAGCGCGGCAGAAGCGTTTCCCACTGGGTCCCGGCGCGGCGCTTTGCCTTCGGCTCCGCTTGGCCGGGAAACAGTCCCCCTAGCCGATCCGCTCTTCCAGCGTCGCGTAAAGCGGGTTTTCGGCGGCGAACACATAGTCGAGCGGGCCGACCGACACGGTCGCCGCCCCCTGTTCGCGCAGGAACACCGCCAGCGCGTGCAGCGTGTCCGGCGGGCAGTGCAGCGTCACCATGCCGGAGGAGGTCGGCGCCCCGAAGGGAGCGACCGCGCGGAAGCGGCGCACCGCTTCCTGCACCACGCCGGCGTCGCAGGCGGCAAAGCGGGTCTTCACCTCGCGCATGGTGGCGGCGCGCTTGGCCGCCGTCACCCGGTCGAGCAGCGCCCGCGCCGCCGCCTTGGCGGCGCCGTTCCACTCCGCGTGCAGCGAGGCGACGAGATTGGCCTCCGAGCGCAGGATGACGCCGTCGTCGATCACCTTCAGCGCATTGGCCGACAGCGTCGAGCCGGTCGTGGTGATGTCGACGATCAGTTCCGCCGTGCCGGCCGCCGGCGTGCCCTCGGTGGCCCCCAGGCTCTCGACGATGCGGTAATCGACAATGCCGTGGCGGGCGAAGAACGCGCGCGTCAGGTTGAGGTACTTGGTCGCCACCCGCACGCGGCGGCCGCGCGTGGCGTGGAAATGTGTCGCCACATCGTCGAGGTCGCGCATGGTGCGCACGTCGATCCAGGCCTGCGGCACCGCCACCACCACATTGGCGTGGCCGAAGCCCAGCCCTTCCACCAGCAGCACCTTGGAATCGGCCTCGGCGATGTTCTCGCGCACCAGGTCCTCGCCGGTGACGCCCATGTGCACGGCGCCGGAGGCGAGCTGGCTGGCGATCTCGGAGGCGGAGAGATAGGCGACCTCCACCCCTTCGACGCCGGTCAGCATGCCGCGATAGTCACGCGCGCCGCGCGACTGGGTCAGCGCCATGCCGGCGCGGGCGAAGAAGCCGCTGGCATTCTCCTGCAGCCGGCCCTTGGAGGGAACGGCGACGATCAGCGCACTCATGGGCGGGCCTCCACGGCGTCCAGCCGGCCGAGCCAGACCGCGAAGCCGACCGCCGGGATCGGCTCCCCGGCGCCGAGCCGGGCAAGCAGCGCGTCATAGCGCCCGCCGGCGACGAGCGGTGCACCCGCCCCGTTCTCGTGCAGCTCGAACACCATGCCGGAGTAATAATCGAGCGGCCGGCCGAAGGCGGCGGCGAAGGAAAGCCGCGCCGGCTCGATGCCCTGCGCGGCGATGAAATGGGTGCGGCTCTCGAAGGAATCCAGCGCCGCGCCAAGCTCCAGCCCGGCCTCGTCGGCCAGCGCCCGCAGCGACGCCGCCGCCTGGTCCGGATCGCCCTGAATGGCGAGATAGCGCTCGATCACCGCCACCTTCTCGGGCGACAGCCCCTCGGCATCGCCCGGCGCCGCCTGTTCGAGAAAGCGCTCGGCGATTTCCGAAACGCTGCGCCCACCCACGGTGGAAATGCCGGCGATGGAGAGCAAATCGGTCACCAGCGCCCGCGCCGCGTCGGGGTCGGAACCCGCCAGCGCCGAGAGCACGCCGGCATGGGCGGTGACGCCGCCGGCCTCCGGGCGCTGCTTGAGCAGAGCGAGGTCGGCGCCGAGATCGCCGGAGCGGGCGAAATCCTTGATCAGCCGCCGCCGCCACACCGGCGGCAGGTTCAGCGCGTCGAGCAGCGTGGCGAACAGGCCGGCATCGCCGAGCCGGATGGTGGGGCCGGCCACCCCCCACAGCGCCGCCGTCTCCAGCCCCAGCGCCAGCAGCTCGGCATCCGCCGCCTCGCGGTCGTGCCGGCCGAATGATTCGACGCCGGCCTGCAGCAATTCGCCCCCCGTCGCATCGGAGCGAAACACCGGGCCGAGATAGGCGAAATCACGCGGCGGCGCGGCGCCTTCCGCGATGTAGTGGCGGCACACCGGCAAGGTCAGGTCCGGCCGCAGGCACAGCTCGCGCCCCTCCGGGTCGGTGGTGATGAACATGGTGCGCCGCATCTCCTCGCCCGACAGGTCGAGAAAGGCATCGGCCGGCTGCAGCACCGGCGGCTCGACGCGCACGAATCCGGCGCGCGCATAGAGCGCAAGCAGTTCCTCGGCGTGGCTGGGGTCGGCGGGCATGCGGCGGGTCCGGTCTGCGCAGATGGGGCGCTGGTGAAGCTGCGCGCTTCTAGCAAAGCCCCGCGCCCCGGTCCATGCGCGCGCGGCGACATGGTGTGCGGGTGCGCCGTGTCCCGGCCCCGCGACGCCGCAGCCGGAGCGCCGTGTGGCAAACGGGGGAGCGCCCGCCGTGTCCCGGACAAGCGCAGCCGCAGGCGGAGCGCCGATCCGGGACCCAGGAGAAGACCCGCCGCAGGCAGCCAAATGCCTTCTCAGGAAGAGCGCGGGAAAAGATGCACCCGGCCCCCTGGGTCCCGGATCGGCGCGGCACGGTGTGCCGCTTGTCCGGGAAACGAGGCGGTGCCTTCCGGAAAACCCCGTCATGCTGAGGTGCCCGGCAGAGCCGGGCCTCGAAGCACGCAGGCCGCGCCCCTACCCCAACCTGTCGCCGTGCGGGACGCCGTGATGGTCGAGCAGCTCGCGCACCTTGGCGACCAGTTCATCCTCGCCGCAGGCGAACTGCGCCGGGCGGCTTTCGCGCCACTCGGCATTGTCGGTGATGGCGGCGGCGGCCTTGGCGCCCTCGATCAGGTCCTTGATCTGCACCTGCCCGCCGGCGCGCTCGTCCGAACCCTGGATGACCACGCAGGGCGCGTTGCGGCGGTCGGCATATTTGAACTGGTTGCCGAGATTCTTCGGGTTGCCGAGATACATTTCGGCGCGGATACCGGCCTGCCGCAGCGTGCCGACGAGGCCCATGTAATGCGCGGTCTGGTCGCGATCCATCACCACCACCACCACGGGGCCGAATTCCGGCGCGGCCTCGGTCTTCAGATAGGACAGCGCCGAGGCAAGGCGCGACACGCCGATGGAGAAACCCGTAGCCGGCACAGCTTCCCCCCGGAAGCGCCCGACCAGCCCATCATAGCGCCCGCCGCCGCCGACGGAGCCGAAGCGCACCGGGCGGCCCTTCTCGTCCCTCACCTCGAAGGTCAGCTCGGCCTCGAAGACCGGGCCGGTATAGTATTCGAGGCCACGGACGACGGATACGTCGATTTTTATTCGTGATGAATTATATCCCGACCCAACGCATAGCCTAGATATCTCCTCAAGTTCATTTACGCCTTCAGAAAATTTATCGTTGATCGAAAATTTGGATACTTGGAACGAGTGAATAGCCGTCGAATTGTCGTCATCATAGAATTCACTCGTCTCAGAAAAGCTCAGAATATCTGCAAGAGCATCGATCTGGCCGGCGTCTAGCCCGGCCCCCTTAGTGAAGTCCCCGCTCTCATCGCGACGCCCTTCGCCCAATAGGAGTTTGATTTCGTTGACAGGGAATTTGTCCAACTTATCAATCGCCCGCAGAACCGTTAGCCGGCGTCCGGCATTCTCGTCGCCGCCGAGGCCGATCGCCTCCAGCACGCCGTCGAGCACCTTGCGGTTGTTGACCTTGATCACATAATCGCCGCGCGCGATGCCCAGCGCTTCCAGCGTGTCGGCCATCATCATGCAGAGCTCGGCATCGGCGGCCACCGTCGGGGCGCCCACCGTATCGGCGTCGAACTGCATGAACTGGCGGAAGCGGCCGGGGCCGGGCTTTTCGTTGCGGAACACCCAGCCGGCGCGGTAGCTGCGGAAGGGTTTCGGCAGCTTGTCGAAATTCTCCGCCACATGGCGGGCGAGCGGCGCGGTCAAATCGTAGCGCAGCGACAGCCACTGCTCGTCATCGTCCTGGAACGAGAACACCCCCTCATTGGGCCGGTCCTGGTCGGGCAAAAACTTGCCCAGCGCGTCGGTATATTCGATGAAGGGCGTTTCCAGCGCCTCGAAGCCGTAGAGCTCATAGACCCGGCGGATGGTCTCCAGCATCGCCCGCGTCGGGGCCAGCTCCGCCGGGCCACGGTCGGCAAAGCCGCGCGGCATGCGGGCGCGGAGCTTGGTGGGTTTGTCCTTGGCCATGGGCGCCGTCCTTCACGAGTGTCGGCGCGGGTTTAGAGGATGGGGCGCGCTGCGGCAATGCCGGGGCGGCGGAAGGGGTCGGCGGAAGCGTTCTGGCTGGGGCCTCAGGCGGCGGCGCGGAGTGGAAAAAAGAGATGTGGCCGAAGGGTCTTTCCTGGGTCCCGGATCGGCGCTGCCTTTCAGGCAGCTTGTCCGGGAAACAGAGACTGCCCGTGTCCCGGACCAGCGACGCCGCAGGCGGAGCGCCGATCCGGGACCCAGGAGAAACCCTTCGGCCCTGTACCGGGACCCAGCAAAGGCCCTTCGGCCGCCCCCCTCAGTCGAACAGCTCCGCCACCGCCTCCTCGGCAATCGCGAAGCCGGTGGAGGCGCCGGTGCCGCTGGTCACCACCACCAGGCGGATATGGTCGTGCGGCCGGTCGATGAAGGCCAGCCGGTCGGGCGCCGAGGCATAGGTGCCGATCCAGCGCTCGGTGATGCCGGGCCGGCGGCCGAACAGGGCGGCATATTCGTCGAGGATCAGCTCGTCGACGAAGTCGGGCGCGAACGGGTCCGGCGTGGCGCCGTAATGATGGCTGTCGCCCACCACCAGCGAGCCGTCGGCCGACTGCACGACGATGAGGTGCACGCCGTGCTTGAGATGCTCGGCCTGCTCGGCTTCCAGCCGCCGCTTCAGCGGCTCCGCCTCGGGAAGCTCGGCATAGCCGAGATAGCGCCCGAGCGAGAGGTCGGTCATGACCGAGCCGGGCAGCCGGCCGAGGGCGGGGTCGGTGACGCGCAGCATGTGCAGCTTGCAGCGGGTGACGCCATAGGCCTTGAAGCGGTCCTCGAACAGCGTGTGGAAATCGTCGCCCGGCGCCACGACGATGCGCGACGCCGTCACCGTGCCGGAGGAGGTGTGAACCTTTCCGGGCTCGACCCCGGTCACCGCGCTCTCGCGGCGGAATTCCACCCCCTCGGCCGCCAGCCAGGCCGCGAGCCGGGGAATGGCGTCGCGCGATTCCACCCGGAGATCATCGGGGCTCCACAGCCCGCCGGAGAGGTCGCCGGTCAGCGCCGGCAGCCGCGCGCGGGTCTCGGCCGGCGTCAGCACCTCGCAGCCCTCGCCCATTTCGGTGGCGCGGAACGCCTCCAGCACCGGCATCGCTTCCGGCCGGCGCACGGCGACCAGCAGGCCGCGATGCACCACCGCGATGCCGGCCTTCGGCGCCACCTCGGCCCAGATGTCGCGCGAGCGCACGGCCCGGCGCCAGCATTCGCCCCGCTGCTGGCCGGTGACGGTGACGAAGCCGAAATTGCGTACCGAGGCGCCATTGGCCTGCGCGTCGCGGTCGATGAGAACCGTCTTCAGCCCGCGCCGCCGCGCCGCAATGGCGTGGCCGAGCCCCACGACGCCGGCACCGACGATGGCGAGATCGAAACTGTCCGACATGGCAAGGTTCCGCGTGGAGGGGAGGCGTCCCGGCAAGCCAACGCCTATAGCCGGTTCGCCCCGCCCGCGCCACGCACACAGCGCGGCAGGGGTTCAGTTTGCCGCCGCCGCCGCATTGCGCAGCGGCAGGCCCAGCCCGCCAAGGTCCGCCCGCACCCGTTCGGCCAGCGCCGCATCGGGAAAGAAGCGGTGGATCATCGCGTCGGGTTCGCTCGCCCAGCCCGGCGCCATGGCCATCAGCTTGCGCACATCCTCCCGCGCCTCGTCATCCTCGCCGGCGAGATGGCTGGCCAGCGCCCGGGCCAGCAGCCCCGGCGGATAGCCCTCGCCCATGAGCTGGTCCGCCGCAGCCGCGGCAGCGGGCGCATCGCCGCGGACATAGGCGGCGATGACGCGGTGGTAATCCACCCAGGGCGGCATGCCCGGCGCCTCGCCCGCCGCCTGCGCCAGCATCGCCTCGCCCCGCGCGGTCTGGCCCAGCGCGACCAGCCGTCCGCCGAAATCGGCCATGATGTCGACGTCGTAGGGGTTGAGTTCCAGCGCGCTGTTCCCCGCCGCCAGCGTGGCCCCGCGCTCGCCGCGAAAGAAATGCACATCCATCAGCACACGGCGGGCGAAGGCGCTGGTGGGCGCCAGTTCCACCGCCTGCTCGGCCGCCGCCAAGGCGCGGTTGAGCGCGGGCGTGCCGGCGCGGGGATTGGCGCCGGCGCGGATCTCGTCGAGATGAAGCTCGGCCAGCAGCGCATAGCCGAGCGCGAAGGTGCGGTCGGCCTCCACCGCCTTTTCGAGGCAGGCGCGCGCCGCCTCGTGCTCGGCCGGCAGGTAGGAGCGCCAGTAGGAATAGGCGGTGAGCACGCAGCCATAGGGCCCGGCGGTCTCCGGCCCGCCGGCGGCGGTGACGCGGGCGCGGGCCCGTGCCTGGATGACGCCATAGGGCTCGGCGATCGCCGCCATGATGTCGCGCACCAGCGCGACTTCGGAAGCGGTGGCGTCGCCGCCGCGCCGCAGGCTGTCGAATTCGCGCGACCAGACGATGGTGCCGTCGCACAGGTCGGAGAGCCGCAGCAGCACGGAGATCGTGCCATTGTCGTGGTTCTCCACCAGCCCGCCGAGCGCGAAGGCCGAATTGGGCGAGACGCCCTCGCTGGAACAGCTCAACGCCGGGCGCGCATCCGGGCTCGCCAGCACGTCCAGCAGGTCGAAGCGCGCCAGCGCGTCGCGCACCCGCACCTCGATGGCCTGTGCGGTGAAGTCGCCGCTGGTCACGGCGCCGGCACCGCCGGCAATGTCGCTCGGCGGCAGCGGCGCGCCGCCGGTCGATTCGAAATCCCGCACCTCGATCATCGGAATGCCGAGCCTGTTGGTGCGCTCCAGCGGGTGCCACGACGCGCCGGCCAGCATGGCCCGCAGACCGAGCGGATCGACGCCCTCCAGCGCAAGGCCGGAGACGACGAGCATCGCAACGGCGACAAGCAGCAGGCCGAGCGCCGGAAGCATTGTCCGGCGGCGCGGGGACAAGCCCTGCACCGGCGCGGCAGGCGGCGTCACATCGGCAGCCGCCGGCTCGGTTTCCACCGCAGGAGCGGCGGCGTCGGGTGTCGCCATCGGGGAAGCGACCGCCCCGCCCGCCGGCCGTGGCAGGAACTGGGGCACATAGCTGCCACGGGGAATGGCGATCTCGATGCTCTCGCCGGCGCCGGCCCCGGCGTAATAGCGCTCCAGCGCCCGCCGCAGCCGCGTCGCCTCGACGCGCACGATCGGGTCCGCCTGCGGATCGAAGGACGGGTCGCGCCCGAGCGCCTCCACCGCGATGGTGTAGCCCTTTATCGCGTCGCGACGACCTTCCAAGGTCGCTTCCACCACGAAGCGCAGAATGTTCGACAGCTGGGGCGACGAGCGCAGTTCATCGGAGTCGAGCACGCGCATCAGTGCCCGCCGCACCGCGTCCGGGGCCGTGCCGTCCGCGTCTGGCGCCGGCGCCGCATCCGGTATGGGCGCAGCGGCTGCCGGCGCATCGGTTTCGGGTGCGGCAGCATGGGGCGCGGCAGCATGGGGCGCATCTTGCCCCGGCGTCTCGACTGTCGTGCTCTCGGGCACCGCGAAGTCCTATTCTGCGCCGTGTGGGCTCTACCCGGCCCGGCACGGCAGAAGCGCCCCTTCCGGAAGGCGTGACGCAACGTGACGCCTCATTCCTGCCGCGCGTTGATGGCCGCGATGAGGCCGCCGGGTCAAGGCGGCACGCGCGGCAGAAAGGAAAGTGATCACATCATGATTATTTCTCGTGAGCGTCGCCTGCTTACGTATTATACATGACTAAAAAAGCGCGGCTTGTCCCATTCGCCGTATCCAGCCGGAGATTTCCATGTCTGCTTACTCTTCCGCAGCCGCCAGCCCGAACGACCTCGAAGCCTTCTTCATGCCCTTCACGCCCAACAAGGCGTTCAAGGCGCGGCCCCGGCTTCTCTCCCGTTCGAAGGACATGCACTACTACACGCCGGACGGGCGCGCGGTGCTGGACGCCACCGCAGGTCTGTGGTGCGCCAATGCCGGCCACAACCGCGACCCCATCGTCGAGGCGATCCAGAACCAGGCGGCGGAAATGGATTTCGCCCCGCCCTTCCAGTACGGCCACCCCAAGGCCTTCGCCGTTGCCGCCCGCATCGCCGCGCTGGCGCCGGGCGACCTCGACCACGTCTTCCTGTGCAATTCCGGCTCGGAAGCGGGCGACACCGCGCTGAAGATCGCGCTCGCCTACCATGCCATCTCCGGCAATGCGACGCGCACCCGCCTGATCGGCCGCGAGCGCGGCTATCACGGCGTCGGCTTCGGCGGCATCTCGGTCGGCGGCATGTCGCCGAACCGCAAGATGTTCGGCTCGCTGCTGCCGGGCGTCGACCATCTGCCGCACACCTACAACCGCGAGAAGCAGGCCTTTTCCAAGGGCGAGCCGGAGTGGGGCGCCGAGCGCGCCGACGCGCTGGAGAACCTCGTCGCCCTGCACGATGCCTCCACCATCGCCGCCGTCATCGTCGAGCCGATGGCCGGCTCCACCGGCGCCCTTCCCGCCCCGGTCGGCTATCTCAAGCGCCTGCGCGAGCTCTGCGACAAATACGGCATCCTGCTGATCTTCGACGAGGTCATCACCGGCTTCGGCCGCCTCGGCTATGCCTTCGCCGCCGAGCGCTACGGCGTGGTGCCGGACATGATCACCTTCGCCAAGGGCGTCACCTCGGGTGCCGTGCCGATGGGCGGCGTGCTGGTGCGCAAGCACATCTACGACGCCTTCGTGAAGAGCGACCAGCCGGTCATCGACCTGTTCCACGGCTACACCTATTCCGCCCATCCGCTGGCCTGCGCCGCCTCGCTCGCCACCCTCGACCTCTACCGCGAGGAAGGCCTGTTCGAGCGGGTGCGCGACATCGAGTCGACCTGGGCGGACGCCTTCCACACCCTGCGCTCCAAGCCCGGCGTGCTCGACATCCGCACCGTCGGCCTGGTCGGCGCGGTGGATTTCGAATCCCGCTCGGACGGCGTCGGTCGCCGCGCCTATGAGGGCATGGAACGCCTGTTCCATGATGAGGGCATGATGGTGCGCACCTCCGGCGACACCTTCGCCGTCAGCCCGCCGCTCATCGTCAGCGAGAGCCAGATGGGCGAGATCGTCGAAAAGCTGGGCCGTACGCTCGACGCGATCTTCTGAGGCCCCGGCCTTTGACGTTTCTCATCCCCGGGCGTGTCCCGGGGTGAGGACGAATGGGTCAGGCCTTTACGTCAGCACCCTGTCATGGCCGGGCCTGTCCCGGCCATCCACGGCTTGACGGATAGTCACGGATCCCCGGGTCAAGCCCGGGGATGACGTTGTTTGGGAGTGAGATCTTCCTCCATACAGGGGAACGTCATCCTGAGATGCCCGGCCAGCGGCCGGGCCTCGAAGGATGGTGGCCTGGGAGCGCGTGAACACGCCTCCTTCGAGACCGCCTGCGGCGGCGCCTCAGGATGACGGCGCATCCGCGACGTGCCGGCCGTTCCGGGACAGCTGCCCGGCCGGCAGTTCCGCGATGGGGCAACCGGCTGTATAGGCATGCGCCATGCCCGCTCCCCTCTCGCCCCTGCCGATCGACGACGCCCTGCCGGAACTGACGGCCGCCCTGCGCGCCGGTTCGGCCGCCGTGCTGGTCGCGCCGCCGGGTGCCGGCAAGACGACGCGGGTGCCGCTGGCCCTGCTCGGCGAGCCCTGGGTGGCGGGGCGCAAGATCCTCGTGCTGGAGCCGCGCCGCCTCGCCGCCCGCGCCGCTGCCACCCGCATGGCGCAGACGCTCGGCGAGGAAGCCGGACAGACGGTGGGATACCGCGCCCGCTTCGGCTCCAAGGTGGGGCGCAACACCCGCATCGAGGTCATCACCGAGGGCATCTTCACCCGCATGATGCTGGACGACCCGGAGCTTTCCGATGTCGCCGCCGTGCTGTTCGACGAGTTCCATGAGCGCAGCCTCGACGCCGATCTCGGCCTCGCCCTCGCTCTCGACGCGCAGGGCGCCCTGCGCGAAGACCTGCGCCTGCTCGTCATGTCGGCGACGCTGGACGGCGCCCGCGTCGCCCGGCTGCTCTCCGGGGCGCCCGTGGTGGAGAGCCTCGGGCGCGCCTTCCCGGTCGAAACCCGCTATGCCGGCCGGGTGCCCGGCGCCCCCGTCGAGCGGCAGATGGCCGAGGTCATCGCCCGCGCGCTGGGAAGCGAGAGCGGCTCCATCCTCGCCTTCCTGCCCGGCGCCGCCGAAATCCGCCGCACCGAGCGTTTTTTGCGCGAGGCGGTGCGCGATCCCGCCATCGACATCGCCCCGCTCTATGGCGCGCTGCCCCCCGCCGAGCAGGACCGCGCCATCTCCCCGGCGCCTCCCGGCCGGCGCAAGGTGGTGCTCGCTACCTCCATCGCCGAGACCAGCCTCACCATCGAGGGCGTGCGCCTCGTCGTCGATAGCGGCCTCGCCCGGGTGCCGCGCTTCGAGCCCGGCGTCGGGCTGACCCGGCTGGAGACGGTGCGGGTGTCGCGCGCCGCCGCCGACCAGCGGCGCGGGCGGGCCGGGCGTACGGAGCCCGGCATCTGCCTGCGCCTCTGGCACGAGCCGGAAACCGCCAGCCTGCCAGCTTTCGCCACGCCGGAAATCCTTGCCGCCGACCTCTCCCGCCTGGTGCTCGACCTCGCGGTCTGGGGCGCCCGCGATCCTGCCACGCTGGCTTTTCTCGATCCCCCGCCCGCCCCGGCGGTGAGCGAGGCGAAGGCCCTGCTCGTCGCCCTCGGGGCGCTTGAGCCGGATGGGCAGGTGAGCCCGCTCGGCCGCGCCATGGCCCGGCTGCCACTGGAGCCGCGCCTCGCCCGCATGGTGATCGAGGGCGCGCGGCGCGGCGTGGGAGAGGAGGCCGCGCGCATCGCCGCCCTCGTCTCCGAGCGTGGGCTGGGCGGCGACGCGCCGGACCTCGTCCACCGGCTGATGGACCTCTCCCGCGACCGCTCGCGCCGCGCCGACGAGGCGCGCCGGCTGGCGGAGCGCTGGGCCGGCGAGGCGGCGCGTCAGGTCTCCGGCACGCAGGCGCCCGGTGGCGACGCGCCCTCCCCGGCCGTGCTGCTGGCGCTGGCCTTCCCCGACCGGGTGGCGCGCGGGCGCGGCGACGGGCGGCGCTTCGTGCTGGCCAATGGGCGCGGCGCGGCGCTGGACCCTGCCGCCGCCCTTGCCCGCGCCCGCTTTCTCGCCATCGCCGAGCTGGCCGGCACCGCCGACGAGGCGCGCATCCTGCTCGCTGCGGAACTCACCGAGGCGGAGATCGAGGCCGAGTTCGGCACTGAGATCACCGAGGGGATGGAGACCGCGTTCGACGTCGCCGCCAGTGCGCTGCGCGCCCGACACGTTCGCCGGCTCGGCGCGCTGGTGCTGGCGGAGCGGACGGCGCCGGTGAAGCCGGGGGCAGAAACCGCCCGCGCGCTGGCCCGTGCCGCCGCGTCGCGCGGGCTGGATCGGCTGAACTGGTCCGACGCGCAGCGGCAATGGTTCGACCGCGCCCGCTTCCTGCACGCCAGCGCCCCCGAGCTCTGGCCGGACCTGTCCTGGGACGCCCTCGCCGAGACCGTCGAGGACTGGCTTGCGCCGGCGCTGGACGACATCACCACGCTCGGCGCGCTCACCGCCGACCGCCTCGGCCGCGCGCTCTCCACCCTGCTGCCAGGGGAGCTGGCGCGGCGCATGGAAACCGAGGCGCCGACCCATATGGAGGTGCCCACCGGCTCGCGCCTGCCCATCGACTATGCCGCCGAGGGCGGCCCGGCGCTGCATGTGCGGGTGCAGGAACTGTTCGGCCTCACCACCCATCCCGCCATTGCCGGCGGGCGGGTGCCGCTGGTGCTGTCGCTGCTCTCCCCGGCGCACCGGCCGATCCAGCTGACCCGCGACCTGCCGGCCTTCTGGGCCGGCTCGTGGCGGGACGTGCGCGCCGACATGCGCGGGCGCTATCCCCGCCACCCCTGGCCGGAAGACCCGGCCCAGGCCGAACCGACGCGCCGGGCAAAACCGCGCAGCTGAGAGTGTCTCAGCCCGCCGTGGATGACCGTCATCCCCGGGCTCGACCCGGGGATTCACGACTTCCCCTCCTCATGCGCCATAGTCGTGGAGGACCGGGCCAGGCCCGGCCATGACGACCCCCTCGCCGGCCAGCAACCGACATCCCGGCCCACATCGCGGTCGCGAAGTATTAACCATGCCGGGGCGGCAAACATTAACCACGGAGCAAGAGGATTCGCGCAGGACGCCGGCTTTAACGCGTGGTCAAGGTGTGGGGCGCAAGGTGTCCCCACAACAAAATCTGTCCCAAGACAGATGACATGCGGATGAATTCAAGCAGAGACAGGTCCATGCGCGAAATGGTGGAACGGGAAATGATCGGGCAGTCGATGGCTTCGCGCCGCCGCACCGCCGTCGCACGCCGCTCCCACGGCACAGGCCTCGAATACGGCCTCATCGCCGCGGCGCTCGCCGTCGCCATCGTCACCGTGGTCGTCGGCGTCGGCACCCGCTATGGCGGGCTGCCGGCCGCCGCACCGGCCCTCACGGTGGACGCCGGGCTGCGCTAAGGACAGCCCGGCCCCCGGCTCAGCCCAGCAGCGGCGCCCGCCGGCGCGGCACCACGGCGCGCTGCACCAGCAGCTTGTCGACGCGCCTTCCATCCATGTCGACCACCTCGAAGCGCCAGCCCATCGTCTCGAAGGCGGCGCCCTCCTGCGGCAGCGCCTTCAATTCGTGCAGCACCAGCCCGGCCGCAGTGTGGAAGCCGGCATCCTGCGGCATGCGGATTCCCAGCACGTCGGCCAGTTCGTCCACCGGGGTCGAGCCGGCGACCAGATAGCTGCCATCGGCGCGCTCCACCACGTCGGGCTTGGCCTGGCCCGCCTCGTCCAGCACCACCGTGCCGGCAATGGCGTCGAGAAGATCGGCGGGGGTGAGGATACCCACCATCGAGCCATATTCGTCGACCACCAGAGCCAGCGGCGATTCGGCGTGGCGCAGCAGCTTCATGGCGTCGAGCGCCCCGGCCGTCTGCACCAGTACCGCGCCCGGCTTGACGAAGCGGCGGGGATCGGGCGTCTCGCCATCGAGATAGGCTTCCAGCAGGTCGCGGATGTCGATGACGCCGACCGCCTCCTCCGGCGTGCCCTCGCAGGCCGGCATGCGGGTGTGGCGCGTCTCGCGAATGGTCTGGCGCACCGCGTCGGGGTCGTCGGTCAGGTCGATCCAGTCGACATCGGTGCGCGGCGTCATCACCGCCCGCACCGGCCGATCGGCAAGGCGCATCACGCCGGCAATCATCTTGCGCTCGTCCGGGTCGATGACGCCGGCGGTCTCCGCCTCCATCACGATGGCGCGGATTTCCTCGTCGGTGACGTTGTTCTCGTCGCTCGTGCCGTGCTCGCCCAGCAGGCGCAGCACGACGCGCGAGGAAATATCCAGCAGCCACACCGCCGGAGCGCCGATGCGCGCCAGCATCACCATGCCGGGGGCCACCAGGCTGGCCAGCTTTTCCGGGCTCCGCAGCGCCAGGCGCTTGGGAATCAGTTCGCCGATGATCAGCGAGACATAGGTGATGGCCGCCACGACAAGCGAATAGCCGAGGCCGCCGGCGAGGCCGGGCGACACGCCCTGCTCCTGCAGCCATTCGCCCAGCATGCCGCCGAGCGTGGCGCCAGAGAAGGCGCCGGCCAGAATGCCGATCAGCGTGATGCCGATCTGCACGGTGGAGAGGAAGCGGCCGGGATCGGAGGCCAGTTGCAGCGCCATGCGGGCGCCGCGTGAGCCGCCATCGGCAAGGGAGCGCAGGCGGGCGGGGCGGGCAGAAACCACGGAAAGCTCGGCCATGGCGAGCACGCCATTGATGAGCACGAGCAGGACGACGACAGCAATCTCGAAAAGGGGCATTGGCTCGGGGTTGGCAAACAGGGAAGATGATGATGTAGCACGATTGGCGCCATTCTCCATGACGCAGCGCGACCGATGGGCCCGCCGCCGGGTTTGACGCCCGTCGCACGGGCGCCTAGAAGCGCCGAGATCCTCCCTGCCGCCGGCGGAGCCGCCATGTCCTTCAACAGTTTCGGCCATCTCTTCCGCGTCACCACCTTTGGCGAGAGCCATGGGCCCGCCATTGGCGGGGTGATCGATGGCTGCCCGCCCGGCCTGCGCTTCCGGCTGGAGGAGGTGCAGGACGCGCTCGACCGCCGCCGCCCCGGCCAGTCGCGCTTCACCACCCAGCGCCGCGAGCCCGACGAGGTGAAGATCCTCTCCGGCACGCTGGCGGAGGAGGACGGCACGCTCATTTCCACCGGCACGCCGATCGCCTTCCTGATCGAGAATGTCGACCAGCGCTCCAAGGATTATTCGGCGATTTCCGAGAGCTATCGCCCCGGCCACGCGGATTACGCCTATGACGTGAAGTATGGCCTGCGCGACCATCGCGGCGGCGGGCGTTCCTCGGCGCGCGAGACGGCGGTGCGCGTCGCCGCCGGCGCCATCGCTGCCAAGGTGCTGCCGGGCGTCACCATCACCGGCGCGCTGGTGCAGATGGGCGAAATCACCATCGACCGCGCCAATTGGGACGACGCCGAAATCGGCCGCAACCCGTTCTTTTGCCCGGATGCGCAGGCCGCCGCCCGCATGGCGGATTATCTCGACGGCATCCGCAAGTCGGGCTCGTCCGTCGGCGCGGTGATCGAGGTGGTGGCCGAAGGCGTGCCGCCGGGCCTTGGCGCGCCGATCTATGGCAAGCTCGATGCCGACCTCGCCAGCGCGCTGATGAGCATCAACGCCGTCAAGGGCGTGGAGATCGGCGAGGGTTTCGCCAGCGCCACGCTGACCGGCGAGAACAATGCCGACGAGATGCGCATGGGCAATGACGGCCGCCCGGTCTTCCTCGCCAACCATGCCGGCGGCGTGCTCGGCGGCATTTCCACCGGCCAGCCGGTGGTCGCCCGCTTCGCGGTGAAGCCGACCTCCTCCATCCTCACCCCGCGCCTCACCGTGACGCGCCATGGCGAGGACGCGGAAATCGTCACCAAGGGCCGGCACGACCCCTGCGTCGGCATCCGCGCCGTGCCGGTGGGCGAGGCCATGGTCGCCTGCGTGCTGGCGGACCATTTCCTGCGCCAGCGGGGCCAGGTCGGCACCCCGCCCGCCTGGCCGTTCCCCCGCTGAGGCCGCCACATCGGCATCGGCTAAGCGTCGTCATCCCGGCCGGCGCGCAGCGAAGAGCCGGGATCGTTCTCCAATGTCGGCACGATCCCGGATCGGCATCCGCGCCGAGGTTCGTCATCCCGGCCGGAGCGCAGCGAAGAGCCGGGATCGTTCTCCTCTCCTCATGTTTGCGCGATCCCGGATCGGCCTGACGGCCGTCCGGGATGACGGCGCCCAAACACAATGTCGAAAGTGGATGCGGCGAGCGCATCCATGGCCGAGTTTATCTAGGAATAAAATCCTAGACGTTTTCCGTTTTCTCTGCCATCCTAGCTGCACCTCATCCCGACGAAGGGGGCGCAACCGGAGCGGCCGGCTCGCGCGGGATGGGGGGCGGTGGCCGAGCGGCGGGGATAACGCACCCCTTTGCCCGGCGGCCCAAGCCATGCGTCCCCGGCCGGTCTTCCCACCGGCCACGGGGCGACGCGTGCCGTCCGTCCGATGAGGGCGCGCCGGCACGTCAAGCACCCCACAGGGGAGGATAGAAAGCGACAGTCCTCCCGGGCGCGCATGGAGCAAGCCTAGAAACACCGCGTTGCGGGGCGCCGGAGACGGCGCGTCGGACGGTTGACGACCAGCTTGCACCACTTTTCACACACGGTGCAGGCGACCGCCGGGGCTTCCGTCCCGGCGCCCCGCACGCCCTCTCAAAGGGGCGGAAGCGACGTGCCGGCCCGCAGCTCCGCGCCAGAAAGGGCGACGGGGCGCTTCAGCATGCGTGTTCGGATGTGAGGCTCGCCGCGCGGAGGCTTCAGTATTACTGAAAAACGCACGCCCTTTCATTGTGGCCGAATGTCACTTGGCCTATAGTCCCGCCATGAAACTCGCGGACTGGCTCACCACGACCGGCACGACCCGCAGCGCCTTCGCGCGCGCCGTCGGCCTGTCGCCCGCCAGCATCACCGCGCTGTGCAAGGACGACAATGCCTGGATCTCGCGGGAAGCGGGCGGGCGCATCGCCGCCGCTACCGGCGGCGCGGTGACGCCGAACGATTTCCTCGGGCTCGATAGCGTGGAGGCGATATTCATGACGGACAATCTGCAGGCCCGCGTCGAATTGGCCATCGATGCCTTCGCCCGTGGCGAGATGCTCGTCGTCACCGATGATGACGACCGCGAGAACGAGGGCGACCTCATCGTCGCCGCCCAGTTCGCCACGCCCGAAAAGCTGGCCTTCATCGTCCGCCACACCTCCGGCATCGTCTGCACCCCGCTCACCGCCGAGCATGCCAAGCGGCTGCGGCTCAACCCGATGGTGACCGACAACGACGCCCCGCACGCCACCGCCTTCACCATCTCGGTGGATTATCGGCACGGCACCACCACCGGCATCTCGGCCGAGGACCGCACCGCCACGGTGCGCGGCCTCGGCAATCCCAATGCCGGCGCGGTGGATTTCGTGCGCCCGGGCCACATCTTCCCGCTCATCGCCCGCGAAGGCGGCGTGCTCATGCGCTCCGGCCATACCGAGGCGGCGGTGGATCTGTGCCGGCTCGCCGGCCTCGAGCCGGTGGGCGTCATCTGCGAGCTGGTGAACGACGACGGCACGGTGATGCGCGGGCCGAAGGTCACCGACTTCGCCGCCAGCCACAACCTGACCCGCATCTCGGTCGCCGACCTCATCGCCTACCGCCAGCTGCGTGAGAAGCTGGTGAGCCGCACCGCCGAGTTCGCCGCCCCGACGGCGGTGGGCGAGATGCACGCCATCTCCTATGTCACGCCCTTCGAGCCGGTGAACCACATCGCGCTCGTCCACGGCAAGATCGGCGACGGACGCGACGTGCTGGTGCGCCTGCACCGCGCCGACCCGATCGCCGATGTCTTCACCGGCGGCAAGGCGATCCACGCCTCGCTGGAGCGCATCAAGGCGGAAGGGCGCGGCGTGCTGGTCTATCTGCGCGACGGCACCACCGGCGTGCCTGCCTCGACAATGGGCGACGAGGAGCGGATCGAGAGCGCCAAGATGCGCGACCAGAACTGGCGCGAGGTCGGCCTCGGCGCGCAGATCCTGCGCGATCTCGGCATCTCCTCCATCCGCCTGCTGGCCTCGCGCGCCCGCACCTATGTCGGCGTCGCCGGCTTCGGCATCGAGATATCAGGCACCGAGACACTGGACGTCTGAGCCGGGACGTCCGAGCCCTCGACCCGTCCGCTACCCCGGTAGCGGCCGCTCACGCGAACGGCATTGCCGGCCCGCGCCTGCCTGCAATTTCGACTTCTGGCCCCTCCTTCGGCGTGTCACCATGCGGGTGACGCGTCTCTGACACGTCGAGGTCCCGTCACCGACGGAGGTCGCGATGTCGTGCGTGCGTGCGTTCATAGCTCTGGCGGCGGGCCTGTTCCTCACGGCTCCAGGCGGCGCGCGAGCCGCCGAGATCGTCGACGTCGAGCTGGTGCTGGCGGTCGACGTGTCCTACTCGATGGACCTCGACGAGCTCGCGCTGCAGCGCGACGGCTACATGAAGGCCGTCACCTCGCCGGAATTCCTCAACGCCCTGCGGCTCGGCCCCAATGGCCGCATCGCCATCGCCTATGTCGAATGGGCGGGCTCGGAGGAGCAGAAGCTGGTCGTCGACTGGACGCTCATCGGCAGCGCCGCCGAGGCCCGCGCCTTCGCCCAGGCGATCGGCAATGCGCCACTGCGGCGGGTCTATCGCACCTCGATTTCCAGCGCGATGACCTTCAGCGCCGACCTCATCGACAGCAACGACATACGCGGCCTGCGGCGGGTGATCGACATCTCTGGCGACGGCACCAACAATCAGGGCCCGCTGGTGGACGTGACGCGCGACGCGATCACCGCGCGGGGCGTCACCATCAACGGCCTGCCTTTGATGCTGAAGCAGGCCGGCGGCTCGATGCTCGATATAGACGACCTCGACATCTATTATGAAGACTGCGTCATCGGCGGCCCCGGCGCCTTCGTCATCCCGGTGCGCGGCCCGCATGAATTCGCCGACGCCATCAAGACCAAGCTGGTGCTGGAGATCGCCGGCGTCAGACCGCCGACGCCGCCGCTCATCCGCCCCGCCTCCGCCACCGAGCCCCGCGTCTCCTGCTCCATCGGCGAGCGCATGTGGATGGAGCGCTGGGGAAATTAGGCGCGCGCCCCGCGCCCCACGCGCCTATTTCTTCAGCGCCGCCGCCAGCTGGTAGCACATGCCGAGATGCATCTGGATGGTGGGCAATATCGCCTTGGCGAAGTCCTTCATCACCGGGTTGGCGCCGCCTTTGGCGTAACCCGCGAACAGGCCGACGGCGGCCTGGTGCCCCTTGGTCTGGGCGGCGACATATTCCGCCTCGAAGGCGGTGCCCGAAGCGGCGCGCAAGCGCGCCATGGCCGCGTCGAGATCGGCACCGAGCCCGGCGGGCGGCACGATGCCGGTATCGGCCGTGCGGAGCGCCGCGACGAATTCCGTCCCGATGCGGCTGTGATCCATGATCATCTTCGCCGCGAAGACCCGGACCTTCGGGTTGAGCGACTTCACCAGCGCCAGCCGGCTCGACGCGATCTCGAACTGGTTGGCGGCCGCCGCCGTCTGGATGAAGGCGGCGGTCGAGGGCACTTTCGCGGCGGCGGCAAGCGCCTTCGGTGTCGGCCCGCTCGCGGCCGGCATGGTCATGGTTTCGGCACGCAGACAGGTCGACGCCACGGCCAGAGCCATGGTCGAGGCGATAAGCAGAACCTTCATGGTCTCCTCCGGAACACGGTGGAGGTGCATCCTTGCCTGCGCCGGCGGCGGACGCCAGCATATTCACCCGTGGCGCACCCGGCTCATAGCGGCGTGGTTAGCGGCGGAAGACCCCCACCAGTTCCACATGGGCGGAATAGAGGAACTGGTCGACAGGGGTGACACGCTCCAGTCGGTAGCCGCCTTCGATCAGGATCTGCGCGTCACGGGCGAAGGTGGTGACATCGCAGGACACGCCGATGACCAGCGGCACCGCGCTCGCCGCCAGCTGGCGGGCCTGCGCTTCCGCCCCCTGACGAGGCGGATCGAACACAGCCGCGTCAATGCCCTTCATTTCCTGCGCCAACAGCGGCCGCCGGAACAGGTCGCGTACCTCGCCCGTCACCGGCTTCAGCCCCGCCGCGCCGCGCACCGCCTTGTTCAGCGCTTCGATGGCGGGGGCGGAGGATTCATAGGCGGCCACCCGGACCCGCTCAGCGAGACGCAGCGCGAAGGTGCCGACACCGGAAAACAGGTCCACCGCCCGGGCTGCGCCGCGCGGGCCCTCCCCCAGCGCCTCCAGCACCAGCCGCGCCAAGGTCGCCTCGCCTGCCGCTGTCGCCTGCAGGAAGGAACCCGGCGGCAGGGCCACGCGCGCGCGGCCCATGGTGAGCATGGGCGGCTCGCGCTGGAGCACCAGTTCGCCATGCCGCGTAAGGCGCGCCAGCCCGTGCTCGCCGGCGATCTGCGCCAGGGCGACGACGCGGTTCGGCTTCAGCGGGCCGCTGCCGCGCACATCCATGTCGAGGCCCGTCTCGGTCGCCGTCACCTGGATGTCGAGCGGCTTGGCGATCGGCACCAGTTCCTGCGCCACCGCCCAGGCGGCTTTGAGCGCTCCATCGAGGCCGGGCGCGAGAATGGGGCAGGCGTCGATCGCCACCACCGCATGGCTGCGCCGGCCGGCGAAGCCCACCGCCAGCACGTCGCGCCCCTTCGGCGCGCTGCCGCCGGTGCCACGCGCATGGAAGGTCGCCCGCCGACGGCCCTCGCCATGCGCCGGCACCAGCGGGGCGACCTCCGTCGCGATGCCGGCGCGCGTGAGCGCCTCGACCACCAGGCTTCGCTTCCACGCCTCATAGGGCGCCGGCGCCCAGTGCTGAAGCGCGCAGCCGCCGCACGGGCCGAAATGCGGGCAGATCGGCTCCACCCGCTCGGCACTCCCATGGACGAGGGAGAGGAGCCGGGCGCGGTCCTGCTCGCGCTCAACCTCCACCACCTCGCCGGGCAGGGTCAGCGGCACGAAGACGGACCCTTCCGGCGTGTCGGCGATGCCGTCGCCGCGGTGGCCGATGCGCGCAATGTCCAGTCGGGTAACGCTCATGCGGGATCCAATTCTGTCATGCGCCATGGGTTATAATGTATTTGAGAGATAATAATGCGACACATCCACACAAACACTTCTTGACCGCATGCCTCCGCAAATAAATTGCGATAATCTACTCGCGGCTGATTCCGGCATCTCAAATGGACAGCCATGTTTACTTAGCATTCGCACATAATAATAAGTATCTGAACCTAGCAACAAGGGGGAAAGAATGTCGCTTGTTTCGGCTCTTGCCATCAGTGTCGGCGTCCTGGGGGGCGTAGCCACCTGGCTGTTTCTCGGACCACTCGCCGGCGGCCTGCAAATATGGGCCGCTTTCATCGCTTGGGCCTGCTTTTTCCACTGCGGTGGCAAGGAAGCCGGTCTCAAGGCGACGGTCCTGGCCAATATCGCCGGTGCCGTCATGGCGTGGCTGACGCTGCTCGCGGTCAGCCGCGGCGGTCTCGGCGAGGCGCTCGGCCTGCCCGTCTGGGCCGGCATCTGCGTCGGTGTCGGCGTGCTGGTGATGATCCTGCTCGGCCACCTGCCGGCCTTCGCCGCCATTCCGGCGATGGTCTACGGTTTCGCCGCGCTGGCAGCCTATGCGCTGCTCGCCACGGATGGCCTCGCCAACCTCACCGCGGCCAGCCTCGCCAACCCGCTGGCAACCATCGTGCTGTCGATGATCGTCGGCGCCGCGCTCGGCTATGTCTCGGAAAAAGTCGCCGGCATGCTGGTCGCCAGCGGCGGGCAGACGCGCCGCGCCTGACCGGCCCTGTCCTTCGGGAAAAGGCGCGGGCGGTGTCACGCCGCCCGCGCCGCCACGAGCAGGCATTCCTCATTGCCGTCGCCGCCGAGAATCGGCGAGATGAGCCGATGCGTCACCTTCCAGCCGAGCTCTTCCAGCAGGGCCGCGATGCGCGCCACCGCGCCCGCTCTGGCTTCCTCGTCCTTCACGATTCCGCCTTTGGACAGCTTGTCACGCCCGACCTCGAACTGCGGCTTCACCAGCGCCACGAGATGGCCTTCTGCAGCTTGATGAAGCAGCAGCGCCGGCAGCACCTGTTGCAGCGAGATGAACGACACGTCGACCGTGATGATACCGGCTGAAGGCACCGCCCCCGGGGCAAGGCTCCTGATGTCGGTCTCCTCCAGCGAGACAATGCGCGGATCGCCCCGCAGCCGCTCATGGAGCTGGCCGCGCCCGACATCGACGGCATGTACGCGCAAAGCGCCGCGCGCCAGCAGCACCTGCGTGAACCCGCCCGTCGAAGCGCCGACATCGAGCGCCTCCAGCCCTGCGACGGAAAGTCCGGCGGCATCGAGCGCTGCCTCCAGCTTGAGCCCGGCTCGCGACACCCATTCATAGGCCTCGCGCGCCTCGATTGCGGCTCCCGCGAAAATCGTCTCGGAGGGCTTGGCGACCTGCTTGCCGTCCGCGATGACAAGGCCGGCGGCAATCGCCGCCTGCGCGCGGGCACGGCTGTCGAAGAAGCCCCGCTCCACCAGCACGCGGTCAGCGCGGTCACGGCGGGACGATGAGGAGGGGTTCGTTGAAGCGGATGGCGGGCTCATCGCCTGTCAAGCCGGCTCAGCCGCGCAGCAGCGCGAGCGCGGCTTCTTCCTCGCGCCCAAGCGCACTGAAGACACCCCGGACGATGCCTTCCGATTCAAGGCCGGCCTCGTGCATCTGGTTTGCCGGGGAATCATGATCGATGAAGCGATCCGGCAACGCCAGGGTGCGGATCTTAAGGCCGCGATCCAGCGCGCCCGCCTCGGCCAGCAGGGTCAGCACATGGCTGCCGAAGCCGCCCACGGCGCCTTCCTCGACCACCACCAGAACCTCGTGCTCGCGCGCGAGCCGCAGGACGAGCTCGCGGTCGATCGGCTTGGCGAAGCGCGCATCGGCCACCGTGGTCGACAGGCCGAAGCCGGCGAGTTGATCGGCGGCGGAAAGGCAGGCGGCGAGCCGCGTGCCGAGCGAGAGCAGCGCGATCTTCGAGCCCTCGCGCACCACGCGCCCTCGGCCGATCTCAAGCGGCGTGCCGCGGAGCGGACGCTCCACCCCCACGCCCTCGCCGCGCGGGTAGCGGAAGGCGATGGGGCCTTCATCGAAGGCGGCGGCGGTCGCCACCATGTGCATCAGCTCGGCCTCATCGGAGGCGGCCATCACCACCATGCCCGGCAGGGTGGCGAGCATCGGCACGTCGAAGGCGCCGACATGGGTGGCCCCGTCCGCCCCCACCAGCCCGGCGCGGTCGATGGCAAATCGCACCGGCAGCCGCTGGATCGCCACGTCATGGACGATCTGGTCATAGCCGCGCTGCAGGAAGGTCGAGTAGATGGCGCAGAACGGCTTGTAACCCTCGGTCGCCAGTCCTGCGGCGAAGGTCACCGCGTGCTGCTCGGCGATGCCGACGTCGAAGGTGCGCTCGGGAAAGGCCTCGCCGAACAGGTCGAGCCCGGTGCCGGCGGGCATGGCGGCATTGATGGCGACGATCCTGTCGTCGTGGCGCGCTTCCTCGATCAGGCTTTCGGCGAACACCCGGGTGAAGGTGGGGGCGTTGGACACAGCCTTCTTCTGCGCGCCGGTGGCGACGTCGAAGCGCTGCACGCCGTGATATTTGTCGGCGGAAGCCTCGGCAGGCGGATAGCCCTTGCCCTTCTGTGTCACCACGTGAACCAGCACCGGGCCGGTCTCGGCATCGCGCACATTGCGCAGCACGGGCAGCAAATGAGACAGGTTGTGCCCGTCGATCGGCCCGACATAGTAGAAGCCGAGTTCCTCGAACAGCGTGCCCCCGGTCCAGAAGCCGCGCGCGAATTCCTCCGCCCGCGCCGCCTGCCGGCCGAAGAATTTCGGCAGGTTGCCGGCGAGTTGCTTGGCGGTCTCCCGCAGCGAACGATAGGTGCGCCCGGACAGCAGCCGCGCCAGATAGGCCGACATAGCGCCGACCGGCGGGGCGATCGACATGTCGTTGTCATTGAGGATGACGATGAGGCGCGAATCCATCGCGCCGGCGTTGTTCATCGCCTCATAGGCCATGCCGGCAGACATGGCGCCGTCGCCGATCACGCACACCACATTGCGCTGGGCACCTGCGAGATCGCGCGCCACCGCCATGCCTAGGCCGGCCGAGATCGAGGTGGAGGAATGGCCGGCGCCGAAGGGGTCGTATTCGCTCTCCGTCCGGTTGGTGAAGCCGGAGAGGCCACCGCCCTGCCGCAGCGTGCGGATCCGTTCGCGCCGGCCGGTGAGTATCTTGTGCGGGTAGCACTGATGACCGACATCCCAGATCAGCCGGTCATTGGGCGTATTGAAGACGTGATGGAGCGCCACGGTGAGCTCGACCACGCCGAGCCCGGCACCGAGGTGGCCGCCGGTTACCGACACCGCGTCGATCATCTCCTCGCGCAGCTCCGCCGCGATCTGCGGCAGTTGCTCCTCCGGCAGGCGGCGCAGATCGGCCGGCTCGCGGATGGTGTCGAGTAGCGGCGTGGAGGGGCGGGTCAAGAACGGCTCCGAAAACACATTCGCCAGCGACGCACGTGCAGCAGCAAGACATCTCTGGGCGAAGTTAACGGCATACACAAGGACGGCAGGGCGCGCAACGCACGCAAGCGCGACCTTCCCCGTCACGACCGAATGTGGAGACCGCGCATGATCGACAATCGGACGTTGGCCTCCGGCGCCGGCTTCCATTAAAAACGCGGCATGGAAGCACGAGTCGCGGCCGGGCCAGACACGACAGAATCGCCGGGCGCGCCTGCCTCCGGCGGCTCCGCGCACGCTGCGTCTGCGGACGCCGAATCTCGTGGCGAGGGGCCGGCCACCCGAAACTGGCGACGGCTGGTGCTGTTTCTGCCGGGACATGACCCCACGGATATGGACTATCACCACGGCCGCTTCGGCAACCAAGCGGAGCGGTTCGGCACGCTGTGGTCGGTGGAAGTGGCGGTGACGCCGCGGCTCGACGACGGCATGCAGCCCTTTGCCCGCTGGGATGTCGCCACGCGGGCGCCAAATTGGTCTACCCGCACCGATTACCGCATCCTGCGCTGGGAAGACATCATCGGCACGCTGGACGCGCGACCCGATCCTGTGCGCCTGTGGCGCGGCTTTGGCGGGCTGTGGGATTTCCTGTGCGGTGGCGCGGCGCGCGGCTATTTCCGCGCCAGCCCGCGCTACGGCTTCTTCTTTTTCTTTCCCTACCTCATTGCCGCGCTGTTCCTCGGCGCCGGCCTTGTGGCGGGCGGACTGGTGTTCTGGGCCGCCGGGCTTGTTTTGCCGGCCCCCCTCGCCGGCCTTCTCGCCCTCGCCGCCGGCATCGCGACCTTCTTCGGTCTGTTCCACCGGCCGGGACGCGACTGGCGGCTGCACCAGGCGCTCGACGACTGGGACCTGGCGCGCGACTATTTGCACGACCGCACGCCCGTGGTCGACGCCCGCCTCGACCGCTTCGCGGACGTCCTGCTGAAGGCGGTCGAGGCGGGCGCCCATGACGAGATTCTTCTCGTCGGCCACAGCCTCGGGGCGACGCTGATGCTTGGCGTCATCGACCGGGCGCTGGAGCGCAATCCCGCTCTGGCGGACGGCGCGGTGCGGGTGAACCTGCTCACCTGCGGGGCGACCATCCCCAAGCTCGCCTTGCACGGCAAGGGCGGCAAGGTGCGCCGCCAGGCTGCCCGCGTCGCGGCAACGCGCGGTCTCACCTGGGTCGAGTATCAGGCGCGGCACGACGCCATCAATTTCTACAAATTCCACCCGGTGACCTTGCGCCGCGCCGGCTTTGACCGGCCGGAGCCCAGCCAGCCGCTGCTGCGCAATGCCAACATCAAGGAAATGCTCACCCACGCCAAGCTGAAGCGGCTGCGCTGGCACGCCATGCGCCTGCATTATCAGTTCCTGCTGGCGAACGAGCAGAAGGCCCCCTACGACTATTTCATGTTCGCCCTCGGCCCGCTGCCCTTCCCCGACCTTTCCTCCCGCCCGGAGGGACCGGTCGGCCGCTTCGCGGCGGACGGCTCCCTGATCGCCTGAACCAACGGACGCTTCATGACCCTTCTCGTCGCCGCCAAGATCGTGTGGGCCGCCGGCTGCATCGGCTGGTACGTCATCCGCCTGCCCTTCGAACGCAAGGTGAAGCGCGAGCGCGTGATCGACGCTCGCGACCGGCTGCGCGAACTGGTGCTGCTCTCCTGCTCGACAATGGGCCTGGGCATCATTCCGCTGCTGTGGGCCACCTCCCGGCTGTTCGACGGCGCCAACTACCCCTATTCGCCGGTGCAGTTCGCGCTCGGTACGCTCACCTTCATCGCCGCGCTGTGGCTGTTCCGCCGCACCCACCGGGATCTCGGCAAGAACTGGTCTGTGACGCTGGAGATCAAGGACAAGCACAAGCTGATCACCGAGGGTGTGTACCGCCATGTGCGTCACCCGATGTACTCGGCCTTCTTCCTGTGGGCACTGGCGCAGCTCATCCTGATCCCGAACTGGATCGTCGGCCCGGCCGGATTCGTCGGCTTCGGCATCCTCTACGCCTTCCGCATCGGCCGGGAGGAGAAGATGATGCTCGACACGTTCGGCGACGAGTACCGTGCCTATAGCGCGCGCACCGCGCGGCTTATCCCCGGCGTATACTGAGGACACGGGACGCCCGACATGCTTGAGCTTCGACCCAACTGCGAATGCTGCAATCGCGCGCTGCCACCCGAGACGCGCGAGGCGCTGATCTGCAGCTTCGAATGCACCTTCTGCGCCGATTGCGCCGGCGACGTACTGGGCGGCATCTGCCCCAATTGCTCGGGTGAGCTTGTGCGCCGGCCGGTGCGGCCGCTGACGGCGCTCGCCCGCAACCCTGCCTCGACGGTGCAGGTGTTCAATCCGGAGTGCCGCAGCCGCCGGGCAGGCTGAGGCGAGAGCCGGTCAGCAGGGCTTGCGCGAACCCCTGCGCGGCGATCTCCGTGCAGAAGGCCGACCACTGGCACCCGGCGCAGGCGACACGTATGTCCCCTGCGGCAAAAGCCGCGCGCATGCGGGTGATACGTTCCGCCGTCAGCGCCAGCGGCCTTCCCGGCTCAAGCGGGCGCCCGAGCAGGCGGGCGATGTCGACCCGGGCCTGCGCGTCACGTACCGTCACGCTGGCGTTGCGGCAGTGATGATCCGGCTCGCCGAGCATGGGCGCGCAGATGTCGTCAGGCCCATCCACCAGCTCGATCACCTCGCCCTCATCAAGCCGGGCGACAATGCGCCGGTAACTGGCGGCGAAGGCAGGGTTGTAGCCCTTGCCGACGAAGGTCAGCAGGCAGAGCAGGTGATGCGCGCGCAGCCGGATGATCATCGGCGGACGGGGGCAATCGTGCGCTATTCCCCGTCCAGGGGCTGCGTGCCGGTGGGGCGGCCGTCGGCGCTGAGGGTGATCTTCTCGACCCGTGCCTCGGCGTCCTTCAGCAGCGCGTCGCAGCGGGCCTTGAGCGCCTCGCCGCGCGCATAGAGGGCGATGGATTCCTCGAGCGGGACATTGCCGCCTTCGAGCTTGGCGACGATGGTCTCCAGGTCGGCGAGCGCCTTCTCGAAGCTCAGCGCATTCACGTCCGCTGCATCGGCCATCGCATCATCCCTCCATGAGTTGAGGCCCCTTATACAGGCAGAGGCCGCCGTTCTCACCCCCGCATCAGCCGCGCATCAGCGCCATTACATGGGCGGAGGCGGAGCGGGCCAGACCTTCAAGGTCGTAGCCGCCTTCCAGCACCGAGACGATCCGCCCGCTGGCGTGCTTGTCGGCGACGTCCATGAGCTTCTTCGTCACCCAGGTATAATCGTCTTCCAGCAGATTGATGTTGCCGAGAGGATCGCGCGTATGCGCGTCGAAGCCGGCGGAAATGATCAGAAGTTCCGGCCCGAACGCCTCCAGCCGCGGCAGGATGCGGCTCTCGAACGCCTGGCGGAAATGCTCGCCATCATCGCCCGAGCGCAGCGGCGCGTTGACGATGTTGTCGGAGGTGCCCCGCTCGCCCACCGCGCCGGTGCCCGGGAAAAGCGGCATCTGGTGGGTGGACGCGTACATCACGCTGGGGTCCGAAAAGAAGATTTCCTGCGTGCCATTGCCGTGATGCACATCGAAATCGACGATGGCGACGCGGCCGATGCCGTGCACCTTCTGCGCATGGCGGGCGGCGATGGCGACATTGTTGAACAGGCAGAAGCCCATGGGCGTGCGCGTCTCGGCATGGTGGCCGGGCGGGCGCATGGAGACGAAGGCGTTGCTCACCTTGCCGGCGAGCACCTCGTCGACGCCGAGCACCGCGCCACCGACGCCGCGCCAGATCGCCTCGCCGGTGCCGGGTGACATCACCGTGTCGCCGTCGATCCGCACCAACCCTTCCGCCGGATTCGCCTCCTCCAGAGCGGCCACATAGTCTTCCGGATGCACGCGCACGATATCCTCGCGCTCCGCGATCGGTGCCAGTTCGCGCGCCAGCGTGGCGAACTGCTCACCCTCGAAAACCCGGTTCAGCACCCGCACCCGGTCGGGGCGCTCGGGGTGGCCGGAGGGCGTGAGATGTTCGAGACAGGCGTCGTGCGCGATCAGAAGGGTGGTCATGGCTATCCTTGGTCGTTCTGGTCGTTGGGTCTTTTAGCCCGGCGAGTGGTGGACGATATGCCACGTCGTCCGGTGGGGCCAGCCATGGCCCGCCCGAATTTTCCGGTGCCGTGGCCGAGCCGGCTCGCCTGCCACCGTTGACCGGCGAGGCACGAGCGCCTATCCGAGCGCGCTTGAGCGACGAGGGAAGGCGGGAGACAGCGGTGAGCCATCCGCCGACATTGCGGGCGACACGGGTGCTGCCGGCGGATGCCGCCGGCATCGCAGAAGCCGCGCGCGTGCTGGTCTCCGGTGGGCTGGTGGCACTGCCGACGGAGACCGTCTACGGCCTCGCCTGCGATGCCACTGACCCGCGCGCCGTCGCCAGCCTCTACGCTGCCAAGGGCCGGCCAAGCTTCAACCCGCTGATTGCCCATATACCGGACGTCGCCGCCGCGCGCCGGGTCGGGGAACTTGCTCCGGCCGCCGCAGCGCTCGCCGCGCTATTCTGGCCGGGGCCGCTGACGCTGGTCGTGCCGGCCATCGCGGACGCCACCTGCGATCTCGCCCGGGCCGGCCTTGGCAGCGTCGCCTTGCGCGTGCCGGCCCATCCGGTGGCGCAGGCGGTGCTGAGGGCCGCCGGGCGGCCGATCGCCGCCCCCAGCGCCAACCGCTCCGGCCATGTATCGCCTACCAGCGCCGCCCATGTGCTCGCCGATCTGGACGGCCGCATCGACCTGATCCTCGATGCCGGCCCCTGCGCAGTGGGTGTTGAATCCACCATTCTCGACTGCACAGGAGCCACGCCGGTGCTGCTGCGCCCCGGCGGACTGCCGCGCGAGGAGATCGAAGCGGCGCTGGGGGCCACGCTGGCGAGCCACGCCTCGTCGGTGGAGGCCGCTGGAAGCGAGGCCGCGCCGCTGGCGCCCGGCATGCTGGCCTCGCATTACGCGCCCTCAGTGCCTGTTCGTCTCGATGCGCATGAACTGACGCCGGGAGAGGCACTGCTGACCTTCGCCGGCGCCCGCCCTCCCGGCACGTCGGCGGCCTCGCTGGTGCGTGACCTCAGCCCTGCCGGCGATCTGGTCGAAGCAGCCGCGAGGCTGTTCGCGCTGCTGCGCGAGCTCGACGGCAGCGGCGCCTCCGCCATCGCCGTCGTGCCGCTCCCGCGCCACGGGCTTGGCGAGGCGATTGCCGACCGCCTGCGCCGCGCCGCTGCGCCGCGTCCTGCCTGACGGCGGGACAGCGACTTTCCCGCGTTTCCGCAACGGCATTAACGCTCAGGCAAGGTTAATGCACGACAACTAGTGAGCCGCGGCGCGGACCTCTTGCCTGTGGCGCACGGGGCACGGTGCAGCGGCTTCGGGTGTGTGGGTTGCGTAGGGCGTCGGGCGGACATGCGGGTTTCAACACGCATTCAGAGATTGGGAAAGACCGGCGCTGCCGTGCTACTGCTGTGCGTGGTCGGCGGCACCACCATCGGCTATCAGGACATGGTCAGCCGGCTGGCGCACCAGCCCGGCGTTGCCGAGCGCGCCCGCGTCTCCATCCTTGGCGAGCCGGTTCGGCTGCTCAAGGCATCAACCTTTTCCTGGCCCTCACGCTCCGCCCTGCTCGCCAATTCCGAGATCGCCGCGCCGCCACAGACCGCGCTGGCGGTCGATATTAACCGCGATGGTAAGACCGACCGGCTCGCCCTCGCGGTGGAAGCCCCCCTCGATGTTGACCCGCTTGCCGTCTCGGGCGAGGCCACGCCGCCGAGCCTCGCCGGCGCCGGCACCACGACGCAGGAGGGCACCGCTTCCGCCCTTGGGACGGGCGTGGGAACCGACGGCGCGCCCGCCCTTGCCGGGGTCGGCACCGATCCACTGGAGGACGAAGATACCGTCGACATTGCCAGCGCGGAGGCCAACGGCCTCTATTCGGTTCCAGCCGGCGATCCCACCGGAGACCCCGCCCAACTGGAAGAAAAGGGCCCGGCCATCAATCTCGGCGGGACAGAGAGTGCGCTTTCACGGGACGACGAGGAGGACGGACCAGCCGGCGCCCAGCCCTATGCGCTCGATCCCTCCATGCCGCTCTACCGCCAGAGCGCCTTCATCTTCGGGCTGAATGAGACCGCCCTGCCGCCGCAGCCTTTCCTGCACATGGCCTCGCTGCCGTCCGGCGACAGCGGGACGACCGAGGCGGAGAAAGCCGAGGATGGCGATCTTCGTCGTGCCACCGGCGGCCCCTCCCCGGCAGACCGGCTCGGCCTTGCGGGCAAGCGGCGGGAGCGGGCGGAGAAATGCCTGGCCGAGGCGGTCTATTTCGAAAGCCGCGGCGAGCCCAGGCGCGGCCAGATCGCCGTGGCGCAGGTGGTCATGAACCGCGTGTTTTCCGGCTACTATCCCGCCGACATCTGCCGCGCGGTCTACCAGAACGCCCATCGCCGCCTTGCCTGCCAGTTCACCTTCGCCTGCGACAATATTCGCGATGTGGTGACCGAGCCGACGCTGTGGAACCAGGCGAAGGAGATCGCCGCCGACATGCTGGACGGGCGCATCTGGGACGACAAGGTGGGCCGGGCCACGCATTACCACGCGCGCTCCGTGCGGCCCAACTGGATCCGCGAGATGCGCAAGCTCGACCGCATCGGCGAGCACACCTTCTACCGCCCCCGCCGCTGGACGAGCTGAGCCACTCAACCAAGCGGAGCGCTGTCGGCGTACTTGGCAGCCCGTTCTCTCTCAGGCGACCGCGCCTCAGGTGACGCATTGCAGGGCGGCGTCCGGTGCCTCGCCGCCGCAGGTGTCGCATTCGTTGATGGTCAGTTGGCCGAGCTGCTGCGCCAAGCGAAGCGCCTCTTCGCGGGAGGAAGTCGGATGCCAATGTCCATTGCTGCCTGAAGAACTCGTATGCATGCCCCGGCCGTCATTGCACATGCAGCAGGTGCGGCGGTGGATGCGGGCATAGTTGTGCGTCCGGTTTTCAAACACCCAGAACTCGGCCATGCATCGCTCCCCCACCCCAAGTCGGAAGACGGCAAAATAACACCGTCCCTGCTAGATGCAAAAAAGCCCGGCGCGGGGCCGGGCTTTGGTCTTTCTCACCGTCGAAGGCTCAGTTGAGCTTCGACTTCACTTCGGCCACGGCCGCATCGAGCACCCGATCGGCGGCGCCGCCGGCGAGCTGGGCGGTCAGCAGAACCTCGGAAGCCTTCACCGCCGCATCGGCGGCCGCTGCCTTCACCTCGGCGAGCGCCTGCGCCTCGGCCTGCGCGATCTTCTGCTCGGCCATCTTGGTGCGGCGGACGATAAGGTCTTCCAGCTTCTGCTTGGTTTCTGCGGCAAGACGCTCGGCTTCGGCCCGGGCGGTAGTCACGATCGCCTCCGCCTCTTCCTCGGCCTCGCGCTGGCGGCGCTTATATTCGGCGACCAGCTTCTGCGCCTCTTCCTTCAACCGGCGCGCCTCTTCCAGTTCCTGACGGATGCGGTCGCCGCGCGCGTCGAGCTTGGAGACCATGCCGGTGAAGGCTCCCGCCTTGGCCAGCAGGAGGAAGAAGATAACAAAGGCGACGGCGACCCAGAAAGTATCACTACCCATGGTGCGCTCCTCAGCCCTTGATGGCGGTGTCGACCGCCTCTTCGACCGCGCCCGGCGCGGGCGTGGTGCCAATCAGCGTGTTGACGATAGCGCCGGCCGCCTCGACGGCAATGCCGCGGACATTGGCCATGGCTGCCGTCTTGGTGGCGGCGATCTGCACTTCCGCCGCGGCCAGCTTGACGTTCAGCTCGGCCTCGAGCGCCTTGCGGCGCGCTTCGGCTTCCGCCGCAAGCGTGTCGCGGGTCTCGGTGGCGATGCCATGAGCCTTGTTGCGCGCGCTGGCGAGTGCCTTTTCATAGGCCTCCGCCGCCGCCTCGCTCTCGGCCTTCAGCTTGCCCGCTTCCTCGATATCATCGGCGATGCGGTCGTGCCGCTCTTCGAGGATGGTGGCGATGCGCGGCAGGGCGACGCGGCTCATCAGAAGATAGAGCGCGGCAAACGCAATCACCAGCCAGAGCAGCTGCGAGGGAAAGGTATGAACATCGAAAGGCGGGAAGTTACTACCGTGTGCTTCACCTGCAGGCACGGCAATCTCCACACCGCTTTCGACCGGCAAAGTGCCGGGCGTCGCCGCCTGGGCGACGATGATACCGGCCGGACCGTGGGTCTCGGACATGGCTTCAGACTTCCTCGATCAATGCTGATGACAACTCATCCCGCCACCGGGGGCCGCGAACGGAGCCCCCGGCGGCGGGTGAGGCATCAGACCACGAAGAGGAGAACGAGGGCGACGACGAGCGAGAAGATTCCCAGACCTTCGGCGAGCGCCGCGCCGATGAAGGCGCGAGCGAACTGGCCATCGGCCGCCGACGGGTTTCGCAGGGCGCCCGCAAGGAAGTTGCCGAAAATGGTACCGACGCCGATGGCGGCGAGGCCCATGCCGAGCGTGGCGAGACCGGCGCCGAGGAACTTGGCGGCTTCCGCTTCCATGATCTTCTCCTGTTGGAATAGTCAGATTGGTTGGATGGCTGGATGAGAGTCCCGCGACGCGCCGGTCAGTGACCGGGATGCAGCGCGTCGTTGAGATAGATGCAGGTCAGCACCGCAAACACATAGGCCTGCAGGGCGGCGACCAGGAATTCGAGCGCGGTGAGCGCCACCACCATGGCGAGCGGCAGGACGGCGCCGAACCAGCCGACGACGCCCGAGGCCGTCATCATCACGATGAAGCCCGCGAACACCTTCATGGCGATATGGCCTGCCAGCATGTTGGCGAAGAGACGCAGCGACAGGCTGATGGGACGCGAGAGGAACGAGATGACCTCGATCACGACCATGAACGGCAGCAGCAGCGTGGGCACGCCCGATGGCACGAAAAGGTGCAGGAAGTGGGTGCCGTGGCGTACGAAGCCGTAGATGATGACCGTCAGGATGACCAGCAGCGCCAGCGCGGCGGTGACGATCAAATGGCTGGTGACGGTGAAGGCGTAGGGGATCATGCCCACCATGTTGGCGGTGAGCACGAAGATGAAGAGCGAGAAGACCAGCGGGAAGAACTTCATCCCCTCATTGCCGGCCGATCCGCGCACCGTGGAGGCGACGAACTCGTAGGAGAGCTCGGCCATTGATTGAAGGCGTCCGGGGACCAGGGTGCGCCCGCGCGTCGCAAAGGTGAGGAAGAAGAACACCAGCGCCACGATGCCGAACATGAAGGCGGCGGAATTGGTGAAGGCGAGCTCGACGCCGCCAGGCTGCCCCAATTCCACGATCTTATGGATCTGGAACTGATGGATCGGATCGATCACATTGCCGCTGGCCATCGCCGGTCGCTGCCCTCAACACGCGGCGCCACAGGCGCCCGTCCCCATCTCAAGACGCCGCCGGAGCGACGCCGTCCGTTTATCGAGCGCCCACCGCAGGGCCGGCGCCAAAATTGGTCACGTCCCGCTCTTTGGCGGGCCCTTGCGGCCGGTTTCCCCAGCCGCTCTCATCATGTTCACGATGCCGGCTCCGAAGCCCAGCAGTATGAACACGATCATTCCCCACGGCGCGATGCCGAAGAAACGATCGATGGCCCAGCCGAGACCGGCACCGACCAACACGCCCGCCACGAACTCGGCCCCCAACCGGAAAGCCAGTGCCATGCCCGCCGAGGACGACGTCCGATCCTGAACGGCGGACGCCTTTTCCTCGGCCCGCCGCTCGGCCTGCACCTTGTCCAGCGCACTGCCCAGCCCGCGAAGCCTGCCGGAAAGCTCGGCGTCAGGAACATCCGGCCGAGCCGACCCGCCATGGCCGTCCGTCTTGTCTCGGTCGTCCATCACCCGCACTCAAGCCTGACCGGAGAAGGATTTTCCGACCCCGAAGACGGGCGCACCATAGTGTTCGCTCCTAGGGGTGTCAAGGATGTGAACACATCTTTTAAGTACTTGTAATACAACGACAAAAACAAAGTTAGGACGCTCTGTCGCAGGCGTTTCGATCGTATCCGGCACCAGGGGAAGGTGTCGGCGATGTTTTTGGCATGCCAGCGTGTGGAGCAAAATGCGGCGAACGCCGCACATGGGTGCCGCTTGTCCACCATCTGGCAACGCGCCTGTGCCGGCGCGGCCGCTCAGCCGGCTTCGAGAAAGCGCTCGGCGGTGGCGAGGTCGACGGAAACGAGCTTCGACACGCCGCGCTCGGCCATGGTGACGCCGAACAGACGGTTCATCCGGCTCATGGTGATCGGGTTATGGGTGATGGTGACGAAGCGTGTCTCGGTAAGGCGCCGCATCTCGTCGAGCAGGTTGCAGAAGCGCTCCACATTGGCGTCGTCCAGCGGCGCGTCCACCTCGTCCAGCACGCAGATCGGCGACGGATTGGTGAGAAACACCGCAAAGATCAGCGCCATGGCGGTCAGGGCCTGCTCGCCGCCCGAGAGCAGGGAGAGCGACTGCGGCTTCTTGCCGGGCGGCTTGGCGATGATGTCGAGGCCGGCCTCCAGCGGATCGTCCGAATCAGTCAGCACGAGCTGTGCCTCGCCGCCGCCGAACAGCGTGGTGAACAACTGGCGGAAATGGCCGTCGACGATGTTGAAGCTGACCTGCAGCCGCTCGCGCGCCTCGCGGTTGAGGCCATAAATGCCCTGGCGCAGCCGCTTGATCGCCTCGGTGAGGTCGTCGCGCTCGCCGGTGAGCCCCTTCTGCTGGGTCTCGATCTCGCTGAGTTCGTCTTCGGCGCGCAAATTCACCGCGCCGAGCCGCTCGCGGTCGGCCTTGAGCCGGCCAAGCTCGGCTTCAAGCTCGGCCAGCACGGGAAGCGCGGCGTCGGAGGTGAAACCGGCGATTTCGCGCGCGTTTTCGGGCGGACCGTCCAGCACGTCGCCGATCTCCCGCGCCACGTCCTCGCGACGCTGGCGCGCAGCTTCCACCCGCGCCTCGGCACGGGCGCTCTCCTCGCGCGCGGCCGCCAGCGCGTCGAGCGTCGCACGGGCCAGCTTGTCCCCCTCGGCATGCAGAGTTTCGGCGGCCGCGAGCTTATCGGCGGCCTCGCGGCGCGCCGCTTCTGCCCGAGAAACCTCGTCGAGCAACGCGCGGCTGCGGGCGGCGAAACGCACCGGCGCATCATCGAGATCCTCGCGCTCGGCAGCGGCCTCGGCAAGCCGAGCCTCCAGCGCTGCCACCCGTTCGCCGGTGCCGCCGGCGCGCGCTTCCCATGAGGCCCGTTCCGTGGCGATGGCCGAGAGGCGGCGGGCACGTTGCTCGCGCTCGCGGACCAGCGCATCGGCCCGGGCGCGGGTCTCGGCCAATACGGCACGGTCATGCGCGACACGGGCGCGAACCTCCGCCAGCTGGGCCTCACCTTCGGCGGCGAGCGGGTGGCCGGCAATCGCCGCGCCGGCGTCCTCCAGCCCGATCGCGGCGGCCTCGCGGTCTTCCTGCAGGCGGACAAGATTGGCACTAAGCGCTGCCAGCCGCGCCGACTGCTCCGCGGCGGCGCGTTCGGCGCGGGCGAGCTCGTCGCGGGCAGCTTCCATGGCACGCAAGCTGGCGCGACGGGCTTCGCGGGCGGCATTTTCGCGGGCCGCGGCGGCGCGCAGGACGGCCTCCGAGGTCTCCAGCGCCCGCCGGTGAAGCGTTACCTCGGCGCGGGCGCCCTCGAGCTGGGCCTCGACATCGGCGAGCCGGTTGCGTTCGGCGAGCCGGCGGGCTGCCGCAGTCGGCGCGTCAGCGGCGGCGACGAGGCCGTCCCAGCGCCACAGGTCGCCCTCGCGGGATACCAAGCGCTGGCCGCTCTTCAGCTGTGCGGCCAGGCGCGGTCCATCCGCCCGGTCGACCACGCCGATCTGGGCGAGGCGGCGGGCCAGCACCTTCGGCGCCACGACATAAGAGGCGAGCGGTTCCGCCCCATCAGGCAGGGGCGCGTCGCCCGGCATGACGACAAGCGACCAGTGCACTGGCGCGGCGGGGTCGGACGGCGCGTCGAGATCGTCGCCCAGCGCCGCACCCAGCGCCGTCTCGAAGCCGCGCTCGACCTCGATGAAATCAAGCACCGGCGACCAGCGCCGCGGGGTACCGACATCGAGCAACTTGGCCAGCGTGCGGGCCTCGGTATCGAGCCGCTGGGCGGCGCGTTCGGCATCGGACAGCGGCCGACGTGCCTGGTCGAGCGCGGCGCGGGCGCTCGCATGGGCGTTCTCGGCCTCCTGCGCGGCCATTTCCGCTGCAGCAAAGGAATCCTGCGCGAATTCGGCGGTGGCGCGCCGTTCGTCGAGCCGGGCGGCGTCGCCATTAGCTTCCAGCTGGCGCTTCTGGCCGGAAAGCTGCTCGACGTCGCGATCGAGCCGCGACAGGCGCTCACCAGCCTCGCGCAGGGCGCGCTCCAGCGCGCCGCGCCGGGCGCTCGCCTCGGCATTGGCGGCGGTGGCGTCGGCGAAGGCGTGCTCGGATTCGGCCAGCCGACTGACGGCCTCGCCGTTGCGGGCCAGCGCCTCGTCGCCGATCTGCGCAGCCTGTTCCTGCGCGATCGCCAGTTCCTCGGCCTCATGGGCGAGGCGATCCAGCATCTCGCCGGCGTCCTTTGCGAGCGCCCGCTCGCGCTCCATGTCGCCGCCGAGTTGCGCCAACCGACGGTCGAGCTCCTCGCGGCGGGCGCCGGCGCGGGCTTCCTCGCGGTCGAGTTCGCCGCGCGCCAGGGAGAGGCGCTGGAGGGCGGCGGCGGCGGCGGCATCGACCTCGCGCAAGGCGGGGATTCCATGCGCCGCCACGGCTGCAGCGCGTGCTGCTTCGCCCTGCTGCAAGGTCCGGGCTGCGACCTCGCGGACTGCGAGATCGAGCGCGCGGCTCGCCTCGCCAAGTCCGCCCTCGGCCTCCAGCCAGCGCAGCCAGAGCAGCGCCGCCTCGGCCTTGCGGATGTCGGAGGACAGCACCCGGTAGCGCGAGGCCTGACGCGACTGGCGGCGCAGCGCGTCGAGCTGGCCGGTGATCTGGCCGATGACGTCCTCGAGGCGCGTGAGATTGGTCTCGGCGGCGCGCAGACGCATCTCCGCCTCGTGCCGGCGGGCGTGCAGGCCGGCGACGCCGGCGGCTTCCTCCAGCAGGCGGCGACGTGCGGTCGGCTTGGCGCCGACGATCTCGCCGATCTGCCCCTGCCGCACCATGGAAGGCGAGCGGGAGCCTGACGAGGCATCGGCGAACAGGATCTGCACGTCGCGCGCGCGCGCCTCCCGCCCGTTGATGCGGTAGGAGGAGCCGGCCTCGCGCTCGATCCGGCGGGAAATCTCCAGTAGGTCGGCATCGTTGAAGACGGCCGGCGCCGACCGGTCGGCATTGTCCACCACCAGCACGACCTCAGCGGTGTTGCGCGACGGGCGGGTGGTGGAGCCGCCGAAGATGACGTCGTCCATGCCCTCGGCGCGCATCGCCTTGTAGGAGCTCTCGCCCATGACCCAGCGCATCGCCTCGACAAGATTCGACTTACCGCAGCCATTCGGGCCCACAATGCCGGTAAGGCCGGGCTCGATGAGCATTTCGGTCGGCTCGACAAAGGTCTTGAAGCCGGTCAGACGCAGGCGGGTGAATTTCATCGTCCTAGGGTGCCGCCCGGCAGCCACAAGTTCAAGTGGTGCGGGCGCCTCGATCCACGAGATGTTGCGATTCGATGCGGATCTCCCGCCAGAACGGTGTGCCGCGCCGGAGGCCTCCATACCTTCTCAGGCGGTGTCCCAGCCCAGCCAGGTTCGCAGGCGCGCATTGATGATGAGCGCCGCCAGCGAGAAGGCGCAGCCCAGCACAACGTCGACCACCCGGTCGGCGGCCGCGTGAATGGGCACGGCGATCAGCGTGCCCACGAGCTGTAGCAGCAGGATGACGAAAGCCGCCATCGCGGCCATGCCGAGCGCCCCGTGGAGTTTCTGGCCCGGCCACCGCACCAGCGCGGCGAGCGTGATGCCGGCCATCAGCCCGGCGGGCGAGGTGACGGCGGCACCGTAGAGGAAGGCGGCACCGGCGCCGAGCACCGTGCCCAGAACGAGATAGCCGATCATGCGGCGGCTGAAATGCGTGTCGTCGCGCAGCACGATCACCACCGCGAACACCGCCCAATGGGGGTGCGGCAGGCCGAGCATGTGTCCCACAAGGAACGCAGCGGCCACGGCGACCGCCACGATGGCGGCGAACAGCAGCCGCTCCCGCTGCGTCTCCCGCACATGCGCGACAATGGCGGAAAGCGTCGGCGCGGCGGAAGGCCGCCACAGGCCGGTGACAAGGTCCCACGCGACCGACACCATCCAGGCATAGACGGCGAAGACCGCCACCACCCCGATGTCCGCCGGCTGGAACGGCACCTCGATCGCGGCGATCGCCGTGGCGAGGCAAAAGAACCGCGCGGCGAAGGCGGCACTGGGGTGCACCGCCTCGACCAGCGCATAGAGAGCCGCCGTCCCCACCAGCGCGGTCGCCGTCAGCCACACATGGCCCGCCACGCCGGCACCGAGCGTGGCGCCGGCCACCACCACGGCGCCGGCAATGGCGAACAACGCGGCCCGGTGGAGCACCGAGCCGCCGGTGTCCAGCGTGAAGCCGAGAATGCAGGTGAGGAGCGCGTAGCCGACCCAGTAATTCTGGTGCAGCAGCAGGCCGGCGCTCATCGGCGCCATCACCGTGACGGTGAAGCGCAACGAGCGCGCCAAGAGGCCGTCGCCATGCCAGCGCGGAAGCTCGCTTGCGATTGGCGCCGCCCCTGGCGAGGCCGGCTTCGCCCAGCCTCTGGTCGGCGGCTCCACGGAATGCGGATTTGGCGGCATCGCTTTACCCGGTCTTTACCCTGTGCGGCGGAGATTGTGGATACACGAGTTCCGTTGCGTCCTGTTTGAGTAGGGTAGAGCGTTCATGAAGGTCGTTCGCAACGGGGAGACCCTTCGGGCTCCCCGATCCGGCATTGCCCGTTCCTCTGGCCCTGCTGCCGATCTCCCCCTCGATACCATTCTGCGTGGCGACTGCGTTGCCGCCCTGTCACGGCTTCCTGCCGGCTCGGTCGATCTGGTGTTTGCTGATCCGCCGTACAATCTCCAGCTCCAGGGCGAACTCAAACGCCCCGACGACAGCCGGGTCGACGCGGTGGACGACGCCTGGGACAAGTTCGACAGCTTCCAGGCCTATGACGCCTTCACCCGCGCCTGGCTGCTGGCGGTGCGGCGGGTGCTGAAGCCCACCGGCACGCTGTGGGTGATCGGCTCCTACCACAACATCTTCCGCGTCGGCGCGATGCTGCAGGACCTCGATTTCTGGATCCTCAACGACATCGTCTGGCGCAAGACCAACCCGATGCCGAATTTCCGTGGCCGCCGCTTCACCAATGCGCATGAGACGCTGATCTGGGCGGCGCGCCAGCCTGAGGCCAAGGGCTACACCTTCAATTACGAGGCAATGAAGGCCGCCAATGAGGATGTGCAGATGCGCTCCGACTGGCTGTTTCCGATCTGCTCCGGCGGGGAGCGGCTGAAGGATGAAGACGGCCATAAGGTTCACCCGACCCAGAAGCCGGAGGCGCTGCTGGCCCGTGTCATCCTGTCCGCCTCGAAGCCCGGCGACGTGATCCTCGACCCCTTCCTCGGCTCCGGCACCACCGCCGCCGTGGCCAAGCGGCTCGGTCGGCATTTCGTCGGCATCGAGCGCGACGCGACCTATGCCGATGCGGCCCAGGCCCGCATCGACGCCGTCACGCCCCTGCCCGACCTCGCACTCGCCACGGCGCCAACCGCCCGCGAGGCGCCGCGCATCGCCTTCAATTCGCTGGTGGAGCGCGGCCTCGTCGCGCCTGGCACGCTGCTCACCGACGCCAAGGCCAAGATGCGTGCGATGGTGCGGGCCGACGGCACGCTCTCGCTGGAGACGGCGCCGGGCCTCGGCCAGATCGGTTCCATCCACCGCGCCGGCGCCCTCGCCCAAGGGCTGGACGCCTGCAATGGCTGGACCTTCTGGCACATCGCCACGCGGGACGGGTTGCGGCCCATCGACAGCCTGCGCGCCGTCGTGCGCTCGGAAATGGCGATGGCGGCGGAATAGCCACTACACAGATATCTCGCCGCCTGCCCAGCGCACGAAAAAGGCCGCCCAAACGGGCGGCCTCGTCATTCAATGGAAGTGGCCTGAGGCTCAGAGATTGCCGGCCTTCTTGACCGTTTCCTTGATCTCGCCCTTGGCCTGCTGGGCCTCGCCCTTCAATTCCTGGGCCTTGCCTTCGGCCTGGAGGCGCTCGGAATCGGTCATCTTGCCGATGCCCTGCTTCACATTGCCGACGGCCTCGTTGGCCATGCCCTTGGCCTTGTCCATGGTGCTACCCATCGTCGTCGTCTCCTGTTTTCATCCGCTCGCGGCGGCTTGCAGGAATAACGATCAAGGTGGCGGAAGGTTCATTCGGGCCACGCTAAAAAATCGATTCGACGTGGCGCAATACCTTGCGCATCACGGTTGGAAACGCCTCGGCATCAAAGCCTTGCGGAAGCACCCAGCGGTGCCCGGCAGGGGCCTTCGTCTGCGCCGGCACCTCTGCCCTCCAGACCTGCAATTCCAGCGCGAAATGGCTGAACACATGAGTGACGGTGGTGTTGAGTGCCGTCCATTTCGCCGCCAGCGGGGCGTGCGCAGAGGGGTGGGTGATCCCGCCCGGCTCCCATGGCGTCGAGGGCACCTCGCTCATGCCGCCGAGCAGCCCTTTTGCCGGGCGCGAGCGCACCAGCACCGCGCCATCCGCCCGCACGGCGAGGAAGGCGACGCCCGCGCGGGTCGGTCGCGCCAGCTTCGCCGCCTTGACCGGGTAGCGCTCGGGATCGCCCTCGGCGCGGGCAGCGCAGGGCTCGCGCCACGGGCAGAGCGCGCAGGCGGGCTTGCGCGGCGTGCAGATGGTGGCGCCGAGGTCCATCAGCGCCTGGGCGAAATCGCCGAAGCGTGCCTGCGGCAGCAGCGTGAGCGCCAGCGCCCGCAGCTTCGGCCGCGCCTTGGGCAGCGGGTCGGCCACGGTGAAGAGCCGCGCCAGCACACGCTCCCAGTTTCCATCGACCGGCGCGGCGCGGCGCTCGAAGGCGATGGAGGCGATGGCCGCCGCCGTGTAGGGGCCGATGCCGGGCAGGGTGAGCAGTTCCGCCTCTTCCGCCGGAAAGCGCCCGCCATGGCGCTCGGTGACCGCCTTGGCGCAGGCATGGAGATTGCGCGCGCGGGCATAGTAGCCGAGCCCCGCCCAGGCGGAGAGCACCTCTTCCAGCGGCGCGCCGGCGAGCGCCGCCACATCCGGCCAGCGGCGCAGAAACACCTCGTAATAGGGCGCGACGGTGACCACGGTGGTCTGCTGCAGCATGATCTCGGAAAGAAAGACCCGGTAGGGATCCTGCCGTTCGCCCGGCGGCGCGCGCCATGGCAGGCGCCGCCTGTGGCGGTCGTACCAGGCGAGCAGCAGCGCCGGATCGGGCGGCGCAAGGGCGGGGCGGGCGGCTGGATTGACGGCGGCAGGCATGCGATCCTCAGGCACAACGTCCGCACCGTGGCCGCATCGGCCGCGCCGGGCAAGACGAGATTACGATGGCTCCCCCCTCCCGACCGCGCCCGCTCGCCGACCTGATCGACGGCACCATCGCCGAAAGCTGTCGCAAGCGCGGCCTCGCCTCGGTGGAAATCGTCACCCGCTGGGCCGACATCGTCGGCGAGGCGCTGGCGGCGCGGGCGGTGCCGATGAAGCTCGCCTGGCCCTCGCGGCCGGACAGCGGGGAACCGGGCGTGCTGCATGTGCGCGTCGAGGGCGGCTTCGCCATCGAGCTGCAGCACGAGGCGCCTGTCGTCATCGACCGGGTGAACCGCTATTTCGGCTGGCGCTGCATCGGCCGGCTGGCGCTCAAGCAGGGGCCGGTGCCGCGCCCGCGCCCGCGTTTTCGGTTCATCGAACCCGATGCGGTGGAATGCGGCGCGGCCCAGCAGCGGATCGCGGCCTGCGCCGGGGCGTTCGAGGACGGTGCGCTCGCCGCGTCCCTTGCGCGGCTGGGGGCGCTGGTGGCGCGGGAGAAGCGCGATGGGAAGCCGGATTTCACGCAGCGGTGAGGACCGGCAATCCGCCGCACCGTTGCCATGTCGCTGCGCTGCCTGTAGGCGCTAGTGGGTTGCCCGGCCAAAGGTGGTTTTTTTCGCCAGGGTGCAGGCAGCTTGCAGGAATGGGCATTCGAAGCCGGCGGGAACGTCCGGCCTTCTTCTGGAGACCGACAATGATCGACCGCCGTCGCTTCCTCGAAGGTATCGGCACCCTCGCCCTCACCGTCGCCGCCTTCAGCTCGCTGGGCGGCGCCTTGCTCGGACGCGCCGAGGCGCAGACGGTCGACACCGGCGACCTGATGGCGCCGGGCGCCCTGCCCGACCAGGTGCTCGGCAAGGCGGACGCACCGGTCACCATCGTGGAATATGCCTCGATGACCTGCGGCCATTGCGCACATTTCCACGAGACCACCTACCCGGTGCTGAAAGAAAAATACATCGACACCGGCAAGGTGCGCTTCATCCTGCGCGAGTTCCCGCTCGACATCGTCGCCAAGGCCGCCTTCATGCTGGCGCGCTGCGGGGGCGAGGGCAAATATTACCCGATGACCGACACGCTGTTCGAGACCCAGAAGAACTGGGCGTTCTCGACCAATCCGGCGCAGGCGCTGCTGGCCATCGCCAAGCAGAGCGGCATGACCGAGGACCAGTTCAACGCCTGCCTGAACGACACCAAGCTGGCCGGCCAGATCGACGAAGTGGCCAAGCGCGGCGCCGGCTTCGGCATCGACGCCACGCCCACCTTCTTCATCAACGGCAAGAAGATTTCCGGCGCGCTGAGCCCCGAGCAGCTCGACAAGGAACTGGCGCCCCTGCTCGGCGCCAACTGACGGCCGGCCGTCTCGGCCCGCATGACGACACGGCTCCGGCGCGCGCGTGCGGCACCGGGGCCGGAGCGTCTCGCGCCTCCTGCATCCCCGGCGTTTATGCGCCGCCTCGACGGCACGCGGCCTCGAAACGCCTTCGCAGGCGCGCCTTGGCCGGAGCCGTCATGCCGCTCCGAGGGGCGACGATCATTCCGGCAGGACGATGCGGCCCGCCGCGTCGAACGGAAAGCCGGGATTGTGGGCAATCTCCCACGGGTGCCCGTCGGGATCGGCGACATAGCCGGAATAGCCGCCCCAGAACGTCGGCTGCGCCGGGCGCAGCGCCCGGCCGCCCGCTGCCACGGCGCGGATAAGCGTGGTGTCGACCTCCGCCCGGCTCGCCCGGTTGCAGGCCAGCGCGATGCCGCCAAAGGCACCGGCGCGGCCCGGCAGCACGCCCGCATCGGCGGCGAGTTCGGGGCGCGGATAGAGCGAGAGCACCACGCCGCCGGCGTCGAAGAACGCCGCGCCCGTGGCCTCTTTCACCCGCCGCTCGAGCCCCAGCGCCTCGTAGAACGCCACCGCCCGCTTCAGATCCGCCACGCCGAGCGTGACCAGGGACAGGCGCAGCGGCGGCATCACACGCGGCACAGCCCCTCCCGCCGGGCGAGGCGGCAGAGGCCGCGCGTCGCCCGGCTCCAACTCCCGCGCGCGCTCGTCCGCAGCTGTGCGTGAGCCATTTTCGGGCGTCTCGTCCGCCGGCGTGCTGCCGTCCCCGGCCTTGACGATAATCATGCTCATCAGCCTTCTCCGAACAGCGACAATTGCTCGCCCTTCTGCGGCGGGCGGGTGAAATGGCGGGTGGTCAGGCGGGTGTGGCGACGATTCAGCCCCAGCCGCTCCACCGCGATCTCGAAGCGCCGCGCCAGCGTCCAGGCATAGGGGCCGGTTCCGGTCATGCGCTGGCCGAAGGTGGAATCATATTCGCGCCCGCCATGCAGTTCCTTGAGCAGCGAGAGCACATGGCGGTAGCGGTCGGGAAAATGCGCCAGCAGCCATTCGCGGAACAGGTCGCGGATTTCCAGCGGCACGCGCAGCATGACATAGCCCGCTTCCGACGCACCGGCCGCGGCGGCGGCGTCGAGAATGCGCTCCATCTCCGCATCGGTGACGGCGGGGATGACCGGGGCCACCAGCACCGCCGTGGGAATGCCGGCCTCGGAGAGGCGGCGCAGCGCATCGAGCCGGCGCTGCGGCGTCGCCGCGCGCGGCTCCATGATGCGCGCCAGCTTGTGGTCGAGCGTGGTGATGGACAGCGCCACCTTCACCAGCCCCTTCTCGGCCATGGGGCCGAGAATATCGAGGTCGCGCACCACCAACGCCGATTTGGTGACGATGCCGACCGGGTGGCCGAAATCGCGCAGCACTTCGAGGATGCGGCGGGTCAGCCGCCATTCCCGCTCGATCGGCTGATAGCCGTCGGTATTGATGCCGAGCGCGATGGTGCGCGGCTCATAGCCCGGCTTGGCCAGTTCCTTGGCCAGAAGCTCCGGCGCGTCCGGCTTGGCGAACAGCTTGGTCTCGAAATCGAGACCCGCCGAGAGCCCCTGATAGGCATGGGTCGGCCGCGCGAAGCAGTAGACACAGCCATGCTCGCAGCCGCGATAGGGGTTGATCGAGCGATCGAAGCCGACATCGGGGGATTCGTTGCGGTTGATGATGGTGCGTGGCTTTTCCACCGTCACGCTGGTGCGGAAGGGCGGCAGGTCGTCCAGCCCCATCCAGCCATCGTCGAAGCGCTCGCGGCTGTGCGGCTCGAAGCGTCCCGCCGCATTGGAGAGCGCCCCCCGCCCCCGCCGGCGCTCGGCCTCCACCATCCAGTCCAGCATGGGTGGGGGCGCCACGGCGTCGATGTCGGACAGGCCGGTGAGGTCGCGCGCAGTCGCGTCCTGCTCCTGCGCCCGGGCGTCGCGGCGCTGCTGCGCCAGCCTTCCCAGATGCCGGGGCGCAGGAGGTGGCTGGGAATTACCGGAAGAGGAATCGGAACCGCGATGTTGCATGAGAGATTCTGTAGCGCGGCTTTGAGAACATATCAAGAACATCAGCGGAATTGCGACAGCCGGGCTGTACGCCCCGCAAGTGGTGCGATAGGCAGGAAACGCCTTATCCGACTGGCGCGGACGTTCATCCGGCCTTTCCCCGAACCACGTTCATCGAGGGTGACTGGACGCGTGATCTCGGTCGTCATTCCCATTGGCGCGACAGCCAAGCGGCTCATTCCGACACTCGCCTCGCTGGTGCCCGGCGCCGCCGCCGGCGTCGTGCGCGAGGTGCTTCTCGTCGACTCGGCCGGCTCCGCCGATGTAGCCGAGATCGCCGACGCGGCGGGGTGCGAATACCTGCCCGGTTTCGCCGATCGGGGCGCGAGCCTGCGCGAAGGCGCGGCGGCGGCGCGCGCCTCCTGGCTGCTGTTCCTGGAGCCTTCCGGGCTGCTTCAGGAGGGTTGGGCACGCGAGGTGCGCAATTTCACCGATCAGGCCGAGCGCATCGGCGCCACGGAGCAGCGGGCGGCGACCTTTCGCTTGGCGCTGGACGGATTCGGTGTCACGCCGCGCCTGCGGGAGGCGTCGGCGATGATGCGCCAGGCCATTACCGGCCGGCCGCGCCCGGAACAGGGGTTGCTGCTCCACCGCCGGCTTTACGATGCGTTGGGTGGGCACATGCCGGGCCCGCAGGCGAGCCGTCGCCTGATGGCACGGGTCGGCCGCAAGCGGCTGATGCTGCTGCGCTCGCAGATATTGCTGCCGGAAGACGCCTGAGCCCTAGGCGACCGACTCATTAAACCGCATCCATATTCTGAGTGATGCGAGTTTTACGCCGGCGAGGAAATTGTCAGGTCGCTTGTCGTATCGGGTCGCAACGGCGCGGTAGTGCTTGATCTTGTTGAAGAAGCGCTCGACGAGGTTGCGATAGCGATACAAGAAGGGGCTGAAGGCTGGCACGTTCTTGCGGTTCGGCATGGGCTTGATGTTGGCCCATGCGCCTCGCTCGCGCAGGCTTTGCCGGAGTTCGTCGCTGTCATAGGCGCGGTCGGCCAGGAGGGTCTGGCCATCGACAAGCGCGCCGAGCATGTCGCGGGCGCTGCGTCCGTCATGAGCCTGGCCCTCGGTCAATTTCAGGGCGATCGGCAGGCCTTCGGCATCCACCAGAGCATGGATCTTCGTTGTCAGGCCGCCCCGCGAGCGACCCATGCAACCGGATCGGTCGTCTTTTTTTGGGCGTTGGCGGCGTGCTGGTGCACGCGGATGCTGGAGGAATCGATCATCTGGATGTCGCCATCGTAAGCCTTTGACACCGCTTCCAGAAGCCGATCCCAGACCCCCGCCTTGCGCCAGCGGTTGAAGCGGTTCACGCAGGTCGTGTGCGGGCCGTAGCGCTCGGGAATGTCGGCCCACGGCGCCCCGGTCCGAAGTCGCCAGAAAATCCCGTTCAGCACGCGCCGGTCGTCCACCCGAGGCACGCCCCTCGGCTTGTTCGGCAAAAGCGGCTGGATCACCGACCACTCGAAATCCGTTAGATCAAAGCGGGCCATCTCATCCTCCATCAGGAGAAATGAATCAGCCTCCGACCCAAAAGGGAATCCCGTTTATGGGTCTGTGACCTAGAGCATTTTCGAGCGAAGTGGGTTCCGGTTCGCGTGAAGAAAATGCGTAAAAACAGAAACCTAGAGCACGTCCGGTGAGCCGACTTTCACCGGACGTGCTCTAGCCGAGCGTCCCGCCCTGCGGCGCGCGCAGCTTGCCGCGCTTGAGGTGCTCGTCGAGCCGGGGAAGGATCTCGACGAAATTGCAGGGCTTGTGCCTGATATCGAGCTGGTGAACGAGGATCTCGTCCCAGCCGTCGCGGCAGGCGCCGGGCGAGCCGGGCAGGCAGAAGATGTAGGTGGAATTGGCTACCCCGGCCGTCGCGCGGCTCTGCAGTGTCGAGGTGCCGATCTTGCCGAACGAGACCATGTGGAAAATGGTCGAGAAACCTTCCATGCGCTTCTCGAACAGCGGCTCCACCGCCTCGGGCGTCACGTCGCGGCCGGTGAAGCCTGTGCCGCCTGTCGTGATGACGACATCGATCCCTTCATCGGCGATCCAACCCGCGACCTGCGTGCGGATCGCCTCCACATCATCCGGCACGATGGCGCGGTCGGCGAGATTGTGGCCGGCGGCAGTGATGCGGTCCGCCAATGTCGTGCCCGATCGATCATCCGCCGGAGTGCGGGTGTCGGAGATGGTGAGCACCGCGATGGCAAGCGGCACGAAGGGCGTGTCGGAATTCATCTCGGCCTCTCGGCGGCGGCGTTCAGATGCGGACCCGCATCAGATGCTGCCCTTGAATGTGTTGCACTGCGCCAGCGACCCGCCATCGAGCCCCTGCTTGAACCACTTCATCCGCTGGGCGGAGCTGCCATGGGTGAAGCTGTCGGGCACAACCCGGCCCTGCGACTGCTTCTGCAGGCGGTCGTCGCCAATGGCGGAGGCGGCGTTCATCGCCTCCTGAATATCGCCATCTTCCAGAATGCGCCACTGCGCATCGGCATGGTGCGCCCACACGCCGGCGAGGCAATCCGCCATCAGCTCGACCTTTACCGAGAGCGCATTGGCTTCCGTTCGCGAGACCTGACGCTGGCGCGCCTGCACCTGCTCCAGCAGGCCGATCTGGTTTTCCACATGATGGCCGACCTCGTGGGCGATGACATAGGCGGCGGCGAAGTCACCCGGCGCCCGGAACTTCTGCTTCATCTCGTCAAAGAAGGAGGTGTCGAGATAAACCTTCTGGTCCCGCGGGCAATAGAACGGTCCCGTGGCGGAATTCGCCGACCCGCAGGCCGAGCGGGTGGCACCGGAGAAAAGCACCAGGCCGGGCTCGGCATAGGTGCTGCCCTGCGCCTTGAAGATCGGCGTCCACACATCCTCGGTCTGGGCGAGAACGACAGCGGCAAACTCGCCGAGCTTCTTGTCCTCGGGGCTGAGATTGCGCTGGGCCTGAGCGGAGGGCGGTTGCTGCTGCTGGCTGTAGCCGCTGCTGTCGCCGTCGCCGAGCAGGATTTCGGCGCCGCCGATCAGCACCGCCGGATTGATGCCGGTGGCCCAGGCGATGAGGCCGACGACGATGAGCCCGCCAATGCCAAGCCCACCGCGCGCGCCCATGCGCCGGCCGCCGCCGAAGCCGCCGCCCAGACCGCCACTGTCGCCCCGCCGGTCCTCGACATTCCGGCTACGGCGGAAATCTTCCCAACGCATCGCTACCTCCGCCGAACGCCAGCTGCCACGGCGCGAGTGTGGAACACCTGCACCGTGGCAGCAATGCGCTCGGAGGCATCCGGTTCCGCCGGAAACGCGCGGATCGGTCAGGCCGCCGCCCGGCCCGAGGCCTGGAGCCATGCGCGGGCGAGCGTCAGATCACCCTGCGAAAGGCCGTGGCCGGCTGGCAGGGTGCGGTGATCGAGATCGGCCCCGGCGGCACGAAGCTGGCCGGCGAGGCGCACGGCATTGTTTTCCGGCACGATGGGATCCGTCGCTCCCGAGAGCAGCAGAACCCGCTTTCCCGCGAGATCGGCCGCCGGAGGCACCGCCAGCGGCACCATGGCGCGGATCAGGATAGCCCCCGCCAGCACCTTCGGCTGCGTCAGCAGCAGGGCGGCGGCGATGTTGGCGCCGTTGGAAAAGCCGACCGCGATGGGGGCGGCAAGACCATAGGCGGCACGCGCCTCGGCAATGAAGGCCGCGAGCTCGGCGGCGCGGGCGCGCACATCGTCCTCGTCGAACACGCCCTCACGCAGGCGGCGGAAGAAGCGCGGCATGCCGCCTTCCAGCACCTTGCCACGCGGCGAAAGCAAGGCGGCGCCCGGCGCGATCATGTCGCCCAGCGGGATCAGATCATTCTCGTCGCCGCCGGTGCCGTGGAGCAGGAGCAGGGGGGCGACATCCTGCCGGGTGGCGGGCTCAAAGCGATGCACGAAGGAAAGCACGGCGTCGGTCATGACGGCCTCCTCGTCAGAGTGGGGGCGGTCGCCGCCCGGTGAGGGGCGGCGCCGAAGGGGGTCAGGCGATCTCGGGCAGCACGGCCTCGATCTGGCTGCGGCGGCCTTCGAGGAAGTCCGGCAGCTTCAGTGCCTCGCCGAGGGTCGCCGCCGGCTCGTCCGCGGCAAAGCCGGGAATGTCGGTGGCGATCTCGAACAGGACGTGGCCGGGCTCGCGGAAATAGATGGACCGGAAGTAGTTGCGGTCCTTCTGCTCCGTGGTGGCGATGCCGTGGTTCTCGCCCAGCTTCTTCACCATGGCGAACTCGGCCGCGTCGTCCGCCGCGCGGAATGCTATGTGATGCACCGAGCCGCCGCCCATGCGGGCGGGCAGGAAACCGCCGGCCTCATGGATGTCGACAATGCTGCCGATCTCGGTGCCCTCGGCCTTGAAGCGCACCAGCGAACCCTCGCGGCCGATCTCCGTGAAGCCGAACACATCGGTGAGGATGGCGCCGGTGGGAGCCGCCTCGGCCAGCAGCAGGTTCACGCTGTGAAAGCCGCGAATGGCGTTCTCGGCGGGAACGTCCGTGCCGAGCCAGGCCGGCTCGTTCTCCGCGCCGGCCACACCGACCAGAGCGAGGCGCATACCGTGCGGGTCCTTGAAGGCCAGCACGGTCTCGCCGAAGCGCTTCACCGGGGCGCTGTGCGACACGCCCTTCTCGACGAAACGCTGCGTCCAGTACCCGATGGAGGCGGCCGGCACGCGGAACGCGGTCTCCTGCGCCTCGCCGACGCCGAGGCGACCGGGCGCGACATGGTCCCACGGAAAGAAGGTGAGGATGGTGCCGGGCGCGCCGCTCTCGTCCCCATAATAGAAATGGTAGGTGCCGGGATCGTCGAAGTTCACGGTCTTCTTGACCAGCCGGAGACCCAGGACGCGGGTATAGAATTCGACATTGCGGCGCGCATTGCCGGCAATCGCCGTCACATGATGGATGCCATTGCGGTTCATGATCTTGCCCTCTCGTGAGCGCGACCTGCGCTCCTGTTGCGACAAGAGATAACCCGGCAACGACGCAATGCCAGCCTTTACCAATTGCGTTGACGCAATCTCATCTGTGCTGCTATCGTCCGCTCGCCGGCAGGCTGGCGGGCATGGGGAAAATCCTGTGTCAGCGCAGCAATTTAAGCCGTTGCCACCGACGGGGACCCGCATGGCTGAGCCCTTCAAGAACCTTGGATGGGACGACTTCCGGCTCATCAAGGCCGTGGCGGACGCCAAGGGCCTGCCGGCTGCGGCAATGACCATGGGCGTCAACCACTCCACCGTGTTCCGCCGGCTCAAGCAGATCGAGGACCAGCTCGGCACGCTGCTGTTCGAGCGCCATCGCACCGGCTATGCGCTTACCCCCGCCGGCGAGGAGATGGTGGCGCTGGCCAACCGGCTGGACGAGGAGATCACCGCCGTCGGCCGCAAACTCGCCGGGCGCGAGCCCGCGCCCTCGGGCGAATTGCGGGTGACGACGCCGGATTCGCTGCTCATCCACCTGCTGATGCCCATGCTCGCGACCTTCCGCGAGCGCTACCCGGAAGTGCGGCTCGACATCGTGCTGAGCAACCAGCCGCTGAATCTGTCGAAGCGCGACGCCGACGTCGCCATCCGCGCCACCGACAACCCGCCGGAGAACCTCGTCGGCCGGCGTGTCGCCCGCATCGCCTGGGCGCTGTACGGGCGCAGCGTCGATTTCCCCGAGCCGCGCGCGGTCACGCCCGAACAGCTTGACGCCCGCAACTGGGTGTCGCTGGGCGACAGCCTGGGCGCCCTGAAGACGGTGAAGTTCGTGCAGGAAAACGTGCCGCAGGACCGCGTGGCCTACAAAATCAACAGCGTGCTCGGCATTGCCGAGGCGGTGGAGGCCGGCATCGGCATCGGCCACATCCCCTGCCTCATCGGCGATGCCCGCCCCTCGCTGGTGCGGCTCGGGCCGCCGGACAACGACTACGCCGCCGATCTGTGGCTGCTGACCCACCCGGACCTGCGCCACTCGCCGCGCGTGCGTGCCTTTCTCGACTTTCTCGCCGGCGAGATCGCGCGGCACCGGCGCTTCATCGAGGGACAGATCGACTTTGGGGAGGAAGCCGCGACGGAGAAGGCGGTTCCCGCCCCCGAAGCTACGGCTTGAGGCGCGCCAGCAGCCGGTCGCGCAGCCGGCTCAGGTCACTGGTCAGCTCACGCAGCTCCTGCGAATCATGGTCGAGGCACACGCCCATCTCAGCCGGCACACGCTGGGCCTCAAGGCGCAGGGCCCGGCCCTTCTCGGTGAGATGGACGCGCACCTGCCGCTCATCCACCGCATCTCTCACCCGGCGCACCAGCCCGGCGCTTTCCAGCCGCTTGAGAAGCGGCGTCAGCGTGTTGGTCTCCAGCAGCACCCGGTCGCCGATCTGCCCGACGGTCATCCCGTCTTCGGACCACAGCGTGACCATGGCGATATATTGCGGATAGGTCAGCCCCAACCGGTCCAGCATCGGCTTGTAGACGCGGTTGAACGCGTGGTTCGCCGAATAGACCGCAAAGCAGAGGAAATCCTTGAGCTTGAGCGTCTCGTCTGTGCTGGACATACCGGAACCATGCGTGCCTGGGCACTGGAGCGGGCAACGTGCCCCGCGCACGCGGTGTCGACAAGCGGGTTTTTGCGTAACCACGCGGGCGCGGCCATGTGACGGGCCCGTGTCGTTTGAAGATGGAGGCGTCGTCCTCTATAGCAACGCGGAGAGCTCATCGGGGGATAGCTGCGCATGACGGGTGGAGCCGCCACGACCAGGCCGGGCGGCCTGAGCGAGACTTCGTCGCTCGCGGATCTGAGCCCGACCGGCCGACGCTCGGCCCGGCTGCGGCTGCGCGCGGCCTGGATGTACTATGTCGAGGGCATGACCCAGAGCGCCATCGCCGAGGCGCTGGACATCGGCCGTGTCACCGTGGTGCGCCTCCTGGCGGATGCGCGGGCGCTGAACGAGGTGAAAATCTCCCTCAGCCGCGAGATTGCCGAACTGCCCCGGCTGGAGATGGGCCTGCAAAAGGCGTTCGGCCTGCGCGAAGCGGTGGTCGCCCCGGTCTCCGGCCCGTTCGCGGACGCCACCAGCGCCATCGGCGCGGCAACGGGGCTGTTCATCTCCGACCTCATCCGCTCCGACATGAAGATCGGCTTCGGCTGGGGCCGCACATTGATGCGGGCGCTGGGCTTTATCGACGAGAAGACGGTCTCGAACCTCCAGGTCATCTCGCTGCTGGGCGGCATCACCAAGGCCAAGCAGTACAACCCGTCGGAATTCGCCTGGCAGCTCTCGCGCCTGTTCCAGGCCGACTGCCACCTGATCGCCGCACCGGCCATCGTCGACAGCGTCGAGACCAAGCAGGCGCTGATCGAGCGCTGCGGGCTCGGCACGGTGTACAACCTCGCGCGCGAGATGGACGCGGTGGTGCTCAGCGTCGGCGAGATGGAATCGGAGAGCACATCGCTGCGCTTCGGCTTCTTCTCCGACGCCGACTGGGCGTCGCTGATCGCCGCCGGCGCGGTGGGCGACGTGATCTACAACTTCATCGACATCGAGGGCCGGCCGGTCGACCACCCGATCAATTCCCGCGTCATGTCGATCCCGATCGAGACGCTGCAGGCCACCCCGGAGCGCATTCTCACCTCCGGCGGGCCGGGCAAGGCCAAGGCGGTGATCGCCGCCCTGCGCATGCTGCGCCCCACCGTCTTCATCACCGACGAGATCACCGCCGCCGCGGTACTTGAAGAGGCCGGCGCGGATTACTGAGCGCAGAATGGCGGGATGCGGGCCTCGGCGCTCTTTGCCTTGGAACAAATGTCGAGTACCGAAGAGCGATGACGCATTCGCCGAAAGGCGAAGGCGCGCCTCAGGGAAGGGTTGAGCGTATGCTCGGTGCAACTAGGCTCGGTGCAAGCGGGATCGTGCGGACGGGCATCGCCGCCGAACTGGAACAGTGGACCGCCAAGCACGGGCCGGTGACGATCGGGCTCGCCGGCGCTGGCCAGATGGGCACCGACCTCATCGTTCAGGCCGCCCTCATGCCGGGCGTGCGCATCGGCGCCGTCACCGAGCTGAACGCGCAGGTCGCCATCGATGCCGCGCTGATGGCCGGCCACCGCCGCGAGGACATCGTCAGCGCCTCCAGCAGCTCCGACATCGACCGCGCCATTGAGGCCGGCCATTTCGTCATCACCGACGACTACCGCGCCATGTGCGCCTCCGGCCATATCGACGTGGTGATCGACGCCACCGGCAGCCCGAACATCGGCACGCTGGTGTCGCTGGAAGCGATCCGCAACGGCAAGCACGTGGTGCTGCTGAGCGTGGAAGCCGACATCACCATCGGCCGCTATCTCAAGCAGGAGGCCCGGGCGGCGGGCGTCGTGCTCACCGGCGCGGCGGGCGACGAGCCGGCCGCCACCATAGAGCTGATCGGCTTCGCCCAGGCGCTGGGCTTCGAGATCGTCTGCGCCGGCAAGGCCAAAAACAACGCCTTCAAGCCCGACGCCGTACCCGACGAGTTCGAGGCCGAGGCAAAGGCGCGCAACATGAACCCGCGCATGCTGGTGGAGTTCGTCGACGGATCCAAGACCATGGTGGAGATGACGGCGCTCGCCAATGCCACCGGGCTGGTGCCTGACGTGCCGGGCATGCACGGCCCGGCCGCCGACCGCGACGTGCTGGCGCAGGTGCTGTGCACCAAGGAGGATGGCGGCATCCTCTCGCGCTCCGGCGTGGTGGACTTCACCCTCGGCAAGGGCGTGGCGCCCGGCGTGTTCTGCATCGTCAAGCCGCGCCATCCGCGCGCCATGGAGCGGATGATCGACCTCAAGGTCGGGCCCGGCCCCTGCTTCGCGCTGATCCGCCCCTTCCACCTCACCAGCCTCGAAGTGCCGCTTTCCGCCGTGCGCGCAGTAATGCACGGCACGCGCGACATGGAGGTGCTGGACCATCCCGTGGCCGAATGCACGGCGGTGGCCAAGCGCGACCTCGCGCCCGGCGCGCTGCTCGGCAAGATCGGCGAGTATGATTATCGCGGCTACACGATGAGCTGGCGCGACGCCCGCGACAGCTTTGCCCTGCCGCTCGGCCTCGCCGAACGCGCCCGGGTGCTGAAGCCGGTAAAGGCCGGCGAGCGGCTGACCTACGACAATTGCGTGCCGGACGAGCAGCTCATCGTCACCCAGATCCGCCGTCGCCTCGACCAGGCCGACGCGCAGTTCCTGGCGGCGTAGGACGACGGACGCCTCTGCACGACGCGCCACCCGATATAGCGTCATGGCCGGGCTTGTCCCGGCCTGCGTGTCTTGCGGCGTCACGAAGCAACCCCGGTCGACATAGCGAGGTCGACTTGGGGAAGTCCACTTGGGGACGTCTTGAACGCCCGGCCCAAGGCCGGGCACGACCGCGAGGGAGCGATCCCTTCTCAGGCGTTGCCGGGGCGGGTGAGCGTGGAGAAACGGGCGTCGAGCAGGCGCGCCTCGGCCTCGGCCAGCGCCTCGGCGAGCTGGCGCACCTGCGCGGGGTCGAGCACCAGCTGCAGCGCGGGCACCGGCTCGCCGGGCTTGGGCTGCTGCGCGCCGATCTCAAGGCGCAGGCCCACCTTGTCCGTGCCGAACAGGGCGGTGGTGAAGGCCAGCATCGGCCACACTTTCAGATGCCCCTTGTCGTCCTTCTCCCAATCGTCGAAGCGCTGCGCCATGGGTGTCTCCTTCGTGCGTGTTGCACCCGTCTAGCATCGAACCGGCCGCGCGCGACAGGTTATGTGCCCCCTTCCCGGTCGCTCAATGGAAGTCGCGCGACTTCGGCAGTACTCGCACCTGCCGGGGATGGCCCTGACCCGAACGGCGGCCGGCGAGGAGATGCGCTTCCCGCGGCGGCGCACCCTTCTCGCGCCCGCCCCGCACCCGCTCGTCCTTTCCGGGATCGGCCTGCGGCGAGGGCATATGGCGCGGATCCTCGAACAGGCGGGCCAGTTCGCCGGTGCGGTCGAATACCCGCTCGCCCATCACATGGATGACGCCCTCCTTGCTCTTCTGCACCCGCCCCTCCACCACGACGAGCCGCGCGCCCATCACTTCCGCCCGGTAACGCTCGAACTGGCGGGCCCAGAGCAGCACGTTGACGATGCCGGTCTCGTCTTCCAGCGTCATGAAGATGGCGTTGCCCTTGCCCGGCCGCTGGCGCACCAGCACCACGCCGGCCGCCCGCACGCGGGAGCCGTCGCGGGCCTGTGCCACCTCGGCGCTGGAGGCCACGCCCTCGGCGGCAAACACCTCCCGCAGCATGCCCATGGGGTGGCCCTTCAGCGACAGGCGCGTGGTCTGGTAATCGACGGCGATCTGCTCGGGCAGCGGCATGAGCGGCAGATGCGCGTCCGCATCCGGGCCGAGCTCGCGCGCCTCCACTAGCGCGAACAGCGGCAGCGGCGCGTCATCCGGCAGCCGGCGCACCGCCCACGCCGCCTCGCGCCGATCGAGCTCCATGGAACGGCAGGCATCGGCATCCGCCAGCTTGTGCAGCGCCGCCACCGGCAGGCGGGAGCGATGGGCGAGCGTCTCGATATCGTGCAGGAACCCGCGTTCCCGCGCCTGTGCCAATTGCAGGCTCCATTCCTCCTTGAAGCCATCAAGCTGGCGCAGGCCGAGGCGCAGGGCCAGCGGGACGCCCGGCGCGTCGCGCTCCAGCGTGTTGTCGTGGAAGCTGTAATTGACGTCCGGCGGGCGGATTTCCACCCCGTGCTCGCCCGCATCGCGCACGATCTGTGCCGGGGCGTAGAAGCCCATGGGCTGGGCGTTCAGCAGCGCGCAGGCGAAGATCGCGGGGTAGCGGCATTTGAGGAAGGCGGAGATGTAGACCAGCTTGGCGAAGGACGCCGCGTGGCTCTCCGGGAAGCCATATTCGCCGAAGCCCTTGATCTGCTCGAAGCAGCGCGCGGCGAAGGCGGGATCATAGCCGCGCACGACCATGCCCATGACCAGCTTGTCGCGGAATCCGCCGATGGTGCCGGGATTGCGGAAAGTCGCCATGGCGCGACGCAGCTGGTTGGCCTCATCCGAGGAGAACTTGGCCGCCGTCATGGCGAGCTGCATCGCCTGTTCCTGGAACAGCGGCACGCCGAGAGTGCGTTCGAGCACACCCAGCAACTCGTCAGGTGGATGTGGCGGCCTCGGTGAGGGATAGGAGACGGGCTCGCTATCCTCCCGACGGCGCAGATAGGGGTGCACCATGTCGCCCTGGATCGGCCCGGGCCGGACGATGGCGACCTGGATGACGAGATCATAGAGTTTCCGCGGCTTCAGGCGCGGCAGCATGTTGATCTGCGCCCGGCTTTCCACCTGGAACACGCCGATGGAATCGCCGGCGCACAGCATGTCATAGACATCCGGTTGCTCCCTCGGCACCTCGGCGAGGCCCCAATCGGTTTCCTCATGGTCGCGCAGCAGATCGAGCGACTTCTTGATGCAGGTGAGCATGCCCAGCGCCAGCACGTCGACCTTAAGCAGGCCGAGGGTGTCGATGTCGTCCTTGTCCCATTCGATGAAGGTGCGGTCCTTCATCGCCGCATTGCCGATCGGCACCGTCTCGTCGAGCCGGTTCTGCGTGAGCACGAAGCCGCCGACATGCTGGGAAAGGTGGCGAGGAAAGCCGAGAAGGCGCATCGCCATACCGATGGCGCGGGCGACCGTCGGATTGGACGGATCGAGCCCGGCCTCGCGGGCCTGGCTGTCCTCTATGTCCTCGCCCCAGCTTCCCCACACAGTGCCGGCAAGCCGGGCGGTGATGTCCTCGGTCAGGCCGAGCGCCTTGCCGACATCGCGTATGGCGCTCCTCGGGCGATAGGAGATCACCGTGGCGACGATGCCGGCGCGGTGGCGGCCATAACGCTCATAAATGTACTGGATGACCTCCTCGCGCCGCGAATGCTCGAAATCGACGTCGATGTCGGGCGGCTCGCCGCGATCACGCGAAAGGAAGCGGGAGAATAACAGACTGCTGGTGGCCGGATCGACGGCGGTGATGCCGAGCACGTAGCAGACGGCGGAATTCGCCGCCGAGCCGCGCCCCTGGCACAGAATGCCGCGCGTCTCGGCGAAATCGACGATGTCGCGGATGGTGAGGAAATAGGAGGCATAGCCGAGCTCGCCGATGAGGTTGAGCTCCTCCTTCAGCTGGTGCACCACCTTGTCCGAGGCGCCCTCTGGATAGCGGACGGCGATCCGCTGCCAGGTCAGTTCCTCCAGGCGGCTCTGCGGCGTATGGCCGGGCGGCACCGGCTCCTGCGGATATTCATATGTCAGCTGGCCCAGCGAAAAATCGATGCGGGCGAGGAAATTGCGCGTCTCCTCCACGGCCTCGGGCGCGTCGCGGAACAGGCGTGCCATCTCCGCCGGGGTTTTGAGGTGCCGCTCGGCATTGGTCTCCAGAAGCCGCCCCGCCGCCTCGATGGTGACGCCTTCGCGGATGCAGGTGAGCACGTCCTGCAGATCGCGCTCGTCCGGGTGGTGGTAGAGCACATCATTGGTGGCGAGCAGCGGCACCCCGACCTTCGCCGCCAGCGCCTTCAGCGGCGCGAGGCGGCGGCGATCGTCGCCCCGGCGCGCCATGCTGGCGCCGAGCCAAACCGAGCCGGGCGCCGCGTCGTCGAGCGACCCCAGCACCCGGGCGATGGCGGCCTGACCTTTTGCCGGCACATGTCGCGGCGGCATGAGGATGAGGGAGAGGCGGCGCGCATCGGCAAGCAGGTCGTCGAGCCTGAGGATACACGCCCCCTTTCCTCCGCGCAGATTGCCTGTGGTGAGCAGGCGGCAGAGCCGGCCCCAACCGTCGCGGTCCTGCGCATGGGCGACGATGTCCGGCGTGCCATCGGCAAAGACCAGCCGGGCGCCCACGGCAAGGGTGAAGGGGGGCAGTTCCGGGCCCAGGCCGGTATCGGCCGCCGCCGCAGCCCGTAGGCGCAGGAGACGGGTGGCTTCGTTCTCGTCCTCCTTCGGTTCCCTCCCCTCCCTGCGCGCGCTCCAGAAGCCGGCATGGCGCTCGCCGATCTGCTTCACCGCCGCATAGGCGCGCACGACGCCGGCCACGCTGTTACGGTCGGCGATACCGAGGCCGGCATGGCCGAGGAGCAGGGACTGCAGCACCAGCGATTCCGCCTTCGAGGCGCCGCGCAGGAAAGAGAAGTTCGAGGCGGCGACGAGTTCCGCATAGAGGGGCGCGCTCATGACCGCCTCATGGGAAAAGCCCATGCAGGAACCAGCGCGGCTGGCCGGCCTCTCCCGGGGCCTCCCGGCCATAAAGCCCGGCACGGAACAGCCAGAAGCGCCGACCCTCGCGGTTTTCTACCCGGTAATAGTCGCGCGTCGGCATCTCCTCCGCCCGCCGCCACCATTCCGGCGCGAGGCGCTCGGGCCCCTCGGCGCGGGCGACCTCGTGCACCACCCGCCGCCAGCGGAAGCGCAAAGGCGGCCCGTCCGGCACCTCGGCCAGCGCCTCCACCGGCTGGGGCGGATCGAACAGGGTGAGGGGGCGCGGCAAGGCCTCGTCCCGCAAGGGGAACGATGCCACCGGTGCGCCGCCGGCGGGCACCAGCGCGCTGGCGCGGTCGGGATCATGGGTGTCGCGCTGTAGGAAGCGCAGCACCCGCTCGCGGCCCAGCCGCACGGCAAGCCGGTCGACCAGCGCCGCAACCTCCTCTTCCTCCACCGCGCGGCCGTCGAGGCTCACCTGCGCCGGGGTGAGTTTCTCGGTTCGCAGCACGCTGAGCCGCATCAGGTCGAAGCCGAAGCCGGGGTCGAGCGGGTCGGCCAGCGCCTCGATCCGCTCGTGCCAGAGACGCGCAAGCGCCGTCCCGTCGCGCAAGGGCCGCGCTGTCTCCACCTTCAGCCGTCGCACCGCACCATCGGTGCGGAAGAAGCACGCCTCGAAGGCCCGCCCGCCCTCGCCGCGCGCCTCCAGCGTCAAGAAGAGGTCGTCGACCAGACGGGCAAGCGTCGCCTCGATGTCAGAGGTGCGGGCAATCGGCTCCGCGAAGCGCCGCTCGGCGATGCAGGCCGGCAGCGGGCGGCGCGGCACGATACGCACATCCTCGCGCCCCCGCGTGCGCTCAAGCCGGGTCAGAAGCTCCATGCCGAAGCGGGCGGCCAGCGGCGTGGGAGGGCGAGCGGCGAGATCGCCAATGGTTTTGAGACCGGCGCGGGAAAGCCCGGTCACGACCTGCGCGCTCACCCCGAGCCGGGCGACGGGCAGCCCGGCGACAGCGGCCGCCTCCCCGCCCGGCGCCACCACGCCGCCTTTGCCGGAACGCGCCAGCGCCCGCGCGGCATCCGGCGTGCCGGCGATGACTGCGCCGGCACCGAGGCCGTGGTGTTGGAGATGGGCAAGAAGCCGCGTGCGCAGCGCCGCCTCGCCGCCGAACAGATGCGCGCAGCCGGTAATGTCGAGGATGAGCCCGTCCGGGGCGTCGAGCGCCACGAGCGGGGTCCAGCGGTCGCAATCATCCGCCACCTCCTCCAGAAAGGCGGCATCGGCGGCGGGATCGTGGTCGAGCACTGCGAGCCCGGGCATGCGGGCCCGCGCATCGGCGAGCGTGAGGCCGGGAGCGAGGCCCGCACGGCGCGCCGCACGGTCGACCGCGGCGAGGCGAAGCGCCCCCTGCACCTTCTCGACGAAAACGAGCGGCGCCGGCGCGAGCGGACCGCCCAAGCCTGCGCCCGCCCCCTCAACCGGCACGGCGCAGCGCGACGACCTCGCCCCTCCCCGCCTCCGCCGCAGCCGCTCCATCCGGTCGGCCGGCAGGAACGGGAACCACAGCGCGAGGTAGCGAGGCGAGGTCGCGGAAGCTACAGGCCTCATGGTCCCACTCCAGTTTCCAGTCGCCGCCCTCTACCGGCCGAACGCAACCCTCTCCGCCGCGATGGCGCAGCAGGGTGGCGTGAAAGGCCGGGGCGCCCGGCGCGTCACCCGCGAGGGGGGCGGAAGCGGCCGGCGCTACTCGCCAGCGCGTGGCCACCGCCGTCGGCGCAGGCTGGGATGCTGCATGAAGGAGAAAGCTCGTCACCCCGGAGGAAGCCGCCCGCAGAGCGAGGCGCCGGGTGGTGGTGAGGTCGAGCGCCTTGGGCGTTCCCCAGGTCTCGATGAGCAGCGCACCGAGCCCCGCGCAGCGGGCCGCGTCGCCTGCCGCCCGCAGCACCTCGGCCCCGTCGCGGGCCCGCACCAGAAGGAGGTGCACCGGATCGAGGCCGAGCTGGGCGACGCCCGGCGCGTCGAGCCGGCCGAACTCCGCATCGGCGAGGTCCTGGCGCACCCATAGCAGCGGACGCCCCTCCCCCGCGCCGGCGGTGCGCAAGGCACGCAGCGCCAGCGCCAGCGCGAAGCCGGTGGCAGCGGGCATGTCGGCACTCTGGGCCGCCTGCACTTCGTGCAGGGCGCCGCGGGCAAGGCGTACGCCGCCCGCTTCCGGCCCGTCGGCACCAAGGGAGAAAGACGATTCGACGCCGGGCAGACGCTCCGCCTCAAGCCCGGAAAGCATCTGCCTCAGCGCCGCCACATCGCGGATCATGTCCATGGGGGCGCTCAATTGTTCATGTTTTGTTCCCATAAAACGACTCCAACCGCGGCGAGAGTCAAGCCGTCTCTGTGGAGATCATCCCTCCGCCGGAGCCCTCGCCGGCCGTGCCGCGCGGAAGGTCCACGCCGCGTTTCCCGCGTAATGCCAGAGCATGAGCAGACCGGTGACGAGAATCTGCGCCGGAAGATAGGGCGCGCCGAGAACCCCGGTGAGCAGCGCCATCAACAGGGCATTCAGCATCAGCCCGATGCCGGCGATGGTGAAGAATTTCGCCAGCGCCGAACGATGCGGCACCGACGAGCGGAAGACGAGCCGCCGCCCCAGCTGGTAGTTCACCAGCCCGCCCACGAGAAATCCGGCGCTGGAGCTCAGGACCGGCCCGGCAAGGCCGCCCTGCACGAGACCGATCAGCACGGCATAATGCGCGAGAGTGCCGACGGCGCCGAGGGCGGCAAAGAGCACGATGTGGCGCACACGCGCGAGAAGCGCCGCTGTGCCGGCCTCCCGCTTCGTCGCCACCTCGTTCATGCCCATCCCCTCATGGCTTCGCCTTGGCCACCTGTGGTCCGGTTTCCTGCGGCCCGACGTCCTTCTGCGAGACCACCGGGGCGTCGAGATCCAGCCCCTTGTCGTCGTCCTCGTCGGGCAGCGGCGCGTCCACCGGCGTGTGCCGCAGCCGCTGGTCCATCACCGAGGCCAGCGCGATGCCCATACGGCTCACCGTCGCATAGGGCAGGCCCGGCGCCTCGTCGCAGCCGACATGGTGGGCGGTCAGCACGAAGTCGGAATCGTCCCACTCCTCAACCGCCTGGAAATTCGGGCCGAGATAGGTCATCGCCTGCACATCCTCGGCACAGACCGAGACCTTGTAGGGATGGGCCGGCGCCTTTTCGCGCTCCATGCCGTGCCGCAGGGCGAGCGCGGCCTCACGCAGGCTCGCCGACCAGTAATCGCCCTCGAAACGCCCCCACGCCCCGGTGGTGCCGCCGACGAGCTGGTTGTAGGCGACATATTCGTAAGGATGCAGGCGCCACAGGACCGAGGCGTTGAACAGGAAGAGCCCCAACGCCGCCAGCGCGAAGCCGGAGGCCGCAACCCGCGAGCGGCCGCGAAGCGCCCGCCAGGCGCCCTGAAGCCCCAGCGCGGCGAGCACCGTGACGGGAGGCAGGATGAAGAGGAAATGCCGGATGCCGTTATAGAGCGGGGGATGATCGAGCAGGGCGAAGGCGATCGGCACCACGATCGCCAGCGCCAGCGGCAGATGGGCCAGCAGGCGGTGCGAATGGATCCGTACCGCCGCCCAGACGCGGTGCCCACGCACCAGCCTCACTCCCGCCAGAACCGTCATCGTCAGCGCGGCGAGCAGCCCGAGCAAGGTCACCTCCGGCAGCTTGATCAGGAGATATTCCGGCATGTAGGTCGGCGGCAGATGGTCGATCGGCAGCAGCCGGCCGTTGAACAGCGTCTTGAGGTCGAAGGTGAAATTGCTGAAGGCCCCCATGGCCTTGAACAGATTGGTCGGCGGCAGGACCGACCACGGCCAGGTCACCGCCATGAGAGCGAGCGCCACCAGGCCGGCCACCACGAGACGCGGCAGCACGCGCAGCGGCAGGCGGACGTCGCGGAACACCAGCATAGCGGCGCCGACGGTCAGCGCGAGATAGAGCACCGCGAACACTCCGCCGACCCGCAGCCCGAGCGCGCAGCCGACCGCCACGCCGAGCCCGAGCACGCTCCGCCAGCGCGGAAGGGCCGGCAATTCCACCGCCAGCACGGTGACGAAATACAGGCTCCACACCATGGCCGCCGCGAACGGCACGTCCTTGGTGTGGGTGAACATCGCCCCGCCATACATGCCGGTGAAGGCCAGCAGCAGCACCGCCACGACGCCCGCCTTCTCGCCGCCGAGCAGCCTGGCCAGCCGCCAGGTGCCGACCAGCCCGGCAAAACCGAAACCGGCCGAAAGCAGATGGCGCCACTCATAAAGAGGCAGCGGCACATAGGGCTCCAGGCCCGCCGCGATCAGGTCGAACAGGCCGCCATAGAGATAGAGGTTGATGTAGTGGAAGGCCCGGTCATCGGTGAAGCCGCTCGCATACCAGGCCAGCAGCAGCTGGCCATAGGTGTGCTGCACCGGCTCGTCATTGCTGATGCCGTAATCGCGGAAGGTGAGGACGATCCACGCCGCCACCGCCGCGAAGACGGCGAGGCTGGCGAGGCGCACGAGCGGGATCGACGACCAGCGCCGCAGCGCAGGGGGAGCCGAAGCGGCGGCGGGAACAGCAGAACGGGCGAGGCTCACGAGGCGAAACCATCCGGCACGAGGGCGGGAGCCTGCCGCATTTCGGCATGGGCGGAGGAACCGGCCGGCAGCGCCGCCGGCGCCGCGAAGCCGATCTCGTCGGCAATGAGATAGAGCGGCCGGCGCTTCACCTCGGTGAAGATGCGCCCGACATATTCGCCGATGACGCCGAGGCTGATGAGCTGCACGCCGGAAACGAACAGCATGCTGACCATGATGGTCGGGAAGCCCGGGGTGCGCACGCCGAACAGCAGCGCATCGCCGATGAGAAAGAGCCCATAGAGGCCCGACAGGCCGGCAAGCGCCACCCCGACCAGCGACCAGACGCGCAGCGGCACCATGGAGAACGAGGACAACCCGTCGAGGGCATAGCGCAGCAGCCGCCAGGTGCTGAATGAGCTGACCCCGCCAGCGCGCTCGGCGACCTCGAAATCGACTTCCTCCTGCCGGAAGCCGACCCAGCTGGTGATGCCCTTCATGAAACGGTTGCGCTCGGGGAGCGCATTGATCGCGTCGACGACGCGGCGGTCGAACAAGCGGAAATCGCCCGCCCCTTCCGGGATGTCGACCTCGCACAGCGCATCGAAGCAGCGATAGAAGCCACGGCTGAACAGCCGCCGCCCCAAAGGATCGGTCCGGCGCGAACGGCGCACGGCGGTGACCATCTGCGCACCGGCCCGCCAGCGCTCGATCATCTGCGGGATGACCTCCGGCGGGTGCTGCAGGTCGGAATCCATCAGCACGACCATGTCGCCCACGGCGGCGCGCAGGCCGGCGGCCATCGCCGATTCCTTCCCGAAATTGCGGGCGAAGCGCAGCGCCTTGATCGAAGGGTCGCGGGCGCCGAGTTCGGTCAGCAGCGCGAAGCTGTCGTCGCGGCTGCCATCGTCCACGAAGACGAACTCGCGGCGCAGCTCCGGATAGCCGTCCAGCACGGCGGAAAGCCGGGCGTGCAGCTCCGCGAGGCAGCGCGCCTCATTATACACCGGGACCACGATGGAGATCAGGCCGGGCGACCTTGGGGAAGTTTTCGTCATTTTTTCAAGCTGTTTTACTTGCCTCTCGCCTTGGCGACGGACGCGTTTTCCGTCAGGTAAGGCGAACTCCCCTTTATTAAAGGCACGGCTTCTTTCGAGAACTTGCATTGACGTATGAGCCGATTGTGATCTTTGTTTGTCAGCCTGATACAGAGGGATATGATCTGAAACCCATAGTCATCTGCGCCGACGATTACGGCTTGAGCGACGGCGTGAGCGAGGCCATCGAAGAGCTCATCGAACGCGGCCGGCTGTCCGCCACCGGGGCCATGACCGGCCTGCCCGGCTGGAAGCGGCGGGCAGGCCGGCTCCGCGCGCTGGTCGCCGCGCATCCGGCCGATATCGGGCTGCATTTCACCCTCACCGGCCAACGAGCCTTGTCGCCAGCGCGGGGGCTGGCGCGGGACGGGCGCCTGCCGGAGATCGGGCCGCTCATCCTGCGCGCGCTGGCGGGCGCGCTGCCCCGCGCGGCGCTGCGGGACGAATTGCGCGCCCAGCTCGATGCGTTCGAGGATGAATGGGGAAGAGCGCCCGATTTCATCGACGGCCATCAGCACGCCCACGCGCTGCCGGGCATCCGCGAGATCGTGATCGAGGAGATAACGGCGCGCTATGCCGGAGCGCTGCCCTGGCTGCGCAACTGCGCCGAGCCCGTCGCCTGGGCCAGCCGGCGCCGGCTCGGCCTGCGCAAGGCGATGGTCATCGGCGCCCTCGCCGCCGGCAGCGCCGCGCGCGCCACCCGCACCGGCATCGCCACCAATGACAGCTTTCGCGGGCTCTACGGCTTTACGCCGGACCCGCCCTATCGCGAGGTGTTCCGGGCGAGCCTGGCCGGGCCGGGGACGCGCGTGCTGGTGCACTGCCATCCCGGCACCGTCGACGCAGAACTGCGGGCGCTCGACCCGCTGCTGGAGCCGCGCGAGAGGGAACTGGCCTATCTCCGCTCCGACAGATGCGGCGAGGATCTTGCGGCCGCCGGCGTGCGCGCGGCACGCTTCCGCGACACCGGGGCCGTGGGCACCGGGACCGTGGGCACCGGGGCCGTGCCGGGCGACGCTTAGTCGCGGGCGGGCGCAGTGACCTCCGGCGCGTCCTCATGGGTCACCAGACGGCCTTCCTCGGCCTTGTAGTAATACTGGCTCGCCACCAGCCACCCTTTGAGCGGCCGCAGCGGCGGGATGCAGGTAAGCAGCAGCACCGGCAGGGTGGTGAAGAGGTGGACCCAGTAGGGCACCTGGAACGCCACTTCCAGCCACAGGCCGAAGATCACCGCCGGCACGCAGACGAAGCAGATGACGAAGAAGGCGGGGCCGTCCGCTGGGTCGGCGAAGGAATAATCGAGGCCACAGGCCTCGCAGCGCGGCGCCAGCTTGAGAAAGCCATCGAACAGTTTGCCCTGTCCGCAGCGCGGGCAGCAGGCGCGCATGCCGCATTCGAACGGCGAGAGATGCGGGTAAGCCCGGTCGGCAACCGGCACGGAAGGCAGACGAACAGACATAGCGGCCTCTCCTGCACGCGCGGCCATCTGCGCCGACGCGCTGCATTCATGAGCTAGTCACTGGAGCATTCAATGTCAATACAATATGGCATTGACTGTATATTGACTACATTTTCTGCCGATGGGTAAGCCGGTAACCGGAGGAGGTCATTAACCAATTGCGGGCATCTTTCCGGGGATAACGCCACGGCGATTCGCCGAACACGAGCCCTGAAGTCGCATGAGTAACGTTGTACCGTTCCCGATCCGCGTCGCCGAACCCGAGAGTGCGTATGAGGTCGATCTGGACATCGACCTTTTCACCGCCGTTGATGTCGCCATACGCGACCTGCGCGACATCGCCTTCCGCCTGCGCGGTGACGCCACCGGGCATGAGCAGGCGCATGAGTGCCTCGACATGCTGACCCGCGCGCTGGAGAACGCCCGCGCTCAAGGCTGACGCCTCGCAAGGCTTGAAGTCGCGCGCGACCGCCCGCCGGCGGTCGTCAGCCGATCAGGCGGTGCAGCAGGAAAAGCCCGGCCTTCACAAAGGCCCAGACGACCCCCCACACCACGCCGAGCGAGGCGACCGCCACCGCCATCCCGGCGAGGATCCACAGTCCGTCGCGCTCCAGAATGCCGAGCGCGAGCAGGCAGATCGCCAGCGCCGGCAGCATGTTGCCGAGCGGGATCGGCAGCACCAGCACCACCGCCAGCACGAAGCACATCACCCCGACGATGTTCTCTGCCGGGGGATGCGCCAGAAAGCCCAGACGCGGGCGCAGCAGCCTTTCGGCCCGCGCCAGCCAGGGCGTCGCCTTGCCGACGAAAGCGGCGAAATCCTTGCGGGCGATGGAACGGCGCGCGATGATCGGCGGCAGCCAGGGCGACCAGCCAAGCGCGAGCTGGGCGGTGAGGAACACCAGAGGCGCCCCCAGCACGGAAGAGGTGCCGGGTGGCGTCGGTAGCGCATTGGGCAGCGCGAAGATCAGCATCAGCGGCCCAAAGGCCCGCTCCTGCATCACCTTCAGCAGATCGCCGACCGCGATGCGTTCCCGCGAGGTGTCCGCCGCGATCGCGTTGAGCACCTCGGACAGGCGCATCGTCTCGTCCGGCCCGCCGGTTTGCCCGGCATCGGCACTTTTCTCGTTCTGTGGCTGGGACAGCACGGCGGACGTCACTCCTCCCGGGGGCCGCGAGACCGCCGGCGCGCCTTGCCCGATCCGGCTCCGAGGCAGCCGGCCGGCGCGCATAGCGGGTCAGGCCCGTCGCGGGACCTTGCCTTCACATAGGGACCGAATGTGACAATGGCCAGAAGCCCGTGCCCACCCTCGCCGTTCAGGTCCAGCTGAACAGGAAGGCGCCGACGGCCAGGAGCGTGATGACCACCACGGCGATCGAGTGCTTCATCGTCCAGTTGTGCAGCGTCACGGCGTCGTTCCTCCAGGATTTCCCCAGCTGTGCCGTCTCCGGCACGCAACGTCAACATCATGTCAGTTGAAGATGCCAGACGAAGCCTTTAGGAAAGCGCCCCTTCCGGCGGAGCCACCAGATGACGTTTTGCGGCCTCGATTTCGGCACGTCCAACACCACCCTCGCCTATTGGCGCGGCGGCGGCCCGATTCTGGCTGCGCTGGAAGATGGGAAGGACACGGTGCCGAGCGCGGTATTTTATGACCGGCACGGCACCCTCACCATCGGCCGAGCCGCCATGGCCCGCTATGTCGAAGGCGAGGACGGGCGACTGATGCGCTCCCTCAAGGCTGTGCTTGGCAGCGCGCTGATCGACGAGAAGACCCAGATCGGCCGCCGGGCCATCGGCTTTCGCGAGGTGATCGCCGATTATCTCCGGGCGGTGAAGGCGCGCGCGCAGGAAGACGCCGGCACCGCGCTGGATTCCGTCGTGCTCGGCCGGCCGGTGTTCTTCGTCGATGACGACGCGGCCGCCAACCGCAAGGCCGAGGACACGCTGCGCGCCATCGCCGGCGATATCGGCTTCCGCGACGTCTCGACCCAGTTCGAACCCATCGCCGCCGCGCTCGACTATGAGCAGCAGGTGGCCGGCGAGGAAATCGCGCTGATCGCCGACATTGGCGGCGGCACCTCGGATTTCTCGATCGTCCGGCTGGGGCCCGCCCGGCGGGCGCGGGAGGACCGCAGCGCCGACATCCTCGCCAATGACGGTGTGCGGATCGGCGGCACCGATTTCGACCGCACCCTCAGCCTCGGGACGCTGATGCCGCTGCTCGGCTTCCGCAGCTCGATGAAGCGGCCCGGCCGTGATGTGCCGAGCGGCTATTTCCACGAGCTGGCGACCTGGTCGAGCATCAACCGGCTGTACAATTCCAAGACGGTGCGCGAGCTCAACGAGGTCCGCCGCGAAGCGGCCCAGCCGGAGCGGGTGGAGCGGCTGATCCGGGTGATCGAGGAACAGCGCGGCCATACGCTGGCAATGGAGGCCGAGGCGGCCAAGATCGCTCTCGCCGAGGCCGACGAGGCGCGCGTCGATCTCGGCTGGCTGGAAGCGGGGCTTTCCGTCGGGCTGACGCCGGAACAACTCGTCGAACATACGCGGGGGCTTGCCGAACGCATCGCCCGGCGTGTCGGCCTCTGCCTCGACCAGGCCGGGCTGAAGGCGGAAGATATCGACGCGCTCTTCCTCACCGGCGGCTCGACACGGCTCGCGCATGTGCGCGCCGCCATCCGCGCCACCGTGCCGCAGGCGCGCACGGTGGATGGCGACACCTTCGGCTCGGTCGGCACCGGCCTCGCCATCGAGGCCGCCCACCGCTATGGCAGCCGCAAGGCCGGTGACCTCAGCCGTGGCGCAAATGGAAGGATTTCGGCCGCGTGAGGCTTTCGAAGCCGATGCGCGAGAGCGAGGCGCCGCGCCCGGTATCCTTCACCCCGGTCCAGGCGAGGCCCGGGTCGAGATAGTCGCAGCGGTTCATGAACACGGTGCCGGTCTCGATGTCCCCGCCCAGCCGCTCGGCCGCCTCAAGGTCGGTGGTCCATATCGAGGCGGTGAGCCCGTAGACGCTGTCATTCATCAGTGCCAGCGCCTCGCCATCATCCTTCACCTTCATGATGCCGACCACCGGCCCGAAGCTCTCGTCCCGCATTACCGACATGGAATGGTCGACGCCGGTCAGCACCTGCGGGGCGAGATAGGGCGTACCTTCCTTATTCGCGGGGAAGGCGGCCGGGTCGATATGGGCCCTCGCGCCCTTGTCCACCGCCTCGCGGATCTGCCCGCGGATGAGATCGGCGAAGCGCTTCTGCGCCATCGGGCCGAGCGTCGTTGCCTCGTCCAGCGGATTGCCGAGCACATATTGGGAGGTCAGGCCGACAAAGCCGGAGATGAAGCGGTCATAGAGGCTATCGTGCACATAGATGCGCTCGATGCCGCAGCAGCACTGGCCGGAATTGTAGAAGGCACCGTCCACGAGGTTCGCCACCGCGAAATCGAGATCGGCATCGGCGCGCACATAGGCCGGGTCCTTGCCGCCGAGTTCCAGCCCCAGCGGGGTGAAGGTGCCCGCCGCCGCCCGCTCGATGGCCCGCCCGCCTTCCACCGAGCCGGTGAAATTGACGAAGTCCACCGCCCCGGAACCGATGAGGCGCGAGGTCTGGTCGTGGGTGAGGACGAGATTGGCGAACAGGCCCTTGGGCAGGCCCGCGCGGTCCATCGCCATCTGGAACCGCTCGCCGACGAGCAGCGTCTGCGCGGCATGCTTGAGCAGAACGGCGTTTCCGGCGATCAGCGCCGGGGCGATGGTGTTCACCGCCGTGAGATAGGGGTAGTTCCACGGCGCCACCACCAGCACGAGGCCGAGCGGGTCGCGCCTGACATAGCGCGTGAAACCGGGGCGCACATCATGGGGGACGACCGGGGCGAGGGCGTCCGGCGCCATTTCGGCGACATAGCGCACCCGCTCCTCGAAGCCGCCGAACTCGCCGCCATGGCGCACCGGGCGACCCATCTGCTGGGCGAGTTCGGGCACGATCTCCTGATTCATCGCCAGCATGGCGTCGAGGAAGCGCAGCACATGCGCCGTGCGCTCGGCGATCGGCACGTGGCGCCACGCGCGCTGGGCTGCGCGCGCCTCGGCCACGGCCTGGGCGATTGCCGCTTCGGAAGCTGCCGGCCGCCGGACGAATTCGGACCCGTCGATGGGGGAAATACAGACAATTTCGCTCATGTCACACCCAAACCACTTCGCGGATGGCGCTCCGCACTGGTAGAAAGATAGGATCAGAACCGCCTTGATCCCAGCGCAGCTTTGGCATCGATGCAGCGTCCGCGTTGCGGCCCAGCCGAATCTCCCTTAGATTTACGTGTAATTTCAGACCATGCGGTCTAATTATACCTTCCCGCAAAGCCTTGATGAGCGCTCCCTAGCGCAATCGTCCGCCCTTTCCATAACGTCATGACATGGTCGGTAAGCCCGCGATGAAGCCGGACAAATCGAGCGTTTCGCCGCTGCAACCCCGAATCGCCGATGCACAGGGGGACGACCATGACGACATGTTCGACCTTGCGCCGATCTCGCTCTGGCTGGAGGATTTCAGCGCGGTGCGGGAGCTGTTCGACCGCTGGCGCTCCGAAGGCGTCACCTCGCTGCGTGAACATCTGCGCGGCTATCCCGACCGCGTGGCGGAATGCTCGCGCCGCATAAAGGTGCTCAAGGTCAACCAGCGCACCCTCTCGCTGTTCGAGGCCGGCAGCCTCTCCCACCTCGTCGATAATCTCGACAAGGTATTTCGCGACGACATGCTGCTCACCCATATCGAGGAGCTCTCGCAGCTCTGGGACGGCCATACGAGCTTCGCCAGCCAGGCGGTCAACTACACGCTGAATGGCGAGCGGCTCGATATCCAGCTCAAGGGCACTGTCCTGCCGGGCTATGAGGAGACGCTGGGGCGGATTCTGCTGTCCGCCGAAGATGTGACCGCCCGCGAAGCCGCGCGGCGCCAGGCCGCGAGCGCGGAGCGCTACGCGCTCGGCCTGTTCCAGCACTCGCCGGTCTCGCTCTGGGTGGAGGATTTCTCCACCATCAAGCAATTGATGGACGATCTGCGCTTCCGCGGCATCGACGATTTCCGCGTCTTCACCGACGTTCACCCCGAATTCGTGCAGCGCTGCCTCAGCGAGATCCGGGTCATTGAGGTCAACCGGCACACGCTGGAGATGTTCGGTGCCGCCAGCACGACCGAACTCGTCGACAATGTGCAGAGCGTGTTTCGTGACGACATGCAGCGCCATTTCCGCGAGCAGCTCGTCGAGCTGTGGAACGGCAAGCTGTTCCACACGCGTGAAGTGGTGAACTACACGCTGGGCGGCGACCTTCTGCACGTGCACCTCCAGTTCTCGGTGCTGCCTGGCCATGAAGACGACTGGTCGCTGGTGCAGGTGGCGCTCACCGACATCACCGCCCGCAAGAAGGCCGAGGCTTATCTCGAATATCTCGGCAAGCACGACGTGCTGACCAAGCTCTACAACCGCACCTTCTATGTTGACGAACTGAACCGGCTGGAGCGGCGCGGCCCGTTCCCGGTCACCATCATCTCGGCCCATCTCAACGGTCTGAAGAAGGTGAACGAGCAACTGGGTCAGGCGGCCGGCGACATGCTGCTGCGCCGCGCCGGCGAGATCATCGGCAAGGCGGTGGACGCGCCCTATTGCGCCGCACGCATCGCCGGCAATGAATTCGCTGTGCTGCTGCCGGGGGTGGACGGCGAAGCCGGCCTCGCCGTAATGGAGAACATCCGCGAACTGGCGAGCCTCAACAATCAGTTCTATTCCGCCTCGACGCTCAACCTGTCGCTGGGCCTCGCGACCAGTGCGGCCGGGGAACGGCTCGAAGCGGTAGTCCGACGGGCGGAGGCGCAGGTGGTGGAGGCACGGCGCGAGAGCGACGCCGGCCGCTGAAGCGCGCCCGCCTCACGCCCCCGCGCGCACCGTCAGCTCTTCCAGTTCGGCGAGGTGAACGAAGCAGAGCTTGTTGCCCTCGGGGTCGCGGCCATAGGCGCCGTAATAATCGGGCGCATAGTTCGGGCGCAGCCCCGGCGCCCCCTCGTCGATGCCGCCATTGTCGACCAGGGCGCGCCACGCCGCGTCCACCGCCGCGGGCGAGGGCGCGGCGAAGCTGACCTGCGTGCCGTTGCCCCAGCTGGCCGGCAGCCCGTTGAACGGCAATTGCACGAAGAATTGCGGCCAGGCCCGCCCCGGCATCACCCACATGGCGCCTGCCGGGCCGCCATCCGGCGGCTGATCGACACGCACTAACCCCAGCGGTGCCAGCACCGCGTCATAGAACGCCGTCAGCCGCATCAGATCGCGCGCGCCGAGAATGACGTGACTGAACATGGTTCCCCCGGGTCGGCCGTCCGCCGGGCAGAGACGGCGACGCATGTTTCACCGGCCGGCGGGCAAGGGCAAGCCATGAGTCGGGCCTAGGTGGGCTGTGCAAGCCACGTCGCCGACGGCGCGACAAAGGGTCGACAGCGGCGCGAATGCGCAGTACACGGAGGCGGAGAATTACATCGACTTCCGTTTGTTTGGAAGTTTTCACTTTTATGGATTGTAGATGAGCAATCTTCACACCGAGCGCGTCCTGTCGGTGCACCACTGGACCGACAACCTGTTCACCTTCACCACCACGCGCGACCCGGCGCTGCGGTTCAAGAACGGCCAGTTCGTGATGATCGGCCTTCAGGTGGACGGCAAGCCGCTGCTGCGCGCCTATTCCATTGCCAGCGCCAATTACGAGGAGACGCTGGAGTTCTTCTCGATCAAGGTGGCGAATGGGCCACTGACCTCGCGCCTCCAGCACCTGAAGGTCGGCGACGAGGTGATTGTCGGGCGCAAGCCCACCGGCACGCTGCTGGTCGACTATCTCGTCCCCGGCCGCCGGCTCTATCTTCTCTCCACCGGCACCGGCCTCGCGCCCTTCATGAGCCTCATCAAGGACCCGGAGACCTATGAGGCGTACGAGAAGGTCATCCTCGTCCACGGCGTGCGCACGGTTGGCGAGCTTGCCTATCAGGACTTTATCGAGAACGAGCTGCCGGAGAACGAGTTTTTCGGCGAGCTGGTGCAGGAGAAGCTGGTCTACTACCCGACAGTGACGCGCGAGCCTTATCGCAACCAGGGCCGCATCACCGATCTGATCACCTCCGGCAAGCTGTTCGCCGATCTCGGCCTGCCTCCCCTCGACAAGGAGGATGACCGCGTCATGCTGTGCGGCAGCCCGCAGCTGCTCGACGACATGCGGGTCATTCTCAAGGAGAAGAACTTCGAGGAAGGCTCGACCACCGAGCCGGGCGACTTCGTGATCGAGAAGGCGTTTGTCGAGAAGTGAACGGCCGCGCCCCCGGGCGCCCGTGCTCTAGCGCACGCGGCGCTCGGAATCCCAGCGATCCTTGTCGGTGCGGGCCGCCTCTTCCGGCGACAATACCCGGTACTCCGCCTCGATGATGGGCGGGCCGTCGGCCCGGCCCGCCCGCTTGCGCCCGCCGAACAGGCGATAGGCAAGGCCGGCAATGACGATGATCGGGAAAACCACGAGGAACACGCTGGCCGCGACCAGCGCCAAAGCGGTGCCGAGCGCCAGCGCAACGGCAAGGATGATCGCCACCTGCCACCAGCTCACCTTCCTGACGGTGAAACGCATGCGATCGAACGGATCGGTCGAGCTCATCCTTTAGGTCTTCCCTCCTGACGCGGTCGACCCGCGAAACCCGGATATGGGGAGCGTAGCGGCGGCATGCCAGCGCCGCCATGGAATTTCCTCGCCACGCCCCCTAAGCTGACTTGGCCGGAAACGGGAGAGATCATGCTGCGCGCTGCAATGGAAGCCGATCTGGTTGGCATCCTCGCCATCTATAATCACGCCGTTCTGAATTCCACGGCGATCTGGAACGACACGCCGACCGATCTCGCCAACCGCGCCGCCTGGCTGCGCGACCGGCAGGCCAAGGGCTATCCGGTCATCGTCGCGGAAGAGGGTGGCGAGGTGCTGGGCTATGCGAGCTTCGGCGATTTCCGGCCCTTCGACGGCTTCCGCATCAGCGTCGAGCATTCCGTCTATGTCGCGGAAACCGCTCGCGGGCGCGGGCTCGGCCGGGCGCTGGTGGAGGCGCTGTTCGAGCCGGCGCGGACGCTCGGCAAGAAGGTGATGATCGGCGGCATCACCGGCGGCAACGAGGCCTCGCTGGCGCTGCACGCGCGCCTCGGCTTCCAGGAGACCGGCCGCATGCCGGGGATCGGCACCAAGTTCGGCCGGCGGCTCGATCTGGTGTTCCTGCAGAAGGATCTGTGAGCCCAACGGGCTTCATACCCGCATCTTCACACCCTTGGCCGTCATGCCCGGGCTTGTCCCGGGCATCCCACGTCTTTGCCTCAGGGGTAACCGTGGATGGCCGGAACAAGCCCGGCCATGACGGCATTACTGCGTAAAACGCCGATCAATAACGGTAGTGATCGCTCTTGAACGGGCCCTCGGGGGTTACGCCGATATAGGCGGCCTGGTCGGGGCGCAGCTTGGTGAGGTTCACGCCGATCTTGGCGAGGTGCAGCATCGCCACCTTCTCGTCCAGCGCCTTCGGCAGCACGTAGACTTCCTTCTTGTATTTGCCGTCCTTGTTGTTGGCGTAGAGTTCGATCTGCGCCAGCGTCTGGTTGGTGAAGGAGGCCGACATCACGAAGGACGGGTGGCCCATGGCGTTGCCGAGGTTCACCAGGCGGCCTTCCGACAGCAGGATCATGCGCTTGCCATCGGGGAAAGTGATCTCGTCGACCTGCGGCTTGATGTTGTCCCACTGCAGGTTCTTCAGCGACGCGATCTGGATCTCGTTGTCGAAGTGGCCGATGTTGCAGACGATCGCCCGGTCCTTCATCGCGCGCATGTGCTCGATGGTGATGATGTCCTTGTTGCCGGTGGCGGTGACGAAGATGTCGGCGATCGGCGCCGCCTCCTCCATGGTCACCACCTGATAGCCTTCCATCGCCGCCTGCAGCGCGCAGATCGGGTCGACTTCGGAGACCATCACGCGGCAGCCGGCCTGGCGCAGCGAGGCGGCCGAGCCCTTGCCGACATCGCCGAAGCCGGCGACCATGGCGACCTTGCCGGACATCATGACGTCCGTGCCGCGGCGAATGCCGTCGACCAGCGATTCACGGCAGCCATAGAGGTTGTCGAACTTCGACTTGGTCACCGAGTCGTTGACGTTGATGGCGGGCCACAGCAGCGTGCCGGCCTTCTGCATGTCGTACAGCCGGTGGACGCCCGTGGTGGTCTCTTCCGAGACGCCCTGGATGCTGTCGGCGATCGCCTTGAAATAGCCCTTGGGCTTCTCATTGAGCTGCTTCTTCAGCAGCGCGAAGAACACTTCCTCTTCTTCCGAACCGGGAGCGTCGAGGAAGGCAGTGTCGCCGTTCTCGGCACGCAGGCCGAGATGGACATACATGGTGGCGTCGCCGCCATCATCGAGGATCATGTTGGGATAGCCGCCACCGTGCCAGTCGAACAGCTTGGCGGTGTAGTCCCAGTACTCGGTCAGCGTCTCGCCCTTGATGGCGAACACCGGCACGCCGGCGGCGGCGATGGCGGCGGCGGCGTGGTCCTGCGTCGAGTAGATGTTGCAGGAGACCCAGCGCACATCGGCGCCGAGCGCCACGAGCGTCTCGATCAGCACGCCGGTCTGGATGGTCATGTGCAGCGAGCCGGCGATGCGGGCGCCCTTGAGCACCTGCTTCGGGCCGTATTCCTCACGGGTCGCCATCAGGCCCGGCATTTCGGTCTCGGCGATCGAGAGCTCCTTGCGGCCGAACGGGGCGAGGCTGATGTCCTTGACGATGTAATCGGTGGCGGAGGCCATGATGCGGTTTCCCTGCTGCCAGACGCAAAGCGGTATGAATGAGCTGGCAGCGTGATAGCAGCCGCGCCCTGCAAATACAATAACGATATAAAGATGTCTTTATATGACGGCCGCGCTCGCACGAGGCGAACGTGGCGATGTCACTCGCCTTCGCCGAAGCGGTCGGACACGAGCGCCTCCAGCGCGTCGATGGCCTCGCGCGCCTGCGGGCCGCTCGCCTCGACGAGAATGGTGGTGCCCGGCGCCGCCGCCAGCATCATCAGCCCCATGATCGAGGTGCCGCCGACCGTCTCGCCGGCGCGGGTGACGCGCACATCGGCGTCGAAGCGCTCCACCGTCTGCACGAATTTGGCGGAGGCGCGCGCATGCAGCCCGCGCCGGTTGACGATGGCGAGCTCGCGCCGGAGAGCGTCCGTGGTCGCACTCATTTTCCGGCCAATACCCGGCTGGCGATGTTGATGTATTTGCGCCCGGCCTCCTGGGCCTGCGCCACGGCCTCGCCCATCGGAACCTCGCCGCGCACGGTGGCGAGCTTCACCAGCATCGGCAGATTGATGCCGGCGACCACCTCGATATCGGGGGATGTCATGACCGAGATGGCGAGATTGGACGGCGTGCCGCCGAACATGTCGGTGAGGATCACCACGCCACCGCCGCTGTCCACCGCCCCGACCGCATCGACGATATCCTGGCGACGCCGCTCGATATCGTCGTCCGGCCCGATGGTGATCGTCTCGATCTGGGATTGCGGCCCCATGACATGTTCGAGCGCGGCACGGAATTCGCTGGCAAGGCGTCCGTGCGTTACGAGTACGAGACCTATCATCTTGCTCCGCCGCACGCCTGTTCGGCGCGACTGCCATGCGACTGCCGGAGGCATCGACGCATGATCGCCCGCCGCCCCCTTCGCGGGGCGCACATCATCGTTGCGCTGCACACGAATGGCAAGTACCGCAGCGGAAAATCCGTGCACGGCCCGTCAGAGAGTGCCGCCCGGCCCTGAATCCTCGTCCAGCGCCGGCGTCGTGAGCAGCGCGGCCAGCACCTGGTGCACGGGGTCGCCTCCTGCAAAGACCGGGAGACGTTCGATCTCCACTCCTTCGACCAGGACACGCCGCGTCGCGGGCTCCGGCAGGCGGGCGGCGTCGGTGGCACCGAGGTCGACCACGAGATCGATCCCGGTCTCGGCCAGGAAGGGCAGGCGCCGAAGGCCGGCGCCTCGTACCTCGATGAGCCCCGCCAGACAGTGCGGAGCCGCGGCGAAAAGCCGCCCGTCCCGGGGCGACAGCAACACGCGGTCATCCGCGACCAGTCGGGCCGATGAGACCAGACCGGCACGACCGGCGAGGATCAGCGCGAAGGCAAGGTGCGACTTGCCCGCACCGGACGCACCGCGGATCAGCACGCCCCGCCCGCCGACGCATAGGCAGCTGGCGTGAATGGTAGCGGCGCCGTTTCCCGGTGCTGCAACAACCTCCACCATGGCTAGCTCGCCGGCAGCCGGACGATGAAGCGCGCGCCGGACAGCCTGGCCGTCGCCTTGCGCGCGGCCGGCGCGCCGGTTTCGCCCTCGCCCGTCGCCGGCTTGGCCTTGGCACGCGAGGTCTTCGGCTTCTTCGGGGTCGGTTCCTCCGGACGGCTCTCACCCGGGCGGTTCTCCGCCCAGATGCGACCGCCATGCGCCTCGATGATCTGGCGCGAAATGGAGAGGCCAAGGCCGGAATTCTGGCCGAAGCCCTGCTCCTCCGGCCGGTCGGTGTAGAAGCGCTCGAAGATGCGGCCCAGCGCGTGCGGGGGAATGCCGGGGCCATCGTCGTCGACGATGATCTCCACGCTCTCGCGGTTGCGCCGACAGGTGACGCGGACCTCGCCATCCTTGGCGGAGAAGGAGCGGGCATTGTCGATCAGGTTGTTGATCACCTGGCCGAGCCGGGAATCGTGGCCCGGAACGATGAATGCGCCGCCGTCCCCTGGTTCGGGCTCGAAGGTCAGGCTCACCCGCACCCCATCGCCGCGAAGCACGTCATTGTGAACCCCGGTGACGGTCGTCAGCAGCCGGACGAGGTCGACGGGTTCGGATTCCTGCCGCTGCAGCTCGGCGTCGAGCCGCGAGGCATCGGAGATGTCGGTGATCAGCCGGTCGAGGCGCTTCACATCGTGCTGGATCACCTCCAGCAGACGGCCGCGCGAATTGTCGGATTTCGCCAGCGGCAAGGTTTCCACCGCAGAGCGCAGCGAGGTGAGCGGGTTCTTCAGCTCGTGCGACACATCGGCGGCGAAGCTCTCGATCGCCTCGATACGCGAATAGAGCGCGTCCGTCATGTCGCGCAAGGCGCCGGAGAGATGGCCGATCTCGTCGGAACGGTTGGTGAAATCGGGAATCTCGACGCGCGAGCGCGTACGCCGGCGCACCCGCTCGGCCGCGTCGGCCAGCTTGCGCACCGGACCGGCGATGGTGCCGGCCAGCAGCAGCGACAGCACCACCATCACCGCCATGGCGACGAGGAAGACCCGCACGATCACCAGCCGCTCGGCCGCCACCGCCTCGTCGATCTCGCCGCCCTGAGTGGAGAGGAGCAGGGCGCCCAGAATGGCGCGGAATCGCTGCACCGGCACGGCGACCGAGACGATCACCTGGCCGCGCTCATTGACCTGCACCACGCTCGCCTTCTGCCCCTGCAGCGCCTCGACCACCGCCGGGTAGCCCTTGCCATTATTGGGGCCCAGCTCCTTGTAGAGCGGCAGGTCGCCGCGCTCGAACCAGAACTTCATCGCGTTCCAGCCGCGTTCCATCCAGTTCGGCTTGGGCGTGGTGGGGGCGGGCATGTCGAAGCGCAGGATCTCGCCGCGCGCATAGAGCGAGCGGGAATCGAGCAGCAGCGCGCCGTCGCGGTCATAGATGCGGGCGCGGGTGCCGGTGGGCTCGACCAGCCGCTTGAGCACGGGGGCGACCCGTTCGGGATTGATCGGGAATTCGAGCGGGGCAAAGCCCTCCTCGCCGGGGCCGTAGCTCTCGCCGGCCTTCAGCTCCAGAAGCCGCTCGGGATCGATGGTGATGGCGTTGGTCTCGACCTGCGCCGAGGCGGCGATGGCGCCGGCGATGATCTCGCCCTGCACGATCAGGCTCTGCACGCGGGCATCGATCAGCCCGGCGCGGAATTCCGAGAGATAGAGGATGCCCGACACCAGCACGCACATGCCCACCAGATTGAGCAGGACGATGCGGCGCGTGAGGCTCGAGAAGCTCTTGAAGGCGACGAAATTGCGCGCCCGGCGCAAGCTGCCGAGCAGGCCCGAGCGCTCGCCGGGCCGGGACATGTCCATCGTTTCCCCTTCATCGCCGATCGCGCGTGCGACCGGGTGGCGGGTCGATTCCGGATCAAGCAAAGAACCGCTACTCCTTGAAGCGGTAGCCGACGCCGTACAGCGTCTCGATCATCTCGAAATTGTCGTCCGTCACCTTGAACTTCTTGCGCAGCCGCTTGATGTGGCTGTCGATGGTGCGGTCGTCGACATAGACCTGGTCGTCATAGGCCGCATCCATCAGCGCGTTGCGGCTCTTCACCACGCCCGGACGGGTGGCCAGCGCCTGCAGGATGAGGAACTCGGTGACGGTGAGGGTGACGTTCTCGCCCTTCCAGGTGCAGGTGTGGCGCTCGGGATCCATGCGCAGCAGGCCGCGCTCCAGCACCTTGGCGCTGTCGGTCTCGCGCGGCAGCGTGCCGTCCTTGGGCGCGAAGCGGCGCAGCACCGCCTTCACGCGCTCCACCAGCAGGCGCTGCGAGAACGGCTTCTTGATGAAGTCGTCGGCGCCCATCTTCAGGCCGAACAATTCGTCGATCTCGTCATCCTTGGAGGTAAGGAAGATGACCGGCATATCGCTTTTCTGGCGCAGGCGGCGCAGCAGCTCCATGCCGTCCATGCGCGGCATCTTGATGTCGAAGATGGCGAGGTCGGGTGGATTGGTCTTGAAGCCGTCAAGTGCCGTGGCGCCGTCAGTGTACGTCTGAATCCGATAGCCCTCCGACTCCAGGGCAATGGAAACGGAGGTGAGAATGTTGCGATCGTCGTCGACGAGAGCGATGGTCGGCATCTGCGCACTTTCCTGTTCGGCGGCGGTAACACAAAGGGGTGAACCCCGCCGGCGTGGCTACAATGTGACACGCAAACTGATTCAGCGGAAATTAGCGCGTTTCGGCCGCGCCCGCCAATCGTGGCGACCCGCTTGACGCCGGCTGTCGGCGCGGGCACCTCTTCGGCGCTGAGGGCGGAGTGTTCACCCATGCCAGAAACATCCGGGACCACAGAGGCATTTGACCCCGCGCGCGCGGTAAAGCGGCTGGTTCGCGAGAGCCAGACGGCTGCGCTGGCGACGCTCGACGCCGATGGCGGGCCCTACGCGTCGCTGGTGCAATGCGCCAACCTGCCCGATGGTGCGCCGCTGCTCCTGCTCTCGCAGCTCGCCCGCCATACCGGCAACCTCAAGCGGGATGCGCGCGTCTCGCTTCTGGTGGACGAGCACCGCAAGGGGGATGAACTGCAGGGCGCGCGCGCCGGGCTGAAGGGCCGCATCCACGCGCTCACCGATGCCGACGAAATCGCGACGGCGCGCCGCCGTTTCCTCGCGCGGCACCCGGACGCGGCGGGTTTCGCCGGCTTCAGCGACTTCGGCTTCTACCGCGTGGAGATGGAGAGCGCTCATCTGGTCGCCGGCTTCGGGCGCATTGTCGATGTCGCGGGGGCAGCGCTTTCCACCCGGGTGGATGATGCCGCCGGCCTTCTCGCCGCCGAGGAGAGCGCCGTAGCGCACATGAATGCCGACCATGCGGACGCGGTGCAGCTCTATGCGCTTCACCTCGTCGGCACCGGCCCCGGCCACTGGAAGATGGTCGGGCTCGACCCCGAGGGCTGCGACCTTATGGACGGCACGCAGGTGCGCCGGCTCGACTTCGGCCGCCGCGTCACGAACGCGCAGGAGATGCGGGCTGTACTGGTCGAACTCGCCGGCACCGCCCGTACGGCAGCGGTTTGAGGCTGCTGTCGGTAGCAGGCAACGCGCGGTTCGGCCTGCTTTAGCCACACAATCGACCCGGAAATTCGCGCAAAAGGCCCGACTGGCCCTGCAGGATGCCGCCTCCTGTCATGCGTAGGAGGAGCCGACCTTGACCCAAAGCGGCACGCAGAATGAACATACCGGCCATGAATCCGAGGGGCTTCCGGCCAGCGGCCTTTCGCTCACCGGCCGGGTGTTCTGGAACCTGGGAGCGGCCGCACTGTGCGAGCGCGCCGTGGCCCGTGGCGAGGCGAGGCTTTCCGACAGCGGCGCGCTGGTGGTGACCACTGCAGCACCTTCCGCTGCGCCCGCGCACTATGTGGTCCGCACATCCCCACATGAGGACGGCGCGGAGGAAGCCCTTCGCGAGAGCACCGTCATCCTGTCGCGCGCGCATTTCGAGGCGCTCAAATCGGATCTGCTCGCGCATACCGCCAGCCGCACGCTTTTCGCGCAGGACGTGCAGGTGGACGCCGGGTCCGGCCTGCGGCTGCGCGTGCTCTCGGAGCAGGCATGGCATGGCCTGTTCGCACGCCACCTGTTTCCGGCCGCCGACGTCCAGCACGACGCGCACAGCGTTCCGGATGTCACCATCCTCTGCGCGCCCGGCTTTCGGATCGACCCCGAGGCGCATGGCGTTGATGCCACGGGCGCCATCGCCATCGACGTCGAGAGCGGCGTCGCGCTGGTCGCGGGCATCGCCGGCAGCGAGGCGATACGCCATGCCCTCTTCACCTTCCTTGCGCACCGGCTGCCCAACCATGGCGTATTGCCGCTGAACGGCGCCGCCACTGCCGACCCGGCGGGCGACGTCGCGCTGTTCCTCGGCCCTCCCGGCGCCGGCAAGAGCGCGCTGGCGGGCGATGCCACCCATGTGCAGATCGGCGACGGCGCCCTCGGCTGGAACCGGGACGGCATCGTGCCGCTAGAGGCCGGCGTCTGCGCGCGGCTCCGCGACCTGTCTCACCACCCCGGCGCCGAGGCGGCGACGCGGCGCTTCGGCGCCGTGCTGGAAAACGTGCCCGTCGATACCGGCACCCGCGCGCCCGATTTCGCGCCGGGCGGATCGTCGTCGCAGGCGCGCGCCATCGTGCCGCTCGGGGCGGATCGGAACCCGGGCGCGCCCCGGCCTCCCGCCCATCTGTTCCTGCTGGTGCATGACGCCCTCGGCGTATTGCCGCCGATCGCGCGGCTCAGCTCCGCACAGGCGCTTTACCACTTCCTCTCCGGCTACAGCGCTGGCGGGAGTGCCGCGATGCCCGAGACGATCGTCGAGGCGGCCGTCGCGGCGCCCTTCGCACCTTGCTTCACCCCTGCCCTGCCGCACGCGCCGGACGTCTACGGCGCCTTGCTGCGCGACCTGCTGGCGCGGCATGAACCTTCCTGCTGGCTGGTCAATACGGGCTGGATCGGCGGGCGCGCCGGCACTGGGCGCCGCGTGCCGCTGGAGACCAGCCGGCGGCTGGTCGATGCCGCGCAGGCGGGGGAACTGGCGGCCGGGGAGTGGCGTACGGATCCGCATTTCGGCTTTTCCGTGCCCGCAGCCCTCGAAGGCGTCGACCCGGTTCTCCTCGATCCGGTGAAGGCGTGGACGCACCGCGCCGACCACGCCGCGGCGGCGCGCCGGCTCACCGGGCTCTTCGCCACCCATTTCGCGCGCTTCGAGACGACGTTCGGCGAGGATGTGCGCGGCGCGCAGCCCGGGATGGCCATGGCGGCGGAATAGCGCGACGCTGGCTGACGCCCCGCCACCGGCAGAGAGGATGAGATGATGGCCCGCTTCTCCCGCTGGACGGCTGTTTCGGTCCTTGCGGCGGCGCTCCTGCTGCCCGGCACCGCGCAGGCGGCCACTGCCGTCACCTTCGTGGCGCCGCAGGACTACGCCGACGGCAATCTCGCCTGGGGGCCGGTGGACCAGCGACTGACCCTCGAAGGGCTGGAGCGCATCATACAGCGTATCGCCGCCAAAAGGCTGCCGGCGGGAACCGACATCGACATTGCCGTTCTCGACCTCGACCTCGCCGGCCGCGTCAACCCGCTGCGCTCCCGTACCGGGGATATGAGGGTCATGCGGCAGGACACGTGGCCGTCTATGACGCTGCGCTATACGGTGCGCCGGGGTGGCAAGGTGGTGGCGCGCGGCGAGGACACCCTGCGCGCAATGAACTATTTGATGGACCCGGCGGCGGTGCGCTCCGCCGAGCCGCTGCGGTTCGAGAAGGCGATGCTCGACAGCTGGTTCCGCGTCCGCTTCGCCTCGCTGGACGCCCGGCGGCCGGCGAGCTGAGACGGCGGGAGCCCGCTTACAGGAAATACAGCCAGGTGAGCAGCGCGAAGCAGGGCAGCAGGAACACGCCCGACCACGCCATGTAGCCGAAGAAGCTCGGCATGGCGACGCCACGGCTCCTGGCGATGGCGAGCACCATAAAATTGGGCGCGTTGCCGATATAGGTGAGCGCGCCCATGAACACCGCACCTGCCGAAATTGCCTCCAGCGTCACCGCATGGCGGGTCATCAATTCCTGCGCGTCGCCGCCGGCGAGGTTGAAGAAGACCAGATAGGTCGGCGCGTTGTCGAGGAAGCCCGACAGCAGGCCGGTCATCCAGAAATAGCCGGCATTCACCGGCCCACCGGCCTCGTCGGTCACCAGCGCCACCAGCGGCGACAGCGCGCCGCTCGCCCCCGCCTTCAGGATCGCGATCACCGGGATGATGGTGAGGAAGATCGCCGCGAAAAGCTTGGCGACCTCGCGGATCGGCTCCCAGTCGAAGCCGTTGCGCTCGCGGATGAAGGCGGGGGTGATCCAGATAGAGATGCCGGCCAGCGCCAGCAGGCCGAGGTCGCGGGCGATCGAGGGCAGCGGCACATGGGTGCCGAAAATGTCGAACGCGATGCCCGGTTTCCACAGCGCGCTCATCAGGATGGCCGCAATGACGCCGGCGAGGAGCGGCAGGTTGCGCAGTCCGCGCAGGCCGAGACGCTCCGTGTCGGGCGTCGGGTCGGGCTTGGGCGGCAGGTTCTCCTCGCGCGCATAGAAATAGCGGTCGAGCAGATAGAACGCGCCGAGCAGGATGAGCGCCACCGTCGCCGTGTCGTGGAAGAGATGCTGCGTGGTCCAGAAGAAATCCACGCCCTTCAGGAAGCCGAGGAACAGCGGGGGGTCGCCCAGCGGCGTCAGCGAGCCGCCGATGTTCGACACCAGGAAGATGAAGAACACCACGGTGTGGACGTTGAAGCGCCGGCCATCATTGGCGCGCAGCAACGGGCGGATCAGCACCATGGAGGCACCCGTGGTGCCGATCAGGCTGGCCAGCACCGTGCCAATGGCGAGCAGGCTGGTGTTCACGCCCGGGCTGCCATGCAGATTGCCGGTAAGCAGGATGCCCCCGGAGATGGTGAACAGCGAGAACAGCAGGATGATGAAGGGGATGTATTCCAGCAGCGCCGCGTGCGCGACCTCATACACCGTCAGGCCCGCGCCGAAGACGGCGATGAACGGCACGAGGAAAGCCAGCGCCCAGAACAGCGCCACCTTGCCGTAATGATGGTGCCAGAAATGCCCGGCCAGCAGCGGGATGATGGCGATCGACAGCAGCATGCCCACAAAGGGCAGGCCCCAGACCAGCGGCAGCGCCGCCCCGTCTATCCCCTGCCCCTCGGCCGCGTGGGCGGGTGACGCGGCCGCCAGCAGCAGGATTGGCAGGCACCCGATGACAAGGCGCGGGACGGCGCGTGCGGCGGCCTTCGTCGTCGTCATCGGTTCCCCCCCGGAAGAGACACGTACATTGGTCCTCATCGGGGTTAGCAACCCCCTTGTCGGGTGTCGAGCAAAACCGGAGCGCCCGTGCGGCGATGGGACGGACGGGTTGCCGTGGCCCTTGGCGACCCCTGCCCGGCTGCGCTAGACCGTGACCACCGGCCCGCACGCCGCCGGCCTTGAGGATGCCATGCCCCGCGCCGTTGCCGGCCCCGAGATCGAACGCCTGATCCAGCTTCTCGCCCGCGTGCCCGGCCTCGGCCCACGCTCGGCCCGGCGGGCGGCGCTGCACCTGATCAAGAAGCGGGAGCAGCTGATGAGCCCGCTTTCCAGCGCCCTGGAGGATGTGCTCGGCAAGATTTGCACATGCCGCGTCTGTGGCAATATGGATGTGCGCGATCCCTGCTCGATCTGCATCGACGATACGCGCGACCCTTCCCTGCTGGTGGTCGTCGCCGACGTGTCGGACCTCTGGGCGCTGGAGCGGGCGGCGGCGCTGAATGCGCGCTACCATGTGCTCGGCGGCACGCTCTCGCCGCTGGACGGAATAGGTCCCGACGACCTCAACATTGCCGCGCTGGTCGAGCGGGCGCATGGCGGCGCGGTGACGGAAGTCCTTCTGGCGCTTGGCGCAACGGTGGATGGACAGACCACCGCCCACTACATCACCGAGCTTCTGCGCGAGGCGCAGGTGAAGGTCACGCGCCTCGCCCATGGCGTGCCGGTGGGCGGCGAGCTCGACTATCTCGACGAGGGCACGCTCTCCGCCGCCATCCGCGCCCGCACCAGCTTCTGAGCGGTTGTTTCCCCCGGCGCAACTGCGGGAGCTGCTGCATTTCACTGCAGACTACAAGCTGCGGCGCTGCAGCCTCACCGGCTGCCGGCGGCCAGTTCCCGGAAATGGCCGCGCGCCTGCAGATAGGCCAGGAGCGCCAGCCCCGGCAGGGCCGCCACCGACGTGATGGCGAAGAACACGATCCACCCCGTCTCCACCGCGACGAAGCCGGCGGAGGAGGCGAGGAAGGTGCGCCCCACCGCCGCGAGCGCGGTGAGCAGCGCGTATTGGGTGGCGGTGTGGGCGCGGTTGCCGCACAGCGCCGAGATATAGGCGACGAAGATCACCGTGCCGATGGCACCGGCGAAATTCTCGACCACGATGGTCGTCATCAGCGCCGGCACGTTCACGCCCATCCAGGCCTGCCAGGAAAAGGCGAGGTTGGAGAGCATCTGCAGGATGCCCCCCACCCAGAGCGCGGTGGAGAGCGGCAGGGCGCGGGCGATCACCCCGCCGGCGAAGCCGCCGGCCAGTGCCGCCGCGAAGCCCACGCCCTTGACCACGCCGGCATAGGTCGCCTTGTCGAAGCCGATGCCGATGACGAAGGCCCCGGTCAGCGTGCCGGCGAAGGCGTCGCAGAACTTGAAAAGCACCACAAACAGCAGGATGGCCACCGCGCTGTTGCGGGTCAGGAATTCGCTGAAGGCGCCAACCGCCGTCTCGCCGATGCGGCGGAGCACGTTTTCCTCGGGCCGGGTCACCGGGTGGCCCGCCGGCTCCTTGGCCATCAGCGCGGCGAACAGACCGACGCCGACCATCGCCGCGGCGGCGAGGTAGCCATAGGCCCACACATCGGCACGCGGCGCGCCCAGCGCCTCGAACCATGCCACCAGCAGCACGACGCCGGCGCCCGAGGCCAGCATGCCCACCCGGTAGGCGGCGACATAGCCGGCCATGCCGGCGGCCTGCTCGCGCACCTCCAGGCTCTCGACGCGGAAGGCGTCGACGACGATGTCCTGCGTGGCGGAGGCGGTGGCGACCAGCAGGGCGCCGAAGGCCACATGCCAGGGCGACAGAACCGGGTCCTGGAAACCGAGCCAGACCACGGCGAGCACGAGCAGAAGCTGGGTGAACACCAGCCAGCCGCGCCGTCGCCCGAGCCACCGCCCCAGCAGCGGCACGTCCAGCGCGTCGACCAGCGGGGCCCAGATGAACTTGAAATTATAGGGCACCCCGACCAGAGCGAAGAGGCCGATCGTGGTGAGGTTCACCTGCGACTCGGCCATCCAGATGGTCAGCGTGGCGCCCGACAGGGCCAGCGGCAGGCCGGAGGAAAACCCCAGCAGCACCACGATGAGAACGCGCGGGCGCAGATAGACGGCCAGGCTGGCGAGAAAACCGTCCGCTTCAACGTCGGCGGCAGGGACGCGGTCAGTCATGGGGGCGGTCGATCATGAGAGGCTCGCTCGGCTGCGGCGCGATTCGGGGGGCGTCCCGGCTATGTCTAGAGCGCTTTCGCCTCGGATTGAATCGGCAACACGTCTCGCCGGCGTCTTCCCGTCGCAAAGCGGGCGGGCGATCCCGGATCGGCCTATGGCGGCCCGGACGGACGAGGCCGCGCGCTATGGCTTCGATACGGCGGGCGGCTCTGCCGGCAGGGGGATGACGTCCACCTCGACATTCAGCTTCTGTTTGCCCGAGCCGAACACCACGCCGCCAATGGGAGCGACATCGGTGTAGTCGCGGCCGATGGCCAGCACGACGTGATCGGTGGCAACAAGAAGGTCGTTGGTGGGATCGAGGCCCTGCCAGCCGATCTCCTCCCCGCACCACACCGCCACCCAGGCATGCGTGGCGTCCGCGCCCTGCAGCCGCTCCTTGCCGGGCGGCGGCTCGGTGCGCAGGAAGCCGGAGACATAGGCCGCCGGCAGTCCGAGGCCGCGCAGGCCGGCGATCATGATATGGGCGAAGTCCTGGCACACCCCGCGCCGCATGGTGAAGGCTTCAAGTGCCGGCGTGGACACGTCGGTGGCGCGCGAATCGTAGGTGAAATCCGTGAAGACGCGCGTCATCAGGTCGATGCAGGCGGCCAGCATCGGCCGCCCCGGCGGAAAGCTCTCGGCCGTCCAGCTGGTGATCGGCTCGCTCAGCGGCACGACAGGGCTGGCAAAGAGGAAGTGCGCCGGCGACAGCGCGGAAAGATCGAGGCTCTCGTCGGCAGCCTCCCGCGTCTCCTCCCAGCTCGGGCCGGAATCGGGGGCGATCGCGGCGGGTGCGTCCACCTCGACCCGCGCCCGCGTCTTCACGGTGAAGCTCTTATGCGGAGTCTCGATGCGGATATGCACCACCTTGTTGCCGAAGAAATCGCGCGTCTCGGTCCATTCCACCGGCTCGGGCTCGACGACGAAATGGCTGGCGACGACGCGCTGGTTCGGCCGGTCGACCGGCACCATGCGCACCACATGGCGCGCCACCGGCACCGAGGAGGCGTAGGAATAGGCGGTGCTCTGGTGAATGTCGTATTTCATGCCAAGAGGTCCCACGGCGTTTCCACCGGCTGGCGGTGGATGAAATAGCGCTCCGCTACGTCGTTGGAGAGCTCCATCAGCCGGGCCTCGATCTGGCTGAGACGGGCATTGTCGAACTCCACCGCGTCGAACGCCTTCATGGTCGCCGACAGGCGGGCGGCGAGGCGCTCCTCGGGCGGCGGCAGCGCATCGCCGGCATGGCCAGGCAGCACGTCGAGATGATCGCTGATGGCGAAGATCTGAAAGGCGAGCGAGCGCGGATTGACGGGGTCGAGCAGCACGAGATCGAGCACCGGCGCGCGGCTTTCCACCATGACATAGCGCGAACGGTAGGTGATCTGGCTGTCGCACAGCTCCAGCAGCACGTCGAGCGTGCTGGCGCTCGGCGTCTCGCCCACCAGCGCGCGGGCGAAGCGGCAGGAGGCGATGGCGCGCTCGATACGCCGGCCGAGATCGAGAAAGCGCCAGCCCGCGAGCCGGTTCATGTTCTCGGAGGCGAGGCCGGAAAACGCGGCAAGCGCCCGCAAGGCACGGTCGGCGCGCTCATAGGCGTCCGGCTCGGCGCTTGCGGCGGGGGCCGGCTCGGCCATCATCAGGCCGAGATCGGCCAGGGTGCGCCAGGCATCGGGCGAAAGCCGGTCGCGGATGACCGAGGCGGTGTGGCGGGCATTGTCGATGAGGTTGGGAATGGCGCCCGGCCGATCGCGGCGGGTCAGCGCCGCCAGCACATGGCGGATCGGCCGGGCGCGGGTGAGTTCGTCGGGAACCGCGCCCCAGTCCTTCAGGAGATCGAGCAGGGCCGGCACCGAGCCGCCGCCGCCATCGGCGGTGGAGGACAGGCGGCCGGCCAGGGTGCGCAGCAGGCGCAGCGTGCATTCGGCCCGCTCGACATAGCGGCCGAGCCAGAAGAAATTATCCGCCGCGCGGCTGGGCAGCGGGCCGGTCTGGCGCTTGACCTCCACCGTGCCGGGCGCGGGCAGCAGCGTCGTCTGCTCCACCGGCGCGGCGTCGAGCACCCACACATCGGCCGAGCGACCGCCGCCCTGCATGGACACGGCACGGGCGTCGAGGCTGTCGGAAACGCGACAGAAGCCGCCGGGCATGACGGTCCAGCCCGATTCGGTCGCCGCCACGAAGATGCGCAGGATGAACGGGCGCGGCTCCAGCTTTCCATCGCGCCACACCGGCATGGTGGACAGGCGCACCGCCTCCTGCCCGACAATGTCGACGCCGCGCGTGCGGATGGCGTGCTCCACCGCCGCGCGCTGGGCGGGGTCGAGATCGGCACCGATCACCGGGCCGTCCGCCAGCGCACCCGGCACCGGCCGGCGGAAGGCGGGAGCGATGACGAGATCGTCGAGGCTGTCGAGCACCCGCTCGCGCTCGGCCTGCTGGCCGCACCACCAGGTGGCGACATTGGGCAGCACCGGCGCTTCGCCCAGCACCTGTTTGCCGAGGCGTGGCAAGAAGCCCATCATCGCCGGCGCCTCGACCACGCCGGCGCCGAGCGCGTTGACCATCGCCACGCCGCCCGCGCGGATCGCCTGCATCAGTCCGGGCACGCCGAGGCGTGAGGACGGGTTCAGCTCCAGCGGGTCGGCATAGTCGGCATCAAGGCGCCGCAGCAGCACGTCCACCCGCTTGAGGCCGGCCACGGTGCGCACATACACCATGTTGTCGCGTACGGTGAGATCAGCGCCCTCCAGCAGCACGAAGCCGAGATAGCGGGCGAGATAGGCGTGCTCGAAATAGGTCTCGTTGAGCGGGCCGGGGGTGAGCAGCCCCACCCGCCCCTCGCCGGAGCGGTCGAGCTTGGTCAGCCCCGCCCGCAGGCCCTGGAAATAGCTGGCCAGCCGCATGACGTTGAGCGAGCGGGCGAGGTCCGGCAGCGCGCGGGCGATGGCGATGCGGTTCTCCAGCGCATAGCCCGCGCCCGAGGGCGACTGGGTGCGGTCGGACAGCACCCACCAATTGCCGTCCGGCCCGCGGCCGATATCGGCGGCGTAGATCTTGAGGAAGCTGCCGCCATGCGGGTCGACGCCGACCATGGGGCGCAGGAAATCGGGATTGCCGGCCACCGCCGCCGCCGGCAGCGCGCCCGAGCGCACCAACTGCCCTTCGCCATAGAGATCCGACAGCAGCGCTTCCAGCATCTGCGCGCGCTGGATTAGCCCCTGCTCCAGCGCCCGCCACTCGGCGGCGTCGATGACGAGCGGCAGATGCGAGATCGGCCAGGGCCGCTCGCCGCCATTCGGGTCGTCATAGACGCGGTAGAACACGCCGGAGCGGTAGAGGTGGCGATCGGCGGCGCCGAAGCGGCGGTTGACCTCGTCGACGCCCATCTCCGCCAGCGCCGCCAGCAGGGCGGTCCAGTGCGCACGCGGCCGGCCCTCCGCGTCCACGAGTTCATCATGGACGCCGGGCAACGGCTTGTAGTCCGCCAGCAACGCCTCAACCGCCGCCTCTTCGAAGCGGCGCGTGCGTGCCTTCGGGTCACTGCGACCGGGCATGGCTCTCTCTCACCCCCGCAAAGGACGGGCATACCATCCCCGCGCCGCTGCCGCACGCACCAAGCGGCGCGCGGGGAGCGGCAGTGGCGAACTGTGGCGCGAATGAAGCACGGATCGCCTCAGATCCGCGCCGGCCGCCGCAGGTCCAGCGTCGCGGGGAACTCGGCGGAGGGCTCCTCCGGCGGCACGAGAAGATATCCCGGCGTGTGGCCGTTGTTCTGGAAACGCGCCAGGCGACGGGCCTGCGCCTCGTAGGAGTTCACCGGGAAGCTGTCATAGTTGCGCCCGCCGGGATGGGCGACATGGTAGACGCAGCCGCCCAGCGACCGGTTCGACCAGACATCTACGATGTCGAAGGTGAGCGGCGCCTGCACCGGAATGGTCGGGTGCAGGCCCGAGGCCGGCTGCCAGGCCTTGAAGCGCACGCCCGCGACATATTCCCCGAATCGCCCGGTCGGCATCAGCGGCAGGCGGCGACCATTGCAGGCGACGACGTGGCGGGCGGGATTGAGGCCGTCGACCCGCACCTGCAGGCGCTCCACCGAGGAATCGACGAAACGCACCGTGCCGCCGGCCGCGCCTTCCTCGCCGAGCACATTCCAGGGCTCCAGCGCCTGACGCAGTTCCAGCGTCACGCCGCCATGCTCGACCTGCCCGAAATAGGGGAAGCGGAATTCGCGCTGCGCCTCGAACCACAGGGGATCGACATGGTAGCCCGCCCGGCCGAGATCGTTCAGCACGTCCCTGAAATCGGCCCAGACGAAATGCGGCAGCATGAAGCGGTCGCCCAGCGCCGTGCCCCAGCGCGACAGCGGGCCCTCCTGCGGCTCGCGCCAGAACCAGGCGATGAGCGCGCGCAGCAGCAATTGCTGGGCGAGCGACATGCGCCAGTCCGGCGGCATTTCGAAGGAGCGGAACTCGACGAGGCCGAGCCGCCCGGTCGGCCCATCCGGCGAGAACAGCTTGTCGATGCAGATCTCGGAGCGGTGGGTGTTGCCGGTGACATCGGTCAGCAGGTTGCGGAACAGCCGGTCGACCAGCCAGGGCGGCGGCGCCATGCCCTTGCCGGGCGTCGGCACATGCGCCATGGCGATCTCAAGTTCGTAGAGGCTGTCATGGCGCGCCTCGTCGACGCGCGGCGCCTGGCTCGTCGGGCCGATGAACAGGCCGGAGAACAGGTAGGACAGCGAGGGGTGGCGCTGCCAGAAGGTGATGAGGCTCTTGAGCAGGTCCGGCCGGCGCAGGAACGGACTGTCGGCCGGCATGGCGCCGCCCACAACCACATGGTTGCCGCCGCCCGTGCCGGTGTGCCGCCCGTCCACCATGAACTTCTCGGTGCCGAGGCGCGAGAGGCGGGCTTCCTCGTAGAGATCGCGGGTGATCTCGACGCAGGTCTTCCAATTGGCGGCGGGATGGACGTTCACCTCGATGACGCCCGGATCGGGGGCGACACGAATGACGTTGAGACGCGGATCGACCGGCGGCGTGTAGCCCTCGATATGCACGGGCAGCTTGAGTTCCTCGGCCGTCACCTCGATGGCGGCGAGCAGCTCCAGATAGTCCTCCAGCCGCTCGGTCGGCGGCATGAACACGCACAGGCGACCGTCGCGCGGCTCGACGGTGAGCGCGGTGCGCACCGAGCCGGTGCCGGTGAGCACCTGGTCGACCTGCTCCTGGTGCGGCTCCTCGCTCGCGCTGCGGCGGTAGCGCTGGTGCAGGGTCTCGGCATCCGGCAGGTCGCCGGAGATGGTCATGGGGTCGGCGGGATTGACGTAGGGATAGGCCGCCGGCGGCACCCAGGGCAGGCTCGCCAGCGGCAGCCGGAAGCCGGCCGGCGAATCGCCCGGCACAAGGAACATGCGGCCGCGCCGGAACCGCCACTTCTCGCTGACCCAGCCGCGGGCGGCGCGGGCCTGCCAGCGCTGGATCGGCAGCACATAGCCGCTGGGCTTGCCGAGACCGCGCTCGAAGACGCGGGCGAAGCGCGCGCGCGTCTCGGCATCCTCCAGCTTGGTGTCGAACGGGTCGACATTGTCCGGCAGATCGCCTTCCTTGACGATCCAGTGCGCGGGGTCCTCATAGGCCGGCTCGGCATAGCCGGCACCGACGCCGAGGCTGTCGGCCAGCGCCTCGATGAAGGTCTGCGCCTGCGTGATGGAGGCGGTGGAGGCGGCCTCGGTGGCGATCAAGGCGGGGTCGCGCCAGATCGGCTTGCCGTCCTTGCGCCAGTAGAGCGAGAAGGTCCAGCGCGGCAGGCTTTCGCCGGGATACCACTTGCCCTGGCCATAATGCAGCATGCCGCCGGGGGCGAACCGCTTGCGCAGCCGGCGGATGAGGTCATCCGCCCGGGCGCGCTTGGTTGGCCCCACCGCCGAGGTATTCCATTCCGCGCCCTGGTAGTCGTCGATCGAGATGAAGGTGGGCTCGCCGCCCATGGTCAGGCGCACATCCTGCGCCGCGAGGTCCGCGTCCACCTTGTCGCCGAGCGCATCGAGCGCCGCCCACGCCTCATCCGAGAAGGGCAGCGTGACACGCGGCTTCTCGGCGACGCGGGTGACCTTCATCTCGAATTCGAAGTCGGTCTTGGTCCCTTCCTCGGCCACGAAGCCACCGGTGATAGGCGCCGCCGAGACCGGGTTCGGCGTGGCGCAGAGCGGCAAATGGCTCTCGCCGCACAGCAGGCCGGAGGTGGGATCGAGCCCGATCCAGCCGGCGCCGGGCAGATAGACCTCGCACCAGGCGTGCAGGTCGGTGAAGTCGACCTCGGTGCCGGTCGGGCCGTCCAGCGCCTTCACGTCCGGCTTGAGCTGGATGAGATAGCCGGAGACGAAGCGGGCCGCGAGGCCGAGCCGGCGCAGCACCTGCACCAGCAGCCAGCCGGAATCGCGGCAGGAGCCGCAGGCCAGCGACAGCGTCTCGTCCGGCGTCTGCACGCCCGGTTCCAGGCGGATGAGGTAGCCCACGCGCTGCTGCACCTTCTGGTTCAGCTCGACCAGATAGTCGACGGTGGGCGCGCCGGCAGGCGGGCGGATGGTCTCGACGAAGCCGTCGAGCAGCGGGCCGCCCTCCTCCAGCTCCAGATAAGGGATCAGTTCCTTGGCGAGACCGGTGGGATAGGCGAAGGGCAGCTTCTCGGCATATTCCTCGATGAAAAAATCGAACGGGTTGTAGACCGTCATATCGGCGATGAGGTCGACTTCGACGCGGAACTCGGTCGCCTTCTCCGGGAAGACGAAACGGGCCATCCAGTTGCCGAACGGGTCCTGCTGCCAGTTCACGAAATGGTTCGAAGGCGTGACCTTGAGCGAATAGCTCTTCACCGGGGTTCGGCAATGGGGCGCGGGCCGCAGCCTGATGATCTGGGGGCCCAGCGAGACCGGGCGGTCATAGCTGTAGGCCGTGACGTGATGCAAGCTCGCGAAGATTGTCATAGGCACCAACTAACCAGGGAAGAGCACGGCACGCGCGCCGGGAGGCGCGCAGGCGGGGCGGAACCACGGGGATGAACGCAGGAATCGTGCCGCAGGGCAATGGGGCGTCGCGCGCCCGCCTCGCCCGGCCCGCCACACGAGGCGCCCAGCGAAGCGTCAGCACAGTGCCGCGATTTGAGGCGATAGCGCACGCAAGGCTGGGCGCGCACAAGGCCGGGCGGGCGCGACCCTGCCGCCTCGCGCCCGCTCACGCCGCCGAATGCGGCGCCCCATCGACCGGCGAGCCGGTGCCCGCCGGCGCCTTGCCGCGCGAGCGCCATTCCTCGAAGCGCTGCAGCACCGTGTAGAAGGACGGCACGAACAGCACGGCGAGGCAGGTCGACGCCAGCATGCCGCTGAACACCGCGATGCCGATCGACTTGCGCGAGGCGGCGCCGGCGCCGGTGGCCAGCACCAGCGGCAGGACGCCGAGGATGAAGGCGAAGGAGGTCATCAGGATCGGCCGGAATCGCAGCCTCGCGGCTTCGGTGGCGGCCTCGACGATGTCCATGCCCTCGGCGCGTTTCTCGCGCGCGAACTCCACGATCAGAATGGCGTTCTTGGCGGAGAGGGCGATGAGGAGGATCAGGCCGATCTGCGTATAGAGGTTGTTGGAAATGCCCAGCCCCGTAAGGGCTCCCACTGTGCCGAGCAAGGCCAGTGGGACCGCCAGCAGGACCGCGAAGGGCAGGATCCAGCTTTCATACTGGCCCGCCAGCACGAAATAGACCAGCAGGATGGCGAGGCCGAAGACGAAGTACACCTCGTTGCCGACCACCACCTCCTGATAGGACATGGCGCTCCACTCGAAGCCCATGCCGCCCGGAAGGGTGGAATCGGCGATCTGGTCCATGATGTCGAGCGCCTGGCCGGAGGAGAAGCCCTGCGCCGGCCCGCCGAGGATGGTCGAGGCCGGGTAGAGGTTGTACAGCGTGATCAGCGAGGGCCCGAAGGCCTGCTCCACCTGCGCCAGCGTGCCGAGCGGCACCATGGTGCCGTCCGGGGTACGGATCTTCAGGTTGAGGATTTCCTCCGGGGTGCGGCGGTAATCCGGCTCGGACTGGATATAGGCTTGGAAGGTCTGGCCGAACTGGTTGAACTGGGTGACGTAGCTCGACCCGACATAGCCCTGCACGGTCGAGAACACCTGGCCGACCGTCACGCCCAGCGTTTCGGCCTTGATGCGGTCGATCTTCAAAAGCAGCTGGGGAACGTTGGCGCGGAACGAGGTGGACAGGCGCTGCAGCGCCGTCTGGGTCGAGGCGTTGGCGACGATCTGCTGCGTCACCCCCTGCAGCTCGGGGAAGTCGAAGCTGCCGTCCCTCTGCTGCACCATCATGGTGAAGCCCGAGGCATTGCCCACGCCCTGGATCGCCGGCGGCACCAGCACGAAGGGCACCGCACCCTCGACCTGCTGCAGCTCCTTGCTCAGCGTCTGATAGATCCAGAGCAGCCCCTGCCCGGCCTTGTCGCGCTCGTCCCAGGAATTGAGCATGACATAGGCGACGCCGGCATTGGGCAGGGTGGCGTTGTTGTCGAGCACCGAGACGCCGGAAATGGCGATGACGTCCTTCACGCCCGGCGTCTTCTGGGCAATAGCGGAGATCTGCGCCATCACCTCGTTGGTGCGCTGGAGCGAGGCGGCGTCGGGCAGCTGCGCGCCGATGAGCACATAGCCCTGGTCCTCGGTCGGCAGGAAGCCCGTGGGCACCCGGGTGAGGCCCCATATGGCAAGGCCGATCAGCACCAGGCCGATGGTGACGACGACAGCGCTCGCCTTGACCATGTGGTGGATGAGCCCGGCATACCAGTGCTCGGCCCGGTTATAGACCTTGTTGAAGCCGCGATAGAAGAAGTTGCGCTGATCCTCCGGCACCGGCTTGCGCAGCCACAGCGCGCACTGCGTCGGCTTCAGCGTCAGGGCGTTGATCGCTGAGATGAAGGCGGTGGCGGCGATGACCAGCGCGAACTGCTTGTACATCTGGCCGGTGAGGCCGGGCATGAATGCCGCCGGCAGGAACACCGCCATCAGCACCAGCGTGATGCCGATGATCGGCCCGAGCAGTTCGTCCATCGCCTTCTCGGCCGCCTCGCGGCCCGACAGGCCGCGCTCGATGTGGCGCGCGACGCCTTCGACGATGACGATGGCGTCGTCGACCACGATGCCGATGGCCAGCACGATGGCGAACAAGGTCGACAGATTGACCGTGAAGCCCATCGCCGCCATCGCCGCGAAGGTGCCGATGATGGTGACCGGCACCGTCGTCGCCGGCACCAGCATGGCGCGCCAGTCCTGCAGGAACACCAGGATGACGATGAGCACGAGGATGCCGGCCTCGAACAGCGTCTTGTAGACCTCCGACACCGAGGCGTTGACGAACACCGTGGTGTCGAAGGGGATGGAATAGGCGAGGCCGGGCGGGAAGCTCTTGGCGAGCTGCTCCATCTTGGCCCGCACTTCCGTCGCCACCTGCAGCGAATTGGCGTCGGGAAGCTGGTAGATGCCGAGCGAGGCCGAGGCCTTGCCGTTGAAGGTGAAGGTCTGGCTGTAGGTCTGCGCGCCGAGCTCGACCCGCGCCACATCGCGCAGGCGGGTGATGCGGCCGCCATCGGCGTTCGAGACCTTGACGATGATGTTCTCATAGTCGGCGGCATCGTTGAGCCGGCCGTCCATCAGCAGGGTGAACTGGAAGTTCTGCCCCTTCGGCACCGGCGGCATGCCGACCACGCCGGACGCCACTTCCTGGCTCTGCTGCTGGATGGCGCTGACGACGTCCTGCGGCGTCAGCTGGCGCGCCTGCAACTCGTCCGGGTTGAGCCAGACCCGCATCGCGTACTGGCCGGCGCCGAAAATATTGACGTTGCCGACGCCGTTGAGGCGGGCAATCTCGTCCTGCAGGCTGATGACGCCGTAATTGGCGAGGAACAGGCTGTCATAGCGCCCATCCGGCGAATACAGCGCCACGAATTGCAGGATGGCGGTGGACTTCTTCTGCGTGGTGACGCCCTGCACCTGCACCGCCTGCGGCAGCGAGGCGAGCGCGATGGCTACCCGGTTCTGCACCAGCACCTGCGCCATGTCCGGGTCGGTGCCGATGGCGAAGGTCACGGTCAGCGTGTAGGAGCCGTCGCTGGCGCTGGTCGACTGCATGTAGAGCATGCCCTCGACGCCGTTGACCTGCTGCTCGATCGGCAGCGCCACCGTGTCGACCAGCGTACGGGCGCTGGCGCCGGGGTAGAGCGTCGTCACCTGGACGGTGGGCGGCACCACATTGGGATATTGCGACACCGGCAGGGTGTAGAGCGCGATGGCGCCGATCAGCACGAAAACCAGCGCGAGGACGTTGGCGAGAACCGGCCGTTCGATGAAGAAGCGGGAAATCATGTCACGGGCCTTCGGTTCGGGCGGGCCGGGGCGGAAGTCGCAAAGTCTTTGGCCGGCATTCGGTACGTCGTCATGGGGTGCGCCGGCGGTCCGCCGCCGGGCGCTCAGTTCGCCGGCTTGGCCGCAGGTGCCGTATCGGTTTTCGCCGCGTCGGTCTTTGTCGTGTCGGTCTTGGCTGCGTCGGTCTTGGCTGCGTCGGTCTTGGCTGCGTCGGTGCCCGCGGCGGCCGGCGGCGCCCCCGTGCTGCCATCCGCATTGCCCACGATGGGGGCGACCTTGGAGCCCGGCGTCGCCCGCTGGATGCCGCCGACGACGACGCGGTCCCCGGCCGCCAGGCCGGTTTCGATCACCCGGTAGGCCCCCATCTGCTGGCCGACGGTGACGATCTTCTGCTCGACCACGTCGTCCGCGTTGACGACCAGCACATATTTGCCCTGCTGCGCCGTGCCGATCGCCGTATCGGCGACCAGGAAGGCGTTCGGGATTTTCTGGGCGGGAATGCGCACCCGCACGAACAGGCCGGGCAGCAGCTGCAGCGTGGGATTGTCGAACACGCCGCGCACCAGCAGCGTGCCGGTCGCGGGATCGACCTCCGGCGCCACATAATCGAGCCGGCCCTTGTGGGGATAGTCATCGCCCTCATTCTGCAGGCCGAGATCGATCTCGATCTGCTTGACCTCCTCGATGGTCCGGCCCTGCGCCGCCAGCGCGTCCTTGATGCGCAGGACCTGATTTTCGCTGATGTTGAAATAGGCGTAGATCGGGTTCATCTGCACGATGGTGGCGAGCTTGGTCGGCTCGGTGTGCCCGACAAGCTGGCCGACATCGGCAAGGTGGCGGGTGACGATGCCGTCGAACGGCGCCAGCACCGTGGTGTAGCCGAGATTGATGGTGGCGACCTCGATATTGGCCTTGGCGACATCCACCGAGGCGGCGGCTTCGTCCCGCGCGGCGCGCGCCTTGTCCACGGTTGCCTGCGAGGAGAAATCCTGCTGGCCGAGCGTCGACTGGCGCTGATATTCCGCTTGGCTGTTGGTGAGCTGCGCCTGGGCGGAGGCGAGCTGCGCCTTCGCCTGGTCGAGATTGGCCTGGTAGGTGTTCTGCTGGATGAGGAAGAGCCGGTCGCCCTTCTTCATCACCGCGCCGTCCTTGTAGTCGATCGACATCAGGAAGCCCTCGACGCGGGCGACCAGATCGACCGAATTGATGGAGGCCGTGTTGCCGGTGAACGTGAGGTAGCGCGTCACCTCCTGCTGCACGGGCGTGGCGACCGTGACCTGCGGCGGCGGGGGAGCAACATATTTGTTCTCTTCCGAACATGCCGCGAGCAGCAGGGAGGCCATCCCGACACCCAGCAAGCCGGCTGCAACACGACGCCGACCGGCCTGATACACGCTGGGACCCATTCCACTCTCCCGTGGCGACACTTCCGCACCGGACTATACCGCCGGGCGCCCCCTTGTCTAGTTGCGCGAGACTTCTCGTATTCAATAAAAAGAAATGTTCCAGAAACAGAATACTGCGAAATATACCCTCGTGATCTTGCGCTTTCCATGCGCCGGTAAACACCGCGAATCCCCGAGCAACCGGCCCAGGGGGCCGGCGGGACAGTGGATATAGTTCACCCGGCGCCACACTATTAAGGCACCAGGACACCGGGGTAGCCCATCGGCCGCACCAGCCCGGCACGGGGGCGGGCAAGACTTGCGATGACTGGCGCGGGCCCTGCCAACCGTCCCCCCTCGCCAGCCCCTTCCGTCCCCCTTCCCTGCCCTTTCGGCTGGCGCGCGCGCCAACCGCTGTCTCGACTTTTACCGCGCATCGACTAGGCTGCGCCGGCGCGGCCCGTGCCTGGTCTACGGCCCGGACGCTGCAGCGGATCGCGGGGAGCTCATGTCGTACAGCCGGAAATCATCTCTCCCCGTCCTCGCCGCGCTGTTGCTGACGGGGACCGCCCTCCCCGCCGGCGCGCAGCAGGCCGACCCGACATTCCCCGGCCTCGTCCTCAGCCATGGCGACCTCTTCACCAATGAGGTCGGGACGGTAATGGGGGTAACGGTGGCCAACAACACCGCCGCCACGGTAGGCTCGGTGGGCGTCTCCTGCGCGTTCACCGCGAGGGGAAAGCCGGCGGGCTCGGCCGGCACCACGATCTACAACATCGTCGCCGGCGCGACCGGCCAGGACCGGGTGAACCTGATGGGCCCGCGGGCCGACGCCGCGACCTGCGCCATCACCTCGACCGGCGCGCCGCTGAACTGACCGGCGCACAGGCCCGCACCGGCCCGCCTTTTCCCCAGCCTCGCGCGATTGCTCGAACGGATCGGCGCGGATGGCTTGCCAGAGTGGCGCGCTTCGCTATATTCCGCGCCTCTTCGACGGTTCGGCGGGCTGGCCCCGCCCCGGTCGAAGGTTCCGGCCTCCACGGCCGGGCGACGGAGGGGTGGCCGAGTGGTTGAAGGCGCACGCCTGGAAAGTGTGTATACGGGAAACCGTATCGCGGGTTCGAATCCCGCTCCCTCCGCCAGTTTTTTAGCTTAAAGCATTGATTTATAAAGCGTTTTTCGACTGAATTAGCTCAGTCACCCTCATTTTACCCCACATTTTTGAATTGCTGCACGCCCCGACCGACCATTGATCGCCCTCTCGCGTGGGCCGCGTTCTTCCGGTCCTACGGGTGCCCGATCGTGCGCTGCGGTTCGACCCCTTACCGTGAAGCGGAGGCGATCTCCTTCAAAAGGTCGATGAAGGCGCTTGTCCGGATGCCCTTCGGATTCTGGCTCAGATCAACGGTCTGCACGACCACCAGCCGCTTGGCCGGCACGACGGCGATGATCTGGCCGCCATAGCCCGACGCGTAGAAGGCGTTTTCTCCCCATGTGTCCTCCGGAAGCGTCCACCACAAATAGCCATAGCCCTGCCGAATCCGCCTCGCCGAGGAATAGGTCGTGGTCGATTCCCTGATCCATGAAGCCGGGACGACCTGCGCGTTGCCCCACACCCCATCATTCAGGAACAACTGGCCGAACCGGGCCGCATCGCGGGCGCTCAGCCGGAACGGATAGGCAGGGTGCTCGGACAGCCTCTCCAGGGCGTAGCGGCCGTCCTTGACCGAGAAATCCTCCATGCCGATGGGTGCCGCAATGCGGCGCTCGAAGCTCTGGAAGATGTCCTCGCCGGTCTGCTGCCGGTAGATTGTCCCCAGAGCGTTGAAATCCCAGTTGTTATAAAACCAGAACGACCCGGGTGGGTGGCTTCCTCGCTTTGGTCGCTTCCGCTTGATGTCCGCCGTCTCATGGGCAGCGGGGTGATAGATGCCCGACCGCGACGTCAGCAGATCGCGCACGGTGGCAGTCTTCTCTTCGTCCGTGAGGCGGGGAGGATTGTCGTCAATGCCGAGCGCGGCAAGGCTCGCCGACAGGTCAATACGTCCCTCACTGACTGCAATGCCGTAAAGCGCGCTGAGGAGGCTTTTGCGGACGGACGCGACGTTCACCTTGTGGGATGTGTCGCCCCAGCGGGCGATCACCCGCCCGTCCTGCACGATCATCAGCGCAGTCGGCTTTAGAGCCGCGGATTGCTGCCGGGCAGCCTCCAGCCGATCTACGGACCAGCCCGCCATGGCCGGATCGGCCTCTTCCCACGTCTGGGCGCAGGCGGCGCCCACGGTCAGGAAGCTAATGAACAGCAGGGCTGTGAACCGTCCAACGCGCATGGGGAGCTCCTGCCTTCCGACCTAAATGCGAGGTTTCTGAAGTCGCCAGCGCCATGGGTCATCCATAAGACTCTCTGAGACCCCTTTGCTTTCCGGCAAGAAGTGGCAGCTTCGGCACGTTAAGCACCCAGCAGACCGGCCGCAACGATCGGCCCATTCCCCGCCAAGCCATCCGAATGGACAAATAGCCAGAGCGGACATGCGTGGTGACCTTCGAGCGCAGGCCAGCACGCCGAAGGTAAGCTCGCGGAGGCAGCCTCTCGGCTCACGGCTCTCCCGTTGGGGCGACTGCGCAGCCGATACCCGTGGCATGGGTGAGTGCAGTTCGGAGGGGAGCATTTCGGCGTGCACCGCAGCTGAGCCGTTGAGCCGTTCGCCCGAAGGGCACTTGGCCGATTGCTCGCTACGCTCTTTGCCGAGGTGGTCGATTGCATGCCGGCCCGACCACCTTGTTCGCCTGCATTGATGCTGGATTACCGCATCGGGACGCCAACGCCATCCGCCGCGCCTACACCCACGCCGCCGAATATTGGGACGAGCGCGTGCGCATGATGCAGGTGTGGGCGGACTATCTCGATGAACTTAGGACGGCGCCGGCGAAGAAGGCGTGAGGCGCCGAGCGACAAGACAGCTCCGTGGCGGCGGAGGCAGGGGTTCGCTGCAATGAGGACGAATGGCCGGTTTGGGGCCGGAAGCAGACTGTCGGCATCTAGCGTCAAGCTAGGCTTTGTTGACAAAAGGGATTCCCAAATCGCTGTTTGACTGATTCAAGGCTTCCTTTCAGAGGAGGCAGGTTTGGCTCGGGGCGGTCAGCCTTGCCCGCCTGTGGCGAACGCAGGGACGCGCCATGGAGGCCGATGTGTTGCTTTCGCCGCTGATCCGTCGCTGCGCGAGTGAGGTCGATCAGGTGGTGGTGCGGGAGGCCAAGGAGCTGTCGAGCGAAGCGGCGCGGACTCACCCCTTCAAATAGGCCGGCGCTTCCTCTGAGCCGCTCGCCAGGGAAGGCGGATTTGCGAATTTTAACACGCGCCGCCGAGCGACACTGCTACGTCATTCTTTGGGAACGCAGGATACCTGAAGGCCATTGGCATGAAACCTTCTCAATGGCGTCTGACGGCGCGCTCGGAATGTCCGGTCTCGTCGATCGTGGACAAAACAACCGCCCTGCACAGTGAGGACGCCACCGATTGGAAGGGGGACGAAGTGGAAGAGGCTCTTTCACGCGCGGCTGCCGATCAGCGCGGCCAAATTGCCAATGCGCTTACCGGGATGATGCTTCAAGCGGCGGCCCTGCGCCGCAACTCCATCAATTCCGGGATGAATGACCCCGCCATCACGTCTTCCTGCGACCACCTCGTCGAATGCGCCAAGCGCGTCTGGCAGCTGCTCTCCGAGCAGCCCGACCTGCCGGCATTCGCTGGAGAGCGAACAATGGCGACGTCGGCCGATACCACCACGCCTAAGGCTAACCAAGTAAAAATCGTCAAGAGATTGCCGCCTGACGGGTCCGATCGCCCGTCCATCGCATCACCCGCCGCACGTAGTCGCTCAGGTGATGCATAAAATACAGCGAGCCGGCGATTTTGAGTTCTGCCGTCCAGCCCTTACGCCATCATCATCATCGCGATGACGATTTGCAGGGGCACGAGTTCGGCTAAGAGCCCTCGGTCCCTTTGAGCGAACGGCACAAATCGACGAGGGGCTTCATAGGCAAGCAGCTGTGCTGGCATGGGCGGATTTTCGTCGCTTCTGGTGCCGAAGGACGCACCTATACCTAGGCTCAGATTGCCCACCCCGGCTCTGCCTACCAACGGATAGGCTTTGCTTGGCTTCGTAGGCTCTGAGGACGTAACAGCCCACACGCCACAGGTCAGGCTCCACTGAGCGTCACAGCACGATCCCTAGGTATGGTCCGCCGACACGTTTGTCGGTCTGGTTCGCCTCCCACTGCGCGCTAGCTTGGATCGCACTTCGGCTCATCGCGCACCTCTGTTCGCAGGGCTGATAGGCAGATTCCCTTTTTCCTGGCGCGCCTAGCGCCAACGCATGGGTGAGACCAGGCCAATGTCACGCAACATCGCGGAACTCATCATCGATACGCTCGATCAGGCGGGCGTCGAACGCATTTATGGCGTTGTCGGCGACAGCCTGAACGGCATGACGGAAGCCCTGCGGGACAGCGCCATCAAATGGGTGCATGTCCGACACGAGGAAGCGGCGGCCTTCGCGGCAGCCGGGGAATCCCAGGTGACGGGCAAGCTCGCCGTGTGCGCCGGCTCGTGCGGGCCGGGCAATCTGCACCTGATCAATGGCCTGTTCGATGCCCAGCGGACCCGCACCCCCGTGCTGGCTATCGCCGCGCAGATTCCCTCCTCGGAAATCGGCGGCGGCTATTTCCAGGAAACGCACCCGCAGAACCTTTTCCGCGAATGCAGCGTCTATTGCGAGATGGTGTCCGATCCCTCGCAGATGCCCTATGTGCTCGAAAACGCGATCCGCGCGGCGGTCGGCGAGCGCGGCGTGGCTGTCGTCGTCATCCCCGGCGATGTGGCGCTGCGCGCCGCACCGGAACGCGGCGTCTCACCGGCGGCGGGGCTGCTGCCCCCGGTCCCGGTGGTGACGCCGGGGGTCTCTCAGATCGAGGCGCTCGCCGATCTCCTGAACGATGCAGGTCGTGTGACCCTGTTCTGCGGACGGGGCTGCGCCGGCGCCCACCCTGAGTTGATGGCGCTGGCCGAGGCGCTCAAAAGCCCCATCGCGCATGCGCTCGGCGGCAAGGAATGCGTCGAGTACGACAACCCTTACGATGTCGGCATGACCGGTTTCATCGGCTTCGCCTCCGGCTATGAGGCGATGCATTCCTGCGATGTGCTGCTGATGCTGGGCACCGATTTTCCCTACAAGCAGTTCCTGCCGACCGGCATAAAGATCGCGCAGGTCGATATCCGGGCGGCCCAGCTCGGCCGGCGCTGCAAGCTCGACCTCGGCATTGTCGGCGATGTGCGGGCGACGCTGGCGGCGCTGCTGCCGCTTCTTACCCCCAAGACGGACCGCCGCCATCTCGACGACAGTCTCGCCCGCTACACGCGCTCGCGAAAGGGGCTGGACGATCTGGCCGTCGGGACGCCCGGCAACAAGCCGATCCACCCTCAATATCTCGCCAAGGTCGTCAGCGACCTCGCCGCCGAGGATGCCGCCTTCACCTTCGATGTCGGCACGCCGACGATCTGGGCGGCGCGCTATCTCGCGATGAACGGCAAGCGCAGGCTCGTGGGCTCGCTGGCGCACGGCTCCATGGCCAATGCGATGCCGCAGGCGATCGGCATCCAGGCGTCGCAGCCCAAGCGACAGGTCATCTCCCTCTCCGGCGATGGCGGGTTCTCCATGCTGATGGGTGATCTCATCACCCTCACGCAGGAGGGGCTGCCGGTGAAGGTCGTGATCTTCAACAATGGCGTGCTCGGCTTCGTCGCGCTTGAGATGAAGGCGGCGGGCTTTGTCGGGCTCGGCACCGACCTGAAGAATCCGAATTTCGCGGCCATGGCCAGCGCCATGGGCATTCTCGGCGTCCGGGTCGAGGACCCCGGCGACCTGCCGGGCGCCGTCGCGCAGATGCTGGCACATGATGGCCCGGCAGTGCTGGATGTCGTGACCGCCAAGCAGGAGCTCTCCATGCCGCCAACCATCGGCATCGAGCAGGCCAAGGGGTTCGGCCTGTGGATGATCCGCGCGGTGATGAGCGGGCGCGGCGACGAGGTCATCGACCTCGCCAAGCAGAACCTCCTGCCACGTTGACACATCGGACTGCCGGCGTTGGCGCCCTTGCCACGTCGGCCGCCCTTACCCGCAGGCCGTGAGCCCGCCCAGCGAAATCCAGCGAGAGTACGTGCCATGAGCCTCATCGACGAGCGCAGGCAGCAGATGTTTCCGGTACTCAACACGGTGCAGATGGAAACGATGATGCGCTTTGCCAGCGGGCCGGAAGGGCGGTTCGAGCCCGGCGCGCCGCTGTTCAATGTCGGCGATGTGGGGGTGCCCACCTGGCTGATCGTGCAAGGTTCGATCGTGGTCGTGCGTCGCGATGGGCTCGGCCATGAAAAGCCGATCGTCGTGCAGGCGGCCGGCCAGTTCACAGGCGAGATCAGCCAGCTGGCCGGGCGCCCCTCTCTGGCTGCCGCCACCGCTGGCCCGGAGGGTTGCCGGGCGTTACCTCTCGACGCCGCCCATCTTCGCGCCCTCGCCATCGGCTCGGCTGAGGTGGGAGAGGTTTTGATGCGCGCGCTGATCCTGCGCCGCGTTGGCCTGCTGGAGGGCGACACCGCCGGCTCGGTGCTGATCGGCCGGCAGGGCGAGACCAACCGCGTCATGATCGAAGGTCTGCTGACGCGAAACGGCTACCCCTTCACCGCTCTCGATTCCACCACGAGCGATGAAGGCCGCGCCGTCGTCGAGCGGCTGGGCATTCTGCCGGATGAACTGCCGCTGCTGGTGTGCCCGACCGGCACGGTGCTCAAGCGCCCGTCCATCGCCGAGGTCGCCACCTGCCTGGGCATGCTTCCCGAACTGAAGCCCGATACCCTCTATGACGTGGCCATTGTCGGGGCCGGCCCGGCCGGCCTCGCCACCGCCGTCTATGCGGCGTCGGAAGGCCTCTCGGTGCTGGTGCTGGACCAGCGTGCCATGGGCGGACAGGCGGGAGCCTCCGCCCGGATCGAGAATTACCTTGGCTTTCCCACCGGCATATCGGGCTTGGCGCTGGCCGCGCGCGCCTATCACCAGGCACAGAAATTCGGAGCGGAACTCGCCATCCCGCTGGCGGCTGCGCATCTCGACGGAGAGGTGGGCGAGGACCAATCCCATCGGCTGCATCTTTCCAATCATGGGACGGTCCGCGCGCGGGTGGTGGTGATCGCCACCGGCGCGCGCTACCGGCGCCCGGACATCGCGAACCTGTCGGAATTCGAGGGCGCCGGCGTCGCCTACTGGGCCTCGCCCGTCGAAGCCAAGCTCTGCGGTGGCCAGGAAGTGGTGCTGGTCGGCGGCGGCAATTCGGCGGGGCAGGCTGTTGCTTTCCTCGCCCCGAAGGTGGAGCGCCTGCATCTCATCATTCGCGCTGGGGGGCTCGAAGCCTCGATGTCGCGCTATCTCATCGATCGCATCGCCGCGCTTCCCAATGTCGAGATCCATACCCGTACCGAGATCGATACGCTGGAAGGCGACCGCACGCAGGGACTGACGGCGGTGACTTGCCGCAACCGCGATACGGGAGAGACATTGCGGCTGCCGGTGAAGCACCTTTTCCTGTTCATCGGCGCGGATCCCAATTCGGTATGGCTCGACGGGTCCGTCGCGGTCGATCCTCAGGGTTTCATCCTGACGGGACCAGACGCCGGCGGCGCGGCCGGGACGCCGATCCTGCCGCTGGAGACCAGCCGGCCCGGCGTGTTCGCCATTGGCGACGTGCGCGCCGGCTCCACCAAGCGTGTCGCGGCGGCCGTGGGCGAGGGGGCGGCTGTCGTGTCGCAGATCCACGCCTATCTCGCGCAGCGCACGGCCTGAACCGAGAATCGGTTGGTTAATTCGGAACGCAAACTAGGGCGGCCGAACAGGACAACCGGGTCGGGATAGTGACAACCGCATTGCGGGTCGCGTAAAATGCTGCCCCCTCAATTGCTATTCAGAGTTTGCGCTGGCGGTTGTATTTGCCCTTAGTGGCGGGAGCGGAGGCTGAGCCACTCACGGAGTGTTGCGTCGGACAGCGCCGCATTTGTCGACGGATACGCGCGACAAGCCGCATATCGACCGCCGCATAATCAGCGGCATCGTCCTGCCTTGGCTCGCACCGTAACTCATGCTGCTACAAGCACAATGACGCCCGCGATGAGGACGCCGCATCCTGCCAGCCGCCACGGCCCCACCGCCTCCTTGAGGATCAACATCCCCATCAGTGCGCCCACCATCATCGACATCTCGCGCATCGGCGCGACCAGAGTGAGCGAGGCGCCAGTTTGGAGAGCGGCCAGATTATAGGCGAAGACGAACGCCGGCCCGACCGAGGCCGCGCGCTTGGCGAGCAGGTTCCACGCGGCGTGGATGAAGGAGGCGAGGATGACGAGAAGCAGCGAGGCGAGTGTCATTGAGATCCCCTTGGGCGCACCGTGCGCCGGTTGATCTCGACGTCTCCTCCCCTGGGATTTTGTCCCTTGGGTGCAGCCGCGGAACTCCCGCGGTCTCTGCAACGCTCGGTCCTGCGAGGGCGTTGCCCCCCAGATCCCTAGTTGCCACTCGGTCGATGCGCGACGACAGCCGGAGGGAGCCCAGCGATCAAGCCGCTCCGCGCAGCCGAAAGAAGATGGCTTTTGGCCGATCACTGCCGAATAACCCTCGCCTGCCGTTGCTGGCCAGTTGGCCAATGCGGCAGGGATTGTCGGCCACTTCCGCAGGGTGCCGGTGACGGCCACATGGGGAGACGCGTGGCCTGCCGCAAAACACCTGTTATCCGGCGACATGATCTCCCTAAGACGGCATAACCTGCCAAGACGGCGCGCATTGGAAGGCCCTGCCATCAGAGTGCGTCCCGCATCCTACGACAGGCCCATGCTGCCGCAGCTCTCCGCGGGATCGCTCAGATGCTTTCGAGGGCGGCGCCGCGCTACGCGAGCTCACGAGCACCGCAGGCGAGGCGAAAGCCGCGCTGAACGACGTCGCGGCCACCCGCGTGGCACCGGCGATCGATGCCGCCTCGATCGACCAAGCGCTTGCGAAGATCCGTCAGCTGCAGTCCGAGATCAGCGCGGTGAACTCCACCACCATCGCGCCGCGCATGGGGCGAGGAAACCTCGGCCAGAGCTTTCGCGGCATTCATGCCGATGCGGGAATCGATTAGATGTTTGGGTAGAATAATGCCAATAATCACCGCACTCAGCCGATCTTGTCCAATTATAAGCCCCCCCCTATTCGTCGGCTACGTCGGACAAAAAACGCAATCAACACTTAAGCATTTCAAGGAATTCTGAAATAGACATTTCTCGAACTTCAGCGAATTCGATAAACGTTATTTCTTCTATTAGAACGGTATTTTTCTCAAAATCTATCGTTATATCATACTTATTTAGTCCTATTTTATCGATTATCATGGTTGTTCTATTGTTTATTTTAGAGCAAAGCAACTTCTTTACATATGGAGTCACCTCCTCTCTTAAAAAGACAGACAAAAAGAGGTCAATCACATTTATCTCCTTTATTTAAAATGGATAAGCTGTATCGATTTCACCATCTCTAACATGAACGCGTAGATTATTTGTAGGAGTGCCATCTATTCTTATTCCGATATTTCGACCGAAATCATGTTCAATCGTATAGCCTCCGCGACCCGTGAAAGTGGATTTGCCAACTCTTAATGTCTCGTCAACCATGCTTTTTATGTCCCTCGTGGTCGTATTTGGCGCGAATTTACTTACTCCCGTAGCTTCGGTATTGGGCCCATGTCGGTAAAGTATGTGCTCCAACGCATTTGTCCATCCGCCTCCATCTCCTTTGTAATATCGCCCGCCCCACCTCCCGCTTACCGGGCCGGCTCCTCGCGAACTAACCAAGGGAGGCCCACCGCCGCCCGAGAAGTTGTCCAGCTCTGGAGGCAAACTTTTATTGCGCCGCGCCATCATCGCGAGTTGGGTCGTTCCTTTGCCGGAAGCCCCCCCCAATTTAGCTTTGCGCGCCTTCTCGACCGTTATCGTGTCGAGCTCAGTTTCTGTCTGGTTTGAGTTAGAGGAGTCGGCGTTTTCGTTTGCGTTGTTGGCGCCCTCTTTTCCCTCGCCCTCGCTGCCTACACCTGTAGTGCGGTCTGAAGCATTATCGCTGGTTTGATGCCCGTTCGGATCGCTCTTGTTGACCGGATCATTGTCGGCATAGGCGTAGCGGTTGGTGCCGACGCCGGGCTCGATCGGGTCTAGGGTGTCGGGGGAGAGGAACCGCCCGATCACCGGGTCGTAATAACGGGCGTGGAGATAGAGCAGGCCGGTCTCCGGATCGTGGCGCTCGCCGATGAAGCCGCGCGGCTCTGCGGGCGCGGCGGGCGAGCAGCCGGGGACGGATGGGGCTTCCGCCTGCGTCCGGTCGCCATAGGGGCGATAGGCCGAGCGGCTGGCGACGCAGCCGGTGGCGTCGGTGGTGAGCTTGACGCTCGCGAGATGGTCGCGATGCAGGAACACCGGCGCGGTGGCGCCGCCGGCATCCGGCGTCACCAGCTGCGTGTCGGCGTGGACATCGAGCCGCCAGGAGGTCTTCGCCGTCCAGGCGGCAGGCGTGCCCTCGCACGAATAGGAGGTCACCCGCTCGATATCGCCGGTAACGGTGAGCGTCACCTTCTGCGGCGCCGGGGATGTGCAGGCCGAGCCCGGCGGGATCTCCGTCGCGGTGGTCTTCTTTAGCCGCTCGCCCTCGGGGCCGTAGGTCATCGCCACGCTGGCGCCGGCGAGCGTGATGGTGGCAGGACGGTTCTCGCCGTCCCAGGCGAGGGTGCGTCCGCGCCCATTGGTGAGGTTGCCGCCGGCATCCCAGCTCAGCGCCGCGCCGTCGATGGTGAGCGGCGCATGCGGGCGAGGCGCGGTCGGCGCGGGATAGGTGTAGGCGCCGACCCCTGTGGCTGAGGTCAGGCGGCCGGCATTGTCATAAGTGAAGCTCTGGTCGCGGCTGTCGTCGGTATTGTCCGCGGTGATCAGCCGGTCGAGGTCGTCATAGCTATAGGTCCAGCTGTCGCCCGGCACGGTCGGCGCGGTGCCTGACGTGGCCACCGAGGTGATGCGCCCGCCGGCATCGTGCGCATAGATCGCCTGGAACAGCGTGGTACCGGCCTTCGCCGTGGTGACCTGGTCGAGCCAGCCGCGCGGCAGCGAATAGGCGAAGGCGGTGGTCACGCCATTGGCGTAGGTCGCCGAGGTCGTCTTGCCGGCGGCGTCATAGAGGAAGGCGCTGACATGGCCGGGGACGGTGAGCAGCCGGCCGGCCTCGTTATAGGTCCACGGATTGGCCGGCGTGCCGACGACGTCGCCATTGGGAAAGCTCTTGCCGCGCAGGCGCCCGCCCTCGTCATAGCGGGTCTCCAGCGTGAAGGTCTCTGACCCTGTGCCTGAGGGCGGCACCGTCCATTGCTCGCGTACCGCCCGGCCGGCCATGTCGTAGTCGGTGCGGGTGGTGGAGATGTTGGCCTTGGTCTGTGTGGTGAGCTTGCCGACATTGTAGAAGCCGGCGCGCGCCTCGTCATAGGTGGACGTTGTGGCCTCGGAGGGCCCGCCGCTTGGCGCCACCGTCTGCGAGGTGACGCGCGAGAGCCGATCATAGGTGAAGGTGGTCACAGTGGCGCGTGCATCGGTGCGGGACAGCATTCGGCCGGCGGCGTCATAGCTGTAAGACGACGCCCCGGCATCGGGATCCTGTGCGACGGTTCGGCGGGACAGCGTGTCGTACTGATAGGACCACGGCGCCCCGATCGGATCGGTGATGGTGGCGAGCCGGTTAAGCCCATCCCAGCCATAGTTGGTGGAGACGGCGAAGCCGCCGAGCATGCGGTCCTCGCGGACCTTGTTGTCGAAGGCGTCGGTGTGGACCACCGCGACATTGCCGTTGGGGTCGGTGGTGGTCGCGCTGACAAGGCCGAGCGGCGCGGCGCTGAGGCCGTAGCTCTGCGTGATGGTTGCCGCGTCTGGCAGGACGGTGAGGGTCTGACGGTCGAGGCCGTCATAGGTCATGTTCGAGAACTGCGGCGTCTCGTTCTGGTAATAGGGCAGAGAGAGGGTGGCGATCTCGCCGCGCGTGGTGAAGCTGCGCTGCAGCACGATGGCCTGGTTCGCCGCCGGCCCGCGCGACGAGGTCAGATAGGCGCGGGAGAGCCCGTCGAAGAAGTAGCCGGTCCAGGCATCGCCCGCCGCCGTTGCGCCGGGCCGGGTGACGATGATCCCCTGGCTCGCCGGATTGCCGATGTCTCGGTACTCATAGCCCCGGAAGTCATTGCCGGGCGGCACCAGTCGGGTCAGCCGGCACAGCGCGTCATAGGAGCGGGTGGTCGGCTGCAGGTTGATGTCGGTCTCGACCGCCGCGGTGCGGCAGGTCGGGTTCCACGCGGTGGTGGTGCGGAAGCGGGTATCGCCGTCAAAATAGGGCGGCTGCTTGGTCTCGACCTCCAGCAGGTGATGGACGGGATCGAAGACATGTTCGGTGCGGTTGCCGACCTCGTCGATCTCGGCGGTGCGGTTGCCGTAGCTGTCATACTCGGCGGTTCGCTCCACCCAGTTATCCGCCGGGCCGAGCCAGCGCCGCATCTTCGTCGGGTCGCCGCGCACCGGCGGCGTCGCGTTCACCGTGGCCCCGTCATAGAACACCAGGCTGCGCGCCAGCGGCGTGCTCGAGGTGCCCCCAGAGCCATAGCGCAGCTCCTCGCGTGGCCTGTCGACGATGTAGGCGGTGCTGTTCGGCGCGAAGGCCTTTACCGTCGAGCGATCGTCCTGCGCCACGCCGACGAGGCCGCGCTCCTGCAGCGCCGTCACATTGCCGTAGACATCGAAGACCCGCTCGGTGCGGGCGGTGCGGGACTGGCCGCCGGCCCACATCACCCGCTCGGAGGCGGTGTTGCGGGAGAAGAACGGCGGCAGGTCCAGCCGGATGTCCTCGTAGCTCTCGCCATCCTCGCGCAACACGACGCCGCTGTCGTCCCGGTAGACCAGCCGCTCGATCTTGCCGGCGGACGCCACATCCTGGCGGAAGGTGTACTCACGCGTCGGGCAGGCCGTCTCCCAGCTCTCGCAGGGCAGCGTCATGGTGGCGGTGCGATAGCCGAGGAAGCGCCGCTCGGCAAAGTCATACAGCGCGCCGGCATAGGCGTATTTTGTCGTCGAGGTGGTGGCCCGGCCGTCGAAGACCGAGACTTCCTTCACCGTCTGGTAGGTCGAGGGCAGCCGATTGCTGCGCGTCCATTCCGAGGACGGCGCATAGGTCACGCTGGTCATGGCGCCGTAAGGTGTGGTGACGGAGGTCAGGAGGTCCGGCACGCCAAAGGTCGCCAGATACACCCGGCCGTCGAGCGAATAGTTCACCCTCGTCGAGTTGTAGACTTGAGTGGCGGCAGCCCTGATGATGTCCGCCCGCCCGTCGCCATTAAAGTCGGCCGCTCCATAGATGGGAGGCAGATCGATCCGCTCCCAAGGCTGCGACCCACGCGAAAGATAAACGCGGGTGGTGAGGTTCGAATAGGTCTGGCTCCTGGGCTGGAAAGCGATATCGGCCCGGCCGTCGCCATCGAAGTCCCCAAGGGTGATACGAGGTGAATCGTAGTTGAGACTGACAACGTCTACGGGGGGGTCGAACGTCGCGCCGTTTGAGTACGCAATAGAAAGGGCTGTGCCGCCGCCGGCACCCATCGCAATGCGATCCGACTTCCCATCGCCATTGAAATCGGCAGAATACGTGGCCTTCTGGATCGTTGCTCTGGGAGCGAAGTTCCCGCCCGCCGCGTTCAAGTTATAGAGTTTCGTGCCGAGCGCGAGTTCCGACCGGCCATCGCCGTCAATGTCTGGCGCAGCAAATGACGGTGAAGGAAACGAACTCGCCGGCAATGTGGACAGACCGGCGATTGTAACGGTTCGTCCGCTCAAGGCAGACCCATTATAGCTGAACAGCCGAATGGCGGACCCCGTTGTAACGCCGACGGCATCACTCGTCATAAATATGTCTTCGCCGCCATCGCCGTTGAAGTCGCCGACGACGATATTGTGTTTATACGGAACGGGATCCCTGAGACTGAACTGATACCACGGCGTTGGAATGGTGACCGATTTTATGCTCAGCTTGTTCGTGGGCTTGGTGTGGTCAATGCTGTAGACATCTGACCCACCTCGTAGATGCGGGCATTGAGTTAGGCCCTCGCAGTTTCCACGATATGACTGCGACCAGATAAAGTCGTCGGTCCCGCTCCCGTTGAAGTCAAGGACGATATTATCCTCGACCCAGCCAGTTCCCCTGCTGTTTACGGTCGGGCAAACTACAAGGTTGGGGGCCAAATACCCCATGAATTTGCAATAGCGGTTAAGCTCGTACGGGAACAGATTGGCCGGCTTAGCAAATTCTGCCTTTCCGTCGCTGACCTGAGACCCCGATCCTCCTCCAGATTTGAGTAGAGTCCGTCGATCACGGAGACGGACGATGCGAGCCTCACGGTTCACGGAAGAGCAGATCATCGGCATGCTGAAGGAGCAGGAGGCGGGGGCGAAGACCGCTGACGTGTGCCGCAAGCACGGCATCTCCTCGGCGACCTTCTACAAGTTCAAGGCAAAGTATGGCGGCATGGACGTGTCGGATGCCCGCCGGCTGAAGGCGCTTGAGGATGAGAACGCCCGCCTGAAGAAGCTGCTCGCCGAGCAGATGCTGGACAACGCTATCCTGAAGGATGTCGCCTCAAAAAAATGGTGACGCTCGATGTGAGGCGTAAAGCCGTGGCCCATGCCTGTGCCGAGCACGGGGTGAGCCAGCGTCGGGCGTGCAAGGCATTGAGCTTCGATCGCACCAGTATGCGCTATCGAAGCGTCCGTCCTGACGATGCGGCCCTGCGCGACGCCATGAAAGCCGTGGCCGGCGAGCGCCGCCGCTTCGGCTACCGACGGATCCACGTCATGCTGCGGCGTCAGGGCATCGTGATGAACCAGAAGAAGCTGCGCCGGCTGTATCGAGAGGAAAAGCTCCAGGTGCGTCGGCGAGGTGGTCGCAAACGGGCGCTTGGCACAAGACGGCCTATGCTGGTGCCGGATCGGGTCAACCTTCGCTGGAGTCTCGATTTCGTGTCGGACGCCTTCACGGACGGCCGCCGCTTCCGGGTGCTGGCCGTTGTCGACGACTTCAGCCGGGAGTGCCTGGCACTGGTCGTCGACACCTCGCTCTCCGGCCTTCGAGTGACGCGCGAGCTGGACGAGATCATGGCTGTTCGGGGCAAGCCTTCAACCATCGTGTCGGACAATGGCACTGAACTAACCTCGATGGCGGTGCTCAAATGGTGCCAGCAGACCGGCGTCGAATGGCATTACATCGCGCCCGGCAAGCCCACGCAGAACGGCTTCGTCGAGAGCTTCAACGGCCGCTTCCGGGACGAATGTTTGAACGAGACACTGTTCTCGCACCTGCCCCAGGCTCGCGCCGCTATCGCCTCATGGAAGGAGGACTACAATGTGAACCGTCCCCATTCAGCTCTCGGCAATCGATCCCCTGCCGAGTTCGCGGCAACAATCGCACTGGAAACCGAGGCCGCATGAGGCCACAAATCAACCCTCGGACTCTCTCTTAAGCCGGAGGAGAAATGGGTCTCAGGTCAAGGGTACGTCCCTCATCGGTGACGCCTCGCACCAGCACGTGGGTGTGGGTATGGCCGGTGTTGTGATGATCGACGGCAATCCAGTCGAGCTTGGTTCCGAGATCGCTTTCCATCTGCCCCATCAGCTCGCGGGTGAAGCCTTTGAGGTCGCCGAGCTGCAATCCATCTTCTGGTGCGACAATGAAGCGGAACTGGTGACGGTCCTCGCGACCGCGCTCCAGGAAGACCTTGCCATCGGCCTCATCCTCGAATGCCGAATAGCAGCGTCCCTTCTGCCGGTCGGGCGTCACACCGTCGCGCTGGAGATAGCGCAGATGTGCATCGACCGCCTTGGCGGAAGCACCGACCGTCTTGCGACCTCCGCGGCCCCGCACGACGCCGAGCTTCACCACTCGCGCCTTCACCACCACGCGGCGAGAACGGAACCGCCCACCCGCATCGACCTTCCAGCCGCGGTCAACACCGGACAGCGCGCTTACCGCCCGGACACCGCGGCCGCGGGCGTTGTAGCGCCCGCTTTCCTTCCGGCCCGACCAGCCGCCGGCCTCGCGCACCGCGATCTCAACTTGGCGCCGGAACGGCAGCGCCGCAAGGCTGCTCTGTCGCGTGCCGCGCTGACGGATCCGGCCTGGGCGTACTCGGAACGTGTCCCTGTCTTCCTGTGACATGCAGGCACGATGAACGGCGTCGCCCCAGAGTATCAAGCGTAGAAACGGCGGGGTCGCAGATTGGCGCTCAAAGACTTGTCTCAGCGTGCAAAGGGCGGAGCGCACATTGCGGTCTCGGCCAACAACTCCAAGCCAGATCAGGACGTTACGTCAGCCGACCCATCCCTCAGCACCCTAAGATTTGGGCTCCGCACGGTGCCTCAATCTGCCAAAACCAATGTGCAGACAACCGGACAATGTCGCCAGACATTGCGATCGACAGATCGCTTTATCTTGCGCTCAATTTCTTCTTCTTCACTGCCTGCCAGCTAATTCAGAAAATACCGGCCGAATATACTACCAAGTTCTGACCGAGAAGGCCACGTTTTGGCCAGCGGGAGCCGCTGACACGCTGCGGGCACCGAGGCTACCACGAGCGCTGTCGGACGCGAGATCGGCGAAGCGGCGGATTCGCGGGCAAAAGCCGTCCAAGCGGCAGCCCAACCGGCGTCGAGTCTGCACTGGTGATGTCAATGGATGTGCATCGCCGTGCAGAAAACTTGCAGAGAAACTGCCGCCGATCTGCACAGAGGTCGCAGTTTTTGTGCGCATGAGCAGCAATGAACGGAAGCTGGACGTGCTATCGGTTGATCGTGGAAGTCGCCGATCTCGGTATCATTTGCCGCGCTTAGGCTGGGCGACCTCTTGCGATGTTTCGGCGACTGAGATGCCGCGACGCTCGGCATATTCGAGCAAGGCAACTTCAATCAAAGCCGTAATCGATCGCCGCTCGGCGTCAGCGAGCTGGCGCGCCAGCGCGAGTACGTCAGCATCAATGCGGGTAGTGAAGGGCTGTTTCGTCATCGGCCTTATTGCTTGCGATCCGGCGTAGTTCGAGGCAGAGTCATGCACGTGCATTGCACGTATAGCGGCCGGGGTGAGTGCGCGAACACCCATCCCGGCCTGACCACAACCAAGCTGATTGGAGCTCGGATCATGGCTGATTCTGAGATTACCACGAGTCTGTCCCGGCCATCCCGGAGGGACGTTCTGTCTGCCGCCCTGCTGACGGTCGGTGGAACCTCTTTCAACCGTTCGACTGCATCCGCGCCGCTAGATGGTGGCGCAACTGATGCGGCCGTTCTCGCGTGGGAAGCGTGGAGCGCCGCTCATCGGCGCACGCTCGCCCTGTGTCGGAAACAGCAGCGTTTGGAGTCCGAACTCGCGCGGACGATCGGATTTCCGCAGGCGGTCCTTGTTGCAGCCGAGCTGCCGTCTGCGATTCGCATCAGCTCACTGCGACAGTTCGATGAGCTTGCGGCCGATGTGCCGTCGCTGAGCACTCGGCGCGATGAAGTTGCGGCCGCGCTGCGCAAACATCAACAACGCTGGGACGACGCGGATCGCGCCATCGGCTACTCCGTCGCTCGACAGCAAGAGGAGGCGGCTTCCGACGAAGAAGAGCGCCTGATGAAGGGAGTTCTTGCAGCGGAAGCCACGTCTCTGCGCGGCCTCTCCACGAAGCTCGACGTGCTGCTTGCCGTCGGCGCGGATGGCGCCGAGGGGCGGCATTTCCCGTGGCCAGAGCTGCGGCGCATCCGCAGGGATGTCGGGGGCTTGCTGCAGTTGCAGCGTCACGATGGAGTCGGCCTCACTGCTTGAAGCAGTGCTCCCGATGCCAACGCAGGAAGTGCGGATGCGGACGCTCGAACGCCCGTTGCGGGGCAATTGCGCGTCCTCTCCGATTGATGAAGGCGCGCACGCCATCGGGATCGTTGGCGTGCCGGGAGATCAGCACGTCGAGATCGTCCGTCAGACTGATCAGCCCCCGGTCGAACATCCAGTGCGCCGTACCTGACAAAGCCAATCCATTGCTGACGATATCCGGACCGTTCGCCTGAACCGGCTGAATATGCGCAGCCGCGACCTCGGCCCGCCCGCCGCCATTGATGAGTTTCAAGCCGCTGATGGCGCAGCGCTCATCATAGGCGCGTAGAACGATGCGTCGGAAGACGCGATCCCGCACGATCCGCGACGAAAGATAGCTGACGCGTTCCCGACTCTCCTCAAACACAAAGGGAGCCTGTTCTTCGCTGAATCCGTTCTGAGGCACAGCCGTATCCGTGCGCGGAAGCAGTGGCGCGCGGTCATCGAGGCCGCGCGCGACGATGCGGTCGAAATCACCCGGGGAGAGCGGTCGAACAGCGACCTCGGCCCGCCGGAGATGCGTCGCCGCTAAATGGCACCGGGCTGGCTAGGTGCCTGCGCTCCCAACTTCCCTCCAACGCTTCATCCTGATAGCAAATGTTAGTGACAGGGACAGACGTGCAGAGCGGTGCTGCGGTGTGGTGACGTTCGCTATTCCATTAACGGTGAGCATGCCGGCGTATCGAGGTCAGATGTGAAGCACAGGATAATTGACCTCGAAACTGAGGTGAAGCGGGCGACCCTACCGGATGGCCTTCAGGGGTTTCTGTTCCCTCTCTATGAGGCTGTGTCCAACTCCATCCATTCCATCGAAGAACGTTGGGGTGACGAGGTCGAGACGAACGGGCGCATTGAGATCGAGTTGAATGCGGAAGGCTGTGAGATCCAGATCATCGATAACGGCGTTGGGTTCGATCAGAAAAATTTAACAGCGTTCCTTACCCCTCTAACCGGCAACAAATACGAACGTGGCGGCAAGGGGTTCGGCAGATTCATCGCATTCAGGATATTTGACGAAGTTTACTACTCCTCAAGCCAGTTTGACGCGGTAGGCGGCACGTCCGGCCATTCCTACAGGTACGAGCCGTTCGCAGTTGAGGACAACCTCATCGAGGTGAGCCCCGACGCTACGATTGGAAAGCATCGTTTCGAAACAGGCTTGACTGTGCTGATGAAGTCACCTCAGTCGACTTCACGGGTATTCTTTAATTTGGATGGCGATCAGTATTTTGATGGATCTGCTCTAGATACTATTGCTACGGCGCTCCTTGATCATTTTCTAATTGAATTTATTCAAAAGAAGATTCCAAAACACTTCTCCCTAACCGTTCAGAGCGAAAAGCTAAATCTTCACGATTATTTTTACAAATCTCTCTCAACGGGTGGCTCTAAGATTGATAAATTGGATATTGGACACGTTGAACGTGAATTTAGATTTGATTATTTTAGAGTTGGCGAAGATAAAGCCAAGAAGCACAGACTATATTTCTATGCAAACAATCGCGCGGCAAGCGATCTTGAAAATATTTCATCTGGATTGAATGACAAGCCGTTTTCTGAAGAGATAGACGGTGCCGTTCGGCGGTATTATTATCTAGTTGCCGTCTCAAGCGATTTCTTCGTGTCATCTCAGTCTCGAGATAGAATTACCAATCTACATGGAAAGATAGATCATGCGGGTAGGAGAAAATCCATCAAAGATCATCTTATTGCGATAGCAAAGCAGCATATCCTCGATATTGAGGAGGCTTACACGGCCGAGCGCCGAGCCAAGATGGTCGCCGAGGTTGAGCACCTGATTGCAATTGATCCTCTTCTTCGTCGCGGGCTGGGTGATAAGTCTGCTGCCGACTTTGTGCAAAAGCGCTCGATCACCGAGACGCGGGAGCAGTTGGCCCAGGATTTATTTGTTGAGAGATTCCGAAAGAAATTCGACTTTACAAAAATTGATCATACCGTAAGTGTCGATCAATTGGTTCACATCGTTAAGACAAAAATTCCAGAAGATGCAAAAGAGGCATTGGCCGTATACGTGTCCTACCGAAATCACGTAATTCAGATATTTCGTGAGTTATTAAAGAAGCAGGCGGACGGGCTCGCAACAGAGGACAAGGTTCACGAGCTGATCTATCCTCGCTACAAGGACAGTGAAGAGGTCGATTATAGCTCTCACAACCTCTGGATTCTCGATGACGATCTCGCTTACGCACAATACATTTCGAGCGATCGCACGCCGGATGGCAGCTATCGGGCTAGGGGCCAGTATGCGCATGACCTCCTTATAAACAATCAGAACGAACTGATGGTCGTTGAGATGAAGCGCCCGCAGAAGAAGGGGTACGCGGCCGATAGCGATAGCCTAACGAATGATCCTGTTGACCAGCTGAAAAAACAGATCTTGGACATCCGGAAAAAGGGGAAAATTAATACCTCTGGAGGAAGAGAGATAATTATTCCTCAGGACATGATGGTTCGCGGATATGTTTTGGCGGATTGGAACGATAGTCTCAAGGCGTACTTGGAGATGGAAGACTTTACTATTACAAATTATGGCGGACAGATGGCTTATAGATATTACTCCGCACTAAACCTAATGCTAGAAGTAATTGCATTTGATAGACTTGTTGACAGGGCGAGTAATCGAAATGACGCTTTTGTTCAGATGCTAGAAGGTCGCTCTACCTACGACCGAAAGCCGAAAGGAACACTCCTCACCCTTGCCGGGACGGCACGCGAAGCGTGAGTTGGCGACGCTATGAACAATGGAAGGCGCTGGTTCCAAACTTTCAGCGCCGCAAGATCGCTCGTGTTCAGGTGGACATGGATCTCATGCCCAAAGCATAGTAGCGATAGAGGCTGACGCGGACAGACATCACACATAGCTCTCCTTTTGTCCTTGCGCCCCGCCAATGCCCCCGGATTGGCGCTGATGCATGCTGGCTTGGAGAGCAGTCGGTTTGCTAGGTTGTGCTAGCGAAGCTCCGGAAACCTTAGCCGCCCTGACGGGCGTCGGATTGCTCAGCCAGCTTCGCGGGTGGCCATTCAGCGGGCGGCCGTCGCTTTGGCGCGCCGAAGGACCGCGGAGAATAGTACGTCTCGTGAATCGGATCGATCAACATTCCTACAGGGAGATTGTCAAACAGCTGATACTCATGGATATAACTCCAGTAATTTATTCCATGTTTGTTTAGCGCCGTATAGAATAGCATAATAAGTTCGAAGTCGGAGAGCTGCGCTCGCAATAGCTTAACGTATGGTCCGCGGTCCTCGATCCCTTTCGCTTCATGTACAAACCGTAGAACATTGTATAAGTATCGATAGTAGTGCGCCAAATCCTGCTGTCGGCGCTGCCAGAATGCATCGTAAGCCAATTGGAGACGTTCGCGATCCGGATGGCCTGCTGTTTTGACGTATTCTTCTTTGAAGTTCTCAAAAAATTGGCTGAAACAGTCGCGGCCTTTCGTATCTCGCGCCCCCTTGGGAGTGCTAATCCCTGGTGCGCGCTTCCGACCACTGTAGAAAAGGTCGATCGAGTTCACGATGGTATTGTGCAGCGTAAGCATCTGGAAGAACGTGGATTCGAAGTTTTGTCGGTCGGTGGCATGGATCTGCTTCTCTAAGGCGGTTGCAGAACGTTCCAGCTCGGCCCGCGTATCCCGCAGTTCCGTCTGCTGTAGCACGATGGTGACCAGTAGCCCCATGAAGGTAAGGAACGTCAGGAGCGGATTGAGGGTGCCGCCTATGAAGTCGCCGAACGGACCCATCTCCTGGGCGCTGCCACGCCCTAATATGGCTACAGCGAACACAATGATGGTAAGTCCGGCGGCGAACAAAAATAGATAGAAAAGGCCTGGCGTGCTTTGCCTGCCGTCTTCGACTCCGATGAATGCGTCGAACTTCCGTCTCAAATTGCAAATGAGCTTCACTGTCGTCGCCACCAACGTTCGAGATCGTACGTTAGTCGCATATTGCAGTCGTAGTGGGTAGGTCTCGCCTCGCTTGAGTGGGGACCACAAACTCAGCAGCCTCATCAGCCAGAAACGCGGCGAAGTTTCCGACAGCGGACATCGCCAACGGATCCAGTGGGTCATCAGGCATCATAGGGCTATAGCGAACACATAGTTCTCTTCTTGGTCGCTCGCGGCCCGCCAGTTATTTAGCTTAAATCTTTGATTTCGAACAAGTTTCGGGACGAGGCCTGTTAGCCGCCCCACATTTTTAAATTGCTGCACCCCAGATCGACCGTTGAGCGCCCTCTGGGCCTGTCGACCAAGCGGCTATCGCCATTCCTGGGGCTGACCTTTGACAGCTCACGCGCAACGCTCTCGGCCTCCACCGTGCGTCTCTCCGTGCCGGTAGACCTGTGCCCGAAGGCGGCCGGAGGTGCGGTGGGGATAGAGACTACGCCTCCCATTGTCGGTCGCCGCTAGCCAGCACCGCCACTAATGTGCGGGCACCGCCTCGATCCACGCGCAGACCCTTTCGCTGGCGGTGCGCAGCGGCGAGTCGACCGGGGTGTAGGCGAAATAGCCGCGCGACGGCAGCGAGATCTGCGGAAAGGGCGTCACCAGCCGCCCAGCTCGCAGATCATCCTCGATCAGGGTGGACGGCGCCATTGCCACGCCGAGCCCGTCTACCGCCGCCTGGATCGAGAGGTAGAAATGGTCGAGCATCAGCGTCGCCGCCGGTTCGAGCGCGCCATGCCCGGCCTTCGCCAACCAGTCGCGCCACAGCCGGGGCATGCTGGCGACCTGCAAAAGCGTGTGCCGCGCCAGGTCGCCCACCTCGTCCAGCGGCTGGCGGTGCAACAGCGACGGGCTGCAGGCGGGCAGCCGCCGCTCCGGCAACAGCAGGCGGGCCTCGAAGCCGTTAAAGGCATCCGGCCCGCCGCGAATGATCAGGTCGTACTCGCCGGCCAGCCCGTCCACCGGCTCGCTGCCGGTCGTGAGGTCGATGGCGATGTCGGGATGCGCCTCGCGCAGCCGGCCGAGCTTCGGTACCAGCCAGCGCAGGCTGAAGGTGGCGAGCGCGTTTACCTTCAGCACCACCGTGCCGCTGGGCCTGCTGCCATGGGCCGAGGCCGCTCGCGCGATGCGCTCCAGCGCGGGCTGGATATCGGCGAGCAGCGCCCGGCCCTCAGCCGTGAGGGCGACGCCGTGGCTCAGACGGCGAAACAGCGCCGGCGGGCCGAGCCATTCCTCCAGCAGCCTTATCTGCCGGCTGACCGCGCCATGGGTGACGCCGAGTTCCGCCGCAGCGTCCTTGAAGCTCAACCGGCGCGCCGCCGCCTCGAACGCCCGCACGGCGTTGAGCGGCGGCAATGGGCGTTCTTTCGAGGGGGCGGTCATGTGAGTTTATCTGACGTCATGCGGTGAAATTAGTCGTTTGCGGCCCGCCGTCCAGCCGTCGCATATCGATGAAGTGACAAAAGCATCCTTCCTGTCCCGATCCGCCGCGTCGCCGGCGCCGTCCTGCCCGCCGGACACGCGCCGGCGCACGCTGGTGCTCTCCGGCCTCGCCCACGCGCTGCATGATGGCTACACCGACGCGATCTATGTGCTGCTTCCGGTCTGGCGGGCCGAGTTCGGGCTCGACTATGTCGCGCTGGCGCTGCTGCGCGGGCTCTATGCCGGGGCCATGGCCGCGCTGCAGGTGCCGGCGAGCTGGCTCGCCGATCATATGGGCGGGCGCGCGGTGCTGATCCTCGGCACGTTGATCGCCGCGGCCGGCTATGGGCTGGCCGGCTTCAGCGGCGGCGCGCTGGGGCTCTGCGCGGCGCTGTTCCTCGCCGGGGCCGGCTCCAGCGTCCAGCATCCCATCGCCTCCAGCGCGGTATCGCGCGCCTATGGATCGGCGGCGCGCGGGCCGCTCGGCACCTATAATTTCAGCGGCGACCTCGGCAAGGCGATCATTCCGGCGGCGCTTGCCTTTGGCCTGTCCTTCGCGCCATGGCGCCCCTCGCTCTGGCTGCTGGCGCTGGCGGGGATCGCGGTCGCCGGCCTCATCGCCGTCTCCATGCCGAAGATCGCGCCCGCCCCGCCGCCTCCCGCCCAGCGTTCCGCGCCGCCGCGCGGCGGAAGCGGCTTCCCGCTGCTGCTGTCCATCGGGGTGATCGACACCGGCGTGCGCATGGGCTTCCTCACCTTCCTGCCCTTCCTGCTGCAGTTGAAGGGGGCCTCGCAGCCGCTCATCGGCACGGCGCTGGCGCTGGTCTTCCTGGGCGGTGCGGCGGGCAAGCTGGCCTGCGGCTGGCTCGCCCAGCGCTGGGGCATTGTCGGAGTCACCCTGTGTACCGAGGGGCTCACGGCGCTGATGATCGCGCTTGCCGCCTTCCTGCCGCTTGGGCCGCTGCTGGTGCTCCTGCCACTGCTCGGGCTGACGCTGAACGGCACGTCCTCGGTGCTGTACGGCACCGTGCCCGAACTGGCACCGGCGGATCGGACCGAGCGGGCCTTCGCCATCTTCTATACGGGCGTCATCGGCTCGGGGGCCTTGTCGCCGCTGCTGTTCGGCGCGATAGGCGATCAGGCCGGCCCCGTCATCGCGACGCTGGGAACCGCCGTCGCCGCACTCGTCAACCTGCCGCTCGCCCTCGCCCTCGGGCCGAAGCTGGCAAGGCGGTGAGCGCGCGACGCAGGCCGGCGCCGCGTGAGACATCGACAAGGAACGACATGGCGAGCGACATGAACACGCGATCTGGCCAGTGCCATTGTGGGGCGGTGCGCTTCACCCTGGCGCTCAGCGAGGGCTTCAACTCGATCCGGCGCTGCACCTGCTCCTATTGCCGCATGCGCGGCGCGGTGGTGGTGATGGCTGAAATGGGTGGGATCGACATTTTGCAGGGCGCGGAGATGCTGACCAGCTACCGTTTCCACACCGGCGCCGCGCAGCACTTCTTCTGTTCGCGCTGCGGAATCTACACCCACCATCAGCGCCGCTCCGACCAGCGCCTGTACGCCGTCAACGTCGCCTGCCTCGACGGCATAAGCCCGTTCGATTTTCCCGAGGTGCCGGTCATGGACGGCATCAACCACACCAGCGACACCGGAAAGCCGACGCGCCGGGCCGGCACGCTGCGTTTCATCCCGGCAAGCTGACCGCCGCGGGCCCGCCGATCCCATGAGTAAAAGCCGCCGGCTCACAGCCGCTATGACGAATGACCGGCTTGGGGCCGGTGACTGTCCGTCAGCTATTGGGGACGTCAATCGAGCTGCTGACGTATCGCCCCATGTTGCCGAGGGCGAAATTGACGCAAAGGCTACCTTCGTAACGCACGCTTCGAAGTCCACGTCGAATTGGTGGGTGGCGTGCCGCTAGCCGAAGATGCGATCCAACTCCACTCGTGGGCCTCGGAATTACAGGGCTGCCCCCTCCTCGATCCCCGCCTCGATCCAGGCCCGGGTCTGCTCGAGAATTTCGTCTGAAAGAGCGGGGTCATCAATGGCGCGGGCGAGTATAACCGCGCCGATCATCGCGGCCCAGCTTCCAATCGCTGCCTGACGCCGGTCGGCCGGAGGCGCCTCCGGGAGCGCCGTCTCGATACGGGCGATCTGCGAGCGAAGCCCTTCCGTCATCGCCGCGCGTGCCGCGGGGGTCTGGTGGCGGATGGCGGCGGCAAGGCCCGCCACGGGGCAACCCGCGGCCGGGTTGTCGCGATGGCGCGGCGACAGATAGGTGCGCAGATAATGGTTGAAATCGCCATTTCCGCCAGCGTCCACCGCCAGGGCGTGGACCAGCGTCTGCGCGACCAGATCATCCTTTGAACCGAAATGCCCATAGAAGCCGCCATGGGTGAGCCCGGCCACCTTCATCACCTCGGCAACGCTGACGGCATCGAACCCTCTGTCGCGAAACAGCACGCTGGCAGCGTCGAGGATGCGGCGGCGGTTCTCCGCCATCTGCTCGCGGCTGACCTTCATTTCAGATTCCTCCGACGCACGTCATTGACAATTACATGATGATCGTCATATTTAGAATCAATCATGATGTTCATCATGTATATGGCCACGAATTGACGAGAGAGCAACCCATGCCCGCCCATCCCTCCGTTCTCATCACCGGCGCCTCGACCGGCATCGGCGCGGCTTATGCCGAACGTTTTGCCCGCCGTGGCCATGATCTGGTGCTGGTTGCCCGCAACACGGCGCGCATGGAGGCGCTGGCGGCTCGCCTGCGCGAAGAGACTGGCGTGGCGATCGACATCATCGCGGCCGACCTGACACAGCCCGCCGACCTCGCGGCCGTGGAGGCCCGGCTGCGCGACGACGCCCGCATCGGTATCCTGATCAACAATGCTGGAACGGCCATTGGCGGCAGCTTCATCGAGCAGAGCACCGATGATGTCGCGCAGCTGCTTGCCCTCAACACCACCGCCGTCCTTCGGTTGGCCAGTGCGATCGCGCCGCGTCTCGCACAGGCCGGCGCGGGCGCGATCGTCAATGTCGGCTCGGTGGTCGGGCTGGCGCCGGAATTTGCCATGACCGTCTATGGTGCCACCAAGGCGTTCGCGCTGTTCCTGTCGCAGGGGCTCAGCCTCGAGCTCGGCCCGAAGGGCGTCTATGTGCAGGCGGTGCTTCCCGCCGCCACGCGCACCGAGCTATGGGGCCATGTCGGCGCCGATGTCAGCACCATGACCGGGGTGATGGACGTCAACGAGTTGGTCGATGCCGCCATGACCGGCTTCGACCGCCGCGAGGCCGTCACCATCCCGCCGCTGCCCGATGTGGAACAGTGGAACGCCTTTCAGGCGGCGCGTCAGGCCATGCTGCCGAACACCCGCCAGGAACACGCCGCCGCGCGTTACCGGACGGCCGACTGAGCCTTTGCCCGCCACGGCCCGGCTCGCCGGCAACAGTCCCGGCCCTCCGACCGGTGGCGGGTTATCCGCAGGAATCCAGAGAGCGCACCCTCATGAAGGCCTTCACCCTCGATACGTACAAGAAGAGCGGCGTCCTGCGCTTCGGCGACAGGCCGGAGCCGGAAGTGGGGGATGAGGATGTCCTGGTCGAGGTCTACGCCGCCGGGCTCAACCCTCTGGATGCCAAAATCCGAGATGGCGCCTTCAAACCGATTCTTCCCTATCGCCCGCCTTTGATTCTGGGGCACGACATGGCGGGAAGGGTCGCGCGGGTTGGCACGAAGGTCCGCCGCTTCAAGGCGGGCGACGAGGTCTATGCACGTCCGCGCGATGGCCGGGTTGGAACCTTCGCGGAGCGGATTGCCGTCCATGAGGATGATCTCGCGCTGAAGCCGAAGAACCTGACCATGGAGGAGGCCGCGTCCATCCCTCTGGTCGGGCTCACCGCCTGGCAGGCCCTGGTCGACCGCGCCGGTCTGCGCAACGGGCAGAAGATCCTCATCCACGCGGGTTCGGGCGGCGTCGGGACATTCGCAATCCAACTGGCCAAGCACATCGGCGCAACGGTCGCGACCACCACCAGCACCGCCAATGTCGATCTGGTCCGAAGCCTCGGCGCCGATGTCGTGATCGACTACAAGACGCAGGACTTCGAGAAAGTCCTGACGGGTTACGATGTCGTCTTGAACAGCCTGGACGGCGACACGCTCCGAAAATCCCTGACCGTGCTGAAGCCCGGCGGAAAGCTGATTTCCATCTCCGGCCCGCCGGACCCCGATTTCGCCCGGCAGAAGGGCTTGAACTGGGGGCTGCGGCAGCTCATGCGCCTTCTGAGTTTCGGTATCCGAAGGAAGGCCTCACGCCGAGGCATCGGCTATTCCTTCCTGTTCATGCGGGCGGATGGCGGGCAGTTGAGCCGGATCACGGCGCTGATCGAGGCCGGGGCCATACGCCCGATCATGGATCGGGTCTTCCCGTTCGAAGCGACCAACGAGGCCTTGGCCTATCTCGATACCGGACGGTCCAAAGGCAAGGTCGTCGTCCGGCTGAAGTAACGGCGGCGGCGCCTCACCCTGCCGCATGGCCGGCCCTGCGGCGCCAGCCGGCGGCGACTATGTGGGCCGCAATGACGCGCCCGTTCCCTCGTCCAGCAAACCGGATCAGCAACTATGTCCTCTCACTCTCCGAAAACCGCTCTTGTGACGGGGGCGTCGTCCGGCATCGGCCGGGCGAGCGCCGAGGCCCTCACGCGGGCAGGCTTCACCGTCTTCGGCACCAGCCGCAAACCGGGCGGAACCGCCCCGGGCCATGTCACGATGCTGGCCTGCGACGTGACGGATGACGGCTCGGTGGCCGCCCTCGTGTCGGAGGTGCTCGCGCGCACCGGACGCATCGACGTTCTCGTCAACAATGCAGGCGTCGGCATGTTCGGGGGCGCCGAGGAATCCTCGACCGCGCAGGTTCAGCGCCTTTACGACGTCAATCTGTTCGGAATTGTCCGGGTCATCAACGCGGTGTTGCCGTCGATGCGGGCGCGCGGGGAGGGCCGCATCGTCAATCTCAGCAGCGCGCTCGGGTTCATCCCCGCGCCGTATTCGGCCCATTATGCCGGAAGCAAGTTCGCTGTTGAGGGCTATTCCGAGTCGCTCGATCACGAGGTCCGCGCCTTCAATGTCCGCGTCGCCCTGATCGAGCCCGGAACGGTGACCGGCAATTTCGACCAGAGCGCGCTGGAGCCTGACGCCAAGAAGCCGGAGTACGATGGCGGCCGCGCCTGGGTTCATGACTTCATCAGGAAGTCGTTGCCGAAGGCGGTCACGCCGGAAGAGGTGGCGGAAGCGGTGCTCCGGGCGGCCACGGCGTCCCGCCACAGGCTGCGCTACCCGGTGGGCAAGGTGGCGAAACAGGTTAGCCTGCTGCGCCGCCTCATGCCCGCCCGGCTGTTCGACAAGGCGCTGCGCCAGCAATTCGGTTTGCCAATTTGAGGGAGCTGTAGCCTCGCGGCGACCGGCATGGATGGCACGCAAACCACCCGGGAGCCCGCTATAGTGCAACGAGGGATTCGTACCCTCGGTGGCGGCCTGATCTCTGCCGAGCCTCGGAGGTCAGATGAGCGCCATCGCGCCAGCGGAGAGAGGCCATGACAAACAGGACGGCAACGCATCTGCTGCCGGTCGATGCGCTGACGGTGGATGTTATCACCGACAATGTCAGTGACACCTATGTCAGCAAGACGCTGTTTGCTGTCTCCGAGTTCACCAATGTGGTGAACGCTGGCGCGGGCGTGATTTCCGGCGAAACTCTCCTTGCCGCCAACCTTGGCTATGGCCTGCTCCTGCGCACGAAGCGGGACGATACCGAGCACACGCTGTTGTTCGACGCCGGTCCCGAAGGCGCGATCTTCCTGCGGAACGTCAAGAATCTCGGCCTCGACCTCGGTTCGGTCGAGGCCATCGCGGTCAGCCACGGCCATTGGGATCACATGGGCGCGCTGCCCGAGGCCATCGCCGCGATCTGCGAACACAACGGTTCGCCGACGGTCCACGTCAATTCCGGCATGTTCAACGAACGCGGCGTGCTGCTGAAGAGCGGTGCGGTCATTCCCGTCGCCAATGTCCCGACGCCTGCCCAGATGGAAGCGCTCGGCGGGCGCGTGGTAAATGAGGACGGGGAGCGCCTGCTGCTCGACGGTCATTTTTACTACAGCGGCGAAATCCCGCGCGTCAGCAGCTTCGAGAAGGGCCGCACCGATCATCTGTCCCGTCCCGGCCCGAATGACCAATGGCGGCCGGATCCCTTCCTGATGGACGAGCGCATGCTGGTGGTGCATGTGCGCGATCTTGGCCTGATCGTGTTCAGCGCCTGCTCGCATGCGGGAATCGTCAATGTGTGCACGCAGGTGCAGGCGCTTTTCCCGGGCCTGCCGATCCACGCCGTCATGGGCGGGTTGCATCTGGGCGGGGTGATGGAGACGCTCATTCCCGAGACGGTGGAGGGGCTGCGCCCCTTCGACATCGGCCACATCATCACCGGCCACTGTACCGGCTGGCGCGCGTTGCACGCGCTGGCGGAGGCCTATGGGGAGAGCGTCAGCCAGTCCGCCATCGGCACGACCTACACCTTTGCGGCCGACCCTCCCGGCGTGGCGAAGCCGGACTGAAGGTTCTCCATGTTCGCCGCGCCTCGAACCTTTCGCCCGCCCTCCCGCGCTCCCGGTGCCCGCACGCCGGTGACCGTGATCACCGGCTTTCTCGGCAGCGGCAAGACCACGCTGGTGAACCATATCCTCGCCAACCGTCGGGGTTTGCGCGCCGCCGTACTGGTCAATGACCTCGGCGACGTCAATATCGACGCCGAACTGATCTCGTCCACCGAGGACGGTCTGCTGGAGCTCTCCAATGGCTGCATCTGCTGCTCGCTCGCCAGCGACCTGATGGACAATCTCGTGCAGATATTGGAGCGCACGCAGCCGGTCGATCACATCATCATCGAGACCTCCGGCGTCGCCGACCCGCTGCCGGTGGCGCTCACGGTGCTGGCCGCGCCCTTTCGCGAGAGCCTGAGTCTGAGCGGCATCGTCGCGGTCGCCGATGCCGAGCATTTCGGCAGCGACCTGTCAGATGTCGAGGTCGCCCGCAGCCAGATCGCCCATGCCGACATGGTGCTATTGAACAAATGTGATCTCGCCCGCGCGCGGGTATCGACCGTCACCTTGCGCCTGCTTGATCTCAATCCGCGTATCCGCATTGTCGAGACCGTACGAAGCGAGGCGCCACTCGACATTCTGCTCGACCTTCATGCCTTCGCGGCCGGACAGAAATTCGTCGCCTGGAACGAGCCAAAGCCGCAGCCCCTGGGGGCGCACGGCGGGTTCACCGCGGTTTCTTACGTGCGACAGCGTCCCTTCGCCCTGTCGCGCTTCCAGCGATTCCTCGATTGCGAACGTCCTGCCGGTCTGTTCCGGGCGAAGGGCTGGCTGTCTATCGCCGATCACGACATTCGGTATCTGTTTCACCTTGTTGGCGACAGGTTCGAACTGGAGCCTGCAGATGAGGCGCCAGACGGCAGCCGCTTGGTGTTGATCGGCCGCAACCTCGATGATGCGAGCCTGACCGCCGTCCTGGATGAGTGCCTGATCTAGAAGCGTCGGCGGCCGCACGCGAGCGGGCACCAGGCTGCGGCGCGCGCGGCTGCCTTGCACTCGGCGTCGCCGGGCGTAACCTTTCGTGCAGAAGGGCGGGCAAATCACAGGAAGGCTCCACGCCATGTCGAACAAGCCGCACGAGCGCCTCGATCGCCGCGACTTCATCATCGCCTCCGCTGCAACCATCGGCGCCTCCGCCGGGCTCGTCGCCCATGCTGCTTCCGCCAGCGCCGAGGGCTCCGCGCAAAACGCTGCCGGCCCGGCATCCGATCCTGCATCCGCAACCGTCTATACCGGCGATGTCATCCAGGGGAGAAAGGTCGTCAGCACGCTCGACGTCGATGATCTGGAGCCGGGGAAGAAGCATCAGCTGTATTTTCAGGGCGTCGAGATGCCCAGCGGGCAGCACTGGTATGTGTCCGTGACCGTCGCCAGGGGAGCTAGGCCGGGCAAGCGTGTCGTTCTGGTCAGCGGCGTGCATGGCGACGAGATGAGTTCCGTGCACACGGTCCAGACCGTGATGAACGGCCTCGATCCGGCCGAGATGTCGGGCACCGTCATGGCGGTTACCGACGTGTCCCGCCCGGCTATGGAGGGCCTGCAGCGCCGATGGCCCAATGCTGGCCGGGGCGCCGACCTGATCGACATGAACCGGGAATGGCCCGGCAATGAGAATGGCCTCACCGCGCCCAGCCGGCATGCCGGCCTGCTGTTCAAACGGCTGCTGCAGCCGAACGCCGATGCCGCCATCGACTTTCACACCGGGACGACCGGGTTCGAGGTCGCCGCCTTCAACATCGCCGGCATGGACGTGCCCGAGGTCAAGGCGATGGTGGAGCTTTATCCGGTGAGCCAGGTCTTCGACAATCACGTCTATCCCGGCGTGCTGCACAATGCCTTCATGGATGTGGGCATCCCCGCCTTCACACCGGAGATCGGTGCGGCGCGCGTGCTGGACCTCGACATGATCGCGCTGTTCGTGGAGGGCACGATGAATGTCCTCAAGCATCACGGCATCGTCGCCGGGCCCATGGGCCGGACGGGCAAGGACGTGAGCGTCTTCGTCGGCAACAGCGCCTTCCCGATCCTGGCGAGCGAGGGCGGGATCGTCGAGCATCTGGTCAGGCTCAACGACAAGGTGGAACCCGGACAGAAGCTCGCCATCCAGCGCAACAGTTTTGGCGACGTGGTCGCCGAATACACCAGCCAGGTGGCGGGAGAGGTGACCGGCCAGCGTAGCGATGCGATGGCCGAGCCCGGCAACCCCCTGGTGTTCATCCTGTTCCACAAGGATGCACCGGACAAAGGCGAAACTTATCCCGAGTGAGGGCTTCGAACTCCCGGGCGGGTTATCCAGGATGCCCGATGCGGCACCCTGCGTAGAACGCAACGGCACGGACAGCACGTTGACCGCCGGTTCGGCGCCCGAAGGCGGATTCTGCAGGCTCACGCCAGGGCACCATCCGTTGAGTGCCCGTCTGGCCGAGGATGCCTCCACCCGTGCGCACCGCATCGCGCTCAGCGCCGCCCGCCGGCAGGGTTGCACCGGGCGGGCCCAGGCCCGTGCGAAGATCGCCCCGCCCGGGCGGGCGGGCGGCACATCCGTCACCCTGCCTTTGACGGTCAGCCGATCCTGTCGCCTGACCGTTCCGGCACCGGCGACGCTACGCCCGCCATCAGCCATTCGCACACGGCCTCGAAATGCCGGTCGAGTTGCTGCGGTTCCTCGTAACGAGCGCCGCCGAGCAAGGCGTCGGCCGTGGGGATGGCCACCAGGCTGTAGATGAGGTGGGCGGCGATGTCCTCCGGGTTGCCCGCCCGCAGCACGCCGTCCGCCTGCGCCGCCGCGACCGTCTCGACCAGGCGCGCCATGAGCGGATCGGGCTGCGAGGGAACGGCGCCCGATTTCTCGAACACCACGGCCTCGCTGAAGGTGATGCGCTTCAGCGCGATCAGTTCCGGCTCCATGTTGATGGCGAGGAAGGTGCGCAACAGTCCTCTCAGGCGCTCCCTCGCCCCGCCCTCGATCGGTGCCAGTTCCTGAAGCCGCCCCAGTGCGCGCGCACGTGCCTGTTCGACCACCCCCTGGAACAGCGCCACCTTGGACGGGAAGCGCCGATAGATCGTGTCCTTGCCGGCGCCGCAGAGCGCGGCGACCTGATCGATCGAGGTGCCGGCAAAACCTCGGGAGGCGAACAGGCGGGTCGCCGTCTCAAGGATGCGCTCGACCGGCTCCTGCGCGTTCCCCCGCGTGGGACGACCGCCGCGTGGCCCCCGAGGCGGCACCTTTCGTTCGACCATGTACTCCCCCTTGCCGATCGCCCTGACATGGGCGATGCGACGACATGCGGCGACAACGTCCCATCGCACATGCCGCTCTTTAGCGCCAACTGCAACCCATTCCAATTCTAATCTACTGATAAATCACATGAATAAACTGGACGGGATCGTCCCGTTTAGATATCTCCGAAGCCTGTTGAAGTCGGGCTCTCCGGGTGTGCGCCGCGCCTCGGGCGGGTCGTTCTGGCGCGAAGGGGTCCAAGAGGACATGATGATCCAGCACAGTATGTTCGGGCGGCATCACGCCGTATCCATCGGCGCGTTGCTGGTCGCCATGAGCGCGGCCTCAAGTGCCGCCTGGGCCCAGGAGCCCGCCATACAGCTCGACACCGTGACGGTGGTCGAGGACGGCACCGCGCCCACGGATACCCGCGACACCCTGCTGCTCAGGCGCAGCGCGACGGCGACCCGCACCGACACGCCCGTTCTGGAGACGCCACAATCGGTGACCAGCGTCACGCGGCGCCAGATGGACGAGCAGAACCCGCAAACCGTCAGCGAGGCGTTGCGCTACACGGCCGGCGTGCTCTCGGATCGCGACACCAATGGCCGCTACGATTCCATCTTCATCCGCGGGTTCGGATCGTTCGGCACCGCGACCAATTATGTGAGCTTCCTCGACGGTTTGAAGCTGCCGCGTGGCCAGGCCTTCGCCCAGACCGCCATCGACCCGTTCCTGCTCGACCGCATCGACGTGCTGAAGGGCCCCTCGGCCGTGCTCTATGGCGCGGTCAGCCCGGGCGGCATCGTCAACCAGATCAGCCGCGCGCCCTCCGCCGAGCCCTATAATGAGCTTCGCCTCGAAGGGGGGAGCTATGGCCGCCTCCAGGGCGGGCTTACCTCGCGGGGCGCGCTGACCGAGGACGGCACGTGGCAATACAGCTTCAGCGCCATCGGACGCCAGTCGGGCACGCAATATGACGATGTCGACGAGGAGAGGATCGGGGTCGCGCCGGCGGTGACGTGGCAGCCCGACGCCGACACGTCGCTGACCCTCTACAGCTATTATCAGAAGGACCCGGACGGTGGCTATTTCAACTCGCTCTACGCGCGAGCGCTGGCGCCGGCGGCCTACCAGCCCTTGCTCGACCGCGATCTGAATATTGGCGACCCCGCCTATGACTCGTTCGAGCGCGAACAATACGGCATCGGTTACAAGTTCGAGCATCGCTTCGACGCGCTGCTGACCTTCCGGTCGAGCCTGCGCTATTCCCATGTCGACGTCGACTTCCAGTCGCTGCAGATGGCCGGCCCGATCACCTCGGCCGGGCTCATTCCGCGCTATGCAGTGAAGTCGATCGAAGATGTCGGCGGCATCTCTTCCGACAATCACGCGCAGCTCGATTTCGCCACCGGCGCGGTCCAGCACAAGGTGCTGCTCGGCGTCGACTACCAGAATTCAACGAGCGGGTGGGAGTACCAGATGGGCGCGGCGACGCCGCTGAACGTGGTGTTTCCGCAATATGGCCAGCCCGTCGGTCCGCTCGCGACCGTGATCGACAGCGACCAGTCGCTCTGGCAGGCGGGCCTCTATGCGCAGGACCAGCTCAGCTTTGGCGGCTTCCGCGCCGTGCTCGGCGTGCGGCACGACTGGCTGCAGCAGGACACCGACAACCTGCTGGCCGCCAGCTCTTCGCAGCAGGAGAGCGAGGCCACCACCTACCGCGCCGGCCTGCTCTACCTGTTCGACAGCGGGCTGGCTCCCTATGCCAGCTACTCCACCTCGTTCGAACCGGTCATCGGCGTCGATGCCGACGGCGCGCCTTTCGTCCCCACCACGGCCGAGCAATATGAAGTCGGCCTGAAATATCAGCCGCAGGGGATGGACGCGCTGTTCACCGTCGCCGCCTTCGACATCCGCCAGCAGAACGTGCTGACCCAGGACGTCATTCCCGGCTTCAATGTCCAGCAGGGCGAGATCCGCTCGCGCGGGCTGGAATTCGAGGCGCGGGGCAATGTCACCCGCAATCTGGAGGTGATCGCCGCCGTGACGCTGCTCGACACCACCATCACCCAGTCGACCGTCGCCGCCGATATCGGCAAGCACCCGCAGGCGGTGCCGAACTATTTCAGCTCGTTCTGGGCGGGCTACACCTTCGACACGGGGGTGCTGCGGGGCCTGATGGTCGGCGGCGGCGTGCGCTTCGTCGGTTCGAGCTATGCCGACAATGCCAACACCCTGAAGGTCGACGGCTACACGCTGGTCGACGCCGCGCTGCGTTATGATTTCGGCGTTCTCGACCAGAGGTTTCAAGGCCTGCAGGGCACGCTCAACGTCACCAACCTTCTCGATGTCGATTACTATTCCAGCTGCAGCTCGGGCTATTACTGCCAGTTCGGCAATGGCCGGCTCGTCCTGGCGGGCCTGCGCTACACATGGTAGCCGGCGCGCGGCTGAACCGACGCGGCTTCTGCGCCGCGCTGGCGCTCGGTGGCCTGCTTGCCGCACGACAGGCGGAGGCGGCGCTCGCAGAGACCGCCCTGACCGTGACCGACATGGCGGGCCGCGTGGTATCGCTGCCCGCGCCGCCCCGGCGCATCATCCTGCTGGAAGCGCGGGATATCCTCAGCATGTCCGTGCTGCACGCCGACCCGGCGGCGCTCGTCGTCGGCTGGGCCGCCACCGAGCGGATCGACAGTGCGGTGCTGCAAGCGCGGATGCAGCGGGGGCGCCGCATCGACACCGTCGGCCAGATGACCGCCGATTCGATTTCCCGCGAGAAGATCGCCGCGCTTTCGCCCGATCTCGTGGTGGCGAACCTCTTCATGGCGCCGGAGGGGGCGCGCGACCCGCTGGTGCAATGGCTGGAGCACAACGGCATTCCGGTGGTCTTCAGCGATGCGTCCAGCAACGCGCCTGACGCGGGGGCGGGAAGCGGCCGGGATCTGCGGGCTTATCTGCGGATGTGGGGAGAGCTGCTCGGCGTGCAGGCGAAGGCGGACGATTATGCGGCGTTCGTCGACCGGCGCCTTGCGGAGGTTCGGCATCGTCTCGTCGGCGCCGCGCCCGTCACCACCTATCTGGAAATCCAGTCGACCGTCGATGACTGCTGCTGGGCGGCGGGCAACCGCATCTGGGGCGACCTGCTTGCGCGTGCGGGTGGCCGCACCCTGCCGGCGGTGACGGCGCCCTGGTTCCAGAAGCTGCATCTCGAATATCTCATCAGCACCCCGCACGAGGCCTACATCGCCTCCGGCGGCGGCTGGGCCGCCGGCGGCCGCCCCGCCATCGCGCCGGGGCTCGATCCGGATGCCGCGCGCAAGGCGCTGGCGCGCCTCGCGGGCCGCACCGGCTTCGACCAGATGGCGAGCGTGCGCAACGGCCGCGTGCACGCCATCTGGACCGGGTTGATCGGCGTGCCGCCGCTGAATGTGCTGTTCGTCGAGGTCGCGGCAAAATGGCTGCACCCGCAGCGCTGCCGCGACCTCGATCCCGCCGCGACGCTGTCGCAGATCAATGACCGCTTCCTCAGCCAACCGATCGACGGCCCGCTCTGGATCTCGCTGCACGAGAAAGAGGGCACGCCATGATGCCGCCGGCGGAGCCGCGTCTCTACCGCGCCACGGCAAGCGTCAACTTTCCAAGGCTCGCCCAATTCCTCGACCCGATCCTCGCCGCCATCGCCACCCACGACATGCGCGTCGAAGGCGAGGATGGGGCCTATGAAATTACCGGCCCCTTCGGGCGTGCCCGCCTCGACGCGCGCCCCGGCCTGCTGCGGCTCGCGGTGGAAACACCCGACCCCACCGCCTTCAACCGGCTGAAGCATGCGCTGGTCGGGCCGATCAGCTTCATAGCCGCAAGCGAAAAGCTCGATATCGTCTGGAGCGGCGACCAACTCGGTCCCGCACCTCCGGATGACCTGCGCGTGCTCGAGGTCGCGCAGGTGGAGGCGCTGACCCCACGCATGCGCCGCATCGTCTTCAAGGGCGCGAATCTGGCGCGCTACGACCGCCCGGACCAGCTCCATTGCCGGCTCATCTTCCAGCCGAAGGACGTTTCGGCGCCGCAATGGCCGGTGCTGGATGATCGCGGCCATGTGCTGTGGCCGCAGCAGCAGAAATTAACGACGCGCGTCTACACGCTCCGCAGGATCGACGCCGCCGCGGGCGAGATCACCATCGACTTCGCCTTGCACGCGCGGCCCGGCCCGGCGACGCGCTGGGCGCTGGACGCGGCGCCCGGGGATATTGTCGGCATATTGGGACCCGCCGCCAATGGGGTGAAGCCGGCGGATTTTTATGTGCTGGCCGGCGACGAAACCGGCCTTCCCGGCATTGCGCGCCTTCTCGAACAGCTTCCCGCCACAGCGCGGGGTACGGCGTTCATTGAGGTCGACAATCCGGGCGAACAGCCGCCGCTGGCCCATCCCCCCGGAGTCGAGCTGCGCTGGCTGCATCGTGCCGGCGCTGCCCCCGGCACCACCGCCCTGCTCCCCGACGCGGTACGATCCGTCGCGTGGCCGGCCGATCCAGACCGCGCCTTCTTCTGGGGTGGCTGCGAGCACAAGGCCTTCCGGCAGATCCATCGCTATCTGCGCCGGGAGGTCGGCCTGCCGGCCGCGCGCCAGACGCTCTATTCACACTGGAACCGCACGCTCAGCGAAGAAGACATCATCGCCATCGGCGCCGACGCCTATCTGCCCTAGATCGCCTTCCACCCGCCCGGCCCGCGCCTGCATTGTCCGCCCCACCTGTGGCGCGCGGGCTGAGCGCGGCGAGCAGGGTGGGGTCCTCGCGGCGCGGTCAGAGAAAATTCACCGACGACCGTGTAAGCTGAGCCCATTGTCTGGGGGCTTCAGCGATGGCGACGACTTTTTCCCGGCGCGGATTTATCGGCGCAGGCGCTGCTGCGGGCGCGGCGCTTGCGGCAGCGCCGAACGCAGCTTTCGCCCAGTTCGCGATCAACGCGGGCGATGGCGGCCTGCCGGCGCTCGCGCGCGACATGCAGGGCCGGCTTCTGCTGCCGGACGACTACGCCTACCGCTACAGCGCCCGTTCCAACAATGCCCGCTACGACAATGTGCTGCCGCGCGCCATTGCGCTGTGCGCCTCGCAGGGCGACGTCGTGCGGTGCCTGCGCTGGGCGCGCGACAATCGCGAAGTGTTCGCGGTGCGCTCCGGCGGTCACTCCTATGCCGGCTACTCGACCACGCCGGGCTTGCTGATCGATGTGCGCGCCCTGCGCCGGGTGAGCGTCGATCCCGGCGAGCAGACCCTTACCGTGCAGGGCGGCGCCACCAATCAGGACGTGGCCAACGTGCTGAGCGCCTTTCCGTTTGCCATCCCGTCCGGCCGCTGCCCGACGGTCGGCGTCACCGGCCTGACGCTCGGCGGCGGCTGGGGCTTTGCCAGCACGCATGCCGGGCTGACCTGCGACAGGCTGCTGTCGACCGAGCTGGTGCCGGCGAGCCTCGAACCGATCACCGCCAGCAGCGAGACGAATGCCGACCTGTTCTGGGCCCTGCGCGGTTCCGGCGGCGGGAATTTCGGTATCCATACGAGCCTGACCTATCGCATGGTGCCGGTGCGGGAGGTGACGGTCTTCAACATCGTCTGGCCGGCGCAAAAGCAGGTCGAGCTGATGCTGGCGCTGCAGGACCTGCAGCTCAACAACCCGCGCGACATCTCCACGCGCAGCAAGGTCGCCGCCGAACAGGCCGGGGCTTTCCCCGGCCGCGACCAGCTGGCCGCACAGACGCTCGGCCTGTTCTACGGCCCGGAGAGTGCCTTCCGCGAGCTGATCCAGCCGCTGTTCCGCCTGCTGGAGCCGGCGCGCGCCTATATCAGGCAGATGAGCTACTGGGAGGCGCGCGACTATCTGGTGACCGACGACCCCGAAGGGTTCTTCGACGTCCGCTCGAGCATGGTACGCGAGCAACTGGCCGCCGATGCCCTGGAGGCGTCGCTGTCCTGGATGTCGAAATGGCCGGGCGGCGCGATGCGGCAGACGAATATGGGAATTCTGTTCGCGATCGGCGGCGCGGTCGGCGACAAGAAGCCCGACGAGACCGCCTATGTGCATCGCGGGTCCAACTTCATCTTCGAGATGGAGCGGACCTGGTCGCCGCTGGATCCGCCGCAGCTGGTGGAGCAGCAGGCCCGGTGGCTCGACGATTACTTCGCCGACATGCAGCGCTTCGTGCTCGCGCGCTCCTATGTGAACTTCCCCGACCGAACGCTGAAGGACTGGCAGCAGGCCTATTACGGCGAAAACCTCGCGCGGCTGAGCACCGTGAAGCGTCGCTACGACCCGGATAACCTGTTCCGGTTCGAGCAGAGCATCCCGCTGTCGCCGGCTTGAGCCGGACGCTGCGGGCCGCCGCCTGTAGGCGGGTGCCGGGCACATGCTCCGGGCGGTAGCCAGCCCGCGCAGGGCGACGCGGCGAGAGCGGCGTTTTCGACCTTGGTTAATTGTGCTACGCAGCGGCGTGAGATCGCGAGCGGCACAGCAACGAATGAACCGAAGGCTACGCGCGGGCGCGCTGCCGGCGCTGGTGGGCGCCGTGGTTTTTGGCGCCCTGCCGGGCGCATCGCCGGCATGGGCGGCCTCTGCCCCGCAGCCCGTGGCGCCGGCCTCGACCCGGTCGTCGAACGGGTCTGCCACGACGCCGGCCCAGCCTGTCGCGCGGCCAGCCGACAAGACCATTCGTGCCGTGCTTCTCACGCCCCTCCCCCATGCGCGGGCGGATCTGGTCGCTCCCTCCTATGCCAGCTGGGTGACCGTGCCGCATGACGCGCCGCCCGGCGGGTGGCTGGTGGTGAAAGGCGAGGTGGCGACTCGGATCGAGACGTCGCATCGGGTGACCACGATCGCGCTGCCGGCGCGGAGATCCGCCGCCGCCTCCGCTGCTGCCGCCGCGCCTTCCGATGTGCCGTCTCCCGTTCCCCTGCCGCCGAAACGTCTTGCGGAGATCCGCAGCACGGTCATGCCGGCGGTGGCGCCGCTGCCGCCGCCGCGCCTTTCGGAGACGGCACCCGCCACGGCTCTGGCCATGGCCGCGCCGGAGCCCCAGCCGGACCTCGTGGCAGCGGTGCCCGACATCGTTGCCGACATCGAGGCCGACACCCCGCAGGAGGACGCTGCGGCGCCCATCGATAACAGCCCCGAGCCCGCCAGCAGCCGGCCGACGGCCGAGCGGGCACCTGCGCATATCGAGGCGCTGATCCAGCGCCACGCGGAACGCTTCGATGTGCCCGCGACGCTTGTCCGCCGCGTGGCCTGGCGGGAGAGCAAGTTCGACCCGAGGCAGCGCCACGGGCCCTATTGGGGATTGATGCAGATCCGCGTCGACACGGCGCGCGGCCTCGGCTTCCGCGGCTCGCCGACGGATCTGCTCGACGCCGACACCAACATGACCTACGCGGTCGCCTATCTCGCCAATGCCTATCGCGTCGCCGGGCGGGACGAGAAGCGGGCGGTGACGCTCTATGCCAAGGGTTATTACTACGAGGCCAAGCGCAAGCGGATGCTGGATTCGCTGATCCGCACGGCCGCCGCCGAGCGCTAGCGGCGAGGCGCCGCTGCAGCTACAGCGCCGGGAACGCACCGTGATCTGTCAGAGCCAGCGCGCCCTCTCTGCTCCGCCAGAGCGATGATGGCATGGCCATCATCCGTCAGAATGAAACCGTCGGCCGTTCTCTGAAAAGCGCATGGCGGTGACCTGTTCGAGCGCCCGAAGGCGGCGCCCAGCGTGCCGGCACGGCTATGGTCGCCCCTGACAGAAATGAACGGAGATCGTACGGTACTGTCAGTTACCGAACAAATCCAAACGCCTACATTCGCCTCATCCCCATAGCCGGCGCGCGCGCCGGCCGTTGTTTGCGTCGGCTTCCGCCGCGCGCCATTCCGATGAAGGAGAATATGATGAAAACCTGGCTGATTACCGGATGCTCGTCCGGATTGGGCGAGCAGCTTGCCGAGGCCGTGGCCGCACGCGGCGACCGCCTCGTCGCCACGGCGCGTTCGACAGATGCGCTGCAGCAGCTGTGCGCGCGCTATCCCGACACGGTGCGCAGCCTCGCGCTCGACGTCACCGTGCCCGGTGCCGCCGCGAGGGCGGTCGCGTTGGCCGAAAGCGCGTTCGGGGGCCTGGACGTCCTGGTCAATAATGCCGGCTTCGGTTTCATCGGCGCGATCGAGGAGGGCGAGCCCGCCGAATATCGGCCGATGTTCGAGGTGAATCTCTTCGGCCTGATCGAGACGACGCGGGCCGCCCTGCCGGCACTGCGCAAGCGCGGCGGAGCCCGCATCGTCAACCTGTCCTCCGGCGCCGGCATCGCCGGTTCGGCGGGTTTCGGCTTCTACAATGCGAGCAAGTTCGCGGTGGAGGGCCTGTCCGAAGCGCTCGCCGACGAACTGCGTCCGCTCGGCGTGCGCGTGATCATCGTCGAGCCCGGCCCCTTCCGCACCGCGTTCCTCGGCCGCTCGATGAACGCCGCGGCGCGCGAGATCGCCGCCTATGCCGAGACGGTGCCGGCGCGACGTCGCTACCGCCAGACCAATGACGGCCGGCAGGCCGGCGACCCGGCGAAAGCCGTCGCCGTCATGCTGCAGGCCGTCGATGCCGACAACCCGCCGCTGCACCTTCCCATCGGGCCGCGCGCCCACGCGATAGCGGAGCACAAGCTGGACGCCTTCCGGGCCGACATCGCCGCCTGGCGCGACATCTCCATCGCGACCGACTTCGACACGCCCCGTTAGCAGCCTTGCGGTGATCCGCCGCCGCGCGGGTCCGCCGGGGACGTCAGAGCGCCGCCAGTTCGCTGACGAACTTGGTGCGCAGGAAGGCGTCCAGCCCCTCGATGCCGCTCTCCGAGCCGTAGCCGGATTCGTTGACGCCGCCGAAGGGCGTCTCCGGCGTCGACACCGCCATGTGGTTGACGCCGACGAGGCCGGCATCGAGCGCTTCCTCGGTGCGGGCCGCCAGCGCGCCCGAGCGGGTGAAGACGAAGGAGGCGAGGCCGTAAGGCAGGGCGTTCGCCCGCTCGATCACCTCGTCGAAGCCGGCGAACGAGGTGATCGGCGCGATGGGGCCGAACGGCTCGGTCGACATGATGGCCGCATCGGCCGGCACGTCGGCCAGCACGGTCGGCGCGAAGAAATGGCCGTGATTGCCGATGCGCCGTCCGCCCAGCTTCAGCTCGGCGCCCTTGGCGACGGCGTCGTTCACCAGTTCTTCCATGACGGCGAGGCGGCGGCGGGCGATCATCGGGCCCATCTGTGTGCCGGCATCGAGGCCGTTGCCGACCTTCAGCACCGACGCCAGCTCCACGAAGCGCTCGACGAAAGGCTGGTAGAGCTGCTCATGCACGAAGAACCGCGTCGGCGAGGTGCAGACCTGCCCGGCATTGCGGAACTTGAACGCCACCAGCGTGCGGGCCGCGAGATCGAGATCGGCATCGCCATGCACGATCACCGGGGCATGGCCGCCCAGTTCCATGGTGCAGCGCTTCAGCGTGTCGGACGCCAGCCGCTGCAACTGCTTGCCCACCGCCGTGGAACCGGTGAGCGTCACCGCCTTCGGGATCGGCGAGGAAATCAGCACCTTGCTCACATGGGCGGGCTCGCCGAACACGACATTGAGCACGCCCGCCGGCAGCCCGGCCTCCTGGAAGCAGCGGGCGATGGCCACCGCCGTGCCGGGCGTCTCTTCCGCCGGCTTGATGATGATCGAGCAGCCTGCGCCGAGCGCGCCGGCGATCTTGCGGATGACGTTGGAGGACGGGAAGTTCCAGGCGGCGAAGGCGACGACGGGACCCACGGGCTCCTTGAGCACCATCTGGCGGACATTGGCCATGCGGGCCGGCACGATCCGGCCATAGGCGCGCTTGCCCTCCTCGGCATACCAGCGGGTGGCATCGGCGGCGAACTGCACTTCCGGCACCGCTTCGCCCAACGGCTTGCCGTTCTCCAGTGTCAGGAGGCGGCCGATGCGCTCCTTGCGCACCTCGATGAGGTCCGCCGCCTTCATCATCAGCGTGTAGCGCGCCTGCGCGGTCATTGCCTTCCACAGCTTGAAGCCGCGCTGCGCGGCCTCAAGCGCGCGGGCGAGATCGGCGTCGGAGGCGTGCGGCACGGTGCCGAGCGCCTCGCCGGTAGCCGGGTTCTCCAGCACCTCGCTCCTGCCGTCGGAGCCCTGGCACCAGACGCCGTCGATCAGCAGCTCGATGGTCTCGTCATAGGCGGAATGGTCGGTCATCAATGGTCTCCTGGGCCCGGGGAGTGCGGGCCGAATGTTGGCCTCAACGGCAGAGAAAGCCGTCCGGCAGGGGGTCGCTGTCGGCGAGTGTGAAGCGATGCTCGCCGGTGATGTGAGCCAGGCCGACGATGTGCGGCTGGATGGCGCCGGCCCGCCCCTCGATGGCGCGGGCGGTGGCGGAAAAGTCGACACCGAGAATGTTGCGGGTGCGGATCGGCTGGTCGAGGCCGATCACGCCGCGCGCCACCAATTGGGCGAGGCGGGCGGAGGAGCCGGTGCCGCAGGGCGAGCGGTCGAACTTGTTGGATTCCAGCACCACCAATTGGCGGCTGACCACGCCCTTTTCGTCGAACTGCGTCTCATAAAACAGGATCGAGTCGATGGGCTCGGAAGCGCCCGCCACGCCGCCCTCGCGGATCAGGGCGTTGAGCCGGGCCTTCAGCGCGGCGCCGGTCGCCATGGCGTGCAACACACCGTTCGGCGTCAGCTCCACCCCGGCCGCGGCGGCCTCGATGAGGCCATACCAATTTCCGCCCCACACCACATCGGCCGAGACGCTCACCCCGCCTGCCGCCAGCGGCACATCGGCGGCGGCCACGTGGGCGGGCACGTTCTCGAAGGTGACGGCGGCGACGGCACCACCAACGCGGGTGACGCTGACGGTGATGATCCCCGCCGGCACTTCCAGCGTGAAGCGGCTCTCCGGCTGGTCGGAAGGGCCGATAAGGCCCATATGGTCGAGCGTGACGGCGAGGCCGATGGTCGCGTGGCCGCACATCTCCAGATATTTGTAGCTGCCGAGGAAGAAGGCGCCGAAATCGGCGACCCGGCTCTCCGTCATCACCACGCCCACCATCGCGGCATGGCCGCGCGGCTCGTGCAGCAGGAAGGTCCGCAGCGGGTCGAAACGGGCGCGGAAATCGTCGCGCCGCGCGGCGACGCTGTCGCCATGGAGGACGGGCACGCCGCCCGTCACCACCCGGGTCGGGTGTCCCGCCGTGTGGCTGTCGATGGTCGAGATCCAGCGCCGGATCGCCATGTCGTTCCCCTGTCCTAGCGGCCGGATTTGATGGCGTCGGCGATCTTCTCGCCGGCCATGATGGTGGTCAGCATGGTGTTGGCGCTGATCACCGCCGGCATGATCGAGGCGTCGACCACGCGCAGGCCCTCGACACCGATGACCCGTGCGGCGCTGTCGACCACGGCGCGGCGATCGTCCGGGCGGCCGATCCGGCAGGTGCCGGACGCGTGCCAGCTGCCGCAGGCGTTTTCCATGATCCAGTCGCGCAGCGCCTGCGGGTCGCCCATCATCTCGCGCGCCTTGAGGCCGGGCGTGATGATGTTCTCGATCATCAGCCGGCGGGAGAGCGGGCCGGTGCCCATGATTCCCGCCGCCATCAGCGTCATGAACCAGTTCTTGCGGTTCACCGCGCCGAGCTTGCGCACCCGCTCGGAGAAGGTGGCGGGGAAGACATTGTCGATCACCCCGTCCATGGCGGGATCGGACACGATGCCCCACAGGCGGTGCATGCCGTCCTCCAGCCGCTTCAGGTCGCGCTCGTCGGAAAGCTGGCGGAAATTGACGAAGGGCGCGGTCGCCGCGTCGCGTCCGCGCAGCCGCACCTCGCCGGTCGAATAGGGCCGGTTCACGCAGACCAGGATCGAGGCGAGCCGCCGCCCCAGCGGGTGCCAGGCTGCGCGGTTGGAGGGCAGCACGAACATGTCGCCCGGCGTCGTCTCCGGCAGGCCGGACGTGTAGCGGTAGCCGATCTGGATATGGCGGCGCTGGGTCGCGGGCAGGCGGGCGGATTTCGGCAGATAGGCCGCGAAGGCCACCATCGGGTGGTCCTGCAGGTTCTGCCCGACGCCGGGCCGGTCGGCGCGCACCGCGATGCCGTGCTCGCCCAGATGCGCGGCATCGCCGATGCCGGCGCGCATGAGGTACGCCGGGGTCTGCAGCGCGCCGGTGGAGAGGATGACCTCGCGCGCGCTCAGCGTCAGCGGCCCCTGCGGGCCGACGGCGGTGAGCCCGGTGACGCGGCGCCCCTCGAACAGCAGATCCTTCATCTCGGTATCGGCGAGAATGGTCAGGTTTGGCCGCGCCCGCACCTCGCGGGTGAGATAGGCGCGGGCGGTGGAGACGCGCTCGCCCTTCACATTGTTGATGGTCATCGGGAAATAGCCGTCGTCGAAGACGCCGTTATGATCGCCGATATTGCGGATGCCCTGCTTGTCGAACACGCCCGCGACGGTCTTCGCGAAGGGCGACCAGTCGCTCTCGGGAATGCGGCGCAGCGGCAGGGCGCCGTGGCTGCCATGCATCTGGCTGTCGCCGAAATCGAGATCGGTCTCCAGCTTGCGGAAATAGGGCAGCACATCGTCCCAGCCCCAGCCCTCGGCGCCGGCTTCCCGCCAGTGGTCATAGTCCCAGGGCACGCCGCGAAAGGCGAACTGGCCGTTGATGGAGGTGCCGCCGCCCATCACCCGCGCCTGCTCGTAGCGCCGGCCTTCGGCCCCCGGCTTGGGGTCCCGCAGATGAATGGCGAGGTTCTGCCAGTGATAGAGCCGGTTGAAATAGGCGACGATCGGGTAGGCATCGAGCGTGTCGGCGGGCTCGGCGCCGGGGGGCGTGTCCGGCCCGGCCTCGACCAGCGCGACCTTCAGGTTCGAGGCTTCCGACAGCCGGCTGGCGAGGACGGCACCCGCCGCGCCGCCGCCGACGACGATGTAGTCATATGCGTGTTCGGACATGTTCTCAGCCGTGATTGAGCCAGACGGTCTTGAAGCGCAGGAAGCCTTCAAGCCCCGCGCGCCCCATCTCCTTGCCGAAGCCGGAGCCGGAAAAGCCGCCCTGCGGGGTGGCGAAATCGGGCTGGCGGCCATGGCCGTTGACCCACACCGTGCCGGCATTGAGACGCGCCGGCAGGGCGAGCGCCTTGGCGGCGCTGGTGGTGTAGAGGCTGGCGGCCAGCGCGTAGCTGGGGTGGCTGGCCATGGCCAGCGCTTCGTCCTCGTCGTCATAGGCGTAGACGGACAGGACGGGACCGAAGAATTCCTCGCGGAAACCCACCGATGTATCCGGCACGCCGGCCAGCACGGTGGGCTCGACATAGGCACCGGCGTTCATGTTGGCGCAGCGCCGGCCGCCGGTGAGGATGGTGGCGCCATTGGCCACGGTTTCGGCGAGCATGGCGTCGATGCGCGCCGCCTGCTTCTCGCTGATGATGGGCGGAAGGCTCGCCCGCGTATCCCAGGTGGCGCCGGCCACCCGCGCCTGCGCGATGCCGATGATCTTCGCCGTCAGTTCGTCCAGCAGGCGGCGCGGCGCGATCAGCCGCGTGCCGGCGGTGCAGACCTGTCCGGCATTGGCGAGGAACCCGCCGGCGATGGTGGCGGCCAGCGCGTCGAGATCATGCGCGTCGTCCATCACCAGCTGGGGCGTCTTGCCGCCGAGTTCCAGCGTCAGCGGCTTGGTGCCGGTCATCGCCGCATCGGCCATCACCCGCGCGCCGGTGGCGGAAGAGCCGGTGAAGGTGATCTTGCCCGTCAGCGGATGCCGCACCAGCGCCGAGCCGGTGGCGCCCGCGCCCTGCACCACGTTGAACAGGCCGGCGGGCAGGCCGGCCTCGATAGCCAGCTCGGCGATCCTCACCGCCGAGGACGGGGTGAGCTCGGATGGCTTCAGCACCACCGCATTGCCGGTGACGAGCGCCGGGGCGGACTTCCAGATGGCGTTGATGGCCGGGAAGTTGAACGGCGCGATGGAAGCGATGACGCCGTAGGGCTCGGGCTTCAGGAAGGTGGTGCCGCTGTTCGCACCGGCGATCAGCGTGCCCTCGATCTTGTCGGCCCATTCGGCGAAATAGCGCACCGCGCCCGCCGCGCGGACGAGGTCGCGGGTGATGACGTCGGCCACCGGCCGGGTCGTCGTCGCCGCTTCCAGCCGCCCCAGCTCGGTGCGCCGCGCGTCGATGAGGTCGGCCCACGCCTTGAGCACGCCCGCCCGTTCCAGCGCGGTGGCGCTGGCCCAGCCGGAGGCGGTGCGGGCCCCGGCGGCGTTGCGCATCGCCTCGTCCACCAGCGCCTCGTCCGCCGCCCGGATGGTGCCGATGGGCGCGCCGTCCGAGGGACGAAGGAGCGCGATCTCCGCGCCGTCGCCGGCGACGCGACGCCCGCCGATCAGATGATCGGTGATCGCGGTGACGCCATTCGGGTCGAAATCGTGGGACATGAGCCTCTCCTGAACCCGGTTCCTCAGACGCCCGTGAGGCGGAAGCCCTGCTGGAACGGGTCGTTGGGGTCGAGGAAGAAGTTGAAGCTGCCGGTGAGATAGGCCGAGCCGGTCACCGTGCAGCGGATCGCCGGCAATTCGCCGACCCTGTCTTCGCCATGGATCGCGCCGGTGAAGACGGTGTCGAGAATGCCGGCATGGCGGAAGGTGTCGCCGACCTTCAGCTCGCCCTTGCCGTGCAGCATCGCCATGCGCGAGGCGGTGCCGGTGCCGCAGGGCGAACGGTCGATGACGGTGGGCGGGCAGACCACGACGTTCTTGCCGTCGAAGCGCACCCCGTCGCCCTCGCCGACGATCTCGATCTGATAGATCTCGTTGACATGGGCGAGCGTGGGGTGCTGGACGGGAATGTCCTTCAGCCCGGCGCGCAGCTCGGCGGCGGCGCTCACCAGCGCCCAGGCATTGTCGGTGGTGAGGTCGAGGCCGAGGTCGGAACCCTTGACGATGAGGTAGAAATCGCCGCCGAAGGCGATGTCGGCGCGCACCGTGCCGAAGCTCTTGGTCTCCACCCGCACGTCGCGCTGGTAGAGGAAGCTGAGCGGCATCTCCAGCGTGACCGAGACGGCGCGGCCGTTCTCCACCTTCACCCGCGCCGGCACCACGCCGGCCGGCGTGTCGAGCCGCACCAGCGTTTCGCCTTCCTGCGCGGTGATGTAGCCAGCTTCCACCGCGATGGTGGCGACCGCCATGGCGCAATGACCGCACATCGGCGGATAGGTGTCCGGCTCCAGGATCAGCATGCCGATATCGGCATCCGGCGAACAGGCCTCGGTCAGCACGGCGGCCGGCATGTTGAACGAGCCGCGCGGCTCGAACAGCACAAGCTGGCGCAGCCAGTCGCGGCTCATGAGGTCGGCCCGCTTCTCCACCATGGTGGCGCCGCGGATCGGCCCGAAGCCGGAGGTGATGAGGCGGAGCGGGCAGCCGGCCGTGTGTGAATCGATGCCCTGGATGATGCGGGTACTGCGCATAATAGATGTGTCCGTTCAGGCGAGCGTCTGGAGGGTGGCGGCGACGTCGGCGTCGGCGAGGATCTTCGCCACGCTGGCGAGCTGGGCGTCGGTGAACGGCAGCAGCGGCTCGCGCGGGATGCCGACCGGCTGGCCGAGCGTGTTCATCGCCGCCTTGATGCCGGCATAGAAGCTGCCGGTCTTGAAGCAGCGGTAGATGGCAAACAGCGCCGGCTCCAGCCGGTCCGCCGTGGCGGTATCGCCAGCCGCGCAGGCGTCGAAATAAGCGCGCACGAGGCGGCCGGACAGCTGGTGCGCCATGGCGACGACGCCGACGACGCCGAGCGGGAGCGCCGAGCGGATCATCGTCTCGTAGCCGACGAACACCGCGAGCTCGCCCTTCACCTTCTGGCACAGCTCGGCGACCTGCTGGATGTCGCCCGAGGAATCCTTGATGGCGACGACGTTCGGAATCTCGGCGAGCCGGGCGACGAGATCGGGCGTGATGTTGACGCCAATGCGCACCGGGCTGTTGTAGAGCATCACCGGCAGGCCGGAGGCGGCGCAGATGCGGCGGTAGAAGTGCTCGGCCTCGCGCAGGTCCGGCTTGGAATAGATCGGCGGCAAGGCGAGGATGCCGTCGCAGCCGGTGGTCTCGGCGGCCTTGGTCAGCTCCAGCACCACGTCGGTGTGCAGGTCGGAGACGCCGGCCAGCACCGGCACGCGGCCGGCCGCGACCTTCACCGTCGCCTCGAACAGCTTCACCCGCTCGGCCACGCTCATGGCGTAGAACTCGCCGGTCGAGCCGCAGACGATGAGCCCGTCGGCGCCATTGGCGATGTTCGCCTCGGCAAGCTCTTCATAGCGCTTGAAGTCGATGGGCCCCTCGGGAAGGAAGGGCGTGACGAGGACACTGTGGATGCCCTGCCAGTTGGTCTTGCTCATGTGCGGTCTCGGCTTCTGAACTTGTGTGTCGGGACAAAGCGGGGGCGTGGCACGCCGCGGTGGCATGCGAGAAAGAGCGGAGATCGGGGGGAGACGCCGGCCGGCGCGTCAGTTCTGCAGCAGCGGGCGCATCAGTTCGGCGGTGGCGTGGAAGCGGTTCACGAAGGTGCGCACGCGCTCATTGGTGGGGTGGAGCAGAACCTCCTGCGGGGTGCCCTGCGCGCAGATGGCGCCCTGGTCGAGGAACACCACGCGGGTGGCGACCTCCAGCGCGAAGCCGAGCTCATGGGTCACCACCAGCATGGTCATGCCCTCGCGGGCCAGCGTGATCATGGTGTTGAGCACCTCGCCGACCAGTTCCGGGTCGAGCGCCGAGGTCGGCTCGTCGAACAGCATCAGCGCGGGGCGCATGTTGAGCGCGCGGGCGATGGAGACGCGCTGCTTCTGCCCACCCGAGAGCCGGCCGGGCATGCGGTCGGCGAAGTCCGACATGCCGACCTTGGCGAGAAGATCGAGGGCGCGGGCGCGGTTGCTGGCCTCGCTCTCGCCCAGCACGGTGCGCGGGCCTTCCATCACATTGGCCAGCACGTTCATGTGCGGGAACAGGTTGAACTGCTGGAACACCATGCCAACGCGGCTGCGCATGGCGGCGACGTCGCGGCTGCTGGTGCGGGCATTGTCGCGCCCGTCCGGCGCCCGGTCGAAGATCGTCGAGCCATCGATGGCGATACGGCCGGAGCTGGGATGTTCCAGCAGGTTCACGCAGCGCAGCAGCGTCGTCTTGCCGGAGCCGGATGAGCCGAGCAGCGCCACCACTTCGCCGGGATAGACAGTGAGGTCGATGCCCTTGAGCACCTCGTGCGAGCCGTACGACTTGCGCACGTCGCTCACCTCGACCAGCGGCGCGGCATCGTTGGGGGAAAGTGTCATGGTGCGCGCCCTCTCACTGCGAGTTCATCTCGAGCCGGCGCGCGAGATAGTTGGAGGGGATGAGAATGACGAGGAAGATGAGGCCGACCACCGTGTAGACCTCCATCGGGCGGTAGGTGAACGAGGACACGTAGCTGGCCTGATACAGCAGGTCCGGCACCGTCAGCACCGAGAGCAGCGTGGTGTTCTTCATCTGGATGATGGTCTGCCCCGCCAGCGGCGGGATCATCTGGCGGAAGGCCTGCGGCAGGATGATGCGGCGCATGGCCTGCCAGGAGCGCATGCCCAGCGCCTTGGCGGCATCGGCCTGTCCATGGTCGAGCGACTGGATGCCGGCACGCAGGATCTCGGCGTAATAGGCGCCGCCATAGAGGCTGAGCGCGAGGATGCCGGCGGCCTGCTTGCTGATGTTGATGCCGGCGAAGATCGGCAGCGCGTAATAGCTCCACAGCAGCCAGACCAGCAGCGGCACGTTGCGGAAGAACTCGACGAACAGCCGCCCGACGACGCGCAGCGCCTTGACCGGCGAAAGCTGCACCAGCGCGACCAAAAGCCCGATGACCAGCCCGAGAACGCAGGTGATGACCGTGTACTCGAGGGTGACGATGAGTCCCCAGGCGAACAGATGGGCGTTCTGGGTGATGACGGACCAGTCGAACACGACGCGGCAACCTTGCGTATCGGGGAGAGGGTGCCCCGGTGCCGGCGGCGGAGGCCGGCACCGGGAGCGGCGTCAGAAGTTGAACTCGGGCGGCAGCACGGAGAGGTCGATGCCGCGCTTCTCGAAGGTCTGCCGCAGCTTGCCCTGCGCGAGGCCGAGCGCGCGCTGCTGGTTCACCCAGTTGGTGAGCCAGTTCTCATAGCCCTCATTGCCCTCCTCGCGGCGCATGCCGATGGTCGCCGGGTTGAGCAGCATCGGGCTGGGCAGCACGATCTGGCCGTTGATCTGCTTGGAGACCTCGATGGCGTCGAACACGGCGAGGATCATCGCGTCGGCGCGGCCGGCCTGCAGCTCCATGACGCCGAGCGAGCGATCCTCGACCGGGGTGATGGTGGCCTTGGGGGTGAGCGATTCCGCCACCACCTGCATGGTGCCGCCCTTCTGCACGACCAGACGCACGGCGGGATCGTTCAGCTCGGCCCAGGTCTTCTTGGCGAAGCCCGGCTTGGTGACGATGGCCCAGGCGTCGGTGAACAGCGGCACGCTGAGATAATCGACCACCAGCCCGCGCTTCGGGTTGGGGTTGAGGCCGAAGGCGATGTCGATCTTGTTGGCCTGGAAATCAGCCGCGAGATTGCCCCAGGTGGTTTCCACCGGCACGACCTTCACGCCGAGCAGCGTGGCGATGTCGTTGGCCCAGTCCACATAGAAGCCGCTCCACTCGCCGGTGTTGCGGTCGCGGACATAGCCCGGCTCCTCGCCGATCATCACCGGCACGCGCAGTTCGCCGCTCTTGCGGATGCGGTCGAGCACGAGGTTCGGATCGGCGGCGAAGGCGGACTGGAAGGTCGAGAGCGCCAGAACGACGGCGGCCACGAACAGCAGGACGAAGCGTCGGAATGCAAGGCCGGCGGCCGGGGACGGCCGGATGGACGAGGCGGTGATCATCGTCGGTTCCCTAGTTCTCTGGTTTGGTAGTGGGGCGTGGGCCTATCTCAGGAAGCCGCTGCCGAGAGGATCGCCCACCTCCTGGATGAGCGTCGCCACGGCCTTGAGGTGCGCGCGTCCCGTGATCCGGGTCGTGACCGCCACGGCGCCGCCGGCACCCTGGGTCGTCGTGATGAGTTCGCCGGAAAGCTGCCCGCCGAACAGGCTGACGGCCTGAAGCCGCGTGCCCGGCGTGGCCGTCCCCTCGGCGCCGCGCAGCGCCAGCAGGCAGGCAAGGCCGGCGACACCCGGGGAGCGGTCGAATTTCTGGCGGTCGATGGCGAGGAACTGGCGCACCGTCCCGTCCTCGCCGGCGCCGTGGAACAGCACGCAATCGATGGCCGGCTGCGCGCCGCGCCGACGCGGCAGCGCCTCGTTCAGATGGTGGCGCAGCGCGTCGCCCACGGCGAGCAGATCGTCGATACCGCTCACATCGAGCCGCAGCCCGGCCGCGTCGGCGTCGACGAGGGCGTAGCAGTCGCCGCACATGGCGATGGACACAGTGAGATCGCGCCCGGCAATGCGGGCATGCCGGCCGGTTTCCGCGACGATGGCCGGCGGCATTTCGAGTGCGATGGCATCCGCATCACCCTCGATCCCGACATGCACGGCGAGGATGCCGTCCGGCACCTCGATGGTGAAGCGCTTGTGGCGCGACAGGCGGCCAAGGGCACGCAGCGCCGCCGTGTAGCCCATGATGGCGTGGCCGCACAGGCCGGGATAGCCATAGGACGAGATGAAGAAGGCGCCGAAATCGGCGGCGCTAGAGGCCACCGGCACCAGGCCGAAGGCGCCGGAATGGCCGCGCGGCTCATGCAGGAGCATGGGCCGGAGGCTGTCATAGCGCGCGGCGAACTGGCGGGCCTTGCCGACGACGCTGTCGGCGTCCAGCCCTTCCAGCGGCTCGATCAGAATATGGGTGGGGTGCCCCTCCGTATGGGTCTCGATGACGCGGAAGGTGCGGGCGCCCGGCGGCAGCTCAAGGCTCAGCGCGCCCTCGCCAATGCCGCTGCCGAGACCGGCGCCGAGGCCCAGCCGGCGGTCGCTCTTCTCGAAGCTCATGGTCGAGAGGCGGTCGCTGTCGGTGTTGATCCACAGCACCTTGGCCGGCACGTCGCCGGTGTTGCGCCAGCGATGGGCGATGCGGCTGTTGAAATAGGCGCCGTCGCCCGGATTCAGCACCTCGGCGTCGCGGTCGGCGAGGGCGAGTTCGAGCGAGCCCTCCAGCACGTAGATCAGTTCCTCGCCCTCATGGGCGTAGAAGCCGTCGCTCTCGCGGTCGGGGTCGATGGTCCACACCTCGGCGTCCATCATGCGCTGGGAGACGGTAAGCTGCTCGATGATGACGCCAGGACCGAAGGAGCCGACGATGCGCCCCTGCCCGTGGCGCACCACCGGGAAGTCGCGCCCCTTGGTGCCGCCCAGCAGTTCCGCGAGCGTGCGGCCGAACACCTCGGCGATGGCATTGAGCCGCGCCGGCGAGAGAAAGGCCACGCCGCGCTCGAACATGCTGAGATGCGAGGAGGCGATGTCGGTGCGCTCGGAGAGCTCGCGCAGCGACATGCCGGCCTCCTGGCGCAGGCTGCGTACGCGCGCGCCAATATGATTGAAAGCGGCAACCGGCGCCGTCTCGCTCTCCGGCGCGGCGGTGGCCTCCTCCTCGCTTTCGAGGAAGCGGCGAATACCGGACAGGCTTTGGCCCTCGACGCGGCGCATGCGGTCGATGCGGCGGATGCGCTCGATATCCGCCTCGCCATAGGAGCGGTGGCCGCCGGACGACTTGTTGGGCGTGAGCAGCCCCTGGTTCTCCCAGGAGCGGATGGTCGAGACCGCGACGCCCGTCACCTTCGCGACGTGACCGATCGAGAACGGGAAGCGCGTGGCGGCGGCCTGGGTCATGCGATCTACATACCGACTATAGATATAGCGAACATGCGCAGACGGTATGTCGATTTATTGAACGAGTCAATCGAGCCGCAACGCCGCCGATCCGTGCGGCACGGCGCTTCAGCAAATGTGGTTCAGCTTCGCTCGACCCGGCGCGCGGCGTACCAGCTGGCAATGCCAGCCAGCATGGCGATGCCCGCCAGCAGCGGCAGGCTGTGGCGCACCGCGATGAGCATGTCGGCGCCGCTCGACGACAGCCAGGCGCGCGACGCGCCGTCCGGGCTTTCGAGGTTCAACGCCAGCAGCGTCGCGCCGCCGGCGACGCCGAGACTGGTGCCCAGCGCGCGCATCAGGTTCAGCAGCGATCCGGCGGGGCCGGAAAGCGCGGCCGGCACGGCGGCGATCGCCACCTGGTTGTTGGGGGCGATGAACAGGCCGACGCCGGCGCCGAACAGCGCATGGGCGATGGCGTCGAAAAGACGGTGGTCGGTCACCCGCCCCAGCGTGGACATGAGCAGCGCGACCGCGAGGAGACTCAGCGCCATGCCGGCTGGCCCCACCCAGCGCCCGGCGAACCGCTCCTTCACCGTGGTGCTGAACGGCGCCGTCAGCCCGATGGCGACCGGGATGATGGCGAGGTGCAGGCCGGCCATGCCGGGCGGCTCGCCGAAGCCGTGTCCCTGTGCAAAGGACATGAGAAAGAACATGCCGAACAGCAGCGCATAGCCCAGCGCCACCCCGGCCGCCGCGCTGCAGAAGGCGGGGCTGCGGAACAGGGCCGGGGCGATCAGCGGCGCCGCGAAGCCGCGCTCGCGCCGCACCAGCAGCCCGAGCAACAGCGCGGCCATGGCGAGGCTGCCGAGCGTCGCGGGGGAGCCCAGACCCCAGGTCGAGACATAGTTGAGCACGGCCACGACGAGAATCAGGGCCGGGCCGATCAGCAGGGCGCCGCCCCAGTCGAAGGCGCGATCGGGCTGGGCGCCGGTACTGCGGGGCAGCGCCAGCCAGCCAAGGAGAACGGCCAGCGCGCCGAACGGCACGGTGAGCCAGAAGATCCATCGCCAGCCGAGCGTCGCCAGCAGCAGGCCGCCCAGCACCGGCCCCGCGCTCATGCCCACCGCCTGCGCCGCCGCGAACCAGCCGAGCGCCCGCCCGCGCTGCTCCGGCGAGATGGTTTTCACCAGGATGGAAATGCTGTTGGCGCCCAGCAGCGACCCGCCCACCCCCTGCAGGAAGCGGAAGATCACCAGTTGCTCAAAGCTGGAGGCAAAGCCGCACAGAGCGCTGGCGGCGATGAAGAGAAGATACCCGAAGATATAGAGCGACTTGCGACCGAACATTTCGCACAGCCGGCCGAAGATGGGCAGAAAGGCCACGAAGGCGGCGAGATAGGACAGCGCCACCCAGCTCACATGCTGAAGCGACGCATCGAAATGGTGGCCGAGAACGGGCAAAGCGAGCTGAACGATGGTGGCGTCGAGCTGCCCGATAAACGCGCCCATCGAGACGAGGCCGACGATCAGCCAGGGATGCCAGGGCTGGCGCTCCAGCCAGGCGAGCGGAGCCGGTTCGGTCGTCAGCCGGGCGAAGAAGGGAGCCATTCAATGTCCAGAGCGAGGGGGGCGGCATCCGAGCCCGCCGATCGCAGTCGATCCGATCGGCGGGGTCGAGGCTCGTGTGGGCGTCGACGCTCCCCGCGCGAGGGCGCGCCGGCCGAATGAGCGACGGCGTGGCCTCCCAGAGACGAAGCCGGTCACCGCCACAGGTCCGCGATCAGCGTTTCGTCACATCGTTGCAGGTCACGACGGCCGGCTTGTCGTTGGGCTGCTTGGCGCCGGCCTGGAGATAGCAATAGGAAAGCGTGGTGCCGGAGAGGTCGCCGACGAAATAACCGTCCGTGTCGGCCATCATCACCTTGTCGCCGCCCTTCGAGACGGTGCCGATGAAGGGTTCGGACGTAACCGCGCCGCCGGAGGCCGCGTCGCCGGCAATGATGCTTTCGCCCCAGAAACGGCGGTCTTCCTGGCCGACGATGCGCAGCGTGATGTCCCGCTGCGCCAGAAGCGGCTTTTCCCACGTGCCCTTGCTGTCCGGCCAGTGCGGGCCGCCCACGCCGGCAATGATCGTATTGGTCTTTCCGACCCAATCACCCTTCATGTCGGGGGTTTGCGCGGCGGCGACAGAAATCGTCATCGCATTGCAGAGCAGAAACCAGCCCAGCGCCTTCATGGTGTCCTTGCCGTATCGTTCGATGGTGAGTCGCCCTCCAGCGTATCCCAACACCACACGCACGAGAATGACAAGCGTCGCGGCCGCGCCGGTGCGCGGCGCTCATTCGGCGGGAAGCTGCCTCTCGGCATTCGACGGGCGGAACCCGATCCTCCGGCACATCACATAGAAAGGCGGAGTGAAGATCAGGCCGAAGAAGGTGACGCCGAGCATGCCGGCAAACACCGAGATACCCAGTACCTGCCGGAGTTCGGCGCCGGCGCCCTGGGCGAGCACCAGCGGCAGCGCTCCCAGGATGAAGGCCAGCGAGGTCATGATGATCGGGCGCAGCCGCACGCGCGCCGCCTCCGCAGCGGCCTCCGCCGGCGACGCGCCTTCGTCCTCGCGCTGCCGGGCGAACTCCACGATGAGGATGGCGTTCTTCGCCGCCAGGCCGATCAGCACGACGAAGCCGATCTGCGCCAGGATGTTCATGTCCATCGACATGACCAGCAGGCCGCTGACCGCCGCCAGCAGGCACATCGGCACGATCAGCATGACGGCGAGCGGCAGCGTCCAGCTTTCATATTGCGCGGCGAGCAGCAGGAACACGAACACGATCGACGCGGCGAAGACGATCAGCCCGGAATTGCCGGCGAGCCGCTCCTGCAGAGCAAGCTCGGTCCACTCAAAACTGTAGCCTTCGGGCAGCAATTGGCTGGCGATCCGCTCCATGCGGTCCAGCGCGGCGCCGGTCGAGGTGCCGGGCGTGGCGGTGCCCTGCACCTCGGCGGCGGCGGCAAGATTATAGCGCGGCACACGGTAGGGGCCGGAGCGTTCCTCGAAGGTCGCGACCGAGCTCAGCGGCACCATGGCGCCGGAATCGCTGCGCGTCTTGAAATTGGCGATCACCGAAACGTCCTGGCGGAAGGCGCCGTCGGCCTGCGCGCGCACCTGGAAGGTGCGGCCGAGGAAGTTGAAGTCGTTGATGTAGGACGAGCCGAGATAGACCTCCAGCGCCTCGAAGACGCGGCTCGAGGGCACGCCCAGCATCTCGGCCTTCACCCGGTCGATATCGGCATAGAGCTTGGGCGTCGAGGTGTTGAACGGGGTGAAGACCCGCGTCAGCTCGGGATGGCGCGCCGCCTCCGCGACCATCGCCGCGACCGCGGCCTCAAGCTCGGCGGGAGGCGCGCCGGTGCGGTCCTGCACCATCATCTTGAAGCCGCCGGCATTGCCCATGCCGCGCACCGAGGCGGGCTTGATGGGGATCACGCGCGCCTCGGTGAGGTCGGCGAGGCGCCGTGGCAGCGCCGCCATGATGGCATCGATGCCGAGGCCCGGGCCGGTGCGGTCGGCGAACGGATCGAGGATCACGAAGCCGATGCCGCTGTTGGACGCATTGGTGAAGGTGGCGCCGTCGAGGCCGGCGATGGTGACGACATGGGCGACGCCCTCGGTCTCCAGCAGCCGGGTCGACAGCTGGCCCATCACCTCCTCGGTGCGCGAGAGCGAGGAGCCGGGCGGCAATTGCACGGCGGTGATGAAATAGCCCTGGTCGAGTTCCGGGATGAAGCCGCGTGGCGTGCGCTCCATCTGGAACGCGGTGAGGGCCAGCAGGCCGGCATAGGGCACCAGCATGAAGATGCCGAGGCGCAGCAGGCGCCGGGTCAGCGCCCCATAGCCGCGCGACATCCGGTCGAAGCCGGTGTTGAAGGCCTTCAGCCCGCGCGGAATCCAGCCGAGCGGGCCGCGCCTGTGCGTGGCCTGGTGCGCGTGCGGCTTCAGCAGCAGCGCGCCCAGCGCCGGGCTGAGGGTCAGCGAGACGAAGGCGGAGATCAGGGTCGAGGCGGCGATGGTGACGGCGAATTGCCGGAAGAACTGGCCGGTGATGCCGGACACCAGCGCGGCCGGGATGAAGACAGCGGACAGCACCAGCGCGATGGCGACCAGCGCGCCCGATATCTCGTCCATCGAGACATGGGCGGCCTCCTTTGGTGAAAGCCCGCGCGCCAGATGCCGCTCGATGTTCTCGACCACGACGATGGCGTCGTCGACCACGATGCCGATGGCCAGCACCATGCCGAGCAGCGACAGATTATTGAGGGAATAGCCGAGCGCCGCCATTACCGCGAAGGTGCCGATCAGCGAGATCGGAATCGCCAATATGGGGATGAGGGCGGCGCGCCAGCTCTGCAGGAACAGCGTCACGACGACGACGACCAGCACGATCGCCTCGGCCAGGGTCGTGTACACCTCGTCGACGGATTCCTGAATGAACAGCGTCGGGTTGAACGGAATGTCGTAGGCCACGCCCGCCGGCAGCCGCTCGCCGAGCCGCTGCATTTCAGCGATCACGCGCGCGGCGGTTTCCAGCGCGTTGGAGCCCGGCTGCTGATAGACCAGGATGGGCTGCGACGGGCGGCCATTGAAGCGGGCGCCGGCGCGGTAGGTCTGCGCGGTCAGCTCCACGCGGGCAATGTCGCGCACGCGGGTGACGCGGCCCTCCGTGTCGGTGCGCACGATGATGTCTTCGAACTGGGACGGTTCCGAAAGCCGCCCGAGCGCTTCCACATTGAGCTGGAACGCGCCCTGCGACGGTGTCGGCGGCTGGTTGACGACGCCGGCGGCGACCTGGACGTTCTGGGCGCGAAGGGCGTCGACCACCTCGCCGGCCGTGAGATTGCGCGCCGCGACGCGGTCCGGATCGAGCCACACCACCATGGCGTAGTCGCGCGAGGCCGCGAGGCGGACATCGCCGACGCCGGAGACGCGCAGCAGCGCGTCGCGGATCTGCAGCGTGGCGTAGTTGGCGAGATAGAGCTGCGAGCGGGAACCGTCCGGCGACGACAGCTGGATGCCCATCATCAGGTCGGGCGAGGTCTTGCGCACTGTGACGCCGAGGCGGCGCACATCCTCCGGCAGGCGGGGCTCGGCGACGGCGACGCGGTTCTGCACCAGTACCTGCGCGTCGTCGACATCGGTGCCGAGGGCAAAGGTGACGGTGATGGAAAGCTGCCCGTCGCCGGTGGCCTGGGAGGACATGTACAGCATGTCCTCAACGCCGTTGATCTCCTGCTCGATCGGCGCCGCGACGGTGCTGGCCACCACCTCCGCCGACGCGCCGGGATATTGCGCGTTCACCACCACCGTGGGCGGCGCGATCTCGGGATATTGCGCGAGGGGCAGCGTGACATAGCCCGCCAGCCCGATGAGCACGATGAGGATCGACATCACGCCGGCGAAGATCGGCCGCTCGATGCAGAAATGGGCGAGGCGCATCGGTTGCTCCTCAGCCGCCGGTCGGGGCGGTGATGGCGGCCGCGCGCGGTTCGCCCTCTGCCGCCTTGGCCGTCACCTTCTGCCCGGGCCGCGCGCGCAGCAGCCCGCTGACCACCACGCGGTCGTCTGGCCCGACCCCACTGCGCACGATGCGCAGGCCGTCCGCCTGCCGCGCGCCGAGATCGACCTTGGAGGAGCGCAGCGTGCCGTCCGGCGTCACGGTGAACACCACCCGGTCGGACTGATCGGTCATCAAGGCGGTCTCGGGCACCATCGTCGCCGCGTAGCTGCCGGAGAAGGGCAGCCGCACGCGGCCGAACTGGCCGGCGGTGATCTGCTGCTGCGCATTGGGAATGACGGCACGGGCGCGCAGGGTGCCGGCGCCGGCTTCCAATCGGTTGTCGACGAAGTCGAGCGTGCCCGCAAGCGGCCAGCCTTCGTCCGATTGGGCGCGGGCCTCGATCGCAATCTGCCGTCCGTTCAGCAGCGGCACCTCGCCTCGACGGGCGGCGGCCTGATAGGCCATCAGGTCCTGCTCGCTGATGTCGAAGACGAAATAGACGGGGTCGAGCGCGACGAGGGTGGTCAACATCGCGCCGTCGGTCACCAGCGCGCCGGTATCGACGCGGCGGTTGGAAACGCGCCCGGCAAACGGGGCGCGCACGTCGGTGAAGCCCAGTTCGATCTCGGCGCGGCTCACCGCCGCCGCGGCAAGCGCGCGGGCGGCATCGGCGGCCTTCTTCTGCTGGCGGCGCTGGTCGAGTGTCGCCTGCGAGACGGCCTTGCTGCTCACCAATTGCTCGGCGCGCTGCAGTTCCAGATCGGCGAGTTCGACCTGCGCCTCCGCACTGGCGCTCTGGGCACGCGCCTGATCCAGCGCCGCGCGGTAGGGCCGGGGGTCGATGACGAACAGCCTTTGGCCCGCCTGAACGACGGCGCCGTCCTGGAACGCGATGGAGTCGAGATGGCCCGAGACCCGCGACCGGATCTCCACCGCCGCGCTCGGCTCGAAGCGGCCGGAAAACTCCCGCCAGTCGATGGTCTCCCGCACCACCGGCGCGGACACCAGAACGGTCGGCGGCACCGGCGGCTGCGCCTGGGCTTGCGCCTCCAGCGACGGCGCGGCGAGGTGCCATGTCAGTGCCGAGGCGACCAGTGCCGCGGCGAGGGACAGGGCGGCGCCGGCAACAAGCCTGCGATCACGGGGCATGGGTGATGTCCATCGTCGCGGCAGTGAAAGACTGCCGCTGCGTTACGGGCGCCTCGTGGGCGAATGGGTCGATGGCATGGAATGGCGTCGGGAAGGGCGTCAGCAAGACCGGCATGCGGTGCCTTGGTGGGCGACGGGTCATCGTTACCGCCGCCGGCCTCGCTGTCGCCTACGCACCGCTCGGCGGGGGCGCCAGCGATGCGCAAAGACGCCTCAACATGCCGTGCGGCGGCTCGGCCTCGAGGGTTGTCGCGCCGCCGGTGATGTCAAAATACGCCTGCTCATCCGCTCACCTTTGCCGGGCAACGCTCAAAAGACCGATGAGCCGATGCTAGGGGGCGAATGTCGCGATTGTTTCCCGTGCGTCGCGAATGTTGTCTTGGCTTGTAACGGGCCGAGAGGCCGTTACGTTTTGATACACCTTCGACGGCGTGGCGGCCTGCCACCGACGGATGAAGGCCGGACATAGGCAGGAGCCCGGCCGAGATAGCCGTGGCCGGGACCGCGCCGCCGGCAGGCCCGGATCGCGCCCCGCGAGGTGCGGCCTTCCTGTTCTGCTACCCACCGCCCGCAGGCCGGCCATCAGAGGTGGGTGGAGAGGCCGCCGATCCGCGCAACCCCGCTGGAGTGATGGGCTAGAAACACTTGCGCAGGCCGGAGCGCGAGCCGGGGCCTCCCCAAAGGTGAGCTTTCGCGCCTGCCTTGCCGCGCCGCAACCGCGATTGCGAAATGCACTACCGGGATTGCGAAACGCCGGAAAAGAAACCTGCCGGTGGCATTTATGCGACAGTCGTCACGGTCGCTCGCCGGGGGACGCGGCATGGCGCACACCGGCCGCTGCCATTACAGGAGCCGGTGGGGAATCGCACGAGGGTTGCCAGCGAACTCCGGCGTCCGCGCCGCCGTCGGCTCAAGGACGAGGCTCGGAATCGTCGCGCCACCACGTCCTGCAGCGTGCGGGAGGGAAGCTCGCCATGGCGCCGCTTGTAGAGACGCGCGACGTCACCGAGATTGTTGAAGTATTCGCCGGCGATCAATGTCAAAGAATCGCCCGCCCGCGCCCGCAGCAGGCGCCGGTGCATTTCTTCCAGACGCCGGCATGTCACCTACTGCTTCGGCGTGCCGTCGAAGGCGGAGCGGAAGGCGATTGCAGGCGGCGGGCCGACCGGCCGCTGCTTCGCGGGAATGGAGAGGAGGCGCCTTTGCGCTACATCGATTTCAGCTCGTGGCACGGCCTGCTGGTGACGCTGCTCGGCCTCGCACTGGTCGCGCTGGTCGGCGTCGGCATCCGCCTGCTGGTAATGCTCACCTTCCAGCAGCGCCGCGAGCGGATGAACCGCCAGATCAACGAGCGCCTCCGCACGCTGATCGCCGCCTACAAGGTTCTCGGCGGATCGTTCACCGGCGACCTGACGGTCGATCCCCGGCATCTGCGGGATTTCCGCCAGCCCGCTTCAACCGGGAGCGGCGAGGCTGCGGCCGACCCGCCGGCCCTTGATGCGGGCGAGGGATCGGACCGGCGGCGGCGCATCCGCGATGCCGTCGAGGCGGCGCTGGCCGACATCATCCTGCTGGGCACCGAGGAGCAGGTACGGCTGGCCGAACGGGCGGCGCGCGAGCTGGTTTCGGGCCGGCCCGTCCATCTGCATGACCTGGTCGTGTCGCTGCGCAGCTTCATCCGCGAGGCGCTGGATCTCGCCCCGATCCCGGGGGACCTCGTCATCCCCAACCAGGGACCCGCGCGGCCGGGATCGCCCGGCGGGCGCGGCAATGCGGAGAAAGGCGCCAACGCCCGTGGCGGCGGGGGCGCGGGGATGGGTGGTGGCGGAGGCACGGGTATGGGCCTCGGCGGCGCCTCGGCGGACGACGCCTCCTCGGCGCATGGCACGGACGCCCGGTGATCCCTCGCCGCGACGGGAGCGCCCGAGCGGGCGCCGCCGCCCTGCCGTTGCTTCGCTGCCGCCGTGGCGCTAGCCGCGCTGACCCGCCTTCCGTTCGTCGGCGAACATGACCATGAACCCGCCGATGATACCGACGACGCAGGCGGCAGCCCCTATCCCGGTGAAGGCGGGATGCAGGCCGTGCTCCAACCACGTCACGGCCAGCAGGCCCGCAACCGAGAGGGTGACACCGGCGCCGCTGAGTATCGTTCGCTGCTTCATCCGTATTTCCTCGGCCGGCGCCGGGAACCGACCTCCGGCCCCGGCGTGAGCGCGAGCTTACCCGACTTGCCGCGCGTGGCCACCCCGCCCGCGCGCGGCTGTCGGAGGGACGGCTCCGGCGATCAGGACACGCCGCACACCGGGAGGGCGGGCTGGCGCCGCACCATCAGCAGCACCAGAGCGAGGCCGGAAGCGGCGGCGCCCGCCCCTGCCACGGCAACCGCAGGATAGCCCAGCCCGCCGGCGATCACCGCCCCGCCCAGCGCCGCGCCGATGGCGTTGCCGAGGTTGAAGGCGCCGATATTCATCGCCGAGGCGAGATTGGGCGCGTCCGAAGCGGCGGCCATGACCCGCATCTGCAAGGGCGGCACCAGCGCGAAGCTCGCCACGCCCCACAGGAAGATCAACACCGCGCTCGGCAGCGCGAAGGGCATCGCCAGCGCGAAAGCCACCAGCAGCACGGTCAGCGCCGCCAGCGTCACGATCAGGGTGCGATCGACCGAGCGGTCGGCGAACCGTCCGCCCAGCCAGTTGCCCACCGAGAGCCCGACGCCATAGGTCACCAGCATCGTCGTGACGAACGCGATGGACGCGCCCGTCTCCTGCTGCAGGATCGGCGCGATATAGGTGAAGACGGTGAACATGGCGGTGGAGCTGATCACCGTGAGCGCAAGCGCCAGCAGCACCGGCCCCCGGCCGAGCACCTTCAGTTCCGCCAGCATGTCCCCGCCGGTATCGGCCGCCACATTCGGCAGCGTCAGCCGCAGCGCCGCCATGGCGACGAGCCCAAGCACGGCGATACCCCAGAAGGCGGCGCGCCAGCCGACCAGATCGCCGGCCCAGGTCGCCAGCGGCACGCCGACGACATTGGCGATGGTCAGGCCCATGAACATCGCCGCCACCGCCCCGGCGCGCCGGTTCTCCGGCACCAGGCTGGCGGCGACGATGGAGCCGACGCCGAAAAAGGCACCATGGTTGAGCGAGGTGACCAGCCGCGCCGCCAGCAGCATTTCATAACTGGTGGACAGCGCCGCCATCAGATTGCCGATGGTGAAGATCGCCATCAGGCCGATGAGCAGCGCCCGGCGCGGCACGCGGCCGGTGGTCAGCGTCATCAGCGGCGCGCCCAGCATCACACCCATGGCATAGGCGCTGATCAGCAGGCCGGCACTCGGGATGGAAACGCCCAGATCGCTGGCAATCACCGGCAGCAGCCCCATAGGCGCGAACTCGGTCACGCCGATGCCGAAGGCGCCGGCGGCCAGCGCGAGAAGCGGAGGATTCAGTTTCATGACGAGGCTTTCGGTTCAGACCAGCGGCGGGTTCAGGCGGGCGAACCCTTCCTGCTGGCGGTAGGGCGTGTGCGGATAGGGCGGCAGCACGTCGCTGGCGGCATCCAGCGCGGCGATCTGCGCCGGGGTGAGCGACCAGCCGACGGCGCCGAGATTCTGGCGCAGCTGTTCCTCGTTGCGGGCGCCGATGATGACGGAAGCGACAGTGGGGCGTTGCAGCAGCCAGTTGATCGCAATCTGCGGCACGGTCTTTCCGGTTTCCCCGGCGATCGCCTCCAGCGCATCGACGACGCGGTAGAGATGCTCATCCTCGACCGGCGGGGCGAACATGGCGGTCTCGTGCAGGCGGCTCCCCTGCGGGATCGGCGCGCCCCGGCGGATCTTGCCGGTGAGCCGGCCCCAGCCGAGCGGGCTCCACACCAGAGCGCCGACGCCCTGGTCGGCGCCGAGCGGCATCAGGTCCGCCTCATAGGCCCGGCCCACCAGCGAGTAATAGACCTGATGGGCGACAAAGCGCGGGCGCCCGTCACGGTCCGCCGCCGCCTGCGCCTTCATCAATTGCCAGCCGGGATAATTGGAGACGCCGGTATAACGCACCTTGCCCGACGCGACGAGGGTCTCCAGCGTGGCAAGCAGTTCCTCGACCGGGGTCGACGCATCGAGCGCGTGCAGCTGCAGCAGGTCGATATGGTCGGTGCCAAGCCGGCGCAGCGCGGCCTCCACCTGCCGGATCAACCGGCTGCGCGAGACACCCCAGTCGCCCGGCCCGTCACCTGTGGGCAGGCCGGTCTTGGTGGAGATCAGCACGTCATCCCGGCGGCCCTTGATCGCCTCGCCCAGCACAAGCTCCGAGGCACCGTCGGAATAGACATCGGCCGTGTCGAACAGATTGACCCCGGCTTCCAGGCAGATGTCGACGAGGCGGCGCGCCTCACCGGCGTCGCTCCGGCCCCAGGCGCCGAACAGCGGTCCGCTGCCGCCGAAGGTTCCGGTGCCGAAACTGAGAACGGGCACCCGCAGTCCCGATGATCCCAACTGACGATAGTCCATGATGGCTCCACACGCGCGACTCTGTTTACGGCAAAGATGGACGGTCGCCTCACGCCGGAGTAGGCCTGTCGCAGGCCAAGCATTTTTGAACGGGACGCAAAGATGGGACATGAGGGTGCCGATCGCGCGCGCGAACTCGAAATGTTCTCGACCATTGCGCGCACCGGCAGCTTCTCCGCCGCCGGCCGCGCGCTGGGCCTCACCCCCTCGGCGGTCAGCCGGACCCTCGACCGCATCGAGGCGCGCCTCGGCGTGCGGCTGCTCATCCGCACCACCCGCGCCCTCACCCTCACGGCGGAAGGGCAGAGCTACCTTGCCGCCGCCCGGCGCATCCTCGCCGATCTCGACGAGGCGGAGCGGGTGATCGCCGACCAGGGCGCCCCACGCGGGCGGCTGCGCGTCAGCGCGGCCTTCTCGCATGGCCGGCTCTGCGTCGTGCCGCTGCTGGGCGAATTCGTGCGCCGCTACTCGCATATCCTCATCGATATCAGCCTCACCGACGCCGTTGTTGACGTCGCGGCGGGGCAGGCGGATGTGGCGATACGGTTCGGGCCGCTGGCCGACAGCGCGCTGACGGCGCGGCGGCTGGGCGAGAATGGCCGCTCCGTCGTGGCCGCGCCGAGCTATCTCCAGCGGCACGGCACGCCCGGCGTTCCGGAGGATCTGCTCCGCCATAATTGCCTGAACTTCAATTTCCGCCGCGCCGAGCCGGTCTGGCCGTTCCGCCGGGACGGACGGGACTATGCGTTGACCGTGACCGGGACCGTCGAGGCCAATAATGGCGAGACGCTGGGGCAGCTCGCGGCGGACGGGGTCGGCATCGCCCGCGTCGGGCGATTCAGCATCGTCGACGACCTGGCAGCCGGCCGCCTCGTCCCTTTGCTTGAGCCGTTCAATCCCGGCGACGTCGAGCCGATCCACGCCGTCTTCGTCGGCGGTGCCAACATGCCGGCGCGGGTGCGGGTCTTCGTGGATTTTCTGGCCGAAAGACTGCGCTGAGCCCCGCGCGGTGGCCGCGACGGGTCACCTCATTGCGATGACGTCGCTCAGATAAAGCGGCACGTCGACACCCGCATCGGCAGCCGGGCCGCACCAGCCGAGATAATTGTCCGGCCGCACCAGCCATGCCCGCGTCCCGCCGAAGGTCGCGGCGAAGGCGCCATCGGCGTCGGTCAGCACCTCAAGGCCAGGCACCTCCTCCGGTGTGGAGCCGCCCGGTGCCACAACCACCACGCGCAGCACGCCCGGCCAGCGCCGGCGCAGGTCGGCGGCGAGTTCCTCGACCGCCGCCGTCGTCTCGCCCATGGGCACCAGCAGCACGAAGCGCGGCCCCTTGAGGATGTCGAACAGCCGCAGCGGAAAGCCGAGCCCGTGGCGGCGCAGGCCCTGCACATCCGGCATCCGGTCGCCGGCGCAGAGCCCCTCCTCCGATGCGGGCGCCAGCGGCCCGCCGCGATAGCTCACCAGCACCTGCGTGTCGGCCAGCCGGTCGCCGCTGCCGCGCCTGCCGAAGTTCAGGCTTTCCTCGGTCGTGCGGGCGATCACCGCCTCGGCGACGGGCCGCCGCTCGGGCTCATAGCTGTCGAGCAGGCTCGGGGCGGCGTCGCCCTTCGCCACCAGCGCCAGCTTCCAGGCGAGGTTATAGGCGTCCTGCATGCCGGTGTTCATGCCCTGACCGCCGGTCGGCGGGTGGATGTGGCAAGCATCGCCGGCGATGAACACGTTGCCGTCGCGATAGCGTTCGGCCAGCCGCATCGAAATGCGGAAGATCGACGACCAGCGCATGTCGCCGAGCGTGGCGCGCTCCGGCAGCAGCCGGTCGGCCACCTCCTGCAAATCGGCGAGGCTGGCGCCGGGGCGGTCGGCCTGGATGCCATGGTCCGTCCCGCCGCCGGCCGGTGCCGAGAGCCGCGCCGGCGCCATGGCCGAGACGCGGTAGCGCCCACGCTCCGGCAGGGGCACCGCGACGAACAGGTCCGGCGGCGCCTCCTCCACCGGCCTCACCGCGAACAGGGCGAGGCCGCGCGGCACGTCCCAGTCGATCGCCACGTCGCCCAGCATGAACTCGAAGGGCCAGCCCTCGCCCTCGAAGGCGATGCCCAGCGCCTTGCGCACCGCGCTATGCGCCCCGTCGCAGCCGACGACGAAGCGGAAGCTCGTGGTTTCGCGGCCATCCGGGCCGTCGAGCGCGACGCGCACCGTTTCGCCCTCCTGCGTGAGGCCCGCGAGGCTGACACCGCGTTCGGGCGCGATGCCGAACCGGGCGAGATGGGCGGCGAGCACCCGCTCGGTCTCATATTGCGGCACGCCGAGCGCGGCATAGGGCAGGTCGGAGAGGTCGCGCCGCAGGTCGCGCGGCGGCTGTCCCGGCAGCAGCATCCGCACCCCGTCGAGCCAGAGGCCGGCCGCGATCATCGCGTCCACCACGCCCATATCCTCGAACATTTCGAGCGAGCGCGGCGTGACGCCGATGGCGCGGCAATAGGGTGAGGGTGAGGGCAGCGCGTCGATGAGGCGCGCGCGCACCCCATGGCGCGCCAGCTCGGCCGCCAGGGTCAGCCCGACCGGCCCGGCGCCGACGACGAGAACGGGTATGTCCATGAGCGATCCTCCCCCACTGTGTTTTAGCGCATGGGAGGATTGGGGTCAGCGCCTCATCATCGTGCCGAGCGATCGGCCTATCGTTTCGACGCAGCCGTCTCCGGCAGCAGCCGGCCATAGAGCGCGGACAGCCTCTCGCGGTAGCGCGCTTCCGAGAACAGCGCCGCCTGCGCCCGGCCGCGGGCGGAAAGCGTGGCGCGCAGTTCGGCGTCGGTGGACAGCGTCTTGATGGCGTTGGCGATGGCGCGCGGATCGTAGGGGTCGACCAGCAGCGCGGCGTCGCCGGCCACTTCCGGGATCGAGGCGGTGTTGGCGCTGATGACCGGCGTGCCGAGAGACATCGCCTCCAGCACCGGCAGGCCGAATCCCTCATAGAGCGAGGGGAACACCAGCGCCTTGGCGCCGCGTATCAGGCTCACCAGCAGCGGGAACGGCGCATAGTCGAAGCGCCGCACGCGGTCGCGCACGAAGGTCAGGTTGTCGAGCTGTTCGAGGTAGCGGTTGCTGCCCTCGTTGAGGAAGCGCAGCTCCTCGCCCGCCTTCCACGCCGTCTTGCCCAGCAGCACCAGCGGCTCCTCCACCTGCGAGGCGAGATAGGCCTCGATCAGGCGGGAGATATTCTTCTTCGGCTCGATGGCGCCGAAGAACAGGAAGTAGCCCTTATATTTGAGGCCGAAGGCGCCCTCCACTTCCTCGCGCACCAGCTCGTCCGGCTTGTCGGCATATTTCGCGGGAATGGAGACGGCCTGGTAGGTGTTGGTCACCTTCTCCTCGGGATAGTCGAACAGCTCGACAATATCGCGCTTCGACGCCTCCGAGACGGTGACGATATGATCGGCGCGGTTGAGCACGCCCTGGATCATCCGCTTGTAGAACTTCTTGTTGTCGAGCGTCGTATAGGGCAGCCGCAGCGGCACGAGGTCGTGCAGCGTGTAGATGTTGGGCACCCCCGGCAGCCGGATCGGCAGCGGGTAGGTCCAGTGCATCAGATCCGGCTTGTCGACGCCGCCGACGGTGAGGAAATGCTTGTAGGCGTGGAAATGCCAGTAGCTGCGCGAGAACAGCTCCGGCGCGTTCCAGATCCGGTCGTAATGCGGCAGCCGCGACTGGAAGCTGCGAGTGATCACCCGCCCGGTGAGCGGCACCTCGCGCGCCCGCACCCCCAGCGGCGAGGTGCAGAGCTGCTTCAGCCGCCGGGCGATCTCCAGCATCAGCGAAGGCGAGCCGGCATTGGGATCGAAGAACGAGATTTCGCGCAGCAGCGGGTCGGCGCTCGGCGAGGCCCGCGTGCCGTAGAGAACCTCGGTGCGATAGCCCAGCGCGCCGCAGGCAAAGCTCAGATTGCGGGCATAGGTGGCGACGCCGGTGCCGGCCTCCAGCGCCAGGTTATAGCCGTCGATCATCACCGTGCCACGGTGCGGCACGGTCGGCGGCGCGGTCGCCAGCGTCACCGGGGCCGGCGCCCCGGCTCCACCGCCGCCCTCGTCACCCCGCAACAGCATGAACCTGCGCCACCTGCGGGCGCACCGGCACCGGCGCCCCGCCGCCATGGGCGTAAGGGATGTCGCGGATCAGCGGATGGTCGAACACGGTGCCGCCCTTCGGCGCGGTGATCGGCGCGATATCGATCGGCAGCGCCTCGATCAGCGGGTCGGTGTCGAACTCCACCGGCCGCCAGGCGGTGTCGATCGACCACATCAGGTGCGCCCAGTCGGTGCGCTTGTTGCGGCGCTGCACATAGACCGGGATCTGCGGGATGCCGAGGCCGAGATACAGGTCGGTGATGCGCAGATCGAAGCCGTCATCGGGGTCCATCACCCGGCCGATCAGCCCCTCCGGCGTGCCGCGCGGCGAGAAATACAGGCAGGGAATGCCGTAGCTCTCGGCGAACACCATGCCGTGCAGGCTGGTGGAGACGAGACGCTTGCAGGACAGGATCTCGTCGAGCTTCTCGCGCATCGAATCCGCGCTGATCGCGGTCAGCGTGTTGATGATGCGCACGCTGCCCTCGAATTCCTTCGGGATGTGGTAGCGCTCATAGGCCTCGCGCGGCAGCGCATCGAGCCAGCGACCGTCGAGGTCGGAGAGATGGACGATGACGCCGATCTCCCATTTCTTCTCCAGCTTCGGGTTGTAGAAGCGCGGCAGCGCCCAGACGGGATCGCCGAACACCGGCGCCCCGACGGCGTTTTCCTCGCCCAGCAGGGCCCGGCTCACCGGGCCGCGCGTGGCGTGGACGCGGTAGCGGGTCTTCGGGTCAGGATGGAAGGGGATGCGCTCGCCTTCCTGCCCGGTGTTGATGTAGCGGGAAGAGCCCGTGCCCCACACCGAGACGTCGCCGCCCTTGAGGTTCTGGGCGATGGTCCCGACCGCCGCCATGCGCACGCTGTTGCCGTCATGCGCCTGGTGGACGATGGGCTTGCCCGACAGCAGCGCCACCATGACCGGGCTGAGCGCATCGCCGAGGTTGAGATAATGCTGAACCCGCGTCGCCGCCGCCCAGGTGAGCGGAACGGCGCCCTTGTCGCGGACGATCTGGCGCAAAGTGGCTTCGGTCACGTCGCTAATCCTTCTGGCTGGGTTCAGGGGATGGCGGCGGGCGCCACCGCCTCGACGCGGTTGTAGACATCGTCGAGGCGGACGATGTCGTCCTCGCCGAGATAGGAGCCGACCTGAACCTCGATGAGTTCGAGCGGGATACGCCCGGGATTTGTGAGCCGGTGGACCGAGCCGAGCGGGATGTAGGTCGACTCGTTCTCGTGCACGGTGGACACCTTGTCGCCCACCGTGACCTCGGCCGTGCCGGTCACCACGATCCAGTGTTCCGAACGATGATGGTGGCGCTGCAAGGACAGGCGCTCGCCGGGATCGACGACGATCTTCTTCACCCGGAAGCGGCCGCCCAGATTGATGGTCTCGTAGCTGCCCCAGGGCCGGTGCATCTTCGGGTGCTCGGTGGCCTCGTTGCGCCGCTCCGCCTTGAGCGAGGCGACGAGGTGCTTCACCTCCTCGGAACGGGCGGAGGGCATGATGAGCACCGCATCGCCCGTCGCCACGACGGACAGCCCCTCGACGCCGATGGCGGCGACCAGCGGGCCTTCGGAATGGATGTAGGAATTGGCGGTATCGACCATCCGCACCGGGCCGCGCTGCACATTGCCACGTTCGTCCGGCGCGCTGATCTCGCGCACCGCGTTCCAGCTGCCGACATCCGACCAGGGGAAATTGCCCTCCACCACGGCGGCCCGGCCGGTGCGCTCCAGCACGGCGTAGTCGATGGAAAGGCTGGGCGCGCCATGGAAGGCGGCACCGAGCCGGCAGAAGCCGAGATCGCGGGTGGCGCCTTCCACCGCGCGGCGCACCGCCTCGACGATCTCCGGCTCGAAGCTCTCGGCCTCCTCCAGCATCACATCGGCGGGGAAGAGGAAATTGCCGGAGTTCCAGAGATAGCCGGCCTCGACATAATCGCGGGCGGTTTCGGCATTCGGCTTTTCGGCGAAGGCCTCCACCAGCGCCGCCGCGCCGCCATTCAGCCCTGCGCCGCGCCTGATATAGCCATAGGAGGTGCGCGGCTCGGTGGGCGTGATGCCGAACGTCACGATATGGCCGAGCTTCGCCGTGCCATGCGCCTTGCGGCAGGCGTCGTGGAACAGCGCGACATCGCCGATGACATGATCGGCGGCCAGCACCAGCAGCGTCGCGTCCTCTCCATGCATCTGCTGGGCGAGCAGGGTGGCGGCGAGCAGCGCCGGGGCGGAATCGCGGCGCACCGGCTCCAGCACCACGGTCGGCTCGACGCCGATGTCGCGTGCCTGGCGCTGGGCGAAGAAGCGGAATTCCTCATTGGTCACGATGATCGGCGCGGTGAACATCTCGCCCTGCGCCACGCGCTGGAGCGTGTCCTGATAAAGCGTGCCGCCCGAGGTGGAGAGCGGCAGGAACTGCTTGGGCAGCGAATCGCGCGAGATGGGCCAGAGGCGGGTGCCGGAGCCTCCGGCGAGAATGACAGGCACGATTTTAGCGTCGGCCATCGGTATTCTCCTCACGTTCAACGTTGGCTTGCGGTCATAATACCTATGAGAACCACTCATTTCGCAGTTGCGAGACTGTATACGTGCAATGCAACAGGTCAAATGCTAAATAATACACTCATATTTGATTGAATTTTTAAGTATTAACGTCCTCATATTGTTTAAATAGTTGAGACGACAACAATAATACGAATTTTTGTCCTTGCCTTACACCAGGACATCGCGCGGCTCCGCCGCAGGGTTGCCTGTCACGCCGGGGCTTGGCCGGGTGGCGGGGCCGACATGGACGGCGAAGAACCGCTTCAGCACCGCCTCGCGCAGGAAGGCGGGCACCCAGCGCCCCAGCCCGATGAGCACCACCAGCGGCAGCGGGAAGGCGACGCTGCGTGCCCCGCGATCCGCCGCCCTGGCAATGGCGGCGGCGGCACGCGCGGCACTCCACTGCAGCGGCCGCCAGCCGCGAAAACCCTCGCTCATGCCGGTGGCGATGAAGCCCGGGCAGGCGACCGTCAGCCATACCCCGCGCGCCGCCAGCACCGGGCGCAGCGCCTCGCCAAAGGCGATCACCGCCGCCTTGCTGGCGCTGTAGGTCGGCTGGTCGGGCATCGGCATGCGCCCGGCCAGCGAGGAGACCAGCACGATCCGCCCGCCCCCCCGCGCCCGCATCGGGTTCAGCAGCGGCAGCACGGTGGCGATGGCGCCCTCCACATTGGTGCGGATCTGGCGGAGCGCGTCCGGCAGAAGCTCCGCCTCGCCCCCCTCGCCCAGGCTCGCCTCGACGCCGGCATTGGCGATCACCATGTCGATCGGCATGCGGGCGTCGGTCTCCGCGATGAAGCGGCCCAGCGCCTCGCCGTCGCGCACGTCGCGCGGCTCGGTCGTCACCTGCGCCCCGCGCGCCCGGCATTCCTGCGCCACCGCGTCGAGCCGCGCGGCGTTGCGGGCGATCAGCAGCAGCGTGTTGCCCGGCCGCGCATAGTGCCGGGCGAGCGCGGCCCCAAGCCCGCTTGAGGCGCCGGTGATGAGAATGTGGCGCCCCTTCATGCCGGCCGCGCCTCCTCCCCCGCCATGCGGACAACGAGCCCCTCCACGGCGCGGGCGATGGAGGCGGCCGCGAAGAAGCCGCCGGCGACCTGGGTGCGGGCGATCACCACCCGCCGATAGTCGGCGAAAAGCGCGGGATCGGGCGCCGCGCCCTCGCTCCAGAACGTGTCGAGCGCTCCCTGATGCGACAGGCCGGGCATGTCATAGGTGGCACGGCCCAGCACCTTGAGCGGGCGCCCCTGCTGAAGCGCCACCATGGCGGTGGTGGAGTTCACCAGCACCACGCCGGCGCTGTCCGCCACCAGCGCATCGATGGCGCCGCGCTCGATGAACACGACGCGCCGGGCAATGCCATGCTCCTGCGCCACGCGCTCCACCAGGCGGCGCGTCGCCGGCAGGCGCGTGTCATAGGGGTGGCGCTTCACCACGAGGCGCGCGCCGGCCGGCGCGGCAGCCGCGAAGGAGCCGAGCACCTCGCGCACCACCTCCTCGATCGAGCGGAAGCGCGAATGGGCGCGCATCTGATAATCGCCCTCCAGCTGCAGCGGCAGCAGGAAATAGGGCGCACCGTCGGCCATCGCCACCCGCGCCTGGCGATCGCACCGGTTGGCACGCGACATAGTTAGCCAGCGAACCACCCAGCCCGTGTAATCGGTTGCCGGGTGCGCCAGCGTGTGGCGGCGGTAGCGTGGAAACAGCGGCGCCAGCGCGGTGTGGCCGGCGTGCCAGGCGACATCCCACAGCGCCCGGCGGGCGAAGGGCTCGGCCAGCGGGGCCGGCACCGGGGTGCTGGCCGCAAGCACGCGGGCGGCGTCGCGCACCCCCTGCGGCGTGCGCGGCAGGTCGGAATGGGCGTTCACGCCCTGGGATTCGCAGGTGATCCAGCCGGGGCGCTCATAGCCCTCCTCCAGCAGATGCAGCCGCACGCCCCGCCCGCGCCCAAGACGCACCGCCGGCGCATGATAGGGGCGGCAATCGCCGAACAGCACGAGATCGCTGACACCCTCCTGCGCCATCAGCCGCTCCATATAGGCCGGCCACGCCTCCAGCCGGCCGCGATACAGCCGCGCGGCTCCTCGCCAGAACACCGTGTCGCCGCCGCACAGATGAACCTTGACGATGCGGGCACCGCGCTGGCGCAGCGCCCGGGCGAGCGTGATGCCGAAGGGCGAGGCCGGGCCCTGCAAAAACAGGAAGCAGCGGCCGGCAAACACGCCCGCCCGGTCGATCCTGCCGCCGGTCCCCGCCTTCTCCTCGCGCGGCGCCGGCGGGGCCGTGCGTCCGGCGGTGAAGCCCAGAACCGGGTGTCCGGCGGGGGTGAGCGCGGCTTCCCTCAATAGTCGATCCGATCGACGATCTCGGCCGGCAGCGGCCAGTTCATCTCGTCCGGCGACACCGCCAGCGGCAGCGGGAAGGCGCGGATCAGCGGCCGGTCGTCATAGCTCAGCGGCCGCCACTTGCCGTGCACCCACGACAAGACGGCGGCCCAGTCGGTCGGCTTGGAACGGTCGAGGCAGTAGGAGGACAGCGTCGTCCGCCCCACGCCCGAATAGAAGTCGCGCATGCGGTGGTCGATCTGGTGCTGCGGGTTGCCGAGGTCGAGCATCCGGCCCTCGCCGTCGCCATAGGTGGCGAACCACGCGCAGGGAATGCCGTAGGTCTCGGCGAGGACGAGCCCGTGCAGGCTGGTCGACACGATGGCACGGCAGGAGACGATTTCCGCCACCTTGGCCCGCATCGCCTCGACGGTGGGCGGGCAATGGGTGTTGATCAGCCGGATGCGGCCCTTGAAGGCGTCCGGCACGCCATAGCGGCGCAGCGACGCCTTGGCGGTGGCTTCCGGCGTGCGGTCTTCTAATTCCGTGATGTGGAGGATGACGCCGAGATCATGCGTCTTCTCGACCTCCTTCATCGGCCAGAAGCGCGGCAGCATCCACACCGGGTCGCCGAAAATGTCGGGAACCTCCATGCCGGCGGCGCGCAGGGTGCGGGCGCTGTTGGGTCCGCGCAAGGCGTGGATGTGGAACTGGGTGTCGGCCGGGCGCACATAGCCGCGCACCAGCGGGTCGACCGGGTTGCGCTCGGCATCGACGCCGGTGCCCCAGAAATGCAGGATGCCGTTGCGCTGGTTGTGGCCGATGGTGCCCACCGCCACCATGCGCTCGATCGGCTGGTCGAAGCCGGCGCGGCGGACGGTGACGCCCGCCATGCCCGCCACCATCAGCGCGCTCAGCGTATCGCCGAGATTGGCGTGCGGGGTCTCCCGCGTCGTCGCCGCCCAGGAGAGCGGGATCGAGATGCGCTCGGCATTCATCCGCAGCAGCGTGGCGACGCCCGGGTCCATCGCTCCCGGCCCCATCGCCGAAGACGGCGCCGGTGCCTCGCTGACCACCTTCGCAAGGATGGGCACGGCGGCGGGCGTGGGGGGTGCTTTCGCCGTCGGCGGCGATGCCGGTACGACAGCGGGCTCGCCATCGCTGTCGCGGTCCTGCTGGCGCAGCAGCGCCACGTCATGCTGCAAGGTCAGCCCCTTTATGACGGGATGGTCCCATATGCTCTTGCCGGAGGGGGCCTTGAGCGGCGACGGCGTGAACGGAAACGCCTCGATCAATGGCTCGGCGTCGAAACCGGCCGGCTCCCAGCCGCGGTCCACCGCGTCCATCACCGACCGCCAGTCGGTCGGCAGGCCGCGATCTTGGAAATAAGCGGGGATGTGGCGCCGGCCGAGGCCGAGATAGAGGTCGACGACGCGCAGATCCGCCGGCCCTTCCGGGTCCAGCGCCAGCCGCCCCAGCCCGCGCGGCTCGGAAAGCGGGGGAAAATACAGGCAGGGAATGCCATAGGCCTCGGCGATGATCAGCCCGTGCATGCTCATCGAGACGATGCGCTCGCAGGCGAGGATTTCGTCGAGCTTGGCCTTCAGCGCCGGCATGCCCAGCGGCGTCACCGTGGTGATGAGGTGGACGTCGTCCTTCAGCTCGTCGGGAATGGCGTAGCGGGCGAAGGCCGGTAGCGGCCGCGCCTCGTGCGCGCGGTCGGCGAGTTCGGAGAGGTGGAGAATCACCCCGAGCTTCCACTTCTTGCGGATGCGGGGGCGATAGAAGCGCGGCAGCAGCCATGCCGGGTCGCCATACAGCCCCGGGCGGGGGCCGCCATTGGCCATCAGCTTCTCGGCCACTGGCCCGCTGGTGGCGTGCAGCACCATCGCGCCATGACCGGGAGCGGCGAACGCCACGCGCCGGTCGGCTGGCGCCGACGGGTTCTTCCAGGGGGAGCAGCCGGTGCCCCACACATGCACCTGCCCGCCCTCGAATGTGTGGCCGATGGCGCCGATCGCCGCCATCCGCACAGAGTTCGATTTCGCCGGAACGCGCCGCACCGGCACGCCGCCGACCATGGCAGTGAGCACCGGGCTGAGGGCGTCTTCGAGGTTCAGATAGTCCATCAGCGTGGTCGAACCGGCCCAGCCCAGCCGCACTTCACCTTCGCCCCGAACGATTGCTTCAAGCGGTGTTTTCATAGGGCCTCACACGCTGCAAGCACATTCGAAATATCCATGAAAACCCACACGCTCCATGAACACACTTGTCAGTAGTATTGTTCGATTTACTCCCCGTGTCTACTCCGCATGAAATATCACGTGGCGCGGAACCTTTTTGCATCCGGGCGCCTCAAACGGCCTGTCCCGGGGTCGAAAGGACGTCGCCGCGGCATCCCGCAGAGATCGACCGCCAACGTGGATTTTGTATGCCACGCCTGATTGCACTGCGCCCCATACTCTACCGCATCGCAACAGAGGCCGGCTGCGAATGCCGGCGGATATCTTTACAGATACCCTGCAACCAATCGGTAAATTGGCACCATACTGCGCCAGATCACGTTGTTGCCGCAAATGAATGAGTCTTATCGATCGCTCCGAGATACAACGATCTTGGCGAAACTGTCAGTAGATTCATTCGAATTTACTTCTATTGACGTAATGGGACGATTTGTTGGCAAATCAGGTTATCAAGTACCTCCTATGCCGAAGATTCATGCAACAATACATGAAGCGACCTCTAGACAGGTCGCCAGTTTTGATGCTGCAATGCACATGGCACGCATCATCTTCGAATGCTTTCCCGGCTTTCGAAGGCTGATTCCCCTCGAAACGTCGACCATCGAAACGGGTGGCTCATGAATTTTGAGACCTTCGGGCATCAGGCCGGACGCGACTTCAGACCTGAAAGCGTGGCGTCGCCGGTGCAGAATCTGCGCGATACACGTATGGGCGGCGAAGGCATGAATGCTGAAGAACAACTTCAGAGCGCGTGTGAGCTCGTCAGCTCTGGTAGGAATTACTTAATACTCTCCGAGAGCGAGAACGTGCTCGGCGGCGTGTTCGTCGAAGACGGGCAATGCGTCGCCTGGGGCTTCCACCGTGGCGACCTGCTGCGGCCGGTCGCGCTGCGGTTCGAGGTCGACGGGGTCTGCGTGTTCGAACGCACAACCGCACCCGGCGCCTACATGCCCATTCACGTCACCGGCTACCGCCTCGCCGCGCATCGCCAGATGGTGTTGCGGGTCGATGGCGAGAGTGCCGCCGCCGGCCCCTTCGCCGCCCAGACCTTCTGGGCAGATACCGAGACCCGCGAGGAGCTGACCCATTTCATCGTTGGCATGGGAACCTCGGCCCGCGAGGCGCGGCTGCGCCATCTGGTGTGGCACGACATACCCAATGTCACCCGCCGCCTGGAGAGTTCGGACGAGCCGCCCGCCCGCTGGCGCGCCTCGGTCTATACTCGCTACATGGCCAATCGCCTGGAGCTGAAGAGCAAGCTGTCCGGCGGGCAGTCGGTGGCCAACTGGATCGTCTCCGAGGTTTTCGAGGACTGGTACAAGCGCCATGTCTTCTGCCTCACCGACGAAATACATGCGCTGCTCAGCGAGCCGGTGATGAACCGCCGGGTGATGAAGCACGAAATCAGTCTCACCCTGTTCGCCTTCTGGCGCCGGCACTACCCGCATATCGACATCTTCACGGAAGAAGGCCTGCGCCTCGTCCAGTACAAGTTCGCCACCGCCCCCTTCATCGCCGACAAGAACAACGTCAAGCTGGTGTCGGATGGGCTGCGCCGCTCGCTCTCCGCGCCGGCGGACATGTTCCGCAATCGCGAACTGCCCTGGAGCTGGTACTGGCTGTTCCTGCTGGAAGACCAAGGCCTCGGCAACCGGCTGCGCGACGAGGACTTCATCCGCCTCACCAGCTTCAAGGAAGTGGCGCTCGACGTCACCCAGCCGGACCGGCTTTCCTTCACGCCGAATGTCTGGCGGGCCTATTGGGGCGCCGGCGGCACCTCCGATTTCACCCGCTTCGATCTCGCGCTGATCTCCATCCTCGCCGATACGCCCTGCCCGGACATCGCCATCGCCGAAAGCGGCGCCGATGTCTGGCGCGAGCGGCTGCTGCACGATGTCTATGCGCGCGTCCCCGAACTGTCGGCGCTCTCCGCCATGGGACGGGTCGAGGCGCCTCCCGTCTCGGTGCGCGACGAGGTGCCCCGGCGTGACCTCGTCATCATCGGCCACGCCAACGAGACCGGCGTCGGGCGCAATCTCAGCATGTTCGCCGAGGCGCTGTCGTCCTTCTCGCCGCTGGTGTTCAACGCCGATGACGGCACCTGCGTCAATCCCGATGCCGGCTACAATCCCATTGTCGGGGCGCGCGCCCGCGTCGTGATCCTGTGCGTGAATGCCGACCGGGCACCCGAGATGATCGCCCGCTTCGCCGGCATCTGCGAGGACGCGCACATCATCGGCTTCTATCTGTGGGAGAGCGACCGCCCGCCGGCGAACCACACGCTCGGCGCGCTCGCCGTCGACGAGATCTGGACGCCGAGCAATTACGTCGCCGAAGCCTATCGCAAGATCACCCCGGTGCCGGTGACGGTGGTGGACAAGGGGCTGCACGCTCCGCTCGCCGCCGTATCGTTCCTCGATCGCTTCCGGCGCGATCCGGCCGAGTTCATCTTCCTCACGGCGGCGGAGTTCGGCTCGTCCATCGTGCGCAAGAACCCGCTCGACGTGGTCAAGGCGTTCCAGCGGGCGTTCGAGGACAGCGACCTCAATGTGCGGCTGCTGATCAAGATCCGCGAGGTCAATCCCGGCCACTGGAGCAATATCGATTCCTACTGGGAGGAAATCGAGGAGCGGATCGCCGGCGATGACCGCATCGCGCTGGTCGAGGGCAACCTCACCGCCGAGGAATACTGGACGCTGATGTGGAGCGTCGACGCCATGGTGTCGCTGCACCGGTCGGAAGGCTTCGGCTATTTCATCGCCGACGCCATGTTCGCGGGCAAGGCCGTGGTGGTCTCCGACTATTCCGGCTCGCAGGATTTCTGCGACGCCGACAACGCCTTCCTCGTTCCGGTGCAGCAGACGCCGGCGCCGCCGGAATATCTGGCGAGCCGGGGCTATATCGGCCAGTGGGGCATACCGGATGTCGAGGCGGCGGCCCGGGCGCTGTACCAGGCGGCGGCGGATGCCGAGCTGCGCGCCACCCGCGCCATGGCGGGCCAGGCCCGCATCACCCGCAAATACGACTTCATCCAGTGGAGCGACGCGATTTCCGCCCGCATCCGGCGCCGCATCGACGAGGCCCATGGCACGGCGTCCTCGCCGCAGGAAGGCCCGGCCCCGTCGGAATGGGCCACTTCCACATCCGGCAGCTAGGCGCCGGCGGCGCCGGCCCGCAAGGGCAGCGCCGCCCACGCCTCGCCGTCACCACCGGCCGCCATATCGCATGAACTTTAGATGAGGTGCCGATTGGATAGCATCGTTCACGGCCCGGATGCCGCCCTCTCTGCCAGCCCTCCGCAGCCCGCGCATGCGGCGGCGATCATGGGCTGCGCCTGCCGCCTGCCGGGTGCCGCGGACGAGGCCGCCTTCTGGTCGCTGCTGTCGCGTGGCGCCTGCGCGGTAACGGAGATCCCGGGGGACCGCTGGTCGCATGAACGATTCCTCCACCCGGTGCGCGGCACGCCGGGCCGGGCCTACAGCTTCGCCGCCGGGGTGCTGGACGACATCTATGGGTTCGACGCCGGAGCCTTCGGGCTTTCGCCGCGCGAGGCGGAACAGATCGACCCTCAGCAGAGGCTGCTGCTCGAACTGGTGCGCGAGGCGTTCGAGGACGCCAATGTGCCGATCACCGCGCTCGCCGGTGCGCCGGTCGGCGTCTTCGTCGGGGCGTCCTCGCTCGATCATTCGCTGCACTTCGTGCCGGATATCGCTGCGGCCGACGCGCATTTCGTCACCGGCAACGCCCTCTCGATCATTGCCAATCGCATCTCGCACGTCTTCGGTTTCACCGGGCCGAGCCTGACCATCGACACCGCCTGCTCGTCCTCGCTGGTCGCTTTCGACCGGGCGGTGAAAGCGATCGAGAGCGGCGAGATCGAGACCGCCGTGGTCGCCGGGGTGAATATCCTGGTCAGCCCTTTCAACTTCATCGGCTTCTCCCGCGCCGGCATGCTCTCGCCCACCGGCCGCTGCCGCCCGTTCTCAGGCGAGGCGGATGGCTATGTGCGGTCCGAAGGCGGCGTGGTGACGATCCTTCGCCGGTTTGAGAGCGCGCGCGCCACCGGCCAGACGCCGCGCGCGATGGTGATGGCGACCGGCACCAATTCCGATGGGCGCACGCTGGGCATCGCCATGCCGGAGAGCCGGGCGCAGCAGCGGCTGCTCGAAGAACTCTATGCGCAGCGGGGCCTCGACCCGCAGGAGCTTGCCTTCGTCGAGGCGCACGGCACCGGCACGCTGGTCGGCGATCCCGCCGAGGCGCGCGCCATCGGCGCGGCGCTTGGCGCCCGGCGGGCCACGCCGCTGCCCATCGGCTCGGTGAAGTCGAATATCGGCCATCTTGAGCCCGCCTCCGGCCTTGCCGGCCTGCTGAAGGCGCTGAATGCGCTGGAGCGGCGCGAACTGCCGGCCTCGCTGCACCTCGACACGCTGAACGCGGCCATCGATTTCGAGGCGCTGAACCTGCGCCCCACGGCCGAGCCGCTGTCCCTTGGTCCCGAGGCGCGGCTGGCCGGCATCTCGTCCTTCGGTTTCGGCGGCACCAATGCCCATGCCGTCATCCGCCTGCCGGAGGCGCACGAGGTGCCGGCGGCGGATGCGCGCGCCACCGCGCCGGTGCTGATGATCTCGGCTCCCGATCCGCACTCTCTCTCCGCTCTCGCCGAGGCCTATGCCGACCGGCTGGAGGGCGAGCCCGCACCCGGACCCATCGCCCATGCCGCCGCCCATGGCCGCGCACGGCTTCCCCATCGGCTGGCGGTGGCGCTGAACGGGCCGGACGTGCCGGCGAAACTGCGCCGTATCGCAGCCGGCGCCGGCGAGGGAACGCTGCTGCGCGGCACGACACGCTGCGGGGATGACGCGGTGGCCTTCGTGTTCACCGGCAATGGCGGGCAATATGCCGGCATGGGCCACGCGGCCTGGCAGACCAGCGCGGCGTTTCGCCGTGGCGTCGAGCAGATCGACGCTGTCTTCAAGCCGCTGGCCGGCTGGTCGCTGGCGGCGGCGTTCGAACAGCCGCCGGGCGAGGCCGCCCTCGCCGCGACGGAAACCGCCCAGCCGCTCATTTTCGCTTTGGAAGTCGCCCTCGCCCGGGCGCTCATGGCCGGCGGCTGCACGCCGGCGGCGGTTGTCGGCCACAGCGTCGGCGAGATCGCCGCCGCCCATATCGCCGGCGCTCTGAGCCTGCTTGACGCGGTCCGGCTGATTTACTGGCGCAGCCAGCTCCAGGGCCGCACGCGCGGTTCCGGCGCCATGGCCTTCCTCATGGCCAGCCCCGAACAGGCCCGGACATGGATCGCGGCGTCCGGGCAGCCCGATCTCGTCATCGGCGCGATCAATGCGCCCAGGGGCGTCACGCTGTCGGGCAGCAGCGCGGCCATTGACGCGGTGCTGCGCCGGGCGCGCGGCCAGAGCGTGGTCGGCAAGCGCCTCGCCATCGACTATGCCTTTCACTCGCCCGCCATGGGGCCGCTCTACGAACCCATCATCGAAACCCTGTCCATGCTGACGCCGCGCGTGCCGGCGATTCCCTTCGTCTCGTCCGTCACCGGGGCGCGCATCGCGGACGACACGCTCGATGCGTCCTATTGGTGGGACAATATCCGCCAGCCCGTGCAGTTCGACGCGGCGGTGCGCGCGGTGGCGCGCGACAGCTCCATCGGCATTTTTCTGGAGATCGGGCCCAAGGCGGTGCTGACCGGCTTCCTGCGGGAAATACTCGCCGATGAGGGCCGCGCCGCGACCGTGCTGGCCTCGCTGCAGGAAAAGGACACGGCGGACGAAGACCCGATCGAGCGCAGTCTGCTCGCGGTGCATGTCAATGGCGCGAGGGTGGACGAGGAGGCGCTGTTCGGCCCGTCGCGGGCACCTGCCCGGATCGACCTGCCCAAAACCCCCTGGAACCGGCAGGCCATCCGCCCGCCGCGCACGTCGGAAGCCATCGACCTGATCGGCGGCGGCTCTCCCGATCATCCGCTGCTGGGCGCAAGGCTGCTCGGCGGCGGCAGCGAATGGCGCGGCACGCTCGACGTCGAGACCCGCCCGTTCCTGGCCGACCACAGGGTTGGCGGCCATGCCGTCCTGCCCGCCACAGCTCTCGCGGAGATGGCGCTGGCGGCCGGGCGCGATGTGCTTGGCACCGCGCATCTGCGGCTGGAGGACTTCGCCATTCTGGCGGCCCTTCGTCTGTCGCAGGGCGAGAGCGTCGAGACGCGGGTGTCGATCGATGCGACGGGCGGCGTCACCGTCTCCTCCCGCTCGCGCGGCTCGCAGGACTGGAGCCTGAACGCGCAGGGCCGGGTGCTGGCCGAGAGCGGCCTTGCGCCGGCCACCGCGCCGCGCCCGACCCTCGCCGAGAGCGAAACCTCGCTCGATGCCGATGCGCTCTACGCCGCCGCCGCCCGCCTCGGCCTCGACTATGGACCCGCCTTCCGTCTGGTACGCGCCGCCCGGCGCGCGGGCGCGGAGATCGCGCTGGACCTCGCCCCGCCGGAGGGCCCTCAGCACGCCTATGTGCTGGCGCCGACGCTGGCGGATGCGGCCCTGCACGGTCTGGTCCTCGCCGCCGAAGGCTTCGCCTTGGCCCCCGGCATCGCGTTCCTTCCGGTTCGCTTCGGCGCCCTGACGGTGCGCGGGTCGACGCTGCCGGTGCGCGCGGCCCTGACCATCCACCGCGCCAGCCCGCGCGCCTTGGAACTCGACATCGCCCTGTTCGACGCGGCGGACATCGCGGTCGCGCATCTTGAAGGCGTCGAACTCCGCGCGGTTGCGCTGGCCTTCGCCGACACGCTGGAGCGCGATTTCCGCCAGAGCTTCATCCGTCTGGGCCCGGCGGTGACGCAGGCCCGCGCGCGGGTCGAGGCCTTCCTCGCTGCCGGCATCGACCTGCCGTCCGACGACGATGCGCTGATCCTGGACGCGCTGGCCTATGCGATTGCCCATGCGGCCGTGGCCGAGACTGCCGGCGAGGCGGTGAGGACGGGCGCGCCCCTCGATGTCGAAAAGCTCGTCCGGCAGGGACGCCTTGCCGCGGAGCGGCGCGCCGTCTTCCTGTCGCTGCTCGATCTTCTGGCCGAGGGCGGCCTCGCCCGCCACACCCCGGGGGAGGGATGGCGCGTCCTGCCGCAGAGCGATCTTCCCGCGCCCGAGCCGTTGCTGCATGAGATTGCCGGCATGGCGCCGGACCGTGCCGCCGAGCTCGCCCTCGGCGCGCGCCTCGCCAGCGATCTTGCGGACCATCTGCGCGGCACGCACTCCATCGTCCCTTCCAGCGGCCTCGTCGACCAGTGGGAAGCCGCGTCGCCGGCCGCCCGCACGCTCGCCGGGCACGCGGCCGCGCTGGTCGCGCATGCCGCGCGAGACCTCGACGCGCCGCTGGCGGTGACCGTGGTGGAGCGCCATGGCGTGCTGCTCGACGCGCTGCGCCCGCTTGTCGAGGCCGGCCGCATCGTTCTGAGCGTCCTGTCCTCTACCTCCACCGCCCGCCCGACCCTCGCCGACCGCATCCGGCCGTCGGCGGGCATTGTCCTGGCGGATCAGCTGGATACGCCCAGCGCCGACCTCGTCCTGTATCTCGACCCGCGCCTCCCGCTCGACCCTGCCGGCGAGACCGCCCGGCGGCTCGGCGGTGCGCTGCGTCCCGGCGGCGCGCTCGTCTCCCTCTCCTTTGCAACCACCGGCTTTGCCCGGCTGCTCGCCCTCGACGTGCCCGCCGGCCCGCGCGGCGGCGTCCGGCTGCGCGGCGCCCGGGCCTCCACCGACGTCACCCTGCTCGCCGCCCCCGTGCCCGAGGCCATCGACGACCAGGTGAGCGTCGCGGCCCTCATCGCCCTGCTGAAGGAGGACGTCCGGTCTTGCCTCATTTCGGAAGCCGGCTACATTCTCAACCCCGACCCGGCGTCGCCGGTGGTCGCCGCGTCCGGCAGCGTCCTCGTCTGGCGGCTCGCGGCCGGTGAGGACGCCAGTTCCCTCGCCGGCGCGCTGAACGAGGCCCGCACCGTGCTGGAAGCGCTGCGCGCCGGAGCCAAGGCGCCGTCCCTGCGCCTGCTGGTGGCCGGCGATCCGCTCGGCGACGCACCGGACGCGGCGGCGCTCTGGGCCTTCGGGCGCGCGGCGATGAACGAATATCCCGATCTCGATCTCCGGCTGATCGCTCTCGCCCGCCCCGTCCTCGACGCGCCCGCCATGGGCGATCTGGCGCGCGCCGTCACCGGGTTGCCGGGCGAGCGGGAACTCGTGCTGGACGGCGGCGGGCTGAAGGCGCTGCGCCTTGCCTCGGCGGAGCCGGCACGCGCGCCTTCTTCCGAAACTGCAGCGCGGCTGTCCCTGTCACTGCCCGGTTCGCTGGATCGCCTCGCCTGGCAGCCCGAGGGGCGCTGCATTCCCGGCCCCGGCGAGGTCGAGATCGCGGTCGGCGCGACGGCGCTGAATTTCCGCGACGTGATGTTCGCGCAGGGCCTGATCGGCGACGACATGCTGGCGCAAGGCTTCGCCGGCCCCACGCTCGGCTTCGAATGCGCCGGCACCGTCGCCAGGGTCGGCGCGGAGGTCGCTCATATTCGTCCGGGCGACGCCGTCATCGCCTTCGCGCCCGGCGCCTTCGCCACCCATGTCACCGTCCCCGCCACCGCTGTGCTGCGCGCCCCCGCCGGCGTCGCGGCCGATGCGGCGGCGACGCTGCCCGTCGCCTTCCTCACCGCCTGGTACGGGCTGGTGCAGTGCGCGCGGCTGGAGGCGGGCGAGACGGTGCTGATCCACGGCGCTGCCGGTGGTGTCGGAATGGCCGCCCTGCAGATCGCCCGGCTGCGCGGCGCGCGCGTCGTCGCCACGGCGGGAACGCCGGAAAAGCGCGCCCTCGTCCGCCTGCTCGGCGCCGAGGCGGTGCATGATTCCCGCAGCAGCGCCTTCGCGGAGGAACTGCGCGCCGCCGGCGGCTGCGATGTCGTGCTGAACTCGCTGGCCGGCCGGCCGATGGAGCTGTCGCTGCGGGCGCTGAAGCCGTTCGGCCGCTTCGTCGAACTCGGCAAGCGCGACTTCGTGGCCAACACCGCCATCGGGCTGCGGCCCTTCGCCCGCAACCTCACCTATTTCGGCGTCGACGCCGACCAGCTCATCGCCGCCCGGCCGGGGCTGGTCGCGCAGATGCTGGCGGAAATCGCCCTTCTGTTCGAAGCGGGCACGCTGCGGCCCCTGCCCTATCGCGCCTTCGCCGCCGACGAGGCACGGGCCGCCTTCCGGCTGATGCAGGGCTCCGGTCATGTCGGCAAGATCATCATCCACCCGCCCACGCACGTGCCGGCGCCGGCGGAAGCGCCGGCGGATTTCAAGGCCTGCGCGGCGGGCGTGCACCTGGTGGTCGGCGGCGGCAGCGGCTTCGGCCGCGAGACCGCCCGCTGGCTGGCCGCGCGCGGCGCCCGCCATGTCGTGGTGGCGTCGCGGCGCGGCACGGTCGAGCCGCCGCTGGCCGTCGAGGGCGCGGACATTGTGGCCGAGCGCCTCGATGCGCGCGATCCGGACGCCTGCAACGCGCTGATCGAACGCCTGCGCGCCCGCCATGGGCGCCTTGCCGGGGTGGTTCATGCCGCCATGGTGCTGGATGACGGGCTGATCCGTGACCTCGATCGCGACCGCTTCGAGAAGGTGCTCGCCCCCAAGGTCGACGGCGCCCGCCACCTCGACGCCGCGACCGCCGGGCTGGACCTCGATTATTTCGTGCTGTTTTCCTCCGCCACCACGCTGGTCGGCAATCCCGGCCAGACCGCCTATGTCGCCGCCAATGCCTATCTCGAAGGGCTGGCGCGCCGCCGCCGCCGCGAGGGCCGGCCCGGGCTCGCCGTCGCCTGGGGCGCTATCGCCGACGCCGGCGTGCTGGCGCGCGATACCGCGACGTCCGAGAAGCTGACCCGCCGCCTCGGCCTCGGCAGGCTCACGGCTGCGGAGGCGCTCGACCATCTCGGCGCCTGCCTCGCCGATCCCGGCACGCCGCCGGTCAGCGTCCATGCGCCGGTCGACTGGCGGGCGGGCCGGGATCTCGCGGTCATGGCCGGCGCCAGCTTCGCCGCGCTACGCCCCGCCTTCGATGACCCTGTGGACGCCGGCGGCGATGCAGACCTCGTGGCGCTCATCCGCGGACAAAGCGAGGGCGAAGCGAGGGCAACCGTGCTGCGGCTGCTCACCGCCGAGCTCGGCCGCATCCTGCGCCTGCCGCCCGACAGCATCGATCCGGCCCGGCCGCTCGGCGATATCGGCATGGATTCGCTGATGGGCCTGGAGCTCGACATGGAGATGCAGCGCCGCCACAAGGTCGCGCTTCCCATGCTGGGGCTGAGTTCCGGGGCGACCCTGCAGGATGTGGCCGACAAAGTGCTGCGCAAGCTGCGCCCCGCTGCCGACATTGCGGGCCACGCCGCCCCGGCGTCCCGCATCCAGCTCCCGGAGGAAGGCGCCCGGCTGGTCGACCGGCACCTCGATGCCGAACCGACGGCGGCGGTGATCGAGGCGCTCAAGGGCAAGGCGGCCACGGATGGCCGGCGCGACGGGAGCCTGCTGCGATGACGGCTCACACGCATGATATCCGGCTCGACGAGGCGGCACGGTCCGCGCTCCTTGCCCGCATGCGGGGAAAGCCGGGCGATGCCGCGTCGCCCTCCGCCCCGGCCTACGACACCTCCTTCGAGACGCTGCCGGGCTATGACGAGCTGCGGATGATCCGCGCCACGGGCGAGGCGCTCGGCATCGCCAACCCGTTCTTCCGACCGCATGAAGGCTGCGCCGGCGCGCTGACCCGCATCGAGGGGCGCGAAGTGCTGAACTTCGCCTCCTATGACTATCTCGGCCTCAACAGCCATCCCGGGGTTCGCCGGGCGGCGCAGGAGGCCATCGCGCACTACGGCACCAGCGTCTCGGCGAGCCGGCTGGTGGCGGGCGAGCGCCCCATTCACCGCGCGCTGGAAGAGCGCCTGGCCGCGCTGCACCAGGCCGAGGACGCCCTGTCCTTCGTCTCCGGGCACGCCGCCAATGTCACCACGCTCGGCACCCTTGTCGGTGCCGAGGATGCGGTATTCCACGACGCGCTGATCCACAACAGCGTCATCGTCGGGGTCGAACTCGCCGGCGCCGCGCGGCGGAGCTTTCCGCACAACGACCTCGCCGCCCTGGAACGCATGTTGGCGGCCGAGCGGCACCGGCATAAGCGGGCGCTCATCGTCGTCGAAGGCCTTTATTCGATGGATGGCGACGTGCCCGACCTTGCCGGGCTCGTCGCGCTCAAGCAGCGCTTCGGTGCTTGGCTGATGGTGGACGAGGCGCACGGCGTCGGCGTGCTGGGTGCGGGTGGGCGCGGCATCGCCGAACATGCCCACCTCGACCCCCGGCTGGTCGACATCTGGATGGGCACGCTCTCGAAGTCTCTCGCCTCCTGCGGCGGCTACATTGCCGGGTCGCAGGCGCTGGTCGACTATCTCAAGGTCTCCGCGCCGGGCTTCGTCTACAGCGTCGGCCTGCCGCCGGCGGCGGCCGGCGCCGCGCTCGCCGCCCTCGATGCGATGGAGCAGGAGGGCGAGCATGTGGCCCGGCTGCAGGCCAATGCCCGGCATTTCCTTCGGGCGGCGCAGGCGGCCGGCCTCTCCACCGGGACGGCGGAGGGCCACGCCATCGTGCCGGTCATGGTCGGCGATTCCCTCAAGGCGGTGCTGCTGTCGGAGCGGCTGCTGGCGCGCGGCGTCAACGTGCTGCCGATCATCCATCCCGCCGTGCCGCACCGTTCGGCGCGCCTGCGCTTCTTCATCACGGCAGCGCACGACACCCGGCAACTCGACGAGGCCGTGCGGGTCCTCGTCGAGGAAATCGATGAGAGTTCGCATGTCCTCGCCGCGCTCGGGTTGGGCGGCGAGAGGGATGGCGATGTGCCGGCGGCGGGCTCCGTCCCGCAGGAGGAAATGCCATGAAGGTCGTGCTCGACATCACCCGGCTGCTGCGGCGCTCCTCGCAGGCCACGCCCACCGGCATTGATCGCGTCGAACTGGCCTATGCCCGGCATCTGCTCGCCAGCCGCCACTATCAGGACCGTACCGCCTTCGTCGCCCGGGTGCGCGCCTCGACCTGGTATCTCGACGCCGAGACCATCGCCACCTTCATCGAGGCGCTGGCCCGGCGGTGGAAGCAGTCCGAAGGGCGCATCACCCGGCGGGAGTTGGGCGATGTGGAACGCTTTCTCCATCTGGCGCCCGGCGCGCTGAGCGAGATGGAGCCGCCGGCCCCGCCGCGCTCGGCGCTGCCCGACGCCATCCCCCCGCTGCAGCGCCTGTTCTCGCCGGTCAACCTGTTGCCGCGCCTGCTGCGGCGGCGCAACGCGCAGGGCGCGGTCTATCTCAACGTCTCGCATGAGGGGCTCAACTCCATCGCCGGCGTGCGCTCCATGGTGCGGGGCCACGGGCTGAAGCCGATGTATCTGGTGCATGACCTCATCCCGCTCACCCACCCGGAATATGTCCGGCCGGGCGACGCGGAAAAGCACGAGACGCGCATGCGCACGGTGCTCGCCTCCGCCGAGGCGGTCATCTGCAACTCGCGGCACACGCGGAACCAGCTTGCCGCCTTTGCCGCACGCAGCGATCTCGCCGTGCCGCCCAGCGTGGTGAGCCCGCTCGGCATCGAGGACGAGTTCGACACGGAGGAGCCGGCGCTGCCGGCCGGACACCCCTTCTTCCTGACGGTCGGCACCATCGAGCCGCGCAAGAACCACCTCGTGCTGCTGCATGCCTGGCGGGTGCTGGTGGAAAAGCTCGGGCCCAAGGCGCCGAAGCTGATCATCGTCGGCCGGCGCGGCTGGGAGAATGAGAACGTCATCGACATCATCGAGCGCTGCCGCAAGCTCGGCGACCATGTGCTGGAGTGCAACCGCCTGCCGGACGGCCAGTTGCGGCGGCTGATGAAGCAGTCGCGCGGCGTGCTGTTTCCCTCCTTCGCCGAGGGCTATGGCCTGCCGCTGTTCGAGGCGATGGCGCTGCGCGTTCCGGTGATCTGCTCGGATCTCCAGGCGTTTCGCGACGTCGCCGGCCCGGCGCCCTGCTATCTCGACCCGATCGACGGGCTCGGCTGGGCGCGGGCGATCGAAGACTACGCACAGCCGGATTCGCAGGCGCGGGCCATCCAGCTGCGCCAGCTGGCGGATGTGCGCATGCCGCGCTGGTCCGATCACTTCTCCATCGTCGACCGGCTCATCGATGTGGTGGCGGAATCGCCGGCCATCCCCGCCCCGTCCTCACCCTGGCGGCCGGCGATGAGCTTCGAGCGCAGCAAGGCGTTGATCGCGGCAGGCGAGCGCGTCGACGCCGGGCGCTCGCTCGCCTTCGCGACCGTCCGCCCGCATTCGAGCACGAGGTAATCCGTGGCCCGGTCGTCCGCCAACCCCTCATGCCCGGGAAGGATCGGCGCATGATCGCCGTAGAAGACCAGCAGCGAGCGGTCGGTGCGCCTGTCGAGCGCGTCCGTCACCGTGCCGAGCAGGCCGTCGGCATGGGCGGCGTGGCGGGCATATTGCGCGACCGGGTCGTCGATGCCCGGCACGTGGCCGTCCAGCCGGCCGGGGCCGTAGGGGTCGTGCGCCTCCATGGTGACCGCCATCAGGAACAGCGCCGCGCCGGCAGCCTCGATCTCCTGCACGATGCGACGGCCGACCGCCGCGTCGCCGACATAGGGGCCGAAGCGGTCGCTCGGGGCGAAGGCGCTCTCGTCGATGAACTGCGCGAAGCCGAGACGGGGGATCGCCCTGTCGCGCCGGAAGAACCGCGCATCGTGCGGGTGCAGGAAACGCGTGCGCCAGCCAAGCGCGCGAAGCCGCCGCGCCAGCGAGGCCGGGGCGAGCTTCTCCGGGCGCAGATAGGGGTCGAACCGGTCCATGCGCTGGTCGGCGAAGGCGACGCCGGTCAGCATCTCCACCTCGGAGCGGTGGGTGTAGGCGCCGTAGCAGGACACGTCGAGCCGGCCATGTGCCAGCGCCCGGCGGCGCAGGCGATCATGATGCGGCAGCTCCAGCGCCACGCCGCGGCGGCGCAGATCGGTGAAGGATTCCGACTGCAGCAGGATGACCGCGTCATAGCCGCCAGCCTGCAGCTCCGGCGCGGAACGGTGCGGCGGCAGGCTTGCCTCGGCCCGCTGGCCGTCCTTCCGCCACACGGCGAAGCCGGCCAGCAGCGAGACAGCGAGCCCCTGAAGACCGACGAAACGTTCCGCCGGCAAATCGAGCACCTGCCGCGAGAGCGTGGGCAGCGCCCCGGCGATGCGGCCGGCCAGCAGCGGCACGGCGAGGGCGACAAAACCCGCCCCTGCGAGCACGCCGAGCTGCGCGGCCCCGCCCAGCGCGCGCGGCTCCAGCCGGGTCCACGCCACGATGACCCCGGCCAGCAGCAGCACGGCGCCGCCGAGGCCGGCGGCCTCCTTTCGGCCGAGATAGAACAATGCCGGGTGGCGGATCAGCGTCGGCACGAAGCCGAGGTCGCTGAACACCAGCGGTTCGCTGAGATAGGCGTGTTTGGCGCGCGAGATCAGGACGAACACGGCGAGGGTGACGAGCGCCGCCACGGTGGCGAAGAGCGGGCGCGCCGCCAGGCCGAGCCACAGCAGCCAGAGCCAGCCGGCGATGAGGGCGCCGAGCACCCGCGCTTCGCCCGGCCGGCGCGGGGCGCGATACGCCGCCGGAACGGCCAGACGGTCCAGCCCGCCCGCGCCGACCAGCGTGACCGCCAGGGCCGTGAGCATCAGTATCGCGTGGGACATCGGGGCCTATTCATTCCGAAACATGCCGCCATCGCGGCAGATCTTTCCGCGAAACTAATGCCAACACCAGCTTACTATCAAGATAAATTCTACAATAATCGTCGAACGACACGGAACTGTGTCGTAATCAACAGTATTGTTGCATTGTCTGAAGACGTTAATCACGCCGTCTTGACGCAATCCGGGGGCAGCATCGCATGAACAAGCTGCACGCGCTTTTTGGCAAGGACGGATCCGGGGCGAATGCATCCGGTGAACCGCCGAAGACCCTCAAGGCCGCCCCGCCGCTGCGGAAAGAACCCTTGCGCCCGGTCATGCGCGGCCTCCCGGGCGCGGACCCGGCGCCGGCTCCGCATGAGCCATCGGCACCGGGCGACGCCTTCGCCCCGGCAAAACGCGCCAAGCCGGTCCGGCCGGTCGCCAAGCGCGGTGATTTCGACCTGCCGCAGCGCGACACGGCCGATCTTGCCGCCCGGCTGCCGCGCAAGGCGCGCAAGCGTCGCTCGGTGGGGCTGTGGGCGTCGTTCCTGCTGATGGTGGCGCTGCCGACCCTCGTCGCGGCGCTGTATTACGGCTTCGTTGTCTCGAACCAGTATGTATCCGAGTTCCGCTTTGCCGTGCGCAGCCAGGATTTCGCGCCGGCCGGCGCCACCGCCGCCAGCACCGCCCTCGGCGCGGCAGCGCGCTCCGGCGGCTTTACCGACAATTTCCTCGTCGTCGACTACCTCACCAGCCGCCAGGCGGTGGAAGACCTGATGAAGACCGTCGACCTGCGCGCGATGTATGCGCGCGCCGGGGTAGACCCCCTCTCGCGCCTCGGCGGCGAGGCGACGATGGAGAGCCTCGTCTCCTACTGGCAATCGATGATCGACGCCTCCTTCGATCTGGCGACCGGCCTCGCTCTGGTGCGCGTGCGCGCCTTCGCCCCGGAGGACGCCCACCAGATCGCTGCCCGGCTCGTCAGCCAGAGCGAGAGGCTGATCAACGACATCTCGGCCCGCGCCCGCCGCGACGCGGTGACCTTCGCCGAGGCCGACGTTTCCCGCGCCGAGGACCGGCTGCGCGGCGCCCGCCTCGCCCTGCGCCAGTTCCGCGACCTCGAGCAGACGCCCGACGCCGCCCGCACCGCTGGCGGCACGCTCGACCTCGCCATGAAGCTGCGCGGAGAACTGGCCGGGCTGCAATCCCAGCTCGCCTCGCTGCGCACCTACATGGACGCCAATGCGCCGACGGTGAAAGTGCTGGAAAGCCGCATCGCCGCCACCGGCAAGCAGATCACCGCCATCGAGCGCGAGATCGGCAAGGGCGGCGGCAGCGCCAACGCGGTCGCCGGCGGCGCCGGCACCACCACGGCGGGCGTACCCCCGGTGCTCTCGGATGTGCTGTCCAATTACGAGGACGTCGATCTCAGCCGGCAATTCGCCGAGAAATATTACGAGACGACGCTGTCGGCGCTGGAACTGGCGCGCTCGGAGGCCGCCGCCCAGCAGACCTATGTCGCCACCTATGTGCAGCCGGCGCAGCCGCAGTCGAGCCAGTATCCGCGCCGGAGCGTCTCCATCCTCATCGTGCTGCTGGCGGCCGGCGCGCTGTGGTTCATCAGCGTGATGATCTTCTTCTCCATCCGCGACCACGTGGCATGAGGGCGCGGCGATGACCTTCACCCCCCCTGCCGACACGCCGCAAGAACGGTTCGGCCTCAACGCGATCCTGCAGGGCCTGCACACGCAGGGCCGCGTGGTCATCGCGCTGATGCTGCGCGAGATGCGGCTGCGTTCGGTGCATTCGCGCCTCAGCTATCTGCTGGCGCTGCTGGAGCCGATCCTGCAGCTCGCCATGATGATGGGCATTTTCAGCATCATCGGCCGCCGGCCGGATTTCGGCACCAGCCTGCTGCTGTTCCTCGGCACCGGCATCCTGCCGTTCTTCCTGTTCACCCATGTGTCCGGCCGCACCACCAGCGCCATCCGCGCCAGCGGGCTGGTGCGGGCGCTGGCGCCGATCCAGCCGCTCGACATCATGCTGGCGCGCGCGCTGCTGGAAACCGCGACGCTGCTGGTGGTGGCGGTGCTGCTGTTCGCCGTCATCTATGCGATGGGCATTCCCGACGCCATTCCGATCCGGCCGATGCTGGCCATCGAGGGCTTCGCCGCCACCGCGCTGCTGGCCATCGGCGTCGGCCTGATCAACGGGGTGATCGGCGCCTTCTTTCGCCTCTGGGCGGTGATCTATGGCGTGCTGTCGCGCTCGCTGATCTTCCTCTCGGGCGTGTTCTTCGTGCCGGATTTCATGCCGCCGCAGATCCGCTACTGGCTGAGCTGGAACCCGCTGCTGCACGGGCTGGAATGGTTCCGCTCCGGCTTCTACCTCACCTACCCCACGCTCACCCTCGACAAGGGATATCTCCTCGGCTTCGGCGTCGTCGCGCTGCTCATTGGCCTGGCGCTCGAACGGGTCTTCCGGGCGAGGCTGGTATGATGGCCGTGGAAATGTCCGGCATCGCCAAGACCTTCCGCGCCGCACATGGCGCGCGACGGGTGTTCGAGCATCTCGATGCGTCGTTCCCGCGCGAGGTTTCGGTCGGTATTCTCGGCGCGCGCGGCGCCGGCAAGTCGACGCTCATCCGTCTGATCGGCGGCTCCACTCTGCCCGATCGCGGCAAGATACGCCGGCGCGGTTCCATCTCGCCGCCGGTCGCCAACACGCAGGCCTACCATGCGGCGTTGACCGGCCGCGAGAACCTGCACTTCGTCGCCCGCGTCAACGGCTTCGACGGCGACGCCGCCACACGCTTCGTCGCCGACTTCGCCGAGATGGACGACGCGATCGACCAGCCGCTGGCGAGCTACACGCGCGAGCGCCGCTCCCGCTTCCTCTTCGCCGCCTCCTATGCGCTGCCCTTCGACATCTTCCTTGCCGACGAGGCGCTGTTCGGCGGCAGCGGCGCCTTCCGCGCCCGCTGTGCCGAGCTGGTGCAGGCGCGCCGGGCGCAGGCGACGCTGATCTTCACCACCCGATCGCCGCAGATGCTGCGACGTTTCGCTGATGTCGGCGCGGTCCTGCATGAGGGCCGGCTGCACATGTTCGACCAGATCGGCGACGCGATCCGCCTCTTCCGCACCCTCGACGAGGGAGCGCCGGCCGACACCGACGGCGACCCCGAGGAGGAAGACGACGAGGAGCGTCTCGCCGACGAACCCTTCGGGCCCTCGGCCTGAAGTTGCCATCCACGCCTTTCGTCGGGAGGTCCCGACCTAACCTGAAGGAGCCGACATGAACGATCTTCCTGAAATCAGCCGTCAGCTTGAGCGTTTCGTTGCCCGCCGCCTGGTGGAATTCGACCAGGCCGCGTGGAAGGAGCTCAGCGTGCAGAAGCGCAAGGAATGCATCCAGGCGGCGCGGCGCGCGCTGAAGGCCGAGCGCAACTATTTCGCCCGGCAGGCCAATGCCGGCGTGACCGCCACCGCCGCCGAGTAAGGCGCGCCCCGGCACCGGCCGCCCCGGCGGCCGGTGCCGCATTCGCACGCCCGCCCGCCCGTGAGGGGTAGTCAAACACCAGATCCGTTATCGAATACCGTCAATATAGTTCAATATTGATTTTATATTTATGTGTTTTCACAGCCACATATAGCCACGTTAAAAGCCTGTATCGCAACGCGGTATAGAATTGGTCATATTTGCCCGTCTTAGATGATGCGCACGGAAGTATAAGGGGATCGGCCGGCTTGAATATCTGGGGTCCAACGGCGCGTCTCGCGGGGTTTGTTGCGCTGAGCCTGTCGCTCGGCGGCTGCGTGTTCTTTCCGGGCTCGGGGCCGGTAACGCAGGAGGTCATGCAGCCGCGCGAACCGGTCGACTATGAGATCGTCGACGTGGACACGCAGGTGGTGAACGCCATGCAACGCTGGCGCTCGTCCAGCCTCGCGGTGAGCTTTGGCGCCCGCAAGCCCGCGCCCGAAACCCGGGTGAATGTCGGCGACGTCGTGCAGGTCTCGATCTGGGAGGCCAGTTCCGGCGGGCTCTTCGGCCGGGGCGGGGCGGAGGCGGGCTCGGGCAGCGAGATGCTGCCGCAGCAGACCGTCGACCGCGACGGCCGCATCAAGGTGCCCTATGTCGGCGAGGTCTCGGTGGTCGGCAAGCGCCCGAGCGAGATCGCCAAGACCATCGAGCAGGGCCTGACCGGCAAGTCCATCGACCCGCAGGTGCTGATCACCCTGCCGCAGCAGACCTCCGCCTCCGTGGTGGTGGTGGGCGACCTCACCGGCGCCGGCCGGGTGAACCTCAACGTCAAGGGCGACCGGCTGCTGGAAGTCATCGCCCAGGCCGGCGGCATCAAGGCGTCGCCGCACGAGACCTTCGTGCGCGTGACCCGTGGCCAGCGCAGCGCGACCATGCAGCTCACCGCCGTGCTCGCCAAGCCGAACGAGAACATCTTCATGCAGCCGGGCGACACGGTCTACGTGTCCCGCCGGCCGCAGACCTTCACCGCGCTGGGTGCCGTCAAGGGCGCGGGCGAGGTGGCGATCGATCGCGAGGACTTCACCGTCGCCGAGGCGGTGGGCTCCTCCGGCGGCCTGATCGACACCCAGGCCGACCCCAGCGGCGTGTTCATCTTCCGCTATGAGCAGGCGGACGTGGTGCGGGCCTTCAACCCGGAATCGCCGTTCCTGTCCGGCAACAAGCTGGTGCCGGTCATCTACCGGCTCAATCTCAAGGACCCTTCCGGCTATTTCATCGCCCGCGCCTTCCCAATCCGCGCCGGAGACATCGTCTATGTCGCCAACGCACCGGGGGTGGAGTTCACCAAGTTCCTGCGCATGGCGCTGATGATCAGCTCGATGGCCAACCGCAGCACCACGAGCTGGTCGTCCGACTGAGCGGGCATCGGCGCCGGCGCCTCTCCGACCGGGAGAAGCGCCACCCGTCACAAGGGAGGTCACGGTGAGAACGTTCTTCCCCCTGGCGCCGCTCGCCCAGCTGCTTCTCGCCCTGCTGCTTCTCGGCCTGCCCGCGCCCGCGCGGGCGGACGCGCCGGCACGCATCGCCGACTACATGGTGATGGATGTGTGCGTCGACGCCGCCGACGCCATCCTGCCGAACCTCGTGCCCGGCGATGCCGGCTGCGAACGCCGGCGCGACCTGCGGCCCGGCGAGCGCCCGCCCTATGAGCTGCGCAACTTCCTCAACCCCGGCGGCGACTGCCGCGACGATGGCGGCACGGTGGCAAAGCTCAACCGGCCGGTGGCCCGCGACGGCCAGACCCGCATCGTCTCCTCCACGCTGAGCCTGCCGGTGACCGCGTGCAGCGGCGCCCGTGGCCGGCCGGGCCGGCCCGGCGAAGGCGGCGCCTCGATCCAGTGGCACGATGAGGGCTATGGCTTCATCATGGGCAGCTACAGCCCGGTCGCCCTGTCGATCTACCAGACCCCGCTCTGCCGCGATGGCAGCCGCTCCTCGCAGCGCTTCTTTCGCGGCTGGGTGATCGCGCCGGCGGCGGTTCCGGCGGTCGGCCAGGGCGGCTACGGCGTCTTTGAAAGCCGGCTCGCCACCGGCGCCGCCTCGGCGCTGCCGCGCGCCTGCCCCACCCGCTACCGGCGGGCGCTGACCACCTGGCTGGTCGCGCCCGTCACCTTCACGGCGGGCCGCCACCTCGTGTCGATCGTCTCCAGTCATTTCGCCCAGGTCAGCCGCGACGGCCTCTCGCCGGGCGCGACGATGCAGATGGAGCAGACCTACTGGACCCGCGAATTCGGCCTGTCGCGCTGGGAAAAATGGGCGCGCGAGGATTGGGTCCACCCGCGCAGCCGCCGCTCGGCGCCCGATCTCGCCCGCGAACTGCGGCAGCGCGGGCGCTGCGGCCCCCCCGTGGGCGGAACCTTCGACATCTCGCCGCGCACCCGCTTCGCCGACGCGCCGGCCCGCGACGACGCCTATGCGCGCGTCATCGTCGACCCGAAGACCGGCAAGCGGCAGCTGTGGCTCATGACCCTGTGCGAGGACTACACCAACATCCACCTCACGCCGGCAGGCACCCCGCTCCCGGACGCCTCCGCCATCGCGGACCCGGCCTATTGGCGGCCGTGAGCGCCACCTGAAGGCTCGTCGCGCGGGCGCTCAGGCGCTCTGCCGGCGGGCCAGCGCGGCGAACAGGCCGCCCTGCGCCACCAGCTCGGCATAGGTGCCCTCCTCGGCCACGCGGCCGGCCTCCATCACATAGATGCGGTCGGCCGCCACGACCGTGGAGAGCCGGTGGGCGATGACGATGCGGGTCGCCTCAAGGCCGGCGAGCCGCTCGCTGACGATCTGCTGGCTGCGATTGTCGAGCGCGCTGGTCGCCTCGTCGAACAGCACCAGCCTCGGCCGCTTGACCACCGCGCGGGCGATGAGCAGCCGCTGGCGCTGGCCGCCGGAGAGCAGCATCGCGTTCTCGCCGGCGAACGTGTGCATCTGCATGGGCATCTGCCGGACGTCCTCGTCGAGCCCGGCCAGCCGCGCCGCCTCCCACGCATCCTCCTCGGTCAGCACGGCGCCGCCGATGATGTTCTCCAGGATGCTGCCGGTCGCCGCATGGCCGTTCTGCAGCACCACGCCCATCTGCCGCCGCACCGCGCGCATGTCGAGGGCGGCGCTGTCCTTCTGGTCGAAGAACAGCGAGCCGCTGCCCGCCTTCTCGAAGCCGAGCAGAAGCCGCAGCAAGGTGGACTTGCCCGCACCCGAGGGACCGACAATGGCGATGAATTCGCCGGGCCGCGCCCGCAGGCTCACCTTGTCGAGCACCGCCGGCCCATCGGCCGCATAGCGGAACACCACCTCGTGCAGCTCGACGTCGCCCCGCAGCGGGCCGGGATCGGCGGCGTGCGCTTCATCCTCGGGCAGGGCCTGGAGCAGCGGCCGGGCGCGCTCATAGAGCGGGCGCATCTGCAGCAGCGCCGGCAGGGCGCCGGCCAGCGCCAGCGTCGAGGCGAGGAACTGGCCCAGCGCCGCGTTGAAGGCGGCGAACTGCGCCAGCCCGATCTCGAAGCCACCGAGGCCCACCGCCCAGATCAGCACCGCCAGCGAGAGCACGCCGCACACCGCGCCGCAGACATCGGCCATGGCGGAAAGCCGCCGACGCTGCAGGTCGAGGTTGCGCCGCTCGACGAAGGGCGTGGCCCAGCGGGCGAAGGCACGCGATTCCGCGCCCGCCACCTTGAGCTTGCCGATGGCGTTGATGTTCTGCAGCGACAGCGATTGCAGCCGCCCGTCCAGCTCGAGCGCGCGGCGCGAAAGCCGCATGATCGCAATGCTGACGCCAACCGTGACCGTCACCTGCACCGCCACCACGAGCAGCGCCAGCCCGGCCAGCGGCAAGCTGTAATAGAGCAGCAGCACCAGGTTCAGGACCGAGAAGATCGACGACAGCGCGGTGTTCAGGATCGTGCCCGAGGCGATGTCGCGCATCTGGTTCACCGCGCCGGCACGCAGGGCGAGATCGCCGGTGGTGAAGCGCCGGAAGAAGGTGGTGGGCAGGCGCAGCAGCTTGTCCCAGATGGCGCCTTCGAGATCGGCGTTCACCAGCGTCGATAGCCGCAGCAGCAGGAAGGCCCGCACCAGCGTGAACAGCGTCATGCCGATGCTCAGCCCCGCCAGGCCGGCGACGAGATGGGAGAGCTGCGAGGTCGAGCTGGAGGGAATGACCGTCTCGAACAGGATCTGCGTGGCGAGCGGCGTGGCGAGCCCGAGCAGGCCGCCCGCTAGCGCCACCAGCAGGATGGGCAGCATCAGCGGCAGCGCCAGCGGCGCCGAGAAGCGCAGCAGCCCGTAGCCGTCGATCGGCTCGGCCGGCAGGGCGCGCTGGGCGACATAGCCGATGGCGGCGAGGCGGCCCGCGCTGCGTTTTCCGGCGGCGGCGTGCCCCTGCGGCCCCACTATGTCATAGCCGCGCCGCCAGCCGGTGCGGGCGAGGGCCGCCAGCGGCATCTGGCTGTCCGCCTCGAAGACCACGGCATTCTGCCCGGAATGCCGCCACCACCGCCCCTCCAGGCGAACGGCGCGCAGCCGCATCCGGGCGGCACGGGCAAAGGCGGCCAGCCGCTCCTCGGTCGAGGCCTTGCCGGGTGGCGGGCAGGCGTCGAACGCATCGTCGGCCAGTTCGACCCCGTTCGCCGCCGCCACCGCGCGGAAGGCGTCGGCCAGCGGGTCCGCCTCGGCGGAAGGGCGCGCGCGCGCCTCTTCCGCGACGAGGCCGAGGAACGGGCGCACCACCGTCTCGCGCTGGCGCGTGACGGCGCGGGCGAAGCTGTCGGCCCGCCGGTCCTGCTCCGCCTGCAGGCGGTTGCCGATCGCCCGCGCGACGAGGCCGCCATAGGCGTGGAAGGCGGCGGCAAGCGCGCCCTCGGCCGCCAGCGCCGCGCTGGAGCGGCAGGTCACCGTCGCCCCGCCCGCCTGCGCAACGGCGCCGCCCGGCGAGGCCGGGGAAAGCGGAAAGGCCGGCGCGCCGGGTTCAAACACCACTTCGGGCGCGAGATCGGGATGCACCGCGCCTTCCTGCACCGACAGCCAGAGGACGGCGCCGGAAGGCCGGGACGGTCCGTGGCTCGACAGGCGCAGGGTCTGCGGCGTGATCGAGAGGCTGCGCGTGCTGCCGGGCACGGCGACGGCGCGGGCGACCAGCTCGATCCAGCCCTCCGCCAGCGCGATCGCCGCCGCGTCGCCGGCATCGAGACGGCGTCCGAAGGCCTCGGCGTCGAGCGGGACGAGGCGCGTCTCCTCGGCGGGAAAGCCGACAAGGCCGAACCGGTCGTCGCCCGGCACGGGGAACACCGCACCCCCGGCGGGGATGGTCGCCACCTTCTGCCGGCTGCCGGCGCGGGCGGGGTCGTGGATGAACAGGTCGAGCGTGCCGCTCTCCACAAGGATGAGCCGCGCGCGCAAATCGAGGCCGGCCTGCGCCTCCTGCGCGGCAATGGGCGGAACGCCGTTGACAAGGCTAGGCAGCACGGATCAGCTCCGCATAGAGACCGTCCTGTGCCCACAGCCCCTCATGGGTGCCGCGCTGGACGATCTTCCCCTGGTCGACGACGACGATCTCGTCGCTCTCGCGGATCGCGCTGAGCCGGTGCGTGACGAGGATCACCGAGCAGCCACGGCGGCGCAGGTTCTCGAGGATGCGCGCCTCGGTCGCCGGGTCGAGCGCCGAGGTCGCCTCGTCGAACACCACGATGCTGGGGTCGCGGGTGAGCGCGCGGGCGATTTCCAGCCGCTGCGCCTGTCCGCCCGACCAGTTGGCGGCGCCCTCCTCGATGGGCCCGTCATAGCCGCCCTGGCGCACGGCGATGACCTCGTGGATATCCGCGTCGCGCGCCGCCCGCACGATCTGGTCGTCGCCGATCGTCGGGTCCCACAAAGTGAGGTTCTGGCGCACGCTGCCGGTCATCAGCACGATGTTCTGGTCGACGAAGCCGAGCGAGGCGGCGAGCAGCGCCGGGGCGATCGCCTCGCGCGGGCGGCCGTCGAACCGGATGGTGCCGGACCATGGTTCGGTGAGGCCGACGATCATGCGGGCGATGGTGGACTTGCCGCTGCCCGAGCGCCCGACCAGCGCGAGGCGCGCGCCCGGCGCGACATTGAGCGCGAAATCCTCGACCAGCGGCGGCAGATGCGGGTTGTAGCCGAAGGTGAGCCCGCTCACCTCCACCGCTCCCGACAGCGCCGCCGGTCCGCCCGGCATGTCGTCGCGGGTCCATTTCTCGTCGAGCGGGTAGCGCATCACGTCGCTGACGCGCTCCAGATTGCCGCGCAGCTCGCGCATGCTGGACGTGACGAGCACCAGCGCGTTCACATGGCCGGAGAAGCCGGCAAGGATGGTCTGGAACGCGGCGAGGGTGCCGATGGTGATGAGCCCGTCCATCACCCGCAGGCCGCCAATGCCGAGGATCGCGGCGGTGGCGATGGCGGCGAGCACGGCGGGCACGAGGTTGAGCAGCTGGGTCGGCACCTGCAGCGCCTGCACGGCGTTCATCAGCCGTGCCTGGATGCCGGACCAGCGGGCGAAGAAATCATCCTCGCCGGCCGTGGCCTTCAGCGTCTCGATGGCGCCGATGCCGTTGATCGCCACGGACGCCATCATCGATTGCTCGCGCAGCAGCCCGCGCACGGCGGTTTCCTGCCAGCTCGACATCCAGCGGGCGAACAGCGCGTTGAGCGCCGCCAGCGCCACGCCGACCGAGGCGAGCACGGGATCGTAGATCGCCATCAGCCAGCCATAGAAGCCGACCGCCAGCCCGGAGATGAACAGCGTCGGGAAATGCTGGCTGATCAGCGCGCAGATCTGCTCGGCCGCTTGCATGCGCGCCGCCACGTCGCCGGCATAGCGCTGGGCGAAAAAGCGCGGCGGCAGGCGCAGCAGGTGCCAGTTCAGCGCCACGCCGAGCGCGAGGCCGAGCTTCCATTGCAGCCGGGCGAGGAAATAGCCCTCCAGCCAGCTCAGCAGCCCGCGCAAAATGGCGGCGAAGGCCAGCGCCAGCAGCAGTGGCCGCAGCCAGTCGTCGAGATGGTCGACAAGGATATCGTCGACGAAGATCTTGGTGGCGGCCGGCACGAACAGCGCAGGCAGCAAGGCGGCGATGCCGGCAATGGCGAGGAACGCCACCGCCCCTCTGGACGAGCGCAGCAGGTCGAGCACCGGCTTCCACACGCGCGGGCGCGTGCCGCCGCTCTGGAACGCCGGGCCGGGCTCCATCACCAGCATCACCCCGGTGAAGGCGCGGTTGAACTCGGCATGGCTGACCGTGCGCGGCCCGCTGGCGGGGTCGTTGAGGTGGACGCCGTTGCGGCCAATGCCTTCCAGCACGACGAAATGGTTGAATTCCCAGAACAGGATCGCGGGCAGCCGGTGCTCGGCGATGCTGGCGGGCTCGGTGCGCCAGCCCTTGGCCTCAAGCCCGTAGGAGCGGGCGGCGAGCAGGAGGTTGGTCGCCTTGCTGCCGTCGCGCGAGACGCCGCAGGCGACGCGCAGATCCTCCAGCGGCACCCAGCGGCCGTAATGAGCGAGGATCATGGCGAGGCAGGCCGCGCCGCATTCCACCGCCTCCATCTGCAGGATGGTCGGCACGCGGCGGCGCCGTGCCGCCGGAATGCGGGCGGGACGGACCTCGCTCATAGGCCGAGCCAGTGCCGGATGGCGGGGATCACCAGCTCGATCGGGCGGCCGGTGCGGATGGTCACCTGCCCGGCGACCAGCGTGCCGGAGGTCAGTTCGATCTCCTGGCCACGCTGCGAGGTCCAATCATAGCTTTCGGCACCCGACGGGCCGGGTTCGAGCCGGATCTCGATCTGGATCGGCGCACCGGCGCGCATGAACTCGCGCACCAAATCGCGGTTGCCCAGCCGCTCGGCCAGCGCCGTCTCGGTTTCCGGCACCGGATCGACCGAGATGACCCGCCCGACCAGCGAGCCATATTCCTCCCGCTTGGCGACGGAGGGCGACATCAGCACTTCCATGCCCGGGCGGATCTGCTTGCCCGAATCCGGCGGCGCGTAGAGCAGCGCCTCCAGCCGCGGCTCGCCGGTCTCGATCACCAGCAGCCGCTGGCCGGCGCTGACAAGGGCGAGCCCGCCGGCCTCGTTCAGCACCACCGTGCCGGCCACCGGCGAGTTGATCGTCGTGGCGAGGGTCTCCGCCACGTCGATCTGCGAGCGCTGCCCCTCGCTGTCGCGCAATTGGCGGTCGAGCGCCTCGACATCCTGCGCGTGCTGGGATTGCAGCGTCAGCAGATGGGCGTCGATATTGGGTAGGTCGGCGCGCGCCTGCGAGATCGACTCGCGCGCCGCCGTCAGGCGCTCGCGCACCTCCAGGATGCGGTCATTGGTGATGAGCCCACGGCTCTGCAGCGTCTCGCGGGTCTGCAACAGCTCCTGCAGCTCGCGCACCCGCGCCTGGCCCAGCTCGATAACTTCCTCGATCGCCTCGCGCCGCCGCTCCGCGACGCCCTGCTCCTTGGCGAAGCGCTCGTCGAAGCGCGCGATCAGATCCGCCCGCTGCTGGCGCAACTGCTCGACCCGCCCCTGCGCGTCGGCAAGGTGCTCCGCCCCCTCCGGCGAGGAGACGCGCGCCACCACTTCGCCCACCTCGACATCGTCGCCACGGTTCTGGAAGCTCTGCAGCCAGCCCGATTTCGGCGCGTGGACGTTCACGAAGGCGCCGTTCTCGCGCACCAGCAACCCCGGCCCCGAAACGGTGACGCGATAGGTGCCGAAGACCGCCCAGGCGAGGCAGCCCCCCAGAATTGCCAGCGTGGTGCCGAGCGCGAGCCAGCCGAGAGGCGACGTCACCTTCAGCATGGTGTCGAGCTGGTTGACGTTGGACAGGCTGTCGAGGGCTTCGCGACGGAAGAGGCCGGCCATCAGGTTACTTTCGCTTACCGCAACCGCAGAGCGCCGCCCGCCGCCGATGCCATATCGGCCGGGCGGGCGGGCCCCTGCCCCGTTCAGTCGAAGGCGTTCTTGACCGCCTGGGCGATGCCGCCGACCGCGGCACCGGCCGCGCCGCCGCCAATGCCGCCGACCGTGCCGCCGAGAATGGCCGTGCCGACCACTTCAAAGGCCGCGCCCGCGACGGCAAGGCCGATGCCGCCCGTGAGCGCGCCGACGACGAGGCCGGCGCCGAGGCCGACCAGCGCCCAGCTGACGCCGCCGGTGACGTTGTCGAGCTCGGCCTCGCTGAGCGTGCGGTTCTCGGCGACCGCCGCTTCCTGCATGAGCGCCTCCGCGTCGCGGATCGCCTTGTAGGTCGTCTCGGCCTGCGCCGAGGTGAGGACGAGGCCCTTCTCCGCACAATAGGCGGCCATGCCCTCGGGATCACGGACGGTGGCGGCGAAGTGCTTCGCCTCGTCCGGGTTGGAGGCGATCCCGGTCAGGATCTGCTGGAATTCGGCGAGTTTCGGGTTGGTGGTGGTGGCGTCAGTGAGCACGTTCGCTCCCCCGTGATTTTGGATGCGGCCCACCATTGCCGCTTTTTGTGAGCGATGGCGATAGGTAATTTAAAGTAACGGGCGAAAATTTTAGCCTGAATAGAGTGTACGACCCCTCTTCGCACGCCCGTGTGGCAGATCGGGTGGAGATAAATAGCCGGCGTGTAATGTTATGTAATCTTCAGCAAGAAGGCCTGCGTCATTTAGATACCGCTCATCAACACCGGACACCGCCCATGGGAGGCTGGGTTCATCCGCTATTCTGCGAGAACCCAGCCTCCATCGGGGCTGTCAGGGCAGAATTTCGGCCAGTTCGATGAGGTTGCCGAACGGGTCCGCGAAGAAGGCGAGGCGTCGGCTGATCGCCGGGAGTTCGAACGGCTCGGTGACGATCATGACGCCGCGCGCCCGGAGCGCGGCGACGGTGGCGTCGACGCTGGCCACGTTCAGGCAAAAATGGTGGTAGCCGGCATATGTCAGGCTGTCGCCGAGATCGGTATAGGGGCGAACGTCCTGCGGGGCGGGCTCACCGCCGCCGAGGATCTCCACATAGAAGCGATCGTCGGTCGCGGGGGCGAGATAAGCGAGCTTCTCGTCGGCATAATCCCATCGCGCGACGACGCGGAAATCGAGCTTCTCGACATACCAGCGAAGGGCTGTCTCCAAGCCCGGTGTGCGGACCGCGACGTGGTGTCCGCGCATGTCGGCAAAGGGCGAGGAGGTGTTCGCTGCGGGGGGAATGAAGTCGGCCATTGGTCTGCTCCCTGTTGGTGGCCGGCGTCGCCGGCCTGTGGGAGAGACCATCGGGCTTTTCATTAGCAGTGATTAGAGCGATTATTTGCCGTTCAAAGCTGAGCGAATTTCACTAATGCGGGTAACGGATCTCTCCGAACTGGCGGCCTTCGACGCCGTGGCGCGCCATCGCAGCTTTCGCCGCGCCGGCGAGGAGCGCGGGGTGACGGCCTCGGCGATCAGCCATGCCGTGAGCAATCTCGAGGCACGCGCCGGCATTCGCCTGCTCCACCGCACCACACGCAGCGTCTCGCTTACCGATGCGGGCGCCATGCTGCTGGAACGGCTGTCGCCGGCCTTCGGCGACATCGGTTCCGCGCTCGATGCGCTGAACCAGTTCCGCGAAACGCCCTTCGGCAGGGTGCGCATCAACGCCCCGACCTCGATAGCGCCCTTCGTCCTCGGCCCGGTCATGGGTCCACTCATCGCCGCGAACCCGCATCTCGCGCTTGAAATCGTGACCACGGACGGCCTGATCGACATCGTCGAGGAAGGCTTCGATGCCGGCATCAGGCTCCATGAGAGCCTGCGCGACGGCATGACGGCGGTGCGGATCAAGCCGCAGATGCGCTTCGCCGTCGTCGGATCGCCGGCCTATTTCGAGAAGCGGCCGCCGCCGAAAACACCGGACGACCTGCGGGCGCATGCGTGCATACGCAATCTCTATCCCAGCGGGGTGCCCTATGCGTGGTCGTTCAGCCGCGGTGGCCGGGAGATCGATGTCGAGCCGACGGGACCCTTGTCGCTGGACGATCATGAACTGATGATCGAGGCCGCCCTGTCGGGCGCGGCGCTCGCCTATGTCTGGGAGCTGCGGGCGCGACCCCATGTCGAGAGCGGCCGGCTGATCGAATGCCTGCAGCCCTGGTGTCCGCCGGAGCAGGGGCTGCATCTCTACTACCCCACCCGCAAGCACATGTCGGCGGGGCTTCGCGTTGTCATCGAGGCCCTGAGGGTCTGACACCCCTGAATGTCGCCCGAGGCCGGCGACGCCGTGGCGATTGGCAAGCGCCCCGTTCTGCCCTTAACTACCTTGCGCCAATGGCCGCGCGGAACCGCGCTTCGGGCTCGGCGGTTGTACGGGCGGGAGGATCACCATGAGCCATATTCGCTATGAGATCGTCGAGCATGACGGGGGCTGGGCCTACAAGCTCGGCGACGTCTTCTCCGAGACTCACCCGACCCATGAATCCGCGCTCGCTGCGGCGCATGCGGCGGCCATCCGGCAGTCGGTTTCCGGCGAGACCCGGCCGATCGCCTATCAGGACAAGAGCGGTCGCTGGCATGAAGAGGTTGCCCAGGGTGGCGACCGGCCCGAGGTCGACGTCGAGGACGCTCCCGAAGGACCGTGAGACGAGGCTGCAAACTGTGCCGGCGCACCTCGTGGATGCAGCCGGGAAAGCGGGGTTCTGCAGCAGGCAATTGCAGCAGCGCGTCGCAGCCCTGTTTGCAGCCCTGTTTGCAGCCGGGCCTGCTATAGAGGGCGCAAACCGGCAGGCAATCCCCCGGCAGAGCAGGAGCCTTCATGGGCGAGAGATTCGAACGGCACCGCCAACCCTGGACCTATGAGGAGCTGGAAAAGCTGAAGCTCCTCGCCAAGAAGGGCATGGCGCTGCGGGCGATCGCCAAGGCGATGACCCGCAGCGAGGAATCGATCAAGGATCGCGCCAAGCTCGACGGCATCGGCATCGCCAAGCTACGCTGATTGCTTGCGGATTCGCTCGTGGCGAGCAGGCGCCCGCGCCGTCAGGGCTGCCAATCCGTCATCTGCAGGATGTTGCCGCCCAGCCTCTGAAACGCCCGCTGGCGGCAGGAAAAGACGATGATCTGCTGGTCGCGCGACTGGCGGTGGAGCGCATCGAACATCTTCTCGATGCGGTCATCGTCGGAATAGACCAGCGCATCGTCGAGAATGACCGGCGCCGGCCGCCCGTCGCGGGCGAGAAGCCGGGCGAAGGCCAGCCGGGTGAGCACCGAGAGCTGCTCGCGCATGCCGCCGCTCAGCCTCTCGACATCCTCGTCATGGCCGTTGCGACGGATGGTCTGCGGCAGCAACGTCCTGTCGTCGAAGGTGATCGCGACATCGTCGAACAGCAGGCCGAGCAGCGGGCGCAGCTCCGCCATGACAGGCTTGAGATAGAGGTCGCGCGCCTTGGAACGGGCCGCGTCCAGCGCCGATGCCAGCCGCTGGAGCGTCCGCACCTCGCGGGCAAACGCCTCGGCCCGGTCGGTGGCCGCCACCAGCGCGTCTTTCGTCTCGGCCCATATTTCCTCGACCGCCTCGTCGGAGCGCGCGCGGATTTCGGCGTTCAGGACGGCAATGGCCTCCCGCAGCGCCGTCGCCTCGGTGTCGGCGGCCTGCTCGACCGAGCGGGCGCGCGTCAGCGCGGCCTGCGCCGATTCGAGATCGACCGCTGCCGCCCGCAAGGTCTGCGCGCGCGCCTCGGCCTCGGTCCATATTCCGCTGAGCTCGGCGAGGCGGCGCGCCAGAGCCTGCCCGCGCGCGTCCCGCGCATCCTCCGGCCCCAGCATCGCCTCCAGCTGCGTGCACGCCGCCTTTACCGAGGCGAGCGCCGTCTCCGCCAGGATGAAGGCCTCGTCCGCGCGCAGCCGCAGCGGCTCCACCTCGCGCAGCGCGTGCCGGGCGCGCATGCGCCGCTCTTCGGCGTCGGCCAGTGCGGCGCGGGCCTGCGCCGGGTCCTCCTTCAGCTCCAGCGCCCCGGCACCGAGGACGGCCTGCGCCGCCACCTCCTCCCGCAGCCGCGCCAGCCCCTCGGGCGCCAGCAGCGCGAGCCGGCCGTGCAGCTCGCGCAGCTCGGCGTCGCCCTGTTGCGCCCGCGCCTGCCGCTCCCGCGCGGCGGCGAGATCGTCGACACCCAGCGAGGCGAGAAGCGTGCGGTGCCGGGCCTGCAGCTGTTCCAGCCGGTTGTCGGTGCGGGCCGGGCGGTTCGAGCGCAGCGTGATCGTGCCGACGCCGGCAATCACCAGCCGCGCCTGCCCCTCATAGCCACGCTCCTCGCCGGGGCGGAGCGGGACGAGGTCCATGGTGACGGGCGCGGCGGCATCGGTCTCATAGGCGATCGTGACCGAGGGCCGCGCCGCCTCTTCCACCGCGCGGAGCTTGGCCATGTCGATTTCAAGCGCCTGAAGTTCGTCGACGGCGCCCGCCGGCACGGCGGTGAGCGCCCGCTTCGCCTCGCCCTCCTCCAGCGCCCGGCGCGTGGCCTCGGCATTGGCGAGGCGCCCCTCCAGGGCGGCATGGCGCTCGCCGGCCTCCCGCGCGCGCAGGGCCGCGTCGAGCCGGGCGAGGAGAGCGCGTGTCTCCAGCTCCGCGCTCTCCGCCGCCGTGACTTCCGTGCGCGCCGTGTCGATCCCCGCCATCGCCGCGCGGCGCCGGCCCACCGCCTCGTCACGGACGCGCACGGCCTCTGCCAAGGCGGCCTGCTGCGCCGCCGATTCGGCGAGGGCGGCGCGGAAGGCGGTCACGTCGCAGTCGGCGGCGTCGCGGCGCTCCCGCGCCAGCCGGAGTTCCGCTTCGGCGGTCTTCAGCGTTTCGCCCTGGGCCTTGGCGGCATCGAAGGCCGATTGCGCCGTCTCGACCGCCCGGCGCCGCTCCTGCCGGTCCTCGGCCTTCTCAAGCTCGGCGAGCCGCTTGGCGGCCGCCATGCGCCGGGCCAGTGCCTCGTGCAGGGTCGCGACGTCGCTGGCGAGCCGCTGCTCCTCCGCCGCGAGCCGGTCGCGCAGATCGAGGGAAGCGGCGTAGCGGCCGCCGGTCTTCGCCCGTCCGGTGGCGGTGACGAGTTCCGCCAGCGCCTCCTGGGTGGTCGCCATGATCTCAGCCATGCGCCGGCCGCCGGTGATGGCCTCCACCTCGCCCTGCACCGATTCCAGCAGGCTCGCTCGCACCTGCTTCTCGCTGTCCTCCTCCGCCCGGCTGCGCTTCTCGATGCCGGTGATGCCCTGGCGCACCCAGAGCAGCCCGGCCGGCCCCGCCGTGCCGCCGCGGATGAGGCCGGCGATGAACGCCTCCGCCTCGTCGGCCTGCGCCACCAGCCGGCCGCTCGCCAGATCGGTAACCCGCGCCGACCGGCCGCCATAATACTGCTTGGTGAGGCGGAAGCGGCCCTCTGCGGTGGTGATGTCCGCCTCGACCAGCGGGTTGCCGCCGCTATAGGGGCGCAGCCGCTGCACCTCGCCCGGCGTGCCGGAATGCGGCTGGAAGAACAGCGCGTGCAGCGCCTCGAAGCTGGTCGACTTGCCGAATTCATTGGCGGCGCACAGCACGTTGACGCCGTCGCCGATGCCCTCGATCGCCACCCCGCGATTGGCGAAGCGCTTCACATTGAACAGGCGCAGGGCCGATATCTTCATGGCGCGGCCGCATCCGCGCGAGAATCCTGCGCATAGGAATACAGGCGCGCCAGCGCCGCCGACGCGACCTCGCGCTCCGCCGCCGAGCGGCCGGGGTCCTGCGCCTCGGCCAGCAGCGCGTCGGCTGCCTCGCGCAACGCACCGGCACGGTCGATCCGGTCGAGGTCGTCCGGCTCGCAGGCAGTGGCGAGGCCGGCATCGTCGAGCGCCAGAAAGGCGAAATCCGGCGCCGCGCCCGCAATCGCGCCGGCCAGCGCCGCCTGCCCGGCCAGCCGCGCCCGCCCCTGCGCGACGATGCGGGCGAGGGTCTGGCGGCGGCACCTCGCTTCCGGCAGCAGCGCGGCCAGCGCGCGCACCGGGTCGTCGTCCTCCAGCAGATGCAGGTCGAGCATCCGCCAGGAAAAGCTCGCCGTGGCGAGCGGCGCAATCTCCGGCAGGGCGGCAGGGCCGGCGAGGCTCACCAGCAGCGCCTCGCCGGGGCGCTCGTGCTTGAAGCGATCGGGCTCCGGCGTGCCGCTGTAGCGGGTGCGCGCATCCACCTCCACCGGGCCGTGCCAGTCGCCGAGCGCGAGATAGGCAAGTCCCGCCCGCCGCGCCCGGTCCGGGGCGATGACATCGGCGGCGAGCGCGTCCTCGGAGAAGCTGCGAATGGCGCCATGGGCGAGGCCGAGCCGCAGCGTGCCCTCGGGCGTCGCCTGGCCGTCCATCCATTCCGTGAGGTCGCGGCCGGGCCGCCGCGTCGTGCAGGGGGCGGGCAGCAGCATCACCTCCGGCGCCAGCTGCAGCGGGCGCGGCTCCACGGCGAGGAGCACGTTCTCGGGCGCTTCCGCCTTCAGCGCCGCCCAGAGCGGTGTCGCCTGCAGGCAATCATGGTTGCCGGGCAGGATGACCCAGCTCAGCGGCGCGTGGTGGCGCATTTCCGCCAGCGCCTGCCGCCGCACCTCCGGCGCCGGCGTTTCGGTGTCGAAGGTGTCGCCGGCGAGCAGTACCGTGTCGGCGCCCTGTTCCCGCGCGTGCTGCGCCAGCCGGGCGATGACGCCGTGCCGCGCTTCGCGCAGCCGTCCGGGCAGGTCGCCCGCGAAATTGCCGAAGCGCTTGCCCAGATGCAGGTCGCTCGAATGGATGAAGCGGAACATGATCAGCCGGCGCACGCGGTGGGGGTGGAAAGCCGGCGCGGGCCATCCGATTCGATGAGGACGTCGGTCATGCCGCCAGTGTAGCGCGAGAGCCGCGCGCAAAGAACAGTCCCGGATATGCGAATGCCGGCAAATCCTGCCGTTGCGCCCGGCTTTGCGCGCAGCTAGACATCGCGCATGACAGAAAAACTTGAATCCCTCCGCGCCCGTTTGCTTGCCGCCCAGCGCGCCCTCATCAAGGCCGCGGCGGATGCCGGCACCATTCCGTCCGACAACATGCTCCGCAAGATCGCGGACATGGAAGTGACGCTCGGCGCCATTGAAACGATGATCGACGAGGAAGGCGGCCGCTGACGCTCCGGCGCGCGGCAGATGCCCGGCGTCAGGTGCCGGAGCCGGCTTCCTTTGACGTGCCCGTCGCCGCCTCCAGCGCCGCGATGCGCTTCTTCAGCGCCTTGGTCTCCTCGAAGCGGGCCGAGACGTCGCGGACCGACGCGGCCATTCCCGTGACGATGCCGTCCGCGTCCTTGAGCAGCACGATGGTGAACTCGATCGACAGGCGCCGCCCGTCCTTGTGCAGCCCCGGCACCGCCAGCAGGTCGCCGGCGCCGTAGCGGCTCTGGCCGGAGGCCACCGTCTCGCGATACCCCTCCCAATGCCGGGCGCGGAACGGCTCGGGGATGATGATGTCGAGCGATTGCCCGAGCGCTTCGCTCTCCGCGAAGCCGAAGATGCGTTCCGCGCCCGGATTCCACAGCACGATGTCGCCGGGCGCATCGCTGACGATCACCGCGTCGGCGAGGCTGTCGAGCAGCGCCTCGCCCACGGTGGCGCGATCGACGCAGTGCCCCGTTGGCGCAGGCGCCGCGCGTGCATTTTGGGGCGCGACATCGGCGGGGGGTGCAGCGCCTGCAGCCGTGGGGCCGTCACTCATGGGATCCTCGCCTGTCAGGTCCTCGACGGCACCGAAGAATTCATGGTGCATCCGCTCCGGCGCGACGCCGCGCGCCAGCAGGCCCGGCACGAAGACCCGCATGAACTCCAGCGGGCCGCAGACGAAGTACTCCGCCTGCGCCAGCGGCGTATGGGCGGCGAGCCATTCCAGCGTCAGACGGCCGCGCCGGTCGAAATCGACGCCTTCCACCTCGGTATCGTCCGGCTGCGTGTGAAAGAAGGTCGCCTCCACCGTGCCCAGCGCCCGTGCGAGCGCCTGCACATGGGCGTGGAAGGCCTGCGTGCGGCGGTTGCGGCTGCAATGGACGAAATGAATGGGGCGACGGCGGCCCTCGGCCGCCACCGCCTCCAGCATCGCCACCATCGGCGTTAGCCCGACGCCAGCGCTCACCATGACGATCGGACGGCCGGCATCTTCCGGCAGCACGAAGCTGCCTGAGGGCGGCAGCACGTCGATGGACGTGCCCGGCACCGCCGCCTCATGCAGCCAGCGCGAGACGCGCCCCGCCGGCTCGCGCTTCACCGAAATCCGGTAGGTCTCGCCGTTCGGCGCGCTGGAAATGGTGTAGTTGCGCTTCTGGCGGCCAAAGGCGGGAATGTCCGCGAACAACGTCAGATGCTGCCCGGCGCGGTGGGGAAACGGAGCCGAACCATCCGCCGGCCGCAGCACCAAGGAGGTGATCGTGTCGCTCTCCGCATGGCGGCTATCCACCGTGAACGCCGCCATGGCCGGCGACGTACCCCAGGTCGCGCCACCCTCCCCGGCCGGAACCCTGCCGTCGCCCGTGCGTGCGTCCGTTGCCGCGTCCATCGCGATGAGCCTCATGCTTGCCTGCACTTAAATCATGTATAGGCTATCCATGATTTTGATCCTTGGAAAGCCTCCAGACGGGCGCAGCCATGCAACTGACCCGCTATTCCGACTACGCGCTGCGGGTGATGCTCTACCTCGCCGCCCGCGACGACAGGCTGTGTTCGATCGCTGAAATCGCGGCCGCCTATGGCATTTCCCACAATCACCTGATGAAGGTGCTGCACGATCTCGGCAGGGCCGGCTATGTCGCCAGCGTGCGCGGGCGCAGCGGCGGCTTCCGTCTGGCCCGCCCGGCGGCGCAGATCCGCATAGGCGCGCTGCTGCGCCATACCGAGGAAGATTTCGATCTGGCCGACTGCCCGAGCTGCGTGCTGTCCGGCGGGTGCGGGCTGGCTTCCGTGCTGGACGAGGCGATGGCCGCCTTCTTCGCGGTTCTCGACTCCTGCACCCTCGCGGATCTGATGGCGCGCCGCAGCGGCTTCCGCCATCTCATCCTGTCGCTCGAACGCGCGCGCCCCCTCGCCCCGGGCCCTGCACCGTAAGGGCGGGAGCCGTCCCGCACTAGTGCGCCACCACCTAGCCTTCTGGAGATCATCGTGCCGGCACCGTCGCGCTTCACGCTCTTCCACCCCATCCTCGCGGGCGCCACGCTGCGGGACCGCCTGCTGGCCAGCCTCGGCGCCCTCGTCGGCATCGGGCTGACGGCGCTGGTCACCGGCCTTGCGGCCAAGGACAGCGCCGCGCTGCTGTGGATCGTCCCGCCCATGGGCGCGTCGGCGGTCCTGTTGTTCGCGGTCCCGGCCAGCCCCATGGCGCAGCCCTGGCCGACCATCGGCGGCAATGTCGTCTCCGCCTTCATCGGCGTCGTCATCGCGCATTTCCTGCCGCTCTCCGCGCTGTCGGCGGCGCTCGCGGTGGGCGTGGCGATTGCGGTGATGTCGCTGCTGCGCTGCCTCCACCCGCCCGGTGGCGCAGCGGCTCTCGTCGGCCTGTTTGCCGGCGCATCATCGAGCTATGCGTTCCCGCTCCTGCCGGTCGGCGTCAATGCGGCGCTTCTGGTGGCAAGCGCGTGGGCCTATCACCGCGTGTCCGGCCATGCCTATCCTCACCGTCCGGCGGCACCCGTCGCCCCCCGGCCGGCGGAGGCGCTGCCCTGGACGTTCAGCCGCGACGACATCGCCCAGGCCGTCGAGGAACTGGGCGACACGTTCGACATCAGCCCGCAGGATCTCGAAAACATCCTCAACACCGTCAAGCAGCGCGCCTTGGTGCGTGCCTACCGGCAGCTCACGTGCCGCGATCTCATGACAGCGGATGTGGTCGCGGTGCAGGCCTCGGCCCCGCCGGAAGAGGCCCGGAGCCTGCTCGTCGCGCGGGACGTGCGCCGTCTGCCGGTGCTGGACGATAGCGGGCGCGTCGTCGGCGCCGTGGGCCTGCGCGAGCTCGTGCGCCCCGCCGGCACGGTCGGCGCGATCATGACGCCTGCCTCCACGGCCCGCCCGCAGGACCCCGCCATCGACCTGCTCGGGCGTTACGCGCAGCAGCGGGTGCACGCCGTGTTCGTCGTCGACGACGAGGGGCGCCCGGCCGGCGTGGTCACCGAGGCGGACTGGCTGGCGGTGCTGACGCGCAGCCTCGATTGAGCCTCGCGCCGGTCCCTGCCTCGTGGCGGGCCCGGCACCAAGTTTTCAATCATCAAGCGGATCAGAATACCTGAAACGCGTGGTCGGCGCTAACAACGCCGGCCACCGATTATTTGCCGTTGCCACGCGATAATTCGGAACTGTTGTGCCTAATTTGCGTTCACCTCTCACAATTCGTGATCAAAGGGGTGCCTCCATGAAGCACATACTGCCCATTATCGCCGCGGTCGCTTTTTCTTTTCCGGCTCTGGCCCAGACGCCGCCGGCAAATCCCGACCCGGCGACGCCGTCCGTGACCAGCACGGAGACTCCGGCCCCCGCTGAGCCGGCAAAGGGAGCGAACAGCTTCACGGAAGAGCAGGCTAAGTCGCGCATCGCGGCCAAGGGCTTCTCCGATGTCATGGGCCTCAAGAAGGACGATGACGGCATCTGGCGCGGCAAGGCTATGAAGAACGGCGCCTCGCACGACGTTGCGCTCGACTACCAGGGCAACGTCTTTCCGAACTGAAGACACACAGAGATAATCGGAGGAAGACATGGCGACCGTTACCGGACTGTTTGACAATTACGAAGACGCCCTCACGGCGGTGAACAAGCTCCAGGCGCTGGGCATCGACCGCGCGCAGATCAGCCTCGTCGCCAATAACAGCGACGACTGGTATGGCCGCGAGACAACGGCCACCACCACCAGCGGCACCACGACCACTGCGGGCACCACGACCCGCACCGAGCACGAGGGCCATGCCGGCGAAGGCGCCGCGACGGGCGCTGGCATCGGCGCGGTTCTCGGCGGCGCGGGCGGCCTGCTCACCGGCCTCGGCCTGCTGGCCATTCCCGGCGTCGGCCCCGTGGTCGCGGCGGGCTGGCTGGTGGCGGCGGGTGCCGGCGTGGTCGCCGGCGCGGCGGCGGGTGGTGCCATCGGTGGCATCGTCGGCGCCATGACGGCCGAAGGCGTGCCGGAAGAACGCGCCCATGTCTATGCCGAAGGCGTCCGCCGTGGCGGCACGGTCGTCTCCGCCCGGGTTCCGGACGAGCACGAGGTCGAAGCGCAGGCCATCCTCGACAACGAGGCCTCGGTCGATGTCACGACCCGCGAGCGCGCTTATCGCGACGAGGGCTGGACCCGCTTCGATCCCGACGCGCCCGTCTACACCCCGTCGGAAGTTGAGACCGAGCGCACCCGCTACCGCGCGTAACCTACGCCCCTTAGGCGCGCGGCTTCGTCGCCACGCGTGCAAGCCGATAAGCGACCGGGCCCATGGCCCGGTCGTTTCCATATGTGGCGCACAGGCCCGGCCTCACTCCTCGAAGCCGAAGAAGGTGATGATGGCGATCGTCGCCAGCATGATCATGCCGATCAGGGCGAAGATCATGCTGGGCTGAAGGTGGAAGTCGAGCAGGGTGTAAAGCGGCTGCATGGCCGCATCAAAGCATATCGCCGCCCGGCTTTCACGCCCCTGGTGACGCCCACCTTCCGCCGCACGCGCTCACGGACCTGCCAGCTACCTCCGCCCCTGAAGCGAGGCGTTCGGCGGGCTCATTCCCCGCCGGTGTCGGGAATGGTCAGAAGCTGCCCGCACGCCTTGCAATGCACGGCATCCGGCTCATGCCGCATCAGCGCGCAGCTCGGACAGCGGAACGAGACCTTGTAGGGGCGGAACAGCGCCTGGGCGAGCCGCACGAAAAGCGAAATCCCGACGATCATCGTGACGATCGCGGTCAGCTTTCCCGCTGCGCCCGGCAGCGTGATGTCGCCGAAACCGGTCGTCGTGATGGTGGCGACGGTGAAGTAGAGCGCGTCGATCCACCCTTCCATGCCCGAGCCCGGTCCGGCGAAGACGGTGTAGATAAAGCCGGTGATGACGAACAGGCAGGTGACGAGGTTGATCCCGGCGCGGCCGACATCTTCCCACTCCGCATAGCCGCGCCGGCGAAGCGCGCGCCAGAAGATGTCCTTCTGCGACATCGACCACAACCGCAAGATGCGCAGGAAGCCGAGATTTGCCAGCCACAGCGGCGCGAGCAGCGTGGCGAGCACCACCAGATCGACCCAGACCACCGGCTGCCGCAGCCAGCGCCCGAGATGCACCGCCGCGATGGCGCGGGCCGAAAGATCGGCGGCCAGCAGCAGGGCGACGGCGTAGTCGATCCACAGGAAGCCCCGCCAGTGTTGCAGCACCGGGGTGAGGATGAAAAAGCCGACAATGACGAGGTCGATGCTGGCGACCGCCCACTGGAAGCGCGTCGCCCGCCGGTCCGTCCCGGCGTAAAGTTCGCGCAGGCCCCGGCGCCACCCGGAGCGGCCGGCCGTGCCGTCGGGGTGGTGCGCCTGCTGCCGCCGTGTTTCCAGCAGCGCCGCCACCGTCGGCCCGTCGCCATGAGAATGGCCGGCATGCGTTTGGTCATCCGGTGCGGGGGCCGTCGTTTCGCTGGTGCCGGTGGCGCGCTGCATGGATCCCCCCGGCGTACGGCCCCGGTGTCGGCCTGGCAAGCATAGCGCAGCCGCGCGCCGGGCCGGCCGGATCATGCCACCGCCATCGTGGACGCTGCTATTGGTAGAGCGCGCGCATCTCGCGGAAGGAGATCAGCCGCCGCTGCCGGTCGTCCCACAACGTCAGCCGCACGCAGCCGAAGCTCTCCCACAGCGTCAGTCGCCCGACATCGCGCAGTTCGGGATGGTCGTGCAGCACTTCCGGCAGCCGGTAATAGGGAATGCGGCTGCACAGATGATGGATGTGGTGCATGCCGATATTGGCGCTGAACCAGCGCAGCACGGCGGGCAGATCGTAATGCGAGGAGCCGTGCAGCGCCGCCTCGTGGAACTCCCAGTCGTCGTTCTCGTCCCAGTGCGTGCCCTCGAACTGGTGCTGGACATAGAACAGCCAGACGCCCGCCGCCGCACCCAATATGACGACCGGCAGGTGAACCAGCAGGAACGGCCCGATGCCGAAGGCCCACATGAGCAGCCCCGCCGCGACGGCGATGCCGAGATTGGTGGTCATCGTGCTCACCCACGGCGTCCAGCCCTTGCGGGTGAAGCCGACCGGCAGCCGGCTTTCCAGCAGGAAGACGTAGATCGGGCCGATGCCGAACATCACCAGCGGGTGGCGGTACAGGCGGTAGCGCAGCCGCCCCCAGCGCGAACGCGCCAGATATTCGTCCACCGTCAGCGTGTCGATGTCGCCAATGCCACGGCGGTCGAGATTGCCGGCGCTGGCGTGGTGGATCGCGTGGCTGCGCCGCCAGTGGTCATAGGGCGTCATGGTCAGCACGCCGATCACCCGGCCGGTCCAGTCATTGCCTTTGCGGTTGCCGAAGAACGAGCCGTGGCCGCAATCGTGCTGGATCATGAACAGCCGCACCAGCAGCCCCGCCGCCGGCAGAATGAGCAGGGCGTACAGCCAGACATGGTCCAGCTTGAGCGCGGTGAGCATCGCCGCCCAGGCGAGGGCGAAGGGCACGGCGGTGATAATGAGTTCGCGGACGCTGCGGCGCGGATCAGGCTGGCGGTAGTCGTTCAGCCGGCGCGCCCAGCTTCGCGCATCGGCCTTCGCGAGCGCACTTTCACCTGCCATCAACATCTCGATCTCCGTCTCTACGCACCTCGATCGCGCGTAACCGGGCGGCTCGTCGATGTTCGTGGGGTGAGGGCCGGTTGGTCAACACAGCCAAGCCAATAACATGGCATGGAACGGTGTCGAAAATGCGCGGCAGGCGTCACTTTGTCGCTCGCGCCGCCGCCTGCTGGCACAGGCGCGCGCCGATGCGGCGGCGGGAACGCTACGCGCGGGCCGGGTGTTGCGCTTCCGGCCCGCGCGGAGGTGTTCGGCCCGTCGGCGTCAGATCTGGAAGCCGCCGGCCACGTCGATCACGCCGCCGGCGATGTAGCCGGCATCAGGGCCTGCGAGGAAGCACACGGTGCCGGCCACTTCCTGCAGCGTCGCGATCCGGCGAATGGCGTGCAGGTCCATGATCGCCTCGGGCAATTTGTCGGCGACGGCCGAGGCCATGTCGGTCGGCATGATGCCCGGCTGCACCACCGAGACGGTGATGTTGCGCCGACCGAGGTCGCGCTGCACCCCCTTCGCATAGCCCGCGATGGCCGCCTTGGTGCCGGCATAATCCGCCACGCCGGGAAACGGCACGCGGCTGCCGAGGCCGGAGCCGATGAAGATGATGCGCCCGCCATCTGACAGCACCGGCGCCGCCGCCCGCGTGGTGGCGACCACGCCCATCACGTTGATCTGCCATTGCCGGTCGAGATTGACGGTGTCGAGCGCGGGGTCGTCGACGGTCTTGCCCTGCACCGCGATGGCGGCATTGTTGACCAGAATGTCGAGCGCGCCGAAATGCGCCAGCACCGCCTCGACCAGCGGCTTGGCCGCCGCCATGTCGGCCTGGTCGGCGCGGATGGCGAGGGCGCGCACGCCCTTCGCCTTCAGCTTCTCCACCACCGCCTCGGCCTTTTCGGGCGAGGCGACATAGCTGATGGCGACATCCGCGCCCTGGCCGGCCAGCGCCTCTGCCGTCGCCGCGCCGAGACCACGCGAGCCGCCGGTGACGAGGGCGACCTTTCCCTGCAATATGTTCGACATGGGATTCCTTCTGCACGGGGGGCGGCACGGGCCGGCTTCCGCGTGCGGTTCATGGGACAGCGTTTTCATAACGCTCGTTATGTAACGATTGGTATGAAACGTGGACGCGGGCTGTCAAGCGGTTTAATAATGGTCGTTATGAAACAGATCGGGCCCGCCTGATGGGCCGTCCTCGCGCCTTCGATGTGGAAGAAGCCCTTGATGCCGTGCTCGGCGTGTTCTGGCGCAAGGGCTATGAAGCCGCGTCCTATGCGGACCTGACCGCCGCCACCGGGGTCGAGCGCCCGGCGCTCTATTCCGCCTTCGGCAATAAGGAGGCGCTCTTTCGGCTCGCCCTCGCCCGCTATTACGAGCGCCATCTCGACTATCTGCCGGTGGCGCTGCAACTGCCCACCGCGCGGGAGGTGGCGGAGCACCTCCTCTACAGCGCGATCGACCTCAACACGCGTTATGTCGAGCACACCGGCTGCCTCGGCATCAATGGCGTGCTGGCGGGCTCGGACGAAGCGGAACCGGTGCGGCAGGCATTGATCGAGGCGCGCGCCGCCGGCGAGGCGCAGCTGCGCGAGCGTTTCGAGCGCGCCAAGGCGGAGGGCGACCTGTTGGAGAGTGCCAACCCCGACGCCCTCGCCACCTTCCTGATGGCGGTGTTGCACGGCATGGCGGTGCAGGCCAAGGCCGGCTTCGGCCGCTGCAAGCTGGAAGCGGTCGCGGCGCAGGCGCTTTCGACCTGGCCGGATGGCCGCCCCTCAACCGGTTGAGTGCGCAAGCGATGGACACCCGCCATCTCGAGGCCTTCCGCGCCGTCTACGAGAACGGCTCGATGAGCGCCGCCGCCGTGCTGCTGGGCAAGTCGCAGCCGGCGATCAGCAACCTCATCGCCCGACTGGAGGACGAAATCGGGCTGAAGCTGTTCCACCGTGCCCATGGACGGCTGGAGGCCACGCCGGAGGCCGAGACCTTCTTCGCCGCCATCGTGCGCACGCTGGACGCGATGGACCGCACGCTGGCGGTCTCGCGCAACCTCAAGGGCCTGTCCTCGGCGACGCTGCTCATCGCCAGCCCGCCGGGCCTCGCCACCTATCTGCTGCCGCCCATCATCGCCGATGTGCTGAAGGAGAACACCGGCGCCACCGCGCGCTTCATCACCCGCTCCTCCTATGCGGTGCGCGATCTCGGCACCATCGGCGCCTTCGACGTGGGCTTCGCCGAATTGCCGATCGACATCCATGTCGCCTCGCTCGAACTGTTCGAGGTGGCGTGCATGTGCGTGATGCGCGCCGACCATCCGCTCGCGCAGGAGCGCTGCGTCGGGCCGGAGCAGCTCGATTCCCTGCCCTTCGTCACGCTGTTTCCCGAGCACATCACCCATATCGCCGCCGCCGAGGCGTTTTTCGAGGCGCATGCGCACTGGAACGTGGTGGCCGAGGTGGAGTTCTTCGGCACCGCCTGCGTGCTGGTGCAGCAGCTCGGCGCGGTCACGCTTGTGGACCCCGCCACCGCCCGGTTCTTCCAGACGATGGGGCTGGTCGCCGTGCCGTTCCGCCCCGTCGTGCCCTATCGCTTCGGCATGTTCCGCCCCAGCACGCGCCCGCCGGCGCGCATCTCGGTGGCGTTCATGGAGCGCTTCCGCAAGGCGCTCGCGCCGGATCTCGTGCACCCGGCCTGAGCCCGCCTGTCATCCCCGCCCGCTCAAAGTTAGGGCAGCGCCCCCGTGCCGCCGGCCGGCATCGGCAAAAAACGGTTGTGGCCCGCCCTACCCGCCCCAATCCCCTGAGGCTATAACTTTGCTTTATGGACTTCCGCTGTTTTCCGATTTGACCTTGTTGCAATTTAGAACGGAAATCAGCGAGGAGTTCGACCTGCGGAGGAAGCCCGGAATGACGATGTCGGCGACACGGCGCGTGGCGGAGCTTGGTCTCGTCCTTCCGCAGGCGGGCGGCGGCGAGGGCTATTACGGCACGCTCTACGGCAAGATGAAGCCGCATTATCTCAGCGACAAGCTGCTCTTCCTCTCCGGCCAGACCGCCGGCGTCGATAGCGCCGGCAAGGCGCTCTATCCCGGCCGGCTCGGCCGCGATGTCACGGTTGAACAGGGCTATGAGGCCGCACGGCTCACCGCGCTGAACTGCCTCGGCTGCATCAAGGACGCGGTCGGCGACCTCGACCGGGTGAAGGGCCTGGTGCGCTCGCTCAATTTCATCGCCTGCGACCCCGCCTTCACCCAGCCGCACCTCGTGGCGAGCGGGCTCTCCGACCTGTTCGAGCAGGTGTTCGGCCCGGAGATCGGCGTCGGCGGGCGCGCCTCCATCGGCGTGATGTCGCTGGCGGACGATTACTGCTTCGAGACCTGGGTGACGGTGGAGCTCCACTGATCCCCACACGGCACCACACGGCGAAGGCCGCAACCAAGCAGCGTGCAGAACGCACGGTCTCTTCCAGAGGAGAACACGCATGACGATCACTCGCATTGCCGCTGCCATGCTCGGCATCGGCCTTCTCGCTTCCCCCACGCTGGTGCGGGCGGAGGAGATCACCATCGGCTTCACCGCCGCGCTCTCCGGCGATTTCGCCGCCTTCGGCCTCAACATGCGCAAGGGGCTCGACCTTGCGGTGGCGGAGCTGAACAAGAAGGGCGGCAACACCTACAAGATCGACGCGGTGGACGATCGCGGCGAGGCGCGCGAGGGCGTGCTCATCGCCCAGCGCTTCTGCTCCGACAAGAATGTCGACGTGGTGATGGGCTATTCCTTCTCCTCCATCGCGCTTGCCGCCATCCCGGTGTTCAACGAGTGCAAGCTCCCGGTTCTGGCCTCCGCCGTCACCAGCCCGGCGCTCACCAATGTCAGCCCCTATTTCCGCCGCAACGTGCTGACCGATGCGGTGCAGGGCGCCATGATGGGCGACTACGCCGCCAAGACGCTGGGGCTGAAGTCGATCTATGTGCTGAACCAGCAGGATGATTACGGCATCGGCGTCGCCAAGGCGTTCTCCGACGCCGCCGCCAAGGACGGCGCCACCATTCTCGGCACCGAATCCTATCTGCTCGGCGCCAAGGATTTCCGCACCCTGCTGACCAAGGTGCGCGCCGCCAAGCCGGACGCCATCTTCATCGGCGGCTTCTACACCGAGGCGGCGAAGATCGCCGAGCAGGCGCGCGCGCTCGGCATCAAGGCGCAGCTGCTGTCGACCGACGGCGCGCTCAATGTCGAGCTGATGAAGCTCGGCCGCGGCGCAGTGGACGGCATGATCGTCTACGGCATGTTCGACCCGGCGGTCGCCACCCCGGCGACGGAAGGCTTCCTCACCGCCTATAAGGGCAGCTTCAAGGAAGAGCCGAGCGCCTGGGCGGCGCTGGGCTATGACGCCGGCATGGCGCTCGGCGCGGCGGTCGACCTCGCCGCCAAGGACGGCCCCGTCACCCGCGAAAGCCTGAACACCGCCTTCGGCAAGCTGAAGGACGTGCCCGGCGTCACCGGCCCCACCACGTTCGACCCCTCGGGCGACCGCGCCGGCTCGCTGTATTTCCTCGCGGTCAAGGACGGCAAGTTCGGCCTCGCGCCCAAGCAGCCGTAGGCCTCGCGCCACGCGCCCTCTCCCCGCCCGGGAGAGGGAGGAGAGGGCGGCAGGACCGCTGCCCTCTCTCTACCGACCGCGTATCGGCGGAGGCAGAACCACACCCGTTCGCGGCCGCCCGGGCCACGAACGGGAAGCCCCTGAAGGCAACACAGGCAGGCAATGGACTATCTCGGACAGCTGCTGGCAAACGGACTGGTGCTCGGGGCGATCTACGCCCTCACCGCCGTCGCGTTCACGCTGGTCTATGGCGTGGTGCGGCTGGTGAACTTTGCTTTCGGCGAGCTGTTCATGCTCGGCGCCTTCCTCACCACCTCGCTGATGCTGCCCGAGGTCCGGCTCATCGGCATGGTGGTGCCGATGCCGGGCTTCTCGCTGCCGGTCGCCGCGCTCGGCGCCATCGTGCTTACCGCGCTGGTGGGCGTCGCCGTCGACCGCATCGCCTACCGGCCGCTGCGCAACGCACCGCGCCTTGCCCCGCTCATCACCTCGATTGCCGTCTCGGTGGTGCTGCAGAGCCTCGCCCAGACCGTGTGGGGCGCGGAGGAACTGCGCTTCCCCGAATTCCACCTCGCCACCCTGCCCCCGGTGGTGCTGTTCGATTCCATCTATCTCTCGGTGATGGACCTGGTGGTGATGGCCACCGCCGTCGCCGCCATGCTCGGCCTGTCGCTGTTCATCGCCCGCTCCTCGCTCGGCCGGGCGATGCGCGCCAGCGCCGAGGACCAGATGGCGGCGACGCTGGTCGGCATCCCGGTCAACCGCGTGGTGGCCGCCGCCTTCGCCATCGGCTCGGGCTTCGCCGCGCTGGCCGGGCTGCTCTATGCGCAGACCTATGGCTTCGCCCATTCCAGCATGGGATTCCTGCCGGGGCTGAAGGCGCTGACCGCCGCCGTGCTGGGCGGCATCGGCTCCATTCCCGGCGCCGCGCTGGGCGGGCTCATCCTCGGTCTCGTCGAGGCGCTGGGTTCCGGCTACCTGCCCAACGGCACCGCCTGGAAGGACGCGATCAGCTTCGTGCTGCTGGTCGGCCTGCTCTATCTGCGCCCGCAGGGCCTGCTGGGAAAACCGGAGCTCAATTCCGCCGGGCGCGGCAGCCTGCTCGGCGGCGCCTCGGAATTCGGCGCGGACTGGCTGCGCGCCGGCTTCGCGCGTTTCGATGGCCTGCTGGCGCGCTCTGCCGCCGCCGGCCCCCGCGCGGCGCTCGGCCTGCTGGCGGTCGCCATTCTCGTCGGGCTGTTCGTGCCCTCCGATTACTGGTTGCGCATCCTCACCATGGTGGTGATCTACGGCATGCTGGCCAGCGGGCTCAACGTCATCGTCGGCTTTGCCGGCCTGCTGGACCTCGGCTTCGTCGCCTTCTGGGCGGTCGGTTCCTACCTCACCTCGATCCTGTTCGTGCTGGTGCTGAAGGACCAGTTCGGCGTTGCCCCGGCCGATATCTGGTGGCTGCTCTACCTCAATTTGCCGCTGGCCGGCCTGCTCGCCGCCGGCTTCGCCGTGCTGCTGGGCACGCCCACCTTGCGGCTGCGCGGCGACTATCTCGCCATCATGACGCTGGGCTTCGGCGAGATCGTGCGCGTGGTCGCCATCAACTGGATGGATGTGACCAACGGGCCGATGGGCATTCGCGGCATTCCCGCGCCGAACCTGTTCGGCATCGCGCTCGGATCGCCGCGCGCGCAGTTCTTCTTCGCCCTGGCGCTCGCCGTGCTGGTGGTGTTCGCCATCGCCCGGCTGGTGCGCTCCTATGTCGGGCGCGCCTGGGTGGCGATCCGCGAGGATGAGGAAGCGGCCGAGGCGATGGGCGTGCCCACCGCCCGCTACAAGCTCTACGCCTATGCCGCCAGTGGCTTCGTCGGCGGCTTTGTCGGCGTGTTCTACGCCCACAGCCAGCAATATATCAGCCCGCTGAATTTCTCGCTGTTCGAGAACATCCTGCTCTTGATGCTGGTGGTGCTCGGCGGGCTCGGCACCTTTGTCGGGCCGTTCGTCGGCGCGCTGATCTGGATCGTGTTCCTGCAGCTGGCGCTCGACCTGCCCTTCGTGCAGGCCTATCCCGAGACCCGCTTCGCCCTGCTCGGCCTCGTGCTCATCGTGCTCATGGTGTTCCGCCCGCAGGGGCTGGCGGCCAGCGCCCGCGTCGCCCTCACCATGCCCGGCACACGTCCCAGCACACGGGCCGGCGCGGACAACGTGAAGGGGGCGGCATGAAAGCTCCCTCCCCGGCGCCGCTGCTGGAGGCCCGCGCCATCACCGTGCGCTTCGGCGGGCTGGAGGCGGTGGGCGGTCTCGACATGGCCATCGCGGGGAATGCCATTCACGGGCTGATCGGCCCCAACGGCGCCGGCAAGACCACCGTTCTCAACGTGCTGACCGGCTTCATCCGCCCGACCGAGGGCCAGCTGATCTTCGACGGCGCGCAGATAGGCGGTCTCGGCGTCAACGGCTTCGCCCGCGCCGGCCTTGCCCGCACCTTCCAGAACATCCGCCTGTTCGGCGCCATGACGGTGCTGGAAAGCGTGCTGGTCGGCGCCCATCAGCGCTTTTCCGCCAACGCGCTGTCGCTCGTCTTCGGCGCGCGCTCGGCGCGCGCGGCGGAGCGGACGATGATCGCGCGTGCCTATGAGCTGCTCGACTTCGTCGGGCTGGGGGCGGATGTGGCGGACCGCGTCGCCACCACCCTGTCCTACGGCCACCAGCGCCGGGTGGAGATCGCCCGCGCGCTGATTTCCTCGCCCAAGCTGCTGCTGCTCGACGAACCGCTTGCCGGCATGAACGCGGTCGAGAAAAGCGAGATCGCCGCTCTGGTGCGGCAGGTGCGGGCGCAGGGCATCGCCGTGCTGCTGATCGAGCACGACATGCAGGTGGTGCGCAGCCTGTGCGACCACCTCACCGTGCTCGATTACGGCAAGCGGCTGGCCGACGGCCCGCCGGAACAGGTGCTGTCCGATCCGGCGGTGCAGGCCGCCTATCTCGGCCGGGCGAGGTGAGCGCGATGAGCCACACTGCACCCATCGTCCACCCCACCGCACTCACTGGTCACACCGGCCAGGCCGTGCCGCCGCTACTCCAGGTTGAAACTCTGGCCGTCTCCTATGGTCGCATCCGCGCCGTCGACGGTATCGATCTCACGGTCGAGCCCGGGCGGATCGTCTCGCTGGTCGGCTCCAACGGGGCGGGGAAGACCACGACACTGATGGCGCTGTCCGGGCTGCTGCCGCTCACCGCCGGCCGGATCCGCTTCGCCGGCGAGGACATCACCACGCTGGCGCCGGAGCTGCGGGTGGCGCGCGGCATCGCCCATGTACCGGAGCGGCGGCGGGTTTTCGCCGGCATGAGCGTGCGCGAAAACCTCGTTCTCGGCGCTTATTCGCGTGGCGACGCCATTGAAATCGCCGGCGATCTTGAACGGATGGTGGCGCTGTTCCCGCGCCTCGGCGAGCGCATGGCGCAGCTGGCGGGCACGCTGTCGGGCGGCGAGCAGCAGATGCTGGCGATCGCCCGCGGGCTGATGTCGCGCCCCTCGCTGCTCATCATGGACGAGCCCACCATGGGCCTCGCCCCGCAGATGATCGACCTCATCCTCGACACGGTGCTGGAGATCCGCAAGCAGGGCATGACCGTGCTGCTGGTCGAGCAGAACGCCGTCGAGGCGATGCGCCTGTCCGACCACGTCTACATCATGCGCCTCGGCCGCATCGTCCACCAGGATAGCGGCGCGAATATTGACCCCGAGCGCGTGAAGTCTTTCTATCTTGGAGCAGAGGCATGACGGATACCTTGGGCACCGCCCCGCGAATGCGACTGGGGACCTTTCTCGGCGTACCGCAGGCGACCTCGGCCAGCGCCGGGCAGATCGCCGTCATCGGCCTGCCCTTCGATTGCGGCACCAATGCCACCCGCATCGGCTCGCGCCAGGGCCCGGCCTCCTTCCGTGCCATGTCGAGCGAGGTGCGGCCCTTCTACCCGCCGCTGGCCGATGTCGACCCGCGCGAGGGCGACCGGGTGGTCGATCTCGGCGATGTCGACGTGGTGGCTTCCGATCTCGGCCCCTCCATGGCGGCGATGGAAGCCGCCGTGTTCGAAGTGGTGCGCGCCGATGCGGTGCCGCTCTGCGTCGGCGGCGACGGCACGGTGACGCTGCCGGTGCTGCGGGCGCTGGCGCGGCGTTTCCCGGAACTGGTGCTGATCCATATCGACGCCCACACCGACGCCTATCCCGGCGAGGATATCAACACCGGCACCACCTTCACCCGCGCGGCGCAGGAAGGGCTGATCGACACCAAGCGCTCCTTCCACATCGGCGCGCGCGGCACCATGCTGGTCGGCGGCGCCTATGACCACACGCGCGGGCTCGGCTACCGGCTGATCCCCGGCGACGAGGTGCGCCGGCGCGGGCCGGAGGCGATCGCCGCCGAGGTGCGCGAGGTGGTGGGCAACCGGCCGGTGCACCTGTCCTTCGACATGGATTATTTCGACCCATCCGCCGCGCCGGGCGTCGCCACGCCCACCTGGGGCGGCCCGCCGGTGGCGGAAGTGTTCGATCTGCTGCACGGGCTCAAGGGGCTGGATCTGGTCGGCGTCGACATCAACACGCTGAGCCCGCCCCATGACGTGCAGGGCATGTCGGCCATGCTGGCCGGCCATGTCGCCGTCATCGCCCTTCATCTCGTCCAGCTCGGCCAGGCGGAACACCGCCTGAATGCCGGGCATCCCTGAACGGAGGCCGTCATGAGTCTCGAAACGACGCTGGTTCCCGAACCTTATGTCTGGTCCGAGCCGCCGCTCGGCGATGCCAAGAGCGCGCCGACGCGCTTCTATACCGACCCGGAGGTGTTCAAGGCCGAGGTCGCGCACATCCACATGAAGAACTGGTTCTTCGCCGGGCGGGTGGAAGAGGTTGCCAACCCCGGCGACTTCAAGGCGCTCGACAGCGTCGGCGGCCCGGCGCTGCTGGTGCGCGGCGAGGATGGCGTGCTGCGCGCCTTCGCCAATGTCTGCCGCCACCGCGCCTCCATCATCATGGAAGGCTGCGGCAACGCCAAGAACCTCACCTGCCCCTACCATGCCTGGAACTACCGGCTGGACGGCACGCTGGCCGGCGCGCCGGGCATGCGCGAGGTGCCGAAATTCGAGAAGCCGCCGCACGGCCTCATCCCTATCCGCATGGAGGTGTGGGAGGGCTCGGTGTTCCTCAATTATGACGAGCACGCCCCGGATCTCATGACCCATCTCGGCAACATGCCGGAGCTGGTCGGCAGCCACCGGCTGGGCGACATGGTGACGACCTGGCACATGGATATCGAGACGCGGTGCAACTGGAAGCTGCTGCTCGAAAACGCCATGGAGACGTACCACACCGGCATCGTCCACGCCGCCACCGTCGGCGCCCAGCGCTCGGTGAGTTTTCCAACCCAGGGCAATTGGCACGTCATCCAGGTGCAGTCGAACCGCTCCATCGCCGTGCTTGGGCAGGAGCCGCCCTTCCCGCCGATCGAGGGCCTCTCCGAGCAGGCGCGCAAGGGCACCTTCTTCACGGTGATCGAGCCGACTGTGCAGTTCGTCTACGCGCAGGACTGTGCCTGGTGGCTGGCGGTGCGCCCCATCGCGGTGGACCGCTCCGTGCTCTCGGTCGGGGGGTGCTTCCCGCGCGCCTATACCGAGCTGCCCGATTTCGAAGAGCGCGCCACGCCCTATTACAAGCGCTGGGAAGCCGTGGCGATGGAGGATGTCGACATCCTGCAGAAGCAGCAGATCGGCCTCTCCTCCTGCCTCGCCCGCCCCGGCCCGCTGTCCTGGCGCGACGACATGGTGCTGGCGATGAATCGCTGGGTGATGGCGCAGCTGCCGGCCGACGTCGTCGCCGGCATGACCGACGAAAACGGGTGACCGACATGCGCGTTCTGCTCACCCACAACCGCGACCTGCTCAAGCATTTCTACGGATACAGGGCGGTCGACGCCCTGAAGGCACTGCCGATCGAGCTCGTGATGAACGACAGTAATGAGCCCCTGTCGGGAGACACACTCGTGAAGGCGGCGGAGGGCTGCGAGGTGGTCATATCCGACCGCCTCGCAGCCGGCCCGCGCGCGGTGCTGGAACGGCTGACCGACGTGCGGCTGTTCACCCGCTGCGCCGTCGACATGCGCAATATCGACGTCGATGCCGCGTCCGATGCCGGTATCCTCGTGTGCAACTGCTCCTCGGGCTATGCCGACGCGGTGGCCGAGCATACGCTGGCCCTGATGCTCGATCTCGCCCGCAACATCACCCGTGACGCCGGGCGCTACCATGCGGGCCAGGCGTCCCATGCCATGGTGTTCGGCCGGCAGATGGCCGGCGCCCATGTTGGCGTGATCGGCTATGGCTCGATTGGACGGCGCATCGTCGAGCTGGCGCTGGCCTTCAAGATGAAGGTCACGGTCTATGATCCCTATGCCCGGATCGACAATGGCGCGGTCATCCCGGTGGGACTGGACGAGGTGCTGTCGAAGCCGAACTTCGTGGTCTGCGCCGCCTATGCGACGCCGGAAACCGAGCGGATGATGAATGCCGGCGCCTTCGCCCAGATGCGACGGGACGCCTTCTTCATCAATGTCGCGCGCGGCATCCTGGTGGATGAGGACGCGCTGGAAGCGGCGCTCACCTCCGGCACCATCGCCGGCGCCGGGCTCGATGTCGGCGACGGGCCGGACCAGCAGCCCTCGCTGCGCCTCGCCCGCCTGCCCAATGTCGTCGCGACGCCGCATTCGGCGGCGCTGATGATAGAGCCCTCCGAGTTCCAGGCGATGGAAACGGTGGAACAGGTCAAGGCGATGCTGGAAGGCCGGCTGCCGATCCACGCCAAGAACCCGCACCGCCTTCCCAATTGGTTGTCGCGATGAACGCCCTGCTCCCGGTGCGCGCGCCGGCCTTTCGGCCTCCTCCCGGCGCGTGCGACTGCCACATGCACATTTACGGTCCAGCGGAGACCTATCCGTCGGCGCCGAATTCGCCCTTTCCCCCCGTCGCCGGCGGCGACATCGCCGCCTATCTGAAGGTGCGCGAAACGCTCGGCCTCACCCGCGCCGTGGTGGTGCAGCCCTCGGTCTATGGTTTCGACAACCGCGCCACCCTTGACGCGATGGCGATCCTCGGGGAAGACGCGCGCGGCGTCGCCGTGGTGCCGCCCGATGTGAGCGATGCCGAGCTTGAACGGTTGACCCGCCTCGGCATACGCGGCATCCGCTTCTTCATGATCGGCGGCGGCGCGCTTGGCTGGGATGATCTGGAGCCGCTCGCCGCCAGGACCGCCGCGTATGGCTGGCATGTGCAGATGCAGATGGACGGGCGCCTTCTGCACGAGCAGGCCGACCGCCTCGCCCGCCTGCCGGGCACGCTGGTGATCGACCATAATGGCAAGTTCCTGGAGCCCGTCGGCCTCGACCATCCCGGCTTCACGGCGTTGCAGCGCCTGCTCGACGGCGGGCGCACCTATGTGAAGACCTCCGGCGTCTACGAGACCTCGCGAGTCGGGGCGCCCGGCTACAGCGATGTCGCCGCGCTGGCCCGCGCGCTCATCGCCCACGCCCCGGAGCGCTGCCTGTTCGCCACCAACTGGCCGCACCCCTCCAAGCCGGGCAACCCGCCGGACGATTCCGCGCTGGTCGATCTCTTCCGCGACTGGTGCGGCAGCGACGCGGTGGCCGCAAAAATCATGACAGACAATGCGGCGACGCTGTATGGCTTCGCCACCCCCAAGGTTGAGGAACGCCTTCCGTGATTTCGACCCAGCGCACCGACTTCTTCGGCCCCGCCCGCCCGACGCTCTTCGCCCGCGATGCCGCCATCGCCACCTCGCACCCGCTGGCTACGGCGGCAGGCCTCGAGGTGCTGCAGGCCGGCGGCAACGCCATGGACGCGGCGCTGGCGGCGGTGGCGACGCAATGCGTGGTCGAGCCGGCGATGACCGGGATCGGCGGCGACTGCTTCGTGCTGTACGCCCCCAAGGGCCAGCCGACCGTGGCGCTGAACGGCAGCGGCCGCGCGCCGATGGCCGCCAGCGTCGAGGCGCTGAAGGCCGCCGGCCTCACCAGCGAGATTCCGCGCACCAGCCCGCATGCCGTCACCGTGCCGGGGGCAATTTCCGCCTGGACGCGGCTGCATGCCGACTATGCCAGCCTGCCGCTGGACCGGCTGTTCGCCCGCGCCATCGATTATGCCGAGAACGGCTATCCCGTCACCCAGCGCGTCGCCTTCGACTGGGCGGATGATGCGCCGCTATTGGCGCAGGACGACAATGCCAGCGCCTTCTTCCTCAAGGACGGCAAACCGCTCGTCGCCGGCGACCGGCACGCCCAGCCTCTGCTCGGCCAGCGCCTGCGCGATGTCGCGGCCAGGGGCGCCGCCGCCTTCTACGAGGGCGAAACGGCGCAGTCCGTCGTGCGCTACCTCAACAGCCTCGGCGGGCTGCACACGCTGGAAGACTTCGCCGCCATGACCGACGGCGCCTTCTACACTACGCCGATCTCCAGCGAGTATCGCGGCTACACGGTCGAGGAATGCCCGCCCAACGGTCAGGGCCTCGCCGCGCTGATGATCCTCAACATCCTGCGCGAGTTCGACCTCGGCGAGGGCATGTCGCTCGCCGACCGGGTGCATCTGCATGCCGAGGCCGGCAAGCTCGCCTATTACAACCGCGACGCGCTGCTCGCCGACCCGGCGGCGATGACAGTATCGGTGGAGACGCTGCTCTCGGCCGAGACCGCCCGCCGCCTTGCCGCCCGCATCGACATGGCCCGCGCCCTGCCGCCGGCGCTGTGGGACGAGCCCGAGCACAAGGACACGGTCTATATCAGCGTCGTCGACCGGGACGGCAACATGGTGTCGTTCATCAACTCGCTGTTCCACGGCTATGGCTCGACGCGCATCGACCCGGCCACCGGCGTGCTGCTGCATTCGCGCGGCGCCTCGTTCCGGCTGATCGAAGGCCACCCCAACGCCATCGCCCCCGGCAAGCGGCCGATGCACACCATCATTCCCGGCCTGCTGCGCAGGGATGGCGAGGCCGTCGGCGTGTTCGGCGTGATGGGCGGGCAGTACCAAGCCTCGGGCCAGGCGGCGCTGCTCTCCGGCCTGCTGGACCGTGGCCTCGACCTGCAGGCGGCGGTGGATGCGCCGCGCTCCTTCGCCTTCAATGGCGAGCTGGATATCGAGACCACCTATCCCGACGGCCTCACCGCCGAGCTGGAGGCACGCGGCCACCGGGTGAAGTTTGCCGTCGAGCCCATTGGCGGGGCGCAGATCATCCTGCGCGATCCCGTCAGCGGCTTCCTCATGGGCGGCTCCGATCCCCGCAAGGATGGCTGCGCGCTGGGCTTCTGAGCCGGCGCCGACCGATCAGGGAGTCACGGGTTCCACGGCCCGAGGCTCTCCGCCACTTCCGCCACGCGTGCCGGGCCGCCCAGCCCCATCCACACCGCGGCGGCGCAGGCGACGAACAGCTTCTGCACCCGCATGTCGGTCTCGTCATAGATATAGCGGGCCTGCGAGGCGGTGTTGAACATGCCAATCACCTCGCCCTTCCACATGACCGGCACATAGATCGAGCAGCCGACGCGGCCGGTCTTGATGATCTGGCGGAAGATCGGGTCGACATCGGTGTTTGGCACCACCGCCGCCTGCTTGGTCTGCACCGCGTGGCCGGGCCGGCTGTCGGTGACGGAGATGCGGGCCCGCCCGAGGCCGAAATTGTCGGCGAAGACAATCATGTGGTCGCGGCTCGGGGCGATGAAGAAACAGGCGGAAACGACGAACTGCGTTTCGCCGGGCTTCAGCGCGCCGGGCTGGTGGACCGCTTCGGGATCGCCCAGCAGGCCGCGCGTGGCGTTGGTGAAATGGCGCACGCCCTCTTCCGGGTCGCTCTCGCGCCACGCGGCCTCGTTGGCATCGTGCAGCACCTCAATGGCGCGGGCGTGGAAATCGGCGGGACGGGTCATGATGTCACTCAGTGGCTGAAGCGGGCGGGGAAGGTGTCCGGCGCGATGTCCATGCACTGGCAGCGCCGGTAGATGCGCTCGTAATGCGGGGCGATGCGCTCCACATCGACCTCCGAGGCGGAAAGCTGCGGCTCGATGCGGCTGTGCGCCTCGCGGATTTCCGCGATGATCGCCGCCTCGTCGATGCGGGTCAGCATGCCGTCGCGCTCGATCACCGCGCCATCGACCATGACGAGGTCGACCTCGGCCCGGCTCGCCGCATAGACCAGCTGGTTCACCGCGTTGTTGAGCGGGGCGAAGGGAATGCTGTCGAGCCGGTAGCCGACGAGATCGGCGACGCGCCCGGCTTCCACCGCGCCGAGTTCCTTATCGCGGCCCAGCGCCCGCGCCCCGCCCATGGTCGCGGCGTAGAACGCCTCCTCGGCGCCGACCCAGTCGGTGTGCTCGCCGCGCAGCTTCTGCAGCAGCGCCGTCAGATAGAGCGCGTTCTGCATGTCGGTGCCCTCGATGGAGCCGCAGCCATCGGTGCCGAGGCTGACATTCACCCCGGCCTTCAGCAGTTCGCGCACCGGGGCGAGACCCGAGCCGACCTTCAGATTGGAGGGCGGGTTGTGCTGGATCGACACGCCGGTGCGCGCCAGCAGCTCGATCTCGCGCGGGTTGAGCCAGATGCCGTGGATGAACGCCGTCTTCGGCTTCATGAAGCCGATGCGGTGGAGATACTCGATCATGGTCGAGCCGTAGAACAGCTGGCCGGTCACCACCTGCATCCGCGTCTCCTGCACATGGATCATCAGCGGCAGGTCGAAATCGTCGGCCATGCGGCGCACGTCGAGCAGGAAGTCCTGCGTGCAGCGCTGCGGCGCCGAGGGCGCGGCCATGTAGGCGACGCGGTTGGTGGAGGGGTGATGGTCGCGCGCCAGTCCGCGCACGAAGTCGAGCAGCTCGGCCCCGCTATACATGCGGGTGCCGTCGAATTCGGCCAGCAGGTCGCTCGGAAATTCCTCGTCGACGAAGGGCACGGCGCGGAAGAACGGCTTGTCGAACAGGGTGATGCCGACATTGGCGCGGATGCCGATATCCTCATAGGCCTGGAACACCTGCTCGACATGGTCGGGGCGGATGCGCGGGCTCTGGTTGGTGTCGTCGCACAGGGTGGTGGTGCCGCTGCGCACCGCCTCGATGGCGCCGATCATGGTGCGCAGATAGACGTCGCGCGGCGTCAGCTCGATCGGCTTGAGCGGGCGGACATAGTTCATCCAGAGCTCGAGCGGCAGATTGTCCTTGCGACCCTTGTAGAAGCCCTCATGGCTGTGATGGTGGCCGTTGATGAGGCCCGCCGTGATCAGCAGGTCGTGCCCGTCGATCACCGTCCCGGCGGCGGGTTCGCGGGCGCCGGCGGGACGGATCTCGGTGATCAGCCGGCCATCTATCTCGATGTCGACCGGGCCGGGCGTCGGGGCGGCGTTCGCGCCGGTGAGGGCGTGGCAGTTGAGGATCGTGGTCTTCACGCGGCGTCTCCCGATGTGGCGAGGCAATGTTCGGCGGCGGGTGGACGGGACGGCAGGCGGCCCTCCTCCACGGCATGGCAGGCGACGCAAACCGCCTCGACGCGAATGGGCCGGGGCCGCTCGCGGGCGCAGCGCTCAGTGGCGAGCGGGCAGCGCGGGTGAAAGGCGCAGCCCGAGGGCGGGTCGAGCGGGCTCGGCACCTCGCCGGCAAGCCGGGCGCGGGTGCGGTTCGGGGCGCGCGGGTCCGGCACCGTGTCGAGCAGCAGCCGCGTATAGGGGTGCAGCGGCCGGGCGAGGATCTGCGCGGCGTCGCCCTGCTCCACCAGCCGGCCGAGATACATCACCCCCATCGCGTCGGCCATGTGGGCGACCACGGCGAGGTTGTGCGAGATCAGCAGATAGGTCAGCCCGCGCTCGCGCTGCAGCCGCTTCATCAGATTGAGGATCTGCGCCTGCACCGACACATCGAGTGCCGAGGTCGGCTCGTCGCAGACCACGAAGGCGGGGTTCGACGCCAGGGCCCGGGCGATGGAGATGCGCTGGCGCTGCCCGCCGGAGAACTGGTGCGGAAACTTGGCGGTGTCGCCGGGTGACAGGCCCACGGTCTCCAGAAGTTCCGCCACCCGCGCCTTCAACGCCGCGCCCGGCTTCATCAGGCCATGGGTGAGGATCGGCTCGGCGATGATGCGGCCGATCCGCCAGCGCGGGTTCAGGCTGGCATAGGGGTCCTGGAAGATCATCTGCAGATTGCGGCGATAGGGCATGGCGGCGTGGCGGGTGCGGAACCCCGCAATGTCGACGCCCATGAAAGAGACGGTGCCGCCGCTCGGCGGCTGGATGCCCGCTATGGTACGGGCGATGGTGGACTTGCCGCAGCCGGATTCGCCCACCAGCGCGAAGGTGGAGCCCCGCGCCACCTCGAACTCCACCTCTTCCACCGCATGGACAGTGCGCCGGCCGGTGCCGGTGAACAGCCGCTTGAGCAAGGGCGGCGAGGCGTCGAAGCGCACGGTGAGCCGGTCGACCGAGAGAAGAATGTCCTTCGCCGTGCTCATGCCGCGCTCCGTGCCGAAGGGTCGGCCAGCCAGCAGGCGACCTCGCTGGCGCCGGCGGTAAAGGTCGGCGGGCGCTCACGCGCGCAGCGGGCCAGCGCCTGCGGGCAGCGGGGATGGAAGGCGCAGCCGGCGACGGGCGCATCGGGGCGCGGCATGGAGCCGGGAATCTGCGCCAGCTCCGCTTCCCGGCGGTGCATGTCCGGGATCGAGGCCATCAGCCCGCGCGTATAGGGATGGGCGGCGTCGGCGAGCAGGCTGGCGGTCGGGCCGATCTCGACGATGCGGCCGGCATACATCACCGCCACCCGGTCGGCGACCTCGGCGATCACGCCCATATCGTGCGTCACCAACATCACCGCCGTGCCGCGCTCGCGGCACATGGCGCGCAGCAGGTCGAGGATCTGCGCCTGGATCGACACGTCGAGCGCCGTGGTCGGCTCGTCGGCGATGATGAGGCGCGGCTCGCAGCTGAACGCCAGCGCCAGCACCACCCGCTGGCGCATGCCGCCGGACATCTCATGCGGGTAGCTCGCCAGTCGCTCGCGCGGGGCGGGAATGCCGACCTCCGCCAGCAGGCGCGCGGCGCGCTCCACCGCCTCGGCCTGCGTCAGGTCGAGATGGGTGCGGATGGTTTCGACGAGCTGATCGCCAATGCTCATCAGCGGGTCGAGGCTGGTCAGCGGGTCCTGGAAGACGGCGGCGATCTCCTTGCCGCGCAGCGCGCGCAGGGCGTCCTCGTCCAGCGTGTCGATCCGCCGCCCGTCGAACAGGATGCGGCCACCCGCCTGCGTAGCGGGGCGTTCCAGCAGGCCTAGCACGGCGGTGCCAGTGACCGACTTGCCGGCGCCGGATTCGCCGACGACGCCGAGAATCTCGCCCGCCGCGATGTCGAAGGACACGTCGTCAATGGCGGTCATCGCCCGGCCACGCCGCGCGATCTCGACCTTCAGGCCCTGGACGGAAAGCAGCACGCTCATGACGAGAGCTTCGGGTTGAGCGCGTCGCGCAGCCAGTCGCCGAAGATGTTCACCGATAGCGACAGCAGCACCAGCAGCAGCCCGGGCAGCGCGCTGATCCACCAGTCGCCGGAGAACACGAACTCGTTGCCGATGCGCACCAGCGAGCCGAGCGAGGGCTGGGTGGAAGGCAGGCCGACACCGAGGAAGGACAGCGTCGATTCCGTGAGGATCGCCAGCGCCAGGTTTATGGTGGCGATCACCAGCACCGGCCCCAGCACATTGGGCAGGATATGCGAGACCAGGATGCGCGGCGTGCTTACCCCGGTCACCTTGGCCGCCAGCACATATTCCCGGCTGCGTTCCACCAGCACCAGCCCGCGCACGGTGCGGGCATATTGCACCCAGAACGAGGCGGCGATGGCGGCGATGAGGATCGGCACGGCAAGTTCCGCGTGAAGCTCCGGCGGCATCGCAGTGCGCGCCACGCCATCGATCAGCAGCGCGATGAGGATGGCGGGAAAGCTCAGCTGCACATCCGCGGCGCGCATGATGAAGGCGTCGAGCACGCCGCCGAAATAGCCGGCCATGAGCCCCAGCAGCACGCCGGCGAGCGCGGCGGCGGCGACGCTGGCGAGGCCCACCACCAGCGAGGTGCGCAGCCCGTAGAGCATGGCCGAGAGCATGTCGCGGCCCTGCGGATCGGTGCCGAGCGTGTAATAGTCGCCGAACATTCCCTCGCTGGCGGGCGGCAGGCGGGCATCGGCGGCATTGGCGGCAGCGGGGTCGAAGGCGTCATAGGGCGCCAGCACCGGCGCGCCCATCGCCGCCACCAGCAGAGCGAGGCCAACCAGCGCGGCGAGGATCGCCACCGGCGAGCGGCGGAAGCGATAGGCGACATCGCCTTGCCAGAAGCCGCCCAGCGCGCGGCCAATTCCCCCCAGACCCGTGCCGGCGCTCATGTCGTCCTCCGGACAGCACCGCCGGCCCGCACGCGCGGGTCGATGGCGACATAGGCGAGGTCCACCGCGAGGTTGATGACGGCGAAGCACAGCGCGATCAGCACGAGATAGGCGGCCAGCAGCGGCACATCGGCGAACTGGATCGCCTGGATCACCAGGAGCCCGAGGCCCGGCCACTGGAAAACGGTCTCGACGATGATCGAGAAGGCGAAGACATTACCGAATTGCAGGCCGATCATGGTCACCACCGGCACCAGCGTGTTGCGCAGCGCGTGCCGGTACTGGATGGCGCGCGGGTGCAGGCCCCGCGCCCGGGCGAAGCGGATGAAGTCGGCGCGCATCACCTCCAGCATCTCCGCCCGCGCCAGCCGCATGATCAGCGCCAGCTGGAATATGCCGAGCGTGATGCTGGGCAGCACGAGCGCGCGCAGGCCGCTCACTGTGAGCAGCCCGGTGCTCCAGCCACCGACCTCCACCACCTGCCCGCGCCCGAAGGAGGGCAGCCAGCCGAGCCAGACCGAGAAGAACAGGATCAGCGCGATGCCGATCAGGAATGTCGGCAGCGCCACGCCGATCAGCGAGGCCGCCATCAGCGCCTGCGCCGCCCAATGATCGCGGTGCAGCGCGGTCCACACACCCAGCGGCACGCCGAGGCCGGTGGCGACCAGCATGGAGATCAGCGCCAGTTCCAGCGTCGCGGGAAAGCGCTCGGCGATCAGCGTCGAGACCCTCTGGCCGAAACGGTAGGAGATGCCGAAATCGCCGGTCAGCGCGTTACCGACGAAGCGGGCGAACTGGAGTATGAAGGCGTCATCCAGCCCCAGCGCCGCCCGCATCGCCTCGCGGTCGGCGAGGCTGGCGCTCTGCCCCACCATGTTGTTGACGGGGTCACCGACATAGCGGAACAGCGAGAAGCTGACGAAAGCCGCGACCAGCAGCACCAGCACGGTCTGCCCGAGCCGTCCGAGAACGAAACTCATGTCGCGGCCTCCCCGTCACGCGGTCAGTCGACGTTGACCCATTTCAGCTCCAAGCTGTCATCCGAGCGCTGGACGACCTTCACGCCCTTGCGCACGCCCCAGGCGAGGCCGGCCTGATGCACCGGGATGTGGCCGTAGTCTTCCTTGTCGAGAGTCATCGCCTCGGCGATCATGGCGTTGCGGGTGGCGGGGTCGATTTCGACCTCGATCTTCTGCGTCAGCGCGTCGACCTTGGGGTTGGAGTAGTTGCCGATATTGTAGGTGCCGACCTTCTCCACCGGCGTGTTCATGGTGTCCTGAAGCGTCGAATGGGCGTCGTAGCTCAGCGGCTGCCAGCCGAGCATGGCGAAGGAGGTGTCGCGGGCCAGCACCTTCTCGAAGAATTTGGAGCGGGTCTGCGCGTTCAGCGTCACCTTCAGGCCGACACGGCCGAGCATGCCGACAATGGCCTGGCAGATGCGCTCGTCATTCACGTAGCGGTCGTTGGAACAGTCCATGGTGAAGGTGAAGCCGTCGGGATAGCCGGCCTCGGCCAGCAGCTTCTTCGATGCCTCGGGGTCGTAGGGCGCGGCCCGGGCGTCGAGCTTGGCGTCATAGCCATTGATGCCCGGCGCGATCATGGTGCCGGCGATGTGCGAGGTGCCGCCCATGATGCGGTCGCGGATCGCGTTCATGTCGATCGCCTGATAGACCGCCTGGCGCACCTTCCTGTCCTTGAAGGGGTTCTTGCCCTTCACGTCGGAGTTCTGCAGCTCGTCGCGGTGCTGGTCCATGTTGAGGAACATGGTGCGCAGCTCGGCGCCCTTGAGCACCTGCGCGCCGTCGGAGCTCTCGATGCGCGCGACGTCCTGCTGCGGCACCGGGTAGACCATGTCGACCTCGCCCGAGAGCAGGGCGGCGACGCGGGTGGCGTCGGACTGGATCGGCGTGAACACCACCTTGGCGACGTTGGAGGTCTTCTCGCCCCACCAGTTCGGGTTGGGCACCAGCTCGGTCTTCACCCCGGCCTGGCGCGAGGCGATCATGAACGGCCCGGTGCCGTTGGCGTTGGTGGAGGCGAAGTTCTCGACCTTGGCCTTCACGCTCGCCGGCGCCGTCGCACCGTTCTTCTCCGCCCAGGCCTTGCTCATGATGTAGGTGGAGGTGATCTGCACCGGCAGGATCGGGTTGGGCTTGCCCATGACGAGGTCGACCGTGTGGTCGTCCACCTTCTTGATGTCGGTCACCGAGGCCACCGTATAGGCCATGTCGGAGCCGTCCTTCTTCACCCGCTGCAGCGAGAAAATCACGTCGTCGGCGGTCAGCGGCGTGCCGTCGGCGAACGTCACGCCCTCGCGCAGATGGAAGCGCCACACATTGGGTTCCGGCTGCTCCCATTTGGTGGCGAGCGCCGGCACCAGCTCCAGCTTCTTGCCGCGCCCGACCAGCGGCTCATAGACCTGCCCGAGCCAGGACAGGGTGAAGGTCTCGGCCAGCGCGTGCGGGTCGAGCGAGGCGGGGTCGACGCGGTAGGCGTAGCGGAAGGTCTTGCCCTCCTGCGCCACGGCGGGCGCCGGGAGCAGAGCCGGCGCGGCGACGAGCAAGGCAGCGGAAAGCGCGGTGGTCAGCAGGATCGACAAGCGCATGACACGGCTCCTGGAAGGATTTTTTGAATTCATTATCGTGCCTGAAGTCTGCAACAACTAAGTGTTCACTTAAATACCAAATTGTAGGCAGCGCGCGGGAAGCCGAAGCGGCCGCGTGCCGCACGGCGCGCCACACCCTGCGCAAAAACGATGCAAAAGCGTCTATTCAGATCTGTTGAACCGGATTGACGAACGCCGGCACTCAGGGCAAGACCAAGAGAGACCGGCGCCGCCAGCGATGAGACGCGCGCGACGCCGTCTGCTCAACGCCGCTCATGTCGGGTCATTTTTGAATGCAAAATGTCGTCCCCTCCCCCCGGCACCTGATCGGCATGCTGACGCCCTCCTCCAACACCGTGCTGGAGCCCTATACGGCGCGGATGCTGGAGCCGCTGTTCCCGAAGGTCTCGGCGCATTTCGGGCGGTTCCGGGTGACGCGCATCGCGCTCGACGACAGCGCCTCGGAGCAGTTCCGCCAGGAGCCCATCCTCGCCGCCGCCGAATTGCTCGCGGATGCGCACACCGACATCATCGCCTGGAACGGCACCTCGGCAAGCTGGCTCGGCTTCGACACCGACGAGCGGCTCTGCGCCGAAATCCACGCCCGCACCGGCGTGAAGGCGACCAGCGCCATCCTGAGCCTCAACCGGCTGATTGCGGCGCGCGGCGTGAAGCGGCTGGGGCTGGTGACGCCCTATACCGGCGATGTCGGCGAGCGCATCGTCGCCAACTACGCCTCCATCGGCGTCGAGGTTGTGGCGGGCGCGCATTGCGGGCTCTCCGACAATTTCTCCTTCGCCGAGATCGACGAGGACCGCATCGGGCAGATGTGCGCCGAGGTTTCCGGCGCCGCGCCGGACGCCATCGCCATCGTCTGCACCAATATGCGTGGCGCTCTGGTGGGCGCGCAGGTGGAACGGGCGCTGGGCATCCCGGTGTTCGATTCCGTCAGCACCACGCTGTGGGGCTGCCTGCAGGCGATGGGCGTTGCCACCGACGCGCTCGCCCCCTTCGGCTCGCTGTTCGCCGCACCCCCGCCGGCGGGCATGGCACGTCCGGCGCGGTGATGTCGATGGCGAGCCCGACGACCGCGCCGGAAGAGGCGGGCACGCTGCACGAACAGATCGTCACCAAGCTGCGCGCCGTGCTGCTGAACGGCGAACTCAGCGACGGCGCGCGCATCCCGGAGGCGCAGCTCTGCCTGCGCTTCGGCATTTCGCGCACGCCGCTGCGCGAGGCGCTGAAGGTGCTCGCGGCCGAGGGCTTCATCGAGCTGCGGCCCAACCGCGGCTCCATCGTCGCGCCCATCGACCCGGTGGAGGTGGCGCATCTGTTCGAGATGAAGGGCTCGGTCGAGCACACGATCGGCCGCCTTGCGGCGGTGCGGGCAACGGCCGAGGACGCCCGGCGGATCGAGCAGGCACATGCCGCGCTGGGCCACCCTCCCGACCCGGCCGCCTACACCGCGCTCAACCAGGAATTCCACCGCGCGCTGGCGGCGTCGACGCAGAACCCCATCCTGCTGCAGACCTATGACAATCTGCAGAAGCGGGTGCTGCGGCTGCGCTTCGTGGTCAATGAGAACCCCGCGCGCGTCGCCCAGTCCTTCGGCGAGCACGAGGGCATCATGGTGGCGTTCCGCGCCCGGGCGCGGCTCGATCTCGCCGAACGGCTGGAGGAGCACAACCGCCTGACCGGCGAGGCGGTGATGCGTACGCTCAAGAGTGAGGGCGGTTGAGGGGCTGACCCGTGCCGCAGATCGAATTTTGGGCAGCCCCTGCCCAGCCGGCGCGCAGCGCCTGCCCGCATCTCTAAAAAGTCAGTCGCGACAGCCATTTACAGTGCAAACGCCCGACCAATCATTCGGCTTTACGGCCCGCGCCGCGCGCTACAGACTAAGTAAACACTTAATTGCATCGCCCTTGAGCCCTTAACGCGCCCCGCGCATCGGAGCCGCCCCATGTCGATGACCCGCAGAGCCTTCAATCGCGCCGCGTTGACCGGCACCGGCCTCGCCGCCACCGGCGTGCTGACCGGCGGCCTCATCACCCCCGCCCGCGCCGCCGACCGGCTGCTGGTGGTGCAATGGGGGGCGAACTGGATCGAGGTGTCCAAGCAGATCACCGCCGATTTCAACAAGACCAACCCGACGCAGATCGCCTGGGAGCTGCATTCGGGCGGCGCGGCGGCCGTCGTCGCCAAGATCAAGGCGGTCTGGCCCAACACCCAGTACAATGTGCTGTCGGTGTGGGACCCGGTGTTCCGTGCCATGATCAAGGAAGACTGGCTGCTGCCGATCGACGAGAGCATCGTCACCAACCTCAAAACCATCCCCGACCAGTTCATCCAGAAGAACGACAAGGGACAGAAGATGTCCGTGCCGCTGTCGACGGCCGGCGCGTTCTGGGGCTATCGCGAGGACATGCTGCCCGGCGGCTTCACCTCGGTCGAGGACCTGCTGCGCCCTGAATTCAAGGGCAAGCTCTGCGTCCCCTACCCCATCGGCCTCACCGGCCTGTTCATCGTCAGCTGCGCCATCCAGCGCGGCGGCAGCGAGAAGAACGCCGAGCCGGGCTGGGACCTGGTGAAGGAACTGGCCGCGAAGGGCCAGATCGGCATGATCGCCACCAATAATTCCGAGTATATCAACGCCATGGCGTCGGGTGAATATTCAGTCGGATTCTGGAACAATGGCGGCTGGTTCGCCACCGCCAAGAACTTCCCCGTCAAGCTGAAGAACCGCATGCCCGACAACAAAGGCTTCCTCTACAATGAAGGCTTCTGCGTGCTGAAGGGCGCGCCGGAGAAGGCCGCCTTCGAGTTCGCCAATTTCTTCGCCGAACCGAAGATGAACGAGCTCTACAACATGAATCTCGGCTCCGGCCCGACCCAGCCTTCCGCCAAGACCAACCCGATGCTGGCGGACTGGTACTACACGCCGGAAGAACTGCCCAAATATGCCTATTTCGCCGATTTCGCCTATCTTGGCTCGGTGATGAACGAGTGGAACGCGCGCTGGGAACGCGAGATCGTTCCGCTGGTACGGCGCGGCTGAGCAATGGCGCGGGCGGGCGGAACGGCGATGAAGCGGCCGGGAATGACGGCGGCCCTGCTGTGGCCGGCGCTGGTCATCATGGCGCCGCTGCTGCTCGGCCCGCTCTTCGCGCTCGGGCATGAAAGCCTGAAGCCGTTCATCGGCGGGCGCATCGGCGGCAATGATGCCGGCGCGCTTACGCTGGACAATTACGCCCAGATCGCCGCCCCGGAATATGTGCGCTACTTCCTCGACACCTTCCGGGTCGGGCTGATCAGCTCGGCCTTCGCGCTGGTGCTGGGTTTTCCCATGGCGCATTTCATCGTGCGCCGCGCGGCGCCCACCCTGCGCCGCGTGCTGATCGGCGGGCTGGTGGGCACGCTGTTCCTCAGCCTCATCGTGCGGGTCTACGCCATCGCCATGACCTTCGGCACGAACGGGCCGCTCTCCGGCTTCAGCCGCCTGCTCGGGGTCCGGCCCAGCAGCCCGGACGGGGCGGAGCTTATGGTGGTTCTCGGCCTGATGAACACCACCCTGCCGCTCGTCGCCCTCACGCTCATCGGCACGCTGCAGAACATCAATCCGCGCCTTGAAGAAGCGGCGATGTCGCTCGGCGCGCCGCGCTGGAAGACCTTCTTCCAGGTCACCGTGGCGATGAGCCTGCCGGGGCTGCTCTCCGCCGGCATCATCGCCTACGCCTTCTGCATCAGCAATCTGGTGGTGCCGATGCTGGTCGGGCGCGGCTTCATCCTGTTCGTCTCGAACCTGATCTATTTCCGCTTTTCCGAGGTCGCCAACTTTCCCGGCGGGGCGGCGCTGTCGATCGTGATGATGGTGGTGTCGGTGACGCTGTTCTACGGGCTCCTGCACCTCGTGCGCAGCAATTGGCAGGAGGCCGGCAAATGAGCGGGCTCTCGGTCGGAAAGCGCCTGGGCGATGCCGTGTTCGAAGCGGCCTATCTCTCGCTGGTCACGCTGTTCATTGCCTTTTCGGTGATTCCCATCGTGGTCGCGGTGGTGCTGTCCTTCGACGCGCGCGGCTTCATCGGCCCCTTTCCGCCGACGCAGTTTTCGCTGCGCTGGTATGAGAGCTTCATGGCCGACAGCTATTATCATGACGGCCTGGTCACCAGCCTGATCGTCGCCACCGTCGCCACCCTGGTTTCCACCGTGGCCGGCACCCTCGCCGCCATCGGGCTGAGCCGGGCGAGCTTTCGCGGCCGGGGCGCGCTGCAGGCGGCGCTGCTCTCGCCGCTGGTGGTGCCCAATGTCGTGCTCGGCTTCGGCATGCTCATCTTCGCCAGCCGGCTCGGCATCATCGACGGCATGACGCGGCTGATCATGGGCCACATCCTCATCACCTTTCCCTATGTGATGCGCACCACGGCGGCGTCGCTGGTGGGCATCAAGGCGAGCTATTACGAGGCCGCCCTCAGCCTTGGGGCGAAGCCGTGGAAAGCGCTGGCCCAGGTCACCCTGCCGCTGGCGCGCACCGGCATCTTCGCCGGCGCGGTGTTCGGCTTCGTGACCTCCTTCGACGATGTCGGCGTCAGCCTGTTCCTCACCGACGCCTTCACCTTCACCCTTCCGGTGGCGATTCTCGCGCAGATGCGGGCCAATCTCGATCTGACGATCGCGGCGCTGTCGGTCATCTTCATCGTGGCGACCGTGTTGCTGATCGTGCTGCTCGACCGCCTGGCGGGGCTCGATGCGATTGTCGGGCGCGGCGTATACGGGCGTTGAGCATGGCAGTCCTCGAACTCCAGAACATCACCAAGCGCTTCGGCAGCGCGGCGGCGGTCGACAATGTCTCCTTCGAGGTGGCGCGCGGCGAGATCGTCGCCCTGCTCGGACCCTCGGGCTGCGGCAAGACCACGACATTGCGCATGATCGCCGGCTTCGAGTGGGCGGATGAGGGCCGCATCTTCATCGGCGGCGCCGACATGGCGCTGCGCCAGCCCTATGATCGCAATGTCGGGCTGGTGTTCCAGGATTACGCGCTGTTTCCGCATATGAGCGTGGCGCAAAACATCGCCTTCGGCATGAAGAACCGCAACGTGCCGCGCGCCGAGATCGGCCGGCGCATCGGCGAGGTGCTGGACCAGGTGCAGCTGCCCGGCATTGCGGAGCGCCGGCCGAACCAGCTCTCCGGCGGCCAGCAGCAGCGCGTCGCGCTCGCCCGGGCGCTGGTGACCCGGCCGGACATCATGCTGCTGGACGAGCCGCTGTCGAACCTCGACGCCAAGCTGCGCCTGCAATTGCGGCGGGAAATCCGCACCATCCTGTCGACCTTCGACTGCACCTCCATCATCGTGACGCACGACCAGGAGGAAGCAATGGGCCTCGCCGACCGCATCGTGCTGATGAACAAGGGGCGCATCGAGCAGATCGACCCCCCGCAGGACCTCTACCAGCGCCCGAAGACATTGTTCGCCGCCGATTTCATCGGCCATGCCAACTGGATCGGCGGCACGCTCGCCCATCGCGGCGGCGGCGCGGGGACGGTGGCCACCGCCCTCGGCAGCATCGGCGTCGCGCCGGGCACCGTTCCGGAAGGCCGGGTGACGCTGTGCATCCGGCCCGAGCGGCTTGCCGTGCTGGAGGACGGCGCCGCCACCGACACCCGCCTCGCCGCCGTGGTGGAGCGCCACGACCCGATCGGCGCCGACCTGCGCATCTGGTCGCGCCTCGCCGACGGCACGCTGGTGCAGTCGCTGGAGAAGAATATCGGCCGCGACCTGCCCGTCCCCGGTGCGGCGGTCACGCTCGGCTTCCACCGCGCCGACTGCATCGTGCTTCCCGGAGACCGGCCATGACCGCGCGTTCCACCCGGCCGCAGGCGATCCGCGGCGGTCTCATCGCCTTTCCGGCCGAGGGCACGGTCCGCGCGGCCGATCTTCTCATCGAGAATGGCCGCATCGCCGCCATCGTCGACCCGGAGGCGCCGCTGCCGGACGAGGCCGAGAGCGTCGACGCCACCGACCGGCTGATCACCCCCGGGCTGGTGAACGCCCACACCCACAGCCATCTCGCCATCGCCAAGGGCATGGCACGGGCCTGGACGCTGGAGCTGCACCTGCATAACGGGCCATGGACCGGCGGCGGGCAGAATGTGGACGACCGTTATCTGCTGGCGCAGGCCTCGGCCGCCGAGATGCTGCTGAAGGGTTGCACCGCCTGCTACGATCTGGTGCTGGAACTGCCCACCCCCTCGCCCGACGGCATGTTCGCCACCGCCGCCGGCTATGCTGATGCCGGCATGCGGGCGGTGGTGACGCCCATGCTCGCCGACCGCACCTTCTGGCAGGCCATCCCCGGCCTGCGCGACGCGCTGCCGGAGGGCGCGCGGGCGGCTGTCGACTCCATCATCCTCGCCTCTTCGGACACCGCGCTCGCGGCCTGCGAGCGGGTGCTCGCGGAATGGCCGCACGACCGGGCGCAGGTCCGCCCCGGCCTCGCGCCCACCATCCCGCTGCACTGCTCCGACGATTTCTGGCGCGGCGCCCGCGCGCTGGCCGACCGATATGGCGCGCCGATGCACGCGCATCTCGCCGAATCGAAGATCCAGGCGCTCGCGGGGCAGGCCCGCTACGGCATGAGCCTGACCGCCCATCTCGACCGGCTGGGCATTCTCGGCCCCGATTTCACCGCCGCCCACGGCATCTGGCTGGACGGCGACGACCTCGCCCTCCTCGGCCGCCGGGGCGCCGCCATCGCCCACAACCCGTCCAGCAATTTCCGCCTCGGCAGCGGCATCGCCAATGTGCCGGCCATGGTGGCCGCCGGCGTGCAGGTGGGGCTCGGCAGCGATGCCTGCAGCTGCTCGGACCACCAGAACCTGTTCGAGGTGATGCGCCTCGCCTGCTATCTCTCGCGCACCGCCTCCTTCGATCCCGACGACTGGCTCACCCCGGCCGACGTGTTCGCCATGGCGACGCGCGGCAGCGCCCGGACGCTGGGCATGGCGGACCTGATCGGCGACATCCGCCCGGGCCTCGCGGCCGACCTCGTCTTCCTCGACCTCGGTTCGGTGAACTTCACCCCGCTGAACGATGCGCTGTACCAGCTGGTCTTCGCCGAGGAGGGCCGCAGCATCACCCGCGTCATGGTCGGCGGGCGCACCGTGGTGGAGAACGGGCGGCTGACCAGCCTCGACTATCCCGCCCTGCGCGACCGGCTGAACGCCCGCGCCCGCGAAATTTTCGCCGCCAACGCGCCGCGCCGCGCCCAGCTCGCGGCCATCGAACCCTTCGTGAAGCATTTCTGCGTCGGCCTCGCGCAAGGGCGCATCGAACTCGCCGGGAGCCCCACGCCATGACCGCCACCGCCGCCGACCTCATTGCCGCCTTCGCCCCGCTTCTGGCGGAGCTGCGCGCGCGCACCGGCGCCCTGCGCTGCACCGTGCGCATCGACCATCCCGCCCTCGGCCTTTCCGCCAACGTGCCCTGCGCCGAGGTGCTGGCCCCCGGCGCCGCCTCGATGATGGCCAGCGCCTCGGTCGACCATCGCCGGGCGAAGACGCTGCGCTGGATCGAGGCGAACCGGCGCACACTGGTACAGGGGGACGTGTTCGCCGACCCCGCTTTGTCGCCGCCGCGGGCGCTGATGGAAGTCTTCGGCACACGCTCGCAGATGGTCGCCCCGCTGATCGGCCGCGACGGCTACATGTTCGGCTGGGTGTCCGCCCATTGCGCGGAAGGCCCGAGACTCTTCAGCGCCGCCGATGTCGCGGCCATCGAGGACACGCGCGACGCCGTTCTCGCCGTGCCAAATATGCCGCTGGATATCTGACTGCACGCCCGCAACCCCGCCCGGAGGAGCCTGCGCCGATGGACCTGATCGTACGGAATGCCCGCCTGCCCCACGCGCCCGAGCGCACGGTCGATATCGGCATCGAGCGCGGGCGCATCGCCGTTGTCGAGGCCGGCCTCACTGCCGAAGGCGAGGAGCTGGATGTCGGCGGGCGGCTCGTCTCGCCCGGCTTCGTCGAGAGCCATATCCATCTCGACAAATCCTGCATTCTCGACCGCTGCCAGTCGGAGCATGGCGACCTGAAGGAAGCCATCAGCGAGGTCGCGGCAGCCAAGTCCGGCTTCACGGCGGAAGACGTCTATACGCGGGGCAAGCGCACGCTGGAGAAGTGCCTGATGCAGGGCACCACCCATATGCGCACCCAGCTGGAGGTCGATCCCGGCATCGGTCTGCGCGGGCTGGAAGGCGTGCGGCCACTGATCGAGGAATATCGCTGGGCCATCGATATCGAGATCTGCGTCTTCCCGCAGGAAGGCCTGCTCAACAATCCAGGTACGGACGAGCTGATGATCGCGGCGCTGAACAACGGCGCGCGGGTGGTCGGCGCGGCGCCCTACACCGACAGCGACCCGCACGGCCAGATCGACCGGGTCTTCGAGATGGCGCGTGAATTCGATGCCGACATCGACATGCATCTCGATTTCGGCCCGAGCGCCGAGACGCTCGACCTCGATTATGTGTGCGCCATGGCGGATCGCTACCGCTGGGGCGGGCGCACCGCCATCGGCCATGTCACCAAGCTGGCGGGGGCGAGCCCGACCCGCTTCGACGCGGCAGCCCGGCGCCTGCGCGATGCCGGCGTCGCCCTCACTGTGCTGCCTTCCACCGACCTGTTCCTGATGGGTCGCGACTGCGACTGCAACCAACCGCGCGGCGTCACCCACACCCACAAGCTGATCCAGCACGGCGTCAACTGCTCGCTGTCGACCAACAACGTGCTGAACCCGTTCACGCCCTTCGGCGACTGCTCGCTGGTGCGCATGGCGAACCTCAACGCCAATATCTGCCATATCGGCGCCGCCGCCGACATGCGCGAATGCTTCAACATGATCACCGAGCGCTCGGCCCGGCTGATCAACGCCCGCGACTACGGGCTCGCTCCGGGCAATTCGGCCGACTTCGTCGTGCTGGACTGCCAGACCAGCGAGGCGGCGGTGGCCGAGCTCGCCCCCGTCCTGTTCGCCTATAAGCGCGGACGACGCACCCTGACGCGGCCCGCCGCGACCCTGCATCGCCCGCCGCTCAACTGAGACAGACGCATGCCGCTTGCCGACCTCCCTGACCGCCCGCCGGCCGACCCCTTCGGCGCGTTCTGCCACGAGAACCACGTGGCCCTTCGCGCCACCGGGGCGGGCCCGCTGTCGGGACTGTCCTTGGCGATAAAGGACGTGTTCGACATCGCGGGCAGCCGCACCGGCTTCGGTCACCCCGCATGGCTTGCAACCCACGCTCCGGCCCCGGCGACGGCGGAGGCGGTGGCGCGCCTGCTGGCGGCCGGCGCCGACCTGTGCGGCCGCACGCTGAGCGACGAGCTCTGCTACTCGATCTCGGGCGAGAATTTCCATTACGGCATGCCGATCAACCCCGCCGCCCGCGACCGACTGCCCGGCGGCTCCTCCAGCGGCTCCGCCGTAGCGGTGGCCACCGGGCTGGTGGACGTCGCCCTCGGCACGGATTGCGGCGGCTCGGTACGGGTGCCCGCCGCCTATTGCGGGCTGTTCGGCATGCGCCCGACCCATGGCGCCATTCCACTCGCCGGCGTCGCACCCTTCGCGCCGCGCTTCGACACGGTCGGCTGGTTCGCCCGCGACGCCCACCTGCTGCAGCAGGTGGGCGAGGTGCTGCTCGGGCCCGCGCCATCGGCCGGCTTCGACCGCCTGCTGATCGCGCAGGACGCGTTCGCGCAGAGCGACCCGCACGTCCGTGCCCTGCTGGACGGCGCCGTGGAGAGGCTCGCCGGGCTACTCGGCCCCGCCGCCCCGGTCCGGCTGAGCCCGGACGGCCTCGAGGGATGGCTCGACACCTTCCGCACCGTGCAGGCGTGGGAAATCTGGCAGTCGCTCGGCGGCTGGATCGACGAGACGAAGCCGGCCTTCGGCAGCGGTGTCGGCCAGCGGCTGGCCGCCGCCCGGCTCATCGGCACGGAAGAGGCCGCGGCGGCGCGGGCTCGGGCCGACATCATCGCCGCGGCGCTGGCGACGACCATCGGCGAGGGGCTGGTGTGCCTGCCGACCACGCCCGGCCTGCCGCCGCTGCGCGCCACCGCTTCCGCCGAGATCGAGACCGCCTATCGCGCCCGCGCCATGCAGCTGCTGTGCCCCGCCGGGCTCGGCGGCCTGCCGCAGCTCACCATTCCGGTGGGAACGGTGGATGGCGCACCGGTGGCATTGTCGATCATGGCGCGGCGCGGCAAGGATGTGGATCTGCTGGATCTTGCGGTGCGGGCCTTCTCCGGCCTGCCGATCATGCCGGAGCGCCCATGACATCCGCCAAGCCCGCGAGGGGTGACGACCAGCCGGAGACGCCCGTCGTGCCGGCGCCGGCGCGCATGCCGGCCAAGCGCAACGCCACGGCGACCCGCCAGCGCATTCTTGAAGTCGCCATGGCTGAATTCGCTGAGCACGGCTTCAGCGGCAGCCGCATCGAGCGCATCGCCGCCTCTGCCGCCGCCAATGTGGGGATGATCTACCATTATTTCGGCAACAAGGACGACCTGTACCTCGCCGCGCTGGAGGCTTCCTACAAGATCATCCGCGACCGCGAGCAGACGCTCGATGTCGACCATGCCAATCCGCGCCAGGCGCTGCAGGCGCTGGTCGAGCTGACCTTCGACTTTCTCAGCACCGATCCGCATTTCGTCCGGCTGATCATGAACGAGAACCTGATGATGGGGCGGACCGCCCGGCGGTCCGCCACCATCCCCTACATGACACGGCCGCTGCTGGAGCAGTTGCGCACCATCCTCGCGCGCGGCCAGAAGGAGAAGATCTTCCTGAAGGAAGTGGACGCCGAGAACCTTTACGTGTCGATCCTCGGCCTCTGCTTCATCCACGTCTCCAACCGCTACACGCTGAGCAGCATGTTCCAGCATGATTTCGCCGAGCCGGACTGGCTGGCCAAACGCCGGGCCATCGTGGTGGATGTCGTCACCAGCTACATCGTCACCAAGGGCGGCAAGTGACGTCGCGCCTTCGGCTTCGCGGGCCGGAGACGGCGCTCATACGGGCTCGCGCGAGATGGACTGCTCGGCGATATCGGCGATGATCTCGCGGCCGCGCAGCATGTCCTCGATGCCGAGATAGTCCTGCATGTAGTGGCCGCGATAGCCCCGCTTCTCCAGCTCGCGGAAGATGTCGGCAAAATCGACGTTGCCGGTGCCGGGATAGAGATGCTCCTCGATCTCGCCCCGGTTGTCGGCAAGCCGCACCTCGCCGCAGCGGCTGAGGTCCATCACGTCGAGAAAGCCGCGAATGCCGCATTCCAACATGTGGGCGTGGTTGGTGGTGAAGGCCCAGCGCAGCGCCGGCGAGGTCAGCCGGTCGAAATAGAAAAGCGCCTCCTCGGGGTCGTGCACCAGATACTTGACCTCGGCGCCGGCGGGCTCCGGGTTCATGTTCTCCAACAGGATGGTCATGCCCTCGTCTTCGGCTATCGCGCTCATGCGGGCGAGCCGGGCGACGGCGACCTCCATCCGCTCGCGCTTGTCGGCGGTGAAATGATAGCCGCCATGCATGATCACCCAGCCCGCGCCGATGGCCTTCGCGGCGCGCAGATAGGCGGTCAGGTAGGCATCGGTCGCCTCGCTTAGGAAGGGCGAATCCTCGGCGACATTGACCGCCGACAGCGTGTGCAGGCCCAGCGTGATGCCGGCCTCGGCGATCTTCTCCCGCGCGCGGGCAAGGCGGGGATTGGCGGGGTCCAGCAATGCCGGATCGGGATCGAGGCAGATATTGAGGAAGCGCACATCATTGGCGATCGCCCAGTCCAGGCCGGGCTCCAGCCCGATCCGGCGGTTGAGGTCGATGCCGATACGGGAGCGGAAATCGTTGTTCATGGGGCTTCTCCTGCGCTCACCGGGCGCGGACGGGAGGCGAGATATCCGGCAATGACCGGGATGGCGATGAAGAGGACCGCCGCGATCATCAGCGCCGCCGCGATCGGGCGGTTGATGAAGATGAAGGCGGTGCCGTGCGACATGGTCAATGACTGGCGCAGCGAGCTCTCGAACATCGGCCCGAGCACCAGGCCCAGCACCATGGGCGCGGCCGGCCAGTCGAACCGCTTCATCCCCCAGCCGAGCGCGCCGAAGCCCACAACCAGCCAGCAATCCTCGAGGCTGTTGGCCTGCGAGAACACCCCGACCAGGCAGACGGCAAGGATCGGCGGGTAGAGCCATTTGTAGGGCACCTTGAGCAGGCGGGCGAACAGGCCGGCAAGCGGCAGGTTCATGATGAGCAGCAGCACGTTGCCGATATACATGCTGGCGATCACCGCCCAGACGAGGTCGGCGTTCTGGGTGAACAGCTCCGGTCCCGGCCTCAGCCCGAACATGATCAGCGCACCGAGGATGATGGCGGTGGTGCCGGAGCCGGGGACGCCGAGCGCGAACATCGGCACCAGCGCGCCGGCGGCGGCGGCGTTGTTCGAGGCTTCCGGCCCGGCGACGCCCTCGATGGCGCCCTTGCCGAACTCCTCGGGGTGGCGGGAGACCTTCTTCTCCATGATGTAGGCGATGAAGCTGGCGATGGTGGCGCCGGTGCCCGGCAGCACGCCGACCAGAAAGCCGATAACGGAGCCGCGCAGGATCGGCATGCGGCTACGCCGCCAATCCTCCCGCGTCGGCAGCACGTTCTTCACTTCTGCCACCGGCCGCGCGGAGGCCGTGGTGCAGGTCGCCAGCACTTCGCCCACCCCGAACAGGGCGACGGTGAGGACGATGAACTCAATGCCGTCGAGCAGCCACACCATCCCGAAATCGAAGCGCGAGACGCCGCTCTGCGGGTCTATGCCGATGGTCGCCAGCAGCAGCCCGGCGACGCCGGCCGCCACGCCCTTCAGCACCGAACGCCCGCTGACCGCCGCAAGCGCGACAAGGCCCAGCACCACCAGCGCGAAATATTCCGGCGGGCCGAAGGCCAAAGCGGCCTGCGCCAAGGGCGGCGCCAGCAAAGTGAGCCCCAGCGTGGCGATGGTGCCGGCGATGAACGAGCCGATGGCGGCGATGCCGAGCGCGGCACCGGCCCGCCCCTTGAGGGCCATCTGGTAGCCATCGATGCTGGTCATCACCGTCGAGGACTCGCCGGGAACGCTGATCAGCACCGAGGTGATGGTGCCGCCATATTGCGCGCCGTAATAGATGCCGGCGAACATGATCAGCGATGCGGTCGGGTCGCCGCCGAAGGTCAGCGGCAACAGCAACGCGATCGCGGCCGACGGGCCGATGCCCGGCAGCACCCCCACCAGCTGCCCGAGAAACACGCCGATGAAGCACATCATCAGGTTGGTTGGTGTCAGGGCGGTGCTGAAGCCACCGCCGAGATCCATAAGCGCTTCCATGTCAGCTGTCCCAAGGCATGAGCGGGAGGGGCACGGCCAGCCAGTGCGCGAAGATCAGCACCAGGCTCGCGGTGACCGCTGCGGCCACCACGGTCGATCGCAGCAACGGCAGCCGCTCGACATAGAGATAGATGAACATCATCAGGCCGAAGATCGGCAGCACGAAGCCGATGAAGCCGAGGCTCGCCACCGCGGCCACCAGCGCGCCGAGCACCAGCAGGGATTTGGTCAGCGGCTCGCGCTCGTCGTCCTCGGGCTCGCCGAGCAGCAGCGAGAAGGCGATCGCCACCGAGAGCGCGAGGAGCAGCGCCCCATAGACCAGCGGCAGAAATCCCGAATCCGGCGCGAAGCCGGACCACAGGGGATATTGCAGCGAGCCGATCACCCAGTAGAGACCGAGCAAGGCCCAGCCGACGGCGAAGATCATGTCGCCGGTCAGAACACGATGTCTCATCGACCTCTCCTCAGGCGGGCTTGGCCAGCAGGTCGCGATAGAGTTTTTCCTGGGCCGCGAGGAAGGCGACGAAATCGGCGCCGGCGATGGGTGCCTCGGTGGCGATATTGTCCGCGATGTACTTCTTCATCGCCGGCGACGCCGCGACCTTTTCCATCACTCCCTGCCAATAGAGCTGGGCCGCCGGGTCGACATCTTTCGGCACGGCGATGCCGCGCCACATCTGGAAGTTCGGCACGTCGAGGCCGATCTCCTTGAAGGTCGGCACATCGGGAAAGGCGGTGAAACGGCTGTCACGGAACACGCCGAGCGGGCGTACCTTGCCGGAGGCGAGTTGGCCCATGAACTCCAGCGGATTGCCAATCGTGCCGTCGACATGGCCGCCGAGCAGCGCGGTCAGCGATTCACCGCCGCTGTTGAAGTTGACCGGATTGATGTCCTTGCCCAGCGCGCGGGAGAACACCGTGATCGCCATGACATCGGTGGTGCCGCCGGTGGAGAAATTGAAAGTCTTGGTCGGCTTGGACTTTATGTCCGCAATCATGTCCTGAGCGGTCTTGTACTTTGAATCGCCGCTGACGAAGAGCAGGAAGTCGTCGAGCATGAAGTTCATGATCGGCTGCACTTCGGACAAGGTCCGCGCCGCCGGGTTGAGGATCGGCGTGATCTGCGTCGTGCCGTTGATCAGGATGATGGTGTTGGGGTCCTTGCGCCGGCTGGCCGCGACATAGCCGATGCCCACGGCTCCACCGCCGCCAGGCCGGTTGTTCAGCATCAGCGGCTGCGGGATGAGCTTTTCCTCGACGATGATCTTGCCGACGATGCGCGCCAGCAGATCCGAGCCGCCACCGGCCGCGAACGGAATCACCAGCTCGACATCGCGCGTCGGGGCCCAGCCGCTCTGGGCGGCGGCGGATCGCAGGAAGCCAGAACCGGAAGACAGGAGGCATGCCGAGGCGGCCGCCCCGAGCATTACATCTCGGCGTGAAACGGTCATTGTCCCCTCCCAGGGCACGTTTTAAATCGGCGTCACTTTGGACGCTTTTGAATTATGAATTCAGTTTGACACTTTCTTTAGGGAAAGCAAACTGAATCTTCAGTATTCGCGGGGGAGGCTAAATCTCAATTACTTCAAGGAAATAGGACTCGTTTCCGACGCCCTTCACCCGCGCGATCGGCACCAGTCGCCGCGCCTCCAGCAGCCAGAGCACGCTGCTTGCCGCCGCCCCGCGCGGGCCGCCGGCAACGAGAAGGAGGGCACCGTCCGATGTCACCGCCACGCCGCGTGGGCAGGGCGGTGCGCCGTCCTCGCCCGTGAGCTCGACCCGACCTGCCTCGCTCCATGTGCCCCCCCGTCCACGCTCGAGCCGCGAGACGGTGCCTGTCCGGTAGCCGGCGACATAGGCGCTTGCGCTGTCGGGCGCGAAGGTGACGCCCATGGGACGGCTCGGCCGCCCATCCCCGCCGCCAAGCTCGGCATGGAAGAGCGCCGGCGGCTTCCCCTGCCGCAGCGCCGCGAGGTCGAGGAAGCTGACCGTGTTACCCTCCACGCCGGTTCGAGGGCATTCGCGCCCGGCAATGGCCGCCTGCGTTCCATCCGGGCTGACGGCGACGCCGAAAGGCCCGGTCGGCAAGGGCAGCCGCGCCAGCGGGGGATGGCCGCCGCCCGAAAGCACATCGGCGAGGCGGAACACGCTCAGCGCGGAACTGCCGCCATCGGCGGTGAGCACAAGGTCCGGTTCACCTCGTGCGATGGCAAGGCCGGCGGGATTGGGAAAGCCGCCGAAGCCTTCATCGGGCGAGGGACGCGGGCACGGGCTGCCGGCATGCGGCATGTCGAAATTGTGCCGCAGCACTGTCGCGGAGACGTCGATGACGCTGATCTGCCGGCCGCCATCCTCGAGGCCCTCGCCTTCACCGGCGGCCACCAGAACATGGCGGCCATCCGGGGCCACGGCGCACCCCACCGGGCCGAACGTACCCGTGGGCAGCAGGGCCTCCGGCGCGGACGCCTTCCCCCCCAGCGTCGCCGTGAGGTCGAAGAGCGCAACCGCGCCGGCATGCCCATGCGGCTGCCCGACCATGGCGACCGGGGAGGTAGCCCCGGCATGGTTGACGACGAGCAGGCGATTGAGCGCCGGCAGCGCCACCAGGCTCACCGGCAGGCCGACCAGCGGCACGCGGGTGCCATCGTGCTCGATCTGATCGGGGGTGACGCGCGGGCGCGAGATCACCGCGCGATCCGTCCCGTCATATGCGGGGTCGAGAGCCGCGTCGATGTCGACGACGGCGATGCTTGGGTCCCAGCGGCCGCTCACGAGGGCGAAGCGTCGCGCGCGCGCACTCATCTCAATACCCCAGCCGTTCTGCCTGCGACCTCGCACGCGCAGCTTGTCGCTTCCACCCCGGGCGGGCAACCCCGCAGGCGCCTCGTCACGCCGGAGCCGCGCGGCGTCAGGCCGCCGCGACGGCGTTCAGCTCCCCTTGCTCTCTGTGACGATCTTTTCCTTGATGATCTCCCGCAAGGTCTGCGCAAGGTTCGGCGTCGCGCTTGAGCAGGTGATCATGATCTCGCTGGGCGATTTCGTCAGTGAGATGTAGGCATGCTTCATGGTGCTGTCGAGATAGACGCAGTCGCCGGCATTCAACTGCGTCGGCTCGTAATATTCGGTGTGGAGCATGATCCGCCCCTTCAGCACCTGGACGAACTCCTCGCCGACATGCGAGGACATCTCCGCCTGCTCCAGCGTCGTCGCGCGGACCTCGACATGGATCGGGATGATCCGCTTATGCGCAACATCCGAGCAGAGATAGCGATAGGTGTAGTACTTCGTCTGCAGCTGCTGTCCTTCGAAATTCCGGCTGACGCTGCGCCGCGCCACCACGATGGCGGGAACCGCAGCCTCGGTGGCCGGCGGCTCCAGCAGGTCGGCAATTTCCACGCCCAGCCCCCGGCTCAGCTGCAGCACCTTGTCGAAGGTCGGCGACAGCAGACCATTCTCGATCTTCGACAAGGTCGAGGTGGAAATACCGGTCATCGAACTGACGTCGGCGAGCGTCCAGCCGTGATGAGCCCGCCGGTCGCGCAGCAGCTTCCCCAGTTCGGGCGGTTTATTGCTTGTCGGATTGTCTTGGTCGGCCACGTCACGTCCTGCTGCTTGTCTGCGACTTGGGGAAGATCATCGTTTGTGCGCCATGGTCTCCTTAAGCGACATCGCGCCGAGAACGGCAAGGGCGATTGTAACCATCAGGACTATGGAGACGAGGGCATTGACCTCGGGGGTGAAACCCACCCGCATCATCGCCCAGAGACGGATCGGCAGGGTGGCGTCGCCCCCCACCAGGAAGAAGGTCACCAGCGTCTCGTCGAAGGAGAGCGTGAAGGCCAGCAGCCCGCTGGTCACCAGCGCCGAGCGCAGCTGCGGCAGCACCACGTGGAGAAAGGTCTGGCGGCCATTGGCGCCGAGATCGAGCGAGGCCTCGATCTGGCTGTCCTCCAGCGCCTCCAGCCGGATCGTCACCATGCGGTAGATGACGGCGAGGATGAGCACCACATGCCCGATGGTGACGGTGATCAGGCTGCGCTCCAGACCCAGCTCGCGGAAGGCGATCAGCAGCGAAATGCCGGTGATGATCGCCGGGAGCACGAAGGGCAGGAAGATGACGAATTCCAGCAGCGGCCGGCCGCGCCGGCGCCCGGTCTTCATGTAATAGGCGAGCCCGAGGGCGAGGGCGGTTGCCAGCACCACCGCGCTGGCGCCCACCAGCAGCGTGTTGCCCAGCGCCGCCAGCATCTGCGGATTGTCGCCGAGCCGCGCATACCACTGGAAGCCGAAGCTGCCCCAGTCGATGCCCTCGCGGCCGATGTCGAAGAAGGACAGCAGCACCACCATGAAGGCGGGACCGTAGAGCACGACGAAGACGAGGACGCCGATGGTCCATAGCAGGGTGATGGTGACCCGCTCGGTGATGGTCATTTCACCCTCGCATGGCGTGAGATGGTCGCGGCGGCGAGGATGATGAGCACCACGCAGAGCAGCAGCACCACGGCCAGCGCCGCGCCGAACGGCCAGTTGAACGCCATGCCGAACTGGCTCCAGATCGCCCGGCCGAAGGTGAAGCCCTGATTGCCGCCGACCATTTGCGGCGTCAGATAATCCCCCAGCGCCAGCACCATCACGAACAGCGCACCGACGATCGAGCCCGGCAGGCTGAGCGGCAGCACCACATGGCGGAAGGTCTGGCCCGGCCGCCCGCCGAGATCGGCGGAAGCCGCCATCAATGAGGGCGAGATCCGCTCCAGCGACAGGAAGATCGGCAGGATGGCATAGGGCAGGTAGATCACCGCCATGGTGATCATCACCGCCGTCTGGTTGAAGATGAAGACTTTGCTGGGCGCCTGCAGCACCCCCAGATGAACCAGAACCCAGTTCAGGAAGCCGTTATAGCCGAGGATGCTGCGCATCGCGTAGATCTTGACGATGTAGTTCATCGCCAGCGGAATGACGCTGAGCAGCAGCAGCAGATAGCGCAGCCGTCCTTCCAGCCGCCACACCAGATAGGCGACGATGTAGCCGAGGACCAGGCTGGTGGCGGCGACGATGCCGGCAAGGCCGAGCGTGCTGAGGAACACGCCGCGATAGACCGGCTTGGCGAGGAAATCGACATAGTTCGCCAGGCTGAAGCTCTGGACCAGCTGGCCGTCGACGATGGTCCAGAAGGAATAGACCAGGAAGGTGGCCAGCGGCACCAGGATCAGCAGCACCGGCAGGCCATAGACGGCCAGCCGCAGCATCAGGCGCCGCCACGTCCGGCCGCGCGGCGGGGAAGCGCCGCCTGGCATTGGGTCGGCGCCGGGGGCGGCGAGCGAGAGGTCGGCCATGGCGGATCTCACGCTTGCAGGACGCTGATATCGGCATCGGACCAGCACAGCGGCACCGGCTCACCGATGGCGATCCCGCCCGCCAGTTCCGGCGTCGGCAGCCGCACCTTCACGCTGTGCGGCCCCTCGCCGAGGCGCACCAGCAGCTGCGTGGTGGCGCCGAGAAAGGTAAGGTTCTCCAGCCGCCCGGTCATCATGCGCTTGCCCGGCGCGGCGCCGCCGGCCCCGCCCAGGCTGAAGCTCTCCGGACGTATGGCGATCGAGAACGGGGTGGCGGGAAGCGCGCCGTCCAAGACGTGGTGGCGCAATTCATGGTCGCCGAGCGGGCTATGGGCCGCCGTGCCGGCACCTTGGCCGGTGCTGGAGGCCGCGCGTTGCGCGGGGAGGATGTTGTTCTCGCCGAAGAACTTCGCCACGAACTCGCTTTGCGGGCGGTAATAAATGTCCTTGGGCGTGCCCACCTGCTCCACCCGGCCATGGTCCATCACCACGATGCGGTCCGACATGGAGATGGCCTCCTCCTGGTCGTGGGTGATGAAGACGAAGGTGGTGCGGATCCGTCGCTGCAGCGCCTTGAGGAAATCCTGCATGGAGCGGCGCAGTTCAGCGTCGAGCGCGCCGAGCGGCTCGTCGAGCAGCACCACTTTCGGCTCGCACACGATGGCGCGGGCCAGGGCGACGCGCTGGCGCTGGCCGCCGCTCAGCTCGGCGGGATAGCGCCCCGCCTTGTCGGCGAGTTCGACCATGGCGAGCACATCCGCCACCTTGGCGTCGATCTCCTCGCGCGGGCGACCGCGCATCTTGAGCCCGTAGCCGACATTCCTGGCCACGCTCATATGCGGGAACAGCGCGTAGTCCTGGAACACCGTGTTGAAGGGGCGCTCGAAGATCGGCATGTCGGTGATGTCGACGCCGTCGAGCCTTATCCGGCCGACGCTCGGCGGCGTAAAGCCACCGAGCATGCGCAATATCGTGGTCTTGCCGGAACCCGAGGGCCCGAGAATGGTCAGGAACTCGCCATCGCCGATCGTCAGGTCGATCGGCTGCAGCACGTTCACCGCGCCATAGGATTTGCCGACACCGGCAAGGTGGATGAGGGTGGGGAAACGCATGCCGGCATCCGCTCCGGTGAGGGCAAGGCCGGTCATTCGACCGGCGTCGCCTTGATCTCGTTCCACAAATCGATACGGCGGGCGAAGTCTTCCGGCGCCTGCAGGAACACCAGCTTGTCGGCATAGGTCAGGCCGATCGCCGCGTTCGCCTCGGCATTGGTGGTGTTGCCGTAGCCGGTCTTCTCGCTGATATAGGTGCCGACCTGCTTCTCCAGCATGGCATCGATCCAGGCATGGGCAAGCTCCGGGTCGCGCGCGCCGGCGCTGATCGCCCAGCAGTCGATCCAGCCGATTGCGCCCTCCTTGGGAATGGTCAGCCCGACATCGAGGCCCTTCTTGCGCAGCATCGGCGCCTGCGGCTCGCCCATCGACATCATCAGGTCGACGCCGCCCTGCGCGAAGATGCTCACGCCATCGTCGAAGCCGGCATAATAGGTCGAGACGAAGCGCTTCTGATCGAGCAGCTTGGCCTTGATCTCGGCGAACTGGGCGTCGGTGAGGTTGAACGGGTCCTTGTAGCCGAGCAGCAGCGCGGTGGTGACGATCGCGTTGTTGGCGTCGTCCATGGCGATGATGCGGCCCTTATACTGCTCGTCCCACAGCACGTTCCAGCTGGCCGGCGGCGTGGCGAACACAGCCTTGTCGTAGATCAGCGGAATCGAGCCCCAGGCGAAAGGCACGGCGTAAGGCTTGCCGTCGAACACGATGGCGGAGACGTCGCGGAAGGCGGGCAGCAGGTCCTTGGCGTGGGGGATCTTGCCGATATCCACCGGCTGGATCAGCTTTTCCTGCGTCAGGCGCTTGTAGGACGAGGTCTCGATGGCGATGACGTCGAAATCCTCGCCCTTGGAGGCCGTCATCTTCGCGAAGATCTCGTCGACGCTGCCGGTATAGGTGATCTTCACCTTGGCGCCGGTCTTGGCCTCGAAGGCCTTCACCCAGGGCTCATCGGCATAGCCTTCCCAGGTCAGCACCCGCAATTCCTTGGGCGCGGCCTGCGCGGGAAGGCTGGCGCCGGCCAATAGAAGTCCGGCGAGGCCGGCGGCGGCGCCGGCCACGAAATGGCGTCTGTGCATGGAAGTCGTCCTCTGGATTTTTATGGAAGGGCCGTTCACACGGCGGGCATCGTCCCGGCGGCGGCGTAGTTCACCTCGGTGCGGTGCCAGCCTTCGGCATGTTTCTGCCAGTAGAGTTGCTTCAGCCGCAGGCTCACCGGGCCGGGGGCGTCGTTGCTCATGATGTGGCTGTCGACGCGCGCGACCGGCATCACCCCGCCCGCCGTCGTGGTGCAGAACATCTCGTCCGCCTGCAGCAGATCCTCGTGGCGCAGCGGCGCGATGCGGGCAGGCACGCCGGTCAGCGCGCACAGGTCGAGCACGGAACGGCGGGTGATGCCCTCGAGCGCGCCCCGGTCCGGCGTCAGCACCTCGCCATTGCGGACGATGAACACGTTGAAGCCCGGCCCCTCGGTGACAAAGCCCTCGCTGTCCAGCAGCACGGCGGTGTCCGCGCCGGCATCGTGCGCCTCGAACAGGCCGCGCGTCAGGTCCCCCCAGTGATAGTTCTTCACGGTCGGGTCGATCGAGGCGGGCGCGACACGCGGCACGCTGGCGACATACAGATGCGCGCCGCGTGCCTGCACGTCGGGCGGAATGACGTCGATCCACGGAATGGCATAGGCGGTAAACAGATTGTCGCAATCCGCCGGGCGGCGCGAGCCGAACACCCTCGGCCGGCCGCGCGTGCAGACCATGGCGACATAGGCGTCCCGCAGTCCCGACAGGCCGACGCAGCGGTCGAGAATGCCGGCGATCGCGCCACGGTCATGCGGCGGGCTCAGGCGGCAGGCGGCCAGCGAACGCTCGAACCGGTCGAGATGGTCGTCCAGCCGGAAGAAGCCGCCGTCGCGGACATGGGCGACGTCATAGGTGACATCCGACCGGGTGAAGCCCCAATCGAGAATGGACAGCTTGGCCTCTCTCGCCGGAACATAGCGGCCTTCGACGAAGGCGACACCCTGGGAGAAGTCGGGAAGGTCGGACGTCATGCGGCAATCCTGCAAAAGGGCCTTCGGAGGCGACAGGTGGAATGATGCCGGGCTTGGTTCCGATTGGCAACAGAAATTTCACATACGAAAAATAAATTGACATATCCGCAATAGCCGGCGACATCTGCGGCCTCAGCAACGCGACCCACGGGATCACGCATGCCCCTTCCCACGCAAACAGGCCCCCTCGGTTCCACCGGTCGCCGCGTCACCCGGCTCGGGCTCGGCACCGCGCCGCTGGGCGGGCTCTATGCCCCGGTCAGCGACGCCGAGGCGGAGGCGACCATCGCCCGGGCCTGGGATCTCGGCCTGCGCGTCTTCGACACCGCCCCGCAATATGGCAACGGGCTCTCCGAGCGCCGGCTCGGCGCCTTTCTCGCCGGCAAGCCGCGCGACAGCTACGTGCTCTGCACCAAGGTCGGCCGCCTGCTGCGCCGGCCGGCGGAGGCGGCGGGCGAGGACGCCTATTACAAGGGCACGCCGCCGGAGCGGCCGGTGTTCGATTTCAGCTATGACGGGGTGATGCGCTCCTTCGAGGAAAGCCTGGAGAGGCTCGGCACCGGCCGCATCGACGTGCTGCACATCCACGATCCCGACGACCATTATGACGCCGCCCTCGACGGCGCCTATCGCGCGCTCGACCACCTGCGCCGCGAAGGCGTCATCGCCGCCGTCGGCGCCGGCATGAACCAGAGCGAGATGCTCGCCGACTTCGCCCGCGCCGGCCGCTTCGACTGCTTCCTTCTCGCCGGCCGCTACACGCTGCTGGAACAGGGCGCGCTGGCCGACCTGCTGCCGCTGTGCGAACGCCAGGGTATCGGCGTCATCATCGGCGGGGTCTATAATAGCGGCCTGCTGGCCAACCCGACCTCCGGCGCCAAGTTCAACTACACCGACGCCGACCCCGCGCTGATCGCCCGCGCGCAGCAGCTCGATGCCGTGTGCCAGCGCCATGGCGTGCCGCTGAAGGCGGCGGCGATCCAGTTTCCCGCCGCGCATCCGGCGGTCGCCTCCATTCTCACCGGCGCCCGCAACGAGGCGGAGATGAGCGAGAACGCGGCGCTGTTCCGCCATCCGATCCCGGCGGCGCTGTGGGAGGAGCTGCGCGCGCTCGGGCTCATCGATCCGGCGGCGCCCACGCCATGAGTGCCGGCCCGCGCCTGATCATCGACGCCCACCAGCATTTCTGGGATCCCTCGCGCGCCGCCTATCCCTGGATGGCGGGCGAGGCGATGGCGCCTTTGCGCCGGCCCTATGGCCCCGGCGATCTCGCCCCGCTGCTCGCCGCATCCGGCGTCGGCGCCGCCCTGCTCGTGCAGTGCCGGCACGACGCCGCCGAGACCGAGGAATTCCTCGCCATCGCCGCCGCCACCCCCTTCGTCGCCGGCGTGGTGGGGTGGGTCGACTTGGAGGGCGCCGATGTCGCCGGCGAGATCGCCCGGCTGCGTGCTTTGCCGGGCGGTGCGCATCTGGTCGGCCTGCGCCACAATGTGCATGACGAGCCCGATGCGGACTGGCTGTCCCGCCCCGGCGTCCGGCGCGGGCTGGACGCGGCGTTCGCGGCCGGCCTGACCTTCGACCTGCTGGTGCGCGCCCGCGAGCTTCCCGCCGCCATCGCCTGCGTGCGGCATTTTCCCACCGCGCCTTTCGTGCTCGACCACATGGCCAAGCCGCCCATCGCCGGCGGGTTCGATGAACAATGGGCGGCGCGCTTCGAGGAGATCGCGGCGTTCGGCAATGTCTGGTGCAAGCTGTCAGGCCTCGTCACCGAGGCCAATTGGGGCGATCTCGCGCCGGCGACCTTCGATCCCTATCTCGCCCTCGCCCGCCGCGCCTTCGGCCGCCGGCGGCTGATCTTCGGCTCGGACTGGCCGGTGGCGACGCTCGCCGCACCCTATGACGCCGTCAAGACGCTCGCCCATCGCTGCTTTCCCGACGATCCCGATGCCGAAAGCCGCCTCTTCGCCGGCAACGCCATCGACGCCTACCGCCTCGCCGCCCTGCTTCCCCGCCTCTCGCACCGGGAGACATCCCCATGATCGACCTTTCCACCGGCCAGTGGGTCAACGAACCCGCCACCTGGTCCCTCGCCGCGGATACCGTCCATTTGACCACGGACGCCGCCACCGATTTCTGGCGCGAGACCCATTACGGCTTCGTCCGCGACAATGGCCATTTCCTCGGCTTCACCACCGGCGAAGCCTTCACGGCGGAAGTCCGCGTTCAGGCCGACTACCAGTCGCTCTACGACCAGGCCGGCCTGATGCTGCGGCTGGACGAGACGCGCTGGGTCAAGGCCAGCGTCGAGTTCAATGACGGCCATCACTGTTTCAGCGTCGTGGTCACCGATGGCCGCTCCGACTGGTCGGTGACGGCGGTGGACGGCGATGCCGCCGACATCCGGCTGCGCCTCACCGTCAAGGACGGCGCCTTGCGGGTGCAGGCCTCCACCGACGGCACGACATGGCCGCTGCTGCGCCTGGCGCCCTTCCCGGTGGCGCCGTCCTATCAGGTCGGCCCCATGGCCTGCACGCCGGAGCGCGGCGGCCTTGAGGTGGCGTTCTCGGAATTTCGCCTCCTGCCGCCAACCGAGCGCGACCTGCACGATCTTTCGTGACCACACCGACACCGAGGGGGACACCATGCTGATCGGCATCGACCCGATACTGAACCCGGAGATTCTCCACGCGCTGCGCGCCATGGGGCATGGCGACGAAATCGTCATCGCCGATGGCAGCTTTCCGGCCGAAACGGTGGCGCGGCGGCTGGTGCGCATGGAGGCGAGCGACATGCCGCGCATGCTGCGGGCGGTGCTCAGCGTGCTGCCCATCGACGAATCCGAGCCCGACCCGGTGCTCGGCATGGAGGTGATCGGCGAGCCCGGCACCATCATGCCCGCCCATCGCGAGATCGACGCCGCGCTTGTCGCGGCCACCGGCGGCGCGGTCACGCTCAAGCGCATCGAGCGCTACGCCTTCTATGAGCGCGCGAAGCAGGCCTTCGCCGTCATCGCGACCGGAGAACGGCTGTTCTACAGCAATGTCATCATCCGCAAGGGGACCATCGCCTGACGGCGCAGGCGATCCGGCATCTGGAGACACAGACGTGAAACTATTGCGTTACGGGCCGATCGGCTCTGAGCGTCCCGGCCTGCTCGACAGCGAGGGCCAGATCCGGGACCTCGCGGGCATCGTCCCGGACATTTCCGGCAAAACCCTTTCGCGCGCCGGCATTGCGGCACTGCGGGAGATCGATCCGGCCACCCTGCCGGCGGTAAGCGAGCCCGTGCGCCTTGGGCCGTGCGTGGCCGGCGTCGGCAATTTCATCGCGGTCGGGCTCAACTATGCCGACCATGCCCGCGAGAGCGGCCTGCCCATCCCGGACGAGCCGGTGCTGTTCAACAAGGCCCCCTCCTCGATCTGCGGGCCGAACGACCCCATCCTCATCCCGCCGGGATCGACCAAGCTCGACTGGGAGGTGGAAATCGCCATCGTCATCGGCGAGGCCGCCTATGACATCACGGAAGCCGAGGCCCCGGGCATCATCGCCGGCTATTGCATCTGCCACGACGTGTCCGAGCGGGCGTTCCAGAACGAGCACGGCGGGCAATGGACCAAGGGCAAGAGCGGCCCGAATTTCGGCCCGCTCGGCCCCTATCTGGTCACGCCCGACGCCATTGCCGACGTGCAGGCCCTCGGCCTCTGGCTGGACGTCAATGGCGTGCGCATGCAGGCCGGCTCCACCGCGACGATGATCTTCGGCCTGCATTTCCTGGTGTCCTATGTCTCGCGCTTCGTGCGGCTGGAGCCCGGAGACGTCATCACCACAGGGACGCCGCCGGGTGTCGGCATGGGGCAGAAGCCGCCGCGCTATCTCCAGCCGGGCGATATCGTCGAGCTGGGCATCGAAGGCCTCGGCAACCAGCGCCAGCAGGTGCAGCACCATGGGTGATCCGGAAGGGGCGGCACCTTCCGTCCCGCGCTGCGTCCGGCTGGATCCCGGCGACAACCTTGTCGTCGCGGTAGATACCCTCGCCCGCGGCGTGACCGTAGCCGGCGTCGTCGCGACGGAGCGCATCCCGCGCGGCCACAAGATGGCGGTGGCGCCCCTCCCGGCGGGTGCCCCCATCGTCAAGTTCGGCCAGATCATCGGCTTTGCCGCCACCGCCATCGCCCCCGGCACCTGGCTGCACGAGCACAATGTCGAGCTGCGCGACTTCGCGCGCGAGACGGGCGGCGCCGGCGCCCTCGCGGCAAGGCTGGCGGCGGCAATCGAGCCGCCCGCCAGCTTCGAGGGGTTTCGCCGGGCGGACGGCAAGGTCGGCACCCGCAACTATGTCGGCATCCTCAGTTCGGTGAACTGTTCGGCGACGGCGGCGCGGTTCATGGCGGAGGAGCTCGTCCGCTCCGGCGCGCTGGCGGCGTTCCCGAACATCGACGGCATCGTGCCGCTGGTGCACGGCACCGGCTGCGCCATGGATACCGAGGGCGAGGGCTTCGAGCTGCTCAAGCGCACCCAGTGGGGCTATGCCGCCAACCCCAACATGGCGGCCGTCATCATGGTGGGGCTCGGCTGCGAGGCGTTCCAGATCGACCGCTGGAAACAGGAATACGGCATTGTCGAAGGCGAGCGGTTCCGCAGCCTGACCATCCAGCAGACCGGCGGCACCCGCCGCACCGTCGAGGCCGGCGTCGCCGCCATCCGCGAGATGCTGCCGCTCGCCAATGCGGTGCGGCGCGAGCGCGTTCCGGCCTCGCATCTGATGCTGGCGCTGCAATGCGGCGGTTCGGACGGCTATTCCGGCATCACCGCCAACCCCGCGCTTGGCGTTGCGGCGGACCTGCTGGTCGCCCAGGGCGGCACCGCCATCCTCTCCGAGACGCCCGAGATCTACGGCGCCGAGCATCTTCTGGCGCGACGCGCCGTGACGCCGGAGATCCGCGACAGGCTGATGGGCCTGATCCGCTGGTGGGAGGACTATGCCGCCCGCCATCGCGGCGTGATGAACAACAACCCCTCCCCCGGCAACAAGGCGGGCGGGCTAACCACGATCCTCGAGAAATCGCTGGGCGCCGCCGCCAAGGGCGGAAGCTCGCCGCTGGCCGGGGTCTATCGCTATGCCGAGCCGGTGACGGCGAAGGGGCTGGTGTTCATGGACACGCCGGGCTTCGACCCGGTGGCCGCCACCGGCCAGATCGCCGGCGGCGCCAATGTGCTCGCCTTCACCACCGGGCGCGGCTCCGCCTTCGGGTCAAAGCCGACGCCCTCGCTCAAGCTCGCCACCAACACGCCGATGTATGAGCGGATGGCCGAGGACATGGACATTAATTGCGGCGACATCCTCGACGGGGTGTCGATCGAGGACAAGGGCCGCGAGATTTTCGGGCGGATCCTGGATGTCGCCTCCGGCCACCGCACGAAATCCGAACAGCTCGGCTATGGCGACCATGAATTCGTGCCCTGGCAGATCGGCGCGACCATGTAGCGCCGCGCACGCCGCGCTGAGCCGCTGCAGCGTCAGCGGCAATGGGCGCGCCGCCACGCGGCCGGGGTGGAGCCGGTGAGCCGGCGGAAGGCGCGCGTCAGATGCGCCTGGTCGGTGAAGCCGGCGACGGAGGCGATCTGCGTCAGCGGCAGGTCGCGCGCGGCGAGCAGGTCCTGCACCTTCCGCAGCCGCACCTTCATATGCCACTGGTGGGGCGGCACCCCGGTGGCCGCCTTGAAGGCATGGCTGAAATAGGACTGCGACAGGCCGGTGAGTTCCGCCAGTTCGTGGAGCCGGATGTTTCGCGTGCAGTTGGCCTCGATGAAATCGGTCACCCGCTTCAACTGCCGGGCCGACAGCGTCGCTCGCGGCGCGGCCTCGCCGGCGGGCCTGCCCCGCCCGAGCTGCAGCAGGTCGATGAACAGCGCCAGCGTGAGCCCGTCGCCATAGAGATCGTGATGGCGGTCCGGGCCGGTGCATTCGTCGGCGATGAGTTGCGCCAGCGTGAAGATGCGCGGGTCGAGAAAATCGAGCCGCGGCGTCGCCAGCCGGCCGCCAGCGAGATCCTCGCCCAGCCGTTCGCTGAGCGTCGGGGCGTGGAAGTGAAGATCGAGATGGCGGACCCGCACCGGCTCGTCGATGCGGGACCAGATCGGCATCTCGGCGGGAACGAAGCTCATCCGGTGCGGCGCGCGCTGCACCTTGCCGCTGCTGCCATCGGCCGAGAGCTGCACATCCGAGCGCGCGCCCTCGCGCTCCAGAACGACGAACAGCCGCGCGTCCTGCGAGACATAGTGGCCGCGCGCGCCCGCCGCGCAGGCCACATGCCAGACATCGGCGATGACGCCGTTCCAGCGCCGCCAGCGCAGTTTGTCGAGAAGGGTTATCCCCTCGACCGACGAGGTCATGCGGGGTTGGAATGTCATCCTGCGTGCCGTTCGCCAAGATCAAAGCGAGGCTTCATAGATTTGAATCACTATGAAGTAGCACTTCGCCTTATTGTGGCGCCAAATCCATTTGATCAGAGCGCAATAGAAAACACGATCGTGCAAAACACAAGAGGATGCGACAAGAACGGCGGGGTGTTCATTGGTATGAAGCGGTGTTTCCTGCAGCCGGATGGAAACGCTTCTTTATAATTCATCTCAACTGTTCAGACGGGTAACACGATGCGCGAACGGCTTGGCCTCTCGATGATGTCGCTGCTGATGGGCAGCGCGGCGGTGATTCTCCCGGCCGGTGGCGCGCGGGCGCAGCAGGCCGCTTCGGCGATCGAGCTGGAGCAGATCGACATCCAGGGCCAGCGGACCGAGGACACCGACGGCTATGTCGCGCGCACCAGCACCGCCGGCACCAAGACCGACACGCCGCTGATCGAGGTGCCGCAGTCGATTTCCGTCGTCACTCGCGACCAGATGGACGCCCGCGCCGTGCAGAGCGTCGGCCAGGCGCTCGACTACACGGCGGGCGTCGTCTCCCAGCCCTTCGGCAGCGATCCGCGCTTCGACTATCCGATCATCCGCGGCTTCGCGGCCGATAACAGCATGTATCTCAACGGCCTGAAGCTGATGCGCGACGCCGGCGTGACCGCCCTCGACCCCTATGGCATGGAGCGGATCGACGTGCTGCGCGGCCCGGCCTCGGTGCTCTACGGGCAGGGCAATCCCGGCGGCCTGATCGACTTCATCTCCAAGCGCCCGACCTTCACCAATTTCGGCGAGGTGCAGGCGGAAGCGGGCAGCTTCGACCGCTATACCGGCCGCTTCGACATTGGCGGCGTCATTCCAGACCACTCCGACTTCGCCTACCGCTTCACCGGCCTCGCCCGCGACGGCGGCACCCAGACAGACCATGTCGACGACAACCGGCTGTTCTTCGCCCCGGCGCTGACCTGGCAGCCCTCGACCGACACCTCGCTCACCGTGCTTGCCAACATCCAGTATGACCAGTCCGGCACCCCGGTCGGCCTGCCGGTGCAGTACACGGTGAACGCCGATGGCGGCCTGCGGCTGCCGCGCAACCTCTTCCTCGGCGATCCCGACTACGACAATTCCAACCGCACCTTCGGCAGCGTCGGCTACGAGTTCAAGCACCGCTTCAACGAGACCTGGGAGTTCCGCCAGAACGCCCGCTACGCGGTGCTCGATTGGGACTACAATAGCCTCTATTACAGCGCGCTCAGCACGACGAACCCGCTGGTCGCCAATCGCGGCTCGTCGGAGAATTCGGAAGACCAGCAGACCTTCAATCTCGACAGCCAGATGCTCGGCAAGTTCGACACCGGCGCCTTCCACCATGAGGTGCTGATCGGCGTCGACTACCGCCGCTACAGCGAGTCCAACTCCACCGCCTTCGGCAACGCCTCGCCGATCAACATCCTGTTCCCCGTCTACAACCGGCCGGGCGCGATCGGGGAGCCGTGGTACACATCCGACGTCGACGGCACGATTTCCCAGACGGGCATCTATGCGCAGGACCAGATCCGCCTGCAGAACTGGCTGCTCACCGTCGGCCTGCGCCATGACTGGGCAACCACCGATTCGACCAGCCTGACCAATTTCGGCGACACCACGCAGGACCAGGACGACAGCGCCTTCACCGGCCGCGTCGGGCTGACCTATCTGTTCGACAACGGCGTCGCCCCTTATTTCAACTACTCGACCTCCTTCGAGCCGGTCATCGGCAGCATGCCGACCCAGCTCGGCGGCGGCGCCTTCCAGCCGATGGAGGGCGAGCAGGTCGAGGTCGGCGTGAAATATCAGCCGGTCGGCTGGAACGGCTTCTTCACCCTCGCCGCCTATGACATCACCCAGTCCAATGTGGTGTCCTCGCAGCTCATCGACGGCGTGAGCTACGAGACCCAGATCGGCGAGGTCCGGGTCAAGGGCTTCGAGTTCACCGCCGTGGCGGGGCTGGCGGACGGCCTGAACCTCATCGCCAACTACACCTATATGAACGCCGAGATCACCCAGGGCGAATATGCCGGCAACCGCCCGGCCAACGTGCCGGAGAACATGGCCAATCTCTGGCTCGACTACACCATCCCCTCGGGCCAGTTCGCGGGCTTCGGCTTCGGCGGCGGCGTGCGCTTTGTCGGCGACCGCTACGCGCTCGACGACAACAGCATCTTCCTCAACTCCAACACCCTGTTCGACGCCGCCATTCATTACGAGAAGGGTCCGTTCAAGGCCCAGCTCAACATGAACAACATCGCCGACGAGACCTATGTCTCGGGCTGCGGCTTCTTCGGATGCTACTATGGCGACGGCCGGACCGTGATCGGAACGCTCTCCTACAAATGGTAGACGACGCCCTCCCAGCGCCTCCCGGCGCGCTCTGGTGCCTGGCCGAGGCGGCCTTCACGGTCGGCGAGCGGCAGATTCTCGCCCCGCTGACGCTCGAACTTGCGGCGGGGCGCGTCTATGGGCTGATCGGGCCGAACGGGTCCGGCAAGAGCACGCTGCTGAAGCTGCTGGCGCGCCAGCTCACCCCCAGCGCCGGTGACATCCGCTTCGAAGGGCGCCCGCTGGGCGCCTGGGCCGGGCGCGCCTTCGCCCGCGAAGTCGCCTATATGCCGCAGTTCATGCCGCCCTCCGACGGCATGAATGTCCGCGAACTGGTGAGCCTGGGCCGCTATCCCTGGCACGGGGCGCTCGGCCGTTTCGGCACGGCGGACGAGGCGGCGGTGGCGGCGGCGATCCAGCGCACCGGGCTGGCCGCCTTTGGCGACCGCGCGGTGGACAGCCTGTCGGGCGGCGAGCGCCAGCGCGCCTGGCTGGCGCTGATGCTTGCGCAGGGCGCGCGGTGCCTCCTGCTCGACGAACCCACCTCGGCGCTCGACATCGCGCACCAGATGGAGGTGCTCGCCATATTGCGCGAGCTCGGTGGTGGCGGGGAAGCGGGAGGGATGACGGTCGTCGTCATCCTGCACGACATCAACCTCGCCGCACGCACCTGCGACACGCTGCTCGCCCTGCGCGGCGGGCGGCTCGTCGCCCATGGCGCCGCGCATGAGATCATGGAGCCCGACCGGCTGCGCGCCATCTACGGGCTCGACATGGGCGTGATGGCGCATCCGGTCAGCGGCAAGCCGATGAGCTACGTGCTGTGAGCGGCCGGCCGGGCCTCAGCCGCCGTGCCCTGCTCGCCGCGGGGCTGGCGATGGCGAGCGCAAGCGCGCAGGCACAGGATGCGGTGCCGGAGGGCGCGGCGCTGCGGGTGGCGAGCGTCGACTGGGCGCTGCTGGAGACGCTGCTCGGCATGGGTATCACGCCGGTGGCGGCGGCCGAGCTGGTGCTGTTTCGCGAGGTGGCGGTCGAGCCGCCGGTTCCCGCCTCGGTGATCGATATCGGCCTGCGCGGGGCGCCAAGTTTCGAGGCGCTCAGGCTCGCGCGCCCCAGCCTGATCTTCAGCTCGAACTATTATACCCAGATCGAGCCGAAACTGCGCCTCATCGCGCCGGTCGAGACTATCTCCGTCTACCGCACCGGCGACCCACCCTTCCAGCGGGCCGAAATGGCGGCCGAGCGGATCGGCGTCCTGACCGGGCGGGAGGCGGCGGCGCGTGCGCTGATCGATGGCGTGAACGCCGAGCTCGGCGACGGGCGGCGGCGGCTCGCCCGCCAGGCGGGCCGCCCGGTCATGGTGCTCAATCTCGGCGACGCCCGGCATTTCCGCGTCTTCGGCCGGGATAGCCTGTTCGGCGAGGTGCTCGCCCGCCTCGGCTTCGCCAATGCGTGGGGCGAGCGGACCTCCTATGCCGCCTCCGCCCCCATCGGGCTGGAATCGCTGGCGCGCTTTCCCGATGCCTTCCTCGTCGTGCTTCGGCCGCTGCCGCCCGATGCGGCGCGGGTGCTGTCGACCAGCGCGCTGTGGAACGCCCTGCCCAATATCCGGGACGGCCGGATCGCCGTGCTCGACAGCGTCGACCCGTTCGGCGGGCTGCCGACCGCCGCCCGCTTCGCCCGGCTGCTCACCGCCGCGCTGCTCGACGAAAGCGGCACGGCACGCAAGGGGGGCGGGCTTGGCTGAGCTGACCCTGCCGCGCGCCGCCGGGCTTCGGCCCGTCCATATCTGGATCGCGCTCGGTGCGCTCGGCATCTTCCTGTTCGCGCTGGTGCTGGCGCGCCAGACGGCGATGACCGGGGAGGGCATGACCCCGGCACTGCGCGATCTGCTGCTGTGGCACAGCCTGCTGCCCCGCGCCGCGACCGCGTTGCTGGCTGGCGCGGCGCTCGGGCTTTCCGGCGCCCTGCTCCAGCGCGTGCTGCGCAATCCGATCGCCGACCCCTCGACGCTGGGCATCGCGGCGGGCGCACAGCTCGCCTTGACGCTGTCGCTCGCCTTCGCGCCGGCGCTGCTGGCGTTTTCGCGCGAGGGCACCGCCTTCGCCGGCGGCGTCATCGCGGTGGCCCTCGTCCTCGCCTTGAGCTGGCGGCGCGATTTCGAGCCGGTCACCGTCGTCGTGGCCGGCATGACGCTCTCGCTCATGGCCGGCGCGATGAGCGCCGCGCTGATCCTTGCGCGGGGCGACTATGTGTTCTCCCTCTTCATCTGGGGCGCCGGCTCGCTGCACCAGCAGAACTGGCAGCCGGCCATGCTGATCGGCACCCGGCTGGCGCTCGGCGCCGCTGCGGCCTTTCTCCTGCTGCGTCCACTCGACCTGATGATTCTCGACGATGCCGGCGCGAAAAGCCTGGGCGTCGCGGTGCAGGGCATGCGGCTGATGGTCATCGCCATCGCCGTCTGGCTGGCGGCGAGCGTGGTCTCGCAGGCCGGCGTGATCGGTTTTGTCGGGCTTGCCGCCCCGGCCTTTGCCCGCCTCAGCGGGGCGCGGCGGGCGGGCACGCTGCTCCTCGCCTCGCCGCTCATCGGCGCCCTGCTGCTCTGGATCACCGACAGCCTGGTGCAGCTCACGGCGGGCGGCGGCGGGGACCTCATTCCCACCGGCGCGGCCGTCGGCCTGCTGGGCGGGCCCCTGCTGCTCTGGCTGCTGCCGCGCCTGCCGGCCAGCCTGCGGGCACCGGCGGACGCTGCCGCGCACCGGCGGCGCCTGCGACGGCCGGGGCGCGCGCTCGCCTTGCTGGCGGGCGGGGCCGCGCTGGTCACGGCGTTCACCCTGCTGGCCGGGCGCGGCCTCGACGGCTGGACGCTCGCCACCGGGCCGCTGCTGGCCGATCTTCTCGTGTTCCGCGCGCCGCGCGTCGTCGCCGCCGCGGCGGCGGGCGGCCTCCTCGGCGCGGCGGGCGCCATCATGCAGCGGCTCACCGGCAATCCGCTGGCCGGGCCGGAGGTGCTGGGGGTGAGCGCGGGCGCGGGCGTCGGTCTCGCGGCGGCTCTCCTGCTGGTTCCCGAGCCCGGCACCGCCCTCCTGCTCGGGGCCAGCGCCGGCGGCGCCCTCGGCGCGCTGCTGCTGGTGCTGGCCATGGCGGCGCTGACCGGGTTCGGCGCGGAGAAGCTGCTGCTGTCGGGCATCGCACTCAGCTGCATGGGCCTTGCCATCCTCTCCGCCGTGTTCGCGGCCGGCGGGCCGGGCAGCTTCCGGCTGCTGGCCTGGATGTCCGGTTCCACCGACACGGTCGGCGTCGCCGAAGCTTGGATTCTCGCGGCCTGCGCACTGGTCCTCATGCTGCCTATCGTTCTCACCCATCGCTGGTTGAACCTCCTGCCGCTGGGCCCGGCGGTGAGCGGCTCGCTCGGCGTGCCGGTGGTCGCCAGCCAGGTGCTGCTCACCCTGCTGGCCGCGATCATGACCGGGGTAGCGGCGTTCTTCGTCGGCCCGCTGAGCCTCATCGGCCTGATCGGTCCCCACCTCGCCCGCCTGACCGGCCTAACCGACGGAAGAACCTTCGTTTTTTCCTCCGCCTTGATCGGGGCGCTCCTCATGCTCCTCGCCGACTGGCTCGCCCGCACCCTCGCCTTTCCCTATCAGCTGCCCACCGGCCTGCTCGCGGCGCTGGTCGGCGGCCCCTACCTCATCTGGCTGCTTCAACGGGGAGGAAGCCGGCATGGCTGACTCTTTCACCGCGCACGCTTCCATCGCCTGCAACGCTCCCGCGGAACTGCTGGCTCGCGTGTGCGACCGGCTCGAACCGCAGGCGCTGCGCCGGCGCAGCCCGGACGCCGCCCGCATGGAGAACTGGTGCGGCGATGTCGATCTCACCGTGGAGACATCCGGCCATCTCGCCTTGCGCGCCCGCAGCGCGACCGAGAATGGGCTCTCGGTACTGAAGATGCAGATGGCCGAACATATCCACGCCGCCGCGTCCCGGCCCGTGCCGCTTTTCGCCTGGCAGGGACATGGCGCCGGCAATCCTGCCCTGCCTTATTTCCGCGAGATGCGCGTCGCCTGCGCCCGCCAGCTCACCCCGCTGATGCGGCGGGTGGTTCTGGCCGGAGACGCGGCGCATTATGCCGGCGACGGCCTGCATGTGCGGGTGCTCATTCCCCCGCAACGCCGCGCGCCAACCTGGCCGCACGCCGCCGCCGATGGGCGCACGGTGTGGCCGGCGGGGGCGGACGCGCTGGTTCCCCGCGTCTACACCGTGCGGGAGGTCGACATCGCCCGTGGCGAGATCGCCATCGACGTGGTGCAGCACGCGGGTGCCGCCACGCCGGGCGCCGACTGGGCGCGCCGGGCGCGTCCGGGTGACCGCGTCGGCCTGCTCGGCCCCGGCGGCGCCGGCCTGCCACCCGCCCGCCGCTACGTCCTCGCCGGCGACGAGACGGCCCTGCCGGCGATCGCCCGCATGGTGGCGGCGCTGCCGGCGGACGCCGAGGCGTTCATCCGGCTGGAAGTGGCGGATGTACGTGAGCACCAGCCTTTGCCTTCCGCCGCGCGCCTCGACGTGCAATGGCTCCACCGCAACGGCGCCGCGCCGGGCACCGGTGACCTGCTGGAGCAAGCGGTGCGCGGCCTCGACCTGCCGCCCGGCGACGACCTCCACGTCTTCGCCGGCTGCGAGCAGCAGACGGCGCGGGCGCTCCGCCGGCACATGACCCGGGAGCGCGGCCTCGCCAAGTGCCGGTGCGCCATCGCCGCCTATTGGCGACGTGGCCATCCGGGTATCGATCTGGCCGATTGAGGCCGCTATAAGCGATCCATCATGAAGCTCATCCGGCCCTTCCTCGCCTATTACGCCCCCTATAAGGGGCTGTTTGTCCTCGATTTTTCCTGCGCGGTGCTGTCCGGCCTGCTGGAGCTGGGCTTCCCGCTCGCGGTGAAGCTGTTCATCGACCATCTGCTGCCGGGGCAGGACTGGCACCTCATCGTCTGGGCAGCCATCGGCCTTCTGGCGATCTATCTGCTGAATGCGGGCCTGATGGCGGTGGTCACCTATTGGGGGCACATGCTCGGCATCAATATCGAGACCGAGATGCGCCGGCGCGCCTTCGACCATGTGCAGAAGCTGTCCTTCTCCTTCTTCGACAACCACAAGACCGGGCATCTGGTGGCCCGGCTCACCAAGGATCTGGAGGAGATCGGCGAGGTCGCCCATCACGGCCCCGAGGATGTGTTCATCGCGGTGATGACCTTTATCGGCGCCTTCGCCGTGATGCTGAGCGTGAATGTCGAGCTGGCGGTTCTCACCGCCATCATCGTTCCCGCCAGCGCGCTCATCACCACCCGCTACGGGCGGCGGATGACGGAGAATTTCCGGGCGCTGTTCGGCCGGGTCGGCGCGTTCAACGCCCGCATCGAGGAGAATATCGGCGGCATCCGCGTGGTGCAGTCCTTCGCCAACGAGGCGCATGAGAGCCGGCTCTTCGCGGTGGAGAATGACAGCTACCGCTCCACCAAGCTCGAGGCCTACCGGCTGCTGGCCGCGAACGCCTCGCTCAGCTATCTCGGCATGCGCCTGACCCAGGTGGTCATCATGCTGGCGGGCACCTGGTTCGTGCTGCGCGGCGAGCTCAGCAATGGCGGCTTTGTCGGCTTCCTGCTGCTGGTCGGCGTGTTCTTCCGTCCGCTGGAGAAGATCGCGGCGGTAATGGAAGTCTACCCCAAGGGGATCGCCGGGCTGCGCTCCTATCTCGATTTCCTCGCCACGCGGCCGGATGTGGCCGACCGGCCGGGCGCGATCGCGCTGGCCGATGTGACGGGCGCCATCCGCTATGAGGGCGTGCGCTTCGCCTATGGCAACGCACCCCCGGTGCTGAACGGCATCGATCTCGACATCCGTCCCGGCGAGAGCGTCGCCTTTGTCGGCCCTTCCGGCGCGGGAAAGACCACCATCTGCTCGCTGCTGCCGCGCTTCTACGAGGTGGGCGGGGGTCGCATCACCATAGACGGGCACGATATTCGCGATGTGAGCCTCGAATCGCTGCGCCGGAACATCGGCATCGTGCAGCAGGACGTGTTCCTGTTCAGCGGCACCATCCGGGAGAACATCGCCTATGGCCGGCTGGACGCCGAGGAGGCCGCCATTGTCGAGGCCGCCCACCGCGCCCAGCTCGACGAGGTGATCGCCGGGCTGCCGCTCGGCCTCGACACCGTGATCGGCGAGCGCGGGGTGAAGCTCTCGGGCGGCCAGAAGCAACGGCTCGCCATTGCCCGCATGTTCCTCAAGGACCCGCCGATCCTCATTCTCGACGAGGCCACCTCGGCGCTCGACAGCGAGACTGAGTGGCAGATCCAGCGCGCGCTGGCGGCGCTTTCGCAAGGGCGGACCACCCTCGTCATCGCCCACCGCCTGTCGACCGTGCGCACCGCCGACCGCATCATCGTGGTGACGCGGGCCGGCGTCGCCGAGCAGGGCAAGCATGCCGACCTGCTGCGGGCGGGCGGCCTCTATGCGCGGATGGTGGAGACCCAGTTCGCCGAGGAAGCCCGTATCCCGGCCTGACCGCGCTGCACGGGGCCGGATTTTTTTCCAAACGTGCGGGAACCTTCCGGCCTCCCGCACGTTTATGCGCGCCGGACGAATGCCGTGTGCGGCGGTCGCCGCGCGGCGGAAGTGTCCGGGCACCGTTTCGGGTAATATCTTGTGGGGAGTATCGGCGGCGTGCGGTTCAGGGCGCTCGGAGAGAAGCCGATCCTTCTCTATGCCATTCTTGCGGTGTTCACCGCGCTCGTCTTCGCCGCGGATCTCTCCGTGCCGCTGGGCGTCGCCGTCTGGGTCACCTATTTCATTCCCATCGTGCTCGCCTATCTGGCGTGGCGCCCGCAGGTGCCTTTGTTCACGGCGGCCATCGTCACCGGCGTCATCGTCGCCGGCTTCATGGTGGATCGTCCCGGCATCGACCCGAGCCTCGCGCTGCTCAACCGGTCGATGGGCACCGCCACCGTGTGGATCCTGGCGGCCACCGGCTATTTCTTCATCCGCAACAAGCTGGCGGTACGCCGCGAGGAATGGATACGGACGGCGCAGGTCGACCTCTCCCGGCGAATGATGGGCGACCTCTCCAGCGAGGAGCTGGGTGATCGGGTCCTCGCCTTCCTCGCCGAGCGGCTGGGCGCGCAGGCCGCGACCTTCTATGTCCGCGACGGCGATTCCTTCGCCCGCGCCGCCAGCTACGGGGTGCCGGCCGACGCGCCGGTGCCGGCCCGCATCCGGCGCGGCGACGGCCTGGTCGGCCAGGTGATCGCCAGCAATCGCAGCGTCACCGTCGACCACGTGCCGGAGGGCTATCTGTATTTCGGCACCTCGCTGGGCCGGGCCAAGCCGGACTGGCTGCTGCTGACCCCGACGCGCGAGGATGACGAGGTCAATGGCGTCCTCGAACTCGGCTTCCGCCGCAAACCCGACCCGCAGGCGCTGGAATTCCTGGAGCGCACCGCGAGCGCCGTCGGTGTGGCGCTGCGCTCGGCGCAGTACCGCACCCGGCTGGAGGAACTGCTGGAAGAAACCCGCCGGCAGGCGGAGGAGCTGCGCGCCCATGGCGAGGAACTGGCTTCGGCCAATGAGGAGCTCAGCGAACAGAGCCAGCGGCTGCAGGAATCGCAGCGCCGGCTGGAGCTGCAGCAGGCCGATCTCGAGGAGTTCAACGCCCAGCTCGAGGAGCAGACCCAGCTTCTCGAGGCCCAGCGCGACGATCTCGCCCGCACGCAGGGAACCCTGAAGGAGCGGGCGAACGACCTCGCCGCCGCCAGCCGCTACAAGTCCGAATTCCTCGCCAACATGTCGCACGAGCTGCGCACGCCGCTCAACGCGCTGCTCATCATGGCGCGGCTGCTCGGCGAGAACCGGGTCGGCAACCTGACGGAAGACCAGGTCAGCTATGCCCAGATGATCGAGACCTCGGGCAATGATCTGCTCACCCTCATCAACGACATTCTCGACCTGTCGAAGATCGAGGCGGGCAAGCTGGAGCTGAAGCCGCAGCAGGTCGAGATCGGACCGCTGGCGCAGAAGCTCGTCAAGAGCTTCGAGCCGCAGGCGGCGCAGAAGGGCGTCGGCCTGCGCGCCGAGATCGGGCCGGGCGTGACCGACGTGCTGGAGAGCGACCCGCAGCGGCTGGAGCAGGTGCTCAAGAACTTCCTCTCCAATGCCGTGAAGTTCACCGCCGAGGGCGAGGTGGTTCTGGGTGTCCATGCCGAGGCCGACGACCGGATCGTGTTCTCGGTGCGCGATTCCGGCATCGGCATCGCCGAGGAGCAGCAGGAGGCGATCTTCGAAGCCTTCCGTCAGGCCGACGGCACCATCGACCGCCGCTATGGCGGCACCGGTCTCGGCCTGTCCATTTCGCGCGAGCTGACCAGCCTGCTGGGCGGCGAGATCCGGCTGGAAAGCCGCCTTGGGGAAGGCAGCACCTTCAGCCTCGTGGTGCCCAAGCGCTTCGCCGGAATCGTCGTCGACAGCGCCAGCGGCGGCCCTCTGCCGCCGACCCGTTCCGGCCGGCGAAGCCCCGCCCCGCAGCGGGTGGAAAGCCGTGCGCCGGACGCCGGCGGCACCGCGCCCGATCTGGGCCTTTCGGCCCGGCTGCCGAGCGGCATCGAGGACGACCGCGCCCATCTGACGGCGGATTCGCGCACCATATTGGTGGTGGAGGACGACCTCGCCTTTGCCCGCATCCTGCTCGACCTCACCCACGAGCTTGGCTTCAAGTGCATCGTCACCACGACCGCCGATGACGGGGCGATCGCGGCGCGGCAATATCTGCCGCATGCGGTCATCCTCGACATGGGGCTGCCGGACCATTCCGGCCTCACCGTGCTCGACCGCATGAAGCACGACCCCCGCACCCGCCACATCCCGGTGCATGTCGTGTCGGCGAATGATTACGAGCAGACCGCCATGGCCTATGGCGCGGTCAGCTTCATCATGAAGCCGGTGAAGCGCGACGCGCTGGCGCAGGCGCTGGAGCGGCTGGAAGACCGCATGGCCCGGCAGTTGCGGCGCATCCTCATCGTCGAGGACGACCCCACCCAGCTGCGCGGCCTGAGCGAGCTTCTCTCGGCCAAGGAGGTCGAAACCGTCGGCTGCGCCACGGCTGCCGCCGCTCTGGCCAAGCTGGAAAGCGAGACCTTCGACTGCATGGTTCTCGACATGACGCTGCCGGACGCCACCGGCTTCGACCTGCTCAGCCGGCTGGCCGACAATGAGGCGGCGGCGTTCCCGCCGGTCATCGTCTACACGGCCCGCCAGCTGACGGATGCCGAGGAACTGCGCCTGCGCCGCTATTCTAAGTCCATCATCATCAAGGGCGCCAAATCGCCCGAGAGGCTGATCGACGAGGTGACGCTGTTCCTGCACCAGGTGGTGTCCGACCTGCCGATGCAGCAGCAGAAGCTGCTCGCCACCTCGCTCAACCGCGATGCCCGCCTCGAAGGCCGCCGCATCCTCGTGGTGGAGGACGATGTGCGCAACGTCTTCGCTCTGACCAGCATCTTCGAGCCGCACGGCGCCAAGGTGACCATCGCCCGCAACGGCCGCGAGGCACTCGATGTGCTGGAGAAGGCCGAGGGCCACCCGCCGGTCGACCTCGTGCTGATGGACGTGATGATGCCGGAGATGGACGGCCTCGCCGCCACACGGGAAATTCGGCGGCGCGAGGACTGGCAGGGCCTGCCCATCATCATGCTCACCGCCAAGGCCATGGCGGACGACCAGGATCAGTGCCTGGCGGCCGGGGCCAACGACTATCTCGCCAAGCCGCTGGACGTCGACAAGCTGCTCTCCCTCGCCCGGGTGTGGATGCCCCGATGACCGGCGTGCCTGGCGTGAGCGAGAAGATCGAGCTCGACCTGCTGATCGAGGCGATCCATCGCCGCTACCACTATGATTTTCGCTCCTATTCCCGCTCCTCGCTCAGCCGGCGGGCGGAGCTGCTGCGCCAGCGCCTGCACTGCGAGACGCTTTCGCATGTGCAGGCGCGCCTGCTGCGCGAGCCCGAGCTTCTGCCGACGATGATCGAGTGCCTCACCGTGCAGGTGAGCGAGATGTTCCGCGATCCCGCCTATTTCCGCGCGCTGCGCGAGGAGGTGATCCCGCACCTGCGCACCTTCCCCTCGCTCAAGGTGTGGGTGGCGGGGTGCAGCGCCGGCGAGGAGCTTTACTCGCTCGCCATCCTGTTCCGCGAGGAAGGGCTGGAGGCGCGCACCATGTTCTACGCCACCGAGATCAATCCGGTGGCGCTGGCCCGGGCGGAGATCGGCATTTACGATCTCGACCGCATCCCCCTGTTCACCGAGAACCACCGCAAGGCGGGCGGGCACTCCTCGCTGTCGGACTATTACACGGCGGCCTATGGCGCGGCGGCGTTCGACAAGTCGCTGCGGGCGCGCACCGTGTTCGCCGAACACAGCCTCGCCTCCGACGAGGTGTTCTCCGAAATGCACCTCATTTCCTGCCGCAACGTCCTGATCTATTTCGATTCGACCTTGCAGGACCGGGCATTGGGGCTGTTCCGGGAGTCGCTGACGCGCGGCGGCTTTCTGGGGCTGGGCATGAATGAGAGCCTGCGGTTCTCGCAGCATGCCGACGCCTTCTCCACCTTCGCCGCCGGCGAACGCATCTATCGCCGGCTGGCCACCGTTCCTCACAGGGAGGCACGCCATGGGGTCGCCTGAGCCGATCAAGTTCCTGCTGGTCGACGACATCGACGAAAATCTGCGCGCGCTGGAGGCCCTGCTGCGCCGGGACGGGCTGGCGCTGTACAAGGCCCGCTCCGGCGTCGAGGCGCTGGAATTGCTGCTGGAGCATGATTTCGCGCTCGCTCTGCTCGACGTGCAGATGCCGGACATGGACGGCTTCGAGGTCGCGGAAATGATGCGCGGCACGGAGCGCACCCGCCGCGTGCCGATCATCTTCGTCACCGCCGCCGCCACCGACGAGGGCCGCCGCTTCAAGGGCTACGAGGCCGGTGCCGTCGATTTCATCTACAAGCCGATCGATCCGCTGATCCTCAAGAGCAAGGCGGAGGTGTTCTTCTCCATTGCCCGCCAGCACGAGCAGCTGGCGCAGCAGAAGGACGCGCTGGCCAATGCCGCGGCGGAACTGCGGGGCGCGCTCGACCGGCTTCGGGCGCATACCGACAATTCGCCGCTCGCCATCGTCGAGTTCGACCCGGAGATGCGTCTCCTCGGCTGGTCGAAGGGCGCCGAGCGCATGTTCGGCTGGACGGCGGCCGAGATGACCGGTCATCACCTCGCCGATCTCGGCTGGCTGCCCGATGCCTGCATCGCCGAACTGGTGGAGCTGTTCGCCGCCTCCATGGCCGATGCCTCGCATGAGCGCGGGCACGACACGGTGCGCTGCCGCACCCGCGACGGTTCGATGCTGGACTGCGAATGGTACAGCTCGGTGCTGCGCCGGCCGGACGGCGCGCCGGTGTCGCTCAGCGTGCAGATCCTCGACATCACCGGGCGCCGCCGCGCCGAGGAAACCCAGACGCTGCTGATCGGCGAGTTGAACCACCGGGTGAAGAACACCCTTGCCAGCGTGCAGGCGATCGCCACGCAGACGCTGCGCTACACCCGCAACCCCGACCAGTTCTCCGCCACCTTCTCCGGCCGCATCCAGGCGCTGGCTCGCGCCCATGGCATGCTGAGCGACCGGACCTGGCAGGGCGCCGACCTCATGGACCTCGTGCAGGACCAGCTGCGGCTCGGCACGATCGATCCCTCCCGCCTGGAGGCCGCCGGCCCGCGCGTGCAGCTGCAGCCGCAGCCCTCGCTGCGCCTGGCGCTGATCCTGCACGAGCTGGCCACCAACGCGCTGAAATATGGCGCCTTCTCGCAGGCGAGCGGGCGGGTGGCGCTCGACTGGTCGGTGGAAGGCGAGCAGTTGCGGCTTCGCTGGAAGGAGAGCGGCGGGCCGCCCGTGCAGACGCCGGTGAAGCGCGGCTTCGGCTCCACCCTCATCGACAGCAGCATGAAATCCGATGGCGGCACCGCCGCCGTTTCCTATCGCAGCGACGGGGTGGAGTGGAACCTGCTCATGCGCCTCGACCGCGCGCAGGAGCCGATGGCGGAAATGGCAAGCCGCGCGCCGGCGACGGCGGCGCCCGCGCTGGCGGCGCGCGAGGCACAGGCCCTTGATGGCTGCCGCATCCTGGTGGTCGAGGACGAAGCCCTCGTCGCCCTCGAACTCATCGCGGTTCTGGAAGATGCCGGCGCCACGGTGTGCGGACCCGCGCGCACCGTCGAGGAGGCTCTGGAGATGATTGAGACCGCCGCCTTCCATGCGGCACTGCTCGACGGCAACCTGCACGGCAAGCCGGTCGATGCCGTCGCGGCGGCGTTGACCCGTCGGTCGGTGCCGTTCGCCTTCGTCAGCGGCTATGGCCGCGAGAGCCTTCCCGCCGCCTTCGCGCACGCGCCGGTGATCGGCAAGCCGTTCACCCCGCAGCAGCTGGTCGAGATCGCCGGCGGAATGGCGCGGCGCGAGGAGAACGTCGTCGCCTTTCCCGGCGCCGCCAACGGAACGCGCTGAGGCGCGCCGGCGGTACGCCCGCCGGCGCCGGTGCCGGTGCCGTCAGGAGGCGAACTGGGCGAGCAGGGCTTTGTCGACCTTGCAGATATAGGTGTATTTCGGGTTCACCACCTGCGTGCAGCGGGCCTCGGCGATCTGGCCGAGCAGCATGTAGCCTTCCGCCGCCGGGATGCCGTACTCGTCCTCCAGCCAGTAGATCATTTCCTGGAAGGCGATCCGCATCGCGTCTTCCAGCGGGCGGGCGCAGCCGAGCGTGCAGATATGCGTCGGCGTCTCGATGCGCGGATGGTTGAGTCGCTTCGGCGCCTCCGTCAGCGTCACCCGCACGGTGAGCGTGGCGCCGATTTCGATGGCGCCCATGCCATTGGCCTCGCCATCGCCCTGCAGCGCGTGGCAATCGCCCAGGAACAGGTGGGCGCCGTCATGGTTCACCCGGAACATCACGCTGTTGCCGGGGGTGATTTCCTGCACGTCGAGATTGCCGCCATGCGTGCCGTTGTCGACGGTGAGCACGCCGCCATGCACGGGCGCCACGCCGGCGACGCCGATCATCGGGCGCACCGGCAGCTTCACCTTGTCGCTCCAGTGAACGATGCCGTCCTTCACCTCGACGACACGGGTGAGGTGGCCGAATTCCTTCTGCCGTACCCAGTCCGGAAACATGCCGATCCCCGGCCACAAGGCGGTGAAGCCGAGCGTGTCGAGCTCCATGCCGATGACTTCCAGCGTCAGCATGTCGCCGCGCTTGGCGCCCTTCACCTCGATCGGCCCGGTCGCGCCATTGACGAAGGGCAGGTCGACATCGGCTTCGGTCAGCTGCTGGCCGAGATGGCGGATGGTGCCGTCATTGGCGTTGATGGCGCATTCGACGACGAAGGTCTCGCCGGGCGCGACGGCAGCGACGAAGGCATCATTGGCCGACAGGGCGTATTTGATATTGCCGGCTTTGCTGACACGCTGGTTCATGGTCACTCCATTGGGCACTGAAACGCGGAAAGGCGGAGCGGCGTTCAGCCCAGGCGACGCCAGGGCATGAGCAGCTTTTCCACCTTGCCGACGATGAAGGTGAGGACGAGGGCGAGCGCGATGGTGGCGACCAGCGCGGCGAAGACCTTGGGGATGATGTAGAGCGAGCCGGCCTTGAAGATGGCGTGGCCGAGCCCTTCCGAAGACGACATGAACTCGCCGACGATGGCGCCGATCAGCGCGAAGCCCACGGTGAGCCGCAGCCCGGCGAAGATGTCGGTCAGCGACGCCGGCACCACCAGCTTGCGGAAGATCTGGAACTTCGAGGCGCCGAGCGTGCGCATCAGGTTGATCTGGTCCTCGTCCACGCCCACCGCGCCCTTGTAGGACGTCACCAGCGCCACGATCACCACCGAGAGAGTCGACATAGCGATCTTCGAGGTCAGCCCGGTGCCGAACCAGATGATGATGATCGGCGCCAGCGCGATGATCGGGATCGAGCCGAGCGCGATGACGAAGGGCTCGATGACCCGCGAGACGAAGCGCGAATACCACAGCGACAGGCCGACCAGCGTGCCGATGACGTTGCCGACCAGAAAGCCGAGCAGCGTTTCGACGCCGGTCACATAGGTGTCGCGCCACAGGCTGCCGTCGCGCGCCATGGTCAGAAGGAAGCCGGCAATGGCGGAAGGCGAGCCGAACATGAACGCCGCCTGCTTGTCGAAGGCGGTCATGTATTCCCAGAAGGCGATGAAGGCGGCGAGCACGGCGACCTGGCTCGCCACCACGAGCGATGTGGCGCGCAGCCTGGCGCGCCGGTGCGCGGCGAGGCGCGCGGCAGCGGCGGCGTCCTGCGTCGGGGCGAAGAGGGTGGGGCTGGCGGAACCGTGCATGCCGTTACTCCTGGTTCCGCGTCACGTCGAGATCGGCCCAGATGCGCCGGACATAGTCGACGAAGCCGGCGCTCTCGCGGGCGGCGATCATGTCGGTGCGCTCGGTGCCCAGCGCGATGTCATAGGTCGCCTTCACCCGCGTCGGCCGCTTGGTCAGCACGATGACGCGGTCGGCGATCGAGACCGCTTCCTCGATGTCGTGGGTGATGAGCAGCACCGAGCGCCGGCTCTCGCGTACCAGCTTGGCGGTGTCGCTCTCGATCAGCAGCTTGGTCTGGAAATCGAGCGCGGCGAAGGGCTCGTCGAGCAGCAGCACGTCCGGCTCGTTCACCAGCGTGCGGGCGAGCGCCACGCGCTGGCGCATGCCGCCCGACAGCGTGGTGGGGTAGTGCTCGGCGAAGCCGTGCAGGCCGAGCTGGTCGAGCATCACATGGCTGCGCTCCTCGGCCTCGGAGAGCGGCACGCCGCGTATCTCCAGGCCGAGCATGACGTTGCGCAGCGCCGTGCGCCAGGGCAGCAGCAGGTCCTTCTGCAGCATGTAGCCGACGCCGGCGGGCTGGCCGGCCATCGGCTTGCCGAACCAGCTCACCCGGCCGGAATCGGGCGCGATGAGGCCGCACAGCGTGTTGAGCAGCGTGGTCTTGCCGCAGCCCGAGGGGCCGACAATGGCGACGATCTCGCCCTCGTTCAGCGTCAGGCTGAGGTCGCCGATGACCGGCACGACCCGGCCGGCGGCATCGAAGCTCTTGGCCACATGCTCGACAATGAGTGGCGGGGCGCCGGCTGCCGCCGGTGCCCCCGCCTTTGCCGCCATGGCGGACGCAACCACTGTGCTCACCCGAGCTGCTTGACCGCCTTCTCGGCGAAGGAGTTGTCGATGATCTGGTCGAAGCTCACCGTGCCCTTGATGTTGCCGAGGTAGATCTGCATGTCCATCAGGTTCTTCCACTGGTCGGGCTTGGTGACGACCGACTGCGCCGGGATGAGATATTTCAGCTCGGCATCGATCGCCTTGTCGACCACCTCGCCCGGCAAATCGGGGAATTCGAGCCGCGCCACCTTCTTGGAGAAGGCCGGGTCGGCATAGGTCTTGCGCGAGGCTTCCTCGAAGGCCGTCACCAGCGCCTGCACCATCTCCGGGTCTTTCTCGATGGTCGAGGGCAGCACCATGATGCCGGTGTTGCAGAACGGCCCGATATAGTTCGAGAAGTCGAACACCACCTTGGAGCCCTGCGCCTCGGCGGCGGCGACGCTCGGCTGGTAGGCGACCGCCATGTCGGCCTGGCCCGCCAGCATGGCGCCGATCTCGGTGCCCGGGCTCACCGGCACGATGATCACGTCGGTGCCGAGCTTGAGCCCGGCCTGCTCGACCATGCGCTTGGTGACGGAATAATTGGTGTTGGGCTCGGGCGAGGTGACGACCTTCTTGCCCTTCAGGTCCTTCGGGTCGGTGAAGGGCTCCATGGTCTTCGACACGCCGAAATAATGCGCGCGCTGCACCACCGTGCCGACCACCACGCCGGGGCCGCCATTCTCGCGCGAGATCTGCGCCATGGTGGCGTCGCCGATGGCGAAATCGGCCGAACCGCCGAGCACCGCGGCGAAGGTCTGGGTGTCGCCGCCGGCGGCCGATACCTTCATGTCGAGGCCGTGCTTCTCGAAGATGCCGTCATGCATGCCGACATAGAGGTTGATGTAGCCGAGGTTGTGCACCGCCTCGCTGAAATTCACCGTCTTGAGCTTGGCCGCCCGGGCGCCCGTAGAAATATAGGGCATCGCGACGAGGCCGCCGGCCGCCACCGCCGTGGTCTTGAGGAAATTGCGACGATCGACGCCAGCACGGAAGAATGTGGACATGTGCGCTCTCCGGTTCCCGAATATTCGAGTTCTTGGCGCCATGAGAAATCGCCGGATGGTGAGAGACAAGGCGAAATAGGGCGCAGCTTTCCACCATCCCATGCCGCCGGGCGAACGCAACTCACATAATGACGCTTTTGACACGTCATCTGATCAATTCTGGACGCAGCCCTGCCTATATCGCCCGCTTGGCGATGATGTTCTTGGCTGACCTATGGTCTAAATGTCATTTTTGACAGAATAGCCGCCTGATATATCAGCACCCTGCCGCGCCGCTGGGCGGGCCGGCGTGCCCTTGACCTGCTGCGTGCCCGCGCGCCAAAACGGACGCGGCCGGGGTGTCGGACACTCCGGCAGGCAGGACGACAACAGGCAGGGCTGGCGCGGTGGCGGCTTTCGGCAGCGCAGAAAATGGGTCGGGCGCCTCAGGTGCGCTGTGGCGGGTGGGCGTGCTGTTCTCCCGCAAGGGGCACATGCGCGAGCCGGAGACCGAGCATTTTCGCGGCACGGCGCTGGCCATCGAGGAAATCAACCTCGCTGGCGGCGTGCTCGGCCGGCTGATCGAGCCGGTGTGCTACGACCCGGAATCCAGCCCCGAGCTATACCGCCGTTCGGCCGAGCGGCTGCTGACCGAGGACGGCATCAGCACCATTTTCGGCTGCTGCACCTCCTCCTGCCGCAAGGCGATCCTCGCCACGGTGGAGCGGCGCAACGCCCTGCTCTGGTACCCCTCGCTCTATGAGGGGTTCGAGTACTCGCCGAACGTGATCTACACCGGCGCGGCGCCCAACCAGAACAGCCTGCAGCTGGCGCGGCACCTGCTCGCCGCCTATGGGCCACGCTTCTACCTCGTCGGCTCGGACTACATCTATCCCCGCGAATCCAATCGCATCATGCGCGACCTCGTCTCGCGCGAGGGCGGCGAGGTGGTGGCGGAAACCTATGTGCCGGAGCAGCCGCACGAGGACCAGATCCGCCGCGTGGTGGAGGATATCCGCCGGCGCGCGCCCTCGGTGGTGTTTTCCACCGTCGTCGGCCAGGGCGCCCACCTGCTCTACCGCATCTTCCGCGAGGCCGGGCTCGATCCGCGCACCATGCCGATCGCCAGCCTCACCATGTCGGAGGGCGAAATCCGCGCCATCGGGCCGGAGCTGTGCGTCGGGCACATCACCTCGGCGCCCTATTTCTCCAGCCTCGACACGCCGGCCAATCACCGCTTCGTCGCCGCCTACCGCGCCCGCTTCGGCCGCGATGCGGCGGTGACGATGTACGCGGAAGCCGCCTATTTCCAGATCCACCTCTTTGCCGACGCGCTTGCCCGCGCGAAGTCGCTGGACACCCAGCGTCTCGTCGACGCCGCGCTCGGCACCGAGTTCGAGGCACCGCAGGGCCGCATCCGCGTCGACCCGATAACAACCACACCTACCTGCTGCCGCGCATCGGCATGGTGAACGAGCATGGCGAGTTCGACGTGGTGTGGGAGGCCAAGGCGCCGGTGAAACCCGACCCCTACCTCGTCGACCATATTTACGACCATGCGTGAGGGCGCGAGAAACCCCGGCGGGCCGCCTGCATGAGCGCCTCGCAGCTGATCCAGAACCTGCGCAACACCCGCGTCGCCGTGGTGCACCCGCGCGACCAGGATGGCGACGATCTGGTGCGCCAGCTGCAGCGCATCGGCTGCCAGGTGCAGGTGGTGTGGCCGCCGCCCCCGCAGCTTCCGCTGCCGCTCGACGCGGTGTTCTTCCTGCTCGACCGCGACACGAGGAGCTCGATGCCCTGGCGCATGGCGGACCTCGCCATCGCCCATATCGCCATCGTCGACTACGAGAACCCCACCGTGCTGAAGGCGCTGCTGGATTCCAGCGCCCATGGCGTGCTGGTGCGCCCCATCCGCGCCTCCGGCGTGCTCTCCAGCCTGGTGCTGGCGCTTTCCCAGCGCGGCTATGAGGGGCGGCTGCTGGCCAAGATCGGCAAGCTGGAGGACACGCTGCGCACCCGCCGCGACGTGGAAAAGGCGACGCGGCTGCTGATGGGACTGCGCAACCTCTCCGAGGACGACGCCTACCAGTTCCTGCGCAAGCAGGCGACGGCCAAGCGCGTGCCCATCGGCACCATCGCCGGCTCCATCATCAACGCCCATGCGATGCTGGCGGAACTCGACCGCGACGGCGATACCGACAAGTAAGCCCTGCTGCCTAACCGCTAGGCAAATGCGTCCGTGCCTTTATCCCGTGCATTGATGCTTGACAGGACCCCGCCGCTGCGCTTCCATGGGTGCAGCGCTTCATGAGCGCGGCGGCAGCGTTGCCGCCTTACATCCAGGCTATGCAGCCCTCGATGGTGCCGAAAGGCACTGCCGGGGGCTTTTTGTTTTCACGCCGCGGGCCGCCGCGGCGAGCGCAGAGGTGTGCCCCTATGCCGAGTTCCAGCCTTGTCCGCGTGGCCTGCCTGCAGATGGAGCCGCGCTTTGGCGACACCAACGCCAATGTCGCGCATTCGCTCGAACTCATCGGCAAGGCGGCCGACGCCGGCGCCACCCTGCTGGTGCTGCCGGAACTCGCCAATACCGGCTACGTGTTCGAGACCCGCGAGGAGGCCTTCGCGCTGGCCGAGACCATCCCCGACGGGCCGACCTGCGTGGCCTGGGCGAAGATCGCCAGGGAGCGCGGCCTCCACATCGTCGCCGGCATCACCGAGCGCGAGGGCACCGCGCTCTATAACAGCGCGGTGGTGATCGGCCCCGAAGGGCATATCGGCACCTATCGCAAGATGCATCTGTGGGGCAACGAGAACCTGTTCTTCGAGCCCGGCAATAACGGCTTCCCGGTGTTCCAGACCCCGCTCGGGCGCATCGGCGTCGCCATCTGCTACGATGGCTGGTTCCCCGAGACCTACCGGCTGCAGGCGCTGCAGGGCGCCGACATCGTGTGCGTGCCCACCAACTGGGTGCCGATCCCCGGCCAGGCGGAAGGGCGCGAGGCGATGGCCAACATCCTCGCCATGGCCGCCGCCCATTCCAACTCGCTCTACATCGCCTGCGCCGACCGTATCGGCACCGAGCGCGGCCAGCCCTTCGAGGGGCAGAGCCTCATCATCAGCTACACCGGCTGGCCCGCCGCCGGCCCGGCGAGCCGCGATGGCGAGGAGATCGTCTCGGCCGAGATCGACCTCGGCGCCGCCCGCCGCGCCCGCAACTGGAACGACTTCAACCAGGTGCTGCGCGACCGGCGCACCGATGTCTATGCCGAGATGCTCGGCTCCGACATTTCCCGAGGCTGGTACTGAGCCTCACGTCTTCACCGCCGAAAAAACGTCCATAACCTTCCGGAGAAAGCCAATGTCACGCACTTCACTGCTCATGGCCGGCGCCTTCGCCGCCGGCCTGCTCACCGGGCCGGCGCTTGCCGCCGACACCGTCACCATCGGCATTCCCGTCGGCCTGTCCGGCGCCAATTCGGTGGTCGCCCCCTCCGTCGTGCAGTCCGCCGAGCTGGCGGTCGAGGAGATCAACGCCAAGGGCGGCATCCTCGGCAAGAAGGTGGTGCTGGAAGTCGCCGACGATGCCTCGGGTGCCGCCGGCGCGCAGAAGGCCTTCGATTCGCTGATCTTCCAGAAGAAGGTCGACGCGCTGATCTCGATGGAGACCTCGGCGGCGCGCAATGCCGGCCTGCCGATCGTCAATCGCGGCAAGGTGCCCTACATCTACACCTCGTTCTATGAAGGGCGCTCCTGCAGCCCGTATATGTTCGTGAATGCCTGGGTGCCGGACCAGCAGGTCGCCCCGATTGTCGACTTCTTCAACAAGGAAGGCGCCAAGACCTACTTCCTCATCGGCTCCGACTACGCCTTCGGTCGCGGCATGCTGGCCTTCACCAAGGACTATATCGAGAAGACCGGCGGCAAGATCGTCGGCGACGAATACGCCCCGATGGACGCCACCGACTGGACCGCCATCCTTTCCAAGGTGAAGGCCGCCAACCCGGACGCCATCATCACCTCTACCGCCGGCGGCGCGCCGAATGTGACGCTGACCAAGCAGCTGCGCGCGGCGGGCATCAAGGCGCTCTATGGCAACCTCGCCGTGGATGAAGGCACCGCCAAGTCCATGGGCCCGGATGCCGAGGGCATCTACATCGCCGGCTCCTACTTCACCAATATCGACACCCCGGCCAACAAGGCCTTCCTCGCCGCGATGGAAAAGAAGTTCGGCAAGGATCTGAAGACCCCGAACGACCTCTCCGTGCCGCAATATGAAGCCGTCTACGCCTACAAGGCCGCGGTGGAGAAGGCCGGCACGACCGACGCCGCCAAGGTGATCCCGGCGCTGGCCGAGGTCGCGGTGGAAGGCCCGCGCGGCACCATCGTCATGAACAAGCAGCGCCATGCGCCCCTCACCATGTATCTCGGCCAGGTGAAGGCCGATGGCTCGGTCGGCATCATGTCCACCTTCAAGGACGTCGATCCCGGCGACCAGTGCCCGAAGCTGAAGTGAGCGTACGCTCTTTCGCCTGACGCCCCGTGCGACGCGTCCGCCCCTCTGTAAAGGAAGGGTGACGCGAAGCGCCGGCCGGGGGCGGCGGCTTCCGTGTCTGGCCCGCCGCTGCCCCTTGCCACGTCCACGACGCGGATGGCCCGCGCCTTGCCAATAAGGCGCAAGTTCATCCTGAGGTGCCCGGCCCCGCCGGGCTTTGAGGGATGTTCACACGCAGGCGGCTCTCTTCCGACATCCTTCGACGCGTGCTGCGCGCACCTCGAGATGATGTGCTTTCGGACCGACCCTTCTCGACCCAACGTGCCTCCAACCCGAAGGACCCTCGCATGATCGGCCAGACGCTGGACATCGTGACGACCGCCGCCATCCTGTATGCGGTGGCGACCGGGCTGCTGCTCGTGTTCGGCGTCATGAAGATCATCAATTTCGCCCATGGCGGGCTGATGACGCTGGGCGGCTATGCCGCTCTCCTCACCACCCAGGCCGGGCTCAACCCCTGGCTCGCCATTCCTGCCGCCGCCCTGTTCGGCGGCGTGGTCGGCATGGCGATCGAGCGCTTCGTGGTGCGCCCGCTCTATAACCGCCCGCTGGACGCCATCCTCGCCACCTGGGGGCTGTCCATCATCATCGGCCAGCTCATCACCATCGCCTTCGGGCGCGGCGTGCAGTTCGCGCAATCGCCGCTGAACGGCACGCTCGATCTGTTCGGCGAGAGCTATTCCGCCTACCGCCTCGCCCTTGTCGGCATCGCCGCCGTACTCGGCATCGCCCTCACCGCGCTGCTGCAGGGCACCAGGCTGGGGCTGGAGACGCGCGCGGTCATCATGAACGAGGATCTGGCGCGCGGGCTGGGCATCAATAGCGGCCTCGTGCGCTTCCTCACCTTCACCCTCGGCTCGGCGCTGGCCGGGGTCGCCGGCGCGCTCATCACGCCGCTGTCGAGCGTCGATCCCGGCATGGGCGTTCCCTGGCTGGTCAACGCCTTCATGCTGGTGCTGGTGTCGGGCGCCTCGCTGGTCAGCCTGCTCTTCGCCTGCCTGGTGCTGGGCGGCGCGCAGGTGCTGGTCGCCACCCATTTCAGCCCGGTCCTCGGAGGGCTCACCATCGCTGTTCTTGCCGCCATCATTCTGCGCATCCGCCCGCAGGGGTTCGCCCGTGACTGAAGCGCGCCGCCTTTCCCTCATCCTCGCCGTTTCCCTGCTCGCGCTGGCGGCGATCTTCGCCGGGCCCTCTGTGCTCGACACCTATTCGGTCAACGTGCTCACCCGCTCGCTGCTGTACGCGGCGGTGGCGCTGACGGTGGACCTGCTGTGGGGCTTTCTCGGCATCCTCACCTTCGGCCAGTCGGTGTTCTTCGCCTGCGGCGCCTATGCCGCCGGCCTCGTCTTCACCCATATGGACTTCTCCACCTCCAACGCGTTTCTGGCGCTGGGGCTCGGTGTCGGCGGGGCGCTGCTGGTCGCCGCCATCGTCGGCTGGCTGGCCTTCTGGCACGGCGCCTCGGCGCTCTACGCCTCGGTCATCACGCTGGTGCTGCCCATCGTGGCGACGCAGTTGCTCTATTCCGGCGGCACCTTCACCGGCTCGTCGAGCGGGCTGTCCGGCTTCATGAGCTTCGACCTGTCGATGGAGGCGTGGTTCTGGCTGTCGGGCAGCTTCCTCGTCGGGGTGACGACGCTGGCCTACATCTTCGTCAAGAGCGACGCCGGCCGGCTGCTGGTGGCGGTGCGCGAGAACGAGCAACGCTGCAAATATCTCGGCCTCGACACGTCGCGGCTGAAGATCCTCGTCTATCTCGTCTGCGCCGCCATCGCGGCGGTCGCCGGCTATATCTATGCCGGCTATGCCATGGTGGTGGCGCCCGAGCTCGCCGGCTTCGTGTTCGGCACCGAGCTGGTGATCTGGACCGCGCTCGGCGGGCGCGGCACGCTGCTCGGCCCGGTGTTCGGCGCGCTGATCGTGGATTACGAGAGCGCGCAGCTCGCCGGCGACTATCCCTTCGTCTGGCAGCTCATCATCGGCACGCTGTTCGTGCTGGTCATCGTCGCCTTTCCGCGCGGCCTGCTGCCGGTGGTGTTCGATGCCCCGCGCAAGCTGCTCGGCCTCATCCGCCCGCGCACGGCGAGGCCGGCGGTCTCCGTCACGCTTTCGACGCTCGACGCGGCGGACACGCAAGGGGTAGCGCCCGGCGAGGGGCCGGCGCTCGCCGTGGCCGGCGTGGTCAAGCGCTTCGGCAGCCTCACCGTGCTGGAAGGCATCGACTTCGAGGCGCGCCCCGGCGAACTCGTCAGCCTCGTCGGGCCCAATGGCGCCGGCAAGACCACGCTGATGCGCTGCATCGCCGACGGTGCCGAGCGCTCCGCCGGCTCCATCATGGTCAATGGCTATGATATCGGCCGCAAGCCGCCGGAGGCCTGCGTGGCGCTCGGCGTCGGGCGCAAGTTCCAGATGGCCAATGTGTTCGAGACGCTCACCGTCGCGCAATGCCTGCAGATCGCCCGCGTGCGCCACGCCAGGCCCTCGCTCTGGCGCCGCGCGCAGGAGCTGCCCTTGCCGGAAGCGGCGATGCACGTTCTGGCGACCACCGGGCTCGACCAGCAGCTTTCCACGCCCGCGCATCTGCTCTCGCACGGCATGAAGCAGGCGCTGGAACTCTCCATGGTGCTGGCGCTGGAGCCGCGCGTGCTGCTGCTGGACGAGCCGACCGCCGGCCTCACCAAGACCGAGCGCATGCAGATCGGCGCCATCCTCACCGATCTGACCCGCAAGCAGGGCCTGTGCGTGCTGCTGGTGGAGCACGATCTCGATTTCGTGCGGGAAATCTCCTCGCGGGTCATCGTGCTGCACCAGGGCCGCATCGTTCTGGACGGCTCGGTGGCCGAGGTGGTGGCGTCCGAACTGGTCAAGCAGGTCTATGCCGGTTCCGGCCATGCCGGCATCGACCACGAGACGGCAGCGCCCCCCGCACAGGAGATGCCGGCATGAACGCGCTTTCCGTCGATAACCTCTCCAGCGGCTATGCCGGCGCGGTGGTGCTGCGCGAGGTGAGCCTTGCCATCGCCCCCGGCGAAATCCTCGCCGTTCTGGGCAAGAACGGCATGGGCAAGTCGACCCTGCTCAAGGCGGTGATGGGCTTCCTGCCGAAAATGACCGGCAGCGTGGCCATCGGCGGGGCGGAGGCAACGCGGCTCTCCCCGCACCGCGTCGCCCGCCTCGGCGTCGGCTATGTCGCGCAGGAAAAGGCGCTGTTCCAGGACATGAGCGTGGAGGAAAATCTGCGCCTCGCGGTGCGGCGCCCGGATTTCGAGGCGGCGCTGGCCGAGGTGGAAGCCTCCTTCCCCTTCCTGCTGCAGCGGCTGAAGCAGCGTGCCGGCACGCTGTCGGGCGGCGAGCAGAAGATGCTGCTGATGGCCCGCTCGCTGGCGACGGGGGCGAAGCTGCTGCTGGTGGACGAGATCACCGAAGGCCTGCAGCCCTCGGTCATCGACCGGCTCGCCGGCGTCATCCGCAGCGCGCGCGACCGCCACGGCACCACCTTGCTGCTGGTCGAGCAGCATCTGCCCTTCGCGCTGGCGGTGGCCGACCGCTGGGCGGTGCTCGACCGCGGCGAGATCGCCGAGACCGGCGCCGCCACCGACCCGGACGCCCGCCAGCGCGTGCTAAGACATCTGAGCGTGTGAAGCCGGAGGTGCCTGCGTGACCTTTTCCATCGTTGCCCGCTGCCCCACCAGCGGCCTGCTCGGCGTAGCCGTGGCGACGGCGGTGCCGGCGGTCGGTTCCATGTGCCCGTTCACCCGCGCCCGCACGGGCGCCGCCTCCACCCAGTCCTGGGTGAATCCCTATCTCGCGCTGGGGGTGCTGGATGCCGTGTCCGGCGGAAAGGGCGCGCGCGCGGCGCTGGAGGACGCGCTGGCGGAGGACAGCTCGCGCGAGCTACGCCAGATCGGCGTGGTCGACATCCATGGCGACGCCGCCGCCTTCACCGGCGCCCAGTGCACGCCCTGGTGCGGGCAGGAGGTGGGCGAGGGCTTCGCCGTGCAGGGCAACATGCTCACCGGCCCCGAGGTGATCTCCGCTATGGCCGCCGCCTTTCGCGCCAGCGCTGGGGAGGCGCTTGACGAGCGGCTGATGCGGGCGATGGAGGCGGGCGACGCGGCGGGCGGCGACAAGCGCGGCCGCCAGTCTGCCAGCCTGCGCGTGCAGGGCGAGGAAGATTATTGCGCCCTCGATCTGCGGGTGGACGAACACCCGCAGCCCGTCACGGAACTCCGCCGGGTGCTGGAGATCGCGCGGCTGCAGCTCGTGCCGTTCGTGGAGGGCATGCCGCGACGCGGCATTGCGGCCGGCCCGGCACCGGAGACGGTCACCTCCATGCTGGCACTCTCGCCGCCGAACCGCCCGGGCGGCGGCGGCAGCGCGCCCTAGGCGGGCGCCTCAAACGAAAAGCGGCGGCCCCTCGCGGAGCCGCCGTTTCACGTGGGACGCCGCATGTGCGGCGCCCGCATCACGAGCACTCAGTTGGTGCTGCGCGCGTTCTGCTCGATCGAGTTGGCGATGTAGGGCTCGACGCCCTGCACGTTCGGCTCCATCGTGGCGGCGTTGCGCCCCTCGATCATGGTGCCCTGGCCGCGTTGCGACCAGCCATCATTGGCCGAACGGTCATAGCTCTGCGCCTGGTTGGTCTGCGGCGACCAGCCGGAATTGCCGCCAATGATCGGACGATTGGTGTCGGCCAGCGCCGGGCCGACAAAAGCAGCCGCGAGAACGGCACCGAGCATCGGAATGGAAATGGTCTTCTTCATAATCACAGTTCCTTGAAGTGCGGGACATTGCGGCACAACAGCACAAAGCTGAAAGCGTCATGTCTCCAGTTTCAATCGACTTTCGCCTGACGAGATCACTCGCGTCCCGTCGGTGAAGCTGTTGGCATAACGGGCGCAGGTCGACATTGTTTCACCTGATCCGGAAGGTTCGGGTGAAAGTCGATCGCAATAGCGTGAGGTCACGCGGCGCAACATTGAGGGGCGCGGCACGCGGCGCCGGCCTTTGGCAGGCCCGGCCGGCCTATTCGCCGCGCGGAAAGCGCTGGTTCTCTTCCAGCACGTTCAGATCCATGTGGTTGCGCATATAGCGCTCCGAGGCCTTCTGCAGCGGCTGGAAATCCCAGGGGTAATAAGCGCCGTTGCGCAGCGCCTCATAGACCACGTGCCGCCGCGCCTGGCTGGCACGCACCTCGCCGTCGAAGCGGGCGAGGTCCCAGCGCGCCCGCATCGCCGCCGTCAGGCGCGCGAGCACATCGGCGCAGACCGGGTCCGCCGCGCGGTTGACCAACTCCTGCGGGTCGTCGTCGAGGTTGGTGAGGATCGGCGGGTCGAGTTCGCACAGGATGAGCTTCCACGGCCCCTCGCGCAGCGCCACCAGCGGCGCGTAGGAGCCCTCGGCGGCGTATTCCATCGGCACCGCGCTGCGTTCGCCCGTGCCGTTCGCCGGCCCGACAAGGCTTTCGCCGTCGGTCCACGGCATGACCCCGCCAAGGTCCAGCCCCACCAGTTCCGCCAGCGTCGGCAGCACGTCGAGCGTCGAGGCGGCGCGCTCCACCCGGCCGGCCGGCAGGCCGGGCGCGGCGATCATCAGCGGCACCCGCGCCGCGCCTTCCAGGAAGTTCATCTTGAACCACAGCCCGCGCTCGCCCAGCATGTCGCCATGGTCGGAGACGAAGACGATAAGCGTGTCCTCGGCCAGCCGGCAGCGCTCCAGCACGTCGAGCAGTTCGCCGATCTTCTCGTCGATATAGGAGATGTTGGCGAAATAGGCCCGGCGCGAGCGGCGCACATCCTCTTCGCTCACATGGCTGGCGGCATGGTCGCTGGCCAGCATCAGGCGCTGCGCGTGCGGGTCCTGCTGCGCGAAGGGAATGGGCGGCACCCGCGGGTTCAGCGCCGGGCAATCCTCGTAGAGGTCCCAGAAGCGCTTGCGGGCGACATAGGGGTCGTGCGGGTGGGTGAAGCTCACCGTCAGGCACCAGGGCCGGGCGTGTGCGGCGTCTTTTCCGCGCGCGAGGTCATAGAGCTTGCGCGTCGCGTGATAGGCGACCTCGTCGTCATATTCGAGCTGATTGGTGATCTCGGCGACGCCCGCGCCGGTCACCGACCCCAGATTGTGATACCACCAGTCGATCCGCTCGCCCGGCTTGGTGTAGTCCGGCGTCCAGCCGAAATCGGCGGGGTAGATGTCGGTGGTCAGCCGCTCCTCGAAGCCGTGCAGCTGGTCCGGCCCGACGAAGTGCATCTTGCCCGACAGCGCCGTGTGGTAGCCGGCGCGGCGCAGATGGTGGGCATAGGTCGGGATATCCGAGGTGAATTCGGCGGCGTTGTCATAGACCCGCGTGCGGCTCGGCAGCTGGCCGGACATGAAGGAAGCACGCGCCGGCGCGCAGAGCGGGCTCGCCGTATAGGTGTTGGCGAAGCGCGCCGAGCGGGCGGCCAGCGCTTTCAGGTGGGGGGCGTGCAGGAAGTCCGCCGGCCCATCCGGGAACAGCGTCCCGTTGAGCTGGTCGACCATGAGGATGAGAATGTTCGGGCGGGCGTTCTGAGCGGTCATCGGCACGGTCCACACAGCGGCAGAAGGGAAGGCCGGCAAGCCTGGTGCGCCGGCCTTCCGCGATGCGTCACAGGCCGAGCGAGGCCTTGACCGCCGGCAGGCCGGGCTTGCCGTCGAGCGTGGTGACGCCGTCGAGCCAGGGCCCGAGCACGGCCGGGTCGGCCTTGAGCAGCGCCTTGGCCGCGGCTTTCGGGTCCTGCCCGTCATCGAGGATCTTGCCCATCATGGTGTTTTCCATGGCGAGATCGAACGTCAGGTTCTTGAACAGCGCCGCCGCGTTGGGGCACTGCGCCGCCCAGCCGGTGCGGGCCAAGGTGCGCACGTCGGCGCCGCCGAAATTCGCGCCGAAATAGGCATCGCCGCCGGAGAGATAGGTGATGTCGAACGTCTCGTTCATCGGGTGCGGCGCCCAGGCGAGGAACACGATCCAGGCCTTGCCGTTCTGCGAGCGCTTCACCTGCGCCAGCATCGCCTGCTCGCCCGATTCCACCACCTTCCAGCCCTTGAGGCCGAAATCATTGGCGTCGATCATCTTGAGGATGTTCTGGTTGGCCGGCGCGCCCGGCTCGATGCCGTAGATCTTGCTGTCGAACTTTTCCGCATTGGCGGCGAGGTCCTTGAAGTCCTTCACCCCACCTTCCGCGACATAGCTGGGCACGGCGAGGGTGAACTTGGCGCCCTTGAGATTGGTGGCCAGCACCTCGGCCGCCTTGGCCTCGTTCAGCGCATCGATGAATTTCTGCTGCGCCGGCATCCAGTTGCCGAGGAAGACGTCGATATTGCCGTTCTTCATCGATTCATAGCCGATCGGCACCGACAGGGTCTTCACGTCCTGGCTGTAGCCGAGGCCGTCGAGCAGCACGCCGGCAATGGCATTGGTGGAGGTGATGTCGGTCCAGCCGGGGTCCGACATGCGGATGGTCTTGCAGGCGGGCGCGTCGGCCGCCGTGGCGGGAACGGCGGCGAGGAGGAGGGAAGCGGCAGCAGCGGCCAGCACGAAACGGTTCATCGGGATACACCTCTGGAAGGAGTGAGAGCCGTGAGATGTTCAAGCAGCCGCCTTGTCGAAGCTGCGGCTTTCCTTGCATGGCGACCATCAGGCGGTTAAATGTTCGGGGCTGTGAAGCCCGATATTTTCGATGATCGACATAAGCTGTCTCTATGTCTGAACGTCATCTCGACCTTGGCTGGATGCGGGTGTTCGAGGCCGTCGGCCGGCTCGGTTCGATCACTGCGGCGGCCCGCGCGCTGGGGCTTTCGCAGCCGGCGGTGAGCTATGTGGTGCGCGAGCTGGAAACCCAGCTCGGCACGCCGCTTCTCGTGCGCGGCCATCGCGGCAGCACGCTCTCCCCGGCCGGCGAGGTTCTGCACCGCGCCACGGTGGCGGCGGTCGCCGAGATCGACGGCGCCGCCCGCGCGGTGCGCCGCCTCAGCCGGCGGCCGGTGGTGCGGCTGTTCACCGATTACGGCTTTGCCTCCTTCTGGATGATGCCGCGCGTCGCCCGCTTCCGCCGCGTCCAGCCGGAAACCGATGTCCACATCATTGCCTCCGCCGGCGCCGATCCCGGTCTCGACGGGGCGGAGGACGTCGCCGTGCTGTTCGGCGCGCGCCGCGACTTCCCGCCGGAAAGCGTCCAGCTTTTCGAGGAACACATCTCGCCCGTGTGCAGCCCGGCCTTTGCCGCCCGTCACGGGCTCGGCGGCGACCCCGGCCGCATCGGCAACCTGCCGCTGCTGCATCTGGAAAGCACGCCGCAGCCGCGCTGGTTCGGCTGGAGCGACTGGTTCGCCGCCATGGGGCTTTCCCGAGGCCCGGCCGCCAGCGATCTCAGCCTCAACACCTATGGACTCGTCGTGCAGGCGGCCATCGCCGACCAGGGCGTCGCGCTGGGCTGGGCCGGGCTTATCGACGGCGCCCTCGCCGATGGCACGCTGGTCGCCATCGGCCCGCCGCTGTCGCGCGCCGAGACCGGCTATTGGCTGGCGCCGGGCAACACGGTATCGGAACCCGCGCGCGACCTTATCGGCTGGATCCTCGCCGAAGCGCGCGGAATCGGTGGGAGCGCACCCGCCTGAGGCCTCGATGACCGGCGCTATCGGGGACGGCGCGAAAAAGGTTCTTGACATTGAGGTAACTTCACGCGAGCCTAATAAACGAGCGGCGGGCAAAGATGCCCATTGTCGCAGCACTTCTCGGCAACATTTCCAACGACGGCGTATCTACGCTGCTGGTTGGTGGCAACGACGCCCACGGCCTGACGGCCGGCGGGCGTTTTTTGTTTTGGGCTTCGGCCCGGATTCGTTTGGGTCAGAAGCCCGGTTGGAGCGACGCGTGTCGAAGCACTTCCGCATAGGGGTCATGTTCTCGACGACGGGACCCTACAGCGTCGTTCCCCGTTCCATGCTGAACGGCGCGCTGCTGGCGGTTGCCGAACGTCCGGCTCCGGGCATCACCATCGAGCCCGTCGTGGTCAATCCGGGCGGCGATCTCGCGCGCTACGCGGCGCTGAGCCGCGAATTGCTGCATGACGGGGTTCGCCATGTGGTGGGGTGCTACACCTCCTCCAGCCGCAAGGAAGTCATCCCCTGCTTCGAGAAGCATGACGCGCTGCTCTGGTATCCCTCGCATTATGAAGGGTTCGAGAGCTCCAACAACGTCATCTACACCGGCGCCTCGCCGAACCAGCACGTGCTGCCGCTGGTGGACCACGCGCTGGCGACGCTGGGCTCCTCCGCCTTCTGCATCGGCTCCAACTACATCTGGGCGTGGGAGAACACCCGCATCTTCCGCGAGGCGATGACCGCGCGCGGCGCCCGCGTGCTGGCCGAGCGCTATGTGCCGGTGGGCGACACCGAGATCGACCAGGTGGTGGAGGCGATCCTCGAAGCCCGGCCGGCCTTCGTGTTCAACAATCTGATCGGCACCAGCAACTCCGCCTTCTTCCGCGCCTTCCGCGCCGCCTGCGCCGCGCGCGGCATCGACCAGCGCAAGACCTTCCCGGTGGTGAGTTGCACGCTGTCGGAGCCCGAGCTGGAGGAGATCGGCGCGGAGGCGGTGGACGGACATCTCTCCTCCTCGGTGTATTTCTCCTCGCTCGCCTCGCCGGCCAATGCCGCCTTCACCCGCTTCTACCGCGAGACGTTTCCCGACGGCCCGGCGACCTCGGCCGATGCCGAGGCCTCCTACATCGCGATGAAGCTGCTCATCCTGTCGCTGGCCGAAACCGGCACTGACGACGTCGAGGCGGTGAAGGAAGCCGCCACCCGCCAGCACCTGCTGGCGCCGCAGGGCGAGGTGCGCATCGACCCGCAGACCCTGCACGCCTATCTCACGCCACGAATCGGGATTTCAAATGCGAAGGCGCGCTTCGACATTCTCGTCGAGGCGCCGGGCCCGGTGCGCCCCGACCCCTATCTCGTCCAGTCGTCGCCGCGCTACGCGGTCGCTGCCCGCAACTCTTCACTGAGAGTGGTAAAGTGATGGCACCTCGGCTGCTCCAGAACTTCAATGGCGGGCGGGCGCACATCGTCACGTCCAGCCTCACCGCCGTCGAGGCGCTTGAAAAGACGCTGGGCAAGCTCGGCGTCACAGCGGTCTATCCGGCGCTGGTGGACGGGCGCGCGCAGATCGACCTCGCGAGCCTGCAGCCCGAGCGCGACATCCTGTTCATTGACGGCGATCTCGACAATGCGGTCGCGCTCGACATCGACGCCGGGGCGCACCAGCCGCCGGTGCCGGTGATCGGCCTCGTCGGCGTGGAAGCGCCGAGCCGGCTGAAGCACCTGATCCAGCTCGGCGCCTCGGCGTTCCTGCGCAAGCCGGTGCAGGGCGGCGCGGTCTACACGGCGCTGTTCCTCGGCATCAACCAGTTCCTGTTGCGCGGCGACCTCCGGGCGCGGCTCGACGACATGGATCGCCGCCGGCGCGGCCGCCGCGCGGTGGTAAAGGCCATCATCGCCCGCATGAACGAGGCGGGCGTCGATGACGACGAGGCCTATGAATGGCTTCGGCGCGAAAGCATGCGCTCGCGGCAGACTCTCGAGGCCTATTGCGAGACGTTCATGACGGCGAGGGCTGGCCCCCTCGATGAACCGATGCAGCACCGCCCGGCGGAGCCACGCGCGGAAAGAAGATAACCTTTCACAGGAGAAGAAAATGAACGGGAAGACCATGCGGGGGCTGCGTGCCGCAGCCCTCACGGGGACGCTTTTGCTCGGCGCCGCGCAAAGCCTCACCCCCGCTTTCGCCGCCGATCCGATCAAGCTCGGCGTGCTCGAGGACCAGTCCGGCGACTTCGCCGCCGCGACCATCGGCAAGGTGCACGCCATCCAGCTCGCCGCCGAGGAGATCAACAAGGCCGGCGGCATCGATGGCCGCCCGCTCGAACTGGTGATCTACGACACCCAGTCCGACAATACCCGCTACCAGGAATTCATGCGCCGCGTGCTGCAGCGCGACAAGGTCGACGCGGTGTTCGCCGGCTTCTCCTCCGCTTCGCGCGAAGCCTACCGGCCGATCGTCAACCAGTTCGACGGCCTTGCCTTCTACAACAACCAGTATGAAGGCGGCGTCTGCGACGCCAACATGATCGTCACCGGCGCGGTGCCCGAGCAGCAGTTCTCGACCCTCATCCCGTGGATGATGGAAAAGTACGGCAAGAAGGTCTACACGCTCGCCGCCGACTACAATTTCGGCCAGATCTCGGCCGAATGGGTGCGCAACATCGTCAAGGAGAATGGCGGCGAAATGGTCGGCGAGGATTTCATCCCGCTCGGCGTGTCGCAGTTCTCGCAGAACATCCAGAACATCCAGAAGGCCAAGCCGGACTTCGTGGTGACGCTGCTGGTCGGCACCGCCCAGGCCTCCTATTACGAGCAAGCCGCCTCCGCCAACGTCAACCTGCCGATGGCTTCTTCCGTGAACGTCGGCCAGGGCTATGAGCACAAGCGCTTCAAGCCGCCATCGCTCAAGGACATGTACGTCACCACCAACTACATCGAGGAAATCGACACCCCGGCCTCGAAGGACTTCTTCGCCAAGTTCAAGGCGAAGTTCCCGGACGAGCCCTATGTGAACCAGGAAGCCGAGAACTCCTATCTCGCGGTCTACCTCTACAAGCAGATGGTGGAGCGCGCGAAGTCGACCAAGCGCGACGACCTGCGCAAGGAGATCGCCAAGGGCGATGTCTGCATGGACGCGCCGGAGGGCAAGGTCTGCCTCGACCCGAAGAGCCAGCACATGTCGCACACCATCTACCTCGCCAAGGTCGGCGCGGACCACTCCATCACCTTCCCGAAGGTGTGGGAGGGCATCAAACCGTACTGGCTGGGTGAAGCCGGCTGCGACCTGACCAAGAGCGACCCGAGCGCGCAGTACACGCCCTCAAACCCGCCCCCGAAGAACTGAGCGGATCACGGCAGGACGGCCTGACACCGGCGTGGCACGCGGCCGCGCTTCGTCATCCCGGCCAACCGAAGCGCCGAGCCGGGATCGCGAGCCAGATGGTCATGCGATCCCGGAGACGGCCTCCGGCCGTTTCGGGATGACGACGTATAGTTGCGCCGCCCGCCACTGAACCGGCTGCCGTCTTGTTCCCCTCGGCGGCATCCCGGGCATCGCCCCGGCCAGACCCCCCAGCCTTGGCCGGGGCGATCGCTTTCTTCCCCGCACGGTCGCCGTCCGTTTCGTCTCCCTTCGCGCATTCCTCGATACGAGTCACCGAACTCAAAGGCCCCACCGCACATGGATGTCGGAACTCTCGCCTTCTCCGCGCTCTACCAGTTCGGCGACGCCTTCGCCTTTCTGGTGCTGTCCGCCTGCGGCCTCGCCGTCATCTTCGGCATGATGGGCGTGATCAATCTGGCGCATGGCGAATTCATCATGTGCGGGGCCTATGTCACCGTCTCCGCCGCCCATGCCGGGCTGCCGCTGCCGCTCGCCATCGCCCTCGGCGCGCTCGTCGCCGGGCTGGTGGGGGCGCTGGTGGAGATTCTGGTCATCCGCCATCTCTACGACCGGCCGCTCGACACCATCGTCGCCACCTGGGGCCTCAGCCTCATCTTCACGCAGGGCACGCTCATCGTGCTCGGTTCCACCATGGCCGGGGTGGGCACGCCCTTCGGCAGCTTCCAGGTGGGCGACTATTCCTATTCGCTCTATCGCCTCGTGCTGTGCGGCATGGCGGTGCTGGTCATTGCCGGGCTCTACGCGCTGTTCAACTGGACGCGCTTCGGCGTCATGGCCCGCGCCACCATTCAGGTGCCGCACATGGCCGCCGCGCTCGGCATCGACACCCGCCTCGTCTACAGCCTCACCTTCGCGCTGGGCGCGGGCCTCGCGGGCCTTGCCGGCGGGCTCTATGCCCCGACCATGACGCTGGTGCCGACCATGGGCACCACTTTCATCATGGAAGCCTTCGTCACCGTCGTCGTGGGCGGCGCCGATGTGTTCCTCGGCACCGCGCCGGCGGCGGCGGTGCTCGCCGTGGTCAAGGCGACCATGACCTCCTGGTACGGCCAGCTCGCCGGCCAGATCGGCCTGCTCATGGCCGTCATCATCGTCATCCGGGTGCTGCCGCGCGGCATCTCCGGCTTCCTCCTGCGCGAGCGGGCCTGATCCCGGACACGGAAACGAACACATGAACGCGCTCTCACGCTTCTTCCGCCGCCTCGAAGGCCCGCAGACGCTGGGCCGGGGGCCCGGCTTCTGGATCGGCTTCCTCGTGGTGCTGGCCGGCGCCTGCGCCTACCCGCTGTTCTCGGACGGCTATACGGTCGGCAACACGGTGTATTTCTTCACCTGGATCTTCATGGCGCTGGGCCTGTCGCTCATCTGGGGCTATGGCGGCTCGCTCTCCTTCGGCCAGACGGCGTTTTTCGGCATTGCCGGCTACAGCTACGGCATTCTCACCATCAATTTCGGCGCCGCCTACGGCTTCACCTTCGTCGCGCTGCTGTTCGCCGTGGCAATTGCCGCGCTGTTCGCGGCGCTGCTGGGCTATTTCCTGTTCTTCGGGCGCATCTCGGGCGTGTTCCTCGGCATCGTCACATTGTCGATCACGCTGGTGCTGGAGCGCTTCATGGCGCAGACGGCGGGGCCGGAATGGAAGATCGGCACGGCCCGGCTCAACGGCTTCAACGGCATGAGCAACATGCCGCCGCTCACCTTGCCCTGGCCGGGCGGCGACATCGTGCTGTTCCCGGACGTGCAGCTCTATTACGTCGTGCTCGGCATGCTGGTGCTGGTCTATCTCGGCCTGCGCATCCTGGTGAACTCGCCCTTCGGCAATGTGCTCGTCGCCATTCGCGAGAACCCGGAGCGGGCGGAAATGCTCGGCTACGACATCCGCAAATACCAGCTCGGCACCTTCGTCATCGGCGCGGCGCTCGCCGGCCTATCGGGCGTGCTCTACACCAGCTGGGGCCAGTACATCACGCCCTCCTCCATGGGCATGACCGCCGCCGCTTTGCCCATCGTCTGGGTCGCGGTGGGCGGGCGCTCGGACCTGACCACGACGCTGGTCGGCACGGTCACCGTGCTCGCCGTGTTCCAGGCGCTCACCATCCATGGCAGCCAATACGCGCTGGTCGTGATGGGCGTCATGCTGGTGCTCACCGTGCTGCTGGCGCCGCGCGGCCTCATCTTCGCCCTCGCCCGGCTCGTCGCCCGGCCCTTCTCCAAGCGGCAGCCGGGAGACGCCTGATGCCGATGCTCCAGACCCAGGGCCTCAACAAGCGCTTCGGCGGCCTGCACGTCACCAACAATGTCGACCTGACGCTCCAGGCCGGCGAGGTGCACTGCCTCATCGGGCCGAACGGCGCCGGCAAGTCGACCTTGTTCCGGTTGATCCTCGGCGAGCACCTGCCGAGCAGCGGCACCATCCTGTTCGGCGGCGAGGACATCACCAGCCTCAAGCCGTTCCAGCGCATCCGGCGCGGCATGAGCGTGAAGTTCCAGGTGCCCGGCATCTTCAAGGCGCTGAGCGTTCAGCAAAACTTGGAGATCGCGATGCAGCACCATTACGACCCGGCGGTGCTGGGCGAGGAGATCGAAAAGCTGCTCGCCTTCCTCAACCTCACGGCGGATGCCCGGCGCCTCGCCGGCAACCTGTCGCACGGCCAGAAGCAGTGGCTGGAGATCGGCATGGCGGTCAGCCTCAAGCCGCGCCTGCTGCTGCTCGACGAGCCCACCGCCGGCATGTCGCCGGAGGAGACCCACGCCACCGGCGAGATGGTCAAGCGCCTCAATGCCGAGGGCATGACGGTGCTGGCGGTGGAGCACGACATGGCCTTCGTGCGGCAGGTCGCGCAGCAGGTCACGGTGCTGCATCTGGGCAAGGTGTTCGCGCAGGGCTCGATCGACGAGATCGTCGCCAATGAGGATGTCGCCGCCATCTATCTCGGCCAGACCACGGCCCACGAGACCGCGCACGAGCCGGCGGGAGGCCCCCATGCGTAAGGAAGTCATGCTCTCCACCCTCGGCCTGCGCGCCGGTTATGGCGGCAAGCCGGTGCTGCAGGGCCTCGACATCGAGGTGCGCCAGGGCGAGATCGTCGCCGTCATCGGCCGCAACGGCGTGGGCAAGTCCACCCTGATGAAGAGCCTGATCGGCCTCGTGCCGGCGATGGAAGGCTCCATCGTGTTCGGCGACAAGCCGGTGGAGCAGCTCTCCGCCTTCAAGCGGGCGCGGCTCGGCATCGGCTATGTGCCGCAGGGCCGCGACGTGTTTCCCCGCCTCACCGTGGCCGAGAACATCGCGGTGGGCGGCATGCGCACGGGGCGCGTCACCGACGCCGACCGCGAGCGCGTGCTCGGCTATTTCCCCATCCTGCGCGAGCGCTGGGGCCAGCGCGCCGGCACCATGTCCGGCGGGCAGCAGCAGCAGCTCGCCATCGGCCGGGTGCTGGTGGCCAACCCGCAGCTCATCCTGCTCGACGAGCCCTCCGAGGGCATCCAGCCCAACATCGTGCAGGACATCGCCCGCATCATGGTGCAGCTCAACAAGGACACCGGCGTCACCATCGTCCTGGTCGAGCAGAACATCGACATGATCCGGGCAATGGCGCAGCGCTGCTACGTCATGGACAAGGGCCGCGTCGTCGCCGAACTCACGCGCGAGGGGCTTGCCGATGGCGAGGCCATGCGCCGCCACCTCGCCGTCTGAACCAACAGCCGGAAATCCAAGGAGAACATCATGTCCTGGCTCGCGAACTCCCTGATGGCACGCAAAGGCCTCGCCAAAGGCCAGGCCGGCGCCTCCCACTCCCTCACCGAGGCGGAGCAGGGCAAGTACCACTATGTCTATGGCCCCTATGTCGACCCGGTGCTGCGGGTCGATCCCGGCGCGGTGGTGGCGGCGGAAACCCATGACGCCTTCGAGGGCGCGATCAAGAGCGAGAGCGACAACCCGCTGGAGATCCTGAACTTCCCCTATCTCAACCCGCAGAACGGCCCGATCTTCGTCAATGGCGCGGAAAAGGGCGATACGCTCGCCGTCTACATCAAGAACATCGTGCCGCGCGGCCCGCAGCCGGTGGGCACCACGCTGATCATGCCGGATTTCGGCGGTCTGGTGCCGACCAAGGACACGGCGATGCTGAACGCGCCGCTGCCGGTGCGGGTCAAGAAGCTCCATGTCGATGCGCAGACTGGCACCAAGTGGAGCGACAAGATCACCCTGCCCTACGTGCCCTTCATCGGCACCATCGGCACGTCGCCGGAGATCGAGGCGATCACCTCGCTGCAGCCGGACTATTACGGCGGCAACATGGACCTGCCGGATGTCGGCATCGGCGCGGTCATCTATCTCCCGGTGAACATTGCCGGCGGCCTGCTCTATCTCGGCGATTGCCACGCCACCCAGGGCGATGGCGAATTGTGCGGCGTCGCTTTGGAGCACCCCACCGTCACCACCATCCAGATCGACCTCATCAAGGGCTGGACCATCCATACGCCGCGCCTGGAGACCGAGGACTTCATCATGTCCATCGGCTCCACCCGGCCGATGGAAGACGCCACCCGCATGGCCTATCGCGACCTCATCCGCTGGATGGCGGCCGATTACGGCTTCGACGAGATCGAGGCCTACATGCTGCTCACCCAGTGCGGCCGCGTGCGGCTCGGCAACATGGTTGACCCCAAATACACGATGGGCGCCTCCATCCTGAAGTCGTACCTCACGGCCTGAGCAGGACCACCCTTATGGCCGGGCCAGTCCCGGCCATGAGCGCCTGACACCGCATCGCCCGCCATCCGAGCGACATTCCGGGCCCGCCGCCTCAACCGGCCGGGCGCCGAACGCTCCTCCATGCCCGGAGACTTTTCGATGACCACGCCGCTCAAGGTCGCGACCGTCCAGTTCGAGCCGACCATGTTCGAGAAGGAGCGCAATATCGCGCGCCTTGCCGCGCTGGTCGCGCAGGCCGCCGGCGAGGGCGCGCGGCTCATCGTGACCCCGGAAATGGGCACGACCGGCTATTGCTGGTTCGACCGCGCCGAGGTCGCCCCCTTCGTCGAGCCGATCCCCGGCCCGACCACCGAGCGCTTCGGGGAAATCGCCCGCGCGCAGGACTGCTACATCGTCATCGGCATGCCGGAGGTCGATCCGGCGACCAACCTCTATTACAATGCCGCCGTGCTCATCGGCCCGGACGGCGTCGTCGGCACTCACCGCAAGACCCACCCCTATATTTCCGAGCCGAAATGGTCGGCGCCGGGCGATCTCGGCCATGCGGTGTTCGACACGCCTGTCGGGCGCATCGCCATGCTGGTGTGCATGGACATCCATTTCGTCGAGACCGCGCGCGTGGTCGGGCTCGGCGGCGCCGACATCATCTGCCACATCTCCAACTGGCTGGCCGAGCGCACCCCCGCGCCCTACTGGATCACCCGCGCGGTGGAGAACAGCTGCTACCTCATCGAATCCAACCGCTGGGGGCTGGAGCGCACGGTGCAGTTCTCCGGCGGCAGCTGCGTCATCGGCCCGGACGGCGCCATCGAGGCGGTGATCGACAGCGGCGACGGCGTCGCCTGCGTGGAGATCGACCTGGAGCGCGCCCGTGCCCGCCGCATGCTCGGCGAGCCGGTGTTCGAGCAGCGCCGGCCGGAGCTCTATATGGAGCTGCCGACCAACACCTTCACCTGGAACCCGCTCGACTTCTTCACCCTGTATGGCCACCGCCCGCTGCCCAAGGGCCGCCGCTCGCAGGTCGCGGTGGCGCAGTTCGCCCCCACGGGCGACATGAGCGCCAATCTCGAGCGCATCGAGCAGCTGGCCCGCGAGGCCCGCGCCGACGGGGCCGAGCTCGTGGTGTTCCCCGAGCGCGCCGTCACCGGCCTCGACGCGCCCGCCGCTGTGCCGCTGGACGGCGAGGCGGTAGCCCGCCTCGTCGCCATCGCCACCCGCTACGGTGTCCACCTCGCCGCCGGCCTTGCGGAGGAGGAGGACGGCACGCTCTACAATGCCGCCGTGCTGGTCGGGCCGCAGGGGGTGATCGGGCGCTACCGCAAGACCCATCTCGACGCCTCGGACCATAATTGGGCGAGCGCGGGCAGCGAGTGGGGCGTGTTCGACACCACATTCGGCCGCATCGGCCTGCTCATCGGCCACGACGCCGCCTTCCCGGAGGCCGGGCGCGTGCTGGCGCTGCGCGGCTGCGATCTCATCCTCTGCCCGGCGGCGCTGCGCGGGGCGCTCACGTCGGCCCATGCCGGCACGGCGATTGCGCAGAACTACCCGATCCCCACCGGTGCCGATCCGCATCACTGGCACCTGATGCGGGCGCGGGCGGGCGAGAACAACGTCCATCTCGCCTTCGCCAATGTGCTCGACGAGGCGTCCGGCTATGGCGGCAAGAGCGGGGTGTTCGGGCCGGATACCTTCGAGTTTCCCCGCCGCGAGGCGATCCTTACCGCCGGCGAGGGCGTGGTGACGGCGGAAATTGACACCAGCAATCTCGACACGCCCTACCCCACCAATGTGGTGCGGCGGAAGGATCTGGTGACCATGCGCCAGCCCCACCACTATCTGCCGCTCATCCGCTGACGGCAGCGCTTCCATCCACAAGCCACGCCGCCGGAGGTCGCGGCGTGGCCTTCCGGCGCCCGAATGAATATGGTCTCGCCACCCCCTCAAGCGATTCCGTGTTCCCGCATGACCGACCCCCGCACCCTCGCCACCTCCATCGCCCGCCAGATTGCCGGCGAGATCAATGCGCGCCCGGCGCAGGCGGAAGCCGCCATCGCCCTGCTGGACGAGGGCGCCACCGTCCCGTTCATCGCGCGCTACCGCAAGGAGGCGACCGGGGGGCTGGACGACACGCAGCTGCGCCTGCTGGGCGAGCGGCTGATCTATCTGCGCGAGCTTGAATCGCGGCGCGCCGCCATTCTCGACTCCATCCGCCAGCAGGAAAAGCTGACCCCGGAGCTGGAAGCCTCGCTCGGTGCCGCCACCACCAAGGCGGAGCTGGAGGACATCTACCTGCCCTTCAAGCCCAAGCGCCGCAACCGGGCGGAGATCGCCCGCGAGCGCGGCCTCGGGCCGCTGGCCGAGGCGATTCTGGCCGACCGCGCCGCCGTGCCGGCGGACGTCGCCAAGGCCTACCTCACCGACGAGGTGGCGGATGTGAAGGCGGCGCTGGAAGGCGCGCGCGATATTCTCTCCGAACAGTTCGCGCAGAATGCCGATCTGCTCGGCCGGCTGCGCGGCCATTTGCGGCAGAACGCCAATCTCCACGCCCGCGTGGTGACCGGCAAGGAGGAGGCGGGGGCCAAGTTCTCCGACTATTTCGACCATGTCGAGCGCTGGGCCACTGCCCCGAGCCACCGCGCGCTCGCCATGCTGCGCGGGCGCAACGAGGACGTGCTGGCGCTGGAGATCGAGGTCGACGCCGACGACACCCGCCCGCTCAAGCCGGTGGTGCGGATGATCGGCGAGGCCTACGCCATCGGCGACAGGCTACCCGGCGATGCGTGGCTGATGGAGGTCGCCGGCTGGACCTGGCGGGTGAAGCTGTCGCTGCACCTCTCTCTCGACCTGATGACCGAGCTGCGCATGCGCGCGGAGAAGGAGGCGATCGACGTCTTCGCCCGCAACCTGAAGGACCTGCTGCTCACCGCCCCGGCCGGCTCGCGCACCACGATGGGGCTCGATCCCGGCATCCGCACCGGGGTGAAGGTCGCGGTGGTGGACGGCACCGGCAAGCTGCTCGCCACCTCCACGGTCTATCCCTTCCAGCCGAAGAACGACGTGCGCGGCACGCAGGCAGAGCTGGCCCGCCTCATCCGCGCGCATGGCGTCGATCTCATCGCCATCGGCAACGGCACCGGCGGGCGCGAGACGGAAAAGCTGGTGGCCGACTTGCTGGCCGCCCTGCCGCCGTCGGACAGCGGCACCCGGCCGCTCAAGGTCGTGGTGTCGGAAGCCGGCGCCTCGGTCTATTCCGCCTCGGAACTCGCGGCGGCGGAATTTCCCGGCCTCGACGTGTCGCTGCGCGGCGCGGTCTCCATCGCCCGCCGGCTGCAGGACCCGCTGGCGGAACTCGTCAAGATCGACCCGAAGTCGATCGGCGTCGGCCAGTACCAGCACGATGTCGACCAGTACCACCTCGCCCGCGCGCTCGATGCGGTGGTGGAGGATGCGGTGAACGCGGTCGGCGTCGACCTCAACACCGCCTCCGCCTCGCTGCTGGCGCGGGTGTCGGGCCTCGGCACGGCGCTGGCCGAGGCCGTGGTCGCCCATCGCGACGCCAACGGCCCCTTCGCCAGCCGCAAGCAGCTGAAGGATGTCGCCCGGCTCGGCCCGCGCACCTTCGAGCAATGCGCGGGATTTTTGCGCATCCGCGACGGCAATGAGCCGCTCGACGCCTCCTCGGTGCACCCGGAAGCCTATGGCGTGGCGCGCAAGATCGTTGCCGCCTGCGGGCGCGATCTGCGCAGCCTGATGGGCGACAGCGCGGCGCTGTCGGGGCTCAACCCCGCCGCCTTCGTCGACGAGCGCTTCGGCCTGCCCACGGTGCGCGACATCATCGCCGAGCTCGACAAGCCCGGCCGCGACCCCCGCCCGGCCTTCAAGACCGCGACCTTCGCCGACGGCATCGACGACATGAAGGATCTGAAGCCCGGCATGGAGCTGGAAGGCACGGTGACCAATGTCGCCGCCTTCGGCGCCTTCGTCGATATCGGCGTGCATCAGGACGGGCTGGTCCACGTCTCCCAGCTCGCCGACCGCTTCGTCAAGGACGCCCATGAGGTGGTGAAGGTCGGCGACGTGGTGAAGGTGCGGGTGCTGGAGATCGACCTCAAGCGCAAGCGCATCTCGCTCTCCATGCGCCGCGACGCCGCCGCTTCCGCCGCGCAGGGCGAACGCGGCCCGGGGCAGAACCGCGACAATCCCAACCGCGACACCCCCAACCGCGACAAGCCGCAGGGCCCGCGCGGGCCCGCCCGCCCGCCGGCACGGGAGCCGCGCGAAGCCCCGCAGGGCGCCCTCGGCGCCGCCCTGATGGACGCGTTCAAGCGGCGCTAGCGCAGGGCGACGGGCAGCGTCAGGCCCGAACATTGCCCCTGCGTAAGTCGGCGGCATGGGACAGTTGGCGGCGGCGGTTTTTTCGGGCTAAGTCCTGTTCCCGGCAACGCTCCCTCGCGGCGCCACGCACCGCAGGCCCGCATGACCGCGCGCTACGACCTGCATTCACGCCCCCCGGCCGCCGTGCTGCTGACGGCGGTCGTGCAGCATATGGGGCTGATGGCGGTCACGCTGGTGTTTCCCCTGCTGGTGGCGCAGGCCGCCGGCGCGACCCCCGAATTCCAGGCCCGCTATCTCCAGCTGTGCATGCTCGCCATGGGCGTGGCGACGCTCGTCCAATGCTGGGGCGGGCGGCTTTTCGGCCTGCCGCAGATCGGCAGCGGCTTCCTGCTGCCGGCGGTGTTCACGGCCGCCTATCTGCCGGCGGCGCTCGCCGTGGCGCGCCAGGGCGGGCTGGAAGCCGTCGCCGGGCTCACCATCGCCGCCGGCCTCACCGAAATCGTGCTCAGCCGGTTGATCGGCCGGCTGCGGCCGTTTCTACCGGTGGAGATCGTCGGGCTCACCGTGCTGATGATCGGCATCATCCTCGGCATCGTCGCGTACAAGCTCATTGTCGGCCACGGCACCGCGCACCCGCTGGCAGCGGCGGAGACCGGCCCGGCGCTGGCGGCGCTCGCCGTCATGATCGGCCTCGCCCTGTGGGGCGGCGCGCGGCTGCGTTCCGTCGCCGTGCTGGCCGGGCTGGCGGTGGGGATCGCGCTGCACCTCGCGGTCCAGCCCGCCGATATCGCGCCTGTCGCCCCCGCCACGCTAACGCCGCGTGGCATCGTCTGGCCGCTGGTCACGCCACGTTTCGACCTGGCGCTGATCCCCGGCTTCCTGGTCGGGGCGCTCGCCTGCACGCTTCGCGGCTTCGGCGACATGGTCGCCAGCCAGAAGATCAACGATCGCGACTGGAAGCGGCCCGCCTACGCCAATATCGAGGCGGGCGTGCTTGCCGACGGTATCGGCACGCTGGTCGCCGGCGTGATCGGCACGATGGGACTAAACACCTATTCGGCCAGCGTCGGCCTTTCCCAGGCGACCGAGGTTCTGGCGCGCCGGGTCGCCATCGGCGTGGGCGTCGGCTGGATGATCCTCGCCTTCCTGCCGGAGGCCGCGAAACTTCTGCTGAAAGTGCCGCAGGGCGTGCTCGGCGCCGCCCTGCTCTTCGCTTCCACCTTCGTGGTGATGTCCGGCATCGCCATTCTCGGCCAGCGCATGCTCGATGCGCGGCGGACGCTCGCGATCGGCCTCGGCCTGTTTCTGGGCCTGTCCTTCGACGAAATGCGCGGCTTCTACACCCAGCACCTGCCGCCGGAGCTGCAACCGCTCATCACCTCGTCGCTGGTGCTTGGCCTTTTGACCGCGCTGCTGCTGAACGCGCTGTTCCGCATCGGCACGCGGAAGGCGTACCGGCTGAGCTGGAGCCCGGCGCAGGGCGCCGCGCCGCTGCAGGCGTTTCTGGCCGAGACCGGCGGCAGCGAAGGCGCGCGGGCGGAAGCCGTGCTGAGGCTGTCGCGCATCGCCGAAGAATTCGCCGAAGCGGCGACCAATCTCTCGCCGGACATGCCGGTTGCGGTGGCGGCGCGGTTCGACGAATACGCGCTGGAACTCAGCTTCCTGTGGCGCGGCCGCCCGCTGAAGCCGGGGCCCGCGCCCACCCTCGACGAGGATGCCGACGAGGATGCGCTCATGAACGGCGTGGTTCTCGCGCTGATGACCCGCCTCGCCGACCGCCTGACGACGCGCACACTGCCCGATGGCCGGCACGAACTGACCTGCCACGTCGACCAGTAAGGCGTCAGTAGCCGATCAGGGCGATCCATCCGGCGGCCATCGCCATGCAGGCCAGCGTGACCGGCACGCCAGCGCGGGCGAACTCGCCGAAGGAGATGCGCACCCCGCAGGCGGCGGCCTGTTCCACCACGATGATGCCGGCGAGGCTGCCGAACACGATGAGATTGCTGGAAAAGCCGGTGCCCAGCGCCAGCGCGGCGCCGAGCGCCTCGGCGTCGCCGCCGGGGGTGAGGAAGGGGATGAGAAGCATGACGGCGGGATTGTTGCCGACGATGTTGCTCAATATGCCGCCGACCAGATAGAGCGCCAGCGGATCGTCGAGGTTCAACCCCGCCGCGCGCAGCCCGTCCAGCAGGTCCTGCGGCAGCCCGGTGGCGGCCATCGCCGCATTGACCACGAACAGGCCCATGATGAGCAGGAGAAGATCGCCATCAATGTGCCGCAGCAGGTCGCGCGAGGCGATCTGCCGGTTGATGAGCAGCACGCCGGCGGCGCCCAGCGCGATCAGTTCGCGCGGCCAGTCGCTGAGGATGAAGGCCAGCACCACGCCGAGCGTCACCAGGGCGGCCTTGGCCGTCTCCAGCCGGTCGAGCCGAACCGGTCCCGGCGCGGGCACGGGCACCGATTCGCCGGGGCTCGCCGGCAGCGTCCAGCGGCCGCGATAGATCAGCGCCACGATGCCCCAGACCAGCGGCAGCGAGGCCAGCGCCGGCAGGCCGGCAATGCCGAGGAAGCCGTTGAACGACAGGCCGAGCTGCTGGGCGGCGATCATGTTCTGCGGGCTGCCGATCAGCGTGCCGGCCGACCCGGTATTGGCGGCGAAGCAGAACGCCAGCAGGAACGGCACCGGGTTGAGCCCGCGCGCCAAGGTGAGCGACACCAGAAGCGGCGTCATCGCCACCACCACCACGTCGTTGGTCAGCAGGGCCGAGAGGGCGCCGCCGACGCCGACGAGAACCGCCAGCAGCACCGGCGCGCTCACCGGCAGCAGCGCCACGCGCTGGGCGGTCCAGTCATAGAAGCCCGACACCAGGAACGCCGCCGACACCACCATCAGCCCGAACAGCATGCCGACGCTGGCATAGTCGATGGAATCCCACGCCGCCTTGGTGCCGATGCTGCCCGCCACCATCATCGCCAGCGCGCCGACCACCGCCGCGCCGGTGCGGTCCACCTTGAACCCCGGCAGCTTGCCGAAGCCCATGGCGACATAGACGAGGAGGAAGATGAGCAGCGTCACGGCCATGGGGGCGGGCCTTTGCAATCTGGCGGCGAGGGCGCGGTGGATGGAGACGAAGAGGCCTCGCAATCCGGCCCAGCCCGGCGGTCGGCGGCGGGCAGGTGCCCCCACCTGGAGTGAACCGTCGCGTGATAGGCCGCGCGGCCCGGCTCGACAACGAGCTTCTTGCGCAGGCGGCCTCCCGTGCCGCTAGAAACGCGGCGCCCCGCCCGGCGCCCACAGGCGCCCGACATAGGTCGCGAACTGGCCGGGCGCCCGCCAGGGATGCCGCACCATCTCCCATCCCCGCGCGGTCAGCAGGGTCCGCATGGTTCGCAGCGTGAGGTGCCAGCGCGGCCTCCCGGCACGCCGCTCGACCGCCCTGATATAGGCGAGATCGGGCGCGAGTGGATTGGGAAGCCCGAAATAGACGTCGGTCAGCGTCAGGAAGCGCCGCGCCGCCGGCTCCCAGCCGGCCATGGCGACGCGCTCGAGGAAAGCGGGCGGCAGCACCCCGCCGAAATCCGCATGGATGCGCCCGACGAAATCGAACGCTTTCATCAACGGCACCTCGCTCGCCGTGATCGGTCGATATTCGGGGCGGGTGCATTGGTAGAAGGAGCACAGCGCCCGCGAGAGCGCGTCCAGCCGGCCGATATGCGTGCCCTCCCATTCCTGCCACTCGATTCCGGCCGCTGCCTCCATCGGCGGCAGCAGAGCGCTGTCGCGTGGACGCAGGATGGCGCGGTGCAGTTCGACGCGCGCCATCTCGTCGGGATGGAAAAAGCTGGGATAGTGCTGGCTGGCGCGGTCATCCGTGTCGACAGCGTGGCGATAGCCGAGGCCTTCCAGCACGTCGATGCCGGCGCGCTAGTCTTTCGCGTCGGGCAGCCAGACGTCGAGGTCCAGCATCATGCGCCCGCCGGCGTGCCCCGCCGCCGGCAGCAGCGCCAGCGCCCCTTTCAGCCAGACCGGCTGCAGCCCGGCCGCGTTGAAGGCGCGGCTCAACCCGTGCACCTGCCGCCGGAGACCCTCATTGCGATCCGCGTTCCACGCGGCGATGCGCGCCAGCAGCTCGGCCGCTTCCGGATCGAGCCGGTCGGCGGCGTCGAGGCGGTCGAGGGCGACGGCAAGCGCCGGGATCAGCCGATGCGTGTCGGCCTGCGCGACGATTGACGGCCACATCGCCGGCGCGGGCCAGTCGGCCAGCAGCGTCTCGCGGGCGGAGAACGGCGAGAGCAGGGCGCACAGCCGGCGGAGACCCTCGACGGCCGGACGCTGGCTCGGCATGTCACCCCTCTTCCGCTCGCCACCGCGCCACCGGTATTTCAGTCCGCCGGCCCGGGCAATAGCCATGCGCGGGGGCGGGCGAGCGATGATTGACGCGGCCCATGGGCGGGTACAATATTGCCGCACTCTTCGGCCCGGCCATCCCGTCGCCGAACTTTTTGCGAGCCTGGCGATGTCCGAGCTGCCCGTTCCACCCGCCGAATGCGAGACCCCGGCTCCGGCCGTGCCGGTGGCGCCCACCGACGAACGGCGCCGCGCCGCCTTGGGCCGTCTCGGGCGCACCGCCGCCTATGCCGTCCCGGCGACGGTGAGCCTGATGATGATGACCCGCGCCGCCCACGCCAGCTGAATCCGGGCACGCGCCGCCCTCGGCAGGGACATGTCGTTCCGGTGGCGCCTTGCCTCCCGCTGCGGTCCTGCGCACCGCGTCAAACCCGTGCGAGGAAATCGTGCCGGGTACTGGACAGCCCTTCGGGACGGTACGATAGTGCGCGACCCCCTTTTGCCGCGCCATCGCGCGATGTGCCTGAAGGGGATGAGACGTCTGTCGAGCAGGGGATTGGCTGCGCGCTCACGTCCGGAAGGATTTCGCGGTGCCGCCGGCGGCACTGCAACGCATCTGTCGGGGATAAGAATGTCTGCCAGTGACGACCAGAAGACCAAGGACCGGATCGCCGCCACCGACGAGCGCCGTCGCGACGCGCTGCGCAGGCTCGGCAAGGTGGCGGTTTACGCCGCGCCGGCCACGCTGGGCCTGATGTCGGTCAAGCGCGCCACGGCCGGCAGCTGAGGCGGTGCCCGCCGGGGCTGGCGCGCCGTTCAGAGCCGCATGAAGCCGCCAAGCCCCGCACCGAATCGCCCCGCCGAGGCTGATCGGTTCTATTTTCGCGTCATGGACGACATGCTGTTCGTCTTCGATGCCGAACGCGCCATGGCGCATGCGCTGAACGCCGCCGCGGCTCGTCTCTTCCTCTCCCTGCCGGACACATTCGCTTCCCTCGCCGACATCGGCGCGCAGGCCGCCCTCCCCCTCGCCGACCTGCATGACAGCCTCACGCAGTGGGAGGCGCTCGGCTGGGTCGAAAGCGATGCAGCCGGAAGGATTCGCCTGCGCCCATCACGGCGCGGCGCCGATGACGCCCGGTGCGCGGCACCCACGCCGCCCGCCCGCGAAGAGGCGCGCCAGGAAACGCGCCAGCAAAGGCGCGAAGAACTGCTCCAGCACTGCCAGGTGAGGCTGGCCGATCGGTCGGTCGCGCTTCGCCTGCTGGCCGCGCCGGTGCCGAAGGATGACGAAGCCGCCATCGACCCGGACGGCGTTGCCGCGCGACGGGCGAGCGGAGAGCGGCTGATGGGCTTCTTCGGGGGCTTTGCCGACCCCGCCCCCGCGCATCACGCCCCGCTGGCCACCATCGATCTCGTCCTCGAGGCCGACGGCTTCACCCTGCGCTGCGGTGCGCGGCAGATGTTCACGCCGGACGCGGCGCGGATGGGCGGTAAATTCCAACTGTGGCTGCTTGAGCTCGTCTATCGCGACCCGCCGCCCTCCATCTTCGTTCACGCCGCGGTGCTGGCGACCTCGGCCGGGTCGATGATGCTGGCCGGCGTCTCGGGTGCCGGCAAAAGCACCTTGGCCGCCTGTCTCGTGGCCCGGGGGTGGCGCTTCGGCACGGACGATTCCCCCGCCCTCGGCTTTGTGGATGGCGAGGCGCGGGTGTTGCCTTGCCCGGGGGCGATCAATCTCAAGCCCGGAAGCCTCGCCCCGCTGGCCACCTATTATCCCGGCCTCGCCGCCCTGCCGCTGGTCGGCATGGGCGAGAAGCGCGGGCGCTATCTGGTGGTCCCGCGTGACCGGCATCTGCCCGCCGCCGGCCCGGAAAACCGCTTGGCCTGCTTCGTGTTTCCGCGCTTTCGGGCGGGTTCGCCGACGCGGGTCGAGCCCATCGGCGTCGGCGAGGCGCTGCTCGCCCTGATGGAAGCGGAGTTCGGACTCGGCGAGGAGGCCGGCGCCACGGAAATCGACGCCTTCTTCGACACGCTGGAGCGACGGCCGCGCTACGCCATCGTCTACAGCGACCTCGCCGAGATGGAAGCCGTGCTGCGCCGGCTGGTCGCGGGCGAGGCGCCTGAACCTCAGAGCACCGGAACGCGGCCGCCCAGCTCTTCCGCGATATAGATGTCGAGGATGTCGGCGAAATCCCTGTCGCCGACAAAGCCGAGCGCGCGGGCCCGCGTTGCCTCGAAATGCTGCGGCCAGCTGCCCACCACCCGCGTCACCGTCGCATCGGGCGCGCGGCGGATCAGCCCTGCCACGCGGTCGCCGGCGCGGGCCCGCAGCGTGGCGATCTGTTCGCCGATGGTGACGGAAACGCCCGGCATGTTGAGGCTGCGGCGGGCGCCGAGCGGGCCGGTGTCGAGCGTCGCGGCGTGGAGGAGATAGGACACGGCGGCGCGCGGCGAGGCGATCCACACCCGCATCGCCTCCTCCACCGGCAGCACCGCCTCCTGCCCGTTCAGCGGCTCGCGCATGATGGAGGAAATGAAGCCGGACAGCGCCGCATTGGGCCGTCCGGGCCGAACGCTCACCGTGGGCAGGCGCAACGCCAGCCCGTCGATGAAGCCCCGGCGGCTGTAATCGGCCAGCAGCAGTTCGATCATCGCCTTCTGCACACCATAGCTGGAGGCCGGGGCGCACAGATAATCATCGTCGATGCTGTCGGGGCACGGCGCGCCGAACACGGCGAGCGAAGAGGCGAAAACCACGCGCGGCGCGTAATCCGGCAGCGCCCGTATCGCCTCCAGCAGCGCCCGCGTGCCGTCGAGATTGACCCGGTAGCCCTCCTCGAACCGCGCTTCCGCCTCGCCCGAGACGATGGAGGCGAGGTGGAAGATCACGTCCGGCCGCCCCGCCACCAGCGCCTCGGCCGCGCCCGGCGCGGCATAGTCGCCGGCATGGCTCTCGATGGCGAAGGGCAGCGCGGCCGCCGGCGCCGGATCGACCACATCGTGCAGCACGGCGGTGGTGACCGGCGCGCCGCCCAGCCCTTCGGCCGCCAGGCGGGAGAGCAGCGTGCGGCCGAGCATGCCGGCGGCGCCGAGGATCAGGATCTTCATCGACAGGTCTCCACGACCGGGCGGCAGGACGGGCCCGTTGGCCCCGCCCTCGCCGCCGCCATCCCAGTGAAAGCGGCCCCGCTATATCAGGCCGCGCGGGCGCCGTCCCGGCGGGCGCGCGCCATGCGGCACGCCACGTCGAACGCCGCCTGCATGGCACCCCAGCCGGCCTCGCCCTTGCCCTGCAGGTCGAAGGCGGTGCCGTGGGCCGGGGTAGCGATCGGGATCGGCATGCCGCCATGCACGGTGACGCCGCGCGAGAAGCCCATCAGCTTCATCGCGATCTGGCCCTGGTCGTGATACATGGTGACGATCGCGTCGAGCTCGTCCTTCTTCAGGAAGAGGGTGTCGGCGGGGAACATGCCGACCACCGGCAGCCCCTGCGCCCGCGCCGCCTCGATGGCCGGGGCGATGACGTCGATTTCCTCGCGCCCGAAGCTGCCATTGTCGCCCGCATGCGGGTTGAGCCCGCACAGGGCGATGCGCGGCTCGGCCACGCCCACCCGTACCAGCGTGGAATGGATGAGCCGGATGGCGCCGACGATGCGCTCCTCGGTGAGCAGCGAGGCGACATCCTTCAGCGGCACATGGCTGGTGACGCGGCTGGTCCACAGCCCGTCCAGCGCGTTGAGCTCGCCATAGGGGCCGTTGGGCTGCAGCATCTCGGCGAACCAATGGGTCTCGTCGGGATGCCCGAGGCCGCCCAGATGCAGCGAATGCTTGTTCAGCGGCGCGAAGCACACCGCCTCGGTGACGCCCGCCGTGGTGTACTCGATGGCGCGGCGCAGCGTGTCCATGGCGTAGCGCCCGCCATTCTCGGTGGAGGTGGCACGGGCGAAGGGCGCCTGCGCGCGGCCGCGATAATCCACCAGCACCGGCACGCCGGGGGTGAAGGCGGGGCGCTCGGCATCCTCGGCCACGGCGTAGTCGAAGCGCGTGCTGCAGATGCGCATGGCGTCCTCCAGCTCGTCGCGGTCGGCGACGAGGAGGATGTCGGCCGCTGTGCGGTTGGGCGCGTGGCTGAGCAGGCGGACGACCAGTTCCGAGCCGATGCCGGCGGGGTCGCCCGGGGCGATGGCGATGCGGGGGGTCATGCGGTTCTCCATGATGTCGGCGCGGAGCGTCATGCGTCCTGCGCCATCGGGATCGGGGAAAGGGCGGTGCCGAAGAAGGTGGCGTCCTGGTAGCGCCGCAGCGCCAGAAGCTCGGAGCCCTCGGGAACCTCGATATCGCCCATGGTGATGAGCTGTCCGGCAGCGACGGGCCGCAGCAGCCGGCAATTGGCGGCGAGATAGAACGGCGCCGGCGCCTCCGGCGTCAGCGGCGCGGCCGGCACCAGCTCGGCGCTCGTGCCCTCGATGGTGTGGTGGTGCCCGCCCATGGCCAGCACGCCGCCGGCCGGCAGATCCAGCGTCGCGCGGGCGACGAGGTCGAGATGCGGGCGCGGGTCCATGCCGCCGCTGGACGCCCCGCGCAGCGCCGCTTCCAGAATGGTGGTCGCGGCCTCGACGCCGAGCAGATGGCGCGGCAGATAGAGCATGGCGGTGGCGCCGCTGCGGCTCAGCACATGGCCCTTCTGCGCCAGCATCTCCCAGGTCTCGGGGTCGGTGCAGCGCACCACCACGAACACGCCGCCGGCGAAGCTCGCCTCGGCGGCGGTACGCAGGCAGTGGAACACGTCGATCCGGCGCTCGCCGGAAAACAGCCCGCCTTCGCCCTGCGTCGCGAACAGGGTCGGCACTTCCAGCGGGCGGGCGATGGGGGCGTGCAGCTCCGGCCGGTCCGGGGCGAAGCCCATGGCATTGGCGACGATCTGCAATTCGCAGAGATCCGGCACCGCGCGCTGCGGCAGCATGGCGGCGATGTCGGCGCGCGCCGCGACGATGTCGGCCGAGTCGCGCTCGCCCTGCGCCCAGCAGGCCGCGAGGCCGGGGGCATGCACCGTGCGGCCATTGCTGGCCAGCATGCCGGTCGCAGCGTCGAACACGAAATCATACTCGCTCGACTTGCCGGCCGAGACGATGTCGAGGCCCAGCGTCTCCGCCCAGCTCACCAGCCCGATCAGCAGGCTCGGCTGGTCGCCATCGACCGGGGTGGACACCACGCCGCGCGCTTCCGCCATCCGGGCGAGGCCCGGGCCGACGACGCTGTCGAGTTCCTTCGAGACCACCGCCAGATGCTTGCCGGCCTCGATGGCGAGGCGCGCATGGCGGGCGCCGGCTTCCGGATGGCCGGTCGCCTCCACCACCACCTCGATGGGGAGCCCGATGACCGTGGCGAGGTCGCCCGCCGCCACGAAGTCCCCCGCCGCGAAGGCGGCCTGCGCCTCGGCGGGCGTGGCGCAGACATGGATGCGCGCCGGATCGATGCCGACCGAGGCCAGCGCCCCGGCCGCCACCGCCGCCTCGCGGTCGACGGCGACCCGGCAGCGCAGGCGCGGCACGCGCAGGCCCTGCGCCAGGAAGCTGCGGCCGAAGCCGCCCGTGCCGACCACGCAGGTCTCGACCGGGGGCCGGTCGACGGCGAAATAGCGATGGAAGTTCATGCGGTGCCTCACGGTCGGTCTGGCCGCGCGGGCGGCCTGTGGCGGCGAGGTCGGCGAGGCGGACGGTCGATCGCGTCACACGCGGCGGCGCACTGAATGCAAGCGGGGGCAAGCTCCCGCGCGCCGCCCGGCATCCTCTCGACGTTTCCTCGGCTTTCGGCGCCTCTTGCGGGCGTCTTGAACCTCTCGTTGGAGAGATTGCATGCAATATGCCGATCAAGTCAAGCGCAATGGACGACGCCGCAGAATTATGTCACGGTCTTGCATGCAATATCTCGAAGAACCGGGCGCAACCGATTCCCCGCTGCCGGACGCGCGCGGCCTGCGCGGGCGCAGTGCCGCCCATGTCGCCGAGCGCATCCGCGACCGGATTCTCTCCGGCGAGCTGCCGCCCGGCGAGCGGCTTTCCGAACGCAGCCTCACCGAGGGGCTCGGCGTCACCCGCACGCCGCTGCGCGAGGCGTTCAAGATCCTGGAAACCGAGGGCCTGCTGCACATCGTGCCCAATCGCGGCGCGCAGGTGATCCAGCTCTCCGCCGCCGATGTCGACATGGCGATGGAACTGCTGGCCGGGCTGGAGAGCGTGGCCGCCGAGCTCGCCTGCGGGCGCGGCACGGCGGCGCAGTTCGCGGAGGTGGCGGCGCTGCACGCGCGCATGGTGGCCTGCCAGCGCGAGGGCGATCTCGTCGGCTATTTCCGTATCAACCAGCAGATCCACCAGCTGATCGTCGACTGCGCCCACAACCCCGCTCTGTCGCGGGTCTACCGCGCCGAAAGCGCCCGGGTGCGGCTCTATCGCTTTGCCGGCAACCGGGTGAGCGAGCGCTGGAGCCGGGCGGTGATGGAGCACGAGCAGATCCTGCTCGCCTTGCAGCAGCGACAGGGGCCGCTGCTGCGCGAATTGCTACGTGCCCATCACCTCAATGGCTGGCGCGTCACCCGCAAGGTGCTGGACAACGAGGTGCAGCCGGACCTGTGAGGGCCGGCCGCCTTCAGCCTCGCCCGCTCAGCTGCCCGTCCATTTCGGCACCGCCTTGGTCTTGGCGAGGAAGTCCTGCACGCCACGGCGGAAATCGTCGCTGCCATAGACCTGCGCGACGATCGCCTCGATGTCCGGCAGCTCGCCCAATGTCAGGGCCCGCACCGTCGCCTTGGTGGCGCGCGTGGTCAGCGGCGCGTTCTCGGCCGCCCGCGCGCACAGCGCCGCGATTTCGGCGTCCATCGCGTCGGCCTCGATGATCTTCAGCAAAAAGCCCTTGTCGAGCATTTCCTGCGCCGTGATGATCTCGCCGAGCAGCACCATGCGCTTGGCCACCGCGACGCTGATCGCGCCGCCGATGCGCGCCATGGAGAGCGCCGAAAGGCAATTGCCCAGCGTGCGGCCGATGGGCGAGCCGAAGCGCGCGCCGGGGGTGGCGAGGCGGAAATCGCAGGCCGAGGCAATGTTCAGCCCGCCGCCCACCGCCCAGCCATCCACCACCGCGATCGTGGTCACCGGAATGGCGTCGACCGCGCTCATGCACGCGTCGATGCGGTGCTCGTAGGCGACGCCGTCGGCGCCGCTGGTGAATTTGGTGAAGCCGGTAATATCGGTGCCGGAAACGAAAGCCTTGCCGCCCACGCCCCGGAACACCGCCACGCGGATCGAGGTATCTCCCGCGATCTTCAGCGCCGCGTCGCGCAGGTCCAGCCACATCTGGGTGGTGAGCGCATTATGCGCCTCGGGATTGTTGAAGCGGACGAAGGCGATCTCGCCCTGCTTGTCGAAATCGATGCGCGGGCTGCCCATCACACGGTCTCTTTCGTGGCTGCGGGCGTCAGAAGCCCCTTTTCCACCAGCTCGCGGCGAATCTCGGCGCCATGCTCGTCAAGCAGCGGCGGCGGCAGGCGGATTTCCTGCGGCGTGGCGCTCATCTTCACCGGGAAGCCGAGGGCGCGGAATTCACCTTCCACCGGGTGCGGCACCATCTGCACCATCTCGCGGGCCACCGCCTGCTCGCTCGTCACCGCCTCGCCATAGTCGAGGATCGGCGCCGTCGGCACGCCGGCCGCCGTCAGCGCGTCGATCCACTGCGCGCGGGTGCGGGTGAGGAAGGTGGGGGTGAGTTCCTCCATCAGCTTCAGCCGGTTGTTCACGCGAGCCGCATTGGTGGAAAAGCGCGCGTCGTCCTGCAGCTCCTCGCGGCCGAGCACCTTGAGGAAGGTGACCCACAGGCCCTGATTGGCGGCGCCGATGACGAACCAGCCATCCGAGGCCTCCACCGCCTGATAGGGCGCCGACATGCGGTTGGCCGAGCCGATGGGGGTGGGCGACTTGCCGGTGCCCCACAATTCGGTCGTCTCCCAGATGGAGAGCGCCAGCGCCGCCTCGAACAGCGAGGCATCGATATGCTGGCCCTCGCCGCTGGTCTGCCGGCCGATCACCGCGCTGAGAATGGCGTAGGCGCTGAACAGCCCGGCGCCGAGATCGGCCACGGCGATGGAATTCTTTGCCGGCTCCATGTCGGGGAAGCCATTGGAGCTGAGAATGCCGGAAACCGCCTGGGCGATCAGGTCGAAGCCCGGGCGCTGCGACCAGGGGCCGGTCTGGCCGAAGCCGGAAATGCTGGCATAGACCAGGCGCGGGTTGATCGCCTTGAGCGTCGGGTAGTCCATGCCCAGCCGGCCGGCGACGCCGGGGCGGGCATTTTCCACCAGCACGTCGGCGGTCTTCACCAGCGCGTAGAGCACCTCGCGGTCCTCCGGCGACTTCAGGTCCAGCGTAATGGAGCGCTTGTTGCGGTTGAGCGCGAGAAAGCCCGGGCTGTCGCTGCCCTTCAGGCGGAAGCCCATGGAATGGCGGGTGGAATCGCCGGTGCCCGGCGGCTCGATCTTGATGACGTCGGCGCCCATATCCGCCAGCAGCATGCAGCAGAAGGGGCCGGCCATGACCTGCGAGATGTCGAGCACGCGAATGCCTTGCAGGGGCAGCACCATCAGAAATTCCTCCCGTTTCGGTTGCCATCGGCGTGTGCCAGAGGCGCGCGGCGCGCCGGATGGCGTGATGTGTCGCTCATTCCGCCATCAGCGCGGCGGGCCGGCGCCTGCCCGCCGCGTTGCGCGGGCAGCAGCCGGGCACAGCTGCGGGGCCTAGTATATATCATATACGATCTAGAAGGCACAGGCGGGGCTGTCAAACCTCCGCCGCGCGTCGGGCGCGAGGGGGGCGCCGCGCTCAGCGACGCCGGCTGCGGCCCCTGCGGCTGCGCCCGCCGGCATCGGGCGAGGCCTCGGCCGTCGTGCGCTCCAGCTCTTCCAGCACCACGTTCATCCGCGCCCGCGAGGCGGCGAGATGCTCGCGCATCGCCTCCTCCGCCCGCGCCGGATCGCGGGCCAGCAGCGCGCCGATGATCGCCTCGTGCTCCTGCACCGCCTTGGCGGTGGCGTTGGTCTTGAACAGGAAGCGGAAGATGTGCAGATGCGCGTGCAGCCCCTGCACCGTCTCGGCAATGAAGCGGTTGCCGCTGGCCGCCGCCACCAGATGGTGCAGCTTGGCGTCGCCCTCGGCGAACTGCGCATAGGCCAGCTCGTTGCCGGTCTGCGCGCCCGACATCTCCCCGGCGAGGCCGGCCAGCCGCGCCAGCGCCGCATCGTCCGCCGTCTTCGCCGCGAAGGCCGCCGCCGCCGGCTCGATCAGCAGGCGCAGGTCGAACAGGTCGTGCACTTCCTCGCGGGTCAGCAATTCGGCGGCGCGGAAGCCGACATTGGGAATCTTGTAGGCCAGCTTCTGCGCTTCCAGCAGCGTCAGCGCCTCGCGGATCGGGGTCTGCGAAATGTCCAGCTGGCGCGCCAGCGCCTCGATGCCGATATGGGCGCCGGGCGCGATCCTCATGGTCACCAGCATGGAGAGCAATTGCTCGTAGGCGAGCTCTACCAGCGACTGCGGATAGGTGGGGCGTCGCTCGTCGAGCGCGGCGAGACGCACGAAGGAGAGCGGCTCCTGAGGAGTGGCGGCCATGTGAATCAAACCCGAACCCTGAATAATATAAGATATAGGTTTTCATCATCCCAACCAAGCGGGCGCCTTCCGGGCCCCGGGCCGCAGGCATGTCGGCGAACGCGCCGGCGCGCGGGGCGTGCGCCGGAACACTCTCCGGGCGGGCGACGGGCTCCGTGGGGTGCCGCCCACCCGGAGCGCCTTCACCAATTGACCGCGATATACTTGGCCTCGGTGAATTCCAGCAGGCCGTGATGCGCGCCCTCGCGCCCGAGCCCGCTCTGCTTGACCCCGCCGAACGGGGCGGCGGGATCGGAGACCAGGCCGCGATTGAGCGCCACCATGCCGTATTCCAGCCGCTCGGCGAGCTGGAGACCGAGCTTCATGTTCTCGGTGTAGACATAGGCGGCGAGGCCGTACTCGGTATCGTTGGCCATGCGCACCGCGTCCTCGATGTCGGTGAACGGCACCACCGCCGCCACCGGGCCGAAGATTTCCTCGCGCAGCAGATTGGCGTCCAGCGACACATCGGCCAGCACCGAGGGGGGATAGAAGAAACCCTCGCCCGCCGGCGTCTGCCCGCCGAGGCGCACGCTGGCGCCCTTCGACACCGCGTCGTTCACCAGCGTCTCGATCTTGTCGATGGCGGCGCGGTTGATCATGGCGCCGCACTGGCTGGCGGCGTCGGTGCCGGCGCCGAGCTTCAGCGCGCCCATCTTCTCCACCAGCTTGTCGACGAAGGCGGGGTAGATGCCCTGCTGCACGTAGAACCGGTTGGCGGCGGTGCAGGCCTCGCCGGCATTGCGCATCTTGGCGATCATCGCGCCGTCGATGGCGGCATCGAGATCGGCGTCGTCGAGCACCAGGAAGGGGGCGTTGCCGCCGAGCTCCATGGAGGAGTTGATGACGTTGTAGGAGGCCTCACGCAGCAGGATCCGGCCGACTTCGGTGGAGCCGGTGAAGGAGAGCTTGCGGGTGCGCCGGTCGCGCAGGATGGCGCTGCACACGCCCGCCGGATCGGAGGTGTTGACGATGTTGACCACGCCCGCCGGCACCCCGGCCTGGCGCAGGATCTCGCCCACCGCCAGCGCGGTCAGCGGCGTCTCTTCCGCGGGCTTGAGAATGCAGGTGCAGCCCGCCGCCAGCGCCGGGGCGATCTTGCGGGTCGCCATGGCGGCCGGGAAGTTCCACGGCGTGATCAGCAGCGAGACGCCGATCGGCTGGTACTGCACCATGATGCGGTTGCCGCCCGCCGGGGCGATGCCGATGTCGCCATTGATGCGCACCGCCTCTTCCGCATACCAGCGGAAGAACTCGGCGGCGTAGAGCACCTCGCCGCGCGCATCCGGCAGAGCCTTGCCGTTTTCCAGCGCGATCAGCTGGGCCAGCCAGTCGACATTGTCGACAATGGCCTGGAAGCAGCGCTGCAGAATCACCGCACGGGCGCGCGGCGGGGTCGCCGCCCAGCCCGGGGCGGCCGCTTCGGCGGCGTCCAGCGCTGCCATGCCGTCTGCGACGCTGGCATCGGCGACCGAGGTCAGCACCTTGCCCGTCGCCGGGTTGAGGATGTCGATGCGCTGGCCGCCGGAGCCGGGCACCCAGCCCTCGCCGACCAACAGGTCGGTGGGGATCGGGAAGCTCGCCTTCTCGAAGCCGGGCACGAGATAGGTGTTCGCGGCGCTCTGGACCGTCGCGCGTGCAGTGTTGATGGTCATGGCGGATGTCCCGGTGTCAGAGGTCGCGCAAGGCGGCGCGTTCGCCGGCGAAGGCGGCCTGGGTGATGTTCAGCATGGCGGCGAGGTCGAGCGGGCGCGGGTTGTTCTTCACCAGCCGCTCGGCCTTGAGCGCCCCGGCGGCGACATCCTGTTCATGCCCGGCGCCGAGGCCGAGCGCCGCCAGCGAGCGCGGAATGCCGATCGCGGCGAACAGCGTCGCCACCTCGTCGATGAAGAGCTGCGAGCGCTGGTCGACGCTCATGCCGGCATCGCCGAGGCCGACCACATCCGCCAGCTCGGCAAAGGCTTCCGGGTTGGCGGAACGGTTGAACTGCATGACGAAGGGCAGCAGCGCACCGACGCCGTCGCCATGCGAGGTGTGGGTGAGGTTGCCCACCGGATATTGCAGGGCATGCGCCGCCGCCGTGCCGGAGGTGCCGAAGGCGCAGCCGGCGGCAAGCGAGGCCAGCATAAGCCCCTCGCGGGCCTCGACATCGCTGCCGTCAGTGCAGGCGCGGGCGAGGTAGCGGAACACATTGACCACGGCGAGCTTGGCGAAATGGTCGGAGAGCAGGTTCTTGCCGATGAACACATGCTGCTCGGTGAGCATCGGCTCGGGCGTACGGGTCTTGCTGGTGAAGCCTTCCACCGCATGGGCGAGGGCGTCGGCGCCGGAGCAGGCGGTGAGCCCCTTCGGGCAGGTCATGGTCAGCTCGGGGTCGCACACCGCCATATGCGGGATGATGTAGGGGCTGGCGATGCCGATCTTGGTGCCGCGCCCGCTGTCGAGGATGACGGCGACCGGGGTCACTTCCGAGCCGGTGCCGGCGGTCGTCGGCACGGCGATCAGCGGCAGCACCGGGCCGGGCACGGCGAACTCGCCATAATAGGCGCTGACCTCGCCGCCATGGGTCAGGAGGACCGACACCACCTTCGCCATGTCGATGCAGCTGCCGCCGCCGATGCCGATGATGCTGTCCGGCTTGAAATCGCCGACGCTGGCGACGCATTCGGTGATCGATTCGATGGGCAGATCGGCGATGGTGCGGTCATAGACCCGCGCCTCGACGCCATGCGCGGCAAGATCCTTCAGCAGGTCGGCGAACACGTCGAGCTGTGCCAGCCGGGAATCGGTGCACACCAGCGTGCGGGTGCCGATGCGGGCGGCCGCCGCACCGATGACATGGCGTTGACCACCTCCGAAGAGGATGGTGTGGGGCAAGCGCAGGGCTCCGAACATGGGGGATCTCACTGGCTGAAGGTTGTTGAATACCTCACTCGACAGGCATCGGCCGCGCCGACGCCTCTCGCGAGGTTCAGTTACGGGACGGGTGGCCGGCGTCAGCGTCGGTGCCGTCCCCGCGTCGGAACAGCAGGTTGAACAGCATCTGCAGCAGCGGCAGCGACAGCAGCAGTATGCCGATGCCCATCATGGTGGCGACGAGCGAGCCCTCGAAGAACACGGTGAGCGAGCCCCCCGAGGAGAGCATGGACTGGCGGAAGGCGTCCTCCGCCTTGTCGCCCAGCACCACCGCCAGCACGAAGGGAGCCAGCGGGTAGTCCAGCTTCTTGAAGACATAGCCGACGAGGCCGAAGGCCAGCGCCACCCATACGTCGAACATGTGGTTCGACACGGTATAGGCGCCGATCAGGCAGACGATGGCGATGAGCGGGCCCACCACGGTGAAGGGCGCGCGCAGGATGTAGGCGAAGATCGGCACGGTGGCGAGAACCAGCACCACGGCGATGACATTGCCCAGATACATCGAGGCGATCAGGCCCCAGACGAAATCGGGCCGGGTGGTGAACAGCATGGGCCCGGGCGAAAGGCCCCAGATCATCAGGCCGCCCATCATCACCGCCGCCGTGGCGGAGCCGGGCACGCCCAGCGCCAGCATGGGCAGCAGGGCGCAGGAGCCGGCCGAGTGGTCCGCCGTTTCCGGGGCGACGATGCCCTCAGGCTCGCCCTTGCCGAAATATTTCCCGCGGCGGGAAAACCGCTTGCCGAGCGCGTAGCTCATGAAGGAGGCGGCGGTCGGCCCGCCGGGCGTGATGCCCATCCAGCAGCCGACCAGCGCGCTGCGCAGCAGCGTGACCCAGTAGCGCGGCAGCTCGGCAAGGGTGCGGAAGATCACCGGCAGGCTGAGCTTGGCCTTCACCCCATCGAACTTGTAGCCCTCGTCGATGGTGAGCAGCAATTCGCCGATGCCGAACAGGCCGATGACCACGATGAGGAAGGAAATGCCGTTGGTGAGCTGCGAGATGCCGAAGGTGAGGCGCCCCTCGCCGGAAATCGTGTCCATGCCCACCGTGCCGACCGCGAGGCCCAGCATGATGCAGACCAGCGTCTTGAAGGGCGAGCCGCCGGCCATGCCGATGAAGCTGGCAAAGGCCATGAAATAGACGGCGAAATATTCCGGCGACCCGAACTGCAGGGCGAAATTGGCCACCCAGCTCGACAGCAGCGTGATCACCACCACGCCGACCATGGCGCCGAAGCCGGCCGAACCGAAGGCCAGAGTGAGCGCCCGCACCGCCTGGCCCTGCTTGGCCATGGGATGGCCGTCAAAGGTGGTGGCGACGGAAGAGGGCTCGCCCGGAATGTTGAACAGGATCGAGGTCGTGGAGCCGCCGAACAGCGCGCCCCAATACATCGAGGTCAGCAGGATGATCGCCGAGATCGGGTCCATGGTGAAGGTGAGCGGCAGCAGCAGCGACACGCCGTTCGGCGCGCCGAGCCCCGGCAGGACGCCGACGACGAGGCCGAGAAGCACGCCGATCACCATGATCATCACATGATGGAAGGTGAGCGCGACGCCGAAACCGTCCATCAACTGGCTGAAATTGCCCATGGCGCGTCCTCAGTCCTGTTTTTGTTGTTCAGTAAATGCCGAAATATTCGAGAATCGGCCCCTTGAGCAGCGGGACCATGAACAGCTTCTCGAAGACGGCGAAGTTGATGGCGATCACCAGCAGCGCCGTCGCCAGGCTGGACAGCGTGCGGAAGCCGGCGGAGACGCGCATCGTGTAGAAGATGTACAGGCCCATGCCGATATAGAGGCCGAGCCACATCGAGATGGCCGTCATCGCCACGATCGGCAGCACGAAGGACACCAGCCGGCGCAGCCGCGACCCGTCGATGAAGGGCTCTTCATGGACCCCGCCGGCGACTTCCTGCGCCGCCACCAGCCGCGCGCCGGAATATTTCCAGAAGGTCTGCGCCAGGGTGGCGAGGCTGCCCAGAAGGATCAGGCAGCCAATGCCGAAGGGGAAATAGCCCGGCTCCGGCCCGCTCGAGCCCCAGCCGATGCCGTTCTCCAGCGAGCCGTAGCAGATCAGCACGCCGACGGCGCCGGTCGCCACCGCCGTGGCGGCTTCCATGGTCTTGCGGGAAACGTCCATCGCACTCACTCCGCGGGGGCCCGGGACGCCGGCACGGGCCGCCGTCCCTCCTCGTCTGTCCGCGGCGCCGGGTGATTCCGGCGCCCCGTCGCGCCCGTCACTGGCTGGCAGGAAGCAGCCAGTTATTGTCGGCGTAGATCTTCTCGTAGTTCTTGATCTGCTCGGCGAGGAAGGTCTTCAGCTCGTCGCCGGTCATGAACTTGGTGATCTGGACGTTGCGCGTCGTGTAGTCCTTGAACTCCGGCGTATCCATCGCCTTCTTCATCAGGTCGGTGTAGTAGGCCACCGCCTCGGCCGGCACGTCGGCCGCCATCCACACGGTGCGCGGCTGGACGAAGTCCTTCACATTGATGCCGGCCTCGACGCAGGTCGGAATGTCCGCCCAGCTCATGCCGTCGGCCACCACCGTCTTGTCGGTGAGCCGGGCGGAGGTGAACACGCAGAGCGGCTTCTGGTTGCCGGCCTTCCACTGTTCGAGGCTCTCGCTCGGGTTGTTGGTGTTGGCTTCGATATGGCCGCCGGCCACCTGGATCGCCGCCTCGCTGCCCGACTTGTAGGGGATGTAGGCGAGATCGATGCCGGCGGCGCGCTCGACCAGCGTCACCACGGTCTCGTCGGCGTCCTTGGCCTTGGCGCCGGCGACGCGGACCTTGCCGGGATTTTCCTTCGCCTTGGCGACGAATTCCTGCGCGGTGTTGATGCCCGAGGCCTTCGGGTTCGACCACAGGATGAACACGTCGAAGACCATCGAGGCCACCGGCGTCAGGTCCTTCATCGCGTAATTGACCTTGGTGCCGAGCGGCAGCACGTAGGCGTCCTGCGTGCCGAAATACACCTTGTAGGGGCTGCCGACATTATCCTCGGCATAGTTGAACGCCTCGGAGCCCGACCCGCCCGGCTTGTTGACGACGATGAGCGGCGTCTCGACGAGGTTGTTCTTGGTCAGCGCGGCCTGCACCACGCGGGTGAAGATGTCCGAGCCGCCACCCGGTCCCGCCGAAACCACGAGTTCCACGGGGCGGTTGGGCTTCCATTCGGCCAGTGCCGCGCTGGTGGCCGTGAGGCCCATGGCGAGCGCGGATGCGGCGAGTACGCCCTTGCGGAGCGAGGTGGTCTGCATGTCGTTTCCTCCCTGTGCTGCCCTTGGCGATCAGCCTCTCGCCGCTCGCGTTCCTGGCAGACATTGCGATGTAGCCGGGCGCGCCTTTGGCGGCGGCCTTCTTGTTGCTGTTGCCTCTCGGCCGGCGCGGAGGTTCCGCGCGTCGTCGAGGAAGGGTGCATGCGCCGGCCGCCCATGGCGCGCGCGGCTCGGCTTTCAGGCACGCGACGGGACGCGGGACGCACGCCGTCGTGACAAATCATATATCATCTATGATATCGTCTGGCGCGAAGATCAAGTCTTTTGTCCCCGTCGGCAGCGAAATGTTCAGGGCGCGGTGGGCTCGATGACCCGGCCGGCGGCCCGGATCACGGTTTGGCAAAGGCACGTCCCAGCTCCTCCACCTGCGCCGGGGTCAGCAGCCGGGGCTGGCGATCCCGCAGCAGGAACAGCAGCTTGGCCGTCTCCTCCAGCTCTTCGGCGGCATAGACCGTGCTCGACAGATCCTTGCCGGAAACCACCGGGCCGTGATTGGCGAGCAGCACCGCCGCGCAGGCGCCCTGCAATTGGCGGATCATGTCGCCCATGGCCGGGTCGCCCGGCCGCACATAGGGCAGCACCGGCACCTTGCCGACGCGCATCACCACATAGGGCGTCAACGGGGCAATGCCGTCCTGCGGATCGAGTTCCGGCAGGCAGGAAAGCGCGGTGGCGTAGGTCGAGTGCAGATGCACCACCGCGCCGGTGCCGGGCCGCGTTTCATAGAAGGCGCGGTGCAGGAACACTTCCTTGGAGGGTGCGTCGCCGGATATGTGGCGGCCCTCGCGGTCGAGCTTGCTGATCCGCGCCTCGTCGAGAAAGCCGAGGCAGGAATTGGTCGGCGTGATCAGCAGCCCGTCCTCGACCGCGACGCTGATATTGCCGGCGGAGCCGACGCTGTAGCCGCGCTCGAACAGCGAGCGGGCGAAGCGGACGAGCAATGTGCGGGTGGAAGCCTCGCTCATGCCGCCGCGCTCCCCTCGCCCGACAGCATGTCGAGGGCCCGGGCGAAGAAATCCTCGCCGCCGAAATTGCCGGATTTCAACGCCATGCCGAGGCCGCTGCCATCTTCCGCGACCAGCACCGGCACGCCGGGGGCGATCTCCGGCCCGATGCGGAAAGAGGTGACGTCGAGCGCCGAGACCACCGCGCCCGAGGTCTCGCCGCCCCCCACCACGATGCGCCGCGTGCCGGCCGCAAAAAGCTGCCGGGCGGCCGAGGCGAACAGCGCGTCGAGGGCCTGGGCAACCGCCTCGCGGCCATATTTCGCCTGCAGCGCCCCCACCTCCTCCGGTGCCGAGGAGGAATAGACCAGCGGCGCCGCGCCGTGATGGGCGTTGATGAAGGAAGCGATATCGGCCGCCGTCAGGCGGCCCTCCATCACCTGGTCGACATCGATGCCGAGCACCGGATGCGTGGCGCGGTGACGCTCGATCTGCCCACGGGTGGCGCGCGAGCAGCTGCCGACCAAAATCGCCTCCGGCCCGCCAACATCGTCGACCACCGGCTTGCCGCCCTTCGCCAGCCCGGCGCGGATGAAATTGCGCGGAAGGCCACGGGCGATGCCGGAGCCGCCGGTGAGAAGGCGCGCGCCCTCGCAGGCCTGCGCCAGCACCAGCAGGTCGTCATTGGCGATCGCGTCGGCAATCACCAGCCGCTCGCCACGCGCGCCCGCCTGTTCCAGCGCGGCCCGTGCCGCCCCGGCGCCCTGCCGCAGCGTCGGCCAGCTCAGCAGGCCGACCGCGTCCTCGCTCTGGCGGGCAAGCCAGCGACGCAGGTCCGGGTCGGTCATCGGGTTGAGCGGGTGATGCTCCATGCCGGATTCGCTGAGCAGCCGCTCGCCGACGAAGAGATGGCCCATGAAGACCGAGCGCCCGGCATCGGGGAAGGCCGGGCAGGCGACGACGCCGCGTGCATCGAGACGCCGGGCCAGCGCCTCGGCCACCGGGCCGATATTGCCTTCCGGGGTGGAATCGAAGGTCGAGCAGTATTTGAAGACGATCTGCCGGCAGCCCTGCGCCAGCAGCCAGTCGAGCGCCGCCAGCGACTGGGCGACGGCCTCGGCCGCCGGGATGGACCGGCTCTTCAGCGCGATCACGCCGGCCTCGACATCGGCGGCGGCGCGCGTCGCCGGCACGCCGAGATATTGCACGGTCCGCAGCCCGCCCTCGGGCTGCACGCCCTTGGCCAGCGTGTTGGCGATGTCGCTCGCCCCGGTGAAGTCGTCGGCAATGACGCCCAGAAACATTCCTGCACTCCGGCTCGGCGGCGGCGGGGTCTGCCGGGATGGCGGCGTAGCCATCGGCGGGCGCGACCCTTCTCCCCAATTGTCAGGCGTTCGCCTCACCGACGGCGTCGCCCTTTTTCTTCGGTGGAGCTTCGGCAAGACGCGCAGCCACCGCCGCCCGCCCGCACGCTCTCACCACGGCCGGATGCTAGCGCCAACTGGTATGACAGGTCAACAGGTCAACGAGCGACGCGCGTTGCGGCCGGTCAGGCCTTGTCGCGGTCCCAATACAGCGCGGCGACCGATTCCAGATGCTCGCGCATCGCGGTCTCCGCCGCATCGGGGTCGCGGGCGGCGATGGCGTCGTGGATCCGCTCATGGAAGGCGAGCGCCTTGGCCTTCGCCCGGGTGATTTGCAGCGTCACGCTGCGCTGCTCCGACAGCCACTGCACCACCGCCTGGTGCACGCCGTTGAACAGCGGGTTATGCGCCACCAGCACGATCTCGTAATGGAAGGCGATGTCGGATTTCTCGAACGCCGCCATGTCGTCGAGGTCGCGCCGGTTGCGGGCCAGGGCGTCGCCGATGCGGGCGATGTCGTCCGGCGTCGCCTCGCGCGCCGCGTGGCGCGCCAGCGCCATTTCCAGATGCAGGCGGGCCTTCTGGAAGTGGCGCACCCCTTCGGGATGGGCGAGGTAGGAACGCGCCGAGATCGACAGTTCATGGATGAAATGCGTCGGATCGGGCCGCACCACCCGCGCCCGCTCGCCATTGGCGATCGACACCAGCCCGGCCTTCTGCAGCGACATCAGCGCCTCGCGGATGGCGGGGCGCCCGACCTGGAACTGCTCCATCAGGTCGCGCTCGGACGGCAGCAGGGAGCCCTCCCCCAGCGTCCCGTCGAGCATCAATTGCTGCAATCTCTCGGCAACGTCCTCATAGATGCGGCGTCGGCGGATCGGCTGGATATCAAGCACGGTGACTCCCTCACTGGTATGAAAGGATCACCGGTCGGCATCGCCTGTCAACCGCCGGGGGCATCTTCGCCGCTCCCTACTCGCCTTTTGGCTGCACCACCACGGTGGCCGACAGGCCCGAGACCAGACGCACGCCGGGCGGCAGCGGGCCCAGCTTGATGCGCACGGGGATGCGCTGCGCCAGGCGGATCCAGTCGAAATTCGGGTTCACCGTCGCCAGCAGCCCCTCTCCCGGAATGGCGATGGCGCGGCTCAGCCCCTCGACCACGCCGTCGATCACCACGCCGCCGGCCATCAGTTCCACGCGCGCGGTGTCGCCGTCGCGGATGGAGGGCAGCTTGGTCTCCATGAAATAGGCGTAGACATAGAAGGAATGGCTGTCGACCAGCGCCAGCACGCCCTTGCCGACCTGCGCATAGTCGCCGACATCGACGTTGAAATTGGTGATGTAGCCATCCGCCGGCGCCCGCACGCTGGAGCGTTCGAGATTGATTTGGGCGGTGGTCAGCGCCGCCTGCGCCGCGCCGAGCTCGGCCCGCGCCTCGCCGGCGGTGGAGGAGGTGAACTCGACCGTCTGCTCGGCAATGGCCGCCGCGTCGGCACGTTCCAGATTGGCGTCGCGCGCCGCGGTGTCGCGGGCATAGCGCAGCGCCTGCTGCTTCAGCTCCACATCCGCCTGCGCCTGCCGCAGCGCGGCGGTGAAGCGCTGCTGGTCGATGACGAACAGCACGTCGCCCTTCTGCACGAACTGGTTGTCGCTCACATTGACCGTATCGACGAGCCCGGAAACGTCCGGGGCGATCTCCACCACCTGCGCCAGCACCCGCGCGTCGCGGGTCCAGGGCGACACGGTGTAGTAGAGCCACAGCCGCCAGCCGACGAAGACCGCCGCCACCGTCGCCAGCAGCGTCACCGCCACGCGCAGCACTGCACCAAAGTTCATCCCAGTCCCTCCCTCAGCGCCGGCAGCAGGAAGACGACCATGCCGAACAGGATGACATAAAGCGCCGCATCGAACAGCGGCCGGTGCCAGACGAAGCGGTAGAGGCCGGCGCGGGCCAGCCCCCATCGCAGCACGAGATACGGCACCAGCGCCACCCCGGCCCAGAGCAGCGCCGGTGGCAGATAGATGCCGAACGCCTCCGGCGTATAGAACGGCAAGGCGGTCCCGAAGCCCATCTCACCCCTCCTCGAAGCTGCGCAGGAGAAAGGCCCGGTCGATGTCGAACCGGTCGACGATGAAGCGCAGCGACGCCCCGGCGCGCAGGTTCAGCGCCGCCGCCGGCGAGCCCGGCGGCAGGTCGAGCCCGGCGAGCGCCGCATTCGCCTCATTGGCCGTGGCTTCCGCCTCGGCGACGCGCGCCGGCAGCGCCCGCCCCGCCGGCGGAAGCTGCGCGAGCTGGTCGGCGAAGCGCTCGAGGAAACCGGCGACCACGCGGCGCGTCGCCTCCGGCAGCTCGGGCACCGCCAGCAGGCGCCGCAGCCGGCCGAGTTCGAGCGCGGTGGAGGCCGCGCCCAGCGCGCCGCGCAGGAAATCCTCCTCGCCGCGACGGGAAAGCGCCAGACGCGGCAGCAGATCGGCCAGCCGGGTGACGATTTCGCCGAGGATCACACGCTCGTGCCGCACGCCCCGCGCGGCCTGCGGCAGCAACGCGCCGAGCGTGGCCGACCAGATATGCCGGCGCGAGGCCAGCGAGTTCACCGGCAGCAGGTTCAGCACCACGAGGCACACCGCCATGCCGAACAGCATGGACAGCGCCGCGTTGAAGAACGCCGTCTCGTCCGGCTGGAAGACGTTGCCGGTGCCGATCTCCGAGGCGAAGAAGCCGCCGAAGGCGATGCCCGGCCACGCCAGTTGCGGCGTGCCCGCCATCAGCCCGGCCGGGATCAGGGCGAGGACGAGGAACAGCCCCAGCGCCTCGAAGCCCTCGATGCGGGGCAGCACCAGCACCATGGCGAGGTAGGCCGCGCCGATGCCGAGCGCCGACCACAGCAGGAAGGAGAAGCCGAGCGGCCCCGGACGGTCCTGATTGATCGAGAAGAACAGGATGACCGCGAGGCCGGACGCCGCGTTGAAGCCGTCCGTCCATTCCGTCGCCGCCCAGAATCCGCACATGACGATGAGGGCCAGCGCGGCCCGCAGCCCCGCGAGCAGCGCCTCGCGCCGCACCGCCGGCGACGGTGGCAGGATCTTGCGCGCGGCGGTGGCCAGCGCGGCGGGCGATGCGGTGCCGGTGCCCGAGCGCCGGTCGGTGCGCACGCTCGCCGCCTCGCTCACCACCACCATGGAAAGCCCGTGCAGCAGGTCCCCCGCGCGGCGCAGGATGAGCATTCCGTCGGCCAGCGGGACGAAGGGCACGCGGCCCGCCATCGCTTCGAGATCGGCGCGCGCGTCGTTCAGCCCGACGCGGGCGGTCAGCAATTGCGAGCGCACGCGGCGCGTGTCGGTGAAGGCGGAAGGGTCGGCGGCGAGGCGCTCCAGCAATCCGGAAACGGCGGCCATGGTCGGGCGGAGCCGGTCGGCGATCGGGCCGGCGCCCTCGACCTGGAAATCGTCCAGCCGCACGTGAAGCCCGCGCGCCACCGCCAGCACCCGCAGGAATTCGCGCGTCATGCGGCGCAGCCCGGCGTCGCTGGCGCGCATTTCCGGTGCCTCGAACACCGTGTAGGAGCGCAGCGCGTCGAACTTCACCACCGCCTCCACCATGGCGCGGCGCAGCGCGACGAAGGTTTCCATCGGCGTGCGCGGCTGCAGCGCCACGGCACCGTAGCGGCAGAGCCGGCCGAACAGCTGCGAGAGCTGGCCGCGCAGCACGTCGCCGGCATAGACGGGAAACACCAGCACGCTCACCGCGGTGACGCAGATGATGCCGATGATGATCTCGGCCGTGCGGTCGAAGGCGATGTGCCAGGCCTGCGTCGGCGCGAAGGAGCCCTCCAGCCCCACCAGCAGCGCGGTATAGGCGGCGAGAAGGAAGCCGTAGGCGGTGTAGTTGCGCCGCTGCGCACCCATGTAGAAGCACAGCGCCAGCCACAGCGCGATGCAGCCGACAAGCGGGATCGGCGCCTGCGACCACAGGCCGAGAATGGCGAGGCCCACGCCGGCGCCGACCAGCGTGCCGACGATGCGGTAGGCGCCCTTCGCCACTGCCGCGCCGGCGGTCGGCTGCGCCAGCAGATAGACCGTCAGCACCGCCCATTGCGGGTCCTGCAGCTCCAGCCAATAGGCGGCGGCAAGGGCGGCAACCGCCGCCGCGGCGGTGCGCAGGGAAAACACCACATTGCGCCAGCCCAGATCGACGGGAACCGCCTGTCGGACGCTCGTCCAGAAGGTCGGTGGGGCGGTGTCGGCCGTGCTCATGGCGCTCCGGGGCGTCGGTCGGGGACACCGGGGCGGCCGGCGGTGGTTCGGGTCATTATCAACAGCCGGCCCCGGCGCGCAACGGCCCACGGGCGCTTCTGCGTTCGACGCCTCACCAGACCAGCGTCGGCGTCGTCACCGGCGCGCACCAGAGCGCGAACTCCTCCGGCGTCAGCAAGGCGACGGTGATCGACAGCCCCGCCATGTCGAGCGAGGTGACGAACGTGCCGACCAGCGCCCGCGCCGGCACGACGCCGTTCTCCCGCAGGAAGGCGCGGGCAAGACCATGGGCGAGATGGAGCTCGATCGGCGGCGTGCCGCCAAAGCCGTTGACGATCAGCAGCGGGCGGGCGTCGTCCACGGGTGGCAGCTGGGCGAGGACGGGCTCGCAGAGCAGGCGCACGATCTCGTCGGCACTGGCAAGGGCGGCGCGGTACAGCCCCGGCTCGCCATGGATGCCGACGCCGATCTCCATTTCGTCCGGCCCCAGCGCGAAGGTTTCGCGGGCATTGTCGGGAACGGTGACGCCGCGCAGCGCCACGCCCATGCTGCGCAGCCGCCCGGAAAGCCCCTCGCCCAGCGCCTTCAGCCCGGCAAGGTCGGCGCCGCGCTCGGCCGCCGCGCCGAGGATCTTCTCCACGACCACCGTGCCGGCGACCCCGCGCCGTCCCCGGCTGCGCACGGAAGGACCATAGGCGGCGTCGTCCTCGACGATCACCGTCTCGATGCGATGGCGGTCGGCCGCCATTTCCGCCGCCATCTCGAAGTTCATCACGTCGCCATCATAGTTCTTCACCACCAGCAGGCAGCCGGCGCCGGTGTCGGTCTCGTCCATCGCGGCGACGATCTGGTCGGGGGTCGGCGAGGTGAAGACATGGCCGGTGCAGGCGGCGTCCAGCATGCCGGCGCCGATGAAGCCGCAATGCAGTGGCTCGTGCCCCGCCCCGCCGCCGGAGATCACCGCCACCTTGCCCGGGCGCAACTCCCGGCGGCGCACGAAAATGCCCTCGCGGCCGAAGACGACGAGGTCCTCATGCGCGGCGACGAAGCCGGCAAGGCTTTCCGCCACCAGCGTGTCGGCGGCGTTGATGATCCGCTTCATCCCGCCATCGCCCCTTCCCCCATTCCTCAGCCCCGCCGTGCGGCGGCGGCAGGGGCGCCCCGCATCGCGTGCATCAGTCGCCCCCATTCACCAGCGCCGCCATCTTCGACACGAAGTCGGAGACGGCGTCGTCGAAGCTGCGGTTCTTCTTCTCGTCGCCGAATTCCGGCACCATCAGCGCCAGGGTGCGCATTGTCGACGCCCCGCCCACCTCGCTCAGCCGGCCGGGATGCGCCGCCTGATAGGCCGCCAGGAAACGCTCCTGCTCCGCCGGGCTGAAATGGCAGACCCGCAGGATGGTCGGCAGATGGCGGGCCGGCAAGGGCGTGTCGTAGCTCGGGCTGGTCACCTGGGTGACGAAGCTGCGGTGCTTGCCCAGCGCGGCGGCGAGGCGCTGGCGCGTGCCGGAGGGCCGGTTGTCGAGAATGCCGGCAAGGATGGTCTTGTAGGCAATGACCGCCTCGTCGCTGGTCTCGCGTGCCATGCCTAGCCTTCCCCGCGCGTGGCCACAGCGGCGCCGAGTGCGGCGCGCACGGTGTCGAGACGCGCCGGCGCCATCGAGAGGCCCTGCAGGCCGAGAGCAAGCAGACGGCCCTGCGCCGCCGGATCGGCGGCGAGATCGCCGCACACCGACACCGGCCGGCCGAGCGCACGGGACACCGTGCAAACATGATCCAGCAGCCGGAACATCGCCGTCTCAGCTCCCGCATAGAGCGGCGCCACCGCCGGATTGTCGCGCGCCGCCGCTGCGAGATACTGCATCAGGTCGTTGGTGCCCACGGAAAAGAAGGCGGCCTCCCCGAACAGGTCGAGCGTCAGCGCGGCGGCCGGCACCTCCACCATGATGCCGAGCGGTGGGCGCAACCCGTCCACGCCCTGCCGCGCAAGCCGTGCCGCCTCCTCGTCGAACAGCAGCGCCATCGCCGCCAGTTCGGAAGGCAGCGTCACCATGGGCAGCAGCACGCTGACCGGGCCGAGCGCCGCCGCGCGGATGAGCCCACGGGCCTGGATGCGGGCGAGATCGGGATGGGCGAGCAGGAACCGAACGCCGCGTTCGCCGAGCACACCGGCCGGGTCGCCGGCGCCGAGGCCCGGCAGCGCCTTGTCGCCGCCGAGATCCAGCATGCGCAGCGTCACCGGCTTGCCGGCGAGATGCGCGAGAATGCGGCGGTAGCAGGAAAGGTGACGCTCCTCGCTCAGCGCCTCGGCCGCGGTGGCGAGCAGGAACTCCGTGCGCACCAGCCCGACGCCGTCCACCCGCGCCGGGTCCAGCCCGTCGAGATCGGCCAGCGTGTCGATATTGGCGAACAGGCCGGGGGTGCCGGGCACCGCCCCGGCCCGCGCGCCCGGGGGGAGAAGGGCGGCGACAGGAGGCGGGGAAAACGTCTCGGGCAGAGGCGCGCCCGGGTGCTCATCGGGGTGCAGGCAGGCGAAACCCTGCGTGCCGTCCACCAGCAGGGGCTCGCCCGTCTGGCCGGGCAGTTCCCCGAGCCCTACCACCATCGGCACGCCCCGCGCCCGCGCCAGCAGCGCGACATGGCTCGCCGCGCTGCCGGCAGCGAGCGCGATGGCGCCGCCTTTCGCCCAGTCATGGGCAAGAAAGACGCTGGGCGGCATGTCGCGCCCGACATAGACCGCGCCTTCGGGGAAATCGGCGCGCGTGCGGCCGGCAAGCGCGTCGAGCACGCGGTGCTGGAGGTCGGCAAGGTCGATGGTGCGGAGCGCGAAAGGCTCGCGGTGCTCCTCATCACCCTCATCGCCCTCACTGTCCATCTCATCGATCTGATCGGTCATCGCCGCCGCGAAGGCCAGGGCCGCCCCCTCGCCCCTCGCGATGCGCGCCAGCGCCGGGGCGAGCAGCTCGCCGTCGAGCAGCAATTCGATCTGGAAATCGAGGATGCCGGCGCTCTCCCCCTCCGAGCGGGCGGACAGTTCGCGCAATTCCGCGATGGCCTGCGCCACGGCGGCCTCCAGCGCGGCGCGGGGGTCGCCGCCGCCGGGCCCGCCATCGGGCGGCGGCGGTTCAAGCGCCCGGTGCGCCGGGCCGATGGCCCGGCCGGGCGAGGCGGGCCGGCCGTGGAAGTCACGCGGGCGGCCTTCAGACGGGCTGCCTTCAGACGGGCGGCCTTCAGACGGGACGGCCATCGACCCGCCCGTCACCCCGGCCCGCCTTGCGGTCCTCGTCGAAATTGCGCCGCACCAGCGCGCTCAGCGCGGCGATGGCTTCCTCCGCGCGGGCTCCCTCGGCGCGAATTCTCATTCTGGTTCCGCGCCTTATGCGGGCGCCGATGATCTTCACGATGCTCTTGCCGTTCAGCCACGCGCCCGAACCGTCCACCGCCACCTCGATGGTGCAGGGAAAGGTCTTGGCGAGGCGGGTGAAGGCGACGGAGGGGCGGGCATGCAGCCCCACGCCGTGGGTCACCTCCACCTCGGTCTGGCAGCGATGGGCGGAAGGCCGCCCGATGACGGGAAGGGTCTCGGCCATCAGGAGGACAGTTCCTCCGCCGTCGCCACCACCCGCGCCAGCGCCGAGCCGCCCGAGGCCTCGGCCGCCGCCACCACCGCGCCTTCCACCAGCGGCGCGTTGCAGATGGCGACCTTGGCCGCGCGGGCCGGGCCCAGCAGTTCCACCGCCGCCTCGCTGTTGGTCTCCGCCCCGCCGAGATCGACGAAGATGGCGACGCCGGCCTCCGACCATGCCGCCTCGATCGCCCTCAGGATACCGCCGACATTGGTGCCGAGGCCGCCCTCACTGTTCCCACCGGTCCAGGCAAGCGGCACACACTCCCCCACCATCTGACGCACCATGTCGGCGGCGCCCTGCGCCACCAGCGGCGAATGCGACACGATCACGATCCCCACATTGGCGGTGCGCGCGGGCGTCATGAGGGGGCGTGGTCCTTGAGATAGTCGCAGATGGTGACGGTGAGCAGGGCGCAGCTCGACGCGCCGGGGTCTTCGTGACCGATGGAGCGCGCGCCGAGATAGGACGCCCGTCCGCGCCGCGCCAGCATCATTTCCGTTCCCCGCGCCGCGCGACGGGCGCATTCGGCGATGCGGACCGGGGCGGCGTAGCCCGCCACCTCCGCCTGCACGGGGTAGAGAACGTCGAGCAGCGTCTTGTCGCCCGGCCCGGAACGGCCGCGCCGCGCCACCGCCCCGATTGCCTGGGCGAGGGTGGCGGCGAAATCGGCCGCCTCCTCCCGCATGGCAAGGCCGCGCCCGAGCTCCATCAGCAGCGTGCCATAGAGTGGGCCGGCCGCACCGCCGATGTTCATCACCAGCACCAGCCCGACGCGCTCCAGTGCCGCCGGCAGCGGCAGGGCGGAAATCTCCGCCCGCTCGCGATACACCGCCTCCAGCCCGCGCCGCATATTGGCGCCGTGGTCGCCATCGCCGATGGCGCTGTCGAGCTGGCCGAGATGCTCGCAATGCCGCTCGATCTCCGCACGGCACCGCGCGATGAGCTCGGAGAGATCGACGGCGGCGAACTGCATCGGCGTCCCTCCCCGCTTCCCGGCTCAGCCGCGCCGGGCCAGCGCCTCGAACACCCGCGCCACCGCGACCGCGCCGGGATCGGGCGACCCTTCGAGATCGCGCGCGCCGACATAGGCCGCCCGGCCGGCTCGCGCCCGCACCATTGCCTTCGTCGCCTCCGCCCCCGCCGTGGCGGCTTCGGCCGCGGTGAGGAGACTGCCGGCGGCGAGCGCCTTCAGGGCGGGGTCGAGCGCGTCGATCATGGTGCGGTCGCCCGGCGCGGCGCCGCCATAGAACACCACGCGCTCCAACCCGGCGAGCAGCGCCGCGGGCAGTGCGCCGCCTTCCGCCTGCGCCTGCGCGGCGGCGGTGAAAAAGATGGAGAGCAGCACTCCGCTCGACCCGCCCATGGCGGTACCAAGCTCCGCCCCGACAGCCTTGAGCGTGGCGGCCGTGTCGGCGAGCGGCAGCGTGGGCAGCCGCATTTCCACGGCGCGGGCGCCCATGGCGACGGTGGACCCGGTATCGCCATCGCCGGCGCGGGCGTCGAGCCGGTTGAGCTCGTCCTCCAGCCCGGTCAGCGTGGCGCAGACACGGCGGATGACCGCCTCGACCGCCGCGTCGGCGCTGGCCGCAGAGGTCTCGACGGGCGGCGCGGCAGGCGCCGGCAGCACCTCGACCGTGCCGGTCTCCACCGCCGGGCGCCAGGCCAGCGGCTCCGCCGGGGCGGTCAGCGCGGCCGCGCGGGCGGCGTCGAGGCGTAGGAAGGAGAGCGAGAAGCCGTTCATGTTCAGCGCCGTCATCAGCGCTGCCGGCCCGATCACCAGATTGACCCCGCGCCCAAGCTGAGACGCCAGCACCGCCTCGGCGATCAGGCTCATCTCCAGCGGCGTCACGGCGCCGAGATTGTTGATGAGCAGCGCATAGTCGGCACCCGCATCGAGGTGCGGCGCGAGGCGCGCGCTCATCAGCGCGAGGATATCGGCCACCGGCTGCAGCGGGATGCGCTCCACCCCGGGCTCGCCGTGAATGCCGAGGCCAAGTTCGCCCTCCTGCGCGCCGAGCCGCTCCTTGAAGGGCTGACCGGGGATCGAGCAGGAAGAGAGCGAAACGCCGAGCGAGGCGATGTCCACCGCCGCCGCGCGCGCCGCATCCGCCACGGTGGCGAGATCGGCGCCGCTCTCCGCGAGATGGCCGGCGATCTTGTGCACGAACAGCGTGCCGGCGACGCCGCGCGGCTGGGGAAGGTCGGGCAGGGCGATGTCGTCGGCGACGATCGCCATCTCGACCTTGAAGCCCTCCGTGCGGGCGCGCTCGGCGGCGAGGCCGAAATTCAGCCGGTCGCCGGTGTAGTTCTTGACGACCAGCAGGCAGCCCGCCTCGCCGGTCACCGCGCGGATGGCGGTGAGCACCGCCTCGACGCTCGGCGAGGCGAAGATCTCGCCGGAGACGGCGGCAGTGAGCAGGCCCCGGCCGACGAAGCCAGCATGGGAAGGCTCATGGCCGGCGCCACCGCCGGAGACCACGGCGACACGCGATTTGTCCCAATCGGCGCGCAGCACGATCTTGATGTCGGGATAGGTATCGAGCCGGGCCAGCCGGCCGGGAGGCGTCGTGCGCAAGAGACCGTCCAGCGCCTCGGTGACGATGCTGTCCCGCCGGTTGAAGAAATGTTTCATGGACGCCTCCCATTCATTTGAGGACACCGGCGCGAACGCCGTCCGTCCCAACGCAAGTCACGTGCTACACCAGCCGCTGGCCGTCCGGGCCGAAATAGAGCGGGCTCTTCAAGAAAAGGCTGATCGGGTCGCCGGGGGACACCGCCATGTCGGGGTCGGCCAGCGTCACCAGCTTCTGCTCGCCGAGCTTGATGTGCAGGTGGTTCTGGTCGCCCAGATGCTCGATCCAGTCGACCCGCGCATTGCCGCCTTCCTGCCGCGCAATGGCGATGTGTTCGGTACGCGCGCCCACGGTCCTGGTCCCGGGGGGCACCGGCAGATCCGGCAGCAGGCCGACGGGAAGCAGATTGATGTGCGGCTGGCCGAGCCGGGCGGCGACGTGGAGATTGGCCGGGTCGGCATAGATCTCGCGCGGCGTGCCGATCTGCACCAGCCGGCCCTCGGCGAGGATGCCGATGCGGTCCGCCATGGTCATCGCCTCGATCTGGTCGTGGGTGACATAGAGCAGCGTTGCGCCGAGATCCTTCTGGATGCGCTTCAGTTCCAGCCGCAATTCGCCGCGCAGCTTGGCGTCGAGCGAGGAGAGCGGTTCGTCCATCAGATAGATGGAGGGCCGCCGCACCAGCGCCCGGCCGATGGCGACGCGTTGCATCTCGCCGCCCGACAGGCGGGTCGAGCGGTTTTCCAGCTTGTGGTCGATGCGCACCATCTTCGCCACTTCGCGCACCCGCGCATCGATGGTGGCGGCATTCATCCGCCTCGCCGGCGAGCGGAGCGGAAAAGCGAGATTCTCGTAGACGGTGAGATGCGGGTACAGCGAATATTGCTGAAAGACGAAGGCAATGTCGCGGCTTGCCGGGGCGAGCCCCGCCATGGGCCGCCCGCCAATGCTCACCGTGCCAGCATCCGGCGTCTCGATGCCGGCGATGAGGCGGAGCGTGGTGGTCTTCCCCGCGCCGGTGGGACCGAGAAGCACCACGAACTCGCCATCGGCAATATGCAGGTCGATGCCGTCGACGGCCCGCTTGGCGCCCGCTTTGCCGAAGCTCTTGGTGACGCCTTTGAGTGTCACGTCAGCCATGACGGGCCTCCCGATGAAGCGCACCCTCGTGCAGGGAAGAGGGGATCACCCGGCCGGAGCCGGCATCGAACAGCGACAGCCGCTCGCTCTTGAAGGTGAGGCCGACCGGCTCGCCGATGGCGTAGCTGTGCTCGGCCGGCAGGCGGGCGCGGACCAGCCCGCCCTGCGTCTCCACCGTGACGATCTGGTTGGTGCCGAGATATTCGCTGCCATAGATCGCCCCGCGCAGCGGCGAGGCGTCGGAAAAGCGCACATGCTCGGGCCGTACGCCCAGCGCCAGTGCGCCGGGGGCGACGTCGCGGCGAATCTCCGGCATGTCCACCTCCACCGTGCCGATCCGTGCCGTGCGCGCGCCCTTCGCCAGACCGGCCTGGAAGCGGATGAAGTTCATCGGCGGCGAGCCGATGAAGTCGGCGACATACATGGATGCGGGACGGTCGTAGATTTCCTGCGGCGTGCCGAACTGCTCGATGATGCCGTGGTTCATCACCGCGATCTTGTCGGCCATCGCCATGGCCTCGATCTGGTCATGGGTGACATAGACCGTGGTGGCGCGGATGCGGTTGTGCAGCTCGCGCAACTCGCGCACCATCACCTCGCGAAACTCGGCGTCGAGCGTGCCGAGCGGCTCGTCCATGAGGAAGCACATGGGCCGGCGCACGATGGCCCGGCCCAGCGCCACGCGCTGGCGATCGCCGCCGGCAAGGCCGGAAACCGGCCGGTCGAGGATGTGGTCGATCTGCAGCAGGCGCGCCGTCTCCTCCACCCGCGACCGGATCTCGCCCTTCGGCACGCCCTGGGCGAGCAGCGGGAAACCGATATTCTTGCGCACATTCATGTGCGGGTAGAGCGCGAAGAGCTGGAACACGAAGGCGATGTCGCGCTCGCTCGCCCGCTTGTAGGTCACGTCCTCGCCGCCGAGGCGGATGGTGCCGCCGGTCGGCAGCTCCAGCCCGGCGATCATGCGCAGCGTGGTGGTCTTGCCACAGCCGGAGGGGCCGAGAAGGGCAAGGAACTCGCCATCCTCGACGGTGAAGCTGGAATCCTGCACCGCGACGAAGTCACCGAAAGCTTTGCGCAGATGGTCGACCCTGATCTCGGCCATGGGCCTACTCCGGGAACTTGGACACGATCATGAACATGAACGTGCCGACGAGAAGGGTGATGAAGGAATAGGTGTAGAGCACCAGCAGGAAGGGCTGGAACAGCATGAGGAAGCCGAGCGCAATAACGCCGACGGCGAGCGCTTCCATCGGCCCGCGCCGCAGGAAGAACGGGCGGCGGGGCTTTACCGGGGCGAGGCTTTGTTCGCTCATTTGCGCACCGCCCCGAAGGTGATCCCGCGCAGCAGCTGTTTGCGCAGCAGGATGGTGAAGACGAGGATCGGCACCAGGAAGATGGTGGTGCCCGCAGCCACCGCCGGCCAGTCCTGCCCGCCCTCGCCGATGATGGTGGGGATGAAGGGCGGCGCCGTCTGGGCGCTACCGGAGGTGAGCAGCGAGGCGAAGGCGTATTCGTTCCAGGCGAAGATCAGGCAGAAGATCGCGGTCGCCGCGATTCCGGTGGTCGCCTGCGGCAGCACCACCTTGCGGAACGCCTGCAGGCGCGAATAGCCGTCTATCATCGCCGCTTCCTCATATTCGCGCGGAATCTCGTCGATGAAACCCTTGAGCAGCCACACGGCGAGCGAGACGTTCACCGCCGTGTAGAGCAGCATCATGCCGAGCGCCGTGTCGGAGAGGCCAAGCTGGCGGTACATCAGGTAGATCGGGATCGCGACGGCGATGGGCGGCATCATCCGGGTCGACAGGATGAAGAACAGCAGGTCGTCGGCCAGCGGCACCTTGAAGCGCGAGAAGCCATAGGCCGCCAGCGTGCCGAGGCCGACGGCGAGGAAGGTCGAGCCGAAGGCGATGATCAGCGAATTGGCGAAGCGCGGCAGGAAGTTGGACGCCCCAGCAATGACCATGTTGCGCTGGCGGGTCACCGCGTCGCACACCCCGTCCGGTGCCGGCAGCGAGGCGATGTATTCCGGCGTCTGCCGCGTGCGGGTGGTGAACAGGTTGCAGTAGCCTTCCAGCGAAGGCGTGAAGAGGATCTTCGGCGGGTAGGAGATCGAATCCGGCGGCGACTTGATCGAGGTGAGGAAGATCCACACCAGCGGGATCATGGTGATGATCGCGTAGACGATCACCAGCGTCGCGGCGATGCGCTTGGAGCGCGGGCTCGGCTCGACCACCGAATGGGCGGCGTTTACCGATGGGGTGATTTTGGCGGAGCTCATCGCTGCTTCACCCTGTTGAGCGCCTTGACGTAGATGTTGGCGAGGCCGAACACCGCGACGAACAGCACGATGGCAAAGGCCGAGGAGCGCCCGGTGGCCCAGGCCTCGAAGGCGTCCCGCTTCAGCGCGATGGAGGCGACCTCGGTGGTGGAGCCAGGCCCGCCGCCGGTGAGCAGGTTCACCATGTCGAACATCTTGAAGTTCTCGATGCCCCGGAACAGCACCGCCAGCATGATGAAGGGCAGCGCCATGGGCACGGTGATCGACCAGAACTGGCGCCAGTTCGACGCGCGGTCGACCTCGGCCGCCTCATAGATGTAGTCGGGAATGGAGCGCAGCCCGGCGAGGCAGATCAGCATCACATAGGGCGTCCACATCCAGGTATCGACGATGATGATCGCCCACGGCGCCAGCTTCACGCTGCCGAGCATCTGGATTTCGGAGGTCGGGATGCCGGAGAGGAAGGAGACGGCATAGGCGAACAGGCCGATCTGCGGCTCATAGAGGAAGCGCCAGAAATTGCCGACCACCGCCGGCGACAGCATCATCGGAATGAGGATGAGCGTCGTCCAGAAGGCGTGTCCGCGGAACTTGCGGTCGATCAGATAGGCGAGCGCGAAGCCGATCACCGTCTGCAGCAGGATGGTCCAGAAGACGAAATGCGCCGTGGTCTGCATCGACGCCCAGATATCGGGGTCGTTGAGCACGCGCGAATAGTTTCCCAGTCCGACATGCTTGACCTCGGCATTGGGCCGGTTGGCGCGGTAATTGGTGAAGGAGAGGTAGATCGCCCAGAACAGCGGGAAGATGTTGATCGCCAGCAGCAGGAGAATCGTCGGCGCGATGAACAGCCAGGCGATCGCCTTGTCGGAGAGCGCCCGCACCCTCACCACGAGGTGCTCCGGCGTCGCCTGCACGGCCGCATGGGCGGCCTTGTCGGCAAGGGAGTGGTTGGAAATGGTCACGGCCGCATCCGATGTGATCAGCGAGAGGAGCGACCCGGTCAGGTCTTTGATGCGACCGGGTCGCCGTCGGGAGGAAGCGGTCCTGCGTGTGAGGAACGCGCGGGGAACATTGGCGGCGGAGTCTGCGTCCTTCGAGGCCCGGCTGCGCCGGGCACCTCAGCATGACGAGGCATGCAAATTAGTACCTTCGTCATGCTGAGGAGCGGGGCGGTAACGCCCCGCGTCTCGAAGCACGCAGGCCCGGGCTGCTGCCCTCGGAGCGAGCGAGAGAGCCTCAGATCTTGCCGTCTTCCTTGAAGATCTCGGTCCAGTCCTTCTCCAGGCCGTCGAGCGCTTCCTTCGCTGTGCCCTTGCCGGCGATGACATAGTCATGCACCCGCTTCTGCATCGCCTGCAGCAGCTCGGCATAGGAGGGCTCGGCCCAGAAATCCTTCACGATCGCCATGGATTCCAGGAAGGCCGGGGCATAAGGCTGGCTGGACTTGAAGCCGGGCGCGTCGACCACTGCCTTCAGGCAGGAATAGCCGCCGAGCTGCCACCATTTGGCCTGTACGTCGGGCTGGGCGAACCATTTGATGTATTGCAGCGCCGCGTCGCGCTTGTCGGAATAGGACACGACCGAGATGCCCTGCCCGCCCAGCTGGGCGAAATGGTACTTCTCCGCCGGGTTGGGGAAGAAACCGATGCGGTCGCCGCCAACCTTCTCGTCCTTGTAGAGGCCGGGCCAGGTGAAGGCGAAGTTCATCTGCATCGCCACCTGGCCGGATTTGAAGGCGTCGGCCGCCTCGACCATGTAGACGTTGGAGGCGCCCGGCGGCGTGCAGCAATCATAGAGCGACTTGTAGAATTCGAGGCCCTTCACCGCGTCCGGCGAGTTCACATAGCCCTGCATGTCATAAGGCTTCTTGGGGTTCTCATACAGGAAGCCCCAGTCATACAGGACGTTGGTCACGCCCATGGTGATGCCTTCCGAGCCGCGCTCGGTGTAGATCGAAGCGCCATAGACGGTCTTGCCGTCGATCTGCCGCTTCTGGAAGAACTCGGCGATCTGCTTGAGCTGGTCATAGGTCTTGGGCGCGTCGAGGTCCCAGCCATACTTGGCCTTGAACTCCTTCTGGATCTCCGGGCGCTGGAACCAGTCCTTGCGGTAGGTCCAGCCCACCACGTCGCCCATCGCCGGCAGAGCCCAGTAGTTCGGCGTGTTCTTCGGCCATTCGGAATAGCCGACGACGGTCGCGGGAACGAAGTCATCCATCTTGATGCCTTCCTTCGCGAAGAAGTCGTTCAGCTTCACGTAGTGGCCGTTCTCGGCGGCGCCGCCCACCCACTGGCTGTCGCCGATGATGAGGTCGCACAGCTTGCCGCGCGAGTTGAGCTCGTTGAGGAAGCGGTCGGCATAGCTCGTCCACGGGACGAACTCGAACTTCATGTCGATGCCGGTTTTGGTGGTGAAATCCTTGGACAGTTCGACCAGCGCATTGGCCGGGTCCCAGGCCGCCCAGCACAGTGTGAGCTGCTCCGCCTTCGCCGCTTGCGGCGCGGACATTACCGCACAGACGGCCGTCGCCCCGAGAAGGGGTATCCACTTCTTCAGCATGCTCTCCTCCCAGAGAACGAAGGGCTTTTTGCCCTCTCGATGGCCTTACGCCGGCACGACCCGCACCGGTTCGATTTAGCTTTATGTTTAGTTATGTCTCATTTGCTCAACATGACAAGAGCAATTCGTTGCTGCAGTGCAACGGTGCGGGGAGACCGTCGGGAACGCCTGACGCACAGGCCGAAGAAGGGCGCGTTGGCCACCAGACGGCGCATCCCCGCGGTTCCGCCGACAGCTGTTTTAGCCGAGCTACCCACGCGGGCCGACAGCTGCGTGAACCGGCGCCGCTGGCATGCCAGGAATTCGCCGCAATTGCTGCATCGCACCTAAACGAAGGTTCGTTTCTTTCGTTTCTTGCGCTCTTGCGACCGATAATGGTTTCGTATAGCGTCCATATGAACATAAAAACGAAAGCATTCCTGCCATAAAGGAGTGCACCGGGAGACGCGCCTTGAACGCTCGCATTCTGGACGAGATTTACGACCTTGCGATCATCGGCGGGGGCGTGAATGGCTGCGGCATCGCCCGCGACGCCGCCGGCCGGGGCGCGTCGGTCGTGCTGCTCGAACAGGGTGACTTTGCCGGCGCAACATCCTCCGCCTCGACCAAGCTGATCCATGGCGGGCTGCGCTATCTCGAACAATATGAGTTCCGCCTCGTGCATGAGGCACTTGCCGAGCGGGAAGTGCTGTGGGCCATCGCCCCGCACATCATCCGCCCGCTGCGCTTCGTGCTGCCGCACCACGCCGGGCTGCGCCCCGCCTGGCTGCTGCGGCTCGGCCTGTTCCTCTATGACCATCTCGGCGGCCGCAAGCGCCTGCCCGCCACCCGCTCGCTGGACCTGACGCGCGACCCCGCGGGCCGGCCGCTGCGCGAGGGCTTTCGCCGTGCCTTCGAATATTCCGACTGCTGGGTGGAGGACAGCCGCCTCGTCGTGCTGAACGCCCTTGATGCCGCCGAGCGCGGTGCCGACATCCGCCGTGGCGCGCGCGTCATCTCGGCGAGCCGCGAGCCGGAATTCTGGCGCATCGCGTTCGAGGAGGACGGCGCCCGCCGCACGGTCAATGCCCGCGTGCTGGTCAATGCCGCCGGCCCGTGGGTGCACGAGGTGCTGGCGCATGTGCTGCGCGCCAATTCGCCCGCCAATGTCCGCCTGGTGCAGGGCAGCCACATCGTCGTGCCCCGGCTCTACGAGCATGACCGCGCCTATATCTTCCAGAACGCCGATGGCCGCATCATCTTCGCCATCCCCTATGAGCAGGACTTCACGCTCATCGGCACCACCGACCGGGATTTCGGCCGCACGCCCACCAAGCCGGTCGCGAGCGAGGAGGAGATCGCCTATCTCTGCGCCGCCGCCAGCGAGTATTTCCGCCAGCCGGTGACGCCTGGCGACGTGGTGTGGACTTATTCCGGCGTGCGCCCGCTTTATGATGACGGCGCCTCCAAGGCGCAAGAAGCCACCCGCGACTACGTGCTGGAAATGGACGACGCCGACGGGCGCGTGCCTGCCCTCTCGGTGTTCGGCGGCAAGATCACCACCTATCGCCGCCTTGCCGAGCACGCCATGCAGAAACTCGCCCCCTATCTCCCCGGCGCCTCGAAAGCTTCGTGGACCGGCACGGCGCCGCTTCCCGGCGGCGATTTCGCGGTGACCGACCAGCCGCGCGTGGTCGCCCAGTTACTGCGGGCCCATCCCTGGCTGGAGGAGCGCCTCGCCCGCCGGCTGGTCGTCGCCTATGGCACGCGCGCCATGCGCATTCTCGACGGCGCCCGCTCGGCGCACGATCTCGGCCGCGTTTTCGGCGCCGACCTTACCGAGGCGGAGGTGCGCTATCTGATGCGGGAGGAATGGGCCCGCACCGCCGAGGATGTGCTCTGGCGCCGCTCCAAGCTCGGCCTGCGCTTCACGCCCGAACAGACAAGTGCGCTCGACGCCTTCATGGCCGAGACTGCGGCGCACGGCGCGGCACCGGCCGCGCTGCGGGGAGCGGCGCAATGAGCCTGGAACTCGATCACGTCTCGCGCAGCGTTCACGGCGTCCCCTTCATCAGCGACGTGTCGCTCCGGCTGGAGCGCGGCAGCCTGAACGTGCTGCTCGGCGCCACCCTCGCCGGCAAGACCAGCCTGATGCGGCTGATGGCCGGGCTCGACGCCCCGACGTCCGGCCATGTGCGCATGGAAGGGCGCGACGTCACCGGCCTCCCGGTGAAGAAGCGCAGCGTCGCGATGGTCTACCAGCAGTTCATCAACTACCCCTCGCTGACCGTCTACGAGAACATCGCCTCGCCGCTGCGCGTCGCCGGGCTGCCGCGCGCGGAGATCGAGGCGCGCGTCGTCTCCGCAGCGAAGCTGCTGAAGCTCGACCCCTATCTCCAGCGCACCCCGCTGGCGCTGTCGGGCGGCCAGCAGCAGCGCACCGCCATCGCCCGCGCGCTGGTGAAGCGCGCCGACTTGGTGCTGCTCGACGAGCCGCTGGCCAATCTCGACTACAAGCTGCGCGAAGAGCTGCGCGAGGAACTGCCGCGCATTTTCGCCTCCACCGGCGCGGTGTTCGTCTATGCCACCACCGAGCCGACCGAGGCACTGCTGCTCGGCGGCCAGACCGCCACGCTGCTGGAGGGCCGCGTCACCCAGTTCGGCCCGACCGCCGAGGTCTATCGCCGGCCGGACAACCTTGCCACGGCCCGCGTCTTCTCCGACCCGCCGCTCAACGCGCTGCGCGTCACCAAGCAGGGCCAAACGGTGCTGCTGGACAACGGCACCGTGCTGCCGGCAAGCGGGGCGCTCGCCGCCGTGCCGGGCGGCGTCTACACGATCGGGGTGCGCGCGCACCATCTGGAGGTGGAAGACATCGCCACCGCCGAGCGCGCGGCCAAGGGCGACGGCCTCATCCGCCTCGGCGCCACCATCGCCGTGACCGAGGTCACCGGCTCGGAGAGCTTCCTGCACATGGACATGGGCCGGGAACGCCTCACCGCGCTGGTGGGCGGCGTGCGGCGGCTGGAGCCTGGCGCGCCGGTCGAGGTGCTGATCGACCCCCGCCACATTCTGCTGTTCGACGTCGACGGACGGCGCGTTTCGCCGGTCCGCGACGCGGCGGCGGCCTGAGGGAGAGCACCATGGCCAGCATCACGCTCGACGGTCTCGCCCATGCCTACCGGCCCGACCCGCGTGGCCCGCAGGATTATGCGCTCAAGGAGATCAACCATGTCTGGCGGCAGGGCGGGGCCTATGCGCTGCTCGGCCCGTCCGGCTGCGGCAAGACCACGCTGCTCAACATCATCTCCGGCCTGGTCATCCCGACGCGCGGCCGCATCCTGTTCGACGACCGCGATGTCACGAGGCTGCCCACCGAGGCGCGCAACATCGCGCAGGTGTTCCAGTTCCCGGTCGTCTACGACACCATGACGGTGCGCGAGAACCTCGCCTTCCCGCTGAAGAACCGGAAGATGCCGCGCGAGGACATCGCACGCCGCGTCGAGCAGATCGCCAGCCGGCTCGACCTGACCTCGGTGCTCGACCGCAAGGCCTCGAACCTTACCGCCGATGCCAAGCAGAAGATCTCGCTCGGGCGCGGGCTGGTGCGCGAGGATGTCGCCGCCATCCTGTTCGACGAGCCGCTGACCGTCATCGACCCGCATCTGAAATGGCAGCTGCGCTCATCGCTGAAGGAACTGCACCGGGCGCTGGATCTCACCATGATCTATGTGACGCACGACCAGACCGAGGCGCTGACCTTCGCCGACACGGTGGTGGTGATGCATGACGGCGCCGTGGTGCAGACCGGCACGCCGGAAGAGCTGTTCGAGCGCCCGGCCCACACATTTGTCGGCCACTTCATCGGCTCGCCGGGCATGAATGTTTTGCCGGCAAAGGTGGAAGGGCGCGCCGCCCATATCGGTGACGTCGCCATCGCGCTCGACCGCTTCTATCCGGCCCTGCCGAAGGGCGGGCGCATCGAGCTCGGCGTGCGCCCGGAATTCGCGACGCTCGCAGTGCCCGGCACCGGACTGCCGGTGAAGGTGACGCGCATCGAGGATATCGGCCGCGCCCGCATCGCCCGCATCGAAATCGCCGGCAACCCGGCCGCCGCCATGGTGCCGGAAGCCCTGTCGCTCGACGGCGACCAGGCCGGCTTGCTGCTCGATCCCCGGCAAATCCACATCTATGCCGATGGCGTGCTGGTGCCCGGCGAAGCCGCCGGCCGCGAGGGAGTCGTTTGATGGACAAGCCCGTCAACAACCGCGCCTGGCTGCTGGTCGCACCGGTTTTCCTCATCGTCGCCTTTTCGGCCATCGTCCCGATCATGACGGTGGTGAACTATTCGGTTCAGGATACCTTCGGAAACAACCAGTTCTTCTGGAACGGGCTCGGCTGGTTCCAGGAACTGCTTGATCCCTCCACCGAACTCGGCGGTCGCTTCCTCGACGCGCTGTGGCGCAACCTTTTGTTCTCCGGGATCATCCTCGCCATCGAGGTGCCGCTGGGCATCCTGGTCGCGCTGTCCATGCCGCGCGAGGGCTGGAAGGTCGCCGCCACGCTGGTGCTGATGGCGCTGCCGCTGCTCATTCCATGGAACGTGGTGGGCACCATCTGGCAGGTGTTCGCCCGCGCCGATATCGGCCTCGGCGGCTGGGCGATCAACGCCCTCGGCATCGACTACAATTACACCGGAGACCCGCTGGCAGCGTGGATCACCATCGTGGTGATGGATGTCTGGCACTGGACCAGCCTCGTGGCGCTGCTGTGCTATGCCGGGCTCAAGTCGATCCCCGATGCCTATTACCAGGCGGCGCGCATCGACGGTGCTTCGCGCTGGGCGATCTTCACCACCATCCAGCTGCCGAAGATGAAGCGGGTGCTGCTGATCGCCGTGCTGCTGCGCTTCATGGACAGCTTCATGATCTACACCGAGCCCTTCGTGCTCACCGGCGGCGGCCCCGGCAATGCGACGACCTTCCTCTCCATCGACCTCGTGAAGATCGCGCTGGGCCAGTTCGATCTCGGCAAGGCGGCGGCGATGAGCCTGGTCTACAATCTCATCGTGCTGGCGCTGTGCTGGGTCTTCTATACCGTGATGACCAATGCCGGCATCGAGCGCCGGCAGGAGGAGACCCCGGCATGAGTTCCTCGTCGCAGCCCTCCTCCCGTGCCGGCGCCTTCGTGATGGTGCTGTACCTGGCGTTCCTGATCCTGCCGATCTACTGGCTCGTCAATATGAGCCTGAAAACCAATTTCGAGATCAACACGACGGTCACGCTGTGGCCGCGCGAGATCACCTTCGAGCACTACATCAAGATCTTCACCGATTCGAGCTGGTACTCCGGCTACATCAACTCGCTCACCTATGTGGCGCTGAACACCCTCATCTCGATCACGCTGGCGCTGCCGGCGGCCTACGCCTTCTCGCGCTACAGCTTCGTGGGCGAGAAGCACTTGTTCTTCTGGCTGCTGTCGAACCGCATGGCACCCCCCGCCGTTTTCGCCCTGCCCTTCTTCAACCTCTACTCGGCCATCGGCCTGTTCGACACGCCCTGGGCCGTGGCGCTGGCGCACTGCCTGTTCAACGTGCCCCTCGCCGTGTGGATTCTCGAAGGCTTCATGTCCGGCGTGCCGCGCGAGATCGACGAGACGGCGGCCATTGATGGCTATTCCTTCCCGCGCTTCTTCATCAAGATCTTCATGCCGCTCATCGCCAGCGGCATTGGCGTCGCCGCCTTCTTCTGCTTCATGTTTTCCTGGGTGGAACTCCTGCTGGCGCGCACCCTCACCGCCACCAATGCCAAGCCGATCGCGGTGACGATGACCCGCACCGTCTCCGCCGCCGGCATGGACTGGGGCCTGCTGGCCGCTGCCGGCGTGCTCACCATCATTCCGGGCGCGCTGGTGATCTGGTTCGTGCGCAACTACATCGCCAAGGGCTTCGCCCTGGGGAGGGTGTAATGGCTGAAATGTCCTTGGCTGTCGCCGACGTCAAGCTTTGGGCCGCGACGATCATCTCGGCGTTGGAGAGGTCTGGCATCGCGACGGTTCCGCTTATCCAGCCGTATTATCACACCGCTATCGGTAACATCTTCGACCTCACTAAAGATGCGGAATGGGGCGTGGGCGACGTTGTCGACGACATTGCGGATCTGCGGAGCGAGATCGCCAGCTACACTGCCAATGAAGGCATGGTGCTCTGGCACGCACTGGAGCATCTGCAGGGAGTTCTAGGCCTCCTTGTCCATGCGGCGGAAGCAACCGGCACAGTCGCTTTCCTCGATAACGGTGGGGAGGCATGACATGGAAAACTTTGCCGAGAACACCGCCTGGATGGCGTGGACCTGGCCGACGGCGGCGTTCTTCGCCGTCATCGTCGGCCTGCTCGCGCTCTTCACCGTGCTGGCCCTGTGGCGGCCCGAGCGGGCCCGCGTCGGCGTGCTCGGCATCCCGACCACGCGCGGCGACCGGCTGTTCATCACGCTGCTCGGCAGCGCCTTCATCAATCTCGCCTGGCTCGCCCTGGCGGGACCCAATCTCGGCTGGGCGCTCGCGCTCTGCCTTGTCTACGCGCTGGCGGTTTTCCGCCTCGTGTGAATTCGCCTAAGCGGCATCAAGCCGCGGAATTCTGGGAAGAAACGGGAGGAAAGACCCATGTTGCCGTCAAAGAGCCGTGGCCGGCTTCTGCTGGCCGCCAGCGCCCTGGCGCTGATCGCCTTCGCCGCCCCGGTAAGGGCCGACGAGGCTGCCGCGAAGAAGTGGATCGACAGCGGCGAGTTTGAGCCGTCGACGCTGACGAAGGAAGAGCAGCTCAAGGAGCTGGAATGGTTCATCAAGGCGGCTGAACCGTTCAAGGGGATGGAGATCAACGTCGTCTCCGAGACCCTGACCACGCATGAATATGAATCCAAGACGCTCGCCAAGGCCTTCTCCGAGATCACCGGGATCAAGCTCACCCATGATCTGATCCAGGAAGGCGACGTGGTCGAGAAGATCCAGACCCAGATGCAGTCGGGCCGTAACATCTATGATGCGTGGGTGAACGATTCCGACCTGATCGGCACGCATTTCCGCTACAAGCAGGCGGTGCCGCTGACCGACTGGATGGCCGGCGAGGGCAAGGACGTCACCTCCCCGACGCTCGACCTGCAGGATTTCATCGGGCTCTCCTTCACGACCGCGCCCGACAAGAAGCTCTACCAGCTCCCCGACCAGCAGTTCGCCAACCTCTACTGGTTCCGCTATGACTGGTTCACCAACCCCGACTACAAGGCCAGGTTCAAGGCCAAGTATGGCTACGATCTCGGCGTGCCGGTCAATTGGTCGGCCTATGAGGACATTGCCGAGTTCTTCACCAACGACGTGAAGGAGGTCGACGGCGTGAAGGTCTATGGCAACATGGACTACGGCAAGAAGGACCCCTCGCTCGGCTGGCGCTTCACCGATGCCTGGCTCTCCATGGCCGGCAATGGCGACAAGGGCCTGCCCAACGGCCTGCCGGTCGACGAATGGGGCATCCGCATGGAAGGCTGCCGCCCGGTCGGCTCGTCGGTCGAGCGCGGCGGCGACACCAACGGCCCGGCGGCGGTCTATTCCATCGTCAAATACATCGAGTGGCTGAAGAAATACACGCCGTCCCAGGCCGCCGGCATGACCTTCTCCGAGGCCGGCCCGGTGCCCGCCCAGGGCGCCATCGCCCAGCAGATGTTCTGGTACACCGCCTTCACCGCCGACATGGTGAAGCCCGGCCTGCCGGTGATGAACGCCGACGGCACGCCGAAATGGCGCATGGCCCCCTCGCCCAAGGGCGCCTACTGGAAGGACGGCATGAAGCTCGGCTACCAGGATGTCGGTTCCTGGACCCTGCTGAAGTCCACCCCGGTGGAGCGTCGCAAGGCGGCCTGGCTCTACGCCCAGTTCGTCACCTCCAAGACCGTGTCGCTGAAGAAGAGCGATGTCGGCCTGACCTTCATCCGCGAGAGCGATATCTGGTCGCAGCACATGACCGAGCGCGCGCCCAAGCTCGGCGGCCTGATCGAGTTCTACCGCTCGCCGGCCCGCGTGCAATGGTCGCCGACCGGCTCGAACGTGCCGGACTACCCCAAGCTGGCGCAGCTCTGGTGGCAGAACATCGGCGACGCCTCCTCCGGCGCCAAGACCCCGCAGGCGGCGATGGACTCACTCGCCGCGGCGCAGGATTCGGTGATGGAGCGCCTCGAAAAGTCCGGCGTGCAGGGCGAGTGCGGCCCCAAGCTCAACAAGAAGGAAAGCATGGCCTATTGGGTCGAGCAGGCCAAGAAAAACGGCACCCTCGCCCCCCAGCCCAAGCTCGCCAACGAAAAGCCAAAGGGCGAGACAATCGACTACGACACCCTCATCAAGTCTTGGCCCGCAACCCCGCCCACCAAAAACTGAGCGACGCCTGACCCTGATGCCGGGGCAAGGAGCCACATAGTCGGCTCCGCCCCGGCAAATCGTCCCGGACGACGGCCGTCCGGGACGATCTTCATCCGTCATGCCGCCACCCCGTCGGCATCCCTCGCTCGACACGGACACTCATCCCGGACGGGCCCAACCTTTCCGGGATGACGCCTTTTCGCGGAGCGCCACGTGACGACCCATCTTCTCGCCATCGACCAGGGCACCACCTCCTCGCGCGCCATCCTGTTCCGGCCCGACACCTCGATCGCGGCGCAGGCGCAACAGGAGTTCCCGCAGCACTTTCCGGCCTCCGGCTGGGTGGAGCATGAAGCCGAGGACCTCTGGCGGACGACGCTCGCCACCTGCCGCGCGGTCATGGAACAGGCCGGGTTGCGGGCCGCCGACATCGCCGCCATCGGCATCACCAACCAGCGCGAGACCACCGTGGTGTGGGACCGCAAGACCGGCGCGGCCATCCACCGCGCCATTGTCTGGCAGGACCGGCGTACCGCCGATCTTTGCGCCCGGCTGCGCGCGGAAGGGCATGAGCCGCTAGTCAGCGAGCGCACGGGACTAATCCTCGACCCGTATTTTTCCGGCACCAAGATCGGCTGGATCCTCGACCACGTCCCGGGCGCGCGCGCCCGCGCCGAGCGCGGCGAGCTCGCCTTCGGCACGGTGGACAGCTGGCTGCTGTGGAAGCTCACCGGCGGCGCGGTGCACGCCACCGATGCCACCAATGCCGCCCGCACGCTGCTGTTCAACATCCACACCGGCGCCTGGGACGACGACCTGCTCGCTCTCCTGCGGGTGCCGCGCTCCATGCTGCCGGAAGTGCGCGATTGCGCTGCCGCTTTCGGCACCACGCTCCCCGAAATGTTCGGCGGCGCCATCGCCATTGGCGGCATCGCCGGCGACCAGCAGGCGGCCACCGTCGGGCAGGCCTGCTTCCAGCCCGGCATGATCAAGTCGACCTACGGCACCGGCTGCTTCGCGTTGCTCAACACCGGGCCGACCGCAGTCGCCTCGCAGAACCGGCTGCTCACCACCATCGCCTACCAGCTCGGGGGCAAGCGCACCTATGCGCTGGAGGGCTCGATCTTCGTCGCCGGGGCGGCGGTGCAGTGGCTGCGCGACGGGCTCGGCATCATCCGGAACTCGGCCGAGAGCGAGGCGCTGGCCGAAGCGGCCGATCCGGCCCAGCAGGTCTACCTCGTTCCCGCCTTTGTCGGGCTCGGCGCGCCGCACTGGAACCCGGATGTGCGCGGCGCCATGTTCGGCCTCACCCGCAATTCTGGCCCGGCGGAGTTCGCGCTCGCCGCGCTGGAGAGCGTCTGCTATCAGACCGCCGACCTGATCGAGGCGATGAATGCCGACTGGGCGCGCTCGGGCGCCGCGGGCCACCGAAAGCCGGTGCTGCGCGTCGATGGCGGCATGGTGGCCTCGAACTTCGCCATGCAGCGCCTCTCCGACCTGCTCGCCGCCCCGGTCGACCGGCCGGTGATCCGCGAGACGACGGCGCTGGGCGCGGCCTATCTGGCCGGCTACCAGGCCGGCATCATGCCGGCGCCGGGGCGCTTCGCCGATTCCTGGCGGCTCGACCACCGCTTCGATCCCACCATGGCGGCGGAAACGCGCGAGACCAAGCTCGCCGGCTGGCGCGACGCGGTGCGCCGGCTGACGATGCCCTGACCCGGCGCGTTCAGCGCCGGCGTTCGAGCGTGGCGAAGAACAGCACGGTGAGGCCGAGCACGATCAGCAGCAGCACGAAGGCGGCGGCGGCGCCCTCATTTAGGTGCAGGCCGAGAAAGGCTCGGCGATAGGCGAAGAAGCTCAGCACCTCGGTGGAATTGCCCGGCCCGCCCTTGGTGAGGATATAGGGCAGGTCGTAGGTGCGGAATTCGTTGATCAGCTGGATGATCACCGCGATCGCCGCCACCGGGCGCAGCATCGGCAGGGTGATGTACCAGAATTGCTGGAGCGGCGAGGCCCCGTCCACCTCCGCCGCCTCATAGGGGTCGCGCGGTAGCGAGGCGAGGCCGGCGGCGAGGATCAGTATGACGAAGGAGGTCTGCTGCCAGATGTCGATCGCCGCCATGGTCCACAGCGCGAAATCGGCATCGCCGAGCCAGTCGACGCGCGGCAGGCCGAGGCTCTCCAGCAGCTGGTTGGCGATGCCGAGATTGGGCTGCAGCAGCATGCGCCAGATCAGCGCCACGCTCACCGGCGACATCGCCATGGGAATGGTGAGAATGGCGAAATAGACCGGCTTCATCGTCACCACACGGTTCAGCATCAGCGCGACGCCAAGCCCCAGCACGAACTCGCCGGCCACCGTGACGACGGAATATTTGATGGTCAGCCACAGCGCGTCCCAGAACAGCGGGTCGCTCATCACGGCGGCAAAGTTCTTCACCCCGACGAAGGGCTGCAGCATCGGCTTCAGCAGGGTCAGCGACGAGACCGAGATCAGCGCCGCATAGACCAGCGGCAGGCCCATGACGATGGCGAGGGTGATGAGCCCCGGTGCCGCGAAGGCCCAGCCGGTGCGCCAGTCCCGATCCGCCAGTGCCGCAAAGCGCATGCGCGTCGTCCGTCCTGTTCCGAGCATTTTCGGGTAGAAAGGGACCGGCGCGCCAGCCGACGAGGGGGAAGGCTGGCGCGCCGTATGGCCGGGCTCTCTCCGGGGCTCACGGAGCGAGCCCGGCCGATGGGGTTAGATAGCGCGGTTACTTGGCGACGTTACTTGGCGAGAAGCTGGGTCAGGCCGTCGGCCGCCGCCTTCAACGCGTCCTCCGGCTTGGCCTGCCCGCCGGCGGCGAGCGAGAGCTGGGCGCCCAGCACGTCCTCGTACTGCGCCGAATAGGCGAAGATCGGGAACGACTTGCCGGAGGCGACGACATCGAGGCCGGTCTTATAGAAGGGGTACTTCTTCAGCACCGCCGCGTCCTCGAACACGTCCGAGCGCACCGGCGCGTGGCCTTCCATGGCGCGGGCAACCGAGATCTTCTTGCCCTGCACCCATTCGATGAACTTCCAGGCGGCGGCCTTGGAGTCATCCGAGGTGTTCTTCGGGATGCCCCAGCCCCAGCCGCCGCTCTCGCCATGGCCGCCGGGCATGACGGAAAGCGCCAGCTTGCCGGCGACCTTCGGGCACTTCTCGGCATTGTCGAGCTGCGGCAGCATCCACCAATAGGTGACCATGCTGAACGCCTCGCCGGCGCACATCAGCCGCATCGTGTCGTCGAGCGTGGCGGAGAGGGCGCCCTGCTGCGCGCCCTTCTGCACGTTCTCGGCATAGGCCTTCAGCGCGGTGAGACCCTGCGGGCTGTTCAGCACCACCTTGCGGTCGGCATCGAGATAGGCGCCGCCGGCGGAGAACAGGTAGTTGGAGAATTCCATCGCGTTCGGGTCGCCGCGCTGGCCCTGCATGGCGGCGCCGACGACGGAGGTGTTCGCCTTGAAGAAGGCTGCGAGCGCGACATACTCGGCCAGCGAGGTCGGCAGGGCGAGATCCTTGCCGGTCTTTGCCTTGTAATCCGCCTTGATCTTGGGGTCGTTCACCAGGTCGGTGCGGTAGATCAGGCCCATGGAGTAATTGTACATGGGCAGGATCGGCGTCGCGTCCTTGGTCTGGCCGAGCAGTTCCAGCATGGACGGGATGAACGGCTTCAGGTCGAAACCGGTCTTGGCGATGTAGGGGTTGAGGTCTTCCAGCCAGCCGGCGGCGGGGAATTCGCCCGCCCACAGGAAGTCGACTTCCAGCAGGTTGTAATAGCTCTCCGGCGAGACCAGCTGCGCCACCAGCTTGTCGTGCATGTCGCCATAGCCGATCTTCTCGAACTCGACCTTGATGCCGGTTTCCTTCTCGAATTCCGGCAGCAGCTTCTCGATGATCTGCGTCTCCGGCACGTCTTCCATCAGGGCGCGCAGGGTGACGTTCTGGGCATGGGCGGGGCCGGCCGCCGCAAGCAGTGTGGCGCCGAGCAGCGCCGCCTTGAGGCTACACTTAAACTGCATCTCGTTCTCCTGTTCCTCTGGAACGGGCTTTGCCCGCCTTGTTGGCGCACGCCCGAACGGACGCGGCGGAAAGAGCTGTCACTTCACGCTGCCGAAGGTCAGCCCCTGGACGATGAAGCGCTGGATGAAGCGCGAGGCGATCACCAGCGGCAGCACCGCCAGCACGACGCCGGCGGAGACCTTGGCGATCTGCACGCCGTTCGAGGTCTGTAGCGAGGCCAGCGCCACCGGCACGGTCGCGGTCTGTGGACCGCTCAGCACCAGCGCGAACAGGAACTCGTTCCAGGTGAGGATGAAGCCGAGCACGCCGGCCGCCGCGATGCCGGGCAGCGAGACCGGCAGCACGATGCGCCAGAACGCGCCCCAGGCCGTGGCGCCGTCCGTCTGCGCCGCCCATTCGAGATCGACCGGAATACCCTCGAAGAACCCCATCAGGATCCAGATCAGGAACGGCAGGTTCACCGCCGCATAGACGATGATGAGGCCGGTGAGCGAATTGGTGAGGCCGACCGTGCGCAGAAGCGCGAAGGCCGGCAGCACGATCGCCACCGGCGGCAGCATCTGGGTCGCCAGCACGGCGAAGCGCCCGGCGCGCCCGCTGGTCTTGAAGCGGGCAAAGGCATAGCCGGTCATCGCCGCGAAGGGCAGCGACACCACGACGGAGCCGACCGCGACGATCAGGCTGTTGAGATAGGACTGGCCGTAGCGGGTGGAGGTAAACAGAGCGACGTAATTGTCGAGCGTCACCGCCGGCATCAGCTCCGGGGAATAGGACAGGTGCTCGGGCAGCAGGCTGGTGCGAATGACCCAGAGCAGGGGCACGAGGATGACGGCGCAGGCGAAGAGAAGGCCCAGATGAAGTCCGATGCGCCGCATGTGCCCCCTCCCCTCAGTTGCTCACGAGGCGGAGGCTGGGGCGGGGGAAGGCCCGCGTCGTCTCCGGATCGAACAGGTGCATGGGGCGCGGGTCGAGATAGAGCGGCACGCGGGCGCCCACCGGCGCGGTGAAGTGGCGCGACAGGCGGGCGGAGATTTCCTGCGGCTTTGACGTTTCCGTGCCCACGCCGTTTCCGAGCTGGCCGACCAGAATGTTCTCGACGCCCAGCGATTCCATCGCCACCACCGTGACCTCGATGCGCGCGAAGCCCGGCTGCGGCGCCTCGTGCAGGTCCTCCGGGCGCAGGCCGAAGATCACCTCGCGCCCGGCGAGGCCCGCATAGGCGGCGCGGTGCATCTGCGGCACGTCAAGGCTGAAGCCCTCGCCGCTCACTACCAGCCCGTCGCCCTGCCCGGAAAGGCGGGCGGGGACGAGGTTCATCGGCGGGGTGGCGAGGAAGCGCGCGACGAAGGTGTCGACCGGGTCGGCATAGACATCGAGCGGCTTACCGACCTGTATCATGCGGCCCTCGCGCATGATGCAGATCCGGTCGCCCATGGTCATCGCCTCGACCTGGTCATGGGTGACATGGACGATGGTGCGGCCCAGCCGGCGGTGCAGCTTGACGAGTTCCAGCCGCATCTCCGCGCGAAGCTGCGCGTCGAGATTGGACAGCGGCTCGTCGAGCAGGAAGGCGACGGGATCACGCACGATGGCGCGCCCCAGCGCCACGCGCTGGCGCTGGCCGCCCGAGAGCGCCGCCGGCTTGCGGTCGAGATAGGGGGTAAGGCCGAGCAGGCCGGCCGCCTCGCGGATCTTCTCGTCGATGACGGAGCGGGCGACGCCGCGCATCTTCAGGCCGAAGCCCATATTGTCGCGCACGCTCATATGCGGGTAGAGCGCGTAGGACTGGAACACCACCGCGATGTTGCGGTCGCGCGGGGCGACATTGTTCACGCTGCGCCCGCCAATGCGCAGATCGCCCGAGGTGATGCCCTCCAGCCCGGCAATCATGCGCAGCGTCGTCGACTTGCCGCAGCCCGAGGGGCCGAGGAAGATCACGAACTCGCCCTCTCCGATCGACAGGTCGACGTCACGCACGCCATAGGCGCCGTTGGCGTAGAGCTTGGAGACATGATCGAGCTCGATCGACGACATCAGCGATCCTCTGCCCGGGACGGAAGGACACGGGCGCGCGGGACGCCTGGGAGGACACAGTCCAACCCGGCGCACCGAAGGTGCAACGAGTGTAGGCGCACAAAATCAAACATCGCAAGCCTTAATTCCAACGCCGTCTCCGACGGCCCGGGACCGTTCGCACAGCCCCGGCTCACGTCGTGTAGACACCGCCGGTGACATTGACCCCCTGCCCAGTCATGAAGCGCGCCTGCTCGGAGGCCAGGAAGACGACGACATCCGCCACGTCCTCCGGCACTTCCAGCCGGCCGAGCGGGGTCTGGGAAATGTAGTCCTCGATCACCCGCTCGGGGGTCACGCCGCGCAGCGACGCCTCCCAGGCGACCTCGCGCGACTGCATGCTGGTCGCCACGAAACCGGGACAGACGGCGTTGACGCGGATGCCGTGAGCGGCGAGTTCGCGGGCCAGCGCCTGCGTCCAGCCGAGCACGGCGAATTTCGAAGCCGAGTAATGCGCCAGCAGCGGCGCACCAACCTTGGCGGCAAGCGAGGCGGTGTTGACGATGCAGCCCCGGCCCTGCGCCACGAAGTGCCGGGCGGCGATCTGGTTGGTGAGGAACACGCCGCGCGTGTTGACGTCGAAGTTGAAGTCCCACTCCTCGTCGGTCAGCTCCAGCGCCGCGCGCATGGTGGAGACGCCGGCATTGGCGACCAGCAGGTCGCAGCCGCCGAGTTGCTCCAGAACCTGCGCGAAGGCGGCTTCCACCGAGCCCCGCACGCGTACGTCGATCTCCACCGCCACGCCGCCACCGAGCTCCGCCGCCGTCGCCTGCGCCGCCGCGAGGTTGATGTCGCCCAGCGCCACATGCACGCCCTGCCGCAGCAGCGCCGCCGCGATCGCCCGCCCGATACCGGCCGCCGCCCCGGTGACGAAGGCGAAGCGGCCCTGCAGCTCGGGATAGACGGGAATGGGCGCGGTCGTCGGAATCATGCAGGTCTCCTCATGTTCGCCCATGAGGATATCCGAACATCATCACACATCAAGAGCAATCTTGTGTTTGATCTTGTTCGTTTGATCCGCTAGACAGGAGGGACCGACCGGCTGCGAATCCGTCCTTGTGACGGAACCGCGATCAGGCAGGGTGGAGCGATGGCCCAAGACGTGTCTTTCCGTGAGAACCCCGTGGCCGAGCCGCCCGCCGGCGAGGACCGCCAACGCCTGCTCTCGCATGAGCGCCACGCCCGCATTCTCGACCAGCTGGCTCTGTCCGGGTCGATCGGCGTCGCCGCCATCGCCGCCGAACTCGGCGTCTCCGACATGACCATCCGCCGCGATCTTCTGGAGCTGGAGCGCGAAGGCCGGCTGGTGCGCGTGCATGGCGGGGCGATGCTCGCCGAGGCGCCGACCAGCGTTGCCATGGACAGCGAGGAGCCGCGCTTCGACGCCCGCCTGCGCCGGGGCAGCGAGGCCAAGGCGGCCATCGCCGCCTGCGCCGCCGGCATCATTGCCAGCCACCGCACTGCCGCCATCGATGTCGGCACCACCACCTATCTGATGGCCGGGCATCTGCGCGAGGCCAGCCATCTCAAGATCTTCACCAACAGCCTGCGCGTCTCCACCCATCTCGATGGCGGCGCGCCGGAGGTCTATGTGGCCGGCGGGCGCGTGCGTCCCGAAGAGATGTCCGTCTGGGGCCCCACCGCCATCGCCCAGTTCGAGAAGCTGTGGTTCGACGTGGCGGTGCTCGGCACGTCAGGCATCACGGCGGAAGGCTTCTTCGATTATTCCTTCGAGGACACCGATATGAAGCGCGTCTATCTGCGCCGGTCGGGTTTCAAGATCCTGCTGTGCGACAGCGCCAAGTTCCAGCGCATGTCGCTCGTCCAGGTCGGCACGCTGGCCGACATCAATTTGCTCGTCACCGACGCCGAGCCGCCCTCGCGCATTGCCGCCGCGCTCGCCGCGGCGCGTGTCGAAGTGCGCATCGCGCCGCCCGCCGCCGGACATTGAGGCGCCCCGCGCCGCGTCCCTCTAAGGAGTAGTTGGAATGGTTTTCGAGTGTTTCGGCGACAAGAAGAAGGTCGTCATCGCCATGGCCCATATCGGTGCCCTGCCGGGCGCGCCGCTCTATGATGCCGATGGCGGCCTCGACAAGCTAATCGAGGGCGTGCTCGCCGATGTCGAGAAGCTGCAGGCCGGCGGCGTCGACGCCATCATGTTCGGCAATGAGAATGACCGCCCCTATGTCTTCAAGGGCTCGCCCGCCTCCATCGCCGCCATGTCGGCCATCGTGCAGGCGGTGAAGCCGAGCCTGAAGGTGCCGTTCGGCGTGAACTATCTCTGGGACCCCGTCGCCACCGTCGCCATCGGCGCCGTCAGCGGGGCCTCTTTCGTGCGCGAAATCTTCACCGGCCTGTTCGCCTCCGACATGGGCCTGTGGGAGCCGAACTGCGCCGAGGCGGCGCGGCTGCGCCACGACCTGAAACGCGACGACATGAAGATGCTCTTCAACATCAATGCCGAGTTCGCCCATTCGCTCGACCAGCGGCCGATCGAGCTGCGGGCCAAGAGCGCGGTGTTCTCTTCCATCGCCGACGCCATTCTCGTCTCCGGCCCGATCACCGGCCAGCCGGCGGACCAGTCGCACCTGAAGAAGGTTGCCGAGACGGTGACGGACGTGCCGATCTTCGCCAATACCGGCGTCAACATCGACAACATCCGCGACATCTTCTCGGTCGCCTCCGGCGTCGTCATCGGCACCCATTTCAAGGTCGACGGCAACACCTGGAACGCGGTCGAGGCGGCGCGCGTGTCGCGCTTCATGGATGTGGTCAACTCCATCCGCTGATCGCGCGCCGTCCTCCCGGACCGGCCGCCGGTCGGCGTCGGGAGCGCGGCCCGCGTGACGCTCAGTACACGATCCCGGCGCGGTGGCCTTGCCGCCGTCCGGGATCACGTGTTTCTCGGCTGCACTGGCCCACCGACCCAAGAGGCTCCCCATGAAGAGCTGCGTTCTCGGCCTCGATATCGGCACCACCTCCACCATCGGCCTGCTGCTGCGGCTGCCGGGGGAGATTCTGGGCGTCGCCTCGCGGCCGGTCACGCTGACCTCGAAGCATGCCGGCTGGGCGGAGGAGGATCCGGGTGAGTGGTGGGAGAATGTGTGTGCTCTCACCCACGAACTGATCGACCGGGCCGGCATCGATCCGGGCGAGATCGCCGCCATCGGCGTCACCGGCATGCTGCCGGCCGTCGTGCTGCTTGACGACGCGGGCCAGTTGCTGCGCCCCTCCATCCAGCAGAGCGACGGGCGCTGCGGGGCGGAAGTCGCGGAACTGCGGGCCGAGCGCGAGGAGGCCGCCTTCATCGCCAAGGCCGGCAACGGCATCAACCAGCAGCTCGTAACCGCCAAGCTGCGCTGGATCGCCCGCCACGAGCCGGAGGTGTTCGCCCGCATCGCCACCGTGTTCGGCTCCTATGATTATGTGAACTGGCGCCTCACCGGCGAGCGTGCGGTGGAGCAGAACTGGGCGCTGGAAGCCGGCTTCGTCGACGTCTCCCGTCACGCCATTGACGACGATCTTGTCGCCTGGGCGCGCATCCCGCGCGAGGCGGTGCCGCGCAAGACCGCCTCGCATGAGGTGATGGGCCGCGTGTCGCCGGAGGGCGCCGCGCAGACCGGCCTTGCCGCCGGCACCCCCGTCATTGGCGGGGCCGCCGACATGATCGCCTCGGCACTCGGTGCCGGCGTCACGCAGCGCGGCGACATCCTGTTGAAATTCGGCGGCGCCATCGACGTGCTGGTGGCCACCGACCAGGTGAAGCCGGATCCGCGGCTCTATCTGGACTACCACCTCATCCCCGGCCTCTATATGCCCAATGGGTGCATGGCCACCGGCGGCTCCGGCCTCAACTGGTTCGTGCGCAATTTCGCCGGCGGCGAGGCGGCGGCTGCGGAGCGCGCCGGGCTCAGCCTGCACCAGCACCTCGACATTCTCGCCGCCGACCGCCCGGCGGGTGCCGACGGGTTGACCGTGCTGCCCTATTTCCTCGGCGAGAAGACGCCGATCCACGACCCGGCGGCGCGCGGGGTGGTCGACGGGCTCACCCTCTCGCACGATATCGGCCATGTCTGGCGGGCGTTGCTGGAAGGCTATGCCTATGCCTGCGCCCACCATGTCGAAGTGCTGCGCGACATGGGCCACGAGGCCGGCCGCGTGCTGGTTTCCGATGGCGGCTCCACCTCGCGGATGTGGATGCAGATCGTCGCCGACGTGCTGCAGCAACCCCTGCACCGGCTGAAGGGGCACCCCGGCTCCTCGCTCGGCGCGGCGTGGACGGCGGCGGTCGGCATCGGCGCGGCGACGTGGAGCGGCATTTCCCGCTTCGTCGAGCAGGACGAGGCTCTGCAGCCGAACCCCGCCTCTGCCGCCACCTACGCCGCCGGCTATGCCCGCTACCGCGATCTCTACGCCCGCCTCAGCGCGAGGACGCCGTGAGCGCCGCCCTGAAGGCCGTGGCCTGGGACATTGACGGCACGCTGATCGACAGCGAGCCGCTGCACCACCGCGCCCTTATTGCCGCGTCCCGCACGTTCGGTGCCGACCTCTCCGACCTGCCGGATCAGGCCTTTCGCGGCATCCATATGGGCGATGTCTGGAAGCGGGTGCTGCCCCGCATGCCGGCCGGCACCGCCGAGGCGGAGTGGGCGTCGCGCATCAACGCGCATTATGTCGACAACCGCGACAGCCTCATCGCCCTGCCCGGCGCCGTCGCCACCATAACGGCGCTGGCCGCGCGCGGCGTGGTGCAGGCCTGCGTTTCCAATTCCAGCCGCTCGGTGGTGGACGCCAATATCGCCGCGCTGGGCATCGCCGATGTCCTCGCCTTCTCGATCAGCCTCGACGATGTCGTCAAGGGTAAGCCGGACCCGGAGCCCTATCGGCGGGCCTGCGAACGGCTCTGCCTGCCGCCCGAACAGGTCGTTGCGGTGGAGGACAGCCATTCCGGCGCGCTCTCCGCGCGCGCGGCCGGGCTCTATGTCGTCGGCTACACGCCGAGTGGTGGCGGCTTCGACCAGGTCGACCTCGAGATCGACCGGCTGGAAAGCCTGCTGGCGCTGTTTTCGTGAACGGCGCTATTTCGCCCGCCGGCGGGTGGCCAGCACGTTGCGGATCGAAAAGCTGGAGTGGATGCGCAGCACCCCCGGCAGGGTGGAGAGAATCTCGGTGTGGATGCGCTCGAACTCAGCCGCATTCTCCACCTCGACGCGCAGCAGATAATCCGACCCGCCGGTCATCAGATAGCACTCCTGGATTTCGGGATGTCGGCGCACCGCCGTCTCGAAGCGGTTGAGATAATCCTCGGTCTGGCGCTCCAGCGTGATGTTGATGATCACCGCCATTGCCGCCTCGCGGGCGGAATGGTCGAGCAGCGCCGTGTAGCCGCGGATGACCCCGCCATGCTCCATCAGCTTGATGCGGCGCAGGCAGGACGAGGCCGACAGTCCCACCTCCTCGGCGATCCGCGCTGTCGGCATGCGGGCGTCGAGCCGTAGCAGGCGCAATATGTTGCGGTCGGTGGGGTCGAGCGCGCTCATGATCGATCCTTCGAAATCGTCAGCGATTATTGCATCAAAAGGTATTTTTCGAAAGTTTCGCGCACGGATCGCCCGCCGTTTGCGCGATGCCCGCATTATGATTTTGCCAGGATAGGCAAGGCCGCGAGGACGGACGATGTTCGGCGAAATGTCGCAGAGCCAGCGGGCGAGGGTCGATGCCGCGCCGGGCCTCCTGACCATCGATCTCGGCGCCCTCGCGGCCAATTACCGGCTTCTGTGTGCACGCGCCGGCGCGGCGCGGGTGGCGGGCGTGGTCAAGGCCGATGCCTACGGGCTCGGCGCCGCGCGCGTCGCTCCCGCACTTTATGCAGCCGGCTGCCGGCATTTCTTCGTCGCGCAGCTGGGCGAGGCGCTCGATCTGCAGCCTGTGCTTGCAGCGGACGTGCAGCTCTGCGTGCTCAACGGCCTGCAGCCGGGGGCGGAGGCGCTCTGCGCGGATGCTGGCATCGTTCCGGTGCTCAACAGCCTTGAACAGGTTGACAATTGGTCGCGCCTCGCCCGCGCCCGTGGCGTCATGCTACCGGCCCTGCTGCAGTTCGACACCGGCATGTCCCGCCTCGGTCTGCCGCCCGATGAAGCAGCCGAGCTGGCCGCCGCGCCCGAGCGGCTGGCCGGCATCGACATGCTCCACATCATGAGCCACCTCGCCAGCGCCGACGACCCGTCGAGCGCGCAGAATGGCGAGCAGCTCGCCGCCCTGCGGCGCCTCGTGCCGTGCTTTCCCGGCGCGGCCCTGAGCTTCGCCAATTCCGGCGCCCTGTTCCTCGACGCGGAGTATCACGGCGCGCTGGTGCGGCCGGGCATCGCGCTCTATGGCGGCGCGCCGAATCCGGCGCTGCCCAACCCGATGCAGCCGGTGGTGGGGCTGGAGGTGCGGGTGATCCAGACCCGCCTTGTGCCGGCGGGCACCCGCATCGGCTATGGCGGCGCCCATGTCACCACGGCGGAGCGCCGCCTCGCCACCCTTACCGCCGGCTATGCCGACGGACTGCCCCGAAGCCTGAGCGACCGGGGCGCTGCCTATCTCGGCCCGGTGCGCCTGCCCATCGTGGGCCGCGTCTCCATGGACAGCGTCACCGTCGACATCACGGCGCTGCCGCCGGGCACGCTGCGCCTCGGCAGCTTGGTGGAGTTCATCGGGCCCCACCAGACGCTCGACGCCCTTGCCAGCGACGCCGGCACCCTTTCCTATGAAATCCTCACCGGCCTCGGCACGCGCTTCCACCGCCTCGCTCGATGACGTGAACGACAGGACATGCGCTTATGAAGATCGTCGTTCTCGGCGCCGGGGTGATCGGCGTCACCTCGGCCTATTACCTCGCCAAGGCCGGCCATGAAGTAACCGTGCTGGACCGCCAGCCCGGCCCGGCGCTGGAGACCAGCTACGCCAATGCCGGCGAGGTCTCGCCCGGCTATGCCTCGCCCTGGGCAGCCCCCGGCATCCCGCTCAAGGCGCTGAAATGGCTGTTCATGAAGCGGGCGCCACTGGTTATCCGGCCGATGGCGGATCTCGCCACCTGGCGCTGGATGGTGGCCATGCTCGCCAACTGCACTCAGGCCCGCTACGCTCTGAACAAGGGCCGGATGGTGCGCCTCGCCGAATATAGCCGCGACGTTCTCGTCGCGCTGCGCGCCGACACCGGCATCGCCTATGACGAACGCATGCAGGGCACGCTGCAGGTGTTCCGCACCCAGAAGCAGCTCGACGGCATCGGCAAGGATATCGAGGTGCTTGCGAAGGACGGCGTGCCTTTCGAGGTGCTCGACCGCGCCGGCTGCGTCGCCGCCGAGCCGGGCCTCGCGCCCTCCGCGCACCGCCTCGTCGGCGGGCTGCGCCTGCCCACGGACGAGACCGGCGACTGCTTCAAATTCACCGCCGCGCTGGCGGCGCTGTGCGAGGGGCTCGGCGTCCAGTTCCGCTATGGCGTCGACATAAGGGGCCTCACCCGCAGCGGCGGGACGATCGCGTCGGTGGCGACCGCGAACGGTGACATCACCGCCGACGCCTTTGTAGTGGCGCTGGGCAGCTACGCGCCGGCGCTGCTGGCGCCGCTCGGGCTGCGCCTGCCGGTCTACCCGGTCAAGGGCTACTCGCTCACTGCGCCGATCGTCGACGAGGCGCGGGCGCCGGTTTCCACCGTCATGGACGAGACCTACAAGGTCGCCATCACCCGGCTGGGCGACCGCATCCGCATCGGCGGCATGGCGGAAATCGCCGGCTTCAACCTCGATCTTCCCCCGTCCCGCCGCGCCACGCTGGAGCACTCGGTGGGCGAGCTTTTCGGCGGCGGCGGCGACCTGCGTCGAGCGACCTTCTGGAGTGGGCTGCGGCCGATGACGCCCGACGGCACCCCTGTCATCGGCCCGACGCGCTATGCAAACCTGTTCCTGAATGGCGGCCACGGCACGCTGGGCTGGACCATGTCCTGCGGCTCTGCCCGCGTGCTCGCCGACCTGATGAGCGGCCGCGCGCCGGAGATTGAAAGCGCCGACCTCGCCCTGTCACGCTATGGCCGCTAGTCTGCGCGGTATCGCGGAGATCACGCCGGCATGAGCCTGACCACCGACCCTCGCCCCCGCAGCAGCGACCTGCTGCTCGTGGTCGACCTGCAGCACGATTTCTGCCCTGGCGGGCGGCTTGCCGTACAGGGCGGCGACGAGGTGGTACCGGTGGTCAACCATCTCGCACGGCGCTTCGCCAATGTTGTGCTGACGCAGGACTGGCATCCGCCCGGCCACCTGTCCTTCGCCAGCTCGCACCCGGGCACACACGAGTTCGAGACGATCGAGGTCGCCTATGGCTCGCAAATCCTATGGCCGGACCATTGCGTGCAGGGCACGCGCGGCGCGGCGTTCTGCGATGATCTCGACATTCCCCATGCCGGGCTGGTGCTGCGCAAGGGCTATCACCCGAGCATCGATTCCTACTCGGCCTTCTACGAGAATGACCGCCGCACCGCGACCGGCCTCGCCGGCTATCTCCGCGAGCGCGGCATCGGCCGCCTCTTCATCGCCGGCCTCGCCTTCGATTTCTGCGTCCGCTACTCCGCCGAGGACGCGCGGCGCGCCGGCTTCGAGGTGATCGTGATCGATGACGCCTGCCGCAGCATCGATGTCGACGGTTCGGACGCTGCGACGCGGGCGCGGTTTCAGGCGCTGGGCATCGCCTACATTTCCTCCGCGACGATCGCGCACAGTACCTGAAGCCCGGCGCACGGAAACCATGGCTCACATCCTCGTCGTCGGAAGCGTGAACGTCGACCGCATCTGGCCGCTCGACGCGCCCTTGCGGGCCGGCGGCCGGCTGACGCGGCGCGACGCGAGGCTGCACATGGGCGGCGGCGGCTTCAACACCGGCGCGGCGCTGCTCGCCCTGGGCCACCGCGTCACCCTTGTCGCGACATTGTCGAGCGACGCCGCCGGCCGCGCCGGCCGCGCCCGGCTGAAGGCGATGGGCTTCGACCTCGGCCATCTCAGCGCCAACGAGGCGCCAACCGAGCCGCTCGACATTCTGGTCGACCCCACCGGAGAGCGCACCATCATCGCCCCCGCCACCACCGAGGCCCGGCGCCTCACCGCCCTGCCGCCGCTCCATGTGGACCTAGCCTATGTCAATGTCCGCCGCGCCGCGCCCGGCGTGCTGGAGGCGCTTGCCGCGCGCACGCGAGTGGTGGCGCAGTTACCGCTTGAGGCGATGCAGAGGCGCCCGGCGCAAGTGCTGATCGCCTCCGCCTCCGATCACGCGCTGTTCGCCGGCGCCGACGCCTTCCACAGCGCGCAGGAGATCGGCGGACCCGGCCTCGCGGCACTGGTGCTGACCAACGGGCCGGGGCCGGTGCAGATCAGCGAGGCCGCAGGTCGCACCCAGGTCGCCGTGCCGCCGCTCGGCACGCCCGCCAACACGACGGGCGCGGGCGACGCCTTCGCTGCCGGCTTCATCGATTTCTGGTTGGCCGGCGAGACGGCGCAGGCGGCGGCACGGCGCGGCAGCGAGATCGCCGCGCGCCTGCTGGCCGGCAGCGAGGGCTTGCGCCACGCGCTACCGCTGCCGCTGTCGACACGCCTTGTTGCGGAGAGCTGACTCAGCGGCCCGTCCACGACGGAGCGGCGTCAGCCGCGCTCACGCCTCGTCCCGAAAATGAGCGTCCAGTTCGTCGAGCCAGAGCTGCGCCCCGGCATCCGAGGGCGCCCGCCAGTCGCCGCGCGGGGACAACGAGCCGCCGGCGGTGATCTTCGGGCCGTTGGGCAGCGCCGAGCGCTTGAACTGGTTGGCGAAGAAGCGCCTCAGGAACAGCTTCAGCCAATGCCGTATCTCAGCCCGCGAATAGGCCCGGCGGTCCTCGAGAGGCGTGTTGGCCGGCCAGACGCCACGCGCCGCGTCGCCCCAGGCGCGCTCGGCGAGATAGGCGATGCGCGAGGGGCGGAAACCGTAGCGTGTGAGGTAGAACAGGTTGAAGTCCTGCAGCGCATAGGGGCCGACCACCTGCTGGGTCGACTGGATGGTGGCGCCCGCCTCCGCCGGCACCAGCTCCGGCGAGATTTCGGTGGCGAGCACCGCCTCCAGCGCCCGCGCGGTGGCGGCCGAGACATCGCCCGAGGCGGCGACGAAGCGGATGAGGTGCTGGATCAGCGTCTTCGGCACCGAGGCGTTGACGTTGTAGTGGGACATGTGGTCGCCCACGCCATAGGTGCACCAGCCCAGCCCCAGCTCGGAGAGGTCGCCGGTGCCGACCACCAGCCCGCCTTGCTGGTTGGCGAGGCGGAACAAGTAATCGGTGCGCAGCCCCGCCTGCACATTCTCGAAGGTCACGTCATAGACCGGCTCGCCTCCCGCGAAAGGATGGCCGAGATCGGCCAGCATCTGCCGCGCGGCCGGGCGGATGTCGATCTCGCCGCCGGTGACGCCCAGCGTGTCGATCAGCGCCTGCGCATTGGCGCGGGTGGCGTCGGAGGTGGCGAAGCCAGGCAGCGTGTAGGCCAGCACATCGGTGCGCGGCCGGCCGAGCCGCTCCATGGCGCGGACCGCCACGAGAAGCGCCTGCGTCGAATCAAGGCCGCCGGAGACGCCGATCACCGCCCGCCGGACGCCGGAGGAGGCGAGGCGCTGTGCCAGCCCCTGAACCTGGATGTTGTAGGCCTCGTAGCAATCCTCGGCGAGCCGCTCGGGGTCCGCCGGCACATAGGGGAAGCGCTCGATCATTCGCTCCAGCGGGGCGGGCGCGAGCGGTGTGCCGAGGTCAAAGGCGAGGGTGCGGAAATCCCCACTCCCCTGCGCCCGCGCGCACTCGCCGAATGTGGTGGTGCGCATGCGCTCCTGCCGCAGGCGCTCGAGGTCGACATCGCCGGCGAGCAGCGTCGGCCCATCGGGGAAGCGCTCGCTCTCGCCGAGGCAGGCGCCGTTCTCGAAGATCGCCGCCTGCCCGTCCCAGGCGAGATCGGTGGTCGATTCACCCGGCCCGGCGGCGCAATAGGCATAGGCCGCGATACAGCGTGTGGACTGACTGGCGCAGAGCAGCCGTCGCTGGCGTGCCTTGCCGATGGTGATGTTGCTGGCGGAGAGGTTCAGCAGAACTTCCGCCCCGGCCAGCGCCGCCCGGGTCGAGGGCGGCAGCGGCACCCACAGATCCTCGCAGATCTCGACATAGAAGGTGAAGGGCACCTCACCGTCGCTGCGGAAGAGCAGGTCCGTGCCGAAGGGCGCCCTGATGCCGGCGACCGGGATCGTACCCGATGTGCCAAGACCGGGCGCGAAGTGCCGGCGCTCATAGAATTCGCGGTAGTTCGGCGGATAGCTCTTGGGCACCACGCCGAGAATGTCACCTCGGTGTATCACCACCGCCGTATTGTAGAGCTGCCCCTCGCGCCGCAAGGGCGCGCCGACGACCAGAACGGGAAACAGGTCGCGCGAGGCCGCAGCGAGGTCGCCGATCGCGGCCTCCACCCGCTCCAGGAGGGCGTCCTGAAACAACAGGTCGTCAATGGCATAGGACGACAGGCCGAGCTCGGGAAACAGCATCACGCCGACGCCCCGCGCATCGGCCTGGCGCGCCAGCGCCAGATGCTCCGCGAGTGCGGAGGCCGGATCAGCCACCCGCCCGCGCGGCACGCCGGTGCCGACCCGGAGGAAGCCATGGCGGTACAGACAATGCGAATCGGCCATTACGCCCTCATCAATCCAGCGGCGGACTGATATTTAACCTCTCATGCGCCGCGAACCAGCAAAAGCCGCAGACAGGTCGCATCGGCGTCTTAAGCCTCTGCCGCGCCCTGCCGCACGCAGCAGGCGCGGCGCGGCGGCACTGGTCATGCTCTTGGCGGCGGCTGCACCAGAGGCCCACGCGGCCGATCCCCCGTCCCGGCCCTCCAGCCGCTTTGCCCAGGCGTGCAAGGCGGAGGGGCCGGGCTTCGCCTATATCCCCGGTTCCGACACCTGCCTGCGGATCGGCGGCTATCTCTGGGCCGAGACCTATGCCAACAGCTACACCGACTACCCCGCCGCCAATGCCCGCAGCTACTGGGTATCCACCTTCGGCCTGCTGACCGATGCGCGCACCCAGACCGAATACGGGACGCTGCGCACCTACACCGATCTGCGCATCATCTGGCGCACCGCCGACCTCTGGGGCCCGGCGCCGGCGAACGAGGCGCAGTTCCAGCCCTATGACATCCGCATCGAGTTTGCCGGCTTCACCTTCGGCTATCTGCGATCCTTCTTCGACTTCTACGCCAATGCCAATGTCCTGGGGACCGACCCGATGACCATTGGCGACGAAACCCAGCTTCCCATGCTCGGCTACACACTGAAGCTGCCGGACGGTTTCGCCGCCCAGCTCTCGCTCGAAGGGGCTGCCCAGCGCGCCGGGGGCATCCTGCCGGCGGCGGCCGGGGGCCCCCGGCTCATCGACGATGAGGGTGAGCGCGGGGAGACCGGCTGGCCGGAGATCGTCGCCACCCTCGGTCAGAGCGGAAGCTGGGGCGATTTCAAGCTGTCGGGGGCGCTGCACCAGATCGCGCAGGCGCCGGTGAGCGAGCGGATCGGGGCCGCGACGGGCGAGTGGGGCTACGCGCTGCAGGCCGGGGTGATGTTCAACCTGCCCTTCCTCGCGGCGGGCGACACGCTGTACCTCCAGGCGGCCTATGCCGATGGGGCCTCGTCCTATCTCGGGCTGCTCGATCCCGGCCAGGATTTCTCTCCGCCGGACGCTTTCCAGCATCCGGATGGCTCGCTCTCGAAGGTGCGGGGCTGGAGCGCCGTCGGGCAGCTGCTGCACAATTGGAGCCCGCACTGGAACTCGGCCGTCTTCGGCGGCTATGGCCGCATCGACATTGCCGATCCCCTCGCGCAGGCCACCTATGGCACCACCGGCATCGATAACTTGAACGCCGGCGCCAACCTCACCTGGGCGCCGGTCGGCCCGTTCGCCGTGACCTTGCAATATGACTACAACCTCTATGCGGCCGACGCCTTCCGCCCCAGTGCGGAGGGGCTGAAGCTGGCGTCGCGGGAGGCCCATGAGGTGATGCTGCTGTTCGCCGCGACCTTCTGAAGGGCGGCGCATATCGGCTTCAGGCGGCGCCCATCTCGTCCAGCGCCATCGGCGATTCCGGCAGCACCTGCCCGCCGTCGATCACCATGCCTTGGCCGGTAATATACCCCGCCTCCTCGCTGGCGAAGAACAGCGCGGCATTGGCGATGTCGAACACGCTGCCGAGCTTCTTCATGGGCACGCAGGCGGCAGTGGAGGCGATATAGGCCTCGCCCATTCCCTCCATGCCCTCAGTGAGGATGTTGCCCGGCATCACCGCATTCACCGTGATGTTCCACGGCGCCAGTTCGATCGCCGCCGTGCGCATGAAGCCCATCTGCCCGGCCTTCGATGCGCCGTAATGGGTCCAGCCGGGAAAGCCGGTGATCGGCCCGGTGATGGAGGAGGTGATGATGATGCGGCCCTTCTTCGCCGCCTTCATCGCCGGCAGCACGGCGGAGACGGTGAGGAAGGTGCCCTTGAGATTGGTGCCGATGACATGGTCGAAATCATCGCCCGTCATCTCGCCGAGCTTGGCGGCGGGGAAGATGCCGGCATTGGCGCAGAGCACGTCGATGGCGCCGTAGCGCTCCAGCGCCGCCAGCGCCATCGCCGTCATGTCCTCCGCTTTGGTCACGTCGGCGGCGAAGGCGGAGGCGTTCGCGCCGATCTCGGCGGCCACCTTCTCGGCCTCGGCGAGCGAGCGGCTGACCACCAGCACGTTGAGCCCGGCCTGGCCGAAGCGCAGCGCGAGGCCGCGCCCGATGCCCTTGCTGGCGCCGGTGACGATGACGGTCTTTCCTTCAAGCGACGTGAACATGGTGCGGCTATTCCCGACTGATTTCTGGAGTTGTCTTCCGGCATATCCTACCGCAGGCGGTCGACATGCCGTCAAAACAGGCTGCCTGTCTTTTCATCAGGTTGAGCCGCAAATTTGGTGTTGTAAAGGCCAAATTCGAATGTTTAGGTTCACACACAGTCCAACATAATTTCCACATCCGCCCGCCGGATGTGGAAAGCACGCGCGGCCGCCCGACATACGGCGCCCAACAACCCAGAGGGACTTCGCGATGGCAGGCATTTCGAGAAGGTCGGTCTTGCAGGGCATGGGAGCGGGCCTTGGCGCGCTCGCCGCCGCCGGTCCGCTGTTCAACGCCAACAAGGCGTTCGCGGCGCGCGAGAAGGAGCTGAACATCCTGTGCTGGGAGGGCTACAACTCCGCCCAGGTGCTCGACCCGTTCCGCTCGCAGACCGGCGCGACGGTGAAGGCCGAGAGCCTCACCAACGACCCCACCATGATCAACCGGCTGCGTGCCGGCGAAATCAACACCTGGGACCTGATCAACGTCAACAATCCCTGGGCGCGCAAGGTGATGCTGCCCGAGAAGCTGATCAAGCCGCTGCCCAAGGCGGAGTTCGAGCCGTTCTTCGAGACCATGCTGCCCATGTTCAAGCCGCCCTACAAATGGGCGATGAGCGAGGACGGCTCCGAGCTGATCGGCATGGCCCAGCGCTTCGGGCCCTATAGCTACGTGGTCAACACCGACAAGGTGAGCCGCAAGACCGCCGAGGACACGGGCTGGGACCTGTTCAACGACCCGGCTCTCGCCGGCAAGTACGGCATTCTCGAATCCGACGACTGGAACGTCTTCAACATCTTCATCATCGCCGGCATCGACCCGTTCAAGGTCCACACCCCCGACGAGATGGCGAAGTTCGAGGAGACCGCCAAGCGCGTCTTCAAGGGCGCCAAGCTGATCGGCGACATTGCCTCGATGAACCAGGCGCTGATTTCCGGGGAGATCGACCTGCATATGACGGGTGGCACCTATTCGGTCTCCCCAGCCCGCGCCGACGGCCACCCGAACCTGCGCGGCATCACGCCCTTGCGGGGCCCGCTGCCCGGCGGCAAGGGCGGCATCGCCTGGATCGAGATCACCTCGACGGTGAACAACCCGAACCTGTCTCCGCTGGCGCTCGACTTCCTGAAATATGTGCAGGCGCCGGATGTCGCGCACAAGGTGGCCTTCGCCGAGGGTACGTTCAACCCGGTCGCGCAGATGGGCAACAAGGCCTGCTTCGACCTGTTCACCAAGGACGAGCTCGACGCCATCCAGTGGGACAGCCTGCAGGAAGAGATGGACCGCTCGGCCGAATACGACATCGTGCCGGATTACGACAAGGCGCTCGACCTGATGAACGCCGCCAAGCGCATGCGGGGATAAGGCGGCGAGGACCTGCCTCCTTCGAGGCCCGGCAGTGCCGGGCACCTCGGGATGACGGCGGTCCTCGCCCCTCGTCATGCTGAGGAGCGAGGCGACGCCCCGCATCTTGAAGCACGCAGCCGGCCCATCACTCACCATCACTGTCGGCGGCGACCTCTCGTCGCCGGCCCATTGTGGAAGACCCCATGCTCCAGACCTCGCCGGCCGCCCTCCCCGACGCCGCATCACCGCCAAAGCCGATCCTTCAGCTTGTCGGCCTGCGCAAGAGCTTCGGCGGGTTCAACGCCGTCGAGGGCATCGACCTCGACGTGCGCGAGGGCGAGTTCCTCACCATTGTCGGGCCCTCCGGCTCGGGCAAGACGACGCTGTTGCGCATGCTCGCCGGCATGGACACCCCGAGCGAGGGCAACATCACCCTGCACGGCGAGCTCATCAACGATGTGCCGCCCAACAAGCGCCCCACCTGCCTCGTCTTCCAGTCGCTCGCCTTGTTCCCGCACAAGAGCGTCGGCGAGAACATCGCCTTTCCGCTCAAGGTGAAGGGCGTCGACGCCGCCGCCCGAAAGGCGCGCGCACTGGAGCTGATGCGCATCGTCCGCCTGCCGGAGAACTATTTCGACAAGAACGTCATGAAGTGCTCCGGCGGCGAGCGCCAGCGCGTGGCTCTGGCCCGGGCGCTGGCCTATGACCCCGAGGTGCTGTTCTTCGACGAGCCGCTCTCGGCTATCGACTATAAGCTGAAGAAGACACTGGAAAAGGAGCTGAAGGATTTGCACCGGGAGACCGGCAAGACCTTCATCTACATCACCCATTCGCTGGAAGAGGCGATGGTGATGTCGGACCGCATCGGTGTCATGCGCGCCGGGCGGATCGTGCAGATCGGCACGCCGGAGGAGATCTACGGCGCCCCGGTCGACCGCTTCGTCTGCGAGTTTGTCGGCGAGGTTAACACGCTGCAGGTGCGGCGCGGAGCGGACGGGGCGTGGACCGGCACCGACGTGCCAGGCACCTTCACCCTGCAGCCCCCAGCCAGCGGCGCGGTTCTGGACGAGGCCTTTGTGGTCGTGCGTCCCGAATTCATGCGCATCCTCGGCCCCGGCGAGCAGGCCGACAACCGGCTGGAAGGCGTCGTCTACAACGAGTATTCGCTCGGCTCGCGCATCCAGTACCAGGTGCGCGTCGGGGCCAAGGTGATGCTGGTGGAACTGTCGCGCGGGCGCGCCCTGCCGGCCAGCGCCGACCGCCGGGTGACCCTCGGCTGGGATGCCGCCGACGCCTTCACGCTGGAGAGCTGAGCATGGCCGATCTCGCCATCGCCGGGGCACCGCCCCAGGCCGCTGCGGAAAGCGCCGCCGCGCTGCGCCATGGCCGTATGCTGTCGGTCGGTGCCCGCTGCGCGCTTCCCGTCGCCCTGCTGCTCGGCATCGGCTTTCTCGCCCCGCTGGTGGCGATCTTCGGCTATGCCTTTGCAACGCCGCGCAGTTTCGACGTCTTCCGCAGCTTCACCCTAGCGAATTTCGCCACGCTGTTTGACCCCTCCAACACGGTGTGGCTGTCCTTCTTCTGGTCCTGCGGGCTGGCGCTGTTCACCGTGGCGATCCTCGCCGTGGTCGCCTACCCCATCGCCTATGGGCTCAACATGGTGTTCGGCCGCTGGTCGGCGCTGATCAGCGTGCTCTTCGTCTTTCCGCTCTTCGTGTCGGAAAATGTGCGGCTCTATGGCTGGGTGCTGTTCTACATCAAGAACGGCGTGCTCGACGGCTCGCTGAAATGGCTGGGCCTGCCCGGTGGGCCGGAGGTGCTGTACACGCCCGGCATCACGCTGTTCGGCATGGTCTATACCTACCTGCCCTTCATGCTGTTCCCGATGACGCTGGGCCTCGCTCTGGTGCCGCGCGACCTCGTGGATGCGGCACGCGACCTCGGCGCCGGCCGCCTGTTCATCTGGCGCGAGATCGAGCTTCCGCTCGCCATGCCCGGCATCCTCATCGGCATGCTGCTCACCTTCGTGCTCGCCATCGGCGCGACGGCGGAGGCGAAGATCCTCGGCGGCCAGTCGATCATCGTGATCTCGCACGAGATCGAAATCGCCTTCACCTATTCGCAGAACTGGCCGCTCGGCTCGGCCCTCGCCGTGGTCGTTACCTTCTTCATCGGCGCGCTGACCCTGTTCGCCCTGTCGAAGCTGGACCTCGACCGCATGCTGGGAAGGCGCTGAGATGGAACGCAAGCGAACCAATGCCGCGATCTGGGTATGGACGCTGTTCGTACTGGTGGTGATCTATCTGCCGATCGCCTGCGGCGCGCTGGCCAGCTTCAACAAGAGCCGGTATTTCGGGTTGCCCATCAAGACCTACGCCACCGAATGGTGGCAGAAGACGCTGGATTCAATCGAGATCGGCATGATCGTGAAGACCTCGATTTCCATCGCGCTGCTGGTGACGGTGTTCTCCGTCGTCATCGCCACCTTCGGTGCGCTGGCCTTCGCCCGCTATGACTGGAAGGGGCGCCGGCTCTACCAGAAGCTCATCCTGCTGCCGATCTTCTTCCCCCAGCCGGTGCTGGGCCTTGCCATGCTGCTCGGTTTCAACGCGGTAGGCATTCAGACCAGCTGGATGACGGCGGTGTTCGCCCACATGGTGTGGATCGTGCCGGTTGTCACGCTGGTCATCGCCATCCAGGTCTATGGCTTCGACCCCTCGCTGGAGGAGGCGGCCTATGACCTCGGCTGCTCGCGCACGCAGGTGTTCCGCGAGGTGACACTGCCGCTGCTGTGGCCGGGCATCTGGTCCGGAATGCTGTTCGCCTTCTTGCTCTCCTGGAGCAATTTCCCGCTTTCGCTCTACACGACGGGGGCCGACTCGACGATTCCCGAATGGCTCTACGCCAAGATGGTTGCCGGCTACACGCCGATGGTGCCGGCGCTGGGCACCATGGCGACGCTGGGGGCGGCATCGCTGCTGCTCGCTGGCGGGCTCATCGGCATGCTGGCCCGCCGGCGGGCCGCAGCATGAGCGCGGACGAGCCCCTGGAAAGCGTGGCCGACCGGCGCCGCCCGCGCCTCGACAAGGCAGCGCGCCATGCGCGCATCCTCGCCGAGATGCGGGCCTCAGCGACCCTGCGCGTCGGCGACCTCGCCACCGAGCTCAACGTCTCCACCGAGACCATCCGGCGCGATCTGTTCGAGCTCGGCGAGAAGGGCCTGATCAATCGCACCTATGGCGGCGCGGTGCGGCCCTTCGCTTCCGAGCCCTCGGTGACCGAGCGCCATGGCCTGATGGTGGCCGAGCGCGAGGCCATCGCGGCGGCGACTGTGCGGCTGATCAAGCCGAAAGAGGTCATCGCCATCGGCGCCGGCGCCACTACCACCCATGTCGCCCGCCGCATGGCCGCCGCCTGCCGCGACCTCACCGTCATCACGCACTCCTTCTCGGTGGCGACGGTGGTCTCCGCCAACCCGACCATCGACGTCATCATGTGCCCCGGCCGCTACAATGCCCGCGAGGGCATGATGGTGGGAGTGGAAACCGCCGAGTTCCTGCAGAACTACAATGTGAATCGCGCCATTCTCGGCATTTCCGGCATCACCACGGACGGCCTCGCCGACGCCGAGGCTCCCGCCGCCTGGGTCTACCGGGCGATGATGAACCGGGCGTCGGAGACCATCATCGTCTCCGACCACCAGAAATTCGACGTGCCCTCGCTGGCGATCTGGGCGCGCATTCCCGACATTCAGCGCCTCGTCACTGACCGGCCGCCGGAGGGCGCGGTTGCGCGCGCTCTCGGCCGTGCGCTGGTCGAGATCACGGTGGCGGAGGCCAGAGCGTGAGCGAGCCCGTGACCCAGCCCTCAACCCAGCCGATGTATGATGACGCCTTCCTGTCGCGGCTCGAAGCCGGGCTGCGCGCCGCGCTGCCGCGCTGGGGGCTGTCGGAGGCGACGCACCTGCAATTGCTCACCATCTCGGAGAACGCCACCTTTCGCGCCCACGATCCCGCCGCGGCGCGCCATGTCGTCTTCCGCGTCCACCGGCCGGGCTACCACACCCGCGCGGAGATCGAATCCGAGCTCTCCTGGCTGACTGCGCTCGGTGCGGACAGCATCGTGCCGACGCTCACACCGCTGCCGCAGGCCGATGGCCGCCTCATCGCCGACCTGCAGGAGGACGGAACAATCCGGCATGTGGTGGCATTCGGCCTCGTGCCCGGCCGCGAGCCAGCGGAAGGCGACGACCTTCCCCGCTGGTACCGCGAGCTCGGCGCGATCAATGCGCGGCTTCATATCCATGCGCGCGGCTGGCAGCGCCCCGAAGGCTTCACCCGCAAGCGCTGGGACTATGACGCCATGCTGGGCGACGTGCAGCTCTGGGGCGACTGGCGCGCCGCGCTCGGCCTCGACGCGGAAGGCCGCGCCGTGCTGGAGCGCACCGCCCAGGTTCTGCGCGATCTGCTCGACACCTATGGCACCGGCGAGGACCGCTTCGGCCTCGTCCATGCCGATATGCGGGTGGCCAATCTGCTGGTCGACGACGACACGCTCTCGGTGATCGATTTCGACGATTGCGGCTTCAGCTGGTATCTCTACGACTTCGCCGCCGCCATCAGCTTCAGCGAGCACGAGCCCTATGTCCCGGCGCTTCAGGCCGCGTGGATCGAGGGCTACCGCACGGTGGCGCCGCTGCCGGACGAGGACTGCGCGATCCTGCCGGTCTTCATCATGCTGCGCCGCATGCTGCTCACTGCCTGGATCGCCTCGCATGCCGAGACGCCCACCGCCAAGGCGCTGGGCGAAGGCTACACCCACGGCACGGTCGACCTCGCCCGCGCGTTTCTCCGTCGCTACGACAGTGATGGCACCGCAGCCGTAACCGGGAGGGCGGTCTCGTGAAGAGCCAGGAACTGCAGATTCTCTCGCTCAACGCGTTTTCCGGCAGCACCGGGCCGATGGCCCCCGATGTCGCGGCGCTGGTAGAGCGCCGGCGGGCCAGCTTCGGCGCCGGCTCCGTGCTGTTCTATGACGAACCCCTGCGCATGGTGCGGGCGGAAGGCGCGTATCTCCACGCCTCGGACGGGCGCGCCTATCTCGATTTCTACAACAATGTTCCCACCGTCGGGCATTGCCACCCGAAGGTGGTGGAGGCGGTACGCGCGCAGATCGGCGAACTGAACATCCACTCGCGCTACCTGTTCGACGTGTCGCATGACTATGCCGAGAAGCTGCTGGCCACCTTCCCACCCGCGCTGAGCAATGTCGTGCTCACCTGCACCGGCAGCGAAAGCAATGATTTCGCCCTCCGCCTCGCCCGCAAGATCAGCGGCGGCGAGGGCATCATCGTCACCCGCACCGCCTATCACGGCAACACCGCCGCGGTGACGGAGGTTTCCCCCTCCTCCTACAAGAACGGCGCGCCGCCCCGCCATGTGCGCATGGTGCCGGCGCCCGACCCCGCTCTGTTCGGCAATGATGTGGCGCAGGGCTTCGCCGACGCCGTGCGGGCGGAGATCGCGGCGCTGGAGGCCGACGGCATCCGCTTCGCCGGCCTGCTTGTCGACACCATCTTCTCCTCGGACGGCGTCTATGCCGACCCGCCGGGCTTCCTGAAGCCGGCGGTGGAGGTGACCCGCGCCGCCGGCGGCCTGTTCATCGCCGACGAGGTGCAGCCGGGCTTCGGGCGCACCGGCACGGGCATGTGGGGCTTTTCCCGCCATGGCGTGGTGCCGGACATCGTCACCATGGGCAAGCCGATGGGCAATGGCTACCCGATCGCCGGCGTCGTCACGCGGCCGGAGATTCTCGCCGCCTTCTGCGCCGATTTCGGCTATTTCAACACCTTCGCCGGCAGCCCGGCGGCCTGCGCGGCCGGGCTCGCGGTGCTGGAGGTGATCGAGGAGGACGGCCTCATCGCCAATGCCGCCCGTGTCGGGCGGCATCTCGAGGCGCGGTTGAAGCGCTTGCAGGCGCGCGCGCCGATCACCGCCGTGCGCGGGGCGGGGCTTTATATCGGCGTCGAGTTCGGTACGGAGAAAGGCCCGGCACCGGAGATCGCCAAGGGGCTGATCAACGGGCTGCGCCAGCACGGCATCCTCATCGGCGCCGCCGGCCGCTACGGCAATGTTTTAAAGATCCGCCCCCCGCTCTGCGTCACCACCGGCCATGTCGACATGCTGGTGGACGCGCTGGAAGAGCTTTTGACCTAGCCGGCGCCAGAGGGCGAAGCGCCGCGCCGCGCGCGCCGTGGCATCAGGGCCGAGGGCTCGGCCGCCCGGTCAGCGGTCGATCATGCGCATCTGCTCTTCCGGGTAGCGGGCGCCTTCCACCGCGACGGCGGCGAGCGCGGCTTCGATGCCCGACAATTCGGCCGGGGTCAGCTCGATGGACCCGGCGGCAAGGTTCTCCTCCAGCCGGTGAACCTTGGTCGTGCCGGGAATGGGGACGATCCACGGCTTCTGCGCCAGCAGCCAGGCGAGCGCGATCTGCGCGGGGGTGGCAACGCGGTCGCCCTCGCTCCGGGCTTTTGCCGCGTCCTTGAGAACGTCGATGAGCGCCTGGTTGGCTTTGAGAGCGGCGGCGGTGAAGCGTGGCTGGGTGGCGCGCATATCGGTCGTGGCGAAGGTCGTTTGCGCGTCCATCGCACCGGTGAGGAAGCCACGCCCCAGCGGGCTGAAGGGCACGAAGCCAATGCCCAGCTCTTCCAGCACGGGGAAGATTTCCGCCTCCGGCTCACGCCACCACAGCGAATATTCGCTCTGCAGCGCCGTCACCTTCTGCACCGCATGGGCGCGGCGGATTGTGCCGGCGCCGGCCTCGGACAGGCCGAAATGCAGCACCTTGCCCTCGCGGATCAGCTCGCCCACGGTCCCCGCCACCTCTTCGATCGGCACGTCCGGGTCGACGCGGTGCTGGTAGAGCAGGTCGATCCGGTCGGTGCGCAGCCGGCGAAGCGAGGCTTCCGCCACCTCTCTTATATGTGCGGGCCGGCTGTCCATGCCGACGCGCCGAAGCGTGCCAGGCTCCATTCTGAAGCCGAACTTGGTGGCGAGCACCACCTTGTCGCGCACGGGCGCCAACGCCTCGCCCACCAGTTCCTCATTGATGAAAGGGCCATAAAATTCGGCAGTGTCGAAGAGGGTGACGCCACGTTCCACGGCGCCGCGCAGCAACGCGACGGCGTCGGCCTTGTCTGGCGCGGTGCCATAGGCCGATGTCAGCCCCATGCAGCCGAAGCCAAGCTCCGAGACCGTGAGAGCGCTGTTTCCGAGAGCGCGCAGGCGCATGTCCTACTCCTTCGACACGTTAGGCGGAGAGGCCGGCTCTGCCAGCGCCGTTCAGCGCGGCGCGCGCTTGGCGAGGATGCGCTGCAACGTACGGCGGTGCATGGAAAGCCGCCGCGCCGTCTCTGAGACATTGCGGCTGCACAGCTCGTAGACCCGCTGGATATGCTCCCAGCGAACCCGGTCCGCCGACATCGGGTTTTCGGGCAACTGGGGCTTGTAGTCACCCTGGGCGTTCAGCGCGGCGCAGATGTCGTCGGCATCCGCCGGCTTGGCGAGATAGTCCACGGCGCCGATCTTCACCGCATTCACCGCGGTGGCGATGTTGCCATAGCCGGTGAGGATGATGCCGCGCGCTTCCGGGCGGCGGCGCTTGAGCGCGGAGATGACGTCGAGCCCGTTGCCATCGCCGAGCCGCATGTCGACCACCGCATAGGCCGGCGCGCCGCCTTCGACGCTGGCAAGGCCGTCGGCCACGGTTTCCGCCGTGGTGACGGTGAAGCCGCGCATCTCCATCGCCCTGGCGAGCCGTTGCAGGAACGGCCGATCGTCATCGACGATCAGCAGCGTGCGGTCCTGCGGTTCCGTGGCGATATCGAGCATCTCACGCTTTCCCTTATGCCGGCTGCGACGTTCGCAAGTGCCGGGTCAACGGCCTGGCGGAACGCCGCAACGTCGACTTTTGGGTGAGTTTATACCCCGCCGATAGCGAGAGCGCAAAATTGCGGCACCCCAAATCTGTCACGATTGCGCGTCATGGCCGCCGCCCGGCCCGCGATCGCCCGAAATGTCGATCACCCGCCGCGACCAGCGTACGCCGACCGAGGCACCATGCGCGGGCGGTGGCCGGTTGACAAAGGTCAGCGCCGCGCCGGTACGCTCCAGCAGCGTCTTGGCGATGAAGACACCGAGGCCGAGCCCCTGCTGCCCCTCATCCGCCTCCGGCTCGGCGCCGCGCTTCCAGCGGCTGCGGCCGCGGCTGGTGACATAGGGCGCGCCGATGCTGTCGAGCAGTTCGACCGGGAAGCCGGGGCCGTCATCGGTGACGCTGATCGTCACCTCCTCCTCGCTCCAGCTGGCGACGATGTTGACACGGTCCCGCGCGAAGTCGACGGCATTCTCGACAATGTTTCCCAGCCCGTAGAGAAGCCCGGGATTGCGGGCAATGATCGGCTCGTCGGGCGCGCCGGTGGGCAGGGTGACCGCGATGGCGATGCCAAAATTGCGGTGCGGTGCCACCACGTCTTCCAGAATGTGCGAGATCGGCATGCGATCGAACGGTGCCTCGCCAGCATCAAGCGTCGTGAGACGGCGCAGGATGGCGCGGCAGCGCTCGGCCTGTTCGCTCATCAGCCTGATGTCGTCGCTCAGCGGGCTGTCCGCGGGCAGGGCGCGCGCCAATTCCTTCGCCACCACCGTGATGGTCGCGAGCGGCGTGCCCAGCTCGTGCGCCGCCGCCGCCGCCAGCCCGTCCAGCGCGGAGAGGTGCTGTTCGCGCGCCAGCACCAGCTCGGTCGCGGCCAGCGCCTCGGAAAGTTCGCGGGTTTCCTCCGCCACCCGCCAGGCGTGCACGCCGATGAAGGCGATGGCGATGGCCAGCGCCAGCCAGATGCCCAGCAGGTAGAGCGTCGGCAGTTCCGGTGGATGGCCGAGCGTGCCGCCCGCACCCCAGGGCAGCGGCATCTGCCAGAACCCGACCAGCGCGGCGCACGCCGCCGCCAGCATGCCGAGCAGAATGGTGGTGCGGGGCGAGAGGGCGGTCGCCGATATCAGCACCGGGGCGAGGAAGAGCAGCGCAAAGGGATTTGCGAGGCCGCCGGTCAGGAACAGCAGCGCCGCGAGCTGGAGGATGTCATAGGCCAGCAGCCACGCCGCCTCGATATCCGACAGCCGCCGCGCGCCGGGATTGCGTAGCCTCAGCGCCAGATTGAGCCAGGCGGAAAGCGCCACCACCGCAAGGCAGGCGCCGATGGGCAGGGAGAAGCCGAGCAGCCATTGGACGACGACGATCGCTACCGTCTGTCCGGAGATCGCCAGCCATCGCAGGCGAATGAGCGTGTCGAGCCGCAGGCCGAAGAAACGTTCGCCGATTGGATGGTCGAGGGAAAGCGACATGAAACGGCCCCTGCGCACCGTCTCGCGGGCGATGCCGTGCCTCTATAGCCCCGTAGGCGGCCGAAGAGCGAGAGCAAGGCTCGCGTTGACGGCGGCGAGAAAGAGCCTATCTATGCTGCAACGCACAAGAACAGCGTGTACGGGGCGGGCTCTCTCTCACGGAGGCATTCATGGCGATCGGCGTTTTCGGCGACGTGCCTGACGCGGAAGAGGCGGTCCAGACACCCGAGGCAACGCTTGAGGCCGCATCGGCGCTCGCGCAGCCCATGTACTGGATGTTCGAGCTCGGCCATGCGGCACTCGATCCGCTGCGCATGATGGCGGATGCCGGACGGCTGTTCTATCGCAACCCGGCCAATCCGCTCGCCCATACCGAATTCGGCAAGACCATGTCGGCCTCGTTCGAGATGTTCGAGCGCACCACGCGGCGCTATGGCAAGCCCGATTGGGGCATCTGCGACACCAAGGTCGGCGGCGTCGACGTCCCTGTCGAAATCGAGACGGTGTGGGAGCGGCCCTTCTGCAAGCTGCTGCATTTCCGGCGCGATTTCCAGCACAAGCCGCGCCGGCCGCAGCCGCGCATGGTGATCGTCGCGCCGCTGTCGGGCCATTACGCGACATTGCTGCGCGGAACCGTGCAGACCCTGCTGCCCAATCACGACCTTTACATCACCGACTGGGTCGACGCGCGCAACGTCCCGATGTCGGAGGGCACGTTCGATCTCGACGACTACATCGATTATGTGATCGAGATCTTCCGCCATCTCGGCGGCGGCGTACATGCCCTTGCCGTGTGCCAGCCCGCTGTGCCGGTGCTCGCCGCTGTCGCGCGCATGGAGGAGATGGGCGACCCGGACGTGCCCGCCTCCATGGTGCTGATGGGCGGGCCCATCGACACCCGCGAGAGCCCCACGGCGGTAAACCACTTCGCGCAGGACCGTGGCATCGACTGGTTTTCCCGCAATGTCATCACCACCGTTCCTTGGCCGAATGCCGGGGTGATGCGGCAGGTCTATCCCGGCTTCCTGCAACTGCATGGCTTCATGGCGATGAATCTGGAGCGGCATCTGCGGGCGCATGCCGACATGTTCGGCCATCTGGTGAAGGGCGACGGCGATTCCGCCGCCAAGCACCGGGAGTTCTACGACGAGTATCTCTCGGTCATGGACCTGCCGGCGGAGTACTATCTCCAGACGCTGCAGACCGTGTTCATTGACCACGCCTTGCCGAGGGGCACCATGACCCATCGCGGCGTGAAGGTGGACCCGTCGAAGATCCGTAACGTGGCGCTGCTGACCGTCGAAGGCGAGAATGACGACATTTCCGGCGTCGGCCAGACCCGCGCCGCCCAAACGCTGTGTTCGGGCCTGCCCGATGACATGAAGGCGCATTACCTCCAGCCCACGGTCGGCCATTACGGCGTGTTCAACGGCTCGCGGTTCCGCGCCGAGATCGCGCCGCGCATTTCCGACTTCGTGCTCTCGCACAACTGGCCGAAGAAGGGCCATAATCGTCCGCAGGACTGAGCCGCGCGCCTGCGTAGTCTAGAGGCCGGCCTCCCAATAGGGCGGATCGCCAAAGGCTTCCCGCAGGCAGTCCGCCAGCGCCCGCAGCTTCGCCGAAGGATGCCGGCCCTCGGGATGCGCGACATAGATGAATTCCGCCTCCGGCTCGGCGCCGACATCGATCACCCGCAGCGTGCCGTCGCGGATCTGAGGCCCGGCGATAAACAGCGGCAGCAGCGTGACGCCCAGCCCGGCCACTGCCGCATCACGCATCACCACGCCATTATTGACCTGCAGCCCGGCCTTTCCACGCACCTGCACTGCCCTGCCCGCCGTTTCGAAGCGCCAGTCGGCGATGCCGCGATGGCTGTAAAAGATACCCCGGTGTTGCTCCAGCTCATCAAGATTGCGCGGAGTGCCGTGCTGTTCGAGATATTCGGACGAGGCGACGAGCAACCGCCGGCTGCGCGCGAGCTTCCACGCCATCAACCGGCTGTCGCGCATCGGCCCGTGCCGGATCACCCCGTCATAGCCTTCGGCCTGCGCGTCGACGACGCGATCATCCAGCTCGATGCTGAGGTCGATCTGCGGATGGCTACGCAGGAAGGGGTAGAGCGCCGGCCCGATGTGGAGCGCCGTCAGCGTCACCGGCGCTGAAAGGCGCAGCGGGCCGGAGAGCGTGCCGCGCCGCTCAGCGAGAGTGGCGGCGGCCGCCTCGATGCCGCGCAGGGACTGGGAGGCCAGTTCCAGGAAGATCAGCCCGTCCTCGGTCAGCGTCAATCGGCGGGTGGAGCGGTGGACCAGCCTGGCGCCAAGCTGGCGTTCGAGCTGCGCCAGACGGTCGCTGACGACCGACTTCGCCAGTCTCAGCCGGCGCGCCGCCTCGCTGATGGAGCCGGCCTCGGCAATGGCGACGAAAGCGGCGATCCCGTCAAGTTTCATCGTTCGCGTTTTCCGGACATGGTTTCCGCTTGCTGAAGTCTAATCCGAACGCGTCGGCATCGCCATACTCCTCCGCGACACGCCGCCGAGGGCGGCGATTCCTCAGGTTGGAGACTTTCGATGGGACGTCTTGATGGCAAGGTTGCGCTGATCGCCGGCGCCAGTTCCGGCATCGGCCGGGCGGTGGCGGTGCTGTTCGCCCGCGAGGGCGCCCGGCTCGTTCTCGGCGCCCGGCGCCAAGGCGAACTGGACGCGCTGGCAGCGGAAATCGCGGCGGCAGGCGGCGAAGCGGCCGTGCTTGCCGGCGATGTGCGCGAGGAGGCCTATGACCGCGCGCTGGCCGCGCTGGCGGTGGAGCGCTTCGGCCGGCTCGACATCGCGGTCAACAATGCCGGCACGCTCGGCGAGAAGGGCCCTAGCACCGGCATTTCCGCCATGGGCTGGGAGGACACGCTGGCGGTGAACCTCACCGGGGCGTTCTACGGCGCCAAGCACCAGATCGCCGAGATGCTCAAATCCGGCGGCGGCTCGGTGGTCTTCACCTCGACCTTCGTGGGCTATACGGCCGGCTTTCCCGGCCTTGCCGCCTATGCCGCCTCGAAATCCGGGCTCGTTGGCCTCACCCAGGTGCTGGCGGCCGAATTCGGGCCGCAGGGTGTGCGCGTCAACGCGATCCTGCCGGGCGCGGTGGAAACCGAGATGTACCGGGAAGCCAACGACACGCCGGAAGCCCAGGCCTTTATTACCGGGCTGCATGCGCTGAAGCGCGTCGCGGCGCCGGAGGAACTGGCCCGCTCGGTGCTCTATCTCGCTTCGGACGATGCGTCCTTCGTGTCCGGCACCGCGCATCTCGTCGATGGCGGCCTGTCGATCAACCGCACCTGACGCAGCCTGGAGCGGTGGCCCCGGTTCGCCTGCGCGCTCAATGCGCGCGGGCGAACATCTCGTTGAACGAGTAGCCGGAGCCGCGCACGGTGCGGATGGGATCGGGCTGGCGCGGGCGGTTCAGCGCCTTGCGCAGGCGCCCGACATGCACGTCGACCGTGCGCTCGTCGATATAGACGTCCTGTCCCCACACGCCGTCGAGCAATTGCTCGCGCGAATAGACCCGGCCGGGCGACTGCATGAGGAACTCCAGCAGCCGGAACTCGGTGGGGCCAAGATGCAGCTCGCGGCCGGCGCGGTGCACCCGCTTGGTCTCGCGGTCCAGCTCGATGTCGCCGGCGCGCAGCAGGGTGGAGACGTGCTCGGGCTTGGCGCGGCGCAGCAGCGCCCGCACCCGCGCGACGAGTTCGGGCACCGAAAAGGGTTTCACCACATAGTCGTCCGCGCCGGTGGCGAGGCCGCGCACGCGCTCGGTCTCCTCGCCACGGGCGGTGAGCATGAGGATCGGCATGCGCTCGGTATCGGGCCGGGCCCGCAGCCGCCGGCAGAGCTCGATCCCGGAAAGCCCCGGAAGCATCCAGTCGAGGATGAGAAGATCCGGTACGCTTTCGCGCAGCCTAGTCTCCGCCTCGTCACCCCGCCCGACGCTGTCCACCGAGTAGCCCTCGGATTCGAGGTTGTAGCGGAGCAGGAGGGTGAGGGGCTCCTCATCCTCCACGATCAGTATGTTGGTCGGCATGGTCGCGTTCCCGGACGTTCGTGGGGTGCCGAGGCTCTCAGGTCGGGAACGCCACGCTGGTCAGGCTGCTGGTGTCCTGCTTCGGCCGTTCCTCGGTGAGAAGCTGGCCCGTGACGAGATAGTGGATCGTCTCGGCAACGTTGGTGGCGTGGTCGCCGATACGCTCGATGTTCTTGGCGCAGAACAGCAGATGCGTGCACAGCGAGATGTTGCGCGGGTCTTCCATCATGTAGGTGAGCAGTTCGCGGAACAGCGAGGTGTAGAGAACGTCGACCTCGCCGTCACGCTGCCAGACGTCGAGCGCGCGGGCGGCGTCGCGGGTGGCATAGGCGTCGAGCACCATTTTCAGCTGCTCGAGCACGATGTTGGACATGTGCTCCACGCCGCGCACCAGCTTCTGCGGGTGGAACTCGCCGGTGAGGGCGAGCACGCGCTTGGCGGTGTTCTTGGCGAGGTCGCCGATACGCTCCAGGTCGTTTGCGATGCGCATGGCGGCGACGATCTCGCGCAGGTCGCCGGCGAGCGGCTGCCGGCGGGCGATGACGAGCACCGCCTTCTCCTCGATCTCCCGCTGCAGCAGGTCGACCGGGCCGTCGAGCACGATCACCTTCTGGGCGAGTTCGCTGTCGCGCTTCACCAGCGCCTGAACGCTGTCGGCGACGAGGCGCTCGGACTGTCCGCCCATCTCGACCACGCGGCGGCCAAGTTCCTTCAGGTCGGTGTCGAACGACGAGACGATATGTTCGGTCATTGGGGAGGCCTCTCTCGTCGCGGAATCAGCCGAAGCGGCCGGTGATGTAGTCGCGGGTGCGGGCTTCGCGCGGATTGGTGAAGATCTCGTTCGAGGCGGCGACCTCGATGAGTTCGCCGAGATAGAAGAACGAGGTGATGTCGGCGCAACGCGCCGCCTGCTGCATGTTGTGTGTCACGATGACAATGGTGAATTCCTGCTTCAGCTCGTCGATCAGGTCCTCGATCTTCGAGGTCGAGATCGGGTCGAGCGCCGAGGTGGGCTCGTCGAGCAGGATCACTTCCGGCCGAACCGCGATGGTGCGGGCGATGCACAGGCGCTGCTGCTGGCCGCCGGACATGCCGAGCGCGGAGGTGTGCAGGCGATCCTTGGTTTCCTCCCAGATCGCTGCCTTGCGCAGGCACCACTCGACGCGCTCGTCCATCTGCGACTTGTTCAGGCGCTCATGCAGCTTCACGCCGAAGGCGATGTTGTCGTAGATCGACATCGGGAACGGCGTCGGCTTCTGGAACACCATGCCGATGCGCGAGCGCACCACGGTGGAATCCAGCTCCTTGCTCAGCAGGTCGGCGCCGTCGAACAGGATCTTCCCTTCCGCGCGCTGGCCCGGATAGAGCTGGTACATGCGGTTGAACACCCGCAGCAGCGTGGACTTGCCGCAGCCCGAGGGCCCGATCATCGCGGTGACGCGCTTTTCCGGGATCTCGAAATTGATGTTCTTCAGCGCGTGGTTGTCGCCGTAGTAGAAATTGAGCTTCTCGACCTTGAGCTTGGACTCGGTCGAGGGCGCGGTGGCGCGGTTGACGGCGGAAGCGATGTCGATCGACGTTTCAGGTGCGAAATTCATGGTCCGTCTCACTTCATCTTCGCCAGGACGAGGCGGGAAAGGATGTTCAGGGTCAGAACCCCGACGGTGATGATGAGGGCGCCCGCCCAGGCCAGCGCCACCCAATCCTCGAACGGGCTGGCGGCATACTGGTAGATGGCGATGGGAAGGCTCGCCATGGGTGCGTCGAGGCTGAGCGACCAGCCATTGTTGCCGAGCGAGGTGAACAGCAGCGGCGCGGTCTCGCCGGCCGCGCGGGCGATGGCGAGCAGGATGCCGGTGACGATGCCGGCCCGGCCGGCGCGCCAGGTGATGAAGGTAACCACCTTCCACTGCGGCGCGCCGAGGGCGAAGGCCGCTTCGCGCAGGCCTATCGGCACCAGGTTCAGCATGTCCTCGGTGGTGCGCACCACCACCGGGATGATGATGATGGCGAGGGCGATCGCGCCCGCCCAGCCGGAGAAGCCGCCGAAGGGGACGACGAGGAGCTGGTAGACGAACAGGCCGATGAGGATCGAGGGAGCGGAGAGCAGCACGTCATTGACGAAGCGGACCGCGTTGCCGACCTGGGTTCCGCGGCCGTTCTCGGCCAGGAAGGTGCCGCACATCAGACCGATGGGAGTGCCGATGAGGAGCGCCACGCCGATCTGGATCAGCGAGCCGACGATGGCGTTGAGCAGGCCGCCCCCGGCGCCGGGCGGCGCGGTGATCTTGGTGAAGACATGCGGGCCGAGCGCGGGCAGGCCACGCGACACCAGGGTCCACAGGATCCAGGCGAGCAGAACGAGAGACAGCGCGGCGAAGCCGATGCTGATGGCCTTGACGGTGTAGTCGGTCGCGCGACGGCGGGCCAGGGATGCCATGTGTGTCTCTCCTCAGCCCTTGAGCCGGGACCGGACGAGCAGGCGCGAAAGCGCGAGCACGATGAACGAAATCACGAAGAGGATGAAGCCCAGTTCGAGCAGCGACTGCAGTTTCAGCGAGCCCGTGGAGGCCTCGGGGAACTCATTGGCGATGGTCGAGGCGATGGTGGCGCCAGGGGCGAAGAGCGAGGCCGACATGCGCGTGGCATTGCCGATGACGAAGGTCACGGCCATCGTCTCGCCGAGCGCGCGGCCGAGGCCGAGCATGACGGCGCCGACCATGGCGGTGCTGCCATAGGGCACCGAGACGTTGCGGTAGACCTCATAGGTGGTGGCGCCGACGCCGTAGGCGGATTCCTTGATCATCGGCGGCACCGATTCCAGCACCTCGACGAACATCGCGGTGATGAAGGGCAGGATCATGATGGCCATGATCAGGCCGGCGGTGAGCATGCCGGCGCCGAGCGGCGGGCCCTGGAACAGGGCGCCGATCACCGGCAGCGGGCCGAGCCACTCGATCAGCGGCGGCTGAACATAGGCGGCCATCAGCGGCACGATGATGAAGAAGCCCCACATGCCGTAGATGATCGACGGGATCGCGGCGAGCAGCTGGATCGCGACGCCGATCGGCCGGCGCAGCGGACCGGGAGCGATCTCGGTGAGGAAGAAGGCGATGCCGAAGGACAGCGGCAGGGCGATGATGACGGCGATGACAGCGCTGAAGATGGTGCCGAACACCATGACGCCGGCGCCGAACACCTCGGTCACCGGGTTCCACGTCGTCGACCAGACGAAGGACAGGCCGAATTCCCGCAGCGCCGGCAGGCCACCCTCGAACAGCATGGCGATGATGAGGCCCAGCAGCAACAGCACGAGAACGCCGCTGCCCCAGAGAATCCCGACAAATACGGGGTCACTGACCCGGCCCGTCGGCTTGCGCGCGGCGATCAGGCCGGTGCCCGCCTGCCTTCCGCTAAGAGTGGCGTCCATGTGGTGTGTTCCTTAGAGCGCCTTGTCACCCGAAGCCGCGGTCGGCTTGAGGGGCGGCGTGCTGTGACGGAGCGTGGGCGTCGCGGGCTTGAAGCAAATAGTACGGCCGGGCGCATGAGAAGAGGCGGCCACGAGGACCGCCTCTTCCCTATGCGGCTGGTATCAGTTGGTCCAGACGGCCTTGCCGTCGGCCTTGACGTCCGTCGTCCAGGCCTTGCGCACTTCGGCCGCAACCGCGTCCGGGAGCGGGATGTAGTGCAGCTTCTCGGCGATCGCGTCGCCCTCGGGGCCGTAGGCCCAGTCGAAGAACTTGATCGCCTCGGCCGACTGCGCGGCGTTGGTCGGGTTCTTCGGCAGCAGAATGTAGGTGGCGGAGGTGATCGGCCAGGCGCCTTCACCGGCGGTGTCCACCATCGAGGCGGCGAAGTTCTTCGCGCCCTTCCAGTCAGCGGCGCCAGCGGCTTCCATGAAGGACTTCGTGTCGGGCTTCACAACCTTGCCGGCCTTGTTCACGAGGTCGGTGGTGGCGAGCTTGTTGGCGGCGGCGTAGATGAACTCGACGTAGCCGATCGCGCCCTTGGTGTTCTTCACGGTGCCGGCAACGCCCTCATTGCCCTTGGCACCGGCGCCAGCCGGCCACTGCACGGAGGTCGCGGCGCCGACGCCGGACTTCCAGTCCGCACTGGCCGAAGCGAGGTAGGAGGTGAACACGAAGGAGGTGCCCGACGAGTCCGAACGGTAGACCGGCACGATGGCGATGTCGGGGAGCTTCGCGTCCTTGTTCAGGGCGACGATCTGCGGGTCGTTCCACTTGGTGATCTTGCCCTGGTAGATCTGGGCAATGATGTCGCCATTGAGGGTCAGCGCATGGTCTTCGCCGAGATTGACGATGGCGACCACCGAGCCGATCACGGTCGGGAACTGCAGGAGATTGGCGGATTCGAGCTTGTCGTCCTTCATCGGCGCGTCGGAAGCGCCGAAATCGACGGTGCGGTTGACGATCTGGTTCTGGCCACCGCCGGAACCGATCGACTGATAGTTCAGGCCCGTGCCGGTCTTTTCCTTATAGGCGGCAGCCCAGGCCTGGTAGACGGGGGCCGGGAACGAGGCACCGGCGCCATTGATGTCGGCGGCGAAGGCGGCGCCCGAAAACACGGCGCCGAACGACAGCGCCGCGGCGCCGAGCAAATGGGTAAATTTCAAGGGTCTTCTCCTTAGGTCGGGAGATCGGCCGCACCGCGGAGACAAGGCCCGGATGCGCGATTGGCCGAAGGGCGGTTTCGATTTCACACGGGAGTCTTACCGCCCGGGCACCAAGGTTCTATGACCCTTCGATGAAGCCTTGATGACAGTGTAATATATTGATTTTTATACGTTTTTTGCAGTCTTTGGAGCGCCCGTCGAAAGCCGGACCGAGAATGTCGAGCCCGTGCCGGGCACGCTTTCGATGCCCAGCTTGCCGCGATGCCGGGCCACGATGTGCTTGACGATGGCAAGCCCCAGCCCGGTGCCGCCCTGTTCGCGCGAATGGGCGGTATCGACGCGATAGAAGCGCTCGGTAAGGCGCGGCACATGTTCGGGGGCGATGCCGGGACCGTAGTCGCGCACCGTGGCGAGCGCGTCCGTCCCCTCGCGCTGGATGGTGATCTCCACCCGCCCGCCGGCACCGCCATATTTCAGCGCGTTCTCGACGAGATTCTCGAAGACGCGGATCAGCTCGTCCCGGTCGCCGCGCACCTCCACGGCTTCCGCCGGCGGCTCGAAGACGATGTCCACCCCGCGCTCGCGGCCGAGCGGCGCCAGCGCGTCGCGCACATGGCTGATGACGGCGGCGAGGTCGACCGCCGCCTCGGGGCGCAGATGGGCGTTAAGCTCGATGCGCGAGAGCGAGAGCAGGTCGTCGATCAGCCGCGACATCCGCCGCGCCTGCTCGTTCATGATCTTGAGAAAGCGCTCGCGGGCATTGGCGTCGTTGCGCGCGGGGCCCTGCAGGGTCTCGATGAAGCCGGACAGCGAGGCCAGAGGCGTGCGCAGCTCGTGGCTGGCATTGGCGACGAAGTCGACGCGCATCTGCTCGACCCGCCGCTGCGGGGTGAGGTCGACGAAGCTCAGCAGCACCGCCTCGGTCGGCGCCCCCTCGCGCAGCAGGCCGGCACGGATCGGCACGATGTCGGCGCGCAGCCAGCGGTCGATCGGCACCCGCTCGGCGAATTCGATGCGGCGGGCGGCCCCGTCGGCGACCGAGGCGCGCAGGGCCTCCAGCACCTCCGGCACGCGCACGGCAAAGGAGACCGGATCGCCCACCCGCACGCTGGCGAGGAGGCCGACCGCGCCGGCATTCGCCGTCAGCACGGTGCCGCGGGCGTCGAGCAGCAGCGCCGCCTCGGGCAGCGCGCGCACCAGCGCGGGCAGCCGCTCCTCGGCGCGGGGCGAGGGCTTGGGCTCGCCGCCGAAGCGGGCGAAGGCCGCCGCGACCGGGCGCTTGCGCGCCGGCAGGCTTGCCCCCACAGCGATGAGAAGGCCGACCGCCAACGCCGCGCCGGGCGTCATCGTGCCCTCCCAGCTGGCGCCACCGAGGCCCAGCGCGGACGCGGCGAGAATCCACCGCGCGCCCACGAGGCGCCCGCGCAGCGTATCCTCCGCCAATTGATGCGTCTCACCCAGGGCCATTCCTGCGCTTCCTGCCCGACACGCCGCGCACGACGTTTCCCGGCCGGCGTTAAAGGCGCGCCGGTCTTTCCTGATATGCTCGTTTTCCACGCCGGTTGGAAACCCGAATCGCTTCGGGCGACCGAACCTTCGCCCGGCCGACACGTTGCGTCCTTATGCTACACGCGAAAGGCTTCCATATGACGAAGAAGCCCGTCCCGGCTTCCCCCGCCGCCGGTGGGAAGGCCCCCTCGAAGAAAAAAGCGGCGCAGGAGTCCAAAGCGGGCCGCATGGACGCGGAACTCGCCGCTTCCATCGCCGCCTTCGCGGTCGACGCGCCGGTGCTTGATCCGCTCATCGCCGCGCATGCCTATGGCAGCGGCGCCTATCCCTATAGCGACCGGCCCAAGCGCAAGGCCTATGAGAAGGAACTGCACGGCCTGCAGATCGAGCTTCTGAAGCTGCAGGAATGGGTCAAGGCGCAGCATGAGCGCGTCGCCATCGTTTTCGAGGGGCGCGATGCCGCGGGCAAGGGCGGCACCATTCACCGCCTGGTGCAGCACCTCAATCCGCGCTTCGTGCGCGTTGTCGCCCTCGACAAGCCGACCGATGCGGAGGCCGGGCAGTGGTATTTCCAGCGCTACATCGCCCATCTGCCGCAGCGGGGCGAAATCGCGATCTTCGACCGGTCCTGGTACAACCGCGCCGTCATCGAGCCGGTGATGGGCTTTTGCACGCCCGCCCAGACCGCGCACTTCCTCACGCAGGTGCCGACCTTCGAGAAGATGCTGGTCGATGACGGCATCCGCCTGTTCAAGATCTGGCTCGATATCGGGCGCGAAATGCAGCTGATGCGCCTGCACGAGCGCCACCAGGATCCGCTGAAGCGCTGGAAGCTGTCGCCGGTCGACTTTGCGGCGCCGTCGCGCTGGGAGGCCATCTCGGCCCATCGCAACGCCATGATCGAGGCGAGCCAGTCGCCCGTTCCGTGGTCCGCGGTGCTGGCCAATGACAAAATGAGGGCGCGGCTCGGAGTCATTCGCCAAATCCTCGCCCAAATCCCGTATGACGGCAGGGATGACGGAATCGTGGGGATCCCCGATCCCGCCATCGTTCTTGACGGGCGCACCTTCCTGGCGCGCCACGCCGGCTGAAGAATGCGCGAAGGGGCACGGATGCGCCGCTATGGGATCGCCTGCTGGTTGCTCGGTATCGGGATGTCGCTCGACGTCGCGTGTGCCGCCGCCGAGCCCATGCCGGCGCCGGCCGTCGACTATCGCGCCCGCGCCAAGGCACCGCGCGGCATCGAGATGGAGCTGGCGCACCGCGAGGGGCGCCTGCGCATCGAGATAGAAAGCGACGGCCTGTCCAACGGGATGGTCAGCCTGATCGATCTCGCCAAGCACGGCATGGTCGTGCTGGTGGAGGTGCCGGGCATGGATCGCATGGCCGTCGAAATGGACCTGCCGCCGGGCTTTTCCTTTTCCGACGCCGCCCGCCAGGGCACGCGCACCGGCACCGGACAGGCGCTGGGGGAAGCCTGCGACCTCTGGCGGTTCGACACCAAGGCGCTGAACCAGCCGGTCGAGAGCTGCGTCACGGCCGACGGCATCGTGCTGCGCACCACCGCCACTTTGGGCGGCAAGCCCGTTGTGCTGTTCGAGGTCACCGAATTCGAGCGCGTGCCGCAGGACCCGGCGATATTCACGCTTCCCAAGGGCGTGAAGGTGCGCAAGCTGCCGCCCGGCATGCGCGGGCTGCTGCCGGACCTCGCGCGCTGAAGCGCTAGCCGGCCGCGCGCCGGGGTTCAGGCTTGGCGGATTCAGGCTTGGCTGACGCATCCGGCGCGATAACCGGGGGCGCCGCCAGCGGGTCGGGCGAGACTCCCGCCGCCGCGAGGCGACGGCGGCTCATCATCAGCTCGCGCGTGCCCATGAGGATGAGGGCGATGGCGAAGGGCGTCACGTAATAGAGCAGCCGCAGAAGCAGCAGCGCGCCCAGCAGCGGCTCCGTCTCGAACTGCGGCAGCGCCACCAGCATCGCCGCATCGAACACGCCGAGGCCGCCGGGCGCATGGCTTGCGAAGCCGAGCAGCGTCGCCGAGATGAACACCACGCCGAGCGCGATCGGGTCGATGAAGGGCTGCTGCGGCATCAGCACATACATGGCCGCGGCGCAGAAGGAGAGATCGATGATGCCGATGACGATCTGCAGCAGCGTCAGCTTCCAGCCCGGCAGCGTGACCGTCCAGTGCCCCTTGCCGACGCCGATGCGGCGCGGCTTCAGCCCGACCCAGACGATATAGGCGGCGAGGCCGGCCAGCAGCGTCAGCCCGATCAGCCGGTTGACCCAGGGCGGCAGGTGGTCCACCGCGCTCGCCGCCCAGGGTTCGACGGTGATGCCGAGGCCGAGAATGGCGATGTTGCCGAGCCAGAAGGTGAGGCCGGTGATGAAGCACAGCTTGGCCACGTCCACCGCGCCGAGCCCGTGCGCGGAATAGATGCGATAGCGCACCGTGCCGCCGGTGAAGGCGGAGAACCCGACATTGTGGCCGATGGCATAGGAGGTGAACGAGGCGAGCGCCGCCGTGCGGTAGGGCACGTGGGGCTTGCCGATGGTGCGCAGCGCGAACCAGTCATAGAAGGTCAGGGTGAAATAGGCGCCCGCCACGAACAGCGCCGCCAGCCCGATGCGCCACGGGTCAGTGCCCGAAATCGCTTCGAGCACCTCGCGCGGCCGGATATTCCGCAGCATCTCGTAGAGGACAAAGACCGCGATCCCGATGATCACGAGGCTCGCGACAAGACCGAGCGTTTGCCAGCCCAGCCGCGCGCGCAGCCAGCCGGGGATCAGCTTCAGTCCCTTCATCGCGCGCCTGCCCTCCTCATGATGCCGGTATACCAGGCAGCCCTAGCAGACCCGGCGGGCTTGGGAAACACGTTCAGTGCGCCCGGCGGCGCATTACCGCACGCCCGTCCGTCGCGCCCAGATGGCAGCGCGGGCGTGACGATGCAATGACGCTCGCGGGGGCGTGACAGCGGCTCGCGCTCACAGACGCACCGGATAGCCGATCTCGATGGTGCGCGGGCGCGGCAGGCCGAAGCGGTCGACCGACCGCTCGGCATTGCGCGCCAGGAAGGCGAAGACGTGCGACAGCACGTCCCGCACGCCCAGAATGTCGTCCGGCGGCATCACGCGCTCGTGACCGATGACATAGACCGCCTCGTCGGGATCGATGCCCTGCGCGTAGAGCGCGGGCCCCAGCACGGCGGGAACGTCGATCTGCTGCATATACCCGAAGCGCACATCGACCCTGAGATGGGCCGAGTCGAGGGGCAGGACGCGCACCCTCTCGTCGACGGGAACGCGCGGGCGCGAGGCGATCCAGACCGATACGATGACGGCGCGGGTGAACTGCACGTTGAGCAGTTCCGACAGGCGCCCGAGCGCCACCGGCGTGACGGCGCCGCCGCGCGACAGGAAGATCGCGGTGCGGGGGCTCACCGCACAGCCGGGCGGGCGCCCCTTGGCCACGAAATCGTCGAGCGGTTCGGTGAAGCGGCGCTGCTGGATGCCCAGCCCTTCCAGCCCGCGCCGCCACGACACCATGATGACCAGCACCAGCGCGGAGATAGTCACCGGCAGCCAGCCGCCATCGTGCAGCTTGGTCAGATTGGCCGCGGCGAAGGATACGTCGATGACCGCCAGCCCGCCGGCGAGGGCGATCAGCGCCGGCAATGGCCAGTGCCAGCTGCGGCGCACATAGGCGACGAACAGGATGGTGGTCGACACCATGGCCATGGCCACGGCGATGCCATAGGCCGAGGCCAGGCGGTCCGACGAGCCGAAGGAGACCACGATGGCGGCGCAGGCGAGCATCATGATCCAGTTGAGCCGCCCGACATAGATGTGCTGGTCGTTGTGCTCGCTGGTGTAGCGGATGCGCATCGGCGGGAGATAGCCGAGCTCGATCGCCTGCTTGGCCAGCGAGAAGACGCCGGTGATGATCGCCTGGGAGGCGATGACGGTGGCAAGGGTTGCCAGGATCAGCAGCGGGACTTCGAAGAGGTCCGGCGCCAGATCGTAGAACGGGTTGCGTACCGAATCGCGGTGGACGAGCACATTGGCGCCCTGCCCGTAATAGTTCAGCAGCAGCGCCGGCATCGCCACGGTGAGCCAGGCGCGGGTGATCACCGGCCGGCCGAAATGGCCGAGATCGGCATAGAGCGCCTCGCCGCCGGTGATGGCGAGAAAGGTGGCGCCGAGAATGGCGCCGGCCAGCAGCGGATGATCGGCGAGAAGCAGGATGCCATGGCGCGGATCGAGTGCCGCCACGACCTGCGGCGCCTGCACGATGCCATGGACGCCGAGCGCCCCGAGCGACAGGAACCAGACTAGCATCACCGGCCCGTAAAACGCCCCGATCCGCTCCGTCCCCGCCCGCTGCGAGATGAAGACGAGCATGATGACAAGCACGGTGGCGGCGACGATCCAATGATCGAGCGCCGGGGCGATGACCTCCAGCCCTTCGATGGCCGAGAGCACCGAGATGGCGGGGGTGAGCACGCCGTCGCCGATGAGCATCGCCCCGCCGATGAGCCCGGCCACCAGCAGGAACAGCCTTTTGCCATTCGCCGAGCGATGCAGATCGAGCAGGGTGACCAGCGCGAGGATGCCGCCTTCGCCGTCATTGTCCGCCCGCAGCACCAGCATGACGTATTTTATGGTGACGGAGAGAATGACCGCCCAGGTAATGAGCGACAGCAGCCCGAGCACATCCGCGTCCGAGACGCCCGCGCCGCCGACGGCATTGAGGCCCTGCTTGAAGGCGTAAAGGGGACTGGTGCCGATATCCCCGAACACCACGCCCAGCGCCGCCATTTCGGCCGCGAAGGGAATAGGCCGGCGACCGGCACGGCGACGCTTAGCCATGGCATATCCTGGTGCGGACCGCGCGACGGCGCGGATCGTTGGGGACGGGCCGCGGGCGGCCAGTCGTTTCCGCACGAGAACGGCGGGAGGTCAGCGAAGGGGACGCGGCGGAACGGAACATGAAGCCGGATTCGCGCAGGACAATGCCAAAGCATCGGGGGCGTCGCAGCAATACTCCGGCAGCGCCGCCGCGCCAAGCATTGACTCCATGACGGGCCGCTCGCGCCGGCTTTGGGCCCCCACGCAAATGTGAAAGCCTCGCCGCGGCCAGTGCTTCGCCTGACAAACTGAGATGAGGGAGGGGGATTGGGGGGCGGATTGATCCCCCTCCCTCTGCCAACAGACCCGTAGCGTCCAAAGGCTTGCGGGTTCCTTTGAACCAGGTCCGGTGGCGAGGCTGGATCAATAGACGGTTCGCCCCTTACAATCAACAACGACCGAACCGTTCGGTCAATTTACCTTGCGCCGGACTTATGGAATGGTTGCACCGTTGCCTAAACCGGGTTGCCCCTCCAGACTACCGCCCTAAGTTTCGTTTCTGCTGCTTGGGTTCATTAGATTATTCATGGCTTCCTTACCGGAATTTGAACATCAACGCGCCGAACGGCGTCCGGATGACGGGCGGGTGAGCGGCCTCGATTCTCCGCCTCAGAACCCCGGCACGACGCCGACAAAGCGTGACCAGATTCTTCGTGGTGCGCGCGAGATCTTCCTCGCCTCGGGTTTCGACGGCGCCAGCATGGGCGAGATCGCGCGGGAGGCGGGTGTCTCGAAGGGCACGCTCTATGTCTATTTCGATTCGAAGGAAGACCTGTTCACCGCGCTGGTGACGGATGAGTGCAAGCGCACTGCCGAGGCGTGCTTCCACCTCGACCTCGACGCCCCGGCCGAGGCCACCTTGCGCAGCCTGGGCTGCCGTTACATCCACGCCATGCTGGAGCCGAGCCATATCCGCACGGTGCGGATGGTGATCGGGGTTGCCGAGAAACTGCCCGAGATCGGTCGCGCCTTTCTGCAGGCCGGACAGGAAACCGGGGTAACCCGGCTGTCCGAGTGGCTGCGGGCCAAGAACGTGCAGGGCGAGCTCGCCATTGAGGAGGTCGAGATCGCCGCGTGGCAGTTCATGCTGGGCTGCCAAGGCAAGCTGATCATGCCCATGATCTTCGGCGACAATGCGCGCCCCGACGCCGCGATGATCCGCAACGTCGTGGATCGGACCGTCGAATCCTTCATGCGAGCCTTCGCCTGTCCCGGGGCCGGCGCACTGGACATGGATGCAGGATCGCCTCAGATGGCCGGGCGCCCCGGTGGGCTCGATCCCGCTGCCGCGAGTGCGGACAGGCCTTCGCGGAACGTGGGATAGCGCAGGCCGCCGCCCAGCAGCGCGTGCAGGCGGTCATTGCGGACCCGCCGGTTGTCGGCCCAGAAGGATAGCGCCATCGCCGACATGGAACGCGCGGCCGCCTCGAAGCTCTCCGCCGGGGGCGGTGGCATCCCCAGCAGCGCCGCGGCATGGCGCACCGGCGCGCAGGAGGGCGACGGCTCGTCGTCCACCACATTCACCACGCCGTCGAATTTTTCGGCGATAGCGGCGCTGATGGCGCCGGCAATGTCGTCGACATGAATGCGGTTGAACACCTGCCCCTCGCGCTCGATGCAGCGGGCGGTGCCGTCCGCCACGTCGATCAGCGCGTTGCGGCCGGGGCCGTAAATGCCGCCGAGGCGCAGCACCGCCACCGGCCGCCCCGCCCGGCGCCCCAGCGCCAGCCAGGCGGCTTCGGCCTCGATGCGGCGCTGCGCGCGCGGCGTGGCGGCGGAAAGCGGCGCAGTCTCGTCGATCCAGGCGCCGGCCGAATCGCCATACACGCCGATGGTCGAGAGATAGACCAGCGGGCCCTGCCCCGCCGCCAGTGCCTCGCCAAGTGCCGCTAGGAAAGGATCGCCCGCATCGCCCGGCGCGGCGGACGCGACGACCGCATCGGCCATGCGGGCCGCCTCCAGCAGCGCCGGCGACGGCTCCCCGTCGACGCGCAGCATCTCCATGCCGGGGCGCCGTTCGCCCTCGCGGCTGGTGCCGATGCGGCGGGTGAAGGCATCGCCATGCAACGCGACGAAGCGCTGGGCGCAATAGCCATAGCCGAGGCAGAGCAAGGTTTGGTTCATGCCGTCTCCCCATCCGTGTCGGCCGCTGCGGCGCGCCATTCCGCCCGCACGTCCTCGTCGCGTTCCCCGGCATGGGCGATGCGCAGAGCGTCGAACTCGCCCGGCGGCAACAGGCGGGACAGCGCCCACACCGCCGCGCCGCGTATCAGCGGGAGGGGATCGGCCAGCAGCCGCCCAGCCTCCGGCGCGAGGCCGGCGTCACCGGAATTGCCGATCGCCACCAGCACATTGCGCAGGAACCGGGCGCGCCCGATGCGCTTGACCGGGCTCTTCGCGAAGCGCGTGCGGAAGGCCGCATCGTCCAAGCGGGCGAGGTCGCCAAGCGCCGGCGCGCGGTTGTCGTCGCGGGCGGAAAGGCGCGTTTCGCGGCCGAGCACCGCGAACTTGTTCCACGGGCAGGCGGCGAGGCAATCGTCGCAGCCATAGATGCGGTTGCCGATGAGCGGGCGCAGCTCGCGCGGAATGGCGCCCCTCAGCTCGATGGTGAGATAGGAGATGCAGCGGCGCGCGTCGATCCGGTACGGCGCGGGAAAGGCCCGGGTCGGGCAGGCATCGAGGCAGGCGCGGCAGGAGCCGCAATGGTCGACCTCCCGCGCATCCGCCGGTAGCGCGAGATTGGTGGCGATGGCACCGAGGAACAGCCAGGAACCCTTGTCGCGCGAGACTAGATTGGTGTGCTTGCCCTGCCAGCCGAGCCCGGCCGCCTGCGCCAGCGGCTTTTCCATCAGCGGCGCGGTATCGACGAACACCTTGACCTCGACCGCGCCCGCCGGCCCGGCGCGCGGCACGAAGCGCGAGGCGATGCGCTTCAGCTTGCCCTTGATCAGCTCGTGATAATCGTCGCCGCGCGCATAGACCGAGATCGCGCCCCGCAGGCGCTCGCCCAGTACGGCACGGGGGTCTTCGTCCGGCCCGTAATTCAGGCCCAGCATGAGCAGGGAGGCGACGTCCGGCCACATATTCGCGGGGGCGGCGCGGCGCTGCGCCGTCTCGGGCATCCAGTCCATGTCGCCATGGGCCCCCTCGGCGATCCATTCATGCAGACGCGGCGCGGCATGGGGTATGGAATCGGCGCCGGCGATGCCCATCGCGTCAAAACCCTCTTCGCGGGCCAGCGCGAACAGATAGGCCTTGGCTGCCTCGGGCGTCAGAAATCCAGATCCGCGTAGGACGGTGCCGGCGGCATGCCCGCCATGGTCAGCGCGAGCAGCGGCCGGAACGCCGGACGCGACTTGATGCGCGCGTACCAGGTCTTCGCTCCCTCATCCTCGTCCCACGGCACGTCGCCGAGATAGTCGACGCAGGAAATATGCGCCGCCGCAGCGAGGTCGGCATAGGTCATGCGCTCGCCGGCCAGCCAGTTCCGCGCTTTCAGCAGCCAGCCAATATACTGCAGATGATAGCGGATATTGGCCCGCGCCGCGCGGATGATGGCCATGTCGGGCGGCCCACCGCCGAGCTCGCGCGGCGTGTAGCGCTTGTAGACCTTCTCGCGGACCAGCGGCTCGGACACTTCGAGGTGGAACTTGTGGTTGAACCACGAGCCGAGCCGGCGCACCTCGACCCGCTCGCCGATATGCACCGGCAGCAGGCGGCGCGTGCCCAGCGGCGCGCCCCTGGTCTCGTCGAGATATTCGGTGATGGTGTCGATGCCCGGCACCACGAAGCCGTCATCCTCCACCAGCACCGGCGTAACGCCGGCGGGGTCGAGCATCAGGAATTCGGGCCGCCGCTCCCAGACCCGTTCCTCGATCAGTTCGGGCTCGATGCCCATCTCGCCGAGGGCGAGACGCACGAGACGCGAATGGGCGCAGAAGGGATGATGATAGAGCTGCATTTTCCGGGAAGGTTGGAGGGCCGTCGCCAGGCGGCGCCTGAAATCGGTCTAGAAGGGTTCGCGCCACATCGCAAGCCATCGCGGCGTCAACAAGGCGGGGCAGGCCGCCACGGAGCGCGAACGTGCCTGCCGATTTCGGATTATGGTGTCCACACGGTTAACGCCGCAGGAGAGGAAACGATGGACGCGTCCCGGCCGCACGGCATCTTCGTCTGGAATGAACTGAACAGCCGCAACGTTGCCGCCGCCCGGGCGTTCTATGCCGCCGCCCTCGGCTGGAGCTTCGAGCCGATGCCCGTGGAGGGCGGGCCGGACTACTGGATCATCAAGAATGGCGAGGCCCGGGTAGGCGGCATCTTCCCGCTCGACGGGCCGGAATTCGCCAACGCGCCGGAACACTGGCTGCCCTATATCGCGGTCGACGACGTCGACGCGCGGTGCGCGCGGGCGGTTGCCGCCGGGGGCTCCCTGTTGCGCGAGCCCTTCGATGTCCCCGATGTCGGCCGGATCGCGATCGTGCGTGATTCGCAGGGCGCCGTCGCCGGCTGGATGACGCCGACCATGTAAGCCGGCGTTGCGGCCGTTCGGGCTAACGCCCCGAAATTCCTGACGATTCGGCTCGGCCGTAACGAGTGTGCCATAAATGTGGCGTAGGGGGTGTGGCCGTCGCGCCAGCGCCCCCGCCTCTCGCAACGCCTCTCCCTGGGGAAGAACCACACGATGCAGCTCCACATCCCGACCCCCGCCATCCGTGCCTGCGGCTACTCCCTTTGCGAGGGGAGTCCCGAGTTCGACGATGTGGGGGCCGGGCTCGACGAGGCGGAGGCCCTCGGCGTCGATATGGTGGAACTGCCGGTCTATGCCTGGCACCTCATTGTCGACGGGCGAATCCTCGATTCCCGGGTGAAGGACCTCGTGAAGGCCGTCGCGGGACGCCGGCTCGGCTACAGCGTGCACGGCGCGCTGGCCATCAACCTCATGGACCTGCCGGAGCGACTGGCGCGCCACGAGAAGGTGCTGGCCGCCAATATCGAGATCGCCGCAGCGCTCGGCGCGCCGCATCTCGTCATGCATACCGGCTTCGTCCGCGACCCCGATGACGACCTCGAGGTCGCCTATTCCCGCCAGCGCGACGCGCTCGCCCGCGCCGGCGACCTTGCGGCGGCCTGCGGCGTCACGCTGTGCGTGGAGAACATCTTCCGCTTCGTTCATGCCCGCGAGACGGCGACCCCGGCCAAGCTCGCCGGCGAGCTGGCCGCGATCGACCACCCGGCGGTGAAGGCGACGCTGGATGTGAGCCACGCCTATATTCGCTGCGCCGATGCGCGGCTCGACCCTATCGCCGAGATGGCGGCTCTGGCGCCCCATGTCGCCCATTTCCACCTGCACGATTCCTTCGGCCGGCCCAATGAGCGGCGTGCCGGCGATATGTGGTTCTACGATCCGGCCGAGGCGGTTGCCTTCGGCGAGGGCGACCTGCACCTGCCGATCGGCTGGGGCGGCATCGACTGGGACGCCGTGGTGCAGACGGTGCGCCCCGCAGCCGGCTCCACCGCCATATTGGAGCTGAACCCCCGCCATTGGCGCGAGCTGAAGGACCAGGTCCCGGTCCTGCGCGCCCTTGCCGGCCGGTTCCGGGCCGACCTCGCGCCGGTGGTGTGAGCCGCACGGCCGCAGGCGCGGCCGGCCCGCACACTGAAAGGCCCGGCGCGGTTGGCCCACGCCGCCGCTTTTCCGCCCACGCTCCTTCTTGCGGCGGAAACGGCCGCCCCCTATATCGGCCACGAACGTCGCGCATAGCGGCGTACCCTATTGTTTGGGGGCCGGTCCGGGGGCACGGCACATCCTGTCCGTTCCTCCCCGGGTGCTTCAAGAAGGTCCGGCCGGCCTGCCGGAAGGAGAAACAATATGTCTAAAGTCATCGGCATCGACCTCGGAACGACAAACAGCTGCGTCGCGGTCATGGAAGGCTCGACCCCGAAGGTGATCGAGAATGCGGAAGGCGCGCGTACCACGCCCTCCATCGTCGCCTTTACCGAGGATGGCGAGCGGCTCGTCGGCCAGCCGGCCAAGCGCCAGGCCGTCACCAATCCCGAGCGCACCTTCTTCGCGGTGAAGCGCCTCGTCGGCCGCCGCTATGACGACCCCATGGTCGAGAAGGACAAGAAGCTCGTCCCCTACCAGATCGTGCGCGGCGAGAATGGCGACGCGTGGCTGGAGTCGGACGGCAAGAAATACTCGCCCTCGCAGATCTCCGCCTTCACGCTGCAGAAGATGAAGGAGACCGCGGAGGCCTATCTCGGCGCCAAGGTCGACAAGGCGGTCATCACCGTCCCGGCCTATTTCAACGACGCCCAGCGCCAGGCCACCAAGGACGCCGGCCGCATCGCCGGCCTCGAAGTGCTGCGCATCATCAACGAGCCGACCGCTGCCGCGCTGGCCTATGGCCTCGACAAGAAGCAGGCCGGCACCATCGCGGTCTATGACCTCGGCGGCGGCACCTTCGACGTGTCGGTGCTGGAGATCGGCGACGGCGTGTTCGAGGTGAAGTCCACCAACGGCGACACCTTCCTCGGCGGTGAAGACTTCGACATGCGGCTCGTCACCTATCTCGCCGACGAGTTCAAGAAGGAGCAGGGCATCGACCTGCGCAACGACAAGCTTGCTCTGCAGCGCCTCAAGGAAGCGGCGGAAAAGGCCAAGATCGAGCTGTCCTCGGCCACCCAGACCGAAATCAACCTGCCCTTCATCACGGCGGATGCCTCGGGCCCGAAGCATCTCACCATGAAGCTCACCCGCGCCAAGTTCGAGGCGCTGGTCGACGACCTGATCCAGCGCACCATGGAGCCTTGCAAGAAGGCGCTCAAGGATGCGGGCCTCACGGCCGGGCAGATCGACGAGGTCGTGCTCGTCGGCGGTATGACCCGCATGCCCAAGGTCCAGGAGATGGTAAAGCAGTTCTTCGGCAAGGAGCCGCACAAGGGCGTCAACCCGGATGAAGTGGTCGCCATCGGCGCCGCGATCCAGGCCGGCGTGCTGGCGGGCGACGTGAAGGACGTGCTGCTGCTCGACGTAACCCCGCTCTCGCTCGGCATCGAGACGCTGGGCGGCGTGTTCACGCGCCTGATCGACCGCAACACCACCATACCGACCAAGAAGAGCCAGGTGTTCTCGACGGCCGAGGACGGACAGACCGCGGTGACCATCCGCGTCTTCCAGGGCGAGCGCGAAATGGCGGCGGACAACAAGATCCTCGGCCAGTTCGATCTCGTCGGCATTCCCCCGGCGCCGCGCGGCGTGCCGCAGGTCGAGGTGGCCTTCGACATCGACGCCAACGGCCTGGTCAATGTCTCGGCCAAGGACAAGGGCACCGGCAAGGAGCAGCAGATCCGCATCCAGGCCTCCGGCGGCCTGTCCGACACCGACATCGACAAGATGGTGAAGGACGCCGAGGCGCACGCCGAGGAAGACAAGAAGCGTCGCGCCGCCGTCGAGGCGAAGAACCACGCTGAGGCGCTGGTGCATTCGACCGAGAAGTCGCTCGCCGAATATGGCGACAAGGTCGGCGCGCCGGAGAAGGCCGCGATCGAGGCCGCCCTTGCCGACCTCAAATCGGCCATGGAAGGTGACGACGCCGAGGCCATCGCCGCCAAGACCAACACGCTGGCGCAGGCCTCGCTGAAGCTCGGCGAGGCGATGTATGCCTCGCAGCAGGGCGATGCCGGCACCGGCGAAGCGCCGAAGGACGATGTAGTGGACGCCGAGTTCACCGAGGTCGACGACGACAAGAAGAAGTCGGCCTGATCGACATCTGAGCGCCGCCCCCGGATTAGCTTCCGGGGGCGGATTTCTTTCCGTGGCCGGGCTGCCTCAGTGGCCCGCGTGCCACGGCTGCGAACGGGCCCGGCAGGCGCGATCACCGCCGGACATTTCCGGCAGGCTTCCTGCATGGCGACCCGGGCCGCCCGCTGCGGGATGCGCTGGCGGCGGCCAAGGATGCGACGGCACAGCGACCCATGTCCAAAACCGACTATTACGAACTCCTCGAAGTCACCAAGACCTGCAGCGACGGCGAGCTGAAGAGCTCCTACCGCAAGCTCGCCATGAAGTGGCACCCGGACAAGAACCCCGGCAGTGCCGAGGCCGAGGTGCGGTTCAAGGAGATCAGCCAGGCCTACGACATACTCAAGGACCCGCAGAAGCGCGCCGCCTATGACCGCTTCGGCCACGCGGCCTTCGACGGCGGCATGGGCGCGCCCGGCGGGCCGGGCTTCGGCGCGGATTTCGCCTCGACCTTCTCCGACATTTTCGACGACCTCTTCGGCATGTCGGGCGGACGGCGCGGCGGGGGTGGCGGCGCCGGCGGCGGACGCGGCGGCCGCGAGCGCGGCGCGGACCTGCGCTACAACATGGAAATTACGCTCGAGGAGGCGTTCGCCGGCAAGGATGCCACCATCCGCCTGCCGACCTCGATCGTCTGCGAAACCTGCACCGGCACCGGCGCCAAGCCCGGCACCCAGCCCACCACCTGCCGCACCTGTTCCGGCTCCGGCCGCATCCGCCAGGCACAGGGCTTCTTCACGCTGGAGCGCACCTGCCCGACCTGCCAGGGCCGTGGCCAGGTGATCGAGGACCCGTGCCCGGCCTGCGCCGGGGCCGGCCGCACCACCAAGGAGCGCACTCTGGAGGTGGGAATTCCCGCCGGTGTCGAGGACGGCACCCGCATCCGGCTCGGCAATGAGGGCGAAGCGGGGGTGCGCGGGGGTCCGCCCGGCGACCTCTACATCTTCCTGTCGCTCGCCCCGCACGACTTCTTCCAGCGCGACGGGGCGGACCTGTTCTGCCGCGCGCCGATCTCCATGGTCTCCGCTGCGCTCGGCGGCACCTGCGAGGTGCCGACCATCGACGGCGAGACCACCAAGGTGAAGATTCCCGAGGGCACGCAATCGGGCAAGCGCTTCCGGCTCTCCGGCAAGGGCATGCCGGTGCTGCGCAGCCGCACCCGTGGCGACATGTATGTTCAGGTCGTCGTCGAAACGCCGCAAAACCTGACGCGACGTCAGCGTGAACTTCTGACGGAATTCGACGCCGAATGTTCGAAGGACACGCATCCCGAATCCAGCGGCTTCTTCGCCAAGGTGAAGGATTTCTTTGCCGGAGACACCGAATAAGCGAAGAAACGTAATCGACGCGTCATCGCGGGGCCTTAACAGGAGGCCGTCCGGCCTCTAATGTTGGCCCGGTCGCCTCCGCTTCGCGCCCGTGTCCCGGCGCCCCTGACTTTCGCCCCTGCGTCGCCGCGCCTTCCCGCCACGGCATACCGGAATTGAAGTCGCATGCTCCATCGTTCTGCCTGCCCCTCGCCGAAAGAGCGTCCCGACGAAGTCCGGTTCCTTCAGTCCTGGTTTCAGAACCCGCTCCGCACCGGCGCGGTGTCGCCCTCGGGCCGGGCACTGGCGCGCACCATGGCGAGCTATGTCGACCCGGAGCAGGACGGCCCGGTCATCGAGCTCGGGCCCGGCACCGGCCCGGTGACGGCGGCGCTTATCGCCCGCGGCGTGGCGCCCGAGCGGCTGGTGCTGATCGAGTACAACCCGGAATTCTGCAAGCTGCTGCGGCTGCGCTTCCCCGCCGCCACCGTGATCCGTGGCGATGCCTATGACATGGCCCGGACGGTGGAAGGCAATATCGACCGGCCCTCCGCCGCCGTGGTGTCGAGCCTGCCGCTGTTCACCCGTCCGGCTCCGGAGCGCCACGCCTTGCTGGACCAGGCCTTCGGCCTGTGCGCGGCGCGCGCGCCCTTCATCCAGTTCACCTATGCGGTCGTCTCGCCGGTGCCGCTGGCGCCGGAGCGGTTCGACGCCCATGTCAGCCAGCGCATCTGGGCAAACCTGCCGCCCGCGCGGGTTTGGGTCTATCGTTCCACCGCGCAGGGCGCGCCGGTGCCGGAGCTGAACGCCGCCGACGCGTGAGCCTGGCGCACCGGCCGCTCGACAGGAGAAGGTCTTCATGCGCCCGCCGCGTATCGTCGTGTTCGCCGGCTCCATCCGCACCGGCTCCTTCTCCGCCAGCCTCGCCGCGCTGGCGGCCAGGGAACTGGCGCTGATGGAATGCGAGCCGGTGCTGCTCTCGCTCGCCGACTATCCGATGCCGATCTATGATGGCGACCTGGAAGCGGCCGAGGGCGTGCCGCCGGCCGCCAGGCAGCTGCGGGACCAGCTTGCCCGCGCCGACGGCGTGTTCATCGCCACGCCCGAATACAATGCCGGCCTTCCGCCCCTGCTGAAAAACGCCCTCGACTGGGCGAGCCGGGTGCGTGGCGGGGAAGGCGATGCCTTCAAGGGCCCGGTCTACGCCATCGGTTCCTCCTCGCCCGGCGGTCTTGGCGGCTATCGCGCCTCCATGATGCTGCGCCAGACGCTGGCGCTCGGCCTTGGCTGCCTGGTGCTCGCCGAGCAGGTGATGGTGGCCGGTGCCAGCGGCGCCTTCGACGCACGCGGCGACTTCAAGGACGAGAAGGCGCGCGAAAGGTTGCGCGGCGTGATGACAGCGCTTATCGAGCAGGCGGCGCTGCGGGCCGGTCTGCGCGCCTGAGCCTGCGGAGAACCGCCTGCATGCACGCCCCCGTTGCCGATCCGCGCGACCGGCTCATCGTCGCGCTCGATCTTTCCTCGGTCGGCGCGGCGGAAAGCATCGTCTCGCGCCTCGGCGACACGGTGAGCTTCTACAAGATCGGCTATGAGCTCGGCTTTGCCGGCGGCCTCGGCTTCGCCCGCGAATTGATCGCCGACGGCCGCAAGGTGTTCATCGACTTCAAGCTGCACGACATCGGCAACACGGTGGCGCGCGGTGTCGCCAGCCTGGCCGCGCTCGGCGCCAGTTTCGCCACCGTGCACGCCTACCCCCAGACCATGCGCGCGGCGATGGAAGGCAAGGGCGCGAGCCCGCTGCGCATCCTCGCCGTCACCGTGCTCACATCCTATGACGAGGCCGACCTCGGCGAGGCCGGCTATGCCGCCAGTGTCGCGGAAACGGTGGCCCGCCGGGTGGCGCAGGCCCGCGAGATCGGCATTGACGGCATCGTCTGCGCGCCGACCGACGCGGCCTCGGTGCGTGCCGCGCTCGGGCCCAAGGGCGCCATCGTCACCCCCGGCGTCCGCCCGGACGGCAGCGCCGTTGGCGACCAGAAGCGCATCGCCACGCCGTTCGCCGCCATTCGCGCCGGCGCCGACCATCTGGTGGTCGGCCGGCCGATCGTCGGCTCGCCCGATCCGGCCGCTGCGGCCCGCGCCGTGCAGGCCGAGATCGCCCGCGCGCTTTCCCCTACCGACGCATAAGGACCGAGATGATGGCCAAGGGCTACTGGATCAGCCGCCTCGATGTTCATGATGCCGATGGCTACAAGCCGTATCTGCAAGGCGCGGAGCCGGCGATCGCCTCCTTTGGCGGCCGGTTCCTGGTGCGCGGGGGCGACTATGCCGAACTGGAAGGCACCGCGCGTTCTCGCAATGTCGTGGTAGAGTTCCGCGATTACGAGACCGCGCTCGCCTGCTTTCGCTCGCCGGAATACCAGGCCGCCTACATCCATCGCGTCGCCTCGTCCGAGGGCGAGCATCTGATCATCGAGGGCTATACGGGCGAGCAGCCGGCGGCTGCCACCATCGCAGGCCCTGCGGATGGCCCCGGCACCGGCTATTGGGTGATGCGCATCGACGTGCACGACATGGAGACCTACAAATCGTACATCGCCGCCGATACGCACGCCGTTTCCAAATATGAGGGCTGGTTCGTGGTGCGGGGCGGCCGGCACGAGGGCGTGCACGGGCAGGCACGCTCGCGCAATGTGCTGGTCGCGTTCAAGGACTATGAGACCGCGCTCGCCTGCTACCACTCGCCGGAATACCAGGCGGCACTGGCCTTCCGTACCCGGGCAGCGGTGGCGGAGGTGATCGCCATCCGGGGCGCCTGACGCGCCCGCCGGCTTGCGCAAAGCCGTATGGCCGTTGAAAACATGCGCCCGTTGCGGGCAGCGGCGCAAGCTCACGCCGCTTTGTCGGGCGAGAGCACGCGCGGCCGGTGGACAACGCAAACGAGTCCTGCTATGTGCCCTCACCCTGATCGGCTGCCCGCTTTCCCGTAGGTTTCGGGAGGCCCGCGCCGGTCGCCAGAATTCAACGATGCGCGATACGCGAAGCACGAAAGAGGAAGACACGTGCAGGTTCTCGTTCGGGACAACAACGTCGACCAGGCCCTCAAGGCGCTGAAGAAGAAGATGCAGCGCGAAGGCATCTTTCGCGAGATGAAGCTGCGCGGCCATTACGAGAAGCCGTCCGAGAAGCGCGCCCGCGAGGAGGCCGAGGCCGTCCGCCGCGCGCGCAAGCTGGCCCGCAAGCGCGCCCAGCGCGAAGGCCTGCTGCCCTCGAAGCCCAAGGTCGTTCCCGGCGCCCCCCGCTGACACGACCGCGTTGGCCCCACCTTCGGGGCCTGCACGGCAAGCGATTTTCAGGCGCGGTGACGCAGGTCACCGCGCTTTTTGCGTTGGAAATCCGTCTGCATGACCCAGCTCCATGTGCTTTCCGATCTGCGCGACGTCCCCGACTTTGCCGCCATCGTGGCCGAGCGGGTCTGGCGGGCGTGGTGGGAGGCGGATGGCGTGGCGCTCGCCACCCTGCGCGCCCGGCTGGACGAAAGCCTCGGCTCCGGCGCGATCCCGGCGACTTTTGTCGCCCATGCGGAGGGCTGCTTCCTCGGCTGCGTCGCCCTCATTGCCAGCGATGTCGATCGGCGCCCGTCGCTGACCCCCTGGGTGGCCGCGCTCTGGGTGGAGCCCGATACGCGACGGCAGGGGCTCGGCGCGGCCTTGACGGCGCACGCCATAGAGGCGGCCTTCGCGGCCGGACATGCGCAGGTGTATCTGGCGGCCAAGCCGGCGCTGGCGCCCTATTACCTCGTGCGCGGCTGGGCGCGCATGGAGGCCGATGTCGACGGCCTCGACATCCTCATCAGGCGGCGCGGCGGCTGAACGCGCAAACGCGCCCTATTGGCGGTTATAGGGAATGGTGTACTCGCCGGCGCGGATACGCTCGGCCAGGCGCTCGGCAAAGCCGGCGGCGGCTTCCTCGCCATAGGTGGCGACCATGGAACGGATGGCGGTGAACAGCGCCGCCTGCGCCAGGCAATCCTCGTCGAGCCCGTCATAGACGGCTTCGTTCCACGCCTCATCGAGATAGGCGAGCGCCGCGTGGCGCTCATCCTCATGGGCCTGGTCGGCCTTGTCGTCGATGTCGAGCGTTCCAGGAAGCTGAGACAAACCATACCCTCCGCGTGCCGAAATTCCTGCGCCTGTGCGGCACGCAACGCAGGAACCTTAGCATGCCCCGCCGGCCCGTCCGCCCAAGAATTGAAGGACGGTTAATTTGACGCGGCATAAAGGTGACAGGTGTGACATAATCGTGCGGGCTCGGTCGCCGGGCCTTTAGTTGCTGCCGTAGCGGGTCGCCACGTCGCGCGCGAGCTTGGTGCCCGCCTCCAAATAGCGCTGGCTGGCCAGTTCCGCCGACGGCGTGCAGTTGCGGTAGACCTGCCGGTAGCTTTCATAGCCGGTGTTGAAGGCGCCGGTGAGCTGCCCGCGGCGCTCGCCCGATGGCGCCTCGACCTCCAGCAATCCCTGCATCTCGTCGCGCCAGCGCGTCGTCTCCGCCGCCCCGCAGAGCGGGCGCAGATAATGCAGCGCGCCCAAGATCTCGGCGAGGTGCAGGAGGTCGGCCTCATAGGGCGGGGCACCGCCCTGCGTCGACTGCGCCGCCGCCGGCAGAGCGGCGAGAGCGAGGCCTGCCAGCAGGACAGCGAGCGGGAGGGCGCGGGGTCGGGTGCGTCGCATGAGGCTGTGGTGCGCCGGCGCCGCGCGGGCGTCAAGAGGCCGCACGGCGGCTATTGCGCTTCCGGTGCGTCGTCGGCGCGCGCCAGGAGATAGGCCGCCTCGACGATGCCGGCGAGCCCCTCCGTCGTCTCCGGCGGCAGCGCCGCGGGAAGGAACCAGCCGACTTCCTCCGCCTCGGGGCCGATGGCCGGCTCGCCGCCGACCCAGCGCGCGGCGTGGCTCACCACGACGAAATGGCCGACCAGCGCGCCGGCCGGATCGCGCTGGAGTATATCCAGCGCGCCGGCGACACCGAGCACATGGCACGTGACGCCGACCTCCTCCATCACCTCGCGTGCCGCAGCAGCCGCCAGCGTTTCGCCGGGCTCCACGCGGCCTCCCGGCAGCGTCCACAGGCCGCGCGAGGGTTCGCGGCCGCGCCGCGCCAGCAGCACCCGGCCATCGCGAAACACGGCAGCACTGGTCGCTAGCACGGGTCGGAGGGTGTTCGGCATGTTGGCGGCTCCGGCGGGACGAATCGCTGTCATCCTAGCGGCTTTCGCGCGTTACCTTGACGACCGCCCCCAATGGCCCGATTGGAGCCGCATTCGCGTCGGAAAGTCCGATGCGATGCGGCAGGCGGCGAGGGGAATCATGAGCAGGATGGCAGAAACCGGGCGCACGCGCCTGCGCTACAGCACCCTCGCCTTGGTTCTCGCCGGCGCGACGACCTTCGCCACCCTGCCGGCGGCGGCGCAGGCCACCGGCCCCGGCCGGAAGCCGGGACAGGCGGACGCTACGTCCGATCCGGCCTGTGCCAGCTACGGCGCCGGTTTCACCCGGCTGGCAGGCTCGTCCACCTGCGTGAAGATCAGCGGCGGCGTGCAGGTCGACGTCTATTCGACCGACGTCAACAGCTCGTCGCGGGTCAACGCCCTGTCGCCGGGGCTGCAGAGCAAATAGCCCGACAGCCCGCACTCAGCGCCCGAAAGCCGCGAAATAGCGTTCGATCATGGCGGCATAGACGCGGGCGAGCGCCGCAACCTCGTCGACCGGGGTCGATTCGTCCACCGCATGCATGGTGGTGCCGACCAGCCCGAACTCGACCACCGGGCAGTAATCCTTGATGAAGCGCGCATCGGACGTGCCCCCCGTGGTGGAGAGCTCCGGCCGCCGGCCGGTGGTCGCCTCGACCGCGTCGACGACAAGGTCGACGAAGTCGCCCGGCGCGGTGAGGAAGCTGTCGGAAGAGCGTGCCTCGAAGGCCAGCTCGAACCGCACCTCGTTGCCGGCCGCCGCCACCATGCGGCGCTCGATTTCGGCGGCGAGCGTCTCCGGTGTCCACAGATCGTTGAAACGGATGTTGAAGCGCGCTCGCGCCTGCGCTGGAATGACGTTGAACGCCGGGTTGCCGACATCGACCGACACGACTTCGAGGTTCGAGGCCTGAAAATGCACGTTGCCGCTGTCGAGCGGCTCGGCCTTCAGGCCCGCGAGCAGCTTCACCATGCCGGGGATGGGGTTTTCGGCAAGATGTGGGTAGCCCACATGGCCCTGCCGGCCCAGCACGGTGAGCGTGCCGGAGAGCGAGCCGCGCCGGCCGATCTTCACCATGTCGCCCAGCTCCGCGCGCGAGGTCGGCTCGCCGAGCACGCAATGGTCAATGCGCTCATCGCGGTCCGCCAGCCAGCGCAGCAGCTTCTCGGTGCCGTTGATGGCCGGGCCTTCCTCGTCACCGGTGAGCAGGAAGGAGATCGAGCCCGGCAGATCGGCGTGATTGGGGTCATGGCCATGGGCGCGGGCGAAATCCAGCCCGGCGGCGATGAAGGCGGCGACGCCGCCCTTCATGTCGACCGCGCCCCTTCCATAGATCAGCCCGTCCTGGATCGCCCCCTCGAAGGGGGGAAAGCGCCAGTTCTCGGCATTGCCGGGCGGCACCACGTCGGTATGGCCGGCGAAGCACAGATTGGGACCGCGCGTGCCGAAGCGGGCGTAGAGATTCTCCACATCCGGTGTGTCCGGGCCGGTCAGCGTCACCCGGTGGGTGGCGAAGCCGGCATTGGACAGCACGGCGTCGAGATAGGCCAGCGCGCCGCCCTCGTGCGGCGTCACCGAGGGGCAGCGTATGAGCGTGCGCAGGATCTCGACGGGGTCGGCGGAAGGTTGGGAGAGGGCAGCGGGGGTGGTCATGCATGTTCCTCTCATCGTCATCCCGGACGGCCACAGGCCGATCCGGGATCGCACGCCGACGGCATGCCCCGGCTGCCACGCGCGATCCCGGCTCTTCGCTACGCTTCGGCCGGGATGACGGTCAAGCGGGAGCGCGAGGAACCGCCGCTCAATCCCGCAGCAGCTCGTTGATCGAGGTCTTGGAACGGGTCTGCTCGTCCACCCGCTTGACGATCACCGCGCAATAGAGCGAGGGGCCGGGCGTGCCGTCGGGCAGCGGCTTGCCGGGCAGCGCGCCGGGCACCACGACCGAATAGGCCGGCACTTCGCCGACGAAGATCTCGCCGGTGGCGCGGTCGACGATCTTGGTGGTGGCCGAAATGAACACGCCCATGGAGAGCACCGAGCCCCGGCGCACGATGACGCCCTCGACCACTTCCGAGCGCGCGCCGATGAAGCAGTCATCCTCGATGATGACCGGGCCGGCCTGCAGCGGCTCCAGCACGCCGCCAATGCCGACGCCGCCAGAGAGATGCACGTTCTTGCCGATCTGCGCGCAGGAGCCGACCGTCGCCCAGGTGTCGACCATGGAGCCGGCATCGACGCGGGCGCCGAGATTCACGAAGGACGGCATCAGCACCACATTCGGCGCGATGAAGGCCGAGCGGCGGACAATCGCGCCCGGCACGGCGCGGAAGCCGGCGGCACGGAACTCGCCCTCGCCCCAGCCCTCGAACTTGGAGGGCACCTTGTCCCACCAATGGGCGCCGCCGGGGGCGCCGGGAATGGCGGTCATGTCGTTGAGGCGGAAGGAGAGCAGCACCGCCTTCTTGAGCCACTGGTTGACGCTCCAGTTGCCGTCCGCACCCGGCTCGGCCACGCGCGCCGTGCCGGCGTCGAGAAGGCCCAGCGCCTCGTTCACCGCGTGGCGGATCTCGCCGCCGGTCTCGAAATTGATCTCGGCCCGGTTGTCGAAGGCGGTCTCGATGATGCTCTGAAGCTGGCTCGACATGTCACTCTCCGCTGTACGCGGGTCTTGTCCGGGCGCGCGCCGCTTCTGTCAACGGTCGAGTGGTGTCAGCCGCCCCTCAGGCTGTTCAGGAAGGCGGTCAGGTCTTCCGTCACCACGTCGATATGGTCGCCGTCGCGGCCCTCATGCTCCCATGCCTCGCGGTCGGCGGGGTTCACGGCGAGGCCGGGCGGCACCACCAGCACGGTGCGCATGCCGAGCTGCGCCGGCACTTCGAGATTGCGCGCGAGGTCCTCGAACATCGCCGCGCGGGTCGGGTCGACATCGAAGCGCTGCAGGAAGCCGCGATAGGCGATCTCGTGCGGCTTGGGGTGGAATTCGGAGGAGACGATGTCGTGCACGTCGGCGAAATGCTCGGAAATGCCGAGCTTGGCCAACACCTGGTCGGCATGGCCGCGCGAGCCGTTTGTGTAGATCAGCTTGCGCCCCGGCAGCGCGCCGAGCGCTTCGCCGAGCGCGGGGGCGGCGTCCAGGCTGGCAAGGTCGATGGCGTGGACATGGGCGAGAAAGTCGTCCGGGTCCATGGCGTGCTCGATCATCAGCCCGCGCAGCGAGGTGCCGTATTTCCGGTAATAGCCCTTCTGCAGCGCGAACGCCTCGTCCAGCGTCAGGCCGAGGAAGTCCGCGATATAGGCGCGCATCTTCATGTCGATCTGCCGCCACAGGTCGAGGCCGGGCGGGTAGAGCGTGTTGTCGAGGTCGAACACCCAGGTGTCGACGTGGGAGAAATCGACGGGCGTGGCGGGGAGGTCTCGGGGGGGCGTCGTCATGACCTCCTCCATAGCGAAGACCGCGCGGCGGGGCGAGCGCCGATTGGAACACTCTCCGCAAGCCGCATCGCCACGGGGCTTCAGAGCCGTCATGGCCGGGCTTGGCCCGGCCATCCACGACTTTCGTGCCCGTGCGCCTCGCCGAAGCCGTGGATCCCCGGGACAAGCCCGGGGATGACGTGGATCCAGCGTCACGCGACGTTGGGACTACCGCGTGATCAGCGTGCCGGCGCCATGGTCGGTCAGCAGTTCCAGCAGCACCGCATGCGGCACCTTGCCGTCGAGGATCACCACCCCCTCGACACCCTGCTCCAGCGCGTAGATGCAGGTCTCGACCTTCGGGATCATGCCGCCGGAAATGGTGCCGTCGGCGATGAGCGCGCGCGCCTGGGCGATGGTCAGCTCCTTGATGAGCTTCTTGTCGCGGTCGAGCACGCCGGGCACGTCGGTGAGCAGCAGCAGCCGCTTGGCGTCCAGTGCGCCGGCAATGGCGCCGGCGAAGGTGTCGGCATTTACGTTGAAGGTGCCGCCGCCCTTGCCGGTGGCGACGGGGGCAAGGACGGGAATCAGCTCGCGGCCGAGGATCTGGTCGAGCACCGTGGTGTCCACCGTCTCCGGCTCGCCGACGAAGCCGAGGTCGATCACCTGCTCGATGTTCGAATCGGGATCGCGCACCGAGCGCGTCACCTTGGAGGCGACGACCATGTTGCCGTCCTTGCCGGACAGGCCCAGCGCCTTGCCGCCGGCCTCGTTGATGAAGCCGACGAGCGATTTGTTGATCGAGCCCGCCAGCACCATCTCGACGATCTCGACGGTGGCCTTGTCGGTGATGCGCAGCCCGGCGGCGAATTCCGACTTGATGCCGAGCTTGGCGAGCATGGCGCCGATCTGCGGCCCGCCGCCATGCACCACCACCGGGTTCACGCCGGATTGCTCGAGCAGCACGATGTCCTGCGCGAAGTCGCGCGCCACCTGCTCGTCGCCCATGGCGTGGCCGCCATATTTCACCACGATGACGGCGTCGTCATAGCGCTGCATGTGCGGCAGGGCCTGCACCAGCACGCGGGCCTTGGTGTGGTCGTCGATGGTCTCAGCAGTCATTGGCGGGTCCGTTCGCACGCGAGCAGGGGTGAGACAGGCGCGTGGCCGCGAGAGCGGCCGGAAGGAGGAGTGCCCTTCTAGCCGATTTCAATGACGCTTCTCAATCATCGCCTTGTGTCACGCAGGTGACGCAGACGCGGGCGGGCATGCAAGCACGTGCTTGCGCCGCACAGCCTGTCCGGCGCCACCTGCGCATGCCATATGCTGCGCATGGACACGCCCGCTCCGCGCAACCGCCCGCTCAAGGCACGCTTCGTCGAAGGCTCGACGATGCGCCATGTCGCGACCATGACGGCGGCCGGCTCGATCGGCCTGGTCGCGGTGTTCGTCGTCGACCTGCTGAACCTGTTCTACATCTCGCTGCTCGGCGAGGAGGAACTGGCGGCGGCCATCGGCTATGCCGGCACGGTGATGTTTTTCACCACCTCGGTCGGCATCGGCGTGATGATCGGCGGCTCGGCGCTGGTCTCGCGCGCCATAGGCGGCGGGCGGATCGACAATGGACGCCGGCTCTCGACCTCGTCGCTGATCTATATGGCGCTCGCCACCGGCCTGATGACGGCGATCATGCTGCCCCTGCTCGGCCCGATGCTGGCACTGCTCGGCGCTACCGGCCGCACGCTGGAACTGGCGCGCAGCTTCCTGCTCATCGTGCTGCCGTCGACGCCGCTGCTCGGCATCGGCATGGCGGCGTCCGGCACGCTGCGCGGCATCGGCGATGCCCGCCGCTCCATGTGGGTCACGCTGTCGGGCGGGCTCGCCACCGCCGTGCTGGACCCGGTGCTGATCCTCGGCCTCGGCCTTGGCGTGGAAGGCGCGGCCATTGCGACCGTGATCGCCCGGGTGGTGATGGCCGCCTATGGCCTCAACGCGGTGATCCGCATCCATAAGCTGGCCTCGCGCCCCAGCCTTGCCGGCTTCCTCGCCGATCTCGGCCCGCTCTCCGCCATCGCCGTGCCGGCGATCCTCACCAATATCGCCACCCCGGTCGGCAATGCCTATGTCACCCACGCCCTCGCGCCGCATGGCGACGCCTCGGTGGCGGCCTGGGCGGTGATCGGGCGGCTGATCCCGGTGGCTTTCGGCCCGCTCTTCGCGCTCACCGGCGCCATCGGCCCGGTGATCGGCCAGAATGTCGGCGCCGGACGCTATGACCGCGTGCGGCAGACCGTGCGCGACAGCCTCACCTTGACGGTCGGCTATGTGCTCGGGGTCTGGCTGCTGCTGGCGCTCGCCCGCCAGCCCATCGCCGGCGTGTTCGGCCTGTCGCAGGAAGGCGTGGCGCTGGTGGAGTTCTTCTGCCTGTACGCGGCCGGCGCCTATGTGTTCTTCGGCGCGCTCTTCGTCGCCAATGCCGCCTTCAACAATCTCGGCGCGCCGCTGCTCTCCACCCTGTTCAACTGGGGACGGGCGACGCTCGGCACCATTCCCTTCGTCTGGCTCGGCGGGCGCTGGTATGGCGTGGAGGGCGTGATCGCCGGCCAGGCGCTCGGCTCGGTCGCTTTCGGCGTGGCGGCGCTGATCTGCGCCTTCGCCGTGGTGCGGCGCCTGCATGATGGCGCAGCCCCGCCTCCGCCGGCGACGCCGCTGGCCGGCGCCGAGCTGCCGCCCTTCTCGCGCGGCGAGGACGCGCCCGCCATCGAGACCGCGCGCGACCCCTTTCCTCGCGGCGGGGAGAACGGATAGAGTACGGGAATGAGCGACACGGCCCTTTCCGACCTCATCCTGCCCGACCTGGTGCTGCCCCCGGACGGGCGCCAGTCCGAGACCGCCCGCGGCATCCAGCGCGGCGCCATGCGCTACCTCGCGGCGCGGGGCCTCGTTGGCGTGCCGGAATTCTGCCTCGCCTCGGGAAGGCGGGCGGATATCGCCGCCCTCGACATGCGCGGCGAGGTGTGGGTGATCGAGATCAAGTCGTCGGTCAACGACTTCCGCACGGACCGCAAATGGACGGATTACCGCCTGCACAGCGACCGGCTGTTCTTCGCCGTCGGGCCGGACTTCCCGCTTCACATCCTGCCCGAGGACACCGGCATTCTTGTCGCCGACCCGTTCGGCGCCGGGCTGGTGCGCGAGGCGCCGCACCACCCGATGCCGGGCGCCACCCGCAAGGCGCTGACCCTGCGCTTCGCCCGCGCCGCCGCCGGACGGCTGATGGGGCTGATGGACCCCGAAGCGCTGCGCGGCATTGCGCTCTGACGCTGTTCCGCCCGGATGAGCCCTCCGGGCGACAGAAAGCGCCTTCCTGCGAAACAGTGAGGGGATAACCGGCCGTGGCGCTTGAAACGCCGCCCCTGCCTCTGCCAGCGTCCCTCTATGGATCAGCCCGTGAACACCACCGCGCCCAAGTCGGCAGCCGACGCCGAGCGCGTCACCCCGATGATGGCGCAGTACATCGAGATCAAGGCTGCCAATCCGGGCAGCCTGCTGTTCTACCGCATGGGCGATTTCTACGAGCTGTTCCTGGAGGATGCCGAGATCGCCGCGCGCGCGCTCGGCATCGTGCTCACCAAGCGCGGCAAGCACCAGGGCGAGGACATCGCCATGTGCGGCGTGCCGGTGGACCGCGCCGAGGAATATCTCCACAAGCTGATCGCGGCCGGCTACCGCGTCGCGGTGTGCGAGCAGATGGAGCCGCCCGCCGAGGCGAAGAAGCGCGGCCCCAAGAGCGTGGTCAAGCGCGACGTCATCCGCCTCGTCACCCCCGGCACCCTCACCGAGGACGCGCTGCTCGACGCGCGGCGCGAAAACGTGCTGGCGAGCCTCGCCCGGGTAAAGGGCGGCGCCATTGAGGAAGGCGACGGCTATGTCTATGCCCTCGCTTTCGCCGACATCTCCACCGGCTCCTTCCGCGTCGCCGAGACCGACAGCACAAGGCTATCCGCCGACCTCGCCCGCATCGAGCCGGCGGAGTTGCTGGTGGCCGACGCCGTCTATGACGAGGCCGAGCTGCGCCCGATTTGGCGCGACCTGCCCGCCGTGACCCCCCTGCCGAAGGAGAGCTTCGACGGCGCGACGGCCGAGCGGCGCATCGCCGGCTTCTTCCAGGTGGCGACGCTCGATTCCTTCGGCACCTTCTCGCGCGCCGAGCTGGCCGCCGCCGGCGCCATCGTCGCCTATATCGAGCGCACCCAGCTCGGCGCCCGCCCGCCGCTCAGCCGGCCGCAGCGCGAGGCTTCCACAGAGGCGATGATCATCGACCCGGCGACGCGGGCGAATCTCGAAATCCTGCGCACCACCACGGGCGAGCGCACCGGCAGCCTGTGCGCGGCGGTGGACCGCACCGTCACCTCAGCCGGCGCGCGCCTGCTGGCCCGCCGCCTCGCCGAGCCGCTGACCGACCCCAGGCGCGTGGCCGACCGGCTTGACGCGGTGGAGTGCCTGGTCGAGGAGACCAGCCTGCGCGCCCAGCTGCGCGAGCGGCTCGCCGGCACCCCGGACCTCGCCCGCGCCCTCTCGCGGGTGTCGCTGGGGCGCGCCGGCCCGCGCGACCTCGCCGCCATCGGCCGGGGGCTGGGTGAGGGCATGGCGATTTCCGCGCTCATCGCGGCGTCGCCGGCGCCGGACGAGCTCACCGCCGCCGCCGCTGCGCTCGCCGACGTCGACCCGGCGCTGGCGGCGACGCTGACTGCGGCGCTCGACGACGAGCTGCCACTCAACCGCCGCGACGGCGGCTTCATCCGCCCGGCCTATGCGGAAGAACTCGACGCCACCCGGGCTTTGCGCGACGAGAGCCGGCGCGTAGTGGCGGCGCTGGAGCGGCGCTATGTCGAGGAGACGGGAGTCCGTGCCCTCAAGATCCGGCACAATGCGGTGCTCGGCTATTTCGTCGAGGTGAGCCAGCAGAATGCCGACCGGCTGCGCGAGCCGCCCTTCGACGCGATTTTCCTGCACCGCCAGACCATGGCGGGCGCGATGCGCTTCACTTCCACCGAGCTGGCCGAGCTGGAGGCGAAGATTTCCAGCGCCGGCGAGCGGGCGCTGGCGCTGGAGCAGCGCCTGTTCGACGAACTGGTCGTCGCGGTGATGGGCCAGACCGAGGCCATCCGCGCCTGTGCCGAGGCGCTGGCGGTGATCGACGTCACCGCCGGCCTCGCCAAGCTGGCGGTGGACGAGCGCCATGTGCGCCCCGAGGTCCATGATGGGCTCGATTTCCGCATCGAGGGCGGGCGCCACCCGGTGGTGGAGCAGGCGCTGCGGCGGGATGGCGGGCCTTTCGTCGCCAATGATTGCGAGCTGTCGCCGCCGGATGGCGCCCGCGCTGGGCGCATCTGGCTGGTCACCGGCCCCAATATGGCGGGCAAGTCGACCTTCCTGCGGCAGAACGCGCTGATCGCCATCCTCGCCCAGGCCGGCGCCTTCGTGCCGGCACGCGCAGCTCGGCTTGGGGTGATCGACCGGCTGTTCTCCCGCGTCGGCGCGGCGGACGACCTGGCGCGCGGGCGCTCGACCTTCATGGTCGAGATGGTGGAGACCGCCGCCATCCTCAACCAGGCGACGGAGCGCTCGCTGGTTATCCTCGACGAGATCGGGCGCGGCACGGCGACCTTTGACGGCCTGTCCATCGCCTGGGCGAGCCTGGAGCACCTGCACGAGAGCAACCGCTGCCGCGGCCTGTTCGCCACGCATTTCCACGAGCTCACCGCGCTCTCCCAGCGCCTCTCCCGCCTCGTCAACGCGACGGTGAAGGTGAAGGAGTGGGAGGGCGACGTGATCTTCCTGCACGAGGTGGTGCCGGGCGCCGCCGACCGGTCCTACGGCATCCAGGTGGCCAAGCTGGCCGGCCTGCCGCACGCGGTGGTGGAGCGCGCCCGCGCGGTGCTCACCGAGCTGGAGTCCGCCGACCGCGCCGCTCCCACCCAGCGCATTCTCGACGACCTCCCGCTCTTCGCCGCCTTGAACCGCGCGCCGCCCCCTGCGGCCCCGGTAGCCAAGGCCGACCCGGTGGCGGCGGCGATCAAGACCGCGCTGGACGGCTTCCACCCCGACGAGATGACCCCGCGCGAGGCCCTGGAAGCGCTGTACCGGCTAAAGGCGGCGGCGAAGGGCGGGTGAGCGGCCCACCTGCTCCAGCGTGGATATCCGGGTCACGCCCGGGCATGGCGGAACAGCGGGGCACTTGCCACTTATCCCACCTTCACTGCGGCGCGTTTCTGCTCAAATACCTCCTGCGCGGCGAAAAGGCCGTTAAGCGCGGCGGGGAAGCCGGCATAGACCGCCATCTGCATGATGATCTCGGTGATTTCCTCCCGAGACAGGCCGACATTCAGAGCGGCCGCGATATGCACCTTCAGCTGCGGAGCGGCGTTGCCCATCGCGGTCAGCGCGGCGACCGTCGCGATCTCGCGCGCGCGAAGATCGAGGCCGGGACGGCAATAGATGTCGCCGAATGGGAACTCGATGACATAGGTCGCGAAATCGGGGGCGATGTCTTTGAGCGCGGCGACGACCTTTTCGCCGGCCTCGCCGTCAATCTCCGCGAGGGCGCGCCGCCCGCGTTCCAGCCGGCTTTCGTCTGCGCTGCGGTGGTGTTGCGTCATAATCCTTCATCCTCTGCTCCGAGCCAGCATAGCCGGCGATCTTGGTGTCGAGGACCAGAAGGCAGTCTTGCAGTTCGGCCAGATGAAGAGCCACGCGCTCCCGGTGCTGTTGCAGCAAAAGGCGCCGCTCGGCTTCGGTTTCGACGCCGCGTTCCCGCAAGGCTGCGTAGCGCAGCATGTCACGGATCGGCATCCCCACCGTCTTGAGACGGCCGAGGAAGGTGATCCAGACCAGGATCGATGCGTCGTAATCGCGTTGGCTCGAACGGTCCCGGTCGGCGTAGGGCAGCAGCCCGATCCGCTCGTAATAGCGGATGGTATGGACCGACAATCCCGACTGCTTGGCCAGTTCCCCGATCTTCATGATCGCCCTTTTCGCCACGACGCAGCGAAGGCTAGGGGTTCGAGCGCGCTCTAAGTCAAGACGGGAAATTGAGCCGCGCGCTTCGGGTGCGGTCGATACTGGTACTGTTCTCGGAATCGGCTGCGGCCATAACAGACCGTCATCCCGGAAGGACCGTCAGGTCCTGTCCGGGATCGCGCGAAGGTGGCGTGCTCTTAATCCTGCGCGCGATCTCGGATCACCGCTGCGCGGCGTCCGGAATGACGGGTTTTGCGGAGCGGCGGTCAGAAGCCGACCCCTCACGCCTGGCTGGCGGCCTGCACTTTCAGCGCGGCCTGGGCGGCCGCCAGGCGGGCGATGGGGACGCGGAAGGGCGAGCACGAGACATAGTCGAGCCCGACCTCCTCGCAGAAGGCGACCGAGGCCGGGTCGCCGCCATGCTCGCCGCAAATGCCGAGCTTGAGCTTGGGGCGCACCGCGCGGCCGCGCTCGGTGGCGATCTTCACCAGTTCGCCCACGCCCTCGGTGTCGATCGACACGAAGGGGTCCACGGCGAAGATGCCCTTGGCGATGTAGGTGCCGAGGAACGTGCCGGCATCGTCGCGCGAGATGCCGTAGGTGGTCTGGGTGAGGTCGTTGGTGCCGTAGGAAAAGAACTCGGCGGTTTCCGCGATCTCGCCCGCCATCAGCGCGGCGCGCGGCAGCTCGATCATCGTGCCGACCTGATATTCCAGCGTCACCCCGGTCTCGCTTTCCACCTGCTTCGCCACCGTGTCGATGTCGTGCTTGACGAGATCGAACTCGCGCTTGCCGGTGATGAGCGGCACCATGATCTCCGGCACCACCTTCTTGCCGGTGGTCTTCTCGGCGGCCACCGCCGCCTCGAAGATGGCGCGCGCCTGCATCTCGGCGATTTCCGGGAAGGCAATGGCGAGGCGGCAGCCACGGAAGCCGAGCATCGGGTTGAACTCGTCGAATTCCCGCTTGCGGGCGGCCAGCTTGGCGGCGCTCACCCCGAGCCCCTGCGCCACCTCGGCGATGTCGGCATCGGTGTGCGGCAGGAATTCGTGCAGCGGCGGGTCGAGCAGGCGGATCGTCACCGGCAGCCCGTCCATGATCTCGAACAGCTGCTGGAAATCCGAGCGCTGGGCAGCGAGCAGCTTGGAGAGTGCGGCGCGGCGGCCCTTCTCATCATCTGCGAGAATCATTTCGCGCACGGAACGGATGCGGTCGCCCTCGAAGAACATGTGCTCGGTGCGCGACAGGCCGATGCCCTCTGCACCGAAATTCTTGGCGGTGCGGGCATCGAGCGGGGTCTCTGCATTGGCGCGCACCTTCAGGCGGCGCACGCCGTCGGCCCAGCCCATCAGCGTGGCGAACTCGCCGGAAAGCTCCGGCTGCAGGGTCGGCACCGCGCCGGCGATCACCTGGCCGGTGGCGCCGTCAATGGTGAGGATGTCGCCCTTCTTCAGCGTAACCCCGCCCGAGGTGAGCGTGCCGGCGGCATAGTCAACGCGGATGGTGCCGGCGCCGCAGACGCAGGGCTTGCCCATGCCGCGCGCCACCACGGCGGCGTGCGAGGTCATGCCGCCGCGTGTGGTGAGAATCCCTTGCGCGGCGTGCATGCCGTGAATGTCTTCCGGCGAGGTCTCGATCCGCACCAGAATGACCTTGCGCCCCTGCGTCTTCAGCAGCTCGGCCTCATCGGCGGAGAACACGATCTCGCCGGAAGCCGCGCCGGGCGAGGCCGGCAGGCCGGAGCCGATGACCTTCTTGTCGGCCTTGGGATCGAGCATCGGGTGCAGCAGCTGGTCCAGCGCGGCAGGATCGACGCGGCCGATCGCCTCCTCGCGGGTGATCACCCCGTCATGGGCGAGTTCCACCGCGATGCGCAGCGAGGCCTTGCCGGTGCGCTTGCCCGAGCGGGTCTGCAGCATCCACAGCTTGCCGCGTTCGACGGTGAATTCGAGGTCCTGCATGTCGCGGTAATGGCCCTCCAGCACGCCGGCGATGCGGACGAACTCGGTATAGACCTCCGGCAGCGCCTTCTCCATGGAGGGCTTGTCCGAGCCGGCACCGATGCGCGCGACCTCGGTGATGTTCTGCGGCGTGCGGATACCGGCCACCACATCCTCGCCCTGGGCGTTGATGAGGAACTCGCCATAGAGCGCGTTCTCGCCGGTGGAGGGGTTGCGGGTGAAGGCGACGCCGGTGGCGGAGGTTTCGCCCATATTGCCGAACACCATGGCCTGCACGTTCACCGCCGTGCCCCAGCTCTCGGGGATCTGGTTCAGCCGGCGATAGACGATGGCGCGCTGGTTCATCCACGAGCCGAACACCGCGCCGATGGCGCCCCAGAGCTGGTCGTGCGGGTCCTGCGGGAAGGGGCTGCCGAGCTCGTGCAGCACCAGCGCCTTGTAGCGGGCGACGATTTCCTTCCAGTCATCGGCATGGAGATCGGTGTCGAGGCTGTAGCCCTGGTCGCCCTTGAAGGCGTCCAGCACCTCCTCGAAATGGTGATGGGGGAAATCCAGCACCACGTTGGAATACATCTGGATGAAGCGGCGGTAGCTGTCATAGGCGAAGCGGGCATCGCCGGACGAAGCCGCCACGGCCTCTACCGTCACGTCGTTCAGCCCGAGATTGAGCACCGTGTCCATCATGCCGGGCATGGAGGCGCGGGCGCCCGAGCGCACGGAAACCAGCAGCGGGTTGGCGGGGTCGCCGAACGTGCGCCCGGCGAGCTGGCCGACATGGGCGAGCGCGGCGTCGACATCGCCCTTCAGGCTGTCGGGGTAGACGTTGCCATTGGCGTAATAATAGGTGCACACCTCGGTCGAAATGGTGAAGCCGGGAGGCACCGGCAGGCCGAGATTCGACATTTCCGCGAGGTTGGCGCCCTTGCCGCCCAGCAGATCGCGCATCTGCGAGGCGCCTTCCGCGGTGCCGTCGCCGAAAGTGTAGACCCATTTCGTCATTGCAGATGCCCTTTTGGCTGAGGCGGAAGAGAGCCCCGACGCCCTGATGGAAATTCAGCCGTGGCTGAAATATACGCAACGCCAACAGGTTGAGCCGCACCCTGCAAAAGGACACGGCGCTTTTCCCACTCTTGGTCTAGCGTTTTGAGGTCTTTCCTTCAATCCATCATTCGCAGCTGCGTCATGAACTTTGTGCCATGCACCGATGGTAGCGGCCCCCACCCGATTGCCGCAGCGCGACGGTTGAGGCAGGCTCCGCCGGCCGGCAACCCATGAGCCCGAGAGGCACCTTCCATGATTGGCACTTTGACCCGCTATACCCCCTATGTCCTCAGCCTGCTGCGCATCGCCTCCGCGCTGCTGCTGCTCCAGCACGGCACGACCAAGGTTCTTGGCTTCCCGGCGACCCAGATGAGCGGGGTCAGCCTCACCTCGCCGCCCGGCATCGCCGGCATCATCGAACTGGTCGGCGGCGCGCTGCTGCTGATCGGGCTGTTCTCGCGCCCGACCGCCTTCATCCTCTCGGGCATGACGGCGGTGGCCTATTTCATGGTGCACGCGCCGCAGAACTTCTTCCCGCTGGTGAATGGCGGCGAACTGGCGGCGCTGTACTGCTTCGTATTCTTCTTCCTGACCTTCGCCGGCCCCGGCCCGCTGAGCGTCGACGCCATGCGCGGAAGCGAGCCGCGCTGACGCGCTCGCTCTCCCCGAACCCAGCCATGCCCGAACCCAGCCATGCCCGGGCCCCGGGCATGGCGCTTCATCAAGGCCTAGATGCCGAGGCGCTGGCCGAGATTTTCGAGTCCGCCCGTGCCGAGCAGGCCGGTGACGCCGATGAAGATGAGGTAGATGGCGACGATGTAGGAGAGAAGGCGCGGCATCAGGAGGATGAGGATGCCGGCGACCAGTGCGACGATCGGCTGGATTGCGATGATGTTGATGTCCATGGGACGCTCCGCTGAATGGTAACGACATAAGCCGCCGCACGCCGGATGGTTCCGCCCTTGGGTCTGCGCAAGCGGGGGGCGGCGAGGCCGTTCACCTCGTTGGTCCAACGGCCGTCATCCCCTTACGTGACCCGGCCATCCACCTTCCCTCGCCCCACACCGTCATCCCGGCCGCAGGCGAAGCCGGAGAGCCGGGATGACGGTGTGGGGCGACGCGCACGGGAAGGCAAGACAGCACGCGATCCCGCAGACGGCCTTGCGGCCGTTCCGGGATGACGGTGTAAAGAGCCCGGCGGCGCCCTACCCCTCGATGCGCTCGAAATCGGCGATGGCGCGGGTGGCGGCGCGGATGTCGGCGAGCAGGCGCAGGCGGTTGACCCGCAGCGCGGGTTCCGACGCGTTCACCGTCACCCTCTCGAAGAAGGCGTCCACCGGCGCGCGCAGCCCGGCGAGCAGTGTCATGGCGGCCTCGAAATCCTCCCGCGCCAGCGCCGCCTCGATCTGCGGGCCGAGGGCGGCGATGGCATCGGCCAGCGCACGCTCCTCCGGCTCGTGCAGCAGAACGATATCGACGCCGCCTTCATAGGTGACGCCGTCCTTCTTCTCCTCGATGCGCAGGATGTTCGCCGCGCGCTTAGTGCCGGCGAGCAGGTTCCGGCCGTCCTCGGTGGCGAGGAACCGCCCCAGCGCCTCGACCCGCTTCACGACGAGCAGGAGGTCGTCCTGGCCGGGAAGGGCGAAGACGGCATCGACCAGATCGTGGCGGGCACCGGCCTCGCGAAGATGGACCTTCAGGCGGTCGGCGAAGAAGGAAAGGAGGTCGTCTGCGATCCTGTTCTCATGGAAAGCGCGAAATTTCGAAATCTCCTCGTTTTCTTCTTCAAAAGAAAACGGAGCATCCTTCTTCGAGATAAGAGACGACGCAATTCTGTGATCACCAATGTAGAAATTGAGTCCCAGCTCGTAAGAACCGTCCGTACCGGTCTGTGAGTGGAGAACATGGGTGCGTGCGGCCAAAGCTTCGCGAATAATCACACGCAGCTTCAAGGGCAGACGGTTCTCCAGCACGATCCGCACCACGCCCAGCGCGGCGCGGCGGAGGGCGTAGGGGTCCTTGGAGCCGGTCGGCTTCTCGTCGATGGCCCAGAAGCCGACCAGCGTGTCGAGCTTGTCGGCCAGCGCCACGGCGACCGAGACCGGGGCGATGGGCACGCGGTCGGTCGGGCCCTGCGGCTTGTAGTGCTCTTCCGCCGCGAGCGCGATGTCCTCGGGCAGGCCTTCCAGACGGGCGTAGTACTTGCCCATCAGCCCCTGCACCTCGGGGAATTCACCCACCACTTCGGTGCGCAGATCGCTCTTGGCGTAGAGCGCCGCCTGTTCGGCCAGCTCCGGATCGGCGCCGACCAATGGCGCCAGCGTCTTCGCCAGCGCGGCGATGCGGCGGATGCGCTCCAGCTGCGAGCCGAGCTTCTCGTGGAAGGTGACGTTGCCGAACTTTTCCAGCCGCTCGTCCAGCTTCACGGTGGCATTGGTCTTCTTGTCGGTCTCCCAGAAGAACTTGGCGTCCGACAGCCGGGCGCGGATGACGCGCTCATTGCCGGCGATGATCGCCGCACCGCCATCGTTGGCTTCGAGGTTCGACACCAGGATGAAGCGGTTGGCGAGCCGCCCGGTGGCCGGGTCGTTCAGCACGAAGCATTTCTGGTTGGCGCGGATGGTGGCGCGGATCACCTCGTCCGGCACGTCGAGAAAGGCGGGGTCGAAGGCGCCCATCAGCACGACGGGCCATTCCACCAGCCCGGCGATCTCCTCCAGCAGCCCGGCATCCTCCACCAGCTCCAGCCCCTGCGCGAGGGCGAGGTCCTTGGCGTCGTTGAGGATGATGTCCTTGCGGCGCTCGCGGTCCACCACCACGAAGGCGGCCTCCAGCTTGGCCATCCAGTCTTCCAGCCGGCGCACGCGGATCGTGCCCTCCGAGAGGAAGCGGTGGCCGCGCGTGGTGTCGCCCGAGCGGATGCCGTCGACCTCGAAGGCCACCACTTCCGGCTCCTCGGTCTCGGGGCCGAAGGTGCACAGGATGGATTGCAGCGGGCGCACCCAGCGCAGCGTGGTGGGGCTGGACGAGCCCTTGCCCCAGCGCATCGACTTCGGCCAGGGGAAGGCGCGGATCACGGCGGGCACGATCTCGGCGATCACGTCCGGGGTGGCGCGGCCATGCTTGTGCAGGCGCGCCACATAGAACTCGCCCTTCTTCGGGTCGCTCTCGATGCTCGCCTGGTCGAGCGAGGCGAGGCCCGCCGCCTTGAGGAAGCCGTCGATGGCCGGCTGCGGGGCGCCGACGCGCGGGCCCTTGCGCTCCTCATGCGTGTCCGGCTGCTGGGCCGGCAGGCCATGCACCGCCAGCGCCAACCGGCGCGGGGTGACGAACGCCTTGGCGCCCTCATAGACAAGGCCGCGCTCGACCAGCGCGTCGGTGACGAGCTTGCGCAGGCTCTCCGCCGCGCCGGCCTGCATGCGGGCGGGAATTTCTTCGCAGAACAGTTCGAGCAGGAGATCGGGCATGGCGTCACGTCGGCTGCAGGCGGTGGCTGGCGGGCGGTGCCTTGCGGCGCGCGCCCTTGCGGGAATGTCGCGGGACGCCCTAGCACGTCGCGGCGCGCGAGGGGAGGCGTCCGTTCAGGAAAGCCGCACGGCGCGGGTCTCCCTCATCGTCAGCGCCGCCGCCAGCGAAAGCACCGCGACGGCGATGAGATAGACGGCCGGGCCCATGTCGTACTGCTCGCGGTCGACGAGATAGACCGCGACCATCGGCGCGGTGCCCCCGGCAATTCCGAGGGCGAGATTGTAGCTGAGCGAGAGCGCCGTGCAGCGTGTCGCCGGGCGGAACATCTCCACCAGTGCGCAGGGCATCGGCCCGGCATAGCAGGCGGTGAGCACGGCAAAGCCGAGCTGGCCGAGCAGCGCATATCCAGCGCTGCCAGAATCGAGCAGGCGGAACAGCGGCCAGGAGAACAGCACCAGCCCGGCAAGCCCGGCGACGATCACCGGCTTGCGCCCGATCCTGTCGGACAGCGCGGCGAAGACCGGCGCGAGCACCAGCACGACGACCATGCTGATGGTGTTGATCTGCAGCGACAGGCGCTCGGTCAGCCCGTCCACCTGGTGCATGTAGGTCGTGAGATACACGAACAGCATGTAGAAGCTGACGCCCAGCGTGAGGTTCAGCACCGCCGCGCGGATCATGTCGCGCCCGTCCGAGCGCAGCGCCTCGACGAGCGGCAGGTGGCCGGGGCGACGCACCGGCGCGATGGCATCCTGGCCCGTGGAGGTGCTGCGCAGATAAAGCGTGAAGCCGCCCAGCAGGATGCCCAGCAGGAACGGAATGCGCCAGCCCCAGGCAACGAGGTCGTCCGTGCTCATCGCCGTCGCGGTGAGAGCGCCCACCGCCGAGCCGAGCAGCGTGCCGCCGGAGGCGCCGCAGCCGGCGAAGGAGGCAATCAGCCCGCGCCGGCGCATAGGCGCGTTCTCCGCGAGGAAGATCGCCGAGGTGGTGTATTCGCCGCCGATGGACAGCCCCTGCAGCAGGCGAAGCAGCAGCAACAGCAGCGGCGCCGCTGCGCCAAGGGTGGCGTAGGTCGGAAGCAGGCCGATGGCGACGGTGGACCCCGTCATCATCCCCGCGGAAATGAACAGCGCCCGGCGACGCCCATAGCGGTCGCCAATATGGCCGAACACGACGCCGCCGACCGGGCGCATGACGAAGGACGCGGCGAACACCCCGAAGGCGGCGATCAGCCCGACAAAGGCGTCGCTGCCGGGAAAGAAGTTCCTGGCGAAAATGGCGGCGAGGAAGCCATAGGCGGCGAAGTCGTACCACTCCAGCGCATTGCCGAGCGCCCCGGCGATGAGCGCGCGCGGCCCGGCGGGCAGGGTGCCGACGGGCCGGCCGTCGGAAAGGGACGCGACGTCGATGCTGGACATGGCGCGGCTCCGGCGGGCGGGAAAGGCATCAGGGCGCGGGCGTGCCCCCCGCCGCGGTCGCCAGCCAGGCCGCCCCGCAGGCTTTGGCGAGCTCGCGCACGCGCAGAATGTAGCTCTGGCGCTCGGTGACGGAAATCACCCCGCGCGCATCCAGCAGGTTGAAGACGTGGCTGGCCTTGATGCACTGGTCATAGGCAGGCTGCGCCATCAAATGCCGGGTGCGGCTGCCATCTTCCCAGCCGGCTTCGAGGTATCTCGCCGCCGCGCTCTCGGCCTTGCGGAACTGGTCGAACAGCATGTCGGTGTCGGCATGCTCGAAATTGTGCCGGGAATATTCCTCTTCCGCCTGCAGGAACACGTCGCCATAGGTGACTTTCTCGTCGCCCTCGCGGCCGTTGAAATTGAGGTCGTAGACGTTCTCGACCCCCTGCACATACATGGCGAGGCGCTCCAGCCCATAGGTCAGCTCGCCCGCCACCGGCGCGCATTCGATGCCGGCCACCTGCTGGAAATAGGTGAACTGCGAGACCTCCATGCCGTCGCACCAGCACTCCCAGCCGAGCCCCCAGGCGCCGAGCGTCGGGCTCTCCCAATCGTCCTCGACGAAGCGCACATCGTGCAGATTGAGATCGATGCCGATGGCCGAGAGTGAGGCGAGGTAGAGGTCCTGCAGGTCGGACGGCGAAGGCTTCAGGATCACCTGGTACTGGTAGTAATGCTGCAGCCGGTTGGGGTTCTTGCCGTAGCGCCCATCCTTGGGCCGGCGCGAGGGCTGCACATAGGCGGCCTTCCACGGCAGCGGGCCGAGCGCGCGCAGCGTGGTGGCGGGGTGGAAGGTGCCGGCGCCCACTTCCATGTCGTAGGGCTGCAGCACCACGCAGCCCTTGTCCGCCCAGAAGGCGTGGAGCGCGAGGATGAGCCCCTGGAAGGACCTGTCGGGGCGCATATGCGGCGGCAAGGCGGGATCGATCATGGAAATGAGCCGGCGGTTGGCTTGAAAAGGCGGCGCAACCTAGGCCGGCCGGGGGCGGCGATCAAGGTGCGCGGGCGCGGCGCGATCATCCGGCTGCCGTCATCCCGGACGGCCGCAGGCCGATCCGGGATCGGGGGGCCGCGGAGAGCGATCCCGGCTCTCCGGCTCCGCCTCCGGCCGGGATGACGTCGAAGCCCGCCCCGTTCCCGCCCGGCCAAAATGCGACTATCACTGCCCCATGCCCGACACGCCTCTCGAATCGCCCGTCTCCAACGCCGCCGACTGGACCGTCTCCGAGCTTTCCGGCGCGCTGAAGCGCACGGTGGAGGATTCCTTCGGCCATGTGCGGGTGCGCGGCGAGATTTCCGGCTATCGCGGGCCGCACTCGTCGGGCCACGCCTATTTCAGCCTGAAGGACACCAATGCCCGCCTCGACGCCGTGGTGTGGAAGGGCGTGTTCGGGCGGCTGAAGGTGCGCCCGGAGGAAGGGCTGGAAGTGATCGCCATCGGGCGGATCACCACCTTTCCCGGCAAGTCCTCCTACCAGATCGTCATCGAGCAGCTGGAATTCGCCGGCGCCGGCGCCATCATGGCGATGCTGGAAGAGCGCAAGAACCGGCTCGCCGCCGAAGGTCTGTTCGCCGCCGAGCGCAAGCGCCGGCCGCCCTTCCTGCCAGCCGTCATCGGCGTCGTCACCTCGCCCACCGGGGCGGTGATCCGCGATATCCTGCACCGGCTCGCCGACCGCTTCCCGCGCCATGTGCTGGTGTGGCCGGTGCGGGTGCAGGGCGACACGTCTGGCGCCGAGGTGAGCGCCGCCATTCGCGGCTTCAATGCGCTGGTGCCGGGCGGGCCGATCCCCCGCCCGGACGTGATCATCGTGGCGCGCGGCGGCGGCTCGCTGGAAGACCTGCTCGGCTTTTCCGAGGAGAGCGTGGTGCGGGCGGCGGCGGAAAGCGCCATTCCGCTGATCTCTGCCGTCGGCCACGAGACCGACGTGACGCTGATCGACTTCGCCGCCGATCTGCGCGCCCCGACGCCGACGGCGGCGGCCGAGATGGCGGTGCCGGTGCGGGCCGACCTCGTCGCCGAAGTGGCGCAACTGCATGCGCGGCTGCGCGCCGCCTTTGCGCGCGGGCTGGACCGGCGGCGCGGCGATGCGCGGGCGCTCGGCCGGCTGCTGCCCTCCGCTGAGGCGGTGCTTGCGGTGCCGCGCCAGCGGCTCGATATCGCCGGCCAACGCCTGCCGCGTGCGCTGAAAGCCAATGCGGGGGCGCATCGCCTGCGGCTCACCCGCGCCGAGAGCCGCTTCGCCCCGCAGGTGCTGATCTCCGCCCTCGCCCGCCGGCAGGAGCGTGTCGCCGTCGTCGGCGCGCGGCTGCCGCGCGGCCTAAGCGCCAACACGGCGGGGCATGGCCTGCGCCTGACGCGGATCGATTCGCGGCTGCGCCTCATCGCCCAGTCGCAGCGCGACCGCCGCGAGCGCGGCCGCGACCGGCTGGACGGCCTGCTGGAACGCCTGCGCCGCTGCCGCCGCCAGCAGGCAACGGAGCGCGCCGGCCGTCTCGACGCCGCCGCCAAGCTGCTCACCGCTCTGTCCTACAAGGGGGTGCTGGCGCGGGGCTACGCCGTCATCCGCGACGCGACGGGCGCCCCAGTTCATGCGGCGCAAGGCATCGCTGCCGGCGACGCGCTGGACATCGAGTTCCGCGACGGCCGCGTGGCCGTGCAGGCGAGCGAGCGCGGCCCGGATGTTCCGCCGACGCCGCCCCGCCCTGCCCGCAAACCGGCAAAACCCCGGGGCGCCGCGCCCTTGCCGGATGAGGCCCGCCAACCCACCTTGTTCGATAATTGAACGTCGCTACGCCTATACCCGAGCGGCGGGCTTGCCGGCACCCGCCCCGGGTCCTTATTGTTGCGCCAACCGAACCGACAGGAGGAGCGGGATCATGAACCGCTTCGAACGCTTTCCCAGTTCCGGCGAAGCCGAAATCCGCTATCTCGACGGCGATTTCAGGGTCGTGCGCCCGGGCACCTATGTGCGGTGCGCCGTGACAGGCGAATCGATCCCGCTGGACGAGCTGCGCTATTGGAGCGTCGATCTGCAGGAGGCCTATGCCAGCCCGCAGGCCGTGCTCGCCCGGCTCTTTCCCACTCGTCTCGCGCCCCGCTGAGGACGCGGCTCAGCTTCTCAGTCCGCCGATCATCCGCTCCAGCGCCTTGGCGCTCTGCGGCTCCAACGCCATGCGGACGGGCAGCACGTCGGACACCTCGATGAGGGGCTGGCCCGCCTCGCTTCCGGCGAGGCGCATCGCGTCCTTCTCGGTGGTCACCAGCACAAGATCCAGCGCTTCGGCCTGTGCGCGGAGTTCCTCGACGTCGGCGGTCGTGTAGACATGGTGATCGGGAAAGGCCCGCGTCACCACCGGCAGCACGCCCAGCGTGCGCAGCGTCTCGAAAAACTTGGCCGGGCGTCCAATGCCGGCATAGGCCAGCACCCGCCTGCCGAACAGCCGCGCCACCGCCTGCGCCTCGGGCGCCAGCCGGCCGCGCAGGACCACGACGCCCGCCGCATAGCCCTCGCGGGCGGCGCGCTCGCCGGGCGCACCCTCGCCGATCACCAGCAGCGCCTGCGCCCGCTCCAGCTGCGGGGCGAGCGGCGCGCGCAGCGGGCCCGCCGGCAGGCACAGGCCGTTGCCCACCCCCACCCCGGCATCCACGACGAGGATCGACAGCGACTTGGCGAGCGCGGGGTTCTGGAAGCCGTCATCCATGATCAGCACGTCGGCACCCGCCTGCGCCGCCGCCTGCGCGCCGGCCAATCGGTCCCGGGCGACGAAGGTCGGGGCGGCGCGCGCCAGCAGCAGCGGCTCGTCGCCGACTTCGTCGGCGCCGTGCAGCAGCGGATCGACCCGCACCGGGCCCTTCAGCCGCCCGCCATAGCCGCGCGTGAGCACCGCCGGCTTGTGGCCGCGCAAAGAGAGCCGGCGGGCGATCTCGATGACGGTGGGGGTCTTGCCGGCGCCGCCCACGGTGGGGTTGCCGACGCAGATCACCGGCACGCCGACCTCGGACCCCGTCTGGCGCATGCGGGCGAGCGTCGCCCCGCCCACCAGCGCGCCCAGCGGCGCCAGCAGCTTTGCCAGCGGGCTGTGTTGCCGTTGCCACCAGAAGGCCGGTGCCCGCATGAAGCTCAGTGCCTCTCCAGCCTTATCTGCACAAGATAGGGATCAATGGCCCCCAGCGTGCGCTCCAGCGCGCCGCCGAAGCTCTCCACCGTGGCCTGCCCCGCCGCGATCATACGCCCGCGCGAGGCGCCATCCGCCAGCAGCATGTAGGCGGCAGCCGCGAGCGAGCGGGCATCGGTCACCGGCACGGCGCCGCCCGCCTCGTCGAGGCGGGAATACAGGGCATTGAAGTTCGTCACATTGGGGCCGTGCAGGATCGCCGTGTCGAGCTTGATCGGCTCGATCGGGTTCTGCCCGCCTCTGCGCACCAGAGAACCGCCGAGCAGCGCCACCTGGCCCAGCCGGTAGAACAGGCCCAGCTCGCCGATGGTGTCGGCGACATAGATGGCGGTGCCCTTGTCGGGGCGGTAGCCGTCGCTGCGCAGCACCGCCGGGCATCCCGCTGCCGTCGCCAGCTGCACCACCGCGGCGCCGCGCTCGGGATGGCGGGGGGCGATGACGGTGAGCAGGTTCGGCAGTTCCTTGACCAGCCGCTGATGCGCCTCGATGACGATCTCCTCCTCGCCCGGATGGGTGGAGGCGGCGACAAAGACCACCCGACCGGCCGTCGCGGTGCGCAGCGCGTCGAAGGCGGCGATGTCGACGGGGGGCGGCGGCGCGTCGAATTTCAGATTGCCGGTGGCGACGACGCGCGGCGCGCCGAGCTGCTTCAGCCGCTCGCCATCCTCCGGCCCCTGCGCCAGGCACAGGTCGACGCAGGACAGCAGCGCCGCGACGCTGCCGGCCACGCGCCGCCAACTGGCGAAGGAGGAGGGCGACATGCGCGCATTGACCAGCACCAGCGGGGTGCCGCGCGCATTCACCTCCATGATCAGGTTCGGCCAGAGCTCGGATTCGACCAGAAGAACCAGGTCGGGCCGCCAGTGCTTGAGAAAGCGCCGCACGAAGAGCGGGGAATCCAGCGGCACGAACTGGTGCGGCACGTCGGGCGGGAGGCGCGACTGCGCCAGCCGCGCCGAGGTGAGGGTGCCCGATGTGAACAGCACGCGAAAGCCGCGCCCGCGCAGCCGCTCGATCAGCGGCAGGACGGCGATCATCTCGCCGACGCTGGCGCCGTGCACCCACACCAGCGGACCGCGCGGGCGCGGCGCGCTGGCCTTGCCGTAGCGCTCGCCGAGGCGGGCGCCATCCTCCTTGCCGCGCTTGAGCCGGCGGGCCAGCATCAGGCCGATGAACGGCGTCGCGATCCAGGTCGCCGTCCGGTAAAGGCGGACAAGGAGGGGAGAGCGGGCGCGGGCCATGGCGCGCTAGCCGTTGTGGGAGCGGGCGGGCGCGTGGTCAGCGGCCGTTGCGGCGGAAGTCGGCGCCTCGACGGCGCCCTTACCGGCCGGAGTCGGCGCCTCGACGGCGCCCTTGCCGGCGAGCGCCCGGGCTTCCCCGGGCCGGCCGACCAGTTCCTCGGCGCGCGCCGTGGCGACTTCGAGCTGCCGCTGCAGTTCGCGCCGCGCGGCTTCGAGTTCCTCCGGCCCGGCATCGGCCGCCACCCGCACGCCGTCGCCGGCAACGACCGCCGCCCGGCCGAACGGCAGGTGAATGGCGGACCGGTCCCAGCTGCGGGCGATGATGCGCCGCGAGGTGGCGATGGCGACCGGGTAGATCGGCCGGCCCGAATGCTTGGCGATGGTGACGACGCCGAGGCCGGCGACACGCGAGATCTTCGGCACGTCGGCGGTCATCGCGACATTGGTGCCCTCGCCGAGATGGCGGATCATCTCCAGCGTGGCGTTGAACCCGCCCTTGGTGCGGAAGTCGCGCCCCTGCGCGCCCGAGCCGCGCACCGCGCCGATGCCGAGCGCCTCGGCGGCGATGGCGTTCACGTCGGCGTCGGCGCTGCGCGAGATCATGACCTTGGCGCGGTGATAGGGCCGGACGATGAATGGGGTGAGGAAATGCTGCCCATGCCAGAAGGTGAGGATCATCGGCAGCTGGGCGTCGGCCAGCTCATAGAGGTTGGCCGGCTCCATCACCACGCGCTGCGTGCGCCAGACGAAGCGCAGATAGGATGCCATGCCGCGCCCGAGAAAGGTGCGAACGGTCGGAGAGGTGCGCAGTCGACGCCACATGCGGGAGGCCGGCGATCAGCTGGTCTTCGCGCTGGCTTCCGGGTCCAGCAGGCGATGGAGGTGCACGATGAAATAGCGCGTCTGCGCCTGGTCGACGGTCTGCTGCGCCTTCGCCTTCCACGCGGCATGGGCCGTGGCGTAGTTCGGGAAGACGCCGACCACGTCGAGCGCGTCGAGGTCCTTGAAGGTCACGCCGTCGATCTTCTCGAGCTCGCCGCCGAAAACGAGGTGCAGAAGCTGGGGACTGGTGGTCTCGGGCATTCCGGTCGCGTCCTGTGCTCGGGAGCCGTCAGCGCGCCGCGGCCATCAGGGCCGGGTGAAGCAGGCTGCCGGCGGAAACCAGCGCCCCATGCCGCGGCACCGGCGCGTTATAGGCGAGAGGACGACCGTCGAGCGTCGTCAGCCGTCCGCCTGCTTCGTGCACCAAAAGGTCCGCTGCGGCAAGGTCCCAATCATTCCCGTTCGGTGACGCCAGCGCCGCATCCAGCTCGCCGGTGGCCACCCGGGCGACGCGCAGCGCCAGCGAGCGGATGCGATCGACCCGGCGCCAGCTGCCGCTTTGGTCGAGATGGGCGAGCCAGGGGGCGGGTCCGTCAATCACCGCGCCCGGCAGGGCACGCGTGTGCGAAACGTGGATCGGCTGGCCGTTGCGCGTCGCGCCGCCGCCCAGCACCGCGACGAACAGCTCGTTGGTGACCGGGGCGAACAGCGCGCCGGCGATCGGCCGGCCATCCTCCACCAGCGCCGCCTCGACGCACCAATCCGCGCGCCCGGCCATATAGGCGCGGGTGCCGTCGATGGGGTCGACGATCCACACCCGGCGCCGCGACAGGCGGGACGGCTCGTCCACCGTCTCCTCCGACAGCCAGCCATAGTCGGGCCCGACCAGGCTAAGCCGCTCGCGCAGCATCAGATCGACGGCGATGTCGGCTTCGGTGACGGGGGAATCATTGTGCTTCGACCAGCTCTTCACGCCGTCGCGGAACATCGCCACCGCCACGGCGCCGCCGGCCACCACCGCGTCGGCCAGATGCTGCGCCGCAATGGCGGGATCGGCGAGGGGGTCGTGGTGGGGCAGTTCGCTGGCAAGGGTCGGCATGGAATCCATTCGGGGGACGTACGCGGGAGAGCACAGGATTGCAAACGCGATATCGGCATTCAGCGGCAATCCGACAAGGTTTCATCAAGCATAGGTGCCATTCGCCGCCGAGAAGAAACCGTCAACCATCTCCCTTAAGCGGGCCGGCAAGCCACCGCGACTACAGTGTCCCCACGACCGAGGCCACAGAGCCAGAAGATCGGCGGGGAGATGCGAGATGCGTCAGCAGATGATGGAAGCAGACAAGCGCACGGCGTGGACGTCGGCCGCCCGTGACTATGTGGCGCTGCAGCGCCCCGCCGGGCCGGAGGGCTGGCCGCTCCGGTTCGAATCGCACGACCCGGGCGCCGATGACCGCGTGCGGCATGTCGAGCTCGGGCTCGGCGATGTCGTGCTGCGCCGTCGGGTCGCCGGCGTGCCGATGAAGGCAGCACGGCCGCTCGCCTCCTATCAGGGCCTCGCCGTGGAACTGCTCGACCCGGACGGCGACGGCGAGGGCGTCGCGATCGTGCTGGCGCATCAGGATCCGGCGCTGGCGGTCACGCTCTACAGCGCGCCGCATATCGACGATGTGGTGGCGGAGTGGCGCGGCTGGAGCGAGGCGCTCGGGCTGCCCATGCTGGTGAGCGAGGCGGACGGCAGCCGCCGGCCGGCCTATGCGATGATCGGCCGGCTCCCCGTCGGCGAGGTGCGGGCACGGCGGGCGCGGCGCGGCGCGCTCAAGCATCGGCGGCCGAGCGTCTACCGCCGGCGCGGTGTCGGGCGGCCATCCGGCGAGCTCGCCGTGCATCGCGGCGAGCGCGAGATGATCGCCCGCGACTGAGCGCCGGACGCAGCACGAACGGCAAAGTACCGCGAACGACCGGGACGGAGTCTGCCCCGTCCTTCCGGCCAAGAAAAAGGGCGCTTGAAGCGCCCTTCCTCCTCGCATGTGCGCAGGCGATCAGGGGCAGACATGCGCCCAGCCGCCACCCCAGCCCCGACGCCAGAAGCAGTTCGGCCGCAGCGGGGGACCCCAGCCGCGGGCGTAGGGCGGAACATACCAGTTGTTCCAGTTCGGACGCCAGAAGCAGCGGAACGGGCCGCACACCCAGCGCACATTCTCGGTGAGCGCGGCGGACGGCGCGGCGATGTCGGCTGCGGCAGCCGGCGCGGAGAGGCTCGGCATGGCGACGCCGGCATCGGCCGGGCCGGCCGCAAGGCCGATGGCCCCGAACGCCGCAAGCGCCACTGCGGCGCCCAGGACCGCCCGGCGCAGCCGAGCGAAAGCGGTAGTGATGTAGGGATGACGCATCAAGCACTCCCGGGAAAGGTGGCGACAACAAGGCACGATAACATGAGCGTTACCGCGCACCAGCCGTAACCCCATGCGGCAGCAAAAAAATTGTTTGGGGCGCGACGCCTCTGCGCGCCTCCCCTAAAGTGTCCGCTCTCCCCGCAACCCTGCCCTTCCGGAGACCTTCCATGCGCTCGAAGATCATCGGCACCACGCTGCCTGTCCTCGAACTCCAGCTCGATGCCGGCGACCGCATCATCGGCGTGCCCGACCAGCTTTCCTGGATGTCCGGCGACATCGCCCTCTCCACCTCCACCGCCGGCGGCGGCGCGGGCGGCCTGTTCGGGCTGGTGAGCCGGGCGGTCTCGGGCGGCGGCCTGTTCATGACCGAATTCCACGCCGAGCGTGGGCCCGGCAATGTCGCCTTCGCCGCCAAGCTGCCCGGCAGCTTCGTGACAGTGGAGATCGAGCCGGGACGCGGCTATCTCGTCCACCGCCACGGCTTCGTGTGCGGCACGACCGGCATCGAGGTCACCACAGCCTTCCAGCAGACGCTCGGCGGGGCGGTGTTCGGCGGCGAGGGTTTCGTGCTGCAGAAGCTCGCCGGCCGCGCCAGCGCCTATGTCGAGCTGAGCGGCGAGCTGGTGACCTACGACCTCCAGGCCGGCCAGCAGATCCTCGTCCATCCCGGCCATGTCGGCATGTTCGAGGAAAGCGTTTCCTTCGAGATGACGACGATGCGCGGCGTGCGCAACGCGCTGTTCGGCGGCGACGGGCTGTTCCTGGTGCGGCTCTCCGGGCCGGGCAAGGTGTGGCTGCAGAGCCTGACGGCGCCAGGCCTCGCCCATGCCATCAGCCATTATCTGCCGGAGCACCGGAACTAGCGGCGCCGTCAGGGCGGGGGCATGCCCGCCCCCGTGCCGCTGAGCAGAGCGAGGCCCACCAGCCCGCCGCCGAGCACCAGGAGCGCCGGGTTCACCCGCTTCACGCAGTAGACCCCGGCGAAGACCGCAAACGCGATGAGGATGGTGAGCGTGCCGTCGATGGCGGTGCGGGCAATGGAGATGGTGCCCGAGGCCATCAGCCCGACCACCAGCGGCGCAAGGCCGAGCTGCAGCGACCGGCGCCAGCGCGATCCCTCGAAATGGTCCCACACGCGCGAGGCCGCCCAGGAGATCGCCCCGGCCGGGAGGAAGAAGCCGAGAAAGGCCATCAGCGCCCCGACAAAGCCGGTGACGTGATAGCCGATGACGATCACCATCAGCATGTTGGGGCCGGGCACCACCTGGCCGAGGCCGTAAATGTCGCGGAACTGGTCGTCGGTCAGCCAGTGATGGGTCTCCACCACCAGTGCCTTGGTCTCCGGCAGCACGGCAGCGCCGCCGCCGACCGCGAGGATGGACAGGAGCGAGAAGACGCCGAGGACCGACAGATTTTCGTTCATGACGTCTTCCCGTCCCCAGCGGCGTCATCGCCCGCGCGCGGGCGGAACAGGAACACCGCGACCGGCCCGACCGTCAGCAGCACCCACACCAGCGAGATGTGCAGGAAGCTCACCATCACCACCGTCGCCGTGATGATGGCCACGTTGATGCTCTGGCTGAGCTGCTTGCGGCCGATCTGCAGCGTCACCGCCGAGAGCATGCCCACCGCCGCCGCGCCGACGCCGACCAGGGCGGCGTTGACATAGGGGTTATGCGCGTTGGCGGCGTAAGCGACGCCCAGCGCCAGCACCATGCTGCCCCCGGGCAGCGTCATGCCGGTGAAGGCGACGATCGCCCCCGCCACGCCGCGCAGCCGGTCGCCGACGATGATGCTCATATTGGTGGCGTTGAGGCCGGGGAGCGCCTGCGCGATCTCCAGCGCCGAGAGGAAATGCTCCTCGTCGAGCCAGCCTTTCTTCAGCACCAGACTGGCCCGGAGATAGGCCACCACGCCGCCACCGAAGCTGATGGCGCCGATGAACAGGAAGGTGACGAAGATGTCCCAGAGGCGCACATCGCGCGGGACGGCATAGGCGACGGGCGCCCCGGCATCGGCCGAGGCGCCCGGAACAGGCGGGGAAGTGGGGGTCATGGCGTGGGAGTTCCGAATGGGCGAGCGTTCAGCCCTCGTGACTCGCCACGAGCTGCTTGCCGAAATTATAGACCAGCGCGGTCTTGGTCGCCCCCAGCTTCACCCATTCGGGCGCCTGGGTCTGCGCCGCCTTGAAGAACTCTTCGGAGCGCGCCAGCGCCTTGGCGTGCAGCGCGTCATAGCGGTCGAACTTTGCCTGGAAGGCGAACTCGCCGATGATCGCGCTCTCGGTCGCGCGGTCGCGCCAGACGGAGAGCGTGGCCTTGGCGACCAGCCCGTGGCCGAAATCGAACGCGCCGACATTCACCTGCACTTCCTCGACGGGAAGGTTGTTCACCAGCGAGATCTTTGCCGCCTTGTCGGCGGGGCAGTGCTCGGCGAGTTCCGGGAACACGGTGGTGATGCGCTCAAGGCCGGCATCGAGCACCAGGCCGGGACTGAGCAGCACGCAATTATGCGAATAGAGCGAGCGCATGCCGCCGAGACTGTCCTTCAGCGGCAGCAATTCTTCCTTGAACTTGATGTCGGCCTTGCCGCTGAGATGGGGCACCACGTCCACGGCCGCCGCCACGGCAAGTTCAGGGTGGCGGAACTTGAGGGTGAGCTCATGCTCCGACTCCGGCCAGCCATCGGTGTAGAAGGTCCGCTTACGCAGAATGAAGGCGTTTCGGTAAAGGTCGTAGTCCGGGGTGTCGTAGAACAGCACCTCGCGCACCTGGCGCTTGAAGCCGTCCTTGTTCGTGTCGACACCGACCTTGAAGTCGGCGGCGATCAGGCCCAGCTTGTGCCAGTAAACCTCGAACTGGTGGGGGTCGAAGAAGCGCTCCGGACGGAGCAGGATCTTGTATTCGCGGTAGTGAATATCGTCCATGGAAGGTCCCGCCAGCCGCACGCCGGAGTGAAGATTTACGCCTCCCGCGAGGGCTCGACAAGGCCGTCCTGCTGCCGGCGTCACATGCGCGTCATCGTTGGGGCACCTTGAAGACAGCGCCCCAAATGTGGTCCAACCAAGCCGACCGTCTATCCGTGCCTGCGGACCGGACCACGGGGGTCCCGTTCCCGCGAGAAGAGAGAAAGCGCCATGCCCTCCAAACTCGATCAATTGCGTGCCATGACCGTCGTCGTCTCCGATACTGGCGACATCGAAACGGTGCGTCGGCTGAAGCCGCAGGACTGCACGACCAACCCGACGCTGCTGCTCAAGGCGGTGGAAATGTCCGCCTATGCCTCGCTGGTCGACGAGGCGATCGACTGGGGGCGCCGGCAGGGCGGCACGTCGGACGCGGTGGTATCGGGAACCTGCGACCGGCTGGCGGTGAACTTCGGCACGGAGCTGTCGAAAATCGTCCCCGGCCGCGTCTCCACCGAGGTGGATGCCGACCTCTCCTTCGACACGCAGGCGAGCCTCGCCAAGGCGCGCTCCTTCATCAAGTCGTATGAGGAACGCGGCGTCGGACGCGACCGCATCCTCATCAAGCTGGCTTCGACCTGGGAAGGCATCCGCGCCGCCGAAATCCTCCAGAAGGAAGGTATCGACTGCAACCTCACCCTCCTGTTCTCGCTCGCCCAGGCGGCGGCGGGCGCGGATGCCGGCGCGTTTCTCATCTCGCCCTTCGTCGGCCGCATCCTCGACTGGCACGTGAAGGCGGGCGAGGGCCCGTTCACCCCCGAAACCGATCCCGGCGTCGTCTCGGTCAAGCAGATCTACGCCTATTACAAGAAGCACGGCATCCCGACCGTGGTGATGGGTGCTTCCTTCCGCAACACCGGCGAGATCGAGGCGCTGGCGGGCTGCGACCGGCTGACCATCGGCCCGTCGCTGCTCGACGCGTTGGCCGCCGATGACGGCGTGCTGGAGCGCAAGCTCGACCCGTCGAACACCGAGGGCGCGCCGGAGCGGCTGCATCTCGACGAGCGCGGCTTCCGCTACACCTTCAACGAGGACCAGATGGCGACGGAGAAGCTCTCCGAGGGCATCCGCCAGTTCGTGCGCGACCTCAACTCGCTGCGCGGCATCGTCGCCAAGCGGCTGGACGGCGCCAAGGCCGCCTGATCCGGCGGCAGCGCCGGACTGCCACGCCAGACTGCCACACCAGACTGCACCGCGTGCTGCTTCATCAAGCTGCGGGATGCAGCCGCCACGAGGGGGAGGGCCGCGCCCTCCTCCGCCCTTTCCCGTCGGTCCCCCGTCCATGCCCGTGCCCGATCTCGGCTTCGTCCTTGCCGCCGGCCTTGCGGCCTTCTTTGTCGGCATGAGCAAGGGCGGCGTGCCGATGATCGGCTCGCTCGCCGTGCCGACCATGGCGCTGTTCATGTCGCCGGTGGTCGCCGCTGGCCTGCTGCTGCCGGTCTATGTGGTCAGCGACATGTTTGGCGTCTGGGCCTATCGGCGCGAATTTTCCTCCCGCAACCTCGCCATCCTCATCCCCGCCGCGACAGTGGGCATCGGCATCGGCTGGGCCACCGCCTCCATTGTCACCGATTCGATGGTGATGCTGATCGTCGGGCTGATCGGTCTCGCCTTCTGCCTGATCCGCTGGCTCGGCGGGGCCGGGCAGGAGGCGCGGCCCGCCGACCTGCCGCGCGGGCTGTTCTGGGGCGCGGTGTCGGGCTTCACCAGCTTCGTCAGCCATGGCGGGGCGCCGCCCTACCAGATGTATGTGGTGCCGCAGAAGCTGCCGAAGATGGTCTATGCCGGCACCACCACGCTGGCCTTCGCGGCCATCAACGCCATCAAGCTCATTCCCTATGCGGCGCTCGGCCAGCTCAACCCCGCCAATCTCACCGTCACCGCGCTGCTGATGCCGGTGGCGGTGGCGGCAACCTTCGTCGGCGTGTGGCTTACCCGGCGGCTGCCGGAAAAGCTGTTCTTCCGGCTGGTGATGGGCGCGCTGTTCCTCATCTCGCTGAAGCTGAGCTGGGACGGCGCGGCGGGGATGATCGGCGGCTGACGCCACGCGTGAGAACACCTTTTCCGAACGGCAGGCGATGCGCGCCGTCCGGGGTGTGCTCAGTCCTCCACCGGCCGCGCCATCGCCGCCGCGCACCAGAAGCCCAGCGCCAGCACGCAGGCGAGCGCCACAATGGCGAGCAGCACCGCGTCATAAGAGCCCGAGGCCGTCCACAGCGCCGCCATGCCGGCCGGCGCCAGCGCGCGGGAAAAGGTCGCCGGCGCCGCCAGCGCGCCATTGACCGCGCCATAGGCGCGCCGGGTCAGCAGTTCCGGCACCACCAGCCCGCGCACGATGGTGAGAATGCCGTTGACCGAGCCATAGGCGAGGGCGAACAGCGCCACGAAGACGAAGTCCGGCGGGATCAGTTCCAGCGCCAGGAAGGCGAGCGGGAACACCGCCACGATGACCGAGCCGACCACCCGCACCGGCGCGCGCGGTGCCAGAAGCGACACCAGCACCCGACCCCCGACCTGCGCCGGGCCGATCAGCGCGAGGGCGCTCACCACGCTCGCCGTGTCGAAGCCGCGCTCCACCAGCAGCGGGTACATGTGGAAGGTGAAGCCGGAGAACATCGCGGAATAGGCGGTGAAGGCCACCGCCAGCGCCCAGAACACCGGCTGCCGGACCACCTCGCCAATGACCGAGCGCGGCGCGCCGGCCGCGCGGCCGCGCGGCGCGGGCCGGTCGCGCGCGGCGTCGACGGCGAGGAAATTCATGGTTGCGCAGACGAGGATATTCACCCCGCCGAGCACGAGCAGCGTGCCGCGCCAGCCGATGGCGTCGAGCAGCAGTTGGATCAGCGGAATGAAGACGGTGGACGCGAAGCCGCCCCACAGGGTCAGCGCCGTGATGCCGCCGCGGGCACGCAGCGGCCCGGCCCGCCGGGCGACGACGGCGAAGGCCGGCTCATAGAGCGTGGCCGCCTGGACCGCGCCGATGCCGGCCACCGCGACATAGAACAGCGCCAGGCTCTCCACCTGCGCCCACAGCACGAGCAGGGCGCCGGCCAGCACGGAGGCCCCTGCCATGATCGCGCGACCATGGTCGCGATCGATGGCCGCGCCGACCGGATAGGCGGCGACGCCGGCAAGGGCGAGGCCGAGCGTCGCCGCGCCATACAGCTCGGCCTTCGACCAGCCGAGATCGCTGCCCATCGCCTGCGCGATCTGCGGGAAGCTGTAGAACAGGCTGCCCCAGGAACAGAGCTGCGCCACGCCGAGCTTGATGATGAACGGGCTGCGCCCGTTGGGCGGCGCGGCTTCGGCAGGGGGGACCGGGGTCACGACACGCGCACTCGCGAAACCTTCAGGGGCGGGGCGCCGGCCCGAGCAGCGATGCCACGAGGTTCACCCAATAGCTCGCGCCCACCGGCAGCAGCGCGTCGTTGAAGTCGTAGCCGGCATTGTGCAGGTTCGCGCCGGGACCGCTGGCGAGGCAGAGATAGGCCCCCGGCACCGCCTCCAGCATATAGGCGAAATCCTCCGCCGCCATGATCGGCTCGAAAGCGGGATCCACCGCCTCCCCCACCGTGGCGTGCGCCGCCGCCAGCGCCTGCCCGAACTCCTGCGCGTGGTTCACCAGCGAGGGATAGCGGCGGTCGTAGATGATCTCCGCCCGAGCGCCCTGCGCGGCGCAGACGCCCTCGACGATGGCGCGGAATCGCGCCTCGGCAAGGTCGCGCACCTCGCGGGTGAAGGTGCGCACCGTGCCGCGCAGCACCACCTCGTCGGGAATGACGTTCCAGGTGTCGCCGCCATGGATCTGGGTGACGGTGACCACTGCCGCCTCCTGCGGACTGACCGAGCGCGCGACGATGGACTGCAGCTGGGCGACGATGTGGGAGGCCGCCAGCACCGGGTCGATGCCGCGCTGGGGCATGGCGGCATGGGCGCCGCGCCCGATGACCTTCACCTCGAAGATGTCGAAGGCGGCAAACATCGCACCCGGCCGGCCGAGAAAGGTGCCGAAGGGCGCGTTGGGCCAATTGTGGAGGCCGTAAACCGCCTGCATCGGGAACAGGTCGAACAGCCCCTGCTCGACCATCACCTTGGCGCCCCCCTCATTCTCTTCCGCCGGCTGGAAGATGAAATGCACCGTGCCGGCGAAATCCGGGTTGTCGCTGAGATGCCGCGCGGCGGCGAGCAGCATGGTCATGTGCCCGTCATGGCCGCAGGCGTGCATCTTGCCGGGCGTGTCGGAACGCCAGGGCAGGTTGGTGGCCTCATGGATGTCGAGCGCGTCCATATCGGCGCGCAGGCCGATGGCCGGGCCGTTGCCGCCCGTGCCCTTCAGCGTCGCCACCAGCCCCGTGCCGGCGAGGCCCTTGTGCACCGGCAGGCCGAAGCTCTCCAGCTTCGCCGCGACATAGGCGCTGGTGCGGTGCTCCTCGAAGGCGGTCTCGGGCATGGCGTGCAGGGTGCGCCGCCACCCCGCCAGCTCGTCGGCCTGCGCCGCGAGGGCGGGAAGAATGCCGGCGGCCAAAACCTCGCGCGTCGCGTTCTGCACCCTCGTCACCCCTGAGCTGACGGCGCCGGGCGCCGCGACCGATCGGCGTATTAGGCATTGGCCCGGCGCGCAGGCAAGCGCAACGACGGAAGGGACGCCGCGCGCCTCCCGCATGGCTGGCGGCGCGCGGCGCGGCCGAACACGTGCGGCGCCCCCACCCTTGTGAGCGGCGCGCGCCCTGCCGCTGCGTTATGTGTGGAGCGGACGATAAATATCGCGATGCGGCGGGATGAAAGACGGGCACGGCTCCGTATACGAGACATGAAGCGCGACGAGCCCCCCTTCGACGTGCCGGCCCAGCTCGGCGTGATGCGGCGCTATGCGCGCGCCCTGACGCGCGACGACATCGAGGCTGAAGACCTGGTGCACGACGCGTTGGTGCGCGCCTATGAGCGCCGGGGCAGCTTCGACGCCGAGCGCGGCACCCCCGGCAAGGGGAAACCAGATCCGGGACTGCGCGACTCGGGCCAGCCAGGCTCGCGGCTGCGCGGCTGGCTGCTCTCCGTGCTGCACAACGTGTTCATCGACCGCCGCCGCTCCCGCGCGGCAGAGGCCCGCCGCGAGCGCGACAGCCTCGACCTTGCCGAGACCATCGCCGCCCCGGCGCAGGAGCACGGGCTGCGCCTCTCCCAGGTGCGCGACGCCTTCATGGCGCTGCCGGAGGAACAGCGGGCGGCGCTGCACCTCGTCGCCATAGAGGGGCTCGGCTATGCCGATGCCGCCACCACGCTCGGCATTCCTCAGGGCACGCTGATGTCGCGCCTGTCCCGTGCCCGCGCCACGCTGCGGGCGATGGAGGACGGCACGGGGGCGGAAGCGGCCAACCATTTGCGCATCGTAGGAGGTACGGATGAATCGTCCCGTTGATCCCGTCTCCAGCGACGATTTGCAGGCCTATGTCGACGACCAGCTCGGCGTGGCGCGGCGCATCGATGTCGAGGCCTATCTCAGCGCCAATCCCGCTGCCGCCTCGCGGGTGATGGGCGACCTTCGCATCCGCGACGAGCTGCGCCTCGCGTTGGCGCAGACGCCGCGTGCCGCCTCGACGGCGGCGGCGCGGCTCGCGACCGCGGAAGCGGCGCGGCGGCTGCAGGGGGCACTGTCGCGCGAGCGCTGGATCCGCCGGCTGCGGGTCGCCGCCGTGGTGGCGCTGCTGGTCGGCGCGGGCTGGATCGCCAATGCGCAGTTCGGCCATTTCGGGGTGAGCCGCGTCGTCGCCTCGGGGCTGGCGCCCGCTTATCTCGAGGACGCGGTGCGCGCGCACCGCACCGCGCTGGTGCGCGCCGACATGCCCTCGCAGCCGGGCATCCGCCAGTACAACCCGGCGGAGATCCGTGCCGCCACCGCCATCGTCATGCCGGCCCTGCCGGAGGAGTGGAAGGTGGAGGACGTCCAGGTGTTCCCCTCCACCTTCGGCCCCAGCGTGGAGATAACCCTGCGGGCTGGCGAGATCGGCACCGCCTCGCTCTTCGCGGTGCGGCCCGGCGGGTTCGACGTGGTGCCCGCCACCACCGTGCCGCGCGACGACCTCACCGCCGCCTACTGGCAGGTCGGCGAGGTGGCCTATGCGCTCGTCGCCCATACCGGCGCCGCCACCGATACGCGTGATCTCGACCGGGCGGCCGCGCGCCTTGCCCGGACGCTCTACTGAACCCAAATGCTTCTCATCGGGAGACTGACATGAACACGCCGAATTCCGGCTTCCAATGGTCCCGCACCGCCTCTGTCGACCAGGCCGTCTATGACGAGGGCCTGCGCCGCCACATGCTGCGGGTGTACAACTACATGGCGCTCGGCCTGGTGCTCACCGGCGCGGTCGCCTTCATCGTCGGCACCACGCCGGCGCTCTATGTGCCGATCTTCTCCACCCCGCTGAAATGGGTGGTGATGCTCGCCCCGCTCGCCTTCGTGCTGTTCTTCTCGTTCCGCATGCAGTCGATGTCGGCGTCGAGCGCGCAGACCATGTTCTGGGCGTTCTGCGCGGTGATGGGCCTGTCCATGGCCTCGATCTTCCTGGTGTTCACCGGCACGTCGATCGCGCGCACCTTCTTCATCGCCGCGACCATGTTCGGCGCCACCAGCCTCTATGGCTACACCACCAAGCGCGACCTCTCGCAGTTCGGCTCCTTCCTGATCATGGGGCTGATCGGCGTGGTGATCGCCAGCGTGGTGAACATCTTCCTCGGCTCGACGATGCTGCAGTTCATCGTCTCCGTGGTCGGCATCCTCGTCTTCGTCGGCCTGACCGCCTGGGACACCCAGTCGATCAAGGAGCAGTACGCCGACAATTTCGACGCCGAATCGCAGCAGAAGCTCGCCGTGTTCGGCGCCTTCTCGCTCTACCTGAATTTCATCAACATCTTCCAGCTTCTGCTGAATCTTACCGGCGAGCGGGAGTGAGGCGGACAACCGCCAAAGGAACCCAGTCATGAACGACCAGGATCGCCAGGCCATTGACGGCCTCTTCGCCAAGCTCGCCGAGGCCGAGCGCCAGTCGGGGCCCCGTGACGCGGACGCCGAAGGCTTCATCGCCCAGCGCGTCGGCCAGCAGCCGGCCGCGCCGTATCTGATGGCGCAGACCATCGTGATGCAGGACTACGCGCTGCAGCAGGCGCAGGCCCGCATCGAGGAGCTGGAGCGGCAGGCGCAGGAACAGGCGCAGCAATCGGCGGGTGCTCGTCCGGCCGGCGGCGGCGGGCTGTTCGGCGGCCTGTTCGGCTCCAGCGAGCCGGCGCGCCGCAGCCCGGTGCCCTCGATGCCGCGTAGCGGCGCGGCCGGCGCCGGCAGCCAGATTCCGGCAGACGCTCCTCCCGCATGGCAGTCCGGTGCCGCGCAGGGCCAGCCGATGGGCGGGCCCGGTGGTCAGCCGCAGGGCGGCTTCGGGCGCCCGGGCTTCGGCGGCGGCGGCGGCTTCCTGGCCGGCGCGGCGCAGACCGCGATGGGCGTGGCAGGCGGCGTGCTGCTCGGCAGCGCCATCGGCAGCATGTTTGGCGGCGGCAGCGAGGCGAAGGCCGCCGAGGCCCCGGCGGAACCGCCGGCGGCGGCGGAAGAGCCGACCGATGCGGGCGCCGAGAGCGGCGTCGACGACGGGTCCGTGAGCGATGATGGCGGCTTCTTCGGCGGCGGCGACTGGTTCGGCGGCGGCGGCGACGAGTTCTGATCGCGGGAAGGACCCCCGCATGTGCTGACCCGCCGCCTTCGGGCGGCGGGCACTTCCCAACTTCCAGCAGGCCGGCCCCTCACCGGCCTGTTCTTTTTTGTCTGGACGGCGACGCCGTTCAGACGGCGAGGCCGTTCTCCTGCGCAAAATCCTTCAGCCGGCGCTCCGGGCGGGCACCGATATGGCTGATGATTTCGGCCGCGCACAGCGCGCCGAGCCGAAGGCATTCCTCGGCACCGAGGCCCTTGGCGAAGCCGTGCAGATAGCCGGCGGCGAACAGGTCTCCCGCCCCGGTGGTGTCCACCACCTTCGGCACCGGGAAGGCGGGGACGGACACCAGCTCGCTTCCCGTGGCTGCCAGCGCACCCTTCTCGCTGCGGGTGACCACCGCGTGGCGCGCTTCCTGGCGCAGCTGGGCGAGGGCGGCGTCGAAATCGGTCTCGTAGAGCGACATCAGCTCCGCCTCATTGGCGAAGACGAGATCCACCGTGCCCTGGCGGATAAGATCGAGAAACTCCGCCCGGTAGCGCCCGACGCAGAAGGCGTCCGACAGGGTCAGCGACACGGTGCGCCCGGCCGCATGAGCGATGCCGGCGGCCTTGAGGAAGGCCTCCTTGGCCGGCGGCGGGTCCCAGAGATAGCCTTCGAGATAGGTGACCTTGGCGCTCGCCACCATGGCCTCGTCGACATCGGCGGGGGAGAGGTCCTGCGCCGCGCCGAGATAGGTGTTCATGGTGCGCTCGCCATCCGGCGTCACCAGGATGAGGCAGCGCGCCGTGGCCGGGCCGGCCGCGGCGGCGGGCGTGGCATAGGCGACGCCGGCGGCGCGGATGTCATGGGCGAAGATGCCGCCCAGCTCGTCGTCCCGCACCCTGCCGATGAAGCCGGCCTTGCCGCCCAGCGCGGCGATGCCGACCATGGTGTTGGCGGCCGAGCCGCCGGAGATTTCCACGCCCGGCCCCATGGCGCCATAGACGGCTTGCGCGCGTTCCTCGTCGATCAGCGTCATGCCGCCCTTGCGCATGCCGTGCCGGTCGAGGAAGGCTTCTTCGGAACGGGCGATCACGTCGACGATGGCGTTGCCGAAGCCGATCACATCGAGCGGGGGGACGGTCATGGACGGCGTTTCTCCGAAAGGGGTTCGTCCTGGGGAAGGCAGATTTGGCGGTAGCAGACAGGCGCCCGCGCCGCAACGCTCGCGCCGCCTGCGACCGAGCCCGGCCCGCCTTTCTCGCTCGATTCCAAGGGAGCATGATCGTGAAGTGCCCGGCCACCCGCCGGGCCTCGAAGGATGGGCCCCATGGAGGGAGCGGGCCGGGCGACGGCATCAAAGGCGGGGGGCCCGGCCTCGCGCCTTCCCCTTCCCGCGCCGGCCGCTTATTGCTGGCCCATGGCCCTGCTCCGCCACGCCTCCACCGTCGCCCTGCTGACGCTCGCCTCGCGCGTGCTCGGTTTCGTGCGCGATGCCGGCGTGGCAGCGCTGTTCGGCACCGGCGTGGTGGCCGACGCCTCGGTGGCCGGCCTCGCTCTGCCGCAGATCGCCCGTCGGCTGCTGGGCGAGGGGGCGCTCAACGCCGCGCTGCTGCCGGCGCTGGCGCAGGCCGAGGGCGAGGCGCGCCGCCGGCTGGCCGGGGCGGCGCTGGTGCTGTTCGGCCTCGCCGGGCTTGCCCTTGCCGGGCTGTTCCTCCTGTTCATGCCGCAATTGGTGGCGCTGCTGGCGCCCGGCTTCGCCATGGACGGCCCGCGCGCGGCAGGCGCCGTGCTGGCCGGGCGGCTGGCGGTGGTGTGCCTGCCGCTCGCCCTGCTGGCCGGGGTGCTCGCTGCCTTCGCCAATGCGGCCGGCCGCTTCGCCCGGCCGGCCATGGCCCCGGCCGCCGCCAATGTGGCGGTTATCGCGCTGCTGGTGATGCTCTGGCTTGCCGGCGCCCACACCATGAGCCCCTCCGCCGCGCTGGCCTGGCTGGCGGCGGGCGCCGTGGCCGGGGCGGCGACGCAGTTCGTGCTGAACATGCTGGCGGTGCCGCGCGGGCTGGTGCGGCTTTCGCTTGCGCCCGCCGATCTCAAGGCGGCGCTGCCGCTGCTCGCCGGCGCGGCGACGCCGCTGCTGGCCGCCGCGCTGCCGCAGTTGCGCTTCCTCATCGCGGCGGCGGCGGCATCGGGAATCGCCGGAGGGGTGGCGGCGCTGTTCTACGCCACCCGGCTGGTCGAGCTGCCGCTCGGGCTGGTGGGCGCCAGTGCCGGCGCCGTGCTGCTGCCGGCGCTGGCGGCAGGGGAGCGGGGGCAAGACGGGAGCGGCCTCGGCGCGGGCGGGCTCACGGCGGCGCTGGCGCTTTCGCTGCCGGCGGCGCTGGGCCTCGCCGTGCTGGCCCACCCCATCGTCGTGGTGCTGTTCGAGCGCGGCGCCTTCGATGCCTCCGCCAGCAGGCTCACCGCCGGTGCCCTCGCCTTGCTGGCGCTGACGCTGCCGGTGCAGGCGCTGGAAAAAGTGCTGATCACCATCGCCTTCGCGCGCGGCCTGTCCCGCCTGGTCACTCTCGCCAGCCTCGCGGCGCTGCCGGCCGGCGCGCTGGTCGGCTTTCTCAGCGTCGGCGCGCTCGGCATGGCGGGGCCGGCGCTGGGCGTGCTGGTCTCCAGCCTGGTGGGGCTTGCCGGGCTCGGCATCGGCCTGGCCCGCCGCCGGCTGATCGTGCTGCCCGCGCCCTCGCGCCGCCGGCTCGGCGGGCTGGTGGTCGCGGCCCTTGGAATGGCGGGCGCGGTCGCGCTGGGGCGAGAGGGCGCGGCGGGCGCGCTGGCGCAGGGGGGGCTTGCCGCCGCCGGCACGCTGGCCGGCCTCGTCGCGCTGGGGTCGGCGGTCTATGCCACGCTCGCGCTGGTGCTGGGCGGCATCGACCGCACCGCGCTGCGGGCGGGCTTCCGCAAATAGCACCCCCGTGGCGTCGCCCGGGGAGCCTGCGCCTTCAGATGCCTGGGCCCGAAGGTGCTTGCCCCTGCAGTTCATGCGTGCCATAGCGCCCCCGCGCCGGGGCGAAGTTTCGCGGCACGGCAGGGCGCAGACCACAGGACGTCCCGACATGGAATTCAAGCCGCTCGTTTTTTCCGGCGTGCAGCCGACCGGAAACCTGCATCTCGGCAATTATCTCGGCGCCATCCAGCGTTTCGTGGCGCTGCAGGAAAGTCATGACTGCCTGTATTGCGTGGTCGACATGCACGCCATCACGGTGTGGCAGGACCCGGTCGACCTGAAGCGGCAGATCCGCGAGGTCACCGCGGCCTTCATCGCCTCGGGCATCGACCCGACCAAGCACATCGTGTTCAACCAGAGCCAAGTCTCCGGCCATGCCGAACTCGCCTGGGTGTTCAACTGCGTCGCCCGCCTGGGCTGGCTCAACCGCATGACCCAGTTCAAGGAAAAGGCCGGCAAGGACCGCGAGGCCGCGTCCGTCGGCCTCTACGCCTACCCGAACCTGATGGCCGCCGACATCCTGCTCTACCGCGCCACCCATGTGCCTGTCGGCGAGGACCAGAAGCAGCATCTGGAGCTGACCCGCGACATCGCGCAGAAGTTCAACAACGACTTCGGCCCCTCCATCGCCGCCAACGGCCTGGGCGAGGCGTTCTTCCCGCTGCCCGAGCCGCTGATCGGCGGGCCGGCGGCGCGGGTGATGAGCCTGCGCGACGGGGCGAAGAAGATGTCGAAGTCCGACCCCTCCGACCTCTCGCGCATCAACCTCACCGACGATGCCGACCTCATCGCCTCGAAGATCCGCAAAGCCAAGACCGACCCCGAGCCGCTGCCCTCCGAGGCGGAAGGGCTGAAGGGCCGGCCGGAGGCGGAGAACCTCGTGGGCATCTATGCCGCGCTGGGCGAGGTGCCGAAGGACGCGGTGCTGACCCAGTTCGGCGGCGGCCAGTTCTCCACCTTCAAGGCGGCGCTGGTCGATCTCGCGGTGACCAAGCTCGGGCCGATCGGCGCCGAGATGCAGCGCCTGGTGGCCGAGCCGGACCATATCGACGCCATCCTGCGAGATGGCGCGGCGCGCGCCCGGGTGCTGGCCGAGGCCACCATGGCCAATGTCCGCGACATTGTCGGCTTCGTGCGCTAGCCTTCGCGTCAGGACACGCCCGTCGGGGAGAGCCCATGCCGCGCCGGCGCCAAAGCCATGAACCCGGCCATCGCCGCAAGTTCCTCGTCTTCGCCGACGACACGCCGGAATGCGACCGCGCGCTGTACTACGCCGCGCGGCGCGCCGCGCGCACCGGCGGCGCCGTGGTGCTGCTCAGCGTGCTGCAGCTGGAAGACGCGCCCAGCCAGTGGCTGGGCGTCGCCGACCTGATGCGGGCGGAAGCGACCGACAAGGCGGAGGCCCGGCTCGACCTGCTGTCGTCCCGTGCAAAGGGCATCTCGGGCATCGAGTCCGAGCGGGTGGTGCGCGAGGGCGGCATTGCCGAGCAGATCCTCAAGATCATCGAGGAGGACGAGGACATCGCCATCCTCGTGCTGGCCGCCGGCACCGGCCATGAGGGGCCCGGCCCGCTCGTCGCCTCGTTGGCCAAGGGCGTGTGGGCGGGCCTGCCCGTGCCCGTCACCATCGTGCCCGGCTCGCTCTCCGATACCGAGATCGACGCACTGGCGTGAGCGGGCGAGGCGTTGGCGACTTCCGGCACGCCCCTTCCCCCGCGCCGCCGGAGCGCTTATCTAAAGAGCAAATTCCCCCGTCGCCGCGGCCTTGAACCCCGGTTGGCAAGGAGACCGACATGTTCATTCAGACCGAGCCCACCCCGAATCCCGCCACGCTGAAGTTCCTGCCCGGCCGCACCGTGCTGGGCGACGGCACCTTCGAGGCGCGCGACGCCAATGAGGCCGCCCGCTCGCCGCTGGCGGTGCGCCTGTTCGAGGTGCCGGGCGTGACCGGCGTGTTCTTCGGTTCCGATTTCGTCACCGTAACCAAGGCGCAGGGCGAGTGGGCGCATCTCAAGCCCGCCATCCTCGGCGCCATCATGGAGCATTTCGTCTCCGGCCAGCCGATCCTGCCGGCGGACCATTCGCACGCCGCCGACGAGGCCTTCTTCGAGGAGAAGGATGCCGGGACGGTCGACACCATCCGCGAGCTCATCGACACCCGCGTGCGGCCGGCGGTCGCCAATGATGGCGGCGACATCACCTTCCGCGGCTACAAGGACGGCGTGGTGTTCCTCGCCATGAAGGGCTCCTGCGCCGGCTGCCCCTCCTCCACCGCGACGCTGAAGAACGGCATCGAGAACCTGCTGCGCCACTTCGTGCCCGACGTTGTCGAGGTCCGCCCGGTCTGAGCGCGGCCGGCGCCCACTTTCCAACCTGCCGCACCCATGCGCATGGTGAGCGGGTGACCGGACGTTCCCCAGGATTGTGGCCTATATCTCGCCCATGTTGATTCTCGCCATCGATACCGCGCTTGAGGCCTGTTCGGCAGCACTGCACGACATGGCCACCGACCACACGCGGGCGGTGGAGCATGTGGTCATGGCGCGCGGCCACGCCGAGGCGCTGATTCCCATGGTCGAGCGGGTGCTCGCCGCGGCGGGCGCCGATTTCGACGAGATCGACGCCTTTGCCGTCACCGTCGGCCCCGGCAGCTTCACCGGCCTGCGCGTCGGCATTTCGGCGGCGCGCGGCTTCGGCCTCGCCACCGGCAAAAGGGTGATCGGCCTGCCCACCCTCACCGTGCTCGCCGCCCCGCTGCTGGCGCGCGACGACAGCGTGCCGGTGGCCGCCGCCATCGATGCAAGGCACGGCAATGTCTATCTGCAGATGATCGGCCCCGCCGGCCGGGTGCTGGTGAGCCCCCGCGCCATGGCGGTGAAGGATGCCGTCCGCTCGGTCGCCAACGGGCCGGTGCGGCTGGTGGGGTCCGGTGCCGGGCTGCTCGCCGATGCCTGGCCCGCAGGGGCGCATCCTCCCGCCGAGGTGCGGGCCACCGCGACGCCGGACCCGGTCTGGCTGGCGCGCATCGCCAGCGTCGCCGACCCCGCGCGCTCGGAACCCAAGCCGCTCTATCTGCGCGACGCCGATGCCAAGCCGCAGACCGGCGGGCGGATCGCCCGTCGATGAGCCGGCTGCCGGCCTGGCTGGGATGGGCGGCGCTCGGTCGCCGGCGTGACGTCGCCCTGCGCCCCTTCCGCGCCGCCGATGCCGACGCGCTCGCGCGCATCCACGCCCAGTCCTTCCGCATCGGCTGGGACGCGGCCGAGTTCGAGCGCCTGATCGCCAACCGGCTGAGCCGGGGGATGGTGGCGACGGACGGGCCCACCGGCGCGCCGGTCGGCTTCATCCTGCTGAGCGGCGTCGCGCCGGAGATGGAGATCCTCTCCATTGCCGTGGACGGCAGACGGCGCGGGACGGGCATCGGCCTCGCGCTGGTGCAGGCGGCCTTCGGCACGCTGGCGGCGGAGGGCTACCGTACCGTGTTCCTGGAGGTCGAGGACGGCAACGCGGCGGCGCTGCGGCTGTATGCCCGCACCGGCTTTCGTGAAATCGGCCGGCGACCCGGCTATTATCGCGACAAGGCCGGCGCGCCGGTCGCGGCGGTCACCATGCGGCGCGACATCGCCTGAGCGACCCCATTGCCCTCGCCCGCTTGGCTGCGCCATAAGGCAGGGGCGCGCGGCAACGCCGACCCGGGACGGGCTGAAGGGAACAGGCCGAGGAATGAACGACAAGCCCACCCCGATCGAGGAAGCCTGCGTCACGCTGGGCCTGCGGATGACCGACCAGCGGCGCGTGATCGCCCGCATCATTGCCGACGCGCAGGACCATCCCGACGTCGAGGAACTGCACCGGCGCGCCGTCGCGGTGGACGACCGCATCTCGATTTCCACCGTCTACCGCACCGTCAAGCTGTTCGAGGACGCCGGCATCATCGAGCGCCATGATTTCCGTGACGGCCGCTCGCGCTACGAGCCGGTGCCGGACGAGCACCATGACCACCTGATCGACCTGCGCACCGGCCATGTGGTGGAATTCCGCTCGGAGGAGATCGAGCACCTGCAGGAGGAAATCGCCCGCAAGCTCGGCTTCCGCCTCGTCGGCCACCGGCTGGAGCTCTACGGCGTGCCGCTCGACGCGCCCAAATCGACGCCGCTGGCCAAGCCTGTCGATTCGTCATCTGCCGATTCGTCGCCCGCCGATTCGTCCGGCAAGGACTGAGATCTTGCGCGCCTGGCTGGTGATCGTGCCGGTCGTGCTGGTGACGCTGGTCGGCATTCCCCTGCAATGGCTGTCGGTGGCACTGCGCCTGCCGACGCGGCGCAGCCTTCCCGTGCTCTACCACCGCATCGTTCTGGCGCTGGTCGGCGTGCGGGTGCGGGCGATCGGCGAGCCCGCCCCGGAACGCCCTCTCCTCATCGTCGCCAACCACGCGTCGTGGCTCGATATTCCCGTGCTCGGCTCGCGCCTGCCGCTGTGCTTCGTCGCCAAGAGCGAGGTCGCGCGCTGGCCGGGCATCGGGCTTCTGGCCCGGCTCCAGCGCACCATCTTCGTCGACCGCTCCTCGCGCACCGCCACCGGCCGGGTCGCCGGCGAGATGGCGGCGCGGATGAACGATGGCGACCCGGTGGTGCTGTTCGCGGAAGGCACTTCCAGCGACGGCAACCGGGTGCTGCCCTTCCGCTCGGCGCTGATCGGCGCCGCCCGCCAGAGCCTGGGCGAGGCGGACGGCGCGGGCGCGACCATCCAGCCGCTCGCCATCGCCTATGTCGGGCTTTCCGGCCTGCCGCTCGGGCGCGCCGGGCGCCCGCGACTCGCCTGGTATGGCGACATGGACCTCGCCCCGCATCTGATGGAGGTGCTGCGGCGCGGCGGGGTGGAGGTGGAGCTGCGCTTCGGCGAACCGCTGGCGGCGGCGGGGCGCAAGGCGGCGGCGCAGGAGGCCGAAAGGTCGGTGCGCCTGATGCTGGCGCGCGCGCTGACCGGCCGCCCCACCTGAGACAATGAGACGGAAATTCACGGCTTTGAGGCGATGGCGCCGGCCCCGGCGCATTTCCTTTTGGCGGGAATCCCGCTACACAGGGCCATAGGCGTCAATCGTGGAGACGTAGACGATCTCGACCTGCGCGATACCGAGGTGGGAACGAGCGGCGATGGACGAGGGCGCCTTGCGAGAGCGTGCCCGGTGCGCCACGCGGTTTCCAACGGAATGCGCCAGCGCGCCCCTCGCGGCGGCGTGGCACGGGTCGATCGACACGCAATGACTGAATCACGCAAGCTCTACGTCCGCTCCTTCGGCTGCCAGATGAACGTCTATGACGCCCAGCGCATGACGGACACGCTGGCCAAGGAAGGCTATGTCGAGACCGACACCCCGGACGACGCCGACCTCGTCATCCTCAACACCTGCCATATCCGGGAGAAGGCCGCCGAGAAGGTCTATTCCGAACTCGGCCGGCTGAAGAAGGCGCAGGACGTGGCCGGCCGCCGGCAGATGGTGGCGGTCGCCGGCTGCGTGGCGCAGGCGGAAGGCGGGGAGATCCTCAAGCGGGCCCGCTCGGTCGACCTCGTGGTTGGCCCGCAGAGCTACCACAAGCTGCCCGAGCTGATCGCCGCTGCCGAACGGCGGGGCGGCAACCGGCCGGTCGGCATCGTCGAAACCGAGTTCCCGGTCGAGGACAAGTTCGATTTCCTGCCCGCGCCCAGCCGCGCCGCCATCGCCAAGCGCGGCCCGGCCGCCTTCGTGACCGTGCAGGAAGGCTGCGACAAGTTCTGCACCTTCTGCGTCGTGCCTTATACGCGCGGCGCGGAAGTCTCGCGCCCGGTCTCCAAAGTCCTCGACGAGGTGATCCGCCTCGCCGATGGCGGGGTGCGCGAGATCACGCTGATCGGCCAGAACGTCAACGCCTATCACGGGCTCGATGCCGCCGGCCGCAGCGCCAACCTCACCGAGCTGGTCCGCCGCATCGCCGAGGTGCCCGGCATCGCCCGCGTGCGCTACATGACCAGCCATCCGCGCGACATGGATGACGAGCTGATCGCCGCGCATCGCGACATCCCCGCGCTCATGCCCTATCTGCACCTGCCGGTGCAGTCCGGCTCCAACCGCATCCTCGCGAGCATGAACCGCAAGCACGACCGCGAGCTGTTCTTCGACATCGTCGCCAAGGTGCGCGCCGCGCGGCCGGACATCGCCTTCTCCTCCGATTTCATCGTCGGCTTCCCCGGCGAGAGCGACGCCGATTTCGCCGACACCATGGACCTCGTGGAGAAGGTGGGCTTCGCCTCCTCCTTCTCGTTCAAATATTCCTCCCGCCCCGGCACCCCGGCGGCGGGCATGGACGGGCAGGTTCCCGAAGAGGTGAAGTCGGCGCGCATCCATGCGCTGCAGGCGCGGCTCGACGCGCAGAAGACCGCCTTCGACGCCGCCTGCGTCGGCCGGCGCTTCGACATTCTGATCGAGAAGCCCGGCCGTTTCCCCGGCCAGCTCATCGGCCGCTCGCCCTATCTCCAGTCCGTCGTCGTCGAAGGCCCTCAGGAGGCCATCGGCACGCTGGCGCAGGTGGAAGTGCGCGAGTTCAGCACCAGGAATCTTTCGGGCGACTTGCGCGGCGGGGAATTCTTCGTTGGAAACCCGGCACGGGAATCGCGTTTCATCGGGCAGAGCGAGAAGCTGGAGGCGTGAGCGTGCGTCGACCTGGAGCCGGAACTGGCAGCGATACGGAACGTGCCTTGGTATCCACCCGAGCGGGCGGGCCCGCCGGTTCCACCCAGACGGCGCCGCGACCGGCCGCGCCGAACCCGGCGCCGGCGCGCCCGAGCGCCCACTGGCTGGAAGCGCCTGACGACGAGGCCAACGGCCAGATCGTCCTCGCCTTCGACGACAACCGAGTCGCCAGCCAGCTCTTCGGCCATTACGGCCAGAACCTCGCTCTGATCGAGCGGCGGCTGGAAATCGTCGCCGAGCAGCGCGGCAACCATGTCACGCTGGAGGGCCCGCGCGAGGCCTGCGAGCAGGCGCGCCATGTGCTGGAAACGCTCTATGCCCGGCTGAAGAAGGGCGGCGAGTTGCTGCCCGGCGATGTCGAGGGCGTGCTGCGCGAGGCCGCCGCGCAGGGAATGCTGTTCGAGTTCGACGCCGCCACCAAGAAGCAGAGCTTCGACGAGATCCAGCTCCGTCGCCGCCCGGTGCGCGCCCGCACCGCCGCGCAGGACGCCTATATCCGCGCGCTCAAGCGGCAGACGCTGGTGTTCGGCGTCGGCCCGGCCGGCACCGGCAAGACCTGGCTGGCGGTCGCCTATGCCGTGCATTTGCTGGAGCGCCGCGTCGTCGACCGGCTCATCCTCTCCCGCCCGGCGGTGGAGGCGGGCGAGCGGCTCGGCTTCCTGCCCGGCGACATGAAGGAGAAGGTCGACCCCTATCTGCGCCCGATCTACGACGCGCTGCACGACCTGATGGACCGCGCCTTCGTCGAGCGGGCGATGATCTCCGGCGAGATCGAGATCGCCCCGCTGGCCTTCATGCGCGGGCGCACGCTGGCCAATGCCTGCGTCATCCTCGACGAGGCGCAGAACACCACCTCGATGCAGATGAAGATGTTTCTCACCCGCCTCGGTGAGAACTCGCACATGATCATCACCGGCGATCCCAGCCAGATCGACCTGCCGCCGGGCCAGACCTCGGGCCTCGCCGAGGCGGTGGGGCTGCTCGGCAATGTCGAGGGCGTGGAAGTATGCCACTTCAACGCCGCCGACGTGGTGCGCCACGAACTGGTCGGCCGCATCGTCGCCGCCTACGAGACCAAGGATGCGGCGGCGCGGGCCGCAGCGGCCGCCGGTGACGGGGCGTCGCGCCGATGAGCGAAGAGGCGCAGATCGAGGTCGACGTTCTGGTGGAGGCCGGCCCCTGGCCGGCGCTCCCCGGCGCGGACGACCTCGTGGCGCGGGCGGTGAAGGCGGCCTGCGCCGGCGCGCTGACCGAATACGAGATGGACATCGACGGCGCCGAGATCGCGGTGAAGCTCACCGACGACGCCACCATCCGCGCGCTCAACCGCGACTGGCGCGGCAAGGACAGCGCCACCAATGTGCTGTCCTTTCCCACCCCCGAGGTGGCGCGGGCCGGCGGCGATCCCCATCTCGGCGACATCGCCATTGCCTATGAGACGCTGGCGCGCGAGGCGGAGGCCGAGGGAAAGCCCTTCGCCGACCATCTCGCGCATCTGGCCGTCCATGGTACGCTGCACCTGCTCGGCTACGACCACGAAACCGTGGAGGAGGCCGAGGAGATGGAAGCCATGGAGCGCCGCGTCCTTGCCGGACTGGCGATTCCCGACCCCTACGCCGAAACCGAACCTGTTCTTCACCCCTGACCCACACCTATCCACGCAACCCTGATCCAAGGCCGATGTCCGAACCTGTTTCAACCTCTTCCGCGTCCTCCTCTCCCGGCAGCGAGGGCCCAAGTAGCGGCGCCGCCAGCAGCGGCGCCTCCAGTGGCAGCCCGGCGAGCGCCGGGCAGCGAAGCAAGGCCGGCGTGCGCTCCAGCGAGCCCCGCGCCGGCATATTCGGCCGCCTCCGCCACCTGATCGGCGGCTGGCGCTCCACCGGCTCGCTGCGTACCGACCTTGCCGCCATCCTCGCCTCGACCAGCGCGGAGCCGGGCGCCGACCTCACCGCCACCGAGCGCACGATGCTGAAAAGCATCCTCGAACTGCGCGAGCTGCGGATCGGCGACCTGATGGTTCCCCGCGCGGACATCGTCGCGGTGCAGAAGGACATCTCGCTGGGCGAACTGCTGGCGGTCTTCGCCGATGCCGGCCACTCACGTCTGGTTGTCTATGACGACACGCTCGACGATCCCGTCGGCATGGTCCATATCCGCGACCTCGTGACCTATCTCACCCAGCGCGCCATGACGCCCCGTGCCATGACCCCGCGCGGCATCGCTCCACGCGGCAATGGCCTGCGCGAGGCCGCGCCCGCCGCAGAGAGCGCCCCCACTGCTGGCGGCAAGGCCGCGCGGCCGGCCTTCAACCTGAAGGCCATCGACCTCTCGAACTCGCTCAGCGGCGCCAAACTGATCCGCCGCCTGCTGTTCGTGCCGCCGTCCATGCCGACGATCGAGCTGCTGGCCAGCATGCAGGCGAGCCGCATCCATCTGGCGCTGGTCATCGACGAATATGGCGGCACCGACGGCATTGTCTCGATGGAGGATCTGGTCGAGGAGATCGTCGGCGACATCGAGGACGAGCATGACGAGGACGAGACGCCCACCATCGCCCGCCAGGCCGATGGCAGCTTCATTGCCGATGCCCGCGCCAGCCTCGAGGACGTCGCCGAGATGATCGACCCGGCCTTCGCGCTCGGGGAGGAGGCGGAGGAAGTCGACACGCTGGGCGGCCTGCTGGTGACGCTGGCCGGCCGCGTGCCGGTGCGCGGCGAGATCGTGCTCGGCCCCGGCGATTTCGAGATCGAGGTGCTCGACGCCGATCCGCGCCGGGTCAAGCGGCTGCGTATCTCGCCGGCGCGCGGCGACGCCGGCGGGGAAGCACGGCCGACCGGCGCCATCGCCGGGGAGCCGCGCCAGCTGCCGCCTCCGGCCCAGCAGAACACCGATCCGGCGCGCGGCAGCAATGCCGCCTGACGCCCCGCGCGGCCTGCATCCCGCCGGCCTGGCATGCTGATGCCCGGCCTCCTGCGGGCGGCGCCGGCGCGCTGGCGGGCGCTCGCCGCCCTCCTCGCCGGCGGGCTCTCGGCGCTGGCCATGCCGCCCTTCGGCCTGTGGCCCGTGCTGGCGCTGACGCTACCGGTTCTGGTGTTCCTTATCGACGCCACCGCCGGCCTGCCGCTGCGCCGCGCGCTGGGGCTCAGCTTCCTTGCCGGCTGGCTGTTCGGCCTCGGCTATTTCATCGCCGGCCTGTGGTGGATCGGCGAGGCGTTCCTCGTGCAGGCGGACGCCTTTATCTGGCTCATGCCGTTCGCCGTAGTCGGGCTGCCGGCCTATCTCGCGCTCTATACCGGCCTTGGCTGCGCGCTGGCCCGGCTGATGTGGATGCCGGGCCCGGGGCGCATTCTCGCCTTCGCGCTCGCCCTCACCGTCGCGGAGGTGCTGCGCGGCGCCTTGCTGACCGGCTTCCCATGGAACGATTTCGGCTATGCGCTGGCCACCGATCTGCGCTTCGCGCAGGCCGCCTCGGTGATCGGGCTGACCGGGCTGTGCCTCATCGCGCTGGCGACGCTGGCGAGCCCGGCGGCGCTGTTCGGCGCCTATGATTCAGGCCGTCTGCGCCATCTGCCGCTCGGCCTCGCCGTGGGCCTGCTCGCCGCGCTGTGGGCGGGCGGGCAGTGGCGCCTCGCCACCACCGAGATCGGCACGGTGCCCGGCGTGCGGCTTCGGCTCATGCAGCCGGACCTGCCGCAGGACCAGAAATTCCGCTACGACGCACGCCGCACGGTGATGGACCTGTATATCGCCACCAGCGAGAGCCAGGGCGGCCTCGACGGCGTCACCCATCTGTTCTGGCCGGAATCGGCGTTCCCCTTCTTCCTGGAGCGCGAGCCGGAGGCGCTGGCGCGCATGGTGGCGATGCTGCCGCCCGGCACCACCCTCGTCACCGGCGCCGCGCGCTTCCAGACGGTGCCCGGACGCGACCGGCCGGACGTGTTCAACAGCGTGCGGGTGATAGATTCCAGCGGGGCGATCCGCGGCAATGCCGACAAGGTGCACCTCGTTCCTTTCGGCGAATATCTGCCGTTTCAGGAAACGCTGGAGGCGATCGGGCTGGAAGCGCTCACCCGGGTTCGCGGCGGGTTCGCGGCGGCGCGCACGCGCACCCTGCTGGACATTCCCGGCCTTCCCGCCGCCGTGCCGCTGATCTGCTACGAGGCGATCTTTCCCGACGAGGTGATGCCGGCCGATCTCGCCGACGGGCAGCGGCCGGGCTTCCTGCTCAACCTCTCCAACGACGCCTGGTTCGGCCTGACGCCGGGGCCCTACCAGCATTTCGAGCAGTCGCGGCTGCGGGCAATCGAACAAGGACTGCCGCTGGTGCGTGTCACCAATAATGGCATTTCCGCCGTGATCGACCCTGTCGGCCGAATCACGTCGTCTCTACCCCTGGGTGTACGAGGCGTGCTGGATGACAGCTTGCCGCAAGGTCTGGCCGCTACAATCTATGCCGCCCAGGGCAATCTGATACCGTATTTCCTGATGGTTGGCGCGCTCTTCGGTGTACTCGTGCTGCGTCTGCGAGATATACACGCCTAGATTGATCGACGGTAGAACCGCGTTTGCCTAGACTGCCCTCGGGCTCGGGCACTGCTTCTTTCCCTCTCATTGGGGGGAGAGGTATTTTTTTGTATGCAGTCGGGGAAGCCGATGACTAAAAAATCTCCCAATCCCGTCGACAAGTTTGTCGGCAGCCGGGTTCGCATGCGCCGCATGATGGTCGGGATGAGCCAGGAAAAACTTGGCGAGAGCCTCGGCATCACCTTCCAGCAGATCCAGAAATACGAGAAGGGCACCAACCGGATCGGCGCCAGCCGCCTGCAGAACATCTCCCAGGTGCTCGGCGTTTCGGTCTCCTTCTTCTTCGACGGCGCCCCCACCATGGGCGGTGAAGTGGCCGGCTTCGCCGAAGACGCCTCGCCTGCCTATGTCGCCGACTTCCTTGCCTCTTCGGAAGGTCTCGCTTTGACGCGCGCCTTCCTGAAAATCACCGATGGCAAGGTTCGGCGCCGTATCGTGGACCTCGTCGAGGCGCTCGCCGAGCCCGCCCCGGCGGCCTGAGACTTCCGCGCCACCGCGTTCTTTTTTCCGAACGATTCCGCCTTTAAAACCTTGACCGCCCCGACCGCGCTTGCAAAAGATGCGCGGCCGGGCGCGGGCAGATGCGCCTGCCGAGAATCGAGGAGCCGACTCGTGTCCCGCCAAGCCTATCTCTTCACAAGCGAATCCGTTTCCGAAGGCCATCCGGACAAGGTCTGCGACCGCATCTCGGACGAGATCGTCGACGCCTTCTTCAAGCACGGGCCGGAATTCGGCTGGGACCCGAGCCATCTGCGCGTCGCCGCCGAGACGCTGGCCACCACCAACCGGGTGGTGATCGCCGGCGAGACGCGCGGCCCGGCCCAGCTCACCAAGGATTTCCTCCGCCACATCGCCCGGCTCGCCATCAAGGATATCGGCTACGAGCAGGACGGCTTCCACTGGGAGAAGGCGGAAATCGACGTGCATCTGCACGCCCAGTCCGTCGACATCGCCCAGGGCGTCGACTCCACCGGCAACAAGGATGAAGGCGCGGGCGACCAGGGCATCATGTTCGGCTATGCCTGCCGCGAGACGCCCGAGCTGATGCCGGCGCCGATCTATTACGCGCACAAGATCCTCAAGCTGCTGGCCGATGCCCGCCATTCCGGCGAGAGCACCGTGCTCGGCCCCGACGCCAAGAGCCAGGTGACGGTGCGCTACGAGGGCGGCAAGCCGGTGGAGGTGACGCAGATCGTCCTCTCGACCCAGCACCTCGATGCCGACCTCTCCTCGCACGACGTGCAGAGCATCGTGGAGCCCTATATCCGCCAGGCGCTGCCGGATGGCTGGATCACCCCGGCCACGGTGTGGCACGTCAACCCGACCGGCAAGTTCGTCATTGGCGGGCCGGACGGCGATTGCGGCCTCACCGGCCGCAAGATCATCGTCGACACCTATGGTGGCGCGGCCCCGCATGGCGGCGGCGCCTTCTCCGGCAAGGATCCGACCAAGGTCGACCGCTCGGCCGCCTATGCCGCGCGCTACCTCGCCAAGAACGTCGTCGCTGCCGATCTCGCCGACCGCTGCACCATCCAGCTCGCCTATGCCATCGGCGTGTCCGACCCGCTCGCGGTCTATGTCGACCTCTACGGCACCGGCAAGGTCGAGGAAGCCAAGCTGGAGAGCGCGCTGCGCGAGGTGATGAACCTGCGCCCGCGCGGCATTCGCGAGCATCTCGGCCTCAACAAGCCGATCTATGCCCGCACCTCCGCCTATGGCCATTTCGGCCGCGCCCCGGAAGCCGATGGCGGCTTCTCCTGGGAGCGCACCGACCTGGTCGCGGCGCTGAAGTCGGCCGTCGGCTGAGAGAGGTCCGCCCCGCCCGCGATTGCGCGCGGCAGGCACTGTGATTATGCGGGGCGGACAGTCATTGTCCGCCCCGCCTGCTTTTCGAGTTTCGCCATGACCGCCGACGACGAACCCCGCTCCCGCGTGACCGACGACGCGGCGCCGCCCGGCGCGCCGGCCCCGCGCGACGCCGCCTTCTACGGCCGCCGCAAGGGCAAAAAGCTGCGCACCGCGCAGGCCGCCCATATGGAACAGGACCTGCCGCGTCTGGCCATCGCGCTCGACGACATCGGCACGGCGCCGCATGAGGCGAACGCACTTGCCGCGCTCTTCCCCCATCCGGTGCGCGCGGTGCGGCTGGAGATCGGCTTTGGCGGCGGCGAGCATTTGCTGGCGGAGGCGCGGCGGCATCCCGATATCGGCTATATCGGCGCCGAGGCCTTCCTCAACGGCATCGCCAAGGCGACCGCGCGGGTGAGCGAAGACGGCCTCGCCAATGTGCGGCTCTATGGCGATGACGTGATTCCGCTGCTCGACCGCCTGCCCGGCGGCAGCCTGGAGCGCATCGACCTGCTCTACCCCGACCCGTGGCCGAAGCGCCGCCACTGGAAACGCCGCTTCGTGCAGGCCGACAATATCGACCGGATCGCGCGGCTTCTCGTGCCCGGCGGGCATTTCCGCTTCGCCACGGATATTGAGCATTATGCGGGCTGGACGCTGCGCCAGTTTCTGGCGGATTGCCGATTCGACTGGACGGCGGAGCGCGCCGACGACTGGCGTCTCGCCTGGGACGGCTGGCCCGGCACGCGTTATGAGGCCAAGGCGCTGCGGGAAGGGCGGATGCCGGGATACTACGAGTTCCGGCGCCGATGATTACCGCCTAGACTGGGAACCATGGCACTGGCGCCCGCGTTGAGTGGGACGTCCCCTGTTATGATCTTACCCGGAGATTCCCATGGCCCAGCCGAATGCGCAGGACGATTTTGCCAAGCTGTCTGCTGACCTTTCGACCCTGCGGAGCGATGTCGCGAAGCTGACTGAAACGCTGACCGCCATCGCCAAGTCGGAAGGCGAGGCCGCGGCCGACGCCATTACCGGCCGGTTCCGCTCCGGTGCCGCCCGTGCCGAAGCCGCCGCCTCCGGCCTTGCCGAAGAGGGCTATGCCGCCCTGCAGGACGCCAAGGCCCGAGCGCAGGCTCTGAGCGGCGACCTCGGCGCGACGATCGAGCGCAATCCCTATGGCTCGGTGCTCGCGGCGCTGGGTGTCGGATTCCTGTTCGGCCTGCTGTCGCGGGGCAAGTGATGCTCCGCCTTCTGCTGTCCATCTTTGGCGCGGAACTACGGCTGACAGCACGCAGGGCTGCCATTACGGCGGTGCTGTGCGTCATCGGCGGCCTGCTGATCGCGCTTTCGGCGATCTTCTTCATGGCGGCCTCCTTCATCGTGCTGGCCGACCGTTATGACGCGCTCACCGCCTCCCTGGTGATCGCCGGCTTCAATCTGGTCCTCGGGCTGATCTTCGTGCTCGTGGCGCTGCTGCGCACGCGGCGTCGCCGTCGGCCGCTGGCGTTCGGTGGCTATGGAGCCTATGGCGCCGTGCCGCCGCTTGCTCCCGGTGTCGTACCGGGCGTCGCGCCTGCCGGCCTGCTGCCTCCCGCCAGCGTGAAGACGGTGCTGGGCATTGCGGCGGGCGCGGCCGTAATCGGCCTTATTCTTGGCCGACGCGTCTGAAAATGTGGCGCCGGGCCCGCAAGGGTCCGGTCCGCATTAGTCTCCCGTTATTGCGGCAGCGGCTAAAAAGGACCAATCTGCCATGAAGGCCGGAGCCCGGCGCCACTCGCGTGGCGCAGGGTCGTTCCGCTTGCCGCAGGAGGTTCAAACTTGACGTTCCGACGTTTGTCGCTGCGGCCGGGAGCGGCCATTCTCGCCACGCTCACGGCGTTGGGTCCGCTCACGGCGTTGGGCGTTGCCGTGCCCGCGCGCGCCGACGCCCCTCCCGCCGAGTTCATCGCCCGCTCCGCCCCCGCCGGCAATTACCTCGCCGCGCGGCTGGCCATCAGCGAGCGCGATACGGTGGCGGCGGCGGCCTATTACCGCGAGCTGGTGCGTCTGTTCCCCCGCAACGGCGAATTGCTGGAACGCGCCTTCCTCACCTTGCTGGCGGAAGGCTCGATCGACGAGGCCGTGCAGCTGGCGCAGCGCATCGTGCGCATCGATCCCGAGCACACGCTGGCGCGGCTGGTGCTCGGCGTGCGGGCCATCAAGGGCAAGCAATATGTCACCGCCCGCAGCAATCTGCGTCGCTCCGGCCAGGGCGCCATCGCCGAGCTGAACGCGACGCTGCTCACCGCCTGGAGCCAGTTCGGCTCCGGCGATGCCCGCGCCGGCGTCAAGGCGATCGACGCGCTGCAGGGGCCGGAATGGTATGCCGGCTTCAAGGATTTCCACGCCGGGCTGATCCTCGACGTCTCCGGCGTCAAGAAGGAAGCCGGCCAGCGGTTGGAAGCGGCGCTGAAGCTCGACCCGCGCACGCTGCGCGTCGTCGACGCCTATGCGCGCTGGGCCTCGCGCAACGCCGACAAGAAGCTCGCCATCGACACCTATGAGGCCTTCAACAAGTTGGTGCCCGGCGACCCGCTGGTGGCCCGCTCGCTGGAGCAGCTTGAAGCCGGCAAGACCCTGCCGCCGCTGGTAACCACCCCCGCCGCCGGCGCGGCGGAAGTGCTGTACGGCATCGGCGCGGCGCTGGGCCGCCAGGGCGGGGAGGATCTCGCGCTGGTCTATCTCCAGCTCGGCCGCTGGCTAGACCCCTCGCAGCCGCTGATCGGCATCACACTCGCCGACCTGTTCGAGACCATGAAGCGGCACGAGGACGCCATCGCGCTCTATGCCGCCGTGCCGGACTCCTCGCCGTTCAAGACCAATGCCGAGGTGCAGCGCGCCCTCAACCTCGACGCCATCGACCGGCACGACGAGGCGCTGGCGGTGCTGAAGCAGGTGGTCAGCGCCAACGTCAAGGACCAGCGCTCGATCATGGCGCTGGGCGACGTGCTGCGCTCCAACGAGAAATTCGCCGAGGCGGCTGAAGTCTACACCCAGGCCATCGACGAGCTGGGCACGCCGGAGGCCAAGGACTGGGTGCTCTATTACTTCCGCGGCACCTGCTATGAGCGCACCAAGCAGTGGGACAAGTCCGAGGCCGACCTGAAGAAGGCGCTGGCGCTCAGCCCCAACCAGCCGCATGTGCTGAACTATCTCGGCTATAGCTGGATCGACCAGGGCGTGCATCTCGACGCCGGCACCGAGATGATCCGCAAGGCCGTGGCGCTGCGTCCCGATGACGGCTTCTTCATCGACAGCCTCGGCTGGGCCTATTACCGCACCGGCCATTATGACGAGGCGGTGCGCGAGCTCGAGCGCGCGGTGGAACTGAAGCCGAACGAGGCGGTCATCAACGACCATCTCGGCGACGCCTATTGGAAGGTCGACCGCAAGCTGGAAGCCCGCTTCAAGTGGAACCACGCCCGCGACCTGAAGCCCGACGCCGAGGAACTCGCCGATATCGAGCGCAAAATCGCCGTTGGGCTCGACGAGGCCGAGCGCATCAAATCGGGCAAGGACGAGGGCCAGAAGAGCGAGGTCCAGAAGACCGAAGCGGCGCCCGCCCCTGTCCCTGCCGCGCAGAAGGCGGCCGTGGATAAGACGCCGGACGTCCAGAAGCCCGGCGACGGCGGCTGAGTTCGCCGCTGTCCAGCGCCGACACAAAAAGGGCGGGCCCACGCGGGACCCGCCCTTTTCAATTTGGCGATGGCGCGATCAGGCGGTGACCGGGCGCCCGACGAAGAACAGCGGGCGCGAGCGCAGGGAGAAGGCCCCGTCACCGATCAGCCAGAGCGCAAAGGACGCGACGATCAGGAAGCCGGGATATTCCCAGCCGCCGCCGGCGGACGAGAACAGCCAGCCATTGGGAATGTGCACGCTTATCGCGCCGGCCATGACCGGGATGAGCAGCAGCGCGACGTGCCGGGCATAGACGCCGGCGATGATCAGCAGGCCACCGATCAGCTCGGCCAGGAACACCGGCCAGGCCAGCGCCTCCGGCAGGCCGAGGCTGCCGAGGAAACCGGCAAAGCCGGGAATGGTGAACACGGCATATTTCAGCAAGGCGTGGGACACCCACATCAGGCCGAGGGCGACGCGGAGGACGAGGGCGCCGTACGGCGCGGAACGGGAATCGATCATGGCGGGTCTCGCGGGAGCGGTGAGGGACGTAGCAGGCGAGGCCTGCCGATGACCCACAGCTAGCTCAGCGCCGCCTGCAACACGATAGCCGCAAATACCGGAGCGACCTTGCATCTGCGCAATGCGCAACCGGTTGACAGTGCCGCGCGAAAACGCTTGCCGCGCCTGCGGCGGGGCGACTACGCCGATGCCGGAGGCGGAAGCCTACTTTTCGGTGGTGATGTCGGCGGTCTTCTGTTCGGACGTCGCCGCGTCGACGGCGACCGCGCTGGCCGGCACCGCGCTCTTGCGGGTGCCGCGCTCGGCCAGCCGGGTGCGGCCGCTGCCGCCGCGCTTGAACTCGCACCACAGCCGGTCCGCGCCGGCAAGGTTGCCGCGGAAGCTCACCTTGTCGGTCTTCTCCAGCTCGAAACAGGGCTGGAACGCCATGCCCTTCAGCTTGGCGCACACCGACTCGCCGCGCACCATGATGGTGCCGGCCGGCAGGGTGACATAGCGCGCATTGCCCTTGCCGCGCATCTGGATGGTGCCGGCGACCGAGCCGTCGGGCATGATGCGGCCGGAACCGGCCGTGCCCTCATAGCAGGTGTAGGAAAACGTCTGCCCCATGACGAAGCGCTGGGCATCCTGCGCCGTCAGCGTTTCGGCCGAAGCCATCGGCGCCACGGTGGTGGCGGCGAGGAGGGCGACAGCCGGCAGGGCAGAAGAGACGCGCATGAGAGTTTCCATCGCTCGGGAGCGTTTACGATGCGCTGCGAAGGGCCTGCCTTGTCAAGGCCGCGCGGCGAATCACGGTCCCTTGTGGGGGCACGCGACACGCCGGGTGTGGCACCGCCGCAACGCCTTCGGTATCACGAGGCCTATCGTGAACGAGGAGGGTTAACACCGGGCAAACAAGGCGCGCGTCACGGTGCCGCCGGCTGGGGGCTGCGCACCACCGGCTTCTCGACAATGGGCAGGTTTATCGCGGCGGAGGCGAAGCTCAGCGCCACCGACAGCCACCAGACGAAATCATAGGAGCCGAGCCGCTCATAGAGCAGCCCGCCCAGCCACACGCCGAGGAAGCCGCCCACCTGGTGGCTGAAGAAGGCGAAGCCGTAGAGCATGGCGAGATAGCGCGTGCCGAACATCAGCATCACCAGCCCCGAGGTCGGCGGCACGGTGGAGAGCCAGAGCAGGCCGAGCACGATGCCGAAGCCGATCGCCGTCACCGGTGTCGCTGGCAGCAGGATGAAGGCGATGATGGCGAGGCCGCGGGCGAAATAGATCGCCGCCAGCAGATAACGTCGCGGCATGCGGCTGGACAGCCAGCCCGAGCCCAGCGAGCCGACCATGTTGGCAAGCCCGATCACCGCCAGCGTCCAGCCGCCGACCGTGATGGAGAGCCCGCGATCGATGAGATAGGCCGGCAGATGCGTGGTGACGAAGGCGAGCTGGAAGCCGCAGGTGAAGAAGCCGAGCACCAGCAGCACATAGCTGGGATGGCGGAACGCCTCGCCCAGCGCCGCACCGATGGATTGCTGGCGCTCGCCCGCCTTCGCGGCAGTGGGCGCCCCCGCCAGCGCCAGCGAAAAGGGCAGGATCAGCAGCATGGCGAGGCCGAAGATCGTCAGCGTCTCGTGCCAGCCAATGGTGGTGTTCAATCCGGCAGCGAGCGGAGGGAAGAGGAACTGGCCGAACGAGCCGGCCGCCGTGCCGGCGCCGAAGGAGAGCGGGCGCCACTTCTCGGGCAGCATCTTGCCGAAGGCGGCGAGCACGATGTTGAACGAGCAGCCCGACAGGCCGAAGCCCACCAGCACGCCGGCGGACATGTGCAGCAGGCCGGGCGTCGAGGAATAGGCCATCAGCACCAGCCCGGCGCCATACAGCACCGCGCCGACCCACAGCACGCGCATCACGCCGAAGCGGTCGGCGATGGCGCCGGCGAACGGGGTGCCCACGCCCCAGAGCAGGTTCTGGATGGCGATGGCGAGGCCGAACGTGTCGCGGCCCCAGCCATATTCGCTGGTCATCGGCAGCAGGAAGATGCCCGATGAGGCACGGGGGCCGAAGCTGAGCATGGCGATGAGACAGCCGCACAGCACGATCAGCCAGGGAGCACGGGCCGCGAGGCTGGGTCGGGGGGCATCGGTGACGGCGGACATGAGGGCCTCGAATCTCAGCGGCCCGCGCCGCCTCGCCGGGAAAGCTAGCGCCGGGCGCCCCTGCGTGGAAAACGAATTATTTTCCGGACGGGCATCAGCAAAATGAATGGCGGCTCGCAACGCCCCGCTGCGGCCGGTGGCCGGCTACGGCAAGAGTGAGGCGGAAGTGCCACAGCGGGCGGGAATCGTCCCGCCTGACAGGCCCGTGATCGGGGGTGTACGAACTTTGCCACGCTTGGCGGGGTAGGTGAGGATCATTGCCCGATTTCACCCTCCCCGTCTCCGTTTCCCGCGTGCGCCCCCCATGCTTCTCGACCGCCGCCTGTTCCTGATCGCCTCGCCCCTCGCCCTTGCCGGCTGCGCCACCACGCGCGAGCCGCTGACGAGCCGTGTCCTGCCGCCCGCGATGGACCCGCATTATCTGCGCATGTATGCGGCGATCACGGACGAGCCCTTCCCGGTGCCGGCGGTCGACCTGACCGAGATCGACCCGCGCTTCCTGCGCCAGGAAGTGGCGTATCCCACGCGCTATCAGCCCGGCACGATCGTGGTCGATCCCAACGAGCGCTTCGCCTATCTGGTGATGGCCAATGGCCGGGCGCTGCGCTACGGCGTCGGCGTCGGCCGCGAGGAAGGCTTCAATTTCCGTGGCGAGGGCGTCGTCGCCCGCAAGGCCTCCTGGCCGGGCTGGACGCCGACCCCGGCGATGATCGCCCGCGAGCCGGAGCGCTACGGCCCCTATGCCGGCGGCCTGCCCGGCGGCCCCACCAACCCGCTCGGCCCGCGCGCGCTCTACCTCTACAAGGATGGCCGCGACACCTATTACCGCCTGCACGGCACCACCGAGCCCTGGACCATCGGCACGCAGGTGTCGTCCGGCTGCGTGCGCTTCATCAACCAGGACATCATCGACCTGTACCGCCGCGTGCCCACCGGCACCCGTGTGATCGTCATGCCCGCCACCGGAACGCCGGTCGGCTGAGGTTACGGCGGGCGAGGGCGGAAGGCTCCTCGGGGAGGCCGCTCCGACGCCCGGCCCCGCGCTATTGGCGCGACGGCATTCCCGGGAGGCAACGTCGTGCCCTGGCGAAACGACACTGCTTGGCAAGACAACGCCCTCCCCGGGCGTGGCCCGGGCATCCACGTCTGCTGTCCCACTTCCGCCAAGTCGTGGATCCCCGGGCCAAGCCGGGGATGACGGGCGAGGTTGGGACAGGCCCGGCCGTGACGGCGCGGTTCAGGCAGGCCCGGCGACGGGCGCGCCGGGTCCCTCAGCCCAGCCGGATCTCGAAGGGCTCGTTCTCCATCGCCTCGCGGCCGCGGCCGATGGCGGCGATGGCGGCGCTCATGCGGCCCTGCCGGCCGAGCGCGGCATCGGCTATCTGCACCAGCAGCGCGTTCGGCGTGGCGATGGGGGAGGCGGCGCGCAGCGCCTGCGCGATCTCGGCCTCGTTGCGTCCCGGCTCCAGCGCGCAGGCGGCGATATAGGCCGAGGCGGTGGAGCGGCTGATGCCGGCATAGCAATGCACCACCAGCGGCGCGGCGCGCGGCCAGCGGCGGGCAAAGGCGAGGATCGCCTCCACATGCTCCACCGCCGGGTGGATCAGTCCTTCCTGCGGGGCGACAATGTCGTTGAAGCCGACAAAGAGATGGTTCTCCCGCAGCACGGTGGCCGGCAGCGTCACCGGCGTCGCGACATTGATGACGCTCAGCACGTGCTCGGCGCCGGTACGGGTGACAGTCTCTTCGAGACGCGAGAGCGGGCAGACGTGGATCATGGTGTCTCCGCGACCAGTTCCTGAAAGCGGGCGAGGAAGCGGGCCTTGGCCTCGTCCGCGCTCCAGGGGGTGAGGTAGTCCCGCTCGTCGGCGCTGTCGAGCGGGCAGGGCGCGCCGAAGAAGCGGCGGGCCTCGGCAATCTCGAAGCCGGCGAGCCGGGTCGCCTCCAGAAAGGCGCTGGCGCGATCGGCCGCCTTCACCCGCGCCACCAGGGCCGCCGACCAGTGCGCCGGCAGGCCGAAGCGCAGGCTCACCGCCGCCAGCAGCCGCGCCTCCACGGTCTTGTAGTCGCCGCCGATCACCGCCTTGAAAGGGCTGATCATGTCGCCGACCACATATTCCGGCGCGTCGTGCAGCAGCATGGCGAGGCGCCAGCGCCGGTCGATGTCGGTGCCGCGGGTCATCGCCTGCCGGCGGGCGATGAGTTCCACCAACACCGAATGCTGGGCGACCGAGAAGATGTGCTCGCCGCGCGTCTGGCCGTTCCAGCGGGCGACGCGGGCGAGGCCATGGGCGATGTCCTCGATCTCGATGTCGAGCGGCGAAGGGTTGATCAGGTCGAGCCGCCGGCCCGACAGCATGCGCTGCCAGGCGCGCAAGGGTTTTGCGGGGGCGGGCTTCGCAGGGGCAGGCTTGGCGGGGGCGGGTTTTGCGGGGACGGCCTCGTCGGCGACACTCATCGCGCCGCCCTCACGCCCGCGTGCCGTCACGCGCCGCACCATGGCGGTGGCAGGTGACGGCGTGGTCGTCCACCATGCCAACCGCCTGCATGAAGGCGTAGACGATGGTCGGGCCGACAAAATTGAAGCCGCGCTTCTTCAGCTCCTTCGACATGGCGATCGCCACCGGCGAGGTGACCAGCGGCGGGTCGCCCGGTTCGCGCCTGTTGTCGAGCACCGGGCCGTTAATGTCCCAGAGCAGCCTGGAGAAGCCCGGCCCGCGCTCCTGGATGTCGAGCCAGACCTGCGCGGAGCGCACGGTCGATTCGATCTTGGAGCGGTTGCGCACGATGCCGGCATCCTGCATCAGCGCCTCGACCTTATCGGGCGTGTAGCGGGCGATGATCTCCGGCTGGAAGCCGTCGAACGCCGCGCGGAATCCCTCGCGCTTGCGCAAGATGGTGATCCAGGCGAGGCCGGCCTGGAAGCCGTCGAGGATCAGCTTTTCGAACAGCGCGCGGTCGTCCTCTTCCGGCACGCCCCATTCGCTGTCGTGATAGGCGACATAGAGCGGGTCGGTGCCGCACCAGGCGCAGCGGGTGAGGCCGTCCTCATGGGTGTGAACCTTCATGCCGGGTCCTCCCTCGAAGCGCTCTCCGTGCCGGGAACGGCAAAGCGCGCCCAGTCCGGGCGCTCGGGCACCAGCGCGAAGCCGTCCGCCTCCACCAGCTGGCCGGCGGCGCGCGCCTCCTCCAGCCGGTCGAGACGCACCAGCGCCAGCGCCCGGCCGTTCACGCCCGAACCGATGCGGCCGATGCTCTTGCCGCCGGCGGTGATCGGCGTGCCCTCGGCGGGCGGCGGGCCGCACAGAGCGAGTGGGATGATGCGGGTGCGCGCCGTGCCGCGATGCTGCATGCGGCTGACGATTTCCTGCCCAACATAGCAGCCCTTGTCGAAATCGATGCCGCCGAGCTGGTCCATGTCCGCCTCGTGCGGGAAGGCGTCGCCATAGAGGAAATCCTGCCCGCCTTCCGGCACGCCGAGGGCGATGCGGTGGGCGTGCCATTCGGCCTCGGGCACCATGGAAATCTGCGCCGCCTCGGCGGCCGGCAGCAGGAAGCGCCGGCCGAGCGCCGGCAGGCGCGGGTCGTCATAGGCCAGCGTGTCGACCAGCGGGCTGGCCCCGCCCCACGCCACCGCTACGGCGAGGTCGTCGAGCAGGCCGATCTCGACCTTGGCCCGCAGCCGGTAGAGCTGCAGCCGCTTCATCAGGTCGGCGGCCACCGCCCGGGGAATGTCGAGGCGGAAGCCGCCCTCGGTCGCCAGCACGATCATGTCGGCGACGATCTTGCCCTGCGGGGCGAGCAGCGCGGCATAGCGCGCCTCGCCGGGCGCGGGGGTGCGGGAGGTGAGCAGGTTGTCGAGGAAGTGGGCGGCGTCGGCACCGGCGATGCGGGCGACGGCACGCTCCCGAAGGATCGCGATCGGCATGGAGGCGCGCTCCGAATGGATGAGCCCGGCGGCGCGGGCGAGTTGCCCGAGAGGTACGACGGCCCGGGCCACGGGGCAAGCGCAAAGAAACGAAACGGGAACAGGCACAAACGCCGTGCGCCGGCGCAAGACAATTTCGCCGGAATGGTTGCCCGGTGCGCAAGCCGCACCATCTTCTGGCGGGGCCGCCCTGTTCCGGCCCGCATTTTCCAGGGAGATTTTCATGTCCGGCACTGTTCTCTTCACCGGGACTGCCACCGCCATCGGCGGGCGCAACGGCCATTCCCAGACCAGCGACGGCTCGGTCTCGGTCGATCTCGGCATGCCCAAGAACGGCGTGCTCGATTCCGGCAAGACCACGCCCGAGCACCTGTTCGCCACCGGCTATGCCGCCTGCTTCGGCTCGGCCGTCGAGGCCGTCGGCCACCAGAAGAAGCTGGACGTGACCGGCGCCGCCGTCACTGTCGCGGTCTCGCTGGTGAAGGGCGATGACGGCTTCAGCCTCGCCGCCAAGCTCTCCCTCAAGGCGCCCGCCCTCACCCCCGAGCAGACCCAGGAGGTGCTGGAAGCGGCGCACCAGATGTGCCCCTATTCCAAGGCGACCCGCAACAACATCCCGGTCGAGCTCAGCGTCGGCTGATCCCTCGCTGATTTAGCGTTATTGAAAACCTCATCCCGGACGCCGCCGCGGCGATCCGGGATTTTCCGCGTTCAGTCGCGAAAGCCGATCCCGGTTCTCCCGCTGCGGCTGCGGCCGCGACGACGGCCGCAGCACCGCCTGAACGACGTCATCCCCGGGCCTCGCCCGGGGATTCATGTTTTTGCGAAGTCGCGTAAGTCGTGGATGGCCGGGCTTGCCCGGCCATGACGTCGCCTCGGGAGCGGAGATGCCGGGGAGCGACCGCCCGCTCACGCGGAGCGGCGCATCTCGCCCGCGCCGCCCTGCGCCACCAGTTCGCCAAGGCTCGGCAATTCCACCGGCGCGCCCGTGGGGCTGACCAGGCCACGCGCGCCGTCGAGCGCGCCCGGCTGCAGTTCCAGCCCGAGGAAGCGGTTGCGGTCGAACGCCCCCGGCAGCCACAAGCCCTCCGTCATACCGACATCGAAGCCGAAGCGGGCGTAGTAGGGCGCATCGCCCACCAGCAGGATGGCGCCATGGCCGAGCCGGGTCGCCTCGCAGATCGCCGTCGTCATCAGCGCGGCGCCGAGGCCGCGGTCGCGGAACCACGGGTGCACGGCCAGCGGGCCGAGCAGCAGCGCCGGCCGGGCCGGGCCCGCCGTGACGTGCCACAGGCGCAGGGTCGCGACCACGCGGCCGTCCGGGCCGTGCGAGGCGAAGGCGAGCCCTTCGGCCGGCTTGCGACCTTCACGCAGGCGCTCGCTGGTCTTGGCGAGGCGGGCGGCGCGGCCGAAAGCGAGATCGAGCAGGGCCTCGCGCTGGGCGATGTCAGCCTGAGTCTCGAGCGAAATGGCGGGAGCGGAAGTGACGAGCATGATGGCCTCCAACACCCGGGATCGCCGGGCAAAGAGGGACAGGGAATTGCGGATTCAGGCTGTCGGACGGCGCCGGCGCGGCCCGCTCAGATCACATAGGATCGCAGCGGGTCGAAGCCGTTGAACGCCACCGCCGAATAGGTGGTGGTGTAGGCGCCGGTCGCTTCGATGAGCACCTTGTCGCCGATGGCGAGCGACACCGGCAGCATGACCGGGGTCTTCTCGTACAGCACGTCGGCCGAATCGCAGGTCGGGCCGGCGAGCACGCAGGGCTCCACCGCGTCGCCGTCGCGCGGCGTCACGATCGGGTAGCGGATGGCCTCTTCCATCGTCTCGGCGAGGCCGCCGAACTTGCCGATGTCGAGATAGACCCAGCGCACCGAATCGGTGGTCGACTTCTTCGAGATCAGCACCACTTCGGCCTCGATCATGCCGGCCGCGCCGACCATGCCGCGACCCGGCTCGATGATGGTCTGCGGGATGGCATTGCCGAAATGCCGGGACAAGGCGCGGAAGATCGCCTCGCCATAGGCCTCGGCCGCCGGAACGTCCTGCAGGTACTTCGCCGGGAAGCCGCCGCCGAGATTGACCAGGCTCAGCGAGAAGCCGCGCTCGGCACATTCGCGGAAGATCGCGCCGGCCGAGGCCAGCGCCGAATCCCAGGCTTCGACGTTCTTCTGCTGCGAGCCGACATGGAACGACACGCCATAGGCGCGCAGGCCCAGCCGATGGGCGTGCTCCAGCACGTCGACCGCCATGTCCGGCTCGCAGCCGAACTTGCGCGACAGCGGCCATTCGGCGCCGGCGCCGTCGCACAGGATGCGGCAGAACACCTTGGCGCCGGCGGCGACGCGGGCCACCTTCTCGACTTCCTCGACGCAGTCGACCGCGAACAGGCGCACACCGAGCTGATAGGCGCGCTCGATGTCGCGCTCCTTCTTGATGGTGTTGCCGAAGGAGATGCGATCGGCGGTGGCACCGGCGGCGAGGGCCATCTGGATCTCGGCGACCGACGCGCAGTCGAAGCACGAGCCGAGCTGGGCCAGGGCGGCGAGCACCGCCGCGTCCGGGTTGGCCTTCACGGCATAGAACACGCGGGTGTCCGGCAGCGCCCGGGCGAAGGCCGCATAATTGGTGCGCACGACGTCGAGGTCGACCACGACACAGGGACCGTCTTCACGGCGGGTACGCAGAAATTCACGGATACGGTCAGTCATGGCAGATCCCCACAGACCCGAAGGCTTCGAACCAGATGAAGCGAACATCCGGATGCGAACACCCGCCCGCGGCGCCAATGCGCCGCGTTGATGGCGAGAATGCGCATCCGTTCGCCGACCGCACGGCTTTTGCCGATTGGCCGTATGGAATGGAGCCGTGGCACGAACCCGTCCGACTGCGCGTGTGGAGAGCGCAGCGTCCGTTCGATGCCTTCGCTTGGTACGGGAGACCCGACCGCACGCCCGGCAAGATGTAGTGCCTCTTCAGTTTCCCGACCTTTGGAGGGCCGACAGAGACTAAAAAAGCCCGCTACGTCGTTGCTTCAAGTCACGTTCCCCGCTGAGAGCGAGGTGCGCCGGTTTCGCCTCCGGCTACCGATCTGACTGGCGACTTTCCGGCCTCTTGTCCGGACTTCCGCCGATCGGCACGCGACCACAGGCACGTGCGAATGTTGGGCAAGCGCGATGTATGGATTCGCGCCGTCATATGCAAGCGGGTTTTGCGGATTTTTCGTCGTTCGCGCCCAATCAGGCAGCTTGGTACCCGCAAAGCCGTGCGAATGTGACGAAAAGCCGGCAAGGCAAAGGTTTGCCGGCTGTCTTCGAGGCGCGTCGCCCACCCATCTGCGGCAAGCCTGTCGGCTCGCGGCGCGCGGTCAGCCTTCGACGAAGGGCTCGATCGACTTCGCCTTCATCACGAAGCGGTAAATGCCGTAGATGGCGAGTGCGGCGAACACACCTTCAAAAATGAGTTCCCACATCAGGCCGGCGTCGAACAGGGCAGCAATGGCCCAGCCGGCGGCAAGGCCGGCGCCGATGAGCTCGGCACCCAGCAGGATGGCGGCGCTGCCCACCGTGCTGACATTGTCCCAGCGAATGCGTCGGCCCGTGCTCATCTCGTCCCAATCCGTCTACTTCGGCGGGCCGCAAACTGCTATGCCCGGCGGCGCGGGTCAAGCGGCGGGCTCCCCGCGGCGCCGCGGGGAGTGCGAAATGGCTCACGATCGGCTTCACGAGAGCGCGCGCGCCGGCGCCGGCATGGTGGCGACCCCCAACGCTCTGGCCACCGAGGCGGGGCGTGCCGTGCTGGAAGAGGGCGGCAATGCGGTGGAGGCGGCGCTCGCCGCCGCCGCGACACTCGCCGTGACCTGTCCGCACCTCTGCCAGCTTGGCGGCGACGGCGTCTGGCTGATCCGCGACCCGGCCGGGCGCGTCACCGCAATCGATGCCGCCGGCCCTGTCGGGGCGAGCGTCACGCCGTCCTTCTATCGGGAACGCGGCCATGACGAGCTTCCCGCGCGCGGCCCGCTCGCCGCCCTCACCGTGCCGGGGCAGGTGGGCGGCTGGGCGCTGGCGCAGGAGGCGGCTCAGGCCTTCGGCGGCAGGATGCCCCTGCGCCGGCTGCTGGAATCGGCTGTCGAGCACGCGCGCGCCGGCATCGCCGTCTCGCCGCCCCTGTACAGGGCAAGCCTGGCGACCCACGCCGCGCTCGAGGCGATTCCCGGCTTCCGGGCGGGCTTCCTGACGCCCGACGGCAAGGTGCCGGCGGTGGGCGTGGTGCTGCCGTGCGAGCGCCTCGCCGACACGCTGGCGCAGCTCGCCGGCGCCGGGCTGGACGATTTCTACCGGGGCGACGTGGCGCGCGAGATGGCGGCGGATCTTGAGCGGGCCGGCAGCCCGCTGACCCGCGCAGACTTCCGCGCCTATCGCGCCGCCACGCGGCGGCCGCTCACCGTCAAGCTGCCGGAGATGGAGCTGTGGTCCTCGCCCCCGCCGACGCAGGGGCTGGCGACGCTGCTCATCCTGGCGCTCTTCGCGCGGGCGGGCGTTTCCCGGCCGGAGGGCGCTGCCCATGTCCACGGTCTGGTCGAGGCCACCAAACGGGCCTTCGGGGTGCGCGACGGGCTGATGAGCGAGCGCGAGCTGCTGCTTCACGACCCCGCCGACGCCTTCACGCCCGAGGCGCTCGCCCGGGAGGCGGCGGCGATCGACCCGAAGCGCGCCGCGCCCTGGTCGCATCGGGCGATGCCCGGCGCGGCGGCGTGGCTCGGCGCGGCGGACCGCAGCGGGATCATGGTCTCCTATATCCAGTCGAATCACGGGACGTTCGGCGCCGGCCTCGTGCTGCCGGCGACCGGCGTGCTGATACACAATCGCGGCACGACCTTGTCGCTCGATCCACGGGCGAAGAACGCGCTCGCGCCCGGCCGCCGCCCGCTTTGCACGCCGGCTCCCGGCCTCGCGCGCCTGCCGGACGGGCGCGTCGTCGTCTTCGGCGCCTCGGAGGGAGACGGCCAGCCGCAGACCGATGCGGCGGTCATCAGCCGCTACGCCCTGTTCGGCCTGCCGCTCGGCGAGGCGATCGCTGCCCCGCGCTGGCGGCTCGGGCGCGAGGGAAGCGCCGACCCGGTCAATCTGCGCATCGAGGGCGCGTTCGACGGCGCCATTGCCGAGCAGCTCGCCGTCGCCGGTCACGATGTCGAGATGCTGGCCGAGCCGGCCTCCGACCTGGTGGGCCATGCCGGGGCAGTGGTGCTGCACCCGGGCAAGGGCGGGCTGGAGGGCGCGCACGATCCGCGCGCCGATGGCGACGCGGCCGGAATATAGCGACCTGCCGATGGGGGACTTCATCGAACGGTCACAACAACATGCGAGAGGCGCGCCATGGACGTGATTCTCACCAATGCTCGCCTTGTTCTCCAAGACCGCGTCGTCGATGGCACGCTGGTCCATGCGGACGGGCGCATCCGCGCGATCGACGAAGGCCGCTCGCATCTCCCCGCCGCGATCGACTGCGAGGGCGCCTATCTCGCGCCCGGGCTGATCGATCTGCACACCGATGCGCTGGAAGGCCATTTCGTGCCACGGCCGAAGGTGATCTGGCCGGATGCCCGCGCCGCCGCGCTGGCGCACGACGCGCAGATGGCGGCCTCGGGCGTGACCACGGTCTTCGACGCCATCTGCGCCGGCGGTTTCGACCAGGCCAAGGCGGACCGGCGGGCGCTCTACGAGGTGATGCTCGACGCGGTGGATTCCGGCGTCGAGCGCGGCCTGTTCCGCGTCGACCACCGCATCCATCTGCGCTGCGAACTGACCGACCACACCTTGCCCGACCTTGTCGACGCCGCGCTGGGACGCCCGACGCTGGCGCTGGCCTCGCTGATGGACCACACGCCCGGCACCCGCCAATGGCGCAATGTCGAGCATCTCAAGGTCTACCTCACCGGCATCGGCAAGAGTGGCGGCGACATCGATGCCGAGGTGGCCGACCGCATCGAGCGGGCGCGCGGCGCCGTCGCCGGCAATTACAGCCGCATGGTGGCGCTGTTCGCCTCTTCCGGCCTCGTGCTGGCGAGCCATGACGACACCACGCCCGACCATGTCGACGAGGCGGTGGCGGCGGGCTGCACCATCTCCGAGTTCCCGACCACCGTGGAGGCCGCCCGCGCGGCCCGCGAACAGGGCCTCGCCACGATCGGCGGCGCGCCGAACGTGGTGCGCGGCGGCTCGCATGCCGGCGGCGTTTCCATGCGCGACCTCGCCGCCGACGGGCTGCTCGACGCCCTTGCCTCGGATTATGTGCCGGCGAGCCTTCTGCAGGCGGCGCTGGCGCTGACGCGGACGGCCGGCCTCTCCATCCCCGCCGCGCTCGCCCTCGTCACCTCGGCCCCGGCCCGGCTCGCCCGGCTGGAGGATCGCGGCCGGCTGGAAATGGGGCTGCGCGCCGACCTCGTGCGCTTCCGACTTGCCGACGACACCCCCCGGATCGACGAGGTCTTTGTCGCCGGCCGGCGCGTCTTCTAAAAGGGCTGCCCATGTCCGCCACACCGAACGCCGCGCAGCCCATCGCGGCAGCCGCCACGCGGCCGGCGACGCCACGCTACGCGCTCTATTTCGCCCCGCCGGCGCAGAGCCCGCTCTGGCGCTTCGGCTCGGCCGCCCTCGGCTACGACGCGGAAACCGGCACGGAGGCTGCACCGCTGCCGCTGCGCCGCTTCGACGCCGTCCGCTGGCGCGAGATCACCGCCGAGCCGCGCCGCTACGGCTTCCACGGCACACTGAAGGCGCCGTTCCGCCTCGCACCGGGCCGCACCGAGGAAGAGCTGCACGCCGCCTGCGCCCGCTTCGCGAAGGAGCGCGCCGGCTTTGCCTGCCCCGGGGTGACGCTGGCCAGCATCGGCCGGTTCCTGGCGCTGCGCCTCGCCGCGCCGAGCGCGGCGCTGGACCGCCTCGCCGCCAGCGCCGTCGCCGACCTCGACGATTTCCGCGCCCCGATGACCGAGGCGGAACGGGAGAAGCGCCTGCGGGCACCCCTCACGCCGCGCCAGCAGGAATATCTCGCGCGCTGGGGCTATCCCTATGTGCTCGCCGATTTCCGCTTCCACATGACGCTGACCGGCACGCTGGACGACGAGGAGCGGGCGCTCGCCGAGGCGGAACTGGCCGAGCATTTCTCCGCCAGCGGCGCCGACGGCCCGCTCATCGTGCGCGAGATCGCGCTCTACCGTCAGGAAGCCGGCCCGTTCCGGCTAATCGCCCGCTTTCCCTTCGGCAGCTGAGGCTTCATCGGGAGAGGCGGGCGCGGCGCGTCCCGCCCCCTTCCCCGCTGCCCCTGCGCCGCCCTTGCGCCGCCCCCGCTGCCCGGCTACGCCTTGGCGCAGACATGGGAGGACGCGATGGCCGCAAGCGCACTGGACGTCGACGAGGTGCTCGCCCGCCGCCGGCTGCGGCGCAAGCTCGCCTTCTGGCGCGTCCTGGCGCTTCTCATCGTGCTGCTCGGCGGCCTCGGCGCCTTCGCCTGGTGGAGCGACGGGGGCCTGCTGCCGCGCTCCTCCCCGCATGTCGCCCGGGTCGCCATTGGCGGCATCATCCGCAATGAGCGCGAGCGGATCGAAATGCTCGACGCCATCGGCCGCTCGGGCGCCCGGGCGGTGATCCTCTCCATCGACAGCCCCGGCGGCACCGTGGTGGGTTCGGCCGCGCTCTATGACGGGCTGCGCCGGCTGTCGGAGAAGAAGCCCATCGTCGCGGTGGTGGGCGGAATCGCTGCTTCCGGCGCCTATATCGCCGCCATGGGCGCCGACCATATCGTCGCCCCGCGCAACGCGCTGGTCGGGTCGATCGGCGTCATCTTCCAGTTCCCCAACTTCTCCGAGCTGATGAAGACGGTCGGCATCTCCTATGAGGAGATCAAGTCGAGCCCGCTCAAAGCCGCGCCCAACATGTTCGACCCGCCGACCGAGGACGCCCGCGCGGCGGTGCGCTCGCTGGTCGAGGACAGCTATGACTGGTTCAAGGGCCTCGTCGCCGAGCGCCGCCTGCTGGAGGGCGAAAAGCTGGCTCTCGCCGCCGACGGACGGGTGTTCACCGGCCACCAGGCGCTGCCGATGCGGCTCATCGACGAGATCGGCGACGAGCGCACCGGGCGGGACTGGCTGGAGCGCGAGCGCGGCGTCGAGAAGGATCTTCCCGTACGCGATTGGCGCACCAGCCGTGCCGGCGACGAATTCGGTTGGCTACACGGTATGGGAATAAAGCTCATGTCGTTGATCGGGCTTGAAGATCTGGGGCGGTTCGTGGCAGATGCAGCGGGCGAGGCCGCCACGCAGGCCCGCCTTGACGGTCTTCTGGCCCTCTGGCACCCTCGTGGAGGCTAGACGGGGCCAAGAGCTTCCAAAATATCAATTTTTTGGAGTACCGACGAGCCGAACAAAAAAGGGGCCGGGGCGTCGATGATCAAGTCCGAACTGGTGCAGCGGATTGCTGAAGCCAATCCGCATCTTTATCAGCGCGATGTCGAAAACATCGTGAATGCCATTCTCGACGAGGTGGTGGCGGCGCTGGCGCGCGGCGACCGTGTCGAGCTGCGCGGCTTCGGCGCCTTCTCGGTCAAGGCGCGCCCGGCGCGCACCGGACGCAACCCGCGCACCGGTGCGCATGTGGATGTCGACGGCAAGGCCGTGCCCTATTTCAAGACGGGCAAGGAAATGCGCGAGCGCCTGAATGATGGCGTCGATCTGGAATAAATTTCCGAGGGAGAACTCGTGCTGCGTCGTGTGCTGCTGATCCTCATCGTCCTGCCGATCTCGGTCGGGCTCGTCATGCTCGCCGTGGCCAACCGCCACGCGGTGACGCTGTTCGTCGACCCGCTCTCGGGCGCCGATGGCGCGTCGATCGACCTGCCGCTGTTCCTCGTCGTTTCGGCGGCGATGATCATCGGCGTGCTGCTGGGCGGCACCGCCGCGTGGCTGAGCCAGGGCCGTTACCGCAAGGCCGCCCGCCGTTCCGCGCGCGAGGCCCGTTCCGCCCATGACGAGGTCGAGGAGCTGCGCGCGTCCACCCGCGAGGCGCCGGCCCGCACCGCACTGGCACATCGCCGCAACGCGGCCTGACAGGTTCGATCCATGAGCGATCTTCGTTTCGTCTCGTCCGGCGAGATCGCCGGGCTATTGTCCTTTCCCGCGCTGATCGACGCCATCGAGGCGGCCTTCCGCCGCTCCATCACCGTGCCGGTGCGCCACCATCACGCGCTGCCGCGCCCGGACGGGGACGCGATGCTGCTGCTCATGCCGGCCTGGACCGGCGGTGGCGGCGAAGCGGACATGCTCGGCACCAAGCTGGTGACGGTGTTCCCCGGCAATAATGCGCGCGGCATCGAGAGCATCACCGGCCTCTACATCCTCAATTCCGGTGCCACCGGCCAGCCGCTGGTGGTGATGGACGCGCGCGCGCTCACCGTCTGGCGCACCGCCGCCGCCTCGGCGCTCGCCGCGCGCTATCTCGCCCGCCCGGATGCCAGCCGGCTGGCGGTGATCGGCGCCGGGGCGCTAGCGCCCTATCTCGCCCGCGCCCATGCCAGCGTGCGGCCGATCCGCACCATCACCATCTGGAACCGGACCTTGGCCAAGGCCGAGGCGATGGCGGAAAGCCTGCGCAGCGAGGGCTTCGACGCCCGCGCGCAGGCCGACCGCGGCGCCGCCATTGCGGATGCCGACATCGTCACCTCCGCCACGCTGTCGCCGCAGCCGCTGGTGGAGGGGCGCTACCTCCAGCCCGGCCAGCATGTGGACCTTGTCGGCGGCTTCACCCCCACCATGCGCGAGGCCGATGACGAGGCGATCCGCCGGGCACGGGTCTATGTCGACACGCGGGCCGGCGCCGGCAAGGAAGCGGGCGACATCGTCATCCCGCTGGCGAGCGGGCTGCTGAAGCCGGAAGACATCCATGGCGACCTGTTCGAGCTGACCGCCGGCACCGCCGCCGGGCGCGGCAGCGCCGACGAGATCACGCTGTTCAAGTCGGTCGGCACCGCCATCGAGGACCTCGCCGCCGCCGAGCTGGTGTGGAAGGCGTTGAAGGGCTGAGCGCCGCCACACGGCATCCGCCGCGTGCGTCCTTCGAGGCCCGGCCGATGGCCGGGCACCTCAGGATGACGTGTCGTCTTTCCGTGCAGGGGCCGTCATGCTGAGGTGCCGCCCGCACGGGCGGCCTCGAAGCACGCAGGCTCGGACCGCAGAGCGCGGCCCCCTCAATGCCCCGGCTTGCCCTGCGCCTTCACCCGCGCCGCATCGAGCCGCTCGATGATTGCCTTGGCCACCAGCGTGACCAGCGCGACGAGGGTCAGCAACGTTGCCACCGCGAACGCCGCCACCGCGTTGTTGTCCTGGTAGAGCAGCTCGATCTGCAGCGGCAGCGTGTTGGTCTGGCCGCGAATATTGCCGGAGACGATCGACACCGCGCCGAACTCGCCCATCACCCGCGCATTGCACAAGGCCGCGCCATAGAGCAGGGCGAAGCGCACATTGGGCAGGGTGACGAGGCGCAGTATGCGCCAGCCGCCGGCGCCCAGCGTCACCGCCGCCTCTTCCTCCTCCGACCCTTGAGCGATCATCAGCGGAATCAGCTCGCGCGCCACGAAGGGCGCGGTGACGAACAGGCTGGCGAGGATGATCGCCGGCACCGCGAACATGATCTTGATGTCGTGCTCGGCCAGCCATGGCCCGAGCAGCCCCTGCGCGCCATAGACGAAGAGATAGGCGACGCCGGCGATGATCGGCGAGATGGAGAAGGGCAGCTCCACCAGCGCCACCAGCAGGTTGCGGCCGCGAAAACGAAACTTGGCGATGCTCCACGCCGCCGCGATGCCGAAGGCGACATTGATCGGCACCGCGATGAGCGCCGTGAAGATGGTGAGGCCGATGGCGTATTGCGTGTCGGGCGCGGCGAAGGAGGCGGCATAGGCGGCCACGCCGTGGCGGAAAGCCTCGGCGAAGATTGCCACCAGCGGCGCCACCAGCACCAGCGCGGTAACCAGCAGCACGCCGCCGACCAGCACGGCGCGCACCAGCGGCCCATCGCCGACACGGATGCGGCGGGGCAGATGGGTGGGGGCGGGGGGAAGCGGTTCGCGCGCCATCGTCAGTCCCCCGTGCCGATGCGGCGCTGCTGCCAGAGCTGGATCATGTTGACCAGGAACAGCATCACGAAGGCGAAGCCGAGGAGCGTCGCGGCAATGGCGGCGGCGGCCGGGTAGTCATATTCCTCGATGCGGATGAAGGTGAGCAGCGACACCACCTCGGTCTTCAGCGGCAGGTTGCCGGCGATGAAGATGATGGCGCCGAACTCGCCCAGCGAGCGGGCGAAGCTCAGCGAGGCGCCGGTGAGGAAGGCCGGCAGGATGGCCGGGAAGATGATGCGGGCGAAGATGCGCAGATCGGAGGCGCCGAGCGTCGCGGCGGCTTCCTCCACATCGCTGGCGAGATCCTCCAGCACCGGCTGCACCGTGCGCACCACGAAGGGAATGGAGGTGAAGGCCATGGCCATGGCGATGCCGAGCGGGGTGTAGGCGACCTCGATGCCGAGGGCGGCCAGCGGCGCGCCGAACCAGCCATTCCTCACGAACAGCGCCGAGAGCGCGAGGCCGGCCACGGCGGTGGGCAGGGCGAACGGCACGTCGACCAGCGCGTCGAGGAAGCGCTTGCCGGGAAACTCGTAGCGCACCAGCACCCAGGCCAGCGCCAGCCCGTACATGCAGTTGAACAATGTGGCGATGGCGGCGGTCGACAGGGTGACGCGGAAGGCGGCCATGGTGCGCGCGCCGCTCATAATGGCGAGGTAGCGCTCCCAGCCGACATCGAGCGCCTGCCAGACCAGCGCGCCGAGCGGCAGCAGCACGATCAGGCTGAGATAGAGCACGGTGATGCCGAGCGAGAGCGGAAGGCCCGGTATGACGCGGTTCAACGGGCGGCTCCTTCGATCGGCGGCCCCGTTCGGCACGGGCCTTATCGGAAACGGTGATGGCCGGGACAAGCCCGGCCATGCCGCAATTCAACATGAATGTCCAGCGCGGCGGCCGCCACCGCCCCGTCATGCCCGGCCTTGGGCCGGGCATCCACGACGTGATCACCGGAGAGGCGTGGATGGCCGGGACCAGCCCGGCCATGACGACGCTCTGGAAGCGCACGGCGTTCAGCAAAGGCTCCGCCGGTGCGGATGGGGCGCTGCGCCGTTCACGGCGCGACGAACAGCTCGTCGAGCTTGCCGCCGGAGGCGAAATGGGTCTTCTGCGCGTTGGCCCAGCCGCCGAACACGTCCTCGACCTTGACGAGGCGGACGGGGGCGAACTTGCCCTTGAACTCGTCCGCCACCTTCGGGTCGACGACGCGGTTATTATATTCGGCGGCGACCTTCTGGCCTTCCGGCGAATAGAGATAGGTCAGGTAGTCGGTGGCGACCTGGCGCGAGCCGCGCTTGTCGACCACCTTGTCGACCACCGCCACCGGGAATTCGGCCAGCAGGCTCATTTCCGGCACCACGACCTCGAACTTCTTGTCCTTGTAGGCGTCCTTCACGCCGATCACCTCGGCCTCGAAGGTTATGAGCACGTCGCCCTGCTCGCGCTCCACGAAGGATGTGGTGGCGCCGCGCCCGCCCGTGTCGAACACCACGACGTTGGAGAGCAGCTTCCTGGCGAAGGCATCCGCCTTGGCGGTGTCGCCCTTGAACTTCTCCAGCGCGAAGGCATAGGCGCCGAGATAGGTGTAGCGCGCATTGCCGGAGGTCTTCGGGTTGGGGAAGACCAGCTTCACGTCGTCACGGACGAGGTCGTCCCAGTTCTTCACCTTCTTCGGGTTGCCCTCGCGCACGAGGAAGGCCGGGAAGGAATACCAGGGCGAGGAATTGTTCGGCAGGCGGGTCTGCCAATCCTTGGCGACATACCCCTTGTCGGCGAGGAAGGTGATGTCGGTGATCTGGTTGAAGGTCACCACGTCGGCTTCGAGACCCTCGACGATGGAGCGCGCCTGCTTGGAGGTGCCGGCATGGCTCTGGTTGACCTTGATGTCGTTGCCGGTCTTGGCCTTGTAGGCCGGCTCGAACTGCTTGTTCTCGGCCTCGAACAGCTCGCGCGCCACATCATAGGAGGCGTTGAGGATCTGGTTCGGCTCGGCGGCACGGGCTTCCGGCGCGAAGGCGGGCAGCACGAACGGCCCGAGCGCGGCGGCGAAGGTCGAGGCGAGGATCAGGCGGCGCGAGAGGCGCATGGGCAGTCTCCAGGGTCGGCACCGGACGCGACCAGGATGCGGGCCGCAATATCCATCATAAGTGCGTGAATTTAATAATTTCACAGTCGAATGTGAGTAGCATGGGGAATGTCGTGACGGAAGGGGTAATTTCAACCCCCGCCGGCGAGACCTCCCAAACGGCGGCACACAACGGCACGCCATGTCGCGCCGCTTCAGCATGGGCTTCGGCGATGCCCTCGCCTCGCCGGGCGGTCCGTGCTAGGTGGCTCTCTTCGAGGAGGCGTCCTTGTCGCTTGACATCAAGATTTGCGGGATCAGCACCGCCGAGACGCTGGAGGCAGCGCTCGGTGCGGGGGCGGACATGGTGGGCATGGTGTTCTTCGCCCCCTCGCCGCGCCATGTCGACCTCGCCACGGCCACCCGCCTCGCCGCGCAGGCGCGCGGGCGGGCGCAGATCGTCGCGCTCACCGTCGATGCCGACGACGCGACGCTGACCGCCATCGTCGACGCCGTCCGCCCCGACATGCTGCAGCTGCATGGCAGGGAGACCCCGGCGCGCGTGGCCGCCGTGCGGGCGCGCTTCGGCCTGCCGGTGATGAAGGCGCTGGGCATCGCCACGCGGGACGACCTCGCCGCGCTTCCCGCCTATGAGGCGGTGGCCGACCGGCTGCTGCTCGACGCCAAGCCGCCCAAGGGCGCGGTGCTCCCGGGCGGCAATGGCGTCGCCTTCGACTGGACCCTCATCGCCGATCTCGACCTTGCCGCGCCCTATATGCTGTCGGGCGGGCTCGACCCGGACAATGTGGCGCAGGCCATCGCGCTCATCCATCCGTCCGGCGTAGACGTATCCTCCGGTGTCGAGCGCGAACCCGGCATCAAGGACCCGTCCCGCATCGAGGCCTTCCTGCGCGTCGCGCGAGCGGCCGAGGCGGAAGGCCGGGCGCGCGCCGCCCGATCCGAACCAACCGGCCCCACGCCGACGCAGCCTTCACCCGCCAGAGAGACGAGCCCGTCGTGAACGCTCCCAATTCCTTCCGTACCGGCCCCGACGAGAACGGGCATTTCGGCCTCTTCGGCGGTCGTTTCGTTGCCGAAACACTCATGCCGATCATCCTCGACCTGGAAACCGCCTATGAGGCGGCCAAGGCCGACCCCGCCTACAAGGCGGAGATGGATGCCGGGCTGAAGCATTATGTCGGCCGCCCGAGCCCGCTCTACTATGCCGAGCGGCTGACCGAGCACCTGCGCAAGGGCGCCGCGCCCGGGATGGGCGCCAAGATCTACTTCAAGCGCGAAGAGCTGAACCACACCGGCTCGCACAAGGTGAACAACGTTCTCGGCCAGATCCTGCTCGCCCGCCGCATGGGCAAGAAGCGGATCATCGCCGAGACCGGCGCCGGCCAGCATGGCGTCGCCACCGCGACGCTCTGCGCCCGCTACGGGCTGGACTGCGTGGTCTATATGGGCGCCGTCGACGTCGCGCGTCAGGCGCCCAACGTGTTCCGCATGAAGATGCTCGGCGCCACCGTCGTTCCCGTCCAGTCCGGCTCGAAGACGCTGAAGGATGCGATGAACGAGGCGCTGCGCGACTGGGTGACCAATGTCACCGACACCTTCTACTGCATCGGCACGGTCGCCGGCCCGCACCCCTACCCGGCCATGGTGCGCGACTTCCAGAGCATCATCGGCGCGGAGACCCGCGAGCAGATGCTGGAGATGGAAGGCCGCCTGCCGGACAGCCTGATCGCCTGCATCGGCGGCGGCTCCAACGCCATGGGCCTGTTCCACCCGTTCCTGGACGATCCCGGCGTGCAGATCTTCGGCGTCGAGGCCGCCGGCCACGGCATTCCCTCGGGCCAGCACGCCGCCTCGCTCACCGGCGGGCGCCCGGGCGTGCTGCACGGCAACCGCACCTACCTGCTGATGGACGATGACGGCCAGATCGCCGAGGCGCATTCCATCTCGGCCGGCCTCGACTATCCCGGCATCGGCCCGGAGCATAGCTGGCTGCACGACACCGGCCGCGCCACCTACATCTCCGCCACCGACGACGAGGCACTCGCGGCCTTCCAGCTCGTCGCCAAGCTGGAAGGCATCATCCCGGCGCTGGAGCCGGCGCATGCGCTGGCTCGGGTCGCCGACCTCGCCCCGACCTTGCCCGAGGACCATTTGATGGTGGTCAACCTCTCCGGACGCGGCGACAAGGACATTCCGCAGGTGGCGGACATTCTGGGAACGAGCCTATGAGCACCCGCATCGAGACGCGCTTCAAGGCCTGCGCCGCCGAGGGGCGCGCGGCCCTCGTCACCTTCATCACCGCCGGCGATCCCGACCACGACACCTCGCTCGCTTTGCTCAAGGCGCTGCCGGCGGCGGGGGCGGACATCATCGAGCTCGGCGTGCCCTTCACCGACCCGATGGCCGACGGCCCGGCAATCCAGGCGGCGGGGCTGCGCGCGCTCAAAGCCGGCCAGACGCTGGCCAAGACGCTGGCCATGGTGAAGACCTTCCGCGAGGGCGATGCCGCCACGCCCATCGTGCTGATGGGCTATTACAACCCGGTCTATGTCTATGGCGTCGAGCGCTTCCTCACCGATGCCAAGGCCGCCGGCGTCGATGGCCTCGTGGTGGTCGACCTGCCGCCGGAAGAGGATAACGAGCTGTGCCTGCCGGCGCTGGCGGCGGGGCTGGACTTCATCCGCCTCGCCACCCCCACCACCGACGACAAGCGCCTGCCGGCCGTTCTCGCGAACACGGCGGGCTTCGTCTATTACGTCTCGATCACCGGCATCACCGGCGCGGCGCAGGCCGATCCTGCGGCGGTGGGGCAGGCGGTGGCGCGGATCAAGCGCCACACCACGCTGCCCGTCGCGGTCGGCTTCGGCGTGAAGACGCCGGAGAGCGCCGCCGCCATCGCCGCCGGCGCCGATGGCGTGGTGGTCGGCTCGGCGCTGATCGACGCGCTGCGCGCCAGCCTCGACAGCGAGGACAAGGCGACGCCCGCCACCGTTTCCGCGGTTACCCAGCTGGTCGGCCGGCTTGCCGAGGCGGTGCGCGGCGTGCGCCGGCAGGCGGCGGAGTAAGGGCCGGCGGCAAGGGGCCCGGCGCCTGATTCGCGCTTGTGCCTTTTCATCGCCCTTCTGCGGCATTAGATGAAGGCGCGGCCGGCGGGGCAAACCCTCGCGGGCCGCCGCCCGCACCACCGTCCGGAGCCTGACCTTTGAACTGGATCTCGAACGTCGTCCCCAAGCTGAGCTCCTTCCTGAACCGCCGGGAAGTGCCGGAAAATCTCTGGGTGAAGTGCCCCGAGACCGGGCAGATGGTGTTCCACAAGGATCTGGAGGCCAATCTCCACGTCATCCCCGGCTCCGGGTTCCATATGCGGATGGACCCCGCGACCCGACTGCGCTCGGTGTTCGACGGCGGCAAATGGTACGATATCGCCCTGCCGGCGGTGGCCATCGACCCGCTGAAATTCCGCGACGAGAAGCGCTATGTCGACCGCCTCAAGGACGCCCGCGCCAAGACCGGCGCGCAGGATGCGGTGAAGGTCGGCTATGGCAAGCTGGAAGGCCTGCCGGTCACCGTGGCCGTACAGGATTTCGGCTTCATGGGCGGCTCGCTCGGCATGGCGGCCGGCGAGGCCATCGTCACCGGCCTTGAGACCGCCGCCTCGCGCGGCACGCCCTTCATCATGTTTGCCTCGTCGGGCGGCGCGCGCATGCAGGAGGGCATCCTCTCGCTGATGCAGATGCCGCGCACCACCTGCGCCATCCAGGAACTGCGCGAGGCCAAGCGCCCCTATATCGTGGTGCTGACCAACCCGACCACCGGCGGCGTCACCGCCTCCTACGCCATGCTGGGCGACATCCAGATCGCCGAGCCAGGCGCGCTGATCGGCTTTGCCGGCCCCCGCGTCATCGAGCAGACCATCCGCGAAAAGCTGCCCGAGGGCTTCCAGCGCGCCGAATATCTGCGCGACCACGGCATGATCGACCTCGTCGTCCACCGCCACGAGATGCGCCCCACCCTCGCCCGCCTGTGCCGCCTGTTGATGCGTGCGCCGGCCGTCGCCGAGCCCAGGGACGCCTCCGCGAAGGAGCCGGGCGCGAAGGAGGCTTCCGCGCGGGATCAGGCCGCACAGGAGTCCGCGACGCGGCCGGGCGAGGAAAAGGCGACCGGAGCCCCGGCCCTGCCGGCCCCCGCGCCGACGAGCGCCTGAGGCCAGCCATGACCGCGCTTCCCGCCGCCGGCCCCGCCCCCGCCGAGGGGCCGCGGCGGCCCGTGGACGACATCTTCGACCGGCTGCTGGCCCTGCACCCGAAGCTGATCGACCTGTCGCTGGACCGGATGTGGCGACTGCTGGAGCGGCTCGGCCACCCCGAGCATCGCCTGCCGCCGGTCATCCATGTCGCCGGCACCAATGGCAAGGGCTCCACCGTCGCCTTCATGCGGGCGATATTGGAGGCCGCCGGCAAGCGCGTGCATGTCTACACCTCGCCGCATCTGGTGCGCTTCAACGAGCGCATCCGCCTTGCCGGCACGCTGGTGGACGATGCCCGCCTCACCCAGGCGCTGGCGCGGGCCGAAGCGGCCAATGGCGGCGAGCCGATCACCTTCTTCGAGATCACCACCGCCGCCGCGCTGCTGCTGTTCGCGGAAGTTCCCGCCGATATCCTCCTGCTGGAAGTCGGCCTCGGCGGGCGGCTCGACGCTACCAACGTCATTGACCGGCCGCTGCTGAGCGTCATCACGCCGGTGTCCATCGACCATGTGGATTTCCTCGGCGAGACGGTTGCCGAGATCGCCGGCGAGAAGGCCGGCATCCTCAAGCGCGGCGTGCCCGCCGTGCTCGGTCACCAGCCGCGCGAGGCGCTGGCGGTGATCGAGCGTCAGGCGGCGCGGCTCGGCGTGCCCCTGTCGACCATGGGCGAGCACTACCAGGCGCATGAGGAGGGCGGCCGTCTGGTCGTCGCCGACGAGGCCGGCCTCTTGGACCTGCCGCGCCCACGCCTTGTCGGGCCGCATCAGATCGGCAATGCCGGGCTGGCGGTGGAGGCGCTGCGGGTCGCCAATCTGGGGCTGCCCGCCCACGCCTTCGAGGAAGGGATGCGCACGGCGCAGTGGCCCGCGCGGCTGCAGCGTCTGGTCCCCGGCCCGCTCACCGCGCGGGCGCCGGAGGGCGTCGACATCTGGCTCGACGGCGGCCACAACGCCGCCGGCGGTCTGGCGCTCGCCGCCGCGCTGGCCGATCTCGAAGACCGGGTCTCACGGCCGCTGGTGCTGATCGTCGGCATGCTGGGGTCAAAGGATGCGGACGCCTTCCTGGCGCCCTTCGCTGGCCTCGCCCGCGAACTCGTCGCGGTGCCGGTGCCCGGCGAGCACAAGGGCCAACCGCCGGAAGCGGTGGCGGAGGCGGCGCGGGCGCACGGCATGGACGCCTCCACCGCCGTGAGCGTCGCCGCGGCGCTGGAGGGGCTCGCGGCCTTCCCGGTCGGCCCGGCGCCACGCGTGCTGATCGCCGGCTCGCTCTATCTCGCCGGCGCCGTGCTGGGCGAGAACGGCGCGTTGCCGGACTAGCGCGCCCGGTCGTGCCCGCGGGACGACACGAAGGACGCCAGAAATGACGATCCCGGACCCGGCCTTTCGGCCGTTCCGGGATGACGTCGCAGGATGGGAGCGGCAGCGCCGAGCGCGAGGCTCAGCGCGGCGCCAGCACCATGACCATCTGGCGGCCTTCGAGCGAGGGCTCGGCCTCAACCTTGGCGATGGGAGCCAGCTCTTCCTTGACCTTGTTCAGCAGCTTGTAGCCCAGCTCCTGATGCGCCATCTCGCGACCGCGGAAGCGCAGGGTGATCTTCACCTTGTCGCCTTCCTCGAAGAAGCGGTGGATGGACTTCATCTTCACCTCATAGTCGTGGGTGTCGATGCCGGGGCGCAGCTTGATTTCCTTGATCTCGACGACGTGCTGCTTCTTGCGCGCCTCGTTGGCCTTCTTCTGGTTCTGGTACTTGAACCGGCCAAAGTCGAGAATCTTGCAGACGGGCGGGACGGAATTGGGCGCGATCTCGACGAGATCGAGGCCGGCTTCCTGCGCCATCAGGATGGCGTCGCGCGTCAGCACGACGCCTCGATTCAGCCCTTCCTGATCGATCAGCTGAACTTCGCGGATGCGGATGTCTTCGTTGACGCGCGGACCGTCCTTTTCCGGCGCGACGGGTCTCATGGGGCGACGAATGGCGTCTTCTCCTCTGCCATTTCAGATTTAGACGTTTACACCGCGCCTCGAAGGGTCGCCGGCCGGCTGTTGTCCGCGCGCGTAAAACGGTCGCAGAAGATCGTGACAAACCCGACAGAAGTCAACGGCGTGACGGCCTGGATCGCATGTAAATCCGCATGCGGGGGCACTCGCGCTGGCGAGCCGCCCGTCACGCTGTTCGCGCGCAATCCCTGCCTGTAAGGCAAGATGGCGCGGCGGGAGCGAATCGCAAGCCTCGCGGCGCCCCAACCTGCTGCGTGCGCGGCGCCGACCGGAAGGAACACCAGATGAGCGAACCCGCCCCCGCCGGCACCGAAACGGGCGCCACGCCCAGCTTCCTCACCGCTGGCGACGACGCGCGCCAGATCGCCCTGCGGGTGACCCCCGGCCGCTCGACGCCCACGCATCCCGGCGTGCTCTGGTGCGGCGGGTTTCTCTCCGACATGCGCGGCACCAAGGCCGAGGCGCTGGCCGAATGGGGCGCGCGCACCGACCGCTGCGTCACGCGCTTTGATTATTCCGGCCATGGCGAATCCAGCGGCGCCTTCGAGCAGGGCACGATATCGCGCTGGGCCGAGGACGCCTTCGCGGTGTTCGATCGGGCGACGCAGGGCCCGCAAATCGTCGTCGGCTCCTCGATGGGCGGCTGGATCGCCCTGCTGCTCGCCCGGGCGCTGGCGGCGCGCGGAGAAACAGGGCGGCTGGCCGCTCTGGTGCTCATCGCCCCCGCGCCCGACTTCACCGACGAACTGATGTGGAAGGCGATGCCCGACGAGGTGCGCGCCGCCATAATGGCGGAGGGCCGCTGGGTACGCCCTTCGCAATATGGTTCGGGACAGGTCATCACCCGCGCGCTGATCGAGGACGGACGGCGAAACCTCGTGCTCGGCGCGCCCTTCGCCGTCGGCTGCCCGGTGCGTATCCTGCAGGGCGTGGCGGACCCCGACGTGCCGTGGCAGCACGCCCTGCGCCTCGTCACCTGCCTCGCCGAGGACGATGTGGTGCTGAGCCTCATCAAGGATGGCGACCACCGCCTCTCGCGCCCCGAGGACCTCGCCCGCATCCTCGCGGCGGTCGAAGAGGTAGGCTGAGCCGAAAGCCGCCCGGACCTAGCCCGGCGCGCGCAGGAAGACGATCTCGCTGCTGTCGTAGCGCCGGCGCTCCAGCTCCTCGAAACCCAGCGGGGCGGTGAAGGCGGCCTCGACCGATTCCTCCACCACCAGCAGCGCCCCGGGCGCCAGCCATTTGCCGGCCAGCGCCCCGATGAGCGCCTGCTCGGCCAGCCCGCGACCATAGGGCGGATCGCAGAAGACGAGGTCGAAGGCGTCGCTGGCGAAGGCGTCGCCCAGCTTGGTGGCGTCGCGGCGGAAGATGCGGGTGATGCCGCCGACGCCCAGCGTCTCGACATTGGCGCGGATCAGCCCGCGCGGTTCGGGCGCCTCGTCCACGAACACGGCCATCCGCGCGCCGCGCGACAGCGCCTCCAGCCCCAGCGCGCCGGTGCCGGCGAACAGGTCGAGCACGCGCGCGCCGTCCGCCGCGTCGCCATAGGCATGGGCAAGCACGTTGAACAGCGCCTCGCGCAGCCGGTCCGAGGTCGGCCGGGTGGCGTTGGAGCTGGGGCCGCGCAGCGCGCGCCCCTTGAAGCGCCCGCCGACGATGCGCATGAGCGCGCCCGTCAGCTACGCGGCGACCGGGGCGGACGCCCGGAGGGTTTGCCGCCAGACGGTTTGCCGCCGGAAGGCCGCCCGCCGGCCGGCTTGCCACCAGTCGGCTTGCCACCAGTCGGACGACCACCGGGCTTGCCGCCCGTGGGGCGTCCACCCGGCTTGTCGGCGAAATTCTTGGCGCCGTAGCTCTTCCCAGCGCCGCCCTTGCCGAAGGTCCGGGTTCCGGCCGGCTTGTCACCGAACGAGCGACCACCGGCAGGCTTGTCACCGAAGGAACGGCCACCTGCAGGCTTGTCGCCGAAGGAACGGCCGCCGGAGGGACGGTCGCCGCGCGGCGCGCGGTCGTCACGCGCCGGCCGGTCGCCGCTGGAACGGAACGGGCGCTCACCCTGCGGACGCCCACCTTCGGGGCGCTCGCGACGGGCGGGACGCTCATCGCCTTCCGGTCGCGGTCGGAAGGAACGCGCGGGGCGCTCGCCTTCGGGACGCGACGTGCGCTCTCGGAACGGACGCTCCCCTTGCGGACGCGCCCCTTGCGGACGGTCGCCCTCGGGGCGCTCGCGGCGCGCGGGACGTTCGTCACCCTCGGGGCGGGGCCGGAAGGAGCGCGACTGCTCGGATTTCACCCGGCCGCTATAGGGCCGGCTGGTGCCGGCGCCACGGAAGGAGCGTCCGCCCTCGGGCCGCTCCGGCCGGGCGGGGCGCTCGCTGCGCTCGGGCCGTTCGCCGCGCGAAGGGGCGCTGCCGCGAGAGGGGCGCTCGCCGCGCTCGCCCTCGGGGCGCGGGGTGCGCTCGCGGAAGGGGCGTTCGCCGCGTTCCGGCCGGTCGCCACGGGCGGGACGCTCCGCGCGCGGCGCGTCGGAATCGCCGCGGGGGCGAAAGCTGCGCTCGCCTGCATCGCCCTCGCGATCGTCGCGCGGACGCGCGGGGCGCGGGCCGCCGACCTTGCGGTCGCGGCTGGAGGCGGCGCGGGCGGGGCGCTCGCCCGAGCGCTCGCGGAAGGGACGCTCCTCGCGCCCCTCTCCGGCCTCGCCAGCGGACGCATCGGGGCGCTTGCGGAAGGTACGCTCGCCGCCGCGCTCGCCGCGCGCCGTGCCGGGGCGTTCGCCGGTCCGCACGCTGGCGCGTTCCTCGTCGCGTCGGACACGGGCGGGCGCACGGGCAGGTGCGTCCTCGGCCGGCGCGTCGGTGGAACGCACGCGCTGCACCAGTACCTTGCGGCCCTTGCGGTCGGCAAGGATGCCGGCCTTCACGCTCTTGCCCTCGCCCGGCTCGGTATCGATGGGCAGGCGGCGGTGGCGTTCCTCGGCGCCTTCCGGCTTGGCATAGCGCGGCTTGGGGGCCCCCTTGGCGGCTCCCTTGGCCGCCCCCTTAGGCGCGTCCTCGTCGCCATGGTTGAACATCGGGCCCTCGAAATCGGCGCCGGCGGCCTTGGCCAGCGTCTCGCCGAGCTGGTCGGCGAGAATGCGGGTGCGCACCTCCTCGGCCTCGCCCTGCGGCAGCTCGCCGAGCTGGAACGGGCCGTAGGAGAGGCGGATCAGCCGGTTCACGTCGAGGCCGAGCGAGCCGAGCACGTTGCGCACTTCGCGGTTCTTGCCCTCGCGCAGCGCCAGCGTCAGCCACACATTGGCACCCTGCACGCGGTCCAGCACCGCTTCGATCGGGCCGTACTGCACGCCATCGACGGTGATGCCGGCGATCAGCGCGTCCAGCTTGTCCTGGGTGACGTCGCCCTTGGCGCGCACGCGGTAGCGGCGCAGCCAGCCGGTTTCCGGCAGCTCCAGCACCCGCGAGAGCCCGCCATCATTGGTGAGCAGGATCAGGCCTTCGGTATTGAGATCGAGCCGGCCGACGGAAACCAGGCGCGGCAGGCCGGCGGGCAGGATTTCGAACAGGGTCGGGCGGCCTTCGGGGTCGTAATTGGTCGTCACCACGCCCTTGGGCTTGTGGTAGAGGAACAGCCGCGTGCGCTCCTTGTCCGGCAGCGGCACCCCGTCGACGGTGATCCGGTCCTCGGCGGTGACGGTGCGCGCGGGGCTTTCCAGCACTTCGTCATTCACCGCCACGCGGCCGGCGAGGATCCATTCCTCGATTTCGCGGCGCGAGCCGAGGCCGGCGCGCGCGACCACCTTGGCGATGCGCTCCGCCTCGCGCGGGCCCGCCTCCTCTGGCGCTGCCGGGCGGGCGGCGCGGGGAACGCGGTTGTGATCCTTGCGGGGCGGCGTGTTTTTGGGCATGGGGATGATCCGGACTCCGGGCGGCGGGTGCTAGCATGTCCTGCGGTATGAAGCGAGCTTTTGACGAGCAGGACCTTGGCGACGAACCATTCGGGCGGTGAAAATGTCGGCGCGGTGCCGGCACGGGCCGATTTCATGGCGCGCGCGCTCGCCGAAGCCGCGAACGCCGCCGCCCGTGGCGAGGTGCCTGTCGGCGCCGTGCTGGTGCAGCAGGGCGAGGTCCTCGCCGCCGATGGCAACCGCACCCGCGAACAGGCCGACCCCACCGCCCATGCGGAAATGCTGGTCATCCGCGCCGCAGCCGCCCGTCTCGGCAATGACCGGCTGGGCGCGTGCGATCTCTACGTGACGCTGGAGCCCTGCACCATGTGCGCCGGCGCCATTTCCTTCGCCCGGCTGCGGCGGGTCTATTACGGCGCGCCCGACCCCAAGGGCGGGGCGGTGGAAAGCGGCGTGCGCTTCTTCGACCAGGCCACCTGCCACCACCGGCCGGACACCTATGGCGGCCTGGGCGAGCGCGAATCCGCGCAATTGCTGCGCGATTTCTTCGCCGGGCGACGGACCTAGCTGTTTAGTTCTAGCCCAGCACCGCCTCCAGCCGGCGCTTCACCTCGTCCTTCACCGGCTCGGCGGCCTTGAGGATGGCGGCGGCGCGGAAGAAGTCGAGCACGCGGAAATCATGCACGTTGGGGCGGATGAGGATGTCCGGCGCCCCGGCCTTCAGCTTTTCGCCGACGATCGAGGAGGCCATGATCTGCAGCGTGGCGAACATCGCCTCGAACGGCGCCGGCACGCCGCGCGACTCGGCGCCGTGCCCCCCGGTGATGTCGACGGCGATCACCACATCGGCCCGGGCGCGCAACAGATCGAACGGCAGCGGGTTCACCGCCCCGCCATCGACCAGCGTGTGGCCGTCGAGCTGCACCGGGCGGATGAGGCCGGGAATGGCGAGCGAGGCGGCCAGCGCCGGGCGAATGGCGCCGCGCGCAAAGGTGCGCTCGCAGCGCTCCCAATAGTCGGTCGCCACCACCTGCAGCGGAATGGAGAGTTCCTCGAAGGTCTCCGGCACCATCCCCGGCAGGAACCCGCCGATGAAGCGCTCGGCGTCGATCAGCACCGGATTGCCGAGCCCGGCACCGAACAGGTCGGCAATGCGCCCCACCCGGGCCGCCAGCAGCCGCTTCATCACCTCGCCCCGGTTCTTCAGCGTGTGGGTGACGAGATGGCGGATGTCGCGCGCCGGCACCCCGGCGGCATAGACGCTGGCGAACAGCGCGCCGATGGAGGCCCCTGCCATGGCGGTGGGGCGCAGGCCGAGATCGTCGAGCGCCTCCAGCACCAGAATATGCGAGAGCCCGCGCGCGCCGCCCGAGCCCAGCGCCACGCCGATCGTCGGCCCGGCAGGGCCAGCCGCGCCCGGCACGGCACCGCCGGAGGAGGAGATGACGGCGCTGCCGGCGCGTTCTCCCGCCACCGGCAGCCCGTCGGGCGCCGCGCGGTCGTGCGGGTCGTCGGCGCTCGTGTCACCCGCCGGCGGGCGCCGACGCCGGCCTGTGGTCGCTTCATCCATGGCTTCGCCCATCCGCCTCGTGCCAGAGCCGCCTCGCGTGAGACACGCTTCTCCTGCCACGGGCCCGCGGCATTTGTTTGAACATGGGCACGGCGGCGCGATGCCGCCAGGGCCGGGCGCGTGCAATCGGCCGCGCCCACCCGTTCAGTCGCCCAGCGCCCGCCAGGCGATGTCGTGGCGGCAGTAGCCCTCCGGCCAGTCGATGCGGGCAACGGCGTCATAGGCGCGCTCGCGCGCCTCGGCGACATTGGCGCCCACGGCGGTGACGTTGAGCACGCGCCCGCCATTGGCAAGAATGTCGTCGCCTTCCCGCCGGGTGCCGGCGTGGAACACCTTCACCCCCGGAATGGTCTCGGCCGCTGCAAGCCCGCCAATGCGCGAACCCTTGGCATAGGCGCCGGGATAGCCCTTCGTCGCCATGACGACGGAAATCGCCGCGTCCGGCTTCAAGGGCACCGGCTGGTCCTCCAGCCGCCCGGTGGCGACGGCGTGCAGCAGCGGCAGCAGGTCGCCCTCCATCCGCATCATCAGCACCTGGCATTCGGGGTCGCCGAAGCGGACATTGTACTCGATCAGCTTGGGCCCCTCGCGGGTGATCATCAGCCCGGCGAACAGCACGCCGCGATAGGGGCTGGCGGCATCGGCCAGCGCCCGCGCGGTCGGCTTGACGATGTCGTGCAGGGTGCGCCGCTCCATCTCGGCGGTGAAGACGGGGGCGGGCGAATAGGCGCCCATGCCGCCGGTGTTGGGGCCCTCGTCGCCGTCGAAGGCGCGCTTGTGGTCCTGCGCCGATCCGAAGGGCAGCACGGTCTCGCCGTCGACCAGGCAGAAGAACGACACCTCCTCGCCCTCGAGGAATTCCTCGATCAGGATCTCGGTGCCGATGCCGCCCATGGCGAACACCTCCTCGACGCCGGCCAGCGCCTCGGCCAGCGTCATCGCCACGATCACACCCTTGCCGGCCATAAGCCCGTCCGCCTTGAGCACGATTGGCGCGCCCTGGCGCTGCACGAAGGCCTTGGCCTCCTCGGCATCGGTGAAGCGGCCGAAAGCGGCGGTGGGGATCGCGTGCGCCTTGCACAATTCCTTGGTGAACAGCTTGGAGCCTTCCAGCTGCGCCGCCACGCGGCGCGGGCCGAACACCGCAATGCCCTCCTGCACCAGCCGGTCGGCGATTCCGTCCACCAGCGGCGCCTCCGGGCCGACCACCACGAGGTCGATCTTTTCCGCAAGGCACAGGGTGACGATGGCGTCGTGGTCTTCCAGCGGCACGCCGGGGAGGCAGGTGGCGAAAGACGCGATACCGGGATTGCCGGGGAGCGCGAAGAAGGCGCCGATCAGCGGGCTCTGGGCCAGCTTCCAGGCGAGCGCGTGCTCGCGGCCGCCCGAGCCGAGCAGAAGAACGTTCATGCGGCAAGCCTCCAGCGCCCCGATCGAGCGTTCGGCCTAAACGTTCGGGCGGCGAGGAGCAAGAGGGAGGGCCGCGTCCCGCGTCTGTCATCCCGGCCGCAGGCGAAGCCGAAGAGCCGGGATCGTTCACATGCAAGGCGCGCGATCCCGGCGCGGCCTGCGGCCGTCCGGGATGACGGTGGCTGAGGGCCCTCACTCGTAGGCCAGCGCCACCACGGGATCGAGCCCGGCCGCCTTGCGGGCGGGCAGGTAGCCGAAGACGAGGCCGGTGAGGAAGGCGCAGCCGAACGCCATCAGCGGCGGCATCAGCGAGAGCACGATGGTGGCGCCCATCCATTCGACGCCCAGCGCGGCGGCAAGGCCGAGCCCGACGCCCACCGCCCCGCCGACGGAACACACCACCAGCGCCTCGGTGTTGAACTGCAGCATGATGTTGCTCATGCGCGCCCCGGTCGCCATGCGGATGCCGATCTCGCGGGTGCGCTCGGTCACGCTCACCAGCATGATGTTCATCACCCCGATGCCGGCCACCAGCAGCGAGATGGCGGCGACGCAGCCGAGCACGAGGGTGAGCGTGTTCTGCGTCTCCATCGCCGTTTCCAGGAACTGCGCGGTGTTGCGCACCTGGAAGTCCTCGGCCTGGTGGCGCTCGGTGAGGGTGCGGGTGATCGCCGCCTCCACCCGTGGGATGTCGCCGGCCTCCGTCACCTTCACCGTGACCGAGTTGAGGAACTGACGGCCGAACACCCGCACGAAGCCGGTGGAGAGCGGCACCAGCGCCGCGTCGTCCTGGTCCTGGCCGAAGGCGTTGGCGCCGCGCGGGGCGAGCACGCCGATCACCTCATAGGGCACGTTCTTGACCAATATGTAGCGCCCCACCGGATCGTCGGCGCCGAACAGGTTCTGCGCCACGGTCTGGCCCAGCACCACCACCGGGGCATAGGCGCGCACATCGGCTGCGGTGAACATCACCCCGCGCGCCAGCGGCCAGTCGCGGGCGATCAGGAAGTCCGGCGTGGTGCCGGTCACCGTGGTGAAATAGTCCAGCGAGCCGTAGCGCAGCGTGTAGCGGCCGGAGCGGTCGGGCGCGATAGCCTCGACGCCGGGAATGGCCTTGAGCGCCTCGGCGTCCTCGGCCAGCAGCGTGGCGTTGTCGCCGGCGGTGCGGATACCCGGCGCGCCGGGACGCACGATCAACAGATTGGTGCCGATCTGCGAGATGCGGTCGAGCACGCTCTGCTTGCCGCCATCGCCCACCGCCAGCATGGTGATGACCGAGGCGACGCCGATGACGATGCCGAGCAAGGTCAGCGCGGTGCGGAACAGGTTCGCCGTCATCGAGGCGAAGGCCATGCGCACCGCTTCCGCCAGATCCGGCAGGAAGCGCGCCAGCCCGCCGCGCCGGGCCGGGCCGGTGCCGGGCAGCGGCGCGCGCGAAGGCTCGGCCTCGCGCCGCTCGTCGGAAACGATGCGCCCGTCCTGGAAGCGCACGACGCGCCGCGCATGCGCCGCCACATCGGGGTCGTGGGTGATGAGGATGACGGTGTGGCCCTCGGCGTTGAGCTCGCCGAGCAGCGCCAGCACCTCCTCGCCGGAGCGCGAATCGAGCGCGCCGGTGGGCTCGTCGGCAAGGATCACCGGCGCGGCGTTCATCAGCGCCCGGGCGATGGAAACGCGCTGCTGCTGCCCGCCGGAAAGCTGGTTCGGCCGGTGCTCGCTGCGCTCCCCGAGGCCGAGCCGGGCGAGCAGGCCGTGCGCCCGCTCCTCGCGCGCCTCGCGCCCCGTGCCGGCATAGATGGCGGGAATGGCGACATTTTCCGCCGCCGTCAGGCTGGGCAGGAGATTGTAGCGCTGGAACACGAAGCCGAAGGCCGAGCAGCGCAGCTCCGCCAATTCGTCCGGGTCGAGATCCTCCACATCCACGCCATCGACGCGGTAGAGGCCGGAGGACACCCGGTCGAGGCAGCCGACAATATTCATCAGCGTCGACTTGCCGGAGCCCGACTGCCCCATGATGGCGATGAACTCGCCCGGCATGATGGACAGCGACACCCGGTCGAGCGCGCGCACCACGCTCTCGCCATTGGGGTAGATGCGGCTCACCTCGACCAGCTCGACGATCGGCCGCAGGCCCTCGCCCGGCGCGGGGCTGGAGGCCGGCCGGCTTTCCTCGATGCGGCGCGCGAGCTCGGTCATCCGCCTCAGCCCAGCCGTGGCGGCATGGGCGGGCGCCCGCCCGCCGGGCGGGCGGCTGCCGGGGCGTTGGTGCCGGTGATCACCGTCTCGCCGGGAGAGAGCCCCTCGGTGATCTCGGTCTGGCTGCGGTTGGACAGGCCGGTCTTCACCGTGCGCTCCTGCGGTCCCTGCGGGGTGAGCACGCGCACGCTCTGCGTGCCGTCGCGCGCCGAGCGGATGGCCGGGGTCGGCACCAGCGGCACGCCCTTGGCCTCGCCGAGGCGGAAGAACACCTGCGCCGTCATGTCGGTCATCAGCATCAGGTCTTCATTGGGCACGTCGATCAGCACGTTGTAGAGCACGACGTCGTTGACGATGGTGGGCGTCGGCTCGATCTGCCGCACCATGCCGCGCCAGCGCCGGTCCGGCAGGCCGAGCGTCGAGAACGACGCCGGCGTGCCCACGGTGACGCGGGGAATGTCGCCTTCCGCCACCTGCGCGGTCACCGTCATGGTCTGCAGGTCGGCGATGCGCAGCACGATGGGGGCGGACTGGTTGGCGTTCAGCGTACCGCCCTCGCGGGCGGTGATGGAAACGATGGTGCCATCCATCGGCGCGTAGATCTTGGTGTAGCCGAGATTGGCGAGGTCGCCGTCGAGCGTCGCCTGCATCTGGGCGATCTGCGCCTTCAGTGCGTCGATCTTGGCGACGCTGATGCTTTCCGTTGCCGTGGCGGCATCGGCGGCGTCCTTGCTGCCGGACTGTTTTTCCAGAAGCTGCTGGGCGCGGGTGTTGCGCAGCGTGTCGAGGGTCAGCTGCGCCTGCGCCTGCGCCAGCTGGGCGCGCAGATTGTCGAGGCTGGCGCGGTCGCCGGCGACGCGGGTCTGGTAGACGGTAGGGTCGATCTCGGCGAGCAGGTCGCCCTTCTTCACCACGCTGCCGACATCGGGGTGAATGGTGCGCAGCTGGCCGGAAACCTGCGTGCCGACATCGACATAGGTCTTGGGCTGCATCTTGGCGATGGCGTTGACGCTGGTCTCGATATCGCCGATCTCGACCGTGGCGGTCTGGAAGGCCGGCCCAGCCTCGGGGGTCGCGCTTCCCGCATAGTGATAATAGCCGGCCCCGGCGAGCAGCACGGCGGCAAGGACCCACGGCCAGCGGCGACGGCGCCGGCGGCGCGTCGTCTTCTCACCCGTCCAGCCGTTCTCCGCCTTCTGCAACATCGTGCCGTCCCATCCCAGCTATCCGCAAGGCGTAAGGGTCAAGTCACGGCATATAAAGTGAATTCGCGGTAATGATGGGCCCGCGCGGCAAGATTGGAGGCGTTCCAGCGAGGATGCGCCCACACGCCGCAAGGCGGGATGGCCGGGCCCGCGCGGCGAGGGCGCAGCGCAGCGGGGAAGCTGTGCCTTACGAATCCCCCGGCCGGTAGTCGCCGGTGGCGGGGTCGCGGCGCAGCGTGGTGCGGCCGTCCAGCCGGCCGGCCTGCTCGGCCCGGCGCTGGGCGTCGAGCTCGCCATTCACCCGGCGCGATTCGCGCGTCAGCACCTTCACAAGGGCGGCGGCGCCCAGGGCGCCGAGGGCAATCACGAAGACGGGCGGCATGATGATGGCTCCAAGGGGTGCGGCACGGGGTGCGGCGCCGCGGGCGTCAAAGCCCGAAGCGGCTCCACAATGCGCGCTCCTCTGCGGCGGAAATGAGGGCCTCCGCCGCCCCGGCGCCGATCTCGGCGGCCGGCCCGCCGCCGAAGGCGCCGCCCATGCCCACGCCGGGCGAGCGACGGCCGAACAGGCCGGGCTTCACCTCGATCAGCGGGGTGCGGACAGTCTGGCCGTAGCGGGCACGCAGGAAGCCCCGGAGATCGCCGATGGAATCCACCAGCCCCAGAGACTGCGCCTGCGGCGCCGCCCAGAACTCGCCGGAGAACAGCGTGTCGTCGTCGCCGGAAAGCACGTCCCCGCGCCTCTCCTTCACCAGAGCCACGAAGCCGGTGTGGATTTCCTGCTGCAGCGCCTTCAGCCGCTCGATGTCCTCGGCCTTTTCCGGCTGGAACGGGTCGAGCATCACCTTGCGGTTGCCGGCGGTGTAGACCCGGCGCTCGATGCCCAGCTTCTCCAGCGCTGCCGGAAAGCCGAAGCCGGCGCTCACCACGCCGATGGAGCCGAGGATGGAGAAATTATCGGCGACGATCTCGTCGGCGGCGCAGGCCAGCATATAGCCGCCCGAGGCGGCGACATCCTCGACGAAGGCGATCACCGGCAGCTGCTTCTCCTGCGCCAGCGAGCGGATGCGCTTGTAGACGAGGTGCGACTGCGTCGGGGCGCCACCCGGCGAATTGATCACCAGCGCCACCGCCCTGGCGCCCTTCACCGCGAAGGCGCGCTCCAGCGCCCGCGACGTATTGGCGAAGGTGATGCCCGGGCGGAAGGGGCTGGCCATGCCGATCGCCCCGTTCAGCCGCACCACCGGCACGACAGGCGTGCCGCCGCGCAGCCTGGCGGGCAGGAAGGGATCGAGACGGCGGCGGAAATCGCTGAAGAGGGATGAGTTTGCCATAGGCTAGAGATAGGGCGGCTTCGGCCTGCGCTCAATGCTTCCCGTGTCGGGATGACGCTTCGTCATTCCGGCCCGATGGCGCCGCCGTCGCGCAGCACCTGCACGGCCGCCGCACTCGGCCGCCCGGCGGCATCCGTCAGCACGAGGGCGGGAAGGAAGGCGGGAGCCGTCCGGCGGCCCTTGATCGCGCCGATCAGCAGGCGATGCGCCGGCGCCTCGGGCGCGGGGTGGACGGGGCGGATCGTGACCGAGCCGAAACGGCCCTTCAGCGATGCCAGCAACGCCTCGACAGCGGTGGGACGGTGGATCAGCGCCAGCCGCCCGCCCGGCGCCAGCAGCCGCTCGGCGGCGCGCAGCCAGGTTCCGATATCGCCATCCGGCACCATATGCGCCAGCGCCCGCCCGGCATCGGGCGAGGTGCGGTGGTGGGCGGGATCGTTGAAAGGCGGGTTCATCAGCACGAGATCCACCGATCGGGCGGCGGGAAACGCAGGACCGGAGGGTCGGCCAAGCGTCGCGACATCGGCATTCACCACGTGCACCTGGCCAGCAAGGTCCGGCTGGCGGGCGGCGTTGCGGGCGGCGAGGGCGGCGAGTTCGGGCACGATCTCGACCAGCGTCAGCTCGGGCAGCGTCATCGTGGTCTTGTCGATTCGCACAGCATAGGCGAGGCCCGCCGCGCCCACCCCGGCGCCGAGATCGGCCGCCCGTTGCGCCGCCGGCGCGCTCGCCGCCAGCAGCAGGGCGTCATGGCCGGCGCGGTGGCCACGCAGGGGCTGCAGCAGCCGCAGCCGGCCGCCGAGGAAGGCATCGTCGGTCAGGGCCTCGTCCGTCACGCCGTGGTCGGGCGTCACCGCATGGGCCGCCCCCGTCGCGGCGGGCGAATCGTCCCGCTCGGCCGTTCGCGCCTTCACCGGGCGTCGTCCTCATCGACGAGGGAGGCGCCGAATCCGGCCTCGTCCAGCAGGGCCCGCGCCTGGTCCTCCCGCTCGTCCTCGACCAGCAGGCGGCGTGGCAGCAGGCCGATCGAGCCCTCCATCACGCTCATGTGCTGGTCGAGCACCAGATGGCCGATCCCCGCGCTGTCGAGCAACGCGGCGACCGCGGAAATCAAGACGATATCGTTGGTTCGCATCAGTTCACGCATGGCGGCATGATGCCACGATCGGCACAAAAGCGCAGTCCCGTACGCCATGCGGCTTTCCCCTTGTCCCGCGATTGCGCTATTGCGGGGAGGAAAGGGCGCCGAGGTGCCCCTGCGCAGACAGCCCGGAGCGCCGCAGCGGCGAACTTGGCCGGACCCGACAGGGGTATTAGGATGCTCTCGTGGTCAGAACCGGAACCGACCCGTGTCCGTCGTATTGCCGTTCAATTCCGCCGCCGAACTCACGCCCGAGCCCTCAATCGAAGGGATCGTCACCCTTGTGCGTGCCGACATGCAGCGCGTCAACGCGCTGATCCTGTCGCGCACCGGCTCCGACGTGGCGATGATCCCGGAGGTTGCCCAGCACCTGATCTCGTCCGGCGGCAAGCGCCTGCGCCCCATGCTCACCCTCGCGACCGGCGCCCTGTCGGGCTATGAGGGCGAGGGCACGGTGAAGCTCGCCGCCTCGGTCGAGTTCATGCACACGGCGACGCTGCTGCATGACGACGTGGTCGACGACAGCGAGATGCGCCGGGGCAAGCTCGCCGCCCGCATGCTGTGGGGCAACGAGGCCAGCGTGCTGGTCGGCGACTTCCTGCTCGGACAGGCCTTCCGCATGATGATCGAGGTCGGCAACATGCGGGCGCTCGACATCCTCTCCACCGCCGCCGTGGTCATCGCCGAGGGCGAGGTCGCCCAGCTCGCCGCCGCCAAGAACATCGCCACCGACGAAGAGGCCTATCTCGCCGTCATCCGTGGCAAGACCGCCGAACTGTTCGCCGCCGCCTGCGAGGTCGGGCCGGTGCTGGCCGGGCGCACCCCGGCCGAGCAGGCCGCCTGCCGCGCCTATGGCATGAATCTCGGCATCGCCTTCCAGCTGGTCGACGACGCGCTGGACTATGGCGGCTCGCAGGCCGATCTCGGCAAGAATGTCGGCGACGATTTCCGCGAGGGCAAGATCACCCTGCCCATCGTGCTGGCGGTGCGGCGCGGCACCGAGGCGGAACGGGCCTTCTGGCGCCGCTGCCTCGAACAGGGCGAGATCGGCGAGGGCGACCTCGACCGGGCGCTGGCGCTGCTGGTCCGCCACGGCGCCATTGCCGAGACGGTGGAGCGCGCCCGCGCCTATGGCGCCGCCGCCAAGCGGGCGCTCGACGGCTTCCCCACCGGCCCCGCCCGCGACGCGCTGCTCGACGTGGTGGATTTCTGCATCGCGCGAGTGCGCTGAACCCGTCAGCCGCGCGGGCCGAACACGATGAGCGCGGCGCCGACCAGGCAGACCGCGCCCCCGGCGAGGTCCCAGCGGTCCGGCCGGAAGCCCTCCACCGCCCACAGCCAGACCAGCGACGCCGCGACATAGACCCCGCCATAGGCGGCGAAGGCGCGGCCCGCCGCCGCCGCGTCGATCTGTGTCAGGAGCGCCCCGAAGGCCAGCAGGCTGAGCCCGCCCGGCGCCAGCCACAGCGCGCTCGCGCCATTGCGCACCACCGCCCAGAAGGCGAAGCAGCCGGCGATCTCGAAGAAGGCCGAAGCGGCGAAGAACAGGGCGGTGCGCATCGTGGCTCGCTTCTCTCGGTTCAGCCCAGCACGGTGGATGTCACCCACCATGCAGGATGAAGGCCGGCAATCGCCTTGGCCGCCGCGGCGGCGGCGCGGCAATCATCATAAAGCGCGAACATCGTCGCCCCGGAGCCCGACATCCGCACCAGGCGTGCGCCGGCAGTGCCCCGAAGCGCTTCCTCGACCTCGCCGAGCACCGGGGCGAGCGCGCGGGCCGGCGGTTCGAGATCATTCGGCTCGCCGGCGAGCCAGCCGAGCAGTTCGCCGCGCGAGGCGTTGAGGGGAAAGGCGGCGGGCGCCACCCTCTGCGTCCCCGGCACCAGCGCCAGCGCGCGGAAGATCGCGGCGGTCGCTACCGCGACGCGTGGATTGACCAGAACGGCGCCGAAGCGTGGCGAGGCGAGCGGCGTCAGGGTCTCGCCCCGCCCTTCCATCAGGCAGCTGCGCCCGTGAAGACAGGCCGGCACGTCCGATCCGGTGGCGAGCGCGGCCTCGAACAGCCTGCCATCGTCGGCGGGCAGGCCGTTCGCCCGCGCCAGCAGCCGCAGCGCCGCCGCCGCATCCGCCGAGCCGCCGCCGAGCCCCGCCGCCACCGGCAGCCGCTTGACCAGGGTGAAGCGGCCGACGACGAGCCCCGGCACGCGCTCTGCCAGTTCCCGCGCCGCCCGCAGCACCAGATTGTCGGCCTCGCCGGCGAGCGCCATGGCGCCGGCCCCCTCGACCGCCAGCGCCAGAGCGCCGCCCGGCGCGAGGGCCAGCCGGTCGCCCGTGCCGGCGAAGACGACGACGCTCGACAAATCGTGATAGCCGTCGGTGCGCCGCCCCAGCACCCGCAAGGTGAGGTTCACCTTGGCGGGCGCGCGTTCGCGCAGCAGCGCGGAAAATGGGGGCACGGGGGCGCACATAAGCCGCTTATGCGACGGGCCTTCGCCGGCGGCAAGCGAGGCCCGGCACGCCCGCGCAGCGCCAGCTTGCGCCCGGCGGCACTTTGGCTGTATAAGCACGGCATTCAACGATCTCACAAACGATCATCTGGTCGGTTGAGAGTGGGTTCCGTCGCCGGGGCCCGCTCTTTTTGCATTGCGGATCGTAAGGCGATCCGACGAGGACGATGAGCGAAACCGAAGCCCACGCTACTGACGCCAACGACCTGCCCGAGGGCCGCCTCGACGAGCCGCGTCTCGTCATCGAGACCGGTCCGGCCGCGCGCGTCGCCGCCATTGTCGGCCCGGTGCTGGAAGGCCTCGGCTTCCGCCTGGTGCGGGCGAAGATATCCGGCGGCAGCCCGCCGACCCTGCAGATCATGGCCGAGCGCGCCGACGGCTCCTTCGGCATCGACGAATGCGAGGCCGCGAGCCGCGCCATCTCGCCGGTGCTCGACGTCGAGGACCCGATCACCGGCGCCTATAATCTCGAAATGTCCTCGCCCGGCATCGACCGGCCGCTGGTGCGCGTTTCCGATTTCGTGCGCTGGGCCGGCCATGACGTTAAAATCGACATGGCCGTGCCGGTGGACGGTCGCAAGCGCTTTCGCGGCATATTGGTCGGCGCCAAGGGTGACGAAGCGCTGCTGCGCCTGCCCGATGCCCCGGCCGGCGCGCCCGACACCGTCTCCCTGCCGATTGCCGACATTGGCGACGCGCGCCTCGTGATGACGGACGCGCTGATCCGCGCCGCCCTGCGCCGCGACAAGGCGCTGCGCGAAGGCGCCGGCATCGACGAGGACGACATCGACACCGCCGATATCGGCGACGTGCCGCTCGACGACGAGGCGGACGACGATTCCGACAGCGACGATTCCGGAACGGAACGTTCGTTTGACGGAGATGGCGGCGGCGTGCTGCGCGTCATCCCGCCGAAGAAGATGCCGGTTCGCGGCAAGCAGGCGTCCAAGCCCCTGCTGAAGCCCAAGGGCGCGGCGAAGCCCGGCAAGAAATCCAACGCCAAACGCAAATCCCATGCGAAGGAGACGCATTGATGGCCGTCGTCAGCGCAAACCGGCTCGAACTGCTGCAGATCGCCGATGCGGTCGCGCGTGAAAAATCGATCGACCGGAGCATCGTGATCGCCGCGATGGAAGATGCGATCGCCAAGGCGGCGCGCTCGCGCTACGGCGCCGAGACCGACATCCACGCCGAGATCAACGCCCGCACCGGCGAACTTCGCCTCGCCCGCCACCTTCTGGTGGTCGAGCAGGTCGACAACCCGGCCGTCGAGATTGATCTGGTCGGCGCGCGCCGGCTGAACCCGGCGGCGCAGATCGGCGATTCGATCGCCGACACCCTGCCCCCCTTCGACTTCGGCCGCATTGCCGCGCAGAGCGCGAAGCAGGTCATCGTGCAGAAGGTGCGCGAGGCCGAGCGCGACCGGCAATATGACGAGTTCAAGGACCGCATCGGCGAAATCGTCAATGGCGCGGTCAAGCGCGTCGAATATGGCAACGTCGTCGTCGATCTCGGCCGTGGCGAAGCCTCGCTGCGCCGCGACGAGCTGCTGCCGCGCGAAGTGTTCAAGACCGGCGACCGCATCCGCGCCTATGTCTATGACGTGCGCCGCGAGCAGCGCGGCCCGCAGGTGTTCCTGTCGCGCACCCATCCCCAGTTCATGGCCAAGCTGTTCGCGCAGGAAGTGCCGGAGATCTATGACGGCATCGTCGAGATCAAGTCGGTAGCCCGCGATCCCGGCTCGCGCGCCAAGATCGCCGTCACTTCGCGCGATTCCTCGGTCGACCCGGTCGGCGCCTGCGTCGGCATGCGCGGCTCGCGCGTGCAGGCCGTGGTGAACGAGCTGCAGGGCGAGAAGATCGACATCATCCCGTGGTCGCAGGACGTGGCCACCTTCATCGTCAACGCCCTCGCCCCGGCCGAAGTGGTCAAGGTGGTGCTCGACGAGGACCGCGAGCGTATTGAAGTTGTGGTCCCGGATGCCCAACTATCCCTCGCGATCGGCCGCCGCGGCCAGAATGTGCGCCTCGCCTCCCAGCTGACCGGCTGGGACATCGACATCATGACCGAGGCGGAAGAGAGCGAGCGGCGCCAGAAGGAATTCGCCGAACGCACCAAGATGTTCGCCGAGGCGCTCGATCTCGACGAGATGATGGGCCAGCTCCTCGCTTCCGAAGGCTTCGCCTCGGTCGAGGAAATCGCCTATGTGGCGCTGAACGAGCTGGCGAGCATCGAGGGCTTCGACGAGGACACGGCGCAGGAGCTGCAGAACCGCGCCCTCGCGCATCTCGCGCAGGTCGAGGCCGAGTATGACGAGCGCCGCAAGGCGCTCGGCGTCGAGGACGCGCTGCGCGAAGTGCCGGGCGTCACCTCGCCGATGCTGGTGGCGTTCGGCGAGAACGACATCAAGACGGTTGAGGACCTTGCTGGTTGCGCCACCGACGATCTCGTCGGCTGGACCGAGCGCAAGGACGGCGAGGTTATCCGCGTGGCCGGCGCGCTGGAGGGCTTCGAGCTTTCCCGCGAGGAGGCCGAGCAGCTGGTGATGCAGGCCCGCGTGAAGGCCGGCTGGATCAGCGCCGACGATCTCGTTGCCGCGTCCGATGACGCGGCCGAGGCCGGCGAGGAGACCGACGCCGACGAGAACCCGGCCTGACGGCTGGTTCCACGGCTCGATCGACGCGGCCGCCACACGAGGCGGCCGGCACAGACGCGGTTTGAGGACCGAAGGAATGGCAGCGGTGACGGACGAGACGGCGCCTCCAGCGGCGGACCCGGACGACACCGAAGCGGGCGCAACCGATGTCGGGCTGACCGACGCCGGCCTGCCCGATGCGGGCCGGGCGCCGAGCCGGCTGTGCATCGCCAGCCGGGCGGTGCGCCCGGTGGAGGAGATGCTGCGCTTCGTCGTGGCGCCGGATGGCACGGTGGTGCCGGACATCCACGCCCGGCTTCCCGGGCGGGGCGCCTGGGTGACGGCACGGCGCGCCGTGCTGGCCGACGCAATGAAGAGGAAGGCGTTTTCGCGCGCCTTTCGCGGTAAAGGACGTGCCGACGCGGCACTGCCCGACCTCGTCGGGCAGTTGCTGGAGAAGGACGCGCTCAGCGCCCTCGGCCTGGCCAAAAAGGCCGGGCAGGTGGTGACGGGCAACGCCAAGGTGATCGAGGCGCTGCAGAGCGGGAAGGTCGCGGTGCTCATGCACGCGAGCGAAGCCGCCCCGGACGGGGCCGCCAAGCTCGATGCGCTGGCGCGGCGGATCGGTGAAGCGGCCGGCCGCGGGATTGCCCGCATCGACAGCTTGCCGGGAACACAATTGGACTTGGCGCTGGGGCGGGCAAATGTGGTACATGCTGCGCTGCTCGCGCATCCGACGAGCGCGGGGTTCCTCGCGCGCATGAAAAGGCTCGAAGGCTGGCGCGCGGAATAAGCAGGCTGGCCGACGATAGTGGGGCCTTTCCGCATGAGGCGGAAAGGTACAGGAACGGATACCGAATGACCGATACGAAGAACCCGGGCGAGAAGACGATGGGCGTCGGACAGGGTGGCAAGAACACCCTCACGCTCAAGCGACCTGTCGAGCAGGGCGTCGTCCGCCAGAGCTTCAGCCATGGACGGTCCAAGTCCGTCGTGGTGGAGAAGGTAAAGCGCCGCGTGCTCGGCCCGGGCGACAAGCCCGAGGCGCCGGCTGCGGCCGCACCCGCTGCGCCTCCGGCCGCCGCTGCTGCTGCGCCCGCCGCCCCGGCCGCACGCCCGGCGGCACCGGCCCCCGCGCGCCCGGCGCCCAGCGCCGCGCCGGCGAGCCAGCCCGCCGCGTCCAGCCAGCCCTCCGGCCGGCCGCCGCTGCGCACCCAGCCCTCCCCGGGCGCCAATCTTTCCAGCCCCCGTCCGGCCCCGCAGGGCAGCCGCCCGGGTGGCGTGGTGCTGCGCACCCTTACGGAAGAAGAAGCCCGCGCCCGCACCGCCGCCCTCCAGGACGCCCGCGTCCGCGAGGTCGAGGATCGCAAGCGCGCCGAGATCGAAGCCGTGCGCCGCGCCGAGCGCGAGGCCCGCGAGAAGATCGAGCGCGACGCCGCCGAAGCCCGCAAGCGCGAGGAAGACGCGCGCCGCGCCTTCGACGAGGAAGCCAAGCGCAAGTCCGAGCAGGAGGCGCGCAAGCGCTTCGGCGATGACCAGCCCGCCGCCGCCTCGGCGCCGGCCGGCAATGCGCCCCGCGCCGCCACGCCCGCCAGCCCGTCGTCGGCGCCTGCCGCTCCCGGCGCGCCCCGCGTCGCCACGCCGCGCGGCCCGATGGATGCCGAGGAGGACGATCGTCGTCCGGTCCGTCGCGGTCCCGGCGGCGCCCCGGCCCGCCCGGCCGCCCCGGCCAAGCCGACCCGTCCCGCCGGTCCCGAGAAGAGCCGCGGCCGCCTGACCGTCGTCACCGCCCAGTCGTCGGATGACGAGCGCCAGCGCTCCGTCGCCTCGTTCCGCCGCCGCACCCAGCGCATGAGCGGCCATCGCCATGTCGAGGCGAAGGAAAAGATCGCCCGCGAAGTCATCGTGCCGGAGACCATCTCCATCCAGGAGCTGGCCAACCGCATGGCCGAGCGCGCGGTCGACGTCATCCGCCTGCTGATGAAGCAGGGCCAGATGGTGAAGATCACCGACGTGATCGACGCCGACACCGCCCAGCTCATCGCCGAGGAGCTCGGCCACAGCGTGCGCCGCGTCGCCGAATCCGACGTGGAAGAAGGCCTGTTCGACACCACGGACACCGACGAGCACCTGGAATCGCGCCCCCCGGTCGTGACCATCATGGGCCATGTCGACCACGGCAAGACCTCGCTGCTGGACGCCATCCGCAAGGCCAATGTCGTTTCCGGCGAAGCCGGCGGCATCACCCAGCATATCGGTGCCTATCAGGTCACCTCGCCGCTCGGCGGCAAGGTCACCTTCATCGATACGCCCGGCCACGCCGCCTTCACGGCGATGCGCGCCCGTGGCGCCAAGGTGACGGACATCGTGGTGCTGGTGGTGGCGGCCGATGACGGCGTGATGCCGCAGACCATCGAGGCCATCAACCACGCGCGCGCTGCCAAGGTGCCGCTGATCGTGGCTATCAACAAGATCGACAAGCCGGACGCCAAGCCCGAGCGCGTGCGCAGCGAATTGCTGCAGTTCGAGGTTCAGGTGGAAAGCCTCGGCGGCGACACGCTGGAAGTCGAGGTCTCCGCCAAGGCGCAGACCAATCTCGACAAGCTGCTGGAGCTGATCAGCCTGCAGGCCGAAGTGCTCGACCTCAAGGCGAACCCCGACCGCGACGCGGAGGGCACCGTCATCGAGGCCAAGCTCGACCGTGGCCGCGGCCCCGTCGCGACCGTGCTGGTGCAGCGCGGCACGCTGCGTGTCGGCGACATCGTCGTCGCCGGCGCCGAGATGGGCCGCGTGCGCGCCCTGATCGACGACAAGGGCGCCAACGTCACCAGCGCCGGTCCGTCCTTCCCGGTCGAGGTGCTCGGCTTCAACGGCACGCCGGAGGCGGGCGACCGTCTCGCCGTGGTCGAGAACGAAGCCCGCGCCCGCGAGATCACCGACTACCGCCAGCGCCAGAAGCGCGAGAAGGCGGCGGCCCGTTCCGCCACCGTCCGCGGCTCGCTGGAGCAGATGATGAGCCAGGCCAAGACGGCCGGCCGGAAGGAATTCCCGCTCATCATCAAGGGCGACGTGTCGGGCTCCATCGAGGCGATCACCTCCTCGCTGGAGAAGCTAGGCACCGACGAGGTGCAGGCCCGGATCATCCACTCCGGCGCCGGCGGCGTGAACGAGAGCGACGTGACGCTGGCCGAGACGGCCGGCGCGGCGATCATCGCCTTCAACGTGCGCGCCAACAAGGAAGCCCGCGACGCGGCCGAGCGTGCCGGCATCGAGATCCGCTACTACAACATCATCTACGACCTGGTGGATGACGTGAAGGCGGCGATGGGCGGCCTGCTCGCCCCGGTGAACCGCGAGACCATGCTCGGCAACGCCCTCATCAAAGAGATCTTCGCGGTCTCCAAGGTGGGCAAGGTCGCCGGCTGCCTGGTCACCGACGGCACGGTCGAGCGCGGCCAGCATGTCCGCCTGATCCGCGACAACGTGGTGATCCACGAAGGCAAGCTCGCCACGCTCAACCGCTTCAAGGATGCGGTCAACACGGTGCAGTCCGGCCAGGAATGCGGCATGTCCTTCGAGAACTACCAGGACATGCGCGCCGGCGACGTCATCGAGTGCTACCGCGTCGAAGTCGTGCAGCGCACGCTCTGAGCGGACACGTTCCGGCCGTTCCCGCACGCGGGGGCGGCCTTTCCACGGGAGCGCGCGGTCCAAGCCCGTTCGCTCCGGTCGAGGCCGGCCCCTTTGCCCCCTGATGCGGGCGGGGCCTTGAAGGTTTTATCGCATGAAGAACAAAGCGAGCTCGGGCGCCGGCCCGAGCCAGCGCCAGCTGCGCGTGGGCGAGCTGGTGCGCCACGCCCTCGCCGAGATCCTGGCGCGGGGCGACCTGCCGGATCCGGCGCTGGCCCGGGTGGTGATCACCGTGCCGGAAGTGCGCATGAGCCCCGACCTGAAGATCGCCACCTGCTATGTCATGCCGCTCGGCGGCAAGGACCCGAAGGCGGCCATCGCCGCGCTGGCGACCAATGCCAAGCCGCTGCGCGGCGCGATCGGCCGCCGCGTCGCGCTGAAATCCATCCCCGAGCTGCGCTTCCGCATCGACACCTCCTTCGACGAAGGCTCGCGCATCGACGCCCTGCTGCGCCTGCCGCAGGTGAAGCGCGATCTCGACGGAACCGACACCGACCCGAACGACAGCCGAGAGGACGAGGCATGAACGGCCCGCTCGAGACCAGCAGCCTGGGCGAGGACGATACCGCTCCCGCCGGCGCCGCTGCCGAAACCCATTCCGACCCCCGCGAGGCGGCCCCCGACGCCCAGCGCGACGCGCCGCGCAAGCGCCGGCCCAAGCGCGACGTCGATGGCTGGGTGCTGCTCGACAAGCCGGTCGGCATGACCTCGACCCAGGCGGTCGGCGCGGTGAAATGGCTGTTCCAGGCCAAGAAGGCCGGCCATGCCGGCACGCTCGACCCGCTCGCCTCCGGCTGCCTGCCGATCGCGCTCGGCGAGGCCACCAAGACCGTCCCCTTCGTCATGGACGGCCGCAAGGTCTACCGCTTCACCGTGCGCTGGGGCGTCGAGACCGACACCGACGACAGCGAGGGCCAGCCGACCGAAACCTCCGAGCTGCGCCCGACGCGCGAGGCGATTCTCGACCTGCTGCCCGGCTTCCGTGGCGAGATCGAGCAGGTTCCGCCGAACTATTCCGCGCTCAAGATCAATGGCGAGCGCGCCTATGACCTCGCCCGCGACGGCATCGAGGTGCAGCTCGCCGCCCGCACGGTGGTGATCCATTCGCTCGAACTGGTCGAGCAGCCGGATGCCGACCACGCGGTGTTCGAGGCCGAATGCGGCAAGGGCACCTATGTGCGCTCGCTGGCGCGCGATTTCGGCCGGGCGCTTGGCGCGCGCGGTCATATTTCGGCGCTGCGCCGCACCCGCGTCGGCACCTTCCCCGAGGAAGAGCTCATTCCGCTGGCCAAGCTGCGCGAGGTTTCCGAGGCGATGGACGACGCGCCGCCGAGCTACGCCCTGCGCCCGGTCGAGATCGGGCTCGACAGCCTGCCGGCGCTGCGCGTCTCGTCCTCGGACGCCGCCCGCCTCGCCCATGGCCAGCCGATCATTCTGCGTGGGCGCGACGCGCCGGTGCTGGAAGGCCCGGTCGCCATCACCGCCGGCGGGCGCCTCATCGCGCTCGGCGAGGCCGAAGCCGGCGAGATCCACCCGAAGCGGATCTTCCACTCGGCCAAGTGATCATCGGCGGGGGCGCCGCCGCCTCGCGCCGCCCCCTTTGGCCCGCTGACCCGCCACTAGCACCTGCGGCGTTTTCGTGTATGGTGCGCGCGCGTCGCGGACCCCCTCGTCCGCGCGAACCCATTGTTGCATCGACCGTGCTGGACGACATCCCGGCTCGGCCCGCGGCAATGGTCCGAAGCGGCGCGCAAGCGCTTCTTCACCCCCTCCCTTATGGAAAAGGAGTTTCCGATGTCGATCACTGCCGAGCGCAAGCAGGCGCTCATCAAGGAATACGCCACCAAGCCGAACGACACCGGCTCGGCGGAAGTGCAGGTTGCGATCCTCACCGAGCGGATCAGCAATCTCACCGGCCACTTCAAGGGCCACGCCAAGGACAACCACTCCCGTCGCGGCCTGCTCAAGATGGTGTCGGCGCGTCGCGGTCTCCTCGATTATCTCAAGAAGACCGAGGAAGCCCGCTACAAGTCGCTGATCCAGCGCCTGGGCATCCGCCGCTGAGTTAGACGCGAGGCTCGCGCCGCCATGGTGCGGGCCTCGTGCTGCGAAAGACGGCGCGCGCGGAGGACCCGCAGCGCCGAGAACGTAAGCATGAGTGGCGGGCATGGGGCTCGCCGCGACCGATAGTGAAGCGGCGCGCCATGGCAGGATCGCCGGAGGCTCGATTTCGTAAGGCACGCCCTCGCTGAGGCGCCACCGCCCGAACCTCTCGCCGTCTTGCCCATGGCCCCGCTTCGGAAAGCCAGAGACAGACATGTTCGATATTCACCGCGAGGAACTCGACTGGGGCGGGCGCACGCTCACCCTCGAGACCGGCCGCATGGCGCGCCAGGCCGATGGCGCCGTGCTCGCGACCTATGGCGACACCACCGTGCTCGCCACCGCCGTCTCCGCCAAGTCGGCGAAGCCCGGCCAGGACTTCTTCCCCCTGACCGTGAACTACCAAGAAAAGACCTACGCCGCCGGCCGCATCCCCGGCGGCTACTTCAAGCGCGAAGGCCGCCCGAGCGAGAAGGAGACGCTCGTCTCCCGCCTCATCGACCGCCCGATCCGCCCGCTCTTCGCCGACGGCTACAAGAACGAGACGCAGGTCGTCGTCACCGTGCTCTCGCACGACCTCGAGAACGATCCGGACATCGTGGCGCTGGTCGCCGCCTCGGCCGCCCTCACCCTGTCGGGCGTGCCCTTCATGGGCCCGATCGGCGGCGCCCGCGTCGGCTTCATCGACAATGAATATGTGCTGAACCCGACCACCGACGAGGTCAAGGAATCGGCGCTCGACCTCGTGGTCGCCGGCACCGCCGACGCCGTGCTGATGGTCGAGTCCGAGGCCAAGGAACTCTCCGAGGACGTGATGCTCGGCGCGGTCATGTTCGGCCACCGCCACTTCCAGCCGGTGATCGACGCCATCATCCGCCTTGCCGAGAAGGCCGCCAAGGAGCCGCGCGACTACGCCGCTCCGGATCATTCGGCGCTTGAGGCCGAGGTGCGTGCCCTGATCGACGGCGATCTGCGCGCCGCCTACAAGATCGTCCGCAAGCAGGATCGCTACGAGGCGGTCGGCAATGCCAAGGCGAAGGCCAAGGCGCACTACGCCGCCCAGGCTGCCGAAGGCAAGGCCGTGCCGGACGCCCAGGTGCTCGGCGAAGTGCTCAAGGAGCTCGAGGCCAAGATCGTCCGCTGGAACATCCTCGACGAGGGGATCCGCATCGACGGCCGCGACACCAAGACCGTCCGCCAGATCGTCGCCGAAGCCAGCGTGCTGCCGCGCGCCCACGGCTCCGCACTGTTCACCCGCGGCGAGACGCAGGCCCTCGTGATCGCCACCCTCGGCACCGGCGAGGACGAGCAGTTCATCGACAGCCTGGAAGGCACCTATAAGGAGCGCTTCCTGCTGCACTACAACTTCCCTCCCTTCTCGGTCGGCGAGACCGGCCGCATGGGTTCGCCCGGGCGCCGCGAAATCGGCCATGGCAAGCTCGCCTGGCGCGCCATCCGCCCGCTGCTGCCGCCCGCGCACGAGTTCCCCTACACGCTGCGCGCCGTCTCGGAGATCCTGGAGTCGAACGGCTCCTCCTCCATGGCGACCGTCTGCGGCACCTCGCTCGCTCTGATGGACGCCGGCGTGCCGATGCGCCGCCCGGTGGCCGGCATCGCCATGGGCCTCATCCTCGAGGGTGAGAAGTTCGCCGTGCTCTCCGACATTCTCGGCGACGAGGATCACCTCGGCGACATGGACTTCAAGGTGGCCGGCACCGACAAGGGCGTCACCGCCCTGCAGATGGACATCAAGATCGCCGGCATTACCGAGGAGATCATGAAGGTCGCCCTCGCCCAGGCGAAGGATGGCCGTCATCACATTCTCGGCGAGATGAACAAGGCGCTCACCGGCGCCCGTTCCGAGCTCGGCGAGCATGCCCCGCGCATCGAGGTGATCCAGATCCCGGTCGACAAGATCCGTGAAGTGATCGGCTCGGGCGGCAAGGTGATCCGCGAGATCGTCGAGAAGACCGGCGCCAAGATCAACATCGAGGACGACGGCACGGTGAAGGTCGCCTCCGCCTCCGGCGAATCGATCAAGGCGGCGCTGAACTGGATCAAGTCCATCGCCTCCGAGCCCGAGATCGGCCTGATCTACGAGGGCACGGTGGTGAAGGTCGTCGATTTCGGCGCCTTCGTGAACTTCTTCGGCGCCAAGGACGGGCTCGTGCACGTCTCGCAGCTCGCCAAGGAGCGCGTGGCCAAGCCTTCCGACGTCGTCAAGGAAGGCGACAAGGTGAAGGTGAAGCTGCTCGGCTTCGACGAGCGCGGCAAGACCCGCCTGTCGATGAAGGTCGTCGACCAGGAGACCGGCGAGGACCTCGAAGCCAAGGCGAAGCCCGCCGAGGACACCGAGGCCGGCGCCGCCGAGTGATCGGCCGTCAGCTTCCGTAGAGTTTGAACGGGGCGCCTTCGGGCGCCCCGTTTTTTATTGCCGGAGCCTAGCGCCTTCGGGCGCCCCGTTGCGTTCAGGGAGCGCGGCGCCTTCACCCCGCTGGCCGGCCGAGGGCCGTCATGGCCGGGCGTGTCCCGGCCATCTACGTCTTCGACGGCGACGGAAGGCGTGGATCCCCGGGCCAAGCCCGGGGATGACGGCGTACGCGGCGAATGACGCAGGAGGCCCGGCTATGACAGCCTGCATCGGGGCCAGCGGGGGCGCCGGTGCATCGTCTCACCCGAACGCGTCGAGCCCCCGCGCGATCGCGTCGCGCTCCCAGCCGGCCGCCAGCGCCAGGGTGAGCAACAGCCGCGCCTTCACGCCGCCCAGCAGCCCGGCGGACAGTGCGCCGCGCGCCAGCAGGTCGACCTCCGAGCCGGGATAGCCATAGGTCCGCTCGAATACCGGGCCGGCCAGCGTGCGGCTCGCCAGCACCACCGGGATGCGCGTGGCCACCTCGCCGACGATTTCGGCCATCGCCCCCGGCACATGGCCGGCGCCCGCCCCCTCGATCACCAGCCCGGTGTAGCCGAGGCCCGGCACCGCCCGCAGCAGCCGGCCATCGTCGCCCATGGCGATTTTCAGCAGCGCGACAGGCGGGAGGGCACCGTCCGGAGTAGCGAGCGCCGGCAGGCATGGACGCGCCACGCGGGTGAGAATCCGCACCCGCCCTTCCGCCACCAGCCCGAGCGGGCCGGTCATCTCCGAGACGAAGGCCGAGGTCAGCGCGGTATGCGCCTTGCGCACGAAGCGGGCGGCGTGGATCTGGTCATTCATCACCACCAGCGTGCCGAGCCCCCTTGCGGCTTCGCTGGTGGCGACCAGAGCGGCGGCGAGCAGGTTGGCCGGTCCGTCGGCCCCCGGCTGCTGCGGCCCGCGCATGGCACCGACCACCACCACCGGGCGCTCCCCCGGCACCAGAAGATCGAGCGCGAAAGCGGTTTCCTCGATGGTGTCGGTGCCCTGGATGACCAGCGCGCCGTCAAATCCCTGCGCGAAGGCGGCACGGATCTCGCCCGCCACGGCGACGATGTTCTCCAGCGTCAGCGAGGCGCTGCCGACCTTCAGCGGCGAGCGCGCCTCGATGTCGGCCACCTCGGCAAGGCCGGGCACGGCGGCCACCAGCTCGGCGGCGCCGAGTGTCGGGGAAATGCCCCCGCCGGCGCCCGCCGTCATGGTGATGGTGCCGCCGAGGGAAAGTACCAGAAGGCGGGGACGCGGGGGCGAGGCAGACATGGCAGACCCTGGTTCGACGGAGCGGCCACGATCATAGCCGCCCGCCGCGCCTCCTGTCAGGCGCTCACGCCGCCACGCTTATCCCGGCCAGCTCCGCCGGCATCGGCCCGCCGGTCGCCCAGTCCAGCAGTTCCACCGTGTGCACCACCGGCAGGCGCGTGCCGCCGCCGATCTGCGTCATGCAGCCAATATTGCCGGCGGCCACCACCTGCGGGTCGGTGCGCTCGATATTGACCACCTTGCGCGCCCGCAGCCGCGCCGCGATCTCCGGCTGGAGAATATTGTAGGTGCCGGCCGAACCGCAGCACAAATGCCCCTCGGCCGGCTCCAGCACGGTGAAGCCCACCGCCGCCAGCAGCGCCTTGGGCGGGGTGCGCACGCGCTGGCCGTGCTGCAGCGAGCAGGCGGAATGATAGGCGACGCGGATGCCGGGGGCGATGACCGGCGCCGGCAGTTCCTGCGCGGCCAGGAATTCGCTGACATCCATGGCCAGCGCCGACACCCTCGCCGCCCGTTCGGCATAGGCCGGCTCGCTGCGCAGCATGTGGCCGTAATCCTTGATGGTGGTGCCGCAGCCCGAGGTGGTGACGAGGATGGCGTCCAGCCCCTCACCCTCGATCTCGCGCATCCAGGCGTCGACATTGGCGCGGGCATTGGCGAGCGCGAGGTCCTCCTTGCCCATATGGTGGGTGAGCGAGCCGCAGCAGCCGCCCCCCACCGGCCGCACGATCTCCACCCCCATCCGCGTCATCAGCCGGATCGCCGCCGCGTCGATCTCCGGCCGCAGCACCGGCTGGGCGCAGCCATCGAGCAGGGCGACGCGGGCGCGGCGGGCGCCCTGCGCCGCGAACCGGCGCACGCCCTCGTCGGCCGAGCGCGTCGCCGGACGGGCGGGGGCTAGGCGCAGCATGGCGGCGATGGGGCGCAGGCCCGGCACCGCCTCGAACAGCCCGGCGAAGGGCCGCGCCAGCATGGCGCCGCCGATGGCGAGGCGGAACAGCGTGCGGCTGGGCAGCACCCGCGCCAGCAGCGCCCGGGTCAGCCGGTCCATCAGCGGGCGATTATAGGTCTTCTCCACATGGTCGCGCGCATGGTCGACCAGGTGCATGTAGTGCACGCCGGAGGGGCAGGTGGTCATGCAGGAGAGGCAGGAGAGGCAGCGGTCGATATGCTTGGCCACCTCCTGCGTCGCCGGCCGGTCATTCTCCAGCATGTCCTTGATCAGGTAGATCCGTCCGCGCGGGGAATCCAGCTCGTCGCCCAGCAGCACATAGGTCGGGCAGGTGGCGGTGCAGAAGCCGCAATGGACGCATGCGCGCAGCACCTGCTCGGAGCGGGCGGTCTGCGGATCGGCGAGCTGGGCGAGGGAGAAACTGGTCTGCATGGCTCACACTCCCGCATACATACGGCCCGGGCTCAGCACCCGCCCGGGGTCGAAACCGCTCTTCATCCGCCCGATCAGCGCGCCGGTGACGGCGTCGAGCGGCTGGAAAACCTCCTCGCCGGCCCGCACCGCCGCACTCGCGCGGATCAGCGTCGCATGGCCGCCGCCGGCAGCCGCGACCGCCGCCCGCACGCGCGCCGTGTGCGGCTCGGCGCCGGGCATCTCGAGCCACACCAAGCCGCCGGCCCAGTCGTAAAGGCTCATCGCCCCCGTTTCGCGCAGCGCCGCGCCGATGGAAGCCCCGGCCATCGGCGCCACCGAGACGCGCCACACCACGGGTGCGGTGCCGAGATCGGCCCCCACGGGAAGCGCGAACGGCTCCACGTCCCGCACCGCCTGCCAGAAGGCGAGCGAGGCGTCGGCGTCGAGCACGGACAGCGTGCCATGGGCGCCTAGCATGGCTTCCAGCTTGCCGCGCCGGTGCACGATCGACGGCTTCACCCCTTCCAGCCGCAGCGCCGTGACCGCCGCACCGGCCCCGGCGACCGCCGGAAGGCGCGCCGCGACATCCGTCGGCACATGGGCGGCGCCGGAAACGTCGTAATAGGAACCGACCGCCGCGCTCATCACCGCGCTGGCGGCAGCGTCCGCGAGGCCGAGCACCAGCAGCGTCTCCACCGTCTCCGGGCGCGGCAGCACCTTGATGGTCAGCTCGGTGAAGGCCGCCAGCGTGCCATAGGAGCCGGCGAGCCCGCGCGGCAGGTCATAGCCGGTGACGTTCTTCACCACCCGGCCGCCGGCCTTGAAGGCTTCACCCCGGCCGGAGACGGCGCGCACGCCGAGCGCATGATCACGCGCCGCCCCGGCGCTCGGCCGGCGCGGGCCGGCGAGGTTGCAGGCGATCAGCCCGCCCAGCGTGCCGCCGCCGGGTGCCACGCCCAGCAGCGGGCCGAAATCCATCGGCTCGAACGCCATCATCTGATGCGAGGCGGCCACCAGCGCCTCGATCTCCGCCACCTTGGTGCCGGCCTTGGCGCTCAGAACCAGCTCTTCCGGCTCATAGAGGGTGACGCCCGTCAGGCCCGTCAGCTCCAGCGTCGCGTCGGTCTGGATATGCCGGCCCAGCGCCGCCTTGGAGCCGGCGCCGGCCACATCGAGCGTGCGCTGGTTGGAAACGGCCCAGCGCACGGCCTCCACCACATCGGCCTCGTCGCGCGGGCACAGCCTCTCGCTCATCTCAAGCCATCTCCCGAAAGCGCGGCGAGCCGCGCGGCATGCCTGTTGTGTTCCGCCACCACCGCCGGCAGGTCGATCGTCACCACCTCGCCATGGGCGACCACCGGCCGGCCGTGCACATAGGTGAAGGCGGCGCGGAAGGGCGTGCAGAACAAAGCGGCGGCCACCGGGTCGGAAAGCCCGCCGGCAAAGGCCACGTCGTCGAGCCGCAGGGCGAAGAAATCCGCGCACATGCCGGGCGCCAGCGCGCCGATATCGCGGCGCCCGAGCACCGCCGCGCCGCCGAGCGTCGCCAGCTCCAGCGCCTCGCGCGCGGTCATCCACTCCGCATCGCGCGCGGGGTCGGCGGTGGAAAGCGTGGTGTCCGGCCCTTCGGGCGGGCGCAGGCTGATCTGCAGGCGGGCGAGCAGCATCGCCTGGCGCGCCTCGGCCAGCAGATTATTGCCGTCATTGGAGGCCGAACCGTCCACCCCGAGCCCGACCTTCACCCCCGCGCGCCGATAGGCCTTCACCGGCGCGATGCCGGAGGCGAGGCGCATATTGGAGGAGGGGCAGTGGCACACGCCGACCCCGGCCCCGGCGAAGCAGGAAATCTCGTGCGCGTTCACATGCACCGCATGGGCGAACCACACATCCTCGCCCAGCCAGCCCAGTTCCTCCATATAGGCGACCGGCCGCTTGCCGAAGCGCGCCAGGGTGAAGCGCTCCTCGTCGATGGTCTCCGCCAGATGCGTGTGCAGCCGCACGCCCTTCTCCCGCGCCAGCGCCGCGCTGTCGCGCATCAGCGCCGGCGTCACCGAGAAGGGCGAGCAGGGGGCGAGGGCGATCTGCAGCAGCGCGCCGGGCGCGGCGTCGTGATAGCGGTCGATGACCCGCGCACTGTCCGCCAGGATCGCGTCCTCCGCCTCGACGCAATCGTCCGGCGGCAGCCCGCCCCGGGACTGGCCGAGCGACATCGAGCCGCGCGAGACCATGAAGCGCATGCCGATCTCGCGCGCCGCGCCGATCTGGTCGTCCACCGCGCAGCCATTGCGGAACACATAGGCGTGGTCGAAGCAGGTGGTGCAGCCCGACAGCGCCAGCTCGGCCAGCCCCACCAGCGTTGCGGTGCGCGAGGCCTCCGGCGTGCGCGCCGCCCAGAGCCGGTAATGCGCGGCGAGCCAGCGGAACAGGTTGACGTTCTGCGCCGCCGGCAGGTTGCGGGTGAGGGTCTGGTCGAGATGGTGATGGGCGTTCACCAGCCCCGGCAGCACCACATGGCCCGCGAGGTCGAGCACCGCGTCGGCGGTTTCCGGCAGGCTCTCGCTCGGGCCAACCTGTTCGATGAGGCCATCGCGCGCGAACAGGCCGCCGCCTGATATCTCGCGACGGGCGCCGTCCATGGTGACGAGCACCGTGGCATTCTTGACGAGAAGCGTGGTCATCAGAATCGCGGCAGGTCGGGGAAGGGCAGCTTGCCGCCCGAGATATGCATGCGCCCGAGCTCGGCGCAGCGGCGCAGCACCGGGAACACCTTGCCGGGGTTAAGCAGCGCCTCGGGATCGAAGGCGCATTTCAGCCGCTGCTGGTGGTCGAGGTCGATCTCGCTGAACATGGAGGGCATGAGGTCGCGCTTTTCCACGCCGACGCCGTGCTCGCCGGTGAGCACGCCGCCCACCTCGACGCAGAGCAGCAATATGTCGGCGCCGAAGGCCTCGGCCTTCTCCAGCTCGCCCGGCGTATTGGCGTCGTAGCAGATCAGCGGGTGGAGATTGCCGTCGCCGGCGTGGAAGACATTGCCGCAGCGCAGCCCGTATTTCTCCGACATCTCCTCCATGCGCTTCAGCACCAACGGCAGCGCCTTGCGCGGAATGGTGCCGTCCATGCAGAGGTAGTCCGGCGAGATGCGTCCCACCGCCGGGAAGGCCGCCTTGCGCCCGGCCCAGAAGGCGACGCGCTCCTCCTCGCTGGTGGAGGCGCGCAGCGTCATGCAGCCGAGGCCGCCGGCGATCTCCGCGACGCGGTCGATGAGGTGGTTCACCTCCGCCTCCGGCCCGTCCAGCTCGACGATCAGCAGCGCCTCGACATCGAGGGGGTAGCCGGCGCCGAGAAAGGCCTCGGCCGCGTGCACCATCATCTTGTCCATCATTTCCATGCCGCCGGGAATGATGCCGGCGGCGATGATGGCGGCGACGCAGGCGCCCGCCGCCTCGGAGGAGGGGAAGCCGACCAGCACCGCGCGGGCCGTCTCCGGCTTCTTCAGGATGCGCACTGTCACCTCGGTCACCACGCCGAGCAGCCCCTCCGAGCCGACGATGAGGCCGAGCAGGTCCAGCCCGCCGGAATCGAGGTGCTTGCCGCCGAGGCGGATGATCTCGCCTGATATCAGCACCATCTCGACGCCCAGCACGTTGTTGGTGGTCAGGCCGTATTTCAGGCAGTGCACGCCGCCGGAATTCTCCCCGACATTGCCGCCAATGGTGCAGGCGATCTGCGAGGAGGGGTCGGGCGCGTAGTAGAAGCCGTGTTCCGCCACCGCCGTGGTGATGCCGAGATTGGTCACGCCCGGCTGGGTGACCACGGTGCGGTTGGCGAAGTCGATGTCGAGGATGCGGTTGAACTTGCCCATGCCGAGCAGGATGCCGTCCTGCAGCGGCAGCGCGCCGCCGGAGAGCGAGGTGCCCGCCCCGCGCGGCACCACCGGAATGCCGTTGGCATTGGCATAGGCCAGCACTTTCGAGACCTGCTCGGTGGTGGAGGGCAGCACCACGACGAGCGGCAGCTGGCGATAGGCCGTCACCCCGTCGCTTTCGAAGGGGCGCATCTCGGCCTCGGTGTCGATCACCCCCTCGCCGGGGACGATGGCGCGCAGATCGGCGACGATCTGGGCGCGGCGGGCCAGCACATCCGCCTTCGGCACCGGCATGACGAGACCGGACATGGCACTCCTCCCTTTCGATCCGGCGTCTCTTGCGGCGAACGCTTCCGGTTTCGAGCCATTCTAGGGAAAAGCCTCTAACCTTCCTATGGTAAAAAAACTAGACCAAACACGAATGAGCGAGGCGCGACGTCATCGCTTGGGCACACGCAGCGCCCGGAAACGAAAAACGGCGCGGCGCCCTGCCGGGCCCGCGCCGTCCTATCCCCGCCATGCCCGCCCGGAAGCGGTGCGCGTGCGTCAGTTGGAGGTGCCGGTCCCGGCCGGGGAGGTCGGCACGGCGCTGGGCGCCGAGGCGGTTTCCGTCGTGGCGGCCGGCTGGAGGCTGCTGGAGGTGGAGGCGGCGGGCGCCGGCGTGGCGGCCGGGAGAGCGGCAGGCGCCGCTGCGGGAATCACCGCCGGCGCCGAGACAGCGGCGGCCGGCGCGATGCCGACGGCATCGGCGGGCTTCGGCTTCGGCTTGGCGGCCACCGGGCGCGGGGCGCGCTGCACCATGGCGATCACCTTGCTATGCAGCTCCGTCGCCTTGTCGATGTTGAAATGGCTGAGCGCCCCGGAACCCGTGAGGTCGATATTCTCGACGCGCGGCCCGGACACCGCCTTGCCGGAACCGCCTGCCTGGTAATAATTCACCACCTTGCCGATCTTGGGCGAGGCGGTCATCGCCGTCACCGGGTCGAAGGTCACCACCAGCGGCACCGGGACGCCGGCAGCCGTCACGCGGTTGCCCATGGTGACCGCCGCGTCGGCGCCCAGCGAATGGCCGATGATGATGACCGGGGAGGGCCGGCGCTTGCCGGCGCTGGCCTGCTCGACGGCGTAGCGGCTCAGCGTTTCCAAATCGACATAGGAATGCACGCTCGCCTCGATGCCGCGCGCGCGCAGCTTGGCGGCGAGGTCGTCCATGCCGAGCGAGAAGATGTTGGCAAGCCCGCGCAGCAGGTAGACCCGGGGCTGGTTGGGGTTCGGCTTGGACTGGGCCTGCGCCGGCCCGGCAAAGCTGAGCGCAAGAACGGCGACAACGGCAAGGCACGCGGCCCAGACACGCGAGAACTTCATGTCACAAATCCCGAAATGACCGTCTGACTTCATGCTCTTGGCCCCCCTGCCCTTGCAAACAGATTCTAAATCGTTCCCGTTTTGCCGAATATCTGATGCTCACGGGCAACAGTTCCGTGGCGGCAGAACGACGATGCAGCGCCGAGGCATGCCCCCACCTGCCGGGACGCTTCGCCGCGCGCCGCACCGATGCGCGTGCGCACGCTGCCCTTGCCAGCGCTCCGCGAGCGTGCAACCCACTGGGGCGCGCGGAGTTCCCCCGGTGCGACGGTATGTTGCGGGGGCAAGTGAGGAGCAGGCCCGGTGACAGTGAATGCGACGGCCCCCGCCGCCGGCAAGGCCTTCTACGACCATCCCTTGCGCGCCCCGGTCCTGGCGGAACTGCATGCGCGGCCCTTCGTGGCGGTGTCGACCCCCGCGCGCATCCTGCATGTCGCCTTCCTGGTCGACCGCGCCCAGGCCCTGGCCGACCGCGCCGCCTTCGCCAGCCTGTGCATGTCCCGCGGCCAGCCGGCGCCGGGTCGGGATGCCAAGCAGCATCGCGTCGCCTTCGGGCGTTTCATCGTGCGCTGGGAGCGCCACGCCGAATTCACCACCTATACCTGGGAGCTGCCGGCCGAGGACGTGGTGGAGGGCGGCCTGCCCTTCCAGCCCTCCGGCGCCAGCCTTGCCGACGTGCTCACCCAGCTTCCCCAGCCCGGGCCGCTGCTAGTGGCGGTCGACCTGCACCTCGTCACCGACACGGCCGACGCGCTCCCCCTCGACCGGCTGTTCGACCGCACCAGCCTCGCCCGCTCGGATGTCGAGGACGGCTTTGCCGAGATCGCCACCGATTTTCAGCCCGACCCCTCCGGCTTCGTGCGCATTCTGGTGCGCGATCGCGGCATGACCGACGACGCCGCCGGCGCGCTGGTGCAGCGTGTGCTGGAGATCGAGACCTACCGCACCCTCGCCTTGCTCGGCCTGCCGGAGGCGCAGCGCCTCGCCCCCACCGTCGCCCATAGCGAGCAGGAGCTATCGACGCTGACCGAGCAGATGCGCCAGAGCGAGGGCCTCGCCGCCAATAACCGGCTGCTCGACGCGCTGACCGGGCTTGCCGCCCAGCTGGAGGCCGACGCCGCCGCCTCGCTGTTCCGCTTCGGCGCCACCCGCGCCTATGAGGAGATCGTCTCCTCGCGGCTGCGCACCATCGGCGAGCGGCCGATCTCGGGCTATCCCACCTGGCAGCAATTCCTGCTGCGCCGGCTGCAGCCCGCCATGCGCACCTGCCAGGCGATCGAGCAGCGCCAGGCCAATCTCTCGGTCAAGCTCACCAGCGCCGCCAACCTGCTGCGCACCCGCGTCGATGTCGAGCTGGAGCAGCAGAACCGCGACCTGCTGCGCAGCATGAACACCCGCGCCCGCATGCAGCTGCGCCTGCAGCAGACGGTGGAAGGGCTCTCGGTCGCCGCCATTTCCTATTACGTCATCAGCCTGCTGCATTACGCGCTGGAAGGGCTGCACCCGCGCGCCGAGGCCGCCGGTCTGCATTATGACGTCGGCGTCACCACCGCCATCGCCGTGCCGATCGCGGTGCTGCTCATCTGGTCTGTGGTCCGCCGCATCCGCCGCGGCCATGCGGAAGAGGACGCATAAGCGCGCACCTCGCGTCCCAACGAAAAAGCCCCGGGCGAACCGGGGCTTTTGCTTTTTGCAGGCGTCGATCTCGCCTCTGGCCGGGCGTTCCCGGCCTATTGCGAGAAGCCGCCGGTCGAGGGCGCCGGGGCGCCGATCCACTGCGTCTGGCTGTTGTCCGGCGCCGGCGTGGCCGCGCTCGCCGCCGGGGCGGCGGTGGCCGGGGCGCTCTGCACCGTGGAGGTCGGCGCCGAGGTGCTGCTGCGCGGCGCCGCCGTCGCGGCAGGAACCGCAGCGGTGGCCGGCGGAATCTGGCGCGGCTGCGCCGTGGTGGCGGGCGCCGGGCGCGGCGCCGCGGTCACCGCAGGGGCAGCAGGGCGGGGCGCCGTGGTGACGGCGGGCGTCGCACGGGGCGCCGCCTGCTGAGCCTGCGGCTGGGCGCGCGGGGTCACCGGGCGGGTACGGGTGGCCTTTTCCTCTTTGCCCTGCGGGTCGAAGCCGACATAGACCACATAGCGCTCGGAAAGGTCGGGCGTCGGGCGCGGGAAGTTCACGTCGTCGGCGACCAGGCCGAAATCCACCTGCATGACGCCGGGACCGACTTCCACCGGCACCGAATAGAATTTGGTCCACACCGATTTCGGCGCCGGCCCTTCCTCGACCACGGCGAGCCGGATCGGCACGGTCAGCTTGCCCGGGCCGCCCTTGGGGCCGAGCAGCACCCGGCCCTGGATGCCGATGCGCATGTTCATCTCGGGGGCGCTGAAGCGGCATTCGCGCGAGAACTGGCCGAGCGTCGCCTGGTAGCGCACGCCGCCATCGCCGGGCTCCGTCACCTGCCAGGCCGCCGCGCCGGCGCGCACCTGCACCGGCGGGCAGGTGAACTCGTCGGCGCCGGGATTGGCGGCCGCCACGCCCGCGCCGGATGTCGGCGCCACCGTGGTGGTCTGCATGGAGGAACCGAAGGCCCCCTGCTCGTCGGCATTGCCGGCGCCCATCGGGCCGTCATTGCCGTTGCCGCCGCCTATGCCGTTGCCGGCGCAGCCCGCCAGCAGCAGCGCCAGCGCCGGAACCACAAGCCATGTCCGCGCCCGCCCACGCCCCGCGTGGCCGACCATCCCGTTCCGCACGTCCCCGTTACCCATACGCATACTCCCCGCCGTGCCGGCTGGATGAGCCGTGGCGCCTTCCCCCCGGAGCGCCGGACAGCCGATGATCCTGGATCCGCTTTCCCGGACGCTCTTATAGCAGGCGATCGCAGACAGGGAACATGCCCTGTCGCAATCAACGCGACCTTTGGCAAGCGAACATCGAACGCCGCCGTCCAGCCCGCTCAGCCGCCATTGCCCGAGGCGGGAGCGGAGGGGAGGCCGGCCGGCTCGCCGACCAGGCTGAACAGCAGGGCGGGATGCTCGTTCAGCCGCGCCGCGACGCGCTTCACATCGTCCAGCGTCACCCGCGCCACAAGCTCGTTGCGGACGTCGATATAGTCGATGCCGAGATCGTCGATCTGGATCTGCAGCAGCTGCTGGGCCACCTTGGCCGAGCTGTCGAAGCGCAGCGCGAAGGAGCCGATAAGGTAGCTCTTGGCGTCCTCCAGCTCCTCTTCGCTCGGCCCCACCGTCAGCAGCCGCCGATATTCCGAGCGGATGAGCTCGGCGCTCTCGCCGGCGCGGTCATTCTTGGTCGCCGTGCCGCCGAGGATCAGCGCCGCATGGTCGAGCGGGGCGAGCTGGCTGTAGACCGAATAGGCCAGGCCACGCTTCTCGCGCACCTCGCTGAACAGCCGCGAGGAAAAGGCCGAGCCGCCGAAAATGTGGTTCAGCACGAAGGCCGGTATGAAATCCGGGTCCGCCCGCTTCAGGCCGATGCCGCCGAAGACGATGGAGGTCTGCGGCACGGCCAGCGTCTTCACCACATCCGTGCCGAGGCCCTGCGGCTCGATATCGGGCACCGGCGTCAGCTGAGCCTTGGCGGGCAGCGCGCCGAACATGGCGTCGAGTGCCGGGCCGAGCTTCTCCGCCGTGATGTCGCCCACCACCGCGATCTTGAGATTGTCGCGGGCGAGATTGCGGACGACGAAATTCTTCAGGTCGTCGCGGCTGATGGTGGGCACGCTTTCCAGCGTGCCGGAGACCGGGCGGCCATAGGGATGGTTGGGGAAGGCGCGGGCCGACCAGCCCAGACTCGCCAGCGAGGAGGGATCGTTCATCCGCCGGCGCAGCATGGCGAGCTGGCCCTGGCGGATGCGCTCCACCGCCTCGTCGTCGAAGCGCGGCGCCTTCACCGCCAGCGCCATCAGCGCGAAGGCGTCGTCGACATTCTCCGACAGGGTGCGTAGCGAGCCGCCGACACTGTCGCGCGAGGCGTCGAAGCGCAGTTCGATGGCCTTTTCCGCCATGCGGTCCTGGAAGGCGCGGCTGTCGAGATCGCCGGCGCCCTCGTCGAGCAGCGAGGCGGTGAGGGTGGCGACGCCGGGCTTTTCCGCCGGGTCCTGCGCCGCGCCGCCGAGGAAGGAAATCTCCATCGCCACCAGCGGCAGGGTGGTGTCGTGCACCAGCCACGCCTCGATGCCGCCGGGGCTGATCACCCGCTGGATGCGCGTGGTCTCGGACTGGGCGGGGGAGGCGGGTGCAAGGGCGAGGGTCATGAGGGTGGCCGCGGCGAGGGAGAGGAGGGGACGGAGATAGCCGGAAGGCTGGCCGGCGGCAGGCCCGCTCACGAACGGTCCTCCGGGCGGGCCGCCTTTTCGTCGCCCGGGGCGGGCAGGGCGGCAGCCGGGGCGGGCTTGGCCTGCAGCAACTGGCTGGTCACGGCGCGGGCGGGCACCAGCCAGCGGCGGGCGGCGTCGCGCACCTGCTCGGCGGTGACGCCCTTCACCAGTTCCGGCCAGATCTTAACGTCCTCGATGGTGGAGCCGGTGGTCAGCGCCGCGCCATAGATGCGCGCCAGCGTCGCCTGGTTGTCCTGCGCATAGATCGCCTCGGCAACGAGGCGGGTCTTGGCGCGCTCCAGCTCGGCGGCATCCGGCCCGTCCTTGGCCAGCGCGGCGATCGCCTCGTCCAGCGCCGTCTCCAGCGCCTCCATCGTCACTTCCGGGCGCGGCGTGACCGAGACGCCGAAGCGCGTGTCGTCGAGCGCGGTGGACTGATACCAGGCACCGGCATTGGCCGCGACGGCCTTGTCGGCCACCAGCGTGCGGTACAGCCGGCTGGTCGAGCCGCCGCCGAGAACCTGCGACAGCACGTCGAGCGCGACGCTCTCCTGCTTGTCGCCGCGATAGGAGGGCACGAGGTAGCTGCGCGACAGGCTCGGCTGGCCGACGCGGCCATCGGCAAGAACAAGCCGGCGCTCGGCGCGCGGCGCGGGTTCCTGCGGGCGGTTGCGCGCCGCGGTCTCGGCCCGTGGCGCGATCTTGCCATAGGTCTCCTCGGCCAGCTTCTTCACCTCCTCCGCCTCCACGTCGCCCGCCACCACCAGGATGGCGTTGTTGGGCGTGTAGAAGCGGCGGTAGAAGTCCAGCGCGTCCTCGCGGTTCAGCTTCCGGATCTCGTCTTCCCAGCCGATGATCGGGTGGCCATAGGGATGGTTGACATACATCGCCGCCTGGGCGGCCTCGGAGAGCTGCGAGGAGGGGTCGTTGTCGGTGCGCATGCGGCGCTCTTCCAGCACCACGTCGCGCTCGGGCAGCACCACCTCGTCGGTCAGCACCAGCCCGGTCATGCGGTCGGCCTCGAAGCCCATCACCGTGGCGAGGTTCTGCTTGGCGACGCGCTGGAAATAGGCGGTGTAGTCCTGCGAGGTGAAGGCGTTCTCCTGCCCGCCGAGCTTGGCGACGACCTGCGAGAACTCGCCGGCCGGATGCGTGGCCGTTCCCTTGAACATCAGGTGCTCGAGGAAATGGGCGATGCCGGACTTGCCCGCCTGCTCGTCGGCCGAACCGACGCGATACCACACCATGTGGGTGACCACCGGGGCGCGATGGTCGGGCACCACCACCACCTGCATGCCGTTGCCGAGGGTGAACTCGGACACCTCGGCGGCGTCGGCCCGCGAGGGGGCGATGGCGAGGCCGGCGGCGGCGCCGGCGAGCAGCATGAGTGCGGGCATGAATCTTCCAGTCACAGCGGCATCCGTTTCGCGGCCCGGCCCCGGAGGACGCGGAGGGGGCGCTGCCCGGGGTCGGGCGGCGCGGGGCGGGGATCGCAGGGCAATGTAGCGACGAAGCGCCGGTGCCGCGACGCGCGACAGGCGGTCATCACCGCGAAGTGAGTGCTCAGGCCGGCGGGCGCAGGCGCCGCGCCATGAGGCGCCGTCCTCAGCCCGTCGCGGCCGGGGCCGCTGCCGGGAGGCGCGGCCCGCGCAGGACGCGGTTCAGCCGGTCAGTGGTTCTTCTGCGTGCGGTCGAACCAGCTCGGCATCTTCCAGTCCTTGTCTTCCGGACGGTCGGCCACCACGCCATATTTGGCGCCGGGGGCCGGGGTCTGGTAGCCGGGCGGCGGCTCGATCAGCGACTCGCGGTCCGGTTCGCCCTGGAACTGCAGCGTCTCGTCCTTCTTCTTGTCCCAGCCGAAGAAGCTCATCTCGTTCGCGGAGAGGCGGTTGCTCTCGTTGTTGCCGCGATTGGCGAAGCCGCTGCCGGTGGCCTTGCCGGACTTGTAGCCCTTGTCGAGCTCGGCCGGCGTCAGCGTGCGCGAGGCGGTCGAGCCGGTGCGGCTGATGGATTCCCACGAATCCGCCCAGTTGGTCTTTTCCGCCTGCTGGCGGGCGACCTGGTCGTGATCCTTCGGCCAGGCCGGGTTTTGCGAGATCGCGGTGGCGTCGCGCGGCGGCGGCAGGATGTCGCCGGTCGGCGGCACCACCAGCGGGGCGCGCTCGCGGTAATCGATGTCCGGCGGCGGCGGGGCCACGAAGCCGAGGCCGGTGAGGATCTGGCCAGTGAGGTTCATCTCCGGCGGATCGTCGGCCGCAAAAAGCGGCGCGCTGCCGAGGAGGGTCACCGTGCAGACCATGGCGCCGGCGAGCCGCGCGGCGCGGGTGGCATGAACTCGTTTCGTCATCCGGTCGTCTCCTGCCGGTCGAATGGGCGGGCGAGACTGCCGCCTCCAGGCGACCGCTCAAGCGTGCGGAAGATCCGATCTCACCTCAGGGCGGCGATTTTGCGGCGCCTCCGAAGAAGGAAGCATACAAAAGCAGACCCACGCCGGCAACAATGGCGACGTCGGAAAGGTTGAACACGTACCAGTAGAAGCCGAAGGCGTGCAGCGAGATGAAATCGAACACCGCTCCATAGGCCGCGCGGTCGATGGCATTGCCCAGCGCGCCGCCGATCAGCAGCCCCACCGCGGCCGCTTCCAGCCGGTTGTCGATCCAGGCCAGCCACAGCCAGAACAGCAGCGCCGCCAGCACCTTCACCCCGCCGAGAATCCACCAGCCCTCGGCACCCAGCGAGAACAGGCCGTAGCTGATGCCGGTGTTCCACGCCCACACGATGTCGAGGAAGGGCGTGACGGGGACGATGCCGTCGGGGCCGAAATCGACCCCGTGCAGCACGGCGAGCTTCGAGGCCTGGTCGATCACCAGCGCGGCGAGCGCGAAGGCGCCGCCATAGAGGGTCAGCGGTCCGGCGAGGCGCAGCTTCACGGGGCGCGTCTCATTCCGCCGCCCGCCGTGCATGGGCGAGCTCACGCAGCGCGATGGCGTCGCGCGGCGTCACGTCGGGATAGTCCGCATCCGTGCCGACCAGCGGCGAGATCTTCCACGAGCGGGCGCATTTGCGGCCCTCGGCCCGGTTTGGCACCACCGCCACGCCCGGCACGTCGGGCAGGCGGAAGGCGTCTTTCGGGCCCTCGTCCGGCATGAGATGCGCGTCGGAGGTGATGCACACTTCCGCGAGGTCCACCGCGCTCACCGCCGCGAACAGGCCGGGGTCGGACACATGCACCACCGGCGCCGCCTCCAGGCTGGAGCCGATGCGCTTGGCCGCCCGCTCCACCTCCAGCGCGCCCAGCACCACGCGCCGCACCAGGCGCACCTTGCGCCACTCATCCGCCAGCGTGGCGTCGCGCCATTTGGCCGGCGTGTCGGGGAAGGTTTCGAGATGCACCGAGCCGGTCTCGGAGGGGAAGCGCGCCAGCCAGGTTTCCTCCGCCGTGAACGGCAGGATCGGCGCCAGCCAGACGACGAGGCGGGCGAACACCTCGTCGAGCACGGTGAGGCAGGCCCGGCGCGTCACCGAGGAGAGCGGATCGCAATAGAGAGCGTCCTTGCGCACGTCGAAATAGAACGCCGAGAGCTCGCTGGTCATGAAGGCGGTCAGCGCCGCGTGCACGCGCTTGAAGTCGAACGCCGCATAGGCCTCGCGCACCGTGGTGTCGAGCTCGGTCAGCCGGTGCAGCACCATGCGCTCCAGCGCCGGCATGTCGGCATAGGCGACGCGCTCGGCCTCGCGGTAATGGTGCAGCGAGCCCAGCAGCCAGCGCAGCGTGTTGCGCAGCTTGCGGTAGGTCTCGACCGTGGTCTTGAGGATTTCCGGCCCGATGCGCAGATCGTCGGAATAGTCGGAGGCGCACACCCACAGGCGCAGGATGTCGGCGCCGGAATTCTTGATCACCTCCTGCGGGGCGACCACGTTGCCGACCGATTTCGACATCTTGCGGCCCTGCTCATCGAGCACGAAGCCATGGGTCAGCACCACGTCATAGGGCGGGCGCCCGCGCGTGCCGCAGCTCTCCAGCAGCGAGGAATGGAACCAGCCGCGATGCTGGTCCGAGCCTTCCAGATACATCACCCGGTCCGGCCCGCCGGCGAAGGCGCGCTTCACCTTCAGGTCGTCGCGCACTTCCAGCGTGAAGGCGTGGGTGGAGCCTGAATCGAACCACACGTCGAGAATGTCGTCGACCTTGGTCCATTCGCCCGGGTCATGGTCATTGCCGAGGAAGCGCGCGCCCGCGCCTTCCTCGTACCAGGCATCGGCGCCCTCATTGGCGAAGGCGTCGGCGATGCGCTGGTTGACCGCGTCGTCCCGCAGAATCTCCACCGTGCCGTCGCCCCGGTCGCGCACGAAGACGGCGATCGGCACGCCCCAGGCGCGCTGGCGCGAGACCACCCAGTCCGGGCGGTTCTCGATCATGCCGGTGATGCGGTTCTGGCCCGAGGCCGGCACCCACTGCACCTGCTGAATGCCGCCCAGCGCGCGCGCCCGCAGCGTGTCGCCGGCATTGGACGAGCCGTCCGCCGCCGCGATGTCCTTGTCCATCGCGATGAACCATTGCGGCGTGTTGCGGAAGATGATCGGCGCCTTGGAGCGCCAGCTATGGGGGTACTGGTGCTTCAGCCTGCCGCGGGCGATCAGCTTGTCGGCGCCGGCCAGCGCCTTGATCACCGCGTCATTGGCGTCGCCATCCCGGCCCTTGTCGTCCATCACGCGGGCGCCAGCGAACAGCGGCACATGGTCGTAATAGCGCCCGTCCGGCCCGACCGTGTGCGGCACCTCGCCCAGATGCGCGGACATGAACAGGTTGAAGTCGTCGGCGCCGTGGCCGGGGGCGATGTGGACGAAGCCGGTGCCGGTGTCGTCGGTCACGAAATCGCCGGGCACGACAGGCACGCAGAAGTCGAAATAGTCCCTCGCCCCCTCGACGCCCTTCAGCGGATGGGCGCAGACCAGATGGGTGGGGTCGACCTCGCGGTGGCGCTCATAGCCGGTCACGCGGGCGGCCTTGAACACGTCTTCCGCCAGCTTGTCGGCGAGGATGAAGTGCTCGCCCACCTTGGCCCAGTTGTCGTGCGGGGCTTCCGTCACCTCGTAGACCGCATAGGTCACGTTCGGCGAGAAGGCGATGGCGCGGTTGCCGGGAATGGTCCAGGGCGTGGTCGTCCAGATGACGACGGACGCGCCCTCATAGGAGGGGAACAGGTGGATGTCGGCGGCCTCGTCCGGCGGCTCCAGCCCCTTGGGCAGGCCGCCGGCGGTGGCCGCGCTCTTGCGGTATCCGGTGACCGGGAACTTGACGAAGATCGTGGTCGACTGATGGTCGTGATACTCGACCTCGGCCTCGGCCAGCGCGGTGCGCTCCACCACCGACCACATCACCGGCTTGGAACCGCGATAGAGCAGGCCATTGGTGGCGAATTTCATGATCTCGCGGGCGATCTGCGCTTCCGCGTCGTAGCTCATCGTCACATAGGGGTGCGACCAGTCGCCCTCGACGCCGAGCCGCTTGAACTCGGAGCGCTGCACGTCGATCCAGCCCTGCGCGAAGGCGCGGCATTCCTGGCGGAATTCGACGACGGGCACCTCGTCCTTGTTCTTGCCGCGCGCGCGGTACTGTTCCTCGATCTTCCATTCGATCGGCAGGCCGTGGCAGTCCCAGCCCGGCACATAGTTGGAATCGTGGCCCAGCGCGCCCTGCGCGCGCACCACCACGTCCTTCAGGATCTTGTTGAGCGCGTGGCCAATATGGATGTTGCCATTGGCATAGGGCGGGCCGTCATGCAGCACGAAGCGCGGCTTGCCGGTCCCCGCCTTGCGCTGCTGGCCATAGAGGTCGATCCGCTCCCAGCGCGCCAGCAGCTCCGGCTCGCGCTGCGGCAGGCCGGCGCGCATGGGGAAATCGGTCTGCGGCAGGAACAGCGTGGCGGAATAGTCGTGCGCCGTGCCCTCGCCCGCCGCCTCGCCGGCAGGCTCGTTCCCGTTGCGACCATCACTGTTGCGGCTCGTCATGACGCGCTCCTTGCCATCGCCGCCCGGTTTAAGCGCAGGCGCCAAGCGGTGCAAGGGCGGGGACGGCCGGCGGTCACGTCGGTCAAGCCGCTACGCGCGGTCTTGACGCCGGGTCCCGGACTTCTACCCCAGCGCCGCCCGCGCCCGTGCGCTGTCGATATCCATCTGCACGATCAGCGCGTCGATGCTGTCGAATTTCAGCTCGGGCCGCAGCCAGGCGTGGAAGGCGACCGGCAGCACCCGGCCATAGAGGTCGCCGACATAGTCGAAGATGAAGGTCTCCAGCCGTGGCGCGCCGTCGTCGAAGGTGGGGCGGCGGCCGAAGCTCGCCACGCCCTTGTGCCGCGTGCCGTCGATCTCCACCGTCACTGCGTAGATCCCGTGGGCCAGGGTCACCGCCGGGTCGAGGCGCATATTGGCGGTGGGGTAGCCGAGATCGCGCCCGCGCTTGTCGCCGTGGATCACTTCGGCCGCGATCTCGAACGGCGCGCCCAGCATATGGGCGGCCTGCTCGACGCGGCCCTGCGCCAGCGCGGCGCGGATGACGCTGGAGGAGACCTGCGCACCCTCGTCCAGCAGCGGCGCGACGATCTCGACGCCGAAGCCATGGCGCTTGCCGGCCTCGCGCAGGAACGGCGGCGAGCCGCCGCGCCCCTTGCCGAAATGAAAATCATAGCCCGCCACCACCATGGAGACGCCGAGCCGCGCGACCAGTATGTCGGCGACGAAAGCCTCGGCCTCGCGCGCCGCCATCGCCGCGTCGAACGCCAGCACCACCGCGCCGTCGAGGCCGGTCTCGCTCAGCCGCTTCAGCTTCATCGGCTCCGGGGTCAGGCGGAAGATCGGCTCCGTCGGCCGGAAGAAGGCGCGTGGATGCGGCTCGAAGGTCACCGCCAGCGCCGGCTTTCCCAGCGAGCGCGCCTGGTCGACGGCGGTGCCGATCACCGCCCGGTGGCCGCGATGCACGCCGTCGAAATTGCCGATGGCGACCACTGGCGCGGCCAGGTCCGCAGGCAGCGCGTCGCCCTCGCGCAGAACGGGGAAGGGGTGCGGGGAGGCGGCGGCGTGGGTCATGGCAGCGCTACGCAGGAGTGTGCGCCCGGCCCGGGCGCGGGAGCGGTGAGGTGGCCTCGTTAAGTGGCCCCGTCCCGCCCCGCCGTCAATCCGAGGGAAGGCTACCAGCCGAGGCGCGTGGTCACGGCGGCCGGGCGGCCCGGCCCGTCGGCGAGCAGGCGGGCGAGCGCGCGGGGCTCCACCTGCGCGCCATGTTCGAGGCCGAGCTCGCCGGCATGGATGCCGGCCGCCACGAACAGGCAGTCAATGCCGAAGCCGAGCGCGCCGGCAAGGTCGGTGCGCAGCGCATCGCCGATGGCGAGGGTGCGCGCCCGCTCCACCGGCGCCCCGCGCAGCTGTGCGGCGGTGGCGAAGGCGGTCTCGTAGATCGGCCGGTGCGGCTTGCCGCAGAACACCACCTGCCCGCCCAATTCGGCATAGGCCTCGGCGATGGCGCCGGCGCACCAGATCAGGTCGCCGCCGCGCTCCACCACGATGTCGGGGTTGGCGCAGATGAAGGGCAGGTCGCGCGCCCGCGCCGCCTTCAGCGTGTCGGCATAGTCGTCCGGGGTCTCGACCGTGTCGTCGAACAGGCCGGTGCAGACGATCAGCTCCGCCTCCTCGAAGGGAGCGAGCGTGAGGTCGAGGCCCTTATAGATGCCGAGGTCGCGCTGCGGTCCGAGGTGCCACATGCGAAGGCCGGGCTTTCCGGCCAGCAGTGCCGTGGTCACCATGCCGGAGGTGACGATAGCGTCATAGGCGGTGCGCGGAATGCCGAAGCCGTCGAGGATGCGGGCGACGCCTTCCGGCTCGCGCGGGGCGTTCGAGACCAGGATCACCGTCGCGCCCCCCTCACGGGCACGCATCAGCGCCTGCGCGGCGGCGGGCGAGCCGGCGACGCCGTTGTGCAGCACGCCCCAGATGTCGCACAGGACGAGGTCGTAGCGGGGCGCCAGCGCGGCGAAGGACGGCACGATGGGCGGAACGGTTTCGATATCCATGCGCGGCCGCATGCCATGCGCGCGCGGATCAGGCAAGGCCTGCGCAAGCGGGTCGGCCATGCGCGGGCGTGCCGCCGGCCCGCTCACGGGCGGAAGGAGGGGCCGTTGGTGATGAGGATGCCATGGCCCGCCACCTCGTTGCCGCGAGGATAAACCCCGCCGAGCACGTCGTCGAAATGGCGCCGCACCGCCGCGTGGCAGCCGCAGCACAGCGAGCGAAGCCGCTCGGAATCGCGGATATGGATGCGCCCGCGCCGGGGCTCGACGGCGCCGGCCTCCTTCATCGCCCCCAGCACCCGGCTGATATAGGGCCGCCCCACGGCCAGCATCGCCGCGAGTTGCTCCTGGGTCAGGCGCAGCGTGTCGTCGCCGGTGCGGTCATAGGCGGCGAGCAGCCATTTGGCGGTGCGCTGGTCGATGCTGTGGGTGGCGTTGCAGGCCACCGACTGGAACACCTGCGCCAGCAGGCAGTCGGCGTAGCGGGCGAACAGGTTGCGCAGCGGCGGCGAGGTTTCCTTGGCGCGCTCCAGCTCGACGCTGTCAAGCCGCAGCAGCGGACCGCCCATCTGCACCACGGCGCGGGAGAAGGCCGGGAGCCGGCCCTGGCTGACAATGCCGCCCACCGCGCCCTCGCGGCCGATGCTGGTGATCTCCACCTGCCGGCCGTCTTCCAGCAGCACCATGAAGGACACCAGCGCCTGCCCGCAGGGGAAATAGACATGCCGCACATCGTCGCCGGGCTCATAGAGCACCGAGCCGGCCGGCCGGTCGATGCGCCTGAGATGGGCGCGCAGCAGCGTGAAATCGGCCGGGCGAAGCGCGCCCAGCAGGTTGTTGCCGCCGGACGACAGGACGGCGCCGCCGCCGTGCCCGCCGCTTTCGTCGTTTTCATTGACGCGCATGAAACGTCCCCCGTTTTCGGCTCAACGCGGATACCGCCGAAATGTTCACAAGCGGACAGAACTCGGGTAACGAGTTCTGTAGAACAAGGCACACTCGCGCACCGGCAGAATCCGGCGGCGCCTTCCGGGAGTCCAGTTCGATGCGTGCGACTTCCACGGGTGCCCTTGCGGCCGCCCGGCTTCTCCTGTCCCGCCTTGCTGGAAACATGCTCGCCCGTGCGCTGGCGGGGGCCGACACGCGCGGCACGGCCGGCGCAGCCGCGTCACGTTCATGAACGAAAAAGCCGCCCCGCCGCGGGAAATCGTGGCCTCCACCGCGCCGGGCAGCGGCGGCACGCCGGTCATGCGGGAAAAATTCTTCGAGGGGTCGTTGTTCTGGTCGCTGGTGCGCGCCGCCCAGCCGCTGCGCCGCCATCCCTGGCTGCCGCATGCGGTCGGGGTGCTGATGTTCGCCCTCGCGCTCGGCCTGCGCTTCGCGGTGGACGCGGTGCTGCCGCCGGGCTTTCCGTTCCTCACCTTCTTTCCGGCGGTCATCCTCACCACCTTCTTCTGCGGGCTGCGGCCGGGCATCATCTGCGCCGCGCTGTCCACCGTGGCCGCGTGGTTCTTCTTCATCGGCCCGGCCAACGGCATGCGCCTCGACGGGCAGACGCTGCTGGCGCTCGGCTTTTTCGTCGTCATCGCCGCCATCGACATCACGCTGATCCACTTCACCTTCAGCGCCGCCGACCGGCTGCGCACGGAGAAGGAAACCACCGCGCGGCTGCTGGAGAGCCAGCGCACCATGTTTCAGGAGCTGCAGCACCGCGTCGCCAACAACATGCAGTTCGTGGCGGCGCTGCTGACGCTGCAGAAGCGCAAGGTGGGGCAGGATGCCAGCCAGGCGGTCACCGCCCTCGATGAGGCGCGCTCGCGGCTCGACACCATCGCCCGCATCCACCGCCAGCTCTATGCGCCCGAGCGGCTGGACCTGCCGACCGAGCAGTATCTGCGCCAGCTCTGCTGCGACCTCGTCACCGCGTCCGGCGCCCGCGGCGTCACCTCGACGGTGAGTTCGCCCAACCTGCCGCTCAACGTCGCCCAGCTCACCACCCTCTCCATGCTGGTGGCCGAGATCGTCACCAATTCGCTCAAGCACGCCTTTGTGGACGCCGATGCCGGCACGATCGGCATCACCGTGCTGTCGAGCGGCGGCAACCAATATGAAATGACCATCGCCGACGACGGGCGGGGCCTGCCGCCGGGTGCCGACCTGTCGCGGGGCGACGGGCTCGGCTGGCGCATCATCCAGAGCCTCGCCACCCAGCTCGGCGGCCATGTCGAGCTCGCCAACCGGGTCGAGCCCAGCCGCGGCACGGCGGTGCGGGTGCGCTTCGCGGTCGTCTGACCGCGCGCCGTCGCCACCACGAGGGGGCGTTCACCTCGGCGCCCATTTGGCGTAAGAGCGGGCAAACCAGTTCATCACCGGCGGGGACCCCATGGCGCAGACCTTCGATCTTCTCCTCAAGGGCGGCACGGTGGTGAACCAGGACGGCACCATTGCCCGCGATGTCGGCATACGGCACGGGCGGATCGCCGGCATCGGTTCCTTCGACGCCGGGCAGGCGGGCGAGACGGTCGACTGCACCGGCCTGCATCTGCTTCCCGGCGTCATCGACACCCAGGTGCATTTCCGCGAGCCGGGCCTCGACCACAAGGAAGACCTCGAATCGGGCTCTCGCGCCGCCGTCATGGGCGGCGTCACCGGCGTGTTCGAGATGCCCAACACCAACCCGCTCACCACCTCCGCCGAGGCGCTGGACGACAAGCTGTCGCGCGCCCACCACCGCATGCATTGCGACTTCGCCTTCTTCGTCGGCGGCACGCATGACAATGTGAAGGATCTCCCGGAGCTGGAGATGCTGCCCGGCGTCCCCGGCGTGAAGGTGTTCATCGGCTCCTCCACCGGCTCGCTGCTGGTGGCCGACGATCCCGGCGTGCGCGCCATCCTCAAGGTCATCCGCCGCCGCGCCGCCTTCCATTGCGAGGACGAGCCGCGCCTTGAGGAGCGCAAGGGCCTGCGCGTGGCCGGCGACGCCGCCTCGCACCCGGTGTGGCGCGACGAGATCGCCGCGCTCACCGCCACCACCCGCCTGGTCGACCTCGCCCGCGCCGAGGGCAAGCGCGTGCACGTGCTGCACATCACCTCCCAGGAGGAGATCGAGTATCTGCGCGCCCAGAAGGATGTCGCGACCGTCGAGGTGACGCCCCATCACCTCACCATGGACGCCAGCTGGTACGGCACGCACGGCACGCTGGTGCAGATGAACCCGCCGGTGCGCGAGGCCCGCCACAAGGCGGCGCTGTGGCGCGGGCTGGCGGAAGGCGTGGTCGACGTGCTCGGCTCCGACCACGCGCCGCACACGCTCGAGGAAAAGGCCAAGCCCTACCCGTCCAGCCCCTCGGGCATGACCGGCGTGCAGACGCTGGTGCCGATGATGCTCGACCATGTGAATGCCGGCCGCCTGACGCTGGAGCGCTTCGTCGACCTCTCCAGCGCCGGCCCGGCCCGCATCTTCAACATCGCCACTAAGGGCCGCATCGCGGTCGGCTTCGACGCCGATGTCACCGTCGTCGACCTGAAGCGGCGCCAGACCATCCGCAACGAGTGGATCGCCTCCAAGGCCGGCTGGACGCCCTATGACGGGGTGGAGGTCACCGGCTGGCCGGTCGGCACGCTCCTCCGCGGCAACCGCGTGATGTGGGAAGGCGAACTCGTCACCCCCGCACAGGGCGAGGCCATCCGCTTCCTGGAGACGCTGGGGCAGGGGTGAGGCGTCGGGGCGCCTCCGGGGCAACCATCCTTCGAGGCGCGCTCACGCGCGCACCTCAGGATGACGGTGCATCAGTGGAAAGCCGGGAAACCTCGTCATGCTGAGGTGCCGGCCGTCCGGCCGGCTATGAGGCACGCGGGCCGCTCCCGTGAGCCCTTGATCCGGAGCCCCGTCATGCCCGGCCTTGGGCCGGGCATCCATGACTTCTACGGGCAACCAGCGCGCAGAGGCGTGGATGGCCGGGCCGAGCCCGGCCATGACGGCCCTCTCACATACGCCACCGTCGCCGGACGCCTCCGGGGCAACCCTCCTTCGAGGCGCGCTCACGCGCGCACCTCAGGATGACGGTGCATCAGTGGAAAGCCGGGAATCCTCGTCATGCTGAGGTGCCGGCCGCCAGGCCGGCTATGAGGCACACCGATTTGCGCCGCCCGAGCCTCACCTGCTCAATACGTTACTTCCGCCAGATAGAGCCCGGCGGAGGGTGCCATCGGGCCGCAGCGGGTGCGGTCGGCGGCGTCCAGCGCGGCGCTCACAGCGTCGGGCGTCCACGCGCCCTCTCCCACCTTCACCAGCGTGCCGACCATGGAGCGCACCTGGTGATGCAGGAAGGAGCGCGCCTGCGCGTGCACGCGGATCTCGGTTCCCGGCCCCTCGATCGCCACCTCCTCCACCGCCAGCCGGTCCAGCGTCTTCACCGGCGAGGCGGCCTGGCAGCCAATGGCGCGGAAGGTGGTGAAGTCGTGCCGGCCCACCAGCCGCGCGGCGCCCAGCGCCATCGCGCCGGCGTCGAGCGGGCGCAGCACCCGCCAGGCCCGGTTGCGCTCCAGCACGAGATCGGGGCGGCGGATGATGATGCGGTAGAGATAGCGCCGCCCGGTGGCGGAGAAGCGGGCGTGGAAATCCTGTGCCGCCGGCTCGGCCGCCAGCACGGCGACCGGGTGCGGGCGCAGATGCGCGTTCATCGCGTCGCGCACCGTGTCCGGCTTCCACTCCCGCGCCAGTTCGATATGGGCCACCTGCCCGGAGGCGTGCACGCCGGCATCGGTGCGCCCGGCGCCGTGCACCGTCACCTCCTCGCCGGAAAAGCGGCGCACCGCTTCCGCCAGCACGCCCTGCACGGTGGTGCCCGCCGCCTGCATCTGCCAGCCGACAAAGGGCGTGCCGTCATATTCGATGGTGAGCTTGTAGCGGGGCATGGCGCTCTGTACCGCCGCACGCGCGCCGCGTCACCTGCCATGGGATGTCGCCATGGCAGGTCGCCGTGGGATGTCGCCGTGGGATGTCACCATGCGAGCGGGAGACCACGAGCGGCGTCAAGGTCCCGCTTCCTCACTCGCCCGCCCCTTGCCCCTTTGAGCCGGCAGGGGCATCGTGCGGCCCGAAACGGAGCCCGCAATGCCCGCGCAAGATTCCCACCATGAGAACGTCGAGACCGGCGACCATGTCGTCCTGATCGACGGCTCGGCCTATATTTTCCGCGCCTACCACGCCCTGCCCCCGCTCACCCGCTCGTCCGATCGGCTGCCCGTCGGCGCGGTGGCCGGCTTCTGCAACATGCTGTGGAAGCTGGTGCGGGCGAAGGACGCGCAGTCCGGCTTCGAGCCCCGGCCCACCCATCTCGCCGTGGTGTTCGACAAGTCGGAGCAGACCTTCCGCAAGGATATCTACCCGCTCTACAAGGCGCAGCGCCCGGAGCTGCCGGAAGACCTGCGCCCGCAATTCCCGCTCATCCGCGAGGCCACCCGCGCCTTCGATCTCGCCTGCGTCGAGCAAGCGGGCTTCGAGGCCGACGACCTCATTGCCACCTATGCCGAGCAGGCCAAGGCGCGGGGCGCCCGCGTCACCGTCATCTCCTCCGACAAGGACCTGATGCAACTCGTCGACGGCCTCGTGCGCATGTACGACCCGATGAAGGACAAGGCGATCGGCGTCGAGGAGGTGTTCGAGAAGTTCGGCGTCACCCCCGACAAGGTGGTGGACGTGCAGTCGCTGGCAGGCGATTCGGTGGACAACGTGCCCGGCGTGCCGGGCATCGGCGTGAAGACCGCCGCCCAGCTGCTGGCCGATTATGGCGACCTCGACACGCTGCTGGCCCGCGCCGACGAGATCAAGCAGACCAAGCGCCGGGAAAACCTGCTCGCGTTCGCCGACCAGGCCCGCCTGTCGCGCCAGCTTGTCACCCTCAAGCGCGACGTGCCGCTCGACGTGCCGCTCGACGACATTGCCGTCATCGAGCCGGAGGGCCGCAAGCTCATCGCCTTCCTCAAGGCGATGGAGTTCACCACCCTCACCCGGCGCGTCGGCGAGGCCTATGAGATCGACATCGCCGCCGTCGAGCCCGATCCCGGCCTGAAGGCGGGCGGCGGCGAGAGCGGCCTGCTCGCGGCGGGCCTCGATCCCGACACCGGCGAGACGGCGGTTCCGCTGGAGGAACAGCCCAGCCCGGCGGAAGGCCTCACCCCGCAGGCGCTCGCCGCCGCCCGGCAGGCGGAAGCCCGCGCCACCCCGGTCGACCGCGCCCGCTACGAGACGGTGACGACACTCGCCCGCCTGCAGGAATGGATCGCCCGCGCCACCGACCTCGGCATCGTGGCGGTGGACACCGAGACCACCGGCCTCGACCCGATGCAGGCGGAACTGGTCGGCTTCTCCCTCGCCACCGGGCCGAGCGAGGCCTGCTATGTCCCGCTCACCCATAAGGGCGGCGACGAAGGCCTGTTCAGCGAGGGGCTGCTGCCCGGCCAGATTCCCCCGGGCGAGGCGCTCGCGGTGCTGAAGCCGCTGATGGAGGACTCCTCCGTCCTCAAAATCGGCCAGAACCTGAAATATGACTGGCTGGTGCTCAGGCGCGCCGGCATCGAGGTCGGCCCGTATGACGACACGATGCTGCTGTCCTACGTGCTGGATGCCGGCGCCTCGCCGCACGGCATGGACCCGCTCTCGCTGCGCTGGCTCGGCCACACGCCGATCACGTTCGCGGAGGTGTGCGGCAAGGGCAAGGGGCAGATCCGCTTCGACCGCGCGCCGCTCGACAAGGCCAGCGAATACGCCGCCGAGGATGCCGACGTCACGCTGCGCCTGTGGCGGGTGCTCAAGCCCCGCCTCGCCAGCGAGGGCAAGGCCACGGTCTACGAGACGCTGGAGCGTCCGCTCATCGCCGTGCTCGCCCGCATGGAGGCGCGCGGCATCATGATCGACCGGCAGATGCTCTCGCGGCTGTCGGGCGAGTTCGCGCAGGGCATGGGCCGGCTGGAGGCCGACATCTCCGCCATGGCCGGGGAAACCTTCAACCCCGGCTCGCCCAAGCAGCTCGGCGACATATTGTTCGGCAAGATGGCCATTCCCGGCGGGCGCAAGACCCCGACCGGCGCGTGGTCCACCGGTGCCGACGTGCTGGAGGAGCTGGCCGAGCAGGGCCACGAGCTGCCCCGCCGCATTCTCGACTGGCGCCAGCTGCAGAAGCTCAAATCCACCTATGCCGACGCGCTGCCGACCTATGTCCACCCCGACACCGGCCGCGTGCACACCTCCTACGCGCTGGCGGCCACCACCACCGGCCGGCTCTCCTCCTCCGAGCCCAACCTGCAGAACATCCCGGTGCGCTCGGAGGAAGGCCGCCGCATCCGCAAGGCCTTCGTCGCCGCCAAGGGCCACAAGCTGGTCTCGGCGGATTATTCGCAGATCGAGCTGCGCCTGCTGGCCGAGATCGCCGACACGCCCTCGCTGCGCCAGGCTTTCCAGGACGGACTCGACATCCACGCCATGACGGCGTCGGAAATGTTCGGCGTGCCGATCGAGGGCATGCCGGGCGAGGTGCGCCGCCGGGCCAAGGCGATCAATTTCGGCATCATCTACGGCATCTCGGCGTTCGGGCTGGCCAACCAGCTGTCGATCCCGCGCGAGGAGGCGGGCGCCTACATCAAGCGCTATTTCGAGCGCTTCCCCGGCATCCGCGCCTATATGGACGAGACCCGGCTGTTCGCCCGCGAGCACGGTTACGTGGAAACGCTGTTCGGCCGGCGCTGCCACTACCCCGACATCAACGCCAAGAACCCCTCGATCCGCGCCTTCAACGAGCGCGCGGCGATCAATGCCCGGCTGCAGGGCTCGGCCGCCGACATCATCCGCCGCGCCATGGTGCGGATGGAAGGCGCGCTGGAAAAGGCCCGCCTGTCCGCCCGCATGCTGCTGCAGGTGCATGACGAGCTGATCTTCGAGGTGCCGGACGACGAGGTCGCCGCCACCATCCCGGTCGTGCGCGAGGTGATGGAGCTCGCCGCCTTCCCCGCAGTGGCGCTGAAGGTGCCGCTCAAGGTCGACGCCCGCGCCGCCGACAACTGGGACGAGGCGCACTGAGAGGCCTCGTTCACCACCCACACAACGTCATGGCCGGGCTTGGCCCGGCCATCCACGACGTCCGGAAGGACGTCGTTGGTACGTGCGTGAGGGGAACGGCCTGCATGCTTCGAGGCCGGCCTACCGGCCGGCGCCTCAGCATGACGAGGTCTTCGCCCCCTGACACGCCGTCATCCTGAGGTGCGCGCGCAGCGAGCCTCGAAGGATGGGCGCTGAAAAGCGACTCTTTCGCTCTGTCTCCGGGAGACGAGGCGCGCGCCCCTCAGAACTCCACGTCCAGCTCTTCCATCTCGTCCGGCTCTTCCAGCGCCGCCGCCACCCATTCCTGCAGGGCGGGGAGGGCGAGGATGGCCTTGCAATAGGCCCGGCTCTTGGGGTCGAGCGGCACGTCATAGGTGGTGAAGCGCGCGCAGACCGGGGCGTACATCGCGTCCGCCATGGTCGGGGCCGCGCCGAACAGATAGGGCCCGCCATAGGTCTTCAGGCACTCGGCCCAGATTTCGACGATGCGCAAGATGTCGCCCTGCGCGCCGGCCCACACCTTGAAGCCGGGATGGTGCGCCTTGAGGTTCATCGGCAGCGCCGAGCGCAGATTGGCGAAGCCCGAATGCATCTCGCCGCAGATCGAGCGGCAATGCGCCCGCGCTGCCCGATCGCTGGGCAGAAGTCCCGCCTCTGGCGCCCATTCGTGCAGGTATTCGGCAATGGCCAGCGTGTCCCAGATGCGCAGCCCCTCATGGTCGAGGCGGGGCACCAGGAAGGAGGAGGATTGCAGCAGCAGCTCGGCACGGATGGAGGGGTCGTCGGCCGAGACCCGTGCCTCCGCCACGTCGAGCCCGGCCAGCCGGCACAGCAAATAGCCGCGCAGCGACCAGGACGAGTAGTTCTTGCTGCTGATCGTCAGCACGCCGGCCGGCGGGGCCGCCTCCGCCGCCGGTGGAGCCTTGGCGGCGGCGGCCTTGCCCGGCTTAGAGCCGGCCTTCGCGCCGGCCGTCGCGCCGGCCTTGGCACCCGCCGCCTTCGCCGGGGCCTTCTTCGTCCCGCGCGCGGTGGCGGGCCTGGAGGTCGAGGTCGGCGCGGGCATGGCAGGCTTCCTGTCTGGGCGGGCGTAGACGATACGGCCCCCTTTCCGCAATCACACTTCGTGCCATCCCTGACGGGGGTGTGACGCCCGCACCGGCCGCGTGCGGCCTGCGGCCCGGCAACCGCCTTGGCAGCGCCATTGCATCCGCTCTAGGATGGCTCCTGCCGGCCTCCCGGACCTTCATCGACGGTGCACCCCGCATCCGTCCCGAGGCTCGAGGCTTCCACCGGAGCGCGCATGCCTTCTCGCCGTCCGAGCGCCTGTCGGAAGACCCTTTGCCGGAAGATCCCCCGCCGATGATCTATGCCGCCTACCAGGCCCAGTCCGACCTGCTCGACCCGATCCGCCTGGCGGCGCGCCTGTCGCGCCAGATGATCGGCACGATGGGGGGCTTTGGTGACACGCCGCTGCTGCGCAACCTCACCGCCACCTTCGAGATGATCGAGCGCGCCGGCCTCAGCCATGAGCGGCCGGCCTTCGACATCGGCACGGTGAGCGTGGGCAATCGCGAGGTGGCGGTGCGCGAGGAGGTGGCGCTCACCCTTCCCTTCGGCTCGCTGGTGCACTTCGCCAAGGATGTCGACCAGCCGCAGCCGCGCCTGCTGGTCGTCGCCCCGCTGTCCGGCCATTTCGCCACCCTGCTGCTGGACACGGTGAAGACCCTGCTGCCGGAGAACGACGTCTACATCACCGACTGGCACAATGCCCGCGACGTGCCGCTGTCCGAAGGCGGCTTCGGCTTCGACGACTATGTCGCCCATGTCATACGCTTCCAGGAGGCGATCGGGCCGGGCGGCCATGTGCTCGCGGTGTGCCAGCCCTGCGTGCAGGTGCTCGCCGCCTGCGCGGTGATGGCGCAGGAGAACAACCCGGCCCAGCCGCTCTCCATGACGCTGATGGCCGGCCCGGTCGACACCCGCATCAACCCCACCAAGGTCAACGAGCTCGCCACCTCCAAGCCGATGGAATGGTTCGAGCAGAACCTCATCGCCACCGTGCCGCCCGGCTTCAAGGGCGCGGGCCGGCGGGTCTATCCCGGCTTCCTGCAGGTCGGCGCCTTCATGGCGATGAACCTGCAGCGCCATGTGAAGGCGCATGTCGGGCTGTTCGAGAACCTCGCCATGGGCGAGCACGACAAGGCCGACACCACCAAGACCTTCTATGACGAGTATTTCGCCGTGCTCGACCTCGCCGCCGAGTTCTATCTGGAGACCATCGACAAGGTGTTCCAGCAGCACGAGCTGCCGCGCGGCGTGCTCACCTATCGCGGCGGCAGCCTGGATTTCCGCGCAATCCGCCGCACCGCGCTGCTCACCGTGGAGGGCGAGCGCGACGACATCTGCGCGGTCGGCCAGACGGTGGCGGCGCAGGACATCTGCTCAGGGCTGCGCCCGCACCTGCGCCGCCACCACATGCAGGCCGGCGTCGGCCATTACGGCGTGTTCTCCGGCCGCCGCTGGAAGGCGCAGGTCTACCCCCTGGTGCGCAACCACATCCTCGCCGCCGACGCGTGAGGGTGGGCAAGCCTTCACCCAATGCACCGTCATGCCCGGCCTTGGGCCGGGCATCCACGACTTTGACCCCGCCGCGCCCCTGCCGACAAGGCGTGGGTGGCCGGGCCAAGCCCGGCCATGACGGTGTTTTGAGCCGACCTGTTGCCCCACCAGACCGAGGTCATGCCCGGCCTTGGGCCGGGCATCCGCGACTGTGCCGCCGGGGCTAGCGCACGAACTCGCCGTAAAGGTCGCGCCATTCGAGATTGCCGGCATGGACAAGCCGGACCTTCCAGGCGCGCGGCCAGTGCTTGATGGCCTTTTCGCGCGCTATCGCCAAAACGATCTCATCGTAGCGCTCGAAATAAACGAGCCGCTTCAGGCCGTGGCGGCGGGTGAAACCCTCGACCGCACCTTCCCGATGCTCCCAGACGCGGCGAACCAGATCCGACGTCACGCCGACATAGAGCGTGCCGTTCGGGCGGTTGGTCAGGAGATAGACGAAACCGCCGCTCATGAAGCGAGTGTGGCAGTTGCCAAATACCGGCGAGAGCCCCTTTTCGGCGTATGTGCCTGCCAAGATGGCCCGTCACACGCCCGGCCCGATCAGCACCGTCATGCCCGGCCTCGGGCCGGGCATCCACGACGTCGCCGCCGCCACCGGCGCCCCAAGGCATGGATGGCCGGGCAAAGCCCGGCCATGACGTCGTTCTGCCAATTACTCGTCCGCCCCCGCGCCTCGTCACGCAGCCGTCACCATTGACGCGGCAGGCTGCGGCACCCCATGGTGCGCCCGCATCTTTTCCCCTTCGGAACCAAAGGAGTGTCCCCGAGAATGTCAGTCTGGCCGGTCTACGGAAAAATCGACGGTCCCATCGTGATGATCGGCTTCGGCTCGATCGGTCGCGGCACCCTGCCCCTGCTGGAGCGGCACTTCGATTTCGACAAGGAAAGCCTGACCGTCATCGACCCGGTGGACGACAACCGCGCCCTCCTTGACGAGCGCGGCATCCGCTTCCTGCAGCAGGCGATCACCCAGGAGAACTACCGCGAGGTTCTCACCCCCCTGCTGACCGCCGGCGGGCGCGGCTTCGTCATCAACCTGTCGGTGGATACCGGCTCGGTCGACCTGATGACGCTCGCCCGCGAGCTCGGCGCGCTCTACATCGACACGGTGGTGGAGCCTTGGCTCGGCTTCTATTTCGACAAGGACGCCACCGCCGCCAGCCGCTCCAACTACGCGCTGCGCGAATCCATGCTCAGGGCCAAGCGCGCCAACCCCGGCGGACCGACGGCGGTTTCCTGCTGCGGCGCCAATCCGGGCATGGTGTCGTGGTTCGTCAAGCAGGGGCTGGTCAACCTCGCCACCGATCTCGGCCTCGCCTTCGAGGAGCCGACCTCCCGCGACGGCTGGGCGGCTTTGATGAGCCAGGTCGGCGTCAAGGGCATCCACATCGCCGAGCGCGACACCCAGCGCGCCCGCGACCCGCGCCCCTTCGGCAAGTTCGTCAACACCTGGTCGGTCGAGGGCTTCGTTTCCGAGGGGCTGCAGCCTTCCGAGCTCGGCTGGGGCACCCATGAAAAATGGATGCCCGCCAACGCCCACACCCATAATTTCGGCTCCGGCGCGGCGATCTATTTGATGCAGGCCGGCGCGGCGACCAAGGTGCGCACCTGGTGCCCGACGCTGGGCCCGCAGCACGGCTTCCTCGTCACCCATAACGAGTCGATCTCGATCGCCGACTATTTCACCGTGCGCAACGGCGCCCAGGTGGCCTACCGCCCGACCTGCCACTATGCCTACCATCCCTGCAACGACGCGGTGCTGTCCTGGCACGAGATGTTCGGCAATGAGGGCCGGTTCGACGGCAACTGGACCATTCTCGACGAGCACGAGATCGTCGACGGCCGCGACGAGCTCGGCGTGCTGCTCTATGGCCACGCGAAGAACGCCTACTGGTTCGGCTCGCAGCTCACCATCGAGGAAGCCCGCAACCTCGCCCCCTACCAGACCGCCACCGGGCTGCAGGTGACCTCCGCCGTGCTCGCCGGCATGGTGTGGGCGCTGGAAAACCCGGAAGCCGGCATCGTCGAAACCGACGAGATGGATTATCGCCGCTGCCTGGACATCCAGAAGCCCTATCTCGGCGCGGTGAAGGGCTATTACACCGACTGGACCCCGCTGGACGGCCGCCCCGGCCTGTTCCCCGAGGACATCGACACCTCCGACCCCTGGCAGTTCCGCAACATATTGGTGCGGTGAGGGGTCAGGAGGACCGGGGAGCAAGACGAATTTCGCTCCGGTCCTGCCTTTCGTCTCAGTCAGGGCAAGGGCTTGTTGCCGTACACCGCTTCATAAAGACGGACGGGATCTAGCTTCTTCTGTTCGGCGTAGGCCGAGATGAAAGATTGGATCTCACTTGCGTTGGCCAGCCGTCGAATGGCTAAGTTGTGGTGGCCTTGTTCCAGCGCCGCTTCACGCGCGATTAGATACGACACGTCCGCCTGCTTCGAATCGTGCTCGAACCGAAGCCACGCTCCGTATTGGGAGCCGACCAGCAGGGAGAGCGCGAAGCAGAATACCATAGCCGAGGCACCCGCCTGAGTTCTCAATCCCTTCGCCCCGATCATATAGACCAAGATGCCGCTGAGGAAAGTAAGGATGGCGGGGAGGACCACGTCGACGGCTGCCTCGCGGCTCTGAGCCATAATCAAGCCCGTAGCAAAACCGAGCATAGAAAAAGCTGAAACCGCCGTAATGGCGGGCCGAATGGAGATTTTATCTCCGATCAACTTCAGAGTTGTTACAGCAATAAGCGCTAGAGACCCGCAGAGCGCTAGAGCGGTACCGAAAAGCGCGGCATATCCCCAGAAGAGCGGCGAGATAAGCATCGCGGCTAACCACCTTTTGCATTGGTATCCGTACGCAGTTGCTCGCGCTCCTGCGGGACCTGTAGCGTTGGAATAGAAGGATCTGGAAGGGGCGCAACGGGCGGGGGCAAGCATTGCAGCCGACATCGCATACGCGCATCCACATCGGCTATTTCATCGCAGGAACAGTCCCCTGCATTTTGACCGAATGTTGCCCCCGCCGCGACGAGCACTGACAAACAAGCGGCGGCTCTGAGGAAACACTGCATCGCAGTCTCCCATTTTGCACCTACAACCATAGAGGTTATGAACGCCGATACACAAGCGGTATTATGGTCTCCCCTTCAGCAAATCTGGAGCCTCTAAGCAGAGCGGCGGGAGAGATTGGAAAGTGCCGCTGGGTCACCCACACTTCCGGTCTCGCGAGGCCGCCAACAGCGAATGCAGGCGACGGGGTGCGTGGCACCCACCAGCCTTCTCAGAAGGGCGCGCACGACGCCTCACCCCTCCTCCCGCCCGATGGTGAGGCAGCGTCGGCGGGCGGCGTCCAGCCCCTGCGCGACGATTTCGGTAAGGCCGGCCGTGCGCAGCGCCCCCAGCCCGGCCGCCGTGGTGCCGGCATAGTCCACCATCTCCTGCACGAAGGCTTCTGCCGGCCGCTCGCTCGTTGCCAGCATCGCACCGGCGGCGTGAAACAGCTGGCCCACCGCCCGGCGCGCCACGTCGGGGGCGACGCCCTGCGCCTGCGCATAGTCCTGCACGGCCTGCGCGAACGCGGCGACGAAGCCCGGCACCGGCCCGGTGATGGCGGTGAACACGTCGATCTGGCTCTCCTGCGGCACCTCGTCGGTGGTCCCGCAGGCGGCGAACAATGCCCGCACCACCGCGCGGTCCGCCTGCGTGACGCCGTCTGCCGCGAACCAGGGCGAATAGGCCATGCCGATCTGCGCCGCCGGGTTGGACATCGCCCGCGCCAGCCGCGCCCCGCCGGTGATGACCCGCAGCTCCTCCACGCTCACCCCCGCCATGACCGAAATCACCAGCCGCCCGGCGCCGGCAAAGCGCAGCGCCCGCCCGGCGGCGGGGGGCAAAGCGAGCAGGACGGTGTCGCATTCATCCGCCAGCGCCTGGACGTCGCCCGTCCAGCGCAGCCCGGGAGGGACGGCAAGCGCCGGCACCGGACCGGAGCGGTTGGCGATCCACATCCGCCCCGGCGCCACCGCCCCCGCCCGCAGCAGCGCCCCGCCGATCGCCGCGCCGAGCTGGCCGCAGCCGACAAGGCCGAAACCTCCCTCGAAAATGTTCATGCATGCTCCTCCCCGGGTGAACCTAGGCGCCCGCGCGGGCGTAGAACAGCCGGCGCAGATGCGCCCGCGCCGCGACACCGGCCCGGTTGGAATGCGCCGCCCGCCCCCCTATAAGCACGGCAGACGCTGCCGGCAGCGATCCGTCGAGGGAGTTCCGATGACCAAGCCTGTTCCGCTGGACGCGGCGTCCGTCGCGCTGCACCCCGCCCCCGGCGGCGGCCTGCCCGTCGGCCACCCCCCTGTCGCCCATGGCAAGATCGGCGTGCTCATCGTCAATCTCGGCACGCCCGACGGCACCGATTACTGGTCGATGCGGCGCTACCTCAAGGAGTTCCTCTCCGACCGCCGGGTGATCGAGGTCAACCGCGTGCTGTGGTGGTTCATCCTCAACGTCATCATCCTGTCCATCCGCCCGCAGGCCAAGGGCAAGGACTACGCCACCATCTGGAACAAGCAACGCGATGAGGGCCCGCTGCGCACCATCACCCGGGCGCAGTCGGAAAAGCTGGCGGCCGCGCTGGGCGTGCGCAGCGACCGGCTCGTCTTCGATTGGGCGATGCGCTACGGCAACCCGTCCATCGCCTCGCGCATCGAGGCGCTGCACGCCCAGGGCTGCGAGCGCCTGCTGCTGGTGCCGCTCTATCCGCAATATGCCGCCGCCACCTCCGCCACGGTGTGCGACGCCGCCTTCGACGCGCTGAAGAAGATGCGCTGGCAGCCGGTGCTGCGCGTCGCCCCGCACTGGCCGGACGAGCCGGCCTATATCGAGGCGCTGGCCAACTCCATCACCTCGCAGCTCGCCACGCTGGACTGGGAGCCGGAGCTGGTCATCGCCTCCTTCCACGGCATTCCGAAGGAATATTTCGACAAGGGCGACCCCTATCACTGCTATTGCTACAAGACCACGCGGCTGGTGCGCGAACGGCTCGGCTGGCCCGAGGGCAAGCTGCGCCTCACCTTCCAGTCGCGCTTCGGCAGCGCTGAATGGCTGCAGCCCTACACCGACAAGACCATCGAGGCGCTGGCGAAATCCGGCGTGAAGCGCCTCGCCGTGCTCACCCCCGGCTTCGTGGCCGATTGCCTGGAGACGCTGGAGGAAATCGCCGGCGAGAACGCCGAGATCTTCCACCATAATGGCGGCGAGAAGTTCCACTTCATCCCCTGCCTCAACGACTCGCCCGGCGGCATCAAGGTGCTGGAAGCGGTGGTCACGCGCGAGCTGCAGGGCTGGGTGGAGCTGTAGGGGGCGGGCGCTTCCGCCCCCGGCGTCATCCCGGACGGCCGAAGGTCGATCCGGGATCGCGTGCCGTTTGCGCCTGCATCGTTGAAGCCGATCCCGGCGCGTCGCCTGCGGCGCCGGCCGGGATGACGACCCTTCATGGCACGGCCGGAAACCGAACGTGTGTTGCCGTCCCGGCCACCATCGCCGATGGAAGAGGCCCTGTGCCGCCCACGGAGCGCCGAGCATGTCCGCAGCCGAACCCGCCCCCCGCACCGAACTGCAGAAGATGCGCGCCGGCGACCTGTATCGTGCCGGTGATCCGGAGATCCAGGCGGCGCAGCGCGCCAACTTCGCCTGGCTGGCGCGGTTCAACACCTCGCTCACCCTCTCGCGCGAGGAGCGGCGCGAACTGGTGCGCGAGGGTGTCGGCTCGGCCGGCGAGCGCACCGGCATCCGCCCGCCCTTCCACTGCGATTACGGCTTCAACATCCACCTCGGCACCGGGGTGTTCCTCAATTTCGACTGCGTCATCCTCGACGTGATGCCCGTCCATATTGGCGACGGCACCGAGATCGGCCCCGGCACCCACATCTACACCGCCGACCACCCGCGCGACCCGGAGGTGCGCCGTTCCGGCCTGCAATATGGCCGCCCGGTCACCATCGGCCGCAATGTGTGGATCGGCGGCAAGGCGGTCATCCTGCCCGGCGTCACCATTGGCGACGATGCGGTGATCGGCGCCGGCGCCGTGGTGACGAAGGACGTTCCCGCCGGGGCCACAGTGGTGGGCAACCCGGCGCGGATGCTCCCGCCCCGCCAGACGCCCTGAGGCGCGCCTGATCCCGGCCCTAGTCGTCCCGCGCCGTGCCGGCGAAGCGGTCGGTAAAGGCCAGCACCGCATAGGCGGCGAGGAAGAGCACGCTCGCCGCCATCAGCCAGCGCACCTGCGTCTCGCTCACATCGGTTTCCAACCGCATCAGCGCCTTCAGCAGGGTGATGGCCGAGATCGCCATCAGCGAGGCGAACAGCTTGAGCTTCAGCCCGGAAAAGCTGATCCGCATCATCCAGGCCGGCGAATCCGGGGCATGGCGGCGGTCGATCTGCTCGACGAAATTCTCGTAACCGGACTGGATGACGATCACCATCAGCCCGCCCACCAGCACGAGATCGAGCAGGGTCAGCAGCTCCATGATCACCGCCGTCTCGGTGAGGCTGGCCAGCTGGAAGGCGAAGTTCCACAGCCGCAGCGCGAAGGCGATGACCAGCAGCACCAGCCCCAGCGACAGGCCGAGAAACAGCGGCACCATCGCCCAGCGGCTGAGCAGCACCACGCGCACGATCTGCCGGCCCAGCCAGCCCGACGTTTCTGCGGCCATCAACGTCACCCTCTGCGCCTGCACCGACCGGTCACTTGCATGCCGGTACGCCGATGCTAGCGGAGGATGGGGCAGGCTCAAAGCGGCGCCGATGAGAGATGGCGCACACACAAGGGGAGATCAAAATCGGCGAGATGCACTGGCGCACCATCCCTCGGGGCTTATCCCCCTAAAAGGGCGGTCCAGCCGCCCTCACGCATCCTCGGCAAACACCACGTCGGTCGTGTCACTGTAGAAGGCGAACTCGAACCCGCACTCAAGACCAAGGGCGCCGATGTCCATCAACTGCCTGGGCCAAAGGATAGGCCCTCCCGTATTGTACCGGGACCACCAGATGCAGTTGAAACGAATCTCCCATCCTCTTTGTCTCAAGGCGGCGGCATCAAAGCGCGCCTCGACCAGACGGGTCAGCATCCAGTCGATATGACGGCGGAGATCCCGTGATGTGACATGGCTCTCCGTATCGAGAAACCATGCATTGAGGGGCGAGACATGGTGGCGCCCACGGCTCAACAGGACAACTTCCCCCTTCCGCGTCAGACGCGTTGGTGTGATGCCGGTCCCGCGCGTGACCTCATCGGGATTCGACGCGCCGGTGTAGATGTTGAGATGAACCGCTGTGCGATCGCAGGTCGCGTAATTGTCGTCGTACTGTTCCGTCATGAATACGTTCTTGGTGTTTGTAGGCGGGCCACACGAACCGGCGCACCCACCCCCTCCCGCCAGTCCGGCGGCAAGTGGAAGGTGGCGATCAGGCCGGCCTCCCCGGCGCGGGCGAGGGCGAGGGCGCGGCTTCCCGGAACGCGGGTAAGCCAGCCGAGCGCCAGCAGCCGCTCCAGCAGGCCGGCGCCGAGCCGGCCGGAAAGGTGCGGGCGGCGCTCGCTCCAGTCGAGGCAGGTGCGGCAGAGCGGGCGGGCGCGGGCGCCTCTCCCAGGGCCTTGGCCCGGCCCATCGAGGTCGAGGCCGAAATCGGCGAGAAAGACCCGCCCCTGCGGCGTCGGCTCGGCCGCCTCGCCCTCGGCGGAGAGCCGCACATGGCCCTGCGCCTCCAATGCTCCGAGCAGCGCCACCGCCAGCCGGCCGGCAAGGTGGTCGTAGCAGCTGCGGGCGAGGCGCAGCGCGCCGTCGCGCGGGCCGGGCGGGCGGTGGCGCGGCGGGCCCATTGTGGCGGCCACCATCAGCGCGTGCAGGACCTCGGCGATCTCGGGCGAGGCCAGCCGGTAATAGCGGTGCCGCCCCTGCGCCCGCGCTGCCACAATGCCGGCCTCGGCCAGCCGGGCGAGGTGGCCGCTGGTGGTGGGGGCGCTCACCCCGGCATGGCGCGCCAACTCTCCGGCCGTGAGCGCCTGCCCGCCCATCAGCGCCAGCAGCATGTGGGCGCGGGCCGGATCGCCCAGCAGAGCGGCGATCTCGGCGATGCGGGCGCCGGAGGCGAAGGCCGGGGCGGCATCGAGGGGTGCGGGGGCGTTCATGTCGCCAAGTCTAGCCGCCGGCGGCCGGCGCGTCAGCCGATGACGCTTCGGCCACCGCCGAAACATCGGCGCCGCGCGGCGGGCTAGACAAGACGCCCATTCAACGCCGGACGCCTTATGGAAAAGCCCCGCCTCGCTGTCGAACTCGCCTTGCTGCTGCTGCTGTCGACGCTGTGGGGCGCCTCCTACAGCTTCATCAAGATCGGGGTGGAGACCATACCGCCGCTCAGCTTCATCGCCGCCCGCACGGCGCTGGCCGGCGGCGCGCTCTATGTCCTGCTGGCGTGGCGCGGCCTTCGCCTGCCGGCGGACCGGGCGACGTGGCGGGCCTTCCTCTTTCAGGCCTGCCTCAACAGCGCGGTGCCGTTCACCCTCATCGCCTGGGCGGAGACGCATCTCGACGCCGGGCTCGCGGTCATCCTCAACGCCACCACGCCGATCTTCGCCTTCGTGATGATGGCCGCCGGCGGGCGCCGCCCCACCGGCGGGGCGCTGCGGCTCGTGGGCGTCGCCTGCGGTCTGGTGGGAACGGGCCTCGTGGTGGGGTTCGAGGCTTTCAACCCACCAGCCTTCGCGACACCGGACGCGATGCTGGCGCCGCTTGCCATCCTCCTCGCCACCGCCTGCTATGCCGGCGCGGCGCTGTTCGGCGCGCGCTTTGCCGGGCTCGACCCGATGCTGCCGGCCTGCGGCTCGCTGCTCTGCGGCACGGTGCTGCTGGCGCCGCTGGCGCTGGTGGTGGACCGGCCGTGGACGCTCGCCCCCTCGCCCGCCTCGCTGGCGGCGCTGGTGGCGCTGGCGCTGGCCTCCACGGCGGCGGCCTTCGTGCTGTATTTCCGGCTGCTGCGGACGCTCGGCCCGCTGGGCGCCACGGCGCAGGCCTATCTCAGGGTGCCGATCGGCGTCGGCATCAGCGTCGTCTTCCTCGGGGAGGCGCTGGCGCCCACCGCCTGGCTCGGCCTCGTCGCGGTCGTTATCGGCGTGGCGGCGATGACGGTGCCGGCGGCGAGGGCGGCTCGGCGGCGGTGAGCTCTCCGGCAGGATCGATCCGGTGTTCCGGACTGGCGTGCCAGCGCGGCGCCCGCGTCACGAGAATTCCGGGAACACCTCGATGCCAAGAGCGATGTTCAGATGGGCCAGCCGCGCCATCTGCGCCGGCGGCAGCGTGTCGCCGATAGTGTTGTACCCGTCCAGGCTGACGATCAGCTCAATCGTGCCGCCCGTCTTCACGACCTCGTCGAGCCGGGCGGCATGCGGCTCCAGCCTTGCGACGAGGTTCATGACCTCATCGAAGAAGAACCGTTTGCCGTCATGCTGCGCGGTGTAGGTCCACATGTTCATTGCAGCGCATCACGGATTGAGCCGTCCTCCTCGTCCGTCATGGCGTCTCCTTCCCGGAACGGATCGCTCGCGGCCACGCCGTGCGGAAGGGCCGCCGACGGGCGTGAGAGCCGGAGCCGATCCTCCGCGGCCGTTCCATCGGGTGCGAGGCTCCCCAAACAAAACGGCCGGCGTGTCGCCACGCCGGCCGTTCCGTACTCGTGTCGATCGGCCGTCAGGCCAGCCGGGTCAGGCGGATCGCTCCGCCCTCACCGGAAAGGCGGATCAATCCGCCTTCTCGGCCTGCTTCTTCAGCGCGGCGCCGAGGATGTCGCCGAGCGAGGCACCGGAATCCTGCGAGCCGAACTGGGCCACGGCTTCCTTTTCCTCGGCGATTTCCAGCGCCTTGATCGAGACCTGCACCTTGCGCGCCTTGCGGTCGAACAGGGTGACGCGGGCGTCGAACTTCTCACCGACGGCGAAGCGGTCCGGGCGCTGGTCGCCGCGGTCGCGGGCCAGTTCCGAGCGCTTCACGAAGGCGGTCATGTCGGAACCGATGATCTTCACATCGACGCCGCCATCCTTCACGTCGATCACCTCGCAGGTGACGATCGCGCCCTTGCGCAGCTCGCCCGTCTCCTGGAAGGGGTCGCCGCCGAGCTGCTTCACGCCGAGCGAGATGCGCTCCTTCTCGACATCCACGTCGAGAACGACCGCCTTGATCATGTCGCCCTTCTTGAACTCCTCGATCATCTGCTCGCCGGGACGGTTCCAGTCGAGATCCGACAGGTGGACCATGCCGTCGACGTCGCCGTCGAGGCCCAGGAACAGGCCGAACTCGGTCTTGTTCTTGACCTCGCCCTCGACGGTCGCGCCCGCCGGATACTTCTCGGCGAAGGCTTCCCAGGGGTTCTGCAGGGTCTGCTTGAGGCCGAGCGAGATGCGGCGCTTGACCGGGTCGACCTCGAGGATCGCCACTTCCACTTCCTGCGAGGTGGCGACGATCTTGCCGGGGTGGACGTTCTTCTTGGTCCAGCTCATCTCGGAGACGTGGATCAGACCTTCGATGCCCGGCTCCAGTTCCACGAACGCGCCGTAGTCGGTGATGTTGGTCACGCGGCCCTTGAAGCGGGCATTGACCGGGTACTTGGCCTCGATGCCCTCCCACGGATCGCCCAGCAGCTGCTTCATGCCGAGCGAGATGCGGTGGGTCTCGTGGTTGATCTTGATGATCTTCACCTTGACCGTCTGGCCGATGGAGAGCACCTCGGTCGGGTGGTTCACGCGGCGCCAGGCGATGTCGGTGACATGCAGCAGGCCGTCAATGCCGCCGAGGTCCACGAACGCACCGTAATCGGTGATGTTCTTGACCACGCCGTCGATGACCTGGCCCTCTTCGAGGTTCTGCACCAGCTCGTGGCGCTGCTCGGCGCGGGTCTCTTCCAGCACGGTGCGGCGCGACACCACGATGTTGCCGCGGCGGCGATCCATCTTGAGGATCTGGAAGGGCTGCGGGTTGTGCATCAGCGGGCCGACATCGCGGATCGGGCGAATGTCCACCTGGCTGCGCGGCAGGAACGCCACGGCGCCGTCGAGGTCGACGGTGAAGCCGCCCTTGACCTGGTTGAAGATCACGCCGGTGACCTTCTCGGTGGCGTTGAACGCCTTCTCGAGACGGACCCAGCTCTCTTCGCGGCGGGCCTTGTCGCGCGAGAGCACGGCTTCGCCCAGCGCGTTCTCGACGCGCTCGAGATACACCTCGACCTCGTCGCCGACCTTGATTTCCTGGTCGCGGCCGGGGCCGGCAAATTCCTTCAGTGCCACGCGGCCTTCGGTCTTCAGGCCGATATCGATGATCGCGAGATCCTTTTCGATCGCGACGACGATACCTTTGACGACCGAACCTTCGGCGAGCTCCGATTCACCGAAGCTCTCTTCGAGCATGGCGGCGAAATCGTCACGTGCGGCGGCAAGCGTTTGAGTAGCGGACATAGAGGCTCCTTGCCAGGATCTGCGCCGGATTGGGTTGAATGAGCCTCTTCCTCCACGGGCGCCGGGACTGGCAGGCCCGGCGCTGTCCACCCGCAAAGGCGAACCCGGCGCGCTGGCCGTGAGGGACAAGGCTTTGAAAGCTTTACGCCACGCCGCCCGGGCGCGGCCCCTCAGAGGGAGCCGACACGCACAGGCACGCGGTACTGTCCGGGGCACGCCGCGAGGCAGGATCGGAGGGCTGGCCTCCAAGCACGGAGAGCGCGCATCCCGCGCCCCCGGCCCTCCCGATGGACCGCCTCGATGAAGGGGTGGCCCGGACAAGCGCGTGCAATAGCGCAAGGGGAGGGGAAGGGCAAGGGCGACGGGGGCAGCGGGTGGGGGGAATGGCGGGGCGAGCTAGAAACTCCAGCCCTTTGCCTGAAGAAAGCCCTGCAGGTTGGTGCATTCAATTCCAAAATGGGCGCAGACATTCGGTATTTTTGCCGCGTTAGGCTTGAACCTTTCTTCCGTAACTACAGTTCCGCCGTAAATTTTCGCAGCTGCTATCAAAAATGGGTCTGCGACTGGCTGTCCAGTTGTCTGCGCCTTCGCCGATATTAATTGGGAAAAATGGGGAACTGTAAAAATATGACCTACAAACTCGGTCTCTTCTGACGTTGGCCTTCGGCATATCGAAGGATTATTCTTACCCCATTCGATAACATTTGTTTCAGGGCAGGCCCCGAGCTCCCTCCAAACCTCGCTCACGGAGACAACCTCACCAGAGTCGACGGCGTCCTGAAATAATGTCCAAAATGTTACAAAAATAGACTGATAATAACGCTCAAGCTCCCTAAAGCTACTGGTGTCAATAATATAAATCATGCAGCCAATCCCCGGAGGAATCGACTTTCCAACTCTTCAACTTGTTTAGGTTTTACGCCAATAAAATCCGCAGCTTCATCAATTGTTATTTGCCGCCGACCATATCGAGAAAATACCTCATTCATCAGCTTTTCGCTAAGGTATGCACCCTTAGTCAGATAGAAGCTGCCGCCCGATGAGGCTCGCTGAATTCGCTGACCGTCCCAGTCTCGCTTGCGCTCCTCATAAAATTCTTGACTGACTCGGTTCGCATCCCGAAATCGGCGTAAAATAACCTCGCGGCTAACGCGATAACGCTCCGCCAGCGAAGCAAAAAGCTCGGGCCCTGCCAACTCAATATTAACCGGGACTCGCTCCAACTGCTCAGAAAAGTCTGCCGATGGCACCAATATTTCTGCAGCTATCTTATTACAAAAGACTTCTATACGCTTCTCTCGATCCGGAAGCATATTAACTGAATTTCCATCAAATGTACTTATTGCGCGCCAACCCAATAAAATATGGGATAATTCATGCATAAGACTAAATATTTGCCGCGTCTTGGTAGTCCCATTATTGATCATAATTATAGGGAATTGATCGTGATCGAGACAGAAGCCCGATATTTCTCTCTGCTTAAATGAATCCTTGAATACAAACACTCCGCTGGATTCAACAGCCTTGCGCCAGCGCTTCAAGGCTTCATCTCCGTCGGAAGCGCCCCATTCATGCGCTCCCGGAGCAGGTACCCGAAGTGCAGCACGGATCGCATCAGCCTGCTCCGTGATAGACTTTCTGGCATCCAGGCTCACCTGCTTCCAGATAGGCTCATCGACAGGTGATTGACCGTTGAAGAGCTCTACTAGAGATTCTTGATAGGCTCGGGCCCGTCTGATCAACAAAATGGTATCGCGCTTCAAACGCCGTAGATCGGCGAGAGGAAGAGCGCGAAATTCAGCCTCGGGCTTGGGCTCAGCTGGGGGAGCCGGCAGAAAAAAGATCGCAAGCGGCCGCTTGTAGAGGTCGTACGCCAGCTTCTCCAACTGAGCATATGAGGGCGATTCTGCGCCACTCTCCCACGCATCTACCTCCTCAACCGCTCTGTTTAGTCTACCCGCAACCTCATCAACCGACAGATGGACGGATTCCCGCGCCCACTTAAGGAGTGCAGGTTGTACACCGCGCAATGGCACTGCCTTCGCCATCTATCTTCTAATTCCTCCGATAATTCCGAATCGTAGCCGGTCATCCGGATCAAGCCAAGCGCGCGGATGCGACCGGCGTATTTGGCGGCGACGTCCCTGAAGCGGAAGCGGCCCTCACCGTCTCCCCGCCCGGATCACCACCGCCACGCCCAGCAGGATGATGCCGGTGCACACGCCGGCGGCGATGACGGCGGCGGGGGTCATGCGGGCGCCGCCGGAAAGGCGCATCGGGCCGAGGCGGACATCATAGGCCGCCTTCATCTCCTCCGGGTGGGTCGGGGGCGCCGCCAGCCAGTCCAGCGCGGAAGCGGCAGCCTGTCCCCGGGCTGCGGGCTCCCCTGCAGCCTGAAAGGCCGGTTCTGCAGCTTGCGATGGCAGCAGCGCCGGCAGTTGGGCGTCCGGGGCGTCGGGGCTCCGCGCAAGGCGGCCAGCTGCTGCGGAATTGGGCGGCTCGGCGGGCATCGTCTCCTCCTCAAGAGGGCTGAAGCACCGATTATGCGCCGGAAATCGCCCGCGCCGAAGCCCGATTACCGCCCGCCGGAGGGGTGAAATCCATGCGCGGAACGCAGGGCTGCGACGGCCGGGCGGGGCCCGGGAGGGCTCACCCGCGCGGCGGCGCGTCCCGCCGCGCCAGCCACACATCCATCACCCAGCCGCGCGCCGCCTTCACCCGCGCCCGCGCCGCCAGCGCCGCCGGGGCGACCTCGCGGAGCCTTCCCGCAATGAGGATTTCCGCCGCCGTGCCGAGATTGGCGCCCCACCAGAGCGCGCCGTCGAAGCCGCGCGCCATGAGCGCCGCCAGCCCCGCTCCATCGTCGAGCAGCACGGCGAAGGCGGGGGCGTGCGGCGTGGCGGCGGCGACATGGCGGCCGGTGGTGAGCAGCACCTCCTCGCCAATGGCGTTGAGCGGCATGGCATGCGCCGCGCACAGCGCCTGGAGCGCGGTAACCCCCGGAAAAACCTCGACAAGGAAGTCCGTGCCGGCCCCCGCCCGCGCCAGCACGCGCAAAGTGGAATCATAGAGCATGGGGTCGCCCCAGACGAGCATCGCCCCGGTCTGGTGCTCGCCCAATTCAGACGCGATCAGCCCGGCGAGAAGCGCGGCGCGGGCGCCGTGCCAGTCCGCCACCGCGCCCTCATACGTCTCCCGGGCGCCCTCAAGGGAGGCGGGGCGGCGCGGCGGGCTGGGGGCGCGCACCACCCGGTGGCCGGGCCTGCCGAAGCCGGCGATCAGCGCCTGCCGCGCGCTCACCAGCTCGCCGGCGCCGTCGGATTTGTCGAGCAGGAAGAACACATCCGCCCGCCCGATCGCCGCGATGGCGCGGCCGGTCAGCCCCTCGGGCTCGCCCATGCCGATGCCGATGACCAGCAGCCGGCGCATGGCTCAGGGCGCCGGCGGGGTGAGCCCGCGCTCGGCGAACACCGTCTTGGCGATCAGCAGCGCATCCAGCGCCGCCGGGAAGCCGGCATAGAGCGCCATCTGCATGATGACCTCCACCACCTCCTCGCGCGTCGCCCCGACATTCAGCGCCGAGCCGATATGCACCCGCAACTCGCGCGACGCATGACCCAGACACACCAGCCCGGCGACGGTGGCGAGCAGGCGCGCGCGCAGATCGAGACCGGGGCGGGAATACACGTCGCCATAGCCGAACTCGAAGATGTAGCGTGCGAAATCCGGCGCCACCTCGCCCAGCGCCTCCATCACCTCGGCCCCCGAGCGGCCGGTGATCTCAGCCAGCCGCGCCTTGCCGCGGGCGAGGCGGTCCAGGGCGGCGCCATCGGCCTGATCGTCCTCACTGCCCACGCTCATGAAGCCCCCCATGTGGACGCCGCCGCTCGACCAGATCGAGCGCCGCCTGCCAGCTCTGCTCGACGTCGAGGCGGGTATTATCGAGAATGTCGGCATCATCCGCGCGGATGAGCGGGGCGCTGGCGCGGGCGCTATCGCGCTGATCACGCTTGAGAATATCGGCGAGAACGGCGTCCAGCGTCGCCTCTTCGCCGCGCTGGAGCAGCTCGCGGTGGCGCCGCGCGGCGCGGGCTTCCGGCGTCGCGGTGATGAACAGCTTCACGTCGGCAGCAGGCGCGATGACGGTACCGATGTCGCGCCCGTCCAGCACCGCGCCGCCCGGCTGTGCGGCGAAGTCCTTCTGCAATCTCAACAGCTTGGCTCGAACATCCGGCACCGCGGCGACCCGCGAGGCCGCTTCGCCGACGGCGCCGGATTTCAGGGTCTCAGGATCGCAGGCGCCAAGATCGAGCCCGCCCGCCAGCACCGCCAGTGCCGCCTCATCATCGAAATCGACGTGCTCCGCCAAGGCCTTGGCGCCCACGGCGCGGTAGAGCAGCCCGGTGTCGAGATGCGGCAGGCGGTAATGGGCGGCGAGCCGGCGCGCGATCGTTCCCTTGCCCGAAGCGGCCGGCCCGTCAATGGCGATGATCATGCCGCGACGGCCTCAGCGTCGATGCGCGCGCCCAGTTCCCGCATCTGCGACAGGAAGGTCGGAAAGGACGTGGCGATGAAGGAAATATCGTCCACTGACAGGGGCTTGGCGGTGGCGAGGCCCATGACGAGGAAGCTCATGGCGATGCGGTGGTCCATGTGGGTTTCCACCGTGCCGCCCCCCGCCGCGCCGCCCGCGCCCTCGACGATCAGGTCGTCGCCCTCGATGCGGTAGGCGACACCGGCCTGCGCCAGCCCCGCCGCCACGGCGGCAAGGCGGTCGGATTCCTTCACCCGCAGCTCGGAGAGCCCGTTCATTCGCGTCTCGCCGGTGGCGAAGGCGGCCGCCACGGCCAGCACCGGGTATTCGTCGATCATGGACGGCGCCCGCTCGGCCGGCACATGGACGCCGGTCAGCGCCGAGGCGCGCACGCGGATATCGGCAACGCTCTCGCCACCTTCCACGCGCTCGTTCTCGAACGCGATGTCGGCACCCATTTCCTTGAGCGTGATGAACAAGCCGGTGCGCAGCGGATTGGTCATCACCCCCTCGATGACGAGGTCGGAGCCCGGCACGATCAGCGCCGCCACCAGCGGGAAGGCTGCGGAGGAGGGGTCCGCCGGCACGCGGATCGGCGCCGGCTTCAGCTCCGGCCTGCCCTTCAGCGTCACCTTGCGGCCGTGTGCGCCATAGGGCTCCACCGTCACCTCGGCACCGAAATGGGTGAGCATGCGCTCGGTATGGTCGCGGCTCGCCTCCTTCTCGATCACCGTGGTCTCGCCCGGCGCGCCCAGCCCGGCGAGCAGCACGGCGGACTTGATCTGCGCCGAGGCGACCGGGCTCTCATAGACGATCGGCACCAGCTCCTGCGGGCCCTTGAGGGTGAGCGGCAGGCGCCCGCCCTCGGCGGCTTCCACCACCTCCACGCCCATCTTCTCCAGCGGATCGAGGATGCGGCGCATCGGCCGGCGGCGCAGGCTCGCATCGCCGTCGAAGGTGGCGGTGATCGGGTTGCCGGCCACCATGCCCATCATCAGCCGCGAGCCGGTGCCGGCATTGCCGAAGTCGAGCACGCCTTCGGGCGCGCGCAGGCCACCAACACCGACGCCTTCCACCCGCCATTCCCCCTCGCCGACCCGCTCGATGCGGGCGCCCAGCGCGGCGCAGGCCCTGGCGGTGTTGAGCACGTCCTCCCCCTCCAGCAGGCCGGAGATTCGGGTCTCCCCGACGGTGAGTGCACCGAAGATGAGCGAGCGGTGCGAGACCGACTTGTCGCCGGGCACGCGCACCCGGCCCTTCAGCGCGCCCGAGCGGCGGGCGAGGGCGGGAACGGGGGAAGTGGCGTGACCGGTGCTGCTCATCACAAAGCCTTGTCTTGCGGTAGATTCGGGATCCGCCCCGGCCGGGAGCGGTAATTCACGACGCCGGGGAAGCCTTTCTGGCGCCGCAATGCGGGCACGTCCTAGCACGGTGGCTTACCTGCCGCCACGGCCCCGCGCAGTTGCGGCTTGACTCCGCCCCGCGAGCGGTTCAATGGGAGCACCCTTTCCATCACCACCCGAGGTCCAAACCGTGGTGAAACCTGAATTAGGCACCAAGCGCGTCTGCCCCGTCACGGGGCGGAAGTTCTACGACCTGAACAAGGATCCGGTGATCTCGCCCTATACCGGCCAGATCGTGCCGATCACCCTGCCGGTGACGCGTGGTCGCGCGGAAGCGCCGCGTGCGGCCGTGGCAGCCGTGGCGGATCCTGACCTGGAAGAGGTCGCCGAGGTCGAGCTGGTCTCGCTGGAGGACGCCGACGAGGAGGCCGCCGGCACCACGAAGGCGGCGGTCGTCGACGACGATCTGGACGTCGACGAGGACGAGGTTGCCAGCGACGACGATGATACCTTCCTCGAAGAAGACGAGGATGCCGACGATGACGTGACCGACCTGATCGGCGACGGCATCGAGGACGACGAGGAAAGCTGAACAGCGAAAGCTCTGGGGATGGATCACTCGATTTGAAATCGAGGCTTGCAGTCCGATCCGCCATATGCTTTACGACCGTTCCGCCCCGGAGTGATCCGGGTCGGCAAGTCCGGATGAGAACCCAAGGTGCAGCGCCCCGGCGCTCCACGCATCCGGCACCCTCGGTGGGGCCATAGCTCAGTTGGGAGAGCGCTTGAATGGCATTCAAGAGGTCGGCGGTTCGATTCCGCCTGGCTCCACCAATTCTCTCCTGCGCTGCGAACATTCCCTGCCGTGCCGGCGCCGCTCGTTGCGGCCAGGCGCCGTTGCCGGCCTCCGCAGCTTTCAGTCCGTACCACTCTTGAATTGCCGAAGCTGCGGCGCAGCCACGCGCTCGCGTTCCCGCCCCTGCAGGTGACACGGCGCGTCGCCGCGCTCTCATCGGCTCGCCGCGCAAACCGCCTGAATATGTGGCTGATCGTGCCAGGCCGCGCCCGGCATTCCCCCTGCGCCTTACGAGCGCTGGGAAGGGCGACCGGACGTCCATGAGAGGCGCCCGGTCACTGAGCTTCGTCGCGAAAGGCTAGCCGCGCGGCGCGCGGGGCAGGACGAATCGGTCGATGGCGTCGGCGACGCCATTTTCTTCGTTGGTCAGCGTGACGAAGTGCGCCCGCTCCTTCACCTCGGGGGCGCCGTTGCCCATGGCGATGGCGAGGCCGCCGACCTCGAACATCGGCAGGTCGTTCGGCATGTCGCCGATCACCGCCACCTCGTCGAGGGAAACCCCATAGTGCCGGGCGAAGGCGCGCACGGCATGGCCCTTGTCGGTGCCGGGGGGCGTCATATCGAGATATTTGGCCTGCGAGCGCCGCGCCGTGGCACCGGCGCCCACCAGGGCCTGCAGCTCCGGCTCGCTCTGCGCCAGCATGTCGAAATCGGTTGAAGAGAACACGATCTTGCCGGCGCGGTTCAGGTGATCGCCGAAATCGTCCACCACCGTCGGCTGGAAGGCGACGGTTCGGGTTTCCCCCGCCACATAGGGGTTGCCGGGGTCGGTGATGAACCATTCATTGTCGGCGAACACCCAGATCGAGGCGCCACGCGGCTTCATCATGGCGATGCCGGCGCGTACCGCGTCGGGGGAGACGAAATGCTCCTCCACGATCGAGAAATCGCGGCGCAGGATGGAGCCGCCATTGAAGCCGCCGAACAGGTCGACATTGAGCGCCTCGACCATCAGCTTCATGCCGCGCGGCGGGCGCGCGGAGACGGCGGCGAAGGCGATACCGGCGGCGTGCAGGCGGCGCACCGCCTCCACGGTCACCGGCGTTACCTCCTTCGCCTTGTTCACGAGGGTGCCGTCGACATCCGACACCATGAGGCGGATGCGCGAGGCCGGGGCGCTGGCGGCACCGCCGCGCGCGCCGGTCGCCGCGTCGGCGAGATTCGATTCGGTCATCGCGGGCGATCCCTCTCAAGCGGCAGCCACTGAAAGCCGTCCTGCGCCAGCATCACGTCCGACATTGCCGGGCCGCTGGAACCGGCGGAATAGTACTGTACCTCGTTTTCGCCGGCCCCGACCGCCTCAAGGATCGGCTCCACCGCCTCCCAGCCGGCCTCGATGGTATCGGCGCGCTGGAACAGGGTGGGGTCGCCGCACAGGCAGTCATAGATCAGCGTCTCGTAGCCGGTGCTCGGGGCCGCCTTGAAGTAGTCGGCATATTTGAAGCTCATCTCGACATCCGAGAGCTTCACCTTGCGGCCGGGCACCTTGGCGGCGAAGCGCAGCGACACGCCCTCATCCGGCTGGACATGGATGACCATCAGGTTGGGCTTCAGCGCCGTGGGCAGATGGCGGAACAGCACGCCCGGCGCCCGCTTGAACTGGATGGCGATCTCGGTGCGCCGCACCGCCAGCGCCTTGCCGGTGCGGACATAGAACGGCACGCCGTTCCAGCGCCACGAATCGACGAAGCACTTGAGCGCGACATAGGTCTCGGTGCGGCTGTCGGGATTGACGTCCTTTTCGTCCCGATAGTCCTTCACCGCCTCGCCATTGACGAAGCCGGCGCGGTACTGGCCACGCACCGCCGCGCCGATGGCCTCGCTCGGGCGCATATGGCGGATGGCCTCGATGACCTTGGTCTTTTCCGAGCGCACCGCATCGGCATCGAAGGAGTTCGGCGGCTCCATCGCGGTCATGGCGAGAAGCTGGAACATGTGGTTTGGCACCATGTCGCGCAGCGCGCCGGTGGCGTCGTAGAACCCGCCGCGCTGCTCCACCGACACCGTCTCGGCGGCGGTGATCTGCACATGGTCGATATATTCCTTGCTCCAGATCGGCTCGAAAATGCCGTTGCCGAAACGCAGGGCCATCATGTTCTGGACCGTTTCCTTGCCCAGGAAATGATCGATCCGGTAAATCTGCCGCTCGTCGGCGACCGCCAGCAGGCGGCGGTTGAGGGTCTTGGCCGACGCCATGTCGGAGCCGAAGGGCTTTTCCACCACGACATGGCGGAAGGCGCCTTCCGCCTCCTTCAGCAGCCCGGCGGCGCCGAGCTGCTCGGAGATGGTCGCGAAGAAGCGCGGCGCCACGGCGAGGTAGAACACCGCGTTGCCGGTCTGCGGCTTGCGCTGGTCCAGCCGCTCGCGGATGCGCCCATAGGTGGCGGGGTCCGCGAAATCGCCGGCGACGTAGAAGATCCGGCTGATCAGCCAGCACCAGGTTTCGCCCGCCGTATCGAGCGATCCCGGCAGTTCCTTCACCGCCTCGGTGAGGAAGGCGCGGTAATCCTCCTCGCTCCGCTCGACATGGTCGACGCCGACGATGGCGAAATCGTCGACCAGCACGCCCTCATGGGCGAGATTGTAGAGCGAGGGCAGCAGCAGGCGCTTGGTGAGATCGCCGGAGGCGCCGAAGATGAAGAAGGTCGAGGCCGGTGCCGGCGCCGTATCGGGCGCCAACACCTTCTGGCCGAGGACGACGGACTCGCTTCCCATGGATTGCTGGCCCGCCGCTCACTTGGTCTTGAATTCGGTATGGCCACCGAACTGGTAGCGCATGGCCGAAAGCAGCTTCTCGCCGAAGGTGTGGTCCTGGCGCGAGCGGAAGCGGGTGTAGAGGGCGGCGGAAAGCACCTCGGCGGAAACCGCCTCCTCGATCGCCGCCATCACCGTCCAGCGGCCCTCGCCGGAATCGGCCACCTCGCCGGGGAAGTCGCTCAGCTGTTCGTCCTTGGTCAGCGCGATGGCCGAGAGGTCGAGCAGCCAGGACGACACGACGCTGCCGCGCCGCCACACCTCGGAGACATCGGCGAGGTCGAGCGTGAAGCGCTCATTCTCGGGCAGGGCGGTGGAGTTCTTGTGCTTGAGGATCTCGAAGCCTTCGGCATAGGCCTGCATCAGGCCGTATTCGATGCCGTTATGCACCATCTTGACGAAATGCCCGGAGCCGGCCGGGCCGCAATGCATGTAGCCGTGTTCGACGCGCGTATCGCGCGCCTCGCGGCCGGGGGTGCGGGGAATGTCGCCGAGGCCGGGGGCGAGGGCGGCGAAGATCGGGTCGAGCCGGTCCACGGCCTCCTTGGTGCCGCCGATCATCATGCAGTAGCCGCGCTCCAGCCCCCACACGCCGCCGGAGGTGCCGACATCGATATAATGGATGCCCTTGGGCTCCAGATCGGCGGCGCGGCGGATGTCGTCCTTGTAGAAGGTGTTGCCGCCATCGATGATGGCATCGCCCGGCGCCAGCATGCCGGCCAGCGTGGCGATGGTCGTCTCGGTCGGCGCGCCGGCCGGCAGCATCACCCAGATGGCGCGGGGCGCATCGAGCTTGGCGACGAGATCGGCGAGATCGCCGGCCGGACGGTTGCCCTCGCCGCCCAGTTCCTGCACGGCGGCCTCGTTGCGGTCCCACACGACGCAGTCATGCCCCGCCTTGGTGAGACGACGCGCGATATTGCCACCCATGCGGCCAAGGCCAACGATTCCGAGCTGCATCTGCTGTTCTCCCCGATACGACGCCCGCACCTTCAGGACCCACGGGCCCGGGCGGGCGCCCATTGCATTCAAGCCGAATGTCTAGCGTGAGCCTATGCCGGCCATGCGACAATTGGAACGGGGACCGGCGTGAAAGCGACCGCAGGCGCGCCACGACATCGTGCAGCGGCGTGCGCACAGGCTCACGACGAGAATTCGGTCTCGTGCTTGAGCACGTCCTCCGCTTCCGGGTTGAGCGGCCGGGCGGCCCGCTCGGGAACCACCAGCGGCTCCGGTTCGAGGGGAAGCGGGCCACGGTCCTCGCCCTCGGCAAGCTGCCGGCGCAGCCGCTCCAGGTCGCGCTGGCGCACATCGGTCACCGTCGCCAGCGCCGTGGCGGCGTCGACGCCATTGGCGCGCAGCGTGGCTTCGCCAAAGGCCAGCGCCGATTCGAAGGTCTCGCGAATCTCGAAGTCGACGCCGCGCCCCCGCAACGCCACCGCGTGGGTGCGGTCGAAGGCGCGCGCGTGCAGATGCACATCCGGCATGTTCTGCCGGATGATCTCGACGATCCGGTCCGTGGTCTCGGGCCGGTCTACGCACACGGCGATGACGCGAGCCCGCTCGGCGCCGGCGGCGCGCAGCACGTCGAGCCGCGTGCCGTCGCCGTAATAGATGCGGAAGCCGAAGCGGCCGGCGTTCTGGATCATCTCGACATCATTGTCGATGATGGTCACCTCCAGCCCGCGCGCCAGCAGGCATTGCGAGACGATCTGGCCGAAGCGGCCGAACCCGACGACCAGCACGGAGCCGCCGGCGTCGGTGAAATCCTCATCGGGCAGGCTCTCGGTGCGGTTTTCCAGCCGCCGCGCCAGACGCTCGCCGATCAGCGCCACCGGTGGCCCCAGCAGCATGGTCATGGCCGCGCAGGCGGCCAGCATGTCGGACTGGCGCGCATCGATCAGCCCGAGGCCGAGCGCCAGCGGAAACAGCACGAAGGAAAACTCGCCCGCCGGCGTCAGCACCGAGGCGGAGCGCACCGCATCCGCCCGCGTGCTGTCGGAAAAGCGGAACACCGCCCACACCGACACCGCCTTCACCAGCGTCACCAGCAGCGTGCCGGTGATGAGCAGCGGCGCATTGGCGAGCACCACCTCGAGATTCATGGACATGCCCACGCCCATGAAGAACAACGCGATCAGCAGGCCGCGAAACGTGTCGATATTGGCCTCGAGCTCGTGGCGGAAGTTCGATTCCGACAGCATCACGCCGGCCAGGAACGCGCCGAGCGCCATCGACATGCCGGCCGAGGCCATCAGCGCCCCCGCGCCGAGGACCACCAGCAGCGCGGCGGCCGTCATCACCTCGCGCGCGCCCGAGCGGGCGAGGATGCGGAACAGCGGCGTGAGCAGATAACGCCCGACCCCGATGATGACCAGCATCGCCCCGACGATGATCGCCACATGCTCCGCCGATTCGGCGAAGCTGCGCTCTTCGTGCACGCCCTGCGCCAGGAAGGGCAGGAGGGCGAGCAGCGGCACGATCGCCATGTCCTGGAACAGCAGCACGCCGAAGGCCCGCTGCCCATAGGGCTGCGAGAGCCCGCTCTTCTCCTCAAGCAGCTGCAGCGCGATCGAGGTCGCCGACAGTGCCAGTGCCATGCCCGCAACCAGGGCGCCGCGCCAGTCGAAGCCATTGGCGGCGTAATGGGTCAGCAAGGCGATGGCGGCACCGCTGAAGAGAAGCTGCGCCGTGCCGAGCCCGAAGATCGCCCGCCGCAGCGCCAGCAGCCGCGAGAACTGCAGTTCCAGCCCGATGATGAACAGCAGCAGCACCACGCCGATTTCGGCGACCGTGATGATCCGCTCGGGGTCGTCGAACGCCCCGATGCCGGACGGGCCGATGGCGACGCCGGCGAGGATGTATCCGACGATGGGAGAAAGCCCGAGGCGCCGCGCGAGCGGCACCGCAATGACGGCCGTTGCGAGGAATATCAGTGCCCCCAGCAGCAATCCGTGTCCGTCTTCATGCATGGACCCGCCGTCCTCCACCCACCGCATTCATCCCACAATAGAGGATCCGATGACGCGGGCCGATGGCAGAAGCGTGGTGTAGTGACGAAGTTTGGGCCTTTGGGCGGGCGATTTGGCGATAAGCCGTCCGGCAGAAAGGCACGCGAGAACATGACCTTACGGAAGGTCGTGTCGTCTTGTGCGTCTCAAACGCACGAGGCCGGCAGCGCCCTTCGGCGTGCCGGCCTCTTATGACTCTCAGATCGCTGTGGGGGATCAGTGATGGTGGGCGGTCGGGCCGGGCGGATCCAGCGTCGGGCGGGCCGCCGGAATGGTATCGCGCGTGACAGGCGGCAGCGACTTCAGTGCCTCCAGCACGTCGGGCTTCAGCCCCTCGCCGCCGGCGGCGATGTGATCCTCGATGCGCGCGCGCATGCGCGGGTCCCAGAAGTCCTTGATGTGCTTGGCGACGCCCTTCACGGTCTTCTCATGGCCCTGCGGCTCGAAGAACTTGCCGATCTGGTTCGCCATGTAGACCAGGCGATCCATCGTGTTAGCCGACATGGGCGATGCGCTCCTTCTCTGCCCCGTCCAGCACGATGCGATGGGGATGGGTAAACACTTCAAATCCGTCGTCGCGCGCGATCGCGACCAGGGTGATACCGGCCTTCTCCGCCGTGCGCACCGCGAGCGCCGTCGGCGCCGACACCGCCACCAGGACGGAAGCGCCCAGCATGGCGGTCTTCTGCACCATCTCGATCGACACGCGGCTGGTAAGCAGCACGATGCCCTGCGACGCCACATGCCCGCCGCGCACCAGATGGCCCACGAGCTTGTCGAGCGCGTTGTGGCGCCCGACATCCTCGCGCACCGCCACCAGCCCGGCGGATGGCTGCCAGAAGGCGGCTGCGTGCACGGCCCGCGTCTGGTGGTTCAGCAGTTGCGCCGGCGGCAGCGAGGCCACCGCGCGGGAAATCTCCGCGGCCCCGAAGCGCGCCTCGTCCCCCACGGTGCGGGCCGGCTTCACCGCCAGTTCCAGGCTTTCCACGCCGCACAGGCCGCAGCCGGTGGGACCGGCGATCTGCCGGCGCCGAGCCACCATCTGGCTGGCGCGCGCCTCGTCGAGCCAGAGGCGGACCTCGACGCCGAGCACGCCGGCCTCGTCCTCGAACTCCAGCGTCTCGATCGACTGCACGTCGGCAAGGCTGTCGATCACACCCTCGGTCAGGCTGAAGCCATAGCCGAAATCGTCGAGGTCAGCCGGCGTCGCCATCATCACGGCATAGGTGGAGCCGTTATGGACGATGGCGACGGGCGTCTCCTCGGGGATCGCCCGCTCGCCCTCCGCCGCTCCCGAGGGAGTGACGGCAAGGCGGGAAACGCGGACGACCGGCGCGATCATCGACGGGCCGTCCCGCTCACTCCGCCGCAACCGCGATACGGCGGCTCTGGCGGGTGAACTCGTCATAGTCTTCCTGCCACTCGGACGGGCCGTTCGAGCGGGCGATCTGGACGGCGGTCACCTTGAACTCGGGGCAGTTGGTCGCCCAGTCCGAGAAGTCCGTGGTCACGACGTTTGCCTGCGTCGTCGGGTGGTGGAAGGTGGTGTAGACGACGCCCGGCGCGACCCGGTCGGTGATCTGCGCGCGCAGGCTGGTGGAGCCGGCGCGGCTGTCGATGCGCACCCAGTCGCCGTCGCGCACGCCGCGCTGCTCGGCATCGTGCGGGTGGATTTCCAGCAGATCTTCCGGATGCCAGGCCACGTTCTCGGTGCGGCGGGTCTGGGCGCCGACATTGTAGTGGCTGAGAATGCGGCCGGTTGTGAGCAGCAGCGGGAAGCGCGGGCCGGAACGCTCGTCGGTCGGCACATATTCGGTGACGACGAACTTGCCCTTGCCGCGCGCGAACCCGTTGATGTGCATGATGGGCATGCCCTCGGGGTTGGCGTCGTTGCACGGCCACTGCACCGAACCCATCTCGTCCAGCTTCTGGAACGACACGCCGGCGAAGCTCGGGGTGAGCGCGGCGATCTCGTCCATGATCTGCGAGGGGTGGGTGTAGTTCCAGTCCATGCCGATGGCACGGGCCAGCATCTGGGTGACTTCCCAGTCGCCATAACCGTTCTTCGGCGCCATCACCTTGCGCACGAGCTGGATGCGGCGCTCGGCATTGGTGAAGGTGCCGTCCTTCTCGAGGAAGGTGCAGCCCGGCAGGAACACATGGGCGTAGGCGGCGGTCTCGTTCAGGAACAGGTCCTGCACGATCACCAGTTCCATCGCCGCGAGACCCGAGGCGACGTGGTGGGTGTCCGGGTCGGACTGAAGGATGTCCTCGCCCTGGATGTAGATGGCCTTGAAGGTGCCGTCGACCGCCGCATCCAGCATGTTGGGAATGCGCAGGCCCGGTTCGGCGTCGAGCGGCCGGCCCCACATGGCTTCGAACGTCGCGCGGGTGGCGTCGTCGGAGATGTGGCGATAGCCCGGCAGCTCATGCGGGAAGGAGCCCATGTCGCACGAGCCCTGCACGTTGTTCTGGCCACGCAGCGGGTTCACGCCCACGCCGCGGCGGCCGATATTGCCGGTCGCCATGGCAAGGTTGGCGATCGCCATGACGGTGGTCGAACCCTGCGAGTGCTCGGTGACGCCGAGGCCGTAATAGATCGCGCCGTTGCCGCCCGTGGCATAGAGCCGGGCCGCGCCGCGGATCTGTTCGGCCGGCACGCCGGAGAGCTTCTCCACTTCTTCGGGCGAGTGGCGCGGATCGGCGACGAACTCGGCCCAATCCTGGAACTCTTCCCAGTCGCAGAACTGGCGGACATAGGCCTCGTTCACCAAGCCCTCGGTGACCACGACATGCGCCAGCGAGGTGACGACCGCGACATTGGTGCCGGGCTGCAGCGGCAGGTGGTACTCGGCCTTGATGTGGGGCGAGCGCACGAGGTCGATGCGGCGCGGATCGATGACGATCAGCTTGGCGCCTTCGCGCAGCCGCTTCTTCATGCGCGAGCCGAACACCGGATGACCGTCGGTCGGGTTGGCGCCGATGACCAGGATGACGTCCGAATCCTCGACCGAATCGAAGTCCTGCGTGCCTGCCGAGGTGCCGAAGGCCTGGTTCAGGCCGTAGCCGGTCGGCGAATGGCAGACGCGGGCGCAGGTATCGACATTGTTGGTGCCGAAGCCGGCGCGGATGATCTTCTGGACGAGATAGGCTTCCTCATTCGTGCAGCGCGAGGAGGTGATGCCGCCGACCGACTTGCGGCCATAGGTGTCCTGGATGCGCTTGAGCTCGGAGGCGGTGTAGGCGATCGCCTCGTCCCACGACACTTCCCGCCACGGGTCGGTGACCTTGGCGCGGATCATCGGCTTGATGACGCGGTCCTGGTGGGTGGCATACCCCCAGGCGAAGCGGCCCTTGACGCAGCTATGGCCGCGATTGGCCTTGCCATCCTTCCACGGCACCATGCGCACCACTTCCTGGCCGCGCATTTCCGCCTTGAAGGTACAGCCGACGCCGCAATAGGCGCAGGTCGTCACCACCGAATGCTCGGGCGTGCCGATATCGATGAGGCGCTTCTCGGAGAGGGTGGCGGTCGGGCAGGCCTGCACGCAGGCGCCACAGGACACGCATTCGGAGGTGAGGAACGCTTCCGACTGGCCGGGCGACACGCGGCTGTCGAAGCCACGGCCGGAAATGGTCAGCGCGAAGGTGCCCTGCACTTCCTCGCAGGCGCGGACGCAGCGGTTGCAGACGATGCACTTGGCCGGGTCATAGGTGAAATAGGGGTTCGACTCGTCCTTCGGCATCACCAGCTCGGAGGAGGGGGCGAAGTGGTTCGCGCCTTCCATGCCGTAGCGCACTTCGCGCAGGCCGACCGCGCCGGCCATGTCCTGCAGCTCGCAATCGCCATTGGCGGCGCAGGTCAGGCAATCGAGCGGGTGATCGGAGATATAGAGCTCCATCACGCCCTTGCGCAGCTGCGCCAGGCGCGGCGTCTGGGTGTGAACCTTCAGGCCCGGCGCCACCGGGGTGGTGCAGGAGGCCGGGGTGCCGTTGCGGCCCTCGATCTCGATCAGGCAGAGCCTGCAGGAGCCGAAGGCTTCCAGCGAGTCGGTGGCGCAGAGCTTGGGGATCTGCGTTCCCATCTCCATCGCGGCGCGCATGATGGAGGTGCCTTCCGGCACGGTGACTTCCATCCCGTCGATGGTGAGCGTCACCATCTTGTCGGTCTTGGGAGCGGGCGTACCGTAGTCGATCTCATGGACGAGTGACATGATGCGTCCTCCTCATTCGGCGGCTTCGAGGACGACGCGCGGGGGCGCGCCGAAATCCTCGGGGAAATGGTTCAGCGCACTCAGCACCGGATAGGGGGTAAACCCGCCAAGGGCGCAAAGGGATCCGAGCTTCATCGTCTGGCAGAGATCGGTGAGCGTCACGAGGTTGGCCTCGACACGATCGCCGGCAATGATCTTGTCCATCAGTTCGACGCCGCGCGTCGAGCCGATGCGGCAGGGCGTGCACTTGCCGCAACTTTCCACGGAGCAGAACTCCATGGCGAAACGCGCCATCTTGGCGAGGTCGGAATCCTCGTCGAACACCACGATTCCACCATGGCCGATCAGCGCGTCCTTCGCGGCGAAGGCCTCGTAGTCGAAGGGCAGGTCGAACTGCCAGGTCGGCACATAGGCGCCGAGCGGGCCGCCGACCTGCGCGGCCTTCACCGGCTTGCCGGTGGCGGTGCCGCCGCCGATATCGTTGATCAGTTCGCCCAGCGTGATGCCGAAGGCGGTCTCGAACAGGCCGCCGAACTTCACATTGCCGGCGATCTGGATCGGCATCGTGCCGCGCGAGCGGCCCATGCCGAAATTGGCGTAGAACTCGCCGCCATCGGCCAGGATATGCGGCACGGCGGTGAGCGAGAGCACGTTGTTGATGACGGTCGGCTTCTGGAACAGGCCCTTATGCGCCGGCAGCGGCGGCTTGGCGCGCACCGTGCCGCGCTTGCCTTCCAGGCTGTCGAGCAGGGCGGTTTCCTCGCCGCACACATAGGCGCCGGCGCCCATGCGCACTTCCATGTCGAAGCTGTAGGGCGAGCCGGCGATATGGGTGCCCAGCATGCCATTGGCCCGCGCCACCTCGATCGCCTTCTCCATCGCCCAGATGGCGTGCGGATATTCCGAGCGGGTGTAGACATAGCCCTTGGTGGCGCCCACCGCGATGCCGGCGATGGTCATGCCCTCGATCAGCTCGAAGGGGTCGCCTTCCATGATCATGCGGTCGGCGAAGGTGCCGCTGTCGCCTTCGTCGGCGTTGCAGACGATGTATTTGCGGTCGCCCTTGGCATCCGCCACCGTCTTCCACTTGATGGCGGTCGGGAAGCCGGCGCCGCCACGGCCGCGCAGGCCGGACTTCTTCACTTCCTCGATGATATCCGCCGGGCCGAGCGTCAGCGCGCGCTCCAGCCCGCGATAGCCGCCATGGGCGCGGTAATCGGTATAGGAAGCGGGATCGATGATGCCGCAGCGCGCGAAGGTGAGGCGCGTCTGCTTGGCGAGGAAGGGGTGTTCCTCCGGCTTGCCGATGCGCAGCGCATGGGCGCCGCCGGTGAGGAAACCGGCCGCGAACAGCCCGTCGACGTCGCCGGCCTCGACCGGACCATAGGCGATACGGCCTTCGTCGGTGACGACCTCGACCAGCGGCTCGAGCCACAGCATGCCCCGCGAGCCGTTGCGCACGATCTCGACCGGCTGCCGGGCGGCCAGCGCGGCGGCGGCGATCGCCTCGGCGACCTCGTCGGCGCCGCAGGCGATAGCGCAGGCGTCCTTGGGAACGTAGATGCGAATGGTCACGACTGCGCCTCCGCGATCAGAGCGTCGAGCCGACGCTCATTGAGCCGCGCGACGATCCGGCCATCCAGCATCGCCGCCGGCGCCGTGGCGCACAGGCCTAGGCAATAGATGGGCTCGACCGTGACCCGGCCGTCCGCCGTGGTCTCGCCGAGCTTGCAGCCAAGCTTGTGCTCGGCATGGTCGGTCAGCGCGTCGCCGCCCGCGGCCTGGCAGGCCTCGGCCCGGCACAGCTTCAGCACGTGGCGGCCCGCCGGCTCGTGGCGGAAATCATGATAGAAGGTCACGACGCCATGGACTTCGGCGCGCGAGACGTTGAGCTTCTCGGCCAGCATCGGCACGACGGCGTCGGGCACGTGCCCGAACGTCTCCTGCACCGCATGGAGCATCGGCATCAGCGGGCCTTCGAGATGAGCGAACTCATCCACCACCGCGCGAGCGCGCTCTTCGCTCCAGGGTTCGTAATGCGGCATTTCTCCCGTAGCCTTCTTTTAGAATTTTCCAAAGGTAAGGATGGTACGCGGCGAAACCGAAATCAATTCAGGTGTTCCGTGCCTTGATAGAATTTTTCTATCAACAGTGTAGCTGGGGTGGCGTTTACCTTTGGTCAACCTCTCTGGCGTTTTGTTCATGTAATGTTCTTGACCGGGACGCGTGATGCCTTATCCTGCCACCGATGCCTCGGGCTGGGCGCAGCCTGAGAGACATCGGCGGAGGGGCGGGGATGGTCCAGCGCGTGGCGACAGTGGCGTTCGAAGGCGTCGAAACGCGCCCGGTCGACGTTCAAGTCCAGGTGAGCCCGGGGCTGCCGGCATTCAATCTGGTGGGTCTTGCCGACAAGGCGGTCACCGAGGCGAAGGAGCGGGTGCGCGCCGCGCTCACCGCCTCGGGCCTCGCGCTGCCGGCCCGGCGCATCACGGTCAACCTCGCCCCGGCCGATCTGCCGAAGGAAGGCAGCCATTATGACCTGCCCATCGCACTGGGACTGATGGCGGCGATCGGCGCCATCGCCCCCGAAGCGCTGGACGGCTTTACCGTGGTCGGCGAACTGGCACTCGATGGACGTATCGCCGCCGTCGCCGGGGTGCTGCCGGCCGCCATCGGTGCCAATGCGCGCGGCCATGGCCTTATCTGCCCGGAGGCCTGCGGGCCGGAGGCCGCCTGGGCCAGCCCGGACATGCCGGTGCTGGCGCCGCTCTCGCTGGTCCAACTCGTCAATCATTTCGCCGGCCGCCAACTCCTCCCCCGTCCCGAGCCCCGACTGGAAGGCGGCGCGGCGAATCTGCCGGACCTGTCCGAGGTGAAGGGCCAGGAGACGGCCCGCCGGGCGCTGGAGATCGCCGCCGCCGGACGCCACAACCTGCTGCTCAGCGGCCCGCCGGGCGCCGGCAAGTCCATGCTGGCGCAGCGCCTGCCCTCGATCCTGCCGCCGCTCGTCCCGTCCGAGCTGCTCGAAGTCTCGATGATCGCCTCGGTCGCCGGCAATCTGCAGGGCGGCGCGCTCACCAGCCGGCGGCCCTTCCGCGCCCCGCACCACTCCGCCAGCATGGCGGCCATGGTCGGCGGCGGCATGCGGGCGCGGCCGGGCGAGGTGTCGCTGGCGCATAATGGCGTGCTGTTCCTCGACGAACTGCCGGAATTCGCCCCGGCCGTGCTGGATTCACTGCGCCAGCCGCTGGAGACCGGCGAAGCGGTGATCGCCCGTGCCAATCACCGCATCTCCTATCCCGCGCGCTTCCAGCTCATCGCCGCGATGAACCCCTGCCGTTGCGGCCGGGCCGGTGAACCCGGCCAGACCTGCCGGCGCGGCCCGCGCTGCGCCGGCGAATATCAGGCACGGCTGTCCGGACCCTTTCTCGACCGGGTGGATTTGCATCTGGACGTGCCGGCGGTGGCGGCGATCGACCTTGTCCGCACCGGCCCGTCCGAGCCCAGCGCCGCGGTCGCCGCCCGCGTTGCGCAGGCGCGTCGGGCGCAGCGCGAGCGGTTCCTGGCCCTTGGCCGGCCCGATCTGTTCACCAATGCGGAAGCGAGCGGCCCCGTATTGGAGGACATCGCCACGCCCGATGCCGCCGGCACGGCGCTGCTCACGGACGCGGCGCGGCTCATGCGGCTCTCCGCCCGAGGCTATCACCGGGTGCTGCGCGTGGCACGGACGCTGGCCGATCTGGCGGGCGCCGAATCGGTCGGCCGTCCGCACCTCGCCGAAGCCCTCGCCTATCGCGCCGCCGCCGACCGCAATGCCGCCGCGGCCTGAGAAGGCGGAGCGAACGGCGGAGCGCGGCGCCGGGCGGGCCCGCGCGCTACGCTGCCACCAGCAACGGCGGCATCTCACCCCGGCACCGGCGAACCCGCCGCCTGGCACGCGGGACATGACGCGGAAGCCGGACCTTCCCTTGCAGCGAACGCGCGGGCGATCCCGCTCGCAGACGGCCGGCGGCGTGTTTGCCCCACTGCTTCTCCCGCTTGGCGGGCGCGTGCGATCCCGCTCGCTCGCACATCGCCTCAAACCGGCCTTCGTTGCGGGCCTTCCCTTGCAGCGAGCGCGCGTGCGATCCCGCTCGGGCAAGGCCCGGCCTATCTACGTGCTGCGTGAGCTCCCGCAAACGCGTAAGCGTGCTATCCTGGTCGCGACGGGTGATACCGGACGGGACGGCGCCGCCGGCTCCCCTCAAGCGCGCGCTTGCCATCCCGCTCGCTCGCACATTTCCTCAAACCGGCCTTCGATGCGGACCTTCCCTTGCAGCGAACGCGCGTGCGATCCCGCTCTCAGCCGGGTTCGGTCCCGCCTGGGCAGAATGCTTGCGCCAACCGCGTAACCGCGCCATTCCGCGCTGGGAAATCAAGCACCTCGCATGGGTGACGGATGCCCGCTTAGCGCGCGATCCGGCTCTCGGAATCATTGTGATGCCAGTTCGCGCTCCGCCCGCCGGCGTGGCCATCGCCCGTGCAATCCCGCCCGGCCATGCCGCGCGGTGTGCGCTGTCACATGGGCGTCCGAGAAATGTGATTCCTGTCACAAAGCGCTATAGTGAACGCAGCGTGGGGGGTCGGTCATGACGCAGATGCTCGTCGATAGGACGGTCGAGACGCCGCCGGCCTCGCGGGTCGCCACCCTGACCGCCTCGCTCGCCGCGCCCAGCCTGATGGCGTTGCGCAGTTTTTTCACCCCCAAGGGCTCTCTCTCCCCTGCCGCGACCGGCAAGCGCCCGGAGAAGGCCCCCGGCGCCGCACCGCTGCGGCTGGTTCCCGCCGCCTTCGCCCCGTCGCGCCTGCTTCCGGCGCTGCGCTCCTATTCAGGCGTGCGCCACCGCGGCAGCCGAAGCGAGCCGGGGCCCGCGGCGCTGGGACGGATCGGCGCGCTGGAAGTACGGCTGGCGGTGACGGCGGCGGATGTGCGCCGCGCCCAGCGCCTGCGCTACGAAGTGTTCTACGAGGAAATGTCGGCCACGCCCGCCGCCGCCATGCGGCTGGCGCGGCGCGATGTCGATGCCTTTGACGGCATTTGCGACCATCTGCTGGTTCTTGACCACGAGTCCTGCCGCACCGTGCGCGGCCGCCGGGTGCCCCGCGTCGTCGGCACCTACCGACTGCTGCGGCAGGACATCGCCAACCGCCACGGCGGCTTCTACACCGCCGGCGAGTTCGACATCGCCCCGCTGCTCGCACGCCATCCCCACCGGCGCTTCCTGGAGCTCGGACGGTCCTGCGTGCTCGCCTCCTACCGCAACAAGCGCACGGTGGAGCTGCTCTGGCACGGCATCTGGGCCTATGTGCGCCGGCACGGCATCGACGTGATGTTCGGCTGCGCCAGCCTGGAGGGCGTCGATCCGCAGGCCCTTGCCCGCCCGCTGGCCTTTCTCCACCATTTCGCCCCGACGGATCCGGAATGGGCGGCGGAGGCGCTGCCGCACAGCGCCGCCTCGATGGACCTCGTGTCGGTGGAGGCGCTGGACGCGAAGGCCGCGCTCGCGGCACTGCCCCCGCTTATCAAGGGCTATCTGCGCCTCGGCGCGCAGATCGGCCGCGGCGCCGTGGTCGATCGCCAGTTCGGCACCACCGATGTGCTGATCGTGCTGCCGGTCGAGAAGATCAGCCCGCGTTATCTCGACCATTTCGGCGTGAACGGCGAACGCCACGCCGCCTGATCGCAGGCCCCTCTCGCAATCCGGCTATCGGCAACGGTGCGGCGTCGACCGCCCGCGCCGCGTTGCGCCTCCCGGCAACCGCGTCTTGCGCGGAGCGAACCGGTCTCCCATATCGTCCGCAACGGGATGCCTTGACGGGGTCCCATCACACAAAGTCGCTTCAAGAGGACTTTGGGAGCATGTCGCGTATTCCCTCGCTGTCGAGCCCCTTCCTGCTCGGCTTTGACGAGGTCGAGCGGGCGCTCGACCGCGTCATGAAAGGTTCGGACGGCTATCCGCCCTATAATGTGGAGCGGGTGGCAGCGCCGGACCAGCCGGAAAGGCTCCGCATCACCCTGGCCGTCGCGGGCTTTACCCGCGAGCAGCTGGAGGTGACCGTGGAAGAGAAGGAGTTGGTCATCCGCGGCCGCCAGGCCGAGGATCCGGAGCGGGTCTTCCTTCACCGTGGCATCGCCGCGCGCCAGTTCCAGCGCATCTTCGTGCTGGCCGAGGGCATGCGCGTCACCGGCGCCGAGCTGAAGAACGGACTCCTCTGGGTTGACCTGGTTCGGCCGGAACCGGAACGCATCGTCCGGCGTATCACCATAGCGACGGACGAGTGACGGAGCCCGAAGCCGTTCTCGACAGCACGTTGAGGAGTTGCGGACCATGACCAACGAATTTCACATCGACGCCGCCTCGGCCGGTTCGGCACTGGCCGGCGCCCTGACGGCGGAGGACTTCGCCAATCTGGGTGGCGGGCATATTGCGTATCTGCGCACCATCCGCTCCGAAGACGCGGCCGAGATGTTCCCGCAGGCCCATCTCTCTCCTGGCTTGACGCTGTTCACTCTTCACGCCGCCGACGGCACGCCGATCATGCTGACCGACAGCCGCGAGGCGGCGATCGCCAATGCCATGCAGAACGAGCTGGTGACGCTCAGCGTCCACTAAGCCATTTCCCCGGAACGACGAACGGCACCGCGAGAAAGAAGCGGTGCCGTTTTTCGTTTTGGAGCCGAAACAAACCCGCTAGCGCAGGCTGCGCGGCGGTTCAGGCTCGCTTCGCCTCGATCATGTCCCACACCGTCACCGCGATATCGGGCCCGCCGATCCGCTTGATGGCGCGGATGCCCGTTGGCGCGGTGACGTTGATCTCGGTGAGGTTGCCGTCAATCACGTCAATGCCGGTGAGCAGAAGCCCCCGCGCACGCAGCGCCGGCCCCAACCGCTCGCAGATTTCGCGCTCGCGCTGCGTCAGGTCGGTTTCCGCCGCCGCGCCGCCACGCACCATGTTGGAACGCAGATCACCTTCGCTCGGCACGCGGTTCACCGCACCGGCGAAGACGCCATCCACCAGAATGATGCGCTTGTCGCCATGTCTCACCTCGGGAATGAAGCGCTGAATGACCCAGGGCTCGCGGAAGGTGGCGGCGAACAAATCGTAGAGCGAGCCGAAATTCAGATCGTCGCGGGTGAGGCGAAACACCGAGGCGCCGCCATGGCCGTAGAGCGGCTTCATGACGATGTCGCCGAACTCCTCGCGGAACGCCTTGATCTCCTCGAGATCGCGGGTGATCAGCGTCGGCGGCATCAGATCGGGAAATTCGGTGACGAAGATTTTCTCCGGCGCGTTGCGCACATGGGCGGGGTCGTTCACCACCAATGTCCGGGGATGGATGCGCTCCAGAAGATGCGTCGCCGTGATGTAGTTCAGGTCGAAGGGCGGATCCTGCCGCATCAGGATCACGTCGAACGTGTCGAGCCGCACCCGGTGCGCGTCGCCGAGCGCGAAGTGGTCGCCCTTCACGTCGCGCACCTCCAGCGGCTGCACGGTGGCGAACACCTCGCCGTCGCGCATCGCGAGGCGGTCGGTGGTGTAGTAGGAAAGCGCGTGGCCGCGCGCCTGCGCTTCCAGCATGAGGGCGAAGGCGGAATCGCCCGCAATATTGATGCGGTCGATCGGGTCCATCTGGACGGCGACGTTAAGGCTCATGGGGATTCCGTCTGCGACAGGTGGGAGCCAGCCAGACACGAGGTCGCTTGGCGTTCACCCCTTTTAATCGCTTGCGCCGTGCCGCGCCACGGGCGCCGCGTCATTCAGCTTCGAAGGCGCCGGGCAGGTGCAGCGGTCGCGCGCCGGGAGCGACCAGCACGACATCAAGCCGCATGTCGAGCCCGGCAAGCTCGGGGTGGCGCGACAGGAAGATTTCCGCCGCGCCGACAATGCGCCGGCGCTGCCGCGCCAGGATGGATTCGGCTGCGGAACGCAGCGAGGCGCGCGCCTTCACCTCAATGAACACCAGCAGGTCGGCGCGCCTTGCCACCAGGTCGATTTCGCCGCGCGGCGTGCGCACCCGCCGGTGCAGGATGGCAAAACCCTCGGCCTCGAACAGCGCCGCAGCGGCGGCTTCCGCCGCCATCCCACGGGTGAAGGCGGCTTGGCGGCGCGCCCGGGCGCGCTCCTTCAGTGCACCCGGCGACGCCTCGTCAGCCATCGCCGCCCTGCAGGGCGAGCGCGCGGGCATAGACGGCGCGGCGGGGAAGCCCGGTCGCGGTGGCCACCGCCGCCGCCGCATCCTTGACCGAGAGGCTGGCCAGCGCGGTCTTCAGCGCGGCGTCGAGATCGGCCTCGCTGGATTCCTGCGCGCCCGGCGGGCCGATCACCAGCACGATTTCACCCCGGGGCGGACCGGCCTGCGCATAGAAGGCGGCGAGTTCGTCCAGCGTGTCGCGCCGCGCCTCCTCGAAGGTCTTGGTGAGTTCCCGGCACACCGCCGCCGGACGCGGCCCAAGGCCCTCGGCGAGATCGGCGAGGCTCTCCGGCAGGCGCGGGCCGCTCTCATAGAGGATGAGCGTCGCCGGCAGGGTCTTCAGCTCGCTGATGCGGGTGCGGCGGGCGCCGCTCTTGGCCGGCAGGAAGCCCTCGAAGAAGAAGCGGTCGGTCGGCAGCCCGGCCGCCACCAGCGCCGCCAGGCTGGCCGAGGCGCCCGGCAGCGGAATCACCCGGTGCCCCGCCTCGATCGCCGCCGCCACCAGCTTGTAGCCGGGATCGGAAACCAGCGGCGTGCCGGCATCGGAGACTTGCGCCACCACGCCGCCTTCCGCCAGACGCGCCAGCAGACGAGGCCGCGCCTGTTCGGCATTGTGGTCATGATAGGCCACGAGCTTCGTTTCGATACCGTAACGCTCCAGCAGGCGCCGGGTGATGCGGGTGTCCTCGCAGGCGATCAGGTCGGCGCCGGCCAAGGTCTCCAGGGCGCGCAGCGTGACGTCGCCGAGATTGCCGATCGGCGTGGCGACGATGTACAGCCCCGGCTGCGGGCGCCCGGCGGGAAGGCTGTGCGCACCGATGCGGAAGCTGCGGGCAGGACTGGGCTCGGGAGAAGCTGTGTCGGGTGAAGGCATCATGATCGGGCTATTGTAGAGAGCGCCGGCCTTGGCGTCATGCCTCACGTGGCCGATGCCCGAAAGGCGCGCTCCGCCGGAAAACGCGCCCGAACGCGTGGATATGTTGCCCCACACGGCCCGTGCGGGCGGCCGCAAGGTGACAGGGCGTTCTGCCCCGTCCTAAAAAGGTGTGGAGACGTCGGCCAGTGGGGCGGGCGCACAGCCGAGCCGAACGCACCGCATGAACGCGAAGGACACGGCCGCCATCCGCAGACGCCTCGCCCGGACCAGCCGGCGCGGCTTCCTCATGCTGGCCGGGGCGGCGACCTTGGCCGCCTGTTCCTCCGGGCCGGAGGTCGGGGCGCCCCAGGCGGCGCTCCCCGCGCCGGCCCTGCCGCCAGACCCCAATGCCGGCCTCGGCAGCGGCACGCCCATCGCCCTCATCCTGCCGCTCGGCGCCAGCGGCAATGCCGGCGCAGTGGCCCTCTCGCTGCGCAATGCGGCGGAGATGGCGCTGTCGGAATTTGCCGGCGCCCGCATCCGGCTGATCGTCAAGGACGACGGCGGCACCGGGCCGGGCGCCCAGGCGGCGGCCCAGCAGGCCCTGGACGAGGGCGCCCGGGCGATCATCGGCCCGCTCTTCGCCCATTCCGTCGGCGCCGCCGGCCAGGTGGCGCGGCAGCGCGGCGTGCCGCTGGTCGGCTTCTCCACCGACACCAATGTGGCGACGCAGGGCGTCTATCTTCTCAGCTTCCTGCCGCAGACCGATGTCGAGCGGGCGATCCGCTATGCCGCCGCCAATGGACGGCGCTCCTTCGCCGGGCTGGTGCCGGACAACGCCTATGGCTCGGTGGTCGAGGCCGCCTTCCGCGAGACCGTGCCGGCCGTCGGCGGGCGCGTCGTCGGGCTGGAGCGCTATGGCGCCGGCCAGTACGCGGAAGCCGCGCGCCGTCTCGCCGCCTCGGTAGCGCAGGCCGATGCGGTGTTCCTGCCCGATGCCGCCGACACCGTGCCGCAGATCCTGCAGGCCATGGCGGCGGCCGGCGTCAGCCTCGGCGGCAAGCAGCTCATCGGCACCGGCCTGTGGGACGATGCGAAGCTGTTCGCCAACCCGGCAGTGAATGGCGGCATCTTCGCCGCGCCCGATCCCGCCGGCTTCCGCGCCTTCGCCGCACGCTACCGGGCGCGCTTCGGCCGCGAGCCGGTGCGCACCACCACGCTGTCGCATGACGCGGTGTCGCTAATGGCGGCGCTGGTGAACGGCTATGGCGAGACCGGCATCACCGATGCGGCGATCCAGAACCCCTCGGGCTTCGCCGGCGTCGACGGCATCTTCCGCTTCCGCGCCGATGGCACCAACCAGCGCGGGCTGGCGGTGATGCAGATTTCCAGCGGCACCACGCAAATCGTCAGCCCCGCCCCCCGCAGCTTCGCGCAGGGCTGATAGGAGCACTCACGCCGCCAGGTCGGCGACGATGGCGTCGAGCACCGGCAGGCCGAGGGCGGTGGCGCGCAGGCGCTCATCCGGCAGCTGCTCGATCATGCCGTCTTGCAGCAGCGCCGCCACCCGCGCCGGGTCGAAGGGGCGCCCCGCCAGCCGGGCAAAGCGGCCGGTGTCGATGCCCTCCAGCAGCCGCAGCCCCATCAGCAGATATTCGTCGGCCTGTTCGGTGCGGCTGAGCGCCTCGTCGACGGTGACGCCATGGCCGGCCGCTTCGACGCGCCCCACCCAGTCTTCCGGCCCGCGCTCGGTGGAGGTGGCGACGCGCCCCTCCGGCGTGTCGAGCCGCCCATGCGCGCCGGGTCCGATGCCGGCATATTCGCCGTAGCGCCAATAGAGCAGGTTGTGCCGGCTCTCGGCGCCGGGACGGGCGTGGTTGGAAACCTCATAGCCGGGAAGGCCGGCGGCCCGGGTGGTCTCCTGCGTCACGTCCCACAGGGCGCGGGAGACGTCGTCCTCCGGCACGATGAGCTTGCCGGCGCGGTGCAGCGCGGCGAAGGGCGTGCCGTCCTCGATGGTGAGCTGGTAGAGCGAGAGATGCTCGCAGCCTTCGTCGATGGCGCGGCCGAGTTCCCGTGCCCAGTCCTCCGGCTTCTGGCCGGGCCGGGCATAGATAAGATCGAAGGACACGCGCTCGAAGGCCGCGCGCGCCACCGCCACCGCGCCCAGCGCCTCCTGCGCCGTGTGCATGCGCCCCAGGGCCCGGAGCGAGGCGTCGTCCAAAGCCTGAACACCCAGCGAGACGCGGTTGACGCCGGCCGCGCGATAGCCGCGGAAGCGGCCCGCCTCCACGCTGGTAGGGTTGGCCTCCAGCGTCACCTCGGCCCCGGCGTCGAGCGGCCAGGCCGCGTCGATGGCGTCGAGGATCGCCCCCACCGTGCCCGGCTCCATCAGCGAGGGCGTGCCGCCGCCGAAGAACACGCTATGGGTGCGGCGCTGGCCGATGCGGATCCGCGTATGGGCGATCTCGGCCTTGAAGGCGGCGACGAAGCGCGCCTGGTCGGGCGGGGCGTGGCGGACATGCGAGTTGAAGTCGCAATAGGGGCATTTGGCCTTGCAGAATGGCCAGTGCACATAGACGCCGAATCCGGGATCGACCGGGGGCGGCGCCGGGGCGCGCTCAGTCAAAGCTCGCCCCGAGGCAGGCCTGCGCCAGCGACATGAAGGCCCGGGCGCGATGCGACAGGCCCCGGCCGAGCGGCGGCAGGCCGTGCTTCTCGGCGCCGGTCATCTCGCCGAAAGTACGCAGGTTGTCTTCCGGCTGGCCGTCCGGCTGGAACATGGGATCATAGCCGAAGCCGGCCGGGCCGCGCGGCGGCCACACCAGCGTGCCGTTCACCACGCCCTCGAAATCCTCGACATGGCCATCCGGCCAGGCAAGGCACAGAGCCGAGATAAAATGGGCGCGGCGCAGGTCGGGCAGCTCGGCATTGGCCTCGCGAAGCTCCTCCTCGACGCGGGTCATCGCCGCCATGAAGTCCTTTTCCGGCCCGGCCCAACGGGCCGTATAGAGCCCCGGCGCACCGCCCAGCGCATCGACGCACAGGCCGGAATCGTCGGCAAAGGCCGGCAGCCCGGCAGCATCGGCGGCGGCGATCGCCTTGATGCGGGCGTTCTCGGTAAAGGTGAGGCCGGTCTCCTCCGGTTCCGGCAGGCCGAGTTCGCCGGCCGAGACCACGTCAATACCGTACGGCGCCAGCAGGCCGGCCATCTCCTCCAGCTTGCCGGGATTGTGGGTGGCGATGATGACGCGGCCTTCCAGCCGGCGGTGGTGCTCTGCACTCATGCCACGGCCAGCTTCTGCAGGTCGACCAGCTTGCCGACGCCCTTGCGGGCAAGGCCGAGCATGGCGTCGAACTCGGCCTGCGAGAACGGCGTCTTCTCGGCAGTGCCCTGGATCTCGACGAAGCCGCCCGAGCCGGTCATGACGAAATTGACGTCGGTATGGGCGTCCGAATCCTCGGCATAGTCGAGGTCGAGGCGCGGCTCGCCGTCAACGATGCCGCAGGAGACGGCGGCGAGATGGTCGCGCAGCGGGATGGTCGGCAGCATGCCGCGCGACTTCATCCAGCTCAGGCAATCATGCAGCGCGATCCACGCCCCGGTGACGGAAGCGGTGCGGGTGCCTCCATCGGCCTGGATCACGTCGCAATCGATGGTGATCTGGCGCTCGCCGAGCTTTTCGAGATCGACCACGGCGCGCAGCGAGCGGCCGATGAGGCGCTGGATTTCCTGCGTGCGGCCGGACTGCTTGCCGGCTGAGGCTTCGCGGCGCGTACGGTCGTGGGTGGCGCGCGGCAGCATGCCATATTCGGCCGTCACCCAGCCGCGGCCCTGTCCCTTGAGCCAGGGCGGCAGGCGCTCTTCCAATGTGGCGGCCACCAGCACATGAGTTTCGCCGAATTTCACCAGGCAGGAACCTTCGGCATGGCGCAGCACGCCGCGCTCGAAGCTCACGGCTCGCATCTCGTCGGGCTGGCGGCGGGAAGGGCGCATGGACTTTTCTCCTTTTTGTTCGCTGCCCTTTTACGTGCGTCCCACCATTCCCGGCAAGGGGCGGTAACCGGGGAATGGAACGCCGGGTTTGGCGTCACATGAAGCCGACGTGTTGCTTTCCAGCACTATCCGCACCCCTGTCTCTTTGAAATACCGAGAAGAGATTCACACAGCGCGTCTGTCCGGAGTTCATCCCATGTCTCGTCTTTTCGGCTCCGCCGCGTTTGCCGCCGCTCTTCTTGCTGGCACCGGCGCTTTTGCTGCCGACATGTCCTACCCCACCAAGGCCCCGGTGGCGGTGGTGCCGGTGTTCAGCTGGACCGGCTTCTACATCGGCGCCAATGCCGGCTGGGCGTGGTCGGAGACCGAGGTCCAGGACAACTCCTACAATGCCGTCCTCGACGAGGGCCTGCATGCCAAGAACAAGCAGAACGGCTTCACGGTCGGCGGCCAGATCGGCTTCAACTACCAGTTCGACAATAATGTCGTGCTCGGCGTCGAGGCGGATCTCGCCTATCTCGATATCGACAAGACCAAGACCGGCATCGACGATTCGGACGACATCTTCTCCGCCAAGGTCGACTGGTACGGCACCGTGCGCGGCCGCCTCGGTTACGCCATCGACCGGTTCCTGCCCTATGTCACGGGCGGCGTGGCCTTCGGCAAGGTGAAGGTCGGCTATGGCGATACCGATGACGGGCTTCTCGACAGGAACTCGTCGGTCTCCGGCTCCAGCACCAATGTCGGCTGGGTGGTCGGCGGCGGCGTGGAATACGCCCTCACGGATGCGTGGCTGCTGCGCGTCGAGTACCTGCACATCGATCTCGGCGACGAGACCCACACCAACATCCAAAATGAACGGGCCCGTTTCGACAACACGCTCGACGTGGTCCGCGCCGGCGTCAGCTACAAGTTCTGATTGCCGCGCCGCTCAGGCGGCGGAAGGTGCCAAACGCCGCCGTTCCCCACCGGGAGCGGCGGCGTTTTCGTGTCGGCTCCGTGCTTAAGGCCGCTCCGGCATCATTGCGGCTTGAACAGGCGGGCAGAGAGAACAGATAGTAGGGAGCCGTGCTCCCGCTTCCGGGGCAGCGGCTCGGAGTGTCCATGCCCCTCGATCCCTTTCTGTCCGCCAATGCCCCCTCGCTCGCCCGGCTCGACGAGCGCTCGCGCGAGATCTTCCGGCAGATCGTCGAGACCTATCTGGCGACGGGCGAGCCTGCCGGCTCGCGCAACATCTCCCGCCTCATCCCGATGACGCTGTCGCCGGCCTCGGTGCGCAACGTGATGGCGGACCTCGAGGCGGCAGGGCTCATCTTCGCCCCGCACACCAGCGCCGGGCGGCTGCCGACCGAGCGCGGGCTCCGCTTCTTCGTTGATGCGCTGCTGGAAATCGGCGACGTGTCGGAGGACGAGCGCAACTCGATCGAGACGCAGGTGCGCGCCGCCGCCCGCGCGCAGACGGTGGACGGGGTGCTGGCGGAGGCTTCCAATCTGCTCTCCGGCCTGTCGCGCGGCGCCGGCGTCGTGACCACCGGCAAAACCGATGTGCGGCTCAAGCACATCGAATTCGTGCCGCTCGACGCCACCCGCGCGCTGCTGATCCTCGTTTCCGACGATGGCGAGGTCGAGAACCGCCTCGTGCCGCTGCCCAAGGGCCTGCCGTCCTCGGCGCTGGTGGAGGCGACCAACTTCCTCTCGTCGCTGACCCGCGGGCGCACGCTGGCCGAGCTGCGCACCGAAGTGGAGCGCACGCTGGCCGCCCGCCGCGCCGAGCTCGACGAGGTTACCGCCCGGGTGGTCGAGAGCGGCATGGCCAGCTGGTCCGGCGGCGAGAAGGCCGACCGGCGGCTGATCGTGCGCGGGCAGACGCGGCTGCTGCACGATCTCCGCGCCATCGAGGATCTGGAGCGGGTGCGCCTGCTGTTCGACGACCTAGAAGCCAAGCAGGAAGTGGTCGATCTGCTCGGCCGGGCCGAGGACGCGCAGGGACTGCGCATCTTCATCGGCTCGGAGAACAAGCTGTTCTCGCTCTCGGGCTCCTCCACCATCGTGGCACCCTATCGCGACGGGCAGGGACGGGTGGTGGGCGTTCTCGGCGTCATCGGCCCGACGCGCCTGAACTACGCCCGCATCGTGCCGATGGTCGACTTCACCGCCCGCGTGGTGAGCCGTGTCCTTGCCGGGCCGGGGATTGACGCGGCTTGATTTTTGCGCTGTCCAACCCGATATGGCGGGCGTCCGCGCGGCTTGCCGCCGGACCTGTTCATTCTTCGACGAGGTATTCATGAGCGACGAGAACCGCACTCCGGCTGATCAGCCCGAAATGGCCGATCAGACTGTCGACGCCGAGCACGGCGCTGCGGCCGCGCCGGACGACCTCGCCGCCCAGTTCGCGGCCGAAAAGGAGCGTCTGGAGGCTGAGATCGTTGCCCTGAAGGACAAGTTCCTGCGCGCCTTCGCCGAGGCCGACAATGTGCGCCGCCGTGCCGAGCGCGAGGTGGCGGACGCCAAGGTCTACGGCATCACCGGCTTTGCCCGCGACATCGTCACCGTGGCGGACGACTTCGAGCGGGCGCTGGGCGCGATCGACGCGGACGCCCGCGAAAAGGCCGAGGGCACGCTCAAGACGCTGCTCGACGGCATCGACCTGACCAGCCGCGCCCTCACCCACACCTTGACCAAGCATGGCGTCGCGCGGATCGAGGCGGAGGGCGCCAAGTTCGACCCGAACATGCATCAGGCGATGTTCGAGGTGCCCAATGCGGAGGTTCCCACCGGCACCGTCGTGCAGGTGATCCAGCCCGGCTACAAGCTGGGCGATCGGGTGCTGCGTCCTGCGCTGGTCGGCGTCTCCAAGGGCGGCCCGAAGGTTGCGCCGGCCGAAACGCCGGGCTCGGAAGCCTGAGCCCCTGCTTGACCGGCAGATGTAGAAAGGGCCCCGGTGGGGCCCTTTTTTGTCAGCGCATCGACACGCCGTCGCGCACGCCGCGCATGGCGCCGTAATCACTGTCGAAGTTCTCGGTAGGCGCCACGCCGACCATGCGCAGATAGCCGTTCCGGCCGAAGCTGAGCCACTGCGCCACCTTCACCGGCTTGCCGGTCTGCTGGTCGGCCGCATTGCCGATCAGCTCGAAGCCGGGCTGGCCGCCGATGCGCAGCGGGCCGCCGCGCTCGATGCGCAGTTCCTTGACGCCCGGAACGCTGGAGATCGCCCGTTTGGCCACGCCCTCGCGATCATCCTCGCGGATTTCTCCCGGGCCGGCGGCGACGATGAAGAAGGACTGACTCTGCGGCTCCGCCCCGCCAGCCTCGTTCTTGGTGAGCAGAACGGCGCTGGTGCCCACGACCTTCATCACCTTATAGCCGGCCAGATCGCCCAGGGTGAACGGCAGCTTGGCGAGCATCTCCTCGGTGCTCGGCGGGGCACGGAAGACCACGGTCTTCAGGGCATCCTCGACCTTCGCGTCCGGGTAGCGGCCAGTGGAGGCTTCGGGGAACTGCACCGTCACCATGCCGGTCTGGTCCTTGCCGCCGGCGATGAGGATCCATTTCTTCAGCGCATCGGCGCCGACCGTCTGGTAGCCCTTCAGCAGCACCGCAGGAACGCCGTCGGCGAGCGTGACGTCGCGCTTCTCCTCGACGGTCACGCCCTGCTTCTTGAGTTCATCCGGTGCGAAATTTCCGGTGATCTCGCTAAAGGCGAGCTTGGGCATTTCCAGGATGAGAATGGACGCACTCGCGGCGCGATCCTGGAAGCCAGGCACGCCGGGAACGGCCACCATGCCCTCGGGCGGAACCATGCCGATCGTGCCGTCATTGGCGAAGACCGTCTGGGCCGAGGCGGGCAGGCCGAGCACTGTCAGGGAAAGGGCAGCGGCGGCAAGAGAGGCAGCAAGGCGGGCAAAAAGGCGCATTCGCAATCCTTCGGGCTTACGGAAACCGTAACTTCGCCCTTTCTGCGTGTTCATCAAGGCCGAATTTCGCCCAGCTCGGCCCGACGTACCCGCCGTAACGTCAGATTGATGCGGCCGGGCTGCTTCAGCAGGGTCGAGGTCTCGGGCACGATGCGATCGACGCCGTGAAAGGCCAGCCGCGCCGGGCCCGACAGCAGCAGCGCATCGCCCGAGGCCAGACGGATGGAGCGGGTGGGGTCCTTGCGGGCCGTGCCACCGATGCGGAAGACGGCCGTATCGCCCAGGGAGAGCGAGAGAACCGGCGCGGAGAACTCGTCCTCGTCGCGGTCCTGATGCAATCCCATCCGGGCGTCGGGCGCGTACCAGTTGATCAGGCACGCCTCCGGCTCCAGCGGCGAACCCGCCAGTTCCGCCCAGGCGCGGGTCAGCAGCGGCGGCAATGGCGGCCACGCCTCTCCGGTTTCCGGATGGGTGGCCTGGTAGCGATAGCCCGCAATGTCCGACACCCAGCCCAGCGGGCCGCAGCTCGAAATGCGCACCGAAAACGGCTTGCCGGTGCGCGGCATGCGCGGCACGAACAGCGGCGCCTTGGCGAGGATGGTGCGCAGCTCGGCGGCCAGCGCTTCCTGGCCCGCCCGGTCCAGCCAGCCGGGCCAGTAGAGGCAGCCGGGCACGATCTCGACCGGCGCCACCGTCAGAGCTTCCTCAGCGAGACCAGTTCGACCTCGTGGTCGCCGCCCTTGCGCAGGATGAGATCGGCGCGCTGGCGGGTGGGCAGGACATTCTCGCGCAGATTCACCAGGTTGATGGAGCGCCAGATGGCGCGCGCGGTGGCATCGGCCTCGGCATCGGTGAAGCTGGAATAGCGGTGGAAATAGGCCTTCGGGTCGCGGAACGCGGTTTCGCGCAGCCGCATGAAGCGCTCGACATACCAGCGCTCAAGGATCGTCTCGTCGGCGTCGATATACACCTTGAAGTCGAAGAAGTCGGAGACGAACGGAATGCCCTTGCCGTCCTTTGGCGGGCGGCTGGTCTGCAGCACGTTGAGCCCTTCGACGATGAGGATGTCGGGCTGGTCGACCTCGATGGTGGCGTTCGGCGTCACGTCATAGGCGAAATGGCTGTACACCGGCGCCCGCACCGGCCGCCGCCCGGCCTTGATGTCGGTGAGGAAATGCAGCAGCGCCGGCAGGTCGTAGCTTTCGGGAAAGCCCTTGCGGCCCATCAGCCCTTCCTGCTCCAGAATGGCGTTGGGCAGGAGAAAGCCGTCCGTGGTGATAAGCGCGACCTTCGGCGTGTTCGGCCAGCGCGCCAGCAGCGCCTGCAGCACGCGCGCGGTGGTGGACTTTCCCACCGCCACCGAGCCGGCCACACCGATGATGTAGGGCATCTTGCCGTTCTGCTCGGGGCCGAGAAACTTCTGCATCTGCCGGAACAGCTTCTGCGTCGCGCCGACATAGATCGACAGAAGACGCGAAAGCGGCAGATAGATTTCTTCGATCTCGGGGATCGACAGCCGATCATTGAGACCCTGCAGACGCTGGATCTCGTCCGCCTTCAGCGGCTGGGGCGTATCGGCACGCAAGGCCGCCCATTCGGCGCGGCTGAAATTGCGGAAGGGCGAGAGCCCCGCTCCGTCGAGCTTCACATCCATGGCAGCGTTTCCCGGCTCGCCCGGACATTCAAAGCGCCAAGCGTTGGTCGACGGTATACCACTTTAGGACAAGGCGTGATACCGCGCAGCGGCAGTTCCGCCGCTGCGGCCGAAATGGCCTCAGCCCTTGGGCCGGGACGCCTTTTCCTCGAGGCCGGACTGGTTCGTCCGGCGGCCCAGTTCCGCATACACGTCTTCCAGCGACACGCCGCGCGCCTGGAGCAGCACGACCAGATGGTAGAGAAGATCGGCGCTTTCCGAAACGACGGCTTTGGTATCGGACCCGACAGCCGCCAGCGCCGTCTCGACCGCTTCCTCCCCGAGCTTCTGGGCGCATTTGGCGACGCCCTTGGCGATGAGGGCGCGCGTATAGGAAGCCTCGCCCTCGCCATTGGCGCGGCGGGCGACGATGGCGGCGAGTTCCTCGAGCGTGACGCGGGCGGCTGTCTCGGTCACTGTCCGGCTCCTTCGAGATCGCCACCGCCGATGCGGACGGGAAGCCCGGCCTCGGCAAGTGCCTCCTTGGCAGCACCGATGGTGAAGGTGCCGAAATGGAAGATCGAGGCCGCCAGCACTGCGGAGGCCCCGCCCTCGCGGATGCCGTCCACCAGATGATCGAGCGTGCCGACGCCTCCGGAGGCGATGACCGGCACGGTCACGGCATCGGAGATGGCGCGCGTCAAGGCGAGGTCGAACCCCTCGCCGGTGCCGTCGCGGTCCATGGAGGTGAGCAGGATTTCGCCAGCGCCGAGCGCCACGACCTCCCGTGCATAGTCGATGGCGTCGAGGCCGGTGCGGTTGCGCCCGCCATGGGTGAAGATCTCCCAGCGGTCGGGCTCGCCCTCCGCCGACACCTTCTTGGCATCGATGGCGACGACGATGCACTGCTCGCCGAACTTCGTAGCCGCCTCGCGCACGAATTCCCGCCGGTTCACCGCTGCCGTGTTGATCGACACCTTGTCGGCGCCGGCATTGAGCAGCGCGCGGATGTCTTCCACCGTACGCACGCCGCCGCCGACGGTGAGCGGCATGAAGCATTGTTCGGCGGTGCGGCTCACCACGTCGATCAGGGTGCTGCGGGCTTCGACGCTGGCGGTGATGTCGAGGAAGCAGAGTTCGTCCGCCCCGGCCGCATCATAAGCCTTGGCCGCCTCCACCGGATCGCCGGCGTCGCGCAAATCAACGAATTTGACGCCCTTGACCACCCGGCCGTCCTTCACGTCGAGGCAGGGAATGACGCGCACCTTGAGCATGGAATCCCCGCGAGCGGATGCGTTCTTCATGCCGGCAGCCCGGCGACCAGCGCCAGCGCGGCGCGCGGGTCGAGCCGCCCGTCATAAAGCGCCCGGCCGGTGATGGCGCCTTCCAGCTTCGCCGCGCGCGGTTCCAGCAGCGCCTTCACGTCGTCGAGCGAGGCGAGCCCGCCCGAGGCGATGACCGGGATGGAAATGGCCTCGGCCAAGGCGATGGTGGCGTCGAGATTGAGGCCCTTCAGCAGGCCGTCACGGTCGATGTCGGTGTAGATGATGGCGGCGACGCCGGCATCCTCGAAGCGCTGCGCCAGTTCCAGCGCCGTCAGGTCGCTCGTCTCCGCCCAGCCTTCCACGGCGACGCGCCCGTCCTTGGCGTCCAGCCCCACCGCGACACGGCCGGGAAACCGGCGCGCCGCTTCTTTGACAAAGTCCGGGTCGCGCACCGCCGCCGTGCCGAGGATGACACGGGTGATGCCCTTTTCCAGCCAATCTTCCACGCGGGCGAGATCGCGTATGCCGCCGCCGAGCTGCACCGGCATGCCGACGGCTTCCAGAATGCGCTCCACCGCGCCCGCGTTCACCGGCTGGCCGGCGAAGGCACCGTCGAGATCGACGATGTGCAGATAGCGGAAGCCCTGCGCCTCGAACTGCGCCGCCTGCTGGGCGGGATCATGGTTGAAGATGGTGGCGCGTGCCATGTCGCCCTGCTGCAGGCGCACGCACTTGCCGTCCTTGAGATCGATGGCGGGAAAAAGAATCACGGCGTCCATTTCAGGAAATTGGCGAGCAAAGCGAGGCCAAGGCGCTGGCTCTTCTCGGGATGAAACTGCGTTCCGGCGATATTGTCGCGCCCGACCATGGCGGTGATGGCGCCGCCATAGGAGGTCGTCGCGATCACGTCGCCCGGACGCGCGGCATGGAGGTGGTAGGAATGGACGAAATAGGCGTCGAGCCCGCCCTCTCCGGTGGGGATGCCTGCCAGCAGCGGGTGCGGGCGCGCCACATCAAGCGAGTTCCAACCCATATGCGGAATCTTCAGGGCGGGGTCGGCGGGCTCGATCTTGACCACGTCGCCGTCGATCCAGCCCAGCCCCTGCGTGATGCCGTGCTCCAGCCCGCGCGTCGCCATGAGCTGGAGACCGACGCAGATGCCGAGGAACGGCCGGCCGCGCTCCATGACCGCCTCGGTCAGCGCCTCCACCATGCCAGGCACCGCATCGAGCCCGCGCCGGCAATCGGCATAGGCGCCGACGCCGGGCAGCACGATGCGATCGGCCCGGCGCACCACCTCGGGATCGGCGGTCACCAGCACGCTCTTGCCGCTGCCGCCCTCGCGCGCGGCGCGCTCCAGCGCCTTGCCGGCGGAATGAAGATTGCCGGAGCCGTAATCGATCAGGGCGACGGGCGCGGGGGGTGTCATCGGGCGGCCTCCGGGAATAGGCCCAGCACGCCAGCCGTGACCGGACGCGCCGCAGCATGGATGCGGGCGCTGGGAGGCGGCGGCGGGCTTGAGACCATGACATTGCCGAGCCGGGCATCGAAATAGCGCTGTTCGGCGGCCTCCAGCTTCGGCGCCACCACGCAGCCTGCCTCCTCATAGCCCTTGCCGGCGAGCTTGGCACGGCGCAGGCCCGGCAGGTCCACGGCAACGGCGATATGGGAAACCAGCAGCAGCGCAAAGGCCGCGCCGTCCAGGTCGAGGCCGATAATGGCGGCGACCAGGGCGCCCTGCACCAGCGCATAGACGATGAAGGCCAGCCACAGGCGGTGGCGCAGCAGTACCAGCGGCGCGAGGAGGAGCGCGCTCCGCGACAGGCGCTCGGGTATGAAGACGCAGCCATCCGCCCAGTGCAGGGTGGTGCGCCGTTCGCCTGCTTCCTCGGGCTCGAAGACCGTCCAGACCGCCATGGGTTCCCTCAGCCTTGTGCGTTCAGCCGCCAAGGCTGCCCTTGGTGGAGGGGATTTCCCCCACTGCCGCCGGATCGATGGCCACCGCCGCGCGCAGAGCGCGGGCCAGCCCCTTGAAGCAGCTCTCCGCTATATGGTGCGCGTTGACGCCATACAGAGTCTCGACATGCAGCGTCAGCCCGGCATTCATCGCAAAGGCCTGGAAGAACTCGCGCACCAGCTCGGTGTCGAACTCGCCGATCTTCGGCACCGCAAACTCCGTGCGGAACACCAGGAAGGGGCGGCCGGAAATATCGAGCGCCACGCGGGTCAGCGTCTCGTCCATCGGCAGATGCAGGCTGGCGTAGCGCGTGACGCCGCGCATGTCGCCGAGCGCCGTCTTCACCGCCTGGCCGAGCGCGATGCCGACATCCTCCACCGTGTGGTGGAAATCGATGTGCAGGTCGCCCTTGGCCTCGATCTCCATGTCGATGCGCGAATGGCGGGCCAGCAGGTCCAGCATGTGGTCGAAGAAGCCGACGCCGGTCCCGATCGTGCCCTTCCCCGTGCCGTCGAGATCGACGGAGAGGCGGATCTGCGTTTCCTTGGTGGCGCGGGTGATGCTGGCCGTGCGCATGGCGAGAGGCTCCCGAAAGAGCGCGCGTCTTAGCAGCTAACGTGTTGCAAGGCCATATGCCGACGCACGGCAGCCGATACCGGCGGCCGGCGTGTTGCGCGGGCGTTTTCAGGCCTTAAGTAAGGGCTCTCGACCGGAGCCCTAAATGTCCCATTCTCCCGATACGATTTACGGCACCACCATCGTCTCCGTCCGCGCCGGCGGGCGTGTCGCCATTGGCGGCGACGGGCAGGTGACGCTCGGCAATACGGTGATGAAATCCAACGCCCGCAAGGTACGCCGGCTCGGCAAGGGCGACGTGATCGGCGGCTTCGCCGGCGCCACGGCGGATGCCTTCACCCTGTTCGAGCGGCTGGAGACCAAGCTGGAGCAGTATCCCGGCCAACTGCAGCGCGCGGCCGTCGAGCTCGCCAAGGACTGGCGCACCGACCGCTATCTGCGCCGGCTGGAAGCGATGATGATCGTGGCGGATGCCAACATCTCCCTCGTGCTGACCGGCACCGGCGACGTGCTGGAGCCTGAGAACGGCATCGCCGCCATCGGTTCGGGCGGCGGCTTCGCGCTGGCGGCCGCCCGCGCGCTCGCCGATAGCGGGCAGGACGCAGAGGCGATCGTTCGCAAGTCTCTCGGCATCGCCGCCGATATCTGCATCTATACCAACCACAATGTCGTGGTGGAGACGATCGGGTGACCATCTCGGACCGCACCGTCCTCATCGCCACCGAGCGCGGCGTCATCACGCCGGACCAGGCGGAAAGCCTGCGCGCGCTGGAGGCGGAGCTGGCGCCCGGCACGGATGCCGTCCTCCCGCAGCCGGACGACGACGAGCGGCTGCGCTTCATCACCGGCTTCGGCGACATCTTCGTCACCATCGGGCTGGCGCTGTTCCTCGGCGCGCTGAGCTATTTCGGCGAGGCGCTCGGCGCTGCCGGCATGTGGGCCGTCATCGGCGTGGCCAGCTGGCTGCTGGCGGAATTCTTCACCCGCGTGCAGCGCATGGCCCTGCCCAGCATCGTGCTGCTGGTGGTGTTCTGCGCATCGGTGTTCATGGCGTCGTCCACATGGCTCGGCGTCATCCCGCCCCTCATCCCGAGCCTCCTGTCGCTCGGCGAGAATCCGCTGGTGCTGGTGCTGGCCGGACTGGCGACGCTGGCGGCCGCAATGCTGCATTATTGGCGCTTTCGGGTGCCGATCACCATCGCCGCCGCGGCCGCCGCTCTGGTCTCGGTCGTGGTCGGCCTCGTGGCTGCCGCGGCACCCGGCGGCCTCGCGGCCGCGATCAATCCGGTGCTCATGGTCTGCGGCCTCTGCGTCTTCGCCCTCGCGATGCGCTTCGACATGAGCGATCCGCAGCGGCTCACGCGGCGCACCGACATCGCCTTCTGGCTGCATCTGCTGGCGGCGCCGATGATCGTGCATCCGCTGATCCGCGGATTCATCTGGCCGGACGGCGCGCCCGGCGAGGGAAGCGCGCTGCCGATACTCGCGGTGTTCGCCGGGCTCGGCGTGGTCGCGGTGCTGATCGACCGCCGCGCGCTGCTGGTCTCCGGTCTCGCCTATGCCGGCCTTGCCTTTGCCTCGCTCATGAAGGGCAGCGGCTTTGCCGGCAGCACGACGCCGCTGACCATATTCGTGCTCGGCGCCTTCATCCTGCTGCTCAGCGCCTTGTGGCATCCGCTGCGCCGGGCCGTGCTCGCCCTGCTCCCGGCCCGTTTCGCGCGGCGCCTGCCGCATCCGAACGCCCTTCTCACCACACATATTGCATCATCATGACCAGCTTCTCGCCCCGCGAAATCGTCTCCGAACTCGACCGCTACATCGTTGGCCAGCACAAGGCCAAGCGGGCGGTTGCCATCGCCCTGCGCAACCGCTGGCGGCGCCAGCAGCTGGAAGGCCAGCTGCGCGAGGAAGTGCTGCCCAAGAACATCCTGATGATCGGCCCCACCGGCGTCGGCAAGACGGAAATCTCCCGCCGCCTCGCCCGGCTCGCCGGCGCGCCCTTCCTCAAGGTCGAGGCCACCAAATTCACCGAGGTCGGTTATGTCGGGCGCGATGTCGAGCAGATCATCCGTGATCTGGTCGAGGTCGGCATCGGCCTGGTGCGCGACGTGCGCCGCAAGGGTGTCGAGGCCAAGGCGCACCTCGCCGCCGAGGAACGGGTGCTCGACGCGCTGGTCGGCACCACCGCCTCGTCCGGCACCCGCGAGAGCTTCCGCAAGAAGCTGCGCGACGGGCTGATGGACGACAAGGAAATCGAGGTCGAGATTTCCTCCGGCAGTGGCCAGGGCATGCCGATGTTCGAGATTCCCGGCATGCCGGGCGCGCAGATGGGCGCGGTCTCGCTCGGCGACATGCTCGGCAAGGCCTTTGGCGGCCGCTCCAAGCCGCGCCGCGTCACGGTGAAGGACGCGCATCCCCTGCTGCTCTCGGAAGAAGCCGACAAGCTGATCGACCAGGACGCCATCGTGCAGGAGGCGATCCGCTCGGTGGAGGAGAACGGCATCGTCTTCCTCGACGAGATCGACAAGATCGCCGGCAGCGAGCGTCGCGGCGGCGCCGATGTGTCCCGCGAGGGCGTGCAGCGCGACCTGCTGCCGCTGATCGAGGGCACCACCGTCTCGACCAAGCACGGCGCGGTGAAGACCGACCATATCCTGTTCATCGCCTCCGGCGCTTTCCACGTCTCCAAGCCGTCCGATCTCCTGCCCGAACTGCAGGGCCGGCTGCCGATCCGCGTCGAGCTGGAAGCGCTGACCCGGGAGGATTTCACCCGCATCCTCACCGAGACCGAGGCGAGCCTCGTCAAGCAGTCGGTGGCGCTGATGGGCACGGAAGGCGTCGAGCTCATCATCACCGAGGACGCGGTGGCGGCCATTGCCGACATCGCCGTGCAGGTGAATGCCAGCGTCGAGAATATCGGTGCGCGGCGCCTTCAGACGGTGATCGAGCGGGTGTTGGACGAGCTGTCCTTCACCGCGCCGGACCGCGGCGGCGAGACCATCGTGGTGGATGGCGCCTATGTGCGCGAGCGCGTCGCCGACCTCGCCGGCAATACGGATCTGAGCCGCTACATTCTCTGATTCGGAACCGTAACGAGTGCTGAGCGGAATGAAGGTTTCACGTGAAACGGGGGGAGCGCGGGCCTCGCCCGCGTGCTTCGAGGCCGGCCCGACGGCCGGCACCTCAGCATGACGATACGCATGAATGACCTTGCCCAGCGGGTCATCGCAGAAGAAGACGAAACGACCGCGTCATGCTGAGGAGCGGGGCGCCTTTGCCCCGCGTCTCGAAGCACGCAGATGCTCAGCAGCTAACCCGGCCGTCCCAATATCTTCAGCCGGCCGAGCAGCTCGGCCACCGCCTCGGGCGGCAGGGTGGCGATCTCGCGCGCGAGCAGGTTCGCCAGCTCGGTCGCTTCCGGCGACAGGCCGGACGTGTCCACCACCACCCGCGGATCGGACATCTCGGCCAGCGCCCGCAGCGCTTCCGCCTCGTCCCAGATGACGTTGAAATAGGCCATGATGCGCTGGAGCATGAGCCAGGTCGGCTGGCCGCGCTTGCCGTGTTCGAGCGCCGAGAGATAGGCGGCGGAAACGCCGATCGCCTGCGCCATCTGGCTGAGCGTCACGCCACGCTCGCCCCGCATCTCGCGAAGGCGGCGGCCGAACGGCGTCATGGGCGGCCTCCCCGTATGCGGCGCACCCGCACATAAAGCGCGCCTTCACCGCCATGGCCGCGCGCCGCCGTCTCGAAGCCGAGCACCACGGTACGCAGTTCCGGCGCACCCAGCCATTGCGGCACCAGCCGGCGCAGCACCCCGCGCCCGCCCTCGCCGGCCAGCACGCGCATCGCCTCGCCCTTGCCCGTGATGACAAGCACCAGCGAATGGCCGGAATCCTGCGCCCCGCGCAGGAAGGAAATCAACCGGCCATGCGCCGCAGCCTGGGTCATGCCGTGCAGGTCGAGCCGTGCATCGACCTCCGCCCCGCGCGCCAGGCGACGGCGCATTTTCGGCTCCAGCGGCGTTAGCGGCGGCGGGCCGGGCGGTTTGGGCACCGGCACAACGGGGATCGGCATGGCCCGGCCGGCGCGGGGCGGCTTGTCGGCAGCCGGCTCCGGCTCCGGCACGGCAACGGTCTCGATCACCGGCACGGCGGCCCGCTTCGGCGGGCGAATCGGCTTGATGGAGCGGGTGACATGATCCCACAGCGCCCTCTCCTCGGCATCGAGGGGGCGCCGCCGGCGCGGACGCCCGCGCGGCTCGGTTGGCCCTGCCATCACGGCGTCTCCGACACGGCGGCGGGAACGAGCGGCCGGCGCTTCGGCAGCGGCACGCGCGCGTGGGCCGGGTCGAGCGCGCGCGGCAACAGGATGACGAACCGGCCATGATGCTGGATGCGGCCGGCACGCGTGCCGGCTTCCTTGCCGGCGCCGAAGAAAATGTCCGCCCGGGCAGGGCCGACAATGGCCGAGCCGGTATCCTGCGCGATCATCAGCCGCTCGAAAGGCTGGTCGGCCGCCTCCGGCCCGATCGGCAGCACGGCGTCGATGAAGAAGGGCGTGCCGTAGACATGGATCGCCTTGTCGACGGCAATGGAGCGGTCGGCCGTCAACGGCAGCCCCTGCGCCCCCACCGCGCCGTCATCGGCCTTCAGCTCATGGGCGACACGGAAGAAGACATAGGAGCGGTTCTGCCGCATCAGCGCGCGCCCTTCCTCGGGATGGGCGGCGATATAGGCGCGGATGGCGTCCATCGACATCTTCTCGCGGGGCACCAGCCCGCGCTCGATGAGCAGGCGGCCGATCGGCGTGTAGGGCTGGCCGTTGTGCCCGTCATAGTTCAGCCGCAGCACCTCGCCATCCGGCAGGCGCACCCGCACCGAGCCCTGGATATGGGCGAAGAAGGCGTCGGCGGGGTCGCGGATCCAGGCGACGGCGTGCGCCTCGGCGCCGAGAGCCCCGTCCTCGATGGCGGCGCGGTCGTGATAGGGCACGAGCGCGCCATCCACCTTGCGGAAGGCGCCGCTCTTGTTGGTCGGCGGCCCGCCGCCGGGCGGCGCCTCGATGATGAGATCGCCGGGGCGGGCGTAAAGCGGCGTGGCAAAAGCGTCCGAGCGCGTGCGTGCGCCTTCCACTTCCGGCTCGTAATAGCCGGTCAGGAAACCGTTGGGCTGGTCGAGGGCGGTGATCTGGTAGGGGCGGAACTCCTTCTCGAAGAAGGCGCGCGCTGCCCTGTCGTCGACCTTCACCGGCAGCCGTGCCGCGCGGGCACAGATCTGCCGCAGCGCGGTGAATATCGGGCGGGGAGGTTGGACGAGGTCCGGCTTGCGGGCGATAGCGCCGCAGCTCCGGCGGAAGGTCGCCAGCGCCTTGGCGTGGTCGTCCGCCGCCCAGCCGGGAAGATCGGCAAAGCCGGTCGGCTCGAGAGCCGCCTGCGGAAACAATGTCGGCGGTGCGGACGCAAAAGCGGGACCCTCGCCGAGGGCAAGGGCGCCGGTCAGAATCCCGGAAAGCGCTGCGATGACGAGATGGGTGCGCACCCCGTCATCTTCTCACGAAGCCGCTTCGGTGGCGACCAGCTTCCAGTTGGGGTCGCGGGCACCGAGTTCGCGCGCGAAGGTCCACACATCGGTGACGTCGGCCACCTGCTCGGGATCGCCGTCGATCACCGCGCCGGTCTTGTCGCGGGTGACGGAAATGAGCTGGGAGAGGAAGCGCACGGTGATCTGTGCCGAGCGGCCACGCGCCTCGGCCTCGATGATCTCCGCCTTGTCGATGCCGACAAACTGCGTCTCCATCTTCTCGCCGCGCTGTTCGCGGTCGGTGATGGCGGCGGCAAAGCCGTCAAACACATCGCGGGCCAGCAGGTCCTTGAGATTGGCACGGTCGCCATTGGCGAAGGCAACGACGATCATCTCATAGGCGGCCTTGGCGCCGGTGAGGAAATGCTTGGCGTCGAATTCGCGCTCCTGCGCGGCAATGGCGTCGAGGCCGTTGGCCACCGCCGAGCCGACTTCGGCCACGCCCGCCCAGCGCGCCGGCGCCGGCTCGTCGCTCGCCACCGGTTCCACCGGTGCCGGAACGGCTGGCTTGTCATTGGCCGCGCCGGGGAAATTCACCACCTTGTCGGAAGCCCCGACGGGTGTCTTTGCGGCATCGTTGCGCGAATACGGATCATAGGGAGGCCGCTCGCGCCCGGTCCGCTGACCCAGCACGCTCCGCAGCCGTATGAAGATGAACACGGCGAGGGCCAGGAAGATGATCGTATAAATGTCGAACACGTCTCAGTCGCCGCTGTTATGCCGCCGCCGGATCCATACCCGACACTGGCCTGTCTATCATGTGGCGCCGGCACCGGCCCTTTCGGGCACAGCGGACCGGACATCCCGCATGACCTATTTACGACGTCTGGCCGATTTCGCCACCCCGTCCCTGCCCCTGGGTCATCACTTCGGGCGGAACAGCGCATCCAGACATCCCCCTCACAGTAGAGCAAGGCGCACCCTGCGCAAAGCGGCCGGGCACGCGCATCGCCTCGCGGCCGGCAGATAAGGCGCGCTTGTGAGCCGCAGCCAACCGTGTTAGCGACACCCGCCCCTTGAAAGACCGGCTGAGGCGGGATGACCGACCCAGCGGCAGCATTCGCCGGTGCCCAGGATGGCCGATCCGGCGAACCCCACGGAGATACCTATGGCCGAAACCGAAAACGCCCAGATGCCGACGCTGCAGGTTTTGACGCAGTACACGAAAGACCTGTCCTTCGAGAATCCGGGCGCACCGGAATCGCTGGTCGTGAAGGGCCAGCCGCAGATCGGCATCCAGATCAACGTTAATGCCAAGCCGCTGCGCGACGGCACCGAGTACGAAGTCGAGCTGAAGGTCGAGGCCAAGGCCGAGCTGAATGGCAAGACGCTGTTCGCGCTGGAGCTGGTCTATGCCGGCATCTTCCGCGCCCAGAACGTGGCGCAGGAGACGATCCACCCCTTCGTGCTGATCGAATGCCCGCGCATGCTCTTCCCCTTCGCGCGCCAGATCGTCGCCGACACCGTGCGCAATGGCGGCTTCCCGCCGCTGATGATCGACCCGGTGGACTTCGTGACGCTTTATCGCCAGCGCATGGCGCAGCAGGCGCCGAGCAACGTTCTCGCCTCCTGAGGCGCCAGACCGCGACAGCCTGATGTGAAAAGCACGGCCGGCGGCGTCAGCTTCCGGCCGTGTATTCGTTCCAGATGGCGTTTTCGCCCAGCGTAGCGATGAAGGCCGCGTGCGCGGCGTCCTCCGCCTCGCTCCGGCGCGGCGCCAGCGGGCGCGGGCGCTGCAGCGGCGTCGCCACCTGCCCCTCGATCACGATCGCCGTCGTTTCGGCGGCGGTCAGGCTCAACGCCGTCTGCTTGCCGCCGCACAGCTCGGCATAGACTTCCGCCAGCAGCTCCGAATCCAGCAATGCGCCATGCTTGGTGCGGCGCGAGCTGTTGATGCCGTAGCGGTTCATCAGGTCGTCGAGACGATTCGACGCACCAGGATGCCGGCGGCGGGCGAGGGACAGCGTGTCGATCACCCGGTCGAAGGTCAGCACCGGCCGGCCGATCTTCGCCAGTTCCGCATTGAGGAAGCCGATGTCGAAGGCGGCGTTGTGGATCACCAGCGGGTCGCCGGCGATGAAGGCCAGGAAATCGTCCACGACGTGCGGGAAGAGCGGCTTGTCGGCGAGAAATTCCGCCGACAGGCCATGGACGTTGAACGCCTCCACCGGCATGTCGCGCTGGGGGTTGAGATAGACGTGGAAGACCTGCCCGGTGGGAATGCGGTTATAGATCTCGACGCAGCCGATCTCGACCAGCCGGTCGCCGGTGAGCGGGTTGAGGCCAGTGGTCTCGGTGTCGAGAACGATCTCACGCATCGCCGTCTCCCTGCTTCTCATGCCGGCCGAGCTTCAGGCGCAGCGCGTCCAGCAGCTCTGCCACGGCGGTGCGGGCATGGTCCAGCCCCCGGCTGGTGTCGAGCACATGATCGGCGCGCCGGCGTTTTTCGGCGTCCGCCACCTGCCGGGCGAGGATGGCCGCGAACTTCGCCTCCGTCATCCCCGGACGGGCAAGAACCCGGGCGCGCTGCACCTCTTCCGGTGCGCTGACAACCAGGACCGCATCGACGCGGCCTTCGCGGCCGGTCTCGTAGAGCAGCGGAATGTCGAGCACGGCGATCGGCTCGCCGGCCACCGCAGCACGCTCCAGGAACGCCGCTTCGCGTGCCTGCACCAGCGGATGGACGATGGCCTCCAGCCTTTTCATCGCCGCGTCGTCGCCGAGCACGCGCGCGCCGAGCAGGCCTCGGTCAATGCGCCCTTCAACCGCCACGCCGGGAAACGCCGCCTCCACCGGCGCAACGCCCTCCGCGCCATAGAGCGCGTGAACGGCCGCGTCGGCATCGTGCACCGGCACGCCCATGTCGCGAAAAATCTGCGCGGTGGTGGATTTGCCCATGCCGATCGAGCCGGTGAGGCCGAGCCGGAAGGGACGGGCAGGGCTCACGCGAACTGCCCCTTGGCCTTCAGGTCGGCGATCACCAGCGCCCGCAATTCGGGCGTCACCTCCGGGCGCACGCCGAACCAACGCGCGAAGCCGGGCACCGCCTGGTGCAGCAGCATGCCGAGCCCGTCGACCGTGGCGAGGCCGCGCGCCTTGGCGGCCTTGAGCAGCGGCGTCTCCAGCGGCACATAGACGATATCGGTCACCAGCGCGTCGGGCGACAGCGCGGAGAGGTCCAGGTCGAGCGGCGGCTGGCCCTTCATGCCGAGCGAGGTGGTGTTGACCAGCAGCCGGCACCCGATGAGCCGCCCGCCGAGATCGCGCCAGTCGACGGGCAGGATTCGCGGGCCGAACTGGTCGCGCAACGTCTGCGCGCGGGCAAGGGTGCGATTGGCCACCACCACGCGGTCGACGCCGCGCTCCAGCAAACCATAGAGGATGGCGCGCGCCGCACCTCCCGCCCCGAGCACCACCGCCTCGCCGAGCGCCCGCGCCCATTCCGGCTCGGCGGCATCCAGATTGGCGAGAAATCCGTGAACATCGGTATTGGCGCCGTGGAGATTGTCGCCCTCCAGCCAGAGCGTGTTCACGGCACCGAGCGCCGCAGCGACCGGATCCCGCACCGCGCAGGCCCGGAAGGCCGCCTCCTTGTGCGGCACGGTGACGTTGCCGCCGACCAGGCCGGACGCCGGGAAGTCTGCCAGGAAGGGCGCAATATCCTCCGGCGCGACGTCGCGCACGCCGTAGTCGCCATCGATACCGTGCTGGCGCAGCCAATAGCCATGGATCAGCGGCGATCGTGAATGGCTTACGGGATGGCCGATAATCGCGACGCGGCGTGTCACAGCAGGTCTCCCCGACGGCGAAGGAAGGCGAGCAGCGGCAGCAGCGGCAGGCCCAGTATCACCGAATGGTCGCCCTCGACGCGCTCGAACAGATGGATGCCGAGCCCCTCCAGCTGGTAGCCGCCGACGCTGGACAGCACCGCCTCGCCGGCCACGGCCAGATAGGCGTCGAGCGCCGTCTCATCCAGTGGGCGCATGGTGAGATGGGCGGTCTCGACGGTCTCGAACAGCACCTCGCCATCCCGCGCCACTGCAAGCGCCGAATGAAGCGCATGGGTGCGGCAGGCGAGCGCGGCGATCTGCGCTTTGGCGCCGGCCCGGTCCACCGGCTTGTGGAACGCCTCGCTGCCCAGCGCCAGCGTCTGGTCAGCCCCGATGACCAGGCGGCCGGGAGAGGCGGCGCTGCCCACCAGCGCCTTGGCGCGGGCGAGAATGAGCGCGACGAGCGGCGGCGCAGCTCCCTCGCGCACCGCCTGCGCCTCGATCGCGCGCTCGTCGACCGCCACCCCGGCCGCCTCGAAGGGCAGTTGTGCCGCCTCCAGCAACGCTCGGCGCGCCTGGCTTTTCGAGGCGAGCACCAGCGGTGCCGCGCCGCGCCACAAGCCGGTATCGGTGGAGCGATCAACCATTGGGATTCTCTGTCATCTTGCGGCGGCGTTCCTGCAGCAGCGCGATGATCGCCGCCGCCGTCTCCTCGATGGACCGGCGGGTCACGTCGATCATCGGCCAGCCGTGGCGGGCGCAGAGCCGGCGGGAGAAGGCGATCTCCTCCGCTACAGCGTCATGGTCGGTATAGGCTTCCACTGACTGCGCGGCATTGAGGCCGAGCAGCCGGTTGCGGCGGATCTCGACCACCCGGTCGGCGCTGGCGAGCAGGCCGACAATGAGCGGCCGCTTCAGCTCGGCAAGGCCCGGCGGCACCGGCAGGCTGGGCACCAGCGGGATGTTGGCGGTCTTGATGCCGCGATTGGCGAGATAGATGCTGGTCGGCGTCTTCGACGAGCGGGAGATGCCGAGCAGCACCACATCCGCCGCCTCCAGCCCATCCACATGCTGCCCGTCATCATGCATGACGGTGAAGTTCATCGCGTCGATGCGGCGGAAATAATCGCCGTCGAGCTGATGCTGGCCGCCGACGCGCGGCTCGGGTACGCCACCGAGATAGGCCTGGAACAGCTGCACCACCGGCGCCAGCACCGACAACACCGGCACGCCATGATCGCGGCAATAGGTCTTCAGCCGGTTGCGCAGCTCGCGATCGGTGAGGGTGTAGAGCACGATGCCGGGAAATTCGTCGATCGCCTGTACGACCTTGTCGAGCTGCTTGTGCGAGCGCACCAGCGGGTAAATGTGCTCGATCGGCTTCACGTCATACTGTGCCGCAGCCGCGCGGCCGACACTGATCAGCGTCTCGCCGGTCGAATCCGACACGAGATGGAGGTGGTAATAGCTCTCCGACGGGCGGGCGGCATCAGTCACGCCGGTCATCCACAGGCCTGTGCATAGGCAGGGAACAAGCCACGCCCTTTACACGTTCGCAAGTGGGCCCTGGGGATAGAGGCCCGATTCCTCCACAAGCCACCCGCCTGTGCGCAAAATCAAGACGGCCATGGCGAACTGCGTGGATAATCTGCCGCGCCTGTCATAAGCGCTTATCGGTACTGGCGTTTGCCATCGCGCGCGGACGCACCGGCGAGCGCCAGGCTGGGGGCGTGTTGTGAGCGGCGAGGAACATGTCTAATCCCCTGCTCTAAACACAGACAACTTTCGATTCAAAGTGATTAAAGAAGTATGAAGAGCGCGGGGATAACCGGACGGTGAGCAGCGTGGCAGGGACGGAAGGACGGGTGGCAGCGTGAGCGGACAGTCGATCATGCTGCAGGCGCTGGACGGGCATGTGCCAAAGCGCACGCCGATCTGGATGATGCGCCAGGCGGGGCGGTATCTCCCGGAATATCGGGCGGTACGCGAGAAGGCCGGCGATTTCCTCACCCTCTGCTACACGCCGGACTATGCCGTCGAGGTGACCCTCCAGCCGATCCGACGCTTCGGCTTCGATGCAGCCATCCTGTTCTCGGATATTCTCGTCGTCCCGCATGCTTTGGGCTGTCCGCTGACCTTCGAGACCGGCGAGGGCCCGCGCCTCGTGCCGGTCACCAATGGAGCCGAACTCGCGGCGCTGCGCGAGGATCTCGATCCCTCGAAGATCGACCGGGTGCTCGAAGCCGTCGGCCGCCTGCGCACCGAGCTTCCCGCCGAGACGGCGCTGCTCGGCTTCTGCGGGGCGCCGTGGACGGTGGCGACCTACATGATCGCCGGGCGGGGCACGCCCGACCAGGCGCCGGCGCGCCTGGCGGCGCTGACCGATCCCGCTTTCTTCACCGCGCTGATCGACCGGTTGGTGGAGACCTCCGCACGCTATCTCATCGGCCAGCTCCGGGCCGGCGCGGATGCGGTGCAGATATTCGACAGCTGGGCCGGCGTGCTCGATCCCGAGAGCTTCCGGCGCTGGTCGATCGAACCGATCCGCCGGATCGTGGCGCTGGTGCGTGCCGAGCTGCCGGGCGCGCGGATCATCGCCTTTCCGAAGGGGGCGACGCTCTCGGGCCTCACCGCCATGGTGCGGGCGACTGGGGTCAATGCGGTCGGGCTCGACTGGACTGCCGATCGGCCGGCGACGCGCTATGCGCTGGGCGGCAAATGCGCGTTGCAAGGCAATCTGGACCCTCTGACCCTGATCGCCGGCGGGCGCGCGCTCGATGCCGCGGTCGACGCCCTATTGGCGGATTTCCAGGGGGCTTCGCATGTGTTCAATCTGGGCCACGGCATCCGCCCGGAGACGCCCATCGCCCATGTCGAACAGATGATTGCCCGGATTCGCGGCGGCTGAGCCAGGTTCCGCATACGGGCCGTCATGCCCGGGACAAGCCCGGCCATGACGGCTTTGGAAGCGAAGCGAGTGTTTTCCATGCTCTACGAGTGGATCAAGGCGCTGCATGTGATCGCCATCATCTCGTGGATGGCGGCGCTGCTCTACATGCCGCGGCTCATGGTCTATCACTGCGACGCCCCGGTTGGCTCGCCGCAGTCCGAAACCTTCAAGATCATGGAACGGCGACTGCTCAAGGCCATTGCGCGCCCCGCCATGGGGGTAAGTTGGCTGGCCGGGCTGTACCTTGCCTGGCAGGGGGGGTGGTTCGCCGCCGGATGGTTTCACGTGAAACTGGCGCTTGTCATCGGGCTGAGCGTCGCGCAGGAATTTCAGGCCCGCTGGGTCACCGATTTTGCGCGCGACGCCAACGCACGCCCGGCGCGTTTCTACCGGATCATGAACGAAGTGCCGACGCTGCTGATGATCGGCATCGTCATCATGGTCATCGTAAAGCCGTTTTGACCGGTTTAAAGCCGCTTACGGCGGACTTGCGCCGAATCGTGCCTTTGCCTATGGTGCGCGAACTCCACGAAGCTGGCTGTCGCTCCGTTCAGGCGGGCATCTTCCCCGATGCCGCCCGGTGTGCCGGACAAGAAGCCGATATTCTCGGCCTGGGTCCGCAGACCAGCGCTTCCCACCTTTTGTCGTTCCGGCGGGTCTTTCCCTGACCGGCTACGTCCACATTTAAATATCGAGGCCCTTTCCCATGGGGGAAATGAAGCTCCAGGACCTCAAGTCCAAGAACCCCGCCGAACTTCTCGTCGTGGCCGAGGAACTTGAGGTCGAGAACGCCAGCACGCTGCGCAAGCAGGAGCTGATGTTCGCCATTCTCAAGCAGCTCGCCGCCCGCGACACCGACATTATCGGCGAGGGCGTGGTCGAGATCCTTTCCGACGGTTTCGGCTTCCTGCGCTCGCCGGATGCCAATTATCTGCCCGGCCCCGATGACATCTATGTCTCGCCCAGCCAGATCCGCCGCTTCGGTCTGCGCACCGGCGACACGGTGGAGGGCCAGATCCGCTCCCCGAAAGATGGCGAGCGCTACTTCGCTCTCCTCAAGGTCAACACGATCAATTTCGAGGACCCGGACAAGATCCGGCACAAGATCAATTTCGACAATCTCACCCCGCTCTATCCCGATGAGCGGCTGAAGCTCGAAATCGAAGACCCGACCCGCAAGGATTTCTCCGCCCGTGTCATCGACGTCGTGGCGCCGATCGGCAAGGGCCAGCGCGGCCTGATCGTGGCGCCGCCGCGCACCGGCAAGACGGTGCTGCTGCAGAACATCGCCCAGTCCATCACCACCAATCATCCCGAGTGCTACCTCATCGTGCTGCTCATCGACGAGCGGCCGGAGGAAGTCACCGACATGCAACGCTCGGTGAAGGGCGAGGTGGTGTCCTCCACCTTCGACGAGCCCGCCCAGCGCCATGTGCAGGTCGCGGAAATGGTGATCGAGAAGGCCAAGCGCCTGGTCGAGCACAAGCGCGACGTGGTCATCCTGCTGGATTCGATCACCCGTCTCGGCCGCGCCTACAACACTGTCGTGCCGTCGTCCGGCAAGGTGCTGACCGGCGGTGTCGACGCCAACGCCCTGCAGCGCCCCAAGCGCTTCTTCGGCGCGGCCCGCAACATCGAGGAAGGCGGCTCGCTGACCATCATCGCCACCGCGCTGGTCGACACCGGCTCGCGCATGGACGAGGTGATCTTCGAGGAGTTCAAGGGCACCGGCAATTCCGAGGTCATCCTCGACCGCAAGGTGTCGGACAAGCGGGTCTTCCCGGCCATCGACATCACCCGCTCGGGCACCCGCAAGGAAGAACTGCTCGTGCCGGCGGACGTGTTGAAGAAGATGTACGTGCTGCGTCGCATCCTGAACCCGATGGGGACGGTCGACGCCATCGAGTTCCTGGTCGACAAGCTGCGCCAGACCAAGACCAATGGCGACTTCTTCGATTCCATGAACACCTGAGCCCAACACGGAACGAACGCCGCGAGGAGGCGGGCATGAGCGCAGGACGGTTCTTCCAGCTCTCGTTGATGTCGTTTCCTGCGGCGCTGCTGCTTGCCGCTCCGGTTCATGCCGGCGTGATCGAGCGGGAACCGCCGCCGGCCGAGCTGTGGCTCTTCGTCATCGGCATCGCCGCGCTCAGCTGGGTGATGGCCTGCCGGCGCTGGTGGCTGCCCTTGGCGGTCTGGCTTCCCACCGCGCTCTTCGTCGCAAGCCTGGTGGCCGACTTCGCCGACCCGGTCATCGGTCCGGCGGTGCGGGAAGAACTGGGGCTCGCCTATGTGCTGCAGGCGGACCTCGCCGGCGCGCTGATGCTGGTGGTGCCGCTGATGTTCGCGAACATCCAGTTCAGCCGGAAATACTGAACCAAGCGGCATCAGCCGATGCCGCTGATGCTGTCATTCACGACATTGCAAAATTGCCCGGAAAACTTCGGTTAGAGCGGTTCGGAAGGCGTGCATGCCCTCCAAACGATATTTCGCTCCCGAAACGATGACCCTCACATTTGACTCAGGGCGGGCGAGGAGGGTCACTTCCGATCCGTCCATCACAGAACCGAAAAAGCCCGTCAGCGGCCATTTCTGTGGATTTATGCCGGGGCCGGCGTTTTTGTGCGCCACTTATCCACAGGCTTATCCCCGCGCTCTGCAAACAGGCGGCGGGGGCTTCGTGTGAGCTGCGAGAGCCTATCTGCGGCAAGCCCTAGCCCGGCGCGGCGGTCTGCACCGCGTCCGCCAATCGATTCGATTCCGTAACGGGAAGCGAGCATACGCCTCCGGCGCAGACAAACGCGGCGTTGCCTCCTGCAAGCGCGTCCACCTTGGCGCGTGCCGGATGCTCCGGCGGGAGAAGCGCCGCGTCTTCGATCCGCTGCACGGTGATGTCGGCTCGCGGCAGCCGGCGGGCGGTCTCAAACAACGCGTCGGCATCCTCGCCATTGCCGACGACGACGATCTCCGGCGCCCGCAGCTTGGTGTCGAGCGCGTTGAGCAGTCCGGCATGGCTGTAGAGATTCGGCGCCGCGCGCGGCAGCAGCCCGTCGAACAAGCGGTCGGCGCGCGCCCGATAGGCGTCGTCGCCCGCCAGCACGGCAAGGCGGACGAGGTTGCGGGCGATGAGCGCGTTCGGGTTGGTGACGGCGTCGTCGGCCGTAGCCTCAGGCCGCAGGATCAGCCCCTCTGCATCGTCGGCGGTGAGGTAGTAGCCGCCATCCTCGGCGGCGTGATGGCTCTCCAGCCGTGACTGCCAGTCGACCGCCAGATCCAGATAATGTCGTTCCCCGGTGGCCTGATGCAGGGCGAGGGCGGCGCCGATCATCGCGGCATAATCCGAGGAGAGCCCGGGGAAGACGAGCCTTCCCTCGCGCCAGCTATGGCCGAGCCGACCCTCCCGCACCATCGTTTCCGCGACGAAGCGGAACGCCCCGGCGGCCAGTTCCACCCATTCCGGCCGGCCGAAACGCGGCGCGGCATTGGCGAGCGCGGCGATCATCAGCCCGTTCCAATCCGCCAGCACCTTGTCGTCGCGGCCGGGCGGCACGCGGGCCTCGCGCACCGCGAGGAGCTTGTCGCGCAGCAGCGCAAGGCGCGCCTCGTCGGCGCCGCTGCGAGCGACCTCCTTCAAACGATTCGGGATCGAAACACCTTCCCAATTGCCGAAGGGGACGATGTCGTAATGGCGGGCGAAGAATTCCGCGTCCGTGGCGCCGAGCGCATCGAGCACCTGCTTGAGCGTCCAGACATAATAACGGCCCTCATGCCCCTCCGAATCGGCATCCAGGCTGGCGGCGAAGGCGCCGCCTTGCGTCATCATCTCGCGCTGCAGCCAGCCCACGGTCTGTTCGGCGCGGGAGCGGAACAGCTCGGCCAGCGTCTCGCTATACGCAAGGCCGAGCAGGTCGAGGATCTGCGCATTGTCGTAGAGCATCTTCTCGAAATGCGGCACCAGCCAGCGATCGTCGACGGAGTAGCGGGAATAGCCGCCGCCGATATGGTCGTAGATGCCGCCCTCGCTCATGCCGTCGAGCGCGTGCAGCGCCGCGTCGCGCAGCCGCTCCCGGCCGGTGCGCTCCCATCCGCGCCACAGCAGCTCCAGAAACGGCGTATTGGGGAATTTGGGCGAGCCCTGCAACCCGCCATGCTCGGTATCCATGATGCCGAGAATGCGCCCGGCGACGTCATCGAGCTCGTTGGTGCCGATTACCACCTGGCCGGCGGGGCGGGCCTTCTGACGCAGCCGCTCGAGCAGGGCGGCGCGGTTCTGGGTGATGCGCGGATCGCTGGAGGCATAGGCGCCGGCCATGGTCTTCAGCACGTCGGTGAAGGCGGGCTGCCCATAGCGCGCCTCCTTGGGGAAATAGGTGCCGCCCCAGAACGGCGCCCCCTCGTGGTCAAGAAACATGGTCATCGGCCAGCCGCCCTGCACGCCGAGCTGCTGCAGCGCGGCCATGTAGATCTGGTCGACCTCTGGCCGTTCCTCGCGATCGACCTTGATGTTGACGAACAGCTCGTTCATCACCGCCGCCGTCGCATCATCCTCAAAACTCTCATGCGCCATGACATGGCACCAATGGCAGGCGGCATAGCCGATGGAGAGCAGGATCGGCCGGCGTGTCCGCCGGGCTTCCTCGAAGGCTTCCGGCTGCCACTGCCACCAGTCGACGGGGTTGTCCTTGTGCTGCAGCAGATAGGGGCTGGCGGCGTCGGCGAGGTGATTGGGCAAGCGGTCTCTCCGGCGTATGACAGGTGCAGCAATTGTTCGGCAGCGGGCGGCCGATTCAAGAGATAGGGCGTAGCGGGTGAGCGTGCAGGAGAAAAGCGCATTTGGCGACGCCGCGACGGGAGACACCATCGCGGCAGTGTCCTCGGGAACCGGTGGCGCGGTGGCGGTCATCCGCCTGTCCGGCCCGGCGGCGGGGGAGGTCATCGCGGCGCTGGCGGGGCGCCGGCCGGAGCCGCGCCGGGCGGCGCTGGCGCGGCTGCGTCATCCGGTTTCCGGGGAGGCTCTCGACCAGGGGCTGGTACTGTGGTTTCCCGCACCGCACAGCGCCACCGGCGAGGACATGGCCGAATTGCAGATCCATGGCGGCCGCGCCGTGATGGCGGCAGTGCTCGGCGCGGTGCTGGCGGTGCCCGGCGTGCGCCCGGCCGAGCGTGGCGAGTTCACCAGGCGCGCCTTCCTGAACGGACGGATGGACCTGACCGAGGCCGAAGGCCTCGCCGATCTGATCGGCGCGGAAACCGAAGCCCAGCGTCGGCTGGCCTTCGCCCACGCCTTCGGCCATCTCGGCCAGCAGGTCGAGGACTGGCGCCACCGCCTTATCCGGGCGATGGCGCTGGTCGAAGCTGGCATCGACTTCGCCGATGAGGACGATGTGCCGGCGCAAGCCCGCGCATTGGCGCGGCCCGAGGTGGAGGCATTGCTGGCCGAGCTTGTGCACGCGCTGTCCGATCGTCGCGGCGCGATGGTTCGGGAAGGCGCGGTGGTCGCCATCGCCGGCCTGCCCAACGCCGGCAAGTCTTCGCTCATCAATGCGCTGGCCGCGCGCGACGTTGCCATCGTCTCGGACGAGCCCGGGACGACACGCGACCTCCTGGAAATCGCGCTCGATCTGGACGGTCACAAGGTCACGCTCGTCGACACGGCGGGGCTGCGCCAGGCCGAGGGCAAGGTTGAGGCCGAGGGCATTCGCCGCGCCCGGGCCCGCATCGCGCAGGCCGATCTCGTGCTGTGGGTGCATGACGCGGCGGCCGCATCGGCACCTGCGGATCGGCCTCTCAACGACGCCGGCGTCGATGTCTGGCTGGTAGGCAACAAGCAGGACAAGCGCGGGGAGTCCGGCGCCCTGAAGGGGGATTGGGCCTCGCAGAGCTTCGCCGTCTCGGCCCGCGAAGGGCAGGGGCTGGATCAGCTCTCCCACGCCATTGGGCGCTTCGTCGGCGATCGGGCGGGGGAGGGTGAGCACCCCGCGCTGATCCGGGAGCGGCACCGTGCCAACGCCGAAGAGGCCGGTGCGCATCTGAGGGTGGCTCTGGGGGGGTGGGACGATCTCGACGACGCGCTTCTCGCCGAGGAGCTGCGGCTGGCGGCGCGCGCGCTCGGCCGCATCACCGGGGCTATCGGCGTCGAGGACCTTCTCGATGTCGTGTTCCGCGAGTTCTGCATCGGCAAATAACCTGCCGGAGGAGAGGGGATTCACGTGAAACAGCGGCAGCGCGCGGGCCGATTCGTAAACGAAATGTTTCACGTGAATCAGGTCGCGCCGGTTTCCCCAGCTTGCGGCGAAAGCATGCCGGCTTGACGTCGGGCCGATTCGCTGGCTGAACCTCTTCCATTCCGCGCGCGGCACTCATGTCGTGGTGCGCCAACCTTCCGAGCCTCATGACCAACCCCGATCTCTCTTTCGACGTCGTTATTGTCGGCGGCGGACATGCCGGCACCGAGGCCGCCGCCGCCGCCGCGCGGCTCGGCGCGCATACAGCGCTGGTAACGCACAGCCATGCGACGATCGGCACCATGTCGTGCAATCCGGCGATTGGCGGGCTCGGCAAGGGCCACCTCGTGCGCGAGATCGATGCACTGGATGGGCTGATGGGCCTGGTCGCCGATCAGGGCGGCATCCAGTTCCGCGTGCTCAACCGCCGCAAGGGGCCGGCCGTGCGCGGTCCGCGAGCGCAGGCCGACCGGCAGCTTTACGCGCAGGCCATGCAGCGCGCGATCGATTCGCAGCCGAACCTATCGGTCGTCGAAGGTGAGGCGGACCGGCTGGTCTTCACGGACGGCCGCGTCGCGGGTCTCGTTCTCGCAGATGGCCGGACCATGCGCGCCGGCGCTGTCGTAGTCACCACCGGCACCTTCCTGAACGGGCTCATCCACATCGGCGATCAGCAGATACCGGCCGGCCGGATGGGGGAGGCACCCGCGCGCGGCCTGTCTGCGTCGCTGGCGGCGCTGGGGCTGGCGCTCGGCCGGCTGAAGACCGGCACGCCGCCGCGCCTCGATGGCCGGACCATCGATTGGGCGGGGCTGGAGATGCAGGACGGCGATTTGCCTCCGGAACCATTCTCGACCCTGACCGACGCCATCACCAATCGCCAGGTGCAATGCGGTATTACCCGTACGACACCGCAGACGCATGCGGTGATCCGCGCGAATATCGGCCGCTCGGCGATGTACTCCGGCAACATACAAAGCGTCGGGCCGCGCTACTGCCCGTCCATCGAGGACAAGATTGTCCGCTTTGGCGAGCGCGAAGGCCACCAGATCTTCCTGGAGCCCGAGGGGCTCGACGACCCGACGGTTTATCCCAACGGCATTTCCACCTCGCTGCCGGAGGAGGTTCAGCGCCAGCTTCTGGCGACCATCCCCGGGCTGGAGCGGGTCGGCCTGATGCGGCCGGGCTACGCCATCGAATATGACCACGTCGACCCGCGCGAGCTGGAGCCGACCCTTGAGGTGCGCAAGGCGCGCGGCCTGTTCCTCGCCGGCCAGATCAATGGAACGACGGGCTATGAGGAGGCCGCGGCGCAAGGGCTGCTCGCAGGGCTCAACGCCGCCCGGCGCGCGGGGGGAGCCGACGGCGCGGTCTTCGACCGCTCGCAGGCCTATATTGGCGTGATGGTCGACGACCTCGTCACGCGCGGGGTGAGCGAGCCTTATCGCATGTTCACCTCGCGCGCCGAGTACCGGTTGTCGCTGCGGGCCGACAATGCCGACCAGCGACTGACGGCGCAGGGTGACGCTCTCGGTCTCGTCGGCGCGTCGCGGCGCACGCACTTCGCCGCCAAGAGCGAGGCGCTCGCGCGGGTGACGGCTTGGAGCCGCGCCATATCGATCACGCCGGGGGAGGGCGACCGGCACGGCCTGACCCTGAACCGCGACGGGCAGCGGCGGACCGCCTTCGACCTGTTGTCCTATCCGCATGTCGGCTGGGCCGACATCTGCCGCATTTGGCCCGAGGCCGCGGCGGAGGATGCGCGTATCGGCGAGCAGGTGGAGATCGACGCCAAATACGCCGTCTATCTTCACCGCCAGGAAGCCGACATTGCCTCATTCCGCCGCGACGAAGCGGCGGAGATCGGCGAGATGGACTATCGCGGCCTTGCCGGGATCTCCAACGAGATCAAGGCGAAGCTGGAATCGATTCGGCCCCGTACCATTGGCCAGGCCGGACGAATCGACGGCATGACCCCGGCGGCGCTGGCGCTGCTGGCCGCTCATTCGCGCCGCGCGCCGTGAAGCGCCAGTCAGGCTATACTGCGCCATGTCTCACGCCGATTCGTCCGACCGCCGCCACGCGCTGAGCCTCACGCCTGTTTCACGTGAAACAGAGCAGCGGCTCGACACCATCGTGGCACTGCTGGAAAAGTGGCAGCGCACCATTAATCTCGTGGCGCCGGCGAGCCTGAAGGCCGTCTGGACCCGCCATGTCGCGGACTCTCTGCAGCTGCTGCCGCTGGTGGGCGAGGTGCGGCGCTGGGTCGATCTCGGCTCGGGCGGCGGCTTTCCTGGTCTTGTGGTGGCCGCCGTGCTGGCCGAGCGGCCGGGCGCCGACGTCACCCTTGTGGAGAGCGACAGCCGCAAGGCGGCGTTCCTGCGCGAGGCGGCGCGGCTGGCGGATCTGCCCGTCACCGTGCTGCCGGCGCGGATCGAGCAGGTCGCGCGCAGCATCGCACCCGGGGTTGAGGTGGTTTCCGCCCGCGCGCTTGCGCCATTGCCCAGACTGCTCGAACTGACCGCGCCGTTTCTTGCAGAAGGGGCGACGGGGTTGTTCCTGAAGGGACAAGATGTTGATAACGAATTGACCCAGGCATCTAAATCTTGGAGAATCGAGGCTGAGATTAAGGCCAGTCTCACCGATGGCGGCGGGCATGTCCTGATCGTCCGGGCGGCGGAGAAGCTCGGGCTCGCATCGGCGGGCGACAGGGGAAATTCGCAGGGTGGACATCATGACGGATGAGGCTTCGCTCGCTCCGGCCGCGCCACGGCCGATCCCCCGCGTCCTGGCGCTGGCCAACCAGAAGGGCGGGGTCGGCAAGACCACGACGGCGATCAATCTCGGCACCGCGCTTGCCGCCATCGGCGAGACGGTGCTGATCATCGATCTCGACCCTCAGGGCAATGCCTCGACGGGCCTGGGCATCGACCGGCGCAGCCGCCGCGTGTCCACCTATGACGTGCTCACCGGCGAGACTGATCTGCGCGGCGCGGTTCTCGAAACCGCCGTGCCGCGCCTGCATATCGCGCCGTCGACGATGGATCTGTCCGGCCTCGAGCTGGAGCTTGCCAGCCAGCGCGACCGCGCCTACCGGCTCCGCGATGCCATTCGCCGCCTCAACGCGCCGGCCGAGCATTTCGAGCGTGACCGAAACGATGTTGATTACACCTACGTTCTGATCGATTGCCCGCCGTCACTGAATCTCATCACCGTCAACGCCATGGCGGCCTCCAACGCCATTCTCGTGCCGCTCCAGTGCGAGTTCTTCGCGCTGGAAGGCCTTTCGCAGCTGCTCAAGACGGTCGAGCAGGTGCGCACCACGCTGAACCCGCAGCTGACCATCCATGGCATCGTGCTGACCATGTTCGATGCGCGCAACAACCTCTCGACCCAGGTGGTCGACGATGTGCGCCAGTTCATGGGGGCGAAGGTCTATGAAACCATCATCCCGCGCAATGTGCGGGTGTCGGAAGCGCCCTCCTACGGCAAGCCGGTGCTGCTCTACGATCTCAAATGCGTCGGATCGCAGGCCTATCTTCGTCTCGCATCCGAAATAATCCAGCGCGAGCGGACTTTACGCGTCGCGGCGGCGTGAGGGAGAGCGGGATGGCAATGTCGGAAGACGGTGGACGCTCGCGGCTCGGGCGCGGCCTTGCCGCGCTCATTGGCGATATGGGCGAGGACAGCGGCGCGGCCAACGACCGTGGCCGCATCGGCGGCGGGGCGCGCAAGGTGCCGCTCGCCTTTCTGCGGCCCAATCCGCGCAACCCGCGCCGCTCCTTCGCGGAGGGCGATCTCGAGGATCTTGCCGCGTCGATCCATGAGCGCGGCATCATCCAGCCGATCGTGGTGCGCGAGGTGGCCGGCGAGCGCGATGCCTATGAGATTGTCGCCGGCGAGCGTCGCTGGCGTGCCGCGCAGCGGGCCCACCTCCACGAGGTGCCGATCGTGGTCGTCGTGGTCGATGACCGCGAGGCGCTGGAAATCGCCATCATCGAGAACGTGCAGCGCGCGGATCTCAACCCGCTGGAGGAGGCCGCCGGCTACCAGTCGCTGGCCGACCAGTTCAACTACACGCAGAACGACCTGGCGCGGGTGATCGGCAAGAGCCGCAGCCATGTCGCCAACACGATGCGGCTGCTGCGCCTGCCGGAGACGGTGAAGCAGTTTCTCGCCGATGGCCGGCTCTCCGCCGGCCATGCGCGCGCGCTTCTCACCCAGGACGATCCCGAGGCGCTGGCGCAGGCCATCGTCTCGCAGGGCATGAATGTGCGGGCGATCGAGGCGCTGGCGCAGGAACTCAACGTCGCCAAGGCAGAAGCCGCGGGCAAGCCGGGGAAGAAGGTGAAGACCCACCCCGCGCTCGACGCCGACACGGCGGCGCTGCAGCGGCGGCTCTCCGACGAGCTGGGGCTGAACGTCACGCTGAAGCATGATGGCGAGGCGGGCGAGATCCGTATCCGCTACTCCTCGCTCGATCAGCTCGACGAGGTCTGCCGGCGCCTCGCCGGCGGCTGACGCGTCAGCCGCGACGGGCCTGGCCCGCGACCTGCAGCAGGGCCCGCTCCGCCAGCGCCGGGCCCAGCGCGGCACTGCGCCGGGCGGCGAGCAGCGCGTCGTCGAGGGCGAAGAGGGCCATTTCCAGCCGCGCCGCGGTCCAGCCCCGAAGAGCTTTTTCAATCAGGGGCTTGCGCCTGAAATGGAGGGCCGGGCGGGCGCCTTCGATGGCCCGCTCGACACTGCCGCCCGCCTCGATGCCGAGCCGCATCTGGTGCAGGCTCTGCGCGGTACGGCAGACCGCACCCAGCACGATATCCGCGCGCATGCCTTCCCCGGTGGCCTTGGCGAAGGCGACGGCCATCTCCGCGGCCTGGCCGGCGAAGGTCGCATCGGCGATGTCATCCAGCGCCAGCCCGGAGGCATCGCCGACAATAGCGCGCACATGCGTGCTGGTGATGCGGCTCTCGCCGGCGGCATAGAGCAGCAGCTTGGCGATCTCGCCGCGCGAGGCCATGCGGTCGCCGCCCAGCAGGTCCGCCAGCTCGGCGCGGGCGTCGCGGTCGATCGCGAGGCCGGCTTCCGCGGTCATGGTGTCGATGAGGCGCGCGACATCGCGGTCGCTGTCGGCGTAGCAGGCGATGGCGAGCGCATGCGGCGAGCCTTCGCACAGCGCGCGAAGTCCCACGCCGCGCTTGAGGTCGCCGGCCTCGATCACCACGATGGCGTCGGCGGGAGGGGCGGCCAGCAGCGCTTCCACCGCCGGCATCACGTTGCGCGTGCCGACCCGCAGCGAAACGACGCGCCGCCCACCGAACAGCGCCACCGTCCCGGCTTCGTCGACCAACCGGCCGGGATCGCCAGAAATCTCGTCGCCATCGAGCCGGACCACGCCGAAGGGATCGTCCGATCCCTGCGTGGCGCGGGCGAGGTAGGCCCGCGCGCGTTCGCGCACCAAGCCGCTATCCGGGCCGAACAGCAGCAGGATGGGGCGCAGGGGGTCGAGGCGGCTCAGCGTCGCCTCGACGTCACCGGGCCGAACCGCGACCATGCCTCAGCTCTTGGGGGGCTGCGTCAGGAAGAAGGAGGCAAGCTGGCTCTTGATCGTCTCGGCCGTTACCGAGGCCGAACGGTTCTCGGCGTCGCGAATGGCCCGGGCGCGGGCGAAACGCTGATAGCCGCTGTCCAGCGAGGCGCGGCCGGTGGCGCGTCCGGTCTTCAGCGGCGTCTTGGTGTTGCCCGCCTCGAAGAGCTGCCAGTTGACATCGACCGAAACGACCTCGACTTCCGGCAGGCCGGTCACCGGGCTGACGACGGAGGCCTGCGACGTCGTGCTGCGCACGTTCAACAGCAGCCGGTAGGGCGCCCCGGCGGGGTTGCCGGCGCCGCCGGTGAGCGCAAAGATCAGGTCGTTGCGGACCTCGTTGCCGACGCGGCCATCGGAGAACACAACCTCCACCTGGCTGAGGCTGTCCTGCAGCGAGGGGCCGCCGCCGGGCTTGGTCTCGGCATACATGGGCTGGAAGCAGCCTGCGGTGGACAGCGCGAGCAGTCCCGCCCCGGCGAGACCCAGGAAGCGGCGGCGTGAGGGCATCAGGTTCCTCCGGTCAGGCGACGACATTCACAATCCTTTGCGGCACCACGATGATACGCTTCGGGGCGCGCCCGTCGAGTGCCTGCGCGATCAGGTCCAGCGCCAGCACGGCCTGCTCGACCTCGGCGGGGCTGGCATCCTTCGCGACGGTAATCTCGCCGCGCCGCTTGCCATTGATTTGAATCGGCAGCGTAACGCTGTCATCGACCAGCAGCGCGGGCTCGACTGCGGGCCAGCGCGCCTCGGCGATCAGCCCCGTGCCGCCCAGCACCTGCCAGCATTCTTCCGCCAGATGGGGCACCATCGGGGCAACCGCCCCCACGAGGAAGGTTGCCGCCTCGCGCAGGGCGAAGGCGAGGTCCGGCGTGATCTCCGCCTTTCGGGCGGCGGCGAGCGCCTCGCTGAAGACGTTGGCGAAGGCGTGCACCCGCGCCACGGCGACATTGAAGCGCAGCCGCTCGACATCTTCCTCCACCTGCGCCGCCAATTTGTGGGCGGCGCGGCGCAGAGCCATCGATTCGGCACCGAAATCAGCCGGTCGCGCCACCGCCTCCGGTGCCAGAGCCACCGCGTCGCCGATCAGGCGCCAGATGCGCTGAACGAAGCGCCACGCGCCCTCGATGCCGGCGCTGGTCCATTCGCTGTCGCGCTCGGGCGGGGTGTCGGCGAGCATGAACCAGCGCGCGCAGTCGACGCCATAGGTGTCGGCGACGATCTCCGGCGGCACCACGTTCTTCTTCGACTTCGACATCTTCTCGGGCGCGCCGATGGTCACGGGCTCGCCCGTGCCCACCTTCACCGGCCGGCCCTCGCCGTCGCGCTCCACCTCCTCGGGGAAGAGCCAGCGTCCTTCCGCGTCCTTGTAGGTCTCGTGGACGATCATCCCCTGCGTGAACAGGCCGGCAAAGGGCTCGTTCAGCGAGACGCGGCCGAGCTTGTTCAGCGTGCGGATGAAGAAGCGGGAATAGAGCAGGTGCAGGATCGCGTGCTCGATGCCGCCGATATACTGGTCGACCGCCAGCCACTGGTCGGTAGCCGCCTTCTGCAGCGGCGCCGTGCCGGGCTCGGAGGCGAAGCGGGCGAAGTACCAGGACGAGTCCACGAAGGTGTCCATCGTGTCCGTCTCGCGCCGCGCCGCCGCGCCGCAGTGCGGGCAGTTCACGTGCTTCCATGTGGGGTGCCGGTCCAGCGGGTTGCCCGGCTGGTCCAAGGTCACGTCGTCGGGCAGCCGCACGGGGAGCTGGTCCTCGGGAACCGGGACCGGGCCGCATGTCTGGCAATGGATGATCGGGATCGGGCAGCCCCAATAGCGCTGGCGCGAGATGCCCCAGTCGCGCAGGCGGTAATTCACTGCCCGCTCGCCGACCGGCGCGTTGCCGAGAATCTGGTTCTCCAGCGTGAGCGCGACCTTCTCCTTCGCCGCCGGCACGGTGAGCCCGTCGAGCAGGCCCGAATTGAACAGCGTGCCCTCGCCCTCATAGGGGCCGTCGGCCACCGAGAAGCTGGCCGGATCGACATCGGGGGGCAGCACCACCGGGGTGATCGGCAACTGGTACTTGGTGGCGAAGTCGAAGTCGCGTTGGTCATGCGCCGGGCAGCCGAAAATGGCGCCGGTGCCGTATTCCATCAGCACGAAATTGGCGACATAGACCGGCAGGTCCGGCCCGCCGAGCGGGTGCCGCACGCGCAATCCGGTGTCGAAGCCCATCTTCTCCTGGGTCTCGATCTCGGCGGTGGAGGTGCCGCCGCGCCGGCATTCCTCGACGAAGGTCGCCAGGGCGGCATTGTGGGCGGCAAGCGCCTCGGTCAGCGGGTGGCCGGGCGAGAGCGCCAGGAAGGAGGCGCCGAACAGCGTGTCGGGCCGCGTGGTGTAGACCTTGATCTCCGAGGCGAGGCCTTCCGGCATCCCTTCGGGCGCGTGGTCGACCACGAAGCGCACATGCAGGCCTTCGGAGCGGCCGATCCAGTTGCGCTGCATCAGGCGCACCTTGTCGGGCCAGCGCTCCAGCGTGTCGAGACCCGCCAGCAGTTCCTCGGAGGCGTCGGAGATGCGGAAGAACCACTGCGCCAGCTTGCGCCGTTCCACCAGCGCGCCGGAGCGCCAGCCGCGCCCGTCGATCACCTGCTCATTGGCGAGCACCGTATTGTCGACCGGGTCCCAATTGACCTCGCTCTCGCGCCGATAGGCAAAGCCGCCCTTGAGGAACTCGAGGAAGATGCGCTGCTGCTCGCCATAATAGGAGGGGTCGCAGGTGGCGATCTCGCGCGACCAGTCGAGCGACAGGCCCAGCAGCTTCAGCTGCTCGCGCATGGTGGCGATATTCTCGTAGGTCCACTTGCCCGGATGGGTCTTGCGCTCGATGGCGGCGTTCTCGGCCGGCAGGCCGAAGGCATCCCAGCCCATGGGGTGGAGGACGTTGAAGCCCTTCATCCGCTTGAAGCGCGCCACCACGTCGCCCATCACATAATTGCGGCCATGGCCGATATGGATGCGCCCCGACGGGTAGGGAAACATTTCGAGCACATAGTATTTCGGGCGCGGATCGTCGTTGCGGGTGCGGTAGATCCCGCGTTCGTCCCAGATCTTCTGCCAGCGGGGCTCGGCCTCGCGGGCGTTGTAGCGCTCGGTGCTCATGGACAGGCTTCTTGGATAGGCGGACGTCGCAAAGAAAGGCCGCAGAAGGTTTACGGATGGCGCCGGACTAGGCACGAAGTCGCGTTCCCGGTCAACCTTTCGCTGCGCTGCGGCGGGCCGGGTGCGGAGAGGCGCGGTTTTTGCCCAACGCGTCGTTCCCGCCCCGGCGGGATTGGCGTATCGAATGCCGCTGACATGCTTGAGGAGGCCCAGATGCAGCCGGATCCGACCGACACTGTCACCGCACGCCTGGCGCTGGTGCGCGCGCGGATCGCGCAGGCCGCCCGCGAGGCCGGCCGCGATCCCGCTTCCGTTCGGCTGATCGCCGTCTCCAAGACCTTCGGGCCGGAGGACATCACGCCCGCCATCGCCGCCGGCCAGCGGCTGTTCGGCGAGAACCGCGTACAGGAATCGGCGGCAAAATGGCCGGCGCTGCGCGAGGCCTGTCCCGATCTCGACCTCCATCTCATCGGCCCGCTGCAGACCAACAAGGTGCGCGAGGCGCTCGCTTTGTTCGACGTGATCCACACGCTGGACCGCCCCTCGCTCGCCGCCGCGCTGGCCAAGGAGCTGCGGCGCGAGGGCGCCCCGCGCGCGCCGCGGCTGCTGGTCCAGGTCAATACCGGCGAGGAGCCGCAGAAGGCCGGTGTCACCCCGCAGGAGGCGGATGCGTTCCTTGCCGCCTGTCGCGTGGAGCACGGGCTGGCGATCGAGGGACTTATGTGCATTCCCCCCGCGGACGAGCCGGCCGCGCCGCATTTCGCCCTGCTGGCCAAGATCGCCCGGCGCAACGGGCTGGAGACGCTTTCCATGGGGATGAGCGGCGACTACGAGACCGCGATCGCGCTGGGGGCCACCTATGTGCGCGTCGGCAGCGCCATCTTCGGCGGGCGATAGGCCTTAGCGCCCGGCCGCCGCCGCCAGTTCCAGAAAGGCCTGAGCCGCCTTGGTGGCGTAGCGCTCGCGGTGGCGCAGCGAGAGGAAGGGGCGCGAAGGCAGGGGGTAGTCGATCAGCGCCATGGTGCCGGCGCGGATGGCGCCTTCCACCACCCGCCGGGAAATGACCGTGGCGCCGCTGCCGGCTTCCACCGCCGCGCGCACCGCTTCGTTGGACGGGTATTCCAGCTCGACGCGCAGCGCGCCGGGAGAGACGCCCGCGTCCAGAAGATAGGATTCGAAGATGGCGCGGGTGCCCGAGCCCGGCTCGCGCAGCACCCAGGGCCCCTCCGCCAGTTCGGCGGCGGAGGCCGGCGCGCGCCAGTGCCAGCGATGCGTCACCGGCGCCACCAGCACCATCTCGTCGTCGGCCACGGGCGCCGCCGCCAGCACCGGCGCGTCGACATCGCCTTCGATGAAGCCGAGATCGGCGGCGCCTTCCTGCACCCGCGCCGTGACGAAGTCGCTATTGCCGATGGCGAGACTCACCGAGACGCCGGGATAGAGGGCGCGATAGCGCTCGATCAGCGGCGGCAGCCAGTAATTTGCCACCGTCTGGCTGCCGGCGAGGGCCAGGGTTCCATGGACCAGCCCGGCAAGATCGGCCAGCACCTTCTCGGCGGCGGTGGCACGGGCGAGCACGGCCCGCGCCTCGGGCAGAAAGAGCCGGCCAGCCTCGGTGAGCACGATCCCCCGGCCGACGCGGTCGAACAGGCGGGTGGCGTGGCGCGCCTCCAGCGCGGCAATGGCCGCGCTGGTCGCCGAGGGCGTGAGGTGGATGTCCCGGGCGGCCTGCGTGATGTGCTCGCGCTCGGCCACCGCCACAAAGATGCGCAGCTGCTCCAGGGTCATCCACCGTCCTCGGCCTCGCTCAGGCGGTCATCTTTATCAGAGTGAGGCTGAACAGGGCGATGAAGACGAAGGCCGCGAAACCCAGCAGGAAGGGCCGCGCGCCCTTGGCCCGCAGCTTGGCGATGTCGGTTTCCAGCCCCATCGCCGCCAGCGCCATGGAGAGCAGGAAGGTGGTGAGCAGCACCAGCGCCGATTTCATCTCCGTCGGCATGGTAATGAGGCTGTTCAGCCCCACCATGGCGAGGAAGCCGAGAACGAACCAGGGCATGGGCGGCCGGGCGCGGCCGGCATCGTGGCCGAGCCGGGCGGCCCGGCGGGCGGCCATGAGGCCGAGGGCGATGACCATGGGCGCCAGCAGCATGACGCGCGACAGCTTGGCGATGGTGCCGAATTCGCCCGCCGCCGGTCCGCCCTGATAGGCGGCGGCGACCACCTGGGCGATCTCGTGGATCGAGGCGCCCGTCCACAGGCCATAGGCATGCGGGGTGAGGCCGAGCACCACCGGGAGCAGGGGATAGAGGAACATCGCCACCGAGCCGAAGACGGTGACGCAGGCGACCGCGTAAGCGACATCCTCGTCGGGCGCGCGCGTCACCGTGTTGGTGGCGATCACCGCCGAGGCGCCGCAGATCGAGGTGCCGGCGGCGATGAGCTGGGCGAGGCCGCGCTCGACGCCCATCAGCCGGCCCAGCCAGGTGGTGAACAGGAAGGTGGAGACGAGGGTCAGCGCGATGATCGCGAGGCCCATGGCGCCGACCTCGGCCACTTGCGCGGCGGTGAGCTGCAGCCCGAGCAGCACGATGGCGGCGCGCAAAATGCGGCGCATGGCGAAAAGCACGCCCGGCCTGGCACGCGCGGGCGTGCCGACGAGGTTGTGGAAGCCGATGCCGATGATGATGGCGAGGATCATCGGGCTCAGGATGCCCACCATGGGAAGCTGCCGGAGCGCGAAGGCAGCGCCGGCAATGCCGGCTGTCAGCAGCAGCCCCGGCAAGATCGCGTAGCGGTGGGCCCGCGCGACCTTGCGGTCATCGGCAATGTCGACATGCGCGACCATGATGCGTCTCCCGCTGCGTCATCCTCTGATCGCAGGCGGGGATCATTCGATCCAGCGCATTATATCGCATAAATCGTTCGATATAATTGGATGGTTGCAGGGAGGCCCCTCCGCCGACCCCGCGCGTGGCGCCGGTGCGGCGCTTGCGCTGCCCGCCTCCCTTGATCCCTCATGGCCGGGTCCGCCGCGGTCGAGCGCGAAAACAGGGCACGGATGCCGAAGCGCACCCGGTGTCCCGGACGCCGGCAGCGTCAGCGAAAGGCGATCCGGGACCCAGCGCACAGCTCTTGGTCGCCTTACCGAGCGGGTGGGCGCCCTCCCGGTCCCCTGGGCCCCGGAACTGCGCCGCGCCAGGCGCGGCTGGTCCGGGGAACCGGGTTTTACGGGGACGCCTCCGTATCGCGCGAAGGGCGGAGCCCTCATGGCCGGGTCCGCCGCGGTCGAGCGCGAACTGGGCGCGCGGATGCCGAAGCGCACCCCGTGTCCCGGACGCCGGCAGCGTCAGCGAAAGGCGACCCGGAACCCAGCGCACAGCTCTTGGTCGCCTTACCGAGCGGGTGGGCGCCCTCCCGGTCCCCTGGACCCCGGAGTGGCGCCGCGCCGGGCGCGGCTGGTCCGGGGAACCGGGTTTTACGGGGGCGCCTCCGTATCGCGCGAAGGGCGGAGCCCTCATGGCCGGGTCCGCGGGTCGAGCGCGAAAACAGGGCGCGCGGATGCCGAAGCGCACCCGGTGTCCCGGACGCCGGCAGCGTCAGCGAAAGGCGATCCGGGACCCAGCGCAAAGCTCTTGGTCACCTTAACCGAGCGGGTGGGCGCCCTCCCGGTCCCCTGGACCCCGGAGTGGCGCCGCGCCGGGCGCGGCTGGTCCGGGGAACCGGGTTTTACGGGGGCGCCTCCGTATCGCGCGAAAGGCAGAGCCCTCATGTCCGGGGTCCGCGGGTAGAGCGCGAAAACAGGGAGCGCGGATGCCGAAGCGCACCCCGTGTCCCGGACGCCGGCAGCGTCAGCGAAAGGCGATCCGGGACCCAGCGCAAAGCTCTTGGTCACCTTAACCGAGCGGGTGGGCGCCCTCCCGGTCCCCTGGACCCCGGAGTGGCGCCGCGCCGGGCGCGGCTGGTCCGGGGAACCGGGTTTTACGGGGGCGCCTCCGTATCGCGCGAAGGGCAGAGCCCTCATGGCCGGGTCCGCGGGTCGAGCGCTGAAATCAGGGCGCGCGGATGCAGCAGCGCACCCCGTGTCCCGGACGCCGGCAGCGTCAGCGAAAGGCGATCCGGGACCCAGCGCAAAGCTCTTGGTCACCTTAACCGAGCGGGTGGCCGCCCTCCCGGTCCCTGGGGCCCCGGAGCGGCGCCGCGCCGGGCGCGGCTGGTCCGGGGAACCGGGTTTACGGGGGCGCCTCGGTGTCGCGCGAAGGGCAGAGCGCTCATGGCCGGGCTTGACCCGGCCACCCGGTCTTCTCCCGCGTATGTGCGCAAAGGCCGTTTCCCACGGCAAGCCCGGGGAGGCGGGCACGCGGGATTGCGGATCGAACGACGCAAATGGGGAAGGGGACGTGGCCGGGCGGGTTGCCAGCGCGATCGAAGGAATGGTGCCGCTTGTCAGACTCGAACTGACGACCTCCGCATTACGAATGCGATGCTCTACCAACTGAGCTAAAGCGGCACGCGCGGTCCTGATAGCCGCGACGCACCTATTTTTCAAGCGCCACGGCGGACGGATGCGCGTGGGAGCGATGCGAAAGTGGATTCAGGCGGTGCGGGGCACGTTGGCAAGCTCAGCCCCAGGGGCCCCTGCGGCGCTCGTCGCCCCGGCGCGGCTCTCCGCCGCCCCGACGCCCCCACGCCGTGCTCGCCGGCCGCGACGTCCCGCCGCCCGCCCACGGGCCGCCCTGCGGCGCGGTAGAAGCGAAGCCGCCGGCGCCCATCTGCTGCGCCAGCGCCTGCAGCGCGGCAATCCGGTTCTCGGTGGCCGGGTGGGTCGAGAACAGGCTGTCCATCCGCTCGCCCGAGAGCGGGTTGATGATAAACATGTGGGCGGTGGCGGGGTTATGCTCGGCCGGCATGTTCGGCACGGCGTGCGCCGCGTTGGAAATCTTCGCCAGTGCCGAGGCGAGCCACATCGGCTGGCCGCAAATCTGAGCGCCCAGCTTATCGGCCTCATATTCGCGCGAGCGCGACACCGCCATCTGCACCACCATGGCGGCGAGCGGGGCAAGGATCATCATGGCGATGGTGCCGATCATGCCGAACGGGTTGTTGTTGTTGCGGTTGCCGCCAAAGATCATGGCGAAGTTCGCCAGCATGGAAATGGCGCCCGCCAGCGTGGCGGTGATGGTCATGGTCAGGGTGTCGTAGTTCTTCACATGCGCCAGCTCATGCGCCATGACGCCCGCCACTTCCTCGCGTGACAGGGAGTTGAGCAGGCCCGTTGTGGCGGCGACCGCCGCGTTCTGCGGGTTGCGGCCGGTGGCGAAGGCGTTCGGCTGCGGGTTGTCCATGATGTAGACGCGCGGCATCGGCAGCTGCGCCCGCGCGGCGAGTTCCTCCACCATGGAATAGTACTCAGGCGCGCTGGCACGGTCGACCTCGCGGGCGCCGTACATGGACAGCACCATGCGGTCGGAGTTCCAGTAGCTGAACACGTTCATGCCGGCAGCGACCAGCAGGGCGATCATCATGCCGCCCTGCCCGCCGATCATGTAGCCGACGCCCATGAACAGCGCCGTCATGCCCGCGAGCAGAATCGCCGTACGGAAGTAGTTCATCTGTCCCTCGTCTCGTGCCGTACGTTACGGCATGTCCGGGCCTAAAATGGGAAGGCGGCGCCGGCCGCGCAAGATTGTTCGCACGGCTTGACGCCGACGGTGGGTTGACGTGGGCGTGGGTTGACGTCGAGGTGGTTGACGTGGAGGCGGCGCCGGTGGTTCCAATGGGGCATGCCCCAAAGTGATCCCACTGCACCCACTGCACCCACTGCACCCACTGCACCCACTGCACTCACTGGTCACCTCATCGGCCTCACTGGTCAGTCCGATCAGACCGACCCGCCGCCCCCCCGCCGGCCGCTGACGCCCGCCGCCGAGCGAGCCCTGGCCGAGGCCGCCGCCCGCCGCGCCGCCGCTGCGCCGGTCACCGCGCCGACGGAGATCGACGGCCGCAACGGCCCCGAGCCGGTGCGCTATGGCGACTGGGAAGTGAAGGGAATCGCTACGGATTTCTAACGCCGGGCTCAACGCACGACCGGCCGATCGCCATTTAGATGCCAAAAGCCCCAAATTACTGGTGCTGCGACTCGGGCATGGAGCGCGCAAGGACTCCGTTCATCGTCCAAGTCAACTTACCTACCACATATAGTGGATAATTTAAATTTGCTACTAACTATTGACGTTCAGGCAACTTGGAGTTTTCATTACGCCGAACGGTTGCAGAGAAGCTGTCGGGTGGTCAGACCCGACAGCTTCGGAGTTACCGTCCCGCATTAACCAAGCTGGGTCGCGGGCAGGGTCTGCACACAACGGAATCATGATTCCGCGCAAGCCAAAGGTCAAGACCCAGACACAACTCTGTGGTGAAGAATATGGCCAACCGAACCTTTCCTTCATACTGGATGTATAAAGACAGTCAGAATAAGTGGCGATGGACGTATCACGCAGTCAACGGCGAAGCGATTGCTGCCAGCAGCGAAAGCTACAATCGTCGGGCGGACTGCGAGAACGGTATCAAAATCATGAAGAACTCAGCCAATTCGGAAATTTGGCTGCCGAACGAGCTCGCTGCAATGTCTTGAGCAACTTGGGCTCGGTTTCATACCGAGCCCTTACTCCTCTCCCCCACCAGAAGGCCGGTCGCGGCGCAGGGCCTTGACGCCGGCGCGCCGTGTCTTGCCCTCCAGGCGCCGGATCTTCGAGCCGAGCGTGGGACGGGTCGGGCGGCGGGTGATCGGCACGATCGCCGCCTCGCGCACCAGCTCCACCAGCCGCGCCAGCGCATCCGCCCGGTTCTGCTCCTGCGTCCGGTAGCGCTGGGCGATCAGGACAAGCACGCCGTCCTTGGTCAGCCGGCGGCCGGCGAGCCGCTCCAGCCGCTCTTTTACGTGGTCCGACAAGGTCTTGGAGCCACGCACGTCAAAGCGAAGCTGCACCGCGCTCGACACTTTGTTGACGTTCTGGCCGCCCGGTCCGGAGGCCCGCACGAAGGTCTCGTCGATTTCCTCCTCGTCGAGCCAGACGCGCGGGGTGACCGGGATCATGGCCGGCGCCCGCCGTCGATCGCCTCCAGGCGCTGGCGAACGCGGTCGAGATCGGCGAGGGTGGCGGAAACCCGTTCGCTCAGCCGTCGCGTCAGCTCACGCGCCGCGTCGGGATAGCTTTCCAGCGTGCGCAGGAACATGTTGCGGGGAATGCGCAGGACCTCGGCGGGCTCAAGGGCCGCCGCCGTCGCGGGGCGCCGCGTCTCGGTTAGCAGCGCCATCTCGCCGATGAGGGCGCCTTCGCCCACCCGCGCCGCGTTGCCGGGTCGCGCCGCAAGGTCCGGATCGTCCGGCGCGATGAGGAAGGTGCCGCTGCGCACCACATAGGCGCAATCCGCCGGCTCCCCCTCGTGGAACAGCGCCTCGCCGCGCGCCAGCACGAAATGCTCGACGCTGATGGCGATGACGCGCAAAGCCTCACGCCCCATCAATGCGAGCGTCGGCACACGTTCAAGAAAGGCGATATCGTCCTCGATGGACATTCGGCGGGCGAAACTCCAAGGCAGGACGAATCAATCGGCCTGTCAGGGCAGCAATTTGTACCCCCCAGCCTCCGTGGCAAGCAGGCTGGGGTGGGAAGGGTCCTTCTCGATCTTCTGGCGCAGGCGATAAATATGCGTCTCCAGCGTATGGGTCGTCACGCCTGAATTATAGCCCCAGACCTCCTGCAGCAGGATTTCCCGCGCTACCGGCTTCTTTCCCGCACGGTAAAGGTAACGAAGTATAGCTGTCTCTTTTTCGGTGAGGCGGATCTTCGAGTTGCGCTCCGTCACCAGCATCTTGGCGCCCGGCCGGAACGTGTAGGGCCCGATCGTGAACACCGCGTCCTCGCTCGCCTCGTGCGAGCGCATCTGCGCCCGTATGCGGGCGAGCAGCACGGCGAAGCGGAAGGGCTTGGCGACGTAGTCATTGGCGCCGGCCTCCAGCCCCATGATGGTGTCGCTGTCGGTGTCGTGGCCGGTGAGCATGATCACCGGAGCCTTGAAGCCGTTCTGCCGCATCACCCGAACGGCTTCGCGCCCGTCCTTGTCCGGCAGCCCGACATCCATCAGTACGATGTCGACGCGGCTTGCCTCGACCTCCCCAATGGCAGCCAGGGCACTGTCGACGGAGACGACCTCGAATTCGTCATAGAGCGAGAGCTGTTCGACCAGCGCCTCGCGCAGATCCTTGTCGTCGTCGACCACCAAAACTCGCTGAGCATTCGCCATGTCGCTGTCCCGAATAGCCGCGTTCTTGAAAGGCCGCAGGCCGAAGCACTTGTTCGTGGCGCCTCGCGCGTCCACTCTCGCGCGGTGCTGGAGTGAAATGCCGTATGTCCCGAGTAGGCAGCCGAAACACATTCGGCAAGGGTTGATGGTCACGCGCAACGAAGTAGCGGCGGGTTCGTGACGTGATCGTGAACGGAAATCGCGTGAAGAAGAAGCCCTTTCGCGCAGGAACACACGGGAAATCCCGCTCTCTCCCCCGGCTGCGCGTCCTTGTCCGCCCCGCGCCGCATCTTTTCGGGCGCCAGCGCGGCTGGGTCATTGCCGATGGACGTCCGATTTCAGTCGCTCTCGGCCGCTCAGGCATCCGGGCCGACAAGCGCGAGGGCGACGGGGCGACCCCCAAGGGCGTCTGGCATGCGCGGGAGGTGCGCTACCGGGCCGATCGCGGCCTGCGCCCGACGACGCGGCTGCCTGTCCACCGCATCCGCCGGCAGGACGGCTGGTGCGACGACCCGCACGACGGCCGCTACAATACGCCTGTCCGCCTGCCGCTGCGTGCCTCGCATGAGGAGATGTGGCGGCCCGATGGGCTCTACGATCTGGTCATCGTGCTCGATCACAACAGCCGGCCCCGCCGCGCCCAGCGGGGGTCCGCCGTGTTCCTGCACATCGCACGTGGAAATTTCGAGCCGACGGCGGGCTGTGTGGCGTTCCGGCCTGCGGACCTGCGCAGGCTTCTTGACCGCCTGACGCCGCGGACGGCCATCGAAATCATCTAGCGAACGAGCGAGGTCGCGACAGGTGAAGACCACCTGTCGCGAAATGCTGCTGCGTCAGCGCCAGACATACCAGCACTGACGGACCCTGCGTCCCCAGCGGTCACGACGCCAGCCGCACACGCGCTGACGCCGGCGCCGACGGTTGCGACGGATGGGGCGCGGACCGGGAGGTCCCCACTGTACCGATTCGACGGGCGTGCCGTCCGGGGTGCTGCCCGTGGGTTCGGCGCCAACAGCGGCGATATCGGGAAGCCCTTCGGGGGCAACGTCCTTGAGCTGGCCCAGCACCGTGGCCTGGGCCGGCGAAAGCAGCGCGCCAACGGTACCGGCGCCAGCCAAAACGCCGGCGAGACCGAGCAGGAAGCCTCGTCTTTGCATGTCGTCCTCCACTATCTCCGCCCTGACGCCGAGACCGGCTCCGGGCTCGACTCAACGCGGTAACGACGGATTGGTTCGGCGACGATTTCAGGTCCGGCACGATGCCGGCCACCCGGCGCGCGAAACAGCTCCTCAGGCCGCCCAAACGCTGTGCTTTCCCTTGCTCGCCGCACGGGCGCGAGCGATAGTCGCGGGGCGAATCGCAGGGGTGGATCATGACAGCCTTTGGAACCACGACACGGGCCGGACTTGCGGTCGCCATCGCCCTACCGCTTCTGGCGGTGAGCCCTCCCGCTAAGGCGAGCAATTCCACCGGCGCGCTTATCGGCGGTCTTGTGGCCGGTGCGCTCGTCGGTTCGGTGGTGACGGCCGCCGCGACCCAGCCCAGAACCTATTATTACGCGCCGCCGCCCCCGCCGCCGCCCGGCTATTATCCGCCGCCGCCGCGCCCGACCTACGGCCCCGGCTATTGCGGCGCGCCGCCGTACCCGCCATGCCGCACGCCGGTCTACTGAGACGCCGCCGCCTTATCCTCCGGTGCACCAGGGTTTCCCATGCTGAAGACGACCGCTACCGCGCTCTGCCTGTTGCTGGGCCTCGCCGCCGCGCAGGCCCAGGATTCGTCCGGGCCTTCCGCCGCCGTGCCCGCACCGGCGCCGGAAGGGGATACGCTGCCGGCTCCCATCGCGTGTTCCTTCGACAAGGTGTTCGTGTGCGAGGGGTCGGGCTGTGCGCCCTCGCAGGAGCTCGGCACGATCGACCTGCCGGCGCAATTCCTGATCCATTTCGGCGAACAGATCATCGCCAGCGTCTCCGACGATAATCTGCCGCATATCAGCTCGATCCAGAGCGTGATCGGCAACGGCGACACGCTGATCCTGGACGGCAACGACAACATGGCCGCCTGGGCCATCGAGGTATCCCCCACGAAATCAACGGCGTCGCTCTCTACCCTTGCCGGGGGCAAGGTGCTGAGCGCCTTCGGAACCTGCAAGCCGGCGTCCTGAGCGCCGGCGGCGGCCAAGGTAAAGCCGCCGCATCGCTAGTCCCGGGTGGGTGGGCCACTGGCCGTGCGGGATGGCCGGCTTTTCACTTGGCGCGGCGATTCATTTCGTTATAGACAACCGCACCGCGCGGGCGTGGCGGAACCGGTAGACGCGACGGACTCAAAATCCGTTTCTGGTGACAGAGTGTCGGTTCGAGTCCGACCGCCCGCACCAGCCCCCGTATCGCGGCGGCCTCCCGCGATCATCCACACGGCGAGTGTTCGAGCATCACCCGACGCCAAGCGCCGCCGGCGCGTGTAGCGCGCCCACAGCTTCTTCGCCTTGACGCCGCCTGAACGCCCCGTTCGTTCAGCCGAGATAGCCCTGTTGCAGCAGGTGCTCGAAAATCCGCTCCGCTGCCGCTTCGGCCGCGAGAGCGCCGCCGGCGATCGTGATCTCGGCATCGAGCGGGGCCTCATAGGGGCTGTCGATGCCGGTGAAGTTCTGGATCAACCCCGCCCGGGCGCGCCGATACAGGCCCTTGACGTCGCGCTCCTCGGCGACGTCCAGCGGCGTGTCGACGAAGATCTCGATGAATTCCCCGTCCTCGACCAGCTCACGCGCCATCTCACGCTCGGCGCGGAACGGCGAGATGAAGGAGACGAGGACGATGAGGCCCGCATCCACCATCAGCCGCGACACTTCGGCGACGCGCCGGATGTTTTCCACCCGGTCGGCATCGGTGAAGCCGAGATCCTTGTTGAGCCCGTGGCGGACATTGTCGCCGTCCAGCAGATAGGTGTGCTTGCCGAGTGCCGTGAGGCGCTTTTCCACCAGGTTGGCGATGGTGGACTTGCCCGCGCCCGACAGGCCGGTGAACCACAGCACCACCGGCTTCTGCAGCTTCAGCCCCGCCCGGCTCGCCTTGGAGACGTCGAGGGCCTGCCAGTGCACATTGGTCGCCCGCCGCAGGCCGAAATCCACCATGCCGGCACCGACCGTCTGGTTGGTCATCCGGTCGATGATGATGAAGGCGCCGGTCTGCGGCACCTCAGAAAAGGGATCGAGGGCGATCGGGTCGTGGGTGGCCACATTGACCACCGCCACGTCATTCAGCGCCAGGGTCTTGGCGGCGAGCTTCTGGAAGGTATTGACGTCGATCCGGTGCTTGATCTCCGTCACCGACATGCCGACGGTCCGCGTGCCGATCTTCATCAGATAGGGTCGGCCCGGCAGCAGCGGTTCTTCGTGCATCCAGATGAGGTGGGCGGCGAACTGGTCGGTGACTTCCGGCCGCGCGCCGGCGGCGGCGATCACATCGCCGCGCGACGCATCGATCTCGTCCTCAAGGGTTAGGGTGACCGCCTCGCCCGCACCGGCCTCCGACAATTCGCCGTCGGCGGTGACAATGGTGGCGACACGCGAGGTTGCGCCGGAGCCGGCCACGACCACCGGCTCGCCCACCCGCACCGTGCCCGAGGCTACCGTGCCGGAGAAGCCGCGGAAATTCAGGTTCGGGCGGTTCACCCATTGAACCGGCAGGCGGAACGGGCGCGAATGGGCACCGCTCTCGACGTCCAGCGTGTCCAGATGGTCGAGCAGCGAGGGGCCTTCATACCAGGGCGTATTGGCGCTGCGGGCGATGACATTGTCGCCGTGACGGGCCGAGATGGGGATGGGCACCAGCGTGCGAAAGCCGAACTCCGCCGCGAAGGCGCGGTAGTCCGAGACGATCTGGTCGAAGACCGCCTGCGAATAGTCCATCAGGTCGATCTTGTTGACCGCCAGCACCACGGCCTTCAGGCCGAGCAGCGAGACGATGAAGGAGTGCCGGCGGGTTTGCGTCAGGATGCCCTTGCGGGCGTCGACCAGGATGACGGCGACGTCGGAATTCGAGGCGCCGGTCGCCATGTTGCGGGTGTACTGCTCATGCCCGGGCGTGTCGGCGACGATGAATTTGCGCCGCTCCGTGGCGAAGAAGCGATAGGCGACATCGATGGTGATGCCTTGTTCGCGCTCGGCGGCAAGCCCGTCCACGAGCAGGGCGAAGTCGAGCTCGTCGCCGGCGGTGCCGTGCTTGCGCGAATCGGAAGCGAGCGTCGCCAGCTGGTCCTCGAAGAGCAGCTTGGTGTCGTAGAGCAGCCGGCCGATGAGGGTGGATTTGCCGTCGTCGACGCTGCCGCAGGTGAGAAAGCGCAGCAGTCCCTTGGCTTCCTGGGCGGCGAGATAGTCGGCGGTGGCCGAGCGCGGGACAGCCTCGTTCATCAGAAATATCCCTCGCGTTTCTTCTTTTCCATCGAGGCGGCTTCATCATGGTCGATGAGCCGGCCGGCGCGTTCGGAGGTGCGCGCCAGCAGCATTTCCCCGACGATGGCCTCCAATGTGTCGGCCTCGCTCTCGATGGCGGCGGTGAGCGGGTAGCAGCCCAGGGTACGGAAGCGCACGCGCCGCATTTGCGGCATCTCGCCCGGCGCCAGCGGCAGGCGCTCGTCGTCCACCATGATGAGTTGGCCGTCGCGCTCCACCACCGGCCGTTCGGCGGCGAAATAGAGCGGCACGATGGGTATGTTCTCGGCCAGGATGTACTGCCAGATGTCGAGCTCGGTCCAGTTGGAGAGCGGGAACACCCGGATCGATTCGCCCGGCCGGACGCGGGAATTGTAGAGGTTCCACAGCTCCGGCCGCTGGCTCTTCGGGTCCCAGCCGTGATTGGCGGTGCGGAAGGAGAACACCCGCTCCTTCGCCCGGCTCTTCTCCTCGTCGCGCCGCGCGCCACCGAAGGCAGCGTCGAAGCCGTGCCGCGTCAGCGCTTCCTTGAGCGCCTCCGTCTTCATGACATGGGTGTAGAGCGAGGACCCGTGATCGAAGGGATTGATGCCCCGGGCGACACCGTCCTGATTGGTGTGTACGAGGAGCTTGAAGCCAAGCCGCGCCGCCGTGGCATCGCGGAACGCGATCATCTCGCGGAACTTCCACGTCGTGTCGATGTGCATCAGTGGGAAGGGCGGCGGCGAGGGAAAGAAGGCCTTCGCCGCCAGATGCAGCATGACGGCCGAATCCTTGCCGATCGAATAGAGCATCACCGGATTGGCGAATTCGGCCGCCACTTCGCGCATGATGAAGATGGATTCAGCTTCGAGGCGCCGCAGGTGCGTCATGCGTTCTGAAGACATCAAGTCCCGCCCATCTACCGTGATTTCATCCGAATCGTCCGGCGGGCGAATATCAAGCGTCTCCGCGGCAGCAGGCGGTGGCGATCATTCGGCGAGAGGACGGCAGGAGCCAAACCCGCCGCGAGGCCCAAAGCATGACCGCGCGCCGGGCTTCGCCCCTGTGCTCCGTATGTAGAGGCCCCCACGGGAAGGGTCAATATCTCACAGAGTTAGATCGGGTTCATTTAAATCACCAATCTCATCTGGTGATTAAGGATGATTATCCATGCATAAGCAGGCTATGGCAGCGGCTGCGTCACCTCCGATGCCATATGGAAAATCAGCTTAGAGCAGAGACTTGGCGAGCAACATGTGCACGCCCTTATTACCGTCCACCATCTGGGTCACGCGCAGGTTTCCCGCCAGCGAGCACAGCATATAGGCTTGGTTGCGCGAGAGATTTGTGCGCTCGCACACATGCTTCACCATCTCCCGCGTCGCCTGCTTGGCGGCGTCGTCGAGATCCTCGTCGAGCCCGATCGACATGAGATGGGTGGCGCTTTCGGCGAAGGGCCAGTCGAGCTGCATGTCCTTGCGCAGGGTGAGGCGGAACGTACCGGTCACACCGGTCTCCAGTGCGGTGATGCACACCTCTCCATCACCCTGCACGCCGTGGCCGTCGCCGGCGAAGAACAGCGCGCCCTCGTTGAACACCGGCAGATACAGCGTCGTGCCGGCGCGCAGCTCCTTATTGTCCATGTTGCCGCCGAAGGCGCGGGGGACCGGTGATCCGCAGCGGCCCCAGGCCGGGGGCGGGGCGGTGGCGATGATGCCGAAGAACGGGTCGAGCGGGATTTCCGTGCCCCAGGGCATGACGCAGACATTTTTGACGTGATCGACCACCGGGTGGATGGTCTCGTAATCGGTGAACTCATCGGGCAGCGTGCCGAGCAGCGGCAGGATGGAGACGAAGCCCCAGTCCTGGCGCACCTTCACATCCAGAATGTCGACCTGCAGCGTATCGCCGGGCTTGGCACCCTGCACATAGACCGGGCCGGTGATGAAATGTGGCCCAGGTCCCTGCGGCAGCGTGTCGAGCGCCGCCATGTAGTCGGCCGGAACGGGGAGGTTGTCCGGCAGCGTCTCCTTGCCGCCGGCGGGAAAGGAATGCAGCGTCACCACGTCTCCGGACGCCACCTCCAGAACCGGCGGCGTGGTGCTGTCGAGATAGCCCAGCACCATGTTCTCCGGCGTGGCGGGGATTTCGAAGCGGCGCGACATGGGGGAACTCCTCGGGATCGACGGTGGAAAATAGCTTCATACGGCGATGAAGCGGGAGAGATGTTCGCGGGTCATCCTTTCGGAGCGGCCGGCTTCGACGACAGCGCCGCGCGAGAGGATGACAAAGGCGTCGGCGGTGTCGATGGCGAAATCGAGATATTGCTCGACCAGCAGGATCGACAAGCGCCCCTTAAGCCCGCGCAGTACCTCGCCGATCAAGGCTACGATGTTCGGCTGGATGCCCTCGGTGGGCTCGTCGAGGATCAACAGCTTCGGTTGGGTGACGAGGGCGCGGGCGAGGGCGAGCTGCTGCTGCTGCCCCCCCGAGAGCGCGCCGCCGGGGCGCCTCCACATCTCGCGCAGGATGGGGAACAGGTCGACCGCCTCGTCCAAGGCCGGCGTGCCATAGGTGCCATGCGCGCGGGCGGCGGCCTCGATATTCTCGGCGACCGTCAGCTCGGAGAAGATCTCGCGACCCTGCGGCACATAGGCGAGTCCGGCGCGGGAACGCCGATTGGGCGACCAGCCCGTCGCCTCCGCGCCGTCGATGCGCACGGAACCGGCAGACGGGGCGATGAGACCCATGAGGCATTTGAGCAGGGTCGACTTGCCGGCACCGTTGCGCCCGAGCACGGCGAGGCATTCGCCCGGCGCGATTTCGAAGCCGATCTGCCGCAGCACCTGCGCTGAGCCGTAATGCTGATCCAGACCCTCGACGCGGAATTCCATGCCTAGCGCCCCAGATAGACGTCGACGACCGCGGTATCGGCGCGGACATTGGCCATCGACCCTTCGAACAGCGTGCGGCCCTCATGCAGCACCGTCACGCGATCGGCGATACGCTCCACGAAATCCATGTCGTGCTCCACGACCACGATCGCGCGATCCGGCCGGTTGAGTGCGCGCACCAGCGCTGCGGTACGCTCGGTTTCCTCGTCGGTGAGCCCGGCGACCGGTTCGTCGAGCATCAGCACCTTGGGATCGGAGGCGAGCACCATGCCGATCTCCAGCCATTGCTTCTGCCCGTGCGAGAGTTCGCCGGCGAGGCGGCCCGCCTGGTCGGCGAGGCCGACCGTCTCCAGCACCTCGCCAATGCGGTCTTCCAGCGCGGGCGCATCGAGACGGGCGCGGAAGCCGACATCGGCGCCGATGGCGATATGCTGGCGCACGCTCAAACCCTCGAAAACGCTTGGCTTCTGGAACTTTCGGCGCAGTCCCGCCCGCGCGATGGCGGCCTCGCTCATACCGATGATGTCGGTGGTGCCGTCGAAGAGCACGCGCCCCTGTTTGGGCCGAGTGATGCCGGAGATGACATCGAGCAGCGTGGTCTTGCCGGCGCCGTTGGGCCCGATAATGGCGCGCACCTCGCCATAGTCGATGGCGAGCGAGAGGTCGTCGAGGGCGCGGAAGCTGCCGAAGCGGACGGTGAGACCGTCGACGACGAGCGCGGTGAGGCTCATGGCTTTGCCTCCCCGAGATCAGCCGCCATGCGCTTGGGCCCCATCGGCCGCACCAGCTTGAATTTCGCAAGGTCCATCAAGCCGTTGGGGAAGACCAGCACGACCAGAACGATGAGGCCGGAGAGGATGAACGGCCAGATGTCCGGCGCGGCCGAGGACAGCCAGAACTTCACCGCATTGACCAGCAGCGCGCCGATCACCGCACCGACGAGATGGCCGCGCCCGCCAATGGCAACCCACACCGCGATTTCCAGCGACAGTTCCGGCGAGAGCACGCGCGGGTTGATGATGCCGACCTGCGGCACATAGAGCATGCCCGCCAGCATGGCGATGAGGGCGGAGAGCACCCAGACGATGAGCTTGAGCCGTAAGGTCTCGTAACCCAATGTCCTTAAACGTGTTTCATCATCCCGCGTCGCCAGCATCAGCGCGCCGAAGCGGCTGCCCACCAGCCAGCGGCAGCCCAGAAGCACCAGTGCCAGTACCAGTAGCGACGCCACGGCGAGGCCGGTGATCATTCCGGATGTTCCCATCGGCCAGCCGAACAGCACGGTGAATCCGGTCATGCCATTATTGCCGCCGAAGCCGGTGTCGTTGCGGAACATCAGCAGCATGGCGACGTAGACGAGCGCCTGGGTGATGATGGCGAAGTACACCCCGCCGACCCGCGAGCGGAAGGACACGTAGCCGAAGATGCCCGAGATCAGCGTGGTGGCGACCACGGCGGCGCCGAGCGCATAGGGGAAGAACTCGAAGCCGTTCCAATAGAAGGGAAATTCCTTCCAGCCCATGAACTGCAGGAAGTCCGGCACCGTGCCCGTCGCCTGAAACGAGTGCTTGAGCAAGTACATGGCGATGAAATAGCCGCCCAGCGCGAAGAACAGCCCGTGGCCGAGCGACAAGATGCCGAGATAGCCCCAGATGAGGTCCAGCGAGATCGCCAGCACGGCGAAGGCGGCGAGCTGGCCGATGGCGTTGGCGAGGTAGCGTGATAGCGCCATCTCGGTTCCCGCCAGTCCGGCCATGGCGAGGGCGACCAGGACGATGAGTGCAGTGAGGTGGACGATGGGTGCAGTGAGGGTGAACAGACCGATGCGGCTCATTTGCGGCGCCCCTTCACGGCGAACAGGCCCTCGGGCCGCCATTGCAGGAAGGCGATGATCATCAAAAGCACGATCACCTTCGCCGCCACCGCGCCCCAGAGCGGCTCGATCAGCACATTGATCTGGCCAATGCCGAGCGCGGCGACCACCGTGCCGGCAATGGTGCCGACGCCGCCCAGCACCACCACCATGAAGGCGTCGATGATGAAGTTCTGGCCCATTTGCGGGTTCACCGAATAGATCGGCGAGAGGGCGAGGCCCGCCAGCCCGGCCAGGCCGGAGCCGAGGCCGAAGGCCATCATGTCCACCCGCCTGGTCGGAATGCCGATGCAGGCGGCCATGTCGCGGTTCTGCGTCACCGCGCGAATGTTCAGCCCGAACGCCGTGCGCCGCACCAGCGTCCATGTCAGCGCCAGCGTCACGGCGGCGAAGGCGATGGCGAACATGCGGTTCCAGGTGAAGATGAAGTCGCCGATGACCGGCACGCCGCCGGTGACATAGAACGGCGTCTCGAACTGCAGGTTCTGGGTGCCGAACATCACCCGCACCAGGTTCATCAGGAACAGGCTCACCGCCCAGGTGGCGAGCAGGCTCATCAGCGGGCGCTTGTAGAGGTGGCGCAGCAGGCTCGCCTCCAGCGCGATGCCGATGGCGGCGGTGACGAGGAAGGCGACCGGGATGGCGAGCACCAGATACCAGTCGAGCAGCGAGGGGGCGACGGCGCGCAGCCCCTGCTGCACCAGCCAGGTGACATAGGCGCCGATCATGATCAGCTCGCCCTGGGCGAGATTGATGACCCCCATCAGCCCGAAGATGATGGCCAGCCCGATCGCCGCCATGAACAGGATGGAGGCGAAGCTCAGGCCGTTATAGAGCGTCGCCAGCACGTCGCCGGTGGCGATGCCGCGCTCGATGCGCCGCGTGGCGTCCTCCACCGCCACGCGAAAGGCGGGGTCGGCGGCATAGGCGGGATCCTTGGTGAGCGCGGAGACCTGGGTGAGCGCTCGCCGGGTCGGCGTGTCGGCCATGCGGTCGAGCGCCCGGATGCGCGCGGCGGGGTCGGCGGCGTTGAGGGCGGCAGTCTGGGCGAGCGCCTCGATCTGCACCTTCAGGCCCGCATCGCCTTCCGCCGCTGCGGCCCGGTCGAGCAGGCCGTCCGGGATAAGCGCGGGCCGCCGCTCCAGCGTCTTCAGCGCCGCCGCGCGTTGGGCGGCGGTGGGCGCGGCGCGCAGGGCGAAGGCGGCGTCGGCAAGCTCGAACACCGGGCGGTTCTTCAGGCTGAGCAGCGGCGCACGCGCGGTGCCCTGCGCCGCGCGCACGGTGCGGGTGACGGCATCGAGGGCGCCGTCGGTCAACATCGCACCGGAATCATCGCAGGCGAGCTTGCGCTCGATCGCGGCGCGGGCGAGCGGCGCCGCCCACAGCCGGTCGTCGTCACTGCCGGACAAGGCGAGGCCGGTCAGCGCGACGCCGGCCTCGCTCATGGCGCCGGCATCGCCGCACAGCTTGCCGACAAGGCCGGCGCGGTCGAGCGTCTGCGCTCGCGCGGTGGGGGCGAGCAGAAGGGCGGCCAGCAGGCCGGCCAGGAAGGGAGCGAAACGCGCCAGCTTCATCGGGAACTCAAGGCGGCCATTCGCGGCGGTGGAAGGCGACGAGCGGCAGGTGAAAGGCGGGAACGAAAGGCTGATGTGTCAGGAACGGCGAGACCGCATCCGAGAGAGAACTCTCCCGCCGGGATCGGCTCACGGGAGCGGCACGCGATCCCGGCTCACCGCCTCCGGCGGCGGCCGGGATGACGGTTGCCACTGTTCGCAGACCGGCGGTCAGGCGTGGATCCCCGGGCCGGGCCCGGGGATGACGTGGTGCGGGCAGCACCCCTGCATGGTCAGCGGGGCGCGCGCTCAGCCATACGGGCTGAAGGGCACGGGCTTGGGCGTGTCCTTCGACTGCCAGAGAATGTCGAAGCCCTGCGCATCGTTCACCGAGCCGATGAACACGCCGCGCGCGACGTAGTTGTTTTCGCCGGTCATCGAGATCTTGTAGCCCGACGGGCAATCGAAAGTGAGGCCGGCAAAGGCCTTCGAGACTTCCGGCACCTCGAAGGAGCCGGCCTTCGCCGCCGCCATCGCCCACAGATGCACCGAATCATAGGCCGAGACCATCGGGTCGATGGAGACCGTGCCGGAGAAGGGCACGTTCTTGGCCTTCACATAGGCGGCCCAGTTCTTCAGGAACGCCTCGTTGGCCGGGCCCTTGGCGTTCTGCAGATAGGCCCAGCAATTGAGGTGGCCGACCAGCTTGGCGGTGTCGAGGCCTTCGAGATCGGCCTCCACCATGTCGAGGCCGAGCACCGGGATATCGGTGGCGAGAATGCCCTGATTGGCGAATTCGCGCATGAAATCGGGGATCGAATTGCCGACCACGGTGAGGACGACCACCGGCTGGCCGCCGCCCTCATCGGCGAAGGCGCGGATCTGGTTGACCAGCGTCTGGAAGTTGGAGAAGCCGAAGGGGACATATTCCTCCTTCCAGGCGCTCTCCGGGATGCCCTTGGACTTCCAGTAGCCCTTGAGCTGCTTGTTGATGGTGCGCGGCCAGACATAGTCCGACCCCAGCATGAAGAAGCGCTTGGCCGAGACGCCCTCCTCACCCATGAGGTAATCAACCGCCGGCAGCACCGAGCTGGCCGGGGGCGAGTTCACATAGACGACGTTCTTGGAGTTCTCATCGCCCTCGAAATGCAGGGGGTAGAACAGCAGGCCGTTCTCCTGCTCGACCACCGGCAGCACGGTCTTGCGCGACACCGAGGTCCAGCAGCCGAACAGCGCCGAGGCCTTTTCCTGCTGCAGCATCTGCTTGGCGGACTGGGCATAGAGCGGCCAGTCGGAGGCGGGATCGGAGACGAGGACGTCGATGGTGCGCCCGTTGACGCCGCCCTTGGCGTTGATCTCGTCGGCGGCCATCTTGACCACATGGTTCAGCCGGCCTTCGAGATTGGCCATGGTGCCGGAGGAGGAGAACAGGCAGCCGAGCTTCACCGGGCCGGATTGCGCCTGCGCGTTGCGCAGGAAGGCGGGGGCACTGAGCGGAGAGGCCAGCCCGACGGCGGCAAGTCCGCTGGCCTGGAGGAGGGAACGCCGCGTGATATTGACCATGGACCACACCTCAACGGTTCGGAAGGTGCGGGAATTGTGTTGTGCCGCGCCGCGCGCGCAACTTCATATAATGTTCAGCCCTGCCCAAAGCCGCGCCAGAAGGCCGACGCCACAAGGCTTTCTGGCAGGATTGCCAGAACGGGCGCTCCGCCGGCGCCGGTGGGGCGACAGAAGCGGGCGCCCCCCGGCTGCGGAACGGGCCCGCAGGAGGCTGGCGCCGCTGGAAATGACGGCGGGGCGCACGTATCGAGAAAGTGCATTCACCTCGCCGGGCCAAGGGTCTATAGTCCTGCCCATGAGAAGCGCACGCTGAAATTATGTGCGCCACCGGGCGCCATGTCCGGTGCGCGCGTGCCGTTGCGAGCCGGGTTTGCGACGATCCACCCGTGTCCGAACCGTGAGGACGAGCCGATGCGACGTTCGCAGTTCACCGATGCCGAGATCCTGCACCTCATTCGCGAAGCCGATGCCGGGGTGTCGATCCCGGAAATCTGCCGCACCGCGCAGGTGTCGCTGCGCACCTTCTACCGCTGGCGCCGCCGCTTCGGCGGGCTGGACCAGGCGGCGGTGGTGCAGATGAAGGAACTGCAGGCGGAGAACCGGCGGCTGAAATCGCTGCTGTCCTCGCTCTCGCGCCAGCAGCGCCCGGCGGCGGGGGGCGAGGCCTCCTATCCCGGCGAGGGCGAGCCGCGCCGGGGTGGCGCCGGGCTTCAACCCGCCCGGGCCTCGGCGCTGGCGGCGGAGCGCTGCGGCGGCGCCGTGGTCGGCCGCTTCGCCTCGGTGCGGGTGACGCGCTAGCGCCACCCGTTAGCCGGCTATCCCACGCCCGGCCGGCTGCGCGCCTGGGCGTGGAAGATCAGCCGGTTGCAGATGAGGATCACCAGCAGCGAGCCGACGCCGACCAGCGTGAAGATGGCGTTCACCGAAGGGGTGAAGCCGAAGCGCATCTGGTTCCACACCCAGATCGGCAGCGTGGGCGAGGTGCCCGACAGGAACAGCGTCACCATCACGTCGTCCGCCGACAGGGTGAAGCCGAGCAGCGCCCCGCCGATGATGGCGCCCCGGATCGAGGGGAACAGCACATGGACGAAACTCTGCCAGTGATTGGCGCCTGAATCCATCGAGGCTTCCAGCAGCGCCCCGTCCAGCCGGCGCAGCCGGGCGAGGATGATCATCAGGATCACCGGCATGACGAAGCTCGCCTGGCCGATGACGATGCGCCCGACCCCCGAGGGGATCTGCAGCAGCTGCGTCGCCAGCACCATGACGATGCCCAGCACCACGCCGGGGATCGCCACCGGGATCGCCAGCGCGAACTCGAAGAACCGCGCCCGTTTCACCCGGCCGTAATGCAGCGCGAAGGCAAAGCCCGTTGCCGTCACCGACGACACCAGCACGACGCAGAAACCCACGGCGAGACTGCGCTGCACCGCGTCGAGCATCGGCTGGTTCTGCGCGAGCTCGGCGTACCAGCGCAGCGTCGCGCCGCTGAGCGGGAAGGCCTGCACCGAGGAATCGTTGAACGACATCAGCACCATGATGGCGAGCGGCGCATAGAGGAAGAGATAGGGCAGCGCGAACAGCACCATGGCCCCCGCGCGCAGCAGGCGCTGGCCCGAGGTGAGGTGATGCCGGGCCACCGGCGGACGGGCGCCCTCGTCGCCCATCAGCACGCCCCGCGTCTGCCCCGCCCACATGACCAGCGCCAGGACGATGGCCACGCTGAGCATCAGGCACACGGCGATGGCCGAGCCATAAGGCCAGTTATTGGCGATGCCGAACTGCGAGGCGATCACCATGCCGATCATGGTGCCGTCGATGCCGCCGACCATGGAGGGGGTGATGTAGTCGCCGACCGTCATCAGGAAGGCGAGCGAGAAGCCGATGGCGACGCTCGGCCGCGACAGCGGCCACACCACATGGCGGAAGGTTTGCCAGGCGGAGGCGCCGCTGTCCTGCGAGGCTTCGATCAGCGAATGCGGGATCTTTTCCAGCGCCGTGAAGATGGCGACGAAGCAGAAGGGAATCGAAATATAGGTGTAGGTCAGCAGCACCGAGAAGCCGGTGTAGAGGAACGCCTCGCTCGGCTGGTCGAGCAGGCCGCTGCCGACCAGCGCCGAGTTCAAGATGCCGTTCTGGCCCAGGATCATGCGCCAGGCGAAGACCCGCATGAGCAGGCTGATCCACAGCGGGATGATCACCAGCAGCACGAGGATGGAGCGGTTCTTCTGCACCACGCGCGCGGCGTAATAGGCCATGGGATAGGCGATGAGGCAGCCAATGGCCGCCGCGCCGAAGCTGGTGGCGAGCGTCTTCACCAGCAGGAACTGGAAGCTCGACGACTTCCACAGCCTTGTATAGCTGACGAAGGACGGGTCGAAGACGATCAGCCCGTTCGAGGTGCGCAGGAAGCTGGTGCCGATCAGCAGCAGATTGGGCACCAGCACCAGGGCGATGAACCAGGCATAGACCGGCCAGCCGAGAACGCTGATACGCAGGAGCGAGGCGGGGCGGGTAACCGACATGGGTCGTTCGGACATCGCGGGTTCAGATCGGGGCACGCCGGAAGCGATGTCAGCCATGGAACACCGTCGCATTGGCAGGGTCGAACATCACGCGCACAGGGCGGCCGGGGGCGAAGCTGTTGCCGGCGGTGGGCACGGCGGCGATGATGTTGTGCTCGCCGCAGCGCACATTCACCTCCAGCGCGTTGCCGAGGAACAGCACGTCCTCGACCGTGCCGTCGATGGCGCAGCCCTCGCCGGCCGGCTGGTCGGCACCCGCCAGGCGCACGCATTCAAAGCGGATCGCCATGCGCGCCGGGCCCGAGCGCGGCACGGCGACGCCGGGCAGGGCGCGCCCGCCGAGCATCGCGGTGAGCGTGCCTTCGCGCGCCGTGCCCTCGATCGGCAGCAGATTGGAGCGGCCGACGAACTGGGCGACGAATTCGGAGGACGGGTCGAAATAGATCTCGCGCGGCGTGCCGAGCTGGGCGATGCGGCCCTCGCTCATCACCGCCACCCGGTCGGACATGGACAAGGCCTCGCCCTGGTCATGGGTGACATAGACGAAGGCGATGCCGAGCTCGCGCTGCAGCGAGACCAGCATGTGCTGCATCTGCTGGCGCAGGCGTAGATCGAGCGCCCCCAGCGGCTCGTCCAGCAGCAGCACGCGCGGGCGGCAGACGATGGCGCGGGCCAGCGCCACGCGCTGGCGCTGGCCGCCCGACAGCTGGTGCGGCAGCCGGGCGGCGAAATCGCCCATGCTGACGAGGTCGAGGCAGGCGCGCGCCTTGGCGAGGCGCTCGGCCTTGCGGGTGCCGGCCATGCGCAGGGGATAGGCGACGTTTTCCAGCACGCTCATATGCGGGAAAAGCGCGTAGCTCTGGAACACCGTGCGCACATCGCGGCGAAACGGCGGGACATCGGTGATGTCCTCGCCGTCCATCACCACGCGCCCGACATCGGGCCGCTCGAAACCGGCGATCATGCGCAGCAGCGTGGTCTTGCCCGAGCCGCTGGGCCCGAGGATGGAGAAGAATTCACCGGGCGCGACGGAAAACGAAATCCGGTCGAGTGCCGGCCGGACCGCACCGTCATACGTCTTGTCGATCCCGGCCAGGGCCAGGATCGGCTGCGAAGTCTTTACCATCGCTCGTGCTCCGAGTTGCGAGGTCAGGGAAGGCGCGCGATCAGAGCGTGCCGGCCTTGAAGTCGTTCCAGATCTGCAGGCGCCGCTCAAAGTCTTCCGGCTTCTGCAGGATCACGAGCTTGTCCCAGAAATCGCCCGCCTGCGAATCCGGAATATTGGTGCGCGCGAGCGTCTTCTCGGTCACGCCGCCGGCCTTGGCCTCGCTGAGGTCGAGCACGCCATTATTGGTCGAGCTCTCGATGAAGCGGGCCTGCCACTTGGTCGACAGGTTGTCGTTGATGAACTTGTAGACGATGTCGCGATTGCCCTTCTTGGAGACGCCGGTGCAGTCGATCCAGGTCGGGGTGCCTTCCTTCGGCAGCGAATAGGCGAAGTTCTTGCCCTTGTCCTGCAGCGAGGTCACCACCGCGATGTTCTGGCAATAGCCGATGACGGCATCGCCGGCGGCATAGATGGTGACGGCATCGTCGAAGCCGCGGGCGATGGTGCGGATCTGCGGGCGCAGGGCGCGCAGTGCGTCCTCGCACTTGGCGAAATCGGCGTCGGTCAGGTTGAAGGGGTCCTTGGCGCCGGCATAGAGCGCGATCATCGGGAAGACGATGGTGCAGTCGTCGAAGATGTTGACCTTGCCGCGATACTGCTCGTCCCACAGCGCCGCCCAGCTGTCCGGCGACTTGATGAGGTCGGCATTGTACATCAGCGGCTGGGTGCCCCAATTATAGGGCACGCCGACGACCTCGCCGCCGACATCGGTGTATTTCTTCCAGGCCAGATTGGGCGTGATGTTCTTGATGTTCGGCACCTTGGAGGTGTCGAACGGCACGATCAGCCCGGCTTCCTTGAAGCGCGGCAGCGAGCCGGTTTCGATATACATGATGTCCGGCTGCACGGCGCCGGAGAAGGGCTGCGAAAACAGTTCGTCGACCGAGCCGATGACCACCGGCTTCACCTCGACGCCGTTGGCCTCGCTCCATTCCTTGCACCAGGCCGGGTCGTGATAGGTCTCCCAGGTGAGCAGCACGATGGGGTCTTGCGCATAGGCCCGGCGCAGCACGCCGGGGGTGGCCAGCACAGCGGCGGCCGCCCCCATGCCCTTCATGACGCCACGCCGCGACGGCGCCGAAATTCCAGTGTGGAAGGTCATTTTTTTCCCCTGTGTTCGGGCCTTTGCGGCCGCTACCCCGGTTCGGCAACTCTCGTGCCAGCCGGATTTTCGCGGATTTTCCAAGATTATCCCGACAGAGCCAAGCCGGTGGGGAGGGCTCTTCCCACTATTGATCGCGTTATTCGCGGTGTTGTTCTGTCGCGCGGGGACGAATTACCACGCATTATCGCGACAGGGTCGCATGGATGCGCACCAATGAGACGGATCGCGCAGGAGCGGCACTGTTTCATGGATGAGCCGCCCCGTGTCGCACGCGCGCGACAGGCGAGGAACCGGGCGCGCCGGCGTCCGGCCTTCAGTGGGCGATGCGGTAGCGCTGGAGCTTGCGGTAGAGCGTGGCGCGGCTGAGCTGCAGCGCGCCGGCCGCCGCCTTCACATTGCCGCCGCACCGCGCCAGCGTGGCGACAATGGCCTCGCGTTCCGCTGAAGCGATGGCAAGCCGGGCGCTGCCCGCTTCGCCTTCCGCCTCGGGCAGGGCCGCAGGCAGCTCTTCCGGCCGTGCGGCGAGAGGCGCCGGCGCCGCCGGCACGCGCCCGACTGGACGGATGGCGATGTCGCCGACGCCGAGCAGGTCGCCCTCGCAAATGTGGACGGCGCGGTTCAGCACATGGCGCAGCTCGCGCACATTGCCCGGCCAGTCATGCGCCATCAGCAGCGCCAGAGCTTCGGGCGTCAGCGTCAGGCGGCGGCCGGGGACGAGATCGGCAACGAGGGTTTCGATCAGATGGCGGCGGTCGGTGCGCTCGCGCAGCGCCGGGATGTCGATGACGGCACCGGCGAGGCGGTAATAGAGATCCTGCCGGAACTGGCCCCGGCCGATCTGCGCTTCCAGATCCTGGTTGGTGGCGGCGACCACCTGCACGTCGATGCGGCGTGGTTTGGTGGCGCCAAGCGGCATCACCTCGCCCGATTCCAGCACATGCAGCAGCCGGGTCTGCTGGCTGATCGGCATGTCGCCGATCTCGTCGAGAAACAGCGTGCCGCCATCCGCCTCGACCAGCCGGCCGGGGCTGCCCTCGCGCCGGGCGCCGGTGAAGGCGCCGCTGCCATAGCCGAACAGCTCGCTGTCGATCAGCGTGTCGGGCACGCTGGCGCAGTTGAAGGCGACGAAGGGCGCGGTGCGGCGCGGGCTCTCCTCGTGGATGGCGCGGGCGAAGGCGTCCTTGCCGACGCCGGTCTCGCCCAGCAGCAGGATGGGCAGGGAGCCGCCGAGCACCCGGCGGATGAAGCGCACATTGGTGGCCATGCGCGGATCGCTGCCGGCGCAGTCGTCGAGGGTGAGCACGCGCGGCGCCGCGCGGGGCGGCAAAGCGGGGGGCGCGGGGCGGGCCCGCGTGGGGGCCTCGGCCGCCGGCGCGGCGGCGGTGAAGCGGTGACCGGCGCCGGCATTCTGCGCGCCGGCTTCCAGCGGCCCGCTGAGCGAGACCGAGATGGCGTCGCCGCCCTTCTGCAGGTGCAAGGTCAGTTCGGCGCTGCCCAGCCGGGCGAGGTCGGCCAGCCGGTGGTCGCGCTCGAACACCGCCCACAGGCTGCGCACCCGGGCGAGCTGGATGCGGTCGCGCAGCATTTCGCGGGCGGCGTGGTTGAGGCCGACCAGCTGGAAGTCGCCATCCACCGCGATCAGCCCGTGATCGACGGCGCCGATGGCGAATTTCAGGATGAAGCAGCGGCGGAAGGCCTGGCGGAACATGCGCTCGCCGATGCGGTCGGCAAGGCTGGTCGACAGGCCGAGCACCACTTTCAGCGTCTCGCGCTGCAGCTCGGGGTTGCGGATGGAGATGTTGATGGCGCCGATCAGCTCGGCATCCGGGCTGAACAGCGGCGCACTGGCGCAGGACAGCGCGGAGAAATCATAGAAGAAATGGTCGTTGGTGTGGACGCCCACCGGCTGGCGCTCGACCAGGCAGGTGCCGATGGCGTTGGTGCCGGCCGAGGGCTCGGCCCAGGCGGTGCCGGCGCGCTCGACCTCGCTGTAGAATTCCGGATTGTAATTGGCGCGCTCGGTGATGATGTAGCCCTCGGCATTGCCGAGGCTGATGGAGAAGCCGGACAGCGAGACGGCGCCGAACATGGCGTCGATCTCGGGGCGGGCATAATGGATCAGCTCGTCATTGGCCTGGCATTGCCGCTTCAGCTCGGCATCGCTGACCGCCTCGATGCGGAACCTGGCGCCGGGGTCGAAGCGGTAGCCTTCCATGCAGCGGCGCCAGGAGGCGGCCATGGAATCGGCGGCGCGGGGCGCATGAAAATCCCCGGAGGCGGGCGACAGCTGGTTCGCGCTCGCCACGATTCGGGAGACATGGCTGCGCAAGTCCAGCATTGCGGTCTCCGGTTCCGGCCCCCCGCTTAAATTGTGCGCAGCACAAAGTTTAGTCGTCAACCCGCTTCCTCCTCCGACATGCGCCGGAAATGAAAAAGGGCCGGCAGTGCCGGCCCTCGCTCAGGCGAAGAGCATCCGCAGATGGTCGTTGAGGAAGACCCCGTCGGGATCCATCTCGCGGCGCAGACGCTTGAAGGCGTCGTATTTGGGGTAGATGCGCTCCAGCCGCTCGGGTGTCATGAAATGGTGCTTGCCCCAGTGCGGGCGCGCATCATAGCGGTCGAGAATTGCGTCGGCGTCGCGCAGCATGGCCCAGCTCGCCTCTTCCAGCGGACCGGAGATGGAGAGCGCGTAGCCGTCGCGGTCGGCATAGGCCGAGAGATAGGTGTCGTCGCCCTTCACCGCCCGGCATTCGACCGGGTAGATGGCCTCGGGGTACTTCGTCTGGAACATGTGCCGCACCTCGGCGAAGGCTTCCTCGAAGCGGCCGAAGGGCACGGCATATTCGATCTCGCGGAAATTCGGCACGTAGTCATTGGGGTAGATGATGGAGGAGTGGTCGAACTCCTCGCCGGCGCCCAGCGTCGGGGCCGGCTCGGCCACCGGCACCGGGTTGTAGGTGCGCATGTGGCAGAAGTCGAAGTCGCGCGTCGTCTTGGAAGGCACCGCGCCGCCGGGCAGCTCGTAGAGATCGGCCGATTCCTTGCGCGGCAGCCAGAAGAACCAGAAGGTCCGGTTGTCGTCGAGCAGCTGGTGGAGATTGCCGATGCAGTCCTCGGTGTCGGTGTTCCAGGAGCGCTTGTAGATATTGTAGGACGGCACCGCTTGCAGGGTGACCGACACCACCAGCCCGAACATGCCGATCGAGGTGCGGAACGCCTTGAACACTTCGCCATCGGCGGCGGAGAGGTCGCGCAGTTCGCCCTCGGCGGTGACGATGCGGGCGCCGATGAGCTGGGTGGACATGCAGGCCAGCGTCTTGCCGGCGCCGTGCGTGCCGGTCATCAGCGCGCCGATGATCGCCTGCCGGTCGATATCGCCCTGGTTGTTGAGCGACATGCCCTGTTCGCGCAGATATTTGGTCAGCGCGCTGACGCGCATGCCCGGCCGCACCGTGACCTGCAGCTTCTCCTTGTCGACGGAAACGACCTGGTTGAAGGCGTCGAAATCGACATGCACGCCCGGCGTCGGCACGACGGCCGGGTTGGAATGGCCGGCGCCGCTGGCGCGGATCGGCAGGCCGAGCTTTCGCGCTTCCCGCACAATGGCGCACACCTCCTCCTCGGAGGTGGGGCGGGCGGTGTAGCGCGGCACGAAATACTGCTCGCCGAACCAGTTCCACCAGAGTTTTCCGGGCTGCAGCACCCCGGCCGTATCGACGCTCGACATATGTTCTCTCCCGCAGTTCAGACGGCGATGGCGGGCAAGTCTTCACCGAGCCCCGCCTCGCCGAGCTCGGCATTGACGATGGGCATCACCCGCGTGGCAAGCAGTTCCATCGAACGGCGCATGGCGGGTTTGTCTTCCCATTCATGCGACGTCATCATCAACGTGCCGAACGGGCCGACCTCCTCGCGCAAAGCGAGAATCTTGCGCGCCACCGTCTCGGGGCTGCCATGGATGACGAAATTGTCGCGCACCATCTGCGGCGTGATGGTGGCGGGGTCGGTGTCGCGGAAGGGGGCGAGCAGCGCCGCGGCGCCCATGCGCTGATACACCTGGAACATGTAGTCATAGTACCAGTCATAGGCGCCGCCCGGCTTCTTCACCACGCGCTCGGCCTCCTCGTCGGTGTCGGCGACGTGGATCGAGCGGGCGACCCGCCATTTGGAGCCGTCGGGCGTGCGGCCGAGCTTGGCGAGTTCGTCGCAATAGGTTTCCCAATGGGTCTTCACCACCCAGGAGGCGACGAAATTGGCCGAGATCGGCATGAAGTCGTTGCGGGCGGCGACGCGCATGGAGCCGGAATAGGGGCTCGACACCGAGACCGCGAGCGGCGGGTGCGGGCGCGTCAGCGTCTTGGGCAGAATGCCGACGCCAAGGTCCGGCCAGTAGCTCTTGCTGAGCTTGACGTTCCAGAACTTGCCCTCGATGTCGTAGGGCGGATCGGAGGTCCAGATCTTCTTCATGATCTCGATGGAATCGAGCATCATCGCCGTGCGGTCCGCCTCCTCCATGCCGAACACCTCGAAATCCGAGCCGAGGCCGCCGGTGCCGATGCCCAGCAGCAGGCGGCCGGGGGCGAGGTGGTCCAGCAGCGCGATGTGGGAGGCCGCCATCACCGGATGGTAGAGCGGCAGCGGCAGCACGCCGGTGCCCAGCTTGATGCGCTTGGTCTGCGGCGCCATGTGCGCGAGGAACATCAGCGGCGAGGAGATCTGCTCGATCTCGGCCGAATAATGCTCGCCGATCCACGCCTCCTCGAAGCCCAGATCGTCCGCCAGCTTGAACGCCTCGATGTCCTCGGCCAAAGCGGTGGGGTAGTGCCTGTTGACCGAATGCAGCGGCATCATGAAGAAGGAAAGCAGCACGACCGGACTCCCTTGACTGCGACCGGCCACGTGCCGGCGTGCGCTCTTTCGGCAAGGCCCGTGCCAGAGGCCTAACACCCGCCCAGGCCACGCCAATTGCGCCCCGGCGCCGCCGCGTGTCTCACGGCGGAGAAAGCCGCCGCGCGGCTGCGAAAGTGACCGGTCGGCGCGGCCCTCAGAACCGCGTCGGCGCGAAGGGCGCGAGGTCGAAGGCCGGCATGCGCCCGGTGAGCAGATCGCTCACCGCCATGCCGGTGCGGGCGGCGGAGGCGACGCCGACATGGCCGTGTCCGAAGGCATAGACCACATCGCGGCAGGCGCTGGCGCGGCCGATGACGGGAAGCGAATCCGGCATGCTCGGCCGAAACCCCATCCAGCGCGAGACGCGCGCCTCGGGGTACTGGGGCGCGAGGCCGGGGAACAGCCGCCGGCCGAGGGTGAGCAGATGGTCGGCGCGGGTCCAGTTCGGCGGCGCCTCCAGCCCGGCGAATTCCACCGTGCCGGCCATGCGCAGCCCGGTTTCCATCGGCGTCGAGACGAATTTAGCGCTGGCATCGAGGATCGGCCGCTGCGGCAGCGTCTCGGGATCGGCGATCAGCACATGGTAGCCGCGCTCGGTGTCGAGCGGCACGTCGTCGCCGAGGCTGGCGGCGAGGGGGCGCGAATGGGCGCCGGCGGCCACCACGGCCGCCTGTGCGGGGACGAGGCCGGCATCGGTCTCGATGCCCTTCAGCTCCCCGCCTTCAAGGGAAAAGCCGAGGGCGCGCGCCTCCACCAGGCGCCCGCCATCGCGCCGGAACGCCTCGCCGACGGTACGCACCAGCCGGTTCGGGTTGAGCGTGTGGCCGCATTGGCGGAACAGCACGCCGATCGTGTAGTCGCGCGAGATGCTGGGCTCGAAGGCCCACAGATCCGCCCCGCGCAGCATCTCATAGGGGATGTCGTTGTCGCGGCGCAGCTTGAAGCCCAGCGCGTCGCCGGCGAAATCCGCCTCGCTGCGGTAAACGGCGAGGAAGCCGTCGCGCTGGATCAGCGCCTCATTGCCGGCATGGCGCACCAGCGGCAGCCAGGCGCTGAAGGAATCGTCCAGCAGCGGCTTGAGCGCTCGCGCCTGCGCCTGCACGCGCTCCCGTGTGCCGGATTTGACGAACCGGGCGAGCCACGGCGCCAGCGTCGGCAGGTAGCTCCAGCGGATCGACAGCGGGCCGAGCGGGTCGAGCAGATAGCCCGGCACCTTCAGCAGCGTGCCCGGCATCGACATGGGCACCACCGAGGAGGGCGCCAGCACGCCGGCATTGCCGAAGGAGGCGCCTTCGCCGAGGCCGCCGCGCTCGATCAGCACGACGTCCAGCCCCTCGCGCAGGAGAAGGCTCGCCGTCGCGACGCCCACCGCGCCGCCGCCGATGACCGCGAAGGTGCGCGGGGTTCCGGGCTTGCTGGAAGATGTCATGGATCAGGCCGCCTTGATGAAATCGGCGCAGCGTTCGCCGATCATGATGCAGTTCGCGTTGAGATTGCCGCTGACGATCACCGGCATGATGGAGGCGTCGGCGACGTAGAGGTTGGAGAGGCCGCGCACCCGCAGATGCGGATCGACCACCGCCAGCGGATCGACGCCCATCTTGCAGGTGCCGGCGGGGTGGTAGATGCCGATGGCGGTTTCCCGGACATAGGCCGCCCATTCGTCCTCGCTCTGCACCTCCGGCCCGGGCTTGAACTCGCCCAGCACGTGGCGGGCCATGGCGGGCGCCTCGAAGATGGCGCGTAGCCGCTTGGCGCCCGCGACCAGCGTCGCGATATCGCGCGCGTCGCCGAGCAGGTTGGGCTGGATCGCCGGGGCGGCGAAGGGATCGCTGGAGGCGAGCCGCACATGGCCGCGCGAATAGGGGCGGTGGATGTTGCTGAGCGCGGTGACCGCCGGGCGGTCGAACAGGATCGGCCCGGTATCGGTGAGATCATAGCCCACCGGCGTGAAGTGGATCTGCAGGTCGCAGCGCGGCAGGTCGGGCTGCGAGCGGTGAAACGCCAGCACATGCGCGTCGGGCGTCGTGCCCGGCCCGCGCCCCGCCAGCAGCCAGAGTGCGCCATAGGCCAGCGCGTGGGGCAGCGTGTGCTGGACGTTGTAGGTCGGCTGGTCGACGAAGGCGATGTGGCTGGTGCCGGGATGGTCGTGGAAATTCGCACCGACGCCGGGCAGGTCGTGGACCACCGGGACGCCCATCTCGCGCAGATGCGCCTGCGGGCCGACGCCGGACAGCATCAGCAGTTGCGGCGAGCCGAAGGCGCCGGCGGCGAGCACCACCGCCTTCGCCGCCCGGGCGGTCACGGTCTTGCCCTTGCGGGTGAATTCGACGCCGCTGGCCCGCGTGCCCTCGAAGATCACCCGGTGCGCCTGCGCGTGCGACAGCACGGTGAGGTTGGGCCGCCGGCGCCAGAGATAGGCGCGCGCCGCGCTGTGGCGCCAGCCCCGCTTCTGGGTCGCCTGCACATAGCCGATGCCGCCCTGCGGCGTGCGGTTGAGGTCGGCCACTTCGGGAAGGCCGGCCGCGACGCCGGCGCGCAGGAAGGCTTCCGACAGCGGGTGGGAGGTGCGCAGGTTCTGCACCGAGAGCGGGCCGCCGGCGCCATGGTCGGCGTCGGCACCGTTCTCATTGTCCTCGGCGCGGCGGAAGAACGGGCGGACGGCGTCGAACTCCCAGCCCGTGCAGCCCATGGCCGCCCAGTCGTCGAAATCCTCGCGCTGGCCGCGCACATAGAGCATGCCGTTGATCGAGGACGAGCCGCCGAGCACCTTGCCGCGCGGCATGTAATCGGTGCGGCCGCCGCGCGAGGGGTCGGGCACCGAGGTCAGCCGCCAGTCGAAGGCCGGGTTGCCGATGGCGTAGAGATAGGTGGCGGCGGGCATCAGCACCGGCAGGCGGCGGTCGGAGCCGCCGGCTTCCAGCACCAGCACGCGGGCACGGCCATCTTCCGCAAGGCGCCCGGCGACGGCGCTGCCGCCCGAGCCCGAACCGACGACGATGTAATCGAATTCCATCAAGCTCTACACTTCGTTCGGCGCGAAGCGCGACCCACATGCGCAGTTTTTGTAATAAGACGTTGCCATGTCGAAGTATAGTTGCAATTTTAACTGAGCTGAATTCTCACGAATGAGACAATCAAATCTCAGGAGTGAGATTTACCGCCCGCGCGAAGCGCCTGCGAAACCTCGCCGGCGGGGGCAAGCCTTGGCCGGGCGACGACGGGCGGGGCGGGAGGGCGCAATTCGTCTTGCCAACAAAATAGGCGTGCCGCATTATGGGTCACATGTGGCCGATCAACATGGGGCCGATGCGGTGTCGCGAACGCGCGTGGCGGCATGCCGAGGCTCGACACGCGGGCGGGCAGGAGAAGCGGCAGCCTCGGGCGCGGGGGTGCCCTTGGTGACGTCTCACACGCACGACAGGACCGAGCGCCATGCTGGACCATAGTCGAAAGGTGCTCGCGGCCGTTCAGGCCCCGGCGACGCTGCCGGTGGCGCGCGAATTTCCCCTGCGCTCCTGGTCGCGCTGCATCGAGGAATACGGCCTGGAGCCCGGCACGTGCGGCCCGGTCGCCCGCCTGTCGCATCGCGAGATCAACGATGCGCGCGAGGCGCTCGAGGACAAGCTGGCCTTCGCCTATGAGGAAGTGGACTTCCTCTACTCCATCGTCGGGCGCATCGGCTATTGCGTGACCCTCACCAATGCCGAGGGCGTGACGGTGGCGGAGCGTGCCGACCATGGCTCGCGCTTCTATTCCGATACCGAGCGCCCCGGCTCGATCTGGACCGAGCGCCACACCGGCACCAACGGGGTCGGCACCTGCCTGCGCGACGCCGGGGTGACCTCGGTCTATCTCGACGAGCATTTCTTCGAGGATTTCATCGAGATGTCCTGCGCGGCGGTGCCGCTCTTCGCGCCGGATGGCACGCTGTGGGCGGCGATGAACATCACCGTGCGCAATCCCCGGCTTCAGCGCGAGACGCATGAGATCGCGCTCGAAGTGGTGCGCAAATCCGCCGAGCGGTTGTCCGAGGCGATCTTCCGCCGTGCCCATTCCAGCCGCACCATCCTGAAGCTGTGGCGGCCGGACGGGCAGCCCTGCCTGCTGGCCATCGATGCCGACCATGCGGTGGTCGGCGCCGACATCGGCGCGCGGCAGCTGTTGAGCCTGCCGCGAAACGGCTTCACGCCGTTTTCGCTCTGGCGCCTGTTCACGCGCGACCCCGCCGCGCTGCGCGCCCGCAGCGGGCTGTCGCTGCCGCTGGAGCTGGTGCGCCTCGACGGCTCCCCGCTGCGCGGCTACGCCTTCGGCCCGCTGCAGGAAAGCCCGGCCGCCGCCCAGCGGGCACGGGCGGCCAGTCCGCCCGCCGCACCGGCGCCGAGCGAGCCGGTCGCGCGCGAGGCGACGCCGGTGACGCTCGACCAATGGGCCGGTGCCGAGCCGCGCATGACCCGCCATGTCGATATTCTGCGCCGTCTCAACCGCTCCGGCCTGCCGATTCTGGTGCTCGGCGAGACCGGCGTCGGCAAGGATGCGCTGGCGCGCGCCTACCACGCCGAATCGCCGCGCGCGGCGCAGCCCTTCGTGGCGCTGAACTGCGCGGCGATGCCGGAGACGCTGATCGAGAGCGAATTGTTCGGCTATGCCGGCGGCGCCTTCACCGGCGCCCGCAAGGAAGGCTCAGCCGGGCGCTTCGTACAGGCGCATGGCGGCACGCTGTTCCTCGACGAAATCGGCGACATGCCGGCGCATCTGCAGACGCGGCTGCTGCGGGTGCTGGAATCGGGCGAGGTCGCCCCGCTGGGCTCCGGCAAGGTGCAGCGGGTCGATGTGCAGGTGATCGCCGCCACCAACCAGAAGCTGGAGCCGCGCATCGCGCAGGGGCTTTTCCGCGCCGATCTCTATTACCGGCTCGCCGGCGTCGTCATCAACGTGCCGGCGCTGCGCGAGCGCGCCGACAAGGAAGCGGTGATCGACGCCTGCATCGCCCGCACGGCGGGGCGGCTGGGCATTCGCGTGGCGCCGGAAGCGCGGCGGATCCTGCTGCTGCATTCCTGGCCGGGCAATCTGCGCGAGCTTTATCTCGTCGTCAGCCGTGCCGCCTCGCTCGCCGAGGGCAAGCGCATCGAACCGCACGATCTGCTGCTTCCCGACGTGCCGGTGCCCGAGGCGCCGCAGCGGGCGGGAGCGGCCGCGCCGTCCTTGCCGGGGGCCGGCGAGCGCCGGGTCTCGGGCGTGCGCGCCCGGGTCGACGCCGCCGAGCGGGCGGCGATCCTCGACATGATCGAGACCTGCGGCGGCGATGTCGCCGCCGCCGCGCAGGCGCTGGGGCTGAGCCGGGCGACGCTCTACCGCCGGTTGAAGGCGCACGGCATTACCCGGGGCGGCTGACCCTGGCGCCGGTGAAGCGCGTGAGGCTGTAGGGCGCCGGGTCGATGCAGGGCGGCGCGCCGGTGACCATGTCGCGCACCAGCCGGGCCGTGGTGCTGGCGCCCACCATTCCCGTATGGCCATGGCCGGCGGCGACATACAGGTTCGGCAGGCCCGGCACCGGGCCGATGGCGGCGACGCTGTCTGGCAGCGAAGGGCGGAAGCCGAGCCATTTGCGGGTGGAGGCGGCTTCCAGGGCCGGGAAAACCAGCCGCGCGCGGTCCAGCAGCTGGCGGGCGCGCTTCTCGTCCGGCGGCGCGTCGAGGCCGGCGATTTCCACCGTGCCGGCGAGGCGCAGCCCGTCTTCCATCGGCGTGATCGCCATGCCGCCATCGCGCAGCAGCAGCGGTATTTTGGGGGTGATGTTGGCGCCCTCCAGCATCAGATGATAGCCGCGCTCGGTCTCCATCGGCAGCTTCACCCCGAGCGGGCCAAGCAGGCGCCCGGTCCAGGCGGCGGTGGCAAGGATGACGGTGCGGGCGCGCCAGTCGCCGAGCGTGCCGAACAGCTCGAAACCGCCCTCGACCGGGCGCACCGACATCACGCTCTCCTGGCGCAGCGTGCCGCCGGCCTCGACGAAGAGCCGGCCGATCGCCTGCGTCAGCCGGCCGGGATTCACCGTCCAGCCATTATCCGGCAGGAGCATGCCGCGCTGGGCGATGGGCCCGATGCCGGGGAACATCTCCTGCAGCGCCGCGTGGTCGAGCTCCTCCACGGTAATGCCGTGGCGCGCGATGAGGTGGCGGATGAACAGCTCGTTGCGGCCGGGCACCGCATTGTAGAACACATTGACGCCGCCCTGCGTGCGGATGAGGTCGGCGAACAGCGCCGGGCCGAGCAGATCGCGGTAGCCGTCCAGCGTGTCGCGGTGCAGCGCCCGCAGCGCGTCGGAGGCGGCGTAGACCGTCGCCTTGCGGCTGGCGAGGATCCACTTCATCAACCAGGGCGCGGCAGTCGGCAGATAGCTCCAGCGCACCGCCAGCGGCCCTTCCGGGTCGGTGAGCCAGCCCGGCACCTTGCGCCAGATGCCGGGCAGCGCGACCGGCGCATTGGTGCCGGCACTGAGCAGGCCGGCATTGCCGAAGGAGGTCGCGCTGCCCGGCGGCAGCGGGTCGACCACGGTGACCGTGCGCCCGGCGCGCTGGAGCAGCAGCGCGATCGACACGCCGATAATGCCGGCGCCGACGATGACGATGTCGGATTCGGGGGAGGGTGCCATGATGCGTGCCCTCAGAACCGGTTGCCGCGAATGAATTCCGCCGCGCGCTCGCCGATCATGATGGTGGGGCCGTTGAGATTGCCGGACACCACATAGGGCATGATCGAGGAATCGGCGACGCGCAGCCCGTCAATGCCGCGCACCCGCAGCTGCGGGTCGACCACCGCCATCGCGTCCGTTCCCATCTTGCAGGCGCCGGAGAGGTGCAGCGCGCCCTGCGTCTCGCGCCGGACATAGGCGTCGTATTCCGCATGGGTGCGCAGCGGCCCGGCCGGCTTGTGCGAGGCGGCGATGTATTTGGCGATGGAGGGCTGCGCCATGATCTCCTCGCCCTTCTTCACCCCCTCGATCAGCACCTCGACATCGTGCGGGTCGGCGAGGTAGTTGGCGTCGATCTTCAGTGGCACGGAAGGATCGGCCGAGCGCAGGCTGAGATAGCCGCGCGAGCGCGGGCGGCAGCCATAGACGTTGAGCGTGCAGCCATTGCCGCTCGGCGTGCCGTCGACGCCGACCTCGACGCCGGCGCCGGCAAGGAAGTGGTACTGCAGATCGGGCAGCGGGTCCGTGGCGTCGCCCCACCAGAAGGCGCCGCCCTCGCAGACATTGGAGGCCACCGGACCGGAGCGGAACAGCGCGTATTCCAGCCCGGCCACCGCCTGCCAGCGCAGCTTCTTGTACTTGTCATAGCCGTACTGGCCGTTGAGATCGTAGATCAGGAAGCAGTCCGTGTGGTCCTGAAGGTTCTGGCCGACGCCGGGCAGATCGTGCTTCACCTCCACGCCGACGCTGGCGAGGTCGTCGGCCGGGCCGATGCCGGAGAGCAGCAGCAGGCGCGGCGAGCCGATGGCGCCGGCGCTGACCACCACCTCGCGCTCGGCGCGCACGATGCGACGCTCACGGCCCTCGCGATATTCGACGCCGACGGCGCGGCCGTTCTCGATGAGGATGCGCAGCACCGGCTTGCCGGTGAGCACGGTGAGGTTCGTGCGCCCCCGCGCGGGCTTGAGATAGGCGACGGCGGCGCTGCAGCGGCGGCCGTCGCGCATCGTCACCTGGTAGAGGCCGCAGCCGGCCTGGGTGCCGGAATTGAAGTCGGGATTATAGGGCAGCCCCGCCTCCTGGCAGGCCTTCAGCCATTCCTTGGTCAGCGGGCTGGTGTAGCGCTGGTCGGAGACGGAGAGCGGCCCCTCGGTGCCGTGCGCCTCGCCGGACAGGCTCTCATTGGCCTCCGCCCGCCGGAAATAGGGCAGCACGTCGCGATAGGACCAGCCTTCGGCGCCGGAAGAGGCCCAGCGGTCATAATCCTGCGGGTTGCCGCGTATGTAGACCATGGCGTTGACCGAGGAGCCGCCGCCCAGCACCTTGGCCTGGCCGGTGTCCGGCGCCACGTCGAACTGGTGCCGCAGCGGTTCGAGCTGGATCCGGCGCAGCATGCGCTGGGTCTTGTAATAGGTCACCGGCATGTGGATGAAGGGGTTGCGGTCCGACGGGCCGGATTCGAACAGCAGCACCGACGAAGCCGGGTCCTCCGACAGGCGCGAGGCGATGGTGCATCCCGCCGAGCCGCCGCCGATGACGATGTAGTCGCATGAGCTGATGGTCATCCTGGCTCCGTCAACGCGTTCCGATGGTGAGATTGAGCTTCTGCGGCAGGGCGGCGAGGGCGCGGGCGAGCAGCGGCCCGCGTCCGCCGTGCTCCTCCGCCTCCTCGCAGGCAAGAATCGCGCGACGTATCGCGCAGCCGCCGAAATAGCGCGCCGGCTCGGGTGGCAAGGCGGGCAGGGCACGCGTGCAGAAGGGCGAGCGGGTGAAGTCGTCGCTCTCGTCCAGCGCCAGCGCCGCGAGGCATTGGCCGAGGATCCAGCTGGGATTGACGCCATGGCCGGAGAAGCCGAGCCCATAGGCGACCCGCCCGCCGCGCGCGGTGCCGGCGAAGGGAAAGCGATCCGACGAAACATCGAGCGCCCCGCCCCAGCGCGCGGCGACGGGCAGGCCCTTGAGGCCGGGAAACAGCTGGCCGACCCCCCGCGCGCAGCGGGCGAAGGACGCCGGGTCCTGCGTCATCGCGCGCGCCTCGACATTGGCGCCATAGGCGATGGGGCCGGAGCCGGTGCCCATCAGCAGGCGCCCGTCCGGCGTGGTGCGGGCATAGTGCAGGAAGGAGCGGGCGTCGACGATGCTGACCGGCGAGGTCCAGCCGAGCGCCGCCAGCGCCTCCGGCATCGGTTCGCTCATCTGCGCATAGCTGGAAAACGCCATGAAATGGCGGGCGATGCCAGCGTCGAGGCCGGCCATTTGCGCGATCTGCGCGGCATTGGTGGCCAGCACCACCCGGCCGGCGGTGAGGCTGCCGCCCGGCACGGCGAGGCGGCAGCCATCCGCGCCGGCGTCGAGCCCGCGCAGCGGCGTGTGCTCATGCAGGGCGACGCCGGCCTCGCACGCGGCGGCGCGCAGGGCGCGGACCAGCCGGGCGGCGTGGACGGTGGCTTCCTCGGGAAAATACAGCCCCTTGCGGAAGACCGGCGAGGTGCAGAAGTCGCGCAGCTCGGCCCCCGCCACCGGGCGGGCATAGCGTGCAGCACCAAGGGCGGCCATGGCCTGCGCCGTCGCGTCGAGAGCGGCATCCTGTGCGGGAGCGGCGGAAACCTTGAGGCCGCCGCCCTCGCGCCACCAGACATCGGCGCCGCACTGGGCGGCGAAGGCGCCGATCGCCGCCTGCGCCCGCGCGCCGAGGCGCGCCATCTCCCAGGCGCGCTCCGCGCCCAGCAGCCGGGCGAGACGCGGCAGGGTGGTCCAGTAGCCATGCACCTTGCCGGCATTCTTGCCGCTGGCGCCGGCCCCGCAAATGTCGCGCTCGATGAGGGTGACCGACAGGTCCGGCCGGCGGGTGCGCAAGGCGAGCGCCGTCCACAGCCCGGTGAAGCCGCCGCCGACAATGGCAATGTCCGAGCGCACGTCGCCAGCGAGGGGATGGGCTGGGCGGGTATTCCCCTCGCTGGCGAGTGCGTCGGCCAGCCACCAGGAGGAGGCACCGACGGCGGGACTGGCGGTCATGGCCGGCCGCTCATGAACGGGTTACGGGAAGGCGCATGGCCCGGTTCACACGACAGCGGTGGCCATCATCTCCACAAGGTTTGCGCCCTGCCCGGCGAGCCGCGATTCCACCGTGGCGCGGGCGGGGGCGTTGTCGGTGTCGACCCATGCGTCCCAGACTTTGTTCATGGCCTCGAAATGCCCCATGTCGTGCAGCCAGATGGTGACCCGCAGCAGGCGGCTCTTGTCGGAGCCGGCCTGCGCGAGAAGGGCGTCGATCTGGGCGAGGACATCGGCAGTCTGGGCGGCGATATCGGGCGTCTTCTCCTTGGCGACGACGCCGGCGAGATAGGCGATGCCATGATGGATGACGACCCGCGACAGCCGGCCGGTGGAGTTGAGACGCTGGATGGAGGTGTCGGGCTGCATGGCACTCACGCGTTTGCTGGGCAGGGAAATCGGGGGGGTGCGCGCCCGCAAGCAGGCGCGCACCGCCTCACTCGGCGGCGATCTTCGAGCGGCAATAATCGTTGAGCCTGGGCATCACTTCCTGCGCCAGCAGGCGCATGGATTTCTGCTGGAGCGCCGGGTCGTCCCATTCCTTGAAGGTCTGCAGCAGCGTGCCGAACGGGCCGCCGAGATAGTCGACCAGCGCCACCAGCTGGTCGAGCACGGTGCCCGGCGAGCCCGAGATGATCATCGTGTCCATGCAGTATTTGAGCGTCACCGCCTCGTCGGGCATGGAAAGATCGTGCTTCAACACCGACAGGATGTTGTACATGCGCATGTCGTCGAGCACGAAGTCGTAGTACCAGGCGTGGGAATTACCCTCGGTGGCGAGATAGGCCTCGGCTTCGGCATCGGTGTCGGTGACGAGGATGGAGCGGGCGACCCGCCAGCGGTTGCGGTCGGGCGCGCGGCCGGCCTTTTCGCAGCCGATGAGATACTGCTCCCAGTGCGACTTCACCCAGCATTCCTGGATGAAATTGGCCGAGGCGAAGCCCCAGCCATGCAGGCCCGCCTGACGGGCGCTGCCGGAATTGGGCGTCATCGCCGAGATGGCGACTTCCGGGTAGGGCTTCTGGTAGGGCTTGGCCATCGGCCCGAAACCGAGCTTCGGCACCACCGAATCCTCGATCTTGATGTGCCAGTACTTGCCCTTGATGTTGTAGGGCGCGTCCGATGCCCAGATCTTGTGAATGATGTCGATGGACTCGGCCAGCATCTCGGCGCGGTTCTTGTCGCCGATGTCGAACAGCTCGAAATCGCTGGCCAGCCCGCCGGGGCCGATGCCCATGATGAGGCGGCCCTTGCTGAGATGATCGAACTGCGCCGCATCGCCGGCGACATTGGCGGGGTGGTGCTGGGGCAGCGCCAGCACGCCGGTGGCGAATTTGATGTTCTCCGTCTGGTGGATCAGCGTCGCGAAGAACTGGAGCGGATTCACGATGGGTTCGATGCTGGACGAGTAGTGCTCGCCGACCCACACCTCGCTATAGCCGAGCTTGTCGGCGAGGAGAGCGGCCTGGCGGTCCTCATCCAGCATGTCGGTGATGCTGCGCTCCGGGTTGTGAAGCGGCTGCATGAAAAGCCCGAGATCCATCTGCCTCTCCCTGGCACGACGCGCCGCCATCGGCGACGTCGCTACGGTTTCATCATCGACCGCGTCGCGGTCTCTCGCGACCCTGGCGGCCGCGTCCCCTCTGCTGCGCAAGCGCTGTGCCAGAAAAAAATGACGAGCAATATCAACGAACTAGTGAAAGGAGACGGCGCGCGTTGCGGGGATGTTGAGACGCCGGCGGCGTGAGACTCGTCTTGGCCGTGAGACCGCGCGGAGACGGCCTCAGCGCGTGAGCAGCACCGCCGCCTCCGGGCGCCACGAGGCGCGCACTTCCTCGCCGCGTGCCAGCATGGTGCCGTCGACCGAGCGGGTTTCCTGGAATTTCAGCGTCTCCACCGGGGTGCGGATGGAATAGACGACTCGGCTGCCCATGAAGACGACGTCTTCCACCACGCCGTCGAGCGCGTTGTCGGGCACGGCGTCCGCTGCCCCGGCGCGGCGGCGCACCTGCAGCGCTTCTGGCCGGATCGCCAGCGACACGTTCTGGCCCACCGCCACGGCGCTGCCATTATGGGGCACCGTCACCGTGCCGGCGCCGATGGCGACATGGGCGAGGCCGCTGGCGCAGGCGCTGACCGGGCCGGTGAGGATGTTGGTCTCGCCGAGGAAGCGGGCGCAGAACAGCGAGCCGGGATGGGCGTACATTTCTTCCGGCGTGCCGAGCTGCTCGATGCAGCCCTTGTTCATCAGCACGATGCGGTCGGAGAGGATGGTGGCCTCGTCCTGGTCGTGCGTCACATAGATGAAGGTGGTGCCGGTTTCCTGGTGGATGCGCTTCAGCTCCGCCAGCATGTGGTGGCGGATCTTCAGGTCGAGCGCGGCGAGCGGCTCGTCGAGCAGCAGCACCTTCGGCGCGTTGACGAGCGCGCGCGCCAGCGCCACGCGCTGGGCCTGGCCGCCGGATAGCTCGTGGATCCAGCGATTGCCGTATTCGTCAAGCTGCACGAGATGCAGCATGTGCTGCACCGCCTCGCGGATGCGCGCCTTCGGCCATTTCTTCAGGCGCAGGCCGAAGGCCACATTGTCGAACACGTCGAGATGGGGGAACAGCGCATAGCGCTGGAACACCATGTTCACCGGCCGCCGGTCTGGCGGCAGATAGGACACGTCGGCGCCCTCGATCATCACGCGGCCATGGGTCGTCGGCTCGAAGCCGGCGATGATGCGCATCAGCGTGGTCTTGCCGCAGCCGGAAGGGCCGAGCAGGGTGAGGATCTCGCCCTCCTTGATGGTGAGGTCGATGTCGTGCAGCACGGTGAGCGCGCCGAAGGCCTTGGTCACCCCATAGAGTTCGACGATGTTCGGTGTGCTCATGCGTGCGTGCTCATTTGCGTGCTCATGCTTGCGTTTCCCGGGCGCGGGCGCCCAGGGCCACGCGGCGCTGGTACCAGACGAGGAGGCCGCCGATCAGGATGAGCCCGATCGACAGGCCGAGCGAAACCACCGAGGCGGCGTTGATGTCCGGGCTGACGGCGCGGCGCATCATCGACCAGATGGTCAGCGGCAGGGTGGTGTCGTTGCCGCTGACGAAGACGGTGATGATGAATTCGTCGAAGGACAGCGCGAAGGACAGGATCGCCGCGCCGCCGATGGTCGGCCCGATGATCGGCAGCGTCACCAGCCGGAAGGCCTGCAGCGGCGTGGCGCCGAGATCGCGCGCCGCTTCCTCTAGCGACAGGTCGAAATAGGCGATGCGCGAGCGCACCGCCTCGATGAAGAAGGGCAGGGTGAACAGCACATGCGCGATGGTCACCGTGATCAGCGAGCGCTGCAGGCCGATCTGCGCGAACAGCATCACCAGCGCGATGCCGAGGAACAGCCCCGGCAGCGCCACCGGGCCGAAGGCCAGCAGCCCGAACAGCGTCTGGATGCGCCCCTTCATCCGCGCCAGGCCGAGCGCGGTGAGCGAGCCGAGCACCGTGGTGATGAGGGCGGTGGAGGCGCCGACGATGAGGCTGTTCTTGAGCGAGGAGAGGAAGGTCGTGTCCGAGAAGATCTTCGCATACCAGCGCAGGCTCACCCCCTCGAAGGGAAAGGTGAGGCTCGGCGAGGAATGGAAGCTGAACAGCGTGATGACGGCGATGGGCGCGTAGAGGAACGCCACGTAAAGCCAGACATAGAAGCGCAGCATGAGACCTCCGTGCGCGGCCGAGACGGCGCGTCTCACTCGTGGAACCGGCGGCCGGGGGCGAGCCGCAGCAGATCGAGCAGCCGCACGAAGCCGACATAGACGATGAGGAAGGCGGCCAGCAGCAGGAACGCCATGGCGGCGCCGAACGGCCAGTTTCCGGCGGTGCGGAACTGGTTGGCGATGAGGATGCCCGTGGTCATGCCGTCGCGCCCGCCGAGCAGCTGCGGGGTGACGAAATCGCCGGCGGAGATGACGAAGGTGAACATGAAGGCGCCGACCACGCCCTTGTAGCACATGGGCAGGATGACCTTGGTCAGCACCTCGGTATTGCTGGCGCCGAGGTCGCGCGCCGCCTCGACATAGTCCTTCTTCACGTCGCGCAGCGCCGAGACCAGCAGCAGCAGCCCGAAGGGCAGCATGATGTGGGTCAGCGTCAGTATGGTGGCGAAGGGGCTGAACAGCAGCACCTCCACCGGCTGGCTGATGAGGCCGAGCTGCATCAGCGTGGTGTTGATCAGCCCGTTGGAGCCCAGGATCACCCGCCAGGCGTAGATGCGCACGAGGTAGCTGGAGAACCACGACACCAGGATGAGGTAGAACAGCAGGTTTCCGCGCGTGCGATAGACGATGAAATAGGCGGCGGGAAAGCTGAGCCCCACCGTCAGCACGGCGGTGAACAGCCCGTTCTTCAGCGCGTTCCAGGTCAGCACGTAGAAGCCGGACGCGGAGAGCGCCCGGCTGTAATTGTCGAAGGTGAAGGCCGGAATCAGCTTGAAGGCCTGCGCCATCCAGAAGCTGCAGACGAACAGGAGCAAGGCGGGGACGATGAAGAAGACGAGGAGGAAGAGGAATGAGGGGGCGACCAGCGCCAGCCCCATCGCCTCGCGACGGCTGCTCTTCATCATTCCCAATCCGCTCTCCGTTGACGCTGCGCGCGATCAGAACGAGGACTTGAAGTCGGTCCAGGCCTGGGTCCACTCGTCATAGGTGGCATAGGTGTCGGACACGCGGGGCGGCTGGCCCTGCAGCGGCGACTTGGCGAACACCTGCGGCAGGTCGCCATAATCGAACAGCGCCTTGGTATCGGCGTCCATCAGCGCCGCCGCATGCTTGTTGACCGCGCCGCCATTGACCGCCTTCGCCACCTCGGCCTGCGCCTTGGCGGCGATGGCCTCGTTCATGAAGCTGTAGGCGGTGTCGAGATTCTCGGCGCTGATCGGCAGGAACCAGGCGTCGCACCACATGACGGCGCCTTCCGCCGGCACGGTGTAGATGGTCTTCACGCCGCGCTTGGCGGTTTCCACCGGCGTGCCGCTCCACACCGAGAAGCAGGCGGCGATTTCGCCCGAGGCGAAGAGCGAGATGACGTCGCCATTGGACGAGCCGAAGACGCGGCACTGGTCGCGATAGGGGTTGAGCCCCTCGAAGGCGGTCTTCAGCTCTTCCTTGGTGATGTTGGGGAATTTCGGCCCCAGCCCGGCAAGGCGGGCGATCATCGGCCAGGTGGCGATGGTGTCGTCGCAGAAGGTCAGCTTGCCCTTCAGCTCCGGCGCCAGCAGGTCCTTGTAGGAGGTGATGGGCTTGGTCATCGCCGGGTTGTAGACGAGCGCGTTGAGGCCCCAGATCCACGGAATGGCGAAATAGGTCTTGTCCCAGTACCAGGTCGGCGCCTGGTAGAACTCAGGATAGATGTTCTCGGGCGTGAAGTTCGGCACCTTGGCGATGTCGAGCGGCTTCACGATCTTCAGCTCGTCGACATAAAAGTGCTCGAAGCCCTGCGAATATTCGGCGAGGTCGAGGCGCACCGGGCTGGAGCCGATCAGCTTGGCATGGACGTCGTCCTGCGTGCTGATGATGGCGGCGTCGACCTGGACCTTGTTGGCCTCGCGCCACGCCTTCAGCTCGGCGTCCATGGTGAAGCCTTCCCACGCCATGATCTTGAGATCGCCGCCGACGGCGGCGCTCGCCGGGCCGGGCCAGGCGCCCAGCGTGGCACCGGCCATGGCGCCCGCACCGAGCGCCAGAGACGAGCCGAGGAAGAAGCGGCGGGACAGGACATCGTTGCGGAAAAGATGTGCGGGCCCGAAGGTGCGCCCGTTAGGCGAGTCGACCATGCTGTTCCCCTTGTTCTGGACGTGCCGTGTGTGAACCGACGACGTGGAGCAGCGGCAGCAAGAGGCATGCCAGTACTTTTACGGATGGCATTGCCGTTGAAATTCAAGGGGATGTACGAAAAGGCATGGCACGGGCCCCGGCCGTCGCAGCCCGTCTCATGTCGCGACGGCCGGAGAAGAGACGGCACGTGATACGGCCGGCGCAATGCCCAGCCTCAGAAGGTCGGCGGCCTTTTCCGCCACCATGATGGCGGCGGCATTGGTGTTGCCGGACGGCACGGAGGGCATGACCGAGGCGTCGGCCACCCGCAGCGCCTCAATGCCATGCACGCGCAGGAACGGATCGACCACGGCGCGCGCGTCCAGCCCGATCCGGCAGGTGCCGACCGGGTGGAGGGCGCCCTGCGCGCGCTGCTTCACATAGGCCCGCCGCTCGTCGAGGGTGGCGAGCCGGCGCCCGGGAAGCTGCTCGCGCGCCACGACGCGCGCCATGGAGGGCTGGGCCATGATCTCCTGCCCCAGCCGGATGCCCTCGGCCATGCAGTCGAGATCGAACGGATCGGCGAAATAGTTCGGCGCGACGCGCAGCGGGGCCCCGGGATCGGCGCTGGTGAGTTCGACCATGCCGCGCGAGCGCGGACGAGTGAGGCAGATGTTCAGCGTGGTGCCGTTGGCCCCCGCCGCCGGCTGCACCCCCTCCTCGATGCCGGTGCCCGGCAGGAAGTGGAACTGCAGGTTCGGCTCGACGACGGAGGGATCGCCCCACCAGAAGGCGCCGCCCTCGATGAGGTTGGAGCAGAGCGGGCCGCGCCGGAACAGCAGCCATTGCAGCCCCGCCGCCAGCTTGCGGTGCCAGCGGCGATAGGCGTCATAGCTCTCCACGCCGTCGAGTTCATGGACGAGATAGACGTCCATATGGTCCTGCAGCCCCTGCCCGACGCCGGGAAGATCGTGCCGGACATCAACGCCGACCGCGCGCAGATGAGCGGCCGGGCCGATGCCCGATTGCAGCAGCAGGCGGGGCGATTGCAGCGCGCCGGCGGCGAGCACCACCTCCCGCGCGGCCCGAACAGTCTCCGGCCGGCCGCCGGCGAGGAACGCGACGCCGACCGCGCGGCCTTTCTCCAGCACAATGCGGGTCGCCCGGCAGCGCGTGCGCACGGTGAGGTTGCGACGCCGGCGGGCGGGGTTGAGATAGGTGACGGCGGTGGAAGCGCGCCGGCCATTGCGCGCGGTGATCTGGTAGAGGCCGCAGCCGGTCTGCACCCCGTCATTGAAATCCGCGACCGGGGGAATGCCGAATTCCTGACAGGCGCGCAGCCAGGCCTTGGTGAGCGGGTGCGGCGCCGGCTGGCTGGACACCCAGAGCGGGCCGTCGCTGCCATGGCTGTCACCGGAGAAGCTGTCATTGCTTTCCGCCCGCTTGAAATAGGGCAGCACGCCGGCATAGTCCCAGCCCTCGGCGCCCTGCGCCGCCCAGCCATCGAAATCGCTCGGGATGCCGCGCACATAGACCATGGCGTTGACCGAGGAGCCGCCGCCCAGCACCCGCGCCTGCACCATATGGGGGGCGTCGACGCCGTCCGCGGCGCCATTCGCCGGCTCCCACGGAATGCGCTGGAGCAGCGGGCCGGTGGCGGTCTTGTAGACCATGGCCGGCAGGTGGATGGCGGGAGAGCGGTCGGGCGGGCCTTCCTCCAGCAGCAGCACCGAGACGTCGGGATCCTCCGACAGGCGGGCGGCCAGCACGCAGCCGGCCGATCCTCCGCCGACGATGACATAGTCAAAGCTGGCCTCGCCCCGCATGGGCCGCCTCCCGGTTGCCGCGCGCCACATCGCGCGCCCGGCGCCGGCCACAGCAAGTTCCGGTCCGGCGGCGGAATGCGCGGCGGCGGGCGGTGTCGCGCGTCTCCATCTCACGTCGCGCGTGAGACTCGGGGCGAGACGCGCGAGACACCGGAATGGTGCGGCGGTGGACGCCGGGGTGGGCCCGCCGCCGCATTGCCGCTTGCCGTGCCGCAGCCGCCGGGCGATGAGTGCGCGCAACGGCTCTGGCACACATTGTGCCGGAAGGGCGCCACGACTGCCGCCGAAAGGCGCCGCCTCGCCGGGCGCCGAGCATAATGGGAAGACGCATGAGTGAGTTGTCCGTCGCGCGCGAACAGCGGGCGCTTTTCGCCTCGCGCGTGGCTGTAAGCGCCATATTCTTCGTCGGCGGCGCCGGCCTGACATTGTGGGCCACCTATATTCCGATCCTGAAGCTGCGGGCCGGCCTCGACGATGCCCAGGTCGGGCTGGTGCTGCTGTGCGTGTCGCTCGGCTGCCTGTGCGGCATGCCGGCGGCCGGGTTCCTGCGTCCCCGGCTGGGGCCGCTGCGCTCCGGCGCGCTGGCCGGCATCGCCTTCGCCGCCGCCAGCTTCGGCCCGGCGCTGGGCGTGAGCATGCCGCTGCTGGCCCTCTCGGCCTATGCGATCGGCGTGTGCTTCGGCTTTCTCGATGTGTGCATGAACTCGCACGCCTCGGCGCTGGAGCGCGAGCTGGGGCGGCCGATCATGTCCTCGGCCCATGCCTTCTTCAGTCTCGGCAATGTGGCGGGGGCGGTTGCCGGCGGCATGCTGATCGGCTTCGGCTTCGGCATTCCGCTGGGCATGGGGCTCGCCAGCCTGCTGCTGATGGCCATCGCCCTCGCCGCCATGCCGTGGCTCTGGCTGCCGGACATCCATGTGCGCGAGGCGGCGGACACCTCGGTATTCCGGCTGCCGAACCTCACCATGCTGGGCATCGGCATCCTGACGGTGCTGGCCTTCGTCATCGAGCTGGCGCTGATCGACTGGGGCGCGCTCTATCTGGTGCAGGCGACGGGCTCGGCACCGGCGCAGGCCGCGGCGGGCGTCGCCTCCTTCTCGGTGGCGATGACGACCGGGCGGCTGCTGGGCGACCGCATCACCCGGCGGCTGGGCGCGGTGACGACGATCCAGATTTCTGCCGTCATCGCCTTTCTCGGCGTGGCGCTTATCGTCTTCGCGCCGACGACGCTGGCGGCGCTGCCGGGCTTCGCCATTGCCGGGCTCGGCATCGCCAATCTGGTGCCGGTGCTGTTCTCGCTGAGCGGGCGGATGCCCGGCATTCCGCCCAATGCCGGCATCGCCATGACGGTGACCATCGCCTATGGCGGCGGCCTGTTCGGCCCGCCGCTCATCGGCTTCGTCGCCCATGCGCTGGACATGCGCGCCGCCTTCGTGATGCTGACCGTCGGCGCGCTGCTGATCGCCGTGGCGGTGCGGCGGGTGATTCCCCGCACCTTGCGGCACTGAGGCCAGCGCGGCGGGGGTAAGGGCGCGGCAGGACTGGCCCGCCGCGCCGCGCGCCCTCAGCCCAGCTTCATCACCACGGACTTGGTCTCCAGATAGGCGTCGAGGTGCTCGACGCCGGATTCGCGGCCGACGCCGCTGATCTTGTAGCCGCCGAAAGGCACCACCGGATCGAGCCCGCCATAGGTGTTGACCCAGATCGTGCCGGCGCGGATCGCCTTCGCCATGCGGTGGGCGGTGGACAGGTTGGTGGTCCACACCCCGCCGCCGAGGCCGAACACCGTGTCATTGGCGATGGCGGCGGCTTCCTCCAGCGTGTCGAAGGGAATGGCCGCCGCGACCGGCCCGAAGATCTCCTCCTGGGCGATGCGCATGGTGTTGGTGACGCCCGAGAGCACTGTCGGCTCGAAGAAATAGCCGTCCTTCAGCGCGCCCTCGGTCAGGCGCTTGCCGCCGGTGGTGGCGGTGACGCCCTCGCCGAGGCCGACCTCCATATAGCCGCTGACGCGCTCCAGCTGCTTGGCATTGACGACCGGGCCGATCTGCGTCGCCGGGTCGAGGCCGTTGCCGACCTTGAGCGACTTCGCGTAGTCGGAAACGCGCGAGACGAATTCCTCGTAGATCGGCCGCTGGATCAGCAGGCGGGTGCCGGCGCAGCAGATCTGCCCGGAATTGGCGAACACGCCCATGCCGGCGCCGGCGACGGCGGCGTCCATGTCGCAATCGGCGAAGATGACGTCGGGCGACTTGCCGCCCAGCTCCAGCGTCACCCGCTTGATGTTGCCGCGCGAGGCCTCGATGATCTTGCGGCCGGTGAAGTCCGAGCCGGTGAAGGCGACCTTGTCGACATCCATGTGCCGGGCCAGCGCGTCACCGGCGGTGTGGCCGAAGCCGGGCACGATGTTGACGACGCCTTCCGGCACGCCGGCTTCCAGCAGCAATTCGCCGAGCCTGAGCGCGGTGAGCGGGGCATCCTCCGCCGGCTTCAGCACCATGGTGCAGCCGGTGGCGAGCACCGGGCCGATCTTCCAGATGGTCGAGGTCAGCGGCGCGTTCCACGGGGTGATGGCGCCCACCACGCCGACCGGCTCCTTCAACGTGTAGGTGAACACCTCGCCGGGCATCGAGTTGGGCAGCGTGCCGCCGGCGATGACGGTGCACATGCCGGCATAGAAGCGCGGCAAGGCGAGCGCGCGCTGTCGGCGGGCCTGCATCGCGGTGATCGGCGCGCCCATGTCCAGCACGTCGATCAGCGCCAGCGTGTCGAAGTGCTTCTCGACCAGATCGGTGAAGCGCAGCAGGCATTGCTGGCGCTGGAACGGGGTGAACCGGCTCCACGGCCCGGTGAAGGCGCGGCGCGCGGCCGCCACGGCGAGGTCGATGTCGGCGGCGTCGCCTTCCGAGACCTCCGCCAGCATTTCGCCGGTGGCGGGGTTGAAGGTCTTGAACGTCTTGCCGGAGAGTGAAGGGACGAACTTGCCGTCGATCAGCAGCTGCTTGGGCAGCGGCCCGATGATGTCGGCAATCGGGTTTACGGTAATGGTCATGGCGGTACTTTCGGCAACGAAAGGGATGGGGCGTCGCCGCAAAAGCCATGCCACGAGGGGTGCCGGCGGCGTTTCCCGGCGCCTGTCGCGCGGGGCCGGCGACGAGGCCGCGCCAGCGCTCGATTCCGTCGCCACGGGTTGCGCGACGCAGGCGCAGGCGGGCCGGTCACCAGGGTGCCGGTCGTCTCACATCAGCGACATTTGTCGCAGCGCGGGGCGAGACGGGCGGGGCGGTGACGCTGTTTCGCCGGCAAAAGCCGGCTTGCGGCGGCTGGCACGGGCCTTGCGGTCCTCTTTCGCCACGCGGCGGCAAGCGTCGCGACGTGGAGTTCGCCATGATCGACCCGACCGATTTCAAGCACGGCATGCGGCGCCTCGCCGCCGGCGTGTCCGTTATCACCACGCTGGAGGACGGGCAGCCGCACGGCTTCGTCGCCACCTCGGTCACCTCGGTGGCCGCCGACCCGACGCCGACGCTTCTCGTCTGCGTGAACCGCAACGTTTCCTGCCACGATGTCATCGACGCCTCCGGCTCGTTCTGCGTCAATTTGCTGGCCGAGCCGGAACTGGAGCTCGCCAAGGCCTTCTCCTCCTCCGCGCACCGGCACACCCGTTTCAGCACCCATGAGTGGCGGCCGCTGGTGACCGGGGCGCCGGCGCTGGTGGGCGCGCTGGCGAGCTTCGACTGCGAGCTGTCGGAGAAGGTGAGCGTGCACAGCCACACCATCTTCCTCGGCCGGGTGGTCGCCATCCACCTGCCGGAGGTGCCGCTGCACCCGCTGATCTATGCCGGCGGGCAGTTCGACACGCTGGGCTCGCGCTGCCGGGCGCTGTAGGCGCGCGGACGGCTCACGGGGTAAGGCTCACGCGGTTTCGGTCGGCAGGGCCTGCAGCGCCGCGACGAGGCGCTGGGCGAAGCGCGCTGAGGCGACAGGAAGCGTGCGGTTGCGCCGCTGGCCGAGAATGAGGTTGCCGGCTGGCACGTCCTGCGCCGCCAGCGGCCGGAACACCAGCGATCCGTCCGCCGGCGGGCGCAGGCCGATGGGGATCTGGAAGCCGACCGCGCGTTCGTGCAGGACATAGTGCCGGATGAGCTCGAAGCTCTCGGTTTCGACGATGGGGGCCAGGCGGCGCGTGCCCCGCCGGGCGGCGTGGTCGAGCAAATGGCGCACGCCATATTTTGCCGCCGGGGCGACATGGGGCCCGTCGAGGCAATCGCGCAGGCGCAGCTGCGCGCTGCCGGCGAGCGGGTGGTCGGCGGCCATGACCGCGTGGACCGGCTGAGGCACGCTGGCGATCACGTCGAAATCCACGAGATAGACGGGCTCGAAGACGAGGGCGAGGTCGCTCGCATAGGAGGCGAGCTCGGCCTCCGCCTCGGCGCGGTCGCGCACCTTCACCGCGAAGGTGACGCCGGGATGGTCGGCCCGGTAGGCGGCGATCTGCTCGGGCAGGAAATACGGCATCAGCGCCTGCGAGCAGGCCAGCGAGACATGGCCGCGCCGCTCGCCCGCAAGGTCCGCGACCTGCTCGCGCACCCGCGCGAGATCGGACAGGGTGGCGCGGTAGTGCAGCAGAAGCAGTTCGCCCGCCGCGTTGAGCCTCACCCCGCCCGGCAGGCGCTCGAACAGCTCGGCGCCGAACTCGGCCTCGAAGCGGCGGATGCGGCGGTTGAGCGCCGAGGCGGTGAGGTTCATGTCCTCCGCCGCCCGCCGCATCGAGCCTGCGCGCGCGGCGGCTTCCACAAGCTGCAACGTGTAGAGATGGCGCATGCGGGGCCTCCGGAAGCGGTGCATAAAATGCAACGCGGCGGTGAAAACATAGCATTTTATCGAACGGGCCGCGCTGCGCAGAATGCGGGTCGGGGCGCCATGCGCCGGCGCTTCGCCCGCTCCGCCGTGCTCGTTCCAGAGGTTTGCCGATGCCGCGCGATCTTGCCTTCACCCTCGCCTCGCTGCGGGCCGCCTATGCCGGGGGGCTGCGGCCGGAAGCGGTGATCGCCGAGGCGTTCGCGCGGCTCGATGCGCTCGACGATCCCGGCATCTTCCTGTTCGAGGCGCGCGAGGCGGCGCTGGAAGAGGCGCGGGCGCTCGGCAGCCCGGACGGGCGCCCGCTCTGGGGCATCCCCTTTGCGGTGAAGGACAATATCGATGTCGCCGGCATGCCGACCACGGCGGCCTGCCCGGATTTTCTCACGGTCGCGCAAACCGATGCGCATGTGGTGGCGCGGCTGCGGGCGGCAGGGGCGATCTGCCTCGGCAAGACCAATCTCGACCAGTTCGCCACCGGGCTGGTGGGGGTGCGCACACCCTACCCTGTGCCGCGCAACGCGCTCGACCCGGAACTGGTGCCCGGCGGCTCCTCCTCCGGCTCGGCGGTGGCGGTGGCGCGCGGGCTGGTGGCCTTCAGCCTCGGCACCGATACGGCCGGCTCCGGGCGGGTGCCGGCGGCGCTCAACGACATTGTCGGGCTGAAGCCGAGCCTCGGGGCGCTGTCCGCCGCCGGCATGGTGCCGGCCTGCCGCACGCTCGACACCATATCCCTGTTCGCCCAGAGCGTGCGCGAGGCGTGGGAGCTGTTCGACCTGTGCGCCGGCTTCGATCCCGCCGATGCCTTTTCGCGCCCGCTGCCGCGCCAGCAGCTTTCCTCGCTGCCGCCTGACGTCACGGTGGCGGTGCCGGACGCTTCCAGCCTGCGCACCTTCGGCGACGCGGTGCAGGCGAGCCATTTCCGCGCCACGGTGGAGCGGCTGCGCGCCGGCGGGGCGGTCGTCACCGAGATCGACCTCGCGCCGTTCTATGCGGTGGCCGACCTGCTCTATAGTGGGCCATGGGTGGCCGAGCGGGTGGCGGCGGTGGGGGCGCGGCTGACGCAGGCACCGCAGACGCTGCACCCGGTGACGCGGGCCATCCTCGCGCCGGGGCTGAAGCTCTCCGCCGTCGACGCCTTCACCGGGCTGTACCGGCTGGAGGAACTGCGGCGGGTATGCGCACAGGCGCTGGAAGGCATCGATTTCCTCTGCGTGCCGACCATTCCCTGTTTCGTCACGCTGGCGGAGGTGGCGGCCGACCCGTTCGGGCCGAACAGCCGGCTCGGCACCTACACCAATTTCGTCAACCTGCTCGACCTGTGTGGCATCGCCGTGCCGACCGGGCCGCGCGCCGACGGGCGCCCCGGCAGCCTCACCGTGCTGGCGCGCAAGGGGTGGGACGCCCGCGCGGCGGCGCTGGCGCTGCGGCTGGAGCGCGGGGGCGTCGACGCGTCCTTGCCGGCCGGGGAGTCGGCCGATGACGAGATCGCGCTCGCGGTCTGCGGCGCGCACATGGCCGGGCTGCAGCTCAATGGCGAGCTCACCCGGCGTGGCGGCCGCTTCCTGCGCAGCGCCCGAACCTCCCCGGACTACCAGCTCTTCGCCCTGCCCGGCGGGCCTCCGGCGCGGCCGGGGCTGCTGCGTGCGGTGGACGGGCGCGGCGGTGCCATCGCCGTGGAGGTGTGGGCGCTGCCGCGCGCCGCCTTCGGCGATTTCCTCGCCGGCATTCCCGCGCCGCTGGTCATCGGCACGGTGGAGCTGGAGGATGGCGGCGCGGTGAAGGGCTTCCTGTGCGAGCCGCACGGTCTTGCCGGCGCCCGCGACATCACCGCCAGCGGCGGCTGGCGGGCGGCGCTGGCCGCAGGGTAAGGCCCGCCCCGGCGCCCCGCCCTCGGCGTCCGGCTTCTGCCGGTTAGCCCTTGGCCCCTTGCCCGCGCGCGTAGACATCCTCGTAGCGGATGATGTCGTCCTCGCCGAGATAGGTGCCGGTCTGCACCTCGATGAGCACCATGGGCACCTTGCCCGGGTTCTCCATGCGGTGGACGGCGCCGAGCGGGATATAGACCGACTGGTTCTCGGTGAGCAACTGCGCCTTGCCGTCAATGGTGATGCGCGCGGTGCCGGACACCACGATCCAGTGCTCGGAGCGGTGGTAGTGGCTCTGCAGCGACAAGGCGGCGCCGGGATGGACGACGATGCGCTTGACCTGGAAGCGGTCGCCCAGCGCCAGCGTCTCGAACCACCCCCACGGCCGGTGGTCCCTGGGGAAATGCTCCGCCTGCCGGGCGCCGCGTGCCTTGAGCGCGGTGACCGCCTGCTTGACCTCCTGCGAGCGCGAGCGATCGGCCACCAGCACCGCGTCCGGCATGGCGACGACCAGCATGTTGCTGAGGCCAATGCCCACGAGCTCCAGCCCCTCGGCCTCCGAGCGCAGCAGCGAATCGGCGCAGTCGATGGCGGTGACCGGACCATGGGCGACGACATTGGACGCGTCGGCCGCGCCCTCGCGCATCACCGAGGCCCAGTCGCCGAGATCCGACCAGTCGCCGGCGAAGGGCACCACGTCGAGATTGGTCGAGCGCTCCATGATGGCATAGTCGATGGAGATGTCCTGCGCGCGCTGCCACGGCTCATGGGCAAGGCGCAGGAAATCGAGGTCGCTGGCAGCCTGCTCCACCGCCTCGCGCACGGGGGCGAGCATCTGCGGCGCGTGGGCCTCGAACGCCTTGAGCGCGGTTTCCACCGAGAACAGGAAGATGCCGGCATTCCACAGATAGTGCCCGTCCGCCAGCATGGCGGCGGCGCGGCCGGCATCGGGCTTCTCGACGAAACGGCTGAGCGGCACTGGAGCGGGGGCATCGCCTTCCGGCGGGTGGGCGAGCTCCAGCCAGCCATAGCCGGTTTCCGGCCGTGTGGGGCGGATGCCGAAGGTGACGATGCGCCCGCTCGTCGCGGCGGGCAGGCCGGCGCGCACGGCGGCGGAAAACGCGTCGCTGTCGGGCACCACCTGGTCGGACGGCATGACCAGCAGCAGCGCCTGCGGATCGCGCGCCGCCAGATAGTGCACGGCGGCGAGGATGGCGGGCGCGGTGTTGCGCGCGCTCGGCTCGATCAGCACCGCGCCGGCGGGAATGCCGGCCTCGCCGAGCTGCTCGGTGACGATGAAGCGGAAATCGGCATTGGTGACGATGACCGGCGGGCGCACCTCCGCCCCGGAAAGGCGCCTCGCGGCCGCCTGGAACAAGGTCTCGCCATCGCCCAGCTTGACGAACTGCTTGGGGAAGCTCTTGCGGGAGAGCGGCCACAGGCGCGTGCCCGAGCCGCCGCAGAGAAGAACGGGGTAAAGATGTGCCATGAAGCCTGATGGTTCGCGGGAGGTATCCTGAACGCGCGAAGTGTGGGGGGCGGTGCGGCGAAAGGCAAGGCGGATCAATCGTCTTGATCTCCCGCCGCAGAGACCTTACCCCCGAAGGGTCACCTCAGAAGGAGAGATCCCCCCATGCTCACCTGCTTCAAGGCCTATGACATTCGCGGACGCCTCGGCGAGGAACTCAACGAGGACATTGCCCGCCGGATCGGCCGGGCCTTCGTCGACGGCCTCGCGGCCAGGCGCGTGGTGATCGGTCGCGATTGCCGTGCCTCCTCGGAGGCGCTGGCGGCAGCCTGCATCGAAGGGCTGGTGGCCGGCGGCGTCGAGGTGCTGGACCTCGGCCTGTGCGGCACCGAGGAAATGTACGCCGCCGTGACCGACCTCGCGGCCGATGGCGGCATCGAGGTGACGGCCTCGCACAACCCGATGGACTATAACGGCATGAAGCTGGTGCGCGCCGGCTCCGCCCCGCTCGACACCGCGACCGGGCTGGCGGCGATCCGCGCGCTGGCGGAAGGGCCGGCGCTGCCGGACGTGCCGGGCGGGCGGGTGGTGCCGGCAACAGGCGCCCGCGCCGCCTATGTCGCGCGCGTGCTCTCCTTCGTCGATGTGAGCGCGCTGCGCCCGCTCACCGTGCTGGTGAATGCCGGAAACGGCGCGGCGGGGCCGACCTTCGACGCGCTGGCGCAGGCGCTGGAGGAGCGGGGCGCACCGCTGACCTTCGTGCGGCTGCACCATGAGCCGGATGGCAGCTTTCCCCATGGCATCCCCAACCCGCTGCTGCCGGAGAACCAGCCGGTGACGGCCGAGGCGGTACGCGCCGCCAGGGCGGATATGGGCGTCGCCTGGGACGGCGATTTCGACCGCTGCTTCCTGTTCGACGAGACCGGGCGTTTCATTCCCGGCGAGTACATCGTCGGCCTGCTGGCGCAGGTGTTCCTCGCCAAGGAGCCGGGCGCGACCATCATCCACGACCCGCGCGTGGTGTGGAACACGCAGGACGGCGTCGCCAAGGCGGGCGGGCAGGCGGTGCAGGCGCGTACCGGCCACGCCTTCCTCAAGCAGGCGCTGCGCGACACCGGCGCGGTCTATGGCGGCGAAATGTCGGCGCACCACTATTTCCGCGACTTCATGTGCTGCGATTCCGGCATGATCCCGTGGCTGCTGGTGGCGGAGCTTATGGGGCGGAGCGGGGCGCCGCTCAGCGCGCTGGTTTCCGAACGCATGGCGGCCTTCCCCTCTTCCGGCGAGATCAATTTCCGCCTCGAAGACCCCGCCGGCGCGGTGGCGCGGGTGGAGGCGGCGTTTGCCGGACTGGACCCGGTGCGCGACGAGACGGACGGGCTTTCGCTCGATTTCGGCAATTGGCGGCTCAATCTGCGCCGCTCCAATACCGAGCCGCTGCTGCGGCTGAATGTCGAGGCGAAGGGCGACCCGGCGATGGTGGCGCAGCGGGTGGAGGAGATCCACGCGCTGGTCCGCGCCGACGGCTGAGCCTCACCTTCCGGCGAGGTCCACGACGTGGCCCGGCCACGGGTTACGCCCGTCGCGCAGCCACACCAGCGTGTCGGCCCAGAAGCCTTCCCGGTGGCTGTCGTGGAACAGGCTGAAATGGCCGATCGCCTCGCGCCCGTAATCGGCGGGCGCGAGCTTCACCAGCGTGCGGCGGGCGCCGGTGTAATAGGCCAGCGTGCGGGCAAGCGCCGGCACGGTGCCGAGCGGGTCGTCCGCCATCGCCACGGCCAGGATGTCGGCGCGCACCCCGGCCATGCGGGTGCGCACCGCCTCGCGCTCGGCACGGGGGTGGCTGGTTTCGAACCGGGGCCCGCGAAAGCTCCATTCATGGGCGACGCCGGCGGGCAGGTCCTCCAGCCAGCCGAGCCGCTTGCCGGGGAAATAGCCGAACAGCGCGGTGAGCACCGGCATGGCGAGATGCCATTTCGCGAACAGGCCGGCGCGCTGGCTGGGGGCGTAATCCCGCCACCACGCATATTGCGCGCCCATGGTCAGCATGCGGGTGATGGCGGCGCTGCTCTCGGCGAGGCCGGGCAAAAACCCGCCGATGGAATGGCCGACCACCATGAGCGGCCCTCCCGCTTCGCCCGTCATGAAGCGCAGCGCGGCGTCGGCATCGCGCTCGCCCCAGTCGCGCCAGCGATAGCGGCAGCCGCGCAGGCTCACCGGCCGCGACAAGCCGATGCCGCGATAATCGAAGGTCAGGACCGTGAAGCCGTGGCCGGCGAGGAAGCGGGCATAGCGGTGATAATAGCGCGCCGCGACGCCGGTGGCGGGCATGACGACGACCGCGCCATGGACGGTCGGCGAGGGCGCGGCCCAGACATGGCCACGCAGCGTGACGCCGTCCCGGCAGGTGATGGCCACCGCGCGTGGCTCGCTCCCGCTCATCCTCTCGCTCCCCGGCCTGCGCTCGCGCGCTAAAGGCCAGATTGCCCCAGCGATATCAAGGGCAGGGCATAGGGGGAGCCGGCTGAAACGACATCGGCCCGGTCGATGACCGGGCCGACATAGGGTCGTCAGGTAAGGCGCCGGGCTCAGTTGGCCGAGCGGGCATTGCCTTCGGCCTGCTCGCGGATCGCGGCGGCGCTGTTTCGGGCGGCGAAGCTCTCCGCCGCGTTGCGACCCTCGACGACGGTCTGGGTCGCCGCGGTGGCGTGGTGGCGGGTGGCCGCTTCGGCCGTGGCGGCGCCGAACAGAACGGTGGTGGAGAGAAGGGCGAGAGCGATGATCTTGTTCATGGAAGTTCTCCGAATGTGCCGGGCCCGGGGGTGGGCCAAGTCATGGGGAGAAGGTAGGGGAGGCCCCGGCCGGCCGATATCACGCCTGTGCTTAGCCGGCTCATGCCTTGGATTCACCCCCCTATCCCTAGGGATGAATGGCGTTGGGGCAGGTGCCGGCCGGGGCGGTGGATGCCGCGATGCCACCGCCAGGGGGCGCTTGCGCACGGACATGGCAGCCGGCCGCGCAACGTCCGCGGCAGGTTGCTGACCAACGGGCAGGTAGGACAGTCCCGCGCGGATTCGAAAGAGCGCCGCACGGCGCTGCCCTTTAGTAAGGCCGCCGCCGACCGGGCGGCAGGTGCGCCGGCATGGGGCCGGATGGCAGCGAGGGCTTCATCATGCACGGCGTTCCGACGTTTATCTCCCGCAAGGCGCTCGCGGTGCTGTGCGCCGGCGCGACGCTGATGGCGCTGCAGCCGCAACCGGCGCGCGCCGCTGCGGCGACGGATTTCTACACGGTGTCGGGCGCGCAGCTGCGCGGGCGTCCCGGCACGCTGATCCGAGCCGAGCCGCTGACCCCGCCGGCCGGTGCGCAGGCGGCCTACCGGATTCTCTACCGCTCGCGCGGTGCCGGCGGGGAACTCGTCGCGGTGTCCGGCGTCGTCGCCGCCCCGGCCGCGGAAGCGCGGGGCGCGCCGGTGGTGACCTGGGGCCATGGCACCACCGGCATCGCGCCGGGCTGCGCGCCCTCGCGCTTTCCGCAGCATGATTTCGGCAGCATCAGCGGGCTGCGCAGCCTGCTCGCCGACGGTGTCGTCGTGGTGGCGACGGATTATCAGGGCCTCGGCGCGGGGACGGTCCATCCCTATCTCGACGGGGCCAGCGAGGCGCATGCGATGATCGACGCGGTGCGCGCGGCGCGGGCGCTGCCCGGGCTGAAGGCGGGCAACCGCTTTGCCAGCTGGGGCTTTTCGGAAGGCGGGCAGGCCTCGCTGTTCACCGGCGCCCTGGCCCGCTCCTATGCGCCCGAACTGCGTTTCGAGGGCGCGGCGGCGGTTTCCGCCCCCACCGAACTGCGCCGGCTGCTGGCCAACGACATCGGCACGCCGGCGGGCGAGGTGATCGCCTCCTACGCTGCCTGGTCGTGGAGCGAGACCTATCATCTGCCGCTCGGCCAGGTGGTTCGCGCGGCGGATGTGCCAGCGCTGGAGCACATCTCCACTCTGTGCAGCCTCGACACGCCGCAGCGCCTGACGCTTGGCCTGTCCACCTTCGCCTATGGCGAGGCCGGGCTGCTGCGCCACGGCACCGAGGCCGGCCAGGCGCTCGACCATGGCCCCTGGGGCCGGCTGATCGCCCGCAATTCGCGGCCGACGCCGCGCGGCGTGCCGGTGTTCCTCGCCCAGGGCGACGGCGACACGCTGGTGGAGCCCGCCACCACGCGCGACTATGCCCGCCAGCTCTGCCGCGACGGGGTGCGGCTCGACTATCAGGAAATCCCCTTTGCCAGCCATGGCCAGGCCGAGACGGCGAGTGCCGGCGCGGCAACGGGGTGGCTGGAGGCGCGGCTTGCGGGGGTGCGGGCACCGAGCGATTGCGCCGATGCAGCCAGCGCGCCGGCGCATCGCTTGCGCACGCGCTGAGGAAGGTTCAGCGAAACAAAAGAGCGAGCCTGCGCCGCACGTCCCGCACCAGGCGGCGCAGGCGGACCTTGAGCCGATCGAGATGCAGCGCCGCCACCACGCGGTCGCGCACGCTGGTGAGGGTGAGGATCACCCACGCCATCCATGGCAGCGTCATCAGCTTGGGGCGCCCGGCGGAATAGATGCGCTCGATGACCACGAAGCTGACGAGATAGGCCACGACCAGCAGCAGCGTGCCGCGCCGGGGCCACCCATCGGCGACCCATACCAGCGCGACGATCTTCAGCGGCTCGATGGTGACATAGGGGATGAACAGCAGCACCAGGATCGTCCACACCGAGCGGGCGGCGATCCAGCGCTCGAACGCGTGCATGATGCGCAGCGCGGCGATGCGGGCGATCAGCGGGCGATAGAGCGGGCGCACCAGCTCGTCGAGCAGAATCAGCGGTGTAAAGACGAGGCGGAACAGTAAGCCGAGGCAGGTGCGCAGCGGGCGCTCACGGAACGAGCGGCGCCGGCGGACCGCGGGCCGGGGGGCGGGGGGAGGGACCGGGCGAGGGGGCGAGGCGGGGACATCCATCCCTGCGATATCGGCATCTCTGCGGCGCGGCCGCAAGTCCCGGGACGCCGACGACCGATGGCGGTCGTCAGTGGGCGGTGGTCAGTGGCTGGACGCGGCTGTGCCGTCGCCGAGCGCCAGGTCGATGCAGGCGATCATGGCGTCGCCGTCGAAGGGCTTGGCAAGGAAGCCGATGGCGCCGGCGGCGTGGACCTGGCGGCGGATGCGCTCTTCGGGAAAGGCGGTGATGAAGATCAGCGGGGTGCGGTCGCCCCGGGCGCGCAGCGCGCTCTGCAGCTCGACGCCGCTCATGCCCGGCATCTGCACGTCGGTGATGACGCAGTCGGTCTTGCCGAGCGAGGGCGAGCGCAGGAAATCCTCGGCGGAGGCGAAGGTGCGCGCGCTGAAGCCGAGCGAGCGGATGAGGCTCTCAGTGGCGACGCGCACGGATTCGTCGTCGTCGATGATCGTGATCATCGGGGTGGGGGCCAAGATAATACCTCTTTTCCGAATGTGCGGCCGCCGCTGCGGCGCCGCGATGACCTCCATATAGGCCCCTGAAGGGCGACTTTCGAATTATACGCAGGTTTGCTCCATCATCCCTTGGCAGCGGATAGACCCAACGTTTCGGCCATACGCACGAGATCGGCCAGGGAACGCGCGCCCATCTTGCGCATGACATGGCCACGGTGAATCTTGACGGTGATCTCGCTCAACCCGACCTCGGCGGCGACCTGCTTGTTCATCAGGCCGGAGGTGACGAGCGCCATGATCTGCTTCTCGCGCGGGGTCAGCGATTCATAATGGCCCTGCACGTCGGACAGCGCCTGCTGCACCGCGCGTCGCTCCCGGTCGAGCGCCAGCGCGGTGGCCACGGCGTCCAGCATGTCCTGGTCGCGGAACGGCTTGGTGAGGAAGTCGACCGCGCCGGCCTTCATGGCGCGCACGGTCATCGGAATATCGCCGTGGCCGGTCATGAAGATGGTCGGCATGTCGATGCCCGTGCGCCCCAGCTGCGACTGGAAGTCGAGCCCGCTCACCCCCGGCAGGCGGATGTCCAGCACGAGGCAGCGCGGCACGTCCGGCAGCTTGGCCGCCAGCAATTCGGCGGTGCCGCCGAAGAGCTGCACCTGCAGCCCGATCGACCGGAACAGGCTGGAGAGCGCTTGGCGCAGATCGGCATCGTCATCGACGACGACGACCAGCGGATCGGCGGAGGCGGCGGTGGACGGCGTGGAGGTGCGGCTGATCACGAGGCAGGTTCCTTCGGCGTCGGCCGTCAAACGGGCCGTGAGGCGGGCAGCGACACGGTGAACAGCATGCCGCCCTCGTCAAGGCAATCGGCGACGATGCGCCCGCCATGCGCCTCGACGATGGAGCGGGAAATCGAAAGCCCCATGCCCATGCCGTCCTTGCGGGTGCTGTAGAAAGCGTCGAACAGCTTTGGCAGGTTTTCCGCCGCCACGCCGGGCCCGCCGTCGCGCACCTCGATGACGACGCAGCTGCGCTCCGGGAGCGCCTCGGCGCGGGTGCGGAGCGCCAGCCGGCGCCGGGTGTCGTCCACACCGCTCATCGCCTGGATGGCGTTGAGCGCGAGATTGAGCACCACCTGCTGAAGCTGGACCCGGTCGGCGAGAACGTCCGGCAGGCCCTCGCCCAGCACCAAGTCGAGCGTGACGGCGTGCGTCAGCCGCTCGCGTTCCAGCAGCGGCAGGACATCGTCGATCATCTCGTTGACGTCGACGGGCGCATGGTCCGGCTGGTCGCGGCGCGCCAGTGCGCGCAGCCGGGCCACCACCTCGCTGGCGCGACGGCCATTGGCGATCATGCGCTCGACGGAGGCCAGCGCCTCGCCGACATCGGGCTCGGCGCGCTTGAGCCAGCGCAGGCACGCCTCGCCATTGGTTACCACGGCGGCCAGCGGCTGGTTGACCTCATGGGCGATGGAGGCGGTCAATTCGCCCATCGTGGTGACGCGGGCGACATGGGAAAGTTCGGCGCGGGTCTGGTGCAGCGCGTCCTCGGTCTGCTTGCGGCTGGTGATGTCGCTGTTGGTCTCCATCGCGGCCAGCGGGCGCCCGCGCTCGTCGCGCTGCAGCGACCAGCGGCTCATCACCGTGACCGCCGGGCCGCTCTTGCGGGTGTGGACGAGTTCGCCCTCCCAGCGCCCGGTCTCGTACAGCTCGGCGCGGATGTCGGCGAGAGGCACCGGAAACACCGTCTTCAGCAGCGTGGTCGCGGCCTGCCCGAGCGCTTCCGCCCGCGACCAGCCATAGAGCCGTTCGGCGCCGAGGCTCCAATAGGTGATGACATCGCCGGTATCGCGCACGAAGATGGCGTCGTGGGTGAGGTCGAGCAGCGCGGCCTGGCTGCGCAGCGATTGGGTGGCGGCCTGGTTGTCGAGGCACAGGAGCGTGGTGACGGTGATCGCGGCGATGCTGACGAGGCAGCGCATGGTCGCCGCCAGGTCGTAATCGTCGCTGTGCATGACGAAATAGCTAAGCAGCGTCAGGCCGATGCACAGCCCGGCGATGACGAGCAGGCCGCGCCGCTCGGAGTTTGTCGCCGACAGCAGAACGACGACGACATAGAGCACCGCGATCGCCATATCGAGCGCGGAGAACGTGTCGATGGCGAAGATCGCCGCGGCGAGCAGGGCGGCGATCGCCGGCATGAGCCATCGGTTCGATGGTCGATCGTCCAAGATCCGTCCCCGTGAACTGTACATCCTCGACCCGCCCCGCGCCGGCCTCGAAACAAGGGGCCGGAATGGCATTCTAGGCGAGGTCCTGCGGTCGCGCGAGACTGGCGGGGAAGGCGTGCACGGTCTTTCCCGTCCGCCATGCCTTGTCGCAAGCGCACGGCCGAGGGCCGGCTGCGCTCTAGGCGACCGACTCATTAAACCGCATCCATATTCTGAGTGATGCGAGTTTTACGCCGGCGAGGAAATTGTCAGGTCGCTTGTCGTATCGGGTCGCAACGGCGCGGTAGTGCTTGATCTTGTTGAAGAAGCGCTCGACGAGGTTGCGATAGCGATACAAGAAGGGGCTGAAGGCTGGCACGTTCTTGCGGTTCGGCATGGGCTTGATGTTGGCCCATGCGCCTCGCTCGCGCAGGCTTTGCCGGAGTTCGTCGCTGTCATAGGCGCGGTCGGCCAGGAGGGTCTGGCCATCGACAAGCGCGCCGAGCATGTCGCGGGCGCTGCGTCCGTCATGAGCCTGGCCCTCGGTCAATTTCAGGGCGATCGGCAGGCCTTCGGCATCCACCAGAGCATGGATCTTCGTTGTCAGGCCGCCCCGCGAGCGACCCATGCAACCGGATCGGTCGTCTTTTTTTGGGCGTTGGCGGCGTGCTGGTGCACGCGGATGCTGGAGGAATCGATCATCTGGATGTCGCCATCGTAAGCCTTTGACACCGCTTCCAGAAGCCGATCCCAGACCCCCGCCTTGCGCCAGCGGTTGAAGCGGTTCACGCAGGTCGTGTGCGGGCCGTAGCGCTCGGGAATGTCGGCCCACGGCGCCCCGGTCCGAAGTCGCCAGAAAATCCCGTTCAGCACGCGCCGGTCGTCCACCCGAGGCACGCCCCTCGGCTTGTTCGGCAAAAGCGGCTGGATCACCGACCACTCGAAATCCGTTAGATCAAAGCGGGCCATCTCATCCTCCATCAGGAGAAATGAATCAGCCTCCGACCCAAAAGGGAATCCCGTTTATGGGTCTGTGACCTAGATGTCGAGCAGGAAGCGCTGGCGCGCCCGGCCGAGCAGCTGGGAGCCGACGCCCTTGCGGCGCATGTCGGCCAGTATCTCCTCGTCATGGCCCTCGGCGCCGACGGTGCGCAGCAGCGTTTCCAGCTCGTGCATCCGGTACAGGCCGCGAAACATCAGGTCGCGCTTGAGCAGGGGCGAGCCGAGAAAGCGCCGGCAGAGAAACCCGCTGCTGTGGATCTGCGAGCGCATGTCGACGGCGGCGAGGATCTCGTCCACCAGTGCCTCGCGCCGTTGCGGCAGCGCACGCAAGGCCGCGCGCGAATCGGACGGAAGATAGTCGGCGAGGTCCTGCAACTGCGCGAGGTCGAGGGCGGTGATCGAGGTGCGCAGCCGCGCGGCGCTGAACAGCACCTCGGTCGAGCGTGCCAGGCGCGCCAAGCAGTGCGCGCCGGCGATCTCGCCCTTCCGGATCGCCCATCCGCGCACATTCACCGGCAGGTAGTCTTTCCAGAACCGGATGTAGTCGGGTTGCTCCAGCATGCGGCGCGAGATCGAATAGCAGAACGACTGGGTGTGGTGCTGGACGGCGCAGTTCTCGTAGGTGGCGCACACATCGTGGTCCGAGATCGCCAGCCGGCTAAACAACTCGGTGAGGCCGGCGCGAAAATAATAGACGCTGTCATTGAGGATCAGCAGCCTGTCCGGCGCGCGGCCGGCAAGGCCGAGAATGGCGTCGCGATAGCCGCCCATGTCGAAGCCGCTATTGTCGCGCAGCAGGACCCGGTGCGCCCGCGCCCGCAGCGCCTCCAGCCGGTCGACCGGCAGCGGGTTGTTGACCACCAGCGTGACGTTGATACCGGCCTCCGCCAGCGCGTCGAGGGCATTCCACACATACCATCCGGTCTCGCGCGGTTGCCAGATGACAAAGACCGCGTGGACGTCGCCGGGATGGGTAAGCCCGCCCGCGACTTCGCTCGGGCGCGATTCCAGCGACAGCCAGCGCGTGAGCCGGGCGCGCAGGATCGGCAGATGGGCATCGACCACACGGACATAGGCACGGTAAAACCGGAACTTCATGAACTGCCGCTCGACCGAACGCCCTGCGTAAGCCTGTGGGGCAAGCCCCCTGCGGGCGGCTCACCTTGTTACCATTCCAGTCGGAGGCAACGAAGGTTGTCAATAGGATTCCGGCAACCCTCCGTTTCACACCTCGCGTTGCGTCAGGGCGACGGCGAGCGCGGCGGCGAGCAGCACCGCGCCGAGCACCGCGAACGTGTCCGAGAATCCCATGATCAGTGCCTGCTGCGCCACCAGCCTGCCGAGCAGGACCTCCGCCTGGTGGTGGGCCTCGGCCGGGTTCGGCAGGCCGTGATTCATGAAGTAGTGCTGCATGCGGTCGAGGAAGTCCCGCACCGTTTCGCCATAGGGCGTGACCGACTGCCCGATGATGTTGGAATGGAACTGCTCGCGCTTGCTGATCAGCGTCGCCAACACGGCGGTGCCGATCGCGCCGCCCAGGCTGCGCATCATGTTGAACAGGCCTGACGCCTGGCCGGAGAATTCCGGCGGCATCCCGGTCATGGTGATGTTGGCGAGCGGCGAAAGCACGATGGCTTGGCCGAGCGCGCGCACGATATTGGTGGCCATGAGCTGGTCGCCGCCATCGTTGAAGCTGAGATGGGTGTTCATGAAGCAGCTCAGCGCGAAGATGGCGAGGCCGGCAATGACCATCAGCCGCGCGTCGATGCGCTTCATCAGCATCGGCACGAAGGGAATGATGAGCAGCTGCGGCAACCCGACCCAGGCGAGCACCGCGCCGATCTGCTGCGCGCTGTAGCCCTGCACGGCATCGAGATAGGTCGGCAGCACATAGACCGAGCCGAACAGCGCGAAGCCGACGATGGTGTTGGCGACGATGCCGAGGGCGAAATTACGCCGCTTCAGCAGCCGCAACTGCAAGGTCGGCTTGTCCACCTTCAGCTGGATGGCGATGAAGATGGCGAGGCACACGGCCGCGACCAGCGAGAGGCGCACGATCAGCGGCGAGCCGAACCAGTCGTCCTTGTTGCCTTCGTCGAGCACGGTCTGCAGGCAGGCGAGGCCCACCGCCATGAAGCCGATGCCCCACCAGTCACCCTCGCGCAGCAGGCGCAACTGCATCGGGCTGCGCTCCAGCGTCGGCAGCAGCAGGGCGAGCATCACCGCGCCGGGGATGATGTTGACGAAGAAGATGGTGGGCCAGCCATATTGGTCGGTCAGCCAGCCGCCGATGGTCGGCCCGATCGCCGGGCCGAAGGTGGCGGTGAGGGCGAAGGCGGCGAGGCCGACGGGGCGCTGGTGCAAGGGCAGGCGCGTCAGCACCGCAGTGAAGGCGAGCGGGATCAGGCAGCCGCCGAAGAAGCCCTGCAGCCCGCGCGAGACGATCATCTGGTTGAGGCTGGTGGCAAAGGCGCAGGTCATCGAGAACACCAGGAACAGCGTGGTCGCCCCGAGAATGAAGCGGCGGAAGCCGAACACCTGCGCGAGATAATTGGTCAGCGGGATCATGATGATCTCGCCGATGAGATAGGAGGTGGAGATCCAGGTGCCGTTGTCCGAGCCGGTGCCGATGCCGCCCTCGATCTGCGGCAGCGAGGAATTGGTGATCTGGATGTCCAGCACCGCGATCAGCGCGCCGAGCAGGCAGCCGAAGACGGCGATCCAGGTCCGCAGGCTGGCCCCTGCCGGAGGGGCGGGCGCGGCACGCAGCGCGACGGCATTATCCATCGGAGGGCTCCCTGGAGCGCGATGTCGGGGGCGGGCCGGGCGGCCGCGAAGCCTGATCAGCTAGCCGGCTTTGTAACGGCTGCCGCCGCGTGCGCAGGCGCGGGAATCGCCGTCGCACCGGCCGCGATCGGCGCGTCACCACCGGTGCGGATCGTCGTCTCCACCGACATGCCCGGGCGGATGAGGCCGGCCAGGGGATCGGTGGGGTCGAGGTCGATGCGCACCGGGATGCGCTGCACGATCTTGGTGAAATTGCCGGTGGCATTGTCGGGCGGCAGCAGCGCGAATTCCTGTCCGCTGGCCGGGGCGAGGCTGGTGACGAAGCCGTGCACCTGCGCGCCGGGGAAGGTGTCGACGTCGATCGTCACCTTCTGGCCGGGCGTCACGTCGGTGAGCTGGGTCTCCTTGTAGTTGGCGATGATGTAGGTCGCCTGCAGCGGCACCACGGCGAGCAGCTGGTTGCCCGGCTCGACAAACTGGCCGACCCGCAGCGTGCGCGCGCCCACCACCCCGTCCACCGGCGCGGTGAGCTGGGTGTAGCCGAGATTGAGCCGGGCCGTCTCGCGCACGGCCTCGTTATGGGCGAGGCTCGCCCGCGCCTCGGCGAGCTGGGCGGTGAAGGTGGCGACCTGCTTGCGGGCGGCGTCGAGCGCCGCCGTGTCGCGCGCGAGCTGCGCCTGCGTCTGCAGGATCTGCGAGGCCGCCTGCTGGGCGGTCTCGACCGGGCCGAAGCCATCCGTCGCCAGCTTGGCGAAGCGCTCATTGTTCTGCTGCGCGAAGGTGACGGCGGCCTTGTCGGCGTCGATCTGCGCCTGTGCCTGCGCGATCACCGCCTGCTGCTCGTCGAGCTGGGCGGCGCGGTCGTCGATGGTCGCCCGCGCTTCCGCGACATCGGCCTCGGCCTGGTCAAGCGCCGCCTTGTAGTCGCGCGGATCGATCACGGCGAGCACGTCGCCCTGGCGGACCCGCTGGTTGTCGGTGACGTTGACCTTGACCAGGTAGCCGGAGACCTGCGGGGCGATCGCCACGATGTCCGCCTGCACATAGGCGTCGTCGGTGGTCGCCTCGAAGCGCCAGTCGGTCCAGTAGTCATAGCCGGCGAAGACGGCACCGCCCAGGACCAGCGCCGCGGCGGCGGCTTCGATCAGGTAGCGCGCCCTGTGCCGCGTCGTCGCTGCGGGGGCGGCCGCATCGGGCGTCGGGATGGGGCGGGCGTCGAGCTTGGCGGGGTCCGTGGCGATGGTCATCGCCGCCTCCATGGCACGGGGAATGTGAGGGCAGACTGGTCGATTGCGGACGCTTCTTCTTCCGCGTCGCCACGCCAATTCCTCAAATGCACCGGCCCCCCGGCTCCAGCGACATGGGGTGCGCCGCCGGGCTGCGCAACGGCCCTCTCATACCAAAGTATGGCCTCGCCCAACTCATCATATAGCGGTTGAAACCCTCGTAGAATGGAGCGAAATCGCCGCGACGCTAGTCTGGACACATCGCCAGCCACACTCTGGTCGGGCCGAACGGAAGACGAGATCGACGCAATATTTGATCCGGCGTGTCGTGTACCACCGCGTCAAATATTGAGCCGGTCCTTCCGGGTGGAACGCCCAGCGGCTTTTCCCTTCGCGGACTCTGGAGTCCAGGCCATGTCGATCCACGTTTCGCCGATTGCCAGCCGTTTCCGTTCGCACGCCATCGAGGCCCTGCCTTCCCTCGCCAACGCCGCCGGCCCTGTGGCGCCGGTGCGCCCCTCGCCGGCGCCCTCGTCCGACGAGAGCCTCGCCGTCCGCCTCGGCCATATGGGCGTGGTCATCTCCGTCACCGCGCCGGACCGGTGCGCCGCCGCCGCCCAGCGGGACGTTCGGGTCGGCTCGGACAGCGCCGACACGATCCGCCTCGAAGTCGCCCCGGAAAGTCTCGCCCGCTGCGCCGAACTTCTCGCTGGCCCGGCCCGCCCGCAGGGGCTGAATGCCGCCGACCCCGTGGTGCGGCGCCTGTCGCAGGCGCTGGAAGCGGCGGAGCGGGGCGAGCGCGAACATGGCGGGCTCTATGCCGATGCGCTGCGCCTCGCCATCCTTACCCGGCTGCTCGGCGCCAATGTCCGCATGGATGACGTTGCCGGCGCCGACCAGCCCTGCGAGGCCCAGGCGGATGAGCCGGGCCTGCTGCGCGCTCCGGCCCCGCAGGCCGACCCCGAGCCGCGCCGCCGGCTGAAGTCCGGCCTGCCGAAATGGCGCCTCAAGCGGGTGACCACCTATATCGAGGAGAATCTCGGCGAGTGCGTCACGCTGGAAGGCATGGCGGAGGCGGCCGGGCTGAGCCGCATGCATTTCGCCGCCCAGTTCCGCATCGCCACCGGCATGCGCCCGCATGACTACCTGCTGCGCCAGCGCATCGAGCGCGCCCAGTCCATGCTGCTGGAAACCCGCGACCCGCTGGTCGAGATCGCCCTCGCGGTCGGCTTCCAGACCCAGGCCCACTTCACCACGGTGTTCCGCCGCTTCGTTGGCGACACCCCCTATCAGTGGCGCTGCGCCAACCGCGTCCGCCACTGAACGGGCCCGTCTTCCCCCGCTTCCCCAAGGCCTCCTGCCCCGGAAGCCTGCCTCGACCCCGGCTCCCCCGAGCCGGGGTTCTTTTTTGCCGCCCCGGGCGGCGCCTCGCTCAGGCCGCGATCTCGTCCACCAGCCGCGCCAGCATCGCGTCGCAACGGGCGAGCTGGTCGCGGCTGACATATTCATCCGGCTTGTGCGCGTCGCGAATGTCGCCCGGCCCGCACACCACGGTGGCGATGCCGAGCCGCTGGTGGAACAGTCCGCCCTCGGTGCCGAAGGCGATCTTGCGCAGCGGCCCGGCGCCGTTGAGGCGGCGCACCATGGCCACCACCTCGGCCTCCGGCTGGGTTTCGAGCCCTGGATAGGCGTTGACGATGTCGATTTCCACCCCGGTGCCGGGGAAGCGCGCCTGCGCCTGCCGGGTCAGTTCGGCGGCCTTGTCGAACAGCCGGTCCATCAGCCGCGCCGGGTCGTCGCCCGGCAGGTTGCGGATCTCCATGTCGAGCGTGCAGCCATTGGGCACGATGTTGAGCGCGGTGCCGCCATGGATGGTCCCGACATGCACGGTGGTGAAGGCGACGGCATAGTCGCCATCGCGAGGGCCGGCGGCGAGCTCGTCCTGCATCGCCCGCATCTCGCCCACCATGTCGGCGGCGAGGTGGATGGCGTTCAGCCCCTCCGGCGCGTGGCTGGAATGGCATTCCCGGCCCCGGCAGGTGACGCGCGCGGCGAGCTTGCCCTTGTGGGCGACCACGGTTTCCAGCAGCGTCGGCTCGCCGATGATGCACAGGGCCGGAAGATCGGCGCTGCCGACCAGCCGCTCGATCAGCCCGCGCACCCCGACGCAGCCGATCTCCTCGTCATAGCTGAAGGCGAGGTGCAGCGGCCGGGCAAGGCGCCGGCCGGCCGCCTGTTCCGCCGCCACCAGCACGCTGGCGAGAAAGCCCTTCATGTCGCAGGTGCCGCGCCCGAGCAGCCGGTCCTGGCGCGCGGTGAGCGTGAACGGGTCGCTCGTCCAGGCCTGCCCTTCCACCGGCACCACGTCGGTATGGCCGGAGAGCAGCACGCCGCCGCCGCCCTGCGGGCCCAGCACGGCGTGGAGATTGGCCTTGGTGCCGGCCTCGTTGTGCACCAGCGTCAGCCGGGCGCCGAGCGGCGCCAGCAGCGAGCGGACATAGTCGATAAGGGCGAGGTTGGAATCGCGGCTGACGGTGGGGAACGCGATCAGCCGCTCCAGAATGTCGATCGTGCGGGAGGTGGTCATGGGCGCCGGCAGGAGAGGACAGGGTGGCGCCAAGGTGACGCCTCGGCGCGCATCGGCAAAGCATGAATTTCAAAGCCGCTGGATCGGAAAATCCGACGCTGCAGCCCCGGCGCCACCTCCGCCTCACGCCGGCGCGAGAGCGGGCGCCGTGGCGGCCGTGCGGCGGGCGAGGTAGCGGTAGAAATCCCAGATCGTGCCCTCATAGTCGCGTGGCGCCAGCGGGCCGGAGGGCGCGTGGCGCGAGGTGAGCGCGAGCTGCATCTTCTCCAGCTTTTCGCGGTCCTCCCGGTTCACCTCGTGCCAGAGCGCGATGCGCTGTTCCAGCTCGTCCTGGGTCAGCTCGTCCGCATAGGTGGAGAGCGTCCAGCGCACGCGGATGCGGTCGACCTCCAAAGGCTGGATGGAAAGCGAGACCAGCAGCGTCGCCGCCTGGCTGGCGAGCTGGGTGGGGAACAGGCAGAACAGGGTGGAGCGCCGGCGCTCTTCCGGCGTCAGCCCCGGCGCGCCCTCGCCGCGTGTCGCCGCCGTGTCGGGGTAGTTGGCGCAATAGGAGGTGAAGGCGTCATCCGCCATGGATTTGCGGCTGAGGCCGGTGGGCGTGTAGGGGTGCAGGGTCTCGGGATGGACCACGGAGAGGTGGTAGGCCTCCATGAAGTTCTCCACCAGGCACTTCCAGTTGGTCTTCCACTCCTCCTCGAAACTGCGCACGATGCGCATCTCGCCCGTGCCATAGCGCTGCAGCAGCGTCTCCAGCTGGCGCAGGCGCGGCGCCAGCGGCGCGGCATCGTCGTCGAGATTGGCGTAGATGAAGCCGTTCCACATCTCGCTGCGAAAGGCGGGAAGGCTGCAATTCTCCGCGCTCACGCCCTTGTCGCGCATGCGCGGGGCGTTCACCAATTCGCCGGCGCGGCCATAGCTCCAGGCGTGGTAGGCGCAGACGAAGCGCCGCGTGGAGCCCGCCTTTTCCGCCAGCGGCATGCCGCGATGGCGGCAGAGATTGGACAGCACGCGGACGGCCCCGTCATCGCCGCGCACCACCAGCAGGGGCTCACCGAAGAGCTGGCTGGTGAAATAATCGCCGGGCCTGGGGATCTCGTCGGCGCGCCCGAGGCAGTGCCAGTCGCGCGAGAGATAGGTCTCCACCTCGTAGCGGAAATAGTCCGGGTCGGTATAGAAGCGCCCCGGCAGCGACTGCGCGGCATGCTCGGGCAGCGCCGCCACCTCTTGCAGGGTGGCGTTCATGCCGGCGAGCGAGGTGGGGGTGACCATGCGCAGGCGCCTCATTCCGCCGCGAAAGCGACCGACCGGTCGAAGCCGGCGGTGCGTTCGGCGATATACTGCATGAAATCGTAGATCGGCCGCTCCAGATAGGAGAGGTGGCCGGCGCGGGCGCGCTCCGCCTTCATGCCGCGAAACACCTTCTCGGTGCAGCCGCGATCCTCCTCGTTCACCTCGTCCAGCAGGCCCTTCAGTGTCGCGATGTACTCCTCCGCCCTGGGGTCGGCCATGAACTCGGGCGAGAGCCCGCCGCCGAACAGCAGCGACACCTTGTCCGGGCCCTGCGGGTGCAGCGAGAGATACCAGAAATAGCCTGGCGTCAGGGTGATGAGGTGGCTGGGGTAGAGTGCCAGCAGCGCCGTGGTCTTGCGCCAGCGCCCCTCAAGCCTTGTGTTGGACGGGTGGGCGTTGCCGATCGGCAGCGAGGCTTCCTTGGTGATCCAGTGGTAGTTGAAGGCCGGCAGGCCCGGCGGGCACTCCATCTCCTCGAGCTTGGAATGGCCGCCCACGGTGGCGGCGTGGCACACCGGAAGATGGTAGCTCTCCATGAAATTCTCGGCGAGCACCTTCCAGTTGGTGTCCCAGACATGGGTCTCGCGGAAGCACTCGACATAGTTCTCCATCTGGTAGGGCGCGATCATCGCCTCCAGCGCGCCGAGGCTTTCCGCAACGCCCGGCCGCTCATTGTCCAGCGTCACATAGATGCAGCCGAGCCATTCCTCGCAGCGTATGGCGGGGAGGGCGTAGTCGTCCTTGCAGAAGCCGGTGGTCTCCGCCATGAACGGCGCCCCGCGCAGCCGGCCGTCGAGGCCATAGGTCCAGGCGTGGTAGGGGCAGACGATGGAGCGCCGGTTGCCCGTCCCCTCCAGCAGCGTCGACATGCGGTGCAGGCAGACATTGGAGAAGGCTCGCAGCCCGCCCTCGCGGTCGCGCACCACCATCACCGGCTGGCCGGCCAGCTCATAGGTCAGATAGTCGCCGGGCTGCGCCAGCGAACGCGCCCGCCCGACGCAGATCCATTCGCGCGCGAAGATGCTCTCCAGCTCGCGGGCGAGGAAATCCGCGCTGGTATAGACACCCGGCGGCATGGCCCGCGCATCGGTGAAGGGGCGGCTGGCGGCGGCCAGCAGCGCGGCGGCGGGTGTTTCGGCGAAGGAAGGGGTGGGGGACATGACGCGGCTCCTGTCGGCGGACGCCGCACCGCAGCGGCAGGGCTTTCGCGGGAAGTGACGGCTTTGAAGCAGATTGAAGCAGTCCTAAGATAGACAAAAGCTGGAATATCCGAGCTTTGACGAAGGCAAACCATGGTTCGCTACACGCTTCGCCAGCTCACCTATTTCCGTGCGGTCGCCGAGCATGGCGGCATCGCGCCGGCGGCGCGGGCGCTCAACATCTCCCAGCCCTCGATCGCGCAGGCGCTGGGCAAGCTGGAGGAGGCGCTCGGCCTCACCCTGTTCGAGCGCCACCACGCGCGCGGGCTGACGCTGACGCTGCAGGGGCGGGTGTTCCTGCAGCACGCCGCCGGGCTGACCGCCAGCGCCGAGCAGGTCGCCCGCGAGGCGAAGGCGCTGGCGGCGGAGAGCGCCGGCGAAATCCGCCTCGGCATCTTCTGGACGCTGGCTCCGTTCTACGCCGCCGACCTCATCCGCGGCTTCGCGCAGGTGGCGCCGGGCGTCGTCATCCGGCAGACCGAGATGGCGCTGACCGCTTTGGCCGACGCGGTGCGCGACGGCGAGATCGACCTCGCGCTCACCTATGATCGCGGCGCCGACCTTGCCGAGCTGTCGCTCACCGAGCTGGCGGCGCTGAAGCCGATGGTGGTGGTGGCGGCCGATCATCCGCTGGCGGCGCGCGGCGCGGTGGCGCTCGATGAGCTGGCGCGCGAGCCCTATGTGATGCTCGACGGGCCGGGCAGCCGGACCTATTTCGAGGAGGTGCTGGCGGAAGGCGGCATCGATCCGCCCATCGCCTATGTCTCCACCTCGCTGGAGGCGGTGCGCAGCGCGGTGGCGGCGGGCTTCGGCTTCACGCTGCTGGTGATGCGGCCACCTTCCGCGACCACCTACGACGGGCGCGAGGTGGCGACGCTGCGGATCGATACCCCGCTGGCGCCGCTGCGCATCGTGCTCGCCGCGCGCTACGGTGCGCCGCGCGGCCTGCTCCGGCGATTCGCCGACCATGCCGCGACCTATTTCCAGCGCGCCGCCGGGCGCGCGCGAAGCGATGAAGCCGGGCACTAGCCGAGAGCATGGACAGGAGAGCGAACGGATGAACCAGCAGACCGGCAACATGCGCGTCGACGGCGCGCGGCTGTGGACCAGCCTCATGGAGATGGCTGAGATCGGTCCCGGCATTGCCGGCGGCAACAACCGGCAGGCGCTGACCGACGCCGACCGCGAGGGCCGCCTGCTGTTCCAGCGCTGGTGCGAGCAAGCGGGCATGCGCGTCGGCGTGGACGCCATGGGCTCGATGTTCGCCCGCCGCGAGGGCTCCGATGCCGGGGCCCTGCCCATCCTCATCGGCTCGCATCTCGACACCCAGCCCACCGGCGGCAAATATGACGGCGTGCTCGGCGTTCTCGCGGCGCTGGAAGTGGTGCGCACGCTGAACGACCTCGGCATCCGCACCCGCCGGCCGGTGGAAGTGGTGAACTGGACCAATGAGGAAGGCTCGCGCTTTCCCCCCGCCATGATCGCCTCCGGCGTCTATGCCGGCGTCCACACGCTGGACTGGGCCTATGCCCGCACCGATGCGCAGGGCCTGCGCTTCGGCGACGAGCTGGAGCGCATCGGCTTCAAGGGCGAGGAGCCGGTGGGGGCGCGCAAGGGCCACGCCTATTTCGAGCTGCATATCGAACAGGGGCCGATCCTCGAACAGGAAGGCGTCGATATCGGCATCGTCACCCATGGCCAGGGCCTGCGCTGGGTGGAGGTGACGCTGACCGGGCGCGAGGCCCACACCGGCACCACGCCGATGGACCGCCGGCTCAATGCAAGCCTGGGCGCGGCGCGCATCATCGACCGCATCGAGACCATCACCCGCGCCCATGGCGAGAAGGCGGTCGGCGCGGTGGGGCAGCTGGTCTTCGCGCCGAACTCGCGCAACATCCTGCCGGGCAAGGTGGTGTTCACCGCCGATCTTCGCCATCCCGAGCTGGCGGCGCTGGCCTCGATGGCGGAGGCGGTGAAACAGGCGGCGCGCGAGATCGCCGCCGATCTCGGCATCGGCGTGGCGATCGAGGAGGTCGGTGCCTTCGATCCCACCGCCTTCGATGAGGTTCTGCTGGCGGGCCTGCGCGAGGGTGCCGAGCGACTGGGCTATTCGCACCGCGACATGGTGTCGGGCGCCGGGCACGATGCGTGCTGGGTGGCGAAGACCATGCCGGCGGCGATGATCTTCTGCCCCTGCGTCGACGGGCTCAGCCACAATGAGGCGGAGGAGATCACCCCCGCCTGGGCCGGCGCCGGCACCGACGTTCTGCTGCAGGCGGTGCTTCAGGCGGCCGAAGTGGTGGAGTGAGCGGGGGCATTCCGCGCGCCGCCAAGGCAAAGTTAACGGCGGCGCGCGGATGCCCCGCGCCGCCAAAGCAGAGTTTACGGCGGCGCGCGGAACGCCCCGCGCCCCGCTCAGTCCTTGCGCCAGAGCGCGGCACCGCCGGTGAGGCCGGCATCATTGTTGGCGATGCTGACATTGTCCGGCAGCTTGATCTCGACATGCTTGGCGTTGCCGCCGCCGAGATAGAGATGATCATAGTGCAGCAGCACGTAGAGCAGCTCGATCACCCGCTGGACGTGGTGGTTCCAGTGCTTCTTGCCGTGCTTCTCATAGGCGGCGACGCCGAGATATTCGTCATAGGTCAGGTTGTCGTGCACCGGGTGGTGCGCCAGCTCCATATGCGGCATCAGATCGCCGTCGCGGAACAGCGCCGTGCCGGCGCCGGTGCCCAGCGTCATCACCAGCTCGATGCCCGTGCCGGAGATGATGCCATAGCCCTGCATCTCTGCATCGTTGATAAGCCGCGCCGGGGCCTTGAGGCGCGCCGCCATGGCGTCAGCCAGCGCGAAGCCCGCCCACAGATCGGTGCCGAGATTGGGCGCGGTCAGCACCGTGCCGTTGCGCACCACGCCGGGGAAGCCGATGGAAATACGGTCGAAGGCCGGGTGCTTGGCCGCCATGCCGGCATAGGCGTCGAGCAGCGCTTCCGGGTGGCAGGGATGGGGCGTCTCGACCTTCTCGCGCTCGGAGATCATGGTGCCGTGGTCGTCGATCACCGCGCATTTCAGCCCGGTGCCGCCGATGTCGACCGCGAGAATGCCCGGCGCGCCAATACCTGCCGTCTTGCCTGTCATGTCGCTCTCCCTCAACTCGACGCCTGCGCGGGCTCGGCGACCCGCCGGCTCACCTCGTGATCGTCCTCGTCGGCACTGGCGTGGAAGAGCGGGTGCTCGCCGTCGATCGTGACGGTGAAGTCCTCGCCCTCCCAGGTGCCCGGCTCGGTCCAGAAGAAGGTGAACCGCAGGTGCCTGCCATGGTGCGCGCCGGTGGTCGGCAGGTCGACGACGTGGAGGCCGAAGCAGGTGGGGTGCGTGGGCGTGTCCTGCGTGGTGGTCCAGCTGTCCACCGTCCAGTGGACGATCGCCGGTGCCGGCAGCTCGAGCCGCAGGGCCAGCCCGGCCGGGATGGAGCGGAGCTTCTGGTTGAAGTGCCAGAGGCGGCGCGGCGAGGTCACCTTGTCGACGAGATAGCGCTGGACGGTCTGCGGCGGGGTGTCGAACACCTTGCCGTCGCGCAGCGAGCGCATGAGCTTGATATGCTCGGAATGCGCCCAGACCAGCGGCATGGCGCTGCCGGAGGGGCGGCCCTTGTAGAGTTCGCGCGCGGGGATGTCGTCCTGGTCCCACACCTGCTCGGGCAGCAGGCCGCCCGGCCCGGCGCAATCCTCCAGCGTGACGAGAAGTTGGCCGGCCCGCACCAGATTGCCGGCGGCGATCTCGTAATGGGCGCGCTCGCCGGTGAGCAGCGGCCAGGCCCGGCCGACGCCCGTGCCGTCGAAGGGCGCGCCATCCTCATGCTCGCCATAGCCGTCGCCATTGTAGCGATACCAGAGCGGGCCCTGCGGCAGCTCGACCTTGAGGATGGCGTCGATGGCCTTGATGGTGGCGAGGATGCGCGGGTCGTCCGGCGCGCGCAGGCCGAAGCGCACCAGCGCCAGCGCGTCCGGCGAGATGAGCTGTGCCGCCGGCCGGTCGCTGTCGCCTGGCGGGCGGTTCTTCACCGGCACGAAGCCGTCCAGCGGCGAGGCGGCGTCCGCCGTCTCCGGCGGGGCGACGCGCACATAATAGCCCTCGATGCCGAGACGGTCGGCGAGGTCGGTGCCGGTGGCGAAGGTCCAGTGCTCGATCGAGTCGTTCCAGGCGTCGGCCTTCTCGCGCAGATACTGCGCCTCTTCCCTGCGGCCGAAGATGTCCATCATCTCGGCGGCGGCGAGCAGGGCGGAGATTTCCGCCGCCAGGGTGAACGGCGAATAGCCGGCATCCTCCTCCCAGCGGTCCTGTCCGGTGACCGGGCCGTTGAGCACGATGAAGCGGGCGGCGCGCGCGATCATGTCCATGTAGCTGTCGAGTTCGCCATGGGCGAAGTGCCCCCCGCGGCGGATCATGTCGGCCAGCAGGATCGGGAAGGCGCATTCATCCATCTGCACCCCGCCCCAATAGGGCGCGCCGTCGAGCCACACATTCTGCGACCAGTGGCCGTCCGTCTCCTGAATGGCGCGCAGGTATCCAAGAACCGACTTTGCCTCGCCGGAGGCACCGGCCGCGAGCAGGCCGCCGGCGTTCTCGACCAAGTCGCGCGGCCACACGAGGTGATAGCCGCCGAGGTCCTCGTCGCCCTTGTTGAAACCCCACGGTATGGAGAGGCTGGCGATGATGGCGCCGGGCACGGAGCTCGGCTGGTGGGTGGCGAGCACGATGGTGCTGGCGCGGTAGGAATTGATGTTCGAACGGTTCTGCGGATGGTCGAGCGGCAGCAGCGTGCCCTGCCAGGCGCGCCAGCCCTGCACATAGGTGCGGCGCAGCTCGTCGAAGCCCTCCTGCAGGCTGGAGACGGCGCGGAAGCCGGCCTCCTCCGGCCGGGCGCCGAAGCCCAGCGCCACCAGCATCTCGCCGTCGCAGGCGGCAAGGTCGATTTCCGCGCTGAGCGCGACATTGCCGCTCTCGGCACGCCGGTAGCGCTCGTCCAGTGCGCCGGTCTCGTTCAGCTGCTGCCAGCCATCCGACGTGCCGACATAGCCGACCGAGCGGGCCTTCCATGGCACCGAGCAGGCGATGGCCAGCGACTGGCCGCGCCGGCCGGTGGCGAAGAGCATCGGCGTGCCCTTGTAGTCACCGACCCAGCCGGTGTTGTCGGCGCCGGCATTGAGGAGGTGCGGCGCCAGCAGCGTGAACAGGCGGTAGTCCGAAATGTCGCCGATCAGCGCCTCGAAGGTGACCTTCTGGACCAGCACTTCCCGGCGCGGATCGGTGAGGATCTGCTTCTGGATGCGCCAGCGCCCGTCATTGGCGGTGTTGAGGAGGTGGTAGGCCGGTACGCCGTGCTCCAGCACGCCGACCTCGTGGTCGGCGTCGCGCTTTTCCTCGGCGAAATAGCCGTCCGGCCCGGTGACGATAAAGCCGAAATCGCGGGTGCAGGCGGTGTCGACGCGGGGATAGTAGATCTCGTTGAGGATGCCGTGGCTGAGGGTGAACCACAGCCGGCTTGCCGCCGTGCGGGCGGTGCCGACGCCGACCTTGGCGCTCGAGGTCCAGCGGGCCGGGCCGCCGGGGGCGCCCGGAGGTGTGAGATCTCCATCCATGCTCATCGCTTCCCCACTCCCGCGCCCTTTGAGAACGGGCGATCTTTGCTTTCGGCGTACGGGCGGACCCGCGCCGGCCATCCTTGAGCCTTGCGGGCGAAACTGCGAGAGATTTCCGGCGCGGTCAATCGGACATCGCCTCGCTCCGCCGCCAGCGCGCCGCAGACGGGGCTACCGCCCGAGGACCGCGGTGCCGGGCGGTGCCGTGCTGGCGCGCAGCACCAGCTCGGTGGGAAGCACGATATCGCCATCCCGCGCCTCGCCGGCGATCATCGCCAGCAGGCACTGCGCGGCCCGGCGGCCGATCGCCTCGCGCGGCTGGCGGATGGTGGAGAGCGCCGGCGTCATGTGGGAGACCAGCTCGATGTCGTCGAACCCCATCACCGAGACGTCGCGGGGCACGGCGAGGCCGCTGTGCTGCACCTCGCCGATGAAGCCACAGGCCATGGCGTCGCTGGCGAGGAAGACGGCGCTGGCACGCTCGGCCGGCGGCAGGGCCAGCCACGCCGCTCCGGCGCGTCGGCCGGAATCGAGGCTGAAATCGCCGGGGAAGACATGCGGCGGCGGCAGGCCGCGCGCGGCTAGCGCCTGCTCGGTGCCGGCGAGGCGCGCCTCGCTCAGCACATTGCCCGGCGGCCCCGCCACATGGGCGACGTGGCGATGGCCGAGATCAAGCAGGTGGCCGACCGCTACCCGCGCCGCCGCGCGGTTGTCGATTTTCACCCGCGGGGCCTCGATGCCGGGAATCCATTCGCAGGCCAGCACCATCGGCACGCGGCGCTTCAGCCCCTCGGCCGGCAGCGACCCGTCGAGCACGATCAGGCCGTCGGCGCGGCTCGGCTCGGCATAGCTGAGCAGCGTCTCCCCGCCCATGGCGCAGGTGTCGGCGACCAGCAGATTGTAGCCGGCGCCCGCCAGCACCGCCGCCATGCCGGCGAGGATCTGCGAGAAGAACGGGTTGGACAGGTTCGGCACCAGCGCCACCACCCCGCCGGTGCGCCGGTGGCGCAGATTGCGCGCGGCGTGGTTAAGCCGGTAGCCGGTCTGGCGGATCGCCTCCTCGACGCTGCGCCGTGTCTCGGCGCTGACCACGTCGGGATTCGACAGGACGCGGCTGACCGTGGCGGTGGAGACGCCGGCGAGCCGCGCCACGTCCACGATCTTCGGCCTCTGGTGCTGCATGGCCACTCCATAGGCGCACCGGGGGCGCGCTGGCAATCCACCGGCCATGGCGGACGACGCCCGCAAGGACCCCCCTTGCAATCGATTACATGGCTCCGTTAGGCTGAATGCAACCGAATAGAAAAACACAACGGTTGGCCGCTGCGGCGGTCGGGAGGAAAACATGCGGACCATCAAGGGGCCGGGCCTGTTTCTGGCCCAGTTCATCGGCACTGATGCGCCCTTCGATAGCTGGCACAACATCACGCGCTGGGCAGCCGAGTGCGGCTATGCCGGCGTGCAGGTGCCGACCAACGACCCGCGCATTCTTGACCTCGACCAGGCAGCGGCCTCGCGCGACTGGTGCGCGCATTGGGCGGGGCAGGGCGCGGAAAACGGCGTCGTCGTCACCGAGCTGTCCACCCATCTGCAGGGCCAGCTCGTCGCGGTGCATCCCGCCTATGACGCGATGTTCGACGGCTTCGCGGCGCCGCAGGTGCGCGGCAACCCGGCCGCGCGGCAGGAATGGGCGGTCGACCAGATGAAGAAGGCGCTCACCGCGTCGAAGCATCTCGGCCTCACCGCCATGGTGACGTTTTCCGGCGCGCTGGCGTGGCCCTATGTCTATCCGTGGCCGCAGCGCCCGGCCGGGCTGGTCGAGGAGGCGTTCGACGAACTCGCCCGCCGCTGGCGCCCGCTGCTCGATTTCGCCGACGACTGCGGCGTCGACCTCTGTTTCGAGATCCACCCCGGCGAGGATTTGCACGACGGCGACACGTTCGAGATGTTCCTGGAGCGGGTGGACAACCATCCGCGCGCCAAGATGCTTTACGACCCGTCGCACTATGTGCTGCAGCAGCTCGATTATCTCGACCATCTCGACATCTATGCCGAGCTCATCGGCATGTTCCATGTGAAGGATGCCGAGTTCAACCCGACCGGCCGCAAGGGCGTCTATGGCGGCTACCAGCCCTGGCTGAAGCGTGCCGGCCGCTTCCGCAGCCCGGGCGACGGGCAGGTCGATTTCGGCGCCATTTTCTCGAAATTCGCCGCGATGGATTTCGACGGCTGGGCGGTGGTCGAGTGGGAGTGCTGCCTCAAGCACCCCGAGGACGGGGCGCGCGAGGGCGCGCAGTTCGTCAAGAACCACATCATCCGCGTGACCGAGAAGGCGTTCGACGACTTCGCCGCCGGCGCCACCGACCGCGACGCCAATCGCCGCCTGCTGGGGCTCGACCGATGAGCGCCGCTTCCCCCCACGTGCCGCTTCGCCTCGGCATGGTCGGCGGCGGCACCGGCGCCTTCATCGGCGCCGTGCACCGCATCGCGGCGCGGCTCGACGGCGAGTTCACGCTGGTCGCCGGCGCGCTTTCCTCCACCCCGGAAAAGTCCCGCGCCTCGGCGCAGGCGCTGGGGCTCGCCCGCTCCTATGACGACTATTTCGCCATGGCCAAGGGCGAGGCCCGGCGCAAGGACGGCATCGAGGCGGTGGCCATCGTCACGCCCAACCACATGCATGCCGGCCCGGCTATCGAGTTTCTCAAGCGCGGCATCCATGTCATCTGCGACAAGCCGCTGACCGCGACCATGGCCGAGGCGAAGAAGCTGGCGCGGGTGGCGGAAAAGGCCGACGCGCTGTTCGTGCTGACGCATAATTACACCGGCTACCCGATGATCCGGCAGGCCCGCGCCATGGTGGCGGCGGGCGACATCGGCCGCGTCCGGCTGGTGCAGGTCGAATATGTGCAGGACTGGCTGACCGAGGCGGCGGAGAAGTCCGGCTCCAAGCAGGCGGAATGGCGCACCGATCCCGAGCGCTCGGGCGCCGGCGGGGCGACGGGCGATATCGGCACCCATGCCTACAACCTTGCCTGCTTCGTTTCCGGCCTGACGCCGGAAGCGCTGGCGGCCGACCTCCAGACCTTCGTGCCCGGCCGCGCGCTGGACGACAACGCCCATGTGCTGCTGCGCTTCGCCGGCGGGGCGCGCGGCATGCTGTGGGCGAGCCAGGTGGCGCCGGGCAATGAGAATGGCCTGCGCCTGCGCGTCTATGGCGACAAGGGCGGGCTGGAATGGGCGCAGGAGGACCCGAACTATCTCTGGCACACCCCCTTCGGCGAGCCGCGCCGCCGCATCACCCGCAATGGCGCCGGTGCCGGCCCCGAGGCGGGCCGCGTCTCGCGCATTCCCCCCGGCCATCCGGAGGGCTATCTGGAGGGCTTCGCCAACATCTATGCCGAGGCGGCGCGCGCCATCCGCGCCCGCCGGGCGGGTGAGGCGGTGCCCGACGGCGTGCTCTTCCCGACCCTGGCGGACGGGCTGGCCGGCATGCGATTCGTCGAGGCCTGCGTGCAGTCCTCCCGGCGCAATGCCGGCTGGGTGACGCTATGAGCGTCACCCCGGAGCGCACGGCCGCCCCGGTTCTCGAACTGGTGGACGTGCGCAAGAGCTACGGGCCGATCGAGATCCTGCACGGCATCGACTTCGCGCTTCAGGCGGGCGAGGTGCACGCGCTGATCGGCGAGAACGGCGCGGGCAAGTCGACGATCATGAAGATCCTCGGCGGGTTTCTGGCCCCCACCTCCGGCGCGGTGCGGCTCGACGGCACGCCGGCGCCCTTTGCAACCGGCGCGCAGGCGGAAGCGGCGGGCGTGGTGGTGATCCACCAGGAGTTCAATCTCGCCCCCGATCTCACCGTCACCGAGAACATCTGGCTGGGGCGCGAGCTGGGCGGGCTGTTTCTCGACCACCGCGGCATGCGCGCGGGGGCGCAGGCGCTGCTCGACCAGCTCGACAGCGCGATCCGTCCCGATGCGCGCATTCGCGACCTGCCCGTCTCCGACCGGCAGATGGTGGAAATCGCCAAGGCGCTGTCGCGCAATGCGCGGGTGCTGATCATGGACGAGCCTTCCGCCGTGCTGACACATCGCGAGGTGGAGGTGCTGTTCCGCCAGATCGAGCGGCTGCGGGCGCAGGGGGTGGCGCTGCTCTACACCTCGCACCGGCTGGAGGAGATCACCCGCCTCGCCGATCGCGTCACCGTGCTGCGCGATGGCGCGGTGGTGCGCCGGGCCGGGCGCGGCGAACTCACCGAGGACGGCATGGCGACCGCCATGGTCGGGCGCGACCTGCAGGACATCTACCCACCCAAGCGCCACCATGCCGGCGCGGTGGCGCTGGAGGTGCGCGGATTCTCGGTGCCGCCACTGGTGCGGGACATCTCCTTCACCCTGCGGCGCGGCGAGGTGCTGGGCATTTCCGGCCTTGTCGGCTCCGGCCGCACCGAGCTCGCCGAGGGGCTGGTGGGCCTGCGCCCCGCCAGCGGAACGATCCTGCGCCACGGCGTGCCGGTCACCATCGGCTCGGTGCGCGAGGCCGCCGCGCGCGGCATGGCCTACCTCACCGAGGACCGGAAGGAGCGCGGGCTGCTGCTCGACAAAAACCTCACCGAGAACCTCACCCTTTCAACGCTGGCGCGCTTCGGCTCGCCCTTCATCGATTCCGCCCGCGAGGACGCGGCGCTGACCGGGGCGATTGCTGATTTCGATATCCGCGCCCCGCGCCGCGACATGAAGGTGGGCAACCTCTCGGGCGGCAACCAGCAGAAGCTGCTGCTGGCCAAGACCATGCTGGGCGACCCCGAGGTGGTGATCATCGACGAGCCGACGCGCGGCATCGATGTCGGCACCAAGAGCCAGATCTATGCCTTCATCGACGCGCTGGCGGCCGAAGGGCGCAGCGTCATCGTCATCTCCTCCGACATGCCGGAAATTCTCGGCCTGTCGGACCGGGTGCTGGTCATGCGCCACGGCCGGCTCGCCGGCGAACTGGAAGGCGAGCGCGTCACCGAGACCGCCGTGGTGCGCCTCGTGATGGGCACGCAGGAAATGGAAACGGCAACGGGCACGCCGGCGACAGCGCCGGCCCCAGGGAGCGCCTCGCATGTCTGATACCACGGCGCCGCGTCCGGCCGCGTTCCGCCTGCCGGGCCTTTCCGCGCTCGGCCCGCTGCTGGCGCTGATCCTGCTGGTGGCGCTCGGCGCCTATCTGAACGAGAACTTCCTCTCCGCCGGCAACGTCACCAATGTGCTGGCGCGCTCCGCCTTCATCGGCATGATCGCGGTGGGCATGACCTTCGTCATCACCTCCGGCGGGCTCGACCTCTCCGTCGGCTCGATGGCGGCCTTCATCGCCGGGGTGATGATCCTCGCCATGAACGCGCTGCTGCCGACGATGGGGGTCGGGCTGCCGCTGGTGCTGGCCGGCATGGCCATTGCCCTCGGTGTCGGCCTGCTGGCCGGGCTCGGCAACGGGCTGCTGGTGACCAAGGCGCGGATCGAGCCGTTCATCGTCACGCTCGGCACCATGGGCATCTTCCGCTCGCTGGTGACCTGGCTGGCCGATGGCGGCACGATCAGCCTCGATTTCGGCGTCCGCCAGTTTTACCGGCCGGTCTATTATTCCGGCCTGTTCGGCATCGCCTGGCCGATCATCGTCTTCGCGCTTGTCGCCATCGCCGGCCAGATTGCGATGCGCCATACCCGCTTCGGGCGCTACTGCGAGGCTATCGGCTCCAACGACAAGGTGGCGCTGTATTCGGCGGTGAATGTCGAGCGCATCCGGCTGATGACCTATGTGCTGCTCGGCCTGCTCGTCGGGCTCGCCACCATCATGTACGTGCCGCGCCTCGGCTCGGCCTCGGGTTCCACCGGCATGCTGTGGGAGCTGGAGGCGATCGCCGCCGTCATCATCGGCGGCACCGCGCTGAAGGGCGGCTATGGCCGGGTGTGGGGCACGGTGATCGGCGTGCTGATCCTCAGCCTCATCGACAACATCCTCATTCTGGCGGACCTCGTCTCGCCCTATCTCAACGGGACGATCCAGGGCGTCATCATCGTGCTCGCGGTGGTTCTCCAGCGCGGCAAATCATCATCCGCCTGAGAGCGGAGACAATGGGAGAAACGACAATGGAACGCAGGACATTCCTTACCACCGCCGCCATCGGCTCCGCGGTCGCCGCCACCGGTCTTTCCCTACCCGCCATGGCGCAGGGCAAGAAGGCGGTGATCGGCGTCTCGATCCCCTCCGCCACCCATGGCTTCATGGGCGGGCTGAACTGGCACGCGCAGGACACCATCAAGCGGCTGAAGGCCACCTATCCCAATCTCGAATTCGTGCTCGCCACTGCCGGCGCGGTGGGCAAGCAGGTGAACGACATCGAGGACATGGTCGCCACCCGCAATATCGACGCGCTGGTGGTGCTGCCCTTCGAATCCGAGCCGCTGACCAGCCCGGTCAAGGCGGTGAAGGACGCCGGCAAATGGGTGACGGTGGTCGATCGCGGCCTCTCGCAGGCCGGCATCGAGGACCTCTATGTCGCCGGCGACAACACCGCCTTCGGCCGCGTCTCGGGCGAGTATTTCAAGGCCAATTTGAAGCCGGGCGCCAAGATCGTGGTGCTGCGCGGCATCCCGACCACGCTGGACAATGAGCGCGTCGACGCCTTCCAGGCCGCCATCGCCGGCTCGGGGATCGAGATCCTCGACATGCAGCACGGCAACTGGAACCGCGACAAGGCGTTCCAGGTGATGCAGGACTACCTGTCCAAGCACAAGCAGATCGACGCCGTCTGGGCCGCCGACGACGACATGGCGATCGGCGTGATGGAAGCCATCTCCCAGGCCGGGCGGCAGAAGGAGATGTGGATCGTCGGCGGCGCCGGCATGAAGCAGATCATCAAGCGGGTGATGGACAAGGACACGCAGATCCCGGTCGACGTTTCCTATCCGCCGGCGCTGATCTCCACCGCGCTGGAAGTCACCGCGCTGAACTTCGTCTCCGCGACCCCGGTCTATGGCCGGTTCATCATCGGCTCGACGCTGATCACCGCCGAGAACGCGGCGCAGTTCTACTTCCCCGACAGCCCGTTCTGAGGCCGCGGCCGAACGGCCTGCCTTCATTCTATCTGCAAGCATGGAGGCCGCCCGCCGGGGCGGCCTCCACCCGTTTCAGGGGGCAGTCTTTTCAGGGCGCGGGCGCTTCGCCCCGGCTGTCCATCACTGGGGCCGCCCGCGCCGAGGAGCGCACGAAGGCGGCGATGAAGACGAGGCTCATCAGCAGCACGATGGTCGGCGCCGGCGCGCTGTCGAGGAAGAAGGAGAGATAGACGCCGAGCAGCGAGGACAGCACCGCCACCGCCAGCGACACCACCAGCATGGCGCGGAAGGTGCGCGCCAGCAGGAAGGCGATGGCGCCCGGCGCGATGAGCATGGCGATGGCGAGGATCAGCCCCACCGCGGTGAGCGCGCCGACGATGGTGAGCGAGATCAGGCACAGCAGCCCGTAATGCAGCAGGCCAACCCGCAGGCCCACGGCCCGCGCCTGTATGGGGTCGAAGGCGTGCAGCAGGAAGTCCCGCCATTTTACCGCGATGACGCCCGCCACCACGGCGGCGATGAGCCCGGTCTCGAGGATATCGCGGACGGAGACGCCGAGCATGTCGCCGAACAATATGTGGTCGAGATGCACCTCGGACTGGATCTTCACATAGAGCACCAGCCCGACGCCGAACATGCCGGAGAACACGATGCCCATCACCGTGTCCTGCTTGATCCGGCTATTGTCCTTGAGGAAGCCGGTCGCCACCGCGCAGAACATGCCGGCGACGAAGGCGCCGATGGCAAAGGGCAGGCCGACGATATAGGCGATGACCACGCCGGGAAACACCGCGTGGGAGATGGCATCGCCCATCAGCGACCAGCCCTTCAGCACCAGGAAGCAGGAGAGCAGCGCCATCGGCACCGCCACCAGCCCCGAGATGACGAGGGCGTTGACCATGAAGTCGAACTGGAACGGCGCGAGCAGGGTCGCCATCATGGTCAGGCTCCCGCCTTCAGCGCATTCGATTTCAGTGTGGCCGCCGCGCGCCGCCGCGCCGCCATCATGCCGTGCTTGGGAGCGAAGACGAAGGCAATGAGGAAGACCAGCGTCTGCAGCACCACGATGATGCCGCCGGTGGCGCCGTCGAGGAAATAGCTGACATAGGCGCCGAGGAAGCTGGTCACCGCGCCGATGCCGACAGCGATCATCAGCAGGCGCGGGAAGCGGTCGGCCAGCAGATAGGCGGTGGCGCCGGGCGTCACCACCAGGCAGATGACCAGGAAGGCCCCCACCGTCTGCAGCGCCGCCACGGTGGAGGCGGACAGCAGGGTGAAGAACATGATCTTCAGCGCGGTGGGCTTCAGCCCGATGGAGCGGGCATGCGCCTCGTCGAAGAACACCGCCATCAGGTCCCGCCATTTCACCAGCAGGATGGCCAGCGACACGAAGCCGATGATGGCAAGCTGCAGCGTGTCCTCCGGCGTGATGGTGAGGATGTTGCCGAGCACGATGGTCTGGATGTTCACCGAGGTCGGCGACAGCGAGACCATGAACAGCCCTAGCGCGAAGAAGGAGGAGAAGATCAGCCCGATGATGGCGTCCTCCTTCAGCTTGGTGCGCTGGTTGAGGAACAGCATCGCCGCAGCCGCCAGCCCGCCGGAGAAGAACGCGCCGATGGCGAAGGGCAGGCCCAGCATGTAGGCGCCGGCGACGCCGGGCACGATGGCATGGGACAGCGCGTCGCCGATCAGCGACCAGCCCTTGAGCATGAGATAGCAGGAGAGGAACGCGCACACCGCGCCGACCAGGGCCGAGACCCACATGGCGTTGCGCATATATTCATAGCCGAAGGGCTCCGCCAGCAGGGCGATCACGGGGCGTTCTCCCGCGTGCGGGGCGCGCATTCGCCCTTCTCGCCATAGAACACCAGCGGGCGCTCGTCATCGGTCAGCACGGCGAGCTGACGGCTGTCGTCATCGGCGTGCAGGCCGGCGCCGCCCAGCACGAAATGGCGCAGCACGCCGCCGAAGGTCTTTTCCAGATTGGCCTCGGTGAAGGTTTCCGCCGTCGGCCCATAGGCGAGGATGGTGCCCTTCACCAGCACGGTGCGGTCGCAGAATTCCGGCACGCTGCCGAGATTATGGGTCGAGACCAGCATCACGCGCCCCTCGTCGCGCAGCGCCCGGAGCAGCAGGATGATGGCCTCCTCGGTCTTCACGTCGACGCCGGTGAACGGCTCGTCGAGTAGGATCACCTTGGCATCCTGCGCCAGCGCGCGGGCGAGGAAGACGCGCTTCTTCTGGCCGCCGGAAAGCTCGCCGATCTGCCGCTGGCGGAATTCGCCCATGCCGACGCGCGCCAGAGCCTGCGTGACCGCCGCGCGGTCGGCGGCGCGGGGAATGCGCATCAGCCCCATATGGCCGTAGCGGCCCATCATCACGACGTCCTCGACGAGGACCGGGAAGTTCCAGTCCACCTCCTCGTTCTGCGGCACATAGGCGACGAGGTTGCGCTTCAATGCCTCGCCGACGCTGCCGCCGAGAATGGTGATCTCGCCCGAGGCGACGCGCACGAAGCCCATGATCGCCTTGAACAGCGTCGACTTGCCGGAGCCGTTGACCCCGACCAGCGCGGTGATGGTGCCGGTGGGGATTTCGAAGCTGGCGTCGCGCAGCGCGGTGTGGCCGTTGCGATAGGTGACCGAGACATGACGGACGGCAAGGCCCGGATCCGGCAAGACTTTGCCGGCAAAGCTCGCGCCATCGTCGCGCGAGGCGCCCATGGCGGACGGGGGCAGGGGAGCGTTCATTGCGACAGGCCCTCCGCGAGACCCTTTTCCAGCGTGCCGGTGGTAACGCGCAGCAGGTCGACATAGGTCGGCACCGGGCCGTCGGCCTCGCTCAGCGAATCGACATAGAGCACGCCGCCATAGAGCGCCCCGGTCTCGCGCGCCACCTGCCGCGCCGGCTTGTCGGAGACGGTGCTTTCGCTGAACACGGCGGGAATCTTGTTGGCGCGCACCGCGTCGATCACCTTGCGCACCTGCTGCGGCGTGCCTTGCTGGTCGGCGTTGATCGGCCAGAGATAGAGCTCCTTCAGCCCGAAATCGCGGGCGAGATAGGAGAATGCGCCCTCGCTGGACACCAGCCAGCGCTTGTCGGCGGGAATGGCCTCCAGCTCGGCACGGATCGGCGCGACGGAGGCCTCGATCTTGGCCTTGTAGGCGGCCGCATTGGCCGCGTAGGTGGCGGCATTGGCCGGGTCGTATTTCACGAAGGCGTCGCGGATGTTGTCGACATAGATCAGCGCATTGGTGGGCGACATCCAGGCGTGCGGGTTGGGCTTGCCGCTATAGGGGCCCTGGTCGATGCTGATCGGGTCCACGCCGGCAGAGACCACGACCCCCGGCACATCGTTCAGATTGCGGAAGAACTTCTCGAACCAGAGTTCGAGGCCCAGCCCGTTCCACAGAATGAGCTGCGCGCCCTGGGCGCGCTGGATATCGCCGGGCGTCGGCGCGTAATTGTGGATTTCCGCACCCGGCCGGGTGATCGATTCAACGATGGCGGCATCGCCCGCCACGTTGCGCGCCATGTCGGCAATGATGGTGAAGGTGGTCACCGCCTTGAACTTCGCCGGCGCCGCCTGCGCGAGGGCGCCGGACGCGCCCGCCAGGCCGGACAGCGCTCCCGCCAGCAGGCCGGTCAGGATCGCGCGCCTCGATTGTCTCCACATGCCAGCCTCCTTTTGCGAATGATTTGCAGAAGCACTCTACGCCGAGTTCGGCGATGTGCAACTGCAAATGAGTTGCAGGAAGGGGGAGGGCTTAGGCGGGGGGTGGGCGGGGCGGGGCGGGGCGGGGCGGCCGTCAAACCATGGACAGGAACGGTTCTGCCGCCGCGCCCCGCCCTCGGGATCGGGCGACCCGAGTGGATTAAGACGACCTGATTAGATGATGCAGACGCGGGGCTTCCGGCTTCGATACGCCGCCTGTGCCCGGCAATGGCGTGCCGAAGGAGAGCAGAGAGAAGCGGCGCCGAGGGGTGGGGATCGTTGCGCGCGTCTCCTGGCAGGGTTCGGCCCGGCTTCAATCGCCGGTTCTGCCCAGCGGCACGCTTTTCGTCACCACATAGCTGAAGTAACGCTCGATCCCGATCGGCTGTCCGAGCAATCGGTCGATGAGGCGCTGGTAGCTGTCAATGTCCGGCACCGTCACCCGCAATATATAGTCGATGCCGCCGCCGGTGGCGTCGCAGGAGACGATGGCGGGCTCCCGGCAGACGGCCTCCTCGAAGCGGCGGAAATCCGCCTGCTGGTGGCTTTGCAGGCTGATCTCGACAATGACCGTCGTGCGCGGCTCGCCGGCCCCGAGGTCGATGATGGCGGTGTAGCCCTTGACGATGCCGCCGGTCTCCAGCCGTCGCAGCCGTTCCCAGCAGGCCGCCGGGGAGAGATGCACCTCCTCGGCCAGCTTCAGCTTGGTGATGCGCCCGTCGCGCCGCAGCGCCGCGAGGATCCGGTGATCGGTGGCATCGAGCTTCATCTTTCGCGACCGGGCGTGCATAATGTCATGAAGAACCTCCCTTAAGAACGAGACAATTCGATGCTGCGTCAAGTCCACCCTTCGGCCGCCGCGCCTGCCAGCGCCGGATTGGGCAAGGCCGTGGACTGGCAGCCCCGGCTGACCAAGGCCAAGGGCCAGACCAAGCACGCCGCGCTGACGGAGCGCATCCTCGCCGATATCGATTCCGGCGTGCTCAAGCCGATGGACCGGATGCCGACGCATCGCGACCTCGCCCGCGAACTCGGGCTGTCGGTGCAGACGGTGAGCCTGAGCTATCGGGAGGCGGAGCGGCTGGGCTATCTCTCCGGCGAGATTGGCCGCGGCACCTTCGTCAAGGCCCGCGTCACCGAGCGGGCCGGCCGCCTGATGCTGGACCGCAACCCCGATGAGGTGGTGGATCTTTCCATCGTCCGCGGCGTCTACACACAGGCGCATGAGGAGGCGTCGCGGATCGTTCTGGGCGCGCTGGCGGGGGCCGACACTGGTGCCTTCATGAGCGCCTGCCGTCCGATCGCCGGCCTCGACGCGCACCGCGAGGCGGCGCGGGCCTGGCTGATGCCGCTGGGCGTCGATGCCGGCACGGAGCGCATCCTCATCACCAATGGCGCCGCGCACGGCCTCTTCCTGGCGCTGAGCTGCATCGTGCGCGCCGGTGATATCGTGCTGACCGAGAACCTGACCGACCACGGCGTGATCGGTCTCGCCAATGTGCTGGGCTTCAGCCTGAGGGGGCTTCCCACCGACGGTGAAGGCGTGCTCCCCGAGGCGTTCGAGGCCGCATGCCAGGCCGGCAGCCCTCGCGCTTTGGTGCTCATTCCCACGCTAAACAACCCGACCAGCCATGTCGCCGGGCCCGCGCGCCGCCAGGTTATCGCCGCCATCGCTCAACGCCACGGCGTGTTCGTGATCGAGGACGAGGTCTACAAGCCGCTGATCGACACGCCCCTGCCCTCGATCAGCCAGATGGTGCCGGATCTCGGTTTCTTCGTCACCAGCTTCACCAAGACCGTGCTGACGGGCCTGCGGGTCGGCTATCTCGTGGTGCCCCCGCATTATTCGATCCGGGCGGCCTCGATCCTGCGCGTCACCAGCTGGAGCGGGGCCTATCTGCTGGCCGAGATCGCCACGCGGTGGATCGAGGACGGCACGGCGCGGCGCCTGCTGGCCGTGCAGCGCGACGAGGCAAGTGCGCGCCAGCGCATCGTGGCGCAGACGCTCGGCGCCCATGTCGCCTCCAGCCACAGGCTGTCGCTCTGCGCCTGGCTCAAGGTGCCGCCGCACTGGACGGAGGACGGGCTGGTGCGCTCGCTGGCGGAGCGGCGCGTCGCGGTGACGCCCTCCGATCCGTTCATCGCCGGCAGCAATCACGGCGGGGGCATCCGCATCTGCCTGGGCGGGCATTTCTCGCCCGCCGCGCTGACCCAGGCGCTGACCACGGTGCGCCAGACCTTCGAGCAGCTTCCCCCGGTGTTCGACATTGGCGCCATCGGGTGACGTCACCGCGGCGCGGCACTGGCCATGCCGCGCCGGCGCGCCGTGATTGGATCATTACAATATAATAATTGACATGATTTTTGATGCCTCCCACCATTACAAGTGAGAGGGGACATCAGCTCATGCCGGATCTCGCCGACGCCGCTTCCACCTGCACCGCCATGGCCGGTCTCCCGGTCGCGTTTGCGCGCGTCGAAGCCGCCGCCGAGCGCGTGGCCGGGCGGGTGGCACGCACGCCGCTGGTCGCATCATTCACGCTGGCGGAACGCTGCGGCCAGCCGGTCCATCTGAAGCTGGAGACCCGCCAGCCGGTCGGCGCCTTCAAGCTGCGCGGTGCCACCAATGCGCTGCTGGCTCTGGACGAGCCGGCCCGCCGGCGCGGCCTTGTCACCGCTTCCACCGGCAATCATGGCCGGGCGCTGGCCTATGCCGCCCGCGAGGCTGGTGTGCCGGCCACAGTCTGCATGTCGGCGCTGGTGCCGCTCAACAAGGTCGAGGCGGTGCGCGCGCTAGGCGCCGAGGTGCGGATCGTCGGCCGCTCGCAGGATGACGCACAGGCCGAGGTCGTCCGCCTCGTCACCGAGCGCGGCCTCACCGCCATCCCGCCCTTCGACCATCCCGACGTGATTGCCGGACAGGGCACCATCGGCCTCGAACTCGTCGAGGACCTGCCGGACCTCGCGCTCGTCCTCGTGCCGCTGTCCGGCGGCGGGCTAGCCGGCGGCATCGCGCTGGCGGTGAAAGCGCTGCGCCCGGATGTGCGCGTCGTCGGCGTGTCGATGGAGAGGGGCGCGGCGATGGCCGCCTCGCTCGCTGCGGGACGGCCGGTCGACGTGGTGGAGGAGGAGACTTTGGCGGATTCGCTCGGCGGCGGCATCGGCCTCGCCAACCGCTTCACCTTCGCGCTCTGCCGCGCCTTGCTCGACGAGGTCGTCCTCGTCACCGAGGACGAGATCGCCGCCGGCATCCGCCACGCCGCTCGGGAGGAGGGCGAGACGGTGGAGGGCGCCGGCGCCGTGGGCATCGCCGCGCTGCTCGCCGGCAAGCTGCGTCCGCTCGGGGCCACCGCACTCATCCTGTCGGGCGGCAACATCGACCCGGAGACGCATCGCCGCCTCATCCACGGAGTGCCCGCATGAGCCAGATGCTCGTCCTCACCGAGGCGGATTTGCGCCCGATCGTCCGGCTCGACGCCAGCGCCGTCGATTGCGTCGAGGCGGCCTTCGCCGCACTGGCGACCAAGCCTGTCGCCATGCCGCCGATCCTGCGCCTCGACATTCCCGAGCATCGCGGCGAGGTCGATGTGAAGACCGCTTATGTCCCGGGGCTGGAAGGCTTCGCCATCAAGGTCAGCCCCGGCTTCTTCGACAATCCGCGGCTCGGCCTGCCGAGCCTCAACGGGTTGATGATCCTGTTCAGCACCCGCACCGGCCTGGTCGAGGCGCTGCTGCTGGATAATGGCTACCTAACCGATGTGCGCACCGCCGCCGCCGGCGCCGTCGCCGCCCGCCATTTGTCCCGCCCCGAGTCGGCGGTGGCGGCCATCTTCGGCGCCGGCATGCAGGCGCGGCTGCAGCTGGAGGCGCTGACGCTCGTGCGTCCGCTTCGCGCGGCCCGCATCTGGGCCCGCGATGCCGCGAAGGCGGAACAGACGGCGCGTGACCTGTCGCACCAGCTCGGGCTTCCCGTCACCGCCGTCGCCAACCCCGAGCAGGCGGTGCGCGGTGCCGACATCGTCGTCACCACCACGCCGGCGGAGCGGCCGATCCTGCGGGCGGACTGGCTGGAGCCCGGCCAGCACGTCACCGCCATGGGGGCGGACAGCGAGCACAAGAACGAGATCGACCCGCAAGCCTTTGCCCGCGTCACCTATATCGCCGACCGGCTGAGCCAGACCCGGCGCCTCGGCGAACTGCACCACGCCATCGGCGCCGGCGTTGTTGCCGCCGACGCGCCCTTTGCCGAGCTCGGTGAGGTGATCGCCGGCACCGCGCCGGGCCGGACACGCGCGGAGGAGATCACGCTGGCCGACCTCACCGGCACCGGCGTGCAGGACACCGCCATCGCCAATCTCGCTCTTGCCCGCGCCCGCAGCGCGAAGGCGGGGCGCCCCATCGACACCAAGGCCGCAGCCGGAGACACCGCGTGACCGTGACCCTGAATTTCTCCCGCGAGGAATATGCCGAGCGCCTCGCCAAGACCCGCGCGGCGATGGAGAAGGCCGGCATCGACCTGCTGGTCGTCACCGACCCCTCCAACATGCACTGGCTCACCGGCTATGATGGCTGGTCGTTCTATGTGCACCAGTGCGTGCTGGTACCGCCCACCGGCGAGCCGGTGTGGTACGGCCGCAAGCAGGACGCCAACGGCGCCCGCCGCACCGCTTATCTCTCCCACGACAATATCATCGGCTACCCCGACCACTATGTGCAGTCGTCGGAGCGCCACCCGATGGACCTGCTGTCGCAGATCATCGCGGAGCGCGGATGGGACACCGGCGCCATCGCGGTCGAGATGGACAATTACTACTTCACCGCCGCCGCCTTCGCCTCGCTGCAGAAACACCTGCCGAATGCCCGCTTCAAGGATTCCGGCGGGCTGGTGAACTGGCAGCGCGCGGTCAAGAGCCCGACCGAGCTGGACTATATGCGCAAGGCCGGCCGCATCGTCGAACGGATGCACAAGCGCATCGTCGAGGTCATCGAGCCTGGCATGCGCAAATGCGATCTCGTGGCGGAGATCTACGATGCCGGCATTCGCGGCACGGCCGAATTCGGCGGCGACTATCCTGCCATCGTGCCGCTGCTGCCGTCGGGAGCGGACGCCTCCGCCCCGCATCTGACCTGGGACGACAAGCCGATGCGGGTCGGCGAGGGCACCTTCTTCGAGATCGCCGGCGCCTATAAGCGCTACCACTGCCCGCTCTCGCGCACCGTCTTCCTCGGCACGCCGACGCCGGCCTTTCTCGACGCCGAGAAGGCGACGCTGGAAGGCATGGAGGCGGGCCTTGCCGCCGCCAGGCCCGGCAACAGCTGTGAGGACATCGCCAATGCCTTCTTCGCGGTGCTGAAGAAGTACGGGATCATCAAGGACAACCGCACCGGCTACCCGATCGGGCTGAGCTATCCCCCGGACTGGGGCGAGCGAACCATGAGCCTTCGCCCCGGCGACCGCACCGAGCTGAAGCCCGGCATGACCTTCCATTTCATGACCGGCCTGTGGCTGGAAGATATGGGGCTGGAGATCACCGAGAGCATCGCCATCACCCAGACCGGCCATGAGTGCCTGTCCAACGTGCCGCGCCAGCTCTTCGTGAAGGGGTGAGGGGAATGCTCACCGCGTCTCTCCGCCCCTCGCCGATCACGCCGACAGTCGATTTCGCCGCGCCCGGCGTCCAGCACGGCCATCTGCGCCTGCCCTATAGCCGCGACGACAGCGCCTGGGGCTCGGTGATGATCCCGGTCTGCGTCATCGCCAATGGCGAGGGGCCGACCGCTTTGCTCACCGGCGCCAATCACGGCGACGAATATGAGGGTCCGGCCGCCCTGTTCGAGCTGTCGCGCACCTTGCGGCCGCAGGAGGTGCAGGGGCGCGTCATCATCGTGCCGGCGCTGAACTACCCGGCCTTTCGCGCCGGCACCCGCACCTCGCCCATCGATCGTGGCAACCTCAACCGCAGCTTTCCCGGCCGCCCGGACGGTACGGTGACGGAAAAGATCGCCGATTTCGTCACACGGCACCTCGTGCCGCTGGCCGACATCGTGCTGGACTTCCATTCCGGCGGCCGGACGCTGGACTTCCTGCCCTATGCCGCCGCGCACGAGCTGCCGGACAAGGCGCAGGAAGAGGCCTGCTTCGCGGCGGTCGCGGCGTTCTCCGCCCCCTATTCGATGCGGATGCTGGAAATCGACGCGGTCGGCATGCTCGACACCACCGTCGAGGCGATGGGCAAGGTTTTCGTCACCACCGAACTCGGCGGCGCCGGCACTGCCAGCGCCACGAGCATCGATATCGCCCGGCGCGGCTCGCTCAACCTGCTGCGCCATGCCGGGATCCTCCGGGGTGAACCGGAGACCGCCCCCACCCGTTGGCTCGACATGCCGTCGAGCGACTGCTTCGCCTTCGCCGGGGATGACGGGCTCATCGCCTTCGCCGTTGATCTCGGCGCCAGCGTGCGGGCGGGCGACCTCGTCGCCCGGGTCTACCCCATTGGCCGCACCGGCGAGACGCCGGCGGAATATCGCGCAGCGATGGACGGCGTGCTCGCCGCCCGCCATGTGCCCGGCCTGATCAAGGCCGGCGACTGCCTGTCCGTCCTCGCCGTGGTGACGGACGCCTGATCCAACCGGCCGCCGACGCGGCCCCATTTCTTCCGCCGGCGCCGGGCGCCGAGATCCGAAAAATCGGCCTGCGGACCTATCAACCAGAGGAAATTGGCAATGTCGTTCCTGAAGATCTCCGGGCTTTCCGCCCTCGCTCTCATCGGTGGCCTTTCGGCTGCGAACGCCACCACGCTGAAGGATGTGAAGGACCAGGGCTATATCCGCGCCGCCACCGCCAATGAAGTGCCCTACTCCTACATGAAGGAAGACGGCACCTCGGCCGGCATCGGCCCGGATGTCGCCAACGCGGTGCTGAAGAAGATGGGCATCGCCGACGTCACCTGGTCGGTCACCCCGTTCGGCACGCTCATTCCCGGCCTCAAGGCCAAGCGCTTCGACTTCGTCGCCGCCGAGCAGAACATTTCCCCCGAGCGGTGCAAGCAGGTCGCCTTCACCGAGCCGAATTCCTCCTATGGCGAAGGCCTGCTGGTGAAGAAGGGCAACCCGAAGAAGCTCGCCACCTATGCCGACATCGCCAAGGATCCCTCGCTCAAGGTGGCGGTGGTCTCGGGCGCCAATAATATCGACTTCCTGCGCGCCGTCGGCGTGAAGGACGACCAGGTGATCTTCATCACCGCCAATGCCGACGCGCTCGCCACCGTGCAGAACCGCGCCGACGCCTATGCGGCGACCGAGCTGACCGTCGCTTCGCTCGCCAAGGGCCAGGCCAATGTCGAGCAGGTGGCGCCGTTCACCGATCCGGTGGTCGACGGCAAGCCGGTGCGCAACTTTGGCGGGTTCGCCTTCCGCCCCGAGGACAAGGAACTCTACGCGGCGTTCAACGCGGCGCTGGTCGAGTTCCGCAGCACCGACGCGTACAAGAAGATCCTGGCCAATTACGGCCTTTCGCCGGAGAGCATCCAGGCGGCGGCGGACCGCAAGGTGGCCGATCTCTGCGCCGGCAAGTAAACCGCGCGTCGACCACAAGCGTCCCTCCGCCGGCGGCCTCGCCGTGGCGGAGGGCGCGCCGTTTTCTGCCGCACAAACCGGGAGCTGACGATGCAGTGGGTTTCCTATCTGCCCGCGCTGGCGCAGGGCGCGTTCGTCACCGCGTGGATCACCCTGGCGGCGATCGCCATCGGCGTGGTGCTGGCCTTCGTGGCGGGCATCGCCCGGGTCGAGGGCGGGCGCGTCGTCTCCGTGCTGGCGCTTTGCTACACCGAGCTGTTTCGCGGCACCTCGCTGCTGGTGCAGCTGTTCTGGTTCTATTACGCGCTGCCGCTGATCGGCATCAGCTTCGAGCCGGTCTCGACCGGCATTCTGGTGCTCGCGCTGCATGTCGGCGCTTATGGATCGGAGATCGTGCGCGGCGCCCTCGCCTCGGTGTCGGTGCAGCAGTTTGAGGCGGCGCGGGCGCTCAATTTCGGCCGCCTGCACACGCTGATCCATGTCACCCTGCCGCAGGCGCTGATCGAGATGATGCCGGCCTTCGGCAATCTCGCCATCGAGACGCTGAAGCTGTCCTCGCTGGTCTCGCTCATCTCCATCGCCGATCTGACGTTCCGCGCCCAGTCGATCCGCAACATCACCCTCGACAGCGCCGGCGTCTACAGCCTGACATTGGTGGGGTATTTCGCCATGTCGCTGGTGCTGATGCTGGCGATGCGCCTGATCGAGCGCCTGGTCCGGCGCGGCGCCGCCTTCCCGCGCGCGGCGCATTCGTGAGGGCTCCGGCATGATGTACGGCTTCACCTGGGACACCGCGACCCCGCTCGCCTATGCGTGGTCGATCCTGCCCATCATCCTCATCGGCCTCACGGTCACGCTGAAGGCGGCGGCAGCGGGTTTCGCCATCGCGCTGGTGCTCGGCCTCGTCTTCGCCCTGCTGCGCCGCAGCCGGTTTCGCAGCGTCTCCTGGACCACGGCGTGCGTTGTCGAGTTCCTGCGCGACACGCCTTTGCTGGTGCAGCTTTTCTTCCTCTATTACGTGCTGCCGGAATATGGCGTGACGCTGCCCGCCTTCCTCACCGGCGCGCTGGCGCTGGGGCTGCAATATTCCGCCTACACCTCCGAGGTCTATCGCGGCGGCATCGAGGCGGTGCCGCGCGGGCAATGGGAGGCGGCGACCGCGCTCAACCTCACCCGCCTGCAGACCTTCCGCGACATCGTGGTGCCGCAGATCGTGCCGCGCATCCTGCCCGCCATGGGCAATTATATGGTCGCCATGATCAAGGAGACGCCGGTGCTCTCCGTCATCACCGTGCTCGACATGATGGCGCTGGCCAACATGATCGGCGAGCGCACATTTGAATATCTGGTGCCGCTGACCATGGTCGGCGTGATCTTCCTCATCCTGACGCTGATCTGCTCGGCCGGCCTGCACCGGCTGCAGAAGGTGCTTCCCAAGGCAGGAATCCCGCTGCGATGACCGAAACCGTGAAGCCCCCGCTCATCCAGTTCGCCGGCGTGACCAAGCGCTTCGGCGCGCTCACCGTGCTCGACGATTTCAACTTCGAGGTCGCGCCGGGCGAGAAGGTCACGTTGATCGGCCCGTCCGGCTCGGGCAAATCGACCGTGCTGCGCATCCTAATGACGCTGGAGCCGTTTCAGGAGGGGCAACTGACCCTTGCCGGCATGCCCTATCAACTGCCCGGCGGCACCGGCCCGTTCCAGGCATCGGAACGCCATCTGCGCCAGATCCGCAGCCATGTCGGCATGGTGTTCCAGAGCTTCAACCTGTTCCCCCATATGAGCGTGCTGCGCAATGTCGTGGAAGCGCCGATGCGCGTGCTGGGCCTGGCGCGCGGCGAGGCCGAGTGCCGGGCGATCGAGCTGCTGAACATGGTGGGCCTGGCGGACAAGAAGGACCACTATCCCTCGCAGCTTTCCGGCGGCCAGCAGCAGCGCGTCGCCATCGCCCGTGCGCTCGCCATGCGCCCGCGCGTGCTGCTGTTCGACGAGCCGACCTCGGCGCTTGACCCGCAACTGGTCGGCGAGGTTCTCGCGGTCATCCGCGATCTCGCCCATGAGCACGACCTCACCATGCTGCTGGTGACGCATGAGATGCGTTTCGCCCGCGAAGTCTCGGATCGCGTGTGCTTCTTCGACCAGGGCCGCATCTGCGAGCAGGGCACTCCCGATGCGATCTTCACCGCGCCGCAGCACCCGCGCACCTGCGAGTTCCTCGCCTCCGTCCTGCGGTAATGGGCGTGCCCGCCGAGAGTCTCTCGGCGCGGCGGCGAAGTTCCGGCGGCCTGTCGGTGGCCGCCGGCACCTTCGGAAACCCTCTCGGTGCCCCCGCCCCTAATCTCGCGGCGTTGAGAGAGGAGCTGCCATGATCGCGCCCGCCCGCACCGAACGCCTCGACCGCCTCGCCCGGCCCGAGCCTCACCCAGCCTTGTCGCGGCTGCAGGACCGCCGGCTGCTGCGCACGCTCTCCTATATCGACGGCAAGTGGACCGGGGCACCGGACGGGCGGACCTTCCCCGTCACCGATCCCGCCGACGGCACCGCCATTGCCGAGGTTGCCGCTCTTGGCGCGGCGGCGGCGGCGCGCGCGGTCGACGCCGCCCACCGCGCCTTCGCGCCGTGGAAGTCCCTTCTCCCGCAGCAGCGCGCCGACATTCTGCGCCGCTGGCACGCGCTGATGCTCAGCGCCACCGAGGATCTGGCGCTCTTGATGACGATCGAGCAGGGCAAGCCGCTGGCGGAATCGCGCGGCGAGATCGCCTATGCCGCCTCCTTCATCGCCTATTACGCCGAGGAGGCGCTGCGGGTGAATGTCGAGGGCGTCACCAGCCACCTCCCCGGCGCGCAGATGTCGCTCACCCGCGAGCCGGTGGGCGTCGCCGCGCTGCTGACGCCGTGGAATTTCCCGTCCGCCATGCTCACCCGCAAGGCCGCCGCCGCGCTGGCGGCCGGCTGCACCATCGTCTCGCACCCTTCCTCGCACACGCCGCTCTCGGCGCTGGCGCTGGCCGAACTCGCCGAGCGCGCCGGCATGCCCGCCGGCGTGTTCAACGTGGTCACCGGCGCGCCCGCCCCGATCGCCGAAACCTTCTGCGCCGATCTGCGGGTGCGCGCGGTCAGCTTCACCGGCTCCACTGACATCGGCCGCATGGTCGCGCGCAATGCCGCATCCAGCCTGAAACGTGTCGTCATGGAACTGGGCGGCCACGCGCCGCTGATCGTGTTCGAGGATGCCGACCTTGCGCGCGCGGTGGAGATCGCGCTCGACGCCAAATTCGCCACCTCGGGACAGGACTGCCTCGCCGCCAACCGCATCTATGTGCAGCGCCCGCTCTATGCGCGCTTCTGTACCGCCTTTGCCGAACGGGCGGCGCAGCTGCGCGTCGGCAAAGGCCTCGATGAAGGCACCGAGATCGGCCCGCTGATGCACGCCGGCGCGGTGGCGAAGGCCCGCGCGCAGATCGACGACGCGCTCGGGCGCGGCGCCCGGCGGCTGACCCCGGAGCGCTCGGTGCCCGGCCCGCTCTTCCTCGCCCCCCTCGTGCTCGCCGACGTGCCGGAAGAGGCGCTGATCATGCGCGAGGAAACTTTCGCCCCCATTGCTGCCCTCGCACCGTTCGACAGCGAGGAGGAGGTGATCGCCCGCGCCAATGCCAGCGAATATGGGCTGGTCGCCTATGTCGTCACGCGCGACGGCGCCCGCGCGGCGCGGATGGCGCAGGCGCTGGACTACGGCATGGTGGCGATCAACCGCGTCAAGATCACCGGCGCGCCGATCCCCTTTGGCGGCATGAAGCAATCCGGCCTCGGCCGGGAAGGGTCCCGCCACGGCCTCGAAGCCTTCACCGACCTCAAATATGTCTGCCTCGACCTGAGCTGAGGGCGAGAAACATGGAGATAAGCATGCTCGATCATCCCGCCCCCTCCAGCAACGAGCTCGAAAGCTGGGACCGCGACCATTTCTTCCACCCCTCCACCCATATGGGCCAGCACGCGCGCGGCGAGATGCCCAACCGCATCATCACTGGGGCGGAAGGGGTCTACATCGTCGACCGCGAGGGCCGGCGCAGCCTCGACGCCTTTGGCGGGCTCTATTGCGTGAATGTCGGCTATGGCCGCAAGAAGATCACCGATGCCATAGCCGAGCAGGCGTCGAAGCTCGCCTATTACCACGCCTATGCCGGGCATGGTTCGGAGCCCTCGATCCGCCTCGCCCGCATGGTGATCGAGCGGGCGCCCGCAAATATGAGCCGGGTATTCTTCGGCCTGTCGGGGTCGGATGCCAACGAGACCAACATCAAGCTGGTCTGGTACGTCAACAACGTGCTTGGGCGGCCGCAAAAGAAGAAGATCATCTCGCGCTGGCGCGGCTATCACGGCTCTGGCGTGATGACCGGCAGCCTCACCGGCCTCGCCGGCTTCCATAATCTGTTCGACCTGCCGCGCGCGCCGGTCCTGCACACCGAGGCGCCCTATTATTTCCGCCGCGAAGACCGCAGCCAGAGCGAGGAAGAATTCTCCCAGCATTGCGCCGACAAGCTGGAGGAGATGATCCAGGCCGAGGGGCCGGACACCATCGCCGCCTTCATCGGCGAGCCGGTGCTCGGCACCGGCGGCATCGTTCCTCCCCCGGCCGGCTACTGGCCGAAGATCCAGGCGGTGCTGAAGAAGCATGACATCCTGCTGATCGCCGACGAGGTGGTCACCGGCTTCGGCCGGCTGGGCACCATGTTCGGCTCCGACCATTACGGCATCGAGCCGGACCTGATCACCATCGCCAAGGGGCTCACCTCCGCCTATGCGCCGCTGTCGGGCGTCATCGTCTCGGAAAAGCTCTGGCGGCAGCTGGAGCAGGGGTCGGACGAGCACGGCCCGATCGGCCATGGCTGGACCTATTCCTCGCACCCGCTCTGCACGGCGGCCGGCATCGCCAATCTCGAACTGGTGGACGAACTCGATCTCGTCACCAACGCCCGCGAGGTCGGCTCCTATTTCAACGCGGCGCTGAAGGATGCCGTCGGCGGGCATCGGCATGTGGGCGAGGTACGCGGCGAAGGGCTGCTGGCGGCGGTGGAACTGGTACGCGACCGCGACGACCGGGTGTTCTTCGAGGGCGGCGAAAAGGTCGGGCCGCGTGTTGCGGCGGCTCTTCTGGAGCGCGGCGTCATCGCCCGCGCCATGCCGCAGGGCGATATTCTGGGCTTCGCCCCGCCGCTGTGTCTGACCCGGCAGGAAGCCGATATCGTCGTGGACGCGACACGCGAAGCCATCAAGGCGGTCTCGGCGGCGATCGGCTGAGCCTTCGGGCGGTGGAGCCGCGTTTCCCCGGCTCCACCCAGCCCAGGCCGCCGCCGCGATCCCCAGCGCCGTTGCCTGAAGGTCAGAGGCTCTTCTCCGCTGCCATGTGCTCCACCGCCGTGCGCGCGGGCTCCTTGATGCGGAACCACGCGACATACAGCGCCGGCAGGAACAGCAGCGTGAGCACGGTGCCGATGATGATGCCGCCCATCATCGCATAGGCCATCGGGCCCCAGAACACTTCCCGCGAGATCGGGATCAGCGCCAGCGAGGCCGCCGCAGCGGTCAGCATGATCGGCCGCATCCGGTGCTCGGTGGCCTCCAGCACGGCGTGCCACTTGTCCTGTCCCGTGTCGATCAGGTGCTCGATCTGGACGACGAGGATGACGGAGTTGCGGATGAGGATGCCGATCAGCGCCAGCACGCCCAATATCGCTACGAATCCCAGCGGCGCGCCGGAAGGAAGCAGCGCGGCGACGACGCCGATCAGGCCGAGCGGCGCGACCGCGACCACCAGGAACAGGCGCTGGAAGCTCTGCAGCTGGAACATCAGCAGCGTCGCCATGGTGATCAGCATGAAGGGCGCGACGGCGAGGATCGGGCCCTGGCCCTTGGCGCTTTCCTCGACGGCACCGCCGGTGACCACATGATAGGCGGGGGGCAGCTTGGCGATGAAGGCGTCGATCTGCGGCTTGATCTGATCGACGACCGTCGCCGGCTGGACCGGGGTGACCAGAGCCGCCTTGACCGTCACCGTCGGGATGCGGTTGCGCCGCCACAGGATCGGCTGCTCCATCTCGTAGTGGAACGTCGCAATCGCCGCGAGCGGGAAGGACCGGCCGTTCTGGGTCGGGATCTGAAGGTTCTCCAGTGTCTCGATAGAGGCGCGCTCGGTGGAGCGGGCCCGGCTCACGACGTTCACGAGGTAGATGGAGTCGCGGATCTGTGTCGCCGTCGATCCGCCGACGACGCCGTTCATCACCGTCGCCACGTCCTGCGAGGTAACCCCCAGCTGGCGGGCCTTGTCCTGCAGGATATCGATCTTCACGACGCGTCCCGGCTCGTTCCAGTCATAGGTGACGCGATCGGTGTTGGCGTTGGAGCCGACGATGGCGGCGACGTCCTGGGCATAGGCCCGCACCTTTGCCGGATCGGGACCACTGATCCGGTACTGGATCGGGCGCCCGACCGGCGGGCCGATGTCCAGCGGGTGGACGAACACGTCGGTGCCGACGAATTCCTTTTCGCCCAGGGCCTTTAGGCGCTTGATCACGCGTTGCCGCTGTTCGAGCCCCTTGGTCATGATGACGATCTGCCCGAAATTGGGGCTCGCCGGCTGCACGTCGTAGGAGAGCAGGAAGCGCTGGGCGCCCTCGCCGACATAGGAGGACCAGAAGGCGATGTCGTCATCGCCTTTCAGCGCCGCCTCGAAGCGGTCCATCTGCGCACGCATCTCGGTGATCGAGGTGTTCTGCGGCGCGGTCCAGTCGACGATGACCTCCGGCCGGTCCGACGAGGGAAAGAACTGCTGCTGCACGAAGCCCATGCCGACCATCGAGCCGGCAAAGAGCGCGAGCGTGGCCGCGATGGTCAGCCATTTGAAACGGACGCAGGCGTGCAGGAGCGAACGAAACAAGCGGGTGAAACGCCCCGGCTCCTCGTGATGCTTCTTCATGGATTTCGGCAGCAGGGTGACGCCGAGAAGCGGGGTGAAGACCACCGCGACAATCCACGACACCACCAGCGAGACCGCGATCACCACAAACAGGGTGAAGGTGAACTCGCCCGCACTGCTGCTGTTGAGCCCCACCGGAATGAAGCTGGCGACCGTAACGAGAGTGCCGGTCAGCATGGGGAAGGCGGTGGAGGTGTAGACATGGGTCGCCGCCTTCTCGAGCGTATCGCCCACTTCGAGCCGGGAGACCATCATCTCGACGGCGATCATGGCGTCGTCCACCAGCAGGCCGAGCGCGATGATGAGGGCACCGAGCGAGATGCGCTGGAGCGAGATGCCGAGATACTCCATCGCCACGAAGGTGATCGCCAGCACCAGCGGGATCGACAGGGCGACCACCAGGCCGGCGCGCATGCCGAGGCTGATGAAGGACACCACCAGAACGATCGCCACCGCCTCGCCCAGCGCCTTGGTGAAGCCGCCGACCGCCTCCTCGACCACATGAGGCTGGTCGGAGACCTGATGCACGCCGACGCCGACCGGAAGCTCGGCCTCGATCTGCCGCATCTCCTTGGACAGCGCCTCGCCGAACTCCAGCAGGTTGGCGGCGGGCTTCATGCCGATGGCCAGCCCGATCGCCGGCTTCCCGTCATAGCGAAACAGCGATGTCGGTGGATCGGCATAGCCGCGGGTGATGGTGGCCACGTCCGACAGGCGGAAGAAGCGGTCATTGATCCAGAGATTGACCTTGCTGAGGTCTTTCTCCGAGGCGAACTGTCCGTTGGTGCGCACCGACACACGCTCGCCATCGGCCTCGACGGTGCCGGAGGGAACGACGGCGTTCTGCGCGCTCAGCGCATCTATGATGGTCTGCTGGGAGAGGCCGAGGGCGGCCATCTGCCGGGTGGAGAATTCGAGATAGACGATCTCGTCCTGCACCCCGACCAGATTGACCTTGCCGACATTCGGCACGGTGAGGATGCGGGCCCGCGCCGCCTCGGCATAGTCGCGCAGCTGGCGCTGGGAGAGGCCATCGGAGGTGAAGGCGTAGATGTTGCCGTAGACGTCGCCGAAATCGTCGTTGAAGAACGGACCCTGCACACCTTCGGGCAGGTCGCCCTTGAGATCGGTGAGGATGCTGCGCACCCGCAGCCAGGTGTCGTTGACGGCACGCCCCTGCGTCGTGTCCCGAAGATTGAGGAAGATCGTCGTCCGGCCCGGCGAGGTCTGGCTCTTGGTGTAGTCGAGCGTGGTGATCTCTTCGAGCTTGCGCTCGATCCGCTCGGTGACCTGCGTGGCGGTGTCCTCGATCGACGCGCCCGGCCAGATGGCGGTGATGAGCATCGTCTTGATGGTGAAGTTTGGGTCTTCTTCACGGCCGAGATTGAAATAGGCGAGCGCGCCGGCGATCGACGCGATGATCATGAAGTACCAGACAAGCGAGCGGTGGCGGAGCGCCCAATCCGACAGGTTGAAGCCGTTCATGGGACCATCTCCGGGTCGATCTTGATCTTCTGGCCGTCGGTCAGGCTGTTCACGCCGGCGGTCACGATCCGCGTTCCGGCATCGACCCCGCTCGTGATCCGAATCGTTTCGCCGGCCTCCGCCGCGACCTCCACGGGCCTGCGCGAGACGGTCATCGCCGTCTCGTCCACCACCCAGACAAAGGTGCGGTCATCTGCCTTGAGCAGGGCGGAGCGCGGCAGCTCGATCGAGGTCCGCGCGATCTGCTGCGGCGAGGCGACGACGGTCGTCCCGATGCGGAAGGTCGGCGGCGGCGCGTCGAGCGTGATGCGGATGCGCCGCGTACGGGTTGCGGCGTCGGCCTGCGGCGCGATTTCGCGCACGCGCCCTTCGGCCTGGATGCCGGGCTCGACCTGCAGCGACGTGGTGAACCGGTCACCCACCTTGAACGCCTGCGCCATCTCGTCGGGAACGTCGACCATGGCCTCGCGGATATCGGCCTGCGCGACGGTGAAGACGGTTTCGCCGGCATTCACGGTCTGGCCGACTTCCGCATTGGCGGCGGTGACGATGCCGTCGGTCTCGGACAGCAGGCGGGTGTAGGAGAGCTGCTCCTGCGCCTTGTCGAGGGCGGCGCGGCCACGGGTGACGGCGGCGTTGGCGCCGGCAAGCGACTCTTCCGCCGTGTCGAGATCGGCCTGCGAGGCGACCTTGTGGGCCACGAGCGCCTTCTTGCGGTCGCGGGTCGCGGTGGCATAAACGAGCTGGGCCTCCGTCTTGGCCAGCTCTGCCTCCAGCTGCCGGACGGCGAGGGAGAGCGTCGTCGGGTCGAGCGAGGCGAGAAGCTGCCCGGCCTTGACCGTCTGGCCGACATCGACGAGGCGCGAATCCACGCGGCCCAGTACGCGGAAGCCGAGATCGCGCGAGAAGCGCGGCTGGATGGTGCCGGTGAAGCGGGCCGCCTCGGCGCCGTGCGGCGCCACCACCATGGACAGCACGGGCCGCACGGGGGGCGCCGGCGCCGCCTCGTTCTCCGAGCAGCCACTGAGCGCGGCCAGCGAGCCGAGGCCGACAAGGGCGATGAGCGTGCGTCGAACCGTCATGACGGCTCTCCCGATGTGATGGAGACAATTTGACCCGCGCGCAGGAACTGGCCGCCATGTGTCACGACCATCTCGCCTTCCTTCAGCCCGGCACTGACGAGGATTTCCCCCGTCTTGTAGCGGTCCACCGTGATGGCGCGTGGCGAGACGGCGTTTGTCTCGGGGTCGACGACCCATACGGTGGGACCGGCCTCGCCGGCGGAAAGCGAGGTCCAGGGCAGCACGATCACGTTTTTCGCGGTCCATTTTCCGCTGCCGAGCACGGCGGCGCCGAGGCTCATGGCGGCGGGCGGATCAATCAACGACATCTTGACCCGTACCGTACCGGTCGCTGTGTCGAAGGTCGGCGCGATCTCGCGCACCACAGCCGTGGCGACCACGTCCGGGTCGGACAGCAGCCGGATTTCCACGCGATCGCTCGGAGGGGTGTCGGCGAGCAGGGCCTCGTAGACATCGAAGACGACGTCGCGCGCGCCGTCCTGCGCCAGGGTGAAGACCGTCTGCGCGGCGGAGACAACCTGTCCGGTCTCGGCGTCGCGGGCGGTGATGACGCCGTCGGCGTCCGCCTTCAGCACGGTCAGGGCCAGCTGTTCCTCGGCGGTGTCGACATCGGCTCGTGCGGACTCGACCGAACTCTCGGCGCTGTGCAATTGCTGTTCGGCGGAATCGTAGCTGCTGCGTGTGGTGAAGCCGCTCTCGATCAGCTGCTGCTGCCGCTTGAAGCTGCTCTGCGCCTGCGTCAGCGTCGCCTCGGCCGATAGCAGCGTCGCCTTGGCGGCCTGCACATCGGAGACCTGCTCCGTCGTCTCGATGGTGGCCAGAACGTCGCCCGCCTTCACATGGTCGCCGACATCGACCTTGCGCTCGGCGATCCGGCCGGCGGTGCGAAAGGAGAGCTTGCTCTCCACGCGCGCAGCGACCGTTCCGCTCAGCGATACCGTCCGGGCGATCGGCTGGAAGGAGGCCGCCTGCGCCTTGACCGCCTCCCGCGCCTGCGGGGCGGCCGCCTGTTCCGGTCCGCAGCCCGTCAGCGCGGCGAGCGCGAGCAGGCCAGCGGCGAGGGCGCCCACCCGGTTCGGCCGCCGGCGCCTGACAGGCCCGGCTATGCTTGAAAGACCCACGCGCATGAGGACTCGCCTTGGCTGTACTGGTCGGTTCAGTTCAGTTTCAGGCTTGACGCATATTGCACGAAAGGTCAATGATGAACTGGACTGTACAGTTCATTTTATTGCGCATGGAGGCACGCCATGGTTCGGCACGCCGGGAAAATCGAGACGTCGGATGCCGATATGGCCGGCGACGGCACGGGCGCGGCGACCGTCGCGAGCGCCAAATCTCTCGCACCGCCCGACCGGGAAAACCCCAAGGTGCGGCAGGTGATGGAGGCGGCCCATGCGCTGTTTCTGGAGCTGCCCTATGATGCCGTAAGCACGGATGCGATCGCCAGGGCCGCCGGGATTTCGAAGACGACCCTCTACGTCTATTTTCCAAGCAAGGAGGCGGTGTTTTCCGCCCTCGTCAGCGAGAATTGCGCACAGACGGCACAGTCCATCTTGAACTCGGCCTCCGAGTCGGACGATGTCGAGGAGGGGTTGCGGACCATTGCCCGGAATTTCATGGCGATGTTCGCCACGACGGACGCGCTCGCCTTCTACCGGACCATCATCGCCCAGGTACCGAGGTTTCCCGAACTCGGACGTATCTTCAATGAATCGGGACCAAAGGTGATCCAGGAGAGGATCGCGCTGTTCCTGCGCGAGGCGAGCGCGAGGGGCGAACTGTCCGTCCCGGACCCGGAGCTTGCGGCCCTGCAGTTTCTGCAGCTGATGTCGGTCGACATTCCACTGACGGGCCTGCTCGGTCTCGGGCAGCTGACAGCGGACCGGGTTACGACCACGATCGAAAGCGGCCTCGCTCTCTTTCTGAACGGTTACCGTCCGCCTTTTGAGCGCGGCTCAGGGGCCGTTGAGCCGGACTAGGTTCAATCGGGCGGGCTCATACGGGGCGGCTCATGCCATGGCAGCATGATCTGTTCCTCTGTGAACCGCGAGGCGCGCGCCGTCCGTCTCCATGATCGAGGGGCTCTACTTGAGTCTGGGAGGATCAGGGTCTCGAGTCACATCGCATGCCGTTGCTGCCGGACGCAGAACCTCCCCGGCCGCGGCCGGGGAGGACAGGCAGGGTTCTGGCGAATCCTCAGCCGCCCTTTTTCGGCGGGGTTGCGGGCCAGGACTTGATGAGGGTGTCGTAGTCGATTGTCTCGCCCTTTGGCTTTTCGTTTGCGAGCTTGGGCTGGGGGGCGAGAGTGCCGTTCTTCTTGGCCTGCTCGACCCAATAGGCCATGCTTTCCTTCTTGTTGAGCTTGGGGCCGCACTCGCCCTGCACGCCGGACTTTTCGAGGCGCTCCATCACCGAATCCTGCGCCGCGGCGAGTGAGTCCATCGCCGCCTGCGGGGTCTTGGCGCCGGAGGAGGCGTCGCCGATGTTCTGCCACCAGAGCTGCGCCAGCTTGGGGTAGTCCGGCACGTTCGAGCCGGTCGGCGACCATTGCACGCGGGCCGGCGAGCGGTAGAACTCGATCAGGCCGCCGAGCTTGGGCGCGCGCTCGGTCATGTGCTGCGACCAGATATCGCTCTCGCGGATGAAGGTCAGGCCGACATCGCTCTTCTTCAGCGACACGGTCTTGGAGGTGACGAACTGGGCGTAGAGCCAGGCCGCCTTGCGACGCTCCACCGGGGTGGACTTCAGCAGGGTCCAGGAACCGACATCCTGGTAGCCGAGCTTCATGCCGTCCTTCCAGTAGGCGCCCTTGGGCGAGGGGGCCATGCGCCATTTCGGCGTGCCGTCGGCGTTCATCACCGGCAGGCCGGGCTTCACCATGTCGGCGGTGAAGGCGGTGTACCAGAACATCTGCTGGGCGATGGCGCCCTGGGCGGGCACCGGGCCGGCCTCGGAGAAGGTCATGCCGGCGGCCTGGGACGGCGTGTATTTCTTCAGCCACTCGATGTATTTGACGATGGAATAGACCGCCGCCGGGCCGTTGGTGTCGCCGCCGCGCTCGACCGACGAGCCGACCGGGCGGCAGCCTTCCATGCGGATGCCCCATTCGTCGACCGGCAGGCCGTTGGGCAGGCCCTTGTCGCCATTGCCGGCCATGGAGAGCCAGGCATCGGTGAAGCGCCAGCCGAGCGAGGGGTCCTTCTTGCCGTAGTCCATGTTGCCATAGACCTTCACGCCGTCGACCTCCTTCACGTCGTTGGTGAAGAACTCGGCAATGTCCTCATAGGCCGACCAATTGACCGGCACGCCGAGATCGTAGCCATACTTGGCCTTGAACCTGGCCTTGTAGTCGGGGTTGGTGAACCAGTCATAGCGGAACCAGTAGAGGTTGGCGAACTGCTGGTCGGGGAGCTGGTAGAGCTTCTTGTCGGGCGCGGTCGTGAAGGAGAGCCCGATGAAATCCTGCAGGTCGAGCGTCGGGGAGGTGACGTCCTTGCCCTCGCCGGCCATCCAGTCGGTCAGCGGCACCGCCTGCTTGTAGCGGAAATGCGTGCCGATCAGGTCGGAATCGTTCACCCACGCATCATAGATGTTACGGCCCGACTGCATCTGGGTCTGGATCTTCTCGACCACGTCGCCTTCCTGGATCAGATCATGGGTGAGCTTGATCCCGGTGATCTCGGAGAAGGCCTTGGCGAGCGTCTTGGATTCATATTCATGCGTGGTCAGGGTCTCGGAGACGACGTTGATCTCCATCCCCTTGAACGGTTCAGCCGCCTTGATGAACCATTCCAGCTCCTTGAGCTGCTCTTCCTTCGTCAGCGTCGACGGCTCAAACTCGCCGCTGTCGATCCACTTCTTCGCGGCAGCCTCGTCGGCGTGGGCGGACAATGCCGCGAGAGGTGCCGATAGCGCTAGGGCGAGCGCCACCATCGAGACGCGTGATAGGCTCTGCATGGTCGTTTCCTTGGCCGGAGAACGCGCCTCTGTCTGTTCGGCTGGCACTGGGCGCACATGCCAGCCCTTTGATGCGCCCGGTGTCACACCCAGCGAAACACCGCCATCGCCCAGATCACCGAGAGACCGGACGCCCAGGCGAGGTCGCCCCCGGCGAGGGCGATCCAGCCGAGGTGGATGAAGGCCGCCCCCAGCAAAGACAGGAACAGCCGGTCGCCGCGCGTGGTCGGAAAATACAGCACCCCGACGCGGGGCGCCTCGGGCCGCGCCGCCGCGAGCCAGGTCATCAGCGTGAGCGTCATGGCGAGAGCGACGAAGAACAGGCCGGTCTGCCAGGTCCAGGCCATCCAGGCCGTGCTCTCGGAGAGATGGTCGAGAAACCCTTGCATGCCGACCTCCTCACACCCGCCCGAGGGCGAAGCCCTTGGCGATATGGTTGCGCACGAACCAGATCACGAGCGCGCCCGGAATGAGCGTCAGCACACCGGCGGCGGCCAGCAGCCCCCAGTCGATGCCGGAGGCCGAAACGGTACGGGTCATGATCGACGAGATCGCCTTGCTGTTGGTCAGCGTGCGGGCAAGCAGCAGTTCCACCCAGGAGAACATGAAGCAGAAGAAGGCCGCCACGCCGATGCCGTTGGCGATCAGCGGCATGAAGATCTTCACGAAGAACCGGGGGAAGGAATAGCCGTCGATGCGCGCGGTCTCGTCGATCTCGCGCGGCACGCTGGAGATGAAGCCCTCCAGGATCCACACCGCCAGCGGCACGTTGAAGATGCAATGCGCCAGCGCCACTGCCCAAACCGTGTCGAACAGCCCGATGGAGGAGTAGAGGTTGAAGTAGGGCAGGGCGAACACCGCCGCCGGCGCCATGCGGTTGGTCAGCAGCCAGAAAAACAGGTGCTTGTCGCCCAGAAAGCTGTAGCGCGAGAAGGCGTAGGCGGCGGGGAGTGCCACGCTGATCGAGATGATGGTGTTGAGCGCGACATAGCTGAGCGAGAACCGGAACCCGTCGAACCATTCCGGCGTGGTGAAGATGACGATGTAGTTGCGCAGCGTTGGCACGTTGGGCCACAGCGTCATCGTCGTCGATATCTCGACATTGGCTTTGAACGACAGGTTGATCAGCCAGTAGAGCGGCAGCATCAGGCAGATGAGATAGGCGTAGAAGATGATGCGGCGGCTCATGACTGGCCCTCCGGACGATCGACAGCGGCGCTGTCGCGGGTGACGAGCACGGTGTAGAACACCCAGCACACGGTGAGCACGATCAGCGTGTAGACGATCGACATCGCGGCAGCCTTGCCCAGGTCGAACTGGCCGAGCGCGATCTTCACGAGATCGATGGAGAGCACCGTGGTGGAGTTGCCGGGCCCGCCGCCCGTCACCACGAAGGGCTCGGTGTAGATCATGAAGCTGTCCATGAAGCGGAGGAGTACGCCGATCATCAGCACGCGGCCGAGCTTCGGCAGCTCGATGTAGCGGAAGATGGCGAGCCGCGACGCGCCGTCGATGCGCGCCGCCTGGTAATAGGCGTCGGGGATCGACTTGAGGCCGGCGAAGCACAACAGCGCCACGAGGCTGGTCCAGTGCCACACATCCATGGCGATCAGCACGAACCAGGCCTGGGCGGCGTTCTGGGTGGCGTTGAAGTCGATGCCGACCGCGTTGATGAGCCAGCCGAACAGGCCGATATCGCCGCGCGTGTAGAGCAGCCAGATCGTGCCGACGACGTTCCACGGCACCAGCAGCGGCAGTGCCATGACGACGAGGCCGATGGCGAGTTGCGTGCCGTCGCGCGGCATGCACAGGGCAACCAGAATGCCGAGCGGCACCTCGATGGCGAGGATGGCGAGCGAGAACGCCGCCGAGCGCCCCAGCGCCGCAAAGAAGCGCCCGCCGAGTTCGCTCGAGGGATCCAGCAATTCCTGATACCAGCCGATGCCGTTCCAGAAGAACTGGTTGTTGCCGAAGGAATCCTGGAACGAATAGTTCACCACCGTCATCAGCGGCACGATGGCGTTGAAGGCCACCAGCGCGAAAACCGGCAGAACCAGGAACCAGGCGCGGTTGTCGATGGATTTGATCATGGTTCGCCCACCAGCAGATTGTCGGCATAGACATGAATGCGCGCGGGATCGAAGGCGACGCCGACGTCCGGCCCGCTCGGTGGCGGCTCGCCCTCGGGCACGAGAGCCGCGAGCCGGTTGCCCTCGAAGAGGACGCGGGCATAGCGCACGCGGCCGAGGTCCTCGACCCGCTCGAGCCGGGCACGATGGCCGCCCTGCGCGCACAGGCGCAGATGCTCCGGCCGGATGCCGAGCTTGGCTCCGGCGGTCAGCGTGGGGTAGCTGCGTGCCAGCGGGATAATGGCCTCGCCGACCTGCGCATGGGCCGCCATCACCTGCGCGGGCATGAAATTCATGCCGGGCGAGCCGATGAAATGGCCGACGAACGTATGCCGGGGGCGGTCATAGAGATCGTCCGGCCGCCCCGACTGCACGATGCCGCCGTCATGCATCACCACCACCGTGTCGGCGAAGGTCAGTGCCTCGGTCTGGTCGTGGGTGACGTAGATCATGGTGACGTCGAGGGCGCGATGCAGCGCTTTCAGCTTGGAGCGCAGCTCCCATTTCAGCGCGGGATCGATGACCGTCAGCGGCTCATCGAAAAGCACCGCAGCCACGTCCGGCCGGACCAGGCCGCGACCGAGCGAAATCTTCTGCTTGGCATCCGCCCCGAGGCCACGGGCACGTCGTGCGAGATCGGGCGTCAGGTCGAGCAGGCCGGCGATCTCGCGGACCCGCGCCTCCACGGCGCGGCGGTCGAGGCCGCGATTGCGCAGCGGGAAGGCGAGATTGTCGAACACCGTCATGGTGTCGTAGACGACCGGGAACTGGAACACCTGCGCGATGTTGCGGCGCTCGGTCGGCAGGCGGGTGACGTCGACGCCGTCGAACAGCACCTTGCCGTGCGAGGGTGTCACGAGCCCGGAGATGATGTTGAGCAGCGTGGTCTTGCCGCAGCCGGAGGGCCCGAGCAGCGCATAGGCGCCGCCCTGCCGCCAGGTGGTGTTCATCGGCTTCAGCGCGTAATCGGAGGGGTGCGCCGCAGTGCCATAGGCGTGTGCGAGGTCGACGAGTTCGATCTGTGCCATGTCAGCCTCTCACGCGCGGCAAGGCGCCATCTGCCGCGCTGTCGGGCGTAACGACCACATGCCCGTCCGTATCGAAGACGAAGAGCTGGGCCGGATCGATATGGATGGCGATGGGCGAGCCGGGCTCAAGCTCATGCACGCCGGCGACCAGCGCCACCCAGCGCAGCGCGTTGGTGTGGATGTGGATGTAGCTTTCGGAGCCGGTGATTTCGGTGATGTCGACGGTGCCGGCGATGCTGATGCTTCCCGCCGTGGGAGCCAGCCGCAGGTGATGCGCCCGCACGCCGAGCTGGTAGGGGCCATCCGTGAGCGCCGCCAGCGCGCCATCGGCCGCGACTGCCGCTCCCCCCGGCAGTACCAGCTCTCCGCCGCGCTTCACGACCTCGGCGACATTCATCGGCGGATCGGAGAAGGTCCGCGCCGACGCGAGGCTGTTCGGGCGTCGATAGACCTGCGCCGCCGGCCCGAATTGCAGCAGGCGGCCCTCGGACAGGCAGGCCGTGTTGCCGCCCAGCATGAGGGCTTCGGTGGGTTCGGTGGTTGCATAAACGAAGATGGCGTTGGTCTCGGCGAAGATGCGCGGCAGTTCCTCGCGAAGCTCCTCGCGCAGCTTGTAGTCGAGATTGGCCAGCGGCTCGTCCAGCAGCACGAGATCGGCCTGCCGCACCACCGCACGGGCAATGGCGCAGCGCTGCTGCTGGCCGCCGGACAGTTTGAGCGGGGTTTTCTCGAGCTGGTTGTCGAGCTTCAGCATCGCGGCGGCGGCGCGCACCCGCCGGTCGATCTCCGCCTTGGGGGCGCCGCGTACCCGCAGCGGCGAGGCGATGTTCTCATAGACCGTGAGGGCGGGGTAGTTGATGAACTGCTGGTACACCATGGCAACCGAGCGCTTCTTGACCGGCACGCCGGTGACATCGCGGCCGTCGGCGGTCATACGGCCGCTGGTGGCGGGGTCCAGACCCGCCATGACGCGCATCAGCGATGTCTTGCCCGAGCGCGTGGGGCCCAGCAGCACGTTCACCGTCCCGCGTTCCAGCGTAAGGGCAATATCGCGCAGGTGGTGCTGTCCACCCACCGTCAGCGAGATATCCTGAAGCGACAACGACATCGGGGCCTCATTGTGGAGACGTGTCTGCGAGAGAGCTGGCCGGCTGTAAGGGACGCGTGGCAGGGCCGGTTTGCGGCAACGACATTGCTTCGCCGGGCGACGGCCGTGCCGGCGATTTGGCCTATTGCGGCCATTCCCGCGCCACCGCGCGGGTGAGGCCGAGGAAGCGGACATATTTGCGGGAGTGAACGGCGTGCTGGCCGGCATTCGGCTCCCAGCGCTGGCGAACCCGAACCATCCTCGAGATGGCCGTTTCAAAGTCGGCATAGGCGCCGATGGCGACCGCCGAGGCGATGGCCACGCCGCGCGCGCCAAGCTCGGTGCCGTCGGTAACCTCCACCGGCAGTCCCAGCACATCGGCGAAGATCTGCGCCCAGATGGCGCTGCGCGAGGCCCCGCCCGCGAGGCGTATCGTCGTCGGCCTGGCCGCGTCATAGCCGGAGAGCAGGCGCTCGATGTCCACCCGGTGGGCATAGGCGATGCCCTCGAAGATGCCGCGCAGCACGTCGCCCAGCTTGTCGGAGCGCTTCAATCCGAGCAGCCCCGCCGGCGCCCCGCCGGGACCGCCGAACAGATAGGGAAGGAACAGGATGTCGTTGTCGCGGTCGAGCGCGTCGCGCACGTAATCATTGCAGACGTCGTAGACCGAGGCGCCGTTCGACAGCGCCCTTGCGGCTTCGGCGTCGAGGATTTCACGGCAGAACCACTCGAAATTGGAGGCGGACGTCGCCGCCCCCTCCGTGGCCAGCACCTGACCGCCAATGGGATAGGGCATTTGCAGAAAGGGCGGTACGGACAGGCGCGGGCTGGCGTGGAGGGTGGAGTTGATGCTGAATGTCCCGGCGATCATCGACAGGCGCTCGGGTGTTACAACGCCGGACGCAAGCGCCGCTGCCGCGACATCGGCGACGCCGCGCACCACCGGCGTACCTTCCTTCAGGCCGGTCTGGCGTGCCGCCGCCGGCGTCACCTTGCCCACCACCTCGGCCGAGGGGCCGATCTCCGGCATCACGTCCAGCCAGGAGGCGATGCCGAGATCGCGAAACACCTCGCGGGCATATTCGCCGGTCTCGACGTCGATGGCACCGGCGATGCCGGCATCGGTGGGGTCGGTGGAGAAATCCCCGCACAGCCGCCCGCGCAGGAAATCCTTGCAGAACAGGACGCGTTCGGTGCGCGCGACCGTCTCCGGCTCATGCTTGGAGAACCAGGCCATGAGGGCGATGGCCTGGCCGGGCCAGACCCGCTGCTGGATGCGCCGGGCGGTGACGCCGGCGCGCCCGTTGCCGTCCCACTCCGCCACGAGATCGGCGGTGCGGCTGTCCGTGGAGACCACGCCCGGCCGGACCGGATTGCCGTCGCGATCGGTCAGGTAGATGCCGCTGCCATAGCCGGCACAGGAAACCGCCACCACATCGTCCGGGGACGTTCCCGTGTTCTCCAGCACCGAGGCGATGGATTCGCAGGCAGCCTGCCACATGCGCTCGGGATCGCGCTCGGTATGGCCCGGCCCGGGAAACAACATCTGGTTGGGGCGGCGTTCGCAGGCGAGTTCCCGGCCATCGAGATCGAACAAGGCGGCCTTCGTCATCGTCCCGCCGGCATCAATGCCGATCAGGCGTTCCCTCATGGCGTCCTCCGGAGCCGGATGTGACCGGCAGGCTTCGTTTTTCGAAGCTCAACACGTAATTACATGTTGGATCATAGCCGCGACTTTTAGCGCGTCAACATCTTTCGTGACCGTAATTATTGCTGCAATGCAGCGCGTTTTTCGCCTGAAACTCAGAAATTGACACATCAAACCGAATGTGGTCGTTCTTGCTTGTCATTATAAGTAAGCGCGCCGTTGGACGGCTGAGAGCGTCCCGTCGTGCGGCGCCGGCCCCTCGGGCCGGCCGGTATGGAGCCTGCCATGTTGTCTCGCGACGCCATTCTCGACGGCCTGCGAACAGGCCCGGGATTCGGCCACCCCGTGCCGGAGGTGCTGATCATCGGCGCCGGCATCAACGGCGTCGGCGTGTTCCGGGATCTGGCTCTCCAGGGCGTGCCGTCGCTGCTGGTCGACATGGGCGACATCTGCTCGGCGACCAGTTCGGCGTCGTCCCGGCTGATCCATGGCGGGCTGCGCTACCTGGAGATCGGCGAGTTCTCGCTGGTTCGCGAATCGGTGGAGGAACGCAACCGCCTGCTGCTCGACGCGCCGCACCTCGTGCGCCCGCTCCGGGTTCGCGTTCCGATCGCCGATCGCTTCAGCGGCGCGCTGGCCTCGGTGGGGCGCTTCCTCGGCTGGGTGCGCAAGCCGGGGCCGAAGGGCGCCTTCGTCGTGGCGCTGGGCCTGCGGGCCTATGATCTGTTCAACCGCCGCGACCAGACCATGCCGAACCACCGCATGGTGCCCGCGCGCGAGTTCCGCGCCGAGATGCCGGCGCTCTCACCGTCCACGCGCTATGTCGCCGAGTTCTACGATGCCCGCCTCACCGCGCCGGAGCGCCTTGGCCTTGAACTTGTGGCGCAGGCCGAGCAGATGTGCCCCGAGGCGCGCGCCGCCAGCTATCTCGCCGTCATTGGCCGCGAGGGCGGGCGCATCCGGCTCGCCGACGCTCTCACGGGAGAGCGGTTCACCGTGACGCCGAAGCTGGTGGTGAACTGCGCCGGCGCCTATGTCGACGCGGTGGATGGGCGCTTCGGCATCAATCAGCGGCTGATCGGCGGCACCAAGGGTTCGCATCTGGTGGTGCGCAACCGCGCCTTGGTCGAGAGCCTCGCCGACACGATGCTCTATTTCGAAACGCCGGACCACCGCATCTGCCTCGCCTACCCGCTGGACGACACCCATGCGCTGGTGGGCACCACCGATCTGCGCACCGATGACCCGACCGATACCGTCTGTTCGGACGCCGAGATCGACTATCTGTTTGAGGTGATGGCGATGGCGATGCCGGCCATTGCGCTGGATCGCGGCCAGATCGTCTACACCTATGCCGGCATCCGGCCGCTGCCGGCGAGCGAGGAGGTCGCCGGCGCCATCAGCCGCGATCATTCCATCCGCACCTTTCCCCCGCAAGGCGACCGGCCCTTCCCGGTGCTGTCGCTGGTCGGCGGCAAATGGACCACCTTCCGCGCCTGCGCCGAGGAGATCGCAGACGACGTGCTCGCGCGCATCGGCCGGACACGGCGGCGCTCCACCGCCGGCATCGCCATTGGCGGCGGCACCGGATGGCCCGCCGACCCTGCGGGCTACATTGCCGACCTCTCCCAGCGCTTCGACCTGACGTCGGCGCGGGCGCACACGCTGTTCGAGCGCTACGGCACCCTGGCGGCGAAACGGCTCGAAGACTCTGGCGCGCAACGTGAAATTCCGTTGACGACGCTTCCCGACTATTCGTATCAGGAGATCGCGACCATCGCCCGCGAGGAGCGCGTGGTCCGGCTGGAGGACGTGGTGCTTCGCCGTACCCACATCGGGCTGCTGGGCCAGGCGACGGCCGAGGCGCTCGCCGAGCTGGGCATGGTGGTCGGCGAGGCGTTGGGCTGGCCGCCGGAGCGCATCGCGCAGGAGGTTGCGGCGACGGCGCAGGTGATCGCCACGCGGCATCACCTGCCGGGAAGGACCCAATGAACGAAGCACGCCGCCGCGCGCCGCGCACCCCGGCCAATCTGATGCCGACACTCAAGGCGCTGGCGGAGCGGGACAACGGCCTGCGCGACAATGGTTCGAGCCTGCCGCTCTGGTCGCAGGTGAAGTCGGCCTTGCTGACGCTGATCGTTACCGAAAAGCTGGCGGAGAATGCGCGCCTGCCCTCCGAAGCCGAGCTGTGCGACAGTTTTGGCGTGTCGCGCACCGTGGTGCGCGAGGCGCTGAACCAGCTGGTGTCCGAGCGCGTCATCTACAAGCTGCAGGGCAAGGGCGCCTTCGTCGCCCCCAAGCGCGACGATCAAGGCTTCCTCGGCTCCAATATCGGCTTTTCCGGCGAGTTGCACCACACCAACCACTCGGTCAGCCGCGCCATCCTGCGCCAGGAACTCATCGGGCCGGACGAGCGTGTGCGCCGGATGCTGCGGCTGGGGCCGAACGAGCCGGTGGTGGCTCTGGACCGGGTGCTGAGCGTGGACGGCATGCCGCGCATCCTGGTCTACACCTTCATCAATCTGCGGCTCGCGCCCGGCTTCGAGCAGGTGCCGATGCACAACCGCTCGCTCTACGACACGCTGTCGCGGCGCTACGGCATCACCCTGAAGCGCGCCGAACGCTGGCTTGAAGCCGCCACCGCCACGCCCGAGCAGGCCGAGTTGCTGGAAATTCCCGTCGGCGCGCCGGTGATTGCCATCGAATCCGTCACCTATATGCAGACCGACGAGGCCGTCGAATATTACACCGCCGTCTACCGCACCGATCAGGCGCGGCTGCACTTCATCGTCAAGTGACGTCTTTCCGTCAGTCGTACGTCGCCAGAACCGCCCGCGCGGTCGTCTCGTCGGTCACCAGGACGTTGGCATAGCCGCCCCGCAGCAGGGCGGCGATCGCCGCGATTTTCGACGGCCCGCCGCCCACGCAGATCCGCGTGGGCACGGCGAGAAAATCCTCGCGCGGCATCGACAGGTGCCGGGCATCAAGGTCCGTCAGCACCGGCCGCCCCTCCTTGTCGAAGAAGTAGCCCGACACGAAGCCGACGGCGCCATGGGCGCGATAATCGGCGAGGGTCGGCTCGGTCATGAAGCCGCTATGCATCAGCGAGGTGCCCTCGCCGAGGTCGGTGACGCCGAACAGCGTGACGTCGCAGCCGCGCAGCAGCGCGAAATGCTGGGCGACGATCGGCTCGGCCATGAGGAGGCGCTTCATGTCGGCGCTCGACACGATACCGGGCGCCAGCATGTTCACGCAGCGCCCGCCCACCTTCACCGCAATGTTGGAGGTGCAGAGCTCCGGTGAAAAATCATAGGTGCCGATGGCGCTGCCGGTGATCTGCGCAATGGTGGTGCCGGGCAGATGGAGCGAGGCCAGCGTCTGCGACAGCGCCATGACCGTTCGCCCCCACGCGACACCGAGGACGCTGTTGGGCGTTATGCGCCGCTCCAGCACGCGGGCTCCGAGCCCGCCGATACGCTCGTTCACCGGGCGCTCATTGCCGATGGCCGGCACGATGTAGCATTCGGCGACGCCGCTCGCCTCAGTCAGCCGCTGGGCAAGGCGCAACGCCCCGATGCGGGCGACATCGATCGAGACGGTCACCGCACCCTCGTCCCGCGCCTTCTGCAGGAGATTGAACACGGTAGCGCGGGAGATGCCGAAACGCGCGGCGATCTCGTCCTGCTTCAGCCCTTCCTCGTAGTAAAGCCAGGCGGCGGTCAGGACGGGATCGAGCGCGAATTGCGTCGCCTCCTCCTCGTGCCGCACCCCGCCCTTGCGCTCCGTCCGCTTCGCCATATGCCCCTGAATCCGCCGCCGCCTCGCCGCGCCTTAGCCGGCGCCTCACTGATATGCATCATGTCATATGCCACGAGAACTTGAAATATGATATTGACATACGTCATCGAAGATTGAATTATGCCAAAAGACGGCCGGCATATTGCCCGCATGCGCCGCGATGCCGCTCGGCAACCGCGCATCCTCATCGTCGATCCCAAGGAGACTTCCATGGCCCATATGGGTGATCTGGTCGCGGAGATGCTGGCCCAGTACGGCGTCGAGCTGGTGTTCGGCATGCCCGGCGGGCAGACGACGGCGCTGCATGACGGCATTTCCCGGCGCACCGATCGTATCCGCCATGTGCTGATGCGCGACGAGCGCAACGCCGCCTATGCTGCGGACGCCTATGCGCGGCTCACCGGCAAGCCCGGCGTGTGCGATGTCACCGTGGGGCCCGGCGCCAATCTCCTGCCGGCCGGCTTCATCGAGGCGCTGAACGCTTCGGTGCCGATGATCGGCATCGTCGGCGAATTGCCGCTCGACTGGCTGTCGCTGAAGGAGAAGGGCATCGCCTCGCAGGGCTTCGACCAGCTTTCCTTCTTCAAGACCATCACCAAGGACAGCTGGCTGGTTCCCTCCAAGGCCGCCCTGCCGGAACTCATCCGCACCGCCTTCCGCGTCGCTACCTCGCCGCGCCCCGGCCCGGTGGCGCTGATCATCCCGCATGACATCTTCGACGCCGAGTGGAACGAGGACGAGATCCGCATCGGCATCGACACGCGGGCGATACAGGCGCCGTTCCTGCGCTCGGCGCCGGTGGCGTCCTCGGTGGCGGAGGCGGTGACCCTGATCGGGCGGGCACAGCGCCCGGCAGTCGTGTTCGGCGGCGGCGTGCATGGGGCGCTCGCCTGCACCGAGGCGACCGCCTTCGCGGAGCGGCTTGGCGGCCTCGCCGTGACCAGCCTCACCGGTCGCGGCTCGGTGCCCGAGACGGCGGATTACGCTGCCGGCACGTTGAACCCGCTAGGGTCCTGGGCGGCGATCGAGCTGATCAAGGAGGCCGATCTCATCATCTGGTGCGGCTCCAAGGCCAGCCAGAACACCGCGATGAACTGGACGCTGCCGCTGCCCGAGCAGGCGACCATCACCATCGATATCGATCCGAACGAGCATGGTCGTACCTTCCTGCCCACGGTGGCGATGCTCGGCGACGTGCGCGAGGCGCTGACCCTGCTGAACGCCGCGCTTTCCCCGCAGAGCCACCCGGCGTGGGCGGCGCGCATCGCCGAGGTGAAGGCCGAGGGCGAGCGCCAGAAGCGCACTGAGATCGAGAGCGAGCAGCTTCCCCTCCACCCCGCCCGCGTCATGGCCGAAGTGGCCGCGAGGCTGGAGTCGAGCGATATCGTCGTCTCGGATGCGAGCTTCTCGGCGGGATGGATCGCCAATTACATTCCGACGCAGCGGGCCGGGCGCTCCGTGCTCTATGCCCGCGGCCAGGGCGGGCTCGGCTATGCCGTTCCGGCGGCGATCGGCGCGGCCGAGACGCTACCCGGCACGCGCATCGTCACCGTGGCGGGCGACGGGGCGTTCTCCTACACCATCGGCGAACTGGCGACGCAGGCCCAGCGCAACCAGAAAGTGGTCAATGTCGTGCTGAACAATGGCCGGCTCGGCTGGATCCAGCTCTGGCAGGACATCTTCTTCAAGAACGTGCAGTCCGCTCTGCTGGAAAGCCAGAGCTGCCATCCCAACTTCGCCGCCGCCGCGTCCGGGCTGGGGCTGATGGGGATCTATGTCGAGAAGGCGGATGAGCTGGGTCCGGCGCTGGATGCCGCCTTCGCCTATGACGGCCCCTCGGTGGTCGAAGTGCGCGTCGACGATCTTGCCACCCCGATCCACAGCTTCAAGCGGCGCCTGCGCGAGGGCGGCGCCACGCCTCGTCCGCGTCCCGGCACCGTCTACAAGCTGCGGGACTGGAAGATCAGCCCGGACCTGCCGTGAGCGTCGGGTCGGTAGTGGGCTGCAGGCACCGGCATCCCGGAGAAGACAGCCGCGGCGCTTCGGCCGATTGAAGCGCGCGGCCGTGAAGCCGGGCGAGGCGTTGTTCGCCGAAACCGTCCGTCGTCAGGGTCCGGCGACAGGGTCGGCCTCAACGCCGAGCGAGCCTTGCCGGACATGGGCCACACATGCCGCGAGCCGGGCGTGGCTCTTGCTGTGTGGCTTGGTCGGCGGGCGGTGGAGAGCGGGGGAGCGGCGGCGCGAGCGCGGACCTGGTTCGTCAAGCCGGGGAGCTTTGGCGTATCAGAGCGACGGGCATCCCCGCGAGCTGCGGTTCAGGCTCACCGGACCCATCCTACGGCTTCAGGCTGGCGTCGAGGGCGGCGGCGAAGCCCTTGAAGGAGAGCGGCAGCGTCACCGGCCGGCGGGCGCCGTCTTCAAAGACGAAGCTGCCCGCCGCGGTGGCGGCCTTCAGCGCCTGCACGGCGGCGGCGTCCAGCTCGATTTCGGCGAAGCAGCCCTGCGGGCAGCGCGTGAAGGCAAGCTGCAGCGGCTTGGCCTTCTCGGCTATCTGAACCTTTACCCCGGCGGGAAGCCACACGCCTGCGGGCAGCTGCACCACCAGCCGCAGCGGGGCCTTGGCATCGGCCCGCCCGACCGCGACGCTGGCGATCAGCCCCTGTCCCTGCGCCTGGAGATTCTGCACCACCTCGCAGGTCCGTCCCGTATCGCTCGCCACGCACCGCACCACCCAATCCTGGTAGGTGGCGGTGGTGAGGCCGGGCCGCGCGGCCGCCTGTGCCGGTGCGGCCGGCGCCGCCGGTTGCTGCGCCGATGCCATGCCGGTGAAGCCGAGGCCGGCCAGCACGGCCGCCAGCGCGAGGAAACGATGCGTCATCATACAACTCGGTCAGGTGAGGGCGGATCGGCAGGGCTGGCGCCGTTCACTCAGAAGGCGAGGGAGAACTGCGCGCTGAAGGTGTTCTGGTTGGCGTTGTCGGCCAGCTGGCCGGAATAGTTGAACTGCAGTTCCGCGCTGTCGGACAATTGGTAGCCCAGCCCAACGCCGACCAGCGCCACATCCTCGGCGATCGGCACGCCCTGGGTGGTGAACGAGGTGGTGCCGCCATTGGCGAACAGCATGTTGGCCGAGGGGGATAGGTCGCCGAAGGCATGCTGCCAACCCAGGGTCGCACTCGTGGTGAGGGTGCGGCCCGCCACCGTGAAGCTGGTGGCCGCACGAATGCCCAGAGTGGAGTAGACGGTGCTCTGCGACGGCGTGCCGACGGAGAGCGCCGAGGAGAGGGTGCCGTTTTCGGTGAAATTGTCGCCGGAGACATAGACATAGGCGAGGCCGACAAAGGGTTCGAACGCATAGGCGCCGGCCGACATGTCGTAGCCGATCTCGCCGAACAGCTGCGTGGTGCCCAGCGTGTAGTCCGCATCATTGGCGCCGTAATAGCCGGGGAACAGCACCGAGCGCGACATGGTGATGTCGTGCCACGTGTAGGAGGCGCCGCCGCGCAGCGCGAGGGCATCGAATTGGGCGCCGGCATAGAGGCCGATGTCGTAATTATCCATCGACCCCTGCGAGGACCGCGCATCGACGTCGAACGAGGTCCGGCTGTAGCCGCCCAGGATGCCGACCCGCATATTGTCGAGCACGGCGACGTCGATGCCGCCGAAGACGCCGCCCACCGTGCTGCTGACGGAAGCGGCGTTGCCATTGCCCGAGACCTCTCCCCAGCCGCCGAAGCCTTGCGCCCAGAGCGTCGGGGTGAAGCCCTGGCCCAGCTGGGCCGTGGCCGGGCCGGCCGCCTTTGCCGCATAGGACAGGGCGCCAGCGGACGGGGCGGTGACGGATTGGCGCAGCCGGCTGCCGACCGCGTCGCGCAGATAGATCGACTGCTGCTGGACCACCGTCTGCGCCGAGGCGTAGGCCTCGCCCGAGAGCTGGTTGAAGACCGGCGTCACGGCCCCTTTCGGCAGCGAGAAGATCGCCTCGAACAGCGTGTTGCCGGAGCCCAGCGCCTGCGCCGCGACGGCCACGCCGGCCTCGTTCGACGTGCGGGCATAGTCGACGAAGTCCTTGCCGTTGCTGACCAGCGTCAGGAACACGTTCTGCGCATCATAGGTCAGTTCCGGCGTCAGGAAGGCGAAGTTGGAGGTCGCGCCGCCGAAGGTGCCGGTCAGCGTGCTTGATGTGGAAAGGATGGTGATCGTGCCCATCGAGGAATACTGCCCCGGGCTCGCCAGCACCTCGACGCCCGCATCCGAAGAGAGCGTCACCGCGCCGGTGGCGGCAATCAGGTCATGCGCGCCATCCGCCGTGATGTCCACCGCATAGGTCGAGCCGGCATTGAAGGCGACCGGGCCGTTCACGGTGAGCGTGCCGGGCGAAGTGCCGGGCGCTACCGTGCCGCCGCTGTTCACCGTGAGGCCACCGATGCTGGCCGTGCCGCCGAGCACGCCGCCCTCATTGAGGGTGAAGTGCGAGGTGTTGCTCGACCCGGACGCCAACTGGACGACGGTGTCGTCCGCCGTCACCGCGCCGGAATAGGGCCCGGAGAACAGCACCGTGCCGCCGCCGGTGAAGGCCACCGTGCCGGTGCCGGTGATGGCGTCCGTGAAGGCATAGGTGCCGGAACGGTCGAACACCAGGTTCGCGTTGTTCACCACCGCGCCGGCGAGGGAGCCGGTGGCGCCGCCATTGCCGATCTGCAGCGTGCCGGTGGAGATGGTGGTCACCCCGGTGAACGTGTTGGTTGCGGTCAGGATCAGCAGTCCGTCGCCGGTCTTGGTCAGACCGCTGTCGCCGGAGATCATGCCGGAGAGGGTCAGCGCCTGCGCCGCGTCCACCTCGAATGTTCCCGCCGTGGAGGCGGTGCCGTCCAGCGTCACCGCCCCGCCATAGGTGAAACTGCCGCCGGCCCGCAAGGTGCCGGCCGCGCCGACGCTCAGCCCGCCGCTGCCCAGTGCGCTGGCCGCGTCGACCCGCAGCGTGCCGGCGGTGATGGAGGTGCCGCCAGAATAGGTGTTGGCGCCGGTCAGGTACAGCGTGCCGCTGCCCGCCTGCACCACCGCGCCGCTGCCGGAGATCGCCCCCGCCATGGTGACTGCGTCGCTGCGCTTGAACGCCAGCACAGCATTATTGGTCACATCGCCCAGGATCGACCCCGCCGCGCCGCCATTGCCGATCTGTAGTGTGCCGCCGGAAATGACGGTGCCGCCGGTATAGGTGTTGGCGCCGGTCAGCGTCAGCGTGCCAAGGCCGGCCTTGGTGAGCCCGCCGGCGCCGCCGAGCACGCTGTCGGCGCCGATGTCGAACCCGTTGGAATCGATCGTGCCGCCGCCCGCCGCGAGCGTGACATCGCCGGCATCGAAGCCGGAGAGGAAGTACGACTGGGTGGCCGTAGCCCGCAGCGTGCCGCCGTCGAGGGTGATTGACCGGGTCCCCGGCGAGTAGTCCTGGTAGAAAGAGCTCGCCGCCATGGTGCCGCCGTCCTCGACGGTGATGCTCGCATCGGTGCCGTAAGAGCCCATGGAGACCGAGTTGGTGCCAGCATCCCACAGCGAGCCGGCGCCCGTCACCGTGATGGCGCCCGTGCCGTAGAAGGAAAGGGCCATTGTGACGCCGCCGCTCAGCACGGTTCCCCCGGCGGCGACCGTGACGATGCCCTCGCCGTCGACCCCGACACTGAAGCTGCCGCCCGCCAGGTCCAGTGTGGACCCGGCACCGGTGACCGTGACGATGCCCTGGGATCCCTGGTAGCTACCGAGAGCGGCCGATGTGCTCGACACCTTGCCGCCATCGGCGACAGTGAGCGTTCCCTTGGCACCGGTATTCGCGCCGATCGTCAGAGAGCCGCTATTGGTCCAGCTGGAGCCGGCGCCGGTCACCGTCGCCGTGGACATGACGGTCGCATACTGCCCGATCACGCCGTACGTGCCGGTCACCGAGCCGCCATGGGAAATGGTCATCGCGCCCACGCCGGATCCGCCGACGGTCACCCCGCCCGAGCTGGTGACGGTTGAGTCCTTCCCCGTCACCGTGAGCGAGCCCGACGAGCCGTCTCTTGAGCCGACCGCGACGAAGACGGCGCTCGCCGCGCCGCCGTCGGAAATGGTCAGCGTGCCCGCGCCCTCACGGCCCACGACGAGACCTTCCTGGAGGGTCAGGTTCGATCCCGCCCCCGTCACCGTGGCCGTGCCGTCCGATCCGCTTCTGTGTCCGAGCGAGGCCGCGAACGCCGTCACGGTCGCGCCATCGGAAATGGTCATGGTGCCGGTGCCGTAATTGCCGACCAACACCCCTTGCTCAGAGCTGAGAGCGAGGCTCGTGCTCTCCCCGGTCACCGTCAGGGAGCCCGACGTGCCGGCATCGCTTCCGATAATGGGGGCTTGGGCTGTGGAGGTGCCGCCGGAGAAGATGAGCGACCCGTTGGACGCCACCATGTCTCCGCCCAGCGTGTTGTTGCCGGTGAACTCCAGCGTGCCGGCGCTGGCCGTGGTGCCGCCGGAATACGTGTTGTTGCCAGACAGGATCAGCGTGCCGGCGCCGGTCTTCTCAAGGCCGGTGGTGCCGAGAAGTGCCGAGCCTATGGTGGCGCTGGCGCCGGTGGCGACAGAAATACCCGTCTGGCCCGAGGTCGCCGCCAGCGTGATGCTGTCGCCGGAGATCTCGTAGCCGGCGACGTCGAACTGCATGCCGGTGACGGAAATCACGCCCGGCGCGCCGACCACGCTCACATCGCCGCCCGTGCCCGCGAAGATCGCCAGCGCGCCGTCCCACGCCGTGGCCGTCGCCCCGGCGGAATCGGTCCAGTTGGTGTTGGCGGCGTTCCACGTGCCGGCACCGCCGACGACCTCAGTGCCGCCCGGCTGGTCGACCGTGCCGTTCCAATAGGGGTCGGCATGGCTGGCGTTTGCCGCCAGGCACAGCACCGAGACCAGCGTCGACGACAGCAGCAGCCGACGCCGGAACGAGGTCCGCCCCGCCCCGCGCGAGCCTCGGCCGGCAAGGACCGAGATGCAGGAGGCTGCACGGCGACGGACATTCTCACAACGCGTCATCTACTCATCCCCACATGGTCCGCAACCGCGCACCGACAGCGGGAGGCTCCGCCAGAAGGCGCACGCCCCGCACGATTTTCCGTTTGTTGCCGGCTGCAGGTGGCCGTTGCCCGAGGGGCGGCCGTCAACTGCCTTGGCTGACGCTTCTGCTGTCGCGCGATCACCGGGCGGGCGCCGCAAGCGGCCCGGACGAGGCCGGTCGGCGAGAGGCCGGCCGCACTGAGGATCGTGCGCAAACAGCTCCGGCGTTGTCGTTCTGCATGCCACCCTGCCAGAAACGGGCTCTCGCCACGTCGCGAGTCCCCGCCGCACTATGCGCGAAGACCCCGATACCGCGATAGCCGGGATTTCACCGCGTGCTGCGAGATTGCGCAGCGATGGTGCCTAAGTCTCCGGCTGTTGTATATCTGCAACGTGGTCTCGCCGGATGGCAACGCACACATTGATGCGAAAAGGCCATGCGGCAGTGCGTCCCGGTCATTTCCGCCGGAGTCGGCGCCGAATCCTCCGCGCAGGGGCATCGCCCGCCGCAAGACACCCGCCATTCGGCACTGTGGCTGAGTTGACGGTTGTCACATACCGGCAACATGCCGCGCAAAAGCGCCGAGCAGATGCGCGAGAAGGTCAAACCCGCCTTGGCGCCCCCTGCCTTTCCCGTACATTCGGGAAACGGAAAACGATCAAAGTCAGGGCTGGAAATGAGTGCCATTCGCACGCCGCTCAGGGTGGCGGGGCTGGTAATGTCGGGCGGCGTGTGGCTGGCCTCGCCTTCGCCGGCGCAGGCGGCCTGCACGAATGCCGGCACGGTGACCTATGAAGGTGCCGTCACCATCCTCACCTGCACCGATGAACGGCTGTCGGCGACGGCCACCGGGCCGGCTGCGACGCTGAACGTCGACAATGGCTATTTCGACAGCGCCACCAATGGCGGCCCGGGCATCCTGTTCAAGGCGGATGACGACGCCGCCAATCCCACGGACATCACCCTGAATCTGACCGGTTCCACCACGGTGCTCGGGCAGCATTACGATGGCGTCGACCTGCGCACCGTGCGCGGCGACATCACGGTCAACATCGGCGAGGGCGTCCTCATCTCGCCGGACCAGACCGGCGTCTACGTCGCTTCCACTGAACCGGGAAGCTGGCCGGACGGCGACACCTATGTCGGCGGCAACGTCACCATCACCAATCGCGGCACCGTCATCGCCGGCGCCTCGCCCGATCCCATGGGCACCAACGGTATTCTCGGCCTCGCCAATGGCGGCGGCGTGTCGATCTCCAATTACGGAACGGTGACGACCACCTATACCGGGTACAACGCCTGGGATACTTACGGCATCCTTGCCGATGGCGGCCATGCCGCGCCGGAGCCGGTCGCGGTCAGCATCTACAATGACGGCACGGTGACCTCGCTGAACGACGGTCTACGCGTCAACAGCTATAACGGCCTGGCCAGCGTCGTGAACGATGTCCACGGCGTCGTGACCTCCAACGGCCGCCGGGGCGTGGTCGTGTGGTCGGACAAGAACAGCGCCATCTTCACCAATTACGGGACTGTGACGTCCTATGACGGACCCGGCGCGAATGTGTGGGCCGGCGGATCGGTCTCGGGCGACGCCATCCTCGTCAACAGCGGCTCGATCGTCTCGCACGACAACCCCGACCGGACCGTCTACACCACCCTCTATAACGGCGTGCATATCTGGTCGCAGACCTCCGGCAAGGCGGAACTGGTCAATCTTGCCGGCGGCCGCATCGTCGCGCCAGATGGCTGGGGCGCCTGGCTGATGAGCACGGACGGCGACGTGGTGGTCGACAATGCCGGCCTCATCAAGGGTGCGAGCACCGCCCTCCAGATCGGCGCGCAGGGCGGCTCCGCCATTGTCGGCGACGTGCCCGCCTATGAGGGCGCCATGGGTGGCGACCTCACCGTCACCAATCGCGGAATCCTCACGGCCTTCGCGACGGTTGCCGATCCGCAGGGCACCTTCGGCCTGGTCACGCTGGCCGGCGATGTCGGCACCGCCACCTTTACCAACGCCGCCGGCGGCATTGTCGGCGCGGGCCTCGAGCTCGACGAGGGGTTCGACGCGGCGCGTATCGCCACCATGTCGATGGCGGAACTTGGTGGCCTTTCCGATGCGGCGGGCAACCTCGCCATCTTCGCGGCGATCAAGGCCGACGAGGTGGACATCGCCAATGCCGGCCTGATGTTCGGGCGCATCGTCGTGGAGACGCCGGCCGCCGTTTCGGAGGGCGTCGACGTCCCTGCCGAGACGGGCGTGGTCGAGGTAAGAAATTCCGGCACCTGGGTCGTCACCGGCGTGTCGTCCATCACGCCGAATGCCGTCTCGGGCGTCTTCAGCAACAGTGGCGCCCTCTGGGCCCTCGACGACACCGGTTTCGAGGGCGATGTCGCCAATAGCGGCGCGCTCCATCTCGTCTCGACCGGTCCGGAAGCCGGCGCGACCACCGTCTTCGGCGACTACGCCGCGCGTGGCGCCGCCCGCCTGCTGCTTCATTCGTCGCCCAGTACCGGCCTTTCGGCGCTTCCCGGCCTCACCATCGAGGGCGACGTGAGCGGGCGGACGCAGGTTCTGCTGGCCAATCCCGTGCAGCTTGCCACGCTCGATTGGCGGGGCACGGCGCCGATCACGGTCGTGACGGTGGAAGGCGCCGCGCCCGCGGGTGCCGGTCATTTCTACATGGACCAGGATGTCGGCCTCGTCAGCTATGGGCTCGATTATGCGGCGGGCGATAACGAGACCTGGTCGCTGACGCGCGGGCTCAATGTCGACGCCGCCGCGGCCCTCAGCGACACCGCCTATGCCGCCCGCAACCTTCTCACCCTGTCGACCCAGCTGGTGACCGAGCGCATCGACGATCTGCGCGATTCCTTCTTCGCCGGAATGCCCGTTCCGGCCGCGCCGATGGCCTACGCCCCGACCAAGGCGCCGTCTTCGGCCTTCTCCGGCGTCGACAAGCCGTCCCCCTCGCCCACGGCACGTGCCTGGCTGAAGGCGAGCGGCATGACGTCGACCGGCGACGGCTATGACATGGATACCGGCATCTTCCAGGGCGGCGTCGACCTCGCGCGCGAGGTGGGTCGCGATTTCGCCGCCGCCGGATTGATTGCCGGCTATGGGCGCTCCACTCTCGACTTCGATGCCACCGGCACCGACGCCACGGTCGACGGGCCGGTGTTCGGCGCCTATGGCAGCTATGTCACCGAAGGCGGCGTGTTCGTGAACGGCATCCTGATGGGACAGGTGTTCGACGTCGACATGAATCTGGCCTCGGTCGCTACCGATTTCAGCGGATCGAGCGTCGGCGGCCGGGTCGAGACCGGCATCCGCCTCGATTACGGTGAGCTGCTGGTGGAGCCCTCCGTGGCGATGCAGGCGAGCTATACGTCGTTTGACACGGTCGATGTCGCCAACATCGCCGCCGGCTTCGACGACACCACCGGCCTTGCCGCCGAGGGGCGCCTGCGCGTGGCGATGAACATCCAGCGCGAGACCGTTCTGCTGAAGCCCTACGCCATCGCGACGCTCGGCTACGAGTTCCTGGCGGACGACAATGTCGTCGTCTCGGCGCTCGACACCAGCTATGTCGGCGACCAGAAGGGCCTCTATGGCGACGTCAGCGCGGGCCTCGCGGTCAGCAACCTTGCCAACAGCTATGGCGGGTTCGTGCAGGGCAGCTTCGACTTCTCCGAGGACCGCACCGGGGTCGGCATCAAGCTGGGCGGTCAGCTCCGCTTCTGAGCCATTGCTTGTGAGCCATGGAAGCCGCTCGATGCCGCGTTGCAGCCACGCCTGATCGACGCGCGCCGCAGGTCGAGGAAGTCTTCGCGTCAGCGGGCTCGATAGTCGCGCTGATCCGTGCCGATCTGCGGTATGTTAGGACCACACTTACCTGACATGGGTCAACGATAGCTCTTGGGAATCGGGGTTTGAATCATGGCGGAATCACCGACCCACACGGATCCTCAACCGATCGACGCCATTCTGTCCGACGTTTATCGACAGAGTCTGGCGGCCGATGTCGGTTCCGTGGCCGATTACATTCCCGAGCTTTCAAAAGCCGATCCGGCCAATATGGGCATCGCGATCGCAACCGTCGGCGGCCAGCTTCACACCATCGGCGATGCTGAGACACTGTTCACGATCCAGTCGATCTCCAAGGCGCTGACCTTCTGCCTGGCGCTCGAACGATTGGGCCGGGACGCCGTCTCGCAGCGCGTCGGCGTCGAGCCGAGTGGCGACCCGTTCAACGCCATCGAACTCCATCCGGCGACCCGGCGGCCTTATAATCCGATGGTCAATGCGGGGGCGATCACGGTTGCCGGCATATTGCGCGACGCCTTTGGCGCCGACGCGTTCGAGATCGTCCACCAGCGCTTTTCCATGGCTGCCGGCCGTACGCTCAGCTTCAATGAGGCGGTGTTCAAATCCGAGGAGGAAACCGGCCATCGAAACCGCGGGATCGCCCATCTGTTGATCGGCGCCGGTGCGCTCGAACTTCCAGCGGATACTGCCCTCGATCTCTACTTCCGCCAGTGCTCGATCGAAGTGACGGCGATCGATCTCGCCCGGATCGGTGCAACCCTGGCGAATATGGGCGAGAACCCCGTGACAGGGAAACAGGTTTTCGACGTGACGGCGGTGCGCGATACGCTTGCCGTCATGTTCACCTGCGGCATGTATGATTACTCCGGCAATTGGGCTTATGACGTCGGCGTGCCGGCCAAAAGCGGTGTCGGCGGCGGCATCATGGGCGTTGTCAGCCGTCAGCTCGGCATCGGCAGCTACGCGCCCGGCCTCGACCCGAACGGCAATTCCGTGCGGGGCGTGGCTACGTTCCGCGCCTTATCGGACGAACTCGGACTGCATGCCTTCGACCCTACCAATGCCGGCTCCGGCTTCATCCGCACATTCTTCGATCGGAACACCGGCGACGTGCGCCTCTAAGGCTGTCAAACAGGGGTGCGTCAGAACGCGGCAATAGTTGATGGCGAAGATGAAATCTTACAGTGTCCGTGGCCTCAAAGTAATTGCCGGTTTCATCTGCGTCCTGGCATCTTCCAGCCTGCTGGCGTTTGCCCAATCCGATGCCTCGCCTCCCTCGCCCGCTAAGGACATCGTCGTTTGGGACGTTCCGGCTTTCGATGCCCTGCCGGATGACGAGTATGGTCGGCTCGCCCGCTATGGCCGCTCCATCATTGAGGCGACCTACGCTCATATCGGCCCGGCAGCCGTGGATCCCGCAGCCCGCTATGCCGGCAATAATCTCGCCTGCGCGAACTGCCACCTGCAGGCGGGCCTGAAGAAATTCGGCCTGCCGCTGGTCGCTGCCTCGGCCGACTATCCCGCCTATAGCACGCGCAGTGGCGAGGTCAGCTCGATCTTCGATCGTGTCAACCAGTGCTTGAAACGCAGCATGAACGGACGGCCGATGCCTCGGGATGACCGGCCGATGCAGGCGATCCTCGCCTACCTCCAGGTGCTTTCCACCAATATTCCGGCAGATGCGACGATTAAGGGTGCCGGCGCGGGCACGATGCCGGAGCTGGATCGCCCGGCGGCTCCATCGCGGGGAGCGGCGGTGTATGCCCGCACCTGCGCGGACTGCCATCGCCGCGATGGCTTGGGCGTCAGGCGCAACGAGGCGCTGCCGGAGATGGGCTATGCCGTCCCGCCCTTGTGGGGCCCGGACAGCTTCAACAATGGAGCGGGCACCGCGCGGCTGATCGCGCTCGCCAATTTCGTCCATGACAACATGCCGAACGGCACATCCTGGGTCGCCCCGACGCTCAACCCGGAGGATTCCTGGGACGTGGCGGCGTTTGTGATTGCGCAACCGCGGCCCCATTTGGCCGGCATTGATCGCGATTTTCCCGACCTGCTGCTGAAGCCGGTGGATGCGGGCTATCCGCCCTATGCCGACAGCTTCTCCCGGGAGCAGCATCGCTACGGCCCCTTTGCACCGATCAGGGCCGAAATTGCCAGGCTGAAGGAAAGGCGCGGGGAAGTCCCCAATCCCAACATCCGGTGACGGGAATGGCACGGACGGCCGACGCACCAGGGCCACTTGCTTAGGCGGGGACTACGCCAGCCGTCACCCGACGGTGGTGAGGTGCTGGACTTCGACGGCCAGCGCGTCGACAAGGTTCTCGCGGTCGCGCTGGCGATGGCTGATGCGGTGCCGGCGGCACCAAACCCTGGGAGAAGGCAAATGGAAGGAATGCGGCGCTACTGGTTCCTGATCGTCCTCACGCTCGGAGCGGTGGGCGCGGTGGCGTACACGATGACTCAATAGGTGCAGGGTGCCTCTTGTTGAATGAGCTGAGACGCCACCTCGAGGGACGTGTTCCACTTGCGCGGGTTTTCTGGTGGGACATGTTTCTCGTCGGCACGCTCATCAACCTCGCGCTTGGTGGCATCGCATTGGCGACCCATGTCAACGATGCCCCGATCTGGCTATCGGCGGGAATCTTCTTCCTGCCGCTTCCCTATAATCTGATGCTTTGCCTGAGCGTCTGGCGATCCTCGAACCGCCAGCCCTCCAGCTGGAGCGTCTTTGCCAAGTGCGCGGCCGTTTCCTGGGTGGCTCTCATGCTGGTCGTGTAGCCGCACACCCACGCAACGCCGCCGAATTCGGCATTGACCCGCTCCCCGGCCCGGTGCAGGCGCGAAACCACGCGATCAACCCAAGGGAGGCGCGATGATAAGGCGCTCGTCGGTAGCCAGAGCGCTCCGGCAGATCGTCCGTCAGCGTCACTCTGTTGGCATTTGATGCGAGCGAGTTGGTCGATGCCATGCACCTCATCGCCCCCGCCACCGAGGAGGAAAAGGGAACAAATCTCTCCCACTTTAAAGACCCGGCGGCGGAAAGTGAGAAAGAAAGCGCAGAAAACGCTTGATTATCAATGCCTTGAAAAGAGTATGGCCTCCCGGAAGGGAATCGAACCCCTGACCCCAGGTTTAGGAAACCTGTGCTCTATCCTGCTGAGCTACCGGGAGTGACCGCGCGTACATGAACCCAATTGGTGGCTCCGATCAAGGGGGCGGGGGTGCCGCCCGGGCCGGGCGGGCCTTGTTTTCCAGGGGTCGGACGTGGCCGGGGTGGGCGGTGACTTTGCGTTGGCGATGGCTTGGGGTAGGCGATGGCTTGGGCTACACTGAGGCGACGCTGTGGCGAGCCGTCATCGGCATCGCACATGCCTTGCACGTCGGCGGCCCCGCGAGGGGGCCGGCGCGAGGCCAAGGGTTCGGGGGGCGGATCATGGGCGCCATGCCGGAGGGCAAGAAGGCGTCGTTTCGATGCGCGCTGTTTCCATGCGTGTCGGGACGCCGGCGCGTCCTCCTTGCCGGCGCCGTGCGGCGGGGGGCCGCCGCCGGGCTGCTGCTCGCGGCCTGCACCGTTCCGTCCGCGGCGGCCGAGGGGGTAGCCTGCCCGGATGCCGGCGTCGAACGTGGCTCCGTCGCCTCGGTCAGCCCGTCGGGCGACCTCGTGCTGTCAGACGGCACGGTGCTGCGGCTGGCCGGGCTCGCCGGTGGCGGCGCCGGGGCGGAGGTCGGGTGGCGCCCCGGCCTCGCGCAACGGGTCGCCGGGCGGGAGATCCTTTTCGCGGCCGGTCCCGCGCGTGACCGCTACGGCCGGCGTGCCGCCCTCGTGCGTGAAACGCCGATGGACGGCGCCGCCATCACGCTCCAGCAGGCGCTGCTCACTGAAGGATGGGCGCTGGCGCGGCCGGAGGAAGGCTTCCTCGGCTGCCTGCCATCCTGGCTGGAGGCCGAGACGGAAGCCCGACATGCCCGGCGCGGCCTCTGGCGCCGCCTGCCGCTCGATGCCCGCCAGGTGGATGCGATCCGCGCGCAGCAGGGGCGCTTCACAATCATAGCAGGCCGCGTTCTTGATGTTGGAAAGTCGAGCCGCGTGGATTACCTCAATTTTGGCCGGGTTTGGCGTCAGGATATGACCGGCAGGCTGGAGAGGCCGGCGCGAATCGCGCTTGAAGCGCAAGGCATCGCACCGGAAGATCTTGCCGGTCGCCAGATGCGGCTGCGTGGTACGGTGTTCGAATCCGGCGGACCGGCGATTGCCATCCGCCGGGTTGAGCAGATCGACTGGCGGATCGACCAGCCGCCGGACCGGCAGGCCGGGCGGGAAGAGGCAAGGGGCCGGACACGGCCGACGGGGGACGAGTGAGCGCAGGGATGGGCACGCGGAGGCCGGAGCGGGCGGCGCCAGCAGGGCGGGCCCGGACGCGCGCCGCCTTGCCCGGAATTCCGCGCGCGCTGGTGCGCGCAATGCTGCGCGGCATGCTGCTCGGCGGCGTGCTGCTGCTCGGCGCCTGTGCCGGCCTGGTGGAGAAGCAGGCCTCCGCTCCCTCTGCGCCGTCGCGGCTGGAGGAATCCCTCACCCCGGCGCAGCGCAAGGAGCATGACCGGCTCGTCGCCTCCTATGGCGGCGCGTATAGCGACCCCAAGCTGCAGAAGCAGATCGAGGGGGTGGTAAACCGCCTCGTCGCCGCCTCGGAGCGGCCAGACCTGCATTACCGCGTCACCATCCTCAATTCACCGGCGGTGAACGCCTTCGCGCTGCCCAATGGCTCGCTCTATGTGACGCGCGGCCTGCTGTCGCTCGCCTCCGACAATTCCGAGCTCGCCTCGGTGCTGGCGCATGAGATGGCGCATGTCATCGCCAATCACGCGGCGACCCGCGAGGACCAGATGAAGCAGGCGGTGCTGGTCAGCCGGGTCATTTCCGACGTGGTGAACGATTCCGATCTCGGCGCGCTCGCTTTGGCGCGCAGCCGGGTGTCGCTCGCCAGCTTCTCGCGCGGGCAGGAGCTGGAGGCGGACGCCATCGGCGTCGGCATCAGCGCCCGTGCCGGCTTCGATCCCTATGGGGCGGAACGCTTCCTCACCACCATGGGCCGCCAATCCGGCATGCGCGCAAGCTCCATGAGCCAGAGCACCAGCCCGGATTCGCCCGATTTCCTGTCGAGTCATCCCGCGACGCCGGAGCGCATCTCCATCGTCATGGCCAATGCGCGCGAATACGCCTCGCCCGACAAGCCGGGCGAGCGCGACCGCAAGCAGTATCTCGCCTCGATCGACGGGCTGGTCTATGGCGACGACCCGAAGGAAGGCTTCGTGCGCGGCCGGCGCTTCTTCCACCCCAAGCTCGGTTTCACCTTCACGGCGCCGCAGGGTTTCACGCTGGAGAACACCTCGCAGGCGGTGCTCGGCGCCTCTTCGTCCGGGCGCGAGGCGCTTCGGCTGGACGCGGTGCGGGTCGCCGGCGACCAGAGTCTCGCGCAGTATCTGTCCTCGGGCTGGATCGAGGGCGTCGAAATCTCCACGGTGGAAAGCCTGGTGCTCAATGGCTTCCCGGCCGCCACCGCGGTGGCGCGCGGCGACCAATGGTCGTTCCGCATGTTCGCCATACGCTTCGGCAGCGACGTCTACCGGCTGATCTTCGCCGCGCGGGACCTGACGCCCGAGCTCGACCGCGCCTTCCGCGAGGCGGCGGAGACCTTCCGCCGCGTCTCCATCGAGGAAGCGGAGAATGTGAAGCCGCTGCGGCTGCGGGTGGTGACGGCAGGCCTCACCGACACGCCGGAGCGCCTGGCCGCCAAGATGGAGGTGCAGGACAAGGCGATGGAGCGCTTCCTGGTCCTCAACGGGCTCAATCGCGGCGACAAGCTCGGCTATGGCGAGCAGTACAAGATCATCGCGGAATAAGCCGGCTGCTTCCGCTGGATGTTGCGGTGACGGATCCCCCGCCGTGGCGACGTGGCTCGACCCCTGCGCGTTGCGCGTCGCGACGGCCAGGTGTCGGGCCGGGCATGACGGCGTCCGGCGGCAAGACCGTTCACGCCGGCAGCCTCAGGCGGAGAACGCGCCGCGCGGCACGTTGGGGCCGTTGGTCAGGGCGAAGCGCAGCTTCTCGATGGCGCGGCTCTCGATCTGCCGCACCCGTTCCTTGGAAATGCCGAGCCGGGCGCCGAGTACCTCGAGCGTTTCGCTTTCGTCGTTCAGCCGCCGTGCCTTGATGATGCGGAATTCGCGCTCGTTGAGCCCGCGCAGCGCGCCGATCAGCCAGCGCCGCTGGCGCTCGCCGTCGATTTCGCGCGTCGCCTGCTCGTCGGGCAGCGGGCCGGCGGCCACCAGCTGGTCGAGCCGCTCGGCGCCTTCCTCCTCGCCGGCAACCAGCGGGGCGTTGAGCGACAGATCGGGAATGTTCAGCCGCGCGTCCATGCGCGCGACTTCGGTGGAGCTGACCCCCAGCTTCTCGGCAATGGATTGGTGCAACTGTTCCCGCGTCGGCGCCGGGCTGCCCTCATTGGCCCGCTCCAGCTGGGCGCGCACGCGCCGCAGATTGAAGAACAGTGCCTTCTGGCCGGAGGAGGTGCCGCCGCGCACGATCGACCAGTTGCGCAGCACATAATCCTGGATAGCGGCGCGGATCCACCAGGTGGCGTAGGTGGAAAAGCGCACCTCGCGGGTAGTCTCGAAGCGGGCGGCCGCTTCCATCAGGCCGATATGGCCCTCCTGCACGAGGTCGGACATCGGCAGTCCATAATTGCGGAAGCGGCGGGCTATGGCCAGAGCGAGGCGCATATGGGCATGGATGAGCGCGTGCAGCGCCTTCTGGTCGCCCTTTTCGCTCCAGCGGCGGGCGAGATCATATTCCTCGTCGCGCTCCAGCAGCGGCGTGGCCATAGCGGCGCGCGCGAGTTGGGTATTGCGGCCGGCCTGCTCGCTCATGCGCGTCTCCCCGAACCTGTCGGGCCCGCACCGGACGTGCGCAAACGGTCTTGTGCCGCTGAACGCGCGGCGCCCATGCCCGAACGGGGCGTCAACGTCGCAACGGCGTCAAAGTTCCACCTGCCGGAAAGCCGGAGCCGGCGATCGACGCGGCGCGGGCGGGGAGGGGCGCGACAAACGAAAAAGGCCCGGCGCGGGCCGGGCCTTGGTCGTCGGGTGACTGTCTTCCGGCGAACCGCTTAGGCGGCGGCTTCTTCCGTATCGGTGTCGTCCTCGGCCTCGACGACGTCCGCCTCGGCTTCCGTCTCGCCCTTGCCCAGACGACGCGGGCCCTTGAGCAGGTTCTGCTCGATCAGCTTGATCGCCTCGGTCTCGGTCAGATTGTCGACGGCGGCCAGTTCGCGGGCCATGCGGTCGAGCGCGGCCTCATAGAGCTGGCGTTCGGAATAGGACTGCTCGGGCTGGGCTTCGGAGCGGTAGAGATCGCGCACCACCTCGGAGATGGCGACGAGATCGCCGGAATTGATCTTGGCCTCGTATTCCTGCGCGCGGCGGCTCCACATGGTGCGCTTCACGCGGGCGCGGCCCTTGAGGGTTTCCAGCGCCTTCTTCAGCACGGTGGGCTCCGAGAGCTTGCGCATGCCGACCGAGACGATCTTCGGTACGGGAACGCGCAGCGTCATCTTGTCTTTTTCAAAATGGATGACGAACAGTTCGAGCTTGAAGCCCGCAACTTCCTGGTCCTCGATCGCCACGATGCGCCCGACACCGTGCGAGGGATAGACGATGTGCTCGCCCGTCTTGAAACCCTGGCGGATGTTGCTGGACGGCTTCTTGATCGACGTCATACTGTGCCTGCTCCTGGGTCTCGGTTCATCCGGCGCCGCGTCGCCCTCGGCGCGTACCGCCTGCGGCTCGACCGCAGGGAAAAGAACACCCCGGCTCCAACGGGTGCGGGAGCCGTCTTTCAGCCGTCGACGGAAAACTCAGGGAAGCCCTTCCTGCGGCGGTGGCCGCACGAAAAGCGAAGGCCCGACATCAATTCCGGGAGGGGCGCTCCGGTACGGGAGCGTTGCGCCATGGCAAACCCAATCGACTGCACGAGGGGTATATAGCACAAATCTGGGGAGAATCAAAATACTGCCGCATTGCAGCGCGTGCCCCCGCGCGACCGCTGGCGTGGGCAGCGGTCGGGTGGCGCGATCGGTGGCGACCTGCCGTTAGGGCCGTCGCTCAGTCCTGATTACCCGGTTCGGGCGAGAGATACTGTAGCTTGTCGGGCACACCATCCCACTCCTTCGCCTCGGGGAGCGGGTCCTTGCGGTCGGTGATGTTGGGCCAGACCTTTGCGTAGTCGGCATTGAGCGTCAGCCATTTGTCGAGGCCCGGCTCGGTATCCGGCTTGATCGCCTCGGCCGGGCATTCGGGCTCGCACACGCCGCAATCAATGCACTCGTCCGGGTGGATGACGAGGAAGTTCTCGCCCTCATAGAAGCAGTCCACCGGGCACACGGAGACGCAGTCGGTGTATTTGCACTTGATGCAATTATCCGTGACTACGTAGGTCATTTACTCGATCTCCGTGCGGGGCATGTGGATTAGGCGCGCAAAACCGCTCCGCAAGGCTCCCGTAGCGCACCTGTCGGAACGGCGCAACCGGCATCCCCGGCCTAGGACGCATGGCTGCCCGGCGTGTCGTCCGCCGTGATCTCCACATAGGTCTCGGCGGCGGCCTTTGCATCCCCGCGCCGGGCGATAAATCCGGTCACCCGCCAGAGCCGCACGCGGGCGTCGAGGGAAAGGGTGAGGACGTCGCCAAGCCGGACCTGCTGGCTCGGCGCGGTGACGCGCGCCCCGTTCAGCCGCACCCGTCCCGCCTTCACCAGCTGGGCGGCGACGCTGCGCGTGCGCACGCAGCGCGCATGCCAGAGCCAGACATCGAGGCGAAACCGCTCGGCCGGCGGCGTGTCCGGCGCAGCGGCGTCGCTCCGGCCATCGCCGATGATGCGCGCCCTATCTGCGCGCCTCATCGCCGGCTCAGCCGCCGTTCTTCTCCGCCTCCATGCGCGCCTTCAGCGCGAGCAGGGCGGCGAAGGGCGAATCGGGATCGACCGGCTTGTCGCGTCGGGCGTCGTTGCGGTTTTCGGGACGCGCATGCGCGGGGGCGCGGTCCGGCCGCTCGCCGCGATGATCGGGCCGGGGCGGGCGGTTGCCGGAGTCGCGACGGTTCTCGTCGCGGCGCGGCTCGCGCTCGCCTTCCGCCCGCTCGGGGCGGCGCTCGCGCCGGTCCTCGCGGGGCGGACGACGGCCACGCTCGCCCTCGGGGCGCTCGCGACGGGCATCGGGGGCCGCGCCTTCGGCGGGCGCCTCGCTGCGCGGCGCCGGACGGCCCTGAGCGGCGGCGTCACGGGGAGTGCCATCGCGGGGCGCGCCGTCACGGGCGGCGCCCTCGCGGGTGTTTTCCCGCTGACCCTGGTTGCCACGGCGCGGCTGATGCGCCGGGCGGTTCTGCCCCTGCGGCCGGCCCGGACGCCAGATCTCGATCATCGCCGGCTCGGCCGGTGCCGCAGCGACAGTCTCTTCCGTGGAAGAGGCTTCGACCGGGGCGGCTTCCTCCGAAGCGGAGTCCACCGCAACGGCGTCCGCCGGTGCCGCCATCTCTTCCAGCGCGGTCTCTTCCAGCGCGGGCTCCACCGTCTGGTCGAACACCGGGTCGGTGAACACCTCGCCGCTCACGGCGGTGGGGTCCACGGGCAGGGCCTCGCGCGGCGCCTCCACCGGGGCGGACGTCTCTTCCAGCGCCGGCTCGACGGTCTGGTCGAAGGCGACATCGGTGCCAACAGGCACCTCCACCACGCTGTCGGCCGCCACCTGTTCAGGCGCGGCCGCTTCGGCAACCGTGCTGTCGGCGGCCGCGACGTCGCTCGCGGCATGGTCGCTTACGGCCGCTTCCGGCAGCGCGGGTGTTTCCACCGGCGCCGGGCGGCGTTCCATGCGGTAGCCAAGCGAGCGCAGGATCGAGGCGAAGTCCTCGCCCGCGCAGCCGGCCAGCGAGGTCATGGCGACGGTGGCGGTGAAGCCATTGCCGTCGAAGGCTCCCGCCGGCTTCTCGCCGGGCGCATTGGGCCGCCAGGCCAGCGCCGGGCGGATGAGATCGGCGAGGCGCTCCAGAATGTCGACGCGCACCGCCCGCTCGCCCGCGACGCGGAAGCCGACGGCGCGGTAGAGGCCCTTCTGGATTTCCGGGTCGACCGGAATGGAGGTGCGGCCGGACGCGGCGAGGTGCGGGAGCTCGTCGAGCCCCTTCTGCTGCAGCCCGCCATGCTTGAGGGCCCAGAGCTGGGCGGCGAGCGCGCGCGGCGCCGGCTTCAGCAGCGCGGGAATGTAGATGTGGTGGGCGCCGAAGCGCACGCCATGGCCGCGCAGCACGGCGCGCGCGTCCTGGGCGAGCGCCTTCATCTCCTCGGCCACGCGGTGGCGCTCCAGCACGCCAAGCGATTCGACCAGCTGGAAGGCGATGCCGCGGGCGATGCCGGTGATATCCTCCGCCTTGCCGAGGGCGAGCAGCGTGCCGAGCAGCTTCTCGATATGGGCCTTCAGCCACAGCTCGATGCGGGCCTGCACGGAATCCCGCGCGGGTCCGGTCAGGTGCTCGTCGGAGATGACCTTGAGGCGCGGGGCGAGAACCTCCTCGCCGGGAATGAGCTTGGCCACGGGATCGCCGATCCAGCGCAGCGTGCCGTCGGTCGACAGCACGAAGGCCTCATCGGGCGCTTCCGACAGGCGCGTGGCGCGGGCCTCGATCTCGCCGGCCAGCGCTTTCTGCGCGGCAGCGCGCAGCGCCTTTGCCTCCGGTCCGCCGGCGGATGCGTCCGCCGCGAACTGGAAACCGAGCAGATGCCCGATGACATGGCCTTCAACGACGACGTCGCCGGTCTTGGTGATTTCTGTTTCGAGCATCGCGTTCTCTCGCAGGCGTCTCATCAGCACGCTGGTCCGGCGATCGACGAAGCGGTGGGCGAGCCGCTCGTGAAGCGCATCGGATAGCCTATCTTCCACACGCCGCGTGACACCCTGCCAGTGTTCCGGGTCGTCGAGCCAGTCCGGCCGGTTCGCCGCAAAGGTCAAGGTACGGACCTGCGCAATGCGTCCCGACAGGGTGTCTATGTCACCTTCCGCTCGGTCCGCCAAGGCCACTTGTTTGGCAAACCACTCGGTCGACAGCCTTCCGCGCCGCATCAGGTCGTCATAGACCGTCGCCACGAGGTCGGAATGCGAGGCGGGAGACACCTTCCGGTAGTCCGGCAACTGGCAGGCTTCCCACAGTCGCTCGATGGCCTGGGCGCCGGTCGCCAGCCGGCGGATCGCCGGATCGGCGCCGAGCCGCTCCAGCACCAGGACGTCGTCGGCGGTGGGCGCGCGGGTCAGCCCTTCCTCGCGTGGCGGAATGGCCAGCGAGCGGTTGAGCGCCTCGATGGTGGAGAAGTCGAGCACGCTGTTGCGCCATTGCGCCATGCGGTGCGGCTCGAAGGCGTGGGCTTCCAGCCGTTCCACCATCTCGGCATCGAAGGGCGTGCAGCGCCCCGTCGTGCCGAAGGTGCCGTCGCGCTGGGCGCGGCCGGCGCGGCCGGCGATCTGCGCCATCTCGCCCGGGTTGAGCCGGCGGAACTGCCAGCCGTCGAACTTGGTGTCGCCGGCAAAGGCGACATGGTCGACATCGAGATTGAGCCCCATGCCGATGGCGTCGGTGGCGACGAGATAATCCACGTCGCCATTCTGGTACATCGCGACCTGGGCGTTGCGGGTGCGCGGCGACAATGCGCCCAGCACCACCGCCGCCCCGCCGCGCTGGCGGCGGATCAGCTCGGCGATGGCGTAGACCTCGTCGGCGGAGAAGGCGACGATGGCCGAGCGGCGCGGCAGGCGGGTGATCTTCTTCTCGCCGGCAAAGGTGAGGTTCGACAGGCGCGGGCGCACCAATATGTTCACGCCCGGCAGCAGCTTCTCCACCAGCGGGCGCATGGTGGCGGCGCCCAGCAGCAGCGTTTCCTCGCGGCCGCGCCGGTTCAGCAGCCGCTCGGTGAACACATGGCCCCGATCGAGATCGGCGGAGATCTGGATTTCATCGAGCGCCACGAAGGCCACGTCGAGGTCGCGTGGCATGGCTTCCACCGTGGCGACCCAATAGCGCGGATTGGCCGGCTTGATGCGCTCCTCGCCGGTGATGAGCGCGACATTGTGCTCGCCCGCCCGCTCCACCAGCTTGCCATAGACCTCGCGGGCCAGCAGCCGCAGCGGCAGGCCGATCAGCCCGCTGGAATGGCCCAGCATGCGCTCGATGGCGAGCGTGGTCTTGCCGGTATTGGTGGGCCCCAGCACGGCGGTGACGCCGCGCGCGCGCAGCGAAGGCGGCAGGGGCTTGGTGGCGGGGCGCAGATGGCCCGGCGGGGCGGCGATGTTCATGGTGCCGAGAAGCTGGAGCCGAGGAACTGGAGCCGTTCAGGAGAGCCACCGCATCGGCACGGGCCAGCGGGGGCGGTCCTTTTAGCATGAGATGGGCGATATGGGGACGCCTGCGGGAAATTGCCCGCCGCTCGCCGGGCACGGCCGGCAAGTGCGTTACGGCAAGTGCGTTACGGCATTCCCGCCTTGGCCGGGGTGGCGCGGGGGCCGACCACCTGGGTCTCGAAGGCTTCCGCCTCCAGCTGTGCGACGCCGACCGCCGTGGCCACGGAGGCGCGGAACGGCACCAGCAGGCGCGTGCCGGCGACCGGCGCCAGCCACACATACATTTCCTTGTTCTTCATCATGTATTTCACCCCGGTGCGGCTCGGCTTGTGGCCGGAGATGGGGCGGTAGGCGACGCGGCAGACGACGGCCGGGCCGGCATAGCCCTTCTCCGCCTTTACCTGGTCGATGCGCTCATAGCTGAGCGCGAGGTCGTAGCGCTGGCGTCCGTCGAAGATGTTGAGCGTGCGATCGCAGGCCTTGGCCGAAACCGGCTCATCGGAGCCGGGCACCATGATCAGCGCCGCCGTCATCGGGTCGAAGATGCCCTTCTTGTCCTTGTCGCTCACCGTCACGCGGTCGGCGGAAGGAAAGACCGGCGGCATCACGCGCATGTCGGTGACGCCGGAGGCGTTCATCACCAGGCGGATGGCCTCGCTCTTCTTGTCGGATTCGGCTTCCATGGCGAAGGTGCGCGGGGTGAGCACGCCGCGGCTTATGGCGCCGCGTGCCCCGGCCGTGCCCTTGCCGGTGGAAACCGCCTGCACCACGCCGGTGAGCCGGCCGCTGCCGGAAGCGATGTAGGAGCTGTCGTCGACCTCGACCAGCAGCGCCGCCCGGCCGAGTTCCAGCCCGCCCAGCGACATGCGGTAGCGCGCCTCCAGCCGCCCGTCGGCCAGGGCGTCAGGGACCATCGCGCCCGCGCCGGCGAGCGCCAAGAAGGCCGTGAGGCACACCCGCATCATGAAGGCACATTCCCGAATCGCCCGATCGATCAGGCGGAAAACCCAATTTATGCCTGTTTCGGATGTAGGGGGAAGGCGGCGGAACTGTGTCTGGGCTTTCACGAACGCGCCAGCGCGGCCGTGCTGAGGGGCGGTTGCCGGGCGGCCCCCCGCCGGTGTTCCGACTCCGCCGGCCTTGACGGCGCCGGGGGCGGCCCTTATAGGAGCGCTCTCAATTTCCACGAATGCCGCATGCGGGATCGTCGGGCGCTTCAGAATGCCTGCGACGCATCGGTTTTGATACAAGGATGTCCACGATGTCGCGTCGGTGCGAACTTACCGGGAAGGCGGTTCTGTCCGGCAATCGCGTGAGCCACTCCAACCGCAAGACCCGTCGGCGCTTTCTGCCGAACCTGGTGAACGTCACGCTCACCAGCGATGTGCTGAAGCGGTCGGTGAAGCTGCGCGTGAGCGCCAACGCCCTGAAGACCGTCGATCATCGCGGCGGCCTCGATGCGTTCCTGCTGAAGGCCCACAGCGAAGAGCTGTCGCCGAAGGCTGCCGAACTGAAGCGCGCCGTCGCCAAGGCGAGCGTCGCCGTCGCCGCCTGAGCGCGATGAAGATCGCCGGCTCGCAGGTCACTCTCTCGAAGCTCGCCCTCCCCGTCCTCTGCATGATGGCGGTGGTGGCGGCTTCGAATGTGCTTGTCCAGCATCCCGTCGAGGCGTTCGGCCTCCAGGAAGTGCTGACCTGGGGCGCGTTCACCTATCCGCTGGCCTTTCTCGTCAATGACCTGACCAATCGCCGCTTCGGCCCTGCCGTCGCGCGGCAGGTGGTCTATGTCGGCTTCGCCCTCGCGGTGCTGCTGTCGATCGTGCTGGCGACGCCGCGCATCGCGCTGGCCTCCGGCACGGCGTTCCTGTTCGGCCAGCTGCTCGACATCGGCGTGTTCAACCGCCTGCGCCGGATGAGCTGGTGGCAGGCGCCGCTGGCCGGCAGTCTGTTCGGCTCGGCGGTGGACACGGCGCTGTTCTTCTCGCTGGCCTTCGCCGGCGATGCGGACATGGCCTTCCCCGTCACCTACGCCTCGACCGGCATCACCGTGCCGCTCTGGGTCGGGCTCGCCTATTTCGACTTCCTGGTGAAGATGGCCTGTGCCCTTCTCGCGCTCCTCCCCTATGGCGCGCTGATGAGCCGGCTGAAGCCCTGGGGCGCCGCGCCGGGCACCTCCCGCTAGGCATCCTCCCCTTCCGCCGTCTTACTCGATGAGGGCGAAGCGCAGCAGCAGCGTGCGCTGGAGCGGGGAGAAATTGTCGTCCGACAGCATGGTCAGGATCAGCTCGCCCGCCGCGTTGCGGTGCAGGGCCAGCGCTTCCATGTTGTCGATGGCCGCCAGCCGGTTGGCGGTGAGGATCACCTCCCCCTTGATCACCGCGCCGGGCTGGATCGCGCTCAGGGGAAAGCGTCGCAGGCGCATGGCGACGCCGCGCAGGAAATCGAAGCGCCGCTCCAGCAGATAGACCATGCCGTCATCGGCCAAAGCGGCATCGGTGGCGGAGAACTCGTCCATCCGCTTCACCGTGAAGCGCCCGGTCGGCACCGGCTTGTCGAGCGGGGCGAACAGGAAGCCGGGCAGGGCGGCCGGATCGTCCGGGCTTTCCTCGGCGATGACGACGATGGCCGCCGGCACGCCGCCCGGCGGCGCCAGCATCGCCTCGGGCCCCTGATTGCCGCCGAGCCGCGACAAGGCGGGGTCGGTGACGAGCCGGCGGCCGGCGGCAAGGAGCGGGTTGGCGCCGGGGAACAGCCAGACTTCCTGCGCCCCTTCGATGCCGACCAGCGTGCCGGCGGGCGTGCGCGCCAGCGATTCGACGTCGCCGCGCCCCTGTTCGGCCAGCGACTTGCCGTTGCTGGCCATCATCGGCGCCATCTGCGCGTCGGTGATGCCGACCGGGCGATCGCCCTCGCTGAGGATGCGCCCGGACAGCCACCATCCCTTGTCGGTGATGGCCAGAAAGGCGGCGCCGTCGGCATCGACCGACAGGCCCGACAGCCCGCCGAAGGTCGACGTGGTCGAGGACAGCACCAGACCGCCGCGGAATTCCAGCGGGCCGAAGCGCATGGCGCCGCCGGCATCGAACCGCTCGATCGGCGTGGCCTGTATGGTCATCGGCTGGGCGGCCGCTTGGCCGGGAGCCAGCGCCAGCAGCAGGGGCGCGGCGAGCAGGGTCGCGGCGAGAAGGGGCAACAGGCGCCCGGTGGCGGGAATGCGCATCGACCGACCCTTCAGCGACGCGCGGGCAGCATGCGCAGGATCAGCCCGTCCCGCCTGATGAAGTGATGCCACAGCGCCGCCGCCACATGCAGCACGACGATCGCCGCGATCACATAGGCCAGCGCGACATGGACCTTGCCGGTCCAGCCGAGGCTCTTGCCGAAGGCGGTGATCGTCACCGCGCCGAGAATCGGCTGGATCAGGATCAGCAGATAGAGCAGCCCGTGCGTGGCGTGCGCGGCGATCCGCGTCAGGCGGCCCATTCCCGCCGGCAGCGGCGGCACCGGGTGTGTCAGGCGCCAGAAAATGCGCAGCACCGCCAGCGCCAGGATCACATAGCCGGAATAGAGGTGGAGGTTGAACAGGTAGAAGCGCGGATCCGAACCCCGCTGGAAATAGCCCCAGCTCCAGCCGGTGGCGAACTGCACCAGGACAAGGGCGGCCACCAGCCAGTGCAGGGTCCGGGAGAGTCGATCGTAGCTCAATACCATTCACGGGGTCTTTCGCGGGTCGTGGACGCAGGTGTTCGGGCGGGTCGATGGCAGGTTGCCGCCGTCGCGCGAATCGCAGCGGCACGGTGCGCATATTGCGGTGCGATTCCTTTCCGTGCCATCTCATGAGCCATGCCAAGGCGGGAGCTATCGTTGACATCTGCGCATCGCACCGCTCACACGCCCTCCCGCCCGGCGCGGCCGGCGCCGTCACCGGTGCGCGCGGCCACAGATACCGGCAGTGAAGCGGCGGCGGGCGGCGGGCGGCCGAAGACCCCGACGCGTATCAAGCGTATCGCCGCCAAGCGCAACGCCATCCTCGATGCCGCGCTGTCGCTGTTCTCGCGCTACGGCCTGCACGGCACGACGGTGGAAGAGATCGCCCGCACCGCCGCCGTCTCGAAGACCAATCTCTTCTATTATTTCGCCTCCAAGGAAGAGGTCTATGTCGGCGTGCTGAGCCGGCTGCTCGACCAGTGGCTGGACCCGCTGCGCGAGCTCGAGGTCGAGACCGACCCCATCGAGGGGATCAGCGCCTATATCCGGCGGAAGATCCGCTTTTCGCGCACCCATCCGGAAGCCTCGCGGCTGTTCTGCCTGGAAGTGGTGCAGGGCGCGCCGTTGCTGCGCCATGAGCTCGAGACCGCGCTGAAGGAGCTGGTCGACGCCAAGACCGCCGTCATTCGCGGCTGGACCGCCGCCGGCAAGCTGGCGCCCATCGACCCGCACCACCTGATCTTCGCCATCTGGGCGACGACGCAGCACTATGCCGACTTTGCCCCCCAGATCGACGCCCTGCTCGGCAAGGGGCTGGACGAGGAGGCATTTGTCGAAGAGGCTACGCGCAACGTGCAGCGCATCATCCTCGATGGTCTGCGCCCCAGATAGAGCTGCCGGATGCCCCGTGCCCGGCGACGGGCCTTTCGGGCGGCGATGCAACGCCCCCGCACAGTGAAGAGGACGCCCCGATGAAGCGCCGCGCGCTGCTCCTGACCGCCGCCGGTGCGCTGCTTGCCGCGTCGCTGCCGCTGTTCGCCGCCACGCCCGATGTCTCGCCCCCGGCCGGCACGTCGACGCCGCTCGATGTCGATGCCTTGCTCAACGACCCGAAGACGCCAACCTTCGGCAACCCGAAGGGCGACGTCACCATCGTCGCTTTCTTCGACTATAATTGCGGTTACTGCCGCAAATCCCTCCCGGAACTCGAACGGCTGGTGGCCGAGGACGGCAAGATCCGCCTGGTCTACAAGGACTGGCCGATCCTGGCGGAATCCTCGGTGGTCGCGGCCCAGCTGGCGCTGGCGGCGAATTTCCAGGGCCAGTACCTCGCCGCGCACAAGACGCTGATGAAGCTGCCGGGCAAGTCCACCACCGAGCGCATGAGCGAGGCGCTGGCCGATGCCGGCATCGACCGGGCCCGTCTGGCGAAGGACCTCAAGGCCCATGCCGGCGACATCGGCGCGCTGCTCAAGCGCAACAATGCCCAGGCCGAGGCGCTCGGCCTGCCGGGCACGCCGGTCTATCTGGTCGGTCCCTTCAAGGTGGCCGCGGCGCTGGATTATCAGGGCTTCAAGGACGTGGTCGAGGACGCCCGCAAGCGCGCGGCGGAACGCTGACGCCACGAGCCGGTCCGGGCGTCCCGTCCGGCCACAACCGGCCAACGTGCCGGCCGCACCCTTTGTCGCGCCTCTGAAAGCACCAAACCCTCGGTAACGGCCATTCCGGCGCGACGTCGCGCCGGTTGTGTGGTATTTTAGTAAAGCTCACTCCAGGGCCGTGCCGGGCATACGGGTCGCCGTACGAAGCTCCGCATCCTTTCGAGACGAGTCAGTGTTGCAGGGTGTTCCGATGCGGGAGGAACCTATGATCGACGGCGGGCAGGCCTATCTTGATAAATTGTCCCACATGACTCCGGGCGCCAGCCAGTCGCCGGAGGAGTATGCCGCGTACCACAAGCAGCGCTTCGAGCGTGTTCTGGCCTTTTGCGCGCAATATTGCCCGGACCCGGAAAGCAGCGTCCTCGATATCGGGCGAAGCGTTCTGTCCGGAATGCTTTTGCAGCGCTACACGAACGTCACCACGATGGGATTTCCGCTTGATGCGGGGGGCGGAATGCCGGACGACCTGCCCTTGACCGGGATTCGTGGACATATCGCCTATGACCTGAACAAGGCCCAGTCACTGGAGGACATTCCAAGCCGGGAGACGTTCGACCTGATCGTGTTCGCCGAAGTGGTCGAGCACCTGTACACCGCTCCCGAGCTGACGATGTTCGCCCTGCGCAGCCTCATGAAGCCCGGCGGGATCATGATCGTGCAGACGCCGAACGCCGCCTCGCTCAACCGCCGGCTGAAAGCGCTGATTGGCTTGAGCACGACGGAGCGTATCCGGATCGACAACACCAATCCGGGACATTTCCGCGAATACACGAAGAGCGAGCTGGTCGAGATCGCCGGGATCGCCGGCTTCGACATTTGCGAGCACCAATATCTCGAATATTTCGGCGTCGCCGGCACGGCGCGCGCCTCGCTTGCGCGCGCGCTGTTCGCAGCGGTCGTCGCGCTCATACCTTCCTTCCGCAGGGGGCAGACCTTGATCTTGAGGCGCACCGTCTCCTCCACGGGGGCAGCGGAACGTTAGCTTGCCTCAGCCGTCGAGCAGCGCCGTCGCCTGCGCCAGCACCTGCGCCGGTGTTGGCGAGGTGTCGAGCCGCGCCCAGTCGAGCGGGCCGGCCTCGCGTCCCGCCTGCCAGCGAACCACCTCGGCGGTGGCGTCGGAGGCATCGCCGCGCCGCGCCGCCACCCGCCCGGCGAGCGCGTCGATCGGCGCCTCCAGCCACAGGCCGAGAAAATCCACCCCGCATTCATGCGCCAGCGCGGCGATCTCGGCGCGCTCGTCGGGCCGCTGGTGCACCGCATCGATGATGACGGCATGGCCGGCGCCGAGTATCTCCTCCGCCCGCGCGCGCAGCGTGGCATAGACCGCCTGCGTCGCTTCCATCGAATAGGCGTCCTGCGGCAGGCGCTCCAGCTCCGGCGTGCCGTTGAGGCGCTTGCGCTCGACATCGGAGCGCAGATGCACCGCGCCCGGCAGCGGGCCGACGCACGGCGCCAGCGCGGCGGCGAGGGTGCTCTTGCCGGAGCCCGACAGCCCGCCCACGGCCACCAGCTTCACAGGGCGCGGCGCCAGTGCGTCGCCGGCAAAGGCGAGATAGGCGCGTGCCTCCTCGCCCGCCCGGGCCCGGCCCTGCGCGTCGCGAAGGCCGGCCGCCGCTGCCGTCACCTGCGCCCGTATCGCCGCGCGCAGGGCCAGAAACAGCGGCAGCGCCGCCAGCCCGTCATAGGGCGGGGCGTCGCCGCAGGCGATCAGATAGCGGTTGAGCAGCCCGTTCGCCTCGAAGGCGCGCCCGCGCACGGCGATGTCCATGAGGAGGAAGGCGAGGTCGTAGAGGCGGTCGGTGGTCGCCAGCGCCTCGTCGAATTCCAGCGCGTCGAATAGCACCGGCGCGCCGTCGATCAGCGCGATGTTGCGCAGGTGCAGGTCGCCATGGCAGCGCCGCACCTCGCCCGCCGCGGCGCGGCGCGCCAGCAGCGGCTCCAGCCGGTCGAAGGCGTCGATCAGCGCCGTCTCCAGCGTCGAGACCTGCGCCGGGGGCAGAAGGTCCGGCGCCTCCCGCAACCCGGCGACGACATTGCGCGCCACCGCCCGCAGCGCCCCGCCGGACGTGCCTGTCGCCACCGGCGCGTGGCGATGCGCGCGCTCCACCGCGACGGCCAGCGCCGCGATCAGGGGCGGCGACAGCTCCTCGCGGGCGAGGACATGGTCGAGCGTGGCCTCCTCGTCGAAGCGGGCCATGTGCATCGCCCACTCCACCACCTCGCCCTCGCCGCCGAGGTGAAGGGCCCCCGCGCGCCGCACGATGGCAACGAGGCCGCGATAGAGGCCGGGGGCGGTGGCGCGGTTCAGCTCCACTTCCCGGGCGCTCGCCCGCCGGCGCTTCTCCAGCGTGGAAAAATCCATGAAGGAGAAGCGCACCGCGCGCTTGACCTTGTAGACCTCCGCGCCGGCGAGGAAGACCACCGCGCCATGGGTATCGATGCGGCTGACGCTCGCCTCCGGTCCGAGGGCCGGGTGCGTGGCGGGGTCGGCGAGCAGGCGGAACACGGCTTCCTGGTCGGCGACGACGTGGTCGATGGCACTCATGGGCTTCACTTGAAACGATTGGGCGCCAGTTAAACCCGCCATGCCGGCACGCGCCATCCGGCAAGTGACGCAGTCAACGGCGCCTGCGGGCCATTGACAATGGCCGGCCGGCCGGTTTCCCCCTAGCGCACGCTCCGCCATCTCTCCCCAGGACCCGCCGTGACCGACACCCCTTCCTCCCGCCCGCCCGGCTTCGGCAGCGACAATGTCGCCGGGATCTCCCCCACCATCCTCGCGGCGCTCGCGGCCGCCAATGAGGGGGCGATGCCCTCCTATGGCGCCGACACGCTTTCCGAACGTGTCGAGGCGCGGCTTTCCGCGCTGTTCGAGCGCGAGGTGCGCGTGCTGCTGGTCTCCACCGGCACCGCTGCCAATGCGCTGGCCCTCAGCGTGCTGACCCCGCCCTGGGGGGCGGTGCTGTGCCATGCCGACAGCCATATCGAAAACGACGAATGCGGCGCGCCGGAATTCTTCACCGGCGGCGCCAAGCTCATGCACGTGGCGGGCGCAGACGCCAAGATCGACGCCGACGCGCTGGCGCGGGCCGCCCGGCTCGGCCGGGGCGACGTGCATTGCGTGCAGCCTTCCTGTGTCTCCATCACCCAGGCCAGCGAGCTCGGCACGCTCTATTCGCTGGAAGAGACCGCCGCCATCGGCGCGGTGTGCCGCGACGCCGGCCTGCCCCTGCACATGGACGGCTCGCGCTTCGCCAATGCCGTGGCGGCGCTCGGCGCGAGCCCGGCGGAAATGACCTGGAAGGCCGGGGTCGACATTCTCTCCTTCGGCGCCACCAAGAACGGCGCCATGGGTGTGGAGGCCATCGTGCTGTTCGACCCGGCCCGCGCCGGCGAACTGGCGTTCCGGCGCAAGCGCGGCGGGCACCTCTCCTCCAAGATGCGGTTCCTGGCCGCGCAGATGGACGCCTATCTCGACGGCGACCTCTGGCTCGCCAATGCGCGCCACGCCAATGCCATGGCGGCGCGGCTCGTCGCCGGGCTCGCCGGCATCGCCGGGGTGGAGATCCAGGGCGTGGTGGAGGCCAACATGCTGTTCGTGCGCCTGCCGCAGCCGATGATCGACGGGCTGCTGGGCCAGGGCTTCCGCTTCTACACCGAGCGCTGGGGCGAGGGCGTGGTGCGCCTCGTCACCTCCTTCGCCACCAGCGAGAGCGATGTCGACCGGCTGCTGGAGGCGGCGCTGGCGCTGGCGTGAGGGGTGCGGCATCCCCGCCCTGCCCACCGTCATCCCCGGGCTCGGCCCGGGGATCCACGACGTCCCGGGATGTCCGCACCGCACGAAATCATGGATGGTCGGGTCAAGCCCGGCCATGACGGCGATCAGGGGCGAGTGGTGCGTGCATCGAGGCCGGCCTTCGGCCGGCGCCTCAGCATGACGGGGGTGCCGACGCCCGTCATCCTGAGGTGCCCGGCCGTAGGCCGGGCCTCGAAGGACGCAGGACGGGTGCGTGCTCCCCCTTGGTCGCCGGCCTTGAAGGGCGCCCCCTCACATCACCGAGGACACCACCTCGGGCGATTCCTCCAGCGCGTGGGCCATGAAGTCCAGCGCGGAGCGGATCTGCGCGCGGGTGGCGGGGCCACCCAGGCACACCCGCACCGCCTCGATCGCCGGGCCGGTGGCGGTGAAGGCGTCGCTCGCCACCACGCCGATGCCGGTGGAGCGCATGTGGCCGACAAAGGCCGAGCGGGTCCAGGGCGCGGGCAGCTCGATCCAGAGATTGAAGCTCAGCGGGTCGGCGCGGAAGCTGCCGGGGGGCAGGATTTCGCTCGCCAGCGCCTGCCGGGCGGCGGATTCCGTGCGGATGAAGCGCAGCAGCGTGTCGGCGGTGCCGTCCTCGATCCAGCGCGTCGCCAGCGCCGTGGTCAGCGGCGAGGCCATCACATTGGCGGTGCGCAGGGCGCTGGCGAAGGGGTAGCCGGCGCGCGCTTCCGGCGCCACGACATAGGCCGCGCGCAGGCCGGCGCCGATGCATTTGGCCAGCCCCGCAATGTGCCAGGTGAGGTCCGGCGCGATGGCCGCCAAGGGCGGCGGCCCGTGCGGCGGCACGAAGCCATAGGCGTCGTCCTCGACGATCGGCACGCCGAAGCGCCGCGCCACCTTGGCGATCGCCTCGCGCCGCTCCTCGGGAATGGTCAGCGTGGTCGGGTTCTGCAGCGTCGGGTTGAGATAGAGCGCCTTGGGCGCCATCTCGCGGCAGGCGGTGGCAAAGGCGTCGGGGTCGATGCCGTCGCGGTCCATCGGCAGGCCGTGCAGCTTGATACCGAGCTGGGCGGCGATGGCCCGCACGCCGGGATAGGTGATCGCCTCGCACAGGATCAGGTCGCCCGGCCGGGCCAGCAGGCCGAAAATGCCAAGCAGCGCCGGATGCGCCCCCGGCGTCACGAAGATGCGCTCCTGCGCCGGCACCAGCGCCCGCCGGCCGAGCCAGGACGACGCCGCGTCCTTGTCGGCTGCTGTTCCGCCGAAGCCTTGGTAGCGCAGCAGCGCCACCAGATCGCGCGCCACTTCCGCCAGCCCGTCCTGCATGCGCTCGATGAGCGCCGGGTCGTCCGGCTCGGGCGGCAGGTTCATCGAGAGATCGACCGTGCCGGGCTTGGGCGCGCTGGGGCTCCGTGTCTTCGGGCGCGGCGCGCCGGTGACGAAAGTGCCCTGACCGACTCGGGATTCGACGAGGCCGCGCTTCTGCGCCTCGACATAGCCGCGCGCCACGGTGGTGAAGTCGATGTCGAGCCGGGCCGCCAGCTTTCTCTGCGGCGGCAGCCGGTCGCCCACCGCCAGCCGGCCGGCGCGGATGTCCTCGCCGATCAGATCGGCAATGGCGAGGTAGCGCGGCTTGTCGGAGCGGGCGAGGTCAGGAATCCAGTCGGCCATTGCTTCGTCACTTTGCTTGTCGTCATTCCGGGCGGCCGCAAGGCTGATCCGGGACCGTCTGCCGGGCCTTGTCGCGATCCCGGCTCTCGCACCGCTCGGCCGGGATGACAGCCCCCAGCATAGCCGATCATAATTGACTGTATAATGTTGCAGAGGTGGCGTGTCACCACTGGTCCACAACTTGCTGCGTAAGGCATGTACCGGACCCGACGCCGTCGCATGCGCAGCAAGCGGGCAATGTCCCGCCGTTTCTCTAAGCGTCCGCCCGCTTTCTCACCAACCCCGATGTGCCTACTCACGCGATATTGACTGTAGTATTGTATGTAAAATGATTGTTTTGATGATTCTTTTGGCATTCTGTCAATTGGCACATTGATTGCAATTTCCCTGGCGTACCCCCGGCGCAGAGCCGGCCCCTCAGAGCCAAGGAGAGCGACATGGCCACCATCACCGCGCCGGCCCACCAGAAGGGCGACATCCTCGTCGACTACGAAGACAAGAAGTTCGAGGACGTCAAAGCCGCGCCGGGCGAGAAGGCGCTCGTCACCTTCCACACCGTCGCCTTCGAGGGCTCGATCGGCCTCGTGAATCTCCTGCAGGCCTCGCGCCTGATCCAGAAGGGCTTCGAGACCTCGGTGCTGCTTTACGGGCCCGGCGTCACCCTCGGCGTGCAGCGCGGCTTCCCCAAGCTCGGCGACGAGGCCTTTCCCGGCCATCTCAACTTCAACAACCGCATCGAGAAGATCCTGAACGATGGCGGCAAGGTCTATGCCTGCCGCTTCGCCCTGCAGGCGCTGTACGGCCATGGCGAGGGCGCGCTGATCCCGGGCATCATCCCGGTCAGCCCGCTGGACGTGCTCGACATCGTGCTGCTGCACCGGCGCGACAACGCCTTCATCCTCGACACCTGGACACTGTGACCGGGACGCCGTGACGGGATTCCGTCATCCCGGCCGAGCGAAGCGAGAGCCGGGATCGGCCCCGGCGAAAGGGCGATCCCGGACCGCCGGCCGTGCCGCCGCCCGGGACGACGGCCAGAGGCAAGGAGAATCGACATGGTCGAAAGGCCCAGCGCAGAAAAGCGGGTGGTCCGCGTCGCCGCGGTACAGATCGCCCCTTCCCTCGATAGCCTGGAGGGCACGCTCGCCCGCGTGCTCGCCGCGCTGGACGAGGCGGCGGGCAAGGGCGCGCAGCTCGTCGTGTTCCCCGAGACCTTCCTGCCCTGGTATCCCTATTTCTCCTTCGTGCTGCCCCCGGTTCTCACCGGGGCGGAGCATCTGCGGCTCTATGAAAACGGCGTCGTCGTGCCCGGCCCGGTGACCGAGGCGGTGGCCGCCGCCGCCCGCCGGCTCGGCGTCGTGGTGATGCTGGGGGTGAACGAGCGCGACCATGGCTCGCTCTACAACGCCCAGCTCATTTTCGATGCCGACGGTTCGCTGAAGCTCAAGCGCCGCAAGATAACCCCCACCTTCCACGAGCGGATGATCTGGGGGCAGGGCGACGGCGCCGGGCTGAAAGTGGTCGAGACGGCGGTGGGCCGCGTCGGCGCGCTGGCCTGCTGGGAGCACTACAACCCGCTGGCCCGTTACGCGCTGATGACCCAGCACGAGGAAATCCACGTCGCCCAGTTTCCCGGCTCGCTGGTGGGGCCGATCTTCGCCGAGCAGATCGAGGTGACGATCCGCCACCACGCGCTGGAATCCGGCTGCTTCGTGGTGAATGCCACCGGCTGGCTCACCGACGAACAGATCGCCCGCATCTGCCCGGAGGAGAAGCTGCGCAAGGCCCTCACCGGCGGCTGCATGAGCGCGATCATTTCCCCCGAGGGCAGCCATGTCGTGCCCCCGCTGACCTCGGGCGAGGGCATCCTCATCGCCGATCTCGACATGGGCCTCATCACCAAGCGCAAGCGGATGATGGATTCGGTCGGCCATTATGCCCGGCCGGAACTCCTCAGCCTCAACCATGACGACCGCCCCGCCGTGCCCGTCCACACCCACGCCGGGGCCACCTTCCCCGTCCTGACAGGGAGCGTTTCCGATGAAACCGATAGTCCCGGCCACCGATCTGCGGCCGTTGCCGACGGAGCAGCTGATCAACGAGTTGCAGTCCTACGGGGTGCGGCTGGTTGACCCCAGCGCCGGCGCACAATCGCGCCGGGGCGGGGCCGGGCCGTCGGACCACAAGGCGCTGACCATTGACGGCATGACGGTGATGGTGCCGGTGCACACCGCGCCGGCCTTCGAGAGCCCCTATCTCGTGGAGAAGCCGGATGCCTTCGGCCGCAGCCGCATCAGCCGCGACGGGCTGGCGCTGGGCGAGGTGTCGTTTCCGCTCCAGCCGAAATTCTACGGCCTGACCACCGCGGACGGCATTGCCTATTCCAAGATCGCCGTGCTGCACGGGCGCGACGTGCTGGCGACCACGGTGCTGCAAAGCTGCATCCGCTACCAGAGCCGCACCAAGACCTGCCAGTTCTGCGCCATCGGCCAGTCGCTCGCCGCCGGCCGCACCATCGAGCGCAAAACCCCGGCCCAGCTGGCCGAAGTCGCCAAGGCCGCCGTCGAGCTCGACGGCGTCAAGCACATGGTGATGACGACCGGCACCCCGCCCGGCAAGGACCGGGGCGCGGCGATTCTGGCCGAGAGTGCGCGGGCGGTGAAGGCGGCGGTGAACCTGCCGATCCAGGTGCAGTGCGAGCCGCCCGACGACAATGCGTGGTTCGCCCGCCTGCACGCCGCCGGCGCCGACGCGCTCGGCATGCATCTGGAAGCCTGCACCGAAGAGGTGCGCCATCAAATCATGCCCGGCAAGGCGCAGGTGTCGGTGGAGCGCTATTTCGAGGCCTTCGCCGCCGCCGTGCCGGTGTTCGGGCGGGGCCAGGTCTCCACCTATATCCTCGCCGGGCTCGGCGATTCGCGAGACGACATCCTCTCCGTCTGCGACCGGCTGACCCGCATGGGCGTCTATCCCTTCGTCGTGCCCTTCGTGCCCATCTCCGGCACGCCGCTGGAGAGCCACCCGACGCCCTCGCCCGCCTTCATGAACTCCATCCTCGGCCCGCTCTCGGGAATGCTGCTCGCCACCGGGCTGAAGTCCATCGAGGTGAAGGCCGGCTGCGCCAAATGCGGCGCCTGCTCGGCACTCTCCACCTATGAACGACGGGGCGCCGCAATGGGGGATATGCGGCCAGTGAATATGCAGCAAAGGGGCTGCGCATGATGTACGGCACCTTCCGTCCTTTCCTCGCCGCCGATTTCCAGGTGAAGTTTGCCACCCAGACCTGGGAGAAGCGCGGTGCGGCGCAGCTGCGCCACCAGGTGTTCTGCGAGGAGCAGGGCCTGTTCGCCGGTGACGACCGCGACGCCATCGACGCCGCCGCCATTCCCCTCGTCGCCGTGTCGCTGCTCGGCCTGCTGGCCGACGATGTGGTCGGCACGGTGCGCATCCATGAGAGCGAGCCGGGCACGTGGTGGGGCTCGCGCCTCGCGGTGGCGCAGGACTATCGCAAGGTCGGCGCGCTCGGAGCGGCGCTGATCCGCCTCGCCGTCTCCTCCGCCCATGCGCGCGGCGCGACGAAATTCCTCGCCCATGTGCAGAGCCAGAACGCCCTGCTGTTCCGCCGCCTGCACTGGAGCGTGGTGGAGGAAAAGCAACTGCACGGCCGCCCGCATGTCCTCATGCAGGCCGACCTCGGCTTCTACCCGCCGCTGCTCGACGCCGAGACCGGCTTCCGCGCGCCGTCCCGCGCCTCGACGCTGCGAAAGGCGGCGTGACATGGCCTCGCTCGCGCTTTCCGCCACAGCCTTCGAGGCTCTCGCCGCCCGGCTGCGCGCCTCGACCGGCATGGCGGCGAAGGCCGACATCGCCGTGGCCGCCGCGCGGCTGGGCCTGAGCGGGGCGGGCGCCGTGCCGGTGGGCGACGACTGCGCGGCGATTCCCGATGGCGATGGCTACCTGCTGTTCGCCATCGAAGGTTTCATGAACGCGTTCGTCGCCGGCGATCCGTGGTTCGCCGGCTGGTGCGGGGTGATGGTCAACCTGTCCGACATCGCCGCCATGGGCGGGCGCCCGCTCGCCGTGGTCGATGCGGTGTGGGCCAAGGGCGAGGACGGCGCCACCCCGGTGCTGGAGGGGCTGCGCGCGGCGTCCGCCCGCTTCGGGGTGCCCATTGTCGGCGGCCATACCAATCTGGCGACCGATCGCGGCCAGCTCTCCGTCGCCGTGCTGGGCCGGGCCTCGCGGCTGCTCACCTCCTTCGACGCCCGTCCCGGCGAGACGCTGGTCGCCGCCCTCGACCTGCGCGGGCGCTACCGCGAGCCGTTCTCCAATTGGGAGGCGGCGACCGATGCCCCGGCGGAGCGGCTGCGCGGCGATCTCGAGGTGCTGCCCTTCATCGCCGAGGCCGGGCTCTCCCGCGCCGCCAAGGATATCAGCCAGGGCGGGCTGGTCGGCACCGCCGCCATGCTGGCCGAGTGCTCCGGCGTCGGGGTGGAGATCGACCTTGCGAAGGTGCCGGCGCCCGAGGGGGTCGATCCGGCGCGCTGGCTGATGAGCTTCCCCAGCTATGGCTACCTGCTCTCGGCTACCGAGACGAATCTGCCGGCGCTGTTGTCCGCCTTCCACCGGCGCGGCATCGCCGCCGCCGCCATCGGCAGGGTGACGGCGGACCGCCGCGTGGTGGTGGCCAGCGGCGCGGCGCGCGAGACGATCTGGGACTTCGAGCGCCGCAGCCTGCTCGGCTGCGGACCGGCCGTTCTGCAGCTTGATGAGGCAGCAGCGCCCGCAGTCGTGGGGGACGCCGCATGACGCGTTCGCTGCGCCGGCCCCTTCGCATCGCCATCCTTGCCCATTCCACCAATCCGCGCGGTGGCGTCGTCCACGCGCTGGAACTCGGCGATGCGTTGGTAAGGCTGGGTTGCGAGGCGGTGGTGCACGCTCCCGACCCAAGGGGGGCCGGCTTTTTCCGCCCCAGCCTGTGCGCCACGGTGAGCGTGCCCGCCGCACCCGCCGGCTCGGATGTGGCCGCGATGGTGCGCCAGCGCGCCGATGAATATATGAGCCATTTCAATGCCCTAGAGCATCGCCGCTTCGATGTCTTCCATGCCCAGGACGGCATTTCCGGCAATGCGCTGGCGACCCTGAAGGAGCACGGCCTGATCCCCGGCTTCGCCCGTACCGTCCACCATGTCGACGCCTTCCGTGATCCCGCTTTGCTGGCGTTGCAACACCGGTCGATCCTCGCCGCCGACCGGCATTTTGTCGTGAGCGCCCTGTGGCAAGGCCTTGTCGCCGAGACCTTCGGGCTGGAGGCCGTCCTCGTCGGCAACGGCGTAGATGTTGGGCGCTTTTCCCCGCTCCCCGATGGCCGCGAAGCCGCGCTGGCCGCCCGGCTCGGCCTTGGTGCCGGCCCCGTCGTGCTCAGCGTCGGCGGGGTGGAGCCGCGCAAGAACACAAGGCGGATCCTGGAGGCCTTCCTCCAGCTCCGCGCCATGCACCCACGCGCTCAGCTGGTCATTGCGGGTGGGGTTACCTTGTTGGATCACAAGGATTATCTCGAACAGTTCGAGGCCGCTCTCGCCACCTCCGGCCTGCCCGAGGGCGCCGTCCTGCGCACCGGGGCGCTGGCGCAGGAGGACATGCCCGCGCTCTACCGGCTGGCCCATGTGCTCGCCTTTCCCTCGGTGAAGGAGGGCTTCGGCCTGGTGGCGCTGGAGGCGATGGCGTCGGGCGTTCCCACCGTCATCTCCCGCATCGCGCCCTTCACCGAGCATATCGGCGAGGGCGAGACGGTCTGGTGCGATCCGCTCCATGCCGGCGCCATCGCCGACGCGCTGATGCTGGCGCTGAAACCCGAAAATCGCGCCCGTCTCAAAGCCCTCGGTCCCTCCGTCGCCGCCCGGCACGACTGGGCGGCGACCGCGCGGGCGCACCTGCCCACCTATGCGAATCTCGCGGAGGCTGTTCATGCCTGAAATGCGCTTCACCATCCGCTGGCCGGACGGCACCCGTGAGGGCTGTTACTCGCCCTCTCTGGTCATCAAGGACTATTTCGTCCCCGGCGAGAGTTACAAGCTGTTGGAATTCCTTGAAAAATCCCGCGAGGCACTCGGCATCGCCAGCGCCCGGGTGGAGGCGCGCTACGGCTTTCCCTGCTCGCGCGCACTCGGCCAACTCGCCCGCATCGAGGCCGCCGGGCGCACCTATTCAACCCTCCCCGACGCCCGCGTCGCCGTCGAGAGCTTCGACGCATGAGCCCCGGAGAAAACGCCATGAACGAGAACGGCATTGCGCATTACCCGGTTGTCATCGTCGGCGGCGGGCAGGCCGGGCTCTCCACGAGCTACCATCTGCGCCAGCAGGGCATCGCCCATCTGGTGCTGGAAAAGCAGCGCGCCATGCACGCCTGGGAGAGCCAGCGCTGGGACAATTTCAGCCTCGTCACGCCGAACTGGCAATGCGACCTGCCGGGCCATCCCTATGCCGGGCCGGACCCTGACGGCTTCATGCGGAAGGACGAAATCCTCAGCTACCTCAGGGAGTTCCGCGCCAAGGTGGATCCGCCGATCCGCGAAGGGGTCAGCGTTCGACGGGTCACTCCACGGGCCGAGGGCGGCTTCCATGTCGCCACCAGCGCGGGAGACGTCAGCGCCGACAATGTCGTGGTGGCCTCCGGCGGCTATCACGAGCCGATCGTGCCTCGCATGGCCGAGCGCCTGCCGCCGGTGATCGCGCAGATCCACTCCGCGCAGTACCGCAACGCCGACCAGTTGCCCGAGGGGCCGGTGCTGGTCGTCGGCTCCGGCCAGTCCGGCGCCCAGATCGCCGAGGACCTGCACCTCGCCGGCCGCAAGGTGCACCTGGCCGTCGGCAATGCCCCTCGCTGCGCAAGGTTCTATCGCGGCCGCGACGTCGTCTCCTGGCTTGCGGACATGGGCTATTACGACATGCCGGTGGAGCAGCATCCCCTGCGCGAGGGGGTGCGCGACAACACCAATCACTACGTGACCGGCCGGGATGGCGGGCGGGACATCGACCTGCGCCTGTTCGCCCGCCAGGGGATGGAGCTTTACGGCGCGCTGCGGGACTATGACGGCGCCAGCCTGCTCTTCGATACCAACCTCGTCAGCGCGCTCGACGACGCCGACAAGACCTATAACGGCATCAACGCCGCCATCGACAAGCATATAGCCGCGAACGGCCTGGAGGCGCCGCCGCCATCCGTCTACAAGGCTGTCTGGCGACCGGAGGGGGAGCGTCCGGAGCTGGATCTCGCGGCTTCCGGCATTGCCTCCATCATCTGGTGCATCGGGTTCAGGCCCGATTTCCGCTGGCTTGACGCACCGGTGTTCAATGGCGCCGGCCATCCCCAGCACCGGCGTGGCATCACTTTGCGCGAGGGGGTGTACTTTGTCGGCCTGCCCTGGCTGCACAGCTGGGGTTCCGGGCGTTTCGGCAGCGTGGGGCGCGACGCCGCCCACATCGTTTCCCACATCGCCGCGCGGGCCGCCCGCGCCGGACAGGACAGCGCCGCATGAATGTCGCGCTGCCTCCCGACGCGTTCGCCGTGACTGCCGCGCCGGTCTGCGAGGAGACGCTGCTGCTCGGCATGCCGCAGCTCTGCCTGGCGGGCCTGTCGGAGACGTGGCTGCTGAAGGAACTGGGCCATCGCCATTGGATGGGGCTGGCGCAGATGGCAGGCCGCGCCGTCCCCGATTTCCGCGATGCCAGCGGCGAGCCGGTCTATGCCGCCTTCAGCGCATTGTCAGTGACGGACGCCGATTTCGCCCGCGTGAGGGAGAACGACCGGATAACCGTCCGCAGCGAGATCCGCCGGATCTCGCGCACCCAATGCGCCAGCCGCCATACGCTCACCAGCGCCGGACGTCCCATCGGCACAGTGCATCTGGTGTCGGCCTTCGTGCGCCGCGCACCGGGCGGGGGCAACCACACGGTGGCGCGCGTGGCATTGGACGGCTTTCCCCCGCCGGACCGGCCGGAAGCCACGGGACTTGCCGCCCGCGCGGCCGCCTTCCGCGCCGGTCGGGGGGAGGCGGAGGCACGCTTCGGTCTGGAGCCGGACGAGGCGGCGAGGGCGGTTCTGGAGATCGATCCCTGTCCGGCGCAGGATTTCAACGGTGCCGGCTTCCTCTATTTCTCCAGTTTCATCGCCTTCATCGACCGGGCCGAATGGCAGTTCGACAGCCGCCGCGCGCCGCTCGCCAGCACGCGGTCGCGCGAGGTGTATTTCCACGGCAATATCGATCCCGGCGAGCGCGTGGTGGTCCGGCGCCTCGCCTCCCGGCGCGATGCCGGCGGGCTCGCCCATCACTGCCGGCTGGAGCGCGCCGGGGATGGCGCGCGCCTCGCCGATGTATTCACGCATCGCAACCTTTGACCTCCCCGCCCTGCGCGGCAAGGCCGGGGACGACCTGTCATCAGCCTGTGAGAAAACCTGCGAAAGCCCGTTGCATTCTCCGCGAGGCTGGGGCATAGAGACGGCCCGTTCGGGGCCGCAGCCAACGCGGTACTGGACGACGGAGCGGGCGGGTGTAGCTCAGGGGTAGAGCACAACCTTGCCAAGGTTGGGGTCGTGGGTTCGAATCCCATCGCCCGCTCCAAATTTCCCTACGTCAGAAAGCCTCGCGCCAGCGGGGCTTTTGTCGTTTTGGGCTCCGTGAGCCCAGATCCCCGGTTATGCTGGCAAAGCCGCGTCGCCATTCGTGCGGGGTCACGTCGTCGCGTTTCGCGGCGGCACCCGCGATCTATCCCCCGTGATCGTCGATGATCTCGACCAGCCGTTCGGCGGCGGCCTTCCATGTGAACCGGGCCGCGAAGGCCTGTCCCTGTCGGGCGAGGCTGGCGTGGAGGTCGTGATCGTCGCGCAGCCGCAACAGGGCGTCCTTCCAGGCGGAGGGGTCGCGCGGATCGGCGTGCAGCGCCCCGGGGCCGCACACTTCGGGGAGCGCGCCGCAGGGCGCGATGACGCCGGGGGTACCTAGGAAGATCGCTTCGACGGGGGGCAGGCCGAACCCCTCGGTAAGGGACGGCGTGCACACCGCCAGCGCCTGCGTCTGCAGGCTGCGCATCTCGCCATCCGAGACGCGCCCGGCGAAGATCACGTTCTCCGGTGGCTGCATGCCGCGGGCGACGAATTCCTCCCGCGTGGCGCCGCCGACCAGGACGAGCTTGAGACCGGCCATGTCGGGGCTTGCGAAGGTGCGAAGGAGCAGGCCGATATTCTTGTGCGGCTGCAGGTTGGACAACGCCAGTGCATAGCCGCGAAACGTCAGGCCAAGCCGCGGCAGGATCGTGTCATCGGGCGCGTGGCGCAGGATGTGATCCACGCCATTATAGATGACGTGGATTCGCTCCGGCGGGGCAATCCCCAATCCTGCGAGCTCTGCCTTCGAGAAGTCAGAGACCGTCAGCAGCCCAAGCTGTCTCTTCCCGGCGACGCGAATATTCGCTTTCAGCGTCTCCCGAAAAGCCCATCCATAGGAATCGGGTGCCGTGAAAACCTGGGCGTCATGCACCATCGTCAGCGCATGGCGGGAGACCAAGGGACTGCGCGCCGCGAAGTTCAGCAGCAGCCGTCCCCTGACGTGATGGGGCAGGAGAACCTGCTCCCACAGGTTTCCCGACAGCGGCCCGACACGCTCCACCGGCAGTTCCAGCGCCGTGACGGCAGCCGGCGCCGCATTGGGGGGAGCGATCACCTTCGGGCTGATCTCGCGGCGATGTTCGCGCTCGGAGGCAAGCAAGGCCCCGAGGGCGTGCGTCAGATGCCGGGCCACCGCGTAGGTGGTTGCAGGCGTATCGACCAGGAATCGTCCATTGATGCAGATGTCGAGGCTCATAGCGCGCCCAGCTGAGTGATGCAGCGCCCGCGACAAGCTGCGATTCTCGGGAAGCAGGATATTAGCGTCAAATCGATTGAAAGGAGCCGATCGTGGCTTAGCTTCGCTCGAATTCGGCGCTAGGGAACCTTGATGCCGGCAGCCGCCAATGTGGCCTGAAAGCCCTGGCGGAAGGTCGTTTCATCGAAGCGGGCGGCATGGGCAACCAGCCTGGCGGGATCGAGGTCCCCCAGCCCGGAGGCCTCGAAGTCGCGCACCGCCGTCACGAGACCCTCCACGGACTGGTCGTTGAACAGAAAGCCGGTCTCGCCATGGAGCACGGTCTCCAGCGCGCCGCCGCGCCCATAGGCGATCACCGGGCGGCCCGAGGCCATGACCTCGACCGGCACCATGCCGAAATCCTCCTCGCCCGGAAAGATCAGCGCCTTGCAGCGCGCCATGTGCGCGCGCAACGTGGCGAAATCGACCTTGCCGAGGAATGTCACATTGGCGGGACGGGATGCCTCCAGGCGCTTGCGCGCCTTGTCCGGCCCGCCAATCACCACGAGCGGCAGGCCGAGCTGCCGAAACGCTTCAATAGCGATGTCCGGGCGCTTATAGGGCACGAGTTCGCCGGCCCAGAGATAGAAGTCACCGCGCTCCGCGGCAGGAACCGGGGCGAAGGCCGCCACGTCGACGGGCGGGTGAAGAACTTCAGCGTCACGCCGCCAGTATTTGCGGATGCGCGCCGCCACATGATTTGAATTCGCCAGAAACGTGTCGACCCGTGCGGCCGAGGTCACATCCCACACCCGCAGCGGCGGCGCGAGCAGCGGCATCATCAGCTTCGCGAGCGGCCCCGCCCCGTTGCGGTAGGTATGATACTGATCCCAGAGATAGCGCATGGGGGAGTGCGTATAGCAAAGGTGGAACGCGTCGGGAGCGGCGATGACCCCTTTCGCGGGGCCTGCTTCACTGGAGATGACGAGATCGTAGCCGCTCAGGTCCAGAGCCTCGAGCGCGCCCGGCATAAAGGGCAGGTAGGATTGGTAGAGCCGTCCCGCGAAGGGCAGGCGCCCGACCGAGGTCTCGCGGATGCGGTGCGTGCGCAGCAGCGGGCTGATCGCCTCGGGAATACAGACATGGGTGAAAATGTCGGCCTCGGGAAACAGGCGGCAGATGGCTTCCAGCACCTTCTCGCCGCCGCGCATGCCGACGAGCCAGTAATGAACGATCGCCACCTTCATAATGTGTTCCGCCCATTGGTCGTCCCGGCCCAGCCTTCACTCCCACAGGCGGCGGCCCCGGCGCAACGGCAAATGGCGGAGAGCAGGGTTCCGGCGAGGAGCGCGGGGCCAACCCCTCATCTTTTGCCTCGCCTGGCGGCTCCATTTCGGCCGTTCGCACGTAATAGCTGTGTGTGCCGCGTGCGGATGGGCCGTCCTGTCGGCGCACGGCGTCTGGCGATAGACTGCATCGAACTGCGGGAGCCCTCCTTGAACCGTCGCGAAATACCGACCGATCCGCTTGCTGCCCTTTACGAGCCGATTCTGCGGGAGCGGGAAGCGCCTTTCGTCGTCGCTCAGCTCGGGCAGTCGCTGGACGGGCGGATCGCCACCCCGACAGGAAAATCCCGCGATATCAACGGCTGTTCGGGCCTCGATCACCTGCACCGCCTGCGCGCCATGGCGGATGTGGTTGTCGTCGGCGTCGGCACCGTGGTGGCCGACGATCCCCGGCTCACCACGCGGCGCGTTCCCGGGCGCAGCCCCACCCGGGCGGTCATCGACAGGTCCGGCCGCTCGCGGCGCGACGCCAAATGGCTGGACGCGGATGGATGTAACCGGATTGTGTTCTCGGAGGACCCGACGGGATGGCCGAGAGATGTCGACCGCATCGGTTCGGATAACGCGCCTGATGTGTTCGAGCCGGAACGGCTGATCGAGGCCCTCGCCGCCCGTGGACACCGGACGATTCTGATCGAAGGCGGGGCGTCGACGATCTCGCGGTTCATCGATGCCGGGCTGGTCGACCGCCTGCATATCTGCTTCGCCCCCATCATCCTCGGCTCGGGGCGGCCGGGTTTGAACCTCAAGCCGATCGACGGCGTCGACGAGGCCCTGCGCCCGCGCTCCTGGACCTATCTGCTCGACGACGGCAATATTCTCTGCGACTGCGATCTGCGCAGTACATCCCCGGGAGGCAGGCATGTCGGTCTCTGACGCAGATACGGCATCGGCTGCCCCGCCACGCTACAGGACTCTCCCGCGCCTGCTGCACTGGGCGGTTGCCCTGTTCGTCCTGTGCCTGATCCCGCTCGGCCTCTATATGGTCGCCCGTGGCGAGGCGACGAATTTCGACGCGACCACCGGCTCGCTCTACAGCCTGCACAAGCTGCTCGGCTTCATCGTGCTGTGGCTGATCGTCCTGCGGGTGCTGGTGCGACTGCGGCGGGGGGCGCCGCCACCCGTTGCCGCCTTGACGCCTCTGGAGCGCGCGGCGTCGGGTGCTGTGCACGCTCTTCTCTATATATTGCTGCTCGTGGTGCCCCTGCTTGGCTGGGCCGGCATTTCCGCCTATCCGGCCCTCGACGTGTTCGGCCTTTTCAATCTCCCGGCGATCCTGTCGCCCGACGAGGGACTGGCAAACCGGATCCTCGGCCTGCATGGCTTGCTGGCGCAGGGTCTCGGCATCGTCGCGCTCCTGCATATCGCCGCCGCGCTGCGCCATCGCTTCGTCAAGCGCGACGGCGTCATGCGGCGCATGTGGCCACCGCTCTGAAGCGGTCTACACGTTCAGCTATGGGCGAAGATGTCCTGATGCCCGATTGTCACCGCCGGCGCGTTCGCGCGGCTGCGCCCCCATTGCGCGTAGGCCATGTGATGGTCGGGCTCGATTTCGCCTGCGGCCTCGGCGAAGCCGGCGGTGAGCGCGGCGATCAGGTCGGAATGGGCGGGGCCGAGTTCCCACGGGCTGCCGCCCGAGCATGATTTATAGCCGCGCTGGGTGAGAAGATGCGCCAGTGCCTCGCCCGCCGCCGGCCCGAGCGCCGGGCCGAAACCCTTTTCGCCGCGCTGATGGCGGTTGAACGCAGCAATCACACGCTCGTCGAGGGCGTCCGAGGGCCGCCACTGCGCCGCGCCGTCATAGTTCAGCACGGCATAGAGCGGGATCCGCCCTTCAGCCAGTTGAGCAACCAGGCGCTCCAGCCAGGGCTCGGATACGAGATCGAAAAGCGCCGCGGCGGTCACCAGGTCAGCCCCGACATCGCCGAAATCAAGGTTGCGAACGGTCAGGTCTGCGCATTCGAAGGCCACGTCGATCTGGCAGTCGTTCTTTTTAAGGCTGAGACCGGCGCCGTTCGGCCGCGCATCCTCGGCCCAGTCGGCGAGGCACTGGCGCGCGCGCGCCAGCAAGGCAGGGTCACCGTCGATCAGATGCCAATGCTGGCGGCGCGGGAGGTCAGCCGCCAGGCCCCGCAGATTGGAGCCCGTGCCGCAGCCGAGATCGACGACGGTCAGCGCGGCGCGGCCGGTGAAATGCGCGCGCATCCGGCTCGCCACTTCCTCATTTCGCGAGATGTGGTCGACAGGCTCTCGCAGGGCCAGCCAATCGGCAGCGAAACCGCTCATCGTGGCATCTCCCTGAGGGCGCCGAGAATAATGGACGCCGTCTGCGCCCAACTGGGCAAAGACTGCGCGTGGCGCCAAGCCGCGTCCGCCATCAGGCGCCGTCTGTCGGGCTCGTCCAGCAGCAGGTCGATGGCGGCGCCAAGGTCCTCGGCATCGTTCGGCGAGGCGAGGATGGACGCCGTGAACGGCACGGTATCGGGTATCGCGCCGGCGCGAGTCGCCACAATCGGCAGGCCGCGTCCCAGCGCTTCGGTCAGGCCCATGCCGAACCCCTCGAAGAGGGAGGCGCTGACGAAAAGGTCGGCGGCGTCGAATTCCTGCGCCAGCGCCTCAGGCGAGATCGCCCCGGTCAGATGGACATGTTGCTGGAGCCCCCGCGCCGCGATGCGCTGGCGCACCCTCGCCGTCTCCTCGGCTTCCCGATCGGTGGCGCCGACGATGTGGCAGGTCCAGTCGCGCGAGCCGAGGGTGGCAAGGGCGTCGACAAGCACGCCATGCGCCTTGCGCGGGATGACCGCGCCGACGCAGAGCAGGCGGGCCGGCTGTCCCGTACCATGCGCCCGGGGCGCGGGATCGGTGCCCGGCACGGCCACTTTCAGTCGATCCCCAGGCACGCCATAATCCTGCGCCAACAGCCGGGCTGTGGAGGGGCTGGTGGCGATCACGACGGATGCTTCCGCCAGCGCGGCCCGCTCGCTGGCCAGGAGCGCCGCGCGCTGGCCCTCATTCAGCCCGGTCTCCAGCGCCAGTGGATGGTGCACCAGTGCCGCGAGCGGACGCCGCAACCCGCGCAGCAGCGGCGCGGGGAGGGCGCCGAAGGCCAGTCCGTCGATCAGCACCGGCAGGCCGGGCGGTATCCCCCGCAGCAGGATGTCGCTCTCCGCCAGTTCGCCGGGCGAGGGAAACGGGAATCCCGCCGGCAGCACGAGGTGGTGCACCTCTCGGCCGGCGCGCCGGCACTGCGCGATCACGCGCCGGTCATAGGCATAGCCGCCGGTGGGGAGGCCGATATCGCCGGGAATGGCGAAGGTGAAGCCGGTCACGTTGCGCGCCTTCAGCCGAGGCCGGCTTCGAAGCTGGCGCGGGCGAGATCGGTCTCGTGCAGGGTGACGCGGATCTTCGCCAGGCCGGGGCCATCCTCCCCCAGCGCACCGGAGCGGGCGGCGGCGGCCACATTGTCGAAGATATGCCGCGCCAGGAATTCCGTGGTGGTGAGTTTTCCCGCGAAGGCCGGCAGGGCGTCGAGATTCTGGTAGGCCAGCGGCTGCAGCGTCGCCTTGAGCACGTCGAGCGCCGCGCCGATGTCGACCACGACGTTCTGGGCCGTCAGTTCCTCGCGGAAGAAGGCGACGTCGACGACGAAGGTCGCGCCATGAAGGCCCTGCGCCGGGCCGAAGAACGGATCGGGCAGAGAGTGGGCGATCATGATGCGATCGCGGACTTCGACACAGTACATGGCTTCCCTCATCGGTAATCGAGCAGGATCGCCAGCGCGTCCTGCCCTTCGGCCAGAAGTTCCGGCAGGCGTGCCGGCGCCTGGGCAAACGGGACGACATGCGAGACCAGCCGGTCGAGGCGCGCGTCGTCCAGCAGAGCGAGCGCCTTGGCGAGCCGGCGCGCATGCGTCCAGCGTGGCCGCCGCGACGCTGATACGGAACCCACCTGCGAACCGATCAGTTGCAGGCGCCGGCTGTGGAAACTCTCCCCAAGGGGAACGGCCGGAGCGGCGTCTCCATACCAGCTCATCTCGACGATGCGTGCCTCGAAGCCGCCGGCGCCGAGGGCGGTCTTCAAACCGGCAGCACTGGCGCTGGTGTGGAATACGATATCGGCATCATCGCGTACGGCGTCGGGGAGGGTGAAGGCCACCCCCAGCGTGCGTGCCAGATCTTCCCGGCCCGGTTCCACGTCCACCAGCGTGACATCGGCGCCGGGAAGACGTGCGGCGAGCCCTGCCAGCAGCAGGCCGATTACGCCACCTCCCACGATCGTGATCCGGTCGCCCGGACCGGCGCCGGCATCCCACAGGGCGTTGAGGGCCGTTTCCATGTTTGCCGCCAGCGTCGCCCGCTGGGGAGGAACGCCCTCGGGCACCGGCAGAACTGCCGCGGCGGGTACGAGATAGATGTCCTGATGGGGATGGAGGGCGAAGACGGTGCGGCCAACCCATTCGTCCGGTCCGTCCTCGACCACCCCGACGCTTTGGTAGCCATACTGCACCGGGAAGGGGAAATCGCCCTTCTGTAGCGGCGCACGCATCCGCTGATACTCGCTTGGCGGAACGCGGCCTTCCAGGACAAGGCGCTCCGTGCCGCGACTGAGGGTGGAGGCAAGTGCACGCACGGTCAGCATATCCGCCGACCGCTCGCCGAGCGGCGCGTCACGCATCTCATAGCGCCAAGGCGCCACGCTCCAGAGCTGACGCGCGGCAGTGAGACGTGGTTCGGCCATCGCGGATCGCCCCCCTTTTGCCGGATCGCCCTCACATAACGGGCGGGGCAGGCCGTTGGATCCCACATCTTTCGTGAACCGCGGCCGCCCGGCTGCGTACAAGCTAGGGTGGGGTTTGCAGCATGTCCGGTTTGCGGATCAGGGTACAGGCATGAGTCTCGATGAGAATGTCGCGGAAGGCTTGATGCCCCCCGCCGAGATCGTAGACAGGCGCACGCCGACCGGCGTGCAATCGCTGCGGCGGCTGTTTCGCCGCCGGCTCCTGGTCTTCACGCTCAACATGGTCACCTATGCCGGCCTGGTTGCGCTGTTTGCCACCCTGCTTTCCCATGGCGGCTTCACGCCGCTGGATGGGGCGCTGCTGCTGGCCTTCTGCCTTTCCACGCCCTGGACGATCCTCGGTTTCTGGAACGCGCTGATCGGCCTGTGGTTGCTGCATGGCCCTGGCGACGCGCGGCGCTCCGTTTATCCCTATGCCGCCCGCGCGGGGGAGAACGCGCCGATCACCGCGCGTGTGGCTGTGGTGATGACGCTGCGCAACGAGGATCCGGCGCGGGCTTTCGCGCGGCTGCAGGCCATGCAGGCGGAGCTCGGCAGCGACGCCGACAAGCACTTCGCGTGGTACGTGCTGTCGGACACCACCGATCCGGCCATCGCCGAGGCCGAGGAGACAATCTTCGCCGCGTGGCGGGCCGCACTCGGCGCGGACATTTCCCTCACCTATCGGCGGCGCAGCGATAATACGGGCTTCAAGGCCGGCAATATCCGCGATTTCCTTGAACGCTGGGGCGACGTGCACGAACAGATGCTGGTGCTCGATGCCGACAGCCTGCTCGGCGCGGCGACCATACTGCGCCTTGTGCGCATCATGCAGGCCAACCCGCGGCTCGGCATCCTGCAGAGCCTGGTGGTGGGTTTGCCGTCACGCTCGCCCTTCGCGCGCATCTTCCAGTTCGGCATGCGCCACGGCATGCGCTCCTACACGATGGGCGCGTCCTGGTGGGCGGGCGATTGCGGTCCTTATTGGGGGCACAACGCGGTCATCCGCATTGCGCCGTTCAAGGCGCACTGTTCTCTGCCGGTGCTGCCCGGCAAAGGGCCGCTCTCCGGGCACATCCTCTCCCACGACCAGATCGAGGCCGTGCTGATGCGCCGCGCCGGCTATGAGGTGCGGGTGCTGCCGGAGGAGATGGACAGCTTCGAGGAAAACCCGCCGCATCTCACCGAATTCACCCGCCGGGACCTGCGCTGGTGCCAGGGCAACATGCAGTATTGGCGCCTCATCGCGCTGCCGGGGTTGAAGCCGATGAGCCGGTTTCAGATCGCCTGGGCGATGCTGATGTATGTCGGCGCGTTCGCCTGGATGGCCTTCATCGGCCTTGCGGCGCTCAAGGTGTTCGACACCCAGCCGACCGCGCAGCCATTTCCCGCTGCGCTCGGCCTTGCGCTGTTCGCCACCATGTTCCTGATGAGCCTCGCGCCGAAACTCGCCGGCCTCGCCGACGTGCTGCTGCGCGCGGGCGAACGGAAACGCTATGGCGGCACGGGTCGGCTGTTGGGTGGGGCCTCGGTCGAATTCCTGTTCTCGGTCCTGCTTGGTCCGGTGGTGGCCTTCCGGATCGCGCTGTTCATGGTCGGTCTAGTGCTTGGGCGAACGGTGACCTGGGAGGCGCAGGTGCGCGACGCGACGCGGCTTTCCTGGCGCACGGCCCTGGCCGGGCTGTGGCCGCAGTTCCTGTTCGGCTGCGGGCTTGGCGGCCTTCTCTATGCGTATGCGCCGGGGGCGCTTGTCTGGGCCCTGCCGGTGCTGATCGGCCTTATTGGTGCCGTGCCCTTCGCCGTGCTCACCTCCCAACCCGGCCTTGGCCGAATGCTCGCCCGCATCGGGCTGTGCGCAACGCCGGAGGAGCTGAAGCTGGGCAGCCGCGTCGAGGAAAGCGTGGTCGCGCTGCCGCCGATGGCGGTTCGCTGAAAAAGGCGGCAAGGGGCCCAAACACGCGCCATCAAGGCCGTTCCCGCGCGCCGTGCGGGCGACGAAAAGGATGCTTCGCTTGCCCGTTCTTACCGTCCATCCGTCCGGTCCGGGACCACATGTGGATAAGAAAGCTGCGCATATACAAGCAGTTGATGGCCAAGACCCCTCTCCAGGGCCACTGACAACAGCCTGTCATTTTTCTGATGTGATGGGTGTTGACAGGCGCGGAGGGCCGGGCCTATAAAGCGCCCATCGACGCGGCGCCACCGCAACGGCGGGTTTGGCGCTCCTCTGAAGCACCCCACTTTGGTGAGGCTGCGGCGGCCGGTGAGAACCGGACGGGAGGTTTCGATGTGCTGGTGGGTGCGAGCCCATAGGTTGAGGGACTTCGGTTTCTCGTGAATTTCGGGCTTTGGCCCGGTGGGATTTCGATCCCGGGGTTTCGGCCCAGCTTTTTGACAAGTGAAGAGTAAGAAAGAGAAACGTGGACGGCGGGGTCCTTGCGGACTTCCCCAGCTTCGGTCGGGGAAGTCGGATGAGACTTCGGCGGTCTTACGTTCTCGGAGCCGCGCATCCTGTGAAGGATGTGCCTGGTTCCAACCTCGTCAAGAGGTTTTGAGCGTAGCGACGCAAAGCCGAGATTAATTCTCATTCAACTTGAGAGTTTGATCCTGGCTCAGAACGAACGCTGGCGGCAGGCTTAACACATGCAAGTCGAACGCCCCGCAAGGGGAGTGGCAGACGGGTGAGTAACACGTGGGGATCTGCCCAATGGTACGGAATAATTCCGGGAAACTGGGACTAATACCGTATGAGCCCGCAAGGGGAAAGATTTATCGCCATTGGATGAACCCGCGTCGGATTAGCTAGTTGGTGTGGTAAAGGCGCACCAAGGCGACGATCCGTAG